>CAWACB010000001.1:0-143682 GCA_963780475.1 uncultured Solirubrobacterales bacterium
CATCCGCTCCCGAAAAGCCGCCCGCGAGAACCGCTGCGCGTGCGCTGCGATCTCCTCCGGGCTCGTCGCCAGCTCGTCGGCCCGCCGGACCGCCTCCACGACCGCCTCGACGCTCGGCTCGCGGAAGAACGCGCCCGTCACGCCCGTCCTCCACCGTCTCGAGCGACCCGCCGGCGGCGAACGCCACAACGGGCTTCCCCGCCGCCTGGGCCTCGACCGACACGATCCCGAAGTCCTCCGTGCCGGCGACCACGACCGCGCGGCAGCGCCTCCATCAGCGCCACCATCTCCTCGTCGGTCGCGGCGCCGTGGAAAGTGACGCTCGGCCCCGCGGCGGCCCGCAGATCGTCCATCGCCGGACCGGTTCCGACCACGTCGAGCGGGATGCCGGCGCGCGTCGCCGCCTCGACCACCAGGTCGACGCGCTTGTAGGGCAGCAGGCGCGAGACGACCAGCAGCCGCTCGCCGCGCGGCCGCGGCTGCGAAGCGCTCCGTGTCGACCGGCGGGTTGACGACCTCGCGCCTCGATCCCGTAGGCGGCCCGGATGCGCGCGCGCGTGTTCTCGGAGTTTGCGAGATAAAGATTTGCCCGTCTCGCGGCGCGCCGATCCCACCGTTCGAGGGCCTTGGTGACCGGCGTCAAAGCAACTCGGGCGGCGCGCGACGGCGTGTACTCGGCGCCCTTGTAGAGCCAGCGCGCGGGCGTGTGGCAGTAGACGACGTGGGTCGATCCGGGCGCCGTGCGCACGCCGTGCGCCCAGCCGCTGGAGCTCGAGATGACGAGGTCCTGGTCCAGCGTGCCGAGGCTGCGAAACGCCGCCGGATACAGCGGCAGGAGCGCGCGAAAGGCTCTGTCGACGGGAATCCGGTTCAGCGCGGAGGTGCGGATCTCCCGGTGGCGGAACTCGGGGAACGTCGACTCGGCCCGGTAGATCGACGTGTAGATCGGCGCCTGTGGCCAGATCCGCGCGAGCTCCAGGACGACGCGCTCCGCGCCTCCGGGCTGGTTCAGATAGTCGTGGACGATCGCGACCGAGCCGGCCTCCGTGGGGATCGGAGCCGTGCCCGGCGGCCCGGAGGCAGCCTGGGATTTCGGCATGGCGGCGATCATGTCACGGTCTTAGGGCTCAGGTAGATTGCTCCCAGTGGGCCGATTCGACACACAGAACCCCGGGGACGGGGCCCGACTGGGTGAAGCGACCAAGGCGCTGGGATCGACTCTCGAGCGCGAGATCGCGGACATCCTGCAGGCCGCCAATGATCGCGCCGCCGCAATCGAGCAGGAGGCGATGCAGCAAGCCTTGGAGAGCGCGCGCGTTGCCGGTCGGCGCGACAAGGAGAACCGCGACCGGGAGTCCGAGCGGCTCGCCCAGCTGCTGGAGCGCCTGGACCGCGTCGAGGGCACCATTTCAGGGGTTCTGAACGAGCTGCGGCAGGAGATCCGCGCCGCGCGGGCCGATCTGGCGAACGAGTCTCCGGTCGAGGCCGCTCCCGCCATGGCGCCCGAGCCGCCCGTAGCCGCTGCCGAGCCACCGCCCCCGCCTGAGCCCGAACCGGTCGATGTCGAACCGATGTCCGTCCCGGAGGTCGAGCCGACGGTGACCGTCAACCTCGAAGAGGAAGCTCCACCTGAGGCTGAAGAGGCCTTCGAAGAGCCGCCGCTGGACGCCGCCCCCGAGCCCGAGGCCCGGCCCCCACCCCACCGCCGGAGCCCGAGGCGCCACCCCTCAACGCCGAGCTCGAGCAGCAGCTGCGCTCAGAGCTCACCGCGATGCTCAAGGACGGCAAGTCGCGGACCGAGGCGGCGCAGTATCTGACCCGGTTCAACGTGGGGAAGAACTATCTCGGCCTGATCGACGAGATCTACTGGCAGGTCAAGGGCCAGGCACACCCGGGCGGCGACCAGCAGTCGCGCCGCTTCCGCCGCAACCGCTAGGCCGGGTCAGATCCCGGCGCGCCGCAGCGCGTAGGGCACGGTGCGCAGCAGGATCCTGGCATCGAGCCACAGCGACCAGTTGGCTCCGTACAGGTAGTCGATCTTGGCCATCTCCGGCAGCGGGATCCGCGAGGAGCCGAAGATCTGCCAGTGGCCGGTCATCCCGGGCTTCAGCAGCAGGCGGTCGCGCTGCCAGCCCTCGGTCGAGCGGTCCTCGTCGGGCACCAGCGGCCGCGGGCCGACCAGGCTCATCTCGCCGCGCAGCACGTTCACGAGCTGGGGCAGCTCGTCCAGGCACGACTGGCGCAGGAAGCGCCCGACCTTCGTCACGCGCGGGTCGTCGGCGATCTTGAACAGGCCCTCGCCGGCCTCGTTCAGCGCGGCCAGCTCGGCCTTCAGGCTGTCGGCGCCGTCGTACATCGTGCGGAACTTCAGGACCTGGAACTCTCTGCCCGCCGCGGCCGATGCGGGGCTGGCGGAAGAGCACCGGTCCGGGCGAGGTCAGCTTGACCGCCGCGGCGATCACCAGCAGCACCGGCGACAGCACTACCAGCCCGAGGATGGAGCCGGCCAGGTCCATGCTGCGCTTGAGGAACTCGGACGACTTCGTGAGGCCGTAGCGGTGGACGCCGAGCAGCGTCAGGCCGTCGACGTTGTCGAGGTCGACAGAGGACTCCACGACCTCGAACAGGCGCGGCAGGACACTGACCGAGACCCCGAGGTTCTTGACGCTCCGGATCGTCTCCAGGATCTCCTCCGAGTCCGAGATCTCAGGGGCGACGATCACGCGGTGGATCTCGTTCTCGGAGACCAGGCTCCGCAGCTCGCCCAGGTCCGCAGACATCGGGTCCACGCCGCCGTTCAGGTCGTAGTCGCCGAGCGCCACGCGGCCGACCACGGTCGCCTTCACGGACGGGCTCACGGCGAACGTGCGCCGGAGCGACATGGTCGAGGCGGACGATCCGACCACGAGGCACCGCTCGGGCGGGAGCGTCCTGCGTACGAGACCGCGGGTCAGCGCCCGGCCGAGCGTCATCAGCGTGAGGAGCAGCAGCCACAGGATCAGAAGCTGCTCGTGCCCGAGCCCGCTCCTGTTTTCCAGATAGACGCCCTCGAGCAAGACCATCAGGAGCGCGTAGAGGGTCGCCACCTGGAAGATCGCCGGCACCTCCTCGAGGGTGCTCTTGCGGACCAGGTTCACGTCCCGGTCGTAGAGGCCGGCCATCTTCGAGACGAAGACCAGCAGCGGCACGGCCGCCAGCAGGGCGAGGGTCAGGCGGTCGTCTCCCGAGGACCGAGACTCCGATCACCGACCGCCGCCGCGGCGGACAGGACGTCCGCAATCGCCAGCGAGCGGCGCAGGAGCGCGTCGCGGCGCAGGATGGCGGCGCGCGTCGGGATTCTTGGCGGTGGGCCGCTCGGTTCGCCCATCGAGCAGGCGCAAGTCGACCAGTGGAGATAGCGCTCCCTGCCCTTCCAACTGCGCACGGCCTTCGCCGAGTCTTCCTAGTCCGTTAGTCAGCCTCGAGTCCACAGACCCCCGGCCCCTGCTGCCCGGGTTCGAGTCGTTCAAGTGTATGCGGTGGGATCAGTTCGAGTCAATGCAGAATTGATCGGGCCCCGCCGGTCAGTACCCGAGAGAGCGGAAGTTAACGTGACCCCTGGACATCGTTTCTATAGCCTGCGCTCCGTGAGCCACACCGAGCCCGCAAAGTCCGGCAACGAGATTCCTGCCTCCCTCGGCAGCGCGGCCGAGGAGCTGCGGAACCACGTCGAGCGGCAGGTCCAAGAGATCGTGGAGGGCGCACAGCGCCGGCGCCGAGGAGATCGAGGCGGCCGCCCTGCGCCGGGCCCGGGATTCCGAGGCCAACGCGAACCGCCAGGCGCGGCGGACCTTCGTGGACGCCGAGCAGCGCGCCACCGGCCTGCTCGCCTCCCTGGACGCCCTCGAGGCGAGGATCGGAGCGGCGATCGTGGACATGCGCCGGGCTGGCGAGGCGCTCGTGGGCGAGATCCGCAGGGCGACCCCCGAGCCGACCGACGCTGAGCGACCCGGAGCTGCGCGAGCAGCTACTGGCGCCCGCGGCTCCGGCAGAGGCTCAGGCGCCGGAAGCACCGGCCGCCCCCGCAAGCGGCCCGCCTGCGTCCGAGGAGATGGTGCGCGAGCACCTCGTGAAACTGCGGGAGGAAGGGCGATCCCGGCCCCAGGCCGCCCGCAGCCTGCTCGAGTTCAGCAAGGACGGCAGCGACTACCGCGCGATCCTCGACGAGGTCTTCCCCGAAGATCCCGAGGAGCCGAAGAAGCGCGGCCTGCTGCGGCGCAAGCGGGCGCCCCAGCCCTACTCGGTCGAGAACGACTAGCTCTGGGCTTCGCGGTCCTCCAGCAGCGCCCGGGCGGCGCTGGCGGGGTCGAGCCGCCTGCTCACCACCTGGTCGAGCAGCTCGGCTGCGTGGTCTGAGGACAGCGCAGAGCGCTCCAGCTCGCGCCGGACGCGGGCCGTCGCCAGCTCCAGCACCTCGTTCCGCAAATTGCGGCGGCGGCGCTCCTCCAGGGTGCCGGCCTCGGCGATGTGGGCGTGGTGGCGGTCGATCGTCTCCGCCAGCTCCTCGATCCCCTGGCTCTCCGTCGCCTCGGTGCGCACGATCGGCACCTTCCAGTCGGTCTTCGGCCCCAGCGCGAGCACGCCGCGGATCTCCCGCACCATCGTGTCGGTGAGCGGGTGGTTCGCCTTGTTGACCACGATCACGTCGGGGATCTCCATCACGCCCGCCTTCAGGGCCTGGACCGAGTCGCCCGATCCCGGCATCAGGCCCAGCACGATCGTGTCGGCGTGGTCGATGATGTCGATCTCCGCCTGCCCCACGCCGACGGTCTCGATGAAGACGTCGTCGTGCCCGGCGGCGTCCATCAGCAGGACGGCCTGGAGGGTCGCCTCCGACAGCCCGCCGAGCGCGCCCCGGTTGGCCATCGAGCGGATGAAGACGCCCGCGTCGAGGAAGTGCTCGGTGAGGCGGATCCGGTCGCCGAGCAGGGCGCCGGAGGTGAACGGGCTCGAGGGGTCGACCGACAGCACGCCGACGCTGCGCCCGCCGGCCCGGGCGTGGCGCACGAGCGCGCCGATCAGCGTGCTCTTGCCGACGCCGGGCGGCCCGGTGAAGCCGATGATGCGCGCGCGGCCCGTGTGCGGATAGACGTCACGGACCAGCTCCCAGCCGCTCGGCTCGTCGTTCTCGACCAGGCTGATGCCGCGCGCGAGCGCCCGCCGATCCCCGGCCAGCAGCCGCTCGGCGAGGCTCGCCTGGGCGTCCGTTGGCTCGGTCCCGGCCTCCACGGCGGCCTATGATGCCAGCCCCGTGTCCCGCCAGCGCCCCGGAATCGTTCCCACGTTCCGCTTCTGGTGGGCGAATGGGATGGTCACGCCGAAGTACGGGCGGCTCCTCTTCCGGCTCGCGTGGCGCCGATTCCTGACCCTCGCCGGATGGCGGATGCAGCTCGACGGCGTCGTGTTCTTCGGCCGCCGGCTGCAGCTGCAGGTCGGGCGCAACGCGCGCGTGCGGTTCGGACGCTGGAGCTGGATCGGCGACGGCACCAAGATCCGCTGCCATGAGGGCCTGGTCCGGATCGGCGCGAAGACCGTGATGGGCCAGGACTGCACGATCTCGGCCTACCAGCACGTCTCGATCGGCGAGCAGTGCATCGTCGCCGACCGGGTGATGCTGATCGACTTCGACCACAACGTCGCCGAGGTGGAGCGCCCGATCCGGCTCCAGGGCATCTACAAGCGCGACGTGCGGGTGGGCAGCAACGTCTGGATCGGCTACGGCGCCCAGATCCTGCGCGGCGTGACCGTCGGAGACAACGCGATCATCGGCGCCTCCTCGGTGGTGACCCACGACGTCCCGGCGAACGCCGTGGTGGCCGGCACGCCGGCCCGGATCATCCGCATGCGCGAGGCGCCGGAGACGCTGCGCTGGCCCGAGCCGGTCGACCCCGGCGACGTGCGGCTGCCGGCGCCGGATTGATTCAGCCCTACTACGGGTCCATCGAGTCCATCGGCGCCTTCCCGGCCGGTTTGTCGCTCATCCGCTCATCCATTCCCATCGCATCCTTCGCCCCCATGGCCTCGGGCGAGTCGGGGATCGTCAGGCCAGGCACACGATCGGACGCGAACGCGACCGAGGCGGCCAGCACCGCGAGCACAGCGACGATGCCGAGGCTCGCGAGCGAGATCCGGGGCACCAGCTTCTCGATCGCGATCACCGCCGCGATCAGGACCATCCAGCCGATGCTCATCACCCCGAGGGCGAACAGCGCCGCCATCAGGGCCCAGCAGCACCCCACGCAGAAACCTCCGTGCTCGATCCCGGCCCAAAGGGCTCCGAGTCGCCCCGGCCGCCAGCGCTCGACCAGCAGCCGCGGATCGCGGCAGTGGCGCAGACACGCGGCTTTCACGGGCGTCAGCTCGTAGAGGGCGGCGCCGGCGATCACGCCCCCGGCGACGTAGGGCCCCGCCTCCTCCCACGCGAGAAACCCGGCGTCCAGCGAGCGGACGCCCTCGATCAGTGCATATGCCGCCAGGCCGGCGGCGACCCATGGGAGCAGGTAGCCGGCGGCAAAGGCAACGGTCGCGACGAAGGGCCGCCCCTCCGCCGGACCCCCTGGCGGCGCTCTCCGCTCGCGCATAGGTCGCCCCCATCGGCACCAGCGACGGGAGCATCATCGCCGCCATCATCGTCGCCCAGACGCCCACGAACCACCCGAGCCCGCCGAGCTCGGTCCCGGGGCCCATGTCCATTCCATCCATCCGATTCGCCGTGACCACCCAGCAGCCGGCGCCGACCGCGATCAGGATGAGCGCTGGCCCGGCCTCACGGATGCCGGGCACGGGGACGGAGCGGCCCGTGGTCGTCGGTCGCCCTCAAGCGCGCCGGCATCAGTCCGGATACTCGTCCTTGCGCCAGGCGCGCGGCTCCTCGGGCCCGGGCTTCGGCGTTCGGTCGAGCAGGAACGAGTGGTACGGCGCGACGAATGGATCGGGCGCCGACACGGTGTACGTGTGGTACACGCTCCCGTTGTCGCGGGCGAAGGCGATGAAGCTCGGGTTTTCGCGCAGGCCGTCCTCGAGCTTGGCTCCGACCTGCCGGCCCCAGTCCTGGAGCCACTCGGGGGGGTCGCCGATCATTTCCTGGAACTCCGGGATCTCCTTCGCCTGCTCAGGCGTGAAGGCGAGCCCGAAGTCGAAGGGAAACTCCGTCCCATAGGTCGAGACATAGGGGAACTGCCAACCCATCCGCTCCTTGTAGGCGTTGAGCCGATCGATCGGCGCGCGCGAGAAGCAGATCGAACGTCACGTCGCGGTGGTTCAGATGCACGCGCGCGCCGTCGAACTCATCCCCAGGCTCGTGCACCCGGGACAGGCGCCGATCTCGTAATCCGGCCCGAACATGATGTTGTAGGCGAGTAGCTGCGAGCGCCCGTCGAAGAGGTCGGCGAGCGTCTTCTTCCCGTCCTCGGTGTCGAACTCGTACTCCTTCTCCACCGGAACCCAGGGAAGCTCGCGCCGCTGCTCGGTCGACCTTCTGGCCGAGCTCTGCGTGCTGGGCCTCGAGCTTCGCAAGCTCATCGCGAGCCGCCTGCCATTCCTCGCGGGTTCCGATCTTGTGGTCAGGCATCGTTCGCCTCCTTTGGCCGTTCGTCTACTACATAGGACCAATACCCGACTCGAAACTCATCGAGCGGCGCGGCTTTTAGGAAATCGGCGGGCGGCGATCCGCCCAGGGGCGCTCAGCCTCGATCTCGGCCGCCAGCGAGATCAGCGTCGTCTCGTCGTGCGGGCGGCCGATCAGCTGCACCGACAGCGGCAATCCCGAGGAGCTGAAGCCCGCCGGCACCGCGGCGGCCGGTTGGCCGGTGAGGTTCCACGGCGTCGTGAAGGGGATGTAGCGCGCGACGCCGTTGAGCGTCCAGATCAATCCGCGGCCCTCCCACTTGCCCACCTTCTCGGCCGGCCGCGCGAGCGTGGGCGTCAGCAGCACGTCGTAGTTCTCGAACACCTGGCCGATGCGGTGGGCGTGCTTGGCCTCGGCGGCGAGCGCGTGCTTCAGCCGGCGGTCGCTGATCAACCGCCCGGCGCGGATCAGGCTGCGGGTGCGGGACTCGAGCCGCTCCGCGTGCGGCAGGCGCACGCCGTCGTCGCGCAGGCCGCGCAGGTAGCGGGGCAGGAAGGCCGGCAGCTGCAGCCCCCAGTGCGGGTCCTGCTCGCGCACGTCGTGCCCGAGCCCGCGCAGCAGGTCGGCGGTCTCGGACACCGCGCGCCGCACCTCCTTGTCGACCGGGCCCGGCTGGGTCGGCTTGGTCGACCACGCGATGCGGAGCCGTGCCGGATGGTGCTCCGCGGCCTTCGCGAAAGGCATCACGGGCGCCACGGCCGCGTGGGCGTCGCCCTCCGCCGGTCCGCTCACCGCGTCGAGGAACAGGCCCGTGTCGCGCACCGTGCGGGAGACGCAGCCGGCGACCGACAGGCCGTACCAGTGCTGCGGATCCGGCATCAGCGAGATACGGCCGCGCTGAGGCTTGAGCCCGAAGAGGCCGCAGTTGGCCGCCGGGATCCTGATCGAGCCGCCGCCATCGCTCGCGTGCCCGATTCCGATCATCCCGCTCGCCACCGCGGCCGCCGACCCGCCGCTCGAGCCA
The DNA here is from genome assembly GCA_963780475.1 of uncultured Solirubrobacterales bacterium. Classification (GTDB taxonomy): domain Bacteria; phylum Actinomycetota; class Thermoleophilia; order Solirubrobacterales; family JBBDJG01; genus CAWACB01. The sequence continues at coordinate 8,631 of CAWACB010000001.1, forward strand.
CCGGGGGAGCGGCTCGGATCCCATGGATTGCGCGTCGCGCCGAAGGTCAGCGACTCCGTGAAGGGCCACGCGGCGAGCTCCGGCAGGAGCGTCTTGCCGATCACGATCGCGCCCGCATCGCGCAGGCGGCGGACGATCTCGGAGTCCTCGGTCGCCGGGCCCCAGTGGGCCGCCGTGCCGTGCGTCGTGACCTCCCCGGCGACGTCCACGTTGTCCTTCACCGCGACCGGTACGCCGAGCAGCGGCCGGTCGTCGTTCGCCCCCAGCCGCCCGAACGCCTGGTCGGCTTCGGTGAGGGCCCGTTCGGCGAACACCACGCGGAAGGCGTTCAGCTCACCGTCGAGCCGCTCGATCCGCTCCAGATACAGCTCCACCAGCTCGCGCGGAGACAGCTCGCGGGCGCGCAGCATCTCGGCCTGCCGCGCGACTCCGGCGAAGGCGACGTCGTCGCTCATCCGGAGGGCTGGCGCAATCCGGCCGCGAGCTCCTCATAGACGGCGTGCGTCTGCTCCGCCACGTCCGCCCAGTCGAAGCTGCGCACGTGCTCGGTGGCCTCGGCCACCAGCCGCTGCCCCAGCTCGTCGTCGGAGAGCACCCGCACGGCCAGCTCGGCGAGCGACTCGGGGTCGCGCGCGCGGAAGCGCAGCCCGGCCTCCTCGTGGGGAACGACCTCACGCAAGCCGCCGGTGTCGGCGACCAGGCACGGGCAGCCGGAGGCCATCGCCTCCAGCGCCACGAGCCCGAACGGCTCATAGATGGACGGGACCACGGTCAGGTCGGCGATCCGGTAGAGCGTGTGCAGGACGTCGTCGCCGATCCAGCCCATGAAGGCGCCGTGGCCGTCGAGGCCCAGCTCCGTCGCCTGGGCGCGCAGCTCCTCCTCGTGCGTGCCCGAGCCGGCGACCAGGAACCGCACGTTCCCGATCTCCTGGATCACCTTCGGCATCGCCGCGAGCGCGACCTGGAATCCCTTCTCGTAGACCAGCCGGCCCACCAGCAGCACGAGCTTCTCGTGGGGTGCGGCGAAGTTGCGGCGCAGCTCGAGCATCTGCGCGTCGTCCCAGGGCTGCAGGTCCGCGGGGTCGATCCCGTTCGGGATCACCGTCACCGCCTCCTCCTCGATGCCGAACACGTCGCAGATGTGGTCGCGCATGTAGGCCGAGCAGGCGATCACGCGCTCGGCGCGGTTCGTGATCCAGCGCTCGATGCTGTGGATGTGGCTCTGGGGATGGGTCTCCACCCAGCCCTGGTGGCGCCCGAACTCGGTCGCGTGGATCGTCACGACCAGCGGCACGCCGAAGCGCTTCGCGAGGTGATCGCCGGCGACCGCGACGAGCCAGTCGTGGCAGTGGACCAGGTCGAAGTCGAAGCGGTCGCCGAGGTCGACGCCCGCGGCCAGCATGTCCGTGTTCATGTGCTCGACCCAGGCGATGAACTCGGTCAGCTCGGCCGGGCGCAACGGCTCCAGCACCCGGTGCAGGTGCACTCCGTCGGCGATCTCCTCCTGCGGCGACTCCTCGCGCCCGCGGGCCAGGACGTGTACCTCCACCCCCTGGTCGGCGAGGTTCTCCGCCAGCTTTTTCACGTGGCGCGCGAGGCCTCCCTCGATCAGGGGCGGGTATTCCCAGGAGAGGATCAGGACGCGCATCAGACCGCGACCGGCTCCGGCGACTCGGTCACCGGGACGGCAGCGCCCAGGCGCTCCGTGCTCCGGCCCCAGGAGCCGGGCGGACCAGCGAGCGCCGCCAGCCGAAGATGCGGGGCGAGGCCACGCACGCGGCGCTCGGCAGCAGCATCGCGATCGGGAGTCGCCGGCGGGCCAGGCATCGCGCGAGAGTCTTTCACGGTGCGCTCCAGAGCGGCGCTCGCCTGCTCGAAGGCCTCCCAGTGCCCGCGCACGCGCTGGTCCGGGTAGTCCGCGGCGAGCTGGCGGTGCCGGATGAACGCCCAGTCGCTCGACTGGAGGACGAGCAGCTCGCGGGCGGCGCGCTCGGCGAACGGGAGCGCGGCGGGCGGCAGCGGCCCGGTGCCCACGGCCGAGACGAGCCGCAGCTCCGCGGTCCGCTGGAGGCCGGCATATTCCGCCACCTCAGGGGAGTCCCAGGTGCGCATGTCCTTGCCGGCGCCCCAGGTGGACGGAACCAGCGGCCGGGCGACCGGGTCGTGGTGCTCCAGAGCGGACGGCAGCGTCGCGAGCCCGATGCCCGCCGCGGCCGCCTGGTCGAGCACCGACTCGAGCCACCCCAGCCCCTCGTACCACCAGTGCCCGAGCAGCTCGGTGTCGATCGCGAACACCAGCAGGCCGCGGCGGCCGCGCTCGGCGCGGTAGCGCCGCAGCCTTTCCGCGATCGCCGCGACGAACTCGCCGGCGTGCGCAGCGACCCGCTCCGCTGCCCGATCGGCGTCGTAGGGGCGACCGTCGTTCGCCCACGCGCGCATTCCGTTCAGCGTGTGGTGGTGGTAGTCGCGGTAAGCACCGTCGGTGGGATACCCGTGGTCGCTCCAGACCAGCTCGATCGTGCCCCAGTCGATCGGCACGGCGACCGGGCCCGATGGGGTCAGCACCGGCTCCAGCCGGTCGAGCGCGTCGCCATCGGCCGGCTGGTGGACGCAGAACGCACCCGTGCCGTGGGCCGCGAGCGTGTCCTCGCAGCCGGGCCGGTAGGCGCACTCCGGCAGCCACAGGCCGCCGTCCCACCCGCCGAACCGGGCGCGGTGGGCGGCGATTCCGGTCCCGAGCTGGAGCGCCGCGCCCTGGCCGGTCGCGACCAATGGCAGCACCGCGTGCGTGGCGGCCGAGGTCCAGAGCGAGACCGCGCCCGCGGCCTGGAGGTCGCGTAGCGCGCCGAGCAGACCGCCCTCCATCGCCTCGAAGTCATCCGCGGCGCGCTCGTAGTCGAGCCCGCCCGCCCGCAGCGCGGCGGCGACCGCGTGCTGCTCGTCGGCCTCCAGCCCGGCGGCGTCCTGGCGGTGGCACTCGCGGCGCACGTCGCGCATGAAGGCGAGGAACCGCTCGCCCACCTCGGGGAGCGCCAGCTGGTCCGCGAGGACCGGCGTGACGCCGATCGTGAGCGGCGTCTCCTCCCCGCGCTCGACGCGCCGCTGCAGCATCCGCGCGAGCGGCACGTAGGAGGCGGCCATCGCCTCCAGCAGCCACTCCTCGCCGAACGGCCAAGTGCCGAAGCCCTCGACGTAGGGCATGTGGCTGTGCAGGACGATGCAGAGGTCGCCGTCGCCGGCGCCGGCGGCGCTCACGGGCGGCAGACCGCGAGGAAGTCGAGCGCCCCGTCGAGGCCGTCTTCCCGCAGGGCGAAGTCGCGCTCGCTGATCGCGGGCACGAACCGGTCGTAGAAGGGCCTCGTGAGGCCGAGCGCGGGATGCACGCGGTCCCAGCCGAGCCGCAGCGCCAGCTCGTGGGCGCGCAGCCGGCGGGCGTGGAAGAGGCCCATCAGCGTGACCTCCGAGAAGTGGGGCGCGAGCAGCTCCTGGTACTCGGCGGCCGTGTACTCACGCACGTGCCAGGGGTTGCCCGAGCGCTCGGCTCCCGGCGGCGCGAGGGTCAGCCTGTTGGGCGTGCTGATGTAGGCGGTCCCGCCCGGGACGAGGAGGCTCGCGTAGCGCTCCAGGAGCGCTCCCGGCTCGGTCACGTGCTCGATCGTCTGCAGGAAGACGATCGCGTCCCACGGGGCGCCGTCTTCGAACTGCTCCACCAGGTCTCGCTCGAAGCGCAGGTTGGCCGCCGTGTAGCGCAGGCGCGCGTGCTCGTGTGCCTCGGGGTTCGCATCGACGCCCACGACGTCGGCCGCCCGCTCCGCCAGCAGCGCCGAGCCGTAGCCCTCGCCGCACGCCATGTCGACCACCCGGCGGCCCGCGCAGCGCTCGGCGATCCACCGGTAGACCGCCACGTGGCGGCGATACCAGTAGTTCTCCTCGGGGACGTCGGGCAGCGTGCGCTCGCCCGTCAGCTCGAGCGGCGGCACGCCCGGAGGCTGGTTCCGCTGTAGGTAAGCCCCGGACATCCGGCTGGTGAATATATTGCGCCCCCGCATGGCGCTGACCAATCCGAACCTCACGACGGAGCAGATCCGCGACGTAAACGTGCGCTACCACGACGCCGCGGCCGAGTCGTACGACTGCAAGTGGGCGATCGACTACGGGCCCGTGGGAGCGCGCCAGGTGCTCATGAAGCTGGGCAAGGCGCTCGGGGAGGAGCCAGGGCGCTACCCCCGCGCGCTCGAGATCGGCGCCGGCACGGGCTACTTCACGATCAACCTGTTGCGGCAGGGAGTCATCGAGCAGGGGACGGCGACGGACATCTCCCCCGGCATGCTGCGCCGGCTGGAGGCGACGGCTGACGAGCTCGGGCTCGAAATCGAGACGACGCGCGCCGACGCCGAGCACCTGCCGTTCGCCGACGGCTCGTTCGACCTCGTGTTCGGCCACGCCGTGCTGCACCACGTGCCCAACCTCGGGGTCGCGATGGCCGAGTTTCGCCGCGTGCTGGCGCCCGGCGGCACGCTCGCGTTCATGGGAGAGCCCTCGCGCCACGGAGACCGGCTCGCGATCGCGCCCAAGCGGGTCGGAGCGATCACCGCGCCGGTCTGGCGGCGGCTCATCGGTGCCCGCCCGCGAGTGCATGCGCCGCCCCAGGACGACGCCGAGCGAGACGGCAGCTGGGAGCTGGAGCGCCTGGTCGACGCCCACACCTTCTCCCCCGACGAGCTGGCCGGCCTGGCCCGCGCCGCCGGCTTCGAGGACGTCCGCGTGTCGGGCGAGGAGCTGGTCGCCAACGGCTACGGCTGGCTGCTGCGCGCGCTCGAGTCGCGCGTGGAGCCGGACAGCGTCCCCGTCGAGCTGGCACAAGTTCGCCTTCCGCAGCTACCTCGCGCTGCAGCGCCTCGACTCCGCGCTGCTGGAGCCGCGCCTCCCGGCGAGCCTGTTCTACAACCTGCTGCTGTCGGGGCGCAAGCCGTAGGAGGTGTGCGCATTTCTAGCGTCCCGGGTGCGTCTCCTAAGCGTTTCGTTCCGCCGGCGTTGGTGGCTCGGGCCGTTCGGCAGCGAGTGGCGATTTGGGTACTCCACGGGGTACCTAAATCGTCAGTCGAGCACCGGGCTTCGCCGACTGCCGAGTTAGGTGGGCTATAGACCCCACAACTCGTCGGCCGAGGGTGGCGGCATCGTCGACTGATGAATTTTCCACGCTATGGCGTGGAAAATGCGCCAGTCGAGCGGCGGGGAAGGACAGAGACGTAGCGAAGGTCACGGCGGCGTCACAAGCACCGCCGACGCCGCACTCCTACTGCTGGTTTTCGAGCTTCCGCGCGCGGAGCCTCTGTGCCGGAGTCGCGGCAACGCTCGCGCGGCTTAAGTCTGCCGAGACTGACGTTAGCCGTGTATATCCCGGTTAACGTCGCTTTCGATAGGTCTTAGTCCGGCTCGCGGGCGGCGGCTACTTCGCGCACCAGCTCGACGATGTGCTCCGGCGCCTTCTCGGGGGAGCCCGCGTCGAACGGCGGCTGCGGGTCGTATTCGATTCCCAGCTGGATCGCCTGCGCGACCTCGTCGCCTGCTTCGAGCGCCGCCAGTCGCAGCGCCATGTCGATCCCGGAGGAGACGCCCGCGGCGGTGATGATCTTGCCCTGCCGTACCACCCGTTCGCCGGTGGGCACGGCGCCCAGCCCACCGAGCCGGTCCATCTGGAGCCAGTGGCCGGTCGCCGGCAGCCCGTCGAGCAGGCCGGCGGCGGCCAGCACCAGCGAGCCGGTGCAGACGGAGGTCGTCCAGCGCGTGCGCTCGTGCACCGACCGGACCCAATCCAGGACCTCCTCGTCCTTCAGCAGCGCCCGCGTCCCCGTGCCGCCCGGGACGAGCAGGATCTCCGGATCGGTCACCTCGTCGAGGGCGTGGTCGGCGAAGAGCCGCAGCGGGCCGGTCTCGGTCTGCACGGGCCCGCGCTCCTTCCCGGTGTAGTGCAGCTCGGCGCCCGGCAGGCGGTGGAGCACCTCGGAAGGCCCGACGGCATCCAGCGCCGTGAGCCCGTCGAATACAAGGACGGCGATCTTCATGGACCTACACTAAATCCCTATGGGGAGTCCGGAGCTGACAGATTTCCCACTTTTCCCGCTTCCGGTGGTGCTGCTACCGAGCGAGGTCGTGCCGCTCCACATCTTCGAGGAGCGGTACAAGTCGATGATCGAAGAGTGCCTGGACGACGGGGGCGAGTTCGGCATCGTCTGGCTCGCCGACGACGGCCTGAAGGACATCGGGTGCACGGCGAAGGTCGCCGAGGTGCTGGAGCGCATGGAGGACGGCCGCATGAACATCCTCGTCCGCGGCTCGAGCCCGTTCCGGCTGCTGCGCCGCCAGGAGGACCACGTCTACCCGGCGGGGACGATCGAGCTGCTCGACGACGGCCCCGGAGAGGACGAGCGCGCTGGTGGCGAGGCGCGCGAGGGCTATGCGGACCTGCTCGAGCAGATCACCGACGAGCGGCCGGAGGAAGCCGCGCTCGCCGAGCTGAGCGCCTACGAGATGGCGGCCAGCGTCGACATCGACCTGCCAATCAAGCAGGGCCTGCTGGAACTGCGCACCGAGGGTGAACGGCTGAAGCTGCTGGCAAAGCTCTTCCGCGAAGGGATCAAGCGGCTCGAGGCGGCCCAGAAGATATCCGAGCGCGCGCAGAAGAACGGGCGCGTGTCGATCGACGAGTAGCTACTCGACCGAGACGACGGCACCGTCCCGGCGTGGATCCCCGGCCCCACTCAGCGCTCCGGTCTCCAGATCCCGCTTCACGGCCTGGGCCCCGCCGAAGTACACGTTCGGGCTCTTCCACCTGACCAGCCGGTAGCCGCGGCGCTCGAGCTCCCCGAGCACCTGCGGGTCAAAGCCGGGCTCGGCGTGCAGGACGCCCGCCTCGTAGTGCAGGCGGCCGCGCTCGACCGCGTCCGAGACGGTCGCGCCCCCGTCGATGACGTGGCGGATCACCTGCAGGATCGCCGAGCGCAGGCGGTTGGAGCCCGCGCTCCCCAGAGACAGCTCGATCTCGCCGTCGCGCAGCACGGTCGTGGGCGCCATCATGCTCGTCACCCTCGTGCCGGGGTCGTGGCGGTGGAAGCCGAGCGGGTTGAGGTCCTCCTCGCCCAGCATGTTGTTCAGGTGGACTCCTGTGCCCGGAACCACGACACCGGAGCTGGTGCCGTTCGAGCAGGTGATCGCCGCCGAGTTGCCCGCCTCGTCGATGACGGACAGGTGGGTGGTCGAGCCGAGGTTGGCCGCCGGCTCTCCCTGCTTCGCGGCGGCGCCTGCCGTCACCGCCCGCTCGATGCGCCCGGCGGCAGCGCTGACGAGCCCGTCCGAGAGGAACCACTCCGCCAGCCGAGGCTCGTGCAGCCGCAGGTGGAAATCGCCCTCCCGTGCCCGGTTCGTCTCCCCCATGACCTCGGTCAACAGGGCGAGGGCGTCGGGCTCCGCAAGGTCGCCCGTGTGCGTCCGCTCGAGCAGCGCCAGCGCGAAAGCGATCAGGACCCCGCCCGACGACGGCGGCGCGTTGGTCAGCATCTCGCGGCCGCGGTACGCGGTGCGGACCGGTTCGCGCTCGATCACCCGGTAGGCCTCCAGGTCGGCCGTCGAGATCATCCCGCCGCGGCTGGTCACCCACTCGCAGATCGTGCGCGCGGTCTCCCCGCGGTAGATCGAGTCCGGACCCTCGGCCGCCAGGCGCTCGAGGGCCTCCGCCACTTCGGGGAACCGGATCTGCTCGCCCTCCTCGAGCATCCGGCCGGCCGGCGCATACAGCGCACGGGCCTCGGGCTCTGCGGTGATCACCGGCTCGAGCAGGTTGAACAGGTAGGCCTGCATCCGCTGGACCGGCACGCCGTCGCGCGCGTACCGCACCCCCGGGCGGGCAAGCTCGGTCAGCGGCATCGTGCAGAACCGCTCCGCGATCTGGCTCACCCCCGCGGGGATCCCGGGCACCCCGCACGAGGCGGGGCCGACGTTGAAGATCTGCGGCACCTCGTCGAAGCGGACCTCCGCCGCGACCAGGCTCGCGCGGGCGTCCGGATCGAGGCCGCGGCCGCCGGACTCGACGAAGAAGTCCAGCAGGTGGTCCTCGCCGTCGGCGGTGCGAGCGAGCATGAACCCGCCCGCGCCGAGGCCGGTCAGCAGGCTCTCGGCGGTGAACGACGCCAGCATCGCGCTGACCGCGGCGTCGAACGCGTTGCCGCCCTCGCGCAGGGCCCAGGCCCCCGCCTCGGCGGTCAGCTCGGAACCGGCAGCGATCACGCCCTTCATGGGCGCAGCGTAGTTCCTATCTGCCGACTGCCGACTGCCGTCTGCCGACTCCCAACCGCGTCAGCGGTTGGGAACGAACTCGGGAATCTCGAAGTCGTCCGAGAGCTCCCGGTCGTTGCGGCGCACGCGCGGCTGGTCGGCGGGCTCGCCCAGGCGCCCGCTCGTCGAGCGGCGCGTCGGGCGGTCCCCGTAGCCGGTCGCGACCACGGTCACCCAGCACTCGTCGCTGATCTTCTCGTCGATCATCGCGCCGAAGATGATGTTCGCGCTGGGGTGTGCCGCTTCCGCGACTGCCCGGGCGGCCTCGTTGACCTCCCACAGCGAGAGGTCTGCGCCGCCGGTGATCGACAGCAGGATCGACCGCGCACCCTCGACCGAGGTCTCGAGCAGCGGCGAGGACACGGCCTCCTCCGCGGCGGAGATCGCCCGGCGCTCGCCGCGCGCCATGCCGATGCCGAGCAGCGCCTGACCGGCGTCGCTCATGATCGTGCGCACGTCCGCGAAGTCGAGGTTGATCAGGCCCGGCAGCGTGACCAGGTCCGAGATGCCCTGCACACCCTGGCGCAGGACGTCGTCGGCGACCCGGAAGGCGTCCACCATCGAGGTGCCCTTCTCGAGCACCGTCAGGAGCCGGTTGTTGGGGATCACGATCAGCGTGTCGACGTGCTTGGCCAGCTCGCCGACGCCCTCGTCGGCCTGGATCCCACGCCGGGTGCCCTCGAAGCCGAACGGCTTGGTCACGATGCCGACCGTCAGCGCGCCGATCTCCTGGGCGATCCGGGCGACCACCGGCGCGGCGCCGGTGCCCGTCCCGCCACCCTCGCCGGCGGCGACGAAGACCATGTCCGACCCCTTCAGCATCGACTTGATGCGGTCGTCGTCGGAGATCGCCGACGCGCGGCCGATCGACGGGTCCGAGCCGGAGCCCAGCCCGCGCGTGATCTCGGAGCCGATGTGGAGCGTGGTGTCGGCGGCGCTCTGCTGGAGCGACTGCAGGTCGGTGTTGACGGCGATGAACTCGACGCCCTCGACACCTGCCTCGATCATCCGGTTGACGGCATTGACGCCGGCCCCACCGACTCCGGCCACCTTCAGGACCGGGCGCACCACGGTCGTGGAACGCCGGATCTCCGGCTCGTCGCGGGGCCGCCACTCGCGCTCGGTCGACTCGGGGCGGGCCAGGATGTCCTCGGGAATGTCCTGCGCGAAGGCCGCGCTGAGGCGGTCCTTCGGGCTGAGGTTGCGGCGGCGCTCGACGCGCTCCTCCTCCTCGCGCAGGGCGCGCGCGTCCTCGGCGCGGCGCTCCTCGCGCTCTCGCCGGGCGGCCTCTTCCTCGCGAGCGCGGGCGGCGCGCTCCTCGGCGTTCTCGATGTCGGGCGCCTTGGGCTGGCCCTCCTGCGGCTCGACGTCGGTCCGCTGGAACAGGGCGGCCAGCGGCCCTTCCCGCATGCTTGCTCGCTTACCGCCTGCCATTGGCCAGGACCTCCTTCGCAAGTTCGCGGTAGGACTGCGCCGCAACGCCGTCGGGATCGTACTTGAGCACCGAGGTGCCCTTGACCGGCGCTTCGGCGAATCGGATGGTCTTCTTGATGCGAGTGGCGAACACGCGGTCGCCGAAATTCTCCTCGAGGATCTCGATCGCCTCCTTGGCGTGGACGGTGCGGGTGTCGACCAGGGTCGGCAGGATGCCCTCGATCTGGACCTCCGGGTTCAGCTCCTCCCGGATCATCGCCAGAGTGTTCTGAAGCTGGATCAGCCCCCGCATCGACAGATACTCACACTGAACGGGGACGATAACTTTGCTGGCGGCTGTCAGCGCGTTGATGGTCAGAAGGCCGAGCGACGGCGGCGTGTCGATGCACACGAAGTCGTAGTCGTCGGACACCGCCTTGAGCGCCTTCTCCAGGGACCGCTCGCGGCCGATCTTGGTGCTCATCGCGATCTCGGCGCCGGCCAGGTCGATCGAGGCGCAGGCGACGTCCACCTCGCGCTTGCGGACCGCTTCGCGGATCGGCATCCCGTGGACCAGCACGTCGTACATCGACTTGTCGACCTGGTCGGGGTCGATTCCCTGGCTCATCGTCAGGTTGCCCTGCGGGTCCATGTCGACCGCCAGCACCCGGTGGCCCTTCTCGGCCAGCGCCACGGCCAGGTTGAGCGTCGTGGTGGTCTTGGCCACCCCGCCCTTCTGGTTGGCGAAGGCGAACACCTCCATGGTGTCCTGCGGCGCGGGCTGTGGCGGCGCAGCGCTCTGGGGCGGCACCTGCGGCGGCATCTGCGGGTGGCCGTTGGCCCCATTGGGTTGCGGAGCGGACTGCGGAGTGGCCTCCCTCGCCTCCTGGTCGTTGGCGGGCGGTGAAGCCTCGAAGCCGGACACTGTGTCCCCTCCTTGTTGGTCCGCGTCCCGCTCGTCCGCCGGCTGGGCCGGCTGGTATTCGGGTCGCGCGAATCGCTGGAGTAAACCCATGGCGGATGGTTATTCGCACAAGGTGCGGGTAATCCTTCCGGCGATACCCTCACCTTCGACCTTGGCCTCCATGCTCGACAAGCGCTTGATCTTCGTCACCGGCAAGGGCGGCGTCGGCAAGTCGACCGTCGCCGCCGCGCTGGGCGTGGCCGCGGCGCGGCGCGGCAAGCGCACGATCGTCTGCGAGGTGGCCGCGCAGGAGCGGATGTCCGGGGTGTTCCACAAGCAGAGAGTCGGCTACCACGAGACGCGGATCGCCGAGAACCTCTACGGCTTCTCGGTCGACCCGCAGCGCGCGCTGGAGGAGTACCTGCTGCAGCAGATTCGCGTGAAGCCGCTCTACGACATGCTGTTCAAGAACCGGGTCTTCACCTATTTCGCCGCTGCAACGCCGGGCATGCGCGAGCTGGTCACGATCGGGAAGGTCTGGGAGCTGGCGCAGCTCGACCGACGGGTGAAGAAGGCGCCCAAGTACGACGTCGTGATCGTCGACGCGCCTGCCACCGGACACGGCCTCGGGATCCTGCGCACGCCCAAGACCTTCGGCGACATCGCGCGCGTCGGGCCGATCAAGCGCCAGGCGGATGCGATCCACGAGTTCATCACCGACCCGAAGCTGACCGCCATCTGCGCCGTTGCCTGGCCCGAGGAGATGCCCGTCAACGAGACGCTCGACCTCCAGCGCAGCCTGCGCAAGGACCTCGGGATGAAGCTGTCCCAGGTCTACATGAACGGGCTCTACCCCGAGCTCTTCTCCGACCGCGAGGCGCAGGCGATGCGCGGCCACCTGCAAAGAAACGGCAGCGAGAGCGGCGACGTTGCCGCGCTGCGGCGCGCTGCGGTCCGCGCGGCCGTCTCCGAGCACCGCCGCGCCAAGGCGCACCGCGAGCAGCTCGAGCGCTTGCAAGACGGCACCCGACAGCCCGTCGTCGAGCTGCCGTTCCTGTTCACCGAGCAGATCGACATGGAGGCCGTCGGGGAGCTGGCCGACGACCTGGAGCCCTCGCTGTGAACGTCGCCGACGCCCTGCGCGAGAAGGAGGTGTGCATCTGCGCCGGCTCGGGCGGCGTCGGCAAGACGACCACGTCGGCGGCGATCGCAATGGGGATGGCCGCGCAGGGCAAGAAGGTCGCCGTGCTGACGATCGACCCCGCCAAGCGCCTCGCGAACTCCCTCGGCCTGCCGGAGCTCGGCAACGAGGAGACGCTCGTCGACCCGGCCCGGTTCGCCGAGCACGGCATCGAGATGAAGGGCGAGCTGTGGGCGATGATGCCCGACGCCAAGCGCACCTTCGACGACCTCGTCGAGCGCCACGCGCCGGACGAGGAGACCCGCGACCGGATCCTCTCGAACCGGATCTACCAGGAGCTCTCGAACGCGATGGCCGGGTCACAGGAGTACATGGCCACGGAGAAGCTCTACGAGCTGTATCAGGAGGCGCGCTACGACCTGCTGGTCCTGGACACGCCGCCGACGCGCAACGCGCTCGACTTCATCGACGCCCCGGAGCGGATGACCCGCTTCATCGAAGGCCGCTCGCTGCAGTTCTTCCTCAAGCCCGGCAAGCTCGGGATGCGCATCGTCGGCCGCTCGGGCGGCATGCTGTTCTCGGTCCTGAAGCGGATCACGGGCATCGACCTGCTCCAGGACCTGTCCGAGTTCTTCCAGAGCTTCGGCGACATGGCCCAGGGCTTCAGCGAGCGCGCCCAGCGCGTCGCCGAGCTGCTGGCCGACGACGTGACCACCTTCCTGCTGGTGACCGCGCCCGAACGCGAGCCGATCGACGAGGCGGTCTACTTCTGGCGCCGGCTACAGGAGTCCCGGCTGCCGTTCGGAGGCGTCGTCGTCAACAAGGTGCATCACGACTATCTGCAGGTGACGGGAGGCGGGAGGCGGGAGGCGGGAGACCGTAGTGAGTCGCTCCCAGCGGAGCTGGAGAAGACGTTCGAGGGTGTCGGACGTTCCGACCTTCCGGAGCGGATCGTCGAGAACTTCGAGCGCTACCGCGCGCTGGCGGCGCGCGACCGCGAGAACATGGTCGCGCCTCACCGAGCGCCTCGACCAGGAGAGCGTGATCGAGGTCCCCTACCTGGACGAGGACGTGCACGACCTCGGTGGCCTGGCGCACGTCAACCGCTACCTGTTCGCCTCCTCGGCGGAGCGAAAAGAGCTGCTGGCGAGCGTCGCGGTTTAGGGCGAGCTAGACGGCGGCCGAGTAGTCCGCGGCGTCCTCGTCGAGGAGCGCGTCCATCTCGCCCGTGAGCGGCTCGACGGGCTGCTCGGCGGCTGGTCGTTCAGGCGTGGGTTGCTCGGCGGGTTCGCCGGGAGAGCGCCGCACGACGTAGTGCGGCTCCGGTGCCGCGACCTCGTGCCGCCCGGTCGGCTCGGCGAGGATCTCGTCCGCAACCGAGCGCAGGTCGGCCGGCAGGTGGCCGGCGATGGCGTCGCGCAGCAGGGCCCGCAGGTCGGCTTCCAGGTCCCGCACCAGCGCCTCGGGCGAATCCACCCCGTTCGTGGCCAGGAACCCCGCCTCGAGGTCGCCCCGCATCACGAGCCGTTCCAGGTTGAACGCGGCCTCGGTGCGCATCTGAACGGCGCGCTGGTCGGCCGGCTCGGCGCACAGCGCCGCCAGCCGCAACGCGACGCCGACCGCCGGCGGCTCGCCGGCGTCGAGCAGCGCCCGCGCCGCGAGCAGATAGTCGGAGAGGCCGTCCAAGGCGACCGGCTGCTCGCAGCCGAGCTCGAATCGCGACAGCGCCCAGGACAGGGAGCCGCGCATCGCCCGGCCGAGCCGCAGCAGCTCGAAGATCTCCATCAGCTCCGATCGCTCGTCGGGCTCCAGCAGGTAGGGGTTGCCGCGCGAGCGCCCGGAGAAGCCCAGCGGCACGGCCTGCCACGGCCCGGTGTCGGTGCGCCACCAGGCAGACGGGCCCAGCGACGCCGCGCCCGGCTTCAGCAGCCGGACCGCGCTGAGCAGCTTGCGGAAGCACATGCGCGCCTCGGTCAGCGGCGCCGACTCCTCGGGTCGCGCCTCGGCGGTCAGGACGAGGATGGTGTTCGGCTCGTCGTCCTCGCGGCCCGATGCCCAGACCGCCTCGGGCGGTGCATCGAAGAGGTCTCCGCGCACGAGCGCCAGACCCGACCCGAGCTCCCAGCGCTCGGCGGCCAGCGACACGCCGATCAGCGGCGCGACGACCGTGTTGATGATCGTGTCCTCGAACACGATCGACTCCAGCTCGAGATAGGCGCGGTCGAAGCGGGCTGATTCGAACTCGAGCGTCGTGGAGTCCTCCCACATGCGCGCCAGGAACTCGCGCAGCGCAGCCTCGGCACGATCACGCTGGGAGGCGGGCACATACGAGGCACCGAGCACCCGCAGGTATGCGGAGCAACCCTCGATCGCCGTCAGGCCCTCGACCGCGGGGGCGAACGTGGCCAGGTCGCGCAGGCCGGGCAGCCGCTCGCGCACGAACTGCGCCGACAGCGGGCTGTAGTGGTAGAGGACCGAGCGCGAGCCGGGCTTCTCGGCGACCTCGAAGGGGATCTCCGCGCCACCCTCGAGCTCCGTCGCGAGCCGGGCAGACGCCTGGACGGCCAGCGCCCGCAGTCTCTCGTTCAGCTCCTTGTTGCGCACGGCGTGCGGTTTCGCCGCGCGCGCAGTCCTTTCCTTCCGGCGGCTAGCCGGATGCCAGGATCCAACCGCCGAACACGCAGCGGCCGGCGTACCCGGGCGTGTCGGCGGCGCCGTACAGCGACATGCCTGCGATCTCTGTTCCGTCCGCCGTCAGCACATGGCCTTCCGTGGCGGAGAACCCAGTGCCGGTCAGGAGGGCCTGAGGTGCGCCGGGGCTCAACGTGAAGGGAGTGCCGCTCCGGTCGCCGGCGCCAGGCTGGGTGCTGGTCAAGCTGATGTGGGCGGAGTCCGAGCTGCCCGACGGATCGATGTCGCAGCTCGCGCTGAAGGTCAGCGAGCCCTGCTGGTGAAAGGCGCTCGACTCGCCGTCGCCGAGCGTGAAGCGCTGGATGCGAGTGGCCTGGAGGAACTTGGACGCGTCCTGGCCGTCGAGCTTGTCCGAGTCGGGCACCTTGGTGAGCGAGGACTCGAGGATGTTGCGCCCGAGCAGCGAGTCGGTCGCGACCTGGGTCGCGGTGACGGCCTTCGCGCGGATCTTCGAGCGGCTCACCGCGCCCGCCTTGATGTTCTTGTTGCGGACCGCGTCGACGCGCAGCTGCGAAGGCCCGACGCTGCGCTTCGGAACCTTCGAGACCGCGTAGCCGGTCCCGCTCAACGCCACGAACAGGGCGATGATCGATATGACGAGCGCCGGCGAGGGCTTACGAAAGCGCAACGCAGGCGTCAGGCGGCACGGAAGGCGATCTCCGGTTCCTCGGTCCCGGCCGCGGCAAGCCCCGACAGGTCGTCGGGCGCTTCGACCGGATCGAGCCAGCTGCGGCCGTAGGCGCGCATCTGCTCCACGAGCGGCACCAGCGCGTCGCCCTTGGCCGTCAGGCGGTACTCCACCCGGGGCGGGACCTCGGGATAGGTGCGGCGCTCGATGATCCCCTCCGCCTCGAGGGCGCGCAGCCGGAGCGACAGCGTCCGGGGACTGATGCCTTCCAGCGACCGCTCGAGCTCACAGAAGCGTGACTTGCCGGCGGCGAGATCGCGGATCAGGAGGAGCGTCCACTTGCCGCACACGATCTCGGCCGTGCGGCATACGGGACATGTCTCGTTGGATGACACCTTGCTGTTTTGACGAGGGTCGATTCCTGAGGCTTGCTTGCCTCAGGGACTCTCCTCGCTCCCGATGGTAGCAAGGCTTTACGTAGTGAAGTGTGGTTTTTTCCGGCGCGCGCGGGGCGCCGTTGCACCGCTTACGGACCCGTGCGGACCGGCGGCGGGCCGCCGCCACCGGGCGGGGCAGGTGGCCTGCCGTTGGCCGGCCGCTGCGGGCTGCGCTCGTCGGCCTCGCGAGAGCGCTGCTCGCCGGGGGGCGATTCGGAGACGCTCTTGTGCTCCGGCGAGAAGATCTGGTCCACCGAGCTGGAGCGCTGGCCGTCGGATGCGACCAGCAGCTTGAAGTCGTGCGGGTGGGTGGCCGCCTTGAGCGCGTCGTCCATGCTGATCATGCCCTCGCGATGGAGGTGCAGCAGCGCTTGGTCGAAGGTCTGCATGCCGTAGTAGGTGCCGTCGGAGATTGCCTCACCGAGCTTCCCGGTCTCCTTGGAGTCGATGATCATGTCGCGCACGCGGCCGGTCATCGTGAGCACTTCGCAGGCGGCGACGCGGCCCTTGCCATCCACGGTCGGGATCAGCCGCTGCGAGATCACTCCTCGCAGCGCGCCGGCGAGCATCGCGCGGATCTGCTGATGGTGATGCGGCGGGAAGAAGTCGATGATGCGGTTGAGCGTTTCGACCGCGTCGATCGTGTGCAGCGTGCTGAGCACGAGGTGACCCGTCTCGGCGGCGCTCAGGGCGGTGCCGACGGTCTCCTCGTCACGCATCTCGCCGATCAGGATCACGTCCGGGTCCTGGCGCAGCGCCCGGCGCAGGGCCTGCGGGAAGTTCTTGGTGTCGAAGCCGATCTCGCGCTGATGGACGACGGACGTCTTGTCCTTGTGCAGGTACTCGATCGGGTCCTCGATCGTCACGATGTTCTTCGCGTAGCTCGAGTTGATGTGGTCGACCATCGCCGCGAGCGTGGTCGACTTGCCCGATCCGGTGGTTCCCGTGACGAGGATCAGTCCGCGCTCCTCGTCGGCGAGCTTGCCGATCACAGCGGGAAGCTCGAGCTCGGGGATGGAGCGGATCGCGAACGGCACGACCCGGAAGACGATCGACGTCGAACCGCGCTGGCGGAAGGCGTTGACGCGGTAGCGGGCGAGGCCCGGGACCGTGTGCGAGAAGTCGATCTCGCCGTCGCTCTGGAACTCGGCGAGCTTGTCTCCCGTCCCCAGCATCTCGCGCACGAACCGCTCCGTGTCCTCGGGAGTGAGCACCGGGGCATCCGGGATGGGCACCAGCCCACCGTGCAGGCGGACAAGCGGCGGCGCCGGGACCTTCATGTGCAAGTCCGACCCACCCATCTCGACCACGGCGCGAAGGGCTTCCTCTAGCTCGAAAGCCATGCTGGGGTGATCGGCGCTTTCATCGCCGGCCTTGAATGCATGCATCGGATGCGAGCGCCCAGTGGCGGAGCGGAACGGGCTCGTGGTGAGGCGGCGGCGGTTAGACGCGTTCAGGCACGTCTCCCACGCGTTCTGTTGTGCTCACGTCGCGCGATTCCAGACGTGCGGCATCTGAGTCTCGATATGCGGCATTCAGATGCCGCACGTCCGGCCGGCGGCAAAGGAAAGGCCGCCCGGAGGCGGCCTTTTCAAGTGCTTGGTCGGCTCCGGTTACGCCACTTCGCGGAGCTTCTGTGCCTCCGCCAGCGACTGGAGCTTCTTCAGCGACTGGTTCTCGATCTGGCGGATGCGCTCGCGCGTCACGTTGAACGTGCGACCGACCTCGTCCAGCGTCCGCGGGTGCTCCCCGCCCAGCCCGTAGCGCAGCTCCAGCACACGCCGCTCACGGTAGGACAGGTTCTCGAGCGCCTCGCGCAGCGCCTCCTTGGTGAGGTTGTCGACCGCCCGGTCGTAAGGAGACTCGGCCCGCTCGTCGGCAATGAACTGCCCGAACTCGGACTCCTCCTCGTCACCGACCGGCTTCTCGAGCGAGATCGGCGCCTGCGCAGACCGCTTGATCGCCCCAACCTCCTCGGGGTCGATGCCGGTCACCGCAGCGATCTCGTCGGCGGTGGGCTCGCGGCCCAGCTCCGTCACCAGCTTCCGCTCGGCACGACCGATCTTGTTCAGCTTCTCGACCACGTGCACCGGGATGCGGATCGTGCGCGCCTTGTCTGCCAGGGCGCGGGCGATCGCCTGCCGGATCCACCAGGTGGCGTACGTGGAGAACTTGAACCCCTTGCGGTAGTCGAACTTCTCCGCCGCGCGCACCAGCCCGAGCGTTCCCTCCTGGATCAGGTCCAGGAAGGGCAGGCCCTGGTTGCGGTAGTTCTTGGCAATCGAGACGACCAGCCTGAGGTTCGACTCGACCATCTTCTGCTTGGCGTCGAGGTCGCCGCGCTCGATGCGCTTGGCGAGCTCGACCTCCTCCTGCGCCGTCAGCAGCCGCACCTTCCCGATGTCCTTCAGGAAGAGCTGCAGCGAGTCCGTCGTCATGTCCGGACGCAGGTCGATCTGGTTCTTGGCCCTGCGGCGGCCCTTCGGCGCGGGAGGTTCGACCTCCGGCTTCGGGGTGCCCGCCTCTGAGTCCTCGACGATCTCGATCTCGGAGCGCTCAAGGAAGCCGTATAGCTCTTCGACGTCTCCTTCTTCCAGGTCGATCTCCGACACTGCGTCGGCGACCTCTGCGAAGGTCAGTACGCCCTGCTGTTGGCCCTTGGTAACGAGGCCCTTGATCTCGTCGAGTTCGTGAAGTTCGCTTTGAAGCATGTGGGTTTTTTCGTGTCCTTTCAAAACTCCCGGGCGGCCGGCGAGGCCGAAGCCCCTTTTCCCGGCCCGATGGGGTCTCAGACCTTGATCGTAGCCTCGGGGGAGGAACGTGACCGAAAGTTCGGCCAGTCAAACATATGTTCCCATCGTACTGCTATGCAAAGTAAAGCTACCTGCTGCAGCGCCAAATCGAGGCCGTCCTGCACCCCGATGCTGCCCGGTCTACCTCTACCTATACGCCGCTGCGCTCGAATAGGGACAGTCGAGAACCAAAAAAGTTGTGCCCCAATCAGGGCTTTTCCCTTGTTCGAACGTAGCTCGACAACGGACGAGCCGTACTGGACACGTCCCCTCGATGACTGGAGGCGTCTAGTCCAGCGGCTACGTTACACGGCGGCGATTACACTGCGCAAGCTTTTTTAGCCGCCGGCACGCGAAGTTCCGCGAGTTCACTGAGGGGAAGGGAAGGCGTGGACCAGCTATACAGCCGCACCGAGACGCCTGACGCAGCCGACGCCGTGAGCGCGCTGCCGCAGGAGGCGTCCGGTGGCGGCGACGGGCCGATCGGGATCATGTCGGCCCTGCCTCACCGACGCCCGCACCGCAGAAGCGCCCTGCGCGACGCCGGCCCGCCGGCGGTTCCCGTCGCCGCGGCGACGAGCGGGGTGGCCCGGGCCGCCGCGGCAGTCGCGGAGACCGAGCCGGTCGAGGAGCGGCACCTGCGACCGGTCGGGAGCGCGCCTGTCGAGCGGGCTCCGCGCCGGCAGCGTCCGCGGCGCAAGACCCTTCCGCCGCCGCGGGAGCCGGCGCCCGGCATCGGCCGGCTGGCGCTCGACGGCGCGGTCGAGACGGCCAAGTTCCCCTGGCGGGTGGCCGCCGAGCTGGCCCGCCAAGCGGCCGGCTCGATCACCGGCACGCTGCGACGCTGAGCCCGCTGCTTGCTCCACCCGAGGCGCTGCGCCTGGTGCTGGAGCGGGTGCGGCCGTTGGACGCGGAGGACGTCCCGCTTGCCGATGCGCTCGGCCGCGTGCTGGCGCAAGACGTGACGAGCTTCGATGACGTGCCGGGGTTCGACAACTCGGCCATGGACGGCTACGCCGTGCGCGCCGCCGACACGAGCGGCGCCGAGCTCGAGGATGCGGTCCGCCTGCGCCTGGCAGGCGAGTCCCGCGCGGGCAGGCCGGCCGAGCACGAGCTGCGCGAGGGCGAGGCCTACACGATCTCGACCGGCGCGATGGTGCCCGCCGGCGCTGACGCGGTCGTGCGGGTCGAGGACACGGCACCGGCCTCTGACGCGGTCGACGTGCTGCGCGCCGTCGAGCCGGGCACCGACATCCGGCGCGCTGGCGAGGACATCCGGGCCGGTGAGCGCGTGCTCGAGGCCGGCCGGCGACTCGGCCCGGCCGAGCTCGGGGTGGCGGCATCGACAGGCGCGCCAACGGTGAGCTGTTACCGGCGCCCGTCGGTGTCGTTGGTGTCGACCGGAGACGAGCTGACCGCCCCGGGCAAGCCGCTGCCCCCCGGCGGCGTGCGCAACACGAACTCCTTCGCCCTGCCTGCGCAGGCGCGGCGGGCGGGTGCCGACGCTTTGGAGCCACGTCTCGCTCCGGACGACTTCGACGCCACGGTCGAGGCCCTGCGGGGCGCGCTCAACGCCGACGTGACGGTGATCACCGGCGGCGTGTCGGTGGGACCGCACGACCACGTCAAGCCGGCGCTGTCGGAGCTCGGTGTCGAGGAGGTCTTCTGGGGAGTCGCGCTGCGGCCCGGCAAGCCGACTTGGTTCGGAGTCGCGGGTGACGGAGCGCCGCTGGTGTTCGGCCTGCCGGGGAACCCGGTGTCGGCGATGGTCACCTTCCACCTGTTCGTGCGGCCGGCGATCGCGGCGCTGATGGGCTCCGCCCCGGTGGAGCGCCGCGCGGAGGCGGTGTTCGACGCCGGCTACGCCAAGCAGCCCGGCCGCGCCCATGTCGTGCGCTGCCGCTTGGAGGCTCAGTCCGACGGCTGGCACGTCCACCCCACGAAGGCCCAGGGCTCCCACGTGCTGACATCGATGCTCGACGCCGACGCGCTGGCGTATCTGGACGTGGAGCGCGGAGACGTGGCCGCCGGCGAGCGGGTGGAGATCGAGATTCTCTAGCTAGCTTCGCTGGTTCAGGTTCCATTCGAGCCAGCCGAGCCCGGTGCGCCCATCGTCCGTGCGGACGCGGCACATCGCCCGCGGAAAGCTGGTGGTGCGGCCGTCCGGCGCCTCGAGCCGCAGGGCGCCGAACGCCAGCGGCTCGACGGCGACCGCAACCGCGCCGGGCTCGAGCGCCAGGGACGCCGCGGTCACCAGCCCGTTCGGTCCGACCTCCTCCGAGGCCTCGACCGCCGTCAGCTCCTGCGGCTCGCCGTCGCCCGGCTGCACGTACCCGACTCCGAAGCCGCTGCCGTCCGGCAGCCTTATCTGCACCGCGTGCACACGGTCGCCGTCGAGCCGCACGGCGCTCCACATCCAGTCGAACGCCCACCAGTCGCGGACGCCCCAGGAGTGGTCGCGCTGGCCCGGGCCGCGCAGCTCCAGCGTCTCGCCGCCGAGGCGGATGGTCCCGGCGACCTGACAGGGAATCTCATACCGGGTCGTCATGGGATAGGCGTACGGGAGACCGTCCGTCTCCCACGCCAGGTCGAGCGCAACCTCCACCGGTGCGCCGGCCTCCCCGCGGAGCGGGGCTGAGTGGTCGTCGTGCGCCTCGCCGGTCGCAGCGAGTGTCACCGCGAACCGCTCGAGCGGGCGCTCGCAGCGATGCTCCGCTCGGATCGCATCGGTTTGCACCGTGAGCCGCTCGTCTTCCGGGAGCGGTGCTCCGAGGTCGATGACGGCGACGGAGGGCCGCCCGGGGCCCGTTACGAAGGCGGTGTACCAGGCGACGCCCAAATTGGGGTAGAGCCCGATTCGGACGTAGGCGCCCAGGCTCCCGTCCTCCGCGACCGCGTCGAAGTACCAGCTCTCGTTCCAAAGCTGCTCGTCGCCCGCCGCATGGGAGCGCTCGTCCCCCGGTGCGGGGGCGGGAAAGTCGCCTGCCGCTGTCACGCGGGCAGGAGCTCCTCCGCGCCGAGGTCGAGGATCTGTCGCGCGGTGCGGTCCAGAGAGGTCATGAACATGTCGTCGCCGCGCTCGGTGCGCACGACCAGCATGGGCGCGATCACCGCCATCAGTAGGCCGTGAAACGTCCGGCGCCGGTACTCCTCCCAGCAGTCGTCCCAGCCGAGCCCCTCGACGCCGAGCTCGACGAGCTGTTGGTGGTAGAGGCGGACCAGCTCCTCCTCGTGCGCGCCCCGCTCGCTCGCGGCAGGACCGGCGCCCAGGAAGTAGGACACGTCGAGGAGCGGCGGCCCAAAGCTGACCGTCTGCCAGTCGACGACGGTCAGCGGCCGCGGGCTACCGGGCAGGCCGAACAGCATGTTGTCCAGACGGTAGTCGCCGTGCACGATCGAGAAAGGCGATCGGCGGTCGGCGATCCACGCGTCGAGGCGCGGGACGAAGCGCTCGATCAGCGCGCGGTGCTCTGGAGCGAGCCGCGCGTCGTAGCGCTCGAAAAAGCCGCCGAGCAGATGCTCCACCAGCACCTGGTCGACCTTCGATGGCTGGTTCAGCCAGTCGGAGCTCGCGAGCTGCTCGTCGTCCCACAGGGGGCCGTGCAGGCGGGCGAGGTCGCGCATCGCCAAGCGCGCGTCCTCGATCGAGCAGCCCGCGATCTGGTCGCCCTGCGTCGCGGGGCGCGCATCTTCCAACAGCAGAGTGAACCAGCCTTCCTGCGGCTCGTGCAGGGCGAGGTGACAGGGAGCGAGCGGCCCGCCGATCCGCGGTGCGACGTCGCGGTAGAAGAGCACCTCGCGCTCGTAGATGCCCAGGTTGATACCGGTCGCGCGGCTCAGCTCGTCGGAGGACGCGATCTTGAGCACGACTGTCGCCGGCAGCCCATCGGCGCTCCCGTTCCAGTCGAGCGCGAGCCTGTGGCTCTCGCTCATCTGGCCGGTGCCAATCGCCTCCGACTGGACGTGCTCGACGACCGCCCGTTCGCCCGCCGCGCCCGAGGCGCGCAGCGCCTGCGTGAGCCATTCGGGGGTGACGTCCTGTGCGCGGCGGACGAGGCCGGGCCCCACCGCGCGCTCCATGCGACTAGCCGTACCGCTCGCCCGTCAGGGCGCGGAGCTTCACTCGGTTGTGCGTGGCGGCGACCTTGCGCACGGTTCCGGAGCGGGAGCGCATCACGAGTGACTCGGTCGTCGCCTCCGCGCCGTCGCGGTAGCGGACTCCCTGCAGCAGGTCGCCGTCGGTGACGCCGGTGGCGGCGAAGAAGACGTCCTCGCCGGACACCAGGCGGTCGACGTCGAGCATCTCCTTGAGGTCGTAGCCGGCCTCGAGGGCCGCGTTGCGCTCCTCGTCGTCGCGGGGCCACAGGCGACCGACCAGCTGGCCGCCCATCGACTTGATCGCCGCGGCCGAGAGGACGCCTTCGGGCGTCCCGCCGATTCCCCACAACAGGTCGACGCCCGTTCCCGGGGTGACCGCCAGCAGCGCCGCGGACACGTCCCCGTCGGTGATGAAGCGGATGCGCGCGCCGGCGGCGCGGATCTCCTGGACCGCCTCCTTGTGGCGCTCGCGGTCGAGCATGATCACCATCAGGTCGCTGACGCCGGAGCCGCGCCGCCCGGCCACCAGCCGGAGCGTTTCGCCGAGCGGCCGCTCGAGGTCGAGCAGGTCCGCGATGTCTGGGCCGCCGGCGATCTTCTCCATGTAGACGCACGGCCCGGGGTCGAACATCGTGCCGCGCTCGGCCAGCGCGACCACCGACAGGGCGTTCGGCTGGCCGCGCGCCGTCAGCGTCGTTCCCTCCAGCGGGTCGACGGCCACGTCGACGTTGGGCGGGCTGCCGTCGCCGATCTGCTCGCCGTTGTAGAGCATCGGCGCCTCGTCCTTCTCGCCCTCGCCGATCACCACGACGCCGTCCATCGGCACCGCGTGCAGGGTGAATCGCATCGCGTCGACCGCGGCCTGGTCGGCGGACTCCTTCTCGCCGCGGCCGACCCAGCGGGCCGCCGCCAGCGCGGCCGACTCGGTCACGCGCACGAGTTCGAGAGCGAGGTTTCTGTCGGGATGGCTCGTGTCGCGCAGGTCGTGCGCGATCACGCCTCTAGGGTCGTTCTCGGTGGCCATGCCGAGGAGCGTTAGGTGA
Source organism: uncultured Solirubrobacterales bacterium (assembly GCA_963780475.1). Lineage (GTDB taxonomy): Bacteria > Actinomycetota > Thermoleophilia > Solirubrobacterales > JBBDJG01 > CAWACB01. The sequence continues at coordinate 32,109 of CAWACB010000001.1, forward strand.
ACTGGCCGGGCGGCCTGCGGCGGACCCCGCCGCGCGTGATCTGGCTGATCGCGCCGCCGACGATGATCCCCAGAGCGCCGAGGAGGCCCACGAACCACCCGATGTCGAGGTCGACGAACGCGCGGTTGTCCCCCACCTTGTCGACGATCCCGTTGTAGAGGATCAGGGTCGTGGCGACGGCGCCGACGATCATCGTCACCTCGCCCGGCGGCCACGACAGCTCATGGCCGCGCACCACGATCCACACGAGGATCAGCGGCGCGAACGCGCCCAGCACGAGCAGGATGTCGAGGATCGTGAACGTCTCGAAGCCGGTGCAGCTGTCCTTCCCGGCACCGCAGAGATTCTCGTTGCCGCTGACGCCGAACCACGGCAGTAGCAGGCTGATGAAGAGCAGGAGCCCGCCCGCCGCCGCAACGATGTCACCGTTTCCGAGCCGCCTGAAGTCCATTCGGGGCGTGACCTTATCCGCTGCCGCGCCGATCCGTCGCGGCCGTGTGACGCGGCGCCCACTCGGGCGACAAATCTGAGTCGTCTAGACTGCTCCACTTCCTCCCGGACTTCCGTACGCATGAGCGAACACTCCCTCGCCCGCGCCGGACACGGCGGCCCTCACCCGCTCAGGGAAGGCTGACCATGGAACGAAGCGCTCCAACCGCCACCCCGGGAGTGGGCCGGACGCCTGCCCGCGCGGAGGCGATCGCCGATCGGCTGGGCGATGCGCGCACTCGCACGCTGTCCCTGCTCGAGGGGTTGCCGGAAGCGGCGCTCAACCGGGTGCACAGCCCGCTGATGAGCCCGCTGGTGTGGGATCTCGGCCACATCGCCACGTTCGAGGACCTGTGGCTGGTGCAGAACGCGCACGGCGCCGAGCCGCTGCGCGGCGACCTGAGCAGCATCTACGACCCGTTCACAGCCGAGCGCAGCCAGCGCGGCGCGCTGCCCTACCTGCGCACCGGAGAGTGCTTCGCCTACATGGAGACGGTCCGTGCGCGCACGCTCGAGCACCTCGAGTCCGCCGACCTGAGCCCCGAGTCGAGCGACCTGCTGGCGAACGGCTTCGTCTACGAGATGGTGCTGCGCCACGAGATGCAGCACACCGAGACGATGCTCCAGACGCTGCAGCTGATGACCTCGGACGAGTACGGCACGCCGGGCCGCCGCGCGACTGCCGAGCCCACCCGCTCGGCGGCGGGCCGGGATGGTGCGGGTCCCGGGCGGCCGGTTCCAGATGGGTGCCTCCGAGGACGGCTTCGCATACGACAACGAGCGCCCGCGGCACGAGCGCGACGTGAGGGAGTTCCTGATCGACGCGACGCCCGTCAGCAACGGGCAGTTCGCGGACTTCGCGCTTGACGGCGGCTATGACCGGCCCGAGCTCTGGTCGGAGGAAGGCTGGCTCTGGCGCAGCCGCGCGGGCATCGTGCTGCCGCTCTACTGGTCGCGCGACGGCGAGGACTTCGCGGTGCGCTCGTTCGCGCAGCACTGAGCCGCTCGATCCGGACCTGCCGGTCTGCCACGTGTCCTGGTACGAGGCCGACGCCTACGCCCGCTGGGCCGGCAAGCGCCTGCCCACCGAGGCCGAGTGGGAGAAGGCGGCGTCGTGGGACGCCGGCACCGAGTTCAAGCGGACCAACCCCTGGGGCGAGGAACCGGCCGACGAGGCACTCGCCAACCTGGACCAGCTGTCGTTCGGCACCGCGCCCTGCGGCTCGTACGAGGACGGCGCGTCACCGTGTGGCGCGCTCCAGATGGCCGGCGACGTCTGGGAATGGACCGCTTCGGGCTTCGAGGGATATCCGGGCTTCCGCGCGTTCCCCTACGAGGAGTACTCACAGGAGTTCCTCGGCGGCCCCTACCGGGTGCTGCGGGGCGGGGCCTGGGCCACGCAGCCGGACGCCGTCAGCACCACGTTCCGCAATTGGGACTACCCGCTGCGGCGCCAGCTGTTCGCCGGCTTCCGGTGCGCCATGGACGCGGAGGACTGAGCTTGGCGACCACCGAACAGGTGACGATCGACGTCCATCTGAGCGACGGGGCGCTCGCGAGCCTGCCGGACGACGTGCGGCGCGGGCTCGGCTCGACTCCCAAGACGCTCCCGCCCAAGTACTTCTACGACGCCCGCGGCTCGGAGCTGTTCGAGCAGATCACCGAGCTGCCCGAGTACTACCCGACACGCGCCGAGCAGTCCGTGCTCGACGAGGTCGCGGCCGAGATCGTGGCGGACGTCGATCCGCAGGAGCTGGTCGAGCTGGGTCCCGGCTCGGCGCGCAAGACGCACGCGCTGCTCGACCCGATGATGGCGGCGGGCGGATTCCGCTACGTCCCGGTCGACGTCTCCGAGTCGGCGGTGATGGAGTCCGCGGCGCGGCTGGCCGAGACGTACGACGGCCTCGAGATCCACGGCGTTGTGGGCGACTTCGAGCGTCATCTGGACCGCATCCCGCGCACCGGTCACCGCCGTCTGATCGCCTTCCTCGGCGGGACGATCGGCAACCTCGACCGGGAGCAGCGGCAGCGGATGCTGCGCACCCTCGCGGCCAGCCTCGGCCCGGAGGACCGGCTGCTGATCGGCACCGACCTGGTCAAGGACCGGGAGCAGCTCGAGGCCGCCTACAACGACTCGGCGGGCGTGACCGCGGAGTTCAACCGCAACGTGCTGCACGTCCTGAACGCCAACCTCGGCGCCGACCTGAGCCCCGACCGGTTCGAGCACGTCGCGTTCTATGACGAGAACGGGCGCTGGATCGAGATGCGGCTGCGCTCATTGGAGGATCACAGCGTTCGCATCGAGGCGCTCGACATGAACGTGCGGTTCGAGCGCGGCGAGGAGATCCGCACCGAGATCTCGTGCAAGTTCACCCGCCACACGCTTGCGCGCGAATACTCCGACGCCGGCCTGCGGATGGTGAGCTGGCACACCGACGCGGACGGCCTGTTCGCGCTCTCCGTCGCCGCGCTTGACGGCGCCGGCGCGGAGTGAACGCCGACCGGGCGATCCTCCAGCTGCTCCCCGAGCACCGCGAGGTGCCGCTGGCGGGCGCTTACGCCGCGCTGGACCTGCAGAGCAAGGCGCTCCCTGGACGACCGTACGTCGTCGCCAACATGGTCACGACCCCGGACGGCCGGGCAGCGCTGGAAGGCCGCACGAAGGCGCTCTCGAGCGATGCCGACCGCGAGCTCTTCCACCGCCTGCGCGAACAGGTGGACGCGGTGATGGTCGGCGTCGCGACGATCGCGATCGAGAACTACGGGCCGCTCGTCCGGGACCCCGAGCGGCGCGAGCGGCGGCGCGCCGCCGGACTGGCGCCGGTGCCGCTTGCGGTCACCGCCAGCCGCTCGCTCGAACTGCCGGTTCAGGCGCCCCTGTTCGCAGACCCCGAGAGCCGGGTGGTGGTGCTGACGAACTCGGACCGCGAGGCGCCGGCCGCGCCGGCCGTGGTGCTGGAGCGACAGACGGGCGAGACGCTCGACCTGTCGCTCGGCCTGGCGGCACTGCGTGAGCGTTACGGCGTCCGGGCCCTGCTGATGGAGGGCGGGCCGACGCTGCTGGCGGCGATGATCGAGGCCCGGCTGGTGGACGAGCTGTTCCTGTCGCTGGCGCCGGTGCTCGCGGGAGCCACGAGCGGGCCGTCGATCCTCGAAGGGCCGGTCGGCGAGCCGGTCGAGATGCGCCTCCTGTCGGTGCTGCACGACGATGGGCACCTCTTCCTGCGCGTACTCGGCCTGACACGCGCAGGTAGGGTTCCGCGCCGTGCAGATCGAGGGACACGCAGCGATCGTCTTCGGCGGAGCTTCGGGGCTTGGCGAGGCGACGTCACGCGCGCTGGTCGAGCGGGGCGCGAACGTCACGATCGCGGACCTGAACGACGAGAAAGGCGCCGCGCTCGCCGGCGACCTGGGCCCGAACGCAACGTTCGTGCGCTGCGACGTCACCGACGAGGCGCAGGTAGGAGCGGCCGTGGAGATCGCGCGCGCCTCGGGCGAGCTGCGGATCGGCGTCTGCTGCGCCGGCATCGGGTGGGCGGAGCGCACCGTCTCCAAGCGCGGGCCACACCAGCTGATGCCGTTCGAGACCGTCATCCGCGTGAACCTGATCGGCACCTTCAACGCGCTGCGCTTCGCGGCCGCCGCGATCAACGACAACGAGCCACTCGAAGCGGGCGAGCGCGGCGTGTGCATCAACACCGCATCGATCGCCGCGTTCGACGGCCAGATCGGCCAGATCGCCTACTCGGCGTCCAAGGGCGGCATCGTCGGAATGACTCTCGCCGCCGCGCGCGACCTGTCCGGGCGCGGGATCCGTGTCGTGACGATCGCTCCCGGCACGTTCGACACTCCGCTCCTGGCCGCGCTGCCGCAGGAGTCGCGCGACGAGCTCGGCCGGCAGGTGCCGTTCCCGCAACGCCTCGGCCGCCCGGACGAGTTCGCCGCCCTGGCGGTCCACATCGTCGAGAACCAGATGCTGAACGGCGAGACGATCAGGCTCGACGGCGCGTTACGCATGCCGCCACGCTGAATCGATTCCAGACTTGCTTCGCGATGCCCCTCTGCCGGTAGGTTCGTACTGGAGGGGATTCACTGCCGGAAAGGATTCGCGGCATGCAGGAGAAGCGCATCGAGGCCTGGACACTGGTTGTGTGCCTCGGCCTAGCTTTGATGGGCGCGTTGGGCGCAGCCGCCCACCGAGTGAAGCTGAGCTAACCGGACCCGGAGCTAGCGGTGCTTCACCCGCTCGCAGCTGCGGGTGTTGTCGCCCTTGTCGGTGAAGGCGGTGTCGTAGCCGGGGCCGCAGTCGATGTAGTCGTCCTTGCCGCCGCCGAACGCGTGGATGGTGTCGTTGCCCGAGCCGCCCAGGACGCGGTCGCTGCCGACGTCGGGACGCAGCTCGTCGTCGCCCGGGCCGCCGTCGACGAAGTCGTTGCCGTCGCCACCCGAGATCCGGTCGTTGCCCTCCTCGCCGAGGAGGTTGTCGCCGCCGGAGTTGCCGAAGATCGTGTCGTTGCCCCAGCCGGCGAACACCTTGTCGTTGCCGGTGCTGCCGGGAATGTGGTCGCCCCAGATGACGTCGTCGCCGGCGAACCCGCGGAACAGGTCGTCGCCCGCGCCGCCGAGCAGCGTGTCGTTCTTCTCTGAGCCGGTCAGCGTGTCGTTGCCGCCGCCCTCGATCCGCTGCACGCCGCGGTTGGGGTCTCCGTCCTCGGGACGCTCGCCCGGAGCGATGTGCTCGCAGTCGACGAACTTGGTGGCGCGCTGGTCGCGGCGGTCGACGTACACGGTGTCGTCGCCCGGTCCGCAGTCGACGACTCCCTCCGAGAGGACGCCGGTCGGCTCGACCGCGTTGACGGTGTCGTTGCCGGGGCCGGCCCAGATGTAGTCGCGCGCGGTGCCGCCGATGATGAAGTCGTCGCCGTTGCCGCCGTAGAGCTTGTCCTCGGCACTGCCGCCGTCGAGGCGGTCGTTGCCGTCGCCGCCGTAGAGGTTGTCGCCGGCGTTGTCGCCCCGCAGGATGTCGTCCCCGGCGTCGCCGTAGAGGTCGTCGCGCCCGAAGCCGGCGTCGGCCTCGTCGTTGCCGGGTCCGCCCGACACCTTGTCGTCGCCGGACTCGCCGTGCATGACGTCGTCGCCGTTGCCGCCGTAGAGCTTGTCGTGCGCGGTCGCGCCCCAGAGCTGGTCGTTGTCGTCGTTGCCGAACATCAGGTCGGCGGCCTCGTCGCCGTAGGCCTGGTCGTTGCCGGGACCGCCTGCCAGCGCGTCACGGCCGGTGCCGCCGCGGATCAGGTCGTTGCCCGGGCCGCCGAAGACGCGGTCCGCCGAGCGGCCGCCGTAGAGCTTGTTGTCCGCGGCGTTGCCCTTGATCTTGTCCTTGCCGTTGGTGCCGGTGAAGACGGTGCGGAAGGACTTGGCGAACGACGCGGGCGCTGCGACCTGCAGCGCGAGCAGGGTCGCGGCAAGCAGGACCAGAGAGCAGCATGAGACAGCGGCGCGAGCAGACGTACTCCGTGACACGCCTCTTTCATCGGCAGACCCGAGCGCATCCCCAAGGACGCGTAGACGACTTCCCTAGACGCCGGCGAGGCCGGCGGCGTATGCGTCCAGGCGGGCTAGGCGCTGACGGTGTTGCGCACTTCGATCTCCCCCGGCTTCCAGCGGGTGCGGGGTGCGATCGCGCGCAGGATGACGCGGTCCTTGTAGCGCTCGATGGTGCTGAGCATCGACTGGACCAGCTCGGCGCCGAGGTAGTGCGGCTCGAGCCCGAGGTCGCGAAGCTTGGTGTTGGTCGCGTTGTAGTAGTGCTCCTCCGCCTCGATGCGGGGGTTGGGGAAGCTCTGGATCTCGACCTCCCGGCCCAGCTCGGCGCCGGCCTCCTTGACCAGCTCGGCGAACTCCGCGACGGAGAACTGCTCGGTGAACTGGTTGAAGACCCGGAACTCGCCCAGCTCCGCAGGGTTGTTCACTGCGAGCTCGACGCACTGGAGCGTGTCGCGGATGTTCAGACAGCCGCGGGTCTGCCCGCCCTTGCCGTAGACGGTCAGCGGGTGGCCGATGACAGCCTGAACGCAGAAGCGGTTCAGCACGGTGCCGAAGATCTCGTCGTAGTCGAATCGCGTTATGAGCCGCTCGTCCATTGCCGTCTCGTCGGTCTCGATGCCGTACACGAGGCCCTGGTTGAGGTCGGTGGCGCGCAGGCCCCAGATCCGGCAGGCGAAGTGGATGTTGTGCGAGTCGTGAACCTTGGACAGGTGGTAGAGCGAGCCGGGGAGCTTCGGGAACGGCAGCACATCGCTGCGGCCCTTGTGGTTGATCTCGATGAAGCCCTCTTCGATGTCGATGTTGGGCGTGCCGTACTCGCCCATCGTGCCGAGCTTCACGAGGTGCGCGCTCGGGACGTGGTCGCGCATCGCGAACAGCAGGTTCAGGTTCCCGATCACGTTGGTGTACTGGGTCTCGACCGCGTGCCGGCGGGAGATCATCGAGAAGGGCGCCGAGGGCTGCTCGCCGTAGTGCACGACCGCCTCGGGCAGCGTCTCGGCCACGACGCGCTCGACGAACTCGCCGTCCTCGATGTTCCCGACGAACGGGATGATGTCCCGGCCGGTGGCGTCGTGCCACGCGTCGATCCGCTCCGCCAGCGGGCGGATCGGCGTCAGGGAGTCGGTCGACTGCTCGTGGTGCCAGCGGCGGCGGGAGAAGTTGTCCACCACGTAGACCTCGTGTCCACGGGCAGAGAACCGCATCGCCGTCGGCCAGCCAAGGTAGCCGTCGCCACCGAGGATGAGAATGCGCACGCAGGCAGGGTACAGACGCGACGCGTCGGATGGCGCCGCGTGCGCGCAATCGTCACCATTGACACGCCCGTGTGCGGCCGTGGCGCGGCCACCCTGGCGCGTCATGCCCGACGTCCGGTCACTTGGCGTCGCATATCGTGCTGTCGCGCAACCCCCGGACGGGTTCGGCCGCCGGAAGCTGGTGCGCCCGCTCAGGACGAGCAGGGTGGGGAACCCGCTGCAGACTCGCGCGTTTGCGACGCCTCTCCCACGCGCTTCGTCGCGCCGGCGTTACCTATCCGAGTCGCGCGTAGCGAGCCTGACGTTAACCGGGATATGGACGGTTAACGTCAGGTTCGACGATCGCCCCCTGCAAACCGCGACGCCCGTGCAACAAAACGCGTGGGAGATCGCGGCCGCGGGCGCGCCCGCGGAAAACCAGCAGGAAGGCATACGAAGCGCGCAGAAGGTGCGTCGGAGGGGCAATCCGGCGAATCGCAACGAGAGACACGCAGGGTCCGCACCACTTCCACTCCCCTTCCTACGAGCTCGTCCTGCCGCCCGCTCGCGCCCCGGTCAGGTCGCCAGGACTCGGCCGAGGAGGGTTCGTGCGACAACCTCATAGTGCCGGTAAACGTCGCGCTCGGCGATCCGGCTCTCGCGGCGCCCGCGCAACAGATAGTGGCGCCCGCGCAACGAAACGCATGGGACACGCGCCGCGGGCGCGCGAAACGCCACCGCCTCCCTACTAGCCTGGATCTCCTGAGGAGGCTGCTCGGCCTGACCGGCGAAGGAACTGACCACACCATGGACCGGGCGACTGATTAGCCTTTGAGCGTGGATTTCCTCAGGAGGTGGGCCTCGTCCCTGCCCGGACGGCACGGAGGTCCGATCGTCATTGCGCTGGTCGCGCTGGTCGTGGCGCTCGGATTCGGGCTGCGGCTGGACGCTGCGCTGAACCCGGGCGACGCCAAGCACTCCTCGATCGTGGCCTACCAGGGCAACGACTCGCTCTCCTATTCGCGCATCGCCGCTGAGCTCTACCGGTCGGGCAAGTACGGGACGCCGGAGATGCGCCACCCGACCGACTGGTCGCCCGGTGCGCCGCTCTTCTACGCCGCCGTCTACAAGGTGACCGGGGGCGTAGACCCGGAGGTCGCCCGCGCAGCGGTCGCGATCCTGGGCGCGCTGATGGTCCTGATGGTCTATCTGATCGGACGCCGGCTGGCGGGTCCGGTGGCGGGGTTGATCGGCGCTGCCCTGGCCGCCGTCTATCCGGCGTTCATAGACAACAACGAGCAGTTCCTGAGCGAGCCGATCGCCGCGTTCACCCTCTCGGCAGCCGTGCTGGGGATGCTGTGGGCAGCCGACGACGGGCGCCGCTGGTGGGCCTGGGCCGTGCCCGGCCTGTTCCTGGGGGCGACCACGCTCACGCGACCGGAGTACCTCCTCTTCGGCGCGATCTTCGCGTTCGTCATCCTGGCCCGCGGCTGGCACCGCGCCGGGGTGCGGCTGGGCGTCCTGGCGGCGGTGGCGTTCGTCGCCGCCTACGCGCTCGTGCTGGCGCCCTGGACGGTGCGCAACGTGATCGTGCTCGACCGCTTCGTGCCGGTCACGACCGGCGGCGGCAAGGCGCTGTTCGTCGCAACGTACCTCCCCGGCGACGGACGCCAGCTGCGGGTGAAGCGCAAGCTGATCGAGCGCTTCGAGGGCAAGTCCGAGGTGACGGACAAGGAGGTCGCGAGCACGCAGATGAAGGACCTGCTCGACCGGGTGGCGCGCAAGTACCCCAACCTCGAGCGCGACGCCGCGCTGGCGAAGATCGGGCGCGAGAACTTCCGTAAGTACGCCAGCGAGCAGCCGGTCGCGTACGCGCGCATGGTGGCGACCAAGATGTGGAACGTCTGGCGCCGCGGCTCCGGGCCGACGATGCGCGCCGGCGGGTGGATCGCCTTCCACTACGCGCTGCTGGCGCTGGCGGTGACCGGCCTGGCCGTCCTCGCCTGGAGGCGCCGGTGGGAGGCGCTCGTGCTCGGCATCTTCATCCTCGGCATCACCGTGCTGGGCGGGCTGCTGCTCGCCGTGCCGCGGCGCAACGTGCCGCTGATGCCGCTCGTCCTGGCCCTGGCCGGCACCGGAGCGACCTGGCTGTTCATGACGGTCGGCGGCTGGCTGGCCGAGCGGCGCGGCGTGCGCGGGCGTGTCGGCGAAGCCGCCTGACACCCGCCGCAGCAAGCCCGAGCCCAAGGACCTCGACGTCTTCTCCCGGCTGTTCGGCGACGCGCGCGTCGCGGAGACGCTGTGGCCGGGAGCGCGCGGCGGCCCGCGCACCGTCCAGCAGGCCCACGCGATGCTCGGGGCCGACATCACCCACTGGGAGGCGCACGGCTTCGGCCCGTGGGTCCACCGCCTCGCCGACGGAGCGCCCGCGGCGCGCGGCGGCCTGTGGCGGACGGTCGTCGACGGCACCGCCGAGGTCGAGGTGCAGTACGCCGTCGCGAGCGCGCTCTGGGGCCAGGGGCTCGGGACCGAGATCGCCCGTACCGCCGTGCAGGAGGCCTTCGATTCGCTCGGCCTCCAGAGCATCGTCAGCTTCACCCTGCCCCATAACGTCGCATCCCGCCGGGTGATGGAGAAGGCGGGGTTCGAGTACGAGCGCGACACCGAGCGCCTCGGACTGCCGCACGTGCTGTACCGGCACAGCTGCTAGAAAGGCCCGCACCGCCCGGTATTCTGCGCCCGCCTCATGGATCTCTCCGCCATACGCGCGGCCGGCCTCCTGGCCGCGGCGCTGATCATCGGCTTCGCCGTCTGGCGGCGCCGCACGTTGCGCAACGTCGACGTGCTGCTGCTGCTCGGGCTCGGGATCGGCCTCGCGATCGTCTCGGCGACCGAGCTGACCGACTCGATCCTGTCGTTCTTCTCGTTCGAGGAGGGCGGCGGCGGGCGGATCCTGGGTCTGGCCGTGTTCGCGATCGTGATCCTCTTCACTCTGCTGCTGCGCAACATGGCGCTCACGAGCCGCGTCGACCGGGAGCTGTCCCGGGTGCTCGAGGGGATGGCGTGGGAGGAGTTCCGCACCTCCGGCCTCCCGGACCGGTTCCGCGACCGGATCGCCGTCGTGATCCCCGCCTACAACGAGGAGGACAACATCGGCTCGGTGCTGCCGCGGATCCCCGCCAGCGTGTGCGGCATCGACACCGCGATCCTGGTCGTCGACGACGGATCGCGCGACGGCACGGGCGACATCGCGCGTGATGCCGGCGTGGCCGTCGCGCGGCACGTGATCAACCGCGGCGGCGGCGCGGCGCTGCGCACCGGCTACCGGCTGATGTCCGACTCGGGCGCGCGGATCGTGGTGACCCTGGACGCGGACGGCCAGCACCTGCCCGAGGAGATGTCGCGCCTGGTCGGGCCGGTGATCGACGGCGAGGTGGCCATGGCGCACGGCTCGCGGGTGCTCGGCCACGCCGAGCCGAACAGCTACGCGCGCGAGATGGGCATCGTGTTCTTCAACCGGGTGGTGTCGTTCATCACCCGCACCAAGGTGACCGACTGCTCCAACGGCTACCGCGCCGTGCGCACCGACGTGCTGCCGCAGCTGGTGCTGCGCCAGGAGCAGTTCCACACCTCGGAGTTCATGATCGAGGCGATCAAGCGCGGAGTGCCGGCCAAGGAGGTGCCGGTCACCGTCGAGCGGCGGCTGCACGGCCACTCGAAGAAGCCGGCGGTCGTGCGCTACGGGCTGGGGTTCGCGAACGCGATCGTCCGGACCTGGCTGCGGTAGCTGCGCCGCTGGTCCGCGGCAGCCGCCCGGCCCACCGCATCGCGGGGCGCTCCACCACGTACCAGCTGGCGGCGCCCAGCGCGATTGCCACCGGCAGCACGACCAGCCCGCTGAGGACACCGCCCGGGAGCAGCCCGTTCCCGCGGGCGAACACCAGCAGCGGGATGTGCCACAGGTAGAGCCCGTACGTGATCGTGCCGAGCCACGCGATCGGGCGGGCGGCGATCCACGCAGACCGGCTCCGGAGCCCATCACCGCGGCCGCGATCAGCAGCGAGAAGCCGATCGCCGCGCCGAGGTCGGCGAACAGCTCCATCGCGAGCCCGTCGGGCGTCCGGTCGAGTCCGTGCCAGAGTCCGTTCGCGACGACGGCCGCCGCACCGAGCGCCACGAGCGCGGCCCCGGCTCGCTTGCCGAGGCCAGGAGCGCCCTGACCACGCCGCACCTCGACCGCCAGGGCGACCAGCATCCCGCAGGCGAAGTAGGCGAGGAACGCGGGTGGCGCGTGACCGGCGACCGGTCCCCAGCCGAGAGCGAAGTCGAGCAGGTTCCAGCCAAGGCCGAGCAGCACCAGGCCGCCCAAGAACGCGATTTGGCGACCGACGCTTCCCCGCGCCAGACGGAGCGCCAGCAGGCCGATCACCGGCAGCATCAGGTAGAAGCCCACCTCGACCGCGAGGGTCCAGGTGGCGGCGTTCAGCTTCAGCAGCGTGTCGGCCTGGTAGTTCTGGCCGAAGACGAAGAAGAGCGGCACATCGGCGCCGTCGACCGGCCGCCGGCCGGACACATCTCCGGCGGCCGCCAGCAGTGCCAGCGTTCCGACCAGCGCGACGTAGTAGCCGGGCAGGATCCGCGCCGCGCGGCGAATCAGGTAGCTGCCGGCGGCGACCGGCCCGCTGTTGCCGAGCGCCGCGCGCGCGAACGCGCGGTAGAGCAGGTAGCCCGACAGCACGAAGAACATCACGAACGCCACGCGCAGCTCGAACAGCAGCACCTTCTCCCACGAGTCGCGCCGCAGCTCCACCGTGTTCGGCAGCTGGTAGATCCAGACGTGCACGGCGAACACGGCCAGCGCGGACAGGCCGCGCATGCCGTCCAGGATCGAGTCGCGGCTCTGGCTGCTCATAGGAAGGCCCCGGGGGAGGACGTGCCGAGGCTAGCATCCGAGGGCCGGTCGGCCCTGCGGTCACGGACAGCTGGTAATCGAGTCTCCCTGGTCGAACTGGCAGATATCGCTGCCGTTGCCGCCCTCGGCGCTGTCGTTGCCGGCGACGCCGTCGCGGGTGTCGATCGTGTCTATGCCGTTCGCGCCGAAGTGGGCGTCCGAGCCGACTCCGCCGAACAGCAGCGCGTCGCCGCCCTCGCCGCCAAGGATGGTGTCGTTGCCTCCCTGGCCGCGCAACGTGTCGTAGCCGCCCTGGCCAAGCAAGAGGTCAGAGCCATCGCCGCCCACCAGAGTGTCCTTGCCGTCGCCGCCGCGCAGGACGTCCCGGCCCCCAAGCCCGTAGACGGTGTCGTCGCCGGCGAGGGCGCAGATCACGTCGTCGCCTTCGGTGCCGGTCAGTGTGTCTCGGGCAGGCGTACCGGTGATCGTGCAGGGCGCAGTCGGTGACAGGTCGTCGTTCTGGATCGTGCCCTTGCCCTGGCCGTCGGCGATCGCCGCGTTCACCGCGCCCGAGAGGTTCACGAAGAGGTCCTCGTCTGGCTCGACCACGATGTCGCCCCTGACCAGGACGGTGACCGTCTTGCTGGTCTCGCCGGGCGCGAAGGTAACGGTGCCCGAAGTGGTCGTGTAATCGGAGCCGGCCGCGGTGGCGGAGCCATCGGCGGTGGCGTAGTCAACGGTCACTGTCTGGGAGCTCGGGCTCGACAGCGCGACCTCGAAGGCGAAGGTCGTCGTGCCGGCGTTGCCCTCTTCGCGTGCGACGTCCCCGACCGAGACTCGCGGCGCGAAGGAGAGCTTCGTCACGAACGCATCCTGATTGTCGTTGTAGCTCGTGTCGAAGGCGGTGCTGGTGACAGGGAAGCTGCCGGACTGGGCTGCGCCGGTCACGAAGGCGCTGCCGGCGGGGTCAAGGGCGATCCCGAGGCCCCAGTCGCCCCCACTACCGCCGAGGAAGGTCGAATAGGTGAGAGTCTCGAGGGACGGTGCGAATTGCGCCACGAAGGCATCGCCCGAGAAGCCGCCGTTGAAGGTCGTGTCGAAGGCGCCCTCCGTGGTAGGGAAGTTCCCCGAGATCGTCCTGCCGGTCAGGTGGACGCGGCCCGAATCATCGAGCGGCGATCCCGTAGCTGATGTCTTCGCCGCTGCCCCCCAGGTACGTCGAATAAGTGAGCCCCGCACCGGATGCCGACAGCTTTGCGACGAACCCATCGAAGCTGCCGTTCGAGCTCCGGTCGAAAGCACCTGGGCTGGTGGGGAAGTCCGCGGACAAGGTGTCACCGGTCACGTAGGCGCTGCCCGAACCGTCGACGGCGATGCCCAAGCCGAAGTCGCCGCTGCTCCCGCCCAGATAGGTCGAGTAGGCGAGCGCCGTACCGTCCGGGGCGACCTTCGTCACGAAGGCGTCGTAATTGTTGCTGGTCGTGTCGAAAGCGCCGGGTGTGGTCGGGAAGTCCGCGGAGTCGCCCTGGCCTGTGACATGGGCATTGCCGCCATCGTCGACGGCGATACCGAGCCCGAGTTCGTTGCCCGTTCCGCCCAGATAGGTCGAGTAGTCGAGCACGCCGCCGGACGGGCTGAGCTTCGCCACGAACGCGTCCGTGGTGCCGCTGTTGAAGGTAGTGTCGAAGGCACCCTGGGTGGTGGGGAAATTCGCAGACAGTGTGTAGCCCGTGACGTAAACGCTGCCACCCTCGTCGATGGCGATCCCGCCGTAGTCGCTCTCGTTGCTGGATCCGCCGAGGTAGGTGGCGTACTCGAGCGCGCCGCCGGACGGGCTGAGCTTCGCGACGAACGCGTCGGAGTCGCCCCCGTTGAAGGTCGTGTCGAAGGCGCCTTGCGTGACTGGAAAGCCGCCGGTTTTGCCCATGACGTACGCGTTCCCTGTTGCGTCAACGGCAATGGCATTGCCCTGGTCGCCATTGAATCCGCCCAGGTACGTCGCGTACGCAAGTGCTGAGCCGTCCGGGGTCAGCTTCGCCACGAACGCGTCGGAGAATCCGTCTCTGTCATCGTCGTAGGCGCCCGGTGTCGTTGGCATGCCGAGAGAGGATGTGTAGCCGGTCACATAGGCGCTGCCGGCGGCGTCGACCGCAATCGCGTGACCGCTGTCGGTGCTGGAGCCGCCCAGGTAGGTCGAATAGTCGAGGGCCGGGTCGATCACAAGCGGGCGGGCGGAGTCGTAGGCGCCGAGCCGGAAGCCGAAGGAGTTGCCCTCGCGCAGCGCGTAGCCGCTCCGGACCGGCCGACGGTCGCCGCGGATGCGCTGGTAGGTGCGCGGGCGGCTGTCGGTGAGCGCTCCGAGCTCGGTGTCGAGCACCAGGTGGCCGCCGCTTGCCAGTGAGACGCCCTCGGCGCCGCGGTAGGCGAGCCGGATGTCGCCGGGGTCCGCGCCGGGAGCAAGGCGGAACTCGTAGTTGAGCTTGCCCTTGGCGCCGAAGAACACCATGTCGATGCCGGGCCACAGGTCGCGGTAGGTGATCCGGGCATGGCTCGACAGGCCTGCCTGGCGTGGTCCGGCGCCGAGCTCGTTCACGGTGGCGCCGGTCGGGCGGCCTGACGTGATCTGGGGATCGCGGTTGGCGCCGACGAATGCGAGGTCGAGCACCTGCGTGCGCTCGCCCTTGGCGAGCGCCAGCACGACCTTAGACTCAGTGAAGTAGAAGCCGTATCCCGAGCCCCTGGCGTAGTAGTTGGCGCGGGCGTCGACCTGGCCCCGGTTGGGGACGAACGCAACCGGCAGCTTCGAGAAGCCGCGCTCGATGGACCGCTGCTCAGCGGCGGTGACGTCGCCGGGTGCGGGCGCGAGCACGCCCTCGCGCTGTGACGCAAGCGTGAATGCCAGCACGAGCAGGGCGCTGACGCCGACGAGAGCGCAGGCAAATGCGAGAGTGCGCTGTGGTCGCGGCCCCGCGGCAATCCAGGTCCCCATCGGCTCCCCTGCTAAACACTCGTTTGACCGGCTGACGTCGTGTCGCTCGTCGAGCCCGGTGTCTGTATAGCGCGATCCGGTCTGCGCAGTCAAGGCGGGCATAATCGGATGTAGCCCGATGGATCTGACCGCTCTCTATCTGGTCCTGCTGCCCGCGGCCCTCTATCTGCGCGCGGTGCGCGTGCTCGCCCGCCGGGGATTCCACGTACCCAATTGGCAGCGGGCGGTCTGGTTCGCGGGGCTCGCGATCCTCGCGGTCGCGCTGCTCTCTCCCCTCGACGACCTGGGCGAGACCGACCTGCTGTCGGCGCACATGGCGCAGCACCTGCTGCTGGCCGACATAGCCGCGCCGTTCCTCGTGATCGGCGCCCGGTGGCCGGTGTACGCATTCCTGCTGCCGACGCCGATCATGCGGCCGCTGTCGCGCTCGCGCACGGTGCGCAGCGTGCTTCGCACCGTCACGAAGCCATGGGTGGCCGCGCCGATCTGGGTCTTCACTCTCTACACCTGGCACGCGGCGCCGCTGTACGAGGGCGCGCTCGAGAACCCGTTTCTCCACGCCCTCCAGCACCAGGCCTTCGTGATCGCGTCGCTGCTGCTCTGGATCGCGGTGCTCGAGCCGACCAAGCGCCGCGTCCCCGGTGGGCTGTGGAAGATCGCCCACATCGGCGGAGTGCGGCTGGCGGGCATGTTCCTCGCGATGTTCTTCATCTGGTCGACCAAGCCGTTGTACGAGGGGTTCTACGGCGACCGCGCCCTCCAGCACGGCATCTCGCCGCTCACCGACCAGCAGATCGCGGGCGGGATGATGCTCGCCCTCGACTTCATCACGGTCTTCGCGGCGTTCTTCTTCTTCTTCTGGCGCAGCGCCACGGACGCGGAGCGCGAGGAGCTCGCCCAGGCGACGCCGCCGCGCCTTCCCACCGCCTCGGAGGCCAAGTTAGGATGAGCCGCAGGCTGATGGCAGACACCCTCCAGATCACCATGCCCCAGATGGGCGAGTCGGTTTCCGAGGGCACGGTGCTCACCTGGCACAAGCAGGAGGGCGACTGGGTCGACAAGGACGAGACGATCGTCGAGGTGTCGACCGACAAGGTCGACGCCGAGGTGCCCGCCCCGGCGGCGGGCAAGATCTTGAAGATCCTCGCCCAGGAGGACGAGACCGTTTCCGTCGGGCAGCCGCTCGCGGAGCTGGAGGTGGACGAGGCCGGCGCCGCCGCCGCGCGTGAGCAGAAGGCCGCCGCCGAGCCAGCGGCAGCCGCCGCGCCGGCCGGGGACGGAGCCGCGGCCCCGGTAGCCGCAGCGGCGTCTTCGGCGGCGGTGCCCGAGGGCGCCCGCGTCTCCCCGGTCGCCCGCCGGGCAGCCGCCGCGCACGGGATCGACCTCGCTGGCGTGAGCGGCACCGGCACGGGCGGCCGGATCGTCAAGGAGGACGTGCTCTCGCACGTGAACGGCCAGAGCGCCGACGGGCGCGACGGCGCAGCCGCGACGGTCGCGCCACCGACGGAGCCGCCGGCCGTGCAGCCGATGCGCGGCGTCGACGCGACGCTCGCGCGCTACATGTCCGAGAGCCTTCGATCCCGACGGCGACCAGCTTCCGCACCATCTCCGTCGCGACGCTCGACGCGCGCCGGCGTCAGCTCAACCAGGCGATCAAGGACGCGGGCAAGGAGTTCAAGGTGTCCTTCACGCACCTGATCGGCTACGCGCTGGCGGTCGCCTGGAAGCAGCATCCCTCGATGGGCCACTCGTTCCGCGAGGCCGACGGCAAGCCGGTCCGCGTGGCGCCCGCGCACATCAACCTCGGACTGGCGGTCGACGTGCAGCGCAAGGACGGCTCGCGCACGCTGATCGTGCCGGTGATCAAGGGCGCCGACGTGGCCGACTTCGCCGCTTTCCGCGAGGTCTACGAGGACCTGATCGCCAAGACGCGGGACGGATCGCTCTCCCCGGACGACATGCAGGGCGCCAACATGACGCTCACCAACCCGGGTGGCATCGGCACCGTCGCCTCGGTGCCGCGGCTGATGCCGGGGCAGGGCTCGATCATCGCCACGGGCGCGATCTCGTATCCGCCCGGGCTGACCAGCGTCGACTCGGCGCGCCTGACCGAGCTGGGCGTGTCGAAGGTGATGACGATGACGTCCACCTACGACCACCGCGTGATCCAGGGCGCGGAGTCGGGCGCCTTCCTGCGCACGGTCGAGGGACTGCTCCAGGGCGGCGACCGCTTCTTCGAGTCGGTCTTCGAGAGCCTCGGCCTCGGCACTCCGGGCGAGCCGCCTGTCGCGGTGGCCGCGCCGGCCGCCCCCGGCGCCGCGCCCTCTACGGAGATGCTGGCCCATGTCCAGGCGGCCACCTCGCTGATCAAGGCGCATCGCATGCACGGCCACCTCGCCGCCCATCTGGATCCGCTCGGCTCCGAGCCGATCGGAGACCCGGCGCTCGAGCCGAGCACGGTCGGGCTGACCGAGGAGATCATGCGCCAGATCCCGGCGCACATCCTGCGGATCGAGGTGCCCGGCGCCAACCTCGCCGAGGCGCTCCCCCACCTGCGCGCCACCTATTGCGGCACGATCGCCTACGAGATCGAGCACATCTCCGACCACCGCAAGCGCGTCTGGCTGCGGCAGCGGATCGAGTCGGGGCGCTACCGGACGGCGCTGTCACCCGAGGAGAAGAAGCGCATCCTCAACCGGCTGACCGTCGCGGAGGCGCTCGAGACATACATCCACCGCTCGTTCCTGGGCGCCAAGAGCTTCTCCATCGAGGGAGTCGACTCGCTGATCCCGATGCTCGACGAGACCTTCTCGGTGGCGGCCGACGTCGGCGCGCGCGAGGCGTTCCTAGGAATGGCGCACCGCGGTCGGCTGAACGTGCTCGCCCATGCCGTGCAGCGTCCCTACACCTCGATCCTGGCCGAGTTCGAGGGCGAGAAGGACATCGACATCCTTACCGCACGCCCGCGCGGTGGCACCGGCGACGTCAAGTACCACCAGGGCGCGCATGGAGTCCACGAGACCGCGGAAGGGAAGAAGATCGACGTCACGCTCGCGTCCAACCCGAGCCACCTCGAGTTCGTCGACCCGGTGGTACTGGGCCGCGCGCGCGCCCGGCAGACCGAGCGCAACGGTCCCGAGATGACCTGGGGCGGGCGCGTCGCACTGCCGGTCCTGATCCACGGCGACGCCGCCTTCCCCGCCGAGGGAGTCGTATCGGAGACGCTCAACCTCGAGGGGATCAACGGCTACATGACCGGTGGCGTGATCCACATCATCGCCAACAACCAGATCGGCTTCACGACCGAGCCCCAAGAGGCGCGCTCGACGCGCTACGCGTCCGACCTCGCCAAGGGATTCGACATGCCGATCATCCACGTGAACGCCGACGACCCCGAGGCGTGCATCTCGGCGGTCCGGCTGGCGATGGCCTACCGCGAGGAGTTCAGGCGCGGGGTTGTGATCGACCTGATCGGCTACCGCCGCTTCGGCCACAACGAGACCGACGAGCCCGCGTACACGCAGCCGCTGATGTACGACAAGATCAAGAACCACCCGCCGGTGCGCAAGATCTACGCGGACCACCTGATCTCGCAGGGGATCATCAGCACCGACGAGGCGGAGCGGATGCTGACCACCGCTCGCGAGCGGCTCTCCGGGGCGCACGAGGAGGTCAAGCACCGCGAGGGCGAGCCCTCGACCGCGGAGATGCAGCTCGACCGCTCCCAGAGCGAGGAGCCAGTGTCGGCCGTGCCACTCGAGCGGCTGCTCGAGCTGAACCGGCAGCTGTTCTCCGATCCCGAGGCCATCACGGTGCATCGCAAGCTGGCACCGCAGCGGGCCAAGCGGCTGGAGGTCGGGCCCGACGACCCGGTCGACTGGGGCCAGGCGGAGGCGCTCGCATTCGCGTCGCTGCTGACCGAGGACGGACGGGCGCTACGGCTGACGGGTCAGGACAGCGCACGCGGAACGTTCAGCCAGCGGCACCTCGTCCTTGTGTGCAGCAAGAGCGGCACGCGCTACGCCCCGATCCAGCACCTCGATGGGGCGAAGGCGCCGATCGAGATCATCAACAGCCCGCTCTCGGAGTCGGGCGCGATGGGCTTCGAGTACGGGTTCTCGATCCAGAACCCGGACGACCTGGTGATGTGGGAGGGCCAGTTCGGGGACTTCGTCAACGCCGCGCAGGTGATCGTGGACCAGTTCATCGTGTCCGGGCTGGCCAAGTGGGGCGACACGTCCCGGCTGACGCTGCTGCTGCCGCACGGCTACGAGGGCGCCGGCCCCGAGCACTCGAGCGGCCGCGAGGAGCGCTTCCTGACGCTGGCGGCCGAGGGCAACATCCGGGTCGCGAACGTGTCGACGCCGGGCCAGTACTTCCACCTGCTGCGCCGCCAGGCGCTGATCGCCAAGCGCCGGCCGCTGGTGGTCTTCACGCCCAAGAGCCTGCTCCGCAACCCGCGCTCCTTCTCGCCGCTGCGCGACCTCTCGACGGGAACGCTGCAGCGCGTGATCGACGACCCGAACCGCGTCGATGGCCGCGAGAAGGTGAAGCGGCTGATCCTATGTACCGGGCGGGTCTATTACGACATCACCGGCCACGAGCTGCACGAGGGGAACGACAAGGTCGCGGTCGTGCGGGTCGAGCTGCTCTACCCGTTCCCGCTCGAGCAGCTGGTCGAGCTGTTCGCCAGCTATCCGAACCTGGAGGAGATCGTCTGGGTCCAGGAGGAGCCCAAGAACATGGGCGCCCGCCGGTTCGTAGTCACCCGCTCCCGCGAGCGCGACATGTTGCCCGAGGGCGTCCGCCTGGGCTACATCGGCCGCCCGTACCGAGCCAGCCCCGGCGAGGGCTACCCCTCAGCGCACCACGTCGAACAGGACCGGATCGTGCGCGAGGCGCTGACCGTCTAAGAGCGTTACCGCCACTTGATGCTGCAACCCACCGGGTCGGTCTCGGCCGGGTCGGGATCGCGGCCGGATAGGACGGCGTCGACCGCTTCGCGGAGCCAGGACGCGTTCTGGGACTCGTCGCGGTAGTCCGCGTCCGGGGCGCCGCGGTAGCGCAGCACGCCATCCGCGTCGAGGATGAACACGTCCGGTGTCGTGCGGGCGCCGTAGGAAGCGGCGACCTCCTGGGACTCGTCGCGCAGGTAGGGCATTGGCCAGCCGCCGTCCTCGCGGACCCGCTCCTGCATCGCCTCGTAGGAGTCGGCGGGATAGCGATTCCCGTCGTTGGGGTTGATCGCGAAGAACCGGGCGCGGCCGTCGTAGTCGCGCGCGGCCGTGGCGATGCGGTCGTGCCAGGCCAGCGCATAAGGACAGTGATTGCAGGTGAAAACCAACACCGCCGGCTCGCCGGAGGGGAGGCTGTGGTGCTCGGCGTCGGTGTCGGGCAGGTCGAAGTCCGGCGCCTGGGCGCCGATCGCCACGGTGGTCGGTGCTTCGGGGCTCATGAGCTTCCTTTCCGCGCGAGCGCCTCGCGCAGGTCGGCGGGGTCTGGCAGCGGGGAGACGCGGCCGTCCCGCAGACGGTAGATGCGGCAGGTCAGTCCCGTGGGTTCATCCCCGGGGGGCGCGATGTCCTCACCGTCGATGCGGATCGTCGGGGAGCCGACGAAGCCGAGCCGCCCGGCCTCCCCGTCGGTGTCGACGTGGCGCACCTCGATCGAGTCGGGCGACAGCCCCGCCTCGGACATCGCATCGCGCAGCTGCGCGAGCGCCTCGGGCCACGACGGGCAGCCTTCCCACCACAGCAGCTCGATGCGCGGCCCGGAGTCCGCCGTCGCTCAGCCCCCGAGGATGTTGCCGAGCCCGCCGCCAGACGACCGCGCGGCCGAGTAGGCGGTGCCCTCGGAGGGCTGCACCAGCAGCCAGCCCTGTCCCTCGAAGGCCATCTGGAGGCTCTCGCCGGAGGTGCGGCCGATGAACGTCTTGAGGCCGATGTCGGTCTTGATCGAGGTCTTGATGCCGTCCGACCAGGTGATCGCCGCCTGCGGATCGGCGTAGGTCGGCGTCGTCCCGTCCAGCTCGAACAGCATCGGCGGGCCGTGCGAGACCAGGGCCACCGTCCCCGTCCCATTCAGCTCGAGATTGAAGAGACCGCCCGCCATCACGCCGGAGCCGCCCTCGACCTTGCGGATGTTCCAGTCGATGCCGTCCTCGAACGCGAGCAGGTTCTCGCTCGCGACCGTGATGCGCTCGTCGGCGAGCCGGATCAGGTGGACCTCCTGCGCGTTGTCGGCCAGGAACGCCTCGCCGGTCCCGCTCAGCTTCATCAGCTTCACGCCCTCGCCGGTGGCCATCCGCTTCATCATCCGCGAGATACCGCCGGAGCCGGCGTGCTCGAACTTGACCTCGCCCTGGTAGGCGACCATCGACCCGGCCCGGGCCTGGACCGTGGTCTGTGAGAGCTCCACCTTCAGCAGGCGCTCGTTCTGGAGCGAGAAGCTCTCGCCGGTCTCGGTCTCCTTGAAGGTCTGTAGGGCTTGGGGGATCGCCACGCTTTTAGCCTAGCGCTCCAACTCGGCGAGGGCCCTCCGCAGCGCGTCGCCGGCCTCGTCCTCGGCGGCCGCGTCCGGGTATTTCGAGCGGGGCCAGAAGAAGCCGCGCAGCCCGTCCTTGCGGCGGCGGGGGACGACGTGCACGTGCAGGTGTGGAACGCTCTGGCTGACGACGTTGTTGAGCGCCACGAAGGAGCCCTCCGCTCCGAAGGCAGGGAGCATCGCGCGGGCCAGCAGCCGCGCGTTCGAGAACAACGGAACGAGCAGCTCGTCCGGCAAATCAGGCAGCGTCTCGACGTGGGTGCGCGTGACCAGCAGGCTGTGACCGGGGAACAGCGGGCGATTGTCGAGGAACGCCATCGTGTGCTCGTCCTCGAGCACGATCTGCGCCGGGGTCTCCCCGTGCACGATCGCGCAGAAGACGCAGCCCGGCTCGCGCCGCAGCTCGCTCAGGGCGAGGATGCCTGGCCGCGGATCAGCGGCCGCACGATCGGCGGAGCCTTCGGCAGGGCGCCGGGGATCAGCTCGCGGATCTCGAAGCCCGCACGCCCGATCGCGTCCCCCGTCGCCCGGTTGCAGTTGCACCCGTGCCCGAACGCGCGCCACGGGCGGTGCACGCGATCCTGCCAGCGGGCGACCTTGGGGTCGTCGGAGCGCACATGCTCGATGAACAGGAGCTGTCCCCCGGGCCGCAGGACGCGCCGCAGCTCGCCCAGCGCGCGGTCCTGGTCTCCGACCGTGCACAGGGCCAGCGTCGCAACGGCGGTGTCGAACGAGTCGTCGGCGAAGGGCAGCGCCTCGGCGGGCGCCTGCACGACCTCTGCCTCTATCCCGCTGAGCGCCGCGTGGCGCCGCAGCCGGCGGGCCATCGGCTCTTCCGGCTCGCTCAGGACGAGCCGCTTGGCTCCATTCCCGTAGTGCTTCAGGTTGACCCCCGTCCCGGCGCCGATCTCGAGCACGTCTCCGCGCGCGCTGGACAGCACCTCCCGGCGCATGTCCGCGAGGCCGGCCTCCTCCGTTCCGGCCATCAGCCGGTCGTACGCCGCCGCAAAAAAACGCCCGTACAGGCTCATGGGCTGCAGCCTAGAGGAGACGGCGCGTCCGCCCGCCGCCCGCTCTATGGTGCGGCGCCATGCGAATTTCGATGTGCACGGCGCTGGCGTTGCTGGTCCTATTCGCCGCCGGCGGCGCGCGGATCTCGGCCGCGGCGGAGGAAGCGCCCTGCGCGAACCGCGTCCTCGGGACGATCGAGTCCGAGACGCTCGGCGGCACCCCCGGCGGCGACCGGATCTCGGGCTTCGGGGGGGACGATGCCGTGCGCGGCTTTGAAGGCGACGACTGCCTGTTCGGCGGATCCGGCAACGACGCGCTCTGGGGCGGCGGCGGAGCCGACCGTGTCAGCGGCGGCCCGGGAGACGACCGAATCGTGGGCGAGGCGGGGGTCGACGAGCTGAGCGGCGGCGCCGGCGCGGACCAGCTCGAGGAGGTGCAGTACGGGTACCCGGAGGGCTGGCGTCCCGGATCGGGGCGCAACGTCCTGCAGGGCGGCGCCGGCGCCGACGTGATCGACGCCGCCAACGGCCGTCCCGACCGCATCTCGTGCGGCGGCGGGCGCGACACGGTCAGCGCGGACCGCTCCGACAAGCTGAGCGGCTGCGAGAAACGGCGGCGCCTGGTCTCTCCCCTGCCCTCGGCCAGTCCCCACTCCGGCGGGCGGACGCGCGCGTTCATGATCTCCTTCCGCTCGCTCGACAGCCTGCTCGCACCGCAGGAATTCGTATCGATCGTCGTCAATGGGCCGCCCAGCTGCGGCCGCTCCGTCGGCAACTCCGTCGGGACGTCCTATGCGCGCAACAAGGTGGTGCGCTACCGGCTGAACCCATTCCGCGGATTCGGGCGCCGGGCGCACAACTGGTGCCGAGGTCGCTACTCCGGATCGGTGAGCGTCATGCGGAAGGTTCGCGACTCGTGCACGATCCGGCCCAGCCGTCTGCCGGCCCAGTCGTGCGTGGCCGAGACGAAGCTCGGCAGCTTCAGCTTCCGCGTGCGCTGACCGGCGATCCGAGCAGGTGCCGCAGCGCGGGCTCCAGGTCCGGATAGCGGAACGCGAACCCCGACTCCTGCAGCCGCCGCGGCAGCACCTTCACCCCGGCGAGCACCTCTTGTGAGAACTCGCCCAGCGCCAGCCGCACCGCGAAAGCCGGCGCCGGGACGACGGCCGGCCGGTGCAGCACACGAGCCAGCGTCTTCGTGAATTCCTCGTTCGTGACCGGGTGCGGGGCGGTCACGTTCACGGGGCCGGACAGCTCGCGCGACTCGAGCCCGAACAGGATCGCCGCCACGACATCGTCGATCGCCACCCAGCTGAACGGCTGGCGCCCGCTGCCCAGCCGCCCGCCGAGGCCGAAGCGGAAGGCCGGGAGCATCGCCTTCAGCGCCCCGCCATCCCGGCTGAGGACGATGCCGAAGCGCGTGTTCACGACCCGGATCCCCGCCTCGCGGGCGGGCGCGCAGGCCGCCTCCCACTGCTTCACCACGTCCGCCAGGAAGTCGTCGGCGCCGGGGTGGGACTCGTCGACCGGCTGCTCGCCGCGCTTGCCGTAGAAGCCGATCGCCGAGGCGCAGACCATCACCTGCGGTGGCCGCTCGAGGCCCGCGAGCGCCTCCGACAGCAGCCGCGTCCCCTTCACCCGGCTGTCGAGGATCCGCCGCTTCTTCGCGTCGGTCCAGCGGCCCGCGACCGACTCGCCCGCGAGGTGGACGACCGCATCCGCTCGCCTGGAGGGCCTGCGTGTCGAGCTCGCCGGCCTCGGGGTCCCAGCGGTGACGCCCCTGCGCCGGGTCGGCGCCCGACCGCACGAGCCGGACGACCTCGTGCCCGCCCTCCTCCAGGGCCCCGGCCAGCGCGGAGCCGATCAGCCCGCTCGACCCTGTCAGCACAACTCTCATCGCCTGCTGCATCTTCGCCGCCTCATCTTCCGTTAGCTTGCCGCACATGCCGGTCCAGTGGCCCGACGAGATCGATGACGTGATCGGTGGAGACCTGACCGCCGCGCTCTCATTCGTTACGCCCGCGGGCGGCGCGGTGATCACCGGGGTCTCTCCCGTGGGACTGCGCGACCGCGAGGCCGGGACCGTCACCTTCACGACCTCGCTGGGCTTCGGCAAGAAGCTCGACCGCATCCAGCGCGACCCGCGCGTCTCCCTGGCCTACCACGCGCGGGAGCACGGGTTCTCGAAGCGGCCGGAGTTCGTGCTCGTGCAGGGGCGGGCCGAGGTGGTGACGGAGCCCGACCAGGCATACAACGAAGACGTTTTGGGGCCCGCGGCCGAGCGCTTCATGGGCAAGGCGAAGCGGGGCCGATTCTGGGACCGGTGGCTGAAGGAGTACTACCAGACCCGCGTGCCCGTGAACGTGCATGTGGAGCGCATCGCTGCGTGGCCGGACCTGGACTGCAAGGGAGGGCCGCAGATCATCGGCGCGGCCGCGCCGGGTGCTCCGCCGGTCCAGGCTGATCCAGCGAAGGGGACCGGGCCGCGGATCCCCTCGGAGAAGGCGGCGCAGAAGCTCTCGGCGCTCCCCCACCAGCTGCTCGCGTGGGTCGGAGGCGACGGCTTCCCCGACGTCGCGCCGGTACGGATCGAAGGGGCGGGCCCGGAGGGCATCGCTCTCGCGACCGACCGGCGGCTGCCGCCGGGCGGGCGGCGCGCCGGCCTACTGGGCCACAGCTACCGCGCACAGCTGATCGGCCTGGTGTCGCTCACCCACACCGGCTGGCTGACCGTCGACGAAGGCGGCCGGGCGCTCTACGCGCCCCACACGACGGCCGGCTTCCGCGCGCCGCCGAACAAGACGGTCATGCTGCTGGCCAACGGCTTCATGGCCAAGCGCGGCCTGCGCAAGGCGCGCGCGGCGACGGCGAGCTAGACCAGCGAACTAGAGGCGAGCCCGAAGGCGGCTGCCGGTCAGCAGCCGCCTCCGTTGTTGTACTTGTCCAGCGCGTCCTTGAGCGCGATGGCCAGATTGCGCTGGTTGGCGCTCAGGTTGTATGTCGCGGCCGGCCCGGTGTAGTTGACGCCGGTTGCCGTGATGCCCGCGTACGTGACGCTCTGTGCCTTCAGGAACGCATCGGTCTTGTCGACGACCCCCTGGATGCAGGCGTCGCTGCCGTTCTTGACGTTGAACTTCGTCGCCAGCAGGTGTCCGCCCAGACAGCCGATTGCGTCGAGCGCAGAGCTGCTCGAGCAGTTCATGCCGTTGAACACCGACGTCGCCTTCGCGAACGTGTTCACGTTGTAGTTGCCGAGCGGATCGGCAGCAGCGTCGTGGCCTGCTGCTGGTGGTTCTTCCAGTAGCCCGGGGTGAGCGGAGCGGTTCCCGGCCTGCACGGTCACGGTCTCGTCGCCGCACTTGCTGGTGAGCGGCGCGACGTTCCCGTTGCCCTTGTAGTTCGCGATCCAGTAGTACGTGCCGGGGGTCGTGAACTTGATCCGAATCGGATGCCGCAGCGACGTTCCCGGCCCCGACGGTCTTCATCCCCGCGGTCGCGAACAGCGTCGTGCACTTGTTGTCCGTGTAGACCTTGTAGGAGACCTGGCCGCCGGCGTTGGCCGGAGCGCCGACCAGCGTCGCGACGTCACGCACCCACGTGTTCGGCCCGACGGTGATCTTGGCGCCCGTCGGCTGCCGCCCATGCTCGTCAGGTTCGTCGTGATCGTGAAGTCGTCATTCGTGACGGTGCAGTACTTGGTCTGCCCGACAGCGATGCTGCCGGTGCAGTCCGCCGAGAAGCTGCCCGCGTAGCCGTTCACGGTGCTCTCGGTGACGCCGTAGTTGCCGGCGTTCAGACCCACGTTGGTGCCCGCGGAGCTGCCCGCGAAGCTGCTCGGGCTCGGGCTACTGCCGGTCACGGTCATCGTGAAGTCGGAAGGCTGCTTGGTGCCGCCGTTGTTGTTGACGACCAGCTTCTTCACGACCAGCTTCGGCTGGATGTCGTTGTTCGTGACCGTGCAGGTCTTGGTCTGCGCCGAGCGCGAGCGTGCCCGAGCAGTCGGCCGAGTAGGCTCGGCGTAGCCGGACACCGCCGCCCTCGGAGACCGAGTAGCTGCCCGCGTCGACCGTCACCTCGGTGCCGGGCGACTCCGCGCCGGGGAACGACGGCGGGTCGGTGCCCGGGTCGTTCACGGTCATCGTGAAGTCGCCGGCGCTGCGTCGGCCGCCGTTGTCGTTGATCACGTGCTTGATCACGGTCAGCTTCGGCGCGATGTCGTTGTTGGTGATCGTGCAGGTCTTGGTCTCGCCGGCGAGCGCGAGGGTACGTTGCCGCGCGTCGCAGTCGCCCGAGTAGCGTCTGCGGAGTAGCCGGCGACGGCCGCCTCGCTGACCGTTGTAGGTGCCGGGGTCGAGCGTGTAGGTCGGTGCCGGCGACTCCGGCCCGCCTGCGGGCTGCCGGCTGACATCGGTGCCGCCGCTCTTGACGTGCATCGAGAAGTCGCTGGCGGCTTCGTCCCGCCGTTGTCGTTGATCGACGTGCTTGATCACCTTCAGCTTCGGCGCGATGTCGTCGTTGGTGATCGTGCAGGTCTTGGTCTGCCCGATCGCGATCGTGCCGTCGCAGTCAGCCGAGGGGGTGGCCGCGTAGCCGTCCGGGCCGTCCTCCGTCACCCCGTAGGCCCCGGCGTCGAGCGTGACTGCGTGCCGGGCGACTCCGCGCCGGGGAACGAGTCGTCGCTCGGGTTGACGGCGTCGATGATCATCGTGAATTGCGCTGCCGTCGCCGTGCCGCCGTTGTCGTTGATCACGTGCTTGATCACGTTCAGCTTCGGCGCGATGTCGTCGTTGGTGATCGTGCAGGTCTTGGTCTCCGGCGACGCCAGGGTGATCGTTGCCGCTCGCGTCGCAGTCGCCCGAGTAGGTCGCGGCGTAGCCGGCGACGGCCGCCTCGCTGACGTTGTAGGCGCCGGGGTCTGAGCGTGTACGGTGGTGCCGGTCTCCGCGCCCGCCTGCGGGCTGCCGCTCGACGTCGGTGCCGCCGCTCTCGACGTGCAGCGAGAAGTCGCTCGGCTCGAGCGTGCCGCCGTTGTCGTTGACGACGTGCTTGATCACGTTCAGCTTCGGCGCGATGTCGTTGTTGGTGATCGTGCAGGTCTTGGTCTGGCCGACGGCGATCGAGCCGGAGCAGTCGGCCGAGTAGCGTCTGGCGTAGCCGGCAGGCCGCCTCGGCCGACCGTGTAGGCGCCGGCGTCGAGCGTGACCTGGTGCCGGCCTCCTCGCCCGGGAACGAGTCGTCGCTGGCGTTGGTGCCGGTCGACGTTCATCGTGAAGTCGCCGGCGTCGGCGTCGCCGCCGTTGTCGTTGATCACGTGCTTGATCACGGTCAGCTTCGGCGCGATGTCGTCGTTGGTGATCGTGCAGGTCTTCGTCCTGGCCGACGCGCGATCGAGCCGGCGCAGTCAGCCGAGTAGGTCGCGGCGTAGCCGGCGACAGGCCGTCCTCGGTGACCTGTAGGCGCCGGCGTCGAGCGTGACGTCGGTGCCGGCCTCGGCACCCGGGAACGAGCGTCGCTGACGTTGGTGCCGCGTCGACGTTCATCGTGAAGTCGCCGCGCTCGGCGTGCCGCCGTTGTCGTTGATGACGTCTTGATCACGGTCAGCTTGGCCGCGATCGTCGTCGTTGGTGACGGTGCAGGTCTTGGTCTGGCCGAGCGCGATCGTGCCGGCGCAGTCAGCCGAGTAGGTCGGCGGTGTAGCCGGCGACCGGGTCCTCGGTGACGCTGTAGGCGCCCGCGTCGAGGGTCACGTCGGTGCCGGGGCTGTCGGCGCCCGGGAAGTTGTCGGGGCTGTCGTCGGTGCCGCCCGAGTCGAGCGTGAAGTCATCGGACTCGAGCGTGCCGCCGTTGTCGTTGACGACGTTCTTGATCACGGTCAGCTTGGCCGCGATCGTCGTTGTTGGTGACGGTGCAGGTCTTGGTCTGGCCGATCGCGATGTTGCCGGCGCAGTCAGCCGAGTAGCTCGGCGGTGTAGCCGGCGACCGGGTCCTCGGTGACGCTGTAGGCGCCCGCGTCGAGGGTCACGTCGGTGCCGGGGCTGTCGGCGCCCGTGAAGTTGTCGGGGCTGTCGTCGGTGCCGCCCGAGTCGAGCGTGAAGTCATCGCGACTCGGCGTGCCGCCGTTGTCGTTGACGACCTTCTTGATCACGGTCAGCTTGGCCGCGATCGTCGTTGTTGGTGACGGTGCAGGTCTTGGTCTGGCCGAGCGCGATGTGCCGGCGCAGTCAGCCGAGTAGGTCGGCGGTGTAGCCGGCGACCGGGTCCTCGGTGACGCTGTAGGCGCCCGGGTCGAGGGTCACGTCGGTGCCGGGGCTGTCGGCGCCCGTGAAGTTGTCGGGGCTGTCGTCGGTGCCGCCCGAGTCGAGCGTGAAGTCATCCGACTCGAGCGTGCCGCCGTTGTCGTTGACGACCTTCTTGATCACGGTCAGCTTGGCCGGATCGTCGTTGTTGGTGACGGTGCAGGTCTTGGTCTGGCCGAGCGCGATGTTGCCGGCGCAGTCAGCCGAGTAGGTCGGCGGTGTAGCCGGCGACCGGTCCTCGGTGACGCTGTAGGCGCCCGCGTCGAGGGTCACGTCGGTGCCGGGGCTGTCGGCGCCCGTGAAGTTGTCGGGGCTGTCGTCGGTGCCGCCCGAGTCGAGCGTGAAGTCATCCGACTCGAGCGTGCCGCCGTTGTCGTTGACGACCTTCTTGATCACGGTCAGCTTGGCCGGATCGTCGTTGTTGGTGACGGTGCAGGTCTTGGTCTGGCCGAGCGCGATGTTGCCGGCGCAGTCAGCCGAGTAGCTCGGCGGTGTAGCCGGCGACCGGGTCCTCGGTGACGCTGTAGGCGCCCGCGTCGAGGGTCACGTCGGTGCCGGGGCTGTCGGCGCCCGTGAAGTTGTCGGGGCTGTCGTCGGTGCCGCCCGAGTCGAGCGTGAAGTCATCGGACTCGAGCGTGCCGCCGTTGTCGTTGACGACCTTCTTGATCACGGTCAGCTTGGCCGGATCGTCGGTGTTGGTGACGGTGCAGGTCTTGGTCTGGCCGAGCGCGATGTTGCCGGCGCAGTCAGCCGAGTAGCTCGGGGTGTAGCCGGCGACCGGGTCCTCGGTGACGCTGTAGGCGCCCGCGTCGAGGGTCACGTCGGTGCCGGGGCTGTCGGCGCCCGTGAAGTTGTCGGGGCTGTCGTCGGTGCCGCCCGAGTCGAGCGTGAAGTCATCGGACTCGAGCGTGCCGCCGTTGTCGTTGACGACCTTCTTGATCACGATCAGCTTGGCCGGATCGTCGGTGTTGGTGACGGTGCAGGTCTTGGTCTGGCCGAGCGCGATGTTGCCGGCGCAGTCAGCCGAGTAGCTCGGGGTGTAGCCGGCGACCGGGTCCTCGGTGACGCTGTAGGCGCCCGCGTCGAGGGTCACGTCGGTGCCGGGGCTGTCGGCGCCCGTGAAGTTGTCGGGGCTGTCGTCGGTGCCGCCCGAGTCGAGCGTGAAGTCATCGGACTCGAGCGTGCCGCCGTTGTCGTTGACGACCTTCTTGATCACGATCAGCTTGGCCGGATCGTCGGTGTTGGTGACGGTGCAGGTCTTGGTCTGGCCGAGCGCGATGTTGCCGGCGCAGTCAGCCGAGTAGCTCGGCGGTGTAGCCGGCGACCGGGTCCTCGGTGACGCTGTAGGCGCCCGCGTCGAGGGTCACGTCGGTGCCGGGGCTGTCGGCGCCCGTGAAGTTGTCGGGGCTGTCGTCGGTGCCGCCCGAGTCGAGCGTGAAGTCATCGGACTCGAGCGTGCCGCCGTTGTCGTTGACGACCTTCTTGATCACGATCAGCTTGGCCGGATCGTCGGTGTTGGTGACGGTGCAGGTCTTGGTCTGGCCGAGCGCGATGTTGCCGGCGCAGTCAGCCGAGTAGCTCGGGGTGTAGCCGGCGACCGGGTCCTCGGTGACGCTGTAGGCGCCCGCGTCGAGGGTCACGTCGGTGCCGGGGCTGTCGGCGCCCGTGAAGTTGTCGGGGCTGTCGTCGGTGCCGCCCGAGTCGAGCGTGAAGTCATCGGACTCGAGCGTGCCGCCGTTGTCGTTGACGACCTTCTTGATCACGATCAGCTTGGCCGGATCGTCGGTGTTGGTGACGGTGCAGGTCTTGGTCTGGCCGAGCGCGATGTTGCCGGCGCAGTCAGCCGAGTAGCTCGGGGTGTAGCCGGCGACCGGGTCCTCGGTGACCTGTAGGCGCCCGCGTCGAGGGTCACGTCGGTGCCGGGGCTGTCGGCGCCCGTGAAGTTGTCGGGGCTGTCGTCGGTGCCGCCCGAGTCGAGCGTGAAGTCATCGGACTCGAGCGTGCCGCCGTTGTCGTTGACGACCTTCTTGATCACGATCAGCTTGGCCGGATCGTCGGTGTTGGTGACGGTGCAGGTCTTGGTGACGCCCGCCTCAATCGTGCTGTCACAGTCCCCCGAGTAGCTCGCCGTGTAGCCGGCGGGTCCGGTCTCGGTGACGTCGTACGCGTAACCGTCGACGAAGGTATTGGTGGTGCCGGGACTCTCCGCGCCGGCGAACGTCGTGTCGTCGGTGTCCTGGAGGTCCATCGTGAACTGACCGGCAGTCGCAGTGCCGCCGTTGTCGTTGACCACGTGTTTGATCACCGTGATCGAGCCGGTCTGCAGGTCATTGGTGATCGTGCACTCGGTGATCGTGCTCGCCTGGACGGTGAAGTTCGCGAGTCCAGGGAACACGTTGTAGTCCGTCCCGTCAGTGGTGCACGAAATGCTCTGCAGCGCATATGTCGGACTCGGGTCCGCCTCAGAGAGCGTGTAGTTGGTGCCGGTCTTCAGGTCGGAAACCAGATCGGAGTCCCCGTCGAAGGTCAGCGTGCCGGTCGCCGTCGTCGCTCCGCTGTACTTGATCGCGGACATGTCGGACCGCTTCAGCGTGTAAGCGAACGTGCCCGTCCCGTCCTCCGGATCGGTGTCCTTCGTCACCCGGACAAAACCGCAGTTGGAGATCGCGGTGCCCGAGAAGTCGCCCAGGACGACGTCCTTGAAGTCGGCCTGGTCGGAGTTGCCGGTGATGGTCGCGGGGATGACGTTCGCGACGGTGAAGCAGGACGTCGGGTTTTCACCGAAGATTGTCGCGGTCAGATCGACCGCGCCCTCACCGAACAGCCCGTCGTCCGCCGCGGCGGCCTCCGAGACGGTGTTGTCGAGCTCGGTGCCCGCGCCGAATCCCGAGCCGCTGAATGTTCGATGCACGATCTCAAGCGACTGGCCCTGCGTGTCGAAGACCAGCGCGAAGTCACCGTCAGCACGGTTCTGCCAAGGGTTGCATGTGTCGATCAGGTTCTGAGCGGCGGCATTGGCCGGGGGCGTCAGAGAGGCGCCCGTGTAGTCGCACGCGGCAGGGCGGGCGTTCTGCTGGAACTCGAACAAGACCTGCCCGGTGCTGTCGGCCTCGCGCTCGAAAGCGAAGTAGAGCCACACGTGTCCGGTGTTCGGATCGACCCTCGTGTCGAGGTAGACGCCGCCGAGGTCCTGCCCAGGAGTGATCGACGTGTAGCCGAGCGTAGGCAGCACGTCGTCGTGGATGTTCCCGAGCTTGGTGGTGGAGCCCTGCTCCGCTCCCAGCTCACTGCTGTTGCCGGACGGGTCCGTATAGAAGGCGGCGCCAGCGTCCGGGTCGTCACCATCAATCGTGTAGCCGCCGCTCGCGGCACGGGCGGAGCCGGGCGCGAACAGCAGTAGCGTCGCCGCTACAGCCAGCGCAAGCAGGACCAGGTGTGAGGCGACTCGTCGGGCGAACGCTCCGGCGTCGTCGCGCAGCACGATGGTGCTGCGGACATTCCTGCCGAAGAGGAACGCTCGACCGTTACCCATGAATGACCCACTCCCTGTGTCAATGGTGCCTCGGCATCATTGCCTTGGCCCCCCCTATGAACGGCCCCTGCCAGGGCCCGAGGAAACAGTTCATCAGCGCGTCCCTGCGCAACGACGACCCTGCCTGCCCGATAACTAGTTACAACCCTATGCTGCGAGTTGCAGGACGCCTATCTGCGCTATTTGCACGAAGTCAAGCCGGTCATTCGCCCGGCAAGGCCCTACCGGCAGTCGGGGCACGAGCCCCTCAGCACCACATCGTGCTCGCCGACAGCGTAACGCAGGCGGCGTCGCCAGACGCGCAATTGCGTCCTCGAGCGCGGGGTCCTCGAACGAGGAAACCTTGCCGCAGCGGTCGCACACGACGTGGTGGTGATGCTCGCCGCCGGGGTGCGCGGGCTCGTAACACGCGGCGGGGCCGAGCTCGACGCGGCGCACGAGGCCCGTGCGGGTGAGCAGGTCGAGCGTGCGGTAGATGCTCGCGATGCCGGCGCCGCGGCCATCTTCCCGGAGCTGGTCGAAGATCTCCTGAGCGGTCAGGCAGCAGTGCTGGCGGGCGAGCAGCTCGACCACCGCCATGCGCGCGCCGCCGCTGCGGTGGCCCTCGCTGCGGAGCTTGTCGCGAGCGTGCTGGGCCCAGGCCGACTGGTCGCGGCTGCGAGGAGCAGGCATCGGCTGATGATAATGATTCCCGCCTCGCGTTTTTTGCAGAAGCGACGCGGCCGCGTCAGGAGTTCTTGATCACGATGCTCTCGAGGGTGTTGGCGACCTTCTCGGTCGAGTCGATCGCCGCCTCGAGGCGGTCGAAGATGTCCTTCCAGCGGATCACGACCATCGGATCGACGCCCTCCTCGAAGAGGGCCGCGAGCGCTTGCCGCGACAGCCGGTCTCCCTCGTTTTCGAGACGGTGCAGCTCGACGGTGAAGTGGTGGATGTCGTCGAAGTTCCGCAGCCGCGGCATCGCCTGCTCCAGCTGGCGGGCCGCGTCCAGGAGCACGCGCGCCAGCGCCTGCGACTGCTCCATCGGCGCCTCGACGTTGTAGAGGCCGAGGAAGTCGGCGACCTCGTCGATGTAGTCGACGATGTCGTCGAGGCCGCCGGCGAGCTCGTAGATGTCCTGGCGGTCGATCGGCGCTGTGGTGCGGCCGTTCAGGCGCCGGATGATGTCGTGCGTGATGCGGTCCCCGTCCTGCTCGCAGATCAAGATGTCCCGCACGAGGTCGGCTTGCTCCGGGTAGGACGCGAGCATCCGCTCGAGCAGCTCGGCCGCGCGCAGGATGTTCCCGGCCGCCTCCTCGAAAAGATCGAAGAACGCCTGGTCCCCCGGCCCACCGAATATCCGCAGGAGGCGTGCCACGGTCCCGACGGTACACAACCGAGGGCCGTGCCACGCGCGGTGGCTACGATCATTCATCCCGCAACGAACAGGAGCGAGCAGATGGCTGAAGAGATCCAGGACGTAATTGCCGGCGACGGCTACGCGGTCGGCACGATCGAAGCGCTCGGAGAGGGCTACGGCTTCCGCAAGGTCCGCCAGGGCCTCGGCGTGACGGCCTTCGGCGTGAACGCGATCGTCATGCCCGCCGGCCACGAAACCGGCCGCCACTACCACGACGAGCAGGAGGAGCTGTACTTCGTGCACCAGGGCACGGTCGAGTTCGAGTTCGGCGACGGGAGCAGCTACGTGCTCGGGTCGGGCGGCTTGGCGCGTGTGGACGCCGCGACGGTGCGCAAGATCAAGAACCTCGGCGACGAGGACGCCGTTTATCTTGTCGCCGGCGGCAAGGATGGCTACGTCGGGCGCGACGGGCGGATGCCGGAGGGTGAGCAGCGCTCGCAGGCGAGCGGGCCTCCCGGGGCGGCCTAGGCCAGGCCGATGAGCTTCCTCGCCTACATGGTCTTCATCGCGGTCGGCGGCATCATCGTCGGCGCGATCGCCCGGCTGGCGCTGCCCGGCAAGGACCCGATGACCATCTGGCAGACGATGCTGGTCGGGATCGGCGGATCGCTCGCCGCCGGCCTGCTGACCTGGCTGGTGCTGGACCGGGCGCCGGGAATCGTGCTCTCGGTCCTGTTCGCGACGCTGATCGTGTACTTCGTCCGGCGCTCGCGCGGCGGGTCGCTGTCCGACCCGGGGCAACCGCCGCCCGCTTAGCGGCGCTCGGCCACCACTTCATATAGAGCGGCGAAGTCCTGCTCGCCCAGGCCGCGTCGCTCTGCCTCGGCCAGGATTCTTTCCGCCTCGGTGAAGTAAGAGACGGCGTCGCCGAGCCCGAGCTCCTCCGCCTCCGCCAGGCACAGGCGCACGTCCTTCAGCATGTGCTCGAGCTTGAAGAGCGTCGGGTAGTCGCGGTCGATCATCGGCTGTGCCTTGAGCTGGAGCCATCACCGAGCCACCCGCTCCGGCACCGACCACCTGGATCAGCTTCGCGAGGTCCAGCTCCGCGCGGCGGCCCAGCAGGAGGCCCTGTGCGAGCACGGCGGCGTTGGAGGCCGCGATCGCGTTGTTGATCAGCTTCGCCATCTGTCCGTCGCCGAGCGGGCCGACGCGCACGACCAGCTCGCCCATCACCTCGAACAGCGGTCGCGCGCGCTCGAAGCCGGCGGGCTCACCGCCCGCCATGATCGTGAGCGTTCCGTCCTCAGCCTTCGGGGCCGAGCCGGTCACCGGCGCGTCGACGAACCGCAGGTCGCGCTCCGCCAGCGAGGCGCCGATCCGCCGCGCCCAGGAGCGCCCGATCGTGGACATGTCAACGCACAGGGACCCCGGCCCCGCTCCGCGCGCGTATCCGTCCTCGCCAAGCAGCACGGATTCCACCTGTGGTCCGTCCACCACCATGGTGATGACCACCTCGCAGCGCTCGCCCAGCGCCTGCGGCGAGGCGGCAACATCGGCTCCGTGCTCGGCCGCCCACCGCTCGGCGGTCTCCACGGTTCGGTTCCAGACCACCAGCTCGTGCCCGGCGCGGCGCAGATTGGCCGCCATCCGGGACCCCATGATGCCGAGCCCGATAAAGCCGACGGGGGAGTCGCTCACGCGGGCAGCTGGTCGGCGAACCGCGCCAGCTTGTCAGGGTCGCGGAACGGCGGCCCGTGCCCGAAGCAGACCAGCGCCGGCCGCAGCGCCGCGATCCGGCGGATCGACTCGCGGTTGCGCGCAGGATCCGGCGTGAACGCCTGCGGCGGCTCGCGCAAGCCGGGAATGCTGGTCAGCAGGTTCATGCCGTTCATCACGTCGCCGACGATCGCCACCCGGTCCGACTCGCGCCAGTAGGCGACGTGGCCGGGCGAGTGGCCCGGTACGTCGAGCACCTCGAAGCCCGCCACCTCGTCGCCCTCGCGCAGCCGCCGCGCGACAGGATGACCGGGCCCGCCCCAGGCACGCGCGATCACGCGGTTGAGCGGGTGCTTGGACTGCTCGAAGTTGCCGCTCTCCGCGGAGGCCACGTCCAGCTCGCCCACCCAGTAGGGGATGCCGAGCCGCTCGCAGATAGTCGTGGCTCGCGCCCTGATGGTCCGGGTGGGAGTGGGTCAGCGCGTGCGCGGTGATCTTCCGGCCCTTGATCTCGCCCCTGATCCGGCGCCCCGCCAGACGGGTGGCCGCGTCGACCAGGACGTCGCCGATCACGTACACGTTGATCGCGTTGGGCGGGAAGCCGCGCAGCCTGTGGACGCCTGGTGCGAGCTCGCGCATTGGCGCGCATCCTAGATGAGTGACTCGTGGACCCTCGCGCCAGCGCTATCGTTGGCGCGCATGTCGCCCAGGCACGGATTCCTGGCTGCTATCGGCGTCGTTGTCTTGGCCTCCGTGGTGGCCATCGCGTTCGGCGATTCTGGCTCCCGAGTCAGTTCCGGCTCCCCGGTCGGGAGCTGCCCCGTGTTCCCGGCGAACAACCATTGGAATGTGCGGGTCGACCGCCTGCCGGCGGCCCGGGACTCGGACCGCCTGGTGCGCAGGATGGGCCCCAATGAGCGCCTGTTCGCGGACTTCACGATCCCCTACACCGTGGTCTCGAAGAGCCAGCCGCGCAAGCAGGTGCGCTTCCGCTACCACGACCACTCCGACAGTGGCCCGTACCCGATTCCGAACGACGTGCCGATCGAGCCGGGAATCGACCAGCACGCGCTGATCGTGGAGCGGGACAGCTGCCGGCTCTATGAGCTCTACGACCTGCGGCGCCGCGGGGGTGTGTGGCGAGCCGGATCCGGCGCGATCTTCAACCTGCGCTCCAACCGCCTGCGCCCGAGCGGGTGGACCTCGGCCGACGCGGCCGGCCTGGCGATCCTGCCCGGGCTGGCGCGCTACGGCGAGGTCAAGAAGGGAGCGATCAAGCACGCGATCCGCTTCACCGCCGACCAGACCGCCGCCCGCTTCGTCTACCCGGCACGGCATTTCCAGGACCGCGATCCCGATCGAGGCCTGCCACCCATGGGCCTGCGGATGCGGCTCAAGTCGAGCGTGGACATCTCGGGCTTCCAGCCTCAGTCGCGCGTGATCCTGCAGGCGCTGAAGCGGTACGGGATGCTGCTCGCCGACGAGGGCGAGGAGTGGTTCATCAGCGGCGCGCCGTCGCCGGGCTGGAACTTCAAGGACCTCCGCACCCTGGACGCGATCAAGGGGTCGGACTTCGAGGTCGTCGATACGAGCTCGCTGCCGAAGCCGGGCCTGGGCAGCAGCGGGCCGCTAGGCCGCGCCCAGCTCCTCGACGGAATCCCCGATGGCGATCCGGCCGCCAACGACCACGTCGGTGCGCAGGCCGCCGCGGTGCACCAGGCCCTTCAGCACGCCGGGACTGGTGATTCGGTCCAAGTGGTCGCACGGCTCGCACAGGCGGCTGCCCACGCACTCGACCTCCCCGACGCGAAAGCGGCGCCCGATCAGGTCGTTGAGCGACAGGCCGCGGGTCAGGACGTTGCGACGCGCCGCCGCTGGGCTCAGCTCGATCCCCTCCTCGGCCGCGAGCGCCTCCAGCGCCTCCACCTCGATCAGCGTCAGGTCCTGCCCGGACTTGCCCTCCTCGTAGAAGGTGCCGTCGCCGGCGAAGTAGCGGTCGCCCTCGATTCCCTTCCCGGGCACGACGTTGGCCTCCTCCACGGCA
This sequence comes from uncultured Solirubrobacterales bacterium, assembly GCA_963780475.1. Classification (GTDB taxonomy): domain Bacteria; phylum Actinomycetota; class Thermoleophilia; order Solirubrobacterales; family JBBDJG01; genus CAWACB01. Next base: position 69,737 of record CAWACB010000001.1, read on the forward strand.
TGCGGGAGAACCGTCGCGCGGGGCGCGATGTAGATGCCTTCGACCGTCCCTGATTGCCCATCTTCCATGCTGAGCTAGGCTACCGACCTCATGTCCCGGGCCATCTTCCACACGAACGCCGGCAAGATCACCGTCGAGCTGTTCGACGAGGACGCGCCGAAGACCGTCGAGAACTTCCGCAAGCTGGCGGACGACGGCTTCTACGACGGCCTCGTCTTCCACCGCGTGATCCGCGATTTCATGATCCAGGGCGGCTGCCCGCAGGGCACCGGCACGGGCGGCCCCGGCTACACGTTCGAGGACGAGATCAACGGCCACAAGGTCGTGCGCGGCGCGCTCGCGATGGCCAACGCGGGACCAAACACGAACGGCTCCCAGTTCTTCATCGTGACCGCCGAGGAAGCGCCCTGGCTCGACGGCAAGCACACCGTATTCGGCGAGGTCGTCGACGGCTTGGACGCCGTGAACGCCATCGGCACGACCGAGACCGACCACACGGACCGGCCGGTCCAAGCGCAGAAGATCGAGCACGTTGAGCTCGATCCCGACGACCCCTCCTAGCTTCCTTCACATTCGACACGGTTTCTTCGCCGCCGGCGGAGCGATACTGGCGCGGTGGAAGACCCCATGCAGGTGGCGCCCGGCGTCGCCATCCCGCTCGACGAGATCGAGCTGCGCGCGAGCCGCTCGGGCGGGCCCGGCGGCCAGCACGCGAACGTCACCGCCTCGCGCGTCGAGGCCGTGTTCGACATCGCGGAATCGCGCGCGCTGGGCGAGGCCGAGAAGCGCCGGCTGACCGCGCGGCTCGGACCGCGTGCCACGGCGGTCGCGCAGGAGCACCGCGGCCAGGCGCGCAACCGGGAGCTCGCCCTCGAACGGCTCCGGGACCGGCTGGCCGCCGCCCTGCGCGTTGCGCGGCCGCGCCGCCCGACCCGGCCGACGACGTCGGCACGCCAGCGCCGGCTGGACCAGAAGCGCCGCCAGTCGGAGCGCAAGAACGCTCGGCGCCGCCCGCCCCGGGAGGGCTGGTGATTGTCGCGCCGCTCGGCGATCACCTGGGCGCTCGTCTTCTGTGTGCTGGCGCTGATCGGCACCGGCGGCAGCGGCGCGGTCGACGACCTCGTCACTGATGACGAGAGCCCGTCACGCTCGGGGACCGAGCGCGAGCGCGGTGCCGACAGCGGGACGCGGGAGCGGTCCGACGGCGACCGGAGCTCGAGCGGCGGGGCATTCCTGCGCGGCCGCGTGATCCGCGTGGTGGACGGCGACACGATCAAGGTGCTGCTCCAGCCAGGCCGCTATGACACGGTGCGCTACATCGGCGTCGACACGCCGGAAAGCGTCAAGCCGAACACACCCGTGCAGTGCTTCGCCAAGCAGGCGGCGGCGTTCAACCGGCGCCTGGTCCAGGGCCGTGACGTACGCCTGGAGCTGGGCCGCGAGCGCCGCGACCGCTATGGCCGCCTGCTCGCCTACGTATACGTGACCGGCGAGCAGCGGCTGTTCGTGAACGCGGCGCTGGTGCGCGGCGGCTACGCGCGCACGCTCGAGATCGCCCCGAACACGGACCGGGCCGACTTCTTCGCGCGCCTCGAGAGCCGCGCCCGCTCGGCGGGCCGCGGGCTGTGGTCGGTGTGCGCCTGAGTCAGTAGAAGAGCGCGCGCCAGAAGTCCGGGTCCGAGCGCAGCCGCTCGAAGACCTCGGCGTCGAGGCGCCGATTCTCGGCGGCGCGCTCCTGGCGCAACCGCTCGCGCACCTCGTCCCGCTCCGAGTCGGGCGGGTCGATCTCGGCCACGCGGCGGCGGGTTTCGGCGGCGTCGAGCCGCGTGAGCGGCTCCCGGAACCCCGCGCAGTGGTGATAGACGAGGTCGCCGTAGACGCCGAACATGATCGGGTGCAGGTCACGGCGGTTCGAGCGCAGCAGCTCGTGCCACTCGATGTCGCGCTCGCGCAGGGCCACCATCAGCCGGGCGCCGACGTCCGACTGCCAGGTCCCGTTCGAGTTCTGCCACTGCGGCCCTTGGCGCCAGTCGCCGCCGATCTCCTGCCAGAACCCGACGGTGGTGACGCAGAAGCAGGGGTGCGGCTGGGGATCGCCGAGGTTCTCCACCCGTCGCACCGCCACGAGTGGCCGCTCGGAGAGCATCCGCTCGACCGGCTCGGCAAGCGGCGCGATCGGGAACGCGTCACCGTCGATGAACACGATCCGGTCGCCGGGGTCGGCCTCGGCGGCGATCCGCTCCGCCAGCAGGTTGAGCTTGTCGGCGTGCCACGCGCCCTCGCCGAGCTCCTCCTCGATCGCCACGTCGAACCGCCCGGCCTCGGCGATCGCCTCCTCCCCATCGAGGTAGGCCCACACGCGGTAGGGCTCCGCGACGTGGCGGGCGAGGTAGTCGAGCTGCACGTCCACCCAGCGGTCGGTCCGCCAGTGGACGGTCGCGACGTGGATCAGTAGCGGAGCACGGCGCCGATCGAGCCGACGGCGTCGATGTCGGGGTGCCGGCGGATGACGACGACCTCGGCGGACTGCTCGAGCGCGGACTCGAAGGCCGACTCGATCACGTCGTCGCGCTTTTGTAGCTCCTCGCCGGTGGGCGAGCTGCCGGGCTCGGCCGAGAGGAACGAGGCATCGGCGGTCGTGTAGCCGGGCGCCCGGAAGCCCTGCTTCACGAGCAGCGCCTCGACCCGGCGCTCGTTCAGCGCCTCGAGGGTGGCCGGCAGCCCGCTCGTGCCGCGCGAGTTGCGGCCCAGCTCGCTCTGCAGCCGGTCGAGCCATGCGCGCTCGTGCTGCTCCTCGTCGGAGTCGATGATCGCCAGCGACTCCTTGGCCACGTCGCTGGGGCTCGACCGGATGTCGATGTCGATCCAGCCCGCGATCCGCTCGCGCAGGTAGCTGTGCAGGTTCTGCTCGACCTCGCCGCGCAGCTCCTGCGGCGACCCGATGATCAGCCGCTGGACCCGGCCGCGCTGGAAGAGCTTGAACACCTCGTCGTTTGCGTGCTTGAGGTGGTCCTGGGCCTCCTTGAGGATGCCGCGCTGGAAGCGCGCCTGCGACCAGCCGCCCTGGTCGTGCCAGCCGTGGACGTCGTCCACGATGCTGGCGACCTCGCGCATCCCGTCGCGGCCGCCGGCGAGGATCCGCGCCACCTGGCGGCTGGTGAGCAGCACGGCGTAGCCGTCGCCGCCCGGCATCGCGGTCAGCGGCTCGATGAACGGCGAGTCGTCGATCGTCACCTCGCTCGGGATCGGCCGCGCCAGCCCGTGCACCTCGAACAGGCCGATGCCGCTGCAGGCGAACACCGCCACGCCGCGCTTGCCGCTGGCGTCGAACTCGGTGTCCCACCACTCGCGCAGGCGCTCGACGTCCTGCTTCAGCTCCAGCTTCTGCTCGTGGAGGTTGTTCTCGCGGACAACCCGCTCCACCGAGTCCATCAGCGAGTTGAACTCCGTCGCGCGCTGCTTGGGGGTCGGAAACTCGCTCGGGTCGAGGTTCAGGTAGAGGCTCAGGAACTTGTGCCCCGTCCGCCCGCATGCCCGCCAGCTCGCGCAGTCGCTTGGTGTCGATCATGAGCGCCGTATTGTGACTTACCCACAGGTCTGCGGATTGGACACCGCGCGGTTGGGCGCTTGCGCTAGGTTCCAGCCGCGCGATGATCAAGCTCGTCTTCGTCATCCGGCGGCGCGAGGACCTTCCGCCGGCAGAGTTCCACCGCTACTGGCTCGAGGAGCACGGTCCCCTCGCCCGCAGCCTGCTCGAGCCGCTCGGCGCCCGGCGCTACGTCCAGACGCACACCCTCGATGGGGATCTGAACGCCGCTCTCGCCGCCTCACGCGGCACAGCCGAGGCCTACGACGGGCTGGCCGAGGTCTGGTGGGACTCTCTCGACGCTCTCGTCGCGACGTTCGGCTCAGAGGAGGGCCAGCGCGCCAACGAGACGCTGACCGAGGACGAGGCGAGGTTCATCGACTTCGAGCGCTCGTCGCTTTTCCTGACGGAGGAGCACACGATTCCTCGAGACCTGACTGACGGGCGGCGCGCTCAGCCGACCACGGTGACGCGCACCGTGCGCGAGCGCCCGAGCTCGTACGGGTACGCGGCCTCGCGCCGGATCCGGGCACGGAAGCGGTAGACGACCCGGCCCACGGTGGCCTCGAACCGGTACCGGTACGACCACTCGCCGTCGGAGTTCGTCCGCGGAGTGGCGAACGTGCGCCAGCGGCGGCGGAAGTAGGCCTGGAGGTCGATCAGCTTGCCGCCTTCGGGGACGGGGCCGCCGCGCAGCCTGCCCTTGAAGTTGACGCTGCCGCCGTTCGGCACCACGCGCCGGTCGACGCGGATCGTCGAACGCGCCGGCGCCAGCAGCCGGAGCTCCGCGACCGCGGGCCGCAGCTGGGCGCCGCCGGCATGGCGGAAGCGGACCGTGCGGCTCGGTCCGGGCGGCAAGCGCAGGATGAAGGCGCCGTCCTGGTCGGCGCGCACGCTCGCGATCTGGCGTGTGCCCGATCCGGAACGGGGGCGTTCGGTAACCGCGATCGCCGCGCCCGCGACCGGCAGACCGGCGGCGGTGCGTACCGCTCCGCGCACGGTCGTGGCGCCCGACTTCACGCGTGCCGGTGCGCTCCGGCCCGCCCGCCCGCTGCGACAGCGCGGCGCTCCGGGACAGGCAGCCCGCAATGTCACTGCCGTCGGTGTCCGCAGCGGAAGGGTCAGCTCCATCTGGTCGCCGCCGGCGTCCCTGACTCGCGACCTGCTTGTTGCCGGCCGCGTCGCGCGCGATTCCGCGCACGACGTACACGCCGCCGGGCAGCGCCTCATCGTCGACACGTGCGCGTCAGCCGGTCGCCAGCCAGTTGGGAGTCGAGCTCGTGCCACGCCCCGCCGTCGCGGCGGCGGATCTCGATCGCGGCGCCGGCTACTCCCGAATGCTGGTCGCTGACGCGCGCGCTCAGGAGCGCGGGATCGATCCGGCTCGGGCGGTCGAACACGAGGCTTGGCGCGACGTCGTCGAAGCGCAGGTGGACGGGGCCGGCCGAGCGCTCGGGGTCTTGGTTGCCCGCTGCGTCCTCGAGCCAGGCGCGCAGCTCGTAGTCGCCGGGCCGGGGAACGCGGACGTCGTCGAGACCACCCGTCACCGATCCGCTTCGCGTCGACTCGGTGCAGGCCCCTCCCGCGGATGGGCAAAGCCGGTAGTGCGCCGCGTTGAGCGGCGCAGCGCCGTCGGGCGCGGAGCTCCAGTTCACCCGGAACCCGTTCTCGGTTCGCCAGCCCTCGCCTCCGGCGACCGCCATCCCGGTCGGGCGGTTGGGGATCGTGTTGTCCACCGAGATCATCCGGTCGATCCCGGTCACGTTGCCCGCCGTGTCGACCGCCTCGATCCTGATGTAGTGCTCGCCGTCCGCAAGCGTGCGCGTGTCGAGACCGAGGCTGCCCGGATCGACGTCGGTGCACGGCCGGCGGCGCGTGAAGTCGCAGCGCACGCCGGCGGGCCAGGTCGGAAGCCGGTAGTCCTGGTTGTCGCGCAGGTTCCAGTCGACCCACAGCCGGGTGATCATCACCCCCACGTTGTCGCGGTAGGTGGACCATGCGTCCTCGACGCCGCGGTGCCAGCCGTCCGACCACAGCGCGCCGCTGCGGGGCTGGATGGAGGGCACGGAGGCATCGAACACCCGCACCGTGACATTGGCCGCCGAGAACAGCGCCTGGTTGGGCGGCGAGAAGCTGCTCGCCGCGAGGCTGCAGCCCGTGACGGCGCCGCAGCGGGTCTCGAACCGGAAGCGGGAAAAGCGCGAGCTCCCGTTTCAGGTCGACGGTGACCGGCGGCGCGAAGCTCGGCGTCCCGAACGCACAGCCCGGCTGGAACGCGTAACAGCCATACGGCGTGTAGATCGCCGCATTGAAGTTGTCGTTGTAGGCGACGATGCCCGCGGTCCAGTACTGGTTAAGCCGAATCGCGGCCGGGTTGAAGGTGACGCTCTCGACCACCGAGCCCGGCGGCGCCTCGAAGATCTGGTAGGCGCCCTGCAGGTAGCCCGCGAAGCCGCCGTTCGAAGTCGCCTTGGTGGCGATGCCGGTTCCGGGCGCGCTCGTCGGGGGGCAGATCGAGTAGGCGCTCATGGTCGGGTCCGCCACAGCGGCGAACGCGTTCTGCGCACCCGCCGGCGGCGCCCCCGCACGCGTACACCTCGTACGTGCCGGCTCCGGCGGGTGTCGCCGCCAGCACGAGCGCGGCGGCGCAAACGGCGAGGCATGTGGATGCGGCGCGCATCACGGCCCGAACTCCCCGCCTGAGGCCTGCGCGGCGGCACTGGAGCCCGGGCCGCCGAACTCCGTACTGCGAGCCGAGGTGGAGGCTGCGGTCGAAGCGGACGACGTGGCGCTCCCGGAACTCGGGTCCTTGCCTGAGGGTTGCCGGCGCCCTCGAAGCTGAACTCGCCCTGGCGGCTGCGCGCTCGCCGCTCCTTGGCGGCCGCTGCCCGCGCCGCTGCCGCGATCGGCGTTCTGACCCGTAGAGGCGCCGGCACCCGTCGAGGGGCTAGCCACGGTCGCGACCGAGGGCGACGACTTCCTCGGCGCCGGCTGATGGCTGCTCGCCTGCCGCTCCGGATCGCGGTGCGGATGCGTGACCCGGTGCTCGACCGCGGTGCCGCCGGCCAGCACGGCTGTGGAGGCCATCACCGCGGCGGTCTTCTTGGCCGACAAGAGCTCGGCGTTCCCATGCAGCTTCTGGGCGAGGCCCGCCGCCCGCTCCGCCGGCCCGGTGTCGAGCCACCCGGTGAGGCGCGCCCACCATCCCGCGCGCTCGAGCACGGGCAGCAGCGCCGCCGGGGGCAGCAGCTCGGCCAGCCGTGCCGGTGCCTGCGCGATAGGTCCGCAGGGTCGCTCGACAGGGAGCGCACCCGTTCAGGTGGGCCTGGAGGCGCGAACGGTCCGCGCGGCGGGCACTCTCCGTCACTCGCGGCAGAGAGCAGGGGACGCAACTCGGCACAACCGGCGCCGGCGCTGATGCGGTCGAACCGGTCGAGGAAGCTGCGCCGGCCCTCCGTGAGGCAACGGTTCACCTTCGTGAAGCTGAAACCGGTGCGCTGGGCGATCTCCTCGTACGAGAAGCCCATCGCCTTCAGGAGCATGCAGCGAAGCTCCGCGGGCTTCAGGTGTCCGAGCGCCTCGGCAGCGCGGCGAGTGCGCTCGGTTCCGCTGGCTTGCTCCGTGGGCTCGGGCGCGCGCTCCGCCGTGAAAGCCTCGATGTCCTCGGCACTACCGGCAGCCGCGGCGCGCTCGCGCTGGTGGCGCACGGCCAGCGCTTCGTGCTTCACGACCGTGAACAGCCACGAGCGCAACTCGGCGCGGCTGGCCGTCGGTGCCTTGGTGAGCAGGATCTCGAGCCCCCGCTGGCAGGCGTCCTCGGCGTCGTCGGAACACAGTGAGAAGCGCCGCGCGTACCGCCGCAGGGCGGTCGAGCCCCCCGACGCGATCTCGACCGCCACCGCGAACCGCTCCGTGGCCTCTGGCGGGCGCGGCGGCCGCCGGCCGCCCACTTCTTCCTTGAGCACCCTTCCACTCCATGGTTGGGATTCCGTGACCGCCGGATAGTGCGCCGCCTTCGGCCAAAAGGCCATTGGCCCACCGGCCAGCCGCATGTGCGAGGAGTGTCACAAACCTCCGCGCCACGCGCATTTGCAGGGGTTGCTGCTGTGAGGCCTGTCCCGATGTCCCGAGCTGAATGCGCTCTATGCGGCGAAACGCAGCTTTTCTTTGCAAAGTGCGGGAATTGCCCGCCGCGGACGATGAAAACCCCGGTGCTGACGCCCCGTCCAAAAAGAGATGCCCGGAAATTGGGCCGTTGCTAAGGTAGCGCTGCCATGCCGGTTTGCGTCGTAACGGGAGGAGCGGGCTTTCTCGGCTCGCACTTGTGCGAGTTCCTGATGGATCTCGGCGACGACGTGATCTGCATCGACAACCTCGACACGGGGTCGCTCGAGAACATCGAGCACATCGGACAGCCCGAGTTCCGGTTCATGATGCACGACGTCACCGAGCACGTCGAGATCGACGGCCCGGTCGACTTCATCTACCACCTCGCCAGCCCGGCGAGCCCGATCGACTACGCACGCCTGCCGCTGCACACGCTGAAGGTCGGCTCGCGCGGCACGCACAACATGCTCGGCCTGGCGAAGGTCAAGCGCGCGCGCTTCCTGCTCGCCTCCACCTCCGAGGTCTACGGCGACCCGGAGGTGCACCCGCAGCCCGAGACCTACTGGGGCAACGTCAACCCGATCGGGCCGCGCGGCGTCTACGACGAGGCGAAGCGCTACGCCGAGGCGCTGACGATGGCCTACCACCGCCAGCAGGGCCTCGACACGCGCATCGCGCGGATCTTCAACACCTACGGCCCGCGCATGCGGCCGCACGACGGGCGCGCGATCCCGACGTTCCTGCGCCAGGCGCTGACAGGACAAGCCGCTGACGGTCTTCGGCGACGGCTCCCAGACCCGCAGCTTCTGTTACGTCGAGGACCTGATCCGGGGCCTCGTCGCGCTCATGTCGGGCGAGTACCACATGCCCGTCAACATCGGCAACCCGACGGAGCTGTCGCTGCTGGGGCTGGCCGAGGCGGTGATCGAGGTCACCAAGTCGCGCTCGGAGATCGTGTTCGAGGCGCTGCCGCAGGACGACCCCAAGGTCCGCCGCCCGGACATCGCGCTCGCGCGCGAGGTGCTCGAGTGGGAGCCGGAGATCGAGCTGCGCGAGGGCCTCAAGCGGACGATCGACTCGACCGGCGTCGAGCGGCTCGTCGGCAGCGGCTACCGCTAGCCACCCTCGCTGCTGGTCAGCTCCTCCGCCGGTCCGCAGCATCTCGGCGACCGGCTTGCCGGAGCGGCCGGCCACCCAGCACACGATCGGCGCGGCCTTGCGCTCGGAGGCATGGGCCGCGATCGAGGCCAGGCGCAGGATCTGCTCCATGTCGTCCGGGCTCGGCGGTTGGAGCCCGGCCTTGCGCGCAAACGCCTCCACCCATTCCTCAGCAGTCAAAGCTCCTCCTTGTTCGTCGCGGGGAGAATAATCAGGCCCTTCGGGCCTCGCCTGCTAGTGGCGTCGCAGGCTCCGCCCCGGAATATTGGTCGTCAGAAATGCTAGTTTCCGGCGGGTTTTGAAAGGGCACTCGCCGTCTGAGTACCCCGGAAGGCGCCCGCGCTCCCCGCTACCCTGGGCGCCCGCCCGTGTTTTCCCATGTGGCCGCCGTTTTACCGGCCGCCGCATCCGATCGGCTCGATGAGCGAACCCGCCACACGCACGCCCCCCGCTCGCCGCGACACTGGCTCTGGCCCCGTGGCGGATCTGCCCCTGCGGTCGGCCGCCGGTGCCCCGCTCACCGACAGTCCCGCCGAGGTCAGCCGTGACGTCCGCGCGCGGCGCCCGAACGTGCTCAGCGCGCTCGTGCACGCCCGCGCGCTCGAACGCGGGGCCCGTGTCCTGTCGCTGCTGGCGCTCGACTTTGCCGGGATCCTCGCCGCGCTCGTCAGCGCGCTCGGGCTGAAGGCGCTGGTGCGCGACCACTCGAGCTTCGCAGACGTGATGCACACGACGTTCGAGTACATCCCGTTCGTCTTCCTCGTGACCGCGCTGCTGTTCGCCAACAGCGGGCTGTACGGCCGGCGCGAGGCGCGTCCGGGCTTCCCCGCGATCGTGGCCGGCCTGTGCATCGCGACGTTCGCGTCGTTCCTGTACGCGGTCGTCCAGGGCCTCGACTTCAGCTCGTACTACATCTTCTACGGCGGCCTCTTCTTCGCGCTGCTGTGGGTGACCAGCCTGCGCTGGCTCTACGAGCAGGCGACCGCTGTGATGCTGCGCGCGCTCGGCCGCACGCGGCGGGCGATCCTGGTCGGGTCGGGCCGCCACATCGACGCGGTGGCGCGGGCCCTGCTGGCCGATTCTTCCCCCACACGCTACGAGCCGGTGGGCTACATCTCGCTGACGCCGAAGCCCGACAACGGGCTCCGCAACCTGGGCGGCATCGCGGACCTGCCGCGGCTGCTCGAGCGCCACGGCGTGCACGAGGTGATCATCGCCGACCCGGACTTCCCCCAGCGCGAGGCGTTCGACCTCGTGGACCGCTGCCATGACGCCGGCGTCGCGGTCCGGATCGCCCCCACGACGATGGAGATCATGACCCACCGGCACGAGCTGGTTCCCGGTCAGTCGGTGCCGCTGTTCGAGCTCAAGCCGCCCGTCTTCGAGGGCATGGACTATGCGACCAAGCGGGCCTTCGACTTAACCGTGGCGAGCATCTCGTTGCTGGTGCTCTCGCCGGCGCTGATCGCCATCTCGCTCGCGATCAAGCTGACCTCGAAAGGCCCGGTGCTGTATCGCAGCCGCCGTCCGGGAATCGGCGGCCAGCCGTTCGACTGCCTCAAGTTCCGGACCATGCAGACGGACGCCGACCAGCGCCAGGAGGAGCTCGAGGGTATGAACGAGGCCAGCGGCGCGCTGTTCAAGATCCGCTCCGACCCGCGCGTGACGATCGTCGGCCGCCTGCTGCGCCGCTTCAGCCTCGACGAGCTGCCGCAGCTCGTGAACGTGCTGCGCGGTGAGATGTCGCTGGTCGGCCCGCGGCCGCTGCCGATGCGCGACTACCAGCGGCTCGAGGAGTGGCACCGCAAGCGCTACCTGGTGCTGCCCGGCATCACCGGGCTGTGGCAGATCTCGGGCCGGGCAGAGCTCGACTTCGACGAGCTGGTGCGCCTGGACTTCCTCTACCTGGAGCGCTGGAGCGTCTTCCTCGACCTCTCGATCATGCTGAAGACGATTCCGGCAGTCCTGCGCAGCCGGGGAGCCTTCTAGCCGGTTCCGGCTGCAGGTTTGGCTGACGTCTGGGCATCCGTTTCGCCCGGCCATTCGGTCGACGCCCGCGCGCACCGGTTCGCGTGCGAGATCGCCGGTGGCCCGGGGACGAGCCTGCTCGACGTGGGCTGCGGCGACGGGCGCCTGGCGGCCGATCTGGTGCGGGCCGGCGCGCGCGTGGCGGGCGCCGATCCCTCCCGTATCGCGATCGAGCGGGCACGCGCCGCCGTGCCGGAGGCCACCTTCGAGCAGATCGGCGCCTCCAGGCGGCTGCCGTTCGACGACTCGCGCTTCGACGCCGTCACATGCGTCCACGTGCTTCAGCACGTCGACGACACGCAGCAGCTGATGTCGGAGATCCGCCGCGTGCTGCGTCCGGGGGGACTGCTCGTCGTGGCGGTGCCCAACAACGGCCGCGTGTACCGCACGGTCGTGGCGGCCGCCGCCTTCGAGCGCGACCATGATCCGCTCCAGCCGGTCCTGCGCTTCTACAGCGACCGCTCGCTGGCGAGCCTGCTGGATGCTTTCGGCTTCGAGCAGGTCGACGTGCAGGAACGCGGCGGCGTCCCGCTCGTGCGCCCGCTACTCGGCAGGCGTGGCGCTTAAGCCCGCGCTGGCGTAGCGGCCGCTGCAGGGCTGCGCCGGCTCGGTCGCCGCCGGCGGCGCGCCGCGGGCTCGCCGCGCGCCTTGCGGCTGCCCGGCGCGCGGCGCCTGCGCTCGCGGCGCGACTGCTCGGCCTGCTCGACCTCGCGCGCTCGTAGCGCGTACCAGGTATGCGGCGCGGTTCGTGCTCGAGAACGGGTCGAGGAACAGCGCTCCGCGCAGCACCGGGATCGCGCGGTCGGGCTGGTCGAGCCGGTTGAGGTAGTACTCGCCGAGGCGCCGCCACGCCTCCGGGCGCGCGGGCTGCAGGCGCACGGCGTCCTCGAGGGCCATGCGCGCCGCGGGGCGGTCACCGGCGGCGTCCTCGATCACGGCCCGCTCGAAGAACGGCTCGACCGACAGCGGGTCGAGGTCGTGCGCGTCGGTGGCCGCGGTGCGGGCGCCCGCGAAGTTCCCGGTGTCGACCAGCCGCAGCGCCTCGTCGCCGCGGTTCTCGGCGCGCCAGGGCTGTGCGACGACGAGCGCCGCAAGCACCGCCAGCACTCCGATGGTCGCGGCGCCGGCCAACGCGCCGGTAGAGCAGCGGCCGCTGCGGCACATCGGGCTGCACCGCGGCGAGATCCGGCGGGCCGGCGGCCACGGCGGTCGCCTCGATCGGCCCGCGCCCGGCGACCCAGCCGGCGGCGAAGAGGCCGGTCATCGCGACCGCAGGCACGAACCACGTCCAGTCGATCGTGGAGTGCACTCCGAACACGATCGCCACCAGCGCAAGCGCCGCGAGACCTGTGCGCTCGGGCGGCCATTCGCGCGGGCCGCGGCGGCGCAGCCCGAGAGTCTTCGCGACTGCGTACAGCCAGGCGGCGACGCCGATCAGGCTGAGCGCGAGGCCGATCAGTCCCAGGTCGGCGAGGGTCTGGTGGATGTAGCCGTGGGCGTGCCGGCCTTGGGCCGGCTGGTCGCGGTAGCGCAGCTGCGCCTGGTCGAAGCTGCCCGCGCCCGCGCCCGCGAACTCGTGCGCGCGCCAGACGTCCATCGCGCGCGCCCAGTAGATGGTGCGCACGTTGCCGGTCTCGATCAGCCGGCCGGGGTCGTTCTGCGGGGTGGACTGCTGCTTGGTGAGGTCGTCCCAGCGATCCGACACCGTCCCGCTGATGCCGCGGTCGCTGAATGCGAGGGCGACGAGCACGATGAAGGGAACCGCGGCGAGCGCCGCCAGCGCAGCGATGCCGGCCCGGCGGCGAGCCGGCTCTGAGAGCGGATTGCGTTCCGCGCGCCGCCGGATCAGTAGGCCGGCAGCGACCAGCGCCGCGCACATCAAGAGCAGGATCAGGCCGAACTCGATGCCCGCGTCCTTGCGGTCGGCGAGCGCGACGCGATCGTCGGTGAGCGCGCCCTGGCTGAACGCCCACACCGTCACGAGTCCCGCCGCAACCGCCGCCGGCAGCAGCACCGCGACGGTGCGCAGCCGCAACGGCACGAACACCAGCCACAGCGCGATGCCGACCAGCGCGGCGATGATGCTGCCGCGCGAGAAGCTCAGCAGCATGGTCACGATCAGCAGGCCGAGCATCGGGTAGGCGACCGCGGTCTCGACCGGCCGGGCTCCCTCCCGCGTGCCGAGCCACAGGCATACCGGGATTCCCATCGCCGCGGTCACCCCGACCGCGTTCCAGTAGCCGAAGGGCTCGCGCAGCCGCGCGTAGATCTCGTCCTCGGCCAGCCATCCGGGCGCGACCTTGGTCGCCAGCCCGTAGAGCGTGACCGCCGCGACGGCAAGCAGGATTCCCCACAGCACCGATTGCCAGCGATCGCGTGCCAGCCGCACGGCCGCCATGCCCGCCGCGAAGGTTGCCGCGTAGGCAAGGGTGCGGTTGGTCTCCACCCATGAGTCGGATGGGTACAGCGACCAGACGATCGACAGGGCCGTGAGCGCAGCGAGGGCGGTCACGGCGGCCAATGCCGCGCCGCCGTGCACGCGCGCCTCGAGGCCGGTGAACACGAGCGCGGCGCCGACCAGCAGCGCCGCCACCAGGATCGCCGCGATCTCCACCGCGGTCGAGGGGCCGAGCTGCAGGCCGCCGTTCGCGATGAAGGCTGCGGCAGCGAGTGCGGCCGCGAGTGCGAGCGCGATCGCGACGTCGATGGGCGCCAGCGCCGCGCCCAGGGCGCGCGCGCCCGGTGCGCGTCACCGCCGACGCCTCGCGGTCTAGCGGCGGAAGCGTGCGATTCCACGCCGGACTCCTTCGCCGGCCCGCGCGAACGGCGCGCTCGAAACGCGGGGAGCGGCTGAGCGCGAACGCGGCACCCGCGAGTGCTGCGCAGGCGGCGGCGACCAGTAGCGCGACGAACAGAGGCGGCAGCTCGCCGCCGAGGCCGGAGGCATTGAAGGGCCGCGCGGCGGCGCCCGGGCGCACAACAGCCCCGCCGACCGTCACTGCGCCCTGCGACCCGGCCGCCTTTCCGATCCGCTGCTCCTCGCCGGCGCTCGGCGGTGCGGCGGTGTCGATGCGGCTCGCCACTCCCTTCGAGCGCTTGGCGTGACGGCGGCCCGCGGAGCCGAGCTGCGCGCCGCGGATCACCGAACGGCAGTCGGTGTACTCGTCGAGGTCGGAGGGAAGCTGCTCCAGCGCCCCCTCGAGCTCGGAGTGCGAGTACTTGCCGTCGAGGACACCGTCCTCGCTGCAGTCGCGGATCACGCCCGTCGGGCTCGCGCCGCGCAGGCGGTGCCGCAGCGGCGAGCGCCGCGAGCAGCAGACAAGCGGGGCGGCCAGGCGGATGAGCTGTCTGTTCGTACGCGCCATGGTGAAGTCCCGTTTCCGGATTCAATAAACCGCGGGGTACGCAGAAGGTGCGGGGACGAGCGCCGGCCGGGTGATGTGGCGTCCTTCGCCGGTCCGGAACCCTATCGGGCAGGCTTCCCGGAAGCGGCCGCCGCTCGCATCAGAGCGAGCGATGCTGGCCAGGACGCCGGCCGCCTCTTCGCGCTCAAGGTGGCTTACCCGGCAGAAACCCCGCAATTCCGCGATCGCGGCGCCGCGGTCGTAGCGCGGAGGCCGTCACGCGGGACTCGTGGCGGATCGGCGTCGCGTCGACCACCCCGAGGCGCCAGCCGCGCTCGGGCGCCAGAGCGCCCCAGTGGGCGTCGAGCCCCCAGCCCATGCGCAGCGGCGGGAAGGGAAGCAGCTCGGCGGCCGCCGCAGGACCGAAGGCGGTCAGCGGGCCGATCTCGACCATGCGCGTGTGGCGCGCCACCGATCCCCGCGCGCGGCGCAGGTGCGGCCAGGCGGCGTGGCTCGTGTGCCGCTGCGCCGGCTGGGCGAGCTCGAAGCCGAGGCGCTCGGTGACCGCGAGGAAGCGGTCCAGGAAGCGGCGCGGCAGCTCGACGTCGTCGTCGACCACGAGGATCCAGCGCGCGTCCGCGTGGGCGACCCGCTCGAGCAGCGCGTTCAGGTTCTCGAACTTGCCCCGGCCGGAACGCCCGGCCAGCAGGGTCTCGTCGTGCAGCCCGTCCGATGCCTCGCCGAGCGCCCCGAGCGCGACGCGCACGGGCCGCCGGCCGGCGCGCAGCTCGGCCACCGAACGCGCCATCGCAGCCGCGTCGTCGGGCGCATAGACGCCGAGCACCAGGATCGCGTCCTGTTCCCGGCGCCTGCCGGCAGTCTCCCGGGCGGCGGCGTCGATCTGCGCGCCCTGCCGGCGGACGGCCGCGGCGACGTCGTCGAGCGCATCGGCGACCCGCGCGCGCAGGCGCGCGCGCCGGCCGCTGACGATGCCGCTCTGGCCCGAGAGGACGCGCTCGGGGTCGACCTCGAGCTCTCAGCCATCGAACATCTGGCGACGCGGCCGGCGGAGTGGGCGGTCAGCAGCAGGCCGTTGCCGCAGCGGCGGCGGAAGATGTGCCAGACGCAGCCCGCCAGCACGCGCAGCTCCGCAGCGCGGCTCGGCGCCCGGCCCGCGATGCTCGATGTACGCGCGCAGCGCCCGGCCGCGCTTGTAGGCCGCCCGCATCAGCGGCCACAGCCGCGAGTCGCGCGTGTCGCGGCGGTGCACCAGGCCCGCGTCGGCGACGTAGATCACGCGCCCACCCTGCGCCGCGCAGCCGCCGCTCCCACATGTCCTCGTCGAAGCCGTACGGGACTCCCTCGTCGAACATCCCGGCGATCTCGAACGCCGCCCGGTCCGCCGCCATGTTGGCGCCCCACACGACCTCGACCTCGCGGTCCCGCTCGCCCGCGTCGAGCGACGTGATCGGCGGATCCTCGCGGCCGCACATCGGCAGCTGCGAGCCTTCCAGCCGCAGCCCGATCGGACCGCCGAACACGAGCGCCTCGGGGTGCCGCGCGCGGCCGTGCGAGCAGCGCGCGCAGCCAGCCGGGCGGGCGCCTCGACGTCGTCGTCGACGAACACGACGAAGTCAGACCGGGCCGCCGCCACGCCGGTGTTGCGGGCGGAGTTCAGGCCCGGCGGGCCCTGCCGCTCGACGTATCCGATTGGGGCGCCGCTGCGCTCGGCGACACGTTGCACCAGCCGCGCGCGTCAGCTCGTCGGGCCCGTCGTCGACGACCAGGACCTCGTACGACTCGCGGCCCGATGTCCTGCGCGGCGAGGGACTCGAGCGCGACGCGCAGATAGTCCGGGCGCCCGCGGGTGGGGACGATGACAGAGGCCTGGAGCGTCACAGGGCACATAGCATCTCGGGGCGATGGCGGAGCGAAGCACCGTCGACGTGCTGCTGGTCTCGCCGGGCACCACCGCCGGCTGGCGGAGGGTGGACGCCGACTTCGCGCAGCTGCTGCGCGAGCTCGGGCTGTCGGTCGCGACGGCCACCACCGACTTCCCCATCGCGCGTCACCTGCGCCGCACGATGCCGCTCACCGATCTGGCCGAGGCGGCCGCGATGCGGCGCGCGATCACGCGCGCGCTGCGCCGCTGGAACCCGCGCGCGATCGTCTACTCGAGCATGCAGGCGCCGATGCTGCAGCCCGCCGATCGCATCCGCGGAGCGGGCGTGCGCTTCGACGCGCTCACGACGGTCAACCGCCCGGGGCGGGCGAACGCGCTCACGCACCGCCTGGAGCGCCGGGTGCTGCGGCATCGCGGGCGTGCTGCTGCCCGGGGCTGGATCCGGCGTCGGCCGACTGCCGGACTCCCGACTCCGCGACGCCCGCCTGCGATCGCCCTGCCGCTCCCGATCGATCCGGCGCCCGCGCGCGCCCGGCGCCCGATCGTCCTCTGCTACGCCGGGAACCCGGACAAGAAGGGCCTCGACATGATCGCGGCGGCGTGGAAACGGCTCTCCCCGCCGCTGGACCTCGTCGTCACCGGCATCGACGCCGGCGCCGGACGCCGCTTCCTGGCCGAGCGGCGCGTCGCCGAGCCGGCCGGGAGTGGAGTGGGCAGGCGCTGGTCGACTCGGCCCGCTTCCGGGAGCTGACAGCGTCGGCGGAGCTGTACGTGTCCGCCTCGCGCTTCGAGGACTACGGCCTCGCACAGCTGGAGGCGCTGGCGGACGGAGCGCTGCTGGTCACGACCCCGAGCGCCGGTCCCTACGAGGCGCTCGCCGCTGGCGCGGGAGCTCGACTCGCGACTGGTCTCGAACGACCTCGCGGCGGCGCTCAATGCCGCGCAGGCGATGCCGCGAAGACGACCGCGAGCGCTACCGCACGCGAGCGAGAGAGCTGCTGAAACCCCACTCCCGCGAGGAGCTGAAGCGCCGCGTCGAGGAGCAGCTACTTCCCATCCTGCTGCCTGCCGACTGCCGACTCCCGACTCGCCGACTGACCTGAACCACTCCACCGTGTCGCGCGATGCCCTCGCGCACCCCGATCTGCGCCTCCCAGCCGAGCACCCGCCGCGCCTTCTCGGTCGAGGGCCAGCGCCGCTGCACGTCCACCTCGAACGACGGCAGGTGCTCGAGCTCCAGGTCGGCCGGATCGTTGCCGCACGCCTCCCAGACGATCTCGCGCGATCTCGCGCACGGTCAGCTCCTCGGCCGCGGAGACGTTGAAGTCCTCGCCGATCGCGGCGTCGTGCGTCGAGCGCCGCCGCGATGCCCGCCGCGATGTCGTCGACGTGCGTGAGCGTGCGGGTCTGCTCGCCGGAGCCGAAGATCGGGAAGGGCCGCTCGCGGCGCAGCGCGCGCTCGATCAGGTCCGGGACGATGTGCGCGATGCCCGGCTCGTCGCCCGGCATCTCGCCCGGGCCGTAGGCGTTGAACGGGCGCACGATCGAGTAGCGCAGGCCGAACTCGTCCGCCGCCGCGCGGCACCAGTACTCGCCCGCCAGCTTCGAGAAGCCGTAGGCGGAGCGCGGCGTGGGACAGCGGTCGAGGTAGTCCTCGCGCGTCGGGAACTCCTCGGCCCGCTCGAACACCATGCTCGACGAGACGTACACGAGCCGCTCGACGTCGCTGCTCGATCGCGGCGCGGAAGAGCGCGTTGTAGAGGGCGGTGTTGCCTCCAGCAGCGTGTACGGAAGCTTGTGGAAGTTGGCGATCCCGCCGACGATCGCGGCCAGGTGCACGATGCGGTCGCAGCCGGCGAGCGCGCGCGCGCGCCTCGTCGGTGTCGCGCAGGTCGCCGGTGTGGATCTCGGCAGCCTCGCGCATCCACTCCGGCGCCGCGCGCTGGTCGGCGACGCGCACGCGCCGCGCCGTCGCGCCAGCAGCCGCCGCACGACCGCCGTGCCGATCGTGCCGGCGCCGCCGGTGACGAGGACTGCTCCAGAGCTCAGACGGCTGCCCGGTGCGTCTGCAGCGCCGCGCTCAGCGACACGACCTGTCTCGACCGGCGCGAACACCCGCGCCGCGCCGAACGAGTTCCACGGGTCCACGACCAGCGCCCCCGGCGCGCCCTCGGCGACGGTCGCGCAGCGCCGCGGGCTCGGAGAACTCGGAGTGGTTGGTGGCGACCACGACCGCGGCCGCGCCGTCGCACCGCGTCCTCGAGCGTCTCGGGTCGCGGCAGCGGCGCGTGCGGGTCGTGCGTGGCGACCTCGGCCAGCTCGCGCTCCAGCAGGCGGATCAGCTTCGCCGACAGCGAGTCGCGCAGGTCGTCGGAGTCGCGCTTGAACGTGAGGCCCGAGCACCGCGACCTTGCGGCCGCGCAGCGATCCGAGCCGGCTGCTTGATCCCCTCGACCAGGAACAGCGGCACGCTCTCGTTCACGCGCGAGACCGACATCAGCATGCCGGGCGCGCTCGAGCGCTCCTCCGAGAACGCGAAGTCCTTGCGCAGGCACGTGCCGCCGGTCAGGCCCGGCATCGCGATGCCCCCGCGCGGGTAGTCGCGGTTGATCAGGTCGATCACCTCGAACACGTTCGCGCCGTACTGCTCGCAGTTCATCATCAGGAGATTGGGCAGCGCGAAGTTCGCGTAGCGGAAGATGTTGGTCCAGATCTTCGCCAGCTCGGCCTGCACCGGCGTCGTGCGCTCGATGCGCGAGCCGAACACCTCGAACAGGCGCGCGACGCGCTCGGTGGACTCGCTCGTCGACGCCGCCGACGATGTGCGGCAGCGACGCGATCTCCTCGACGAAGTGGTTCTCCGCGATGCGCTCGGGCGCGTGCGCGACGAACACGTCGCGGCCGACCTCGAGGCCGCGCTGCTGCTCGATGTAGCCGGCGACGAACTCGGTCGTGCCGGGCGCGACGGTCGAGCGCAGCACGATCGTGATGGCCGGGGCGCAGCAGCGGGCAGCAGCGCGTCGAGCGCCGAGCGGATGTCGGAGATGTCGATCTCGATGTGCGAGAGGCTCGGCGTGCCGAGCGTCAGGACGATGTAGCGGGCCGCGCCGCGTCCTCGATCCGCTCGCTGAGAGCGCCAGCCTGTCGCCGCTGCGCACGCGCTCGAGCAGCTCCTGCGTGCCGCGCTCCTGGAAGGGCATCACGCCGGCGCGCGACGCGTCGACGATCGCGCTCGGAGTCGCGGTCGACGCCGACGGTGGCCAGGCCGCGGTCGGCGAAGCTCAGCGCGAGCGGCAGCCCGACGCGGCCGAGGCCGACGACGGAGACTTCGTTTTGGAAGGAATGGTCGGTCAACTTGCTCTACCGACGCCTCGAGTCTAGACGCGCCGCGTCTCCGCCGCCAGATACTGGCGGGCGAAGGCCGCACACGAACGCGGGGTTGTAGCGCAGGTAGCGAGGCGCAGCCGCAGCGGGTCCTGCGTGATGCGGAACAGCCCACTCGAGCCCGCGGTCCTGCATCCAGCGCGGCGCCTGGCGCTTGCGGCCGGCGAGGAAGTCGAACGCCGCGCCGACCCCGACCAGCACCGGCGCCTCGAGCAGCGGGCGCATGCGGGCCATCCACTGCTCCTGGCTTGGGCGCGCCGATCCCGACCCAGACGACGTCGGCGCCGGTCGGCGTTGATGCGGATCGGCGACCTCGCGCTCCTCCTCGGCGGTCAGCGGGCGGTGCGGCGGCGACCAGCCGCCGGCGATCTCGAGGCCGGGGTGGCGGCGTCGCAGCGCGGCGGTCAGCTCGTCGAGCGCCTGCTGCGTTCTCGCCGCCGTAGAGCCACACGCGGTGGCCCGCCGCTCGCGGCGCGGCGCAGTAGCGGGCCGTCAGCTCGGGCCCGTAGACGCGGTCGGGCAGCTGCTCGCCGAGCAGCGCGCAGCGCCCACACGAGCGGCTTGCCGTCGGGCACGTACGAGCGAGGCGCCGCAGCAGCGCGTCGCGCGTGGCTCGGGTCGTGCCGGGCACCATCAGCGCGTGGACGGCGATCGCGCACACGTAGCCGCGCTCGCGCGCGGCGATCATCGCGTCCATCTCGTCCATGGCGCGCTCGTAGTCCGATCAGCGCGACGGGCACGCCGAGCAGCTCGCGGGTCGCGACGGCGCTCACGCGGCCACCGCCTCGAGCCGCCGGCGGCGGCGGGCGACCGCGAGCTCGTAGACCTCCATCAGGTTCTGTAGAAGCGGTCCTCGCCGAACATCTCGCGCGCCCGCTCCAGCGCCGCCGCGGCCCGTTCTGTGCCGCAGCCGCGGGTCCGACCCACAGCCGCGCGAACGCCGCCGCCCAGCGTCCTCGCCCGACCGCGGCTCCAGCACCGCTCGTCGCCCGACCATCTCGGGCAGGCCGCCGCGACCGCGCCGCCAGCACCGGAAGCCCGGCGGCCATCGCCTCGATCACCGAGTAAGGGCACGGCTCGTCCCAGCGCGAGGGAGCGACGGCGAACGCCGCCCGCGCTGCGCAGGCCGCGCCAGCTCCGGCGCCCGAGACGTGCCCGCGGAACTCGACCGGCGCCGCCGAGGCGGCCCGCCAGGCGCGCGCAGGCGCGGCTCGTCCGGCCCTTCGCCTGCCACGACCAGCGGCACGCCGGCGGCCGCGGAGGCCTCGATCGCGGTGTCGACGCCCTTCTCCTCCACCAGGCGCCCGGCGAACAGAGCGAACTCGGCGCCGTGCGGCCGGAGCCTCCGCGAACTCGGACGAGCGCAGGAAGTTGTGGATCACCTCCATGCGGTACGCCGTGCAGCCCCAGCTCCTCGAGCCGCCGGGCGGCGAAGCGGCTCGGCGCCACGAACCGGTCCACAGCCTCGATCACCGGCACCTGCTGGCGCGCGAGCCCGGCGCCGTAGGCGACCGCCTCGGGCAGGTTGCCGCGGCAGCGCAGGCGGACACCCGGCACGGTGTTGCGCCCCCGGCAGAGCTTGCAGACGTGCGCCGTCGCGGTAGCCGATCGCGATCGCGCAGAACAGGCGGTAGTTGTGCAGGTGCATCACGACGGCGCGCGCCTGCCGCACGCGCGGCCGCCAGCGCGCGCGGCCCGAGCAGCGGGTTGATGTTGTGCGCGTGGACGACGTCGGCGCGCAGCGTGCGGACGGCCCGGGCGACTGCCCCCGGCACCAGCCCGCCGGCGATCATCCCGGCCCCGGCGCGCAGGCGCCCGCTGACTCCCTCGAGCGCCGCGCTGGTGCGCTCCAGCACCTCGACGCGGTGCCCGCGCGCTTCGAGCAGCGCCGCCATCTCGCCGACGGCAGCGCTCCTCCCCGCCGGGCGCGGCGGTAGCGGTTGTGCAGGATCAGGACGTTCATCCGGGGGCGGCGGGAAACGTCAGTATCCCGCCGGCATGTCGATCGATCTCATCACCAACTACCTGCCTCCCTACCGTGTGCCGCTCTACAAGCTGCTGGCTGAGCGCTACGGCGTGGAGGTCCACTGCTTCGGCGGCGAGGCACACTACGTGCCCGAGAGCCTGCGCGACCTCGACCGGCAGATCGCCGATGCACCCTTTCCGGCGCACCGGATGGACAGCCAGCGCGCTGCCCGCACAATTGCCAAACACAGCGACGCCGTGATCGTCGCGCTCGCCGGGCGGGTCGCCGTCCCGTCTGCCTGGCGCGGCGCGCGGCGCGCGAAGACGCCGTTCATCCTGTGGGCGTCGCTGTGGCGCCATCCGCTGACGCTCGCGCACCAGCTGTCGTATCCGCTCATGCGCCGCATCTATCGCCGCAGCGACGCGGTGCTCACCTACGGGCCGCACGTCTCGCGCTACGTGGCCCGCATCCGGCGCAACGAGCGCAACGTGATCGTCGCCCCGCAGGCGGTCGAGCCGGAGGTGTTCGGCGCGGCCCGTGAGCGCCGCCGAGCAGGCCGAGTGGCGGACGCGGGCCGGCATACCGCTCGACGCGCCGGTGGTGCTGTTCGCGGGCCGCCTGGTGCGGGAGAAGGGGGTGCGACATGCTGGTCGAGGCCTGGCGGCGCGTGGAGCGGCCCGGCGCGCAGTCCTGTGCATCGTCGGCGAGGGACCGCTGCGCGAGCGGCTGGAGCGCTCGGCGCCCGGCGGCGTGGTGTTCGCGGGCCGCCTGCCGCGCGACGAGCTGGCCGTGGCCTATGCCGCCAGCGAGACGCTGGTCGTGCCCTCGATCGCCACGCGGCGCTTCCTCGAGCCCTGGGGCCTCGTCTGCAACGAGGCGATGATGCAGTCGCGCCCGTGATCGGCAGCTCCGCGGTCGGCGCGGTGGTCGGCGGCCTGGTCCATCACGGCGCGACGGGTCTTGGCTTCCGCGCCGGGAACGCGGCGGATCTCGCCCACACGATCCAGCAGATGCTGGACGACGACGACCTGCGGGAGCGCCTCGGCCGGCTGGCCGGCGTGTCCGTCGCCGACTACAACTACGAGGCTGCCGCCGACGCGTTCGGAGAGGCGCTGCGCGCGGTCGGAGCGATCTGATGCCAGTTAAGCTGCCCGTACCAGGCCGGACGAGCAAGGAGCCCTGAGATGCCACCAATGCCAAAGAAGCGAATGCCGCCCAAAGTGCGGGCTTTCCGGGCGAGAATGCGCGAGAAGAACGAGCGGCTGCAGGACCTCGTCGCCCAGCACATCCACTCCGAGCACGACGGGCAACACCTGGAGCCCGGCACACCCGCGGAGGCGAACTCACCGCCCTTTCCGCAGATCCCGGGTCTCTCGGACGTGCGACTGTCAGCTCGACTCGCAGTTCATGCGGGCGGGCAAGGTCGCCACCCGCTGGACCGTCTATGCAATCCACTCCGGCCCGGTGGCCGGCATCCCTCCCACGAACCAGGAGATCACCGTCACCGGCCTCACCGTGTCGTGGCTGACCGACGACGAAGCGGCCGTCGCGAGCCACCAGTCCTTCTATGACCAGCCGGCGCTCATGGATCAGCTGAGGATGGGTTCCTGATGGCGCTATTCCGCCGTAAGCAGAAAGAAGGGGAATCCGAAGACGAGATCCCGACCGGCGACATGATGGATCAGCTCCAGCGTATGTCGATCGAGGAGCTGCTCGAGGCGGACGAAGTCCAATACCAGCAGCGCGAGGTAGAAATGACGCTGGCGAACCGGCAGAAGATGGTCAACCAGCATCTGGAGGTGATCCATCAGCCCGGCGGGCAAGCACAGATCAAGGCGTCCGCCGACTTCATGGACCTGGGCTCAGCGCGCCCCTATCTGGATGCGCTTTCCGACATCACCTTCTCAATCGACGACCAGGTGCTGACCGGCAACGACATCTTCACTGTCTGGACCGTGACCGGCAGACACACGGGCGAGCTGTGCGGGCTCGCGCCGACGGGCAACCAGGTCACATTGCGCGGGGTGACGATGAGCATCATCAAAGAGGGCGTAATAGCGACCGAGTACACCTACTGGGACTTCCCGGCGCTGACCGAGCGTCTTCAGCCGCCCGCGGCTTCTTGACCCACGCCAAGCCGTGAAGGCGGTGATCCTCGCCGGGGGCGTCGGCAGCCGGATCAGCGAGGAGACGGTGTCCCGCCCGAAGCCGATGATCGAGATCGGGGGGCGGCCGCTGCTGTGGCACATCATGAAGATCTACTCCACGCACGGCATCGACGACTTCGTCGTCTGCCTCGGGTACCGCGGCTACGTGGTGAAGGAGTACTTCGCCAACTACTACCTGCACATGTGCGACGTCTCCTTCGACTTCACCTCCAACTCGATGGAGGTGCACCAGTCGAGCGCGGAGCCGTGGCGCGTGACGCTGGTCGACACAGGTGAGGGAACTCAGACGGGCGGCCGGCTGAAGCGCGTGCTGCCCTACCTCGAGGGCGAGGACGCCTTCTGCTTCACCTACGGCGACGGGGTCTCGGATGTCGACATCGCCCGCCTGGTAGAGCACCACCGCTCGCAAGAGACGCTCGCGACCGTCACCGCGGTGCAGCCGCCGGGCCGCTACGGCGCCCTGCACATCGAGGGCGACCGCATCCACGACTTCGAGGAGAAGCCGGACGGCGACGGCGGCTGGATCAACGGCGGATTCTTCGTCCTCTCGCCCCAGGTGGGCGACTACATCGACGGGGACGAGACCATCTGGGAGCGCGAGCCGATGGAGCGCCTCGCTCGCGAGAACCAGCTCTCCTCCTACCGGCACACCGGCTTCTGGCACGCGGTCGACACGCTGCGCGACAAGAACCGGCTCGAGGACCTCTGGCAAGCGGGCCCGGCGCCGTGGAGAACCTGGGATTGAGCAGTTGGTCGGGGCGGCGCGTGCTCGTCACCGGCCACACCGGCTTCAAGGGCGGCTGGCTGTCGCTGTGGCTCGCCCGGCTCGGGGCCGAGGTGACCGGCTGCTCGCTCGAGGTCCCGACGCGGCCGTCGCTGTATGAGCTGGCCGAGGTCGGCGCGGCGCTGGCGGCCGAGTTCGATGTGGATGTGCGCGATCGAGCGGCGCTCGCCGAAGCGTTCGCGGCCAGCGCGCCCGAGGTGGTCTTCCACCTCGCGGCGCAGCCGCTCGTGCGGCGCTCGTATGAGGCTCCCGCCGAGACCTTCGACGTCAACGCGGGCGGAACTGCGAATGTCCTGGAGGCGGTGCGAGGCTCGGGCAGCGTGCGCGCAGTGGTGGTCGTCACCACGGACAAGGTCTACGCCGAGCGCGCCGACGGCGAGCCGCACCGCGAGGACGACCGGCTCGGTGGCGCCGACCCCTACAGCGCCAGCAAGGCGGCCGCGGAGCTGATGGTGGCGGCATTCCGGCGCTCGTTCTTCTCCGAGGCCGGCTCGGCAGCGGTCGCGACGGCGCGGGCCGGGAACGTGATCGGCGGCGGCGACTTCGGCGCTGAGCGGCTCGTGCCCGACCTGGTGCGTCGCCGCGGGCAACGGTCAGGCTGTCGAGCTGCGAAATCCCGGCGCGGTCCGGCCCTGGCAGCACGTCCTCAACCCGCTCAGCGGCTATCTGACGCTGGGCGCAGTCGCTCCTGCGGGGGAAGGACGCCGAGGGCGGCTGGAACTTCGGCCCCGATGCGCAGGACGAGCGCCCGGTCTCCTGGCTGGCCGAGCGCTTCAGCGAGCTATGGGACGGCGCGCCCTCCTGGCGTGAGGCGCCCGGAGAGCACCCGCGGGAGGCGCCTGTGCTGCGGCTTGACTCGGCCAAGGCGCGCGCACGAGCTCGAATGGACGCCGCGCTGGAACCTCGAGCGCGGGCTCGCCGAGACGGTCGACCTGGCACCGCCGGGTGGCGGCGGGCGAGAGCGCCCGCGCGGTGACGCTGGAGCAGATCGAGCGCTTCGAAGCGGGCTAGCGGCGCGCGGCCGCGCGCCTCGCGAGCAGCTCGAGGTCGGCGTCAACCATCAGCCTGCACCAGCTCGTCGAAGCTGGTACGCGGCTCCCAGCCGAGCTTCTCGCGCGCCTTGGTGCAGTCGCCGATCAGGTGGTCCACCTCCGCGGGGCGGAAGTAGGCGGGGTCGGTCCCGACGTACTCGGTGGGGTCGAGGCCGGCCTGATCGAAGGCGACGTCGACCAGCTCCCGGACGCTGTGCGCCTCGCCCGTGGCGATCACGAAGTCGTCGGGCTCGTCCTGCTGGAGCATCATCCACATCGCCTCGACGTAGTCCTTCGCGTAGCCCCAGTCGCGCTCGGCGTCGAGGTTGCCGAGCAGCAGCTTCTCCTGGAGGCCGAGCTTGATCGACGCCGCGGCGTGGGTGACTTTGCGGGTGACGAACTCGAGGCCGCGGCGGGGTGAGTTTGCCGACCACGAGCCGGCCGACGCCGGCGCAGAACTTCCCGCTCTCGGTCTCGATGTCGAAGTACCAGTCGCTGGGCGGAGCGAGCGAGCGGCTCGATCCGCCGAACCTCTGCAGGATTCTTGACGAGGTGCTGGCCCTTGCGACCCGCCAGTACTCCGGAGCGGACGTTGAGCTGCGTAGTAGACGGCTTCGCCACGCTGCTCCGCGTACACCGAGCATGTCCGGTCCTGCTGCGCGTACATCCAGAAGCAGACCCTGGGCGAGGACAGGGCTGTTCGTCTTGATCGAATCGCCATTGCCCTTCTTGAGGCCGTCGGCTGCGTAGTAGCCGTTGAGGAAGGCCTCATGGACGTCCGCGCTCGCCGTTCAGCACGAGCTGCGGCACCTTCTTGAAGCCGTCGCGCGGTGTAGAGCTGCTCGCGCAGCCAGCTGCGCGACGTAGGTTCGACCCGCGTCAGGTGCAGATGCCAGGGACTTCACGATCCGGATTCCAGCCGGATGGGCCGACGACTCGAACCGTGTCGTGCCGAGGAAGCAGCGGGACCAGAGCTGGGCGACGCGCAGCTCGCATCGCCTCAGTCGTTGTTGATGAACAGCACGCTTGACCCGTCGCGCGACGACGTAACCGTCGCCGGCGAGCAGGCCCGAGTAGCTCGGCTAGTTTCGGTGTCGAGCACCGTCCAGGGAAGGTGACTCGGGCAGATAGCTCGGCAAGCTTCAGCTCGTCGCCCTCCTCAAGGTCGCAGCGCGGGGACCTTGCTGTTCCTCCGAGTCCAGCATGTTGTGATGCGCCGTGACTCGCGACGACGCCGCCACGCGCCTCGACCGAGAGTCGGCTCGTGGTCTGGGTCGGTACTCGCGGCGTCGCGTCGCGGTGATGGCGCGCACCTCCACCCAGTCGCTCCCCGTCCCAGATCTCGACGCCCGTCGGGGGTGAAGGTCTGGACGCTCGGACCTTTCTCGCGAAGCTGGCACGAGCGCAGCCGGAGTCGTCACGTCGACGAAGCCATGCTTGCCGGATCATGAGAGCGGTCTGTGACGAATAGACACACTCATGGTTAAAAAGTACCCCTGAGCAGGCAAAAAGGTCGTAGCTCTCGCGGTAGTTGACCGTGATGAAGTGGCCGTAGGCCTTCGCGACGCCGTAGGGGCTGCGGGGGTAGAAGGGCGTCTTCTCGGTCTGCGGGACCTCGAGCACCTTGCCGAACATCTCGGAGGAGGAGGCCTGGTAGAACCGCGACTGGGGCGACACCTCACGCATCGCCTCGAGGATCCGCGTCACCCCCACGCCGGAGAACTCGGCGGTCAGCACGGGCTGGTTCCAGGACGCCGCCACGAACGACATCGCGGCGAGGTTGTAGATCTCCTCGGGCTCGCAGGCACGCAGCACGTCGACCAGCGAGCGCTGGTCGAGCAGGTCGCCGGTGTGCAGCGTGATCTGCTCGCGCAGGTGCTCGATGCGCTCGAACGTCTCGGTCGAGGAGCGGCGCACCATGCCGTGCACCTCGTAGCCCTTCTCGACCAGCAGGTCCGCGAGGTAGCTGCCGTCCTGGCCGGTGATGCCGGTGATCAGCGCCCGGCGGCCGTCGGTCATCGGGCGGCTCCCGCGCCGGCGCGGTCCCGCCACCAGTCGAGGGTGTCGCGCAGCGTCTGTTCCAGGGGTATCTCGGGCATCCAGCCAGTCGCCTCCGTCAGCTTGTCGTGTGTACCTCGGATCTCCATAACCTCGCCTTCGCGGACGAGTTGCGGGTCGGTGCGCTGCTCGACTTCGACGCGAGCCTCTCGGGAGAGGATGGCGAGGATATCGGCGGTCTTGACGGATTCGCCGCGGCAGATGTTGTAGGCGCCCGGCGCGGCGCCCTCGAGCAGCAGCCAGTAGGCGCGCACGACGTCGCGCACGTCCGTGAAATCGCGCCGTGTTTCCAGGTTTCCGGTCACGACCTCGACGGTGCCACCCGGATTGCGGGCCTCCGCTTCGGCGATCTGGCGGGCGAAGCTCGCGCTCACGTACAGGTCGGCCTGGCCGGGGCCGGCGTGGTTGAACGCGCGCCCGCGGGCAACGTGCATGCCGTGCGCGTCCGCGTAGAAGCCGGCCGTCAGGTCGGTGGCTGCCTTGCTGAGCGCGTAGGGATTGCGGGGGCGCTGGGGGTGCTGCTCGTCCATCGGCAGCCGCTCCGGCTCGCCGTACTGCTCCCCTGAGCCCACGACCAGGACGCGCGCGGCCGGAGCAGCGAGGCGGACAGCCTCGAGCAGGTTGACCGTGGACAGGACATTGACGCCGACCGTCTCGGCCGGCTCCTGCCAGGACTTGGCGACCGACGCCGCGGCGGCGAGATGGAAAACCCAGTCCGGCACCGCCTGCTCGACCGCCGCCCGGCCCGCAGCGGCCTCGCGCAGGTCGGCCTGCAGGTAGGACGCGACGGCGTCGGGGAGGGAAGCGTCGGCGGCGGGCCGGGACCCGAGGCCAACGACCTCCGCGCCGCGGTCCGCGCAGTAGCCGGCCAGGTGGCGGCCGGCGAAGCCGCTCACGCCTGTGATCAGGATGCGCACGCCCGCCAAGCTACCCGCTGGTACGTTGCGGTGGATGGACGCCGCCACCAGCAGCTCGGCCGAGCCGGTCGCCGCGCCCCCGGCCGAGGCCGCCGTCGGCGCCCGCGGGCCGGCCGTCGCAGCCAAGGGAGTCAGCAAGAGCTTCCGCCTCCCGCTGGACCAGCCGTCGACCTTCAAGCAGCGCGTGCTGCATCCGCGCGCGTCCCGCGCCGCCACGCGGCTCGACGCGCTGGTCGACGTCTCCTTCGAGGTGGAGCCGGGCGAGTTCTTCGGCATCATCGGCCGCAACGGCTCCGGCAAGTCGACGATGCTGAAGATCCTGGCCGGGATCTACGAGGCAGACGCGGGAACCGTCTCCGTGGCCGGGCCGGTGTCGCCCTTCATCGAGCTGGGCGTCGGGTTCAACGCCGAGCTGACCGCGCGCGACAACGTGGTGGTCAACGCCGCGCTGCTAGGGATGCCCCGCGCGGAGGCGCTGGCGCGGTTCGACGAGATCATCCGCTTCGCAGAGCTGGAGCGGTTCGTTGACCTGAAGCTGAAGAACTACTCGTCCGGGATGCAGGTGCGGCTCGGCTTTGCCGCGGCGATCCAGGCCGACGCCGACGTCTTCATCGTCGACGAGGTCCTGGCAGTCGGCGACGCCCGCTTCCAGGAGAAGTGCTTCGACACCTTCCGGCGCTTCAAGCGCGACGGGCAGACGGTGATCTACGTGACTCACGACCTCGGCACCGTCGAGCGCTTCTGCGACCGCGCGCTGCTGCTGGAGGGCGGCCGGGTGGCTGACCTCGGCGACCCACGCGACGTGATCCGTACCTATCGCCAGCACGACCTCGAGCTGGCCCAGCGGCGCCACGAGATTCACGAGCAGACCTCCACGCGCTGGGGAGACGGCGCAGCGGAGATCGTCGATGCCTGGTTCGAGGATTCCGGCGGGCGGCGGCAGGAGGCGCTCGCCCAGGGCGAGCAGGTCACCTTCTGTGCGCGCATCCGGTTCACGGAGGCCATGGAGAAGCCGGTCTTCGGCCTGATCCTGCGAAACGAGGAGCGTCAGCACGTATTCGTGACCAACACCATGTTCGACGGCGTCGCGACTGGCTCATACGCGGCAGGCAGCGAAGCCGTGTACAGGGTTTCGTTCGGGCTCGAGGTCGCACACGGCCACTACACGGCCTCCCCTGCGGTCGCCTACGAGGACGCCCAGCGATTCGCCGACTGGCGCGAGGACTTCGCCGGCCTGTCGGTCAGCGCCGCCCGCTACAGCGGCGGGATCGTGGACCTGCCGCACCGGACGGACATTTCGCAGTGAGCGCCGATGACGGCGCTGTCACGCTGCGCGAGATCACTCAGGACAACGTTCGTGCTGTCTGCGACCTGCGACTCGAGCCCGGTCAGGAGGTCTACGTCGCTCCCAGCGCAGTCTCGATCGCTGAGGCCCACTACGAGCCGAACGCGTGGCTGCGCGCCGTCTACGCCGCCGAGGAGCCGGTTGGCCTGGTCCTGCTCGACCTCGACGCTGAGCACCAGCACTACCACCTGGTGCGCCTGATGGTGACCGCGGGCCGGCAGCGAAACGGGATCGGCCGCCGCGCTGTCGAACTTATCGCGGGCCACGTCCGGGAGCTGCCGGGCGCGACGGAATTGTTGACGAGCTACGTGTCGGGACCCCAGTCGCCGAGCGGCTTCTACGAGGCGCTCGGGTTCGAGGACACCGGGCGGATCGAGGAGGGCGAGCGCGTGATGTCGCTGCGGTTGCGGATCTCGAGGGCCACCCCTGCGGGTGCGGATCGTGTAGGCCTCACGGGTACAAAATCGACCGGCAAGTCGCCCCTGGCCGACCGGCAGAACGCAACGAGAGACGCGGCGTTACGCACATCCTCGGCGTCGCGTTCCCTACGTGCTTGTGCCGCCGCGCCGACCGCGCGCGACGCGGCTACAGCTCCTCGGCCAGCCGTCCCTCGCGGCGGCGGAAGAGCCACACGCTCATCCACGCCACCAGCGCCGAGATCGCCAGCGGCGCGAGCAGCCGCCAGCCGCCGCCGATCGCCGCGGCGGCGCTCTCGGTCGCCTCCGGCACCAGCCAGTGGCGGCCCTGCTGGATCGCCATCGCGAGCGGGTTCAGCATCAGGACCTCCTGCCAGCCGTCGGGGACCGACTCGATCGTGTAGATGATCGGCGTGCCCCAGAACAGCAGCTGCAGCGCCACCTCCCAGATCGGCTGCACGTCGCGGTAGCGGACGAACAGCACCGACAGCAGCACCGACAGGCCGTCGCGAGCGCGATCACGAACAGGACGCAGAGCAGGAACCGAGCCAGCCGGCGGTCACCTCGACGCCGTCGATCAGCGCGAACACGAACACGACGAGGATGCCGAGCGCCAGGTTCGCCGCGGCGGTCAGCGACACCGAGATCGGGACCGCGGCGCGCGGGAAGGACACCTTGCGCAGCAGGTTCTCGCGCGCGACCAGGCTGCCGAGGCCACCGCTCGTCGCCTCGGAGAAGAAGTTGAACACCACGATCGCCGCCAGCAGGACCACCGGGTAGTGCGGCACGTTGTCGCCGAAGCGCACGACGTGCGTGAACACGACGTACAGCACGCCGAACAGCATCAGCGGGCGCAGCACCGTCCACAGGTAGCCGAGCACCGAGCCGAAGTAGCGCAGCTTGAACTCGGTCGCCGTCAGCGCGAGCGTCACATAGAAAAAGTGCCGCAGCCGTGAGCGCCCGGTGACCGGTGCGCCGGACCGCTGCGCCGGCCGGGGCACGGCCGCCGCACCCGCCTCCATCAGGTGAGCCTGCCCTCGAGCGCCTCGAGTGCCTCGACGCGGTCGCCCGTCCCGGCTCGCTCGCGGTTCGCCCAGCGCTCGGTCAGCCAGCCGCGCAGCGCGCGCTCAACCTGCTCAGCCGCGGCCGTCCAGGTCATGTCCGACACGAACTCGCGCGCGGCCGCGGCCTGTCGCGTGCGGCGCTGCGGGTCCTCGAGCAGCCCGACGATCCCGTCGGCCAGCGACAGCGGGTCCGGCTCGCAAGCGGTGATCAGCTCGTCTCCGGCGCCGAACACCGACAGGACGCTCGGATGGTTCGTGTCCACCACCGGCAGTCCGCAGGCCATCATCTCCTTCGGCATCCGCGAGTAGTTCGTCAGCGAGATCACCAGGCCGACGGTCGCGCTGTTGTAGAGGCTCGCGAGCCGGTCGGGCGGCGCGATCCCGCCCCACTCGAACGCGAACGGAGCCGCAGGCGGGCGCCGGTCGCCGAACATGACGACGTGCGTGTCCGGGCGCCGGCGGACCACCTCGTGCAGGGCGAGCAGGCCGAGCTCGGTCGCGCGGCGCGCGGTCGATGGGCCGGCAGTAGAAGACGACCGTCGCGGGGTCGCGCTCGCGACCGTCCGCGGAGTAGACGTCGAGGTCGACGCCGAGCTCGAACGCCTCCGCGGGCGCGCCGTAGAGGCCGCGCATCTCGTCGCGCAGCCACGGGCTGCGCGGCGATGCAGGGGAAGCCGAGCCGGTAGGTCTCCTCGGCCCACAGGCGGTCGTGCCGAAGCGGGATAGAAGTCGGGCTCGTAGTCCTGCACGAAGTACGACTTCAGCTTGCAGCCCGGCAGCGCCTCGACGGGGAACGCCGTCTGCCAGCCGGTTGCCATCGCGACGTCGGCGCCGTGCCAGTCGTCGAAGCCGATGAAGACGCCGGCGCGCAGCGGCACGAAGTGCTCGTTGATCTCACGATGGGCGAGCGCGGCGCGCGGGTCCATCTTGCCGTGCGGGTCGTGGATCCAGATCGAGTTCGAGTGCCCCATCGCCTCGAGCTCGCGCATGATCGTGAAGATCGTCATGTGCCCGCCGCTGCCGCGCCGGAACGGCGGGATCACCCAGGCCAGGTGCATCAGCGGCTTCTGCCCGTCGTGCGGCGAGGGCAGCTCGAGCGGCGCGACCTCGCCGCGGTAGTGGCCGCAGGATCGCGGTGTCGAGCGATCCGGGATGGGGATCCATCGGCCGCCCGCCCAGCGGCGAGGTCTCGGCGCGGCTTGCCTCGGACGCCGCGGCCCTCGAGCGACAGCCGCCGCACGAGCCCCTCCGGCAGCGCGTTGGAGCGCGAGCCGAGCGGCGCGGCGAGCGCGCGGCCCAAGTGGTGGCGCGCCGAGCGCAAGCCGCCCGCGGCCAGCGACGGCCCCGACTGACCGTGGCGGCGCATGTAGTCGAGGTCGCCGCGCACCTCCTTCGCCACGGTCGGCACCAACGTGCGCCCGCGCACCGGCTCAACGTGCCCGGTGCTCTCGCGCAGGCCGCGGTACTCGTCGAAGTAGCGCCGCATGAACTGCCCGAACGGATAGTCGTGCGAGTGCAGCACCGCCGGCGCGCGGCACGTAGGCCTTGGCCCAGCCGGCGACGATCGCGTCGCGCGCGAACGCCTGGTCCTCCGCGTAGCCGACGTCGCGGAAGCGCACCTCCTCCCAGCACTCGCGCAGCAGGCAGGAGTTGACGTTCGAGAAGAAGGCGCTCGCCGGGTCGGCGGGCTCGATCGCGCGGTCGATCCGCAGCTCGTCTCCCCTACCTCGCGCAAACGACCCGAAGAACTCCTCCAGCTCGCGCGCCACAGCCGGGGTGGTTCCGGGCCGCGGCAGGTGGGGGCCGAACGACATGCCGACCCGCCCCTCGGCATCCAGCGGCGCGACCAGCTCCGCCAGCCAGGAATCCGAGGCAGGCGTCGCGTCCTGGGTCAGGAAGGCGATGCAGCGCCCGCCGGCGCGCTCGGCGGCCAAATTGCGGGTGCGCCCGTGGCCGAACTCGGCCGGGTCGATCTCGATCACCGTCGCTCCCGCCGCGCGTGCGATGCCGGCGGAGCCGTCCGCGCGACCCCGAGTCGACGACCAGGATCTCGACCGGCTCGCTGGTGCGCTGCGCGTGCAGTGCGTCGAGCAGCTCCGGCAGGTAGCGCGCCCCGTCTTTCACCGGTACCACGACCGAGATGCCGGCGCTCACTCGGTGCCTCCGCGGCCGCGCAGCCGCCAGCGCAGCCGCCGCAGCCGCTGCACCAGGTTGAACAGGAAGCGCACCGGCCGGCGGCGCATCCACTCCTCCGGGTCGATGCGGGCGCGCTCCAGCCAGTAGGCCTGGCGCTCGAGCTCCTCCATCCGCGTCGAGCGGCGATCGCGCAGCTCGAGCAGCTCCTGCTCGGCCGCGGCCAGGGCGCGGCGCGTGTCTTCCGGCTCGGCGAGCTCCTCGATCCAGCGCCGCACCTCGAGCCCGTGGGTCAGCAGCAACTGCTGCGTGGGCGCCTCCACCGGCGCGTGGCCGCAGACGGCCAGCGTGTACAGCTCGCTCCCTGGCGTCCGTGCGGCCACCTTGCGCACGTCGGCCGTCAATGTCGCCGCCGCGTCGTCCGTGCCGAATGCCTCGTCGTCGAGGATCGCGCTGGCAATCCAGTTGTGCTGGCGCAGCAGGCGCACATGGGTGAAGCTCTCGGTCAGCAGGGCCTTCAGCTCGGCAGGCGTGAGCTCCCTGACGTGGAAGGGGTTGCCGGGCGGGTAGCGGTCGCGGTTGGGCGAGGAGATCAGCATCACGCCGCCGGGCCGCAGCACGCGCGCCAGCTCCGCGATCACTGCGCGCTGCTCGCCGACGTGCTCGATCACCTCGAAGCACGTCACCAGGTCGAACTCCGCGTCGCCGAACGGCAGCGCGGTCGCATCCCCGCGCACGAACTCGATGCCGTCGGCGCCGAACCGCTCGCCGGCCTGCGCAACCGCATCGTCGGCCACGTCGACGCCGGTGCAGCGCGCCGCGCCGGCCGCGGCCATCACCGCGGTCCCGTACCCGGTTCCGCAGCCGACGTCGAGGACGGAGCGACCGGTCGCCGCCGCGGCGGCCCAGTGGTAGCGGCCGAGGTGCTCCGCCTCGACCATCTCGCCGCGCAGCGCGTCCGGATCGAACCGCTCGACCGGTGCCTGTGGTTCCGAAGCGGACGCTGCGCTCGGAAGGTGCGTCGTGTCGTCCATTAGTTCTCGACGGCCTCGATCCAGTCAAGGCGGCGGTTGCAGAGCGACCGCCACCGCGCGGGCTCGATGCGGCGCACCTCGCGCCGCTGAGCGCCTGCCGGCTCGATCACGACCGGGCCGATCAGACTGTACTGACCGCCGTCGCCCGGATGCAGGTCTCCACCCTCACGCGAGAGCTCGACTTCGTTTGCGCCGGCGCGGGTCGCGGTCGGGCCGACCGGCACGTACTGTCCCGGCCCGCTCAGCTCGTAGCTCACTCCGCCGATCCGGCGGCCGTCGATCGTCAGCGCCACTTCCCGCCCGATGCTGCCGCTGAGCCACGCCTGGCCGTCAGCGCGCTTTGCCTTCAACTGCCGGTCGATCCGCCCCGCCCCGACCGGGCGGACGGCGTTGGGATCCGAGCCGTCGACGCCCCAGCCGCGCGGCAGGGAACCGCGCGCCGGCACGACGACGGAGACCGCCGGGCGCTCGACGTAGGCAAGGCTCCCGCCCCGCGCGCGCCGCGCAAGCGTGCGCACCTGCCGGCAATCCGGCCGTGCGGCGGCCTCGGTGCCGCTCCCGAGCGGCAGGTGGTCGATCACGGTCTGCTCAGTACCCGCCGGGCGCTCCCACACCTCGTAGTAGCGGCCGGCGGAGCGCAACCTGTACGGGCTCGGCGGCCGGCTGGCGGCCGGGGAGCGGCGCAGCACCAGCGTGGGGTAGCGCAGCACCACGTTGAACGGCACCTGGTCGATGTCGGCATACGACGCGAACGGTCCCTTCTCGGGGCCGGGCTGCCACGCCTCGGTCCAGCCCGTCGGATCTCCATCGCGCAGGAAATGCTTTCCGTATTCCTCGAACTCGGTGTACAGAACGGGGCCGCGGCCGTCGACCTGGTCGCCCACGTCGGCCAGCTCTTCCAGCCGGTCGCGCGGCGCAAGGCTGACGTCGTGGTAGGCGAGCGCGTTCGACCACAGCACCCCCCCGGCGATCACGGCCGCGAGCAGGATTCCCTCCGGACGGCGACCGCCGGCGAGCAGCGCGGTGGCGCCCAGCATCGCGGTGAACACGAGCGGGATCGAGACGATCATCAGCGCCTTGGCGTCCACCCAGGGCGATCCGCGTGCCGTCGCATAGCCCCAGCCGATAAGCGAGACGCCGAGGAAGAGCAAGCGGCAGCCAGGCCCGCTGCCGCACGCACCACGCGACGCCCAGCACGCAGGCGGCGACCACGATCCCGATCAGGACATAGGTGGCGTCGTAATCGCGCCCGGGATCGGGGTTCAGCCGATAGTCCCCGCTCGGCCAGATGCCCAGGCCCTGGACGCGGTGCAGCGGCCCGAACAGGTTCCCGAACTCCTCCGGCGCCGTGACGACACCCTTGGTGGCCGAGACAAATGTCTTCGAGCGCAACAGCACCGGGAAGGCGAGCACCGCCGCCGCCGTGCCGGCCACCGCGGCCTCGATCGCGGTCGTGCGCAGCCCGGCCCGGCCCCGTTGCCAGAGTAGCGCCGCCAGGACGGTCAGCAGGAGCGGCCCGAGCCACGGCGCGATCGCGAGACCGAGCACCTCGAGCGCCGCGGCGATCGCGACGGCCACCGACGCCAGCCGCCACAGCCCCGCCGCCCGGCCCGCCACGATCAGCGGCACAAGCGCCATCAGCAGCGCCAGCGCCCAGACGGTCGCGATTTCCTTGATCGATCCCTGCAGGCTGTACGCGAAGACCAGCGCCGGCTGCGCGGCGAGGAAGGCAATCGCGGCCCGCAGGAAACGCGGCCGCACGATGCTCCCGGCCAGCTCGTAGAGCAGAGCGGCGGTGAGGGCCATCACGAACGCGAGGAAGGGCTGGAAGACCCAGGCGATGTCCTGTCCCACGAGCGGGCGGACCGCGCCCAGAGCGGTGTGCGAGCCCGTCGGGTAGGCGGTGCCGAAGTATCCCTCGAGCGCCGACCTGTAGGAAGAGGGCGCCAGTTCGGCGACGTCGCGCCCGTGCTCCATCAGCCGGTCGATCAGCACGAAGTGGATCGCGGTGTCTCCGAGCACGCCATAGCCGGCGAAGGTCGGGTCGTCGGACAGGAGCACGGGTGTGGCGAAGATCGCGAACACGCCGCCCGCCGCTGCGAGGAGCCACCAGTCTGGGCGCAGCGAGCGCAGCCGCTCGCGGCTCGCGATCAGCCCTGCCACGGCCAGGCCCACCACCAGGGGCGTCGCGAGCTCCGCGGTCGCGTCCCAGTACGTGCACGCCTGGGTGACCACGATCGCCCCGGCGAGGCCGGCCGACGGCAGGAGCGGCCCACCGAGGCGCACGCGGGCACACCGCTCGATCAGCAGCCCGAACCCGGCGACGATCGCGAGCAGCAAGAGCGGGAAGACGACCCAGGCCACGATCAGGCTCATGCGCGACCCCGGCCCTCAAGTGAAGAACCCTGTCGCGGCGACCCAGAGTGAGGCCATGAAAAGGCCGCCCGTCGCGGCCAGCAGCGCTGTCGCGACCGGCTGTTGCAGGCGTGGCCCGAGCGCCGTGCAGGCAGCCACGGTCAATGCGGCCAAGGGAGCCATTGCAGTGAACGCATACCGCCCCTGTTCGACGATGCCCGTGCGATGCCCGCCCGGCGTGAAGTAGGCGGCCGCGACACCCACGACGACACCGGCGATGATCAGTGCGAGCACGAGCGCCTCGACCACCAGCGGGCGGTCCGCGAGGATGCGGCGGCCGACGGCCACGGCGCCGCCGATCCCGACAGCGAGCATGACCCCAACGATTACTCGATAGACCCAGTTCGGGAAGTACACGGCGTACCAGCCGAACGCTCCCCAGGCCCGCTTGACGTAGATCTCGAACGCCGGCCAATCCTGGATGTGCTGGTCGTTCATGAACGGTAGCCGCGGCAGGAACTGCTGCCAGAGATACGAGGCGAACGTGGCCGGCATGTCGAGCGCCGACGAGCCGACGCCGCCGCTCGCGACCGGAGCGCTCCCGCCGGGCGTCGTGAAGAAGTCTCGGTCGAAGACCGGCGCGACCAGCACCCAGGTCACGGCGACCGCGGCGCCCATTCCCGCGAGCACCGCGTACGAGCGGATGGCGCGCCGGTCGTGGTAGCGCCAGGCCATCCCCAGGAGCGCCACCGCGACCGCCGGATAGAGCGCGAGCGCCGTGCCCTTTGCCAGCGGCGCGAGGACGATCACCACGCCCAATGCCACGGCGACCAACGGCGTTAGCCCGCGACGCAGCCCACGGATCAGTAGATATGCGAGCGCGGCACAGCACGCGTTGACGGCCATGTCGTTGTTGATCGCACCGCCCATGAAGGTGAACATCGGGTGGAAAGCGACCAGCAGCCCGGCCACGGTCGCCAGGAACTGTCGCTCCAGCGCGAGCTCGCGCACGAGCAGGAACGCGAACAGGGCGACCAATGCAGCAAGGAGAGCGGACACAGAGCGCATCAGCGTCAAGCGCGTGAAGATCGAGCCGTCGCTGCCGGCCCAGTAAGCCGGGGTCAGGAGGCCATAGTAGAGCGGCGAGTGCGTCGAGGCCGCGGTCGAGCCGCCGCCCACGTCGCGCGCCGGGTCCAGGCGCGCGTCGATCTCCCGCCAGCGGTCCTCCGCGCTCGCCGACCAGGGTGGGCGCCCCTCGATCTTCTCCACATAGGAGGGTTGATGGACCGCATCGAGTGCGACCGTCTCCTCGTCCGACCATACGGGCTTCGTGGTCGCCCCCCCGCGCGCCGGAGCGTTTCCGGTCTCGGCGAGATACTGCGCGTATCCGAAGTGCTCCTGCTCGTCCGGGGCGTCGAAGGGCGGCGTGATCAGCACCCAGGTGATGCAGTTGGCAAAGGCGATCAGCATGATCGCGATGGCCGGGCGCGCCGGCGGCAACCGGAGGACCGCCGTCGTCGCGGCCAGCCGCACGGCCACGTAGGCAGCGACCGGAGCGACCCCGAACAGCAGGACGTAGTAGAGCCATGGCGCGACCGGCTCGGGGCGGAACAGTGCCGCGCGCCGGGTAATCTCGGGCGCGAGCCCGAGCAGCGAGGTCTTCGACTCCGCATCGGGCAGAAACCAGATCGAGAGGTGCGTCCCGTCCATCTGCCGGCGGCCGACCCGCACGCCCGGCTCGCCGAAGTAGACGTTCGAGGCGCCGCCGAGCAGGAGTGGCATCGCCGGCCTCAGGCATAGGGTTGCCGGGGCGTCCTCGGCGCGGGTCGGGGCCGCGGCCAGCGGCACGTCGAGTGTCAGGTCGCCCGAGGCATTCGGCTGGAACCGGCCCCGCGTCACCTTGTCGGGGGCGAACAGCGCGTAGCGGAAGTCGAGCGGCTCCGTGGACAGCGTCCGCAGCCGTACCACGCGGCTGTCCGAAGTGACGCGCAGCGACGGCACGCAGACGCGCTGACCGGGCTTCACGTCGAGCACGAAGCTGCGGAACGCGACACCGTTGGTCGAGGTGTACGTTGGGTGCTCGCGCTCGGTCAGGTGGTACGCGAGCAGTGCCAAGAGGACCGCCCACACCGCGAGCGCTCCGGCCCAAACGGTGCGGCTGCCTGGGAAGACGGCCTCGAGCGCCCGGCGGGCGCGACCAGGGCGCCGGCTCAGGCGGGCGATTGCCGGTGCAGCCCCACGATGCTGAGCAGGAACGAAGTGAAGATCACCTGGATGCCGACGACGATCATCGTCAGCGAGAGCACCGCCAGGTGCTCCTCGCCGAGGGCACCGAAGCCGCGGTCGACCCATGGTCACGATCAGCACTCCCGATACCAGACCCGGCCCGGCGACAGCGCAACTGCCGCCGAGCAGCCCGTGCTCGAGGCTGAAGCGGCCGTCGAAGCGTTCGAACAGGCGGTCGTGCTCGCCGAGGTGGTGCACGCCATAGGCGCGCGCGACGAGGCCCAGGCTGACGACCTGGAGCCGGCGATCAGAGCATCGCGGCGGCGATCATCGCGTGCAGGTCCCACTGGCGGCCGAGCAGGTTGAGGTCGGCGAGCATCGCCAGCATCGTGAGCGAAGGCCGATCAGCGAACAGCACGGCGCCGGGGATCATGAA
The DNA here is from genome assembly GCA_963780475.1 of uncultured Solirubrobacterales bacterium. Taxonomy (GTDB): domain Bacteria; phylum Actinomycetota; class Thermoleophilia; order Solirubrobacterales; family JBBDJG01; genus CAWACB01. The sequence goes on from CAWACB010000001.1 coordinate 109,180, forward strand.
CAGGTGCGTGGGGCTGTGGATCAGCAGGAACCGAAGGTGGCGCCAGCCGTCGCGAAACGAGTTCAGCTTCGACTCGCCGCGCCGCGGGTGGTACTCGATCGGGATCTCGTCGATCTTTAGGCCCGCCTTCGAGGCGCGGATCACCATCTCGGAGGCGAACTCCATGCCGGGCATGCGCAGGTCGAGCGATCGCAGCGCGTCGCGCCTGAAGGCGCGCATGCCGCAGTGGGCGTCGCTGACGCCGGTGCCGTAGAAGAGGTTGAGGATGCCGGTCAGCACCGGGTTACCGACGTAGCGGTGCAGCGGCGGCATCGCGCCCTTGTGGATGCGTGCCCTTGAGGCGCGAGCCCATCACCATGTCGGCGCCCTCCTGCGAGCGGCTTCGACGAACCTATCGACCTCGTCGAAGTCGTAGGTGTCGTCGCCGTCGCCCATGACGATGTAGCGTCCGCGCGCGGCGGCGAAGCCCGCCAGATAGGCGGTGCCGTAGCCGCGTCGCGGCTCGTGGACGACGCGGCGCCCTCCGTCGGCGGCGATCTCGCGGCGACCCGTCGGTCGAGCCGTTGTCGACGACGATCACCTCGCCCGCAGGCCGTCTGCGCTCCATCGAGCGCTCTCGCCTTGTCGACGCAGATCGCGATCGTCTCGGCCTCGTTCAGGCACGGGATCACGACGGAGACGTCGAGCGTATCGGCTGCTCACGGGGAGTCGGGCGTGCTCGTGATCGTCGGCATGGGTGGGCCTGCGCTTCGCACACACAAACAAGGCACAACGGGGAAAGGTACGCCGCGGAGAGCGGCAGATCGGTACCGGCTGCGGCGCTTCAGCCTCGTAACTGTCGCCGCTCCGATGAGAATCGCGATCGTATACGACTGCCTCGTTCCCCACACCGTCGGCGGGGCGGAGCGCTGGTACCGCGACGCTCGCCGAGCGGCTGGCCAGGCCCGCACGAGGTGACATACCTGACCCGGCGCCAGTGGGCGCCGGCGACGAGTCCCGGCGACACCTTCCGAGTCGTCGCCGTGTCGCCCGGCGGTCACGCTCTACACGCGCTCCGGCCGGCGGCGGATCGGGCCGCCGCTGCGCTTCGGCATCGGCGTCTTCTGGCATCTGCTCCGCCACGGCACGCGCTACGACGCCGTCCACAGCGCCTCCTTCCCGTACTTCTCGCTGCTCGGCGCCTGGCTCGCGCTGCGGTTGCGCCGGCGGCGGCGCCTGATCGTGGACTGGCACGAGGTCTGGAGCCGCGAATACTGGATCGAGTACCTGGGACCGGTGGGCGGAAGCGATCGGCCACATGGTCCAGCGGATCTGCACGCGGCTCCCGGAGCGCAGCTTCACGTTCTCGCGCCTGCACGCAGACCGGCTTGCCGCGGACGGCCACAGCGCGCCGATGACGCGGCTCACCGGCGAGTACGCGAGACGGATCGGTGCGAGCGCAGCGACGGCGACATGACGGCCGGCGGCCGCCGCTGGTCGTGTTCGCGGGGCGCCACATCCCGGAGAAGCGGGTCACGCTGCATCCCCGAGGCTGATCGCCGCGCGCGCGCGAGAGCTGCCGACCTGCGCTGCGTCGCCTACGGCGACGGCCCCGACCGCGAGGAGTCGTCGCAGCGCGTGAGAGAGCTGGGCTCGGCGGACGCGGTCGAGCTTCCCGGGCCGCGTCCCGGCGGAGGTGCGGCGCGCGATCGCGGGGGCCGCCTGCCTGCTGCTCCCTCGCTCGCGCGAGGGTTACGGGCTGGTGGTCGTCGAGGCGGTCGCGCGCGGCAACCCCGGCGGTGGTGGTCGCCGGGCCCGACAACGCCGCCACCGAGCTGATCGAGCCGGGGGTGAACGGCTTCGTCGCCGCCTCGGCCGATCCGGCGGAGATCGCGGAGCTGCGTCGTCGACGCCATGCGGCGGCGGCGCGAGCGCTGCGCCGCTCGACGCTCGAGTGGTACCGCGCGCACGCGGCCGAGCTGTCGATCGAGAGCTCGCTGGCGCGGTGGAATCGGCCTACGAGAGGACGATGACTGAGCCCGACGTAGACCTGGCGGTAAACTGCACGAGCGCACCTATCGGGAGGTGTTCGACCCGGGCAGCTTCCCAGCATCGCGGACAAGAACCAACGCCGATTCGAGCGGCGCACGGCGTGGTCAACAACGTCGAAGACCGCGGCGACGCCGCGCGGCGGGGCAGGCAGCCGATCGAAGGGGGCGAAATCGAGCGCCTCGTGTTCGTGGACGACCATCGCGCGCGCGGCTTCGCCAGTGACGAGCGTCCCGAGCTCCGAGCTCGTGGCACCTCGACTGGGCGCTCGTCGCCGTCACCCTCGACGGCCCGGCCTGGCTACTGCACTGGGACGCCGACGTGCGTCTGCGCGCCCGGCGACTGGGCCGGCCCGGCGCTCGCCCTGATGGATCGCGACCGGCGCGTGCTGATCGCCAACCCGAACTGGGAGGACGGGACGCTGGAACGCGAGACGGTTCGCGCGGTCCGGCGAGTTCGCGCTCGGGTACGGCTGCTCGGACCAGGTGTTCCTCGGACGGCGCGCGGGGGACCGCAGCGCCGATCTACGGTCAGCGTTGCGTCGCCCAACGGCGATATCCCGAATCCCGGGTCGTTCGAGGCTTCGCTCGAGGCGCACCTGCGGCACGATCACGGGCGGCTGCGCGCGACGCATCGCGCGACCGTGTACGAGCATCCGGTGGCGATGGGGACCGCGTGGCGCGGCCGAACGAGCTGGAGCGCCTCGGCTCAGCCCGCAATCACTTGGCGATCCGGGCGCTGCGCTGCGCGCCGTCGGTGCCGTCCCATCTCCGTGGCATCTGACGCGCCCGTGCCGGATCGCCGCCATTGCCCGCTGTGCGGGTCGGCCGGCATTCCCGAAGAGCGCCTCGACCCACTGCCGTTCCACTCCTGCACGGGCTGCGGACACGTTTTCCGGCTCACCGATGGGAATGAGGGTGAAGCCGCTTCGGTCTACCGGGCCGACAACTACGGGCACGACCGGCACGAGATTCACATCGACGGGTTCGAGTCGGCCCGCCTGGCCGCACGCGTGCGCCTGCGGCTGGTTCAGCGGCGCGTCACCAGCGGCGACCTACTCGACGTCGGTGCCGCCACCGGCGCGTTCGTGTACGAGGCCGCCCGCGCGGGGTTTACCGCCCGCGGGCATCGAGCCGAGGCCCACTTCGCCGCCTTCGCGTGCGAGACAGCAAACGTGGACGTGACCGAGGCCGCGCTTGAGGAGGTCGCCCTCGAGCGAGAAGCTCTCGACGTCGTGACGTTGTGGCACGTGCTGGAGCACCTCGCGGACCCCGTGGCTCAACTGATCCGGATCAGAAGTTCCGTGCGCTCCGTGGGTCTCCTAGCCCTGGAGGTGCCGAATTACGCCAGCGCAGTCGCCCGCCATCTCGGCACGGACTGGCCGCATCTGGACCCCGACGTGCACCTGAGCCAATTCACGCCCGAGACGCTGGGTACGGCGTTGCGCCAGTCGGGTTTCGAGGACATCGAACTCTGGACTGTCCCGATCACCCCCTACCTCACACCAGTCGGCAGACTTGGGGCCCGCGGCACCTCGCGGCTCGGGCCAAGGCCGCGGTGTGGCTTTTTCGGACACTCCGCACGAACCATCCGAGCGGGCACGAGTTGCTCTAGGGCCCTGGCGCGCCCGGCGTCCGCCAGCGGCTAGCTCGCCCGCGATCGGCGGCGAACGGACTGCGCCGCGCGTAGCCTGGCCGGTCGGCCAGGAATCGCTCGTTGTCGGGCTGCTCGGCCCACTGCCCGAGGACATAGATGTCGTGCGGGTAGCGCACCTCGACCGCGAGGACCTGAAGCCGGGCCGCGTCGAGCAGCGACAGCAGTACCGGTGTCGTGAAGACATGGTGGTGCAGGACGCGGTGGTGAAGGTTCTCCCGGCGACTGCGAACGAAGTCCTCGTCCGAGAGCGGCACGTCACGCTCGCGGTCATGCAGCCTGAGGGTCTCGTCGAGGTGGGTCGGATCGTCCTCACCCGTCGCCAGCCGGAAGTCCTCCTGGATGTGCTCGAGTGTAGTGACCGGCCGCCGGTGGTCGAACGTCCCGGACTTGTGCGGGGCCACCAGCAGCAGGTGCCCATCCGGCCGGGTGACGCGGCGCCATTCCGCCAGCGAGCGAGACGGGTTGGCGAGGTGCTCGATCACGTGCGAGGAGATGACCGCGTCATAGCTTGCGTCTGCGATGTCGTGGAGGTCGGCCTCCCTCGCCGATCAGCAGGACTCCCTCGGGGCCGTCCGGGTTCGGCCAGGTAGGCTCGCGCCCTTGAAGGATGCGGTGCCGTGCGGTGCGCGCGGAGAACTGGCGGCCGTCGATTCTGCGGCAACGCGGGTAGGCCGGTAGCAGGCCGTCTGAGGTGAATACGGCGCTCGGGCCGCCCACCTCCAGCACCTCGGCACCCTCCAGCGCAGCCGAGAACTCGTCGCCGAGCGGCCGCGTGTAGTGACCCGCAGCTCGCCAGCGCAACTGGCGGCGTTTGTCGGCCGACCCATCGGTCTAGTCGCTTGACTTGGAACGTCGCGGCCGCATGACGCCCCACCTCATCTGTGCCGGCCGGAATTCGTCCAGCAGCACGAACCGCTCACGTTCGGAAAACCCGGCCAGTTCGGGGATCGCCCGTCCGGTCGTGGCCGGCGCCTGATCGATCAGCTCCACGGCGTGCGTGGGGGAAAAGCGGCCGGCGAGCGTCGCCCCGATCGCGGGGTCGATGAACTCGTGCAGCTCGACGCACACGGGCCAGGCTCGCAGCCGCGGCACGCGCGCCGGGTCGAGCAGCGCGACCTCGCATCCCTCGCAGTCACAGAACAGCGTCACACCCGTCTCGGGCAGGCCGGCGAGGGCGTCCGGCGTGCACTCACCGGCGATGCGGACACGCTCCGCGACGCCGTTGGCACGTGAGAGCTGCTCGCACCTGCCACGCGCGTCCGGGTCCAGGTCGAACGCGTACACCGTTGCGCCCGGCACCGCGAGCGCGAAGCCGACAGCGTAGTAGCCCTCGGCACACCCGACGTTGACGATGTGGCCCGGCGCGAGCCTCACCCACTCGGCCACCACCGGCGCCGGCTTCATGCTCGTACCGGCCCAGCAGCTTGCCGACCAAGCCGCCGACCGCCAGCTCGTCGGGATAGACCATGCCGGCGAACGGGCCATACCGCACGGTGCGGCCATGACGTCGCAAATAGACACGCGTGGGGCCGGCCGTCGCGCGTGCGCGAGTGGACACCACCCATCGCTCGTGCGCGCGCTTGGCGCGCTCGGGCAGCACGGCGGCGGCGATCCTGCGCGACAGGGGCCGGTGCGGAGCACGCCCCTGCGACCCCGACCCCGCTCGGCGATCGCGAGCGTCTCGGCCGCGTGACGTTTCCAGGAGAAGTCCCGCGCCCGCTCGCTTCCGGCGGCGGCGAGCCGCACCCGCAGCGCCTCGTCGGTGAGCCCGCGCTCCAGCGCGGCGGCGATCGAGCGGACCTGCCAGGGATCGCAGTAGACCGCCGCGTCCCCGGCGACCTCCGGCAGGGACGAGGTGTTCGAAGTCAGCACCGCGGTGCCAGCGGTCATGGCCTCGAGCACCGGGAGGCCGAAGCCTTCGTACAGGGACGGATACGCGAACAGCGCCGCACCTCTGTAGAGGGCCGGCAGATCCTGGTCCGGAACGTACCCAGTCGCGCACGAAACCACGGTGGCGCTCGATCGCCGCTTCGATCTTTCCCGTTCGCCAGCCGAGCTTGCCTGCGACCACCAGCTCTGTCGCAGAGCGCAGCTCGCCGGGTAGGCCTGCGAAGGCTTCGATCAGGCGGGCCAGGTTCTTACGCGGCTCGAGCGTCCCGACGGCCAGCACATAGGGCCGTGACAGTCCGTGCCGCGCCAGGATCTGCCCGTCGCCGGGCTGGGCCTGACCGAAGCGCGGTCCGCCGCCAGCAGCGTCACGGACGCCTTCTCCGCGGCGGCGGGAAACCGGGCGACCAGCTCGCCTGCCGTGGACTGCGAGATCGTCGTGATGGCGGCCGCACGGCGCAGGCCCAGCGGCAGCGTCGCGCGCTCGATCGCCCGCGACCGGCGGTTCGGCTGCAGGCCTTTGTGGAAGGACGCCAGGTCCAGCACCATCATCAGCGCCGGCACACGGGCGAACCACACGGTCAGGTAGCTGTTCGTCGAGATGAAGACGTCGCAGTGGCGGTGCGCCTCGAGGCCGGTGCGCAGGTGCCACCGTGGATCGGGCAGGTCCCCAGGTGCCAGGAGAACCGTTCGGGCAGCGGAACTTCCCAGGGACGGCGGGCGAACAGCGTGAACGTGTGCGGCGCCTCGAGGTCCGCCAGGGCCAGCAGCAGCTGCCGCACCATGGTGCCGCGGCCGGCCGGCTCCTCGGCGGCCGCGCGGGCATCGATCCCGATCCGCATCAGCGCCGCCGCACAGCCAGGTCGCGCAACATGAAGGCTGCCCGGGTCTTCACCGAGTAGCCAGGGTAGTGACGGATCGCAGGCCGCGGCGCCGGGTCGCCCGGGATCGAGTTCCAGCGCCCGTCCAGGAAGGTCGTGCGCTCTCGCCATGCGGACGGCTCGGCCGGGCCCACCGGCGGATCGAGCCGGTAGCCGAGCAGGCGCATGATCGCCGCGTTCTCCCACCACTTGTGGTGGATGAGGTCCTCCTGCGCCCATGCGGCGCTCAGGAACTCCTGCGCCTCGGCGCAGGCTCGCATGCCCCAGACACCCGAATTGGGGACCGCTCCCTCCGCGGTGCGATGCTCGACCAGCGCCATCAGGTCGAAGGGCGGGCAGATCCTCGCGCGGGTCCACGATCACGGCGTCGCTGTCGACCCACAGCACCTCGTCATAGCGTCCGAGGAGCTCCTGCAGGATGGGGATCTTCGACCACGGGGGCGGCCGGCCCGGATCGACCAGGCTGGTATGCACATGGACGTCGTAGCCGTGGCGGGCGCCGAAGGCCGGAAGGAGCGCTCCGAGAGCCGCAGCAGGAGGCGGTGAGAGCCGGTACCGATCGACGCGAGCGCCTTGCGGTTCATCCGCTCCCCCACTTGGCCAGGAAGTGCCTGCGGTTGCGGCGGTGGATCGACCACAGGAGCTCACGGCGGCCACCCCAGCGGACCGTTCGCCACGGAGGATTCCGGCCGGAGATGCCCCACTCGTGGCGCACGTCCAACCCCCCGACGGCGACGGAGCGCAGGCCGGCCTGCTGGACGGCCACGTTGTAGTCGACCTCCTCCCACGACGCGGGAGCGTAGGCCTCGTCAAAGCCGCCCGTCGCCTCCCAGGTCTCGCGCCGGGTGGCGAACAGGAATCCGCTCACCACGTCGCATTCCTCGACCGCCCCTGCCAGCGGCACGATGAAGCGCTCGTGGCGCCATTCGTGGCGGTTCCAGACGGACCCGACCGGCCCGGCGACTCCGGCGTCCGGGCGCTCGCGCAGGACGGCCACGAGCCGCTCGATCGACCCGGGTCCCGGGATCACGTCGTCGTTCGCGAACACCAGCACGTCGCCCGCCGCGACGTGCGCGGCCGCGTTCCAGCCCGGAGCGACGCCCATGTTCCGGTCGAGCGACACCTTGCGGAGGCCGCTCGGCACCTCGGCGCGATCGGCGTCGATGCCGTTCAGGGCGACCACGAGCTCGCCGCGCAACGAACCGAGCGCCGCGCCCATCGCTGCGTGCAGGCTCGCCACGTTGGGTGCGGCGTGCGCGCGGTACACCGCGGCGCAGATCGATACCTCCGGCGTCACGCCCGTCGCACCCGGTGCACGATCGCCTCCGCGATCTCAGCTGGCACCGCCCTGGTCGCCAGCACGAGCGCCGCGTACACCGCCGCCGCCAGCAGCGTCGCCGGCACGTCGCTGAGCGGGACGAGAAAGCCGGCTGCCAGTGCCGCCGCCGTCGCAAGCAGGACCGGCAGCAGGTTGACCGCGCGCGGCCGCAGGTCCGAGCGGGACCTCGAGAGCGCGATGCCATAGCCGATCGCCAGCGTCACCTCGAGCGCGACGGTGGTGATCGCCGCGCCCTTGGCGCCCTCTTCAGGCACGAGCAGCGACGTCAGAACGAGCGCCAGCAGCACGGCGACGGAGTTGGCAATCACGAGCGCGCGGTGGCGCCGCAGCGAGAGCAACGTGAATCCCAGATCGCGACCAGGAACGTGAAAGGCACACCTGCGGCCAGGATGCGCAGCGTCGGGATCGCCGGGTCGAGCTTCGAGCCGCCGATCACCTGCAGCGCGAAGGGGGCGCCCACCGCGATCACGACGGCGAACAGGCCGCCCGCCACGAGCGCGGTCTCGAGCAGGCGCTGAGTCGCGTAGCGCAGGCGGTCAGCGTCATTGTGCGACGCGCGCGCGAGCAGCGGGAAAGCCGACGTGGCGAGGATCCACGGCACGCCGTTGGCAAGCTCCACGACCCGGAACGCCGCGCCGTAGAAGCCCGCCTCGGTCTCCGTAGAGAGCAGCGAGACGCTGATCAGCGCGATCTGGAAGTAGAGCACCCCGAGCGCGGTTGCAAGCGCATACGAGGGCTGTCTCGCGGGCCAGATGCAGCCAGCGGGCGAGGTCGAAGGCGGGCCGCAGCCGCACCAGTCCCTGCGTCGCGGCGAACGTCGCGAGCAGCATCGCCGTGAACGCCACCGGCGACGCGGCGAAGAAGGCGATCAACCCGGCTCCCGCGACCACGAGCAGGGCGATCGAAGCCGTGGTCACGATCTGGCGCACCACATCGCCGCCGCAACCGACCCCAGTTTCAGCTCCGATTGGAGTGCGACGACCAGGGTGTTCTGCCACGCCCCGATGAAGATGCCCGCGCCGGCGATCGCGGTTCCGATCGTCACCTCCGATGGGTAGCCGGCAACGACCGTGAAGCCGATCGCGATCGCGACGCCGAGGGTCGTCAACACCACGCGCAGTCCGAGCAGCGCGTCCAGCAGACGCGCGCGATCCTCGCTGCTGGACACCGCATAGGTCCGCACGGCGACGGCGCTGAACCCGCCCTCGGTGACGCCCGCGACCACGAAGGCGATCGAGGACACCGTCACGAACAATCCGAAGTCTTCGATGCTCAGATAGCGAACGAGCAGCGGTGCCGACAGCAGCCCGATCCCCAGGCTGAAGACATACGAGCTGACCCGCAGGCCGCCGCCGCGGATCACCTTGCCGCCGGCCTCGCGTGAGTCGAGGACGTCGGCGTCCCCCATGGCCGTGGTGGCCTCTGGCTGACGCTCCTCGGTCAATACCCCGGAGGATTCAACCCGCATGCGCGGAGAAACTCGCGGGCTCGAATAACGGTGGTGTTGGCGTGCGCCCACCGCAGCGCTCCCGCCTGGAGGCGCGCGTAGTCATCCTCGCCGAGCACCTCGATGCGCCGCATCAGGTCCTCGACGCTGTCGTAGGAGATCGAGTTGCCGGCGTCGAGGCCGAACGGGGCGCACGTGGCCGGCTTCGACTCGAGGTCGCGAAAGCACGGCACCGCTCCGGCAGCGGCGATCTCGTAGTGACGCAGCGCATCCCAGCCCGCCCGCTTGACCGTGATGCCGAAGCGCGCCGTGCGCAGGTCGGCGTGATAGGCGCCCGCGTCCTCGAACGCGTACGAGGTGGCCCCGCCCACCCGTCCGGCCACCTCCGGGTCCACGACATGCGCCGGCCAGTCCATGGACTTGACCGGCGGTGTCTCGACGATGGCCGAGTCGGGGATCGAGAATGCGATCGGGCGCAACCACCGCGCGACCCGCAATCGCGCCGCCAGCGGCCCCGGCACGGTGAGATACGTCCGGAACCAGCCCGTCCACGGAGTCACCTCCCGTTTGAAGTAGGTGGTCGCGCGGTGTGCCCTTGGCAGGAACCACCACACGCGACGACGCCACCACAGGCCGGACCAGGGATAGGGCTCGATGCGGTCGGCGCCGTCTATGACAGCCATCGCCACGCCGGCGTCGCGCAGCAGCGGCATCCACTGCGTGAACAGGCCGAAGCAGCGCCAGATGTCGGAGAACACGACGAGATCGAACTCGCCGTCGGCGGCACGAAACGGCGCCCGGGTGCGGTCCACGGCACCGTCCTCGCCGAGCAGCCCGGCGAGCGTAAAGCCCTTCCCGTGCAGCTGCTCCCGTCTTGCAAGGGGGTAGTCCTCGTACAGATGGTCGAACCGAGGCCAGTCCACGACCGCGGGCCCGAGCAGCGCCCGCAGCCCGTGGAGGAGCCCGTCCGCCAGGAAATCGTCATGTCCCGAGCCCACGAAGAGGATCCGTGGCGCCTGGCTTTGGCGCTGCTCCATCCGACGCCATGATGACGCTCCCATCAGCGGCTCAGTCGGCGGTGCGCTCGTAAGAAGCGACGGTCATCCGAGCGGCCTCCGTCCAGCTGAAGCGCTCGCAACGCTCATGCCCGCGGCGAACGAGCTGTTCGCGCAACGGCTGGTCGTCGAGCAGGCGCCGGATCGCGGCCGCGATCTGCGCGGTGTCATGCGGGATCGAAGAGCAGCGCGGCGTCACCGGCGACCTCGGGCAGCGACGAGGCGTTCGAGCAGGCGACCGGCACGCCGCGGCACATCGCCTCGAGCACGGGGAGGCCGAATCCCTCGTAGAGCGAGGGGAAGACGAACACGCTCGCGAGCGCGTAGAGGCCCTCGACGTCCGCCGCCGGGACCCAGCCGGTCAGGCGCACGTCGCCGGCGATGCCGAGCTCCGCCGCATGCGCCTGCAGATCGGCCTCGTGCCCGGTCGCGTAGCCCGGGAGGACGAGCACCGGGCGCTCTTCGGACGGCAGCGACGCGAGCGCGTCCAGCAGCCGCATCAGGTTCTTGTGGGGGCGATGGGCCGACAGGGACAGCGCCACGGGGCGGTCGCCGAGCTCGAGCCGCGCGCGCAGCTCCTCTGCCGGCGTCGGCTCGACGCCCGCGCTCGCGCCGACGCCGAGCGGGACCACCTCGACCCGCTCCTCGTCGACCTTCAGCATCCGGACGATGTCGGCGCGCGTGCTCTGCGAGTCGGCGATCACCAGGTGCGAGCGTCGCGCCGCCAGCGCCACGAGACGGCGCAGGCCCGCCGCGCGCAGCCGCGAGTGAGCTTCCGGGTAGATCCGGTGGATCAGGTCGTGGATCGTCACGACGCGGCGGAAGCGCCCCCGCGCCGGCGCGGTGTTGGCGAGGCTGTGCAGGAGGTCGACGCCCGCCCGTTCGGCGAGCGGCGGCAGCAGCAGCTGCTCTCCGCGCACCCACTGCAGGCGGCTCGTTGCCCGGACCGGAACGGTGACCTGCTCGCAGCCCTCCAGCCATGCCAGGTCCGAGCCCTCTGCCTCGCGGTTGACGAATGCGGTGAAGGTCCAGTCCGGGCGAGCCTGCACCAGCTCCGGCACCACCTCGCGGGCGATCGTCTCCATCCCGCCGGTCTCGCCCGGCACGAGGTAGATCAGGTTCAAGCCGACGTGCATAAGCGCGGAAGCCTAATTAGGGTGCATCTCCGGGACGGCGAGGGGGGACGTCGGTTGGGGCAGGGAGGCTCGAGCGGGGGGTTGCGGCAGGTGCTGGTCGTGTGCCGGCCCGAGGTGCTGCGCGTTGGCCTGGCGCGGCTGCTGGCCGAGGACCCGGCTTCCGCATCGAGGAGCACGAGGAAGTGCCCTACCGGGTCCGTGAGCGCGCCGCCGTTGCGGTCCTGTGCGAGCGCGGGCTGGCGGATCCCGCGCAGTACTGCCGAGAGCTGCTCGACGAAGCGGCAGCGCGGGTCGTCGTGGTCGTGGCACGCGCGAGACGTCGACCTGATGCTCGAGTGCCTGGCGGCTGGGGCATCAGCGGTCGTGTCCGAGGGCGACGCGCGCCGCGACCTCGCTCGCGGCGGTCCACGCGACGCTGCGCGGCGAGGACTATGTCGCCCCCTCCTCCCTGTCGCTGCTGCTCGACTGGCACCGCCACCGGCGCCGCTCGCGGCCGGAGCGCTCGCGCCGCCGCGACCTCGAGCTGCTGCGGCTGCTCGCCTCCGGCAGGTCGACCGGCGAGATCGCGACCGCGATGCGCGTGTCCCCGAAGACCGTCCGCAACCGGTCATCGCTGCTCTACCGCCGGCTCGGCGTGCGCTCGCGCGCGCAGGCGGTGCGCGTCGCCGAGGAGCGCGGCCTGCTCGACTAGCATCAGATCCTGGGCGGAGCTTGCGACGCCACTAGCAGGCGAGGCCCGAAGGGCCTTCGATATTCCACGACCGGGGAGGCGCACCTTGGCACCCAAGCAGCGAAACGACAATCAGCGCATGCTGGCGCGGGCGCGAAGCTCGCTGTCGGCGCGGCGCATCTACGGCCGGCCCTACGAGCGCGACGGCGTCACCGTGATCCCCGCCGCCAAGATCAGCGGCGGCTACGGCGGAGGTGGTGGCAGCGCGCCCGACAGCTCCCAGGGCTCCGGCTTCGGCATGGGCCTGCACGGCCGGCCGGTCGGCGCCTTCGTGATCGCGAACGGCAAGGTCCGGTGGAAGCCGGCGCTCGACATGACGAGCGTCGTCCTACGCGCACAGACCCTGACGCTGGCCGGCGTGCTGCTGTGGAGCGGGATCTCAGCCCTGCGCAGGCGCTAGAGCTGAATCGCCTTCACCTCGAGGAACTCTTCCAGCCCAAATTTTCCGAGTTCCCGGCCGTGGCCTGACTGCTTGTAGCCGCCGAACGGCGCCAGCGCGTTGAACACGCCGCCGTTGACCTCGACCTGGCCGGTGCGGATCCGGCGCGCGACGCGCTTGGCGCGCTCCTCGTCGCCCGACCACACGCCGCCCGCGAGCCCGTACGGCGAGTCGTTGGCGATCTCGACCGCCTCGTCCTCGCTGTCGTAGGGAATGATCGACAGCACCGGGCCGAAGATCTCCTCCTGGGCGATCGTCATGTCGTTCCGCACGCCGGAGAAGACCGTCGGGCGGACGAAGTAGCCCTGCCCGAGGCCCTCGGGCGGCTCGTCGCCGCCGGTCACCAGCCGGGCGCCTTCCTCGACGCCCTTGCGGATGTAGCCGCGCACGCGCTCGCGCTGCACGTCGGACACCAGCGGCCCGAGCTGCGAGCCCTCGTCCAAGGGGTCGCCGACGTTGTACGACTCGGCCGCGGCTGCGGCGATCCGCTCCGCCTCCTCCAAGCGCTCGCGCGGAACGAGCATCCGCGTCAGAGCGCTGCACGTCTGGCCCGAGTTGAGGTAGCACTTCGAGACGCCGTTCAGGACAGCCGGCTCGAGGTCCGCGTCGTCGAGGATCACGTTGGCGGACTTGCCGCCCAGCTCGAGCGCGACGCGCTTGACGGTCGGCGCCGCCAGCTCGCTGACTCGCCGGCCTGCCCTCGTCGAGCCGGTGAACGAGATCATGTCCACGTCGGGATGCGCGGCGATCGCCTCGCCAACGACGGGCCCCGTGCCGGTGACGAGGTTGAATACACCCGCCGGCAGCCCGACCTCGTCGATGATCTCCGCGAGGATGAACGCAGACAGCGGAACGACCTCGCTCGGCTTCAGCACGACGGTGCAGCCGGCCGCCAGCGCGGGGGCCACCTTCGCGGCCACCTGGTGCAGGGGATAGTTCCACGGCGTGATCGCCCCCACGACACCGACCGGCTCACGCACGATCAGCGAGTTCCCGACCTGCTCCTCGAGCGTCACCTCGGCCAGCATCTGCGGCATCGAGTTGAACGTCATCGTCGGCAGGCCGGCCTGGATCATCCGGGACTGCACGATGGGCATGCCGAGCTCCTGGGCGACGGTCGTCGCGATCTCCTCCTGCCGCCCGGCGAGTCCCTCGCCGACCAGGCGCAGCAGCTCGGCCCGCTCGGCCGCCGGAGTCTGAGACCACGACTCGAACGCTGCACGCGCCGCCGCCACGGCACGGTCGACGTCCGCGGAGTCGGACTCCGGGATCTTGGCCATCACTTCCTCGGTCGAGGCGTTCACGACGTCGAGCGTCTGCGAGCCGGACGGCTCCACCCACTCCCCGCCGATGTACAGCCGGTCCCGTACCTGCAGCTCCTGGGCAACGCTCATCGTGTCCCTCTCCTTAGGCTCGTCGTGGCGCCGGCGAGCCGGGTCTCACCGGACGTTGCGAGGATTGCCTCCGCCGTCCGGTGGGCCAGGCCCATCGCGGTCACCATCGGGTTGGTTCCCGAGGAAGTCGGGAATGCGCTCGTGTCGCCGATCCAGACACCGGGGGTGTCGTGCAGCTCTCCGAGCTGGTTGGCGACGCTCGTGCTCGGGTCCTCGCCCATCCGGCAGGTCCCCATCTGGTGCGCGGCGAACAGCCGCCAGCCGCCGAAGCGAAGCGGTATCTCCTGGACCCCGGCGATGAACGCGTCGAGGTCGTCGCCGGCGCGCCAGCGCGGTGCGCCCGCGGCCATCGCATAGATCTCGCGCGCGCCGCCGGCCTCGTGGATGCGGATCTGCGCGTCGATCGCGCGCTTCGTGTTGCGTACGTCGAGCTCGTCGTCGAGCGAGTACCACGGCACCGCCTGCCCGGCCTCGTCGATCGTGATCTCCCCGCCGCCGTGGTCGCGCAGCAGGCCGATGAACGTGCCGCCGAAGCGAACCTTCTTCTCCATCAGCTCCTTGTGCTCACGTGGGGTCGTGAACGGCAGCGCCGAGCCGATCAGCCCGGGCGCGTACTGGGCGCCCTCGATCAGGAAGCCGTAGCCGTCCTCGATGTCGGCGAACTGGTCGCAGAGACCGGCGTGCGGCGCTCCCCACCAGGCCTTCAGGTCCTCGCCGTAGATCCCGAACACCGCGGTGCACGGATGCAGCTTGAGGTGCTTGCCGGTGGCCGGGCCGCCGATCTCGCTACGCAGCAGGAGTGCCGGCGACTCGAGCGCTCCACACGCGACGACCACGCGCGGCGCGCGGACCGTCACCCGCGCGGTGCGACCTGTCTCCGGATCGGCCCAGGTCCCCTCAACGCCGGCCGCGCGGCCGCCCTCGACCAGGATCCGCTCGGCGAAGCAGCGCACGACGATGTCGGCGCCGTTCTCGTACGCGTCGCGCAGGAAGGTCTTCTGGGTGCTCTGCTTGGAACCGGACTGGTCCCCGAATCCCAGGTAGCCGGCCGCCTCCGGTGCTGTAGCTACCGCGGTCGGTGTTGCGCACCACCGTCCGCCAGGACCAGCCCAGCCGCTCGGCGCCCTCGAGCATCTTCTGCTGCGGGCCGTTCAGCTCCGAGCACTGGTCGGTGGCGGAGATCCGTCCGAGCACCGTGTCCAGATGGCGGTCGAAGTCCCCGCCGGCGAGCCCCTCGAGCCCCAGCGCGGCCCACTCGTCGCGCACCCACGGGTGCGTGCGCAGGCAGTTGGTCCAGTTGATGACGGTCCCGCCACCGAGCCCGGCGCCCGCCTGGAGCGTGACGTTCAGGTCAGCCGTCTGCTGCGGCCCGCCGCGCCAGTAGAGGTTCTGGTAGGCCCACAGCTCCAGCTGGTTGAAGTCGGACTCGTCGAAGTAACCGCCCGCCTCCAGCACGACGACCTTGAGGCCCTGGCCGGCGAGCGTTCCGGCGATCACTCCGCCACCGGCACCGGAGCCGACGATGCATACGTCGGCCTCGAGGTCGAGCGCGCCGTTGTCGGGAACCAGCGGCTTGATCGGCTTCTCGGCCTGCTTCGGAGCGTCGATCGGGCCGGGATAGCCATAGGCGGCCCAGTTCGGGTTCTGGCCGGTCTCGGGGTCGGGTGCGCCGTAGTGGCAGAAGAGAGTCAGGCCGACCAGCGCGCCGACACCCGCGCTCGCCTGCGTGCCGAGCAGCGAGACGTTGCGCAGGATCTGCTCGCGCGAGAGCTGGGACGCGCGGGCGAACTGCTGTGCGCCGAGCCCGTCGAGCAGCTGCAGCATCCCCTCCTGCTGCTCCGGTGGCATCAGCGCGATCGTGTCCTCGAGCATCTGGGGCACGCCCAGGTCGCTCGCCTTGCGGGCCCAGACTCCGTGCGGATCGTCGGCCTGCTCGATCGACGGGACGACGGTGTCGCAGACTGCCTGCAGCGTCTCGCGCTGCGCCTCGTTAAGCATTTGGTCTCTCCTCTCCGCTGCCTCGAGAGGGATTCTAGGCGCCGACGGCTCCGTGGAGGACTCGAAGCGCCTAGAGCCGCGGGCTCTGGAGAGGCTCTCGCGTGGCACTTCCAGCTCTCCGGTGCCGAAGTCGATCGTCGCGGCGCGATCCGCCTTGTTGCGCAGCCGCCACGAGACGGTCACCGCCGCCTGCTGGCCGGGTTCGATCACGGCCACGTCGCCCAGCCGGCGACGCTCCGATTCCGGGATGTCGCGTGGCTCGCGCGTTGGCGGGTAGAGGCGGTGGGCGTAGCCGGCGATGAAGGTCGCAGCGCTCGGCAGGCGCTTGCCGTCGCCGGCCAGCACCCGCACGTCGTCAGCGGTAACGCGCACCGTCTTGCCGGTGTCGTTGCGGATCACCCCCCGCAGGACCCGGTCGCCCTCCAGGTCGGGCGGCGTCAGAACGCGCGGCGGGGTGCCCCACGCGAGCGGCGGGCCGCCGTCGTCATCGTCGCCGCAACCGCCAAGCATCAGCAGGGCCGCTGCCACGGCGAGCAGCGGCCCTGCGAAGCGTCGGATCAGGTGGGCTCGTTCGGCACCGTGAACCAGTCGCAGCCCGGCGGATCCGGGTTGGTCTCGGGGTTCCAGGTCGCGCACGGCACCAGGAACGCCTGCTTGCCCGAGTTGCCGGGCCGGAACAGCGTCGCTGCCGGGACACGCCGGCAGCAGCAGCGGCATCGGGTCGCTCGTGAACATGCCGCCCGGGCCGGAGTTGCCGCTCCAGCAGTTGCCGTTGGTCGTGTCCGTGTCGACGCATCCCGCCTGGTTCGGGTCGCAGTCCTGACCCTCCTCCTCATCCCACCAGAAGTCGACCCCGTTCGGGTCCCTGGTGCCGGTGCAGACCGAGAAGTCGGTCGTGGCCGGGTCCGTCGTCGGCGGCTGCATGCTCATGCAGTTGTTCCGGTACGCGTTGTTCGAGGACGTGTCGTAGTTGCGAGCCGCGTCGGCCTCGCCGCGCAGGGTGGCGGGCACCCAGTGCAGCATCGTGCCGTCGCGCCAGTTGTCCCAGATGTAATTGCCCTCGACGATGTTCCCGTTGCCGCCCGCGATCAGCATCCCGGTGCCGACCGGCACCTGGAAGGTCGGGCAGACCTTCTTCGGGTCGCGCGCGGTCGGCGGCGTGTTCTGGCAGTAGGCGTCGCGTTCGGCGTTGAAGAGGTCGAAGTTGTTCGAGTAGACGAAGTTGTTCGACCACTTCGAGTGGTCCTGCGGCATCCCGGGGTGACCGGAAGCGAACGAATCGGTCGTCAGGCCGGCCGAGTTGTGGTGGAACCGGTTGTTGTAGGCCCAGATCCCGTTGCCCGCCGTGCCGGAGTAGCCGATCGTGTTGTGGTGCGAGTCGCAGTTGCGGATGACGATCCCGTAGACAAGGCCGCGCGCGTCCGGCTGGCCGTGACGGGCGTCCGGCCCGGAGCCGGGGTACACGCCGGAGTCTCCGTTGTAAGAGGCCTCGCAGTTCTCGTAGATGCCGTGATCGGAGGTGAACGACAGGATCCCGTACTCGCGGCTGTAGCGCGAGACGACGGTGTCGATCCGGAAACCGTTCGTCTCCAGAACGTAGATGTTGTTGAAGTCCGACTTCTCGACCGTCATGTTCTTCAGGTAGAAGCCGTCGGCCCGGTCCGCGCGGAACACGTTCAGCTTCGCGCGGTCGCCCGCGATCATGACGTCGTCCGGCGAGTCGCCGGTGCCCTGGATCTGGATGTTGCACTTGACGTCGCAGATCCGGTCCCCGTTGCTGTCGCCCATGATCGCGATCAGGTTCTGCGAGTTCGGGCAGCGGCGCTGATCCTCGTAGGGGAGCGCGAAATTGCCGGCCGCGGTCGCGTCGTAGACGTCCTGGCAGCCGGGCGGCGCGGGCCCCTTGCTCGGATTCTCCGGATACACGCCCGGCAGGACCTGGATGCGCGTGCCGCTGGACGACTCGTTGACGGCGCGCTGGATCGTGTAGCTCTGGCAGTTCCGGAGCGCCGACAGGTTCGCCGCCCGCCGCGTCGGGTCGCGTGACCATCGACTCGATCCGCTGCTGCGAGTCGGGCCGGCAGACGACGTAGCGCGGGCCGGTGAGGCGGAACTCGGGGAAGTCGCCCAGGTTCGGGTCGGGGAAGAACGACGGCCGCTCCGCGTGCGCTCCCGCGCTCGCCGGCAGCAGTGCCGCCAGCGCCGCCGCGGCGAGCACCGCCGCGAGTCCCGCTCCTCCGAGAGTACGTACGACCACGACCGCCTACGCGCATTCCCAACCCCCCAAATGTCGATGGACCCACCGCAGCGCTCCTACCCGCGAAATGGACCGCTCAATCCTCTTCGGGTTTGAGCCCAGCGGGGCGAGGGTAGGCCGCGACAGAGCGCGTCGGAGTCGCGCGTTCAGACGGGTCCACAAAGCCACCGGGGGGTTTGCAGTGTCGCGAGCTGCACGTACAGCGATCGCAACGAGCGGTTGCGATCACGGCATGCCTGTCCATCTTCGTTCCGATGGCGGGCGCGGCGGCCCAGCCCTACGGGACCGGCGACTACGGCGGATTCCGCAACGTCCTGCCGCCCGGCGCCGACGGGACCTTCAACGGCACCGACATCGCGACGTTCCTGTCGCTCGGGACCTATCCGCCCCACTCCGTCGACCAGCTGTCGATGTACGAGGACCTCGTGTACGCGACGCCCGGGCCTGTCGGCGGCGGAGGTGTCCAGCTACTTCAAGGACGCGACCTTCGGCGTGCAGGCCGGACAGGAGCAGCGCACCTACAGCCCGCGCGCCGGGGTGACGATCATCCGCGACGCGAACTTCGGGCTGCCCCACGTCTACGGGGTGACCCGCTCCGACACGATCTTCGGCGCCGGCTACGTCGGCGCGGAGGACCGCCTCTTCTTCATGGACGTGCTGCGCCATTCCGGGCGCGGTCAGCTGTCCGGCTTCGCCGGCGGGTCGAACAAGGCGATGGACGCGCAGGTGTGGGGCATCGCTCCGTACACCGAGGCCGACCTGCAGGAGCAGATCGACAAGGCCGACGACCTCTACGGCACCGAGGGCGCACAGCTCGGTCAGGACCTGAACGACTACGTCGCCGGGATCAACCAGTACATCTCGCGAGGCCCGCACCGACCCGACCAAGATGCCGGGCGAGTACTTCGCGATCGGCAAGGTGCTCGAGGACTGGCAGCCGACGGACGTGATCGCGACCGCATCGCTGGTCGGCGGGATCTTCGGCAAGGGCGGCGGCAACGAGGTCCAGAACGCGCTCGTGCTGCAGGCCGCCAAGAGCCGCTTCGGCGGCGCGTCCGGCGAGCAGGCGTGGCGCGACTTCCGCCGCCAGGACGACCCGGAGGCGCCGACCACCGTCCAGAGCGGCATCCGTTCGACTACCCGACCCAGCGCGGCACGAGCGGCGTCGCCCTGCCGGACGAGGGCACGGTCGTGGACCCGCCCAACAATGGATCCGGGCTGCTCGGCACGGGCACGCTCGGCGGGCTGCTGGGCGGCTTCACCGGGTTGGGAGGCGCCTCGAACGCGCTGCTCGTCTCGGGGGCCGAGTCGGAGTCGGGGCGCCCGGTGGCGGTCATGGGGCCGCAGGTCGCCTACTTCATGCCGCAGATCCTCCTCGAGCAGGACCTGCACGGGCCCGACATCGACGCCATCGGGGCGTCGTTCCCCGGCGTCAGCCCCTACGTGCTGCTCGGCCACGGCCAGGACTTCGCCTGGTCGGCCACCTCGGCGGGGCAGGACATCATCGACACGTTCGCCGAGAAGCTCTGCGAGCCGGACGGGTCGGCGCCGACCGTGCAGTCGACGAACTACCTGTACAAGGGCGACTGCCGGCCGATGGAGATCCTCACGCGCGTGAACGAGATCACCCCGAACCCGGGCGATCCGTCACCGCCGGAGAGCTTCACGCTCGAGGCGCAGCGCACGGTGCACGGCATCGTCTACAAGCGCGGGCGCGTGGACGGCGACCCGGTCGCGTTCGTGCGGCAGCGCTCGACGTACTTCCACGAGGCCGACGCGGCGCGCGCGTTCGCGGACCTGAACCGGCCCTCGAAGGTGCAGAACGTCCAAGACTTCCAGCGCGTGGTGAGCAAGATCAACTTCACCTTCAACTGGTTCTACTCCGACAACCGCGACATCGGCTACTTCAACTCGGGCGACAACCCGGTGCGCGCGCCGGGCGCCGACCCCGACCTGCCGAACTGGGGCACCGGCGAGTACGACTGGCAGGGCTGGGAGACGACCTTCAAGACCGCCCAGTACACGCCCTTCGAGGAGCACCCGCAGGTGGTGAACCAGTCGTACATCACCTCGTGGAACAACAAGCAGGCGCCCGGCTACGACGCGGCGGACGACAACTACGCCTACGGGCCGGTGCACCGCTCGCAGTCGCTGGACGAGCAGGTCCAGCAGCGGATCGGCGGCGCGGCCAAGATGAACCTGCCCGAGCTGATCGACTCGATGGAGGTCGCCGGCAGCGTCGACCTGCGCGCGACCCAGGTGCTGCAGCTGATGCTGGACGTCGTCGGCACGCCGAGCGACCCGCAGCAGCTGGCTGCCGTTCAGACGCTCCAGAGCTGGATCGACTCCGGCGGCCTGCGCCGCGACCCGGACGGCGACGGCGTCTACGCGCACTCGGACGCGATCAAGATCCTCGACTCGTGGTGGCCGCGGGCGCTCGAGGCCGAGTTCAAGGCGGAGATGGGCGACGGGTTCTTCGACGCGGTCAAGGCGATGATGCACTTCGACAACGATCCGCATGGCGACGGCGATCACCTCGGCAGCGCCTACATCGACGGCTGGTACGGGTTCGTCTCGAAGGACCTGCGCCGGGTGCTCGGCCAGAGCGCGCAGGAGCCGTTCTCGCGCACCTACTGCGGCGCGCGGCTCGCTGACCGCCTGCCGCGACGCGCTGCGGGCCTCGTTGAGCGCCGCGCTCGCCGAGCCGGCCGCGCAGACCTACGACGAGGATCCGCTCCACGCCGGCGACCGACCGCGTGGCCCAGTGCCCGGCGGGCAAGTCCGACCAGTGGTGCTGGGACTCGGTCCGGTTCCGTCCCGTGGGCGCGGTCACCGCCCGCACGATCCACTGGATCAACCGGCCCACCTTCCAGCAGGCCGTCGAGGTGGTCGGCCACCGCCCGCGCGGCTACCCGCGGCCGAAGGCGGCGACCCCGGTGTCGGTGCCGCTCGTGCCGGCCTACCGGGCCTGCACGCTCGCCCGACCGCCAGCACGCGCCGCCGCTCGAACTTCGGCTCGTGCAGCTCGCCGCGGTTGCGCTCGGACTACCTGACCCTGGGCACGGCCGACTCGAACGGCCGGGCGACCAACTCGATCGGCAGCCTGCGCTTCACCGTCTTCCCGGGCAACCCCGCCACGACGACGGATGAAGCCGACGTGCTGGTCGACTTCTCGCTCACCGACGTGCGCAACGCCGCCGGCCTGACCGACTACACCGGCCAACTGCTGGCGGACACGACGATCCGCGTCACCGACCAGGACAACGGCGGCGCGGGCGGCGAGGACCCTGCGACCGGCGCGGAGTTCCCGTTCCCGGTCACGGTGCCGTGCGTCGCGACCGGCGATCCCGCGACCGGCGGCACCTGCGCGATCTCGACCAGCCTCGACGCGGTCACCCCGGGAGCGATCCCGGAGGGCAAGCGCGCGATCTGGCAGCTCGGCGCGGTGACGGTGTTCGACGGCGGCGGCGACGGCCTGGCGGCGACCGGGCCGAACACCGTGTTCGCGAAGCAGGGGGTGTTCGTCCCCGTAAGCGGCTGAGTCCTCCGGGCCGTCCAGCAGCACCGACCGGAACACCCGCTCCTCCTCGGTGAACAGCTCGCCCCAGGTGCGCTCGCCGTCCAGGAGGATGCGCCGCTTGGTCTCGAGCTGCGCCCAGCGCGGCTGGCGGGCGATCGCGTTCGCAAGCTCCATCGCGCGCGGCATCAGCTCCTCGTCGGCGCAGACCTCGTTCGCCACGCCGAGCCGCAGCGCCTCCGCCGCGTCGATCACTCGTCCCGTGAGACACAGTTCGCGCGCGACGCCCGGGCTCAGCGCGGCGCGGGCGGACGCGTAGCTGGGCGGAATCCCGATCGGCAGCTCCGGGTAGCCGAAGGTCGCCGACTCCGCGGCGACGCGTAGGTCACAGAGCAGCGCCAGCGCGAAGCCGCCCGCGAGCGCCGGGCCGTTGACCGCCGCCAGGACCGGCCGCGGGCAGCGCCCGACCGCACGGAAGGCGCCGGTGCTGGTCTCCACCAGTCGGCGGCGGTGCTCGACGTCACCGCCGAACTGGGTCGTGTCCATCCCGGCGCAGAATGCGGGTCCGGAACCGGTCAGCACGATGCAACCCACCGCGTCGTCGCGCGGCCAGCCCGTCGAAGGCGTCCGCAAGCTCCACGCGCAGGTCGATCGACAGCGCATTGCGCTTCTCGGGCCGCTCGAGCGTCACCACGGCGACCCCGTCCTGAAGCTCTATCGCCAGCAGGCTGGCCACGCCGAGCAGGCTATTTCATGGCAAATCCCGCCGTATGGCGCGTTGCCGGCGCAAATCCGGCGGAAGGCCCGCTGCGGCAAAGGTCGTATGTAGGAAATGCGACGAGGCTCCGATAGGAACCCAGTCGCGACGATGAGGATCGCCACAGCGCACAACCGCATCCGGCCCCGCCGGGGAAGGGCCCGCTTCGCGCTGCGCGCGGCCGGCGTCCCGGCGGCCGCGCTGATCGCCGTCGCGGCGCTGCCCGCCACCGCACACGCCGCTTTCCCGGGGCTCAACGGGCGGATCACGTTCACGAGCTTCCGCGACACCAACGGCAACCTGTTCGCGACCGAGCCGATGACGGCCGCGCCGGTGCAGCGCCTCACGACAGATCCAGCCGACGACGCGCAGGCCTCCTACTCGCCGGACGGTCGCCGGATCGCCTTCCGGTCCAACCGCGACGGGAACTACGAGATCTACGTGATGAACGCCGAGGGCACCGGTCAGACGCGGCTGACCCGCTACTCGCCAAACCGCTTCGCCGCACAGCCGTCCTGGGCTCCGGACGGCCGCCACATCCTTTACCGGGCCAATCCGAACGGCAATCCGGAGATCTACTCCATGAACTCCGACGGGACCAACGTCCGCCGCCTCACCAACTCCTCAGCGGACGAGCGCTACCCGGCCTACTCACCGGGCGGCGATCGCATCGCCTTCGCCAGCACCCGCGACGGCGACTCCGAGATCTTCACGATGGCCCCCGACGGGTCGCGCGTGACACAGCTGACCCGCAACACGGCGTTCGACTCCGCGCCCGCCTGGTCGCCCGACGGGAACCGGATCGTGTTCCGCAGCCAGCGCGACGGCAACTCCGAGCTGTATCGTGATGGCAGCCGACGGCAGTGGGCAGACGCGGATGACCAACACCCCGTTCACCGAGGAGGAGCCGGACTGGTCTCCGGACGGGACGCGGCTGATCTTCACGAGCAACCGCGACAGCGCGTCCGAGGTCTACACGATGGGCGCCGACGGCTCGAACCTGATCCGGATCACGGTCTCCCCCGCCCGCGACCTCTACCCCGACTGGCAGGCGCTCGGCAGTCCGGTGAATGTGCCGAAGACTCCGGTGGACAAGCGCGCCCCGCGGGCCCAGGTCAGCACGACGCGCCGCCGCGGGCTGAGGCTTCGCGGCCGCACTCTGCGCGTATACGTGCGCTGCGACGAGTTCTGCCGGGTGCAAGCCTCGGCGCGCATCGTCGCGGGCAAGCGGACCCTCGCACGCGCCTCGAAGAGCCGCTCGCTGCCCGCCGGGAAGCGGCGCGTCCTGCGGCTCACCCTCTCCCGAGCCGAGCTGCGCCGGGTCCTGAGCGCACGCGCCATCGGCAAGCGGGTCCGCGCCAAGTTGCGCATCCGCCTGCGCGACCGCACAGGCAACGCGCGCACGGTCCGCCGCACGATTCGTCTCTAAGCAGCCGCTACGCCAGGGCCGGCCGGTAGCGCTGCAGTTCGCGCCCGTGCTCGCGTAGCCACCGCTCCTGATCGCGGTGGCCCGGCCAGGCCTCCTCGACCATGCGCCAGAACGAGCGCCGGTGGTGCGGGTGGCGCAGGTGGCAGAGCTCGTGGACGACCACGTACTCGAGTACCTCGCGCGGCGCGAGCATCAGCCGCCAGGAGAAGGAGAGCCGCCCGCGCGGCGAGCACGAGCCCCAGAGCGTGCGCTGGTCGCCGATGCCGATCGGTGCGGTAGTTGAGGTCGAGCTGCCGCGCCTCGCGCTCGGCGGTCTCGGTGACTGCCTCGCGGGCCAGGCGCCGGTAGAGCCGCTCGATCGCCGCCTCGGCCTGCGCGGGGGTGCCGCCGACTACAACCCTCCCGCGGGTTACCCGCGCGAAAGGCCGCCGGTTTCGCACTCGCGTGACCGGAACCGGCTCGCCGTGCACGAACGCGAGCCCCGGCCGGTCGAGCCCGAGCCGCCCGGGCGCCGCGGCGATCGCCTCCGCGGCCGCCACGTTGCGCGCGATCCACTCGCGTTTCTCCCGCAGGAACCGGTCGATCGCGCGGTCCCCGGTGCCCACCGGAACCACGACCTCGAGCGGGTGGTCGGGGCCGACCGTCACCCGCAGCGTGCGCGAGCGCGCGGACTCACGTACGGGCACCTCGAGCGCGCGGCCCGCGGCGACTAGCCTACGGGCCCGCTCGCCCGTCATCCTGCGCCTCCGGCTGGGGCTGGGGCTAGCCGCAGCCGGTGTTGTTGCCGCAGCTCGTGCACGTGTAGCAGCTGCCTGTGCGCTGCATCATCCCGCCGCACTGCGAGCACGCCGGTCCGAGGTCGAGGCCCTGGAGCTTCGCCGGGACCACCGGCGGCGTATCCGTCAGCGCCGCAGCGGCCGGCTTGGCCTCCGCCTCGGGCGGCTTGGTCCCGCCGTTCGTGTGCCGCCGTTCGTCCCGCCGTTGGCGTGACCGTTGCCGCCGTTCGTGTCGGCTCGGGACGCCCGCCTCCTCGGCCATCTTCTTGGCCCGCACCTCGGACGAGAGGATGCCGAGCTCCTCGTGCACGTCCGAGTCGAGGAAGCGCGAGGCGAGCCAGCGCATGATGTAGTCGGGCAGCGACTTCGCGAACGGGATCTCCGGGTTGGTCGTCATGCCCTCCGGGTCGAAGCGCATGTAGCTGAACTTCTTGACGAACGTCTCCAGCGGCACTCCGTACTGGAGGCCGATCGAGATCGCGGTCGCGAACGCGTTCATCATCCCGCGCAGGGTCGAGCCGTCCTTGCCGATGTCGGTCAGGAAGATCTCGCCCAGCGACCCGTCCTCGTAGCGGCCGGCCGTGATGTAGCCCTCGTGGCCGGCGACCGAGAACTTGTGCGTGAGCGACTCACGCTCGCGCGGCAGCCGCTTGCGCTGGGGCATCGGCACCTCGGCGGGCTCGTCCTCGTGGGCGTCGGTCCGCAGGGCCTGCGCCGTCTTGGAGCCGTCACGGTAGATCGCGAGCGCCTTCAGTCCGAGCTTGCCGCCCTGGATGTAGGCGTCCTCGATGTCCGCGACCGTCGAGTCGGCCGGCATGTTGACCGTCTTCGAGATCGCGCCCGAGATGAACGGCTGCACCGCGGCCATCATCTTGATGTGGCCCATGTGCGAGATCGCCCGCTCGCCGACGGCCACGTCGAACACCGGCAGGTGCTCCTCCTTGAGCCCGGGGGCGCCGACGATCGAACCGGTCGCGTTCAGATGCGCCTCGATCTGGTCGATCTGCGCCGGCGTGTAGCCAAGCTGCTCGAGCGCCTTCGGCACCGTGCGGTTGACGATCGTCATCGTGCCGCCGCCCACGAGCTCCTTCATCTTCACCAGCGAGAAGTCGGGCTCGATGCCGGTTGTGTCGCAGTCCATCAGGAAGCTGATCGTCCCGGTCGGCGCGAGCACGGTCGCCTGCGCGTTGCGATGGCCGTGGCGCTCGCCGAGCCGCACGGCCTCGTCCCAGGCGTGCATGCGCGGCCAGCCGCAGCGCCGGCTCGGCGCCGTCGCCGATGTGGCCCGCCGCCTCACGATGCATGCGCATCACGTTCAGGTGCGGGTCGCGGTTGGCCGGGAACTCGTCATACGGCCCGATCGCCGCCGCCACCTCGCCCGAGGTGCGGTAGGCGCGGCCCGTCATCAGCGCCGTGATCGCCGCCGCCAGGTCGCGGCCCTCGTCGGAGTCGTAGGGCATGCCGCGCGCCATCAGCAGCGCGCCGAGGTTCGCGTAGCCGAGGCCGAGCTGGCGCATGGCGTGCGCGTTGGCCTCGATCTCCTTGGTCGGGATAGCTCGACGGCCCGACCACGATCTCCTGCGCCAGGAACATGACGTCGACCACGTGCTCGAACGCCTCGACGTCGAACGTGCCGTCCTCGCGCAGGAACTCGAGCAGGTTGATCGAGGCGAGGTTGCAGGCGGAGTTGTCGACGTGCATGTATTCGCGAGCACGGGTTGGACGCGTTGATCCGGCTGTGGTTCGGGCAGGTGTGCCAATCGTTTATGACGGTGTCGTACTGGACGCCCGGATCGGCGCAGCGCCACGCCGCCTCGGCGATCTGGCCCATCAGCTCACGGGCGTCATGGGTGTCCACCGGCTCGCCGGAAACGCGGGCCCGCGTCTGCCACTGCTCGCCGTTCTCGACCGCGTCGAGGAACTCCTGCGTCACGCGCACGGAGTTGTTCGCGTTCTGGTACTGGATCGAGTGGAAGCCCTCGCCATCGATCGACATGTCGAAGCCGGCCTTGCGCAGCGCCTCCGCCTTGTCCTCCTCCTTGGCCTTGCACCAGATGAAGTCGACGATGTCGGGGTGGTCGACGTCGAGCACGACCATCTTGGCCGCTCGGCGAGTCTTGCCGCCCGACTTGATGGTGCCGGCCCAGGCGTCCGCGCCGCGCATGAACGACACGGGCCCGGAGGCGAGGCCGCCCTTGGACAGCTGCTCCTTGGACGAGCGGATCTTCGAGAGGTTGATGCCCGAGCCGGAGCCGCCGCGGAAGATCATTCCCTCCTTGGTGTTCCAGTCGAGGATCGACTCCATCGTGTCCTCGACCGAGAGGATGAAGCACGCACTGCATTGCGGCTTCTCCTCGAACCCCACGTTGAACCAGACCGGCGAGTTGAACGCCGCCAACTGGTTGACCAGGATGTGGGTCAGCTCTGCCTCGAACGCCTCCGCGGCCTGCGGAGTCGCGAAGTAGCCGCCCTCGGTGCCCCAGCCGGAGATCGTGCCGGCGACCCGGCCGACCATCTGCTTGACCGAGCGCTCGCGCTCGGGTGAGCCCATCGGGCCGCGGAAGTACTTCTGCGCGACGATGTTGGTCGCGTTCTGCGACCAGGACTTCGGGAACTCGACCTCGCGCTGCTCGAAGACCGGCTTGGCCGGGTCGCCGATCACAGCGTCGCGGACGTTCCACTCGATCTCGTCGAACGGGTGCACCCCCTCGCGGGTGAACCTCCGCTCGATCGCGAGGCCCCGCTCGGCCGCGTGGACGCCGTAAGTCGACTCGATCCCTGTGTTAGTCCTGGCCATACCTACTCCTTAACCCTCTCCAGATTGCCCTCCGTCAACCCCGCTAGATCCGCCTCGCCGTCACCTGCGCGAGGCCCGTTGGGGGACTGGAGAGAGTGACCTTGGAATCGGACGGAACGACTCTCCGGAACCGCCTCGAAAAGATGCTCGTGCTGAAGCGGCGGAGCGGTCTCGAGCAGCTCCAGCTCGCGCTCGAACTCGGCCACGTCGGCGAACTGCCTGTAGACCGAAGCGAAGCGCACATACGCGACCGCGTCCAGCGAGCGCAGACCCCTGAGCGCGAGCTCGCCGACCTGCTCTGTCGTCGGGGTCCCGCCCTCGGCGCGCAGCTCGGCGACGATCCGATCGCACAGCGTCTCGAGCGCCTCGCGCTCGACCGGCCGCTTGATCGCCGCCCGCTCGAGCCCGGCCGTCAGCTTGGCGCGGTCGAACGGCTCCCGGGACCCGTCCCGCTTGCGGATGTGGAGCGGACCCTCGTCGTAGCGCTCATAGGTGGTGAAGCGACGCTCGCAGCGCTCGCAACGACGCCGGCGGCGGATCGAATCGCCCGCCAACCGGGTGTCCACGACGCTCGTGTCGGTGGCTTCGCAGTAGGGACAGCGCATCCCTTGGATTGTACTAGCCCTAGGGCCTCGGTCCTACACAAGCCACTAGAT
Source organism: uncultured Solirubrobacterales bacterium (assembly GCA_963780475.1). Classification (GTDB taxonomy): domain Bacteria; phylum Actinomycetota; class Thermoleophilia; order Solirubrobacterales; family JBBDJG01; genus CAWACB01. Next base: position 137,359 of record CAWACB010000001.1, read on the forward strand.
ATTGTGCCGCACCTGCCGCGAAAAGGGGCTACGAAGTCGGAGTCTCCGGGGAAAGCTCCCCAGAGTCCGCATTCTCGGTCTGGTCGCCCTCGAACACCCGCTGCCGCTGCGGACGGACGAACACGATCTGCCCGTCGTGCAGCTCGAGCTGGTCCGCCTCCTCGCGGGTCAGCTGCGCCCAGGCCTGCTCGCCGTCGGGCAGCGTGAACTCCACGCGCACCTCGAAGCCGAGGTGGACGACCCGCTCGATCATCGCCTCCGTCGTGGAGCCGTTGGGCTCGAGCCGCAGCTCCATGTCGTGCGGGCGGATGAACTCGTCGCCGAGCCGGTTGACCGGTCCGATGAAGCTCATCACGAACTCGTTCGACGGGTCCTCGTAGAGGTCGCGCGGCGTGCCGACCTGCTCGATCTGGCCGTCGTTCATCACCACGATCTGCTGGGCGACCTCCATGGCCTCCTCCTGGTCGTGGGTGACGAAGATGGTCGTCACGTGCACCTCGTCGTGCAGCCGCCGCAGCCATTGGCGCAGGTCCTTGCGCACCCGTGCGTCCAGCGCTCCGAACGGCTCATCGAGCAACAGCACCTTGGGCTCCACCGCGAGAGCCCGCGCGAGCGCCATGCGCTGGCGCTGGCCGCCCGACAGCTGGCCTGGGTAGCGGTGGGCGAAGCCCTCCAGGTGCACAAGCTCGAGCAGTTCCGCGACGCGGCGCTTGACCTCCTGCTTGGGCCGCTTGCGGATCGACAGGCCGAAGGCGATGTTCTTCTCGACGGTCATGTGCTTGAAGGCCGCGTAGTGCTGGAACACGAAGCCGACGCCGCGCTTCTGAGGCGCGAGGCTCGTGGCGTCTTCACCGAGGATCTCCACCCGGCCGGTGTCGGGCTCCTCGAGGCCGGCGATGACCCGCAGCAGGGTCGACTTGCCGCTGCCGCTCGGGCCGAGCAGCGCGGTCAGTGAACCCTCGGGGACGTCCAGTGAGACGTCGTTCAGGGCGACGAAGTCGCCGAATCGCTTGCAGACGTGGTCAACCTTGATCGCCATGGATCACTCCTCTTCCCGCCGCGGGCTGATGAGGTTCATCGCCAGCAGCGTGGACAGCGCGAGAATCGCGAGCACCATCGAGGCCGCATAGGCCCCGGTCAAGTCGAAGTTCTGGAACCGCTGCTCGACGAACAGCGTGGCCGTCTCGGTCTCGCCGGAGAGCTTCCCCGAAACGACCGCGACCGCGCCGAATTCCCCTAGCGCGCGGGCCGTGGCGAGCACGATGCCGTAGCCGAGTCCCCAGCGGATCGAGGGGAGGGTGATCCGCCAGAAGGTCTGCCAGCCCGACGCGCCCAGCGTCTGCGCCGCCTGCTCCTGCTCCGTGCCGACCTCGCGCAGGACTGGGATCACCTCCCGCACGACGAACGGCAGCGAGACGAACATCGTCGCGAGGATCATCCCGGGCACCGAAAAGATCACTTGGATCCCCTGCTCGGCCAGCCAGTCGCCGAACCAGCCGGTCTGCCCGTAAACAAGGATCAGCGCCAGCCCGATTACCACCGGCGAGATCGCGAACGGCAGGTCGATCAGCGCGTTCAAGATCCACCGGCCCGGGAACTTGTGGCGCACGATCAGCAGGGCGCAGGTGACGCCGAAGATCGTGTTCAGGGGAACTGCGACCGCGACCATCAGGATCGTGAGCTGGAAGGCATGAATTGCCTCCGGCGTCGTGACCGCCTGCCAGGCGGCGTCGAACCCGTTCTCGAATGTGCGGTAGAAGACCAGGCCGACCGGCGCGGCCAGCAGGGCGAACAGGTACCCGAGCGCCACGAACCGCAGGCCAAGTCGCGGCGCCTTGGCGCGCAGCGCCCCCGTCCTGGTCGACAACGACTCGGCCCTAGCCGCCATCGTGCCTGCTCCCCCAAGAGGAAAGCGCCGAGATGCCGAGCAGCACCACGAGCGAGATCGCCAGCAGCACGACCGACACCGCCGCCGCGCTCTCCACGCGGTCACTTTCGATCTGGCTGAAGACGAAGACCGAGGCGACCTCGGTCTTGAACGGCAGGTTCCCGGAGATCAGGACCAGCGAGCCGAACTCTCCCACCGCGCGCGCGAACGCGAGCCCGACACCCGCGAGGATCGCCGGCAAGAGGTTCGGCAAGATGATCCGGCGGAACGTCGTCAGGTTGCTGGCGCCGAGCGAGGCGGACGCCTCCTCCATCTCCTTGTCGAGCTCCATCAGCACCGGCTGGACCGCCCGGACCACGAACGGCAGGGTCACGAACAGGAGTGCCAGCACGACGGCCGTGCGCGTGTAGGCGACATCGATCCCGACCGGCGTCTTGGGCCCGTAGAGGGCCAGCAGCGTCAGGCCGGCGACGATCGTCGGCAGGGCGAAGGGGAGGTCGATCAACGAGTTGACGAACCCCTTGCCGCGGAAGGAATCCCGCACCAGCACCCAAGCGATCAGCGTGCCGGCCAGCGCGTTGATGGCGGCGACCAGCAACGACACGCCGAGCGTGAGCTTCAGCGAGGCGACCGCCTGCGGGCCGGTGACGGCGTTCCAGAACGCGTCCCAGCCGAGGTCGGTCGCCTTCACGACCACCGCGGCCAGCGGGATCAGGACGACCAGGCTGAGGTAGGTCGTGACCAGGCCGAGCTGGAGCGCCACGCCGGGAGGGCGTGGCACTCCAATGCGCAGCCGGGGCGTGTGGGCCCCCGCGGCTGCTGTTGACTCGGTCGTCACGTGACGTTGCCCGCTAGTCGGTCGCCTGTCCGAGGCTGCGGTTGATCTCAGCCATCAGGCCGTTGTCCGGGTCGAAGAACTCCTTGTTCACCGACGGCCAGCCACCGAGGTCGTCGATGTTGAACAGACCACCCGGGGTCGGGAAGGTCTTCGCACCGGGCACGTCCTCCTTGACCGGGCGGTAGCCCTTCTCCGAGTAGATCTTCTGCGCCTCATCGCCGCGGGTGAACTCGATGAAGTCCTTCGCGGCCTGGCCGGCGGACGTGGTGGCGGCGATCGGGTTCTGGATCAGGATCGTGTCGTCCGGTACGACGTAGTCGACGTCCTGGTCCTTCTGCTGAGCCGTGATGGCCTCGTTCTCGTAACCGATCAGCACGTCGCCCTTGCCGCCGACGAACGTCTGGAGCGCTTCACGCGCGCTCTTGCTCTGCACGGAGACGTTCTTGAACAGCGCCCGCAGGTAGTCCTCTCCGGCCTGCTTGTTCTTGCCCACTTCGCTCTTGGCCCCGTAGGCGGCCATGATGTTCCACTTGGCGCCGCCCGACGTGAACGGGTTGGGCGTGATCACGTCGAGATCTTCCTTCGTCAGGTCGTCCCAGGTCTGGATGTTCTTGGGGTTGCCCTTACGAACCGTGAGCACGACCACGGAGTTCGTCACGAAGCCGTCGAACTCGTCTTTGCTCCAGCCGGCGGGCACCTTCTTCGCCTCGACGAGCTTGTCGACGTCCGGGGCCAGCGACAGTGCGACCACATCGGCGTCGAGGCCGGCCTCGACGGCACGGGCCTGGTCGCCGGAGGCGCCGTAGGACTGCTTGAAGCTGACACCGCTGCCCTGGTCGGTGTCCTTGAAGGCCGGGATGATCTCCTGGTAGGCCTCCTCGGGCGTCGAGTATGCGACCAGGCTGATGCTGCCGCCCCCGCCCCCTCCGGACGAGCTGTCGTCGTCATCACCGCAGGCGCCGACCACGCCGGCCGCGAGAGCCAGTAACAGGGCCAGCAGACCCATGATGATCCGTCGCGATGGAGTCAAGACGTTTAGTCCCCCTTCTCGATAAGGCTACTTGACAAGGGCGGGAAGGTACCACATTATCCACAAACCGGATCGGAATAAACCCCTTTCTTCTCGGCCAAGACGATAGACAACCTTCGAGTTAGGAGCCGGATGCGGCACGACCTCCATCAACATCTCTGGACGGAACCCCTCGTCGAGGCTCTGCGGCGGCGGAACACGCTGCCCTTCGCGCGGCGCGCGGGCGCCGACACGATCCTGATGCTGCCCGGCGAATCCCCGGCTGCGATCGACGCCGGTCCCGACCGCGTGGAGCTTCGGCTGGAGCACGCCGAGACCGACGGCGTGGACCGGATGACGATCGCGCTGTCGAGCCCGCTCGGTATCGAGGGGCTGCCCCGACGCGAGGCCGCTCCGCTGCTGGACGCCTACGAGGAGGGGCTCGCCGACCTGCCGCCGGCCTTCCGCGCCTGGGGCGCGCTCGCGCTGCGCGGCGCGAGCCCGCGCGACGTCGACGGCCTGCTGGAGCGCGGGTTCGTGGGGCTCTCGGTTCCAGCGGGAGCGATCGCGACTCCAACCGCGCTGCGGATGATGCTGCCCGTGCTGCGACGCCTCGAGGAGCACGGTGCGCCGCTGTTCGTCCATCCTGGCCCGTCACCCTGGCGACGTCCGCGTGGAATCGAGTCGGGTGCGCCCGCGTGGTGGCCGGCACTGACGAGCTACATCGCGGACATGCAGGCGGCGTGGCTGTCTTTCACGATCGCCGGTCGGGCGGAGCTCCCGGACCTCCCCGTCGTCTTCGCGATGCTCGCGGGATGCGCCCCGATTCACGTAGAGAGGCTGGCCGCCCGCGGGGGGCCCGCCAATCGTGGGATCGACCCGCTGTCGTTCTTCGACACGTCCTCCTACGGGCCGGTGGCGGTCGACGCGATGATCCGCTGCGTCGGCGCGGAGCAGATCGTGCACGGCTCCGACCGGCCGGTGGCCGAGCCACACCCACACGCCTACGGCGATGCGCTCGAACACGCGATGCGGGTCGCGAATCCCGCCCGGGTGCTGCGCGCGGCGGCGCTGGAACAGGCGGTGGCCGCGTGATCGCCTACGCGCAGGGGCGCGACCTGGACGGCACCGAGCTGAACGACCTTGTGGGCCGGCTCGGGCAGCGGCCGGAGCTGTGGCGGCATCTCGTCCACCACGACCGCGCGCGCAGGGTCTACGAGCAGCTGTGGCGCGACGACCACGTGGCCGCCTGGCTGATCTGCTGGATGCACGACCACGACACCGGCTTCCACGACCACGACCTGTCGGCCGGCGCGGTGGCGGTCGCCGCGGGCAGCGTCCGCGAGGAGCGATTGGTGCTCGGAGGCCGCCCGCTGCGGCGTACGTTCGGAGCCGGGCAGAGCTTCCACTTCTCGGCTTCCGAGATCCATCGCGTTTGCAACCCGAGCTCCGTGCCGGCCGTGACGCTGCATGCCTACTCCCCGCCGCTGTGGCGGATGGGCGCCTACGAGATCCAGCCGAGCGGCGCCCTCGCGCGCCACTCCGTCTCCTACGCTGAGGAACTGCGACCCGTCAGCCTCTGACACGACGAAGCCCCCGCCTGGGACAGGGGCTTCAGTCGCGTCCGGGCCTGGGCATGCGCCTGGACCGTCTGGCCGAAGAAGCCTCCACATACGGTCGGGGCGGCTTCCTCGTTCCCGGCTCACAGCGCGCCTGGAGTACGCGCGCCGGGTGAGCCAGGGCCGATCGTAGAGACCTTTCGGCGGAGCGATACGCTAACTCCGTAAAGCCGATTGACTTTATGGACTTGTGTGCTAGGGTCCTTCTCCACTGAGCTAATGGAGAATGTCCCTCCCCCCAAGAGCAGGCGGTACCTACCCGGCGTCCTAACCCTCCGTGACGTCCGCGATGTTGAGAGTTTCGTGGGCGCGCACGTAGGGGAGTTGGGCGTCGGTCCGGCCGACGAAGGCCACCAAGAGCTGGTCCTCGCGGGCGTCCAAACGGCCTACCGGGTCGAGCGGGCGCTGCCGCCTGAGATACCCCTGCGTCCGGTGCTGGAGCGACTGCTCGGGCACCGGCTCGCTACAGCGGACAGCCGCCGCCCGCGCACGGCGGCGGCTGTGCCGGGCGATCAAGGCCTCGCGGCCGCAGCCTGACGCAGAGCGGGACTAATCGCCTACGCTTCCGCGCATGCGGGTTTCGGCGAAAGCTGACTATGCAGTGCGCGCGGCGGTCGAGCTCGCAGCGGGAGGCGAGGGGCCGATCAAGGGCGAGTCCATCTCGCAGGCCCAGGACATCCCCCTCAAGTTCCTGGAGAACATCCTCGGCGAGCTCAAGCACGCCGGCCTGGTACGCAGCCAGCGCGGCATGGACGGTGGCTACTGGCTTGCGCGAGAAGCCGGCGAGATCACCGTCGCGGACGTGATCAGGGCGGTCGAGGGACCGCTCGCGAGCGTTCGCGGCGACTCCCCGGAGGCGCTCAAGTACGCCGGGCGCTCGGAGCCGTTGCGAAACGTCTGGATCGCCGTGCGCGCCAACCTGCGGGCGGTGCTCGAGGACGTGACGCTGGCCGACATCGCCGCGGACGAC
>CAWACB010000002.1:0-209849 GCA_963780475.1 uncultured Solirubrobacterales bacterium
CGAATGGAACTGGACTTCATCCTCATCGGACGATGCGCAAACCGGGGGGGTTGGTTGGATCCAATCCGTTCGATCACGACCCGAAGGAGAGTCGAATGGACCCGATCGACCGCACCGTGCTTCCGATGCCCGACCCGGAATTCAAGGGAAAGATCGATCGCACCCTGAAGGGCTCCAAGGCCGACTGGGCGATGCTGGCACCGGTGCGCCCGCCCCTGGGGGCGCCCAACGTCCTGCTCGTGCTGATCGACGACGCGGGCTTCGGCAACCCGGGGACCTTCGGGGGCCCGGTCGAGACCCCGAACTTGACGCGGGTCGCCGATGCGGGCCTGCGCTACAACCGCTTCCACGTCACCGCGGTCTGCTCGCCGACGCGGGCGGCGACCCTGACCGGCCGCAACCACCACTCGTCGGGTTCGGCTCGCTCGGCGAGCTCCCCGGCCCGTTCCCCGGATACTCGGCCCAGCTGCCCAAGAGCTGCGCACCCGTCGCGAAGACGCTGCAGATGAACGGCTACTGCACCTCGGCCTTCGGCAAGTGGCACCTGACGCCCGACCACGTGCAGGGTCCGGCGGGCCCCTTCGACCGCTGGCCGAACGCCTGGGGCTTCGACTACTTCTGGGGCTTCCTCGGCGGCGAGGCGGGCCAGTTCGATCCCGTGATCACCGAGAACAACACCACGATCGGCGTGCCCGAGGACAAGGACTTCTACTTCCCGGACGCGATGGCCGACAAGGCGATCGAGTGGCTGCACGGGGTGCGGGCGCAGGACGAGCAGAAGCCGTTCTTCATGTACTTCTCGACCGGGGGCTCTCATGCGCCTCATCACGTCCCCAAGCACTGGGCCGACAAGTACGCGGGCCAGTTCGACGAGGGCTGGGACCGCTACCGCGAGGCGACGTTCGAGCGCCAGAAGAAGCTCGGCGTCATCCCGCAGGACGCGGAGCTCACGCCCCGGCCGGACGCGATGCCGGCCTGGGATTCGCTGACGGATCAGCAGAAGAAGCTCTACGCCCGGCAGATGGAGGTGTACGCGGGCTTCCAGGAGAACGCGGACCACAACGTCGGCCGGCTGCTCGACGCGCTGGAGGAGATGGGCGAGCTCGACGACACGCTCGTGATCTACATCTGGGGCGACAACGGCGCCAGCATGGAGGGCACGCTGACCGGCGGATTCAACGAGCTCAGCGTCCACAACGGGATCACGCTCACCGAGGAGCAGCAGCTCGAGCTGATCGAGCGCTACGGCGGCCTCGACGCATGGGGCGGGCCGCTGACCGCGCCGCACTATTCCGCCTGCTGGGGCTGGGCCGGCAACGCCCCGTTCCAGTGGGGCAAGCAGATGTCCTGCTACCTCGGCGGGGCCCGCAACCCGATGGTGATCTCGTGGCCGCGGCGGATCAAGGACGAGGGCGGGTTGCGCGAGCAGTTCACCCACTGCATCGACATCGCCCCGACCATCCTCGAGGTCGCGGGGATCCCGCAGCCCGTGCGCGTGAACGGGATCGAGCAGAAGCCGATCGAGGGCACCAGCTTCGCCTACACGTTCGCCGATGCCGAGGCCGAGGAGCGCCACACGCGGCAGTACTTCGAGAGCTTCGGCTACTACGGGATGTACAAGGACGGCTGGTGGGCGAGCTGCAAGCCGTTCAAGCTCCCCTGGGACATCACGCACGAGACGCTGAGCAAGTTCGCTCCCGGCGTCTACGACCCGGACACGCAGGAGTGGGAGCTCTACTACCTGCCGGACGACTTCTCGCAGGCCCGGGACATCGCCGCGGAGAACCCGGCCAAGCTCGCGGAGCTCAAGGCCGCCTTCTGGGAGGACGCCGAGCGATACAACGTGCTGCCGATGCTCGGGGGATACAGCGTGTTCTTCGGCATCCTGCCGCCGATGGTCGGCCGGACGAAGTTCCATTACCGCTCCGACGTGCAGAACGTCGCCACGGGGATGATCCCGAGGCTCTACGGGCACTCGTACTCGATCAGCGCCGACCTCGTGGTGCCCGACGACGGCGTGGAGGGAGTGATCGTCGCGGAGGCCGACCACCTCGGCGGGTTCGCGCTGTTCGTCGACGACGGGGTGCTCAAGCACACCTACTCGACGATGGGCGTCTACGTCTACACACAGGAGGCGTCGGAGCCGCTGCCCGCCGGCGAGGTGAACGTCCGCATGGAGTTCGCCACCGACGAGCCGAAGCCGGGCGCCGGTGGCCAGGTCACGCTGTTCGTCAACGACTCAGAGGTGGGCAGCGGGCGAATGGACCGCACCGTTTCTTTCCGCTTCAACGCCTACGCGGGCATGGACATCGGCCGCGACAACGGCCTGGTCGTGGACCGCAGCTACGAGGATCGTGCGCCCTTCCCCTTCACCGGGGAGATCAAGTTGGTGACCTTCGACCTCAAGCCGCACCTCACCGCGACGGGCGAGGAGCACGAGGAGCTCGAGGAGCGTCTGCACGAAGAGCACGAGCAGATGGCTTCGGTGCACGCGGCCAGCGCGTAACCGGTTGCATCCACGACCGATGCCGGAGATAAGGGAGTAACGAAATGAGCAAGGAACTGAGCGTGCTGGTCGCCGCCTACGACGACAGCGACAGAGCGCAGCACGAGTACTCCGTCCTGAAGGAGGAGCTGCCGAAGACCGGACTGGTCATGGACAGGTCGAAGGTGCTCGTCCTAGCCAGCAGTGACGCGCCCAACGAGATCAGCGCCGAGCACATGGGCGGGGGGCCGATCGGGAAGCTCGTCGAGCGCGCGGCCGGCAAAGCTCTGAAGGGGAGACTCGCTCCCGGCACGGCGATGATCATCGGCGTGATCGAGCCCGCCGTCGGGGATCAGGCTTCCTCAGCGGTGGCGCAGGCGAGGGGTCGGGCGATCGTCCCGGTTGAGCAGGAGGACGGGGATGGCGAAACGAGGAAGGAGGCCATTCAGGCGGCGGTGGTCATGGCGATGGCGCAGGTCATGGAGCAGTGGGTTCACCCCTCTGCATCCGCCTCGGCGATCCGCTCGCTAGCCGCGGCAAGCCAGGAATAGCCGCGCAATTTCATGCAATCCGGACGATGACGACCTCGTCCTGTCGACCGGATACTTCGGACTTGGATGCAGGCCTAACTGAACCTACGTTCTCGAGGAGGCACTCATGTGGCTGTGGATCGGAATCGGTGGCGCACTGCTGTACACAGTTCTGTTGTTCACGATCGGGCTGATGACGCTCAGAAATGGACACGGGTGGATGTTCTTCTTCGGGATCTTCTTCCCGCTGTTCTGGCTCATCGGAGCCTTCATGGAACCGAAGGCGGCGCAGCCCGTCTAACGCGCCCTCCACCGAAACTTTCCCGAGCCGGTCCCGCGGGGCCAGGCAGTTCCACGCCTTAAAGAGCGCGCGCACCACCTCCACGTTCTCCTGCGACATCGCCCCCGCAGTATCCCGCAGGCTCAGGAGTCGGCGTGAGCGTCTTGCCGCGACAGGCCCACGGCTTTGAGGGCGCCGGCCTTCGACCTGCATCCGAATACCGCTCGGATGATTTTCCCGTCGCGGAGTTCGAATACGTCGAACTGGCGACCGTCTATCGACATGCCGCTCGTTTTTCCCCGCCCGATCCAGTGCGATGCGCACACAACCGCTTCGCCTGCATCGAAAAACTCCTCCACATCGGCGTGCAACTCGTCGAATGCCGCAGTCCAGAGTGCCCACACGTCTGTTATCTGATCGGTGCCCTTTACGAGCGTGGGCTGGTCGGGACCGTTCGCCAGGTCCCGCAGTTCGGCATCCGGGGCATAGCGCGTCATGGCGTCCTCGATATCACCGCGGTTGAGAGCCGCGTTCATCTCCTTCACGACCTCCACATTTTCCTGCGACATCACCTACTCCGACAGGCCGACGGCTTCGAGGGCCTCGGTCCGGCTCATGTAGCTGTCCACGCGAGCGACCTTGCCGTCGGCGAACGCCCAGACCTGCCCGTTGCGTTGCTCGACGTTCGCACCGCTGCCCGATCCGCGTCCGGTGACCAGGACCACGACCACGAGTCGATCCTCGCCGGCTTCGGTGATCTCCTCGATCTCGACCCGCAAGTCATCAAAGACCTCGCCGAGTGTGGCGAAGTAATCGCGGATTCCCTGCCGACCGCGAAACACCCGACCCTCGCTTGCCGCAAAGGTCGAATGGAACTCAGCCTCCTCGCACCAGATCGCGTCCAGCGTCCCGACATCACGGTGGTTGGCCGCGTCGACTGCCAAGCGCACAAGTTCGACATTGCTCACCGACATGCCCCGGGCAGTATCCCGCAGCCTCAGGAGCCGGCGTGAGCGTCCTGCTCCGACAGGCCCACGGCTTCGAGCGCCTCCCGAGCCGACACGTACCCGGCGGCGTGGACGAGCTTCCCATTACGCACCGAGGACACGCATACCCAGTGGAGATCTATTGGGAGGCCCGTCTCGCGGAAGTGCCCCTGCGAGCGGATCTTGGTCAACACCCGCTGCGCGTCGAGTGCCGTGGAGTCCAGCACTTGGTGGTGGATGTCCCCGAGCGACTCGGTGAAGTCCTGCCACCAGCGTCGCAAGCCATCGTGACCGTGGAACGTCCCCTCGACGACCGGCCGCTCAATGTTGTCGATCCGCACGTTCTCGTCGGTCAGGTCGAAGGGCAGCTCCCCCGCCTCCAAGGATGCCCACCACCGCCGCACGACCTCCACGTTCTCCTGCGACATCGCTCTACTCCGACAGCTCCAGCGTTTCGAGCGCCTCCGCGTGATCCCAGAAGTACTCGATGAAAAAGATCTTGCCCTTGCGCACGGTGAAGACATGGGTGAACTCCATGTTCGCCTCAGGGCCCTGACCCACGCCACGCCAGATCATCCTCACGACAACCCGGTCGCCTCCGTCGATGAACTCGCTGATCGGTTCGAATACGTCGCCATCCCACGTCTGCCGATTCTGCTCGAGCTGGCGCATGACCGCGTCCCGCCCCACGTATGGCCCTGGCTCCGGCCAACCCTCCGGGGTCCGCATGATCACGTCGGGGTCGAACGCCTCTCGGACGGATTCCATGTTCCCTATATTCCAGGTCTCGATGCCGGTCCGCATGATCTCCACGTTCTCCTGCGACATCGCCTACTCCGACAGCCCCACGGCTTCGAGGGCCTCAGGCTGGTTCATGTAGAGCTTGGCGCGAACCATCAACCCGTCCCTGAACGTGGTGACCCACGCGTGCTTCCCCAAGACCACCTCGATGCCCGTGGAACGTCCCCGCATGCGCAAGTCGAGCAGCACAACTACGCGGTCTCCGGCATCAACCACCTCGTACTCGAACTGGAGGGCTTCCCAGGCGGAAAACCACTCTCGGCACCACTGCCGGGAGCTCTCTATCCCTCGGCCGACGCCACTGAGGTCGAACGGAGCCTCGGAGGCGTCCCATTCGTATTCCGGGTCCCAGAACTCAGCCATCTTCGAAATCGTGGTTTCCGCGTCGAAATCTTCCCGGCTGGCGCGAGCGATCTGCTCGAAATACGTATGTGCCCGCTCCACGTTCTCCTGGGACATCGCCTACTCCCAGAGGCCGGCGGCTTGGAGGGCTTCGCGCCTGGTTCTGACCAGTTGCCAGTGCACGGCCTTCCCGTCGCGCAACGTCCACACGTGCCATGCGGGCCAATCGATCTCAACGCCGCTGCTCTTCCCGCGCCCATAGAACCGCACCCCCAGGACGACCCGATCGCCTGCGGGAAGGCACTCCTCGATCTCGGTGCGGGCGTCCTCGAATTCCCCCCAGAACGCCTCAAGCATCCGAGCGAGATCGGGAAGTCCTCGATAGGTGCCGTCGAGGTCGCCCCCAAGCACAGCTTCGACCTCGATCTCGGGGTCAATTGCCTCCAACCAGGGGGAGTAATCGCCTCGAGCGAGCAATTGGTGCCCGCCTTCGACCAAGCGCCGCACGATCTCCACGTTCTCCTGCGACATCGCCGTCGCCGTATCCCGCAGGGTCAGGAGTCGGGCGTGAGCGTCTTGCTCCGACAGCCCCAGGGCTTCGAGGGCGGCTTTCTTTTCCGGATAGAGCCGGTGCCAAATGATCTTGCCGTCGCGCAGCTTCCAAACCGAGGTGCTGCTCGCCTCCACCTCGATGCCGTCCCTTCCTCGCAAGTACGTGCGATTGGGGACAACGACGTGTTCTCCAGAGTCGATGAACGCTTCGGGTCGGACAACCATCTCCTCGAAGAGCTCGAACCACTCCTCGTAGAAACGCCTGATCTCCGCGACCCCGCGGTAAGTCCCTGCCTGAACCCCGGAAGACTCCGACCAATCGAGTTCGGCATCTGGATCGAGATCCTGAAACGCGCCATCGAGGTCCCGGCGATTCAACGCTTCAATAGCGCGACGCATGATCTCCACGTTCTCCTGCGACATCGCCCGCGCAGTATCGCCCAGGCGAGGCAGCCTTGTTCCGTTTTTGGGCGCGCGAGAGGTCGCAGGTTCGAAACCCGCCGCGCCCATGCTTCCTAGCGGAACGCATACCGGAACCGTGTGCCATTGCAGAAGTCGCGCAGCTTGCCTCCAAGCGACGAGACGTACGACCGGCTCTCAGCACTGCGGATGTACTCAACGTCCGCCCTCCAACCGGTCGGATTACTGCCGCGCCGAAGCGCCTTTCGGCCGCGGCCGCGGCCGACCGCTGGCGGGTACTCGTCACGGTCGTAGCCCGCCTTCGTGGGGATTCTTTCCAGCAACCGCTCGCGGCGTGCGCTCGCGCCGGGGCGGTTAAGCACAAGTATGCGCGGCCATCCCTTCCTCACTGCACGGCGGAAATGACCCCGAATGTTCGGGTAGCTCGTCTTGCTGAAAACGAGCCTCTGAACCTTTGACGGCCTCGAGCACGAGCGGTTCGGCTGTTGCGGCTTTGGACTGCTGCGACCGTACTGGCTGTTGGAAGCGCTCCTGCTGCTGGCGGCCGACTTGAATCCGCCGGTCGCCGCGAACACCCCGGTGCCGCCGCACAGCAATGCGACGGCGAGGAGGACGCCGAAGAGCCTGTCGGACCTCACGAGTCCCATGTTCATTGTCGGCGACCGCGATGGGTCTCGTTTGGACGCTTGTCGGATCGCCCGCAGCTTGATCCGGTCGAGTTCGATGGGCTTGGGGCGTTCACGACGAAGTTAGTTCTTGAAAGATCGCGCCCGCCGCTGCCCCAGAGACGGGCGCCCTGCGATGATTGGACTCCGCGCAAGGAGGAGGAGACGCAATGATCGGAGCGCTGCTAGTCGGTTTTGTCGCCGGAGTGCTCGGGAGGGTCCTGATGCCTGGTGACCCGTTCGAGCACATGGCAGGCCCGCGATCGTGGGGCGTGTCGCTGCTCGTGGGGCTGGGCGGAGCGCTCCTGGGTTTCCTGATCTTCACGGTCGGTCTCGGTCTCGGCGACACCGACGTGTTCGACTGGGGCGGCATTGTTGGCGCGATCATCGGGGTCATCATCGTCCTCGTCGTGGCACGCTGGGTCATCAGGGGCAGAGAGGGCCCGACGGCGCCAAGCAGCATGTAGAGACAGCCGGACCTCCGCCGACTCCTGGGCGCGGCCTTAGGAGCCTTTGGTGTGAGCGTCTTGCTGCGACAGCCCCACGGCTTCGAGGGCCTCGGCGTGATCTCTGCAGTGCTCCTGGTGTTCAGTGACACCGTCGATGACCCTCATGATGGTGTCCGGGTGGAGCAGATCACGGACGGCATCCATGTCTCGCGCGTTCCATGCCGCGGGAAAAGCTCGCACGATCTCCACGTTCTCCTGCGACATCGCCCTACTCCGAGAGACCCAGGGTTCCGAGGGCCTCGGCGTGATCCCAGATGACCTCCACGCCGACGATCTTGCCCTTGCGCACGGTAAGGACGTGCGTGGACCCAATGTTCGACTCCGGGCCACGGCCTTCGGCCCGCCAGACGTACCGCACCGCAACGCGGTCGCCAACATCGATGAAGTCGCTGCTCAGCTCCAGGGTGTCGGCGTCCCAGGTGTCGCGGAGTTGTTTGACCTGGCGCATGACCGCGTCCCGACCCATGAAGGGCCCCGGCTCCGGCCAGTCGTCCGGCATCCGCACGATGACGTTGGGGTCGTACAGGTCACGGAGGGTCTCCATGTCCCCCGCGTTCCACGCTTTGAGGGCGGCTTTTACGACCGCCACGTTCTCCTGCGACATCGCCTACTCCGAGAGGCCCACGGCTTCGAGGGCTTCGGCGCGTTCCAGATACTCGTCCAATCGGATGATCAGGCCGTCCTCCACGGTGACGATCGAGAAGGTCGTCGCGTTGACGTCGATGTCGCTTGCCTTTCCCTTCATCGCCAGTCGCACCACCGCGAGAACTTGGCTGTCGCCGAGATCGGTGACCTCGAGGACGTTGACTCGGTAGTCCTGGGCGGCATCCAGAAACTGATCGACACCATGAAGCTGTGCCCTCGTAACCGCGGGTGGTGATACCGATAAGGGCCGACTTCCACTCGATATTCGGATGCAAGTAGCGCATCGCGTCCGCCATCTCGGGCCGGACCTCACCCGCCCTCAGGCTGTCCGCAAGGGAACGAGGGCCTTGCCAGTAGGCGGCAAAGACTCGTTCCACTGCCTCGAAGAAGCGCCGCACAAGCTCCACGTTCTCCTGCGACATCGGCTCCTCCGACAGCCCCACCGCTTCGAGGGCCTCCGCGTGATCCCAGAAGAACTCCTGGTAGACGATCCTGCCCTGGCGCACCGTCGAGACGCTTGTGAACTCCATGTTCGACTCAGGGCCATGGCCGACGCCGCGCCAGGTGAACCTTGCGACGACTCGATCGGCCACGTCGATGAGGCTGATCACTTCAAAGGCGTCAGCGTCCCAGGTCTGGCGCATCTGCATGAACTGGCGCATGAGCCTCTCCCGGCCCACGAAAGGCCCCGGCTCCGGCCAACCTTCCGGGGCTCGCGCGATGACATCGGGGTCTTGCAGCTCACGAAAGGCATCCATGTCTCCCGCGTTCCACGCTTCGAAGGTGGCTCGCACTATCTCCACGTTCTCCCGCGACATCGCGTTGCTGTATCCCCCAGCCTCAGGAGTCGGCGTGAACGTCTTGCTCCGAGAGCCCCACTGCCCTGAGGGCCTCGGCGCGAGTCGTGTACGCATCGAGGCGGGCGAGCTTCCCGTCGCGGATTGTGAAGACGACAGCGACACGACCCCCGACCTCCTGCGCGCTGCCTTGACGGCGTCCGCGGTCGTGGTTGAGGAGAAGGACCTGGTCTCCGAGGTCGATCGCCTCCTCGGTCTCTACCCGGTATGCGACCCACGGGGCCATCCAGTCCAGCATGAAAGCCCTCAGGCCATCCAGGCCGGCGTAGCGCCTCTCGCTACCGAACTCATACATGACGCAGTCAAGATCGGCGTGGACGAAGGGGGCCATGGCTTCGGCCTGCTCCGCCCACAGGCTGTCGTCCCCGTACAGCTGGACGAAATCCACGTCGGGAGCCGGGTAAAGCCCCAGGACAAGCTCCACGTTCTCCTGCGACATCGCCTACTCCGACAGGCCCACCGCTGCGCGGGCCTCGGCATGCGTTAGGAACTGCAGTACGCGAAGGATGCGGCCTGCTCGAAGCTCGTACACACCGCTGCTCGTCGGACCCGTCACTCCGCCTCCGACCGATACCTGTGCGCCGCTCTGCCTTCCCACGCCGCCATACCGGCCGCGCACAACGACACGATCCCCGACTGCTTCAATGAGGTCGATCTCAAAGCTCGACTCGGAGAATACGTCGAGATAGGCGGCGGCATGGCTGCGAAAGGCGTCGCGGCCGAAGTGAACATCCGCCTCTGGCAGCACCGGCACGTCGTGCCACTCGATCTCAGGATCGAAGAACTCGTCCAGCCATTGATCGAGGCGGACCTCACCCGACCCGGCGAGCGCGCTCATCCCTTGCAGCATCGCCCGCACAATCTCCACGTTCTCCTGCGACATCGCCCGCGCAGTATCCCGCAGGCTCAGGAGTCGGCGTGAACGTCTTGCTCCGACAGACCCACGGCTTCGAGGGCTTCACTGCGGTTCAAGTACTCCTCGCAGCGAGCAGCCCTTTCGCCACGGATGAGCCATACCTGCCAAAACTCCATCGCGACTTCGACTCCGCTGCCACGCCCCCGCCCGTTTATCGCGACTCGGTTGAACACATGGTCGCCCGCGTCCAGGAACTCCGTCGGCCCCATATGAAACTCGTCCCAGGCTTCCATAAAGCCCTCCCAGTACCGGCGCAGCGCGTCGTGTCCCTGGATGTTCCCGCCCTCCTCCGCTGGGAGGTACTCGATGTCGTCGTGGAAGAACGTCAGCATTCCGTCGACGCCTCGCTCATCCCAGCCGCGGAAGGCGGCCCTGACGATCTCCACGTTCTCCTGCGACATCGCCCGCGCAGTATCGCCCAGGCGAGGCAGCCCCAGGGCTAAGGCGAATGCACCTCGCGCACTATCTAGCGTTCACACACTTGCCGAAGGCGTTCTTGCCGCCCCCGTAGCGGGAGGCGAACTGGTCACCCCAGAAATCTTGCTCGGCCTTGCAGAACTTCGCGGCGTTCTTGAAGTCACTGCGCTGCGGGCCGGGAAGTGGCTGCCATACCGGATCCATGCCGGTCAGGGGCAAGACCGTTTCGCTCAGGTCGTCAAGGTTTATGACGGAGATCACGTCGGGCGAGGGCGTTACGGGGGTTCCCAGGCCGTGAAGCAGCTTGGTCCCGTCAGGCGACCAAGTCACGGACGGATGCGGACCGTAAGGAAGCTGCGTGAGCGGGCGCACCGTCACGCTCGGACCGCCGGGCGTGATGATCTGAACCGACTCGTGCCACCACGACGGGCACCCATCACCACAGGTCCCGACCACTCTCCGCGCCACGATTCGCCTGCTGTCCGGTGACCAATCGGACGGGACGACGGACTCGTAGTCATCATTCCCATGCCAGCCACGAACCTGAGCTGCGCCGATTACCCATCGTTCGGTGCCATCTGTAGTTTCGACATACAGCGGCGTCGATGAAGAGCAGCGCCCGGGCCTGCAAACCGTTTCGGTTTCACCCCATCGGGTCTGAAGCGCCCCGTCGGGCGAAACGAATCGGACGGTTGAGTTCACGTGCACGTAGCCCTTGCTGCTGATGTCGGGCCGGCTGGCGAAGTAGTTGGTGGCCCACGGCGGTGGAAGGTCATTCACGCCGGTCAGCCCGGTTCCATCCGCGTTCATCAAGTAGATCTTGCTGTCGAGCCCGATGAAGGCGATCCCGGTACCGTCAGGCGACCATACGGGAGTGGTGCCGGGCGCGAGGGTGGCCGCGCCGGAGCCATCGGGATTCGCAACGCATATATGCGCGTCGCAGGTGTAGGCGATCTTGCCGTTCTTGCCTGAGAAGGCAGCCTGCGCAGGCGCGACAAGCACCAGTACGCAAAGCAACGATGATGCGAGAACTGCTGCTGCTGCTGGGCTTTGCCGCGACCAGCTTGCAACACCGCGGCCAAGTAGTCGGCACATCCGCCCTCCCTGGAATCCGTTTCGGGACCCTGCGACCCTAATGGTTCGGCCAGAGTGCGCGGCCCGCGCTGAGAAGACGCGGCGATCACCCGAGAAGCAGAGCGTGTTGTTCACCCGGCGCGGCCAACGACGATTTCCGCAGGTTGGATTGGGCACTGGGCTTTCCAGTGCCCAAATCCGCCCCCGCCGCGCCTATCAGTCGTCGTCGGCCACGAACCGGTCGAACCACCCCAGGGCGCGCCGGTACGCCTCCTCGGCGGCCGGAGCGTTGAAGCGCGCGCCCGTGTCGTTGAAGAAGGCGTGATCCGCCTCGGTGAAGGTGAGGATCTCGTGCTTCAGGCCGGCGTCGTGGAGCGCCGCGTGCGCGGCGTCCCGCGTAGCGTTCACGCGAGTGTCGAGACCCGCGTAGACACCGAGCACCGCCGCCTTCGAGCCGTGGAGATCCCCGCCCTCGGGAAACGGCCCGTAGAACGGTGCTGCTGCTGCCAGCCGCCG
This sequence comes from uncultured Solirubrobacterales bacterium, assembly GCA_963780475.1. Classification (GTDB taxonomy): domain Bacteria; phylum Actinomycetota; class Thermoleophilia; order Solirubrobacterales; family JBBDJG01; genus CAWACB01. Next base: position 11,996 of record CAWACB010000002.1, read on the forward strand.
ATCGCCCGTGTCGAGCAGGCGCCACACCATGCCGCCGCCGAAGCAGAATCCGATCGCGCCAAGGCCGCGGTGCTTGCCCGACAGGCGCCGCTTGAGCTCGGTCAGCGCCGCTCGCATGTCCTCGTCGAACCGCTCCGGGGGCGCCGCGGCCAGGGCTGCGGCCACCTCCGCCTCGCCGGGGAACGAGCCTGTGCCGCCTTCTTCTGAAAGCAGGTCGAGCGCGAGCGACGAGTAACCGCTCGCCGCGAGCCTTCCAGTCACCGACCGGATGTGATCGGTGAGGCCCCGGTTCTCGTGGATCACGAGCAGCCCGCCACGCGTCCGCTCAGCTGCGGCCCACGCGCCCATCAGCGGCCCGCGCGGCCCAGGGAACGTGATCGCCTCGGTCGCCAGTGGCGCCCACTCCGTGACGTTGCCACCTTTGTGGTGCCCGCGACCGCCTCGGTGCCGGCGCCCTGCTTGCGCGGGCGCCGCCAGCAGCGACGTCGCCGCCATGCCGGTCACGCCGAGGAGTCCCAGGCGACGCACCGCTTCGCGCCTCGTGAGGATCCCGTCAACGTGGTCCTCGACAACTTCTTCCGCCAAGTACTGCTGCAGCTCAGTCATCTCGCCTCCTGAAGGTCTGAGTCAGAGCCGGTTCAGGACCGGACAGTCGATGCTTCCAGACTCAGAACCGCTTCGCGCCACATCCGGCGGGGAGCGTTCGAGCGAACGCCGACAACCTCAGTCCCGAAACTCGGCCGGCCGCTTCTGGAGGAACGCGCCGATCGCTTCCTGCGGCGCGATACCGCCCAGCGCCATGATCTGCTGGCGGTCCTCGTACTCGACGGCGGCGAGCTCCGAATCGATCTCGAGCGCGGACCACATGCCCTGCTTCGTGAGCCGGACGCCCCAGGGCGACCAGGCGGCGATCTCCTTGGCCGCGCCCAGCGCATGGTCGATCAGTGCGCCGTCCTCGACGGACTCGGCGACCAGCCCGATCCGCTCGGCTTCCTCGGCGCCGACGCGGCGGGCGGTCAGCAGTAGCTCGTGGGCGCGAGAGGCGCCGATCAAGCGCGGCAAAAGCCACGAGACGCCCATGTCGCAGTTCGACACGCCGATGTTCAGGAACGCCGCGCGGAAGACGGCGCTGTGCGCCGCATAACGGATGTCGCTACCCAGGGCAAGCGCGAACCCGAAGCCGGCCGCCGGTCCGTTCACGGCCGCGACCACTGGCTGGGGAGTCGAGCGCAGCTTCAGTATCAGCCGCGACATGTGCTCCTGGTTGGCGAGGCGGTCCCGTGCCTCGTCGGTGCCGTCCGCGCCGGGCGAGCTCCCATATCCGCGCAGGTCGACGCCGGCACAGAAGCCGCGCCCCGCGCCGGTGATGACGATGGCGCGCGTTGAGCGATCCGCGGCAACCGCGTCGAGCTCGTCGTGCAGGGCGCTGCACAACTCGGCCGTCATCGCGTTGAGGTCGTCCGGCCGGTTCAGCGTGATCAGGCGCGTGTGCGGTGCCGGCCGCTCGCTCAGCAGAACGCTGGTCACTCGCGGAGCGTATTCGACGCGCGCGGGTCGATCCCGACCGACTCCAGTGCCCTGTCGCGGTCCGCGAAGACCTCGAGCCGCACGACCTTCCCGTCGCGGAACTGCCACACATGCGCGCCGCGGGTGTCGACCTCGACTCCGCTGCCCTTCCCCCGGCCCCGATACCGGGTCACCGCGACGACGTGGTCGCCGTGCTCGATGTACTCCTCGACCTCGCAGCGCCAGTCCTCCCAGGGGCTGAGCCACTCGTGCAACCGCTTGCTGCGCTCCATGGGCTCCCGGTAGACGCCGGCGGAGGGAAACTCGGCCGACCAGCCCCATTCCATCTCGGGGTCATAGATTTCGAACATCGGGCGCCAGTTGCCCCGACTCCATTCGGCGTAGACATCGCCCAGTGCCTCCACGTTGGTGCGACAGGGACGTCGAGGCATGGCCTGCCGAGCATAGCCGCCCTCCCGCCGGCGCGGAAGAGCTTGGGCTACTGGCTGGTGTGCTCCTCGGGCTTTCGCAGCAGCGCGCGCCCGATGCGCTTCGGCAACGGCGTCGTGCCGTCGCGCAGCGTCACGTTCGTCTCCCAGCGAAACGGGTACCACAGCGAGCGCCACAGGGACTTGCGGCCCCGCCAGGGGTGAACCTGGTTCGGCGCCGTGTGCGAGGTGACCGCGACCTGACGCAGGCCCTGGACCACGTGACCGCCGCGGTGCAGGCCGCGCGCGTCGAACAGCACCACTGTGCCGGCGGGTCCCTGGAGGCGCTGCAGCAGATCGGGCCGGATGTGCTTGAACAGCACCTCGTCCGGAACCTGGAAGCTGTAGGTGGGAGTCGGGGTCCTGGACGAAGCTGCGCTTCCACAGCTCCGCCGTCTCGACCGCGAACCTCCCCTTGGGGTGCGTCTCGGCGATGTAGTCGAGCGGCCCCGAGAACTCGTCGACGTCGGTCAGGAACGTGTAGGCCTTGACCGTGTACAGGTCCTCGACGTCGGAGTGCCACAGCTGCTGCTTGCGCGCACCCGCGAGTCGTCCCGGGATCGTGATGACGGTGACGTCGTCGATCACGGTTCGCAGGCCGCAGTAGTCGTCGATCGCGTCCGTGAGATTTCGCACCTCGGCCAGCTCTTGGACGTTGTCCCCCTTCGAGACGTAGCGGTACAGCGGGTGCGCCCCTTTCTCCTCCTGGCGCCGGACGCGCTCCACCCGCGCGGCGGCCTCGGCCTGCACGCGGCGGAATGCGTCCGTGCAGCCGAGCTCCTCGACGGTGGTGACCGCGAAGCCGTTGCGGTCGAGGTCCGCGCGGATCCGCTGCGAGACCGGCGACAGGTCGTGCTTCCGGCGCGCGTAGCCGAGGGTTGCCGGCAGGTTGAAGACGTTTCGCCAGACGAAGAAGCTGAACCGGCGGTTGAACGACTCCGACCCGCTCACGCCGGCGTAAAGGATCTTGTGGCAGCCCACCTCGAGGCCCTCGGTTGGCGCCGGCTCCACCCGCATCGGCTCGGCCGACGTGTACCCGTGCAGGGAGGCCATCGTGGAGGCGGAGCTGTCGATCCGGTATCCGCAGTCGAGCGCGTCGAGCGCCGCGACGTCGTCGGACTCGAGGGCGGCCGCGCCTCCAAACGCGCCCACGGTCTGCGCCTCGCGTTCGCTCAGCACCGCGCCGTCGGCATGCGCGAGTACCCAGCGCAGCACGACCTCGGCGGGCGCGCTGCCGCGGCGCTCGGCGATCTCGCCGACGGCGGGCTGAGCCGGCGCCAGGTATCCACCCGTGTTCACGGCGGGCGGGCCGAGCGGGTGCAGCGCATATACGGCTGCGCCTCGCTCGCGGGACTGCCGCACGAGCTCGTCGCTGCGCAGGAACGGGTGCAGCTCGATCAGGTTCAGCGCGGGTGCCGGCCCACCCTCCCGCAGCATGTCGAGCACCTCGGGGCCCGCGTAGGCGACGCCGAGCGCGCGGGTCGCACCGCTTTCCACCAGGCCGCCGAGCACCTGCCACGCCTCCCGTAGCCGCGTTGCGTGGTCGTGGTTGTTGTCCCGCCAGTCCGAGCCGAGCGACACGGGCTGGTCGAGCACGGCGAAGTCGAGCGGCGCCTCACCGCAGCTTTCGCGCAGCCGCTCCACGAGCTCCGAGGAGCTCGACCGGGTGACCAGCGGCAGCGGCAGCAGCGCGACGCGCGGTCGCGTTCCGTCGCCCGCCGTGATCGTCTCGAGCAGCGCAGGAACCTGCGCGCGCCTGTCTCCTACCGCGGCCATTCCCCTGGAATCGTAAGGACCCCGCCGCGAACGGTGCCGAACAGGCCGGCGAGCTTCGGCTCGTCGCGCCAGATCCGGTCCCCGCGCTCGAGGCCGTCGATCGCCGCCACCTCGGCCTCGCCGAGGGTGAAGTCGAAGACGTCGAGGTTCTCGCGCATGTGCTCCTCGCTGCGCGCCGAGACGACCGGGATCACCCCCTTCCCGATGTGCCAGCGGAGGATCACCTGGGACGGCGTCCGGCCGTGCTCAGCGGCGATCGCCGCGATCGTCTCGTCATCCGTGGGTGGCCGGCGGCCGGTCTCGGCCGCGCGCCAGGGCGAGCCGAGCGGGCAAAAGGCCTGGATCCGGACCCCGGCGTCCTGCGCCACCTCGTAGAGCGGCCGTTCCCACATGTAGGGGTGGAACTCGACCTGGTCCACGGCCGGGGGGATGCGGGCGTTCTCGAGCAGGAACTTCAACAGCGACGGGCCCGTGTTGGAGAGCCCGATCGCGCCCACGCGCCCCTCGTCGACGAGCTGTTCCATCTCCTCCCAGCGCCGCATCAGCCTGCCGAGCTGGTCCTCGCCACCCGCTCTGACCGGATGGTGCAGCAGGAGCAGGTCCAGGCGATCGAGGCCCATGCGCTCGAGCGCCTCGTCGAGCGCCGCCGGTAGCCGCAACGCGAGGTTCGTTTTGGAGCAGACCACGACGCGGTCGCGCTCGGTGGCCAGCAGCCGGCGCCCGATCTCGGAGCCTAAGATCAGGTGGTCGTTGCGGTACGTGAACGCGGTGTCGAAGAACCGGAACCCGGCACGCAGCGCGCGCTCGAAGACGGCCGGGTCCTTCAGGCGCATTCCGCCGCCGAAGCAGACCGCGGGCACGACTTGCCCTGAGTTGAGCTCGAACTCCTCTGTCATGGGTCCCACCGAGGCGGAGACCCAGCGTAGCCACCCGGCCGAAGCGGGTCGCTAGAAGCGGAGCTTGACCCTGCGCTTGACCTTGTTGGTGTTGCCGGCGGGGTCCTTGAGAACGATCTGGACAACGGCCTGGAGCTTGCGCCCGCGGCGCAGGTACTTGTAGGCCGCCTTACGTGCCTTCTTGGAGAGCTTCAGCTTCACCTTCACGGGCACGTTCGGCTTGACGTTGACGGTCCTCTTCTTCAGCCGGTAGACCTTGGAGGCGTTCGGGACGTTGATCGTCCCGCTGACCGCCGCGGTGCCGGCCTCGGTGCTGGTAAAGCTGACGGTGATGAAGCCGTCCTTGATCGAATCCGAGCCGGTGGTGATCTTGCCCTTGGGAGGCGTCTTGTCGGCGGGGGTTCCATCGGTGGGATTCGGGCCTGGCGCCGTGCTCGCGCACCCACCAGAAGGGCCCGCAACCGTGGGACAGCCGTCTTGAGTCTCGTCGCCAAACCCATCCGCGTCGGCGTCGGCCTCCAGGCGGGCCGTCACGTTGAGCAGCGTCGACCCGAACGAGCCGCCCAGGTTGACCGACGAGCCGTCCGACGGCTCGGGGTTCACCGAAAATGCGTACCGGATGGTCGCCGGGCTGCCGCTGAACGCACAGGATGCGCCACCGCCCGGGTCGATCGGCCAGAGGATCCCGGGGTTGCCCACGTAGAGGCCAAGCAGGTCACCGGACTTGACCGCGATGCGGGTGTCGAACGAGTTGACCGTGCTCGCGGTGAGGATCTGCACGCCGCTGCGACCCACGAGCGTGTAGTTGGTGCCGCTGTCCCACCGGAAGACGCGCAGCCCTAGCTCACGACCGGCCGCCGAGTTCGCGCGATGGCTCCACGATGTGATCACGCCCTCGGCGGGCACCGTGTAGCCCGAGCTTGGGCTCGCCGATTGGGCCCAGTAGCTGGCTCCAGCGCACGACGCGCTTGGTGAGGGGTCGAGCTGCCCCAGCGTAGTGGCCGCCGGGGCGGTGACGGGTGCAACGAGGCACGCCGCCGCGACGGCCGCGATGACCGCCGTCCGCGAGCATGCAATGAGTCCGCGCCCTGCCATGACACGAACTCGTTCGGCCGTCCCTCACGCGGGCAGAAGTCCCCCCACACGCGGATCGAACAGACGTCCAGTCCGCTTGACATCGGACTAGGGGGCGCTAGATCCAGCCGCGCGTGCGGAACACCGTGAGCATCAGGATCACCGGCACCGCGATTCCGCCGACGCCGTAGATCAGGAAGTCCGCCTGCGTATCTATGTGGCTGACGAGCCAGCCGAAGTTCTGGCCGAAGAACCCCGTGATCACCGTCAGCGGCAGGAAGATCGTCGCGATCACGGTCAGCCGCTCCATCACCTCGTTGAGCCTGTTCGAGACCGACGAGACGTACAGTTGCATCGCGGCCGCGAGCCGCTCTCGAAGCGACTCGATCTCCTCGTAAGTGCGCACCAGGTGGTCGTACACGTCGCGGAAGTAGTCGCGGGTGCCGGGCTCCAGTCCAGGAAGCTCGGTGATCTGATCCATCTGGCGCGCGAGGATGTCGCGCTCCGGCGAGACTCGCCGGCGCATCTCGGTCAGGTAGGTGCCGACAGCCAGGAGGCGCTCGCGGTCGGTCGCACTCGCCCTTCCTGTAACGACTCCCTCGAGGTGCACGATCTCCCGCTCGATCGGCTCCAGTGCGTCGACCATCGTGTCTGTGAGCGCGTCGAACACGCGGTAGACGACAAACTGCTCGCTCTCGTGTCCGGGGCGGTCCTGAAGCGCCTCGCACAGTCGCGCCAGCGCGCTGCAGGGGGAACGGTGGATCGTCAGCAGATACGAGCCACTGATGTAGATGTGCACTTCGACCAGGTCGAGCGGACCGTCCTTGGGCGGCGCTGCTCCGTAGAAGACGACCAAGACCTGGTTCCCGTAGTCCTCGAGCTTCGGCCGCTGGCCGAACTTGATGCTGTCCTCGACCGCCAGGGGATGCACGCCGAACAGCTCTCCGAGCTGCTTGACGTCCTGCGGGCTCGGATCCTCGAGATCGAGCCAGAAGAACTCGTCGCGTTTCAGCAGCGCCGCGATGCGATCGCGGTCGAGCGTAGTCAGGTACTCCACCGCCGCAGAAGTTAGCCGCAACGGTGGCCGGGATCGGCCGTCTAGCCGGCTGGGAGCACGGCGGCTTCGAGCCAGAAGCGCTGGATGGAGCGCATCGCGTCGAAGAAGCCGTCGAGGCTCTCGGGGCGCGCCATGACGGCATTCGCGCCGGACCCGTAGGCCTCGTTCGCGTCCCCGGTCCCGTCGGTAAGGACGACGATCGGCACGTGGTGCAGCCGAGAGTCTGCGCGCACGGTTGCGACGATCTCGGCCGCGCCGCCGTTCCAGTCGAGGGCGGTGACGATCAGGGCTGGGAGAAGATCGCGCAGCAGTCCAAGGGCATGCCGCGTGTCGGGCACGACCCGCAGATCGGTGCCGGCGTCCTCCTCGAAGACGTTGCGCGCGAGGCGGACGTCCGCGGGGTCGGCCCCCACGAAAACGACGCTCGGCACGTCGGAGGGGTCGAGCGGACGAACGTTCCGCATCGCTGGAGAAGTGTCATTTGGCGGCCGGAATCCCATGGGGGCTTGAATTCAGTGTCGGAGCCCAATGGGTACAGCGGGAACGCTGCACCGAACCGGTCGAACATCCGTCCAGAGGACGTTTCGTGGCGGGGAGGCGGAGAGGGAGGGATTCGAACCCTCGAGGCAGGGGTCTCCCGCCCACGCGATTTCCAGTCGCGCTCCTTAAGCCGCTCGGACACCTCTCCGCGGCGATCCAGAGGGTACCAGCGGCACTGGGGCCCAAAACGTCGCTGCGGGCGGCGGGAGGGGTCCCGCCGCACCGCCGCAACGGTGAGCTACTTGACCGTCAGAGTGCCTTTCATGCCGGCCTGCTCGTGCCCGTCCACCGAGCAGAAATAGGTGTACTTGCCGGACTTCAGCGTGACGGTTGTGCTGGCATCGTCGCTGGTGACGACCTTCGTCGCGCCGATGTTCTTGCCGCCCTGCTCGATCGTGACGTCGTGCGGCACGGACGAGTCGTTGGTGAACTCGACCTTCGTCTTGCCGGCGCTCGCGGTCAGGCTGTCCTGGGTGAACTTGAGCGCTCCGCTGGGATCGGCGGCCACCTTCAGCTCGCCGCCTCCACCGCCGTTGTCCTCGGCGCCGGTCGCACCGCCCGCTCCGGTGGTCCCGGTCGTCCCGGTGGTCCCGGTCGTGCCCGTCGTCGCGCCGGTCGTGCCGTTGTTCGTCGTCGTCGTCCCCGCAGGCCGCGAGGCCGAACGCCGCCAACGCACAGACCACCAGCAGCACAGTCAGGCGTTTCATGTGAACTCCCTTCTTGCTGGGCGGATCTCCTGGTGGTTCTCCGCCGCGGCGCGGGGGAGCGCCGCCGCCAGAGATTACCCCGCATCGACCCGGCGCGGAACCGGATCGCCGCAATAGAATCGCCTGCGTGCAGTCACAGCGCACACCATCGGTATTGCGCAGCGTGGCGGTGCTCGCCGTGGCGGCCCTGTGCCTGCATCAGCTGACCTATCTCGTCAGCTTCGGAGAGCACTCCGGATCCGTTCTCGAAGGCAGCGGCCACGGCTACCTCGGGATCGCCGGCCCGCTGCTCGTCACCCTGGCGCTGTGCGGCGTCGCGGCGAGCGTCGTGGTCGCCGCCCGTGCTCGCCCTCGGACCGCTCGGTCGCCCGGCCCCGGATGGCTCGTCTGGACGGGCGTGCTGCTGGTGATCTTCGCGGTCCAGGAGTCGGGTGAAGTGCTCCTGCGGACCGGGAGCCTCGATCAGCTGGTGACGCTGATGGAGAGCTCGGGTGCCGTCGCACTGATCGCGGCACTCGGCGTCGGCCGCCTGGTTGCGCTGGCGCTGTCCGGGCTGCGCGTCCTCGATGCACGCCTTGCGGAGCCGGCGCCGCGCGCGCGCCGCACTCCGGCGACCTTCCGCCTGCCTGCGGCTCATTCCCCGCTCCACTTTCCGCGCCTCAACCTCGCATTCGGCTTCGCCCGCCGTCCTCCGCCGCCCACGGCGCGCTAGATGACGGCGCCGTGCCCGCCCGGTACGGCACAGCAACCGAGGAGGTAACGAATGCGGTCCACAGGGGCCCGTATCGCTCTTGCGGTGGCGGCGATCGCCGCAGTGGTGATCCTGTTCATCGTGCTGAGCGGAGACGACGACAACGATTCGAATAGCAGCGGCACGACGGCGACTTCCACCGCCACCCAGACGCGCACGCAGACTCAGACCCAGACCACCGAGGTGCAGGAGCCCGACATCGTGGTGGTCAAGAACGGCAAGCCGGAGGGCGGGATGCAAGGAACTGGAGTACTCCAAGGGAGACCGGGTCCGGCTGGTCGTCCGTTCAGACGTCGCGGACGAGGTCCACATCCACGGCTATGACCTCAAGCAGGACGTGTCCGCCGGTGGCAGCGTGCGCTTCAACTTCGCCGCCGACATCGAGGGAGTGTTCGAGATCGAGCTCGAGGAGCGCGGGGAGCAGATCGCCGAGCTGCGCGTGTCGCCCTCGTGAGACCACGCCGCGTAGGGCTGGTCGCGCTCGGCTTCACGCTGGGGACGGCGCTCGCCGTCCCCGCGGTCGCCGATGCGCACGGCCTGGTGGGCCGCGCGGACCTGCCGATCCCCGAGTGGCTGTTCGGCTGGGCGGCCGCCGTCGTGCTGGTGGTCTCGTTCGTCGGCCTGGCGACGCTGTGGCCGCAGCCCCAGCTCGAGGGCCACGACGAGGTCCGGCGCGTGCCCGAGTGGCTCTCCTTCACGCTGGTCAATCCCGCCACGGAGGTGGCGGCCGGAGTGATCGGCGTCGGGCTTCTGGGCCTGACGATCTGGGCCGGCTTCGCCGGAGTTCAGACCGCCACCGACAACTGGGTGCCCACGTTCATCTACGTGATCTTCTGGGTCGGCCTCGTTCCGGTGAGCATCCTGTTCGGCGACGTGTTCCGCGCGTTCAACCCCTGGCGCGCGATTGCCCGCGCGACCGGCTGGCGTCGCGTCCCGGGTGGCCGGTCCCCTCCCCACCCCGTTCACCTATCCGGCCTGGCTCGGACGCTGGCCGGCGGTCGCCACGATCCTCGGCTTCGCCTGGATCGAGCTGGCCTGGGTGAACGGGCAGGACCCCAGCTCGCTGGCGCTGGCCACGGTCGTCTACTCGGCGATCACGCTGATCGCGATCGCCTGCTTCGGCACCGAGACGTGGATGCGCTACGGCGAAGGGTTCTCGGTCTACTTCAACCTCTTCTCGCGCATCTCGCCGGTCACCGTGCGGGACGGAATGCTCGCCCTGCGCCGCCCACTGTCCGCGCTCACCCGGCTCGACGCAGGGCCCGGTACGGTCGCCCTGTTGATCGTGATGATCGGCACGGTGGCGTTCGACGGCGCCAGCGAGGGGCCGCAATGGAGCGACATCGCGCCGGACATCCAGGACTTCTTCGGCAACCTGGGCTTCAGCCCCGGCACCTCCCTGGAGCTGGCGTTCACGGTCGGCATCGTGCTCGGCCTGGCGGTGATCGCGGCGATCTACTTCGCCGGTATCGCCGGGGTGCGCACCGTCGACCGCCGGCCGCTGATCCTGCTGGCCCGCACCTACGTACACACCCTCGTCCCGGTGGCCGCCGCCTACGTGATCGCGCACTACTTCTCGTTCCTGGCCTACAACGGGCAGGCGATCCTCTACCTGGCCTCGGACCCGCTCGGCAAGGGCTGGGACCTGTTCGGCACGGCGGGGAACTCGATCGACTACGGCGTCATCTCCGCGACGGGCATCTGGTACGTGCAGGTCGCCGTGCTCGTGGCCGGGCACGTGGGCGGCCTGATCCTGGCGCACGACCGGGCGCTGAAGCTCTACGAGAGCCACCGCGTCGCGACCCAGTCTCAATACTGGATGCTGGCCGTGATGGTCGGCTTCACAACCTTCGGGCTCTGGCTGCTCTCGCAGGCGAACCAATGAACCCCGCGACACCACTTCAAGCACTGCCGCTGGCCCACACCGGGCACGTGATCGTCGACCTGCTGACGTTCGTGCCAGTGCTGATCCTGCTGCTGTGGTTCGTCATCGCGGCGATCCGCGACCGAAGGAGAGAGGAAAAGGAAGATGGCGGATCCGCCTGAGATCGCGCCGGCGCCCGGCGAGCAGGACGAGCGAGCGCCGCGCCGGTTCGACCGCAAGGTGCTGTTGCCCGCGATCCTGATCGCGGCCGTGATCATCGTCCCGGTCGCCATCTGGGCCGCCGGGTCCGGTGGCAGACGAGGACGACCTGCGGGTCGAGCAGAACGTCTCCGCGATCACCGGCGGGCCCGAGATCGTGATCGCGATCCCGCGCAAGTACAACAACATGGCGGAGACCGGAAACAAGGCGAACGTCCTGCTGGTCTGCTTCGACTCCGGCGGCAAGAAGCTGTTCGAGACCAACCAGGACTGGCCGTTCATCGAGGAGCCCGGCTACGACCGCCCGCACATCCACCAAGCGGTCTCCGACTCGCAGCTGAAGGCGCTTGCGACCTGCACCGTGGTCGGGATGAAGCACAAGCTGACCGGAACGCTCCGGCGCAGCTAGCGGGCGATCGGCTCGAGAATCAGAGCGTCCGCAGGTCGCTCTCGGTGACGCCGCCCGCGTCGAGCGCCTCTTGGCGGTTCCAGTAGACGTGCAGCGAAAGCACCCGGCCGTCGGTCTGGCGGACGACCCAGCCGGCCGGCGTGTCGGTGATTCCCATCACGCCGCGTGCATACGCGCGTCCGATCACCACGATCACATCGTCCTTCACGGCCACGAGCTGCGGGATCACGCGCAGCTCCTCCCAGACCTTCGCCACGTCCCGAAAGTAGTCCCGGATTCCCTCGTGGCCGACGTACGGGCGGCCCTCGTTGGCGATCTCGGCCGTGGGGAGCATCACCTCGACGTCGGCGTGGGCCATTCCGAGGAACGTCTCCAGATCACGCTTGGTGAATGCGTCGAACGCCCGCTCCACCAGCTTTTCGGGCGGTAGATCGTGGTGATTGTTTTGTGAAGCCACTCTGGTGCTTGATGCTCTCATCAAGAAGCGCCGGTGTCGACAACTCCTTAGCGCAGGCGCGTGCCGCTTGGCGCCCGGCGGCCTTGGTGTGCTGAGTTCCCTCGACGGAACCCGAACCGTGGCGGCCTCGCGCCTGAGAAGCGTTTTCGACCCTAGCAGCACTCATCGGCCGCGATACGTCTAGGCGTTACATAGGCCGCTTGTGCCACGCTGACTGGTGATGGGACTGCTCTCTTCGCTCGCCGGCGGCGGGGACCGCGACCTCGCGATCGACCTCGGGACCGCCAACACCCTCGTCTACGTGCGGGGCCGCGGAATCGTGCTCTCCGAGCCCTCGGTCGTCGCAATGGACTCCAACACGGGATCGGTGCACGCTGTCGGCGCCGAGGCCAAGCGAATGATCGGCCGTACTCCGGCCACCATCTCCGCCACCCGGCCGCTGCGGCAGGGCGTGATCGCTGACTTCGAGGTCACCGAGGAGATGCTCCGCTACTTCATCCGCAAGGCGCAGGAGAGCCGTTTCTCCCATCCCCGGGTCGTGATGTGCGTTCCCTCCGGCGTGACGGAGGTCGAAAAGCGCGCCGTAGAGGAGGCATGCCAATCGGCGGGCGCCCGGCAGGTGCAGCTGATCGAGGAGTGCATCGCGGCCGCGATCGGCGCCGGCCTGCCGATTGCCGAGCCGCGCGGTCATCTCGTGGTCGACGTCGGCGGCGGGACCAGCGAGGTCGCGCTGATCTCGCTCGGCGGAATCGTCGTGTCGGAGTCGCTGCGGGTGGGCGGCTACGACCTCGACGAGGCGATCGCCAACCACGTCCGCCGCCAGTACCGGCTGGCGATCGGCCAGCAGACGGCCGAGGACGTGAAGCTGGCCGTCGGGTCGGCGGTTGCCCTGAGCGAGGAGCTGGAGACCGAGATCCGCGGCCGAGACGTCGTCGCCGGGCTCCCGAAGAGCGTCACCCTCACGAGTCAGGAGGTGCGCGCCGCCCTCGAGGAGCCGCTGGCGGCGATCGTCGAGGCGGTCAAGCAGCTGCTCGAGCGAACCCCGCCGGAGCTGGCGTCCGACATCGCGCAGCGCGGGATGCAGCTCGCCGGAGGCGGCTCGCTGCTGCGCGGCTTCGACGAGCGGCTGTGGCGCGAGACCGGGATGTCGGCGTATCTCGTCGACTCCCCGCTGACATGCGTCGCCGAAGGCGCCGGGCAGTCGCTGGAGGAGTTCGAGCGGCTCGCACGCGCCAGCAACCGGCAGCCGCACTCGCATTCGCGCTGGTCCCGCCGCAGCCGCAGCGCAGGACGGCGGCGCTGATTAAAGCCAATGGCCGCTATATCCGATCGGATATGATGCAGCCATGGACGTCAAGCGAGCCCTTCGCGCCGCGCGGGAGCGCGCCGGCCTGAGCCAGGCGGCGCTCGCCGCACGCACCGGAACGTCGCAGGCCACGGTTTCGGCTTACGAGCGCGGCCGCAAGCAGCCCTCGGTCGAGACGTTCAGCCGGCTGCTGGCCGCCGCCGGGGCGGGACTCACCGTGGCGCCGCGGACCTGGCTGGTGGTCGAGCCGACCCCCGCCCAGCACAGGCGCGTCGCACGCTCGCTGATGGACGTGCTCGCGCTGGCCGAGGCGCTGCCGACCCGTCACCGGGACGGCATGCGGTTCCCGCGGCTGGGCGCTTCTTCCCGGTGACGCTTCCCGAGCGCCTGGTGGCGCTGCACCGCGCGCTCGCGCGACGACGCATTCCCCACGCGTTCGGCGGCGCGATCGCGCTCGCCTACTGGACCCTCGACCCGCGCGCCACGAGCGACATCGACGTGAACGTGTTCATCCCCGCGGCCGATGCCGGCCGCCTGCTCCGTGCCCTACCGCCCGAAATCGCCGCAGCCTGACGGTACGGAGGAGGCGATCGCCCGGGACGGTCAGATCCGCCTCTGGTGGGACGAGACGCCCGTCGACCTGTTCTTCGACTACGAACCTCTGCACGCCGACGCGGCGCGCAATCGCAAGACGGTGCCCTTCGCCGACACGCGCATCCCGGTGCTCGGCCCCGTCGAGCTGGCCGCGTTCAAGGCGATGTTCGACCGCACCCGCGACTGGGCCGACATCGAGGCGATGGTGGGCGCCTCGACGCTCGACGTCGACGCCGTGAGGGAGACGCTGGAGACGCTGCTCCCCGCCGGCGACGAGCGCTTCGCACGGCTCGACGAGGCCGTGCGGCGGGCCGCGGCCGCTTAGGCGCGGGAGCCGGACACCGACTCACGGATCGTCCGTGCCACCAGGTCCGGGTCGTCGAGCATCGGCAGGTGCCCGACGCCGTCGAGCACGATGAACCGCGCGCCGGGGATCAGCTCCCGCGCACGCGCGCCGTTCACCTCGAGGGGCAGGACCCGGTCGCGCGCCGACCAGGCGATCGTGATCGGGCACGGCGGCGGGTCGAGCGGCGCGAGTTGCTCATCGGTGTCGAGCAGGTCGGTGCGGGCCTCGCAGCCGAGCACGTCGTCCGCGAGGGCCAAGAGCTCGGCGCGCGACGTGCGCTCGCCGTGCGCGGCCGCGTTTCGGAGCGCGTAGCGCCGCGCCGCCGGCGCGCGCAGGAGGAGCGGCATCAGCGGCCGGGCCCGGCGCGTGTCCCGGGCCGCGCGGTGCAGCGTCTCGCGCGAGCGGCGATGGGCTTCCGAGCCCGCCTCCCAGGTGCCGGCCGGCGACAGCGCGCAGACAGATCGGGCCCGCCCGCGCCGCGCCAGCTCGAGCGCGATCCAGCCTCCCATCGAGTTGCCCGCGATGTGAGCGCTGTTGATCCGCAGCGCCTTCAGCCGCCCTTCGATGTCGTCCACGAGGTGGTCGACACGCGTCGGGAGCTTCGCCGCGGACGGCGCGCCGCGGTGACCCAGCGCCGTCAGGGCGATCGTGTCGTAGGACTGCGCCAGCTGCGGCACGACCCGCCGCCAGATTCCCTCCGAGCACGTGACGCCGTGCAGCAGGACCAGCGGCTCGCCCGACCCCTCGCGGATCACCGTGGGTGTCCGACGACCCCGGTCAGACCTTGACGACCCTGAGATCGGGGTGTGCACCCGCCATCTGGTCGTAGTCGTCGTCCTGCGTGACGACGGGCAAGCCGTGTTCGATGGCGGTGGCGGCGATCAACGCGTCAGTCAGCTTGACCGCCCGCGTCACTCCGGCCGCTCGACAGGCGTCCACAAGCCGAGCCCACGCACCCATGACCGCCTCGCTGATCGGTATGGGATCGGCGTGGCGCGCGAGTGAGAGTGTGTCGGCCCGGCGTGCACGGATGTCGTCACGCGCAGCGCTCAGCACGCCCAGCTGCAGTTCGCCAATCGTGACCACGGACACCGCCGAATGCTCAGGCAACTCGCCCAACGGTCGCTTCAGTTCGCGGGCGATGAACACAGAGGTGTCCAGTAGCCCGGAGCCTGAAATGCTCAGAGTTCCTCGAGCGTTTGCCCGGTGAGGTCGTCGAGTTCCCGCTGGAGCCCGGCATCGGCTGAGCGATCGGCAAGTTGTTCACGCAACTGCGAGCCCGAGAGCCAGCGGGTCCGCACTCCGTGGGGCACGATGTCAGCGACGGGCTCGCCGTGCACCGTCAGGACGACCCGCTCCCCAGCACGCACCGCATCGATCACGTGACTGGTGCGGTTGCGCAGGTCGCGGACGCCGATTTTCATGTGCGACACCGTAGCACCATCTTGCCTCGCCAGACGCGTTTGCGACCCATGCGGTAAGGCTGGCTCTGCCTGCGTTACGAAACAAGAACGCCGCCGCAACGATTCTGCCTAGAGCGGCCCTCTCCCGTCCGCCTGCCGGCGGTCAGTCCAGCTCGATCTGGCGGGCGATCAGCCGGTGTCCAGGCGAGCGGCTGGCCCTGACCTCGATCTCGAGGTCCTTGCGTAGCGACCGGTAGCCCTTCAGGCCTCGCGCGAACCTCGTACTCGGCCGGACGTAGATGCGGTACGTGGTCGCTCGCCGCTCGTCCTCGATCAGGAAGGAACGGTTCGTCCACCGCATCGAGATCACCTTGCCCTCGAGCTTGCGAACGACCGCGCCGGATGCCGGCGCGGTGGTTCCGGGGATCCCGGTGGCGGCAAGCAGCGCGATCGCCGCGGTGACGGTAAAAAGAGCACGAATCCTCATCCGAAATCCAGAGTAGTCGGCGACCGGGATCCGCGCCGCACTTGTAGGTGTCCATTTCTCCGCCGGCCGTTCGTCTCTGAGGCGACCAAGCCAAACGAAGGAGGAAGCGATGAAGTATATCATGCTGATCCACCAGGGCACGACACCGACGCCACGGTCGCCGGAGGAGTGGGCCCGGCTCTCGCAGGACGAGCAGCAGGCGATCTACGCCGACTACAAGGCGATCAACGAGACGCCCGGCGTGACACCCGGCCTGCGGACTGGACTCTCCCGAGACCGCCACGACCGTCCGCGTGGAGGACGGGAAGACGCTGACCACGGATGGCCCGTACGTCTCCGTCAAGGAGGCGCTCGGCGGCTACTTCATCTTCGAGGCGGACGACCTCGACGCCGCGATCGAGGTGGCCGCGCGCGTGCCGGCCGCTCGCCTGGGCGGCGCCGTGGAGGTGCGCCCGATCTCGAAGTGGTAGGCGGCGCACGAGCCTCGAGCGGGTCTTCCGCGACGAGTGGGGACGCGTTCTCGCGGCACTGATCGGCTTCCTCGGCGACTTCGAGCTCGCCGAGGAAGCCGCCCAGGAGGCGTTCGCGATCGCCGCCGAGCGCTGGCCGCGCGAGGGGGCGCCCGACCACCCGCGCGCATGGCTCGTGACCACGGCGCGAAACCGCGCGATCGACCGCATGCGGCGCGACCGGACCCTGGCATCGAAGCTCCGCCTGCTCGAGGTGCCGGAAGCCACCGAGGAACCCATGGACGAGACCACGATCCCCGACGAGCGGCTCGAGCTGCTGTTCACCTGCTGCCACCCTTCCCTCGCGCTCGAGGCGCAGGTGGCGCTGACGTTGCGGACGCTGGGCGGCCTGCGACCGAGGAGATCGCCCGCGCCTTCCTCGTCCCGGACGAGACCATGGCGAAGCGGCTGGTGCGCGCGAAGCGCAAGATCGCGGCCGCGGGGATCCCGTTCCGTGTTCCGCCGGCGCACCTGCTGCCCGACCGCCTTGCGGCGGTGCTCGCGGTCATCTACCTGATCTTCAACGAGGGCTACGGGGGCCGCGGCGACCTGGCCGCCGAGGCGATCCGGCTCGGGAGCGCGCTCGCCGAGCTGATGCCCGACGAGCCCGAGGCGCACGGGCTGCTGGCGCTGATGCTGATCAACGATGCCCGCCGCGACGCGCGGTTCTCAGACGGCACGGTGGTCCTGCTGCGCGATCAGGACCGCTCGCTCTGGGACCACGATCAGATCGAGCGCGGGCGCGTGGCGCTCGACCGCGCGCTCGCGCTCGGCGGGCGCGGGCAACTACGTGCTGCAGGCCGCAATCGCCTCGCTGCATACGGAAGACGCGCCGGACTGGCCCCAGATCGCGGCCCTCTATGGTGAGCTGTCCCGCCTGACCGGCTCGCCGGTCGTGGAGTTGAACCGCGCCGCCGCGCTGGCCGAGGCGGGAGACGTTGCCGCCGCCCTGGCGTTGCTGGAAGACCTCGACCTGGACCGCTACCACTACCTCCACTCGACGAGAGCGGAGCTGTTGCGCCGGCTCGACCGCGTCGAGGAAGCGCGCGCGTCATATGACCGCGCACTCGAGCTGGTCCACTCGGATGCCGAGCGGCGCTTCCTCGAGCGGCGCCGGGCGGAGCTTGGCTAGGGCTCGTAGGGAGGTGCCTCCCCCCAGCCCCAGCGGGGCACGGGCGCGTGCTCGACCGCCTCGACGCCGGGCTGCGAATTGTGCATCGCCAACCGAGTTCCCCACTCGATGTACGCCACTAGCGCAGAGCGGAACTCCGGATCGTCGGGAAGGCCGGCGTTGTCGGCTGCCAAGCTGAGCAGCGAGGCGAAGCGAAACCGCTGCTCCGCGGTGATCCCGAGCCCGCGGTGGTGGGCCAGCATGCTCTCGTAGCCGCCCAGCTCCTCGCTGTAGCGGGCGGGGCCCCCGAGCACCTCGGACCACCACGCCGTGACGTGCGCGCGATGCTCCTCACTCACACCGCCGGGGAAGAACTGCGCGAGCAGGTCGTCGCGCTCGACTAGGTCGTAGAAAGAATCGATCAACCGCCGGATGGCGGTCTCGCCTCCTGCCCACTCGTACAGGCTCGGCGTGGGATCACCGTGCTTCGGCATCGCGGCTAGTCGAAAATCCGTAAGGGCGTACAGGAGGCGAGCCGGTCAAAGTCCGCGTCTGCGTGAAGGAGAGGAGCGCCCGTTCGAACGCATGGCGCGGCGATGAGGCAGTCGAGCGTCTTACGAATCGTGACGCCTTTTCGTCGGGCGGCCCGGTATAGCTGCGCAGCGAGTGCGAAGTCATCCAAATCGTTCAGCCGCAAGAGCGGGAACGCTCGGAGATGAGCCTCGACGAGCCGCGCCTCCTTTTCGGATTTGAGCCCCTGTAGTACCTCGGTGAAGATGACGTCCGTGATCGCCACGGGTTCGCCTCCTTCGATCAACTCGATGCACTGCAGCGCCCTGCGCGTCCGCCGCCCACTCAGGACGTCCACCCAGACACTGGTGTCGACGACGATCAAGTTCGACCGCGTCGGCTGACGGCAAGGTCCCCTTCCCAATGAACGTGTCCCCGCAGTTCGAGGATGCCCAGCCGGCGGTGTCGCGCTACGAGTTCTCGGAGCGCGAGGTCGACCGTCTCGCGCTTCGTCGCGGAACCGGTGAGCCGCTGTGCCTCACGCATCACTTCGTCGTCGATCTCGATATTGGTGCGCATACACCTCATCGTACACATCCCCAGGTGTATGACGGATTCTGAATCCGATCGATTGCGGCCCTAGATTCGGCGAGCTGCTCGGCGTCGACTCCACCGAGAGCCGGCAGCCAGTAGAACACCACTTTCAGCGCCTCGAGTACGCGAATTGGCACGTAGTCGTTGGGAGACTCGAAGAAATATGCACACCCGTCCGGCGCTAGATGCAGGTACTCGCGGGTGTCGATGTGCTTGTAGGCCTGGAGCTTTACGCCGTTCGTGCAGTGAACCTCGTACATCCACATGAAGTGCCCGACTACCGGCTCTCCGACGAGGTCGAGTAGTGGTTTCCAGTTTGGCTTGTCGCCTTGCTCCGCAGTTCCCTTGAGAGCTCTTCGGCGAGTCCGGCTTCGAACCATGCGCGCACGATTGCGGGCCGCACGTGATCGAACAACGCGCGATCGCAACAAATCAGCGGACCGAGCGCGGCAAGGTACAGTGGCGCGGATTCCATGAACGGCTGGACGGAGTACGCCGGCGAGCAGTTCTGTTACCTCACGACGCGTGGCCGCATTACCGGGCGGCCGCACCGGATCGAGATCTGGTTTGCCCTGGACGACTCGACGCTCTACATGCTCTCGGGCGGGCGCGAGCGCTCGGATTGGGTCAGGAACCTCCAGGCCGCCCCTGACGTCACGGTCGACCTCGGCGACCGCACCTTCACCGGCCGCGCTCGGGTCGTCACGGACGCGGCCGAGGACGAGCGGGCGCGGGCGCTGGTCCACGGCAAGTACGCGAAGACCGACGATGACCTCTTGAGCTGGCGGAACTCGGCGCTGCCGGTGGCGGTCGAGCTTCAGGCGCCGTGACGAGGGGCGGCCTGTTCGCCGTCGCTCACAACGCGGGCATACGTCTTCTTCAGCCCGGCCATGATCTCGTCGAGCGGCAGATCCGCGTACAGCCCCCGGTCGAGCACGTACTCCATGTAGCGCGAGCCGTCGCCGGCGAACGCATGCAGCAGCGCGTCGTTGGTCCCGTCGAAGTCGAGTGGGAGCACATCGAACCGCGCGCACAGCTCGGAGTTGAAGGCGCAGCTCGCCTTCGTCCACCGGCCGCCGACGAAGAAGGCGCTGTAGCCATGCCATACGAACAGGTCGGTTCCCATTGCCTTGCGCAGGCGCTCCGACTGCAGGTGATTGCGGACGTCGGCGAACCCGACGCGCGACGGGATTCCGGCCGCACGCGCGGCTGCGGTGAGCGCAACCGACTTCTGCACGCACCAGCCGCTGTCTGACTGGAGAATCGCGCTCGCCCGGTAGTCCGCCGGATCGCCCGTGACGTTGTAGGGGTCGTATCGAATGCCGTCACGAACAGCCGCGAACAGCCGGCGCACGACCTCGTGTTCGTCACTGCCGTCGGCGACGCGATCGACGAAGGCGCGCACCGTGTCGCTGTCGCTGTCGATGAACACCGTCGGGCGCAGATCGTCCGTAGTGGGTTCGGTCGGGAGCTGCTCGCGTTGCGATGCTTCCATGGCGGTCGATGCTACGCCAAGCGCGGCAGCGGGCGGCGGCGTGGTCAGGCATCATCGCTCCTGATGCGCTGGCCGAGAACGCGATGGGACTGACACCGGTTACCGCGGATAAGGCGTCCATGGACGCGTTCCTGTCGGTGACCATGGCATCGCCACACCAGCGGCAGCTGCGCGACTACGCGGAGTCGCTGCTCCAGCAGCGGTGCACGAAGCCCGAGTGGTGCGTGCTTGCCTTCGACGGCGGCGCCCCCGTCGCCCGTGCCGCGCTTTGGACGTTGCCGGGCGGGGAGGCTCCGACCGATCTCGTCCTGATCGACACGGATTGGGACGGATCCGACCGGTCTGCCGTTCAGGCCGCCCTGGCGAAGGCGCACGACCTGGCGCGTGAGCTCGGGGCGCAGGAGCTGAACCATTCCATCGACACGCCCGCCGCCGCGCCGCAGTACCAGGACAACGAGCGCGCCCGAATCCGGTTGATGGAGGAATCCGGCTACGAGCTGCTCCGGGACGGAGTGCGGTGGATCTACACCGATCGGTCCTCCCCACCGGTACTGGAGCGCTCACTCGCATTCCGCCCGCTGCCGGAGGTCGGTGAGGACGTGTTCGTCGACGCGGTTGCGGCGACATACGAGGGAACCCGAGACTCGTGGATCAACCAGAGCATCGCCGAGCAAGGCGTTGTCGGGGCGGCGCGCGCGGACTTCGTCGACAGCCAGGGCATGGACCACCGACCGGAATGGTGGGAGCTCGCTTACACCGCCGATGGCTCGCTCGCCGGAGTGATCATGGCCGCGCGGAACCCGACGTCTGCGGTGATCGCCTACGTCGGCGTGGTGCCCGAACAGCGCCGCCGCGGGATGGCGGCAGACCTGGCGCGCCGGGGCACCAACACCCTGCTCGCCGCTGGGGCGACGGAGATCCGGGGCGACTGCGACCGGGACAACACCGGCATGATCAGGGCGTTCGAACGCGCCGGATTCACGCGGTTCGCCCGGCGCCGGACATACCACCGAGCGTTGCCGTGACGTGGTGGCAGATCGGGCTGGTCGGCCTTGGGATCACGCTTCTGATCTATGGAGCGTTCGTCCTGTGGCTCTGGCGAGCGGGCCGGTCAACGGATGCCCGCGCGCTGGCCGGCTTCATCCCTGACTGCATCGTGCTGTTCCGCCGGCTGCTCGCCGATCAGCGGGTCAGCCGCCGGCGAAAGCTGCTGGTGGGCGTCTCAGTGCTCTACCTCGCGATGCCGCTCGACCTGGTGCCGGACTTCATCCCGGTGGCGGGCCAGCTCGACGACCTGATCCTGGTCGCGGCGGTGCTGCGTCTTCTGCTGCGCGGTGGCGGGGAGCAGCTGCTGCGCGAACACTGGCCGGGCCCGGACTCGTCGCTGCAGGTCGTCGCGCGTCTGCTCTGAGCCGCTCCCTCGCGAGCGGATCAGGCGCCTGCATCGCACGATGCGCTCGCGTCCACGAGGCTACGACCAGAACTCGTCCCAGGCGTAGAGGTCGTGAAAGTGCTCCCGACCGTCGGTAACCCGGCCGTTCTTTAGCTGGAAGACAATGCAGTTGCCAACATCCAGGTGCTTGCCGTTTCGGTCCCCGATGCTGCGCTGGATGCCGACCACGCGGTCTTCATCATCTGCAAGCAAGTGCTGCAGTTCGGCCCGGAAGGTGCCACTGCTCTCCTGTCCAATCAGGCCGAAGTAGGCGAGGGTCGCGTCGCGGCCTTGGTAGTCCTTGGCCATGGAGCTGCGCCCCGGCAAGTGCCACACGACACTCTCGTCGAAGATTTCGATGAGCGTGTTGATATCGCCCTTGTTGAAGGCCTCGTAAGCGCGCCGCATGATCGCCGCGTTGTCCTCTGCTCCCATCGCTTCCTCCTGTTCGCCGCTCTCGGTCCGCGCGGAACCTAACAGGGCGGAACTATCGCGGGGTCATGCTTGCTTGCTTCAGCGGAGGGGGAGGGATTCGAACCCTCGGTGGACTTGCGCCCACAACGGTTTTCGAGACGGACCTCGGATGTCCGAGCTTGGCTCTGGAAAGCCTGATCGAGCCGGTTGCCGTCTGCTGCGCGCCAGGATGTGCGCCTGGCAGGCTGCTGTCGCCTGATGGCCGGGGCACCAGCGGGGCCACTCCGTCTCGCGAAGCGTATGCGTTTCAGCCTGCGGCGGGCCGGCTGGCGCGGGGCTGCCCGACCAACGTCAACAGGCTCGCCGCCAGCACGAGCGCGCCCGCGACGAGCATTGCCGCCCGCATGCCCGAGACGAGGTCGTCGCGATTGTTGAGCGGGCCCCCGGCCACGGCCGTCGCGATCGATCCGAGGGTGGCCAGGCCGAGCGCCGTGCCGACCTGGCGAGCGGTGTTGAGGACGCCAGACGCCACACCGGCGTGCTCCACCTCGACCGCGCCCATCGCGACGGCCGAGATGGCCGGGGCGGCCGCGCCGAAGCCGACGCCGACGAGGAGGTAGCCGGGAACGGCCTGGAGCAACGGCGAGTCGGCGCCGAGTAGCGCGAAGTCGAGCATCCCGAGCCCCGCCAAGAGCGCGCCACCGACGATGACCCGGCGCGCGCCGAACCGCCCTTGGAGGCGGCCGGCGAACGGCGAGATGAGCATGAAGGGCACCACCATCGTCAGCCACGACACGCCGGTCTCGAGCGCAGAGAAGCCCTTGACGTTCTGGAAGTACAGCGAGACGAGAAAGAGGAGTCCGGCGAGAGCGGCATACATGAGGCAGAAGTCGAGATTCGCGATCGTGAAGGCCCGGCGCCGGAAGAAGTCGAGCGGGAGCATCGGCTCGGGGTGCCTCGCCTCGAAGACCAGGAAGGCCGCGCCGAGCGCCACGGCGGCAGCGAGGAAGGCGAGCGTGAACGCTGACGTCCAGGCGTGGTCGTCGGTCTCGACGAGACCCAAGGTCAGGCAGAAGAGCGCCCCCGAGGCGAGAGCGGCCCCGCCGAGGTCGAGCCGGCGGGCGCTCGGATCGCGCGACTCGCGCACCTGAGTGAGCGTCGTAAGCAGGCCCGCGATGCCGATCGGAACGTTCACCCAGAAGATCGCCGACCAGTCGAAGACCTCGATCAGCGCGCCTCCGAGCACGGGGCCGAGGGCGAACCCGAGGCCGGCGATCGACGCCCAGATCCCGATCGCCCACGCCCGCCGCTCGGGCTCGAACGCATCTACGAGGATCGAGAGCGACTGCGGCGCCAGGAGCGCTGCGCCGACGCCCTGCAGCGCGCGGAACGCAATCAGCATATGGTCGCTCGTCGAAAGCGCGCAGCCGGCCGAGAAGAGCGTGAAGAGGGCGAACCCGAGGACGAAGACTCGCTTGCGCCCGTAGCGATCCCCGAGCGTGCCGCCGACCAGAATGAAGGCGGCAAACGGCAGCACGTAGGCGTTGATCGTCCAGACGAGCGTGCCTGGGGTGACGTCCAGCTCCCGCTGGATCGAGGGCAGCGCCACGTTCACGATCGAGACGTCGAGCAGGATCATGAACTGGGAGAAGCAGGCGGCGATGAGCGTCCACCGCTGGCGGCCCGGGCTCATTGTGAGCGACCTTAACGGGGCCGGGCGATTCCGCCGGGCCGCTATACGTTGAGGACGCAGCGGAAGCCGATGTGGCTCATGCCGGTGTCGATCATCTGCGGCCGGCGGGCGGCCGGGCGGTAGCGCATGCAGTAGCTGTCGGCGCAGAGGAACGAGCCGCCCTTGATGACCTTTCGGGGCACGCGGAACTGCGGCTGGGCCGGGTCGTAGCTGTCCTCGATGGTGCCGCCTCGCGGGTTGACCGGGACGCAGCACGACTTGTCGGGGTCCTCGGGGTGGCGCTCGAGGTACCAGTCTGTCGTCCACTCCCAAACATTTCCGGCCATGTCGAAAAGGCCGAAGCCGTTGGGCGGGTACGAGCCCACCGGAGCCGTCGTCCCGTAACCCCGATCCGGCCGCCACGGGAAATCGCCATGCCAGTAGTTGGCCAGCTTCTGTCCCTTGCTCCTCGGGCGCGTCGCCCCAGGTATACGTCGCGCCGTCCAGGCCGGCGCGGGCTGCCAGCTCCCATTGAGACTCGGCGCCCGGGTGCGGTCAGACCTGGGCGCTGCGCGCCCTCGCCTCGGAATGGCGCGGCTGGTGCAAGCCGACTCCCCGCCGCGTATGCCCGACCTTCCCGATCTCGTCCCGCCCTCCGAGGGCCACGACGCACATGATCGACCTCGTTCGCCGGCCCTCCGCAGAGCGGCAGCGGGAGCCGTCCTCCTGCCATCGTCGCGGAAGCGAGCGAACCGCATAGGGACGCATAGGAGCGCAAACCCGCATAGCCAAGCGGTCTCGCTCCGCATAGGGGGGTGCATGGCGACGCACCCGAATGGGTCAGGTCAGACGCAACTCAGACGCACGGGAGCGACGGAAGCGTCCCGGTCCCACGACGGCTTCTCCTTCATCCAGGAACATGCCACTGCGCTGCTACATCACTTCTTCCTGTATCTCACCGTGGGAAACGTCTCCGGTCCATCCATCGACCTAAGCCGGAACGACCTGCCGTTCGAGGCCAGACTGACCGTCGCGCTGTACAGGTGTGTCTGGCAGGCGAACGGCGTCGGTGTCGGCTGTCCGGGGCCTGTCGTGAGCAGGTTGTAGATCAAGATCACCGATCCCGTGTAAGTGTTCTTTTTTCCTTTCTGCGCACGCAGCCTGAGGACGTGCGTGTTGGTGGGAATCGTGCACGCTCCATCGAGCCCCGGAAGCGCCTGCTGGCCCTGAGGTTGCGACCAGCTCACGCTGGCGGTGCTCGTACCGATGAGACGCCCGCCCGACTTCGCGATCTTCAGCGAAGGCGAGAAGTAGTAGTACTCGCTGGTCTTTCCCCCGCTCCACGTCCCGACGAGACTGGCTCCGGACGCCCCACAGGGGACTGTGGCCAACAACAGGACGACGACGACGGTGCTCAGAACAAATCTTCGCGACATGGGAGCCTCCTTCGTGCCTGTAATCGAGCAGATCCATGGTCACCTATCCATGCGCAGACCACAAGGACAGCGTCCCTATCGGGACGAGTCGCAACAATGAGCCGGGGCATGAACGAGGAGCCGGTCGATCTGCGGAAGGTGGCCGAGGCTTGAGGCGTTCGACGGGCTGCTCGACTCGTACCCAGTCGAGACTGAGCGCCGTGATGTCACGAGCCTTCAACTGTTCCGCGAGACGCTCGAATACACGCTTCGCACGGCGGACGACGAGCGGACCCGCGAGTGGGTCCGCGCGGCACTCAAGACCCTGGCCGAGCGAGGCTAGGTGAGCTAGCGCCGCCGTTCGGCGGCGCGTGCGGTCGATTGGCCCCTGGGCCGAAGCTCCATTGTTGGCTCTAGCAAGCGTTAGAACGCAGACGGGCAGGCCGTCCTTTGTCGGATTGGGCTCGAGCCCGACTTGCTCACTGGCCGCCCCTGCGACTCGTGGCCGATCACGCATGGTCAGGCATCATCCGTTCCGGGTGATTCGGGTCGCTCGGCAGCCCGCGTCCGCAGCCGCCCCCTCGTCGGAGGGGCGGCTGACGTCGCTTCCTCAGTCCCGTGGGTCGCGCCGCCCGAGCGCGGCGTCGACGTCGTAGCCGAGCGCGAGTGCGACCTTCGGGGCGCGGCCTGCGGTGCCAACTGGCAGGGGCTCTGCAACCGTGCACTTCGGAGGACGAACACCGTTTTGGCCGGGCACTAGCCTGCCCAGCGCAGACGGTCCGATAACGACGCGGTCGTCTCCACGGGAGATCGTGTCGCCACGCAGTTCACGTGACAGATGCGTAAGCGGAGGGGGAGGGATTCGAACCCTCGGTGGACTTGCGCCCACAACGGTTTTCGAGACCGCCCCGTTCAACCGCTCCGGCACCCCTCCGGGGTCTTGGCACCTTAGCGACAGGTGGCGAGCGAACGCCCGTCAGGCGAGAGTTCCCGAGGAGAGCCGGCGAGCCTCGCGGCCTGCGCTTCGCTTCGCCCTCCAGGCCAGCATGCGACGCCTAGCGCCGGGTCGCGAAAAAGCTCGACACGAGCGCGCCGCACTCGTCCGCCAGCAGGCCGCCGGCGACCTCGGGATTCCAGTTGAAGCGCGGCTCGCCGAGCACGTCGATCACGCTCCCGGCGGCACCGGCCTTGGGGTCGGTCGCGCCGTAGACCAGTCGCGGCAGCCGTGCCCAGACGACCGCCCCGGCGCACATCGCGCACGGTTCGATCGTCACGTACATGACGGAGTCGGGGATCCGCCAGCCGCCGAGCTTCGTGCCGGCCTCGCGCAGCGCCAGGATCTCCGCGTGGGCGGTCGGGTCGCCGCGCAGCTCGCGTTCGTTGCGGGCGGCGGCCAGCACCTCGCCGTCGCGCACGACCACCGCTCCGATCGGCACGTCGTCGTTCTCGAGCGCGCGCTCTGCCTCACGCAGCGCGAGCCGCATGTAGTACTCGTCGCGGGGGAAGAAGCGGCCGGCGCTCATCGACCGCCGCTCAGATCACTACCCGGCGGCGCGCGACCTGGCCGGCTGCCTTCAGCGGGAACAGCAGCCCGAACCGCTCGGCGTTGCGTACCCAGGCGCTCATGAGGTCGAAGGTGCGGCTGGTCTTCGCGGGCAGGCGGTCGTCCTCGATCAGCTCGAGGTACCAGTCGACGGTTCGCTTGAGCGTGTCGTTCGCGCCCCGCGGCTGGTATTTGAGCTCGCGCCGCGCGCGGGCCGAGGAGTACCTCCACTCCGGCGCCATCAGGCGGATGCCCTCGAGCAGGCTCGTCGGCACAGGCAGCTTGCTGCAGCACCGCGGCGGTGCTCGCGAGCTCGGGCGGCAGGACGACCAGCGGGTGATGGATTCCCGACAGCCGGGTTATCCGCTCGATCGCCTCGGACCAGCGCAGGTTCTCGCCGCCGAGGATGTACCGCTCTCCCGGCACGCCGCGCCGGGCGGCCAGCAGGTGGCCCTCCGCGACGTCCTCGACGTCGACGATGTTCGTGTAGGAGTCGACGATCGCCGGCAGCCGCCCGCGCAGGTAGTTGGCGACGATCCGGGTCGAGGTCTCGCCCGGCAGCGAGCGGTTGAAGGCGGGCCCGAGTACGTAAGAGGGGCAGACGGCCACGACATCGACACCGGCCCGCGGCCCGGCCGTCGAGCGCGGCCAGCTCGCCCTCGTGCTTGGCGTCGGGGTAGAGCATCCCGGTCCCGGCCTGGGGATAGGTCTGGCGCTCGTCGGCCGGCCGTCCCCGCGCGCCGGCCCGACCCCGGCCACGCTCGAGGTCACGATCACCCGCCGCAGACCCGCCTCGGCAGCCACCTCGACCGCGATCCGGGGCGCGACGGCATTCACGCGCCAGACCTGACGCTCCGGCCGGGATGCCACCATTCCGGCCGCATGGAAGAGCATGTCGCAGCCACGGAGGGCCCGCCGCAGCGATCCGCCGGTCGAGGATGTCCGCGTTGACCGCCTCCACGTCGAGGCCCTTCAGCGCCTCGAGGCGCCGGCGGTCCCGCACCGTGACCCGCACCTCGTGGCCCGCGCGCACCAGCTTTGCGGTCAGGTGGGCGCCAAGGAATCCGGTCGCGCCGGTGACGCAGACCCTCATTCGCGAGCGGCCCTCAAGCCCGCCTCAAGCTCATCCGCGAACCCATCGCTCCGTAAACTCTTGACGAGCTGGGCCGAACCTTTCTGGCGCGGGGGCGTGTTGTTATCGATACTCGTCTCGCAGGGCGCGTCGGGTTCTTCACCGGCGCCAAGTATCGACCAATCAGCCTCGTTACGGTGATCACGCTCAGAACCGCCGGCCGGCTGGCCGCTCTGACGGTCCTCGCGATCGTTCTTCTGGCACCCCCCGCGCGGGCCAGCACCGCTTCCCATGCGCCGGGCGAGCTGGTCGTGCGCTTCCGCGCGGGCACTTCGGCGAGCAGCGCGACCAGATCCGCGCCGGGGCGGGCGTCGAGTCCGCCGGCACGATCGACGCCGTCACCCAGCGGGTCCGCCTGACCGGCGAGGGGACGCCTCGGGGACGCCGCGGCGAGCCTGCGCAGGCGACAGCCGCGTCGTGCACGCGCTGCCCAACTACGTCGCCAGCGCCACTGCCTTCCAGCCCAACGACCCTGGACGGGGCACCGGGCTGGGCCGCCGTGCAGTGGAACTTCGTCGGCCAGTTCGGCATCAACCTCGCGGCGGCCTGGGAGAACGCGATCGCGGCCGGAGCGCCCGGCGGCCAGAACGTCGTGGTCGCGGTGCTCGACACCGGGGTCGCCTACCGCACATCGCCGGACGGCCGCTACCTGCGCGCGCCCGACCTCGACCGCAGCCGTTTCGTCCAGGGCCGCGACTTCATCCGCGGCAACAACCTGCCCGTATGACCGCAACGGCCACGGCACGTTCGTGTCGGGCGTCATCTCACAGGCCACCAACAACGGCATCGGCGTGGCGGGCGTCGCCTACCGGCTCCAAGATCATGCCGGTGCGGGTGCTCGACCACGAGGGCAAGGGCGACGTCGCCACGATCGCGCGTGGCATCCGCTTCGCCAGCCGCCGCGGCGCCGCGTCATCAACATGAGCTTCGAGTTCGACAGCGGCCTGACCGCGTCCCAGATCCCCGACGTGATCTCCGCGCTGCGCTACGCGAACCGCAAGGGCGTCCTGCTGATCGCGGCCGCCGGCAACACCGAGGACCAGCGCGTCGCCTATCCGGCCCGCGCCCGCAACGTGCTCGCAGTCGGCGCCACGACCGAGCACGGCTGCCTGGCCGACTACTCCAACACCGGCTCAGGGGCTCGACCTGGTCGCACCCGGCGGGGCGCGGATGCCTCCGTCGAGGGCGACCTGAACTGCCATCCGCTCGAGGAGCCGGGCCGCTACGTCTACCAGTACACGTTCCGCGGCACCAGCCCGCGGCGCTTCGGCCTGCCGCCCGGCTACGAGGGCACCTCGATGGCCGTTCCCCACGTCAGCGGCGCCGCCGCGCTCATGCTCGGCGCCCGGGTGCTCGGCGACCGGCCCTCGCCGGCGCGCGATCACGCAGCGGCTGAGCGCCACCGCCCGCGACCATGGGCATCGCCAGGCTACGACTCGCTCTACGGCTGGGGGCTGCTGGACGCCGGCGCCGCCACCTCGCCGGCTCCGGTAGCTCGCTGCGTGCCTGAGCGCTCAGGTGGTTCGGATGATCAGCACCGAGCAGGGCGCGTGGTGCGAGACCTTGTTCGGCACGCTGCCGAGCAGGAACCGCTTGGCGCCCGTCATGCCCTTGTTGCCGACCACGATCAGGTCGGCGTTCTCCTCCTCGGCGACGTCGAGGATCGCGTCGGCCGGCTCGCCCTGGCGGGCGAAGGTGCGCACCTTGACCCCGGCGGCCTCGACTCCGCGGCGGCCTGCGTCGAGGATCGCGTCGACATCCTCGCGCGGGCCCACGGTGTGTGCGATGTCATCCGGCGCCTCCTGCTGCTCCGTCGCGCAGCCGCGACTGCGGCACGGGCTCGTAGGCGCTCACCAGCTGCAGCGTCGGCGCCGGTCTGGCGGGCCAGCTCGGCCGCCTCGCGGACGGCCTGCTGCGCGGTTTCCGAGCCGTCGGTACCGACCACGATGCGAGTGAACATCTGCCCTCCTCCGAAGTGGAGTGGACCCGTCCCGCTGATCGCCGGAGCGGCCGGCGAGCGACGGATACATATATCCAGCACCCATGCAGCGCCAGCCCATGCCCCTTTTCTGGATCGTCGTGCAGGTCCGATCGTCATCTGCGTCCTGATCTCCGCCGTGATCGTGATCGTCAAGCTCTGAGCTAACCCCTGGCCGAGACCGCCACACAACCCGATTACGGGCCCTCCCTGCCGCAGCTCGTGCGGCCCTGGCTGCGCTCGCTGCGGCACTGGCTGGCGGCGTGGCGCTCGGGGTCGCTGGTCGCGCTGCTGGCCGGCGGCATCGCCGCGCTCGTAATCGCAAGCTCGGCAGGCGTCGACACCTACAAGCAGAGCGAGCGCGACGCGGCCGACCGCGGGCTGCCGCCGATCGCGTTCGTCTTCGACCACTCGACCAAGCTGGTGATCACCAAGCCCGCCGGCGCCTACGTCCAGGCCGAGCGGCGTTCTGGACGGGCAAGCTGGCCGCGCGCTTCACTGTCTCGCCGTTTCGCTCGCGCCCGCAGCCCGGGCTGGCGTCGGGGTACCTGCCGATCGTGGCCACCCGCCTCGAGCGAGGACTCGGCGCGAGCGCTACGAGGGCTTCCGGCTCCAGTTCGAGGGCCGCGCGCGGGTGAACGAGGTGGAGGGTTATCAGTACGCATTCCGGGCCCGCCTGCCGCAGGAGGGCAAGCCGCCGCGGCAGCTGTTCGGGCGCGTCGTGATGCTGCCCGAGCCGTATGACATCGAGGACCCGGGCAAGCCCTATCCCGCCGGGGAGGCGCCACGGCAGCGGGGTGCTGATCACGATGCTGGCCACGACGCTCGATACGCCCGCGAGCCGATCCGCGTCGGGGACGAGGGCTCGCTGCAGCGGCCCTTCCGCAGCTTCCGCTTCGGGGACGGCTAGATCTAGGGAGCGCTGGGCGAGGCCGCCGCGGGAGCGGTCGCCCCGGCGCTGGCGCCCGCGTGAGCGCGCTTGCGAATCCGCTTGTGGCGCTTGCGCGGAGTCGTCGCCACCGGTGGCGGCGCGGCGGCGGGCGGGGTCACGGTGGCTCGGAGCGGGAAGCTCCGCGCCGCCGGAGCTCGCTCGGCGTCACCGGCGGGCCGCCGTCGGCCGATGCGCCGGACGGTCCAGTCGTGCCGGTGCTGGAGCCAGAAGCGCCCTCTGCGCCGGTCGCGCCGCGGGGCCAGTCACGCCCGTGGCCCCGGTGGCGCCAGTGGCGCCGGCCGCCGGTCGGCGCCGGTCTCGCCGGTCGCACCCGTTGCGGCGGCGTCGGCCGTCTGCTGCTCGGCGACTTCCTTCTTCGCCTGCTCGATCGCCGCGGGCGGAGTAGCGCCGAGCGACACGCCGCCGGTTGTCTGCGGCTCGGGCTTGGGGGCGATCAGCGCGGGCACGGGCGCCTTGGAAGCAGGGTCCGCGGTCGTGACCTGCTTGGCCTCGACGGCGCCGCCCGCGATGATCGCTGTCACGGCGATCCCGGCCACCGCCTTGGTGGCAACCGCTCCGGCGCCCACACCCGCGGCGCCGGCGCCGACCGAGGCAGCGCTCGCCGCGCCCACGGACGCCGCTCCTGCCGCGGTGGCCCCGCCCCCGGCCGCCAGGCCGCCGGCCGTGGCACCGCTGGCCGCCGCGCCGCCGGCGGCGGTCGCTCCGCCGGCACCACCGGCGCCGCCACCAAGGGCGCCAGATGCCGAGCTTCAGCAGTGCGACCTTCTTGAGGATGAAGAGCGGCCCGACAGGCAGCGCCAGGGCCATCGCGGTCGATGTGCGCGACAGCTCCTTGCGGTAGCTGCGGCAGAACTCGCACTCGCGCATGTGGCGGCGTAGCGGCGGGGTCATCTTGTGCAGGCCCTCGGCGATCTCGGCCAGGCCGAGGCGCACGTCGTCGCAACTCAGCTTGCGTGCCTCGGCCGCCTCCGCCAGCGACATGCGGGCGCGGACCAGCAGCGACTTGACGCTCGGGACGGTGGTGTCCATCGTCTCGGCGATCTGCTCGTAGGAGAGGTCGTCGATCTCGCGCAGCAGCAGCGCGGTGCGCTGCGTCTCGGGAAGCTTGTGCACGTCCTCGAGCAGGTGGCGCAGGTCGGCACGCCGGTGGACGACGTCGGCAGTCGTGACGCCGTTGGCGTGGATCTGATCGTCCATCGTGTCGCGCCCGTCGGCGACGGGCTTGCGCAGGTGGTTCAGGCACCTGTTGCGGGCGATCCGGTAGAGCCAGGGCCGCGCGTTGATGTCGCGCTCGTCGGCCAGCATGGCGTTGTAGGCGGAGGCGAACACCTCCTGCAGGACGTCCTCGGCGTCCTCCTTCGAGGCCAGCATGTGCCGGCTGAAGGCGAGCAGCCGGGGCCGGTAGCGGTCGAACAGCACCTCGAAGGCGCCGACGCTGCCCGCCCGGACGGCAGCGATCAGCCGCTCGTCCGACTGAAACCGCAGCAGCGGCGATCGGCCTCCGAGCAGTCCCAGAGAGGTTGTCTTGGCAGCGCTAGCTTCCACCGTGGTGACCTGAGAAACACGGTAGCAATGCGGATGTTGCGTCGGTGTTAGCGGAGTGTGGCGGTTTGCAGGGGAAATCCCGCCCCGGCGCCCGGGGCGCCCCCGTGCACCCCCGTCGCGGCCCCTTGGAGCGGACCGAAACCGGCTTGTATGGAGGAGGGTGGGTGTTCGGCGCGTCTGCGGTGCGTCTCCCACGCGCTTTGCGACTCCGGCGTTCGAGTGGCGCGGCCTCCAGTCGGCGCAGACTGGAGCTTTGGGGACTTCAGGTCGCTATGCGACCTCAACTCCGCACGGCGGCCTTATGCCCTGAACGCCAGTGTCACATAGCATAGCGCGCGGGAGACGAATCGAGGACGCAAGAAACAGCGCCGCCTCCGTACATGCCCAGCAGATGTGACGGCCGGGCACGCGAAGAGGCAGCCGCCGCTAGGAAATGCCCGGGGTGGGAGTCGAACCCACACGCCCCGAAGGACAGCGGGGTTTAAGCCCGCCCTGTCTCACCAATTCCAGCACCCGGGCTTGGCTAAAACGACTGTAACGGCGGGGTAAGCCGGCAGCCGCTACGTCGTATCCGCGGCCCGCTCCAGCTGGCCGCGGACGTCGCCCGTTAACGGGTCGGCGTGGCCGGCCCAGGCCGCCGCCGGCTCCATGGCCGCGAGCTTGCGGATGCTGGCGCGCGCCTGCTCGGTGTCCTGGTTGAAGGCGCGGTGCGGAACACGCGCGTGTCCCTTGCGCCCCGTCTGGGGATCGAGCGTGTAGAAGCAGTCGCTGGCAAGCGCGAGCCGGTCCGACTCCCGCCACAGCCCGATCAGGCCGGGCGCGTGACCGGGGAGGTGGATCACCGTGAACCCGGCGACTTCGTCTCCCTCCTTGACGGTCTCGTCGATCTTCACCGGGCCCCCGTCCCATGACCTGAGCAGGAACGGCATGAAGGTGCGCGCCGTCCAGCGCTCCAGCTGCGAGAAATCGGCGTAGTGGATCCCGCCGTCGCCCTCGGCGTCGGCGCGGTCGGCCTCGTGGCACCAGACGGGAACGCCGAGCCCAGGCGCCGCACCGCGGTGGTCCACATGCGCGTGCCCGAGCAGCACCTTGTCGATCGGGCCGATCTGCGCCGCGCAGCCGGCGATGCCCTTGACCATCGCGGAGATGCCGGCGTCGAAGACGGTGACGCCGTCGCCGTCCTTGATCAGGTAGACGTTCATCGTCTTCGCCGGGAAGCCACCCTGGACGAGCCACACGTTTTCGGCGACCTGGCTGAAGTTCGGCTTGAAGAGCGACCGCGTCATGCGTGTGCGCACGTTGAACGCCTGCGTCATCGCGCGCTCTGCACCGGAGTCTTGCGGCGGCATCAGCCCGACCTGGCGGGCGAAGGTGAGGCCGTCGTAGTAGGCCTCGTTGTGGCGGATCAGCCCATCCTCGATCGTCAGCATGTCGATGCCCTCGAGGTCGATGCGCGCGCCGGTCGGATCGACTCCCTGGAAGGTCCCGCCGCAGAACGTCCCGCGCATCCGCCAGCGCACAGCGGCCTTGTTGCGCGCAGAGACGAAGTCGACCACCTCGAACTTCATGTCCGGCACGGCCGTGAACAGCTCCTCGAACGCCGGGCGCATCTCGTCCGGGACGCGCAGCGGACCGATCGGAGCAAGCCGGTCGATGCCGCCCGGCTCCCAGCACGCGATCATCCCATCGACGTCGCGCCGCGCGACCGCTTCGAAGTAAGCGCGCGCCACCTTCCCTGGCCCGGGCGTCCGGGTAGCCTTCTCGGCCTTTGTCGTGTCTGCTGCCTGCTGCGCGTTCACCGCTTCGGTGCCCGCGCCCGTCTGCGATTCAGTCACGGCTCTTCCTCTCCTCTAGGAACACGGTGAGGATACTTCGATGCCGCTCATTGCGCAGATTCAGCTACTCGCAGAACGACACGCGCAGCTGACCGAGCGGGCCGAAGCGAACCTCGACCTCGTCACCCGGCGCGACCTGGATGATCGGGGTCAGCGAGCCGCAGATGACGACGTCTCCCGCGCGCAGCCCCTCCCCCGCCTGCTCGGCGCGCGCCCCCACACCCGCGAGGACAACCTCGATGTCGCCCATCGCCTCGGCGACCTGCGCTTCGTGCTCGGCTGACCCGCCGCGTACCACGGCCACGTCGACCTGGTCGAGATCGACATCACCGGGCTCCCGCTCGTCGCCGGTCAGCCACCCCCGGTGAAAGACGTTCCCCGCGACGATCGGCTCGACGTCGTCGAAGGGCAGGTTGATGTCGACGATTTCGATCGCGGGAGCGATCGCAGCGACCTCCCCGTTCGCGCCGATCGTCGCGGCGATCTCGGGCTCCAGGCCGGCGCGGGTGAAGCTGCCGATCGGCACAGCCTCGTTCTCCGCGAGCCGAGTCGCCGACGTCAGGTGCCCGACGACCGGCCGCTCGATGCCGAGGTGCTCCTGGACCGCCGGCACGTTCAGCCCTACCTTCCAGCCGCCGCGTGTCTCGCCGCGGCCGAGGGTCTCGGCGAGCAGCTCCAGCTGCGCGGACATGCCGCGAGCGACGCCGGCCTCGCCGGAGCTCACTGGCGGCCGCCGGCGTGGTAGCGGGTCAGATAAGTGAGCAGCAGAAACGCGAGACCCAGCACGACCATGAAGGCGGTGGCCGCCTCGTCCTCGGTGAAGCCGAAGACGAACGGCGCCACCACGAGCACGACGCCCACGACCACGTCCAGCACGACGTGTGAGGCGACAGGCAGGTTTTTCACAATGCCGGTGGGCGAGTCGGTGAGGCCGCCGAGCACCAGGATCGCCGCCCCCATCAGGACGGAGAACGCGATCGCCCCGTTGTGGTCGAAGGAGAACAGGAACGGCGCCGCGATCGCCAGGATCCCGATCAGGTACTCGAGCATCCCATGCGCGAACAGCGGCACGGAGCCCCGCCGCAGGAACCGGGCCCGCCGGGCCGCCGCCGTGTCGCGAGAGTCCGCCATCGCCGGATCGTAACCGGGCACCCGCGCCCCAAGGGGACCGCCGAGCAACGCAAGGATTCGCCCGGCCCACGGCCACATCGTCTACTAGACTCAGCAACGTGAGCAGCGGCGTTGCGGAAGCTGTGCGCACCACCTCGGGCGCGCCCGACAAGAATGGCAAGCGCCTCCCGGATGAGGTCTCGCCGCGCATGTTCGACAACCCGCTCCTGGAGCGGCTGTCGCGCGTGCATCCGATCGTCCCGCCGCTGATCTATCTGCCGGTGATCGGCTACTGCCTGATCCGCTCACTGGCGGTCGAGGACCTCGGCGCCGCGGCGGTCGCCGGAGTATTTCTGCTCGGCCTGGTCGGCTGGTCGCTGACCGAGTACCTGCTGCACCGGTTCGTGTTCCACTTCGAACCGGACACGCGCTGGGGCCGGCGCCTGCACTTCATCATCCACGGCGTGCACCACGACTTCCCGCACGACCCGATGCGGCTCGTGATGCCGCCCTCCGTCAGCGTGCCGCTGGCGCTGCTGTTCTTCTTCGGCTTCCAGGCCGCGTTCGGGCCCGACTGGTCGCTGCCCGCCTTCGCGGGCTTCCTGCTCGGCTACCTGATCTACGACATGACGCACTTCCACCTGCATCACCATCGCTCGAAGAACCGCGTCAGCCTCGCGCTGCGCCGCTACCACTACCGCCACCACTTCCAGCAGAGCGATCGCGGCTTCGGCGTCACGTCGGGCCTGTGGGACTACGTGTTCCGGACCGTGCCGGCGGTCGTGCGCCGGCGCCAAGCCGCCTAGATCAGTCGCCTAGTCCTCGCCGCGTAGGAGCTCCTCCGCCCGCGCCAGGTCGGCGCGCGTGTTGACGTTGAAAAGCGACGTCTCGGGGTCACCGAACGCGGCCAGCGCCTCGTCGCCGATCAGCTCGGGATCGAGCGCCTCGATCGCCTCGTGCAGCGCCGCACCGGAGGCCACCGCCTGCTCGAGCGGCGCTAGCACTTCCGCCTCGTAGCGGGCGCACAGCGGGTGCATCCGTCCATCGGTGACCGGGACGACGAGCGGCGCGCCGCGCTGCGCGAGGTGCAGTAGGAGGCCCGGAGGAAGGAGCGGCATGTCGCAGGCGATCGCGAGCACCGGCCGCCCCGAAGCGCGCCGCAAAGCCTCGGCAATGCCGGCGGCGGGATGCACCGGTTCCGCGGGCTCCTCCCAGACCGGCACGTCGACCTCGGGCAGCGGCGAGTCCGGCTTCGCGACCACCACGGCCTCCAGCCCGGCCCAGCGCAGCGCAGCGAGCGGGTATGAGATCAGCGGCCGCCCGGCCAGCGGCACGGTGGCCTTCGCACCGCCC
The DNA here is from genome assembly GCA_963780475.1 of uncultured Solirubrobacterales bacterium. Classification (GTDB taxonomy): domain Bacteria; phylum Actinomycetota; class Thermoleophilia; order Solirubrobacterales; family JBBDJG01; genus CAWACB01. The sequence continues at coordinate 48,476 of CAWACB010000002.1, forward strand.
AATCGCCGGGCCTGTCCGCCGGCGAGCACGCAGGCGATCGGCTCGGCTGAGGGCGCTTTCACGCGCGGAGCGTACGCGACGCTCCGGTAGGGTTCGCTCCCTTACAGGAGAGGCGAGGAGGCGGCATGGCGACCAAGGACCAGACCAGGACCACACCGGACGGTGCCCAGGATGCCGCCGCCGAGGAGCGCCAGCCGCACGGCGGCCTGCTGGTCGCGCGCCGGCTGAAGGCACACGGGATCGACAAGCTGTTCACGCTCTCGGGCGGGCACCTGTTCTCCGTCTACGACGGTTGCCGCACCGAGGGCATCGACCTGATCGACGTCCGCCACGAATCCAACGCGGCGTTCGCGGCAGAGGGATGGGCCAAGGTGACCCGCGAGCCGGGAGTCGCCGCGCTCACGGCCGGACCGGGCGTGACGAACGGCATGAGCGCGATCGCCTCCGCGCACAAGAACAACTCGCCGATGGTCGTGCTCGGCGGTCGCGCGCCGCAGATGCGCTGGGGTCAGGGCTCGCTGCAGGAGATCGACCACGTCCCGTTCGTGGCGCCGCTCACCAAGAGCGCCCGCACGGCGATGTCGACCGCGGAGATCCCGGGGATGGTCGACGAGGCGCTCGCCACGGCGCTGACGCCGCGCACCGGACCCACGTTCGTGGACCTGCCGCTCGACTTCGTGTTCATGGAGGCCGACGTGCCCGACGAGCCGGCGGCACTGCCCGATCCGGCGGCCATGCCCGCTGCCGAGGGCGGCGCGATCGAGCGAGTGGCCGCACTTTTGGGGGCGGCCGAGCGGCCCGTGATCATGGCGGGCACCGACCTCTACTGGGGCCACGGCGAGCGCGTCCTGCGCGAGCTGAGCGAGGCACTCGGCATCCCGGTCTTCCTGAACGGCCTGGCGCGCGGCTGCCTCGCGGCCGATCACCCCAACTTCTTCTCTCGCGCTCGCAGCGCGGGGCTGAAGGGCGCGGACGTCGCGCTCGTGATCGGCGTGCCGATGGACTTCCGGCTCGGCTTCGGCGGCAGCTTCGGCGAGGAGACCCAGATCGTCGTGGTGGACACGGCGCCGCCCGAGATCACCTCCCCGCGCCAGCCGGTGGAGGAGCTCTACGGCGGTTTTCCGGCGACGCTCGGCGCTCTGCGTGAAGCGGCGACCGCCGCGGGCGGCAGCGCCAAGCGCACCGCGCGCTGGCGCGACTCGCTGCGCGAGACCGAGGACGAGAAGCGGGCCGCCGAGCGCCCCGAGCTGGAGGACGATCGCGCTCCGCTGCATCCGCTGCGCGTCTACAACGAGCTCACGCAGGTGCTGGCGCGCGACGCGATCGTGATCGGTGACGGCGGCGACTTCGTCTCCTACGCAGGGCGCGTGATGCCGACCTACGAGCCGGGCTGCTGGCTCGACCCGGGCCCCTACGGCTGTCTCGGATCGGGTCCGGGCTACGCCATCGCCGCCAAGGTCGCGCATCCCGACCGCCAGGTCTGCCTGCTGCTGGGCGACGGCGCCTTCGGGTTCGCCGGGCTCGAGTTCGACACGATGGTCCGCCACGGGCTGCCGGTCGTCGCGGTAGTCGGCAACAACGGGATCTGGGCGCTCGAGAAGCACCCGATGGAGTTCCTCTACGGCTACTCGGTCGCGGCCGAGCTGCGGCCCGAGACCCGCTACGACCAGGTGGTCGAGGCGCTCGGCGGCCACGGCGAGCTGGTGCGCACACCCGCCGAGCTGCGCCCGGCGCTCGACCGCGCCTTCGCGTCCGGAAAGCCGGCCTGCGTGAACGTGCTCACCGACCCCACGGTGGTGTACCCGCGCAGCGCGAATCTGGCGTAACGGCGCATAAAAGACGGCCGGCTGGTCGGCCGGCCGCCTTTACTCCTTGCGGCCCACCAGGACGGGCAGGGGTGCGTGCCTGGCTGGGCCTGAGCGGTCCGAGCATGGGAGGCGCCATTTGGCTGGCCCGGTACCTATGAAAGCGAGTGGCGGAGCCGTGCAACAGGGCTAGGACACCCGCACTCGCATTATCCATGTCGTACAGGACGGTGTCGGGCCGGAACCCCCGAAAGTGGACGATTAGCGGAGAATTCCTGCAAATAAGGCATTCATGCGTCGCAAAGGCGCTTCTTACGTCGCATTTGTGCGGGTTTGCCACATGCCTGCCGCGGCTTCCACCGCCGCACCCTCGAGCAGGTCCCGCTCTGACACCTCCACCTCGTCCAGTCCGAAGAGGCCCATCGTCTCCCGCAGGATGATCGAGCCCGCCACGATGGTCGGCGCCCGGTCGGGGTGCAGACCCGTCACCTCGCGCCGCTCGGCCAGCGGCATCGCCGCCAGCTCGGAGATCATGCGCTCGATCGCCGCGCGGCTCAGCCGGTGGCCCTGCACGCGCTCGCTGTCGTAGGGATCGAGCCGCAAGTCGATGGCGGCCAGCGACGTCGGCGTGCCGGCGACCGCGATGCCCTCGGAGGTGCTGCGCCGGACCTCCTCGGGGACCGCTCGGTCCAGCTCCGCGCGCACGGCCTGCGCGCACTCCTCCAGCTCCGGTGGCCGCGGCGGGTCGGAGTGCAGATGGCGCTCCGTGTAGCGCACGCTGCCGACCTGGGTGGAGACGAAGAACTGGAGCTCGGCGCCCGAACCCACGATCAGCTCCGTGCTCCCGCCGCCGATGTCGATCACCAGCACCGGCTCGCCGGCCGTCCGCCAGCCGGTCGCGCCGAGGTAGGTCAGCCACGCCTCCCGCTCACCCGGGATCGTCTGCGCATCGAAACCGAAGCGCTCTCGCAGCTCGCGTTCGAACTGCGTGCCGTTGGATGCGTCGCGCACGGCGCTCGTCAGCACGGCGACCACCAGCTCCACGCCGTGCTCGTCGAGCGCCCGGCGATAGCGCCCGCACGTGTCGACCACCCGCGCGATCGCCTCGTCGCCCAGCCGCCCGGTGCTATCCACGCCCTCGCCGAGACGCGTCACCTCGCTGCGCCGCTCGAGCTCCCGCACGAGCCGGCCGTCCTCGATCTCGGCGATCAGCAGGCGCGTGGAGTTGGTACCGATGTCGACGACCCCGACGCGCACGGCGCGGAACTTTGTCACATGGGCTGTAACCGGGCCCGTCGCGAGGAATAATTCGGGCCATGGAGATGATCGGCAAGCCGCCCCTCCCGAAGCCGCGCCTGCGTGGGGTATCTCACCAGTGGGCGTTTTTCTTCTTCCTCGTGGCCGGCGCGGCGCTGGTCGTGGCGGCGCCGTCGGGCAAGGCGACGCTCGCGGCGGCGATCTACGTGGTCACCGTGGCGGGCCTGTTCGGGACAAGCGCCATCTACCACCGCATCACCTGGGCGACCGAGGGCGCGCGTCGCTGGATGCGGCGCCTCGACCACACGATGATCTTCTTCCTGATCGCCGGCACGTACACGCCGTTCGCGCTGCTTGTGCTCGACGGGACGCTCGCGACCGCGATCCTTGTCGGAGTCTGGGCCGGGGCACTCGCAGGCGTCGTGCTGAACCTCGTCTGGATCGACTCGCCCAAGTGGGTCACCGCCGCGGTCTACGTCGGCCTTGGCTGGGTGGCCGTGCTCGCGCTGCCGGAGCTGGCCTCGGAGCTGGGCGCGGGCGCCCTCGCGCTGGTCGCGGGCGGCGGGCTCTTATATACGGCCGGCGCGGTCATCTACGCGCTGCGCCGCCCCGACCCGGCGCCGGCGGTGTTCGGCTACCACGAGATCTTCCACGTGCTCGGTGATCGTCAGCGGCACTGCTGCAGTTCGCGGCGATCGCGTTCTTCGTGCTGCCCGAGGCTTAGCGGCCTAAGCGGAGCGTCCGCGCCAGTCGCCGCCAGCGGTGCTGGCGGTAGCGGTAGAAGACGTGCGCGTAGGCCCAGACGAGCGCCGTGAGCGCGCCGGCGCGGATGTCGATCTGGTCCGTGTAGTGGCTGCGGCCGGGCTCCGGCCCATGCTGGACCCGGATCAGGTGGCCCCAGTTCTTGACCGGCCCGCCATTCTCGCTCGTGAGGATCTCGTGCGCCTGCTCGTCCACCCGCACGACGCGAATCGAGTGTGTCCATGCCGGCAGCACGTGGAAGAAGTAGAGCCGCCCGCGGACCACCATTCCCTCGCGCAGGTCGTCCGGCGTGCCCTCCGTCACGCGATAGCCGAGCACACCACGAGTGACGTAGCGGAAGGTGTCGAGCCGCTTGACCGCCTCCCAGACGGCGGCCGGCGGTGCGTCGAGATAAGTGGAGACGCGTGCGACCACGCACATATCTAACTGCCGACTGCCGACTGAGCATGCACGCCTTGCATCCTTCTGCACACCTATGCGAACATACGTTCGCCTATGGTCGTATGCGTCCTCATCCCCCGTTTCCGGCTCCTGACCGCCCTGGGCACGCGCCGCGAGCTGCTCCGGGAGCCGGTCGCGCTGGCGCCGGAGCCGGACCGCGAGCAGGTGGTGGGCGAGGCATCGGGTACGGCCGAGGCACTCGGCATCCACGCCGGGATGCGGCTGGGCGAGGCGCTTGCGCGCTGTCCAGAGTTGCGGCTCGTGCCGCCGGACCCGGAGCGCGCCGCGGCCGCCTGGGAGTCGGTGATCGAGGCGCTCGAGCGGATCGGGGCGGCGGTCGAGCCGGCGCATCCGGGTGAGGCCTACTTCGACGCCCACGGGCTGCGCCGCCTCTACGGAGGCCACCTCGAGGGGGTGCTGCACAAGACCCGCAAGGCGCTCGCGATGCCCGCCCGGCTGGGCGCCGCGCCGAGCCGCTTCTGCGCTTTCGCCGCCGCCACCAGCGCGCGGCCCGGGCGTGCCGCGCGGATCGTTCCGGCCGGAGCGGAGCGCTCCTTTCTCGCCTCGCAGCCGATCGGGCTGCTGCGCGCGCGGCCCGAGATCGCCGAGCGCAGCCGGCGCGACGACCTCCCCACAGTGCTGGAGAAGCTCGGCGTGCGCACGCTCGGTGCGCTGGCGGCGCTGCGCCCGGCCGAGATGGCCGACCGTTTCGGCCCGCGCGGGCTGCGGGCCCACGAGCTGGCCGGCGGCGCGGACTCGCCGCTGCGCCCGCGCGGCCCGGGAGAGCAGCTGGCGGAGCGGCTCGACCTGCCGGAGGCGGCGTCCGGTGCGCAGCTGGAGCGCACGCTCGAGCTGCTGATCGACCGGCTGCTCGCGCGGCCGGAGCGGCGGGGGCGGTCCTTTCGCAAGCTGCGGCTCTCGGGCCGGTTCGTGGAGCAGGGGGCGTGGCGGCGCGACGTGCCGATGCGCCAGGCAACTGCGGACCGCGAGCGGCTGCGGCTGGCGCTGGTGCCAAGGCTCTCCGAGCTGCCGGCCCCGATCGAGCAGCTGCGCGTGACGGTGGTGTCGTTCGGCCCGCCGGTCGCCGACCAGATCTCGCTCGCCGAGCCCGATCAGACCGAGCGCCGCCGGCGCCTCGGCGAGGCGGTGCGCCAGACCCGCGCCGCGGCGGGCTCCGAGGCGGTGCTGAGAGTGCTCGAGGTGGACCCGGCCTCGCGCGTGCCCGAGCGCCGGTCGCTGCTGACGCCGTTCCCCGAATGAGCAAGCGCCTCTACCGCCCCCGCTCGGTGGAAGTCAGCACCGGACCCGGAGACACCCCGGTCACCGTCGGCCACGAGGAGGTCGAGGCCGTGCGCGAGGAGTGGCTGGTCGAGGATCGCTGGTGGACCACCCGTCCGCTGCGGCGGCGCTACTTCGAGCTGACCACCACGTCGGGCGCCAACCGCATCGTCTTCCGCGACCTGGTCACGGGCGGCTGGTTCACACAGACCGGGGCGTGATCGCGTTGGCGGAGGCGCGCTACGTAGAGCTGCACGCGCACTCCGCCTACTCGTTCCTGGACGGCGCGTCCTCGCCCGAGGAGCTGGCGGCGGCGGCCTCGGTGCACGGCTACCCAGCCATGGCGCTCACCGACCACGAGGGGCTGTGGGGCTCGATGGAGTTCGCTCACGCCTGCAAGGGCCTCGGGCTGCACGCGATCACTGGCGCGGAGCTGACTGTCGCCGGACGGCATCTGACTCTGCTGGTCGAGAACCGCGCCGGCTACCGGAATCTGTGCCGGCTGGTGACAAGTGCGCATGAGGGCACGCGGGACTACGCGAGCAGCGCGGAGGCAGGTCGCGGATCCAGGCGTTTCGCTCGAACAACTCGAGGATCATCTGAAGGGCTGGTCTGTCTCTCGGGATGTGCGCGGGACGGGATGCTGGCTCTGCCCGCCGCGAATGGCGACCTGGCGCAGGCCGAGGGGCTCGGGCGGCGGCTATTCGGCGCCTTTGGCCGGGAGCGGCTGCGAATGGAGCTGCAGCGACCCCACTGGCGGCGCGACCGCGAGCGAAATCGCACGCTGGCGGGCCTCGCGGAACGACTCGGCGTGCGCTGCGTGGCGACCGGCAACGTGCATTGCCACCATCCCTCGCGGGCGCGGCTGCAGGACGCGTTCGTCGCGGTCCGACTGCGCTCTGCCGCTCGACCAGACCGAGCCCGAGCGGCGCGGCAACGCCAGCTCGGCGATGGCTTCCCCGGCCGAGATGGAATGGCGCTTTCGTGACCATCCCGAAGCGGTCACCGAGACGGCGCGCGTGGCGGAGCGGCTCGAGTTCGACCTCACGACCGACCTCGGCTACCGCTATCCCGGCGCGGAGGATCCCGGCGCCGACCGAAAGCTCGCGGAGCTGTGCGCCGCGCGACTGGCGGACCGCTACCCGGGCCGTTCCGAGCAGGCCGAGGCGGCGGCGCGCCTGGACGAGGAGCTGCGCGTGATCCGGGTGCTGGGGCTGTCGGGCTTCTTCCTGCTCCACCACGAGCTGCTCGAGCTGGCCCGCGAAGTCGCGGTCGAGGTGCGCGGCGACTCGTTGGTGCGAGCGCTGCTGCCGCCCGGCCGCGGGCGCGGCTCCAGCGTCAGCTCGATCGTCTGCTACCTGACCGGGCTCTCCCATATCGACCCGATCCGCAACAAGCTGCTCCTGGGCCGCTTCCTCAACGAGGAGATCACCGCGCTGCCCGACATCGACCTCGACTTCCCGCGCGACCTGCGCGAGAAGCTGATCCCGCGGGTGCACGACCGCTTCGGCCGCGAGCGCGCGGCGCTGGTGGCGGCCTTCTCGACCTACCGCTGGCGGGGAGCGATCCGCGACCTCGGCAAGGCGCTCGGCCTGCCGGCAGGAGACGTCGAGCGACTGGCGCGCACCGCGGACGTGTACGGCGACCTGGAGGACTTCATGAGCGGCGCCGCGGACACGATCGGCGCCCGGCGCGCGCGCTCGCCGCGCTGGCAGGCATTGCTCGAGCTGTGCCCGGAGGCCTATGGCCTGCCGCGCCACGCCTCCCAGCACCCCGGCGGGATGGTGATCGCGACCGAGCCGCTGATCGACGTCTGCCCCGTGCAGCCGTCGGCGATGGAGGGCCGCAACCTCGTGCAGTGGGACAAGGACTCCTGCGGCGACGCCGGCTTCTTGAAGATCGACCTGCTCGGGCTGGGGATGCTGTCGGCGGTCGAGCGCTGCGTCGTGGAGATCGAGCGCGTGCGCGGCGAGCGAATCGACCTCTCCCGCGTCCCTTACGACGACCCGGCGACCTACGACGCGATCCAGATGGCCGAGACCACCGGCGTGTTCCAGATCGAGAGCCGCGCGCAGATGCAGAGCCTGCGCCGCACGCGGCCGGAGAACCTCGACGACATCACGGTGCAGGTCGCGCTCGTGCGGCCGGGGCCGATTCAAGGCGGCGCCGTGCACCCTTATATAGAGAGGCGCAAGCGGCTGCGGGAGGACCCGGACTTCCAGATCCCCTACCTGCACCCCTCGCTCGAGCCGGCGCTGAAGGACACGCTCGGGGTGATCGTGTTCCAGGACCAGGTGCTCGAGGTCTCGATGGCGCTGGCCGGATTCAGCCCCGGCGACGCCGAGGGACTGCGGCGCGCGATGAGCCGCAAGCGCTCGGATGCGGCGATGGCCGTCTACCAGGAGCGCTTCGTCGAGGGAGCGGTCGAGCGGGGAGTCGAGCGCGAGGTCGCCGAGCGGATCTTCGAGCAGGTGCGCGGCTTCTCGGGCTTCGGCTTCCCGAAAGCACACGCGGCCGCCTTCGGGCTGCTCGCCTACCAGTCGACCTGGCTGCGCGTGCACTACGCGCCCGAGTTCCTGTGCGCGCTCCTGAACGAGCAGCCGATGGGCTTCTATCCGCCCGACTCGCTGATCCACGAGGCGCAGCGGCGCGGGATCACCGTGCTCCCCCCGCACGTCAACCTCTCCGGCGCCGAATGCCGGGTGGAGCCGGGCCTCGCGGTGCGCGTCGGGCTGGGCTACATCGCCGGTGTCCCCGAGCAGGAGATCGAGGCGCTGGTCGCCGAGCGCGAACGCGGCGGGCGCTACACCGCCGCCGGAGACCTGGCGGCGCGCTCCGGAGCCTCCCGGGACACGCTCGAGCGCCTCGCGTGGGCCGGGGCGTGCGACGGAGTTGCGGGCAGCGCCGGACTGGTAGCGCCCAAGGACGATGGCGCGGCCGCCGATCGGCGCCGCTCCCTGTGGCAGATGGGAGTGGTGAGCGCGGGCCGGGCCGTCCCCGGCGGCATCCAGCTCGCGCTGCCGCTCGAGGCGCCCCCGCCACCCGCGCTTGCCGAGCTGTCCGACTGGGAGCGCCTGCTGGCCGACTACGGCACGACGCGCATGTCGATCTCACAGCACCCGCTGGAGCTGCTGCGGCCCGACCTGCCGGCGGAGACCGCTTCCAGCCGGGCGCTCGAGCGGCTGCCCAACGAGCGGCCGGTGACGGTCGCCGGCCTGGTCGTGGCCCGCCAGCGCCCGGCGACCGCCAAGGGCGTCACCTTCATGCTGCTCGAGGACGAGTGGGGAACGATCAACCTGATCGTCCCGCCGCCGGTCTTCCAGCGCCACCGCCTGGTCGTGCGGGCGGAGCCGTTCGTGATGGCGCGCGGCCGCCTCGAGCGCCGCGAGGGCGTGATCAACGTACTGGTGTCTGAGCTGTGGCGGCTCGAGCGGCCCGACCTGCCGCAGGCCGTCGTGAAGCACATCGAGCCGCCGGTGCCCGGCGAGACCGGCCGCCCGCGCGAGGACCGGCGCGAGCGGGTGGCGGTGGGCGGCGGCGACCTGCGCGCGGTGCTACCCACGCCGCACAGCTTCGGGCGCCGGGGCCGCTGACCCGGCAAATGAAGGGGCGCCGCTTGGCGGCGCCCCCTCCCTGCTACCTGGGACCTCGTGCGGCAGGGTCCGGAAGTCCCAGGTATCCCATCCCTATGGGATCGATGTGAGAGTCATCGCGTTGTAGTCACCGCCCGGCGTGTTGTTGCAGCGGTAGTTACCGCTGGCGGTGCCGTAGAACAGCGCGATGCACTTGCCTATTGCCCGTTCGCCAAATGCGTTCGGGTGGAGAGACTCCTGCAGGTCGCCCTGGCAGCAGCCCGAGTTGACCCAGCGCACCCATTCGTGAACCCGCGAGTCGGGTCCACCACTACCGACGAGCCGCGAGGAGCGGTGGCAGATCTGGTGACCGTCGAGCGTCGGCTGGACGTCGAGGAAGCGAACGCCCTTCTCGGCGGCCACTGCCTTCATGTTGTTGACGATCGTGGGCGTGGCCGTGTTCTTGGCCCAGTCCGCGTCGGAGTTGTTGAACGGGCACCCGCCGATGAGCAGCTTGTCGGCACCGCTGTAGCGGATGTCCGCGCCGACCGGGATCGGCGACGCGTAACCCTGGATGACGAACTTGTACTGCGAGCTGGAGTAGCCCGCCGCCGACATCACGGCCCGGATCTCGTCGATCGACTTGCGCAGGCCATTGGCCGCGGCCGGCAGGGCGGCCTGGATGGACGCCTGCTCGGCGCTCGCGCATGTGAACCCGAGTCCCCACGCGATCGTGCAGTTGATGACGTGGTCGGTGAACCCGAGGTCGTTCGCGGTGATGTTCAGGAGGATCAGCTTGACGTTCTTCTGCTGCGCGATCGTCGCCAGCGAGTCCGCCTGGGGCGCATCGCCCTTGAAGCTCTGCCCGCCTTGCGAGCCGCGCCAGGTGTGCACTGTCCGCGCCCCTGAGCAAGCGAGATTGTGCTTCTCGCTGACAGAGACCGCGGCGCTCTTGATCGGAGCGACGTCGGCGCGGTCGCAGCCGGTGTGGGTGCTGCCATAGACGCGCGTGGCGTCGTAGCTGCAGAAGATCCCGAACGTGCAGCGTGCAGCGCGGTCGGTCCCGTCCCTGGTCCCGAGGATGTTGAGGCTGTTGCCGTTCCAGCGACCGGCCTCACCGGAGCTGAAGCTGTCTCCCAAGGCGACGATCGCGGTCGTCGGCGAAGTCGGCCCGGCGTTGGCTGCCGGAGCAACGAAGAGTGCGGAGGCCACGACCACGCAGAAGATCGCGGCAATCTTGTACTTGCCCATACCCCTCCCCCTATTCGGTTGTGGTGCGAGCGGTGCTCGCGGAGCGCCGAACATATCCGACCGCACGGATCGCGTTCAAGCCCCGGTAAGCGAATTGACAGTGGCTACTATCAATAGACCGATGTCATTCCTCCGCTTCCGCGAGAACCGCATGATCGACCCCGAGCGCGCGCTGCCCGGCCGCACCGAGGCGATGCAGGTTCCCGAGCGCCATGACGTGCTCGGCAACCCGCTCACGCCGCCCTTCCCCGAGGGCTACGAGCAGGCTGTCTTCGGCCTGGGCTGCTTCTGGGGCGCCGAGCGTCTCTTCTGGGAGGCGCCCGGCGTGTGGACCACGGCGGTCGGCTACGCGGGGGGCTTCACGCCCAACCCCACCTACGAGGAGGTCTGCTCCGGAAGCACCGGCCACACCGAGGCCGTGCTGGTCGTCTACGACCCGGCGCAGACGAGCTTCGAGGAGCTGCTGCGCATCTTCTGGGAGGGACACGATCCCACCCAGGGCATGCGGCAGGGCAACGACATGGGAACGCAGTACCGCTCGGCGATCTACACGACCAGCGACGCGCAGCTCCAGGCGGCTGAGGACTCGCGGCAGATGTACCAGCAGAAGCTGCACGACTCCGGCTACGGCGACATCACGACCGAGATCCGCCCGGCGGGCGACTTCTACTACGCCGAGCCCTACCACCAGCAGTACCTCGCGAAGAACCCGAACGGCTACTGCGGAGCCGGCGGTACCGGCGTCAGCTGCCCTGTTGAGCTGATGGCCGGTGGCTAAGCTCGCTTCATCGATCTAGCTCTGCTTGAAAGGACGCTCGCCGACCGCGGCGAGCCCAGCTTCCGTGCCCGCCAGGTGTGGGGCTGGACCGCGCGCGGCGCCGGGGGCTATGACGAGATGACGAACGTGTCGGCGACCCTGCGCGCATCGCTCGCCGAGGAGGTGCCGTTCACCTCCCTGTCCCTCCAGGAGGAGGCGCGCTCGCGAGACGGGACCGTCAAGGCGCTCTTTCACACTCACGAGGGCCTGCCGGTCGAGGCCGTCCTGATGAGCTACCGCGACGGACGGCGCTCTGTATGCCTCAGCTCGCAGTCCGGTTGTCCCCTGACCTGCACCTTCTGCGCGACCGGATCGATGCGCTTCGGCCGCAACCTGACCGCCAGCGAGATCCTCGACCAGGCGCTGTACTTCCGCCGCTTGGGGGCGGTCAACCACGCCGTCTTCATGGGAATGGGTGAGCCGCTGATGAACCTCGATGCCGTGCTCGACGCCTGCCGGCGCCTGCCCGACGTCGGCATCACCAATCGCCGCACCGGCGTCTCGACCGTCGGCTGGGTACCGGGGATCGAGCGGCTCACCGCCGAGCCGATGCCAATCCGGCTCGCGCTGTCGCTGCACGCCGCCGAGGATGCGTTGCGCTCGCAGATCATGCCCGTGAACGAGCGCTATCCCCTGGCGGAGGTGCTCGCCGCCTGCCGCGACTACTACGAGCGCAAGCGGCGGCGGGTGTTCGTCGAATACGTGATGCTTGCCGGGGTGAACGACCGCGTCGAGCAGGCACACCAGGTGGCCGAGTTGCTCGACCCGCGCGCCTTCAAGGTGAACCTGATCCCCTTCAACCCGACCGAGTCGGAGTACGAAGGGTCTTCACGGTCGGCGATCGCCGCCTTTCGCTCCGTGCTGGAAAAGCGCGGCCTGGAGGCAACAGTTCGCCTCACCCGCGGCAGCGACATCGCCGCCGCCTGCGGGCAGCTCGCCGCGAACGCCCGGCCGGCCGTTGAGCCGGCCGGCGCTCAGGCGTAGAGCGCTTCGATCTCCTCGGCGTACTTGCGGTCGATCGGCCGCCGCTTGAGCTTCATCGTGGGCGTCAGCTCGTCGCCGCCGGGCTGCCACTCGTCCTCGACGATCTCGAACTTCTTGATCTGCTCGACCCGCGACAGGTGCGAGTTGGCCTCCTCGATGGCTGCCGCGACGGTCTCCTTCACCCGGTCGTCGTGCGCCAGCGCGGCAAGCGAGGCGTCGGAGATCCCCTGCTCCTTCGCGAAGGCGGCGGCCACCTCCGGGTCGAGCACGATCAGCGCGACGTTGTACGGGCGGCCGTCTCCGATAGCGACCGCCTGACCGATCAGCGGGTGCGCGCTCTTGATGCGCGACTCGATGTTGGCCGGCGACATGTTCTTGCCGGCGGCATTGATGATCAGCTCCTTCTTGCGGTCGACGATCTTGAGATAGCCGTCGTCATCGATCTGGCCGATGTCGCCCGTGTGCAGCCAGCCGTCGTCGTCCAGCGCCTCCCGTGTCTTCTCGGGATCGCCGCGGTACCCGGTCATGACGATGTCGCCGCGCACCAGCAGCTCGCCATCGTCCGCGAGCTTCAGCTCGACACCTTCGAGCGGCGGCCCGCAGGTGCCGATCCGGTTGTCCTCGCGTGGGTTGCAGGTGGCGCAGGACGTGGTCTCCGACATGCCCCACAGCTCGCAGATCTCCAGTCCGAGCGCCGAGAAGAAGCGCAGCACATCCGGCGGCGTCGGCGCGGCGCCCACCACGAGTGCCTCCACCTGGTCGAGGCCCAGCTTCTCGCGGATCGCCGCCTTGTGCTCCTCCGGCAGCGCCGCAGGGTCGGTGACGCCCTGGGACTCGAGGCCGGCCTTCAGCTTCTCCCAGATCCGCGGGACCCCGCCCCACAGCGTCGGCCTCACCTCGGGCAGGTGCGCGACGACCGCGCGCGGATCGGCAATCGAGGTCATCGTGAAGCCGTACGCGATCGAGCACTGGTAGTGCGAGGACCAGCGGTCCGCGATGTGCGCCGACGGCAGGAAGGACGTTCCGCGCCCGCGCGGCGCTGCCTTCAGGCGGTGGCCCATGCCGCGCACCTCGGCCATCACGTTGCTGTGGGTGATCTGGACGGCCTTCGGCGGGCCGGTCGTCCCCGACGTGTAGATCAGGGTGGCGACGTCACCGGGCTCGACCGCCTTCCAGGTGCGCTCGAAGTCGAAGCTCGACTCCTCCATCTCCTCGAGGCGCTCGAGCGAGACGGTGCCGGCCTCATCACCGTCGATCACGACGATCTGCTCCATGCCGCCGCGGTGCTCGGCCGCCGCGCGCACGACCGGCAGGAACGCCCGCTCGACCACGACCACCCGGTTCTCGGCGTTCGAGAACAGGTACTCGATCTGGTCCGGCGCCGAGGTGTTGTAGATCGAGAACGGCGTCACACCGAGGTGCAGCGCGGCACAGTCGATCAGGTTGAACTCCGGCCGGTTGACCATCATCAGCGCCAGCGTGTCGCCGCGCTCGAGGCCGAGCGCTGCAAGGCCGCCGGCGATTCGCGGCACCCGCTCGGCGTATTCGGCCCAGGTGATCGAGACCTCGTCGCCGGGCGTGCGATGCGCGACCGCGTCCGGTTGCTCGGCAGCGGTGATCTGGAACGCCTCGCACAGAGTCGAAGCCGCCAGTGCTGCCGGCTCGCGCGCAGGGGTTTGCTCTACGGCTGTGGCCACCTCTCCTCGCTCCCGATCTTATTGGTCCGGCAGACTTCGCGGAAGAGGGCGGCGCTACGTCTCGGCAGGCGTTCGAGCGAGGCCGGGTCGTAAGCGTGCAGCCCGAAGCGGGCCGCGTAGCCGTGGGCCCACTCGAAGTTGTCGACCAGCGACCAGTGGAAGTAGCCGCGCACGTCGACTCCCTCGGCGATCGCCTGGGCGAGCACGGCGAGGTGATCGCGCAGGAACCTGGGGCGCCGGCTGTCGTCCGCGTCGGCGATCCCGTTCTCCGTCACGTACAGCGGCAGCCCATAGGTGGCGGCGGTGTCGAGCACCTGCCGGAACCCCTCCGGGTAGATCTCCGAGCCGAAGTCGCTGCACTCGCCCGGGCACTCGGGCAGATCGGGTGAGTGCTCGGTGCGGTAGGCCGTCGCCGCGACGAAGTCGAGCAGCGGGACGTCCTTCGCCACCGGCGCGTCGAGCCCGGTGACCCGGCCGCGGAAGTAGTAGTTGACGCCGATGAAGTCCGCCTTGTCCGCGGCGGCGTCGAGGAACATGCGGTTGAAGAGCTGGTCCGCGTGCTGGGTCCCGCGCACGTCGGCGCCGTTGGCGGGGTCGGCTGGGGTGAAGGCGATCATGTTCTGGACCAGGCCGACGCGCGCGCCGGGATCGGCCGCGTGGATGGCGTCGTAGGCGGCCTCGTTCCCGGCCACCATGTTCTGCACGGCGGCGAGCACCGCCGGGAAGGAGATCGCCCCGGGCGGGAACTGGTGCCCGTCAGGCAGCGACACGTAGCCGCCGATCGCGACCACCATCGGCTCGTTGATGGGCGTCCAGGCGTCGACCAGGTCGCCCAGCTTCCGTGCCAGGTAACGGGCGTACTTGCCGAACTCCGCCGCGATCGCGGGGTCGAGCCAGCCGGCCGGCCCGAAGCCCGCGGGGACCGGGTCGTTCGGGTCACGGCCGGCGAACGCGTCCCGTGCCGCGATCGGGTCGTGCAGCCACAGCGGCAGCGTGAAGTGGTTGAGCGTCACGAACGTCTTCATGCCGCGCCGGCGCAGCTCGGCGAGCACCTCGCGGTAGTGGTCCACTGCGGCGTCGTCGGCGAGCGCGTCCAGGTCCTCGTCGCTGTCCGCGTCCCGGGTCGAGCGCGGAAAGATCGCGGCTCCATTCGATGCTCATCCGGTGCGCGTTCTGGCCCAGGCCACGGGCGAGCTCGGCATCGCGGTGATGCAGCGACCAGCCGCCGGGCCCTGTCTCCGGCAGGTCGCCGGACACCCGGTCAGCCGCGATGTTGGCGGGGTCGCGGACCCATTCCCACCAATCCGTGCCCTGGTCGGAGTCGCGGCGGGCGCCGGCCTCGATCTGGAAGCCCGACGTCGCGGTGCCCCAGAGGAAGCCGTCGGGGAAGCTCGTCACGTGAGCTGCGCGAGCTGCTCGTAGAGGTCCTCGACGTTCCGCTTGGCGGCCGCATGGCGCTCGGTCGAGCGAGCCGATCGGCTGGGCGACGACCAGGCACCGGGGTCGGCGAGCTCGTCCTCGACCTGCGCGAGCGCCTGCTCCGCCCGCTCGATCTGCGCGCTCGAGGTCCGCGATGCGGCGCTTCGTGTTCTTGGAGACCGCCGGCCGAGCGCTCTGGCCCTCGCGGCGGCGCCCGTTGCGGGGCGCTCGCTTGGCCTGCTTCTCCGTTTCAGCCTCGGCGGCGCGGCGCTCTTCTCGTACACGCAGGTAGTCGGCCCAGCCGCCCGGATACGAGCTCAGCTTGCCGTCCTCCAGCGCGATCGTGCGCGTGCCGACCGCGTCGAGCAGCGCCCGGTCGTGGGAGACGAGGATCAGCGCGCCATCGAACCCGCGCAGCGCGTCCTCGAGCGCCTCGCGGCTCTCGACGTCGAGGTGGTTGGTCGGCTCGTCGACGATCAGGACGTTGGATCCCGAGGCGACGAGGATCGCGAGCGACAGGCGACGCAGCTCGCCGCCGGACAGCACCGCCACCTCCTTCTCGGCGTCGGCGCCCGAGAACAGGAACCGGCCCAGCAGAGCGCGCGCCTTTCCGGGCGTGAAACCGGTCGCCCCCTGCGCCGCCTCCAGGGCGGTGCCCTGCTTCCCGATCTCCTCGGCGTGCTGGGAGAGGAAGCCGAGCTCGACGTTGTGTCCGCGGCGCAGCTTTCCGTCCGCGAGCGGCCGGCGGCCCGCCAGCGTCTCGATCAGCGTCGTCTTGCCCGAGCCATTGGGGCCGACGATCGTGATGTGCTCGCCGCGCTCGAGCCACACCTCGGCGTCCTCGATCAGGGTGCGGTCGCCGGCGCGGATCGTCGCATCCTCCAGCTCGAGCGATACGCGTCCGGTGCGGCCCGCGCTGTCGAACTTGAACCCGATCGTCCGGCCGTCGGTCGGATCGTGCTCGAGCCGGTCCATCTTGGAGAGCTTCTTGACCCGTGACTGCGCCTGTCGCGAGCGGGTTCCCGCGCGGAAGCGGTTCACGAACCGCTCGAGCCGCTCGATCTCAGCCTGCTGGCGGTCGATCGCCCGGCCGAGGGCGAGCTGGCGGGCAGCGTGCTCCTTGCGCCACGCGTGCCAGGGCCCGGCGAAGAACCGCGCGCGGCCGGCCTCCAGCTCCAGCACCGCGGTGCCCACCGCCTCCAGGAACCAGCGGTCGTGCGCCACCAGCACCACGGCCGCGTCGATCTTGGTGAGGCGCTCCTCGAGCCATTCCAGCGACTCGACGTCGAGGTGGTTGGTCGGCTCGTCCAGGAGCAGCAGGTCCGGGTCCCCGGCCAGCGTGCGCGCAAGCGAGCCGCGCGTCAGCTCTCCGCCCGAGAAGGTGCGCAGCTGGCGGTCGAGGTCGTCGTCGTGGAAGCCGAGATGCCGGATCACCGTCATCGTCCGCTGGCGCCAGTCGTAGCCGCCGGCGTGCTCGAGCCTTGCCTGTGCGGTCGCGTAGGCGTCGAGCGTCGCCTGGTCGGCGGCGCCCTCCCCCATCGCCTGCTCGAGCCGGGAGAGCTGCTCCTCGGTGGCGACCAGCTCGCTGCACCCGGTCAGCACGTACTCGCGCAGCGTCAGGCCCTGGTCGCGCGGCGGGCGCTGGTCGTGCAGGGCGATGCGTGGCGCCCTTCTCGATCGACAGCTGCCCCTCGTCGATCGGCGTCTCGCCGGCCAGCATCCGCAGCAGCGTGGTCTTGCCCGACCCGTTGCGGCCGGACAGGGTCAGCCGGTCGCCCCGCTCGACCTTGAACGAGACATCCGTGAGGAGCGGCTTTCCGGCGATCAGCTTGCCGAGGTTGGATCCGATGGCGACGGCCATCGGTCAATCGTAGGGCGGGAAAGTGCTTAACCTGGGCGCGTGAATGCGCGGCACCGCGAAGAAGCTCGCGATTCTCGCCTGCATGGACGCGCGCCTCGTGCCGATCCGTGTGCTCGGCCTCGAGGTAGGCGACGCCCACATAATCCGAAACGCGGGCGGCATCGTCACCGACGACGCGATCCGCTCGCTGGCGATCTCGCAGCGCAAGCTCGGGACCCAGGAGATCATCCTGCTGCACCACACCGACTGCGGGATGGCCGGCTTCACCGACGAGGAGTTCCTGACCGAGCTCGAGCGCGAGACAGGCGAGCGGCCGCAGTGGAGCCCGGGCGCCTTCCCCGACATCGACGCGAGCGTGCGCGAGTCCATCCGCCGGATCCGCGAGAGCCCGTTCATCGCGCACAAGAACGTGCGCGGGTTCGTCTACTCCGTGGAGGACGGCTCTTTGCGGGAAGTTTCCGAGGCCTGATCACAGCTAAGGCGTGGCTATAATCGTCCTACGCCGCGGGGTGGAGCAGTCAGGTAGCTCGTCGGGCTCATAACCCGAAGGTCGCGGGTTCGAATCCCGCCCCCGCTACTTCAGAAAGCCGCCGCGATTGGCGGGCTTTCTTAAGGGGGACGTCTGGTGTTAGGTTCCCAGCCGATGAGCCCTGAGGGCGGCGAATCCGGGCGCCGGCCGCTGCTGGTGTCCAAGGGATGGGTGCAGGCAACCCTCCTCGTGATCCTGCTCGGGTTCTTCGGGCTGGGGTTCCTCACGCTCCGGACGTACCAAGCCAAGCCGCCGATTCCAGAGCGCGTGGTGGACCCCCAGCAGCGGGTGATCTACACCGAAAGGGACGTCGAGCGCGGCCAGGAGGTCTTTCTCAACAACGGGCTGATGGAGTACGGCTCGGTCTTCGGCCACGGTGCCTACCTCGGACCGGACTACACAGCCGACTACCTGCGCCGGTCGGCGGACTTCGTCAATCGCCGGTACGGCGGCGAGCGGTCGGACTCAGCGTCGCGCCGGACCGTCGCGGACTTCAGGTCGAATCGCTACGACGAGAAAACCAAGACCCTTCGGCTGACCGTCGCCCAGGCCGAGGCTCACCGAGCGCTCGTCGGTCACTACTCCCGGTTCTTCTCGGAACCGACCACGAAAAACGGCCTGCGGCCGGACGCGATCACCGACCGCGAGCGACCTCGCGGACCTCACCGCCTTCTTCGGCTGGACCGCGTGGGCGAGTGCCGCCGAGCGGCCCGGGCACAACTACTCCTATACGAACAACTGGCCTCCGGAGCCGCGCGTGCAGAACGAGCCCACGGCGAACGTGATCGTCTGGAGCGTGCTGTCGCTGGTCGCACTGCTCGGTGGTATCGGCATCCTGCTGGCGGTGTTCGGCCGGTGGCGCCTGGGCTGGCACGGCCGGGAGCAGGCGACGCTCTCGTTCCGGAACCCGGGCGACGTGGCCCTAACGCCGGCGCAGCGCGCCTGCGCGTGGTTCTTCTTCGTGATGGCAGCCCTATTCCTGCTCCAGACCCTGGTGGGTGCGGCCAGCCAGCACTACCGCGCCGAGCTGGACAACTTCTTCGGGATCGATCTCGCGCGAGCCCTCCCGTTCAACCTAATGCGCACCTGGCACGTCCAGCTCGCCATCTTCTGGGTCGCGACGTCCTTCGTCGCGGCCGGCATCTTCCTGGCACCGATGATCGCTCGGCGCGAGCCGCGCGGTCAGGGCAAGCTCGCCTTCGCGCTGCTGGGTGCGCTGGCCGTCGTGGTCTTCGGAACCCTGATCGGCTCCTACCTTGGCGTGCACGGCGTCCTGCAGGACGCGGCCTCGAACTGGTTCGGCCTCCAGGGCTTCGAGTACTTGGACCTCGCGCGCTTCTGGCAGGTCCTATTGACGGCCGGGTTGTTCATCTGGGTGTTCATGCTCTGGCGAGTCTTGCGTGTCCGGCTGCGCAACGAGCACGCCGGCAATATGCCCTGGCTGTTCTTCATGGCGGCGTGCGCGATTCCGGCCTTCTACGCCGTCGGCCTCCTGGCGCGCACCGGCCAGCACTTCACCGTGAACGAGTTCTGGCGGTTCTGGGTCGTCCACCTGTGGGTGGAGGACTTCCTCGAGCTGTTCACCACGGTGATGGTGGCCTACATGTTCGTGCTGCTCGGCGTCGTGCGCGAGCGCGTGGCCCTGGCGGTGATCTTCCTCGACATCATCCTTTACTCGTTCGGCGGCGTGATCGGGACGATGCACCACCTTTACTTCTCGGGCGAGCCAGCTGAGCACATGGCCCTGGGCGCCTTCTTCTCGGCGGCCGAGGTGATCCCGCTCACGTTCCTGACGGTCGAGGCATGGAGCTTCTTGCAGCTCGGTGCTGCCCAGGAATCGCGTTCGCGAACGCCGTTCCCACATCGCTGGGCGGTGATGTTCCTGGTCGCGGTGGGGTTCTGGAACTTCCTGGGAGCCGGAGTCTTCGGCTTCCTGATCAACCTTCCGATCGTCTCTTACTACGAGATCGGCACCGCCCTGACGGCGAACCACGGCCATGCCGCGATGATGGGCGTCTATGGCATGCTGGCGATCGGACTGGCGCTCTTCTGCCTGCGCTACCTGATCCCGGCCGAGCGGTGGCCGGAGAATTGGGCCCGGCTCGCGTTCTGGTCCACCAACATCGGCCTCGCGTGGATGTGCTTCGCGACGCTGCTGCCCCTTGGCATCGCCCAGCTCTACAAGTCGGTGAACGAGGGCTACTGGGAGGCACGCGACCTCAAGTTCCTGACCGAGGACACGAACTCGCTGATCGAGTGGCTGCGGCTGCCGGGAGACATCGTGTTCATCGCGGGCGGGGCAATCCCCGTGCTCTACATCACCTATATCGGGATTCGCCATACCGTTAAACGCGTGACCCTCGAGGAGCCGGAGGACATCCTGTTCACCGAGATCATCGAGCCGGACGGCATTCCCGGGACCGGCGCGGACGAGGCCACGGCGGCAAAGACCGAATGAGCACCGAGGCCCTGCTCGCAGCCGGCTACGCGCTGCTCTTGACACTTGGGGTCGGAGCACTCGAGTGGCTCTCGGCGCACACGCACCGTCGCGCGCTTCTGTGGCGGACCGCCGGCTTCCACTACGACCAGCATCACGACGCCTGGACATGCCCCAGGGCGAGCGCCTCTGGCCGCAGGAGTTCGACGACCAGCTGCGCCTGGTCCGCTACCGGGCCAAGGCGCACGTGTGCAACGCCTGCGCGGTGAAGGGCGCCTGTACCGATTCTGACCAGGGAAGGGAGATCACGCGCCCGCTCGATCCGTGGCCGCACTCGGAGGCAGGCCGATTCCACCGCGGGATCTCGCTGATGCTGCTCGCGCTGGCGATATTCGTGCTGGTCGTCGCGGCGGCGCGAAACCACGCGGCCGCCGAGCTCGCCCTGCTCGGCGTCGCGCTCGTGGTCTCGCTGGCGACGTTTCGCTTGCTGCTCCGGGACTTTCGCGCCCATCCGGCGTCCTTCCCGGAGCCCGCGCCCTCGCATGGGCTGCGCCTGTCCGGCGGCCGGAGGGCGGCTTCGAGCCGGATACGCCAATCTGAAGGGCAATGACGACCAGCCCACGAGCCGAAGTGCAGCACGTGATCGTCGCCGGGGCCGGCGTTGCCGGACTGGAGGCGCTGCTGGCGCTGCGCGCACTTGCCGAGGAGCGCGTCAGCCTGACCATGATCGGGCCCGACCCCGACTTCACGTACCGGCCCCTGCTGGTCGACGAGCCTTTCCTGACCGGCATTGCCGAACGCTACGAGCTGGCCCCGATCGCCGAAGAGCTCGGGGCCGACTTCGTCCGCGAGGCGGTCACGGGCGTGCGCCCGGACGAGCACGTCATCGAGCTCGCAGACGGTTCGACACAGCGGTACGACATGCTCCTCGTCTGCCTGGGGGGAAAGCTTCGCGCGCCCTACCGGCAGGCGTTCACCTTCCCGCCCATTGGTCGGCGAGTCACACGGGATGAACGACTGGCTGCGAGCGGTCGAGGACAAGGGCGGTGGCCGGCTCGCGTTCGTCGTTGCCCCTGGAGTCACGTGGCCGCTGCCGCTGTATGAGCTCGCGCTGATGAGCCGACGGCAGGCCGTGCGAGGCGGCCTCGACCACGTCCGCTGCACGATCTTCACCCCCGAGTCGGCGCCGCTCGTCATGTTCGGAGCCGGACCCAGCTCGTCGGTCGCCCAACTCATGACGCGGCGCGGGATCGAGGTGCAGACCGGGGTTCACGCGCGCGAAGGCGACGACGGCACGCTGGTCCTCGTGCCAGGCGACCGCCCGCTCGAGGCGGACGCGGTCGTCGCGCTCGCGCTGATCGACGGTCCTGGCGTCTCCGGGCTGCCGAGCGACGATCGCGGGTTCATCCCGATCGACTCGCACGGGCGCGTGACCGGTGTCGAGGACGTCTATGCCGCTGGCGATGGAACGGACTTCCCCGTCAAGCAGGGCGGCCTCGCAACCCAGCAGGCCGACGCCGTCGCGGAGCACATAGCGGCGCGTGCGGGCGCGCCGGTCGAACCGCAGCCATTCCGCCCGGTGCTGCGCGGAAAGCTTCTTACCGGCGACGAATCGCTCAGCATGCGGCACGAGATCGCCGGCGGCGGCGGAGAGGGGATGGCTTCGGAGGACTGCCTGTGGTGGCCGCCTCACAAGATCAGCGGTCGCTACCTGGCGCCGTGGCTGGCGCGCGAGTCGGTCCATGCCGATCCTGCGCCGCCAAGCCGTTCGATCGACGTGGAGGTCGCTCTTCCCCACGAGTGGCACGGGGAGCCGATGGGCTTTGGCGAAGGCGAGCGCTGAGGAGTAGATCTGCCGCAGGAGGCTGAGCCCGTCGACCTGAGCGGCCTCACCGGCGAGGGACCGGTCTGGGGAATGGCGAGTGAGGACCTCAACGCCACGCTCCTCTCATGGCCGCCGGGTTCGGATGTCGCCGAGCACGTCAACTCCGAGCGCGACGTCTTGATAGTGGTGCTCGCCGGCTCGGGCAGGGCGATCGTCGACGGCGCCGGCCACCCGCTGCTGCCGGATCAGGCGCTTCTGATCCCAAAGGGCGCTCGCCGCGCGATCCACGCGGGCGCGGACGGCCTCCGCTACCTGTCGGTCCATCGGCGCCGGGGACCGCTTCAGATTCGCTGATCGCGCCTATTCGCGGAGTGCAGCGCATCCGCGATGGCGGACGCCCACCGCCGAATCTCGTCCCAGTCCCGATAGTCCCCTCGGGAGCTCGCAGCGCGGTCACGATGGCCTTTTCCGCAAATCCGAGGCGGCTTCTGTCGAGCTTGCCGGCAAACACAACTCATCCCAAATCAGTAGAAGGCCGCGGAATCCGGGCGTGTCGCTCACATACCCTTAGGCCGTGACCGTCATAAGCACGGCGGGGGGCACCCTGCTCGTCCTCGTCGCGCTGCGGGACGTGTTCGACACGCTCTTCCATCCGCACGGACGCGGAGCGGTGAGCCAGGCGGTGATCCGGGCGATCTGGCGCACGCTGCGCATGCTCGTTCGCGGCAACCACGC
Source organism: uncultured Solirubrobacterales bacterium (assembly GCA_963780475.1). Lineage (GTDB taxonomy): Bacteria > Actinomycetota > Thermoleophilia > Solirubrobacterales > JBBDJG01 > CAWACB01. The sequence goes on from CAWACB010000002.1 coordinate 71,146, forward strand.
TGCGCTCTCGCTCGCAGGCCCGATCGCTTTTGTCTCGGTGATCTTCGTGTGGGGTGCGCTGGTCGTCCTCGGCTTCGCGCTGATCTTCTGGCCCCACTTCCCGGAGGGCTTCGCGATCAGCCAGAGCAGCGTTCTGCGCGAGGGGGACTTCGCCAACGCGCTCTACCTCTCGATGGTCAACCTGGCAAGCCTCGGCTACGGGGACATCGTGCCGACGGGTGACCTGCTCCGGTTCCTCGCCCCGCTCGAGACGCTCATCGGCCTGGGACTCCTGACGGCGAGCATCTCGTGGATCCTCTACCTGTATCGGGTCCTGGCGGATTACCGCTCGCTGTCGCACGAGATCTCACTCCTCCGCGACGCCGAGAGCGAAAGCGGCGCGAGTCTGACCTCGATCGACCCGGCGATCGCTGCGCGGGTGCTGGCCGACCTCACCTCGCGAGTCGTCGCCATGCGCGACGACCTGCTGCACTTCCCGATCGCCTACTACTTCCACCCTCGTGACGCCCAGCACGCCCTGCCCGCGTTGTTGCCCACGCTGATGGCCGCCGCCGAGGAATGCTCGAAACCGGAACGTTCGCCAGCCTTGCGGTTCCAGGCAGCAATGCTGCGCCAGGCACTGGAAGCCCTCCTGGACACCATTGCCGAGGAGTTCGTCAGCACGGCGTCCGGCCGGCCGGACGAGGCGCTCGCGGCTTACCGGCGAGACCACCTATGGGCGCCGACCTAGCTGAGGCCGGCTCGTGACCCAGGCTGACCTTCACGATCGCATCGGTCGGCCCGCAGTGAGGGAAGGGTTTCTCCTCGAGCACGGATTCGTTCGTGCCCTCGAAGACCGCCGCTCTCATCGTCTCTGCCATGGGTCTGCACTCCCCTGGTTCCTCGTTGATCGGGCTCGGCTTGCTGCGGCCCGCCCGATTGCGTCGGGCCCCTAAAGCGTACGCCGCCGAGACCTGATCGGCCATTAGCCTCCCCCCGCGTGGATGTAGTCGTCCTGCTTGCAGCGGGCATCGGAACCGCCCTGGCCACGGGATTGGGCGCGGTCCCTGTCTGGTTCCTAGGAGGACGGTCGGAGAGCCTGCGGCCGGCGCTCTGGGGGTTGGCAGCCGGCACCATGGGGGTGGTCTCGGTCATGGGCTTGCTTGCACCTGCCCTCGACGAGGGCAGCATTGCCGATGTGGGCTTGGGCCTGGCGATCGGCGTCGGCTTCATGCTCGCGACGAGGCGCTACCTGTCAGCCCACCGCATCACAGTGCACGGGAGGCAGGGCAAGGGCGTCCGCAGCTCGGTTCTGGTCTTCTCCGTCCTGCTCGTCCACAGCTTTCCCGAAGGCCTTGCCATGGGCACCGCCTTCGCATCGGACACGGCCGGCCTCGGGCTGTATGTGATCGTGGCGATCGCGCTCCAGAACGTCCCGGAGGGCACGAGCGTGGCGATCCCGATGAACGCGGCCGGCTTCAGTAAGGCAGAGCAGTTCTGGGCTGCTGTCGTTACGAGCGTGCCCCAGCCCGTCGCAGCGATCATCGCCTACGTGCTCGTCGAGAAGGTCGACGCGCTGTTGCCGGTCTCGTTCGCGTTCGCCGCCGGCGCCATGCTCTCCCTCGTGGCGGTCGAGCTGTTGCCGCAGGCACTCACGCGACCGGGCCGGAATGCTGGGCTCGCGGGCGCAGCAGCGGGCGGTGCATTGATGCTCGCGCTTAGCGTGGTGTTAGGGGTCTGAAGAGCCGGTGATTATCTCTTGGACTCCCTTCGCGGAGGTAGAGCTAGTGGCCCGGCCTGTATAAGGCCGTTGTCGAGTGCGTACCTGGCCTGGCGCTCGCGGTTGGCCGCAGGCCGGCCTTGGTTGACGATACTTGTGCGTTCGTATCCGAACAGGAGGACCACATGGCCCAGACCAAAGCACAGCGTAGTGCTGCCGCGAAGAAGGCGGCCGCGACGCGCAAACGCAATTCCGCCAAGAAGAGCACTCAGGACGCAAAAAGCTCAGCCCGCAGCACCGGCAAGGGCGTGACCGACCTTGCCAAGGCCGTCGGCAGCACCGCACAGAACGCGGCAACGTCGGTTGCCAAGCGAGCGGTGCAACCCGGAAGCGGTTGGGCTAAGCGCGCCAAGACTGCGGGCCGGAAAAGCTGAGGGACCCGCTCCATGACAAGTAACGATCAGAGCCGCGGCTTCCGAGGGGCACGAACGAATCGTGCTCGGTGCTTCACCGCAGGCGCGCCGCGGGTGAGACCGCAGCGACATAGGAGCTCTCGGCGAGCAGTTCGGACGGTCCCGCGTTGAGGCCTCGGTAGGCCCCGTCGTCGATCCAGTGGAGCCAGGCCTCCAGCGCTGCGACTTGATCGGCGGCGGCCCGAAGCCGAACGTAGGCGCCGAGCTCGGTCGTCGTGCCGATCGCGCGTGCCGCTTGTCCAACCGGTCCCGCTTCAAGGCGCCGCGTGCAACCTCTGCGCCGCGCTGTCGTGTTCCTCGCTCGTCGTCGTCATGGCCTCTGCCTTCTCGTCCCTCTATTGGGTCCGCGCGGATGGGCGAGGGCTTGACCCCCGGCGTTCAGTCAGATTGCGACGAAGCACCGGCCGGTGAGTAACGTCGTAGAAGTAGCGCCTGGCCCCGCAGTCAAAGCCAGTGGCCCCCGCCTATCGCCTCGTGGCGCACAATGCGCCGTCGGTGGCATTCCGGCTTGAGCTGAGGATTCTGGCCGCAGGGCCAGCACTCAATTCACACGGTACTCCTATTGAAGATGTTTGTGTGGGCGTCGATTCTCTGCCTAGTGGGGGAGGCAAGGATTGAACCTGCGTAGGCCGAGCCGACGGTTTACACACCGTTCCTCTGCGACAGAGCTGGAGGTACCGGTGGAGGTACCAACCTGAGCGAATCTGACAGAAGCTGAGGGCAGCCTCAGACCCTTGCCAGAGCCGTCACGCGTGGGCAGAAGAGCAGGAATCGATCTCATAACCCGAAGGTCGCGGGTTCGAATCCCGCCCCCGCTACTCAAGAAAGCCGCCGGAAACGGCGGCTTTCTTCGTTCCGTGGGACAACGCGGCGCCGGTCGCGACGGTACCAGTGTTGACCAATTCAGGGCGCGGGCGCGACCCGGTCCTGAACGATCTCGGAGAAATCTCGCTCCTCGTGATCCGACCGCTCGAGCTGCTCTTGGAATTCGCGCCAGCTCAAGGCGAGCAGCTCAACGTCGGCGAGCGCGCGCACCGTCGCTGTCCGCCGCGTCTCGGCGAGGATGCCGACCTCACCGAAAAACTGCCCCCGCCCGAGCGTCGCAAGCTCGACCTCGTCACCCTCGGGGCTTCGGCGGCTGATCGCCACCTGCCCCTGCGCGATGATGTAGAAGCGGTTCGGAAGGTCGCCCTCGGCGATGATCGTGTCACCTCGGGTGAACGACACCTTCTCGGCCTGCTCCGCGAGCGAGTCGAGCTCCGGCCCGGCGAGGTCCGGGAACACCTTTGCGAGCCAATCGTCCTCGCTCGTGAGCGTCGCATCACCGGGGGCCCAGTTGGCCGGGCAGAGCGCCCCGGTCCGGAAGGCGCGCAAGACCCGCAGCACCTCGTCTACGCTGCGGCCGACGTCGTGCTCGGTGACACTCATGTGCAACAGCACGCCAGTCGGGTCGATGATGAAGGTGCCGCGATGCGTCGCCCCGTCCTCGAGCAGCACGTCGAAGGAGCGGCTCAGCTCGTGGAGCGAGTCGGCGATCACCGGATAGCGGACCTCGGCGAGGCGCGGCTCCGTCTCGAACCAGGCCTTGTGACTGAAGTAGCTGTTCGTGCTCGCCGCGAGCAGGACCGCGCCCTCCTCGACGAAGTCAGCGTGGCGTTCCGCGAAGGCGGCGAGTTCGGTTGGGCAGATGAACGTGAAGTCGCGCGGGTAAAACAGCAGGATGATCCAGCTGCCGCGGTGACTCGAGAGCGAAAACACGCTTGGCGCGGGCTCCCCGCGCACATACGCCTGCACGCTTTGATCGGCAACGGGTTGGCCGACTCTAATTGCCACTGTCATCACCCTCTCTAATAAATGTGCAGCTTCTCCAAGAGCACGAGCGGGTCATCGAGGGACTCGAACAGATCCTTGTTGTGCTTGATCATCTTGCTTTGCATGTAGACGCGGAGCCACTGCTTGTAGATGTAGAGCTCATAAGAATCGAACATGTCTTTGAGTGGCAGGTCACGCTGCGCAATGAGTCCCGCCAGGAACATCGCACACTCGAACCCCAGCGAGATCGACTGAAAGTAGGGAGAGCCGATGGCCGAATCGCCGAGCAGGAACACCGGCGTGCTGGCGAACGGGTGGTCGAGGTTCCCCGCTGTGTGCCACTCACGGCTGGTCGCATTGCGAGCACGGTAGAGATTCAGAGGTATCCGGATGATCTCGAGGTCGCCGAGTACCTCGCCATGAGTCTCCTGCTTGATCTTGTCTATGAACCGGTCCATCGACTCGGCAACGCCAGGAAAGTTGTTGCGAAGCCACTGGCCGTCGAAATGGTTCGGCATCGCCTCAAAGTCCTCGGCGGAGATGTTGACGATGCCGGTCACGTGGCTCATGTGACCGTCATTGAACGTGCGGTGGACCATCGGTATGAACTTGTAGTGCGGGTTCTCTACGTTCTTGTAGTACTTGCAATACTCGTTACAGGCGTACGTCTGGCCGTACAGGAAGGTGATGACAAGCACGTGTTCGAACAAGAAGGTGAACGTGTTCGCGTCTCCATCGACCTCGCCGGAGCCAGGCGCCAGATCATCTCGAAGCAGCGACCTGGCACCCGTGCAGTCGATCAGGATGTCTCCCGGCTCGAGCATCGCCATCGCGTCCTCCGCGGTTACGACGGCCGCGTTGCGGTGCACCGCATTCGACTCGCGAGTATCGATTAGATCGCTGAGGGAGCGCTCGATGGTGTTGAGCGGGCAGAAGCCGAGTGCCCATTTCGAAAGAAGTGCCATCAGGTCCGAAGGAATGGTCTGTCTGAACGCGACGCCCTCGTCGAGCTCGTGTCGATCGAAAACGGCCTCGACGTTGTCTCCATCGATGTGATCGGCACAGTAGCTCTCGACTGAATCCGCCACCAGGTACTCGGCGAGCCGGACCATCCGGGTACGCGTGTACTCGGCACGCTTCTCATACAGGCGCACGGATAAGTCCTCCATCGGCTGAAGCAGTGCCGTCAAGAGGAGACCTACGGGTCCTGCGCCGAGGACATGTACTCGGCCTCCGGAAGGCAGGGTCTCAAGAGTTCCGAAACCGGATTGCCGGGTCATTCGCGAGGGGCCCGCTAAGTCCGCGACTTGGCGCCGGCAACGAAGCCGCGCACGTCCGCGGCGGGCTCCGTGTAGGCGTCACCGAGCGCCGCCTCCACGGCGGCCATGTACTCCGTCGCCCAGGCCGGGAAGTCGTAGTCGATCGCGTGCAGGAACTCGAGCGTCGCTGCGAGGCGAATGTCGGCGATCGACGGGCCGTCTCCGCCGATGAACGCCTTCCCGTCGAGGAAGAAGGAACGGTACGCGTCGAGCGGCTGGGCGATCGCGTCAGTTGCGTCCTGCTGCGCCTTCGCCTTCAAGTCGGCGTCGGCATCGGAGGTGGCGACCTCGCCCGCGTACTGGGGGAAGCCGAGCGCCGGGTAGGTTGCGCGCGCCACGAGCGGATAGAGCGTGCCCACCAGATAGAACATCGCGCTGTCGACCATCGCGCGCGCGGCCGGGTCCTTCGGGTAGAACTGCTCGAGGTCGTGCTTGTTGCAGAGGTACTGCATGATCGCGCAGCTCTCCCACAGCGAGCCCCTCGGTAGCCCCTTTTCCTCGAGCATCGGCGTGAGCTGGGCCGGGTCCAATCCGACGAAGCGCGACTCGTCCTTCTTGCCCCACACGTCGTTCTCGTCGAAGTCGAGGTTGCCGGCTCGCACGAGGATGCGAGCCGTCAGGTTGTTGACGCTCGGTCGCAGGATGTTGAGCGTGTGTGCGGCCATTTTCCTCCCTGCTCAGGCGGTCTGCAGGTTGCTCACCTCGGCGAGCCGCTCGTCGGGTCGCCCGGTGAACCCGCCGTCGACCGGCATGCTCGGCATCAACACCTCGCTCACGAACTGATCTGCGGCCTCCTTGGAGTCCCACACCGCGGCGATGAGCATCCCGCCCTCCGTCGGCCCGGCAGCGTGATAGAGCTGCCCTTGCGGCAGACCACCGGCCGGATGGACCACCGCGACAGTTGCCCGGTACTGCTCCTCCGTCGCGCCGGACCAGAAATGGGTCATCAAGTACGCCATTTGCTTCCCTTCGCTTGATCGGGTCAGCCCAAGCTACCCGCGCCGAGTGGCCGCCGCAAGCCATCGGCGGTGCGCGCCCGCCAAAAGTTGGCGCGGGGTCCACGCCTCAGTGGGGGAGGTAGGAGTTGAACCTACGTGGGCTGAGCCGGCGGTTTTACAGACGTTCCTCTGGGACAAAGCGACACCGGGGGTACCGGTCGAGGTACCAACCTAGGGGAAACCGACGGAAGCTCAGAGCAGCGCACGCCCTTTGCCAGAGCCGTCAAGTGTGGGCAGAAGAGCAGGAATCGACCTCATAACCCGAAGGTCGCGGGTTCGAATCCCGCCCCGCTACTCGAGAAAGGCCCGCTCAAGCGGGCTTTTCTTGTTGTCGGACCGGACTCGGTCGGCCAGTAGGTGAGCTGACAGCCTGCCCCGTGCCGCTACGGGAGAAGGTCCCTTCCGCGGGCTCCCTTCCGCGAAGCGCAGCTGTAGCGCCATCACCTCGTGTTCAGCCATGCCGTTCTCCTTGGTTGATGTGCCCCGGCCCAGCAAACGTCGCGCTGCTGGGCTTGGAACCGACGGTCCTCATCTCAAGCAGGAGATATGCGCCGGCTCGGCGCGGGTGGAGCGCCAAACGTGCGCAGCACGTGCTCGAGCGTCGCGGCGAGCAATTCCTGCGTCGCCTCGCGGGTCGCCTCGCCGTTAAGCCAGCGGCGCGTCGCGGCGCGGTTGAGCGCGGTCCAGCACTCGAGCGCGTAGCGCAGCCGCGGCGAGTCCTCGGCGATGTCGCGGTGGTGGGCCGTGAGCAGCGCGACGGCGCGCCGCACGAGGTCGGCGACCACCCGCCTGACGTCGGGGTCGGCGATGTCCTCGCCGCGCGCGAACGTGCCCAGATAGATCGTGCGGTTCGCCTCGGTCCAGTCGAGCCAGCGCGACACGGTGTCGGCCACGCGCGCGCGGGCGCTGCGGCCCACGGGCATCGGGAGCTCTTCCTCGCGCACGGCGCCGAGCCGCTCGAGCAGCCCGATGTAGACCTCCTTGCGGCCGCCGAAGTAGTGGAACACGAGCCCCCGCGTGACGCCGGCGGCGCTCGCGATGTCCTCGACCGACACCTCGTCGTAGGCGCGCTCGGCGAACAGCGCGTTGGCCGCGTCGAGGATCTGGTCGCGCCGCTGCCCGGGAGCGAGCCGGATGTACTTCGGCGTGGTGCTCATTAAAGCGAGCCTAACATGAGTTGCTGGCGATCCGCCAATAAGCTTGTTAGCATCTTGTCAACAACGTAAGCCATGCCCTGATAGCGGCTGTTCGACAACGAGTCTCGACCGCGGGTCGAGTGGAGGTGCACGCCAAGGATGGCTTCCATGCCAAAACGAGGATTCACTGGCTGAGCGAACCTCCGCTCGACCGGCGGCCATGATCGTCGAGCTTGGCCGCCGCTAGTTTTGCCGCCAGTCGACCGACTGGATGGTCAACCAACAACAAGGAGAAGAAAGACGATGTTGAGCAGGATCAAGAAGCGGAGGGAGATGACGTGGGCGCTGCTGATTTGGGGCGCCGGTTTCACGGCGTGGACGATCGGCGCAGCGGTCTTTTGGGCTGCGTCGGTCTGAGCCTGATCTGGTTCATGACGCGCCGGAAGCAGGAGATCGTCGGCGCGGACGACACGAAGGCGAGGGTCGACTGATGCGCGCGAAGGCGATCATTGCGGGTGCGGCCATCGTCGCCCTCGCTGGTCTCGCGGCCTGTGGCGGCGAGGAGAAGGAGACGTCTGCTGTTCCGGCTGCCGATCGCGCGGAGCTGCGGGAGCAGGCTGACAAGCGCGACGCTGAGTATGAGGCGCAGGTGCAGGAGGTCCGTGAAGAGGCCCGTGCCGCAGAGAAGCGTGCCGTCAAGCGTGCCGAGCGGCGTGCGGCCAAGCGGGCCGCCGCCAAGGCTGCCGCTGATGAGCAGCGTGCCGCCGAGGAGGCTGCGGCCGCTGAGGGTGTCGAGGTGCCGAATGTCGTGGGCATGGATCACCAGCTCGCCCAGGACACGATGCAGGCCGCGGGCTTTTACTCCCTGCTCGAGGAGGACTGCACCGGCCAGGACAGGCTCCTTCTGTGGGACCGCAACTGGACGGTCCAGGAGCAGACGCCGGCCGGTGGCTCGAGCGCCAGCGTTGATGAGGACATCACGCTCTGCTCAGTTAAGGACGGCGAGTAATCAACCCAGAAGCTGGAGCAGCCGGCCGACTACCTCGAACGCCGCCTGCGCACGATCAAAGACGAATCAACGCACTCTAGGCGGAACCATGAAGTACATCATTCCCGCTCTCCTGCTACTGGCGCTTGCCGTGCCGGCGGCGCAGGCGGGCGTAATCCAGGAGATCAACGCGGCCGATCAGGTGGAGCGACAGCTCGACCGGGCACACCGGAGCGTGACGTGGATGGCGAGCTGCCGCCACACGTCCCGCACGCGCTTCACCTGCAGCTACGACGGGTACCGGGGGTCGAAGTTCTGGGACGGGCGCGCCGCCTGCAGCAAGAGCGGTCGACGCTACTCGTGCCGCATCCTCAGCTACCGGCGCACGATCTGATGGGCGAGTTCACGACAACCAGGTTCTCGATCACCCCAGCCTGGCTGGCGCGGTCGGCGGCGACCGAAAGACCGCCCGCCGCCGTCGGCCTCATCTCAGCAGGCTGCGTGGGCCTGGGGATTCAGCGCCGAGAGGCAAGCTCGGGGAGCACTCCCCACCCTGATCCTCGCGGAGTCCCTGGCGAGCCGGTGTCGCTGCTGCTTGGGGATGACGGCGTTTTCGGGCAGGGACGCTGACGGCGCGGACCCGGCGGGGATGTCGGCGCTCGCGCCGTTGGTGACGGTATTCGCCGTCACGTTCGCGCGCAGCCGGAAGGTGGCACGGAACGTCTTGCGCTGACCGGGCCGAAGCAGACGGATCGTGAGGCACCGTCGACGGCCCGCTGCGCGCCGCAGACGCACCGTAGCTCCGAGGAACCTCAGTGCACGCGGCGCCCGGTCGCACGCCCGCAGCCCGCGCACCGGCGCGTCGCTGCGGTTTCTGACGCTGATCCGGTACGTGATGAGGTCGTCCGGCCGCGCGAACCGCGTTCGTGTCGTCTTGTCGATGACGATGGGCGGCTCTTCACCACAACCTGCGGGACCACGGCCATTGGCGGTGGTGTTGGTTACCTGGTCGAACAGGAAACCGCCGCCGACGAGGCTGGGAACCTCACCGCCAGCAGCGCGGAACATAATGCTGTTAGTGACTGGGACTGCTTGGTCAGTGGCTCGATAGAAGTTCTCCCAGCTCGTGAAGCAGACACCAAGCTCGTTACCGATGTCCTTGCCGTCGATATAGATACGAACGATGTCGTTGTTCTCGCCAGGAACGAACTTGATCCAGAACCTGACGGTGTGAACTGCGTCTCGACTGTAGAGGCTAGGAGCAAGATACGACACGAACTCGCCAGTGGTTGGATTGGGAGTGTCGTAGATGATTGCCCGAATCCCACCAGGCGCGTCAATAAGGCGAACGCCAGACATTCGGCCGCCAGTGCTGTTGTCAGGAGCCATGGTCATGTAGAGCCCAGGCTGCTGAGCAGTCGGCTTGGCGGAAATGAATGAAAACTCACCGGTGTACTCGGTGTTAGGCTGATTCTCGCCGGCCGATTGCGCTGTTGAACTGGAATACGTCTGGTAAAACAACTCACCAGTCGGCTCGTTGTATGCGTTTGAATGGCGCAACGACTGAGTGCCGAATCCGGGAATGCCGCTGACACCGAAAACTTCTTGGTCATACCCAAGCGGCACAGCCGGAATATTGCCAGGTATGGCGCTATGCCAGCCGACCTGTCCGTGGACGGACCCAGTCGTGAAGCCGGAGGAGGGCTCAAAGTCCGTTGTGACGGTATCTGCCACTGCGACTCCGCATGGAAGCAGAGCCATGCTGACTGCCGTCGCCAGCACTGTGAGGATACGACGCATACTTCCCCCCTCGTTGATGATCCCATCAGGCGTAACAACTCCGCACTCCGATCACAAGGGCCCTGGACGAAAAGCCGAAGCGCGCCGAGGAAGGTGCGGTCCTTGGATCTCCGGTATTAGGGATGGCAACGGAAGTGATGTATCGCGCCCAGCGACTACAAACGTGCCGTGCGTGCTTGTCTATGGGACCGCCCTTGGTTTCTCAGATCTGAATCCTGATGGTGCGGTTAGCATCGTGCCTACAACTTCCAGGGAGGTCCGATGAAGCTCAGCAACATCTTCAACAGGGCAAAGCGAGAGGTCGACAAGCGCGGCGGAGTCGACGCGCTGAAGGAAGACGCGAGCGAGCTCCAGGGCATTGCGAAGCAGAAGGGCAGCTTGGGCGACAAGGCCAAGGCGGCTGGCGAGGCGATCAAGGATCCGGGAGCGGCCGGCCCGGACAAGCCGAAGGCCGGCAGCAAGCCCGAGCAGCCGGAGGCGTAGGCACGCGGACGCCTCGTGCGCTGGTGACATCGCATCCTTTCTGATGCCTCCGCTATCGCTTATACGCATAGATTTCCACTTCGCGAATGAGACTCGATCAGAAGGTCGCCGTCGTCACGGGCGGCGCGGGAGGCTTGGGCCGGGCGACCTGCGAGCTGCTCGCAGCCGAAGGCGCCCGGCTACTGGTGGTGGATATCGACGAAGGCGGCGCGCGTGCGACTGCGGAGGCGGTCGGCGGCGATTTCCTGGCGGCCGACGTGTCCCGTTTGGAGGACAACCGCGCGATGCTCGCCGCAGCCGTCGAGCGGCTCGGAGCGCTCGACATCCTGCACCTCAACGCGGGTCTCACGAGTGGCTTCGGCGTCGACGAGAGCTTTGACCTCGAGCGCTATCACGCTGTGATGGGGGCCAACCTCGATGGCGTGGTGTTCGGGACGCACGCCGCGCTGCCGCATCTGGGGCCGGGCAGCTCGATCGTCGCGACCGCGTCGCTCGCCGGGCTCACCGGCGTTCCTTACGACCCCATCTACGCCGCGAACAAGCACGCGGTGGTCGGGCTCACGCGCTCGCTCGGCCCCGCGCTCTCCGGGCTAGGGATTCGCTTCAACGCGGTCTGCCCCGGCTTCGCCGAGTCGCGCATGACCGAGGGCATTCGGGAGGGACTGGCTCAGGCGGGCATTCCGCTGATCCCCGCGCGGACGGTTGCCGAGGCGGTGCTCGAGCTCGTCACCGGTGACATGACGGGCGAGTGCTGGTTCGTACAGGCCGGCCGGGAGCCGGGTCCGTTCAAGTTCCGCGGTCTCCCCGGCCCCCGCGCGACGGACCCCTGAGTTAGAACCGATAAGACCTCACTAGAGCCGGTCCGAATCCCGCCCCCGCTACTTCAAGGAAAGCCCGCTACGGTGGGCTTTTCTCGTGGTCGGCCAAAGCTCAAACGAGCGGCGCGAACGTCTCTATCGCTGCGTTGACCGCCTCCGGGCCGAGAAACGCCGGCGGCCACAGGAGGGTTCGCTGGTATACCCCGTCCCAGCGCTGCTCGAAGCGCTCGCGCACCTCGTCGGGTGTGCCGGCGAGGGCGATCGAGTCGACCATCTCGTCGCTGACCGCGGCAATCATGGCCTCGCCGTCGCCGCTCGCCCAGGCAGCGCGGATGGCCTCTGCTTCGGCTTCGAAGCCGGCGGCGCGATGGGTGGGGCGGTAGGTCTTGACGGTTGAGTTGAAGGCGATGATCGCGGCGGCGGCCCGGCGCGCGGCTGCTCGGTCTTCGCCGACCGAGCACGTGATGTAGCCGGCGATCGGCGGAGCCGCCCGGCCCGCCCGCTCGGCTCCCTTGGCCAGGGCGGGCCTGACGACCTCGGACACGTACTCCGGGGTGAAGAGCGGGTGGCCGATGAGGCCGTCGGCGACGGCCCCTGCGGCCTCGACCATGCGTGCGTTCACGCCGGCCATGAAGATCGGGGTGTCGAGGCGATACGGATGGCGCGGCGGCGCAGTCGGCTGGACCTTCAGCCGGTAGAACCGGCCCTCATGATCGATCGAGCCCTCGTGGAGTCGCCAGAGCATTCGCAGCAGGGGGATCAGCTCCTCCATGCGGCTGGCCGGATGTTCACCGTCGAGCCCATGCCAGTCCTGCTGCATGCGACGGGTACCCGTTCCGAGCCCGAGAGTCAGGCGCCCGCCGGAGATCTCGTCCAGGTCGCGGGCCTCAGCCGCCAGTACCAGCGGCGTGCGGCCGAACGCGTAGGCGATCGCGCTTCCAAGCTCGATGCGGGAGGTCGCCTGCACCATCGCGGCCAGGCCGACCACAGCCGAGCGGTCGTAGAACTCCGTCGCCCATGCCGAGGCGAAGCCGACCTCCTCGCAGCGGCGGGCGGCATCAGCGAGCTCGGCCGGTCCCCCGGTGCTGGTAACAAGCGAGATGCCGCGCGCGCTCATAGGTCCAGGCATGATGTCGAACCGGGCGACTTCTCGACCGCGCGGTCGCACCAGGTACCACCGCGCGAGATAGGTGGAACATCGATTGACTTCGCCGGCTCAAGCAAGTTAGGCTCGTCTTCAGGTAGGCGGTGTGACCCGAAGCCACGGAAGGGACGAACATCGGGTGGGGGTTTCTCATGGGGCGGCGCTGCGGTGCCGCGGGAAACGGCGAAGGCAGACGACGCTGCTCGGCGCTCGCGGCCGTCAGCGCGCTCGCAGCGGCGGTCGCACTCCTCCTCGCGCTCCCCGCAGCAGGCCAGGCCGCGAACACCTGGAGCGGCACCTGGGTCAATTCGGCGCCCGACGGCACCTTCTGGGTGTTCAGCCAGAGCGGTAGCGGCAGAGCGTCGGCGGCGTGTGGAAGGGCAATGCGGCCTCGGGCACGCTGTCCGGCACCATCTCGGGAAGCACCCTGAGCGGCACGCTGGTGAACAACGAGGCCGGCCAGTCCGCAAGCTTCTCCATCGTGCTGGCCCCCGACGGCCACTCGTTCAGCGGCACATTCACGATCGTTGGCGGGTCGACCGGACAATGGAGATCGGCCTGCGGAGGCGGCGCCTGCTTGAGCAACGCAGCGCCACCCGCGCCTCCTGTAGCACCTCTGCTGCCGCCTCCGACATCACCAAAAGTGCTGGCGGCCGCCGCCGCCTGGGGCCAGGCCGGCCCCGCCGCCGTGCTCGGCCCGGGCGAGCAAGCGATCGCCATCTCACCGCCAATCTCTGCGAAGCAACGCGAGGTGTCTGTCGCCGTAAGCGATGGAACACTCGCAGCCAATGTCGTTCTCAATATCGCGGTCGGGATTGCCCCCGAGCCCGAGAAGAAGCTACTTACGAGAGGCAACTGCGTTCGCGCTGCCGTGGGAGCTGCCCGGAAGATTCGAGAGTCCGCGGAAGGCGACGGAATCGTCAACCCCTTCATCCCTCCGCCTCCCCCGCCGGATACGTCGGTCGACGAGTTCCTTGCGTTCACCACGTTCCTCGCCGCATGCCTCGATCACGTCAAGGAGCTGGAAGAGCAGGCGCGTAAGGCCGGCCTTCCCCCTGTGTCCGCCGCTGCTCGGGCCTCTTGCCAGCTCCGTTTCCGTGCGATGAAAGTGCGCGTCAACAAGACCGCCCGCACGATCAGCTACCGCATGCGGCGGGCCTCCCGTAAAGAGCCCGTGCGGTTGCTTCGCAGCTCCTGCCGGAAGGCGCGGAACGGGACGGTGACTCTGCGCATCCGTACCGCCTCGCGCGGAGTCAAGCTGCGCAAGCTGGTTGGCTCCCGCCTGGAGGTCGGCCTCCACCGCTCAGCCACTGCGACCGGCACGGCCAACGTACGGACGACCTTCAAGCGCCGATAGCGGGTCCCGGCTAGGCGGCGCTCAGCGTCCCGGCGCGGAGCGCCTCGGCCGTCGCCGCCGCAGTCGCGTGGCCGGGCCGGGTGGCGCCGCCGAGCGCGTAGACGGTGCGGCCGATCGCGGCGGCCGTGAGCCCGTGGCGTGGAGTGCGCATCTCGGGGCCGCTCGACCACGACTTCGCGCCGATGTCGAAGGACTCGACCTTGCCCATCACGTCGGTCGCGGTCTCGCCGCCGATCGCGAAGATCCGCCCGCCGGCGATCGTCGCGCCGAGCCCGCCGCGCGCGGTCGGCATGTCGGGCAGGCGCTCCCAGCGGTTCGCCTGCGGGTCGAAGCGCTCGAGCGCGGGCGAGTTCTTGGCGGGCGAGAGGTCCCGTCCGCCGACGGCGTAGAGGAAGCGCCCGTCCGAGGCCACCGCGAGGTGCTCTCGTGCGGTGGGGATGTCGGCGGCGGTCGTCCAGCGCTTGCCGTCGAAGACCTCGGTGGTTGGGACGAGGTGGTCATCGGCCTGGCCGCCGACGACGACGATCCGATCGCCGACCACGGCCGCAGCGCCGGCCGCGCGGGCCCGGTTCAGTGAGGGAAGCTCGACCCAGCTACCGCCCCGCAGGGCAAAGACGCGGTCGGACACTTCGCCGCTGGGGTTGTCCCCCTTCGGGACCCAGCCGCCGATCACTACCAGCTCGTCCTTGTAGGCGGCGGCCATCACGTGGTGCAGCCGCGCCGGAAGGTCGGGGCCGGCCTTCCAGGAGTTGATCACCGGGTCATAGCCCTCGACCTTGGACGAGCCCTTGGCGCCCTGTACCAGGCCGCCCGGGACCCAGATCGTCCCGTCCACCACGGCGCTCGGCATGTTCTGGCGTGCGGTCGGCATCGGGGGCAGGCTGCGCCAGGTGGTGGCCGGAGGCGGACGCCGTCCCGACACGAGCCTGAGCGCCTCGGCCGTCGCCGCCGCAGTCGCGTGGCCGGGCCGGGTGGCGCCGCCGAGCGCGTAGACGGTGCGGCCGATCGCGGCGGCCGTGAGCCCGTGGCGTGGAGTGCGCATCTCGGGGCCGCTCGGACCACGACTTCGCGCCGATGTCGAAGGACTCGACCTTGCCCATCACGTCGGTCGCGGTCTCGCCGCCGATCGCGAAGATCCGCCCGCCGGCGATCGTCGCGCCGAGCCCGCCGCGCGCGGTCGGCATGTCGGGCAGGCGCTCCCAGCGGTTCGCCTGCGGGTCGAAGCGCTCGAGCGCGGGCGAGTTCTTGGCGGGCGAGAGGTCCCGTCCGCCGACGGCGTAGAGGAAGCGCCCGTCCGAGGCCACCGCGAGGTGCTCTCGTGCGGTGGGGATGTCGGCGGCGGTCGTCCAGCGCTTGCCGTCGAAGACCTCGGTGGTTGGGACGAGGTGGTCATCGGCCTGGCCGCCGACGACGACGATCCGATCGCCGACCACGGCCGCAGCGCCGGCCGCGCGGGCCCGGTTCAGTGAGGGAAGCTCGACCCAGCTACCGCCCCGCAGGGCAAAGACGCGGTCGGACACCTCGCCGCTGGGGTTGTCCCCCTTCGGGACCCAGCCGCCGATCACTACCAGCTCGTCCTTGTAGGCGGCGGCCATCACGTGGTGCAGCCGCGCCGGAAGGTCGGGGCCGGCCTTCCAGGAGTTGATCACCGGGTCATAGCCCTCGACCTTGGACGAGCCCTTGGCGCCCTGTACCAGGCCGCCCGGGACCCAGATCGTCCCGTCCACCACGGCGCTCGGCATGTTCTGGCGTGCGGTCGGCATCGGGGGCAGGCTGCGCCAGGTGGAGCTCGTTCGCAACGCCGGCGCGGTCGCCGCGTTCGTCGCGCCCTCACTGCTCGGCTCGTCCGACCCCGAGGACGCCACGATTGCCACGATCGCCGCGATTAGGACCGCGGCAGCGGCGGCCCCGACCACAACCCATCTCGGCGAGCGGGGCCATCCACTCCTGCCCTGACCGGTCGGGGACGCCGCCGGCTCCCCGGCGGGCACAGCAGTCGACTGCGTCGACGGCGCCCGCGTCTCGGATCCCAGCGCGGCCGCGGCAGCGCCGGCGAGGTCGCCTGCGGACTCGTAGCGGTCCGCGGGGTCCTTCGCGAGCGCGCGTTGGATGACGTCGTCGAACCCTGCCGGAAGCTCTGGCTTGATCTCGCGGACCGAGGGCGGCGGCTTGTAAACGTGGGCCCACAGCGTGGCCAGCTCGTTCTCGCGCTTGTACGGCGGTTGCCCCGTCACGGTCTCGAAGAACAGGCAGCCGAGCGAGTAGACGTCGGTCTGCCTGCAGACCGACGCACCCTCGATCTGCTCGGGCGCCGTGTAGTCGACGGTGCCCACCCACTGCCCGGTCCTGGTCAGCCCGCTGATCGAGCTCGCATGCTTCGTGAGTCCGAAATCGGTCAGGTAGACGTGGTCCTGACCGGCGATGAGAACGTTCGCCGGCTTGATGTCTCGGTGGATCAGCTCCCGTGCGTGGGCCGCATCCAAGGCGCCGGCGAGCTGGCTGACGAGGTGGATGGCGCGAGCCGGGTCGAGCGCGCCGGAATCGATCAGCTCACGGAGATCGGTGCCCTCGACCCAGCGCATCGCGATGAACAGGGCGTCGCCTTCCTCGCCGGCCTCGTAGACCGGGATGACGTTCGGATGATCGATCGAAGCCGCGATCATCCACTCGCGCCTGAATCGCTCACGGAAGGACTCGTCCCGCGCAAGCGCTGGCGTCACGAGTTTGAGCGCGACGGTCCGCCCCAGCCGGACCTGGGTCGCGCGATAGACGACTCCCATTCCCCCGCGGGCTGCTATTTCCTCGACGCGGTACCCGGCGAAGTCAGAGCCGATCGCGAGCTCTGCTGTGGTGTGTTGTGCCAAAGAGACCCCACGCGGGACTTAATCACCTGATCAGGCGCCGCGCAAATGTCCGCGGTCACATACGCGAGGCGCCGTTCAGCGCGGTCGGGCCGCTCCTCAAGGCCCGTCCTCGTCCCTCAGCGCGTCCAGCGCACGAGTCCTTGTCTCCGAAGATGCGCAGCCGATAGACGTCGGGCCCCCGCATGGTCCAGACATGGGCGATGTGGCCGCCCACTTCCGCTCCGCTGCCCTTGCCCCGCACCCACTGTCGCAGCGACACGACGATCTGGTCGCCCACTTCGATGAACTCCTCCGGCTCGAGCCGGAGCGCGTCGAACGCCTCCATATAGGAGTCGAACAGCTGAATGATCCCCTCGCGGCCGTACCGCGTCTGCCTGTCCGGGGACGAGGGCCGGTCGCGCACGTAGAAGTCCGGGGTGAGTCGTTCCAGAAACGCTTCGACGCCCCCTTCGTTGAACGCCTGATAGGCGCTGCGAAGCCGCTCAAGGTCTTCTACGAGCACGCCCGGAACGCTACCGACCCGGAGACGCCACCTCCGCCGGGGGGCGAGAAAGTGTGCGCCACGGCCTTATAGGGATATGAACGTCGAACCCGCCCCCGCTACGCGAGAAAGCCGCCGAAAACGGCGGCTTTCTCAATCCCGTGAGACATCGCAGCCAGACGGCTGCCGGGTCCTATCTCGCGATGGGCTCCTCTTCGCCGTAGACGAAGATGCCCATAATGATCCAAACACACAGCGCGAAGATCCCGAGTGACCACCAGGGGTACTGTCCACCGACGGACAGCAGCGCGCCGATTGCGCCAATGCTGGCGGCGGTGATCCCGATCACGCGACCGTAGGTCCGACCGCCGAGCAGCGAAAGACCGCCGGTGAGCTGGAACACCCCGAGGATGATCAGCACCCAGCCCAGGGTGTTGAGGTTCGTGAGGATGAACCTCGTGTCGTTGGCGTAGATGTTCGCATCGTCGAGCGCCCCGATGCCGTAGATGATGTTGAGCGTGCCCACAACCAACAGCAAGACGGCTGCGAATCCAACCCGGCCTGCACCTCTCATTTGTGACCCCTCTCGCTGATTTGGTTACTTTCGTCGCACGCCAGCCAGCTCTCGAGAGAGCGCCCGGCCCATCTGTTTTCGCCGGAGCGACCAACATTCCTTCGAATCTGAGGCTCCAGGAGACATGAGTTGTTGATCGCCACCACCGCCCTGGATCGCCTCCGCACCCTCACAGGGGATCCGGCGGCGCAGTTTCGCCCGGATCAGCGAGAGGCGATCGAGGACATCGTTGCCGACCGGGCGCGCGTTCTCTGCGTCCAGCGCACCGGGTGGGGCAAGTCGGCCGTGTACTTCGTCGCCACGGCGCTGCTGCGCGAGGCCGGCGCGGGCCCGACGCTGATCATCAGCCCGCTGCTCGCCTTGATGCGCAACCAGATCGCCGCAGCCGAGCGGCTCGGGCTGCGCGCGCATACGGTCAACAGCACCAACCGGGGCGAATGGGACCAGGTGCGTGGGCTCCTCGCCGCCGACACGGTCGACCTGCTGCTGATCAGCCCCGAGCGGCTGAACAACCCGCGCTTCCGTGAGGACATGCTGCCCGTATTCGCGGCTTCGGTCGGGCTGCTGGTGATCGACGAGGCCCACTGCATCTCCGACTGGGGCCACGACTTCCGGCCCGATTACCGGCGGGTGAAGGACATGCTCGACGCGCTCGGCCCCGAGGTCGCGGTGCTCGGGACCACCGCGACCGCCAACGACCGCGTGGTGGGCGACGTGATGGAGCAACTGGCCCGCCAGAAGGACGACCGGCTGCGCTCTTACCGCGGTCCGCTCGCGCGCACGAGCCTGCGCCTCGAGGTGGTCGAGCTACCGCGGCCGGCAGAGCGACTCGCGTGGCTCGTGGAGCACCTTCCATCGCTGCCGGGCTCGGGCATCGTCTACACGCTGACCAAGCGCGATGCCGAGCAGGTGGCGACGTTCCTGACCGCCAACGGCATTGCCGCCCGCTCCTACAGCGGCGAACAGGAGACCGGCGAGCGAATCGCAACGGAGGAGAGCCTGCTCCACAACGAGATCAAGGCCGTGGTCGCCACGAGTGCGCTCGGCATGGGCTACGACAAGGCAGACCTGACCTTCGTCGTGCACTTCCAGGCTCCGGGCTCGGTCGTGTCCTACTACCAACAGGTCGGCCGCGCCGGGCGGGGCGTCGATCACGCAGACGTGATCCTGCTGCGCGGCGACGAGGACCGCCGCATCCAGAATTTCTTCATCGAGCAGGCGTTCCCGGCGCAGGAGCGCGTCCGAGCCGTGCTCGACGACCTCGAAATCGCGGGCAGGGACGGCCGCACCGTGAGCCAGCTGATGGGCATCGTGAACCTCGGCAAGGGACGCATCGAGGCGATGCTGAAGATCCTCGACGTGGAGGGCGCGGTCAGGCGCTCGGGCAACCGCTGGGAGGCGGTGCCCGGCAGCGACTGGAGCTACGACGCCGAACGGTACGAGCAGGTGACCGCCCTGCGCCGTGCCGAGCAGACCGCGATGGCAGCGTACGGCAGCGACGGCCGTTGTCTGATGCGTGTCCTGCAGGAGGAGCTCGATGACCCCGATCCGCAGGACTGCGGGCGTTGCTCGGTGTGCACAGGGCCGCGCTTCGCCGACCCGCCGGCAGCCCGGCTGGTGGAGCTCGCCCAACGCCATCTGCGCTCACGGCCGCTCGAGCTGGAGGTACGCAAGATGGCGCCGGATGCCGGTGGGACGATGCGAAAGATCTCCGAGAACGCGCGCACCGAGCCGGGATGGGCCCTCGCCCGCGTGGGCGACGGCGGCTGGTGGCCGGCCATCGAGCGGGGCCTGCGCGCCGAGCGCCTCGACGACGAGATCGCGGTCGCCCTCGCCGACATCCTGCGTGGTTCCGGCACGTCGGTCGCCTGGGTCACAACCGTCCCATCCGCGCGCCGGGGCGATGTGTGTCCCCGGCTGGGCGAGCGCCTCGCCGAGCAGCTCGGTGTCGACCACCTGAGCCCTTATCGAGCGCACGGAGCCTCGTCCGCCCCAGCGCGAGATGGCCAACGCCGTGCAGCAGGCCGCCAACGTCCGGGGAGCCTTCACGGTCACTGCGACTCCTCCGGCCGGCACCGGCATCCTCCTCGACGACCAGCGCTTCTCAGGCTGGACGCTCGCCATGGTGGGCGGCCAACTGCGGCGCGCGGGAGCGCAGGCCGTGCTCCCGGTCGTGCTCGGAACGTCGTTCTAGGTCGACTACTCCGCGAGCGCCCGATCCGCCGGCGGCTCGGCCGGACCCGACGCCCAGTCCTCGTCGAAATCCACCCGCCACTTGCCCTCGGGCGCGCCTTCGATCTTCAGCTTGGCGCGGAATGAGCGCCCCGAGCGGCCCTTGAAGCCCGTGACCGGTTTGGCCGTGCGGCCCGCGGGAGGCTCGTCACCCCGCTTGATCGACTGCGCCAGGCTCTCCATCAGCTCCTTGGCGACCGCGGTCGGAAGGTTCTTCCCGGCCTTCTTCTTCCAGATGACGAACCCACAGCCGGGGTCGTCCCGCGACCAGCACGAATAGCCCTTGCGATTCTCCGTCACGTCCTTGCCGCAGACCGGGCAGGGGCCAAGGTTGGCCCGTTCGATCTTCACGCCCTTCAGCCCGTCGAACTGCTCGACCGTCTGCTTGGTGAAGCTCGCGATGTCGTTCATGAACGACGGGCGGCTCTCCTCGCCCTGGGCGATCAGCCCGAGGCGCTGTTCCCATTGTCCGGTGAGCTCGGGGGAGGTGAGGGCGTGCTCGCCGAGCAGGCGAATGACCTGGACGCCCTTCTCGGTCGCGTGGAGCGCCCTTCCCTCACGCTCGATGTACTCCACCGAGATGAGCCGCTCGATGATGGAGGCGCGAGTCGCGGGCGTGCCCAGGCCCGAGTCCTTCATCGCCTCGCGCAGCTCCGCATCCTCGATGTCCTTGCCGGCCGTCTCCATCGCCCCGAGCAGCGAGGCTTCGGTGAACCGCCTGGGCGGCTGGGTCTCCTTGCGCAGGGACTCGACGCGGCGCACCGCGACGTCCTCACCCTGCTCGAGCTTTGGCAGCAGCTGGTCGCCGCCGGTGTCGTCCTCGGGCGTGTCGGCGGTGCGCGCCTCCTCCCCGTAGACCGCGCGCCAGCCGGCCTCGAGCAGCACGCGTCCGCTCGTGCGGAAGACGTGCTCGGCCACCGTGGTCTCCACGCGGGTGCGCTCGAACACCGCGTCGGGATGGAAGATCGCGAGGAAGCGCCTGGCCACCAGGTCGTAGATCTTCTTCTCGTCCGCGCCCATCTTGGCCAGGTCGTGCGCGACCTTGGTGGGGATGATCGCGTGGTGGTCCTCCACCTTCTTGTCGTTCACCACCCGTCCGAGCGGCAGCTCCTTCAAGCCGGAGACGTAGGCCGCCCCCTTTGCGTACTCGCTGTTGCGGCCGACCAGCTCGGCGGTGGGCCTGATCTCACCGATCATGTCGCTCGAGAGCCAGCGGGAGTTGGTGCGCGGATAGGTGATGGCCTTGTGCTGCTCGTAGAGCTTCTGGGCCGCCGCGAGCGTGCGCTTGGCGGAGAAGCCGAACCTGGTGTTCGCCTCCCGCTGCAGGGACGTGAGGTCATAGAGGAGCTGGGAGCGCTCGCGCTCCTCCTTTTTCTCGAGCTTCGTGATCACGCCGCGCCCGTCCCGGCATTCCTCCACGATCCGGCCGGCCAGCGGCTCGTCGATTCGCTTGCCCCCGAGGTAGCGGCCCGAGTAGAGGCGCTCGCCGTCAGCCGCGAAGTCGGCCTCCACGAGCCAGTAAGGCTCGGGCTTGAACGCGCGGATCTCCTCCTCTCGCCGGGCCACGAGCGCCAGCGTCGGTGTCTGCACGCGCCCCAGCGATACCGTGCTGTCGAATGCCGCCCGCAGCCGCACCGTCGCGGCACGCGTGGCATTCATCCCCACCAGCCAGTCGGCCTCGGCGCGCGAGCGCGCCGCCGCCTCCAGCGGTTGCATGTCTTCGCCCGGGCGAAGCCGCTCGAATGCGTCGACGATCGCCTTCGAGGTCATCGAGTTCAGCCACAGGCGACGCACGGGCTTGCCGGTCCCCGCGGTCTCGTAGATGTAGGCGAAGATCAGCTCACCCTCACGGGCCGCGTCGCAGGCATTGACCACGTCCTCGACGTCGTCGCTCTTCAGGAGCCTGTGGATCGCGTCCAGCTGCTTCTTGGACTTCTCGTCGTTGGGGACGAGCGTGAACCGCTCCGGCAGGATGGGCAGGTCGGCGAAGCGCCATTTCTTGAACCGCGGGTCGTAGGAGTCGGGCGGGGCGAGCCCGACCAGCTGCCCGACCGCCCAGGTGATCACATAGCCGTCTCCGGCCAGATGGCTCTTGTCCGGGCTAGAGCTGAAAGAGCCGGGAAGCGCGGAGGCGATGTCGCGGGCGACCGAGGGCTTCTCGGCGACGATCAGTGTTTTTGGCATGCCCTAACGGTAGCTCGACCTCCTGGCGGTGCCTGGCGAGCCAATAGAGTTTGGAGATGGCTCACGTGGCGCTCGACTGGCGCATGGCTGAGGTCAAGTCCGGCACGCTCTCGGTCCCCCTTGTCACGCCGCCCGGCTCGTTCTGGGTTCGCGCGTTTCATGAGCGGCTTGGCTCGAACGGCGATGCGCGGCGGCTCCTGGGGCGAGGTGAAGCTCGAAGGCCAGGCGATCGTGGTGGAGGAGGTTCAGGAAGGGTCCGAGCCCGCGTTGCGCCAATTCCTCGACGACATCGTTGCCGGAAGCAACCTCGACGCCGAGCGGCTTTTGTCCGAGGCTTCCAGGGAGCAAGCCGGCAAGGAGGAGCAAGAGCTGCTCCGCGAGATGGGGGACAAGGAAATGACCCGGCGCTTTCGCGACGGGGTCTAGATCGCATAAACCGAATGGCGCGGTAGAGCCTCTAAAGCTCGCCGGCCAGATGAACGACCAGCCAGACGAGCGCTCCCGCGCCAAGCAGGCGCCGGAACCAGCTGGCTCCGTCCACCGCCTCTTCCCACGCCCAGACTCCGAGGCCGACTATGAAGACGGCGCGGCCGATGTCGTGTGCCGTGCCATCCGAGAGCGCAGCGAGCAGCCAGCCGGCGAACGCAACGAGCAGCGGCGCGTTCGGGAACTGTGCGATCGGGTGGCTGCGCGGCCAACCCTCCTGACCGCGGTGCCAAAGCGCAGCGGCGTTCACGTTCTCTTGCGACATGGCCCCGCGCAGTATCCCGTAGGCCTCGCGGCCGGTAGCCTTCCGACCGCTTCGTGAACGCCTCTCAAGACGCCCGGCCTTCCGACGTGCGGGACCGTGTCGCCGTGGTCACCGACAGCACGCCATACCTGCCCTCAGAGCTTGTGCGCCGGTGGGAGATTCGCCAGGTCAGCCTGTACGTGGGCTGGGACGGCGACCTGCGGCTCGAGCATGAGTACGAAGACCTCGACGCCTTCTACGCGCGGCTGCGCGACAACCCCCGGCTGCCCACGACGTCCCAGCCTTCGGTAGGGGACTTCCTCGGGTGCTTCGAGCCGCTCGTCAGAGAGGGCCGCGACGTCGCCTCCATCCACATCGCCAGCGGGCTTTCGGGAACATGCGAGAGCGCCGTCGAAGCGGCGCGGATCCTGACCGACCGCGGGCATCCCGGCCGCGTCGAGGTGGTTGACAGCCAGACGGGCGCCGGCGGTCTGGGCTGCCTCGTTCTGGTCGCCGCCAGCGCGGCCGAACAAGGCGCGGCGCTTGACGCGGTGGTGGATGGCGTCCGCCATGCCCGTGAGAGCCTCGACATCTGGTTCTGCCTCGAGACTCTGGAATATCTGCGCCGCGGCGGGCGCATCGGGGCGGCGCAGGCGATGGTGGGGACGGCGCTCAAGGTCAAGCCGGTCCTGACTTTCGGCACCGAGATCAGCCCGGTCGGGCGGGTTCGAACATGGCGCCGGGGCCTGGAGCGGATGGAGGCTTACCTCCATGAGCTGCACGACCGCGGTGCCACGGATTGGATCGTGCAGCACGCCCAGTCCAGCGAGGATGCGAAGCGCCTGGTCGCCGCGGGCACCGCGATCTTCGGGAGCGAGCCCCTGTTCTGCACGGAGGTGGGGCCGGTGCTCGGCGCCCATCTCGGCTCCGGAGTCCTCGTTGGAGGCATGACGCGCGGCTCCGCCGGGCCGTGAGCCCCGCGCCGGCGGTACGGTGACCGCATGGAATCTCCGCTGGCATTGATCGAGTTCCCCGCTGACGATGCGGAGCGGGCACGTAATTTCTGGGCGGGCTTGCTCGGGGTCCCGCTCGAGCCCCGCGCCGCCGGCGAGGGCGAGGGCTGGCAGACGCGCTCGGAAGGCGCAGCGGTCGGAGTTCACGTTCGCGGACGAGGTCCGGGTGACTCGTTCTCGCTGCCGTACTTCGAGGTCCAGGAGCTGCCGGCAGCGCTTACCAAGGTCCAGGCACTCGGCGGAACCGTCATTCACCCCGGCGAGCGATGGGCGATCTGCAAGGACTCCGAGGGAAGCCCCTTCGCGCTGGCGGCCGTTCATTGAGAAAGCCCCGCAGGGCGGGGCTTTCTCTTTCTGCGTCGTGCAGGTCCTCCCCATGTATCGGACGTGTGTCGGGCCTGGAGTGCCTGCCACACCCCCGCACGATGGGCCTGCACGAGGATGAAACCCGCGGCTCTGTCATCGGCCCTATCTAGTCGTTACAGCTCGCAGTCGATCTGCGCAGGGTCGATCGAGTCGACTTCGGCGATGTCGGCCAGGCCGGCGCCGCAGTCGAGCGTCGTGTCGGCCAGGCCGTCTGCAGCCAGAAGCCGGTCATTGCCCCCGAGACCCATGAGCACATCGGCCCCGGGTCCGCCGTTCAGGGTGTTGGGCCCCGAGTCTCCGGTCAGTGTGTCGGCTGCCATGCCGCCAAGGATGTTCTCGGTGCGAACGTTGTCGTGCTCGGGGACGGCGATGGCGCCATCGTTCGGCCTTCGATCGAGGGTCACGCTGACTGGGGCCCCTCGCGCCTCGTACGTGGCCGTGTCGATGCCACCGCCGCCGCTAAGGGCATCGGCGCCGGCGCCCCCGGTGATGGTGTCGTTGCCGCCGCTGCCGTCGATGTCGTCGTTGCCGGCGTTGCCACGGATCAGGTCGTCGCCGAGCTTGCCCCAAAGCAAGTTGGCCTTGGAGTCGCCGCTCAACACGTCGGCCCCCGCGCCGCCGTGCACGTTCTCGGTACGGACGTCATCGCCCTCTCCCGGGGCGCCGTCGTTGGCGAGGTCGTCCAAGTAGACCTGCACCGGGGTCGTCCGTCCTGAGTAGGTAGTGCGGTCGACGCCCGCGCCGCCCGTCAGGACGTCCGCTCCGGTGCCGCCCTTCAAGACGTCGTTCCCATCCCCGCCCTCGATCGTGGACGGCGTTGGAGCGCCCTGCGTAACCGAGTCGGCCCCGTCACCCGTGTCGAGGCTGATCCCGTCGACGCCGCCGGCGGCACAGCTTCACCTGGTTGGGATCGACTGCGGTGCATCCCGCGCCCGGGTCGATCTGAGCGCCCGTATCGCGAACGGTGTACGTGCCCGACGCAAGCGAGACCTAGACGACGTTGTCGTCGCCAGGGCCGGCGGTGTAGGTCAGCGTCGAACCGATCACCGAGACGATGCCCGCCGGCGGACCTGGCCCCTCGATCATCGGATGGAACATCACGTTCTTGCCGTCGATCACCGTGCTGAGCGCGTACCAGGTGCCGGCGCCGCCTTCACCTGGCACATCGACCGACGTGTCGGTCGTTTCCGCGATCGGGTCGCCGGGGAAGTCGTCGATCGGGAAGTTGTCCGCATTGGTCGAGGCCGGCACTGCGAAGAGCTGGTACTCGGTCGCGCCGGGGACCGCGTCCCATGTGAAGTGCCCGCTCGCAGTGGCGTCGAAATCGGGGGCCGTGGCCGGAGTTTGCACCGGCGGGTGGCTGATGACTTGGTCCGATCCACCCTCATCGGCGCCTGCCGTCCGCTCGACGAATGAGTTGCTCAGGTCGAGAAGGCCACTGCCCGACGGCACCAGGATGTAGTCGTCGGTCCAGAATGTGTCGCCGGGATGGATGACGGCGGTGCCGAACTCGAGCTGCTGCCGCGGCGAGTAGATGTAGTTGAGCCGTCCTTCCGTGAGCAGCTCGACCGAGGGGTTGTAGAGGTCGGTTGCATTCGCAGGGTCGGCGTCCGTGACGTTCTTGAGCCCGATCCGCAGGCGATACGGGAAGGCCCGGTGCGCCTGATCGTCAACGTCGATGATCAGCGACAGCGCGTTCGTGCCCCAGACCTTCAGTGGCCGCGTCGTCTGGGACGTGAAGACAACGTCCCGGTTGAACGGCTGGAGCTTGCCGGTATAGGTCGTACGCAGGTCGTAGTCGCCTGCCATGTCCCCGCGCACGATCCAGTCGGCTGAGCCGCTCTCGCCGCCGGGAATGTCAGCCATGCTCCGGCTGAGCGACTGAGGCGTCGCCGTGGGCGCGAGGCTGAGCCCGTCAGGCAACTCGAGCGCGGCCGAGCCGTCGGTGAAGCGGATCAACGACGAGGACGCCAGGTTGAGCACCTCCATGTGCACGTTGAAGAACTCCTTCAAGAAGCGCGCCTTGCCCGGGATCACCAGCCAGAAGATGCTGGGCTGACCGTCGATGACCCGAGGCGTTGCCACCGCGAAGCCGCCACCGTCGCCGCCGCCACCATCACCGCCGCCGATATCGAACGTGCAGCTCTCTGAGTCACAGGAACCGCCTGGGACGTCGGTGTCCGTGGAGATGAAGTCCCCGGCGCCATTGAAGAAGCCGCCGACGTCGCCGCAGCTGCCCGTGGAGCTGAAGCAGAGATGAATACTGAACTCAAAGACGTTCTGGTTGGCCGGATCGTCCGGATCGATCCCGGCGGCCACGATGTCCTCCCTGGTGAGCCGAGTGGACGTGACGTTGGTCGTCGCCAAGCCGCCCGGCTCAGCTCCACGGTGGCCGAGCCCGCGCCGTCCACCAGTGTCGCCTGGATCGCGTTTGGCCGATGGCCGTCCGCGGAGGCGTAGATCGTGTAGGCGCCATCCGTAGCCCGTCGAGCGTTGCATGCCCGCTTGAATCGGTGACTGCGGAGTAGCGCACGCCCTTGCTGTCGATGACCAGGACGTCAGCGCCGGAGAGGCCGCTGTGGCTTTCGAAGTCGTTGACTGCGACATTCAGCCCTTGAGCTGCGGTGGTCTGCCTCACGACGACCGTCACGTCGTCGGTGTCCGTGGCCGCGCCACGACCGACCGTCAGGTGCGCTGTGTAGGTGCCGGGCGTCGAGTAGGTGTGCCGCGCGACGACACTGTTGGCAGGTGCTCCCTCGCCGAAGTCCCACGTGTAGCTGTCAATCCCGCCGGAGGGCCGTGACGCCGACCCGTCTAAGGTCACCTCCGTCCCCTGGACCACCGTCTGGTCGTCGCCCGCGTTCGCCTGTAGCGGCTCGGGATCGAAGGTTGAAGTGACCGACCGAGCCGCATCCATCGACACCGTGCAGTCATCCGTCCCGGAGCAGCCGGCTCCGCTCCAGCCGGTGAAGCGCGAGTTGCCGTCGGCGATCGCGCTCAGCTTGACCTGCGTGCCGCGTGGGAACGACGCCGAACAGGTCGAGCCGCAGAGGATCCCCTGAGGCTGGCTGGTGACGGTTCCGGCTCCCGTTCCGTCCCGGGTAACGGAGAGCTGCGCGGATGGCGTGTTGGTGATCGTGCAGACCACGTCGGCGTTCTGGGCCACCGGCACGTTCAGCGGGCCGCTCGTGTTGCCCTCGGCGACGGTTGAACCGCTGCCGTTGCCATCCCTGCAGGAGATCTGGCTGACGTAGTCGTCCAGGCTGGTGGCCGGGGTGCTGCCTCCGACCTCGCCGACCGTGTGTGTATCGGCGGACACCGGCTGCTTGCCGGTGGAGTCACCGTCGCCGGCATCCTGCCGGATCGTGGCGCCGTCTATCTGCAGGTCGAAGCGGCCGGGATCGGAGTTCGGGACCAGCCTCTTCACGACCTCGAGTTGGCCGTTGGCCGTCCAAGACACGGAGGCGGTGTCGCCGGGCTCGTCAAGGTCCTGAGTGTTGTTGGGCGGGTTTGTGTCGGCATAGGCGGAGATCGTGTCGTCGCCGGCGTTACTGCCCGTGTAGCAGAACCTCGCCTCGCCGGAGAAACTGGTGGAGATGGCGCCGGTCCTGGTATTGGCACCGCTGATCGAGAAGCGCACGAGACGGTTGCCCTGCGGGTTGCTGAATCGGTCCGCGACGGTCGCGGTGATGCAGTGCTCCGTGCCCACGTCGAGCGTGGCCGTCTCCGGGAAGAGTGCCAGTGAAGTGAGCGGCTCGGGCGTCCAGGTCAACGTCCCGCTGTCGCTCGGCTCCCCCCGCCTTGCGTCGAGTCGAGGTTGGTGTCGGCGAACGCCGTCACCGTGTCGTCACCGGCGAACGACCCTTGAAGCGTGAAGGAGGCGTCGCCGTTTGCATCGGTCAAATCGGAGACCAGCTGCGGACCGTTCGGGCCTGTGACCGTGAAGACGACGCGCACGCGCTCGAGCGGCACGCCGCCGTCGGTCACCTTCGCGGTGGGAGTCGCGAGACTGTTCGTGGGCAAGAAAGTGTGGTTGGGTGTGAGCGTGATCGTGTCCGGCGGTTGCGCGAGCCATTCCCTCGTCACGCCCGGATCGCCCGGCTCACCGGGGGCGTCCTGGGTGCCGTTCCCATCCGTGTCGGCGAAGGCCGAGATCGTGTCCGAGCCGCCGTTCTCGCCCGTGTAACAGAATGGGGCGTTCCCGCTGCCGTCCGAGGTGGCGGAACCTGTCTGGGGGTTCGCGCCTGTGACCGAGAAGCGCACCGTCCATCCGCTGGTGGGGTTCCCTGTGGACGCCGTGACTTTCGCGGTCACGCATTGCGGTTAGACCGGTGACGGTCGTGGTGAATGTTCTTGGGCGTGAGCTCGATCGAGGCCGGTTGGTCGACGCGATTCCACACCTTGGCGGCCGAGTCGCCCGGCTCGCCCGCGTCGTGCACGGCGTTCGCGTTCGGGTCTGCGAACGCGTAGATGGTGTCGTTGCTTTCGAGGCTCGAGCTGTAGGAGTAGGTCGCCTCGCCGTTCTCGTCGGTGGTGGCCGGGGTGCAGTAGCCGATGGAGCAGTAGCCGGAGTAGGCCCCGTTGATGTCGAGATTGACCGCGAAGTAGACGGTCACGCCCTCGACCGGGTTGCCGCCGTCGGTGACGGTCGCGGTCACGGTGTGGGTGGTGCCGATGTCGTTGGTGGCCGTCTCGGGAGTGAGCGACAGGGAGTCGGGGATGTCCGCGCGCCAGTGCTGGGTGGGATTGGGTGGGCTGTTGCTCGGCTCACCCGCTTCCTGGGTGCCGTTCCTGTTGTTGTCGACGAACGCCGTGATCGTGTCATCGCCCGCGTTCTCGCCGGTGTAGCAGAAGCCCACGCCACCGCCGGTGTTGGAGTTCTCGGTCTTCGTCTGGGGGTTAGCGCCCGTGACCGTGAAGACCACCGGCCGCACCGAGGGCGACCCCTGCGAGTCCTGGGCAAAGCCCGAGACACAGCGCTGCTGGATGTCGACGAACAGGTCGCCCGAAGTGGCGGGTTCGAGCGGCGTGAGCGTCGCGGCCGGGTTCGAGCGCCACACCTTGGCGGCCGAGTCGCCCGGCTCGCCCGCGTCGTGCACGGCGTTCGCGTTCGGGTCTGCGAACGCGTAGATGGTGTCGTTGCTTTCGAGGCTCGAGCTGTAGGAGTAGGTCGCCTCGCCGTTCTCGTCGGTGGTGGCCGGGGTGCAGTAGCCGATGGAGCAGTAGCCGGAGTAGGCCCCGTTGATGTCGAGATTGACCGCGAAGTAGACGGTCACGCCCTCGACCGGGTTGCCGCCGTCGGTGACGGTCGCGGTCACGGTGTGGGTGGTGCCGATGTCGTTGGTGGCCGTCTCGGGAGTGAGCGACAGGGAGTCGGGGATGTCCGCGCGCCAGTGCTGGGTGGGATTGGGTGGGCTGTTGCTCGGCTCACCCGCTTCCTGGGTGCCGTTCCTGTTGTTGTCGACGAACGCCGTGATCGTGTCATCGCCCGCGTTCTCGCCGGTGTAGCAGAAGCCCACGCCACCGCCGGTGTTGGAGTTCTCGGTCTTCGTCTGGGGGTTAGCGCCCGTGACCGTGAAGACCACCGGCCGCACCGAGGGCGACCCCTGCGAGTCCTGGGCAAAGCCCGAGACACAGCGCTGCTGGATGTCGACGAACAGGTCGCCCGAAGTGGCGGGTTCGAGCGGCGTGAGCGTCGCGGCCGGGTTCGAGCGCCACACCTTGGCGGCCGAGTCGCCCGGCTCGCCCGCGTCGTGCACGGCGTTCGCGTTCGGGTCTGCGAACGCGTAGATGGTGTCGTTGCTTTCGAGGCTCGAGCTGTAGGAGTAGGTCGCCTCGCCGTTCTCGTCGGTGGTGGCCGGGGTGCAGTAGCCGATGGAGCAGTAGCCGGAGTAGGCCCCGTTGATGTCGAGATTGACCGCGAAGTAGACGGTCACGCCCTCGACCGGGTTGCCGCCGTCGGTGACGGTCGCGGTCACGGTGTGGGTGGTGCCGATGTCGTTGGTGGCCGTCTCGGGAGTGAGCGACAGGGAGTCGGGGATGTCCGCGCGCCAGTGCTGGGTGGGATTGGGTGGGCTGTTGCTCGGCTCACCCGCTTCCTGGGTGCCGTTCCTGTTGTTGTCGACGAACGCCGTGATCGTGTCATCGCCCGCGTTCTCGCCGGTGTAGCAGAAGCCCACGCCACCGCCGGTGTTGGAGTTCTCGGTCTTCGTCTGGGGGTTAGCGCCCGTGACCGTGAAGACCACCGGCCGCACCGAGGGCGACCCCTGCGAGTCCTGGGCAAAGCCCGAGACACAGCGCTGCTGGATGTCGACGAACAGGTCGCCCGAAGTGGCGGGTTCGAGCGGCGTGAGCGTCGCGGCCGGGTTCGAGCGCCACACCTTGGCGGCCGAGTCGCCCGGCTCGCCCGCGTCGTGCACGGCGTTCGCGTTCGGGTCTGCGAACGCGTAGATGGTGTCGTTGCTTTCGAGGCTCGAGCTGTAGGAGTAGGTCGCCTCGCCGTTCTCGTCGGTGGTGGCCGGGGTGCAGTAGCCGATGGAGCAGTAGCCGGAGTAGGCCCCGTTGATGTCGAGATTGACCGCGAAGTAGACGGTCACGCCCTCGACCGGGTTGCCGCCGTCGGTGACGGTCGCGGTCACGGTGTGGGTGGTGCCGACCGGGTTGCTCGCGGTGTTTGGCGACAACGACAGCGAGTTGGGAACCGCCTGCGCCGCGGACGCCGAGAACAGAATCACGACTGCGACTGCCGATACGACCAAGCTGAACGTGCTGGCGATCCGCGCCATCGTGCCCCTCCGTTCGAGTGGGCCGAGGGCCCTCGCAAGACTCATCTGGAAATCCTGACTCCGGGCGATCGCCCAGCAGTATCCGTCAGGCGAATGGACTGGGGTCCACCGACTGGTTGTCATCCGCCGGGCCGCGTTGGCACGATCCAGGCCTGGCTACGAATGGCTAGGGGACAAAGATCCCTTGCACCAGGAAGACGGTGTTGTCGGCGGTCGCGGCCAAGTCGTCGGCGCCGCCATCAAGTGCCTCCACCTGGCCTAGCTGCCAGATGGAGCGGCCGCCCTCTGGCACTGCGCCAGGTGTCACGGCGTCAAGCGTCGTCGACAGCGAGCAGGTGGATCCGACGGCCGGATCGGCGGTCGCCACGCAGCCGACGGTGACGAGGAACGAGATCTCCGCTCCGGTCCCCGACTCGGCTGGGGCGCCGTTCAGACGATCGGTGATTCGCAGCGGAGCGCTCACCTGTAGCTCCCCCGTGTAATCGCTTAGGTCGTCCCGCCGGCGCACGTCGGTGACGCTCACGGCCAGATCGACGTCCGCCTCATCGGCCGCGGTCTCGGGGTCGCCTGCGACGACCCGGTAGCGGATCGAGCCTCCCGACTTGGCAGCGGCACCATTTGCGTCAGGAGTCCCCACCGTTAGGTAGTCAGAGGATCTGCGCCGGCGATGCGCGCGAGCCGTAGGCCAGCGGCTCGGCGTGCGTGCGATCTGGCGTCGCGCAGGGCTCGTAGGCGACCACCAGCGGCGCGTCGAAAGGCGTTGCGCCCTGCCGACGTGGGTATCCGGGCTCGACCCCGGCGGCGTTCGCGAACGTGCAGGTGACCATCTCGCCGGCGGCCACGTCGATGTTGGACGCGGGCCTGCCATCGTCGCATGTGGCGGATGTACGGTCCCAGCCGGCCAGCACCGTCTCGGACGGCGGGTCGGCCCGAGCCAGGCCGACGTCGAACGAGCGTGTGCTCAGTTAGCTCGTTGCCCTCGTTGCCGTCGTCGTCGAGCTGGAAGCTCGGCGGAGAAAGGCCCCCGCCGCCCGTGAAGTCGAAGTGGTGCGGATTGTCGGGTGTTGGTCCTTGACCCCAACGATGGTGCCGCGCCTGGTATTCGTGAACGTACAGGTGGGTCGGTTTCGCCTGGCGCGATGGTGATGTCGGACGCGGGGCTGCCGTCGTCGCAGATCGCCGGAGGCATGATCCCAGCCGGTCGGCACCGCTTCCAGGTCAACGAGTAGTGGTGGCCCGGCGCCAGGGCGCTGAAGCTCTACGGTGGTCGAGAGCGTGTCGTAGGAGTCGTCGTCGAGCGAGAAGCTCGGCGGGCGAGGCCTCCGTCGGTCGTAAAGTCGAAGTCCTGAGCGTCATGTGGCACTGCGTGCTGACCACCACGAGCGTCCCGTTGGGCAGGCCGAAGTTCCAGTCGCTCGCGCTGAGAGTCAGAACGGTGATCTCGATGTCGCTGCCGGGCGGAGCAGGTGAGCTTTGCGGGTTCACGCAAGGATCCGGCGAGGCGTTGCCGGAGGTCAGGCAGCTGCCGACCGGCACGTCGTTTTCGTCCTTGAAGACCTGGACACACTGGCTTGGCGTGTGACCGCAGCCGAAGGCCGATTCGTCGTAGCCCGCCGGGAGCAGAGACGAGTGATCCTGAACTTGAGCTCGATCGGTGCGGCCGCGGTCGGAGGTGTGATCGGGCTGACGTTGATGGTCGTCTGATAGCCCAGCAGGTTGTAACCCGCCGGGTTGGGCACGGTCGGTGCTTCCTCCTCGATCGTCACCGAGCCGCCGCCGGGGGGCGTCACGCTCGTCTCGAGCGGATCCGTCTCGCTCGGCGTCGGGCCGGTCGAGACAGTGCCGCCGCTCGGAACCGTCTGGCGGATCGCGTCCGAGGTGTCGGTCGAATAGACGTCGAACACCGGGTCGGTGTCGTCGTCCCGCAGCCGTTCCGTCGACTGGAAGTACACCCTGGTGCCGTCCTTGCTCTGACCGACCTCGGTGATCCCGACGTCGTATGGGCCATTGTCGGGCGCGGTGTCATTGACCGGGCCGATCGTGCCCAGAATCGTCATTCCGCCGACCCGCTCGTAGCCGTCGATGAGCCTCCGTCCAGGTCGTCCGCAGTCAACTGGAGGCTGGATCCGAAATAGGCGCGCGAGCCGTCCGCGGCAGCGCCGGCGAAGACGCCGGGGACAAACGCTGAGCCCATTCCAAAGCCCGGCTCCGGCCGCGAGACGTGCCGCGTTATCGCACCGAAGCGCTCGTATACGTCGATGCTGCTTCCGTTGGTGTCGGTGCCCGACAGGCTCTCCCCCGTGTGGAAAAAGACGTGCGAGCCGTCGGCGGACACATCGAAGGGTTGCGCCGCGGCAGCGCTGCCGGGCGCCGGTATGGGATCACCACAGCCCCCGAAGGGAGGCGCGCTACAGGGCGAATCACCCGCAAGCCTGGCGTCGAGGTGCCATTCCCATTCGAGATCTTGGTTGTCGCCGACGTGGACAGGTCGCGCTGGTAAACGTCGGCGTAGGCATCGAAGTCGGTGGTGACCAGGCTCTCCTTCGTGGTGAAGAACACCAGGTTTCCGTCCTCCGACGAGCGCCCGAAGCCCGCCCTGAAGGACCCGTTTCCGTTCGTCGCGCCCTGGAGACGTGAGTGGTGGCGCCACCCGAACGGTCGTAGATGTCACGCGTGGCGTCCGTGTCGCTGGCGGCGAGGCTCTCGTCGGTGGTGAAGAACACGTGCGCGCTGTCGGCCGATTGCCCTTCGAAGGTGACGTCGTACGGGCCATTTCCACTCGCCGGGGTGTCGCCGTCCGACACCAGGACCCTGATTGACGTAACGGTGTTGCGCTCGTACACGTCGACGGCGCTGTCAGTGTCTTCGCCCACCAGCGCAAAGGTCGTCGTGAAGAACACGTGCGAGCCGTCGTCGGACATGCCCGAGAAGCTCCCGGGCCCGACGGGAGCACTGGAGCCGGTGGACAGCGTGATCAGCCTCACGGTGGGATTGCTCACGGCAAGCTTCTCTCCGTCCGCCGTGAAGCCACCGAAATTCCCCGGAGCCGTGCGCAGCTCTCCGTCATCGCGGACATACTGGGCGAGGCTCCCCCCAATCTCGGCCGCGAAGTAGACGCTGCTCCCGTCCTTGGAGGCGCCGCTGTAGCTCGCGTCGACCTCGGCGTCTGTCCCCGGCGAGCCGTCGTCGGAGACGATGGTGGTGACTCCGTCGTTGCGCTCGTATACGTCACGGGCGTTGTCGGTGTCCTCGCCCGTCATCTGCTCATACGTAGTGAAGTAGAGGATCGAGCCGTCCTCGGAGACGCCGCTGAGAGAGGGGCTCCACAACCCACCGCCGGCGATCGACGCGGGGAACGACGCGCCATTCCCTCCAAGCGGCCCGGACGACGCCCGCTCCATCGCGCTGCGACTGGCCGACGCCCCCGGCGCGAGCGCGCCGGCAAATACAAGAACGAGCGCTACCAGGAGGGCTCCGCGGCCCCGCCATACAAGTAGGCCGAAGGCCCTCGAAAAACTCACATGAAGGATCCTGGCCCCTGGCCATCGGCGGCGGTATCCGTCAGGTGGATGGACTGCGGTCCACCAACTGGCTGTCATCCACTAAGCGCACTGACACTGTGTCGTAAGGCGACGGGCTAGGGTAGGAGCGGCGTGACTCAAGACAAGGACCGTTTTCGCGTACTCGTGGCTGAGGATCATCCGGTCTTTCGACAGGGGTTGATCGAAGAGATCGAACGCAAGCCCGAGTTAGAGGTGGTGTCCCAGGCTGCGACCGGCGAAGAGGCGCTCGCCGGAATCCGCGAGCATCGGCCGGACGTTGCGGTCATCGACATGAAGATGCCAGGGCTGGACGGCCTTGACGTTGCACGCTGCGTGACACACGACAAGCCTCCGAGCAACATCCTGATCCTGTCCGCCTATTTCGATCCGCACACCATCTACCAAGCGGTGGAAGCTGGCGTTCTCGGATATGTCTCGAAGGACTCTGACGGCGACGTGATCTGTGACGCGATCCTCAGGGTCGCCCAAGGCCACACTGTGATGTGCGGGGAGGCGCAGAGGGCGCTCGCCGATCAGGTCCGCGAGGGCGTTCCCACGCGGCCGGGGCCGGGGCCTCGATTGAGTCCTCGAGAGCGAGAGGTCCTGGAGTTGACTGCCGCGGGCAACTCAGCCGAGGCAGTCGCGAACCAGCTCTACCTGAGCCGCGCCACAGTCAAGACGCACCTGCAGCGCGTCTATCAGAAACTAGGCGTGTCGGACCGCGCGGCAGCCGTTGCCGAGGCGATGCGCAGGGGCATGCTCAACTGACCGGCTGACTCGCCTCCAACCTGGTCTCCCGCGTTGGCAGTCGCGACATCGGGAATGGTGAAGCTGACGATGCTCCCGCCCCTCGGCGAGGCGTCAATCCATATTCGCCCTCCATGACGTTCGACCGCCCTCCTGCAGATCGATAGACCGATGCCTGTACCTGCATAGGCGTCGCGAGAGTGGAGGCGCCGAAACATCTCGAACACCCGCTCTCCCTGTGCCGGGGCGACGCCGATGCCGTTGTCTTCGACGGAGAATCGCCACGCATCCGCCTCGCGGCTGGCGTTGATCCGCACCGATGGCTGCTCGCCCTCCCGCACGAACTTCAGCGCGTTGGAGATCAGGTTCTGGAAGACCTGTCCGAGTTGTGGTCGATGTCCCGTGACGACCGGAAGCTCTCCCCATGAAACGGTGGCGTCCTTCTCCGCGATGCTGTCCTCCAGGATCTCGAGGGCTTCGGAAATGACCATCTCGCAATCGACCGCCCCAGGCTCCACCGGCTCGCGCGCAACGAGCGAGTAGCGCAGCAGGTCGGAGATCAAGGTCTGCGTCCGATCGAGTCCATCAACGATCGTCACGAGCAGCTTGTGGCCATCGTCATCCAGGCGATCGCCCAACTTAGTGGAGAGATGTCGGGCTGACTGCGACATGATCCCCAGGGGCTCGCCGAGGTCGTGCGATACGTCGTACGCGAACTGCTCCAACTCTGCATTTGAGCGCCCCAGTTCCCAGGCGTCGCGCTCGAGTTGAGCATGCACCTGCTCGAGCGCCCGCTCGGCCTTTACTCGGGGTGTCACGTCTCGCGCGGCCGCCTGCACCTGGACCACGCGGCCATCCTCTCCCTGGATGGGGCGCACACTGCATTCCAGCCAGACCTCATCTCCATCTTGGCGCGGCACACGGAATGGCGGCGCCGTCTTCGCCGCCGGATGGTCGAGCAGGTCTGCGTACGCTTGAGCAACATGCACGGCGTCGGCTCTGTTGACCAACTCCACAACGGGGCGCCCGATCAGATCTTCCGGCTCGTGCCCCAATACGCGTCGACATGAAGGCGACAGATATCGGAGAACGCCTTCGACATCCGCGACGGCGATCATGTCGGTGGAGTTCTCCGCCAGGAGGCGGTAGCGGGCTTCGCTTTCCTGCGTTGCCTGCTCGGCGAGCATCTGCTCGGTCACGTCCTGGGCTGTCCCGACCAGCCGCGTGGGTCTCCCGTCGCGATCCGCCAGCACGCGTCCGAGCCCGTGGACGACCCGCACACTCCCATCCGCTCGAGCCGCTCGGTGATAGAGATCGAACGGCTGCAGGTCCGCCAAGGCCTTTGTCACCGTCCGGGCAACTAGATCGCGGTCATCCTCGTGCACTCTCCTCAGATAACGGTCATAAGAGCCGGGCGGGTCGTCGGGGTTCAGCCCGAATATCCGATAGAGCTCATCCGACCAGTGCACTTGGTCGTCCTCGATGTCCCACTGCCAGCTGCCGATGTGAGCCAGACCTTGGGCCTCGGCGAGAACGCTCTCGCTGGCGCGCAGCCGTTCTTCGATCCCTATGCGCTCGGTGACGTCCCGGCATACGCCTATCACACCGTAGACCCTGCCCGTGTCCTCATCGCACACGGAACGTGACGAAACCTCGACCCAGACTTCGATGCCGTCGGTGCGCGCAGCGCGACACGTCGACCGCACGGGCTGCCGCAGTTTCGCCATCGTGCCGAACGCCTTCATCAAGTCCGCTCGGTCCTCGGGATGGACGAGCTCGTAGACGCTTCGCCCAATCAACTGCTCGGGGGCCACGCCGAGCATCGAACGACACGCCGGAGACACGTAGGTCGTGGTCCCACTCAGGTCGACCAGCACGATCAGGTCGTTGGAGTTCTCCGCAAGCAGCCGGTAGCGCGCTTCGCTTTGCCGGAGTTCCTGCTCGACGTCGAACGCGTGCCGCAGGCGGTTCGAATAGCGACCGAGCAGCCATGCCAGTGCGAAGAAGCCGGCAGCCCACGTCACGAACGGAAGCGCACCGACGTCGAGACCCAGCAGATGGACCTCGATCGCCATCATCGCCACGCCGAGCGCGGCCGACGCCAAGGCAGCGCGCGTGCCGAACTCAATCGCGACCAGCGCAATCGGGACGGCGTAGAGGACCGCTACGGACTGGCCGGAATCGACCAGGAGCGAGAGCATCAGGGCGCCGGCAAACGACACCGCGGCCAGCGCGCCAACAAGCATCTGATGCTCCCGCGTGGACGATGGCGAGGTTGTAGGCACGCCCGAAGCTCGAGCAGCCAATGGCCAGCCCACCGGTGGAGCAGCGGCGTTGCCTGTCGTTTCGATCCCTAAACCTTCCTGCTCGGAGAGCCTCTTGGTCCCATTGCTGATGATGAGCCGAGGAGTAGGTGTCGACCCTAAAGCCGACTCAAGGCCTTGTACAGGGTTCCGTGGCCCGTCAGAGAAATCGGTGACCGCTCTTCGGCACCGAGATCGGCGAGCGATGGGCAATCTGCAAGGACTCCGAGGGAAGCCCCTTCGCGCTGTCGGCCGTTGGGAACCGCTGACATCGCTAGACTCGCTTCAAGGGTCGGGCATCCGTTCGACCAACGTTGTGCCTCGCGTTTCGTAGTCGTTGCCTCAGTGCACCTCCGCGTTTTCGCATTGCACATATCCCGGAGGGAGCAAAAATGGCCACAGGAACCGTGAAGTGGTTCAGCGACGACAAGGGTTTCGGATTCATCACGCCCGATGACGAGGGCAAGGACCTGTTCGTGCACCACAACGCAATCCAGGGCAGCGGGTTCAAGTCGCTGACCGAGGGCGCGAAGGTGAGCTACGACGCCGAGCAGGGCCCCAAGGGCCCGGCGGCTGCCAACGTCCAGCCGCTCTAGGCCGGGGAAACCCGGAAATGGCCTCGAGCAACAAGCGAAAGACCACGGCGGCAAAGCGCAACCGTGAACGCAAGCTCCTCGAGCGCCGGCAGGAGAAGAAGGTCAAGAAGGACGCCAGGCGGGCGGCGGCAGGTGAGCCAGACCCGTCGAGCGAGACGCTGACACCTGACGAAGCGCTGACACCTGACGAGGCGCTGACACCTGACGAGGCGCTGACACCTGACGAGGCGCTGACACCTGACGACGGGTAAGTACGCGTTGATGCGAGGGCTAGCACCCGCCACCTGACGGGGCGACACGCCGGTTGTCGCCCTCAGGGGGTGAGCGAGGCCGTTAGCAGCGGCGCCGGCGAGTCGGGGTCGTCAGGGTCTGCGACAAGAAGCAACTCCGTCGCGGCCCCGGTCCGGTGGGCCTCGATGCCCTCCACCTTGGCCGGCGGGTCGAGCGGCAGGATCCAGTCGAGGTCTCCGGCCGGCGTCAGCAAGCCCACTGCGGCACCGGTGCACGAGCCGTCCAGGTAGGTGTCGTCGCCGCCCTCGGCCACCGCGGTGAACAGCACACCGGCGCCCTGCAGCGCCGTCGCGTCCGAGAAGCAGAGCCGCACACCGTTCGCCTCGCCAAGCTCGTGGCGCCGGATGCCGATGACCGCGGCGGGCGACACGACCCGGTCTCGCAGCTCGCGTAGCACCGTGATCAGGTCGAGTGCGATCATGGCGTTCACGCCTGCCCGGCCGTTCCCGCGCTGGAAGAGCAGCAGCCGCTCGCCCGTCACCGTCGCTCCTTCGATGTTCAGGTCCGCAATCTCGACCTCCAGTCCCAGGTAGAGATCGGTCAGGTCGAGCCGCTGCGGCTCACCGGCCAGCGCGCCCCGCTGATCGATATGCCACAGCACACCCCCGCGCCGGTTCGGCTTCGACCCGGACTCGAGCGCAAGCAGGCCACCTCCGGGCGCGTGCTCCGTCGACGGCAGCAGCGCGAGCGCCTCCATGTCAGGCTTCTCGCTCTTCCGCTGGACCGAATCGGTGGGCAGCTCGCCGGGCAGGAACCGCATCAGCCGCCCCGGCGCATCGCCCTTTGCCGGGAAAACCCCCAGCCCGCGTTCGTCGTCCGCCGCGACATAGATCGTCTCACCCGCGCGGACCAGCCCGCTGGCCGAGGACACGTAGTCGCGCCCCGGCCCGTGGCGATCGATCGTCAGCTCCCGGAGCTTTCGGGCGCGCAGCATCGCGAGTGACGGTAGCGGCAATGCCCGCCGCGCCTCCTCTGTGACGGCGCGGGCACCTATTCCCCATAAAATCGATCTACAAACAACCCTATGTGCTAGGGTCCCCAACCCAACCAAGTTGGTAGGGAACATCAACATGCTGGGAAAGGGGCTAGATGAAGGTCAGTTCGAAGAACCTCGTGGGGCTGCTCGTGGTAGCTCTCGCGGTGCTCGTGGCGCCCCCCGCCGCGAACGCCAAGACGATCTTCGGCTCGGGTTCGAGCGCGAGCGTGCCGTACCTCGAGGCGCTCTTCAAGGGCTACAAGAAGGTCGACAAGAAGACCAAGTTCGTCTACAACGCGAACAACGGCAACGCGGGTGCGAAGGACGTGCAGTCGGGCAAGAGCCAGTTCGCGATCCAGACGCGGCCGCCGCTTCCGTCTGACTCCGGGCTCAGCTACTCGAAGCTGTTCCTCGACGGCCTGTGCGTCGCGGTCAATCCTGCGAACAACCTGAAGGGCTTGCAGATCCAGCAGGTCGCCGACATCTACCTCGGCCGGGTGACGCAGTGGTCAGCCGTCGGCTCGAGCCTCACGTCCCCGATCTCGGCGTTCGGGCGCTTCTCGACCGCCGGTCTCTACACGTTCTTCCAGAGCGCGGTGCTGAAGGGCGCCACGCAAGCGTCGAACGTGACGGCACTCGACAAGGACGGCGAG
Organism: uncultured Solirubrobacterales bacterium; assembly: GCA_963780475.1. Classification (GTDB taxonomy): domain Bacteria; phylum Actinomycetota; class Thermoleophilia; order Solirubrobacterales; family JBBDJG01; genus CAWACB01. The sequence goes on from CAWACB010000002.1 coordinate 111,510, forward strand.
GTCGCGGTCGCGGTGAAGAACAACCAGGCCGGCATCGGCTACGTCGGGCTGGCGAACTCCGGCCCTGGCAGCGGCGTCACGCCGGCTGAGCCTCAACGGCGTAGCCGTGCGCGCCCAAGGCCATCAAGAGGCTGAAGTACCCGCTGACGCGCTACGCGTGGCTGGTCCTGCCGGCGAAGAAGCCGAACCGGACCGCGACCAAGTTCGGCGACTGGGTCCGGACCAGCTACGCGGCCGGCAAGATCATCTCGAAGGCGGGCGCCGTCCCGGCCTTCAACGCCAAGAAGCCCAAGAAGAAGAAGCGGTAAGGCGCACTCGAGTCGCGCTCACATGAATCACGAGCGACACAGACTCGATCCCGGACCAGCGCGCCGAGCTGATGCTCGGCGCGCTGGCCTGTTTAGTGCTGGCGTTCGTCGCGGCCCTGGTCGTCTTCGTCTTCAAGGAGGCCTGGCCGTCGTTCGCACACAACGGGTTCGCCTGGTTCGGCCCCGGCGGCAATCCCGACAAGCAGATCGAGGCCATTTTCACCTCAGCGAACCTGCTCCAGGAGCCCGTCTACACCTTCCATGCCTGGCCGATCATCTGGGGGACGTTCCTGGTCACGACGGGCGCGGTCCTGATCAGCTTCTTCGCCGCGCTCTTCCTGTCCGTGTTCGTGGTCGAGTTCGCGCCCGAATGGATCCGCACGATCCTGGAGCCGGTCATCCGCCTGCTGGCGAGCGTGCCGTCGGTGATCTTCGGGCTGCTCGGCGTCCTGATCCTGGTGCCGTACATCGGCAACCACGTGATCACCGACGGCAACCGCGAGTCGGTCGCCTACATCGTCTCGCTGAGCGGCTACAGCCTGCTGGCGGGCGTCCTGATCCTCAGCCTGATGATCGCCCCGCTGATGATCGCGCTGTTCGTCGACGGGCTGCGGGCGGTGCCGCGGAACTGGCTCGAGGGCTCGCTCGGGCTCGGCATCAACCGCTGGCGCACTTTCTGGAAGATCGGCGTGCGCACCGCGCGCCCGGCGCTCGTCGCCGGCACGGTGCTGGCGACAGCGCGCGCGATCGGCGAGGTCGTGATGCTCGCGATGGTCACCGGCGGCGTCGGCTTCGCTCCCAACCCGGCCGATGGGCTCGATCTTCTTCGTCGAGCCGACGCGGCCGCTGGCGGCGACGATCCTGCAGACCGCCGAGGAACTGACGTCGGAGCCGATGCGCCACACGATCTTCGCCATGGCGTCGGTGCTGTTGTTCTCGGCGATCCTGCTGTCGCTCGCCGGGTGGGCCGTCAAGCAGCCGATGAAGCGCTACGGGGTGCGCGCGTGACCACCGCGACGCCTCGAGCGACGCCGCAGCGGTCGGGCCGCGACGACGAGCGCGTCGTGGCGATTGTCGGACCGGATCGGCCTCGCGTTCGCCTGGTTCCTGGGCCTCCTGTTCCTGGCCGTCACGGCGGGAATCGTCGGCTACATGTTCGTGCAGGGCATCCGCTACATCAGCCTGGACCTGATCTTCACGTCACCCGCCGCGGGCTTCAGCGAGAGCGAGACCGGCGGCTTCCTCGACCCGCTGCTCGGGACGATCATCGTGGCCGTCATGGCGCTCGCGATCGCCTTCCCGATAGGACTTGGGCTCGCGGTCTGGCTGAGCGAGTTCGGGCGCCCGGCCGCGCTCGCGCGCGTCACAGAGTCGACGGTCGAGATGCTCGCCGGTTCGCCGTCGATCGTCTTCGCCCTGTTCGGGGTGCTGATCTTCGAGCAGAGCGGATTGGGTTTCTTCAGCCGCACGAACGACGGCGTCGTCTACGGGCGCTCGTTCTTCGCCGCCGCGGCGATGCTGTCGCTGATCGCCCTGCCGCTGATCGTCGCCAACGTCCGCGAGGGCCTGCAGGCGATCCCCGGGCACGTGCGCGAGGCCTCGTATGCGGTCGGGAAGACGAAGCTCGCGACGACGCGGCGGGTCTTGCTGCCGGCCGCACGGCCGTCGGTGGTGACGGGGGCGATGCTCGGCGTCGGCCGCGTGATCGGTGACACGGCGATCATCATCCTGCTGCTCGGCGCGACCCTGAAGTTCAACGGCGCGGGTGACATCCCGATGCTCGAGACGCTAAAGGGCACGGGCAGCACACTGACGACGTACGTCTACGCGAACGCGCCCACCGGCGAGGCGAACCAGCCCGAGAAGGCGTTCGCTGCCGGCTTCGTGCTCCTTTCGATGGTCCTGATCCTCAACTTCATCGTGGACATCGCGGTCAGACGAGGGAGGCGCTGGCGATGAGCTTTACACAACCACTGCCTGTGAAAAAGCTCTCACTCGAGGGAGCCCACGATCCGACCGTCATCCGCGAGGCGCCGCCGCTGCCGGAAGGGGTGCGGACCTCGGATGGCCATCACGCACCAGCCCCCGGCTTCGCCGGCGCGTCGCGTCGCCGCATCGAGCCGCCGCCGCTGGCGATCGAGCGGATGCGCGTCGAGAACCTGTCGGTGGCCTATGGCCGCAAGATGGCGGTCAATTCGGTGTCGCTGCCGATCCGCCAGGGGGAGGTGCTGGCGCTGATCGGCCCGTCGGGCTGCGGGAAGACGACGCTCCTGCGCTCGCTCAACCGGCTCACCGAGCTGACCAAGACAGCCTCGATGGGCGGCCGGATCACGCTCGACGGTGACGACATCGCCGCGCTCGAGCCGACGGCGCTACGCCGGCGCGTGACCATGGTCTTCCAGCAGCCGAACCCGTTCCCGATGAGCGTGTTCGACAACGTCGCCTACGTGCTGCGCGAGCAGGCGGCCCGGCGGCCGCGCAGGCGCCAGCTGCATGGCGCGGTACGCGATGCGCTCGAGCGGGCGAACCTCTACGACGAGGTCGCCGACAATCTCTCGCATCCGGCGCTGCGGCTCTCGGGCGGCCAGCAGCAGCGGCTGTGCATCGCGCGTGCGCTTGCCGCGGATCCCGAGGTCCTGCTGCTGGACGAGCCGTGCTCGGCGCTCGACCCCCGCTCGACGCAGGTGATCGAGGAGCTGATCGTGCAGCTGCGCGAGGAGGTCGCGGTCGTGATCGTCACCCACAACCTCCAGCAGGCCTACCGGATCGCCGATCACGTGGCGTTCATGTACCTCGGCGAGCTGGTCGAGTACGGGCCGGCGGAGCACGTCTTCGGCGCGCCGCGCGAGGAGCGGACCCGGGAGTACGTCAGCGGTGGCTTCGGGTAGGCGCCTGATGGCGGTGGCGATGTCCGGTCTGGCGCTTGTGACCGCCGCCGGCTGCGACTCCACGCAGGACAAGAACGCCCGCGCGCAGCTGGTCGCGGAGCGACAGCTCCAGAGCCGCGAGCGGCTCGATGTCGCGCGCGCAAACCGCGATGTCGACGCGACCGGCGTGTCGATCGTGCGCGGGTCGCGCTCGAGCGCGATCGTCGTCGACCTTCACAACCGCAGCGACCGCACGCTGACGGACGTGCCGATCGAGGTCGGCATTCGCGACCCAGACGAGCGCCACGCGCTCAACGCGCAGCGCAACCTCGACTGGTTCCAGACCCATGTTCCCGCGGTCCCGGCCGGCGGTGCGACCACGTGGGTCTTCAAGCAAAGGAAGGCCGCGCCGCGAGGCAGGCCGTACGCACGGGTGGGAGTGCTGCCTCCGGAGACCCTCAGCCGAACGAGCTCACTGCCGCGCCTGGTCGCGACCGCGAGCCGCGTGGCGCCCGCAATCGCGGACGTGACCGTCGAGAACCCTTCCGATGTCCCGCAGTACGGCGTCCAGGTCTACGCATTCGTGCGCGCCGGGGACCGCTACCTCGCGGCGGGCAAGGCCGGGGTCGAGCACCTCGGCACCGGCAAGGACGCGGTCGTCCGCGTGCCGCTGACCGGGCGGACGAGCCGGGGCGCTCTGCGCGTCTTCGCCGTGCCCACGATCTTCGAATAAGGAGCCAGAGCATGACGCACACCCAGGGGATTCCACCGGCCGCGCCGACCGGGACAGCGGGCTGGGACAGCTGCGACAGCTGCCAAGCGCCGATGGACGACCGGCAGCGCTACTGCGTAGCGTGCGGGACGCGCCGCCCGCAAGCGGACGACCCGGTCGCGCAGTATTTCGCCTCCGCGTCACGCCGTACGCGCGCTGCCGCACAGGCTCGGTCGGCGCCTCCGCCGCCGCAGGCGGGCCGCAGCGGGATCCAGACCGCGGTCGTGCTGGCGCTCCTGCCACTGGCGGCTGCGATTGGCGTGCTCGTCGGCCGCAGCGCGGACAACAGCGATGAGCTGGCCGAGGCGCTGAAGGCGCAGAAGGCGCCGGTCGTGAACCTCGGCAGCGGTGGCACCGCGCGGGCGAGCGCCGGGGCCGGAGGCGCCAAGAAGAAGGCATCGAGTTCCGCTGACGGCAAGGTGATCAGCAGGACCCGCTATGGCAGCGCCCGGCAGCTGACCGACTCCAAGGTCACCCCGGCGCAGATCAAGGAGAGCGAGCAGGCGCTCGACAAGATCGTGAAGTCGAAGGGCAAGGAATACGTCGACCAGCAGCGCGGCTTGCCGGACCAGATCGTCATCCCGTGAGCCTGCTCGACCGCATCCGGCAGTGGCGGCCCGGCGCGCGCGACGAGCCCCCAGAGGGGCTCGTGCGGGCCGATAAGCTCGCTGCCCAAAGTCGCCGCAGTGCAGCGCGCGACCCGGAGTCGTCCGAGCACACGCGCGAGCTGATCGCCCAGCGCGACCGGCTGAGCGAGCGCTTCGCGCTGATGCAGGCGGATCTCGGCGGGGTCTTCTATGAAATGGCGATCCGCGATCACATGCGGATGGACGTGCTGACGCGCAGGGCCGCGGAGCTACAGCGCGTCGAGACGGACCTCGAGGCCATCGAGCGCGAGCTGCGCGGCGAGGGCGGCCCCGCCAGCGCCGCTTGCCCGTCCTGCGGAGCCTCACGTGGCGAGCACGCGCGCTTCTGCTGGTCATGCGGGCACGGTGTCGGTCCCCAGGGCGCCGATCCAGCCGGGCCCTCGCTCGGATTCGTCGGCCGGATCGCGAAGACCAACGGATCGACCAAAGCCGGCGGGTGAGCCGGAGCTGAACCGGGTTCTCGGTATCTGGGCGGTGGTCGCGACCCTGTTCGTCCTCGCGGCGGGCGGCGGCGCGTTCGAGGGCGACGATCACCTCGACGAGGTCGCCCGCAAGCAGACCGAGGTCAATGTGCCGGGCGCACCCGGCGAAACGAACGGCGAGGCCGGTAGCGCGGAGACCGCTTCCGCCGGCGACACCGAGTCCGGCGAGACGGCACCCGCGGGCGAGGCTGTGGGGTCTGGAGCCGTGGACGAGTCCCTCGGAGACGAGACGACCGCGGCACCAGAGGTGGAAACGCCGCGGCCATCCAAGATCAAGCACGTGTTCTTGATAGCGCTGGCCGGCCACGGGTTCGACGCGACCTTCGGGCCCGGGTCCGCGGCGAGCTACCTGAACGGCGAGCTGCGCCCGAAGGGAGCACTGCTCGAGGGATACAGCAGCCTCGGCCCGGCCGACCTGCCGGACTACATCGCGATGATCGGCGGACAGCCGCCGAACAGCGACACCCGCGCGGGCTGCTCGGTGTTCAAGGAGATCGGCCCGGTGAGCCCATCGAAGTCAGGTGAGATCAGCGCGGACGGATGCGTGTACCCGAACACCGTCACGACGGTGGCCGACCAGCTGACCGCGACGCAGCGCAGCTGGCGGGCGTACATAGAGGACATCGGCAGCGGGCCGCGCGGGGCGGTCACCTGCCGGCGCCCGGAATCCAACGGCGCCGATGACACCACTCATGGCCCGGCCCGGGGACGGGTACGCGACCCGCCACAACCCGTTCGTCTACTACCACTCGCTGCTCGACCTGGGCGACTGCGACCAGAACGACGGGCCGCTCGACAAGCTCGAGGCAGGATCTCGCCGCGATCAAGTCGACACCGAACCTGTCCTTCATCGCGCCGAACCTCTGCAATGACGGCACGGAGTCACCGTGCGCCGACGGAAGCGCCGGTGGGCTCGCTGCCGCCGACGCGTTCCTCGCGCGCTGGGTCCCGAAGATCCTCGCCTCACCGGCTTACAAAGAGGACGGGCTGCTGATCCTCACCTTCGCCGGGAATGCGAGCGCCGCATCAGGGTTGGCGCCGGCCGAGCCGGTGCGCAACGGAACGCTGCTGGTGTCGCCGTTCGCCGACGCCGGCAGCGCCGATCGCAACCGAGTACGACCCGTACTCGCTGCTGCGCGCGGTCCAGGACCTCTTCGGGCTCTCGCCGCTCGCCCGCACCGCTCAGGCCAGCTCCTTCGCGCCGACGGCGCTGGCCCAAGCGCTCAACACGCCGCTCAGCGACGGCTAACTACGACGCGCTCACTGCCGCTCCTGACTGGCTCGCGAGGTCCTTGTTCTCCGGGACGAACTTGCTCGCCGTGAACGTCGCGCCCTGGGGGTCGGAGATGATCGTCATCCGGACCCACGGAGCGTCGAACGGCGGAACGAGCACCTGCCCGCCGAGCTCCGCGGCTCTCGTGGCGGTCGCGTCGGCGTCGTCGACGGCGAACGTCACTCCCCAGTGAGGAGGCGTGTCGGTGGCTGCTCGTCGGGAATCGGGTTGAGGCTCGCCACCACGTCCTCGAAGCCGGGGGCGCGCCGACCTCGGCCATCCGCTTCCGCATGCCTGGGTTGATGTGCTCGAGGAAGTCGCCATAGCCGGGCAGGGTCCACATCGCAAAACCGCCCGGCAGCTCCAGAGTCTCCCAGCCGAAGACCTGGCCGTAGAAGCGCTTCGCTCCCTCCGGGTCGCGCGTGTTGAGGTCGTTGAAGTTCAGGCTGCCGGGCTCGTTGACGAGCTTGGCGCCCCGGTGGTCCTTCGGCTGCCACACGCAGAACGCGGCTCCGTCGGGATCGGCGAACACCGCCATCCGCCCTGCGTCCATGACGTCGAACGGCTCGGTCAGCACCTTGCCGCCGGCATCGCGCACCTTGGACGCGGTCTGGTCGGCGTTCTCGACCCAGACGTACGTGTTCCAGACCGCGGCGGGCGGCGCGCCCTCGGGCTGCGATCCGACCGCGGCGACGTCGCCGCCGTCCAGCCGTGCGACGAAGTACTTGCCGGGCGAGTCCGGCGGCAGCACGTTCTCGAACTCCCATCCGAACAGGCCGCTGTAGAAGCCGACTGCCGATTCCGGGTCGGGCTGGGACGTGTCCACCCAGCACGGGACGCCGGGCAGGTAACGGTCTCGATCGTTCATCGGTGCTCCTTTCTCGTTTGCGGGTACGGCGAAGCAGGCTACGGAGCATTTAGGTCAGGATCTGTCCTCAATTTCGGGGAGGATCGAAATCACATGAGCGAGACCTCGAGCCGCCTCCTGGAGCTCCTGTCCCTGCTGCAAGCGCGGCGCGACTGGCCGGGCGGCGAGCTGGCGGCCCGACTCGAGGTCTCGGGGCGGACGATCCGTCGCGATGTGGAGCGCCTGCGATCTCTCGGCTATCCGGTCGAGTCGCTCAGCGGACCGGCCGGCGGCTACCGGCTGCGCGCCGGCACGGCGATGCCGCCGCTGCTGCTCGACGAGGACGAGGCGATCGCGATCGCGGTCGGTCTGAGCACCGCCGCGCGCGCGTCCGTGACCGGCATCGAGGAGACCTCGATCCGCGCGCTCGTGAAGCTGGAGCAGGTCCTGCCCACGCACCTGCGCAGCCGCGTCGCCGCGCTCGGGTCGGCCACTATCTCGCCCCCGGTCACCGGCCCGACCGTCGATCCGCAGCATCTGACCGCGATCGCCGCGGCATGCCGCGACTCGGAGTGCATTCGCTTCAACTATCGAAGCCGGGACGGCACAGAGACGCGGCGCGACGTCGAGCCACACTCGCTCGTGAACCTCGGGCGCCGCTGGTACCTGGTCGCCTGGGACCGCATGCGTGACGACTGGCGCACGTTTCGCGTCGACCGCCTAGACCGGCCCGCCGTCACGGGAGCAAGGTTCGCGGGGCGCAAGCTACCGACGAAGGATGCCTCCGCCTACGTCGAGCGCAGCATCTCCGACGCTCCGAGCCGGTTCGAGGCGCGCGTCACCGTGCACGCTCCGGCGTCGGAGATGGCCGAGCGACTGCCCGCCTATTGGGGGCCGTTCGACCCGATCGACGCGCACAGCTGCGAGTACCGCACGGGTGACGATGACCTCGAATGGCTCGCGGTGCGGATCGCGATGCTGGGGGTGGACGTCGAGGTGCACGAGCCGCCGGAGCTGATCGAGCATCTGAAGGCCCTCGCGCGCCGCCTGCGCCGCGCCGCCAAGCCGGCGGCCTAGATCTCCCGCTCGTAATAGAGCATCGTCGGCCCGTCGGGCTTTCCCTCCCGGTTGGTGAAGCCGGCGCTCTCGTAGAGCGCCCGGGCGGCGTCGTCATCCGTGCTCGTGTTGAGGTCCATTCGCGTGGCGCCGCGCTCCCTGGCGTGCTCGATCGCTGCCTCGAGCAGCGCGCGACCGAGGCCCTGGCCGCGCCGCTCTGGAACGACGTACAGCTCCTCGAGATATGCGTCCAGCGCGCCGCTGTAGAGAGATGGGCGAAACCGCAACTGGGCGAACCCTTCGGGTCCGCTGCCGCCGAACAGGACCACCACCTCGCCGCTTTTGATCAGGGGCGCCGCGCGCTCCGCGATCACGTCGGGTTCCGGGGTCGGGTCGCCGAACTCGGAGTTGAACGCGTGCAGGAGGCGCCCGAAGACGGCTGCGTCCGAGGGAGTCGCAAGGCGAACGGCGTGTGGGCGATCCATCAGGCTACGAAGGTCGTCATAGCCGAAGTGTCGCCAACTGTCGTATTGACTGAACCCGCCCTCGGTGGAAGGGTGACTCGGAGCACAGCGTGTACAGGATTCTCTCGATAGACGGGGGCGGCATCAGGGGCATCATCCCCGCCGTCGTGCTCGCCGAGCTGGAGCGGCGGAGCGGCAAGCGCGTCCACCAGCTGTTCGACATGTTCGCCGGCACCTCGACCGGAGGCATTCTGTCGCTGGCGCTCTCGCAGCCCGGCAGTGACGGGATGGCGCGCTGGGAGGCGCGCGAGATCGTCGACCTCTATATCGAGCGCGGCCCGGACATCTTCGACCGCTCGCTTCTGCACCAGATCCGGGCGGTCGGCAGCATCCTCGACGAGAAGTACTCCGACACGGGCCTCGAGAAGGTGCTGAAGCAGTACTTCGGCGACACGCGGCTCTCGCAGGCACTGGTCGAGGTACTCGTCACGGCCTACGAGCTCGAGGGCCGCGACGCGTTCTTCTTCAAGCGGCGCAAGGCCGTCACGACACCGGGCGAGGACGACTACCCGATCTGGCAGGTGGCCAGGGCGACCGCGGCCGCTCCAACCTACTTCGAGCCGCTCAAGCTCGAGACGCCTTCGATCGCCGGCTACTACGCACTCGTCGACGGTGGCGTGTTCGCGAACAATCCGGCCATGTGCGCGTATGCCGATGCCCATCGCTTCGAGGAGGGCGCGGACATCGTGCTCGTCTCACTGGGAACCGGTCAGCTGGAGCGCCCGATCCACTACGACGACGCGAAGGACTGGGGCATGCTCGAGTGGGCTCGGCCCGTCCTGGATGTCGTGTTCGACGGGATCGCGGACACCACCGACTACGAGCTGCGCCAGCTCATGAACGACGATCGTTACTTCCGGCTGCAGACCACCCTGATCGGCAGCGACGAGATGGACGACGCCAGCCCGGACAACACGCGAGCGCTGCTGCTCCGAGGCGAGGATCTCGTCAGCGAGGCCGACCGAGCTGGGTTCTTCACGCGGGTGCTGGCGCTACTGTCGCCGTAAGCCGGCAAGCTTGGCTGCGACCGGTTAGCGGCTTGCCGTGCCCACGGGGTCGCCGATCCAGTAGCGCGGTCCGGGGCCGCGCGCCCCCGCGCGGTCTCCGGGATTTGCGAGCTGGCAGCGGTCGAGCGAGAGGCAGCCGCAGCCGATGCACTCGGTCAGGCCACGCTTGAGGCGCTCCAGCTCGGCGATCCGCTCGTCGATCCGCACGGTCCACTTGCTCGAGAGCCGCGACCAGTCGCGGCGGTTGGGGGCGCGGTCTGGAGGAAGCTTGGCGAGCTCGTCTCCGATCTCGTCGAGGGTGAGCCCGACTCGCTGCGCGAAGACGATGAATGCGATCCGCCGCAGCACCGGCCGCGCGTAACGGCGGTGGCCGGAGCCGGCCCGTTCGGAGGAGATGAGGCCGCGCTCCTCGTAGAAGCGCAGCGCCGAGGAGGCGACGCCGCTGCGCCGCGATACCTCGCCGATGGTGATCAATTCAGACATGTGAGAAGGGGATCACCTTAGTGTCCCTTGACTTCAAGCTTACTTGAACTTGTAGTGTCGGGGACGGCTACCGAAAGGAGACCGTCATGACACGAGTCCAGACACCGAGCGAGGAGATCACCGAGCAGGTCACGTCGTGGCCGGGCGTGGAAGCCGGCCCCGGGTCACGCGGTGAGTTCGCGTTCACCCTGGGTCGGCGCCAGCTGGGACACCTGCACGGTGACCGCGTGTTCCACAGCGGCTTTCCGAAGCAGGTCTGGCAGGACTTATTCGATCAGGGCCGGATCGACTATCACCCGGTCTTTCCGGGCAGGCCGGGGTACGGCGCGCGCGAGATCGAGAGCCCGGCCGACATCGCCGACGTCATCTCGATGTTGCGTCTCAACTACGACCGCGCGGTGACCGCCCATGGCCTGCCGATGGAGACCGAGATCGAGGGCCTGTATGCCTCGGAAGACGAGCCGCTGCCGTTCGCGCCCGAACTGGTGATTCGCGCGTTCCTCTTGCAGCGAGACAACGGCAACGTGCTGATCTACAGCACGAGCCTGCTCGAGTCCAATGCCCCGGCGATCGAGCGCCTCGGCGGCATCTCACGCCAGTACCTGAACCACCGCCACGAGGCCGCCTTCGCCTCGGATTCGGTTGACCCCCCGCTGTTCGTGCACGACCGGGAGCGCCCCACCGTGGCCATGTCGATGCAGGTCCGCGGATCGTTCTCCAAGCGACACACGCTCGACGACGACCTCGAGGTGATTCCGACTCCCGGGCACACTGGCGGGGCGACCGCCTACCTGTGGGACAGCGGCGATCACAGGCTTCTATTCACGGGCGACACGATCTACCTCGACGAGGGCGAGTGGGTGGCAGCCGTGCTCGAGTCGAGCGACCGCGGCGCGTACATCGAGAGCCTGGAGATGCTGCGGGAGCTCGACTTCGACGTGCTTGTCCCGTGGGCCGCGACCGCCGGGACGCCGTTCTACGCCGGCACCGACAGAGCCGATGCGCAGCGCCGCATCGATGCGATTCTCGAGCGTGTCCGCCGCGGCGAGGACCACTGAACGCAGGCGGGTTAGTGTCCCGGTCGTATGGCGGGCGACTCCACCCACGTCGTCTTTGGCGCGACCGGCGCCATCGGCGGTGCCGTCGTCGCCGAGCTGTTGCGGCGGGGACAGAACGTTCGAGCTGTGAGCCGCCGCGGTTTCGCACCCGCGGGAGCGGAGGGAGCCTCCGCCGATGCCGGTGATGCAGCTCAGGCAGCCGCCACGGCGAGCGGAGCCGGTGTCGTCTATCACTGCGTGAACCCCGGCTACACCCAGTGGCCGGCGCTGCTGCCTCCGGTCAGCCGCTCGATTCTCGGCGCGGCGGAGTCATCGGGCGCCAAGCTCGTCTTCGCGGACAACCTCTATGCATACGGGCCCGTCGACGGGCCGCTGCGCGAGGACCTGCCGGCAGCAGCCGGCGGCCGCAAGGGACGGACGCGGGTCGAGGTCGCCGAGGAGCTGATGACCGCTCATCAGGAGGGACGCGTCCGGGTCACGATCGGGAGGGCCTCGGACTACTACGGGCCCGGGGGCGTGACATCCGCCGCCGGGGAGACGGTCTTCGGACGGGTCGTGGCGGGAAAGCGGCCCCAGTGGACCGGCAAACTCGACGTGCTCCACACCTTCCAGTACCTGCCCGATGTCGCCCGTGGGCTTGTGACGCTGGCGGAGCGCCCCGAGGCAGACGGTGAGGTCTGGCACCTGCCCGCCGCCGAGCCGCTCACCGCCCAGCAGTTCCTCGACCTCGTCTTCGAGGCCGCGGGAAGGCCCACGCCGGCAAAGGCCCAGATCGCGGGGCCGGCTCTGCTCGCCGTCGGCGGGATCTTCTCGCCGATGCTCCGAGAGCTACGCGAGACCACGTACCAGTTCCGGCGACCATTCGTCATCGACTCGTCGAAGTTCGAGCGCGCCTTCGGCCCGCTCGGCCCGACGCCTCACCGCGAGGCAGTGGAGCGGACCGTGCAATGGTTCCGCTCGCTGACAGTCGCGAATCCGGGAGGGCGATAGCGCTGCAGGTCGATCGTCTCAACGATCAGGACGCCCAGATTCTGAGGCTCGAGACCGGGAACGTCCGCGGGCACACTTGCAAGGTCGTCATCCTCGGCACCGGGACAGGCCAGACTTCGCTTGGCGTCGAAGAGCTGCGTGATCACATCGCGTGTCGTCTGGACCGGGCGCCACGCCTGCGGCGCCGGATCGTCAACAGCCCGCTCGGGATCGCGAACCCCGTCTGGATCGACGACGCTGCATTCGACATCGCGAACCACGTGCGGCCCGTAGCCGCCCCCGGCCCGATCGGCAGGGACGAGTTGCGCGAGGTCGTCGGGGCGCTGATGTCGGAGCGCCTCGACCGCAGCGGTCCGCTGTGGGCACTCGATGTCGTGGAGCGGCTGGACGACGGCTCGACGGCACTCATCTGGCGGATCCACCACTGCATGGCCGATGGAGCCACCGCGGTGAAGCTCGCGGCAGAGTTGCTCTGGGACCACGAGCCACAAGTGGAGGCGCAAACGCCGAGCTCTTGGCAGCCGGAACCCGGCTACGGCTGGCCGCAGCTCCTCTTCCTCGGCGCCAGCCACCGCCTCCGGCAGGGAGTCGGAGGGGCTGCACGCGCGGCGAAGACCGTCGTGTCGCCACGACGCTGGCGAGATCGGGCGGCCGCGCTGCGTCGCGACCCGCCCGTGATCAGCCGCGAGCTTGCACGCAAGGCCACCCCTTCACCGCTCGACCGGCGGGTCGGCCCGGGGCGCCGAGTGGCTTTCGCCTCCGCTCCGCTCGACGATCTGAAGCGCATCGGCAAGGCGCACGGCGAGGGCATCACGATCAACGACGTCGTGCTCGCTGTGATGGCGGGCGGCATGCGGATCTGGCTGGATAGGCGCCAGGCATCCGATGAGGGGATCCGCGTGAAGGTGCCGGTGAGCCTCCATCATCACGATGCGGCCGACACGGAGGGAAATCGAGACTCGTACTTCTTCGTCGACCTTCCCGTGGCCGAGGAGGACCCGGTCCGCCGCCTGCTGGCCATCAACCGCGAGACCGCAGATCGCAAGCGCCACCACGACGCCGAGGCTCTGTACCACCTTGGTCTCAACCGGGCCGTGGCGCGCTGGGCGATGAGCCCGCACGTCTTCACGTTCAATGTCTCGAATGTGCCCGGCCCCCGGGAGCCGGTTTCCGTGAGAGGAAGGCCGCTACGGGAGCTGTACTCGCTCGCGGAGGTGGCTCAGCACCATGTCCTGCGCGTGGCGGTGATCTCAGCCGCGGGGACGGTCTACTTCTCGCTCTGCGCCGACCGCGACGCGGTCGATGACATCGACACGCTCGCCGATGGGATCGATCACTCCTTCGAGGAGCTCATGGCGAGGTCGCGCGAATAGATCACGCGGGCCGTACATCTGCACCTCGATCAGGGCTCGCACGACGTCCTCGTGGAATGCCTCGGCGAAGCGGCGCGCGCCCGGGCCCTCCCCGTTCAGCAGCGCCGCCGCAGAATCGAGCGGGACCTCGAGGACCACGGCGCGTTCGCGCAACCGGTTCTCGAGCGGAACGGCGACCTCCCCGTTGTTCGACATCCCCAGATGTCCGACACACCGCCCCGGGCCGGCGAGGCGCACGCGCGTGCGCCCTTCTCCGGTGGGGAGCAGAGTCTCCACGGCGCCGCGAATCACTATCCATAGCCTGCCGTCGGCATCGAGCGGCGCACCGCGGGGACCGTAGAGCAGCTGCAGCCCGTCGTACATGCCCGCGATCTCCACCGCGCTGAATCGCTTGAAGAAGAGGATCTGCGCGACGTAGTCGTCGTTGCACCCTTCTCCGGTATAGGCGGTGAGCGCACGGTTGGCGCCGGCAGGCGCCGTGGCCGCCCCATCGGGTCCGGCGTCGGCGGCCAGGATCATGTACCGGTCATGTAGGCGCCGCAGCGCGGTCTCCCCCACCCGGCGGACCAGCTCCAGCGCAACCGGCCGCAGCTGTGCCCGCAGCAGCTCAAATGCCTCCCTCGTGATCGCAACGCCGGCGCTGCGTTCCACCGCACGTACCGAGGCAGTGCGAGGGCCGCCCACGAGCAGCGACATCTCGCCCACGATCTGGCCCGGCTCGATCTCTCCCAGCAGCCGTTCTGGCGCCGACCCGACCCGAGCGGTGACCTCGAGCCTTCCCGCGGTCAACACGAGGAGCCTGTCTCCAAAGTCGCCCTGTCTGAAAAGCGGGGCGCCCGCCGAGGCCTGCCAAGGCGAGATCAGCCCGGCGAGCTCCGCCAGCTGCGCGTCGTCGAGACCAGAGAAAAGGTCGGTCTCGCTCAGCTCGGCGGCCGCCGCGGCTCTCACAGCACCAGCTCCCTCAGGTCGATCTCCAGGTGACCGTCGTCGCGCTGGCTCGTCACGAGCATCCCGTACTCGGGCACCGGTAGCCAGGTCGAGGAATCCGAGGCCAGCGGCTCGGACGCCACCAGCAGTGAGGTCGGCTGCTCGCCGGGGCGGAGCTGCCACCCTCCGTCCGCCTCGGCGCGGCCCGACCCGGCCGTATACCACAGCGTCGTGAAGTCGTGCTCTCGCTCGCCGGCGAAGAAGGAACCGTCCTCCGGATACCACCCGTAGTCGAAGACGTAACGGGTTGCCACGAGGCTGCGCCCGTCCGTGAGGACGAGGTTGATCGGCGACTGAGTGTCGATCGAGCGCCGGTCGCGGATATCTCCGACGATCCGAAGCGCGCTCTGCGGACGCCGCTGCCATCTGCTCCGCGTCGCAGGGCGCGAACGGGGCGTCGAGCTGCGCGAGGCACAGCGCGTAGAACCACTCGGTGTCGGTCGTGCCCTCGATCCGTGCGATGAGCCCGGCCGGGATGTGCTCCAGCAGGTCGTAACGCATCCGCCCGAAGTCGAATAGGTCGCCGTTCTGCGCGAGCGCGAAGGCCGCTCCCTCGAACAGGAACGGGTGGACGTTCTGAAGCCCCACCTTCTCCGAGGGCTCGTAGATGACACCGCGCACGTGGGCCACGAGCGCACTGGCCCGGACCTTCAGGGCCAGCGCCTTGAGGTTGCGGTCGAACATCGGCACGCCGGGCGTTCGGTAGACGAACGGCCTTGCGGGGTCAGGGGAGTCCCACGTCCACGCCGCCACGCCGAAGCCACCAAGGTTGAGCAGCTGCATCAGGCGAGAGTCCACCGCTTGGCGAACGAGCGACATCTCCGGCTTGTAGAGCACCTCGTCAACGAGCGTCGGCGTGCCCAGGTAGGCAAGCACCCGGCACATCAGGCGTTCTCGGCTTTACGCACGATCCGGCTTCCCCTCCTGCAGATATTTCCAGACGCGCTTTCGCGCGCCCCACACGGTCAGCGGGCCGGAATCGTCTCAGGCGGCTGCGCGGGCGCGTATGGCCCTGGGTCCAGAATCTTGCGCCGGGGACTCGACACGGCGTCTAAAACGGCCGCCAGTTCGGGCTGTGGGGGCAGGGCCGAGAGGCCAATGGCATCGACGATCTCGTCGCGCTCGGCCGTCGCTTCCGGCGATGCGCTGTCGAGTGCGATCAGGGCATCCAGCACGAACGCGATCTCGTGCCGCTCGTCGTGCTCGCGGGCTTGCGCGAGAGCGTCCTGGAGCGCGGCCGCACACGCCTCGCGGTGGCCCAGCCGAAGCAGGGCACCGCCGCGGACGCGCAGCAGAAGCGCCCGGGGCCCGCCTTGGTCGGCCAATTGCCGATCGGCGTGCGCAAGAGCATCCTCGGCCTGCCCGGCGAGCAGGGCCGCTTCGGCCAGGTACGCGTCCGCGAGTGCGGCGTCCTCGGCCACCCTCAGATCGCGGAAGCTGCGCGCAGCATTTGTGAGGAGCTCGGTCGCCTCTTCATGGCGCCCAGCGCGCGCGGCCAAACGTCCGAGCAGTGCCGAGGTGAATGCGACGCCGTGCTCATCCTCGCTGCCGTGCCATATCCGCCTCGCCCGGCGCAGACGCTCCTCGGCTTCCTCCAGATGCCCCTGGTCGGCCAGCACCTCCCCGATGTTGCAGTCCCCGTATGCGGCCGCCCACAGGTCACCCGCGCGCTTGCTGGCCTCGGCCGCGCGCGCATACAGGTCAATCGCCTCCTGCCAGCGACCCTCCCAATAGGCGAATCCACCGAGGTTGTTCAGAACCGCCGCCTGGCGCTCTGCGTCCCCGGCGCGCGTGTAGATCTCGAGTGCCAGATTGGAATGCGTTGCCTCGGCTGCGCGCCCGAGGGTCACGAGCGCCCAATCGAGGTTGAAGTAAGCACGGGCCAGGAGCAGCTCGTCCCCGGCCGCCCGGGCCTGCGCGATGCCCTCGCGGCAGAGCCGCTCAGCCTCGCCCGCGCGTCCCTGCTGCCGGCGCACCGCGGCCAGTGTCGTGAACAGTCCCGCCCGCTCGCGAGCCGCCGCGCGCCCGCGGACACGGTCGAGGGTGCGCAGTCCACGCCGAGCCCATCGAACCGCCGGCGCCGTGCGGCCGATGCGCTCGTACACCCAGGCGGTGCGGTGCATCAGCCTCGCGCCCCGGACGACATCCTCTGGCAGAAGGCGCCGCGCGCTGCCGAAGGCCTCAACGGCTTTGGTCACCTCGCCGGCGCGTGCCTGGGACTCACCGAGCTCTTCCCAGGTCGCGGCCAGCTCCTTCGGGGTGACATCGAGGCCGCGGGCCGAATCGAGGGCGCGCCGGTAGAGGTCGGCGGCGGCCGCGAACGCCCCGTTGTCGCGTGCTCGATCGGCCGCCTCGCGCGCGTAGCGCCAGGCTTTGGCGTGCTCGCCCGCACGGTGGAAGTGCAGCGACAGCAGGCCGCCGAACTCGTCGAGCATCGTGGCGTATTCCTGCTCCATCCGCAGCCCGACCGCGGCGTGCAGGCGGCGCCGAGTCCCGTAGGGCAGGCCGGCATAGGCGGCATCGCGAACGATCATCCGCCGGAACCGCCGGTAGCCGTTGCCGTCCTCCTGGAAGAACGGCTCCAAGCGGACCCAGGTCTGCTCCGTCAGCGGGGAGCCGTTATGCAAGACCTCGGGCAGGAAGCGCGGGTGGAAGCTCAGGCCCAGAACGGAGGCGTGCCTGACAATTGCGCGGTCGTCGGGGTCAAGGCGGTCGATGCGCGCCATCGCGGCGGCCTCGAGGCTCTCCGGCAGGCCATCGGCGTCGCCTTCTGCCGCGGCTCGCAACAGGTCGCGGAGGAACTGTGGATTGCCTCCGGAGCGCTCGACCGACAGCGCGAGCAGCGCTGGGTTCAGCGGCGCTGTGTCCGTCGCGGCCTCAGCGAGCGCGCGGGTGTCCGCGATCGCGAGCGGACCTGGTTCGAGCCGGATGAGCGACTGCGACTGCGGCGCGGCGAACGAACCGCCCTCGCGACGCACCAGCAGCACCAGCCATCGGGTCGTGTCGATCTCGGAGGCGACGGCAGCGAACAGGTCGGCGGAGGCCTCGTCGAGGTACTGGGCGTCGTCGCACACGACCATCGTCGGACCGTCCAGCAACGCGCGCAGGAACGCAACTATCGTCTCGTGCAGCCGCGCGCGGCGGAATTCCGGCGCGAGCGCGTCGACCTCCGGAGTACGCGGTGGATCGACGTCGAAGGGCACCGCCAGCAGCGGCAGCCAGGGACGCAGCTCCGGCGCGCGCTCGTCGACGCACTCGCTCAAGCGCGCGAGGACGACCTCGTCGACGTCCTCCCACCCCACGCCGATCGTCTCGCGCAGGAGCCCGCGCCAGGCCGCGTAGGGGGTGGAGACCGTGAACGCCTCGGCGGTCACCGGCAGGCAGGCGACGCCGTCGGCTCGCTCGCGCAGTTCCTCGGCGAGGCGAGTCTTGCCGATGCCGGGCTCGCCGACGATCTCGACGAAGCGACCGTGGCCGGCCCGCGCCTTGTCGAGCGCGCGTGTGAGCGCGACTATCTCACGCTCACGGCCGACGAGTGGAAAGCGTACGGCGACCGCCGTGCGGGTCCGGGCGGACACCGGCTCCCAGACCGACCAGGCCTGCACCGGCTCGGCCTTGCCCTTGGCTGCAAAGGGCTTCAACTTGCGGGTCAAGAAGTGCGTTGGCGAGCGCTCGAGCGCACCAGCAGTCGAGTAGAGCTCGCCGGGGGGCGCCTTCGCCATGACCCGGGCCGCAAGGTTGACCGCGTCGCCCATGACGCTATAGGTGCGCCGGTAGGGCGGCCCGATGTCCCCCGCGAACACGTTGCCGCGATTCACTCCGACACGCACCGCCAGACGGCGGTCAACCTCCAGCACCTGCCGCAGGGCGAGGAGCATGCGCTCTTCGTCGTCTCCGATGATCCGCGGCG
This sequence comes from uncultured Solirubrobacterales bacterium, assembly GCA_963780475.1. Taxonomy (GTDB): domain Bacteria; phylum Actinomycetota; class Thermoleophilia; order Solirubrobacterales; family JBBDJG01; genus CAWACB01. The sequence goes on from CAWACB010000002.1 coordinate 130,094, forward strand.
CGCCCGCGGTCAGGAGCAGCTTGCCGCCATCGTCGTCGACGTCGGACTTGAGGAAGCAAACCTCGTACAGATCGACTGCCCGTTGCACGTCCGCGATCAGCTCCTGGAGCGCGTCGGCTGCGGCGTCGACCCCCTCTCGCCTGATCAGCTCATCCGTTCCCTCGAAACGCAGGAAGGCGATCGTGACGTTGCGATGCTCAGAAGCTTGGCCGCCGGCAATCAGATGCGACCGCACCATGACGGGGAGGCAGCCGGCGACCGCATCGAGCGATGGTGGCTCGTACGGCGGCTCGACATACGCGCCGGACACCTTCGGTTCGCCGGCTAGCAGCAAGCCGGGCCCTTTCGGGCGGCCGATGCATTGCGGCGGAAGCAACGCAGCCGTATCGGGGCTGACCAGGATCTCCCCCGCATCCGCCGCCTTCTCCATCCGGACGACCGCAGAGGAGGCCGGCCCCACGAGCAGTGAGTCGCGATGCGACTCGCCTACGAGGAAGGTGTGGAACGTTCCGCTGTGCACGCCTTGCGAGATGCGCAGCGTGACGCGCCCGGCGCCGGTGCGGACGTCCCCGACGTCTCGCAGCGTGCTCCGCATGCCCACGGCTGCGCGGCACGCGCGCTCCGCGTGACCCTCGTGCTCGAACAGCAGCAAGAGGGCATCGCCGCCGAGCTCCAGCAGGCTCCCGCCGTTCTCATAGGCGACGCTCAAAAGCGTGCTCAGAGAGCCGCCGATCGTTTCGGTCAGTTCCTCCGCACCCAGGCGACCCTGCCGAGCAAGCCGCTCGGAGAGCGCGGTGAACCCGGAGATGTCCGCGAACACGACCGTGGCCTCCACGCTGCGCACGCGGGTGTCCGGTGACTCGGAAAGATGCCGCAGCAGCACACGCGGCAGATATGGATCGAGGTGCCGCTCGCCGGATTCAGCGTTGTTGAAGATTCGTAAACCCCCCCTGTAATTGGGAATACACTCGATATTGTCCCTGTTTGTGCAAACGGAACGCGTGAACGTGATCACACGGCCTCTGCGGGTGTCCCTGGCGCTTACAGGCGCCATGCTCCTGCTGCTGCTCGGCGCAGCGCCAGCCATGGGCGCCGACAAGCCCTTCTCGCTCGTGATCTCGAATCCGGACGGCTCCACGCCGGCGACAGTCTCCGGCGAAACCACCGTCAAGGCGACGTATAAGAACCTCACCGGGCAGCAGCGGCTGGGATCGTCGGATCTGGTCGTCCCGAGCGCCCTGTCTTTGGTCAGTGCGAGCGTGTCGACCGGCAGCGCGACGGTCTCGGGCAGCACGATCCGGCTCCGCGATCTCAACGTCGCTCCCGGCGGCACCGCCGCCGTAACGATCCGTGTGACTGGCGCCGCCGGCTGCTCGGCCCAGCCGCTCACGTGGGCGGTTCCGGTGACCAAGCAGGCGAACAACTTCAGTGGCCCGCCCGGGAACGACCTCAACATCGACCTCACGCGGAGCGATCTGCGGACGGTCGTCAGCGGCGGCTGCTCGCTGCGCTTCCTCTCTCAACCGCGGAATGCGAACGTCAGTCAGGCGATCACAAGCGCTCCATACAACCCGGCCGGTCCACCAGTGGCGGTCGAGGTGGTCGACGCGCAGGGGCATAGCGTCGCAACTTCCGGTCTATTGGTCAGTGTGGCGATCGGCGCAAATCCGAGCGGCGGGACGCTCGCGGGCACAACCACCGCGACGACCTCGAACACGGGGGTGGCCTCGTTCTCGACGCTCAGCATCAACCGGTCGGGCCAGAACTACACGCTGGTCGCCTCCAACGGGCAACTGGGCTCGGTGACCTCCGGCACTTTCAACATCGACGACTTCGGCGCGCTCTGCCCGGAGGACGTCGACTGCAGCGGGACGCTGTCCCTCACGGGGACCAATCAAGCCTTCGGCGGGAACTCGAGCGTGAACGTCACGGCGATCCAGGGACCGACGACCGACATCGACACGGGATTCCTGACGCTCTCGCGCTCGAGCGGCCTCGACTGCACGGGCTACACCGAGCTGGTCGCGTCCAGCGACGTCGTGACGATCGACTTCACGGCGCTCGATCGGCAGAAGCGGGTCGTGACGACGATCGACAAGAAGGTCATGAACTCCGTCTCCAACAACGGAGCCTCGTTCCTCGAGAACTGCTTCGGCGCCCCGTACACCTTTGCGACGAAGCCCGGCACACCGCTCGAGGTGAACGCCGATTACGTCCCGGGTCCGTATCCCCCGCCGGAGTACAAGGGGCTACTGCCGAACTGTGGCGGCAGCGCCGTGCTCGATGACCCGAATACGCCGGGGGTCAGCGGACCGACGATCAGCAACGCTGGTGCGCCGTGCGTCGAGAAGCGCAACAAGACCGGCTCCGGCAACGGCGTCATCCAGTCTCTCCTGCCGTCGGGCCGCGCCACGGGCAATGGCGACCCGCGGCTTCGCTCCTAGCCGAGCACCCGGAGGCGCGGCCCAGGTCCGGTAGCACCTCAGCGGTCGAGCTCGAACCAAACGGTCGTGAGCCCGTCCCGCTCGATGCCCCAACGGTCTGCTATCTCGGCGACCATATGAAGCTGCCAGCCGAGCGCCGGCTCGCGCGCTTCCTCCGGTGGCGGTGCCGATCCGCGTTCGTCGTAGCGGACCTCGACGCGCAGCCGGGGCTCGCTCACGGAAACGTCGAGCACCACGGTCCGAGCGGCGAAGCTCGAAGGACGCTCTAGCGGCTTCCGGCGCACGCGATGGCTGATGAGCTCGGAGACCAGGAGCTTCGTGTCGCGCAGCAGATCCGGCGCCACATCGTCGGCCAGGTCGTCAAGGGCGCCGCGCGCCATCGCGGGCGAGCGGAGGCTCACGGGCAGCACCCTGCGCAGGCGTAAGCCCCGTACCGCCTCCTGCTCCATGCCCGATCGTCCCCCGCGATCCAACTCTCGATCAGTCCTCTACGAGATTGCTACGAGATTGCCGTCCCGGCAGGACGCAGCCTATCCGGAATGGCGTGCTTCAGGGCAGCGGGGACACCCCGTAGTGCGAGAAGCTGGCGTCGACGTTGTCGGCTCGCAGGCCAAGCTTGGTGGGCCCGTGGATCGGCGGGCAGCCGGTTCCCCGGTCGGTGGCCTGCGCGACCACCTCGCCGCCGCGGTACAGGCTGATCGTCACGGAGCCGTCCACGTTGTCCTTTGCCGAGGTGGCGAGCGAGTACCACCTACCGAGGACCGTAGGGGCAACGGACGTCTCGGGAGTGAGGCCGTAATAGGTGCCGCCGTTGTAGTAGCTCCGGCCATTTGGATCGCCGCCGGGACATTTCTTGGTCAGCGACACCTTGCCGTCCTTGCGCAGGGCATAGGCGAAGTAGAGGTTGAACTCCGTCGCGTAACGGGGCCAGACGACGACACCGTCCCACGGCACGGCCGGACGTTCGGCGAAGCCGTGGAAATCGTTGATCCGGGCATGGAGCACCTGGAGGTTGTCGCCGAAGTTCGAGCGCACCGTTCGCATGCGGAACACCCCCGAGCCAGTCGAGTCCAGCGAGTAACGGTCGGGCGCAGTCAGATCCGGCACGCCGGTCGAGGCGACACCGCGCCTAGAGAAGAGCGAGCCGCTGGTCACCTCCCAGTCGGACGACCTGACGGCAAGCAGGTCCCGAAGGTTCCAGAAGGCGTGCTCGTTCGTGACGAGATTATTTGGGCCGCCGGCCGTCTGGAAGTCGTCGGCGAAGACCGGGGCCGGGAGCGTCCTCACCACCAGCCGCGGCGGATGGCTCGATTCCCGCGACGAGAACCTGATCGGCGACGATGTCGCAGCGCCGTCGGTCGTCAGGACGAAGCTGACCGGTCCTCGGTCTCTGATCAGGCCCGTGACGTCGACGTTGCGCACCACCCCGGCTTCGACCGTGCTCACGTCGGCGCTCTCGGCGTCCCAGGCAGGCGCGTTGGCGTAGGTGATCGAGTTCTCCCCCCACGTCCGGTCCCATTCCGGATGCACGGAGAAGCCGTCCAAGCTGGAGGTTTCGGGATGGAGCTGAAGGGTCGCCCACACGATCGGCCCATCCATCGGTGGGAGGGAGAAGCGGAGGTACGTACGAGCCGGGGGCCAGCCGCGATGGACCTCGAGGCCCGCCTCCCTGCCGGAGTTGCTGTCCGGGCTCGTCGAGTCGACAGTCGCGTCGGCCTCCGGGGCCAGCACATAGGTCGTCGTCGCGACGGACTGCGCCAGTGAGAGCGGCTCGGACAGGAGGCCGTCGACATCGGGGTCGGCGGCAGCCGCGGACGGACCCGCGCCCGCGGCCAGGACGAGCCAGCCGGCTATCGCCAGCTGCACCAGCCATGCATTTGTGCGCCCCGGCTTCATCTTGAAAGCGTCGGCGGCATTCATCCCGCCCTGCGCGGGAGCCATCCGTGCCGGACTCAGGCTAGCCGAATCAGCCGGCGATCGTACGCCGGCGGGACCGATCCGAGGCGGATACCCGGCGGTCCCGCCGGCCTATCGGTGCCAGGTCAGGGCAGCGTTGACACCCGGTACTGGGAGAAGTTCGCGTCTGCGTTGTCTCCCCGCAGGCCGAGCTTCGTCGGCGCCCGGATGGGTGCGCATCCGATTCCGGGATCGGTGGCCTGCTTGACGACGTTGCCGTCCCGGTAGAGCTTGATGGTCACTGACCCATCGGGGTTGTCCTTGGCCGACGTCGCGAGCGAGTACCACTGGCCGAGGACCGTTTGAGCGTAGAAGGTCTCCGGCGTCAGGTCGTAGTAGGTGCCGCCGTTGTAGTAGTTCGGATCATTTGGATTTCCACCGGGACACTTCTTCGTCAGCGACACCTTCCCGTCCTTGCGCAGGATGTAGGCGAAGTAGAGATTGAACTCGGTGATGTAACGCGGCCACATCACGACGCCGTCCCACGCCACGGCGGGACGTCCGCTGAATCCGTAGAACCCGTTTATCCGCGCTTGGACCGACTGGAGGACGTCCCGGTAGTCGGACCGCTTCGTGTTCATGCGGAATACCGATGACCCGGTCGAGCTCAGCGAGTAACGGTCCGGGGCCGTCAGGTCCGGCACTCCGGTCCAGCCAACACCATTCTTGGAGAAGAACGAGCCGCTGGTCACCTGCCAGCTGGGCGATCGAACGCCCAGCACGTCGCTCAGGTTCCAGAACCCGTACTCGTTTGTGATCAGACTGTTCGACCCGTTTGGCACGTCGAAGTTGTCGGAGAAGAGCAGGCTGCCCGGCGCGGGGGCGGGTGGGTCGCTGGGGGGTGGAGTCGGAGTCGGAGTCGGAGTTGGAGTCGGAGTTGGAGTCGGAGTTGGAGTCGGAGTTGGAGTCGGAGTTGGAGTCGGTGTCGGCCTTCCGGGGCGCTTCGCCTTTCTCCGCGCCGCGGGACCGGCAGCGTCGCCTGTAACGACGATCAGCCGCAGCTTCTTCCTTCGAGCGGCGCTCCAGGCTCGCGCATCGCGGTTCGCTATGCGAACGCGCAGCACGCCCCGGCGAGCCGCAATGCGGATCCGCCGCACGGAGATTCGGCCGTGCCTGGCTCCGCTCAGCCGAGCTGACCGAGCCGTTTCAGCGACCTGGCGCCCAACCTCGAAGGAGGCGAGCCCGTGGCGCACCTTGGACGGGTGAATTCTGTGGACTCCTGTATCCGCGTCCGCAGGCGGCGCCGCGGCAGTCACGGCAATGGTCAAGAGCGTCACGGCAAGGCCCGCAAACCCGCGGGACCTCGTCGCTGATGCGACGTCGTTGCGCGTGGTGAACATCCGGCCCTCCCTGGCCTTGCCGCCCACCGCGCTGCCATTCCAGGCATCACGAAGGGCGACTGTTTGTCGCCATTCGACATCGCCGCCATCCCGGCCGGCCCTGAATGCCGGGGCGGACATCTCAACGGATGTCAAAGCGCCGAATGCCGGCAGGCGCAGCGTGGCCGGGGGGCTGGATCGATCCGCCGCTCGGAAGCGGCGCTCGATATCAGGGGACGAAGATCCCCTGGCGGGCGAAGACCGTGTTGGGCGCGGTCCCCGCGACTTCGTCGGGACCGCCGTCGAAGATCTGGATCTGCCCGAGCTCCCAGATCGCACGATTCCCGGCGCTCAATATGCCTGGCACGAGTGAGTTGGCGGTCGTAGTCAGGGCGCAGGTCGCGCCGATGTCGCCATTCGCGGTTGCCGTGCAGGGCACCGCGTACGCAAAGTCATTGTCCTCCACGGTCCCGATCTCGTCGCTCGGGTTCAGGTGGTCGGTGAGCCGAAGCCCCTGGACCACGTTCAGCTCGCCCGTGTAGTCGGAGAGGTCACTCTTCTTGCGGACGTCCGTGAATGAGAACGTGACGCGTATATCTCCAGGTAGCACGACATAGGTGACCCTGCCGGTCGAGTTCGCGGCTTGTGAGTTCGCGTCCGGCGTGCCGGCCGTCAGCTCGGCCGAGCTCTGCTGAGGCGGGTTGCAGGAGTCGAACGACAACGATGGGCCGTGCGTGCGATTCGGCGCAAGGCACTCGTTGTAGGCGATCACGAACGGGACTGACGTCGGCGTCCCGGCCTTCGGGCGCGGATAGCCCGGTCCGGCGATCGGGAAGGTCCGTTCGACCTGAGGCGCTGGGTTGTGGTTGTCGTCGCCCGCCTGGTCGGCGTCGATGGTGCAGGTGCCGAACAGGACAGTGTGCAGTTGGCCGTCGACGATCGTGCAGACGCTGGGCGTCTGGCTGGTGTAGGTGACGGTCAGGCCGGACGAAGCGGTCGCGCCCAGGTCCTGGTCGGGGTCGCCGTAGCGCACGCCGGTCGGGGCGGTGAAGTCGATCGTCTGGTCGGCCTTGGCGATCGTGAAGGTGCGCTCGACCTGGGGCGCGGCGTTGTAGTTGTCGTTGCCGGGCTGGTCGGCCTGGATCGTGCAACTCGCCGGCTGATACGACGTGCAGCTGGCCGGCGACGATCGTGCAGACGCCGGTGGTCTGGCTGGTGTAGTCGACCGCCAGGCCGGAGGAGGCAGTCGCGCCGAGATCGGAGTCGGGGTCGCCGTAGCGGACGCCGGTCGGGGCGGTGAAGTCGATCGTCTGGTCGGCCTTGGCGATCGTGAAGGTCCGTTCCACCTGGGGCGCCGGGTTGTAGTTGTCGTCACCGGCCTGGTCGGCGTCGATCGTGCAGGACCCCGCCGCCACGACGTGCAGTTGGCCGCTCACGATCGTGCAGACACTGGGCGTGTCGCTCGCGTAGGTGACCGCCAGGCCCGAGGAGGCGGTGGCGCCGAGGTCGGAGTCGGGGTCGCCGTAGCGGACGCCTGACGGGGCGGTGAAGTCGATCGTCTGGTCGGCCTTGGCGATCGTGAACGTGCGCTCGACCTGCGGCGCCGCGTTGTAGTTGTCGTCGCCGGCCTGGTCGGCCTGGATCGTGCAACTGCCGGCGGATACGACGTGCAGCTGGCCGGCGACGATCGTGCAGACGCCGGTGGTCTGGCTGGTGTAGTCGACCGCCAGGCCGGAGCTGGCGGTCGCGCCCAGGTCGGAGTCGGGGTCGCCGTAGCGCACGCCGGTCGGGGCGGTGAAGTCGATCGTCTGGTCGGCCTTGGCGATCGTGAAGGTGCGCTCGACCTGGGGCGCGGCGTTGTAGTAGTCGTCGCCCGCCTGGTCGGCCTGGATCGTGCAGGAGCCGGCGGCCACCACGTGCAGCTGGCCGGCCACGATCGTGCAGACGCCGGTGGTCTGGCTGGTGTAGTCGACCGGCAGGCCGGAGCTGGCGGTCGCGCCCAGGTCCTGGTCGGGGTCGCCGTAGCGGACTCCGCTCGGGGCGTTGAAGTCGATCGTCTGGTCCACCTTGACGTCCACGTCGCCCATGCTCAGATCGTCAACGATGGCCGACCCGACTGACAGCAATGAGAATCCGACCCCCAGCGCGGTGGCCCCGGCCGGCACCTGCGGCGTCAGCCACGAGACGTGGTTCCAGTCGGCGGCGGGTGGGATGGGCTGGGCGCGCCAGAAGATCCAGGTCCCCGCGGCGTCGCGGTAGTAGGCGATCATCCTCGCCGTGACTCCAGCGCTGGTCTTGTACCAGGCCCCGACGCGATAGGTGTGGCCGGGCGTCGGGCCCGGTGAGCACGGCGAGGTCGTGCGCAGCGCGGTGTTGGTCGCCGGCGGGGTGGCGGTGCCCGGGGTGGCTGCGCCGGTGTCCGTATAGGTGGTCGCAGTGCCCACCGAGTCGAGCAGCGTCTCCGCGCCCGAGGCGGTTGCACGATAGATCCGGTACCCGGTGGCACCGTTCGAGCCCGACCAGTTCAGACTCACGGAGGCGGTCGGGCCGGTCGTGGTCGCGCTCACCTCGCTCGAGGCCTGGGTCTCTCCCATAACCGTCGTTGCCGTGACCTTGTAGTAGAAGGTTTCCGCGCCGAGGTTGCCGCCGGTCGCGAGCGCCGTCGCCGAGACACCCGATGGATTGGCTGCAACGCGGTCCTGCACGGAGATCAGCTTCTGGTCGCCGTCGTTGTAGCTGCTGATGTCGACGCGCTCGGCGGCGTTCCCCCCGTGGCTGTCGGAGGTGCTCGACCAGGAGCCGATGTTGCCGCCGCCGCTCGGTCCGGCGAAGGAAGTGCGCTCCCAGCACGACGGCGAGGAGTTCGGGAACGGGTAATCCTCCAACCCCGGGTTCTGGAGCACGTTGAGGGGCGGCGGCGGAGGCGGCTCCTCCATCACCTCACTCACCGTCCGCACCGTGACGCCGTTGCTCGCCTGGCCTTCGAGCCAGGTCGATAGCTCCGAGAGCTGCTGGGCCGTGATCCCGTTGGGACCGCAGCCGTTGCAGATGTCGTGCAGGACGATGATCACCCAGCCGCCGCCGTGCTGCACGGCGTTGGTCACATAGCCCTGCATGGTGGACAGCGGCGTCGTGCTCGTCCACGCCTGAGGGGTACGCAGCACATAGGGGTCGACCGGCGGAATGCTCTCGCCCGGCGAGCATGCTGGGCATCCGACGTTCCCGACACCGCGTCCCGACGTATAGCCGCAGCTTGCAACCACGTCCCGGGCCGAGATGTTCCAGTCGGCGTAGGGATAGGCGAAGCTCTCGACATCGAAGCCGTGCGAGACCAGGTTCTGGCGGTCGTCGCACACCTCCGTCTCCTGCTCGGCTTGAGAGAGATCGGTGAGTCTGGCGTGGGTGAGAGTGTGTCCGCCGATCTCGTTTCCGGCGTCGGCGATCTCGTGCAGCTGCGCCCAGGACATGTAGTAGGGGTCTGTGCCGACATTGCCGCTGTTCGCGTAGAAAGTCCCGTGCATGCCATGGGCGGCGAGCATGTCCTTGGCCTGGTACTGGGTAGCGGTGGCATCATCGAATGTCAGCGAGACCCTCGTGGGCGCAGCGCCGGCCGGGGCGGCGCACACGAGCAGCATGCAGATTGCGCCTGCCAGTACCGCGAAGCGCCGGGGACGGCGTTGTTTCGAGCGTCCGCTGATTGGTTCCCCCTGCCGGAGATGCCCTGATTCGAGGCACCGAAGTGAGGCCTGACCTTCGACGAAACTCCCGCCGGGCACAATGGTCCGCGGGAATAGATGGTGTTCAGAGCCCCGTGAACGCCTCGCCTGCGCCGGCCTGTGTGCGCTCCGCTCGGATGGCGCGCAGCGCGCCACGCCGGTCCTCCGCTCCGATCTTCCGCACGATCGAAGAGACGTGACGGCGGACAGTGACGGCCGACGTGCCCAGCCGAAAAGCGATCTCGCCGGTGGAGAGGTCCTCGAGCAGGAGGTCCACGACCTCGAGCTCGCGCTCGGTCAAGCTGTCCGTCAACCGGGGCGGCCAGATTCCTACCCCCTCTTCGGAGGCCGCGCGGAGGGCGGAGATCACCCGAGCCGTCAATCGCCGCGGCAGTGCCGCCTCGCCGGCGAGGACGCCTCGCAGTGCGGATGCCAGCCGGTCCGAATCCATGTCTTTGAGGAGGTATCCCGATGCACCGGCCTGCAGCGCGGCGAACAGGTCGCTGTCGCTGACCGAGACGGTGAGCATCACGATCTCCGTCTCCGGCAGCGCTCTCCTTATCCGGCGCGCCGCCTCGATGCCGCCCGCACCCGGCATGTAGACGTCGAGCAGGCAGACGGCCGGGCGCTCGCGTAACGCGGCCTCGACCGCCCCGTCGGTGTCGGCGGCCTCCGCGATCACGTCGAAGCCGCCCTCCTGGAGTGCCATCCGCACGCCGATTCGCGTTGGCTCGTGATCGTCCGCGAGAACGACGCTCAACCGGGTGTCAGTCAAAACGCGACCTCGATAACCGTGCCTTCTCCGGGCTCTGACTTGAGCTGCAAGCGGCCTCCTAGCGACTCGGTGCGCTCGGCCATGCTGACGAGCCCGAACCCTCGGCGGCGCCGTGGTGCGCTGTCGTCGAAGCCGTAGCCGTCGTCGCTGATACGAACCACAACGCGCTCCTCCGCGTAGAAGATGCGGATCGAGACCGAGGTCGCCCCTGCGTGACGACTCGCATTCGAAACGGCCTCCTCGATGATGCGCAGGATGGCGTGCTCGACGTCGGGCGTGACCTTGACCTGATCGAGCACCTCGACGTCGATTGCAAGGCCGGCCCGCTCCGCAACGAGGAAGGCCCGCTCGGCCACGGCGGCACTCAGCGCTTTGAGCCGTGGCTCCTTGAGCGTGAAGATGATGCGTCGCGAATCCATCAGGGCGGTCTCGCCTGCGCGCGCCAGCAGATCCAGCGCGCCGGCGTTCGGGGAGCGCCGAGCCAGCCGGCGACTCTGGCTGACGATGAAAGCGAGCTCCTGAGCGAGCCCGTCGTGGATTTCGCGGGCGAGCCGGCGGCGCTCCAGCTCCAGCGCTCCCTCGACCATGCGGCCCGCATCCTCACGCAACTCGGCCCGAGCGCCGAAGAGCAGCAGTCCGACCGCCGCAAGCGTCACCAGATCGCCCAGCGAGAGCCAGCTGTCTCCAGGCGCACCGGCGAGCACGCCGACCAGGCGGGCGACCGCCAAAGCCAGCGCTGCAGCGGCATACCAAGGGAGAACGCGGTCGTGCTGCCGGCGCGCCCTCCGCGCGACAGCACCAGCGGCGAACAGGAACAGCGCGGCAGACAGAAGCTGGAGAGCAAGCGGAATGTGATCGCCTTCCGTCAGCGCGCCGATCGCCGCTCCCGCGCCCATGAGGATCATTGCCGCCAGCGCGGTGCCTGCGAGGAACGAGAGGCGGCTTGGCGCAGACGTCATCCGATCGGTGCCGAGCAGGCCCGCAGCTATGAGCAGCGCTGCGGCAGCAAACCGTCCGGGGACTGGGATCCAGGTGACGTAGGCGTGCGGGTGGACGTCGACCACCAGCGCCAGAACGATCACCACCATGCTCGCCAGAGACACGATCCCGATCGCGGCCGCAAGTGCCGCATCGGCCCTCAGCCCCGTCCGGTCGACGCGCAGCACGGTGACCCAGAATGCGAACGCGACGCCGAGGCCCGCCGCGGTCTCGGCAGCTACGCGAAGAACGAGGCTATCGATCGCAAGCCAGTCCGCGGGTGCGAACGCAGCCAGCGCAATCGTCGCAACGGCGGCGCCGATGATGGCGGCCGTTGCGGCACTCCCTGCCCTGTTACGTTCGCTTTCCGTGCGCATTCTGCAACCTGCCCGCCGTACCCTCTTACACCAGCGCCCAACCGTCAAGTTCCCGCAAATGAAGCTGATTCGGCCTCCGGCGTGCCGGTGAAGCCTATGGGACCCGCTCAGGGCAGCGAGTAGACCCGGTAGTTCCGCAGCTCGAACTCGGCGTTGTCCGCGCGCACGCCGAGTCGCCCACGGCGTGCGATGGGTGCGGACGGGTTCGCTGCGGCCTCTCCTGTCTGACTGTCTTGAATCCGCTGACCGCGCCCTCGATCGGTCGCTCGCTGCATCAGCTGCCCATCACGGTAGGTAGCGATCGACACCCGGTTGCGACGCGTTCGCACGGTCACGGTCAGGTGATACCAGCGACCCAGCGTCACCGGCCAACGCGGCGGGGATGTGTACGGCGGCAGGGTGTAATAGGTCCCGCCATTGACGGGATGCGGGCCGCCCGGCACCTTCTTCTCGATCGACACCTTGTCATCCGCGCGCAGCACCGAGGGCCAGTACAGCCGCCGCTGGGACACATAACGCACCCAGAGCACGACAGCGGGAAGCTGGTCCGGGCGCACCGGAGACCAGCGCAGCACCCGCATGTCGACCTCCACGCGAACGTTGCGAAAGTCGGAACGCCTGGTTCGCAGGCGGAACACCGCCGAGTCCGTCCCGTTGCTTGAGTCGGCATCGGGCGGGATCAAATCAGGCGTTCCCGACCATCCGACGCCGTTCCGGGAGAAAAGCGAACCGCTGGTCATCTGCCAGCGGGTCGAGGTCACCGCCGCCGGCTCGCTTGCGTTGTAGAGCGCGTACTCGTTCGTGATCAGGCCGTTCGGGCCGCGGGGGCGGGAGAAGGAGTCCTTCAGGAGCGTGTCACGCTGGCGTGAGAAGCCGGCTGCGGCGAGGACCAGCAGCGCCGCCACGCACGCGACGGCGCCCACGGACAATGCGCGCCTCACGCTTGGCTTGTCGCCCGCTCGACCCGCGCGCTCGCCCGAACCGGCTTCTCGCCTCCAAGTGCAGCGGTCACGGCGCTGAGAAAAGCAGGTAGCTGCTGTGGCCACATCAACCCCGACTCGACCCGAGCCCGGGCCGCCGCGCCGAGCGCCGCGCGCCGCGCTCCATCGGAGAGGAGCTCGGCTATGCGGTCGGCCAGGTCGGTCGGGTCGGCGTTCCGCGCGTAGACGGCCGCGTCGCCACAGAGCTCCTGCATCTGGGTAAGCGGGAACTGCACGACGGGCTTTCCGGCGGCCATGTACTCGAGCACCTTTCGCATCGCCGCGCGGTCGTTCATCGTGCCTTTCACGTCCACTCCGACGCAGACGTCGGCGGTTGACATGTACTCCCGTACCAGCTGATCGTTGACCGGGCCCGAGATGGTCACCCAGTCTTCGAGACCCCGCCGCCGCACCTCCTGGCGCAGGCCCTCGTGGGCGTCGCCCGGGCCGACGAGCGCGAAGAGGACGTCGCTGCGCCCGTGACGACGGACGATCTGGTCGGCCGCCTCGATCAGGTGCTCGAGGCCTTCCTGCCGGGACATGGCTCCCAGCCACAGCACCAGGTGCCGGTGGCCGGCTCGGAGCTCCGGTCGCGGTGGGACCGCGTAGATGCGCTGCGGATCGGGGCCGTTGCCGACCAGGTACAACCGGCGCCGCGAAATCCCGACTCGCTCCTGCGCGAGTCGCGCACACGCGTCGCTCACCGTTATCACGGTGTCGGCGGATCGCAGCGCGTAGCGCTCGCTGGCCAGGAGCAGGCGGTGCAAGATCCCGCGGCGCCCGAACTTCGCCTCGTACAGCTCCGGGCAGATCTCGCGGTAGTCGAAGACGACCTTCACGCCTCGCCGGCGCAGCGGACGCGTGATCAGTGCGAGCGCGTCGGGCGGATTGCAGACGAGCAGCAGGTCGATCGGGTCTTCACGGTGGACCCGGCGTGCGATGCGCCGCAACCCGAGCCAGGCGGTCGCGTACTCCCGCAGGTAACCCGCCGCTCCCCCGCGGCTTGGCACCGCGGCGAAGCGCACGCTACGCACGCCGTCGTGTTGCTCTTCGAGCGCCGTGTGGCCGTAGCCCGTCGGCCCCGCAACGGTGACCCTGTAGCCGGCTTCGAGCAGGGCAGCGACCTGGGCTCGTACGCGCACGTCGACGGGGTACGGAAGGCCCTCGACGAGGAGAAGGACATGAGCGCTCATGCGGAGCCGCCAAGTCGCAGGGAGCGCAGACGGGCGACGTTCTCACTACGCACCTGCCGTCGAAGCTCGGGCTCGGCCCGCGGCGCGCGGCGCGCGGCGGCGAATGCCCAACCGGCGAGGTAGTTGATGCCGGCGAGCAGGCGGGGTTGGTCCCGCATGCGCGCTGCCGCCCCCGCCACGACGTGTGCGGGATGCGCTCCATAGGCGTACGCGGCCAGCCCCGCACGGCGATAGCCGCGCAGCAGGCCATCGTGGGAGCCCATCGGACGCAGGTGCACCGTGTCCCCCGCGGGCAGGGCGAAGCTCTCGGTGTGCCACCCGCGCATCCGTGCGCGCACCTCGTCGATCGTGTCCCAGCCGAGAATCGGAGGCAGCGGCGCGATCGCCTCCCAGCAGGCGCGCCGGTAGAAGCTGGTTGCCCCCTCGACATGACCGGCCGGGCAGCGGCGCTGCCGGCGGCCGTCCTCGTCCTGCAGGCGCGTGCCCGCCATTCCGAGGCGCGGATCCTCCTCGAAGTGACGGACCATCTCAGCCACCAAGTCGGCGGTGGCGCGCAGGTCGGCGTCCAGCTTGCCCGCCACGTCCCAGGGCTCCTCGACCTGATCGAGCGCCCACTGAAACGCGCGCAGCTCGTGCGCGCTGATCATCCGGTCCCGCTCAGACGGTCGGCGCGGGCGCCGCAGCACGGACGCCCAGGAGTGCGCGGCCGCGAACGCCGCGGCCTGGCCGGGCGAGGCGTCGCTCGAGCCGTCGTCCACCAGCAGCAGGCGGTCGGGCAGCCGCTCCTGGGCGGCCATCGAGGCGAGCAGCTGGGGCAAGAACTGCTCCTCGTCGAGGAACGGCACCACGATCAAGACGAACATCAGGCTCCGCCTCTCACGGCGGTCCTGCGGCGACCCAGGAATCTGTTCCGGAGCTTTCGCAAGTTGTCGCGTCGCGCCTGTGCGCGCACCTCGGGCTCCGCACGGGGGAGGCGCCGCATCGCGGCCATGCCGTAGCCGAGCACATAGGAGGCGCCGCCCAGCACCCGCGGCCGATCGCCGAGACGCTGAACCCCGATGGCCAGCACATGGAGCGGGTGCTCGCCGTAACCCCAGGCACAGGCGCCCCAACGGCGGTACCCGCGCAGCTGACCGTCATGGCTGCCCATCTTGCGCAGGTGTACCGGATCGCCGTCCGGCACTTCGACGCTGGCTGTCCGCCACCCACGCAGGCGCGCGCGAATCTCGTCGATCGTGTCCCATCCGAGCATCGCAGGCAGTGGCGCGATTCCCTCGAAGCATGCGCGGCGGTAGAGCTTCGACTCGCCCTCCACGTGATCGGGCGGGCAGCGCTGCCGGACCAGGCGTCCGTCCTCGGCAGCGGTTGCGATGTAGGGGCCGGCCATTCCAAGCTCGGGGTCAGCCGCGAAGGCGTCCATCAACGTGCCGAGCGTCCCCGGGGTGAGGCTCAGGTCCGCGTCGATCTTTGCGACCACGTCCCATGGCTGCGTGAGCCTCGTGACTCCCCAACCGAATGCGAGCACGGCTGCGCCGCCGGCGAGCCGGTCCCGGCCGGCTTTCCGGAGCGGCCGGCGCACCACCCGCACCCAGGCACGGTCGGCTGCGAAAGCGGTCGCGATCGCCGGGGAGTCGTCGGTGGAGCCGTCGTCCACGAGCAGCAGCTCATCGGGATGCCGCCGCTGATCATCGAGCGAACGCAGCAGCACGGGTAGGTGCTCGTCCTCGTTCTGGAAGGGCACCACGACCGCCAGACGCAGATCGGCGCTCATGCCGCGGCCCCGAACGTGCGGGCGAGGGCCTCCGAGCGCCCGATCGGCGGGTTCCATCCGAGCACCCGCGAGGCTTTCGTCGCGTCGTAGCGGAACTTTCCGAAGCTCGGCGTCATGACATATGAGCGGGCCAGCCCGGGCGTCCTTACCTTTCCTCCGCTCGCGCGCTCGATGCGTCCGTAGGCCGCGCCGATCGCACGGTAGGCCGGCAGCGGGAGGGGTATCACTCGCATCGGCCCAGGCGCCGCAGCCCGGAAGTGACGGAGGTACTGGAACTGGCGCAGCGGATCCGGATCGACCGCGTTGAACGCTTCGCCCGCCGCCAGCGGGTGATCGGCACACTCCGCGATCAGGGACGCGGTGTTCTCTACGTATGAGAGCGGCATGAGCAACATGCCTCCGATCAGCAGGAGACCGCGATCCCCCAGCGGCCGCCCGAGCCGATGCTGAAAGCGGCGCTCCCGCCCGTAGACCGCCCCGGGCCGGACGATCACGGTCTCGATCCCGCCGGCGCTCGCAGCTTCGGCCACCACGCGCTCCTGCCAGAGCTTGGTCCAGGCGTAGTCGTCACGCCGGGCGATCTCCGGCTCGAGCGGGGTCGCCTCGTCGATCACCCCGCCCCGCGGGACCTGGTTGAACCCGTAGACGGCAAACGAGCTGACGTGTACCAACCGTCCCGCCCACGAGTTGGCGCGCGCCTGCTCGAGCATCCTCTCAGTCGCCAGGACGCTCCCCTCGAAGCGCGCGCGCGGCGAGCCGGTTGTCGCGTTGGCCAGGTGTATCAGCGCACCGGCGCGCCCAAGGCCCTCGGACAGCTCGGGGGCCGGGTGGCGCAGATCGGCGCGCACGATCTCGATGGCGGGGTGCTCGAACGCAGACGGCGATGGCGATCCAGGGCGAATGACCGCGCTCACCTCGTGGCCGCGCCGCGCCAACTCGGCCACCACGTAACGGCCGATGAAGCCGCCCGCCCCCGTGACCATCACGTTCACGCCGGTACCTCGGCGGCGCCCAGCAGCAACTCGGCCACGGTTGCGTTGACGGCATCCATCTCGGCCGGCGTCACTGGGGGCGGCGCCCCCGTTCGGACGGCCGCGTAGAACCCATCGAGAAGCGCCGCCAGGCCTCCGAACAGATCTCGGCGACCCGAGGCAGTGCGCCCGAGCATGACGGCCGCCGCCTCCACACCGCTGATGCCGCGGCGGACCGAGGCGGCCACCGCCGAGGCCGACCGGAGGACCTCGAGATGGTCTCCGTAGACGTCCACCTCGGCTCTGGCACGCGTCCCCTGCACGGACATCGTGAAGTGCTCCGGGCGAGCGTGGCGGCTCACGCTGATCACGGCGCACGCGGAGTCGCCCACGAGGAGAGCACGGAACTCGTCGTCGCCGGCAAAGAACGGATCGTGGCGGCGGCGAACCGCATGCACCCCGGTGCACGGTCCCATGAACGGAAGCGCGAGCGACACGGGGTGCGAGATGAAGTTCTGCAGCGCACCACCCGGCAGAGCGTGGGCGAAGTGAGGCGTTGCGGTGTCCGCATAGCCGGCGCCCATCACACCGGCGAAGCTGACGTCGACCGCGAGCACGTCCCCGAGCTCCCCGTCCGCGTGCAGCGCGAGCGCGGCGCGCACGGCAGGGGTGAATCGGTAGTTGTAGTTCTCGACCAGAAGCCGTTCGTGAGCGCGGGCAGCGTCCCGCAGCTCGCAATAGCCCTCCCAGGTCGGGGCGGCGGGCTTCTCGACCAGCACGTGAGCCCCCGCGTCGAATGCCGCGAGGGCAAGCTCGCGGTGGCTTTGGGGTGGAGTGAGCACGTGAACCGTGTCTGGCCGCATCTCCGAGAGCATCGCCCGAGCGTCGGTGAACGCCGGGGGCGAGCCGAACCGCTCGGCGACCGCCCGCGTGAGCGTGGGCGAGAGATCGCACACGCCCACGACCTCGACGTCGCTCCGCGCCTGGAGCTTCGCCAGATGCTCGAAGGCGATCGCCCCGAGTCCGATCACGGACGCACGCGCAGGCCTCATGCCGGCCTCCCCGTCGTCGGCGTCTTCCCAAGGCCCACGCGGGAGACGGCGAGCGCGATCAGCAGGCCGATGATCGGAGTGATCGCGATCTGGTTCCAGCTCGGAAAGGCGAACGTGGCGACGGCCAGCGCGAACAGGGAAGCTTGGGCACCCACGATCACGGCGCGCTCGAGCGGATCGCGGCTAGGCGGCCGGCAAAGGATCGCCGCCGCCAGCAGCGCCAGGACGACAGTCGCTCCCAGCACGCCCAGCTTCCAGATCAGCCACAAGTATCCGTTCTCGGCATAGCGCCGCGGCTGGATCGGCTGATTCGTGTTCGGCCTTCCGATCAGGATGGTGGCCCCGAGGCCCGAGCCTTCGAGCGGATGCGCCTCGATGCGATCCGTGACCAGTCGGCTCTCATACTCGCGGTAGAACACCGAGGGGTCGCTCTTGTAGTCCTTGACCGAGTGCAGGCGCTCGGCGGTTGCGCCGAGCACCCCCGGCGCCGTCGCGCCGAGGACGATCACGGTGGCGAGAACCATGGCCGGCACCCACACGGCCAAGCGGGTGCGTTCGCGCCGGCCCACGCGCAGCAGCAGTACGACCAGCCCGGCGCCGAAGGCGATGAAGAAGGTGCGCTCGAACGTCAAGACGACCGCCGCGAGGTTCAGCCCGACGACGGCAGCAAGCGCGAGCCGCGCCCGCGTGCCACGGACGGCGCCGCAGGCGAGGACACTCAGCGCCATCAGCGCCGCCAGTGGGAACGCGTACATGCCGACCACGCGCCCCGCCGTATGGAACGAATCCGTCGAATCGCCGTAGACATCCGTCGGCACGTCGAAGCGCAGGTGCAAGGCGAACTGGGCGATACCCCAGAGGCCGAGCACGATGCCGAGCCAGACCAGCCCGCGCAGCAGCCGGGCACGGCCATCGCGGTCGGCGACGACCGGCATGGCAACGAGCGCCGTACCGATCGCGAACAGCACCCGCGCCTCCGCGCCGACCCCGCTCATCGGGCGCCCGAGCAGCATCGCGTGGACGAGCTGCACTGCGACCGCTGCGAGCAAAGCCAAGCAGAGGACCAAGACGCGGTTCGCGCGGCGATCCATTGGAAGGTGCGGCAGCTTCACCGCCGCGCGCACCAGGCCTGCCAGCAGGAGCACGTCCGAAGGGATCGCTCCTCCAGCACCCCCGAACCGGCTCTGGACTTCGAGCGGCACCACCGCCGTGACGAAGAGCAACACCAGGAGATGGGCGACCGGGAAGCGGAATGCGAATGCGAAGACCAGCGCCGCGGCAGACAGTGCGAGCGCATACCTGGGGTACAGCCCCGCGGCGGCGCCAATCACCATCGCCCCCGCCAACGCAGCGGTGAGGGCAGCGGCGTATCCGGCCCCGGCACGAGGGAGCAGGACTGGGGCGCGGCTCAAGCGGTCGCTCCGGCTGCTCGCGCTGATCGCACGAGCTCGATTGCCTCGCGTACGGGCCGGCGGTGCCCGAAGACGACCAGCCCGGCGAGCGTGGCGGCCGCGGCGAAGGTTCCACCCAGCCAAGCCGCGTCGCTCGGTGCTCCGGCCAGCCGGATGCCGACCACGGCGAAGGCCAAGGCGACTGCCTCAACTGCCAGCAGTCCAGCGGATCCACGCACCGCTCCCCAGAGGACACGGGCGTTCGATCCCAGTCTTCGCCCGCCCCACACGGCATAGACCACCGCGAGCGGCGCCACGAGCAGCAGGTGCGCGAGCGCGGCTCCACGGATGCCGTCCAGTTGCACGAGCACCACCAGGCTGGCAGCCGTCGCAGCCACCCAGACGGCCTCGAGCCGCACGCAGAACCCGACGCTTCCCGAGCCCAGGAGGAACTCGCGGAGGATGCTCAGAAGGGCGTGGACGACGCCCACGGCGACCAGGATCTGGAACGGCACGACCATGGACTCCCACTCCGACCCGAGCAGCGGCGGCAGGACCGCGGGGGCGAGCCCGACGGCAATCGGCACCAGTGGCAACAGCATGAGCGCTGTCAGCCGCACGGCCTTGACCGCGCGGATCCCTGCCGCGGCCGCGGAATCCTCCCGCGCGGCGGCAGGGAACAGCACCTTGCCGATCTGCCAGGCGAACTGGGTGAGCGGCGCGAAGGCGATCGTGAAAGCGAGCGAGTAGAGGCCCAGCTGCGCGACGTTCGCCACGCGGCCGACAATCACGTAGTCCATGTTGAGAGCCACGAACGAGATCACGGCGAGGATGAAGAAGGACGAGGCCATCGGCGGTCGGGCGGCACGGCGCAGATCCCGGCGGCCAGGGCTTTCCGCCGGGAGCAGGCCGCGCGCAGCCGTCCAGGCGAATGTCGCCAGCAGCGCCTGGAAGAGAACCTGTCGCAAGACCAGTGCCCATACGCCCGCCCCTAGCACCGCGGCGGCAGCGCAGCCGGCCGAGGCAAGCAGCGCAGCGCCCGCATTCGCGGCCGCGTGGCGTTTGAACAGGAGCTCCTTCTGGAGGAGCGCGAGCGGCACGATCGAGAGTCCGTACAGCGCGATCGACAAGGCGAGTACGCGCAGCACGTCCGGGTCCGAGCCCGGGACCAGAGCATCCAGGACCGACCCGGACAGTCCTACGACCAGCAGTCCCACCGCGAGCCCGGCACCCACGTTGACCGCGGTCGCGTAGCGCACCTGGGCGCGAGTGACCTCCTTGGCCACCACAAAGGAGCCGCGCGTCCCGGAGCCGACCAGGAGCCACGCCACCTGCACCATCACCATGGCGATCGCGACCGACCCGAAGGCCGACGGCGATACGAGCGCCGCGACCAGGATCAGCGATGAGAACCAGGCGAGCTGGCTCACGACGTGCCCGGCGCCCACCCAGGAGATGCCGCGTATGACCGAAGCCTCCGACCCGGCAGACTCCGGTGAGACCCGCGGAGCCGCGCTAGTGCCCACGGGCGTCGTGCGCTGTCACGGCGCGCGGAGCGGGACCATCATTTCGCGCCCGCCCACTTCGTTCCGGCGTGTGCGCCATCGCCAGACCCTGGCTCGGATCTCTCGCCGGAGACCATCTCGACGCCTCGCACCCTTGGGAGGGCGGGTGTCTGACTCCGGCGTCTGGGCTTCTGCACGGCTACGCCGACCACCTTTCGGTAGTGGGCGCCCAACGTGCGCCGCGCTCGGCCGGCGTCGTCCAGGGTGGTGGACCCTGGCTCGGCGACGAGCAGGATCTCGTCACTCAAACGCGCGATGGGAGTTGTGTCGCTCACGGGCAGCAGCGCGCCGCAGTCCACGAGGACGACGTCGAATGCGACACTCGTCTGCTTGAACAGCTGGCCGAGCGTTGGACGCCCGAGCAGCGCACCCGGGTTGCGCGCCGGAGGGCCGCTCGAGAGGAGGCTGTAAGAGAGGACGTTCTCGGCCCGTGCGCGGCCATTGCCCGCCGCCTGCGTGACGATGTGGAGCACACCAATGGCCCCGGCGAGCGTTCCTTGACCTGCCAGCAGTGTCGTCAGGCCAGCCGCGGCGGCGGGCTCTCCGGCGCTTTCGCGGCGCAGATCGGCCTGTATGAGCAGCACGCGCTGACCCAGCTCGGCGAACTGGCCGGCAAGGCCCGTGGCCACCTCGCCCGCTGCGACGCCACCGCCGCACGAGACGACCATGAGAACGGAACCCTTCGCATCCTGCTCGAGCTCGAGCCGGGCGGCCACGTCGGCGAACACAGCGGCGCGGGCTTCGGCGAAGCGGCTGGTCGCCGCCGGAAGCACTCCCAACACCGGCACGCCCAGCGCAGCCTCGAAGTCCGACGGCTCGCGCAGCCGGCGGTCGAAGCGGTTGAGCGCAAGCGCCGTGGCCAGCGCGAGGACGAGACCAGCGAGACCTGCGGCGGCGACAATGACCAGCGCCTGGCGCGACGACGGGTCGGTTGGAACTTCCGCCCGGCGCACGATTTGAACTCCGCCGGTCTGGGTCGCATGTGCGACTTCGAGCTGCCGCACCCGGTTCGCCAGAGCTCTGCGGTCGGCACGAGATATGCCGTTCTGCGCACGGGTAGCCAGCGTCTGGCGCCCGGCGGCGACCGCCTGCGCGATCGCCTCCTGAGCCGTCTGACGTCTATAGGTCCGGTAAGCGGCGGCGAAGCCAGTGGCGATCCGGGCAGCGCGGCTTGGGTCGGTGTCGGTAGCGTTGATCGCGACCAGGTTCGAGTCGGCCTGCCCGCTCGCCTGAATGTGGTCCACGAGCTCCCGCGCGGACATGTCCAGCCCAAGCCGGCGGCGCACCGCCTCGGCCACCGGCTGCACCGTGATCAGCTTGGCGTAGGTGTCCACGTCCCGCTGCGCGTTGGCGGAGGAGGGCACCGTGTCGGGGTCCACCGAAGCGGTCATCGCGTCGGTGGGCTGAAGCAGGATCTGCGCAGTGGCCTCGTACTGCTTGTTCGCCTGCAGCGCGAGGACTGCACCGGTCGCCCATGTGACCAGCATCACCGCAAGGGCCGGCCGCCAGTAGCGCCGCAGCGCGTTGGCGACGCCGCCGGTCCGCTCGAGCGGCGTGCGCAGCTCGTCCGCTGGCGAAGCGCTTTGTGACGCGCGCCCGAGTCCGCTCGAATCGTGGCTGGATGACTGTTCCATCGCGTTCCCTTCTCCCATCAGTTGCGCTCAGGGCCTTTCATCACGCGGGCGGGCACGCCCGCGACTGTTTGGCCGGGCGCGATCTCCTGCGTGACCACGGCCCCGGCACCGACCATCGCCCCAGCGCCGATTCGAACCCCACCCATGACGACCGCCCCCGAGCCGATCGAGGCCCCGGCCTCGACAACCGCGGGCAGCAGGTCCCAGTCAGCGGCCGTCTGAAGCGCCCCCGACGCGTTGACCGCCCGTGGGTGCTTGTCGTTGACGAAGATGACGCCGTGGCCGATGAAGACCTCGTCCGCGATGCTGACTCCCTCGCACAGGAACGAGTGACTCTGGATCTTGCAGCGATCGCCCACCACGACGCCGCCCTGGATCTCGACGAACGGGCCGACGCGAGTGCCGGCGCCGACGCGACAGCCATACAGGTTGGTGAACGAATGCACGATGGCTCCGGGCCCGAACTCCACGTCACGGATCAAGCGGTGCGGTGCCGTGTTGGATGGCCGCGGTGAGGTGGTGAGAACAGTCATGCACTAGTTCGCCCCTCGCCCGGTGAGCACGGCCGGCACGGTGCGCGCCAAGAGCACCAGGTCCCCCCAGAACGACCGGGTGCGCGCATACCTGCAATCGAGGCGGATCATGTCCTCGAAGCCGATTTTGGTGCGGCCCTCGACCTGCCACAGGCCGGTAACCCCCGGGGTGACGCTGAAGCGGTGCCGGCCCCAAGCAGGAACGCAAGCGTCGTCCTCCTCGCTCAGCGGCCGGGGTCCCACCAGGCTCATCTGGCCACGCATGACGTTCCAGAGCCCGGGAAGCTCGTCGAGACTCGTACGGCGCAGGATGCGACCGACCCGCGTCACGCGCGGATCGTCGGCCAGCAAGAGCCAGTGGGGATCTTGCGAGCGCTCGCGCAGCTCTTCGGCCATCGCCTCCGCCCCGGGCACCATGGTGCGGAACTTCACGAGCTGAAACGTCCGCCGGCCGCGCCCGATCCGGCGCTGCCGGAAGAGAGCGGGTCCGCCCGAGTCCAAGCGGATGGCGAGCGCGATCAGGAGCATCAACCAAGCCGTGAGCACGAGCACCACGAACGCAATGATCAGGTCGAGGACCCGCTTCGCCGCCCGCGCCGCGCGTGCCGCGGGCGCCGCCGGCGTCTGCCGACCGCTCCAGGCGGATCGGCTGTGTGTTCACGCTCCGGCTCCCGACTCCACGGGGAGCACCAGCTTCGTGGGCGTTGGAGTCTTGACGAACGGCTTGGAACTCTCGGGAGAGATCGGCACTCCACCCTGTCGCAACGAGCGCTCGGCCGCCTCGGTCACGCGGACTACGTCGCGCGCGATGCGCGTGTGGGCGCGCATCGAGGAGCCGTTCCTGATCGCGTAGGCGAAGTCGGACAGCTCCGCGTTCAAGGGCTCGTAGGAGTCCAGCTTCGGGGACAGCACGTCTCCCACGCGATAGGAGAGGTGGTACTCGCCGAAGCTCTCCGGGTCCCGGTAGACCACTCCGGAGTCGAACAGGCGAACAGGCTCGGTCGAGCCGTCGTCATAGACCAGCATCTTCTGGCTGCCCACCACGACGGTGCGTCGCAGCTTGCTCGGTGCGAGCCAGCTGAGCTCGACGTTGGCCACCAGCCCCGAGGGAAACTCCATCGTCACGAAGGCGACGTCGGTGATTCCGTCCACGATCGAGTCGCGCCCCACCGCGCGAACCGTCGACGGCAACTCCCCAAACCAGTAGAGCAGGATCGAGAAGTCGTGCGGCCCGAGATCCCAGATGACGCTGATGTCGCGCTGGTGCAGGCCCAGGTTCACGCGGCTCGACGAAATGAAGTAGATGTCGCCGAGCTTGCCCTCGTCTAGCATCGCCTTGACGGCGCGCACCGCGGGGGAGTAGAGGAAGGTCTGGCCGCACATCAGAGTCCGCTTCCTCGACCGCGCCAGCCGTACGAGGTCGTCGGCATCGGCGCTCGAGGTGGCCAGCGGCTTCTCCACGAAGGTGTGCTTGCCGGCCATCAGGCTGCGTGTCGAGAGCTCAACGTGCGTGAACACGGGAGTCGCGATTACCACCGCGTCCAGCTCCGGGTCGTCGAGCAGATCCTGGAAGAGGTGTGTGACCTGTGCCGCGGGATACCGGCGCGCGAAGGGCTCCAAGCGATCCTCGTCGAGGTCGCAGATCCAGCGGATGTCGATCCCGGGGCTGTCAGCGAGAACCCTGAGCAGGTTCGGGCCCCAGTAGCCGACCCCCACCACGCCGAACTGCAGCGGCAGGTCGACCGGCGGCTGCTTGGCCGGCTTATGGACGACCGACTCCGCCCCGTTCATGTTCCCGTCCATGAGTCCCCCTCCGTTCTGCTTCCCATTCATCCATGCTCCTCTGCCTGCAGCGCCCAGTCCTGACATGCATCGACGACCCGCTCGATCTCATCGGGTTCGAGCGCTGGGAACATCGGCAGTGAAAGCTCCTCGCGTGCCCACGCCTTGGCCTCGGCGAGCTCCGCGCGCGGCGGTTCGAGCAAATCGCGCCAAACCGGGTGCTCGTGCGCGGCGGGCATGTAATGCACGCCGGTCTGGATCCCGCGTTCCGCCAGGAACGCGATGGCCGCGTCTCGATTGGGAGTGCGCAGCGGAAACAGGTGGTACGTGCAGGGCGTGTGCGGTCGTTCCTGCAAGCCTCGGAGCGG
This sequence comes from uncultured Solirubrobacterales bacterium, assembly GCA_963780475.1. Lineage (GTDB taxonomy): Bacteria > Actinomycetota > Thermoleophilia > Solirubrobacterales > JBBDJG01 > CAWACB01. The sequence goes on from CAWACB010000002.1 coordinate 154,899, forward strand.
CGCGAGAAGGCCGGCGCGGTAGGCCTCGGCGTGTGCGCGCCGCGCGGCGTTTCGCTCGTCGAGGCCGTGCAGCTTCACGCTCAGAAGCGCGGCCTGAAGCCCGTCAAGCCGCTCGGTATGGCCCAGCAGGACGTGTTCGCCCTTGCGCCGCTGGCCGAGGTTGCGCAGCCGTCGCGCTCGCTCGGCGATCACGTCGTCGTTCGTACAGATGGCGCCGCCGTCACCTAGCGCACCGAGATTCTTGCTCGGATAGAACGAGAACGCGGCTGCCATGCCAAGCGATCCCGCCCGCGCGCCGTGGTGCGTCGCGCCGTGTGCCTGGGCCGCGTCCTCCAGGACGAGCAGTCCGTGCCGGCCGGCGAGCGCGTTGATGGTGTCCATGTCGCACACCTGTCCGTATAGGTGCACGGGCAGCAGTGCCGCCGTCCGTGGCGTGATCAGCTCGGCCGCGGAGTCGGTGTCGAGCAGGCCGGTTCCTTCCTCGACGTCGCAGAACACCGGGGTGGCGCCCGCGTGAGCCACGCTCAGGGCCGAGGCGATGAAGGTGTGTGCGGGGACGATCACCTCGTCGCCCCGTCCGATTCCGGCTGCGGTCAGCGCGAGCGAGAGCGCGGCGGTACCGGAGTTGACGCCCACGCAATGCGTAACTCCGCAGTAGTCGGCGAACTCGGCCTCGAACGTCGCCACCTCATGGCCCAGGGTGAATGCGCTCGTGTCGAGAACGCGATCGAACGCAAATCGCAGCTCATCGGCGACGTGTGCGTGCTCGCGCCCGAGGTCCACCAGCGGAACCCGCGGCAGGGCCTCGACGGTCGGGACAGCGGCAAGTGGCATCAACCAGAAAGATCACGTGTCGCCGCACTTCGGGCAATCGGCCGCTACGGGGGTTTTCGTTCACACCCGCATGAACGGCGCCAGCCAACTACGTTGTCTCCGGATGACGGGCGAATTACTCACCGCTGTGGTGGTGGACGACCACGATGTCTACCGCCGGGGGCTTGTCTCCATCCTCCGCGAGAGCGGGGTGAACGTGCTCGCGGAAGCCGCATCGGGGCCGGACGGCGTCAAGGCGAGCCTGCGCGAGCGCCCGGACGTCGTGCTGATGGACATCAATCTCCCGGGGTTCGATGGGATCGAGGCGGTGCGACGCCTGACGCGCGAGGCACCTGACATGCCGGCGATCGTGCTGACCGTCCTCGCCGACGAGGCGACCGTGGTCGAAGCGCTGACGGCCGGCGCGGCCGGATATCTGCTCAAGGATGCACCGGTGGAGGAGATGATCCCCGGCTTGAAAGCGGTGGCCGGGGGTGAAGCGCTGCTATCCCCACGCGTAGCGAAGAAGCTGGTCAGCCGCCTGCGTGCGGAACGGTCATCCGCCGAGCGGTCAGATGTGGAGATGACGGAGCGCGAGCACCAGGTGCTCGCCCTTCTTGCCGACGGCCGCAACAACCGGGAGATCGCAGCGGCGTTGTTCATAAGCCAGAACACGGTCAAGAGCCACGTCTCGAACTTGCTCGAGAAGCTCGGCGTTGGCAACCGCGTTCAAGCGGTCGTGCGCGCCTACCGCGACGGGCTCCTGCGCGGAGACCCGTAGCAGGACCTCCTCAGGTCAGGGTGCGAAAACGCCCTGGACCGCGAACGGATCCGCACCCTCCGGCGTCGAGAGCAAGCCGTCGGGGCCGGCATCGTCGACCTCCACTTTGCCGAGCTCCCAGATCGAACGCAATCCGGAGCTGACGGCACCCGGCACGAGGCCATTCGCGGTCGTGACGAGATCGCACTGGCCGCCGGTCGCCGGGCTCACGGTGGCCGTACAGGGGATCGCCGCCGGGAAGGTGATGTCCTCCCCCGTCCCCTGGTCGGACTGGCCGCCGCCGACCGGGGCGTTGGCCTTGTCGGTGATCCGCAGCGACAGCTTCAGGTTCAGCTCTCCGGCGTAGTCCGGCCCGGCACCGAGGTTCGGAGCGCTGCACACCGGCTCGCTCAGCACCGGTCCCTGGCAGCGCACGTCGCTGAGGTTCGCCTCGATGGCAACGTCACCGCTGCTCACCCGCAGCCGGACCGAGCCGATGAAGTTCGCCGTCGCGCCGTTCGCGTCAGGGGTGCCGGAAGTCAGGTTCGGCGAGGCCTGGGAAGGCGGGGCACAGGAGCCGCCCGGGACGAGCGTGCCGTCGTGCACCCTGTTGGGCGCAACGCAAGGCTGGTAGGCGTGGACCAGCGAGGCGATCATCGGCGTGGCCGCCTTGGGCCGCGCGTACTTGAGGTCGTCGTTCTGGATGACTCCCTGCCCGGAGCCATCCCCGATCGTGGCGCTGGTCGGGTTTGACAGCTCGAGCGTGAAGGTCTCGTTGCCCTCGGCATCGATGTCGCCGGTCGCCTTGACGGTCACCTGCTTGGAGACCTCACCGGCGGCGAATGGCTCCGTGCCGGACTTGGCGGTGTAGTCGGATCCCGCGACCGCGCTGCCGTTCTGCGTGGCGTAGTGCACCGAGACAGGCGTGGAACTCGGGTGCGAGAGGGTGAGAGTGAAGTTGATGTCGGTCTCCCCCGAGTTGCCCTCGAGCACCGCCACGTCGTCGACGGAGATCACCGGCTGGGCGTCGTCGTTCTGGATCGTTCCGGTACCCGTCCCGTCTGCGATGGTCGCTTGGACCGGGCTCGCGAGCACGACCGAGAAGGACTCGTCGGTCTCATTGGTGCCATCGCCATTCGCCGTGACGCTCGCGGTCGCCTGCGTGGCACCCGCCGGGAACGTCAGTTGAAGCGGCGCGAGCGCCTGGAAATCCTGGTCCGCCACGGTGGCGCTGCCGTCCTCCGTCGAGATGTCGACGGTCACCGGCTGCGAGCTCGCGTGGGAGAGCGATGCCGTGAACGCGAAGTCGGTCGTCGTGCCGGCTGCGCCTTCCAGATGCGAGACGTCGTTGATCGAGATCTGCGGCACGGCGTCGTCGTTCTGGATCGTTCCCGCCCCTGTGTCGTCGGCGATCGTGGCGTTCGCCGGGCTCGTCAGCTTCAGCGTGAGCGCCTCGTCGGGCTCGGTGGTCGTGTCGCCGTGGACCGGCACGTCAACGGTCTTCGCCGTCTGCCCGGGCGTGAGCGTCAGCGTCCCGGAGGTCGCCGTGTAGTCGCTGCCGGCTGTCGTGGCCGTGCCGTCGTGGGTGGCGTAGGCGACGCTCACCGTCTGGCCACTGGCGGCAGAAAGGCTGACCGTGAATGTCATGTTCGCCGAGCCGGAGTTGCCCTCCGCGTGCGTGACGTCGTTCACGGACAGAGCCGGGACGGCGTCGTCGTTCTGAATCGTTCCGACGCCGGTCGCGTCGGCGATCGTCGCGTTGGTCGGCGCGGTGAGCTTCAGGCGGAAGCTCTCGTCGAGCTCGTTGAGCGTGTCGCCGTTGGCGTTCACCGTGACCGTCTTCGCGGTCTGGCCGCTGCTGAACGTGAGCGTGCCGGAGGCCGCCGTGTAGTCGGCGCCCGCGGTCGTTGCCGTGTCGTCCTCCGTTCCGTAGTCGACCGTGACGGACTGGGCGCTCGGGTTGCTGAGCGCGACCGTGAAGACGTAGGAGGTCGTGCCGGAGTTGCCCTCAGCATGCGTGACGTCGTTCACGACCGCCTGGGGTACGGCGTCGTCGTTCTGGATGGTGCCGACGCCGGTCCCGTCGGCGATGGTCGCGTTGGACGGGCTGGTGAGGTTGACATCGAAGGTCTCGTCCGGCTCGAACTTCGCGTCTCCGGTGACGGCGATCGTCGTCTGGACCTGAGTCTGCCCGGGAGCGAAACTGAGCGTCGAGGCAGACTGCGAGGTGTAATCGGAGTCTGCCGAGGTGGCTGACCCGTCCTGGGTCGCGCGCGAGACGGTCACGGTCTGGGAGCTCGGGTTCGACAGCGAGGCCGTGAACGTGAAGTTCGTCGTGCCGGAGTTGGTCTCGGCCGCCGCCACGTCCGAGATGGAGATCTGCGGCTGCGAGTCCTCGTTGCGCACGGTGCCCAGGCCGGCGCCGTCCGCGATCGACGAGTTGGTGGGGCTGGACAGGTTGACGGTGAAGCCCTCGTCGGGCTCGAAGGTCGTGTCGCCGTTGACCTTGACGGTGACGGTCTTCGACGTCTGGCCCGCGGTGAAGGTGAGCGTGTTCGACGCGGAGGCGTAGTCGGAGCCGGCGGTGGTCGCGGTCCCGTCCTGCGTCGCGTACGCGACCGTGACGGTCTGTGAGCTGGCGCTGCTGAGCGAGACCGTGAAGTTGAAGTCCGTCTGGCCGGAGTTGGTCTCGAACGCCGAGACGTCGTTGATGGAGATCGACGGTGTCGGCCGCGCGGACACCTCGTTCGACTGGGCGCCCTCGCCGATGCTGTTGACCGCAGACGCCTTGTAGAAGTAGTTGGTGCCGTTGGTGACGGTGGTGTCGTCGAACGTCGTGACGTTGCCGACCGTGGTCAGCAGCGACTCGCCGCCGGACGTGGTGCCGCGGTAGATCTTGTAGTTGGTGATCGCCGCGCCGCCGTTGGAGCCCGGGACCCAGCTGAGGTGCACCGAGCCCGTGCCGGGAGTGGCGCTGAGCGTCGGCGCGGCTGGGGCCGCCGGGGTGACGGTCTTGACGGCGCTCGTCTGCGCTGCGCTGCCGGCCGGGTTGGATCCGGTGACCGTGCAGCGGTAGTCGCCCGCCGCCGACGTCGTGTGGGTGGAGCTGGTGGCGCCCGGGATGGTCGTGCCGTTGAGCGTCCAGGAATAGGTGAAGGTGCCCGGCACGCGGTAGAGGACCTGGCCGAGCAGGTCGGGCGCCCACGAGCCCAGCGAGCACGTGAGCACAGAACCGATGGTGGTGCCGCCGGAGATCGACGGCGCGCCCGTTCCCTGCGGTGTCTTCAGCAGCGCCGGGGAGCGCGAGCCGTTCTGCGTTGCGCCGGACGTGCTGAGATTGCCGCCGCCGCTGCCGTCGAGGTTGGCCCACGAGATGCTGTTCGCGCCCCAGTTCCCCCAGTAGATCCTTCTGGTGTCGGTGTCGATGGCCACGCCGACCGGTGTGCTCACGGTGGCCCCGGTGGTCACGAGGTTGCCGCCGCCGGAGCCGCTGAGGCTGGCCCAGGAGATCCGCTGGCCGGTCACGTTGGCCCAGTAGATGCGGTTCGTCACAGGATCGATCGCCACGCCGTGCGGGTTGTCCACGGTCGCGCCGGCGGTGTTGATGTTGCCGCCGCCGCTGCCGTTGACGTTGGCCCACGAGATGACGTTCACGGGGTTGGCGTTCGCCCAGTAGATCCGGTTCGAAACCGAATCCACCGTCGGCCCGATCGTGACGTCGGTCGTCGCGCCCGTCGTCACCAGATTGCCGGCGCCGCCGGTGTTGTCGGAATTGGCGAACGAGATCCGGTCGCCGAACTCGTTCGCCCAATAGACCTTCCCCAGCGCCGGGTAGACGGCTGCGGCGTTGGGGCGGTTCACCGTCGCCCCGGTGGTGGTCAGATTGCCGCCTCCGCCGCTCCCATCGAGGTTCGTGAAGGACACCCGGTTGTTGTCGGGGAGCGTGAAGAAGATCTTCCCCGCGACGATGTCGATCGCCACTCCGCGCGGCTGGCCGGTGGCCACGCCGGCGGTGCTGATGTTGGCGCCGCCGCTCCCGTTGAGGTTGGCGTAGGCCATCCGGCTGGAAGTGTTGGTCGTCAGCCCATTGGCCCAGTAAACGCGATCGGCGGCATGCGCCCAGGATGCGAGGCATGTCAGGGCGAGCAGAAAGGCAAGCAGCGGAGGCGGCGGCACAGGGCGCCGCAGGTGAGCCAAGGATCTTGCGCATCGGTCCTTCCGTGGTCCTTAAGACGGTACAGGCAATAAGACGCTCCAAGCAAGCGCTTCCTTGCGGAGGCCTGAGAGCATCCCCCACACCCCGGCGGACCCCGCCGCTCTCTCTATTGGAGCGCCCAGGCGGCTACGCCGCCAGCGCCCGCTCCACGAGGAGCCCGGCGTCCACCCCGCTCGGCAGGGTGCCGAACGCCCGGTGCCGCCCACCCAGCCGAGCGGCGCAGAACGCGTCCGCCACGGCCGCCGGGCCGTTGCGCGACCAGCAGCGAGGCCTGCATCGCCAGCGCCATGTCCTCGACCAGCGCGCGGGCGGCGAACTGCGGCTCGACGCGCTGGCAGCTCGTCCAGCGCGGCGCGCGTCGCGTCGAGATGCGCGTCGAGGCGCGGGTCCGCCCCGCGGGCCGAGCTCGCACTCCGCCATGAACGCGTCGACGCTCTCCGGCTCCCGCGCCATCGCGCGCAGCACGTCGAGCGCGATCACGTTGCCCGATCCCTCCCAGACCGTCCCGATCTGGATGTCGCGGTAGAACTGCGCCACCGGCGCCTGCTGAGTCTCGATGTAGCCGTTCCCGCCCAGGCACTCGAGCGCCTCCGCCGCGAACGGTGCGCCGCGCTTGCAGATCCAGTACTTCATCACCGCGAGCGCCATGCGCCCGAAGGTGCGGTCGCCCTCGTCGAAGGCGCGCACGATCCGGAAGGAGGCAGCCGTCGCGGCCTCCGCCTCGAGCGCCAGGTCCGCCAGCACGTTCACCATCGCGGGCTGTGAGGCGAGCGGCGCGCCGAACGCGCTGCGGCGGCGGGTGTGCCAGACCGCCTCGTTCAGCAGGCGCCGCATCATCCCCGCGACGCCCATCATCGTGTCGATCCGGGTCCAGATGATCTGCTCGATCATGAAGGCGGTGCCGCGCCCCTCCTCGCCGAGGATGCGCGCGGGAAGGTGGTCGAACTCGACCTCGCTCGACGCCAGGCAGCGCCCGCCGAGCTTGTCCTTGAGGCGCTGCAGGCGGAAGCCCGGGTGCGGCCGCTCGGCCACGAAGCACGTGATCCCGCCCGGGGCCTGCCCGAGGGTGAGGAACACCTCGAACACCGGATGCGTGCAGAACCACTTGTGCCCGGTGAGCTCGTACCAGCCGTCCCCGATCGGGTCGGCGACGGTCGTGTTGGCGCGCAGGTCCGATCCGCCCTGCTTCTCGGTCATCACCATTCCGGCCTGAGCGAAGCGGTCGTAGTCGGGCAGCGTCAAGCGCGGCTCCCACTCCTCTGCCAGCGAAGGCTCCTGGCGCATCGGTCGGCGTCGCGGCGTAGTTGATCGACATCGGGCAGCACGGGCCCGGTGTCGAGCTGGTTCATCAGATAGAAGAGGCCGTAGCGCACCACGTGCGCGCCCGGGCCGCGGGTCGCGCCACGCGAGCGAGTTGACCTCGCGCTCGACGCCCAGCCGCAGCATCCAGTGCATCGACGGGTCGTATTCGATCTGGTCGACACGGTGCCCGAAGCGGTCGTGCTGGTGAAGCGCCGGAATGTTGCGCTGCGCCCGCCGGCGGTGCTCGTCGGCCTCTGCCGACCCGACCACCTGGCCGAAGTCGCGCATGCGATCGACGCCCCACCCGCCACCCTCGCGCTCGACCGCCTCCTGCAGGGCGAGGTCGGAGTCGAAGTAGTTGACGTCGACGAACGGCTCCGACTGGTTGATCACCTCGTGGGTACCGGCGGTGGTGGTGCGGCGGCATGCGTTGTCATGTCTCGAAGACTCCGATCTGGTGCGTGGGCCTGAACGGACTGAAGGGCGAAGCTGACGAGCGAGGCGACCAGCGCATCGCCGCCGGAGGGGTTGAGCGCGACGGCCTCCTGCAAGCGCACCGACCAGCGCGCCGGCCAGCGACCTCGACGTCGAGCGGCGGCCATTCGCCGGCTGCGGCGCCCTCCGCCAGCAGCCCGGCGAACACCGCCCGGTGAGCGGCCTTGCTCTCGATCCGCGCCTGCTCGACCGCCGGGTCGACGGGCTCGGCCATCAGCGCGTAGGTCAGCGTCGGCGCAGCCAGGGCACGGCGAAGGAACGTCTCGACGCAGGCGGCCAGGCGCTCACGCGCGTCACCGTCGCGGGCCGCGATCTCGCGCATCAGCGAGACCTCCCGGTCGGCCGCCGCGCGGAAGATCTCGGCGCACAGCTCGCCCTTGCCCGAGAAGTGCCGGTACAGCGCCCCCGTGGAAACGCCCGCTCGCAGGGCGACCTCGACCACGCTGGTCGCCGCCCACCCGCCGGAGGCGACCTGCTCGTGCCCCGCCGCCAGCAGCCGCTCTCGCATCCTCATGTGAATAGTGAATCACAATTCGCAGCCGGTCGCCAAGCACGGCCGCAACGTCAGCCGCAGTCGATCGGCTCCAAAGCCTTCCGGTAGCTGGCGCGCAGTGCGGCTGACGCGCGCTGAGTCTGCGTCTGCGCATCGCTCGCGGATGGAGTCGATCGGAGGCCTTCGACCGCCGTTCCGAGCTCCGACGTAAAGGTTGCGGTCGCCGACTCGACCTGCTTCCGGCGCTCACCGGACAGGTTCGCGCGGCCTTCTCTCATCTTCGCGAGATCGTCGGCGATCGCGGTGAGGTTCTGCTTGATCGCGTCGAGCGTCGCGGCGCTGGGCGTCAAACTGCCGAGCTCGTCGATCTGCTGTCTGGATGTCGGCGCGGGCGTCGCAGACCTGGCTCTGCGCCTTCTCTTGGGCGGACTCATCGTCCCCGCACCCCGCGACAGCCAGCACGCCGGCGGCGCAGAGGGCGGCGATCATTACTCTCGTCGGCATGCGGCCCGGAGTATCGCCTCTTCAGGGCATCGGCAGCAGTGGCTAGGAAGGAGCAGGCGCTCCAGCTCTTCGCCGGCCTTCCCCGCCGCTACGACGAGCTGGGCGCGCTGCTGAGCTTCGGCCAGGACCCGCGGTGGCGGCGCACGCTGGTCAGCACGGTGGGCGTCTCGCCCGGCGACCGCGTACTCGACGTCGCCACGGGCACCGGCCTGGTTGCCGCCGAGCTGGTCCGGCGCTACGGATGCTCGGTGGTCGGCCTCGACCAGAGCGAGCAGATGCTCGCGCGAGCGCGCAGCCGGGTCGCGGCGGAAGCGAGGCTCGCTGACCGCGTGACAGTGGTCCGCGGCGAGGCGGAGTCGCTGCCGTTCGCCTCCGGAGAATTCGACGCGCTCACCTTCACATACCTGCTCCGGTACGTGGACGATCCCGTCGCCACGATGCGCGAGCTGGCGCGTGTGGTGAAGCCGGGCGGGCGGATCGCGTCGCTCGAGTTCGGCGTGCCGCGATCCGCGCCCCTGCGCGCACTCTGGTTTCTCTACACGCGGCTCGGGCTGCCGGCGCTCGGGCGACTGGTCTCGCGCGACTGGTACGAGGTCGGCCGGTTCCTCGGGCCGAGCATCTCGAGCTTCCACCGGCGACATCCCCCCGAGGAGGTCGTGCGCATCTGGGAGGAGGCCGGGATCCGGTCGGTGGCAGTGAAGCGCATGAGCTTCGGCGCGGGGGTCGTGATGTGGGGAGAGAAGGGCGATGCGGCCTGAGCCGGAGCTACGCGGTCCGTCCTTCTACGCCCTGCGGCCCGGCGCCTGGCGCGATCTCGTCACCCTGCTGCACCCGCCCTATACCGCCTGGCATCTCAGCTACGTGGCGCTCGGAGCGGCGGCCGCGCCCGAGGTGCACGCCGACCGGCTGCTGGCCACCCTCGCCGCCTTCTTCCTGGCGGTGGGGATCAGCGCACACGCTCTCGATGAGCTGCGGGGCCGTCCGCTCGGCACCCATGTGTCAGACCGCGTGCTCATCGCCCTGGCCGCCGCCGGCCTCACGGGCGCGGTGGCGATCGGCGTCGCGGGGCTCTTCATCGTGTCGTTCTCACTCGCGCCGCTGGTGGTCGCAGGCGCCTTCATCGTGGTCGCCTACAACCTCGAGCTGTTCGGCGGCCGGTTCCACACGCGACTTCTGGTTCGCAGCCGCCTGGGGAGCGTTCCCCGCACTGACCGGCTTCTGGGTGAACGCCCTGTCGGTCACCGCCGCCGGGGTGCTCGTGACGCTCGCTTGCTTCTGGCTGAGCGTCGCTCAACGGCGGCTCAGCACTCCGGTGCGCGCGCTGCGAAGGCGTACGGTCGCGCTCACCGGCAGCCAGACTCTCACGGACGGCGAATCGCGCGAGCTGTCGCCGGCCTCGGTCGCGGCGCCGATGGAAGGCGCGTTGCGCGCGCTCTCCGGCGCGCTCGTCCTGCTGGCAGCCGGCCTGGTGGCCGTTCGGCTCTAAACCGGGGCGCCGCTGATCTTCAGGCCCGCGGCAGCGGCGGGTGCAGCGTGCCGGTCTGCTCGCAGAGCCGCTCGAGCACCGCGTGCATCCGCAGGCGCTCGCGCTCCGCATCGGCGCTCTTGCCGCGTCCGGTCCGCTTGTCGACCAGGTTCACCGCCTCGTTCGGATCCGTCTCGAGGTCGTACAGCTCGTACTCGGGGGCGGCGCGGCCGTTCGGATCCAGGTAGACCGCGTACTTCCAGCGCTCATCGCGGGCGCAGCGGATTCGGTTCGGCTGGCCCGGCGCGTCCTGGAAGGCGGTCGCGGCCTGGTGATCGTCATATGTGAAGAGAACCGCGTCGCGCACGCGCGCTTCCTCGCGGCGTAGGAGGGGCCCGAGGTCATGCCCGTCGAAGCGCTCGGACTGCGGCGCGGCGCCGGCCAGGCCGAGGAACGTGGGGACGATGTCGACCAGCGACACCAAGGCGTCGCTCTCTCTCGGTTCGGGGAACAACACCGGATTCGATACGACGAGCGGGACGCGGATCGTCTCCTCGTAAGCATTGAACATCTTCTGGCGCAGCCCGCCGTGCGAGAGGCCCATCTCGCCGTGGTCGGAGATCCGCGCGATCACCGTTCGGCTACGGAGCGAGCCCGGGTCCGCCGGGTCGCCCAGCGCCGCCAGCAGCCGGCCGATCTTCTCGTCCACGACCTTGTGCAGGTAGGCGTAGAAGTCGACATAGTCCTGCTGCTCCTGGCGTGTGTCGAGCGGCCCGATGTACGACGTCTGGCCGAGCTGCATGAGCGAGTGAACGCTCGGCTTCTCGCGCAGGTCCTCGTTCAGGGTCGGCGGCAAGGGGACGCCGAGCCCGCGGAACTCATCGGCGGTGTAGCCGCCCTGCTCGTATGACGACGGGTAGCCGAGAACGTCGTGGGGGTTGACGAGCGAGAAGACCAGGCAGAACGGCTCGGCGAGATGTTCCTGACCGAGCCAGCGCTCCATCTGGCGCGTGTAGTCCTCGTCCCAGCCGGCTTGCTCGGTCCCGGCGTTCCCGCCGCCGAAAGTCTCCGCCTTCGCATCGCCGCCTGCGTCCGGAGGCTCCCAGTCCTTGAAGCCGTAGTCCCGCTCGATACGGGCCGGATCGGCTGCGCTCCAAGCTCCGTTCTGCACCGGCTTGGACAGGTGCCATTTGCCCTTCAGGGCCACGTGGTAGCCATGCTCTTCGAGCATGGTGGCAAGCGTGTCGACGCCGGGCGGCAGCTCCGGCTCGCTGCCGCTCTTGGGGCCTAGCCGAAACAGCGAGCGAAAGAAGGCTCGCGCCAGTCGCATCCGCGGCACGACCCCGCTCCGTGCGAGCCGCGCGACCGTGCGCAGGACGGCCGGCAGGTTCCGGGCGTCCGGCCACAGGTCCCCCTCGGTCATCGTGAGCGTCACTCCGTGGCGCGAGGGGTACTTGCCGGTCAGCAAGGTGGCCCGGCTCGGGGAGCACATCGAGGTCGCCGTGAAGGCGCGGGTGAAGCTGACGCCCGTGCGCCGCAACTCCGCGTCGTTCGGCATCAGCTCATCGAGCCACTCGGGATCCTCCGGCCAGTGCTGCGGCGCGCGTTGCTGATCGGTGATCAGCAGGACGAGGTTCGGCGGGCGATCCGGCATCTGGAATCAGCGGGTAGGCCGGCCGCTACTCGGCCGAGCCGCCCTTGACCGCTGGGCGGCGGTCGCCTTCGTCTTGGAGCAGCAACAACTGCAGCTCGTCGAGCGCCTCGCGCATGTAGGGCGCGAGGTGCTGCAGGTGCGGCAGCGTGTCGCGGGCGCCGGTGAACCCGAAGTTGAGCGTTCCTGCGTAGCTCACGCAGGTGATGTTGAGCGCGCTGCCGTGGGTCAGGAGCGACAGCGGGAACATCGCGTCGAGGCGCGCGCCGTTGTAGTAGAGGCGCTCGGGTGGGCCAGGGACATTGGAGATCGCCACGTTGAACGGAACCGGCGCGCGGCCGCCGAAACCCGCCATCAGACCGGTGAGATAGGGCGCGCTGAGCAGCAGCGTGTACGGCGTCCGCGCCGACGCGGGAAGCGCGGCCAGGTGCCTTTTCGCCTCCGCGGTCCCGCGCTTGATCTTGTCCAGGCGCTGCCGCGGATCGGCGACATTCGTCGCGAGCGGCGCGATCACCATTCCGATCGCCGTGCCGACGGTCTGGTCGTCGGCTTCGCGGAGGTTCACGGGAATGCCCGCGGTCAGCGAGCGTGTTGGCACCTTGCCGTGCTCGAGCAGATATGTCCGCAGCGCGGTCGAGCTGAGATACAGCACGATGTCGTTGAGAGTGCCTCCCGCTGCCTTCGCCAGGCGCTTGATCAGAGCGAGGTCGTACTGCTGCGTCGCGAAGCGCCGCTGGCCGCCGAGGCGGCCGCCCAGCAGCGAGTCGGGCGCGCTGTAGGGAGCGGAGAGCTCGCTGTCGCGCAGCCGCGCGCTGCCCAGCTGCACCGCCGCGCGGCCGAGGCCGCCGATCGTCTCGGCGCCCTCGGATATGGCCCGCGTCACCCTGCCGAGGGTGCCCCGCGAGTTCCCCGACGCCTCTCCCGCGCCCCTGCTCCCCTCGCCGATGGTCCAGAACGCCGGCAGTCCCCGCACATCGGGGTCGGTCGAGAGCGTCCGCAGGATCAGGCGCATGCCGCTCACGCCGTCGATCAGCGAGTGGTGCATCTTGAGGTACATCGCGAAGCGGTTCTCCTCGAGTCCCTCGATCAGGTGCAGCTCCCACAGCGGACGGTGCAGGTCGAGCTGGTGGCTGTGCAGCCGCGAGACGAGAATGCCCAGCTCGCGCTGGCCACCGGGCTTCGGCAGCGCCGAGTGGCGCACGTGGTAGTCGAGGTCGACGTCGTCGTCCTCCCGCATCAGCGGCAGCCGCGGGCCGACCACGGGTCCCTCGATCAGCTTCAGGTTCCAGGGGCGCGGGATCGTGTGCTCGGAGCGCATTCGCTCGAGCTCCTGGCGCAGGTAGTCGGGTGGCGCGTCGGGCGGATTGGTGAACTCGAACAGGCCGCCGACGTGCATCGGCGTGTCCCGGCCCTCGAGGATCAGCCAGGCCGCATCGACGGGCGACACTCGCTTGGTCGCCACTCTCGCCTACCGGCCTTTCGTGCCCATCGCGGCCGGAGCGTATCGCTCAGCGGTAGGCGTCGCCGGGACCGGTCAGCGTCTTGGGCTGATCTGCCCGACCGCTGTCCGGTGCCTGCTGCCGGCGAAGGACGATCGCGCCACCGCGGCCGAGTCGCAGCAGCTCGCGGGCGCGGCGCCGTGCGACCACCTGGCGGATGGAGGGCGCGGCCCGGTCGTCTGCCTGCTGGCGAGAGTTCACGATTCCGTGTTCGCGCTTGCCAGCGGATGCCCTCCCGTGGCGCGCATGCCCGGTTTCACCGCGGCAAAACACTCTTCGTTTTCTCGCCACACGAGACGCTGACCGTCTTCGCCCGGCTCGGTGGGATATTCCTGCTGGTCGACGGCCTGCTGGCGATCGTCGGTTCGGTCTTCGGTCGCGGGGAGGGCCGCGCCTTGCTCGCACTGGTCGGCATCCTGAGCGCGATCGCCGGGCTCGTGCTGATCAAGAAGCCGTTCGACACTCTCGTCATCTTCACTCTGATCGTCGGTGTGTGGTTCGTAGTCGCGGGTGTCGTGCGACTCGTCGTCGCTCTGGCGCTGCCCGAGGCGCGAGCGGGTAACGTGTTCGTCGCGGCGCTGGACCTTGTCGCGGGCATCGTGATCCTCGCGTGGCCCGACCTCGGGCTCGCCACGCTCGCCGTGATCATCGGGATCGTGCTGATCGTGCGCGGCGGCCTCTTCATCTTCTCCGGCTGGCAGCTGCGCCGGCTTCAGAGCAGCTAGAGACCCGGTTCGGCGCGCGTCAGCGCTGCAGGCGGATCGCGTTCAGGTCGCGCTCGTCGATCTCGTCGGCGCGCGCGATCAGGTCCTCGATGTCGTCGTGCTCGGCATGGATATAGCGGCCGGCCAGCCGGTCCGCGCGCCCGCTCGCAAGCACCCGGACGAGCCGTGGCGCGAGCTCGGGCGGAGTCCACGGCAGGTCGTCGCCGAACGGCGTCGTCATGTCGGTGCGCACGAGGCCCGGGCTGAAGACGAACACGTAGATCCCGTGGTCGCGCAACTGGGCGGCGAGCAGCTCGCTCATCCGCCCGAGCGCGGCCTTGCTCGCTCCATATGCAGGCGGCGAGCCGCCCGGCAGGTAGGACGCTCCACTGCCGGTGTTGACAATGCGCCCCCGGCCGCGCTCGCGCATGCCCGGCAGCACGGCTCGAATGCCGAGATAGGCGCCGAGCACGTTGACCTCGAACACGTGCCACCAGTCCTCGGCGTCTTCCTCCCACGGCAGCGTGCGGGTCAGGCCGATCCCCGCGTTGTTGACCAGCAGGTCGATCGGCCCCAGCTCGCGCTCGACCGTCGCGACCATCGATTCCACGTCGTCCGGCTTGCTGACGTCGGCCGTCACGGCGAGGCCGCCGATCTCCTTCGCCGTCTGCTCCACCTGGTCGGCGCTGCGGGCCGAGACCGCCACGCGCATGCCGGCGTCGGTCAGCTCGCGGGCGATGTTCGCGCCGATCCCGCGTCCGCCACCCGTGACGAGAGCGACCTGGCCTTCGAGCTCACGCTGGGCATTCACGGATGCGACTCCGCGTGCTCCGGCTGTCGGTCGAGGCAGAAGTTCCGCAGGGCTTCAGCGAACTCCGGGCTCGCGCTCGGCTTGTCCGGGAATGACATCGATCGCGCCGCCGGGAAGGCCGCTTTGGCGGCGTCGTATCCCTCAGGAGTGAACAGAAGGCACCCGTCGTGCTTCGCGAGGAAGAGTGGAACGTCCAGGTGGCCGAGCACATGCCCGATGGACTGTCCCTCCTCGGGACGCGACTCCCAGAATCGGCCGAGCAGGTCGACCGGGACGCGGTTCAGATAGCTCTCCACGAGGTCGTCACCGTATCCGCCCCGGAGCTGCTCGCCCTGCGTCAGCTTGAAGAGCTGCCTGACGAAAGTTCTCGGGTCGGCACGAACCAAGCTCACGAGGGCCGCGTGGACCTCGCTGTTGAGAGCAGCACCCGGGCCCTCGACCGAGTTCGCCAGGCGGGCGTGACCGAAAGCAACCGCCTCGATGGCATGGGGTCGGCGAGAGGCGATGTGTGTCGCGGCCGCACCACCGAACTCGTCCGCGACCAGGACGCAGCGCTGCCACCCGAGGCGGTCCAGCTCAGCCAGCCCGCGCTCGCCGACCGCCTCGGCGCCGAAGTCCGCCACCGGCGGTTCTGCCCCGACGCCGGGCGCGTCGTAGCTCGCCGCGTCCGCCCAATCGTCGAGCAGCGGCTTGATCACCCATTCCAGTTCCGTCAGCTGCGGAACCAGGAGTAGCCGCGGCCGACCGGACGGCCGAGCCTCGGTGCTCGCCTCCATGGGCCGCAGACTACTCCTGGACTAAGGCTGCGCTACCGGAACAGGCTCGTCGAATCCCGCCTCGGGACTGATCAGGATCGCGCCCTCGCCGCTGGCGTAGGCCTCCTCGCCGTGCTGGGTGACGTCGAGACCCAGCGCCTCCTCACGCTCGGTCACGCGCAACGGCATCAGGGCTCCGATCACGCGCAGCAGTATGTAGGTCGCCACGAACGCATAGACCGGCGCGGCCAGCGCCGCCCAGGCCTGGTCCGCGAGCTGGGCGGCGTTGCCGTAGAAGAGCCCGTCCGAAACGCCGTTCCAGGACTCCTGCGCGAAGAAGCCGATGAACAGGATGCCGGTGAGCCCGGCAATGCCGTGCGCTGCGAGCACGTCGAGCGTCTCGTCCACCCGCGTCCTCGGCCGCCACACGATCACGGCGTACGCGGGCAGCGCGACCAGGAAGCCGAGCGCGATCGCCCAGCCCGGGCTGACGTAGCCGCCCGCGGGCGTGATGCCGACGCAGCCGACGATGATCGCGGTGGCGGCGCCGACCGCGGTGACGCGGCGACCGCGGATCGCGTCGAGCGCGAACCAGGCGAGCAGCGTGCATGCGGGGCACAGCAGGGTGTTGGTGAACGCCAGCACGCCGGCGTCGCCGGTCGAGAAGCCGCTGCCGCCGTTGAACCCGAACCAGCCGAACCAGAGCAGGCCCGCGCCGAGCAGCACGAAGACCGTGTTGTGCGGCAGGAGCGCCTGCCGCCCGTAGTCCTTGCGGGCGCCGACGACGAGCGCGGCGGCGAGCGCCGAGAACCCTGAGCCCATCTCGACGGGCACCCCGCCGGCGAAGTCGAGCGTCCCGCGCTCGATCAGCCAGCCGCCGCCGAACGCCCAGTGCGCCATCACGGAGTAGACCAGCACGGACCACAGGGCGGCGAACACGAGGAAGGCGCTGAACCGCATCCGCTCCACCACGGCGCCCGACACCAGCGCGGTGGTGATGATGCAGAACGTCGCCTGGAACGCCATGAAGACCAGTTGCGGGATCGTCGTCCCCTCCCTGGGGGCGAAGGTGACGTCGTTGAGGGCGACGTAGTTCAGGCCACCGACCAGGTCGCCGGTACCGTCGAAGGCGAGCGAGTAGCCGATGATGGCCCACGTGAACCCGGCCACCGCGATCGCAGCGATGCACATCATGAACGTGTTGAGGGTGTTCTTGGCCCGCACGAGGCCCGCGTAGAAGAGGCCGAGGCCAACAGTCATCAGGAGGACCAGAGCGGTGGCGGTCAGCATCCAGGCGGTGTCGCCCGTGTCCACCTCTGCAACCTGCGCGAAGATCAGCGGGAGGTCGATCATGCGGGCCCCACCGGCGTCACGGCACCGTGGTCGGTCTCACCCGTGCGGATGCGGACCGCCCGCTCCAGCGGCAGGACGAAGATCTTGCCGTCGCCGACCTCTCCGGTCCGGCCACCCTCACAGAGCGCCTCGATCGCAGGCTGGACGAAGCCGTCGGAGACGGCGATCTCGAACCGGACCTTCTCGGCAAGCCCCACCCGGACGGTCGTCCCCCGGTAGGTTTCGACGCGATCCAGCTCGCCTCCGTGCCCCTGGACCCGGCTGAGCGAGAACCCCCGCACCTCGGTGCGGTACAGCGCTTCGAGGACATCGTTCGCCTTCTCCGGACGAACGATCCCGATCACGAGCTTCAAGGACCCGCTCCTTTCTCCGACGAAGATCCGCCCCCCGGGCGGTCTGCGGGCACAAGCTACTTCCGCTCTCCGACGGAACCCGGGCGGATCGGTTGCCACGTCTGATTCAATGGGATCAACCAGGGAAAGGAGGTGGTCCGAAATTGAGTGACAGATTCTTTGGGACCCTGGAGGTGTCCGGCCGCTAGACCGGTAGCTGGGCCCCGTCTGACGGAGTCCAACCGAGGCACCGCCGGCGTTCGAGGACCGGGAGTCGTCCCTCCGGTCGCAGTGCTCGATGCCGGCTCGGTCCAGCAAGTCACCTGGAGGGGCGTCCCAAGTGGGGCGCCCCTCTTTTTCTTTCGTCCGACCTCACATGCGGGCTCGCTGCGGCGTTTGATCCCCGAAGGCGACCAAGGAGGACTACGGGGATGTTCCACACGAGTTTCGAGAGCCCGCTGGGCGAGCTGCTGGCCGTCGGCGACGGCCGTACCCTGCACCGCCTGTACATGCAGGACGGCAAGAAGCGCTTCCGGCCAGATCCTGCCTGGGTGGAGCGCGCCCATCCGTTCGCGGAGCTGAAGGCCCAGCTGGCCGCTTACTTCGCCGGCCGGCGGCGTGAGTTCGACATCCCGCTGTCGATGGCGGGCAGCCCGTTCCAGCAGCGCGTGTGGGAGGCGCTCCGCGAGATTCCCTACGGCGAGACGGTCAGCTACGGCGAACTGGCCCGCCGCATCGGCGTGCCCTCGTCACCGCGTGCCGTCGGCACGGCGAACGGGCTGAACCCGATCTGCGTGATCGTCCCCTGCCACCGCGTGATCGGGGCGGACGGGAGCCTGACCGGATATGCCGGCGGGCTCGACCGCAAGCGGCTGCTGCTGGACCTGGAAGCGGGCGTCCTGCCGCTTCAGCGCGCACTGGCCGCGTAGCGCAGCGTTCCTCCGCAGCCGGGCTCGAACCCGCCGATCCACCGGACGCGCGCCTTGCCGGCGACGCGGCGGTGCGCACGGAAACGGCCCCGCACGCGGATCGTGGCGAATGTGCCGGCCTTCGTCGCGAACCGCACGGTCCGGGCGAATCGCCCAGCGGGGGTGATTCGCGCCGCCCGGGCCGGCTGTGGAGGCGGCGTCATCCCGCCGAGGGCGCAGAGCAGCGGCGGGTAGGTGATCCGGAGACCCGTCACCAGCCGTCCGTCGGCAGACACGTCGAAGGTGATCTGTGGAGGAGCGGGATTGCCGGTCCGCAGATGCCCGCTGTAGTGGCCGCCGCGAACCGGGCGGCCGCCGGCCGCCACGTCCGCGCTCGCGGCAGCAATCAGAGCGACAGCGCAGCCGACGGCGAGCATCCTCTTCATCGCAGGCGAAACTAACATGCCGCGCATGGAGTTCGAGGAGATCCGCTACGAGGTCGAGGACCGGATCCTCACCATCACCCTCAAGCGGCCCGAGCGGCTGAACGCGTTCACCCCGACCATGGGGCACGAGCTGATCGAGGCGTTCGACCGCGCCGACGCGGACGACGAAGTTCGCGTCGTGATCGTCACCGGCGCAGGCCGCGGCTTCTGCGCCGGCGCCGACCTCGGCGGAGGCGGCGACACCTTCGACTGGCGCGACCGCCAGGACGCGGACGAGATACCGCGCGACCTCGGCGGCCGGGTGACGCTGCGGATCTTCGAGTCGAAGAAACCGGTGATCGCAGCCATCAACGGACCGGCCGTCGGCGTCGGCATCACGATGACCCTGCCGATGGACATCCGCCTCGTCGCCGAAGGGGCCAAGATCGGCTTCGTCTTCGCGCGGCGTGGGATCGTGCCCGAGGCCGCTTCGAGCTGGTTCCTGCCGCGGATCGTCGGCATCAGCCAGGCGATGGAGTGGGTCGCGACCGGCCGCGTCTTCACTGCCGAGGAGGCGCTCGCCGGCGGGCTCGTGCGCAGCGTGCACGCCCAGGTGGACCTGCTTCCCGCCGCGCACCTGCTGGCGGCCGAGATGGCCGATAGCTCGCCGGTCTCGGTGGCGCTGGCCCGCCGGATGATGTGGACGATGCTCGGCGCCCGCCACCCTATGGAGGCACACCGCGCCGACTCGCGCGCGATGTTCGCGCGCGGGCAGTCGGCCGACGCGCACGAGGGGGTGACGTCGTTCCTCGAAAAGCGCGACGCCGACTTCAAGGACAAGGTCAGCGACGGCCTGCCGGAGATCTTCCCGGGGCGCTCAGAGCCGGAGTTCGCAGAAGCCGAGTAAGGGCTGAGCTTCGACGACGACATCGCCCTGCGGCCAGCCGGCGGGGGCGTCTACGAGGGCGACATCCGAGGCGAGTGGTGGACGCCGCGCGGGCCGCTGGGCGGCTACGTGATGGCGCTGATGCTCAACGCGTTCAAGCTCGCGGTCGACGACGACGCGCGCATGCCCCGTTCGGTGACGATGCACTTCCTGCGGCCGCCGGAAGCCGGGCCGGTGACCGTGCGGACCACGATCGAGCGTGCCGGCCGCACGCTCACGACCGTGAGCGGTCGCCTCGAGCAGGAGGGCAAGCTGATGGGGCATCGCGATCGGCGCCTACTCCACACCTTGGGAGAGCCCGCTGCTCGAGGACGCGCCGATGCCGGAGGTCGACCCACCCGACGGCCGCGAGACGACGCGGCGGCGGCTTCCGAACGCGGAGCCGCCTCCTTTCGTGGACCGGATGGTGTTTCAGCGCCGCTTCGGCTACGACCTCTTCTCCCAGGCCGAACACGCCGAGGTCGGCGGTTGGCTCGGCCTGCGCGAGGAGCGTCCGCTCGATGCTCCAGCGATCGCCGTCCTCGCCGATGCATGGTTTCCGGCGCCGTGGCCGCGATTGAAGAAGCTCGCACCCGCGCCGACGGTCGAGCTCACCATTCACTTCCGCGCGCCGCTGCCGATCGACGACGGGCTGCTGCTGGGACGGTTCCGAACGCAGGTCGTCCGCGACGGCTTCTTCGACGAGGACGGCGAGCTGTGGTCGCCCGACGGAACGCTGGTGGCCCAATCGCGCCAGCTCGGGCTGCTGATCGGGGCGGAGGCCTAGCTCGAGTAGCTCGCGACCTTCGCGTCCACGATCGCTGTCGGACTTGCGGCGGACCGGCGTCGTGTGCGGCCCGAGGAAGACCCCCGGAACGCCGGGCGTGAAGCCGGCCGGCTTTGCCGGTAGCCCGTAGTCGGCGGCCCGGTTCACCAGCTCCTCGCAGGCGCGCTCGGTGACGGCCGAGATGGTCAGCGACGGGTTCACCGACAGCGAGGTCGGGATCGCCGAGGAGTCCATGCAGAAGAGGCCCTCGTTGCCGAACACCTCGCAGCGGTGGTCGACGACTCCGAGGTCGCTCGAGTCCGCCATCCGGCAGCCGCCGAGCGGGTGTGACGCGTTGGCGGCGGGATAGGTCAGCTTCATCAGCCGCCCGAGGCCGCTGCGCGAAACCACGTCGCGCATCGCCTCGTTCGCGGCCTCGCGGACCTGGATCGACTGGTCCGACAGCTGGTAGGTGAACGGGCCGACGCCCAGCGGGCCGGCGTTCGGGCGCACGTGGCTGCCCGTCGGCGGCGGCGCCAGGAAGACGCCGTCGTTGGTGTCTTCGACCATCGCCAGCATCTCGATGTGGTTGTTGAACGTGGAAAGCGCCTGCTTCTTCTGCAGGCCCCACCACGACGGCTCACCGGACGGGATCGCGCGCGTCGTCATACAGAGCGTGCGCCAGCGAAGACAGGTAGATCTCCTGGAGCGTGAAGCGCTTGCCGTCGTTGCGCGTGTCCGGACCTGCCAGTGAACCAGTCGTAGGACATCGAGGCGATGTGGTGGCCCTTGTAGATCTGGCCGTAGCCGGGAAGGCCCGAGCACGTCGCGCACCTTCTGCTCGTCGTACTCGACCGCAGCGATGTGGTCGCCGTTGATCCCGAGGTGGCGGCCGAGGTGCGGCGAGAGGCTCGGCAGCGCCGGGCGTGAGCGCATCAGCAGCGGCGTCGTGCCCATCGCGCCCGCAGAGAGGATCAGCACCTTGCACTCGACCTCGAAGGTCTCACCCGTCGGCTGGCGCGTCGGGTCGGCGTCGGCGTTGTCGATCTTCGCCGCTGTGACGACGTAGCGATAGGGCCGTGACGTGCTCGGGCGCACCAGCTCGGCCTCCGAGCTCGGGCGCACAGTGACGCCCATCCGCTCCGCCGAGGCCAGGTAGTTGGTGATGACGGAGTTCTTCGCGGCGAAGATGCACCCCGTGTGGCACCAGCGCGCCTGGATGCAGCGGCTGAGGTCGATCGCCACCGGCACCCGGTCGCACGTGTGCCCGGCCGCGTCGAGTGTCGCCGCCCACAGTCCGGCCGCCTTGGGCACCTGGTTCCAGGTCGGCCGCTGGACGCGCAGCGCCTGCTCCGCCCGCGAGTAATACGGGTTCAGCGACGCGCGGTTGATCTCGGCCGGCCACATGCGGCGGTCTGGTCCGTCGTCGGGGCGGCGGTCGCGACGCTCGAATGTCTCGCTGGGCGAGCGCAAGGACGCGGCGAGGTAGAGGTTCGATCCACCCCCCACTCCATCCCCGATGATGATCTGCGCGCCCTGACCCTGGACCAGCCCGTAGAGCCGCGAGAGCAGCTCGATGTCCATCGACTGGCGGAAGTCGGTGTGCTGGTGTCGCGGCCCGCGCTCGAGCACCATGACGCTCGGCGACTGCCCGGCCGCCTGGTAGAGCTCGGCCAGCCGATAGGCGGAGATAGAGCCGCCAAAGCCGGAGCCGACGATGCAGACGTCGACGCGCTCAGCCACGCACGGCTCTCACGGCAGCGATCCCGTCACCGTCACCTCGCGCGACAGCTTCCGCCTGTAGGAGAAGTCTGCATAGCCGTTGGGCGCCGTGCCCGGATGGCCCATCACCTGGTAGCCGGACGCGGTGTCGATCGTGGCGTTCTTCTGCATCGCCGCCACCAGGAAGGCCGCGAACGGAACCGCGGCGGCCGCCTCCCACACCAGCACCGCTGGGTTCTGGGGATCGAGTCCCTCGACGCACACCGCGACGCGCTTCTCGAAGGTGAGGTTCAGGAACGGGCCGCCCTTTGCGATGGACCGCGCCTGGATCTCGGCCAGGAAGGCGGGCGAGAGCAGGTCGAATCCGATCAGTGGGCTGTGGAAGAGCAGCAGCGCGTCGGCCTCCACTGCACCGGGCTCGGAATGGGCGCCGGCGATGGCGAGCGGATTGATCGGCTTGCCGAGGTCGGTCTGAAGCGCCTTGCGCCCGGGGATCAGGGTGTCGGCGAACGCCTGCAGCGTCGGGTCCGCGAGCAGATCGTCGGCCAGCGCCCGGTCAACCTCTCCGAATAGCCGCTCGGCGACGGGCACGGCCGAGAGCACCATCCCGGCCAGGCCGAGCACCCCCGCGCGCTGAAGGATCTGCCGCCGAGACAGCAGGTCGGCAAAGTAGTCAGGCGACCGCTGCTCGACACGCAGCGCCGCATCTCCCCCCGATTTCATTGCTCGCGTTTCTACCCAGCGATCGGCGGGTAGAAACTGCGCCGTGGGGAACCTTTCTTTGCGCGCCGCCCTCGGACTCGTCACGGCGGCGCTTCTGATTTCGGCCGGCAGCGCTTCTGCCGCGACACCGCTCGCGCCCTACGACGGCGAGAACCCGTTCAAGTGCGAGCTGCAGCGGACGGGCACCGGTGTCGACTACCCCAACCCGGGCGCCGACCCGTTCTGCGTCGAGTACGACAAGACATCGCAGAACGTCACCGACTTCGGGCTGGTCGACTTCCTGACCAAGGAGCCTGCGCGCGTCGCGGCAGCGGTTCCGAAGTGCTTCTACTTCCAGCAGGACCATTGGACCGGGTCGGTCGTCCAGGGGATGCCGCCCGAGCTGTGGCACTGGGACGGCCATTACTTCTTCGACAAGGCGCGCGGCTTGGCGGGCGCACATGTCGCGAACCTGCGTGTCGGCGGTTTCCTTGCCGACCCGCGGCTGGTGCCCGGCTTCCCGGCCGAGTTCGCGCCCTACTTCGGTCCGGGCTCAGGCGGCGCGTACGTCACCCTTGGACCTGTCGACCCGCAGTGCGCCGCCCGCGTGGACACGCACGAGGAGCAGGTCAAGGTCTACCGCAAGCCCTGGCGCTAGCCGCCGGCGCAGCGGTCAGGCAACGAGCGCGCGGCCGACGCTGTCGGCCACGCAGGCGGGCTTGTCCGAGCCCTCGACCTCGACGGTGAAGCGGGTCACGACCTGCCACCAGCCGTTGCCGACTTCCTCCACCGAGACGACCTCCGCCTTGCCGCGCACGCGGCTCCCGGCCGGCACCGGCGCAGGGAAGCGCACCTTGTTCCAGCCGTAGTTCACGCCCAGCGCGAAGCCGCTGGAGGAGATCAGGTCCAGGCGGAGCCCGTCGATCAGCGACAGCGTGAGGTTTCCGTGGGCGATGGTGGTGCCGAAGGGACTCTCGGTCTTGGCACGCTCGACGTCGGTGTGGATCCACTGGTGGTCGCCCGAGAGGTCGGCGAAGGTGTCGATGTCGCGCTGGGTGACTTCGCGCCACTCGCCCGGCCCGATCTCCTTGCCCATGAGGGCCTGGAGCCCTTCGATTCCCTGTACCTCGGCGACCGCCACGATCCGGAGCTTATCGGGCGCCGCGCTAAGGTCCGCTGGATGCACGAGGACCTGCTGACGCAGCTCTACGCCGCCTTCAACGCGCGCGACATCGAGACGGTGCTCGCGCATTTGGCAGAGGATGTCGACTGGCCGAACGCGTGGGAGGGCGGCAGGCTGCACGGGCGCGATGCGGTGCGTGACTACTGGACGCGGCAATGGGCGGAGATCGATGGGCGCGTCGAGCCGGCCGGGTTCGCGGAGCGCCCGGATGGCGCGGTCGCCGTCGACGTGAATCAGACCGTGCGGGCGCTCGACGGGACGTTGCTGAGCGAGGGGCAGGTCGTGCACGTGTACTCCTTCGGGGACGGGCTGGTCACCCGGATGGACGTCGAAGAACCCGGCGGGTAAGAAGGCCGCATGACGGGTCTGGCCAGGGGCGCACGCGCCGCCGCGCGCGTGTGGCCGTTCCTCGTGGTGATTCTTGCCACGCTCGCGGGCACGATCGGCGCCAGCGCCGTCTACCGCTCGGACCGCGACCTCTCTGTGGGAACGGTGCGCCTCAGCATCGACCCGGGGCACCGCGGCGCGCTGGACATATACGTGCCGCTGGTCGACTGGGGAGCGCGCTTTCCCGGCGTGCGGCTGCCCGTGCGCCTGAAAATCGAGGCGCGCACCGTTGAGAGCCGCGCGGTCGCGCGCGTCGCGAGCGGCCAGTTCGACATCGCGCGCCTGCGGGCCGAGGCCCGCGACCAGGTGGCCGGATACCTGCGGCGCCTGATCGTGATCTGCTTCGTCGCCGCGCTCGCCGCAGGCGCTCTGGTTTCCCTTGCGCTACGCGGCGTGATGGGCGTGCGGCTGCGGCCGCTGTTGGCCGTCGCCGGCACGACCGCGCTGGTGGCGGCCGGGCTGATGGCGCTCCTCTTACCGCCCCGCGGCTCGTTCGAGAACCCGGAGTACTACGCGAACGGGTCGCAGATCCCGGTCGCTCTGCGGGTCGCGGAGCAGGCAACGGACTCGGCTCAGGCGCTGGAGCAGGACCTCGACGACCAGCTGGTGGGGCTCGCCCAGCTGCTGTCGATACCGCGCGAGCGCCCTGGTCCCAGCCTGCCGCGGCTGACACTCGCGTCGGACCTGCACAACAACGTCATCGCGCTGCCGGCGCTGCGCCGCGCGGCAGCGGGGCGGCCGCTCTTCTTCGCCGGTGACCTGACCACCAGCGGCCTGCCCGTTGAAGAGGAGCTGACCCGCTCGATCGTGGACACGGGCAAGCCGTTCGTGTTCGTTTCCGGCAACCACGACTCCGACTCGCTCTCGCGTTCGCTCGCCCGCGAGGGCGCAATCGTCCTGACCGAGCGCGGGCGGCTGCTGCCCGGCGGCGGGCGCGGAGCCGTCGTTGTCAATGTGGCCGGTCTGCGGGTGGCCGGCTACAGCGATCCGTTCGAGCGCCGGCGGGCCGAGGGCTTCGGAGACCGCAGCGAGTCCGAGCCGTCGCAGGCGCAGAAGGATGCTTTCCGCGAATGGCTGGTGCCACTGATCGGCCGGATCGACATCGCGATGGTCCACTCGGAGGCGCTCGCGGAAAGCGCGATCGAGAGCCTCGAAGCCTCGCCGCCCGACACGCCGCTGGTCCTGCTGACAGGACACACGCACGAGCAGGAGGTGCGCGACCTGGGGCAGGTGACAGTGCTGAACGGTGGCACGATCGGCGGCGGCGGAGCCGGGAACTTCAACGAGAACCAGCCGTTCGGCCTCGCGGTGATGACCTATGAGCTGAAGCCTTTCCGCCCCCTCGCGGCCGACCTCGTTCGGATCAACCCCCGTGACGGGTCCGCGAACGCCGAGCGGCGCCTGCTCGGGGGGCGATCTCCATGAAGCGCAGCACGTCCGCGGCGTCGGCCTCCAGTGCCGCCCGGTCGGCGCGCGTCAGGCGGCCGAACGGGTCGAGCTCGATCCGGCCCTGCGTCAGCTTCCACGTTGCACAGGCGCGACCGCGGACCAGCGCAAACGGGTAGAAGAGCCCGCCGACCGTGATCTTGTCGCGGTGGGGCCCGAGCAGCTGCTCCCGCGAGGTCCAGCCCAGGAGCAGCGGGTCGAACCACCCGAGCAGACGCGGCGGGGGCAACTCGGCTGCCGGCGCCCGGTTGCGGAGATCCACGAGGCCGTCGTCGCGTTCGGTGAGCTCCGATGCGATCGCCGCGAGCCCGGCGCGGGCGTCGCGCAGCGGCAGGCCGGCCCATCGGGCTAGGTCGCGGTCGCCCGCCGGCCCGTGCCCGGCGAGGTAGCGACGGGCCAGCTCGCCCAGCGTGGCGTCCCGGTCAGGGGCTTTCGGCGAACCGAGCCAGTCACGCACCAGGACGTAGGCGTGCTCCTTGCCCATCATCGGCCCGCGCACGGCGATGCCTCTCATGCAGGCCAGCATCAGCAGGTGCACGAGGGTCTGCCCTTCCGTTGACACCGCGGCAGAATTCAGCCGCTCCTTCAGCTGCAGGCGGGTGAGGGGGCCCTCCGCCGCCAATGAGCGCTCGATCGTCTCGACGCCGCGCTCGGCAGCCGCCGGCGAAACGCCCAGCTGGCGCAGGCGCCGCGCGACACCGGTGTGGAGCGGCGGCGTCGTCAAGGCCTGCAGCAACGGATAGTCCTCGCTGCGCACCAGATGCAGGGTGCCGCGGTTGAGCCACGTTATGAGCAGCGAGCGGTCCTCGGTGAGCGCCCGGTCGACGTCCGCAACCGACAGCCCGGTCGTCCGCGCGCGGATCGCCAATCGCGCGCCGCGCGGGTCCTGGCCCTGAATCGCGAGCAGCCGCTCGGCCACCGCGGCGGGGTCGCGGGCGGGCGGGCCTGCGAGCAGCTGGGCGGTGAGGCGGTGACGGATCACTTTCGCCTTGTATCAGGGATTCAAGCGGGCTCTTCCGGGTGCCGATTTCTGTTCCGGGTCCACCATGGCTGCCTCGACTGCCCCATCCTTCGGCGGCCTGCCGCCGAAAGCGCGCCTTTACCTGGCCACGCTGCCGCTGATCACAGCGGTCGCGATCGCTGCTGTCTCGGTGTTCGAGCCACCGACGGAGCTGGATCCGGCGCTGCTCGTCGTGGTGGTCCTCCTGTGCGCCGCGGCCAATCTCTTCGAAGTCTTCGCCCCGGGCCACTACTCCTTCCAGCCCAACCTGGTCTTCTTCTTCTGGGGCGCGGTCCTCCTGCCGCCATGGGCGATCGTGCTGGTGGCGGCCGCGTGCTTCATTCCCGGCTGGATAGTTCACCGGTTCCCCTGGTACATGGTGACCTTCAACGTCACCAACTACGCGCTCTCCGGGCTGGCCGCAGGGGTGGTCGGCTCGCAGACGGCGCTCGGCAACGCAGCCGATCTGAGCGCGCTGGCGCTGGTGGCGGCGGTTGCGACGTTCGTCACGCTGAACCACCTGCTGCTGATGCTGGTTGTGACCTTCGCGCACCGGCGACCGCTGGCGGACAGCTTCAGGGACGGCCTCGAAGCAATCCCGCTCGATGCCGCGCTCGCCCTGACCGGTGCATGCCTCGCGGCGCTGTGGGAATCGGATCGCGCCCTGATCCTGCTCGCGGCCGGGCCGATGCTGCTCGTGTACCGCTCCCTCTGGGTGCCGCTGCTGACCCACAAGTCGCGCACCGACCCAAAGACCGGCCTGTTCAACTCGGAGCACTTCAGCAAGGTGCTCGAGACATCGCTGGCAGAGGCGCGCGCGCGCGGCAGCGACCTGTCTGTCCTGATGATCGATCTGGACCACCTGCGGGTGGTGAACAACAACTACGGCCACCTCGCCGGCGACATGCTGATCCAGTCGGTGGGCGACCTGCTGAAAGAGCTGGCCGGGGAAAAGGGCCTCGCAGCGCGCTTCGGCGGCGAGGAGTTCTGCGTCCTGCTGCCCGATACCCCGCTCGACGACGCGCTCGCGATGGCGGACGGAATCCGCGCCCGCTCGGCGGCGGCCCGGGTTCCAGTTGAGCACGCCCCGGAAGGTCGTCTGAGCGTGACGGTGAGCATCGGGGTCGCGACGTTCCCGGATCACGCGGAGGACGTCTCGGGGCTCATGAACGCAGCCGACGCGGCTGTGTACGACGCCAAGCTCGGCGGCCGCGACCGAGTCCGCGTGGCGCTGCCCCCGGGGGTGCGCGAGACGCTTGACACTCCGGCCGGGAGGGCTGTCCCCGCACCCCCGGACCCGGAACCGGCGATCACCCAGCCGGAGGTGCCCGCTCCCGCGCGCCTGCGCATGCTTCCCAGTTCCGCGGAGGCGGCCGACACGATTCCTGAGGCCGAGACAGGGCCGGACGAGCCGCAGGCGCCGGCGGCAGACGCACGGCGCTTCATCCCATGGGTCGCGGGCGGTCTCTTCACCGCCGCGCTATGCGTCGGGGCGCTGTCGAATCCGGACCGGATCGCGGAGGCCCCGGTGCTGCTGTTTGGTCTGGTCGCCGCCGTGCTGATACTCGACCAGGCCCGCCTCGACGTGTTCGAGCGAGCCAACATCTCGCCGGCGTGCGCGCCCAGCATCGCGCTGGCCTACTTCTTCGGGCCGCTCGGGCCACTGGCCGCCGAGGCATGCATAGTGCTGGCGCGCGTCGTGCGGCGCGACCAGCTCGTCAAGTGGGTCTACGACTTCGGAGCGCTGACGCTGGCCGGAACCGGCGCGGCCATCGTTTACGGCCTGATTCCGGTCGATACGGGCGCCGCGGTGCTGGGCGTGTCGGCCATCGCCGGCCTCGCCTACTACGCCGTCGACGTGTCGCTGCTCTCGCTGGCCCTCGGCCTCTCGCAGGGGAAGTCGCCGGTCAAGGTGTGGCGCGAGGGCCTGGCGTGGCTGTGGCCCCATTTCATCGCTTTCGGTGTCCTGGCGGGCACGCTGGTGATTACGATCGACCGGCTGCACGCCTACGCGATCGGGGTGTTCGGCATCCCATTCGCGATGCTCTGGGTGGCGCAGAAGCAGTATCTCGACCGCTCCCGCTCGAGCGTCACCGAGCTGCGCCGCAGCCACGACGAGCTGGAGCGCGCGAACGAGCGCCTGCGCGGCCTGCTGTCGGACAACCGGGACCTGCTGGGACGAATGCACCGCTCGTACCTGTCGACGATCACGTCGCTTGCCCGCACGATCGAGGCAAAGGACCCCTACACGGGTGGTCACACCGAGCGGGTCGCCGACTTCGCACAGATGATCGCCGTCCAGCTCGGCTTCGACACCTCGCAGCTGGAGGCCGTGCGCGTGGGCGCGGTGATCCACGACATCGGGAAGGTCGGCGTCCCCGACGACGTGCTGCTGAAGAAGGGCAAGCTTGGCGACGAGGAGCTGCAGACCATCCGCGAGCACCCGGTTATCGCCAGCTACATACTCGCCGACCTCGAGCTGCCGCCGATCGTCAAGCAGATGGCACGCAGCCACCACGAGCGCTTCGACGGCTCGGGCTACCCGGACGGGCTCCAGGGCGAGGAGATTCCGCTTGCGGCACGCGTCCTGAGCGTCGCCGACGCCCTCGACGCCATGACCAGCGACCGGCCCTACCGCAAGGCGCTGCCAGTCGAGCTGGCCCTCGAGGAGATCCGGCTCGAGTCCGGCAAGCAGTTCTGCCCCAAGGTCGTCGACGCGCTGATGGAGTGCACCAAGGCCAACCCGGCCTGGTGGAGCCGCGACGGCGCGGCCGCGTAGACCTGTCTGGACGTTTGTTCGATACGCCATTCGGCCAGGGGACCCGAAACAGAGACGAGTCCACGAACGGACGCCCCCACAACACCGATAAGGGCAAACCTGCCGCGAGGCAGGGACGCAAAGCAAGAGGTCTCACGTAGATGGCTCGGCTGCCGGAACGACAAGGAGAGTCGAGCCTATGTCTCACGCAACCGTGCATCCGGCCAGCTGGCGCTGGATCCGCAACCTTGCGGTAGCCGCATTCGTTTCGCTCGCTGCCATCGTTGTGCTGCTCTCCTCGGGCGGCGCCGGTCTCGGCACGCATAGCGCGCCCGAGGCTGCGACCCCCAACGTCTCCCCCTCCCTCGCCGCCCTGGCCGAGCGCCGGCCGGGCAAGACGGTCGAGGTGATCGTCCAGATCGAGAAGGGGACGAACCCAGCTTCGGTTCGCAGCCTGATCGGAGCCCACGGTGGCGACGTCACGCGTGAGGTGCGCCTGATCAACGGGCTCGCCGCGACCATGTCCGCCGCCGAGGCGGTCGAGCTGTCGTCAGAGAACGGCGTCCGCGCCATCTCGATGAACGCGCGAATCGCCAGGACCGAGGACGCGGTCGACTACGACCGACTGACCACGGCCTACAACTACTCGATCGGGGCCGACGAGGCCTGGCACGACGGATACAGCGGCAAGGGCGTCGGCGTCGCGGTGATCGACACCGGCATCGCGGGCGATCTGCGCGACTTCCGCGTGGCGGGCAGCACCTCGTCCCGCGTCGTTGCCTCGGCCGTCGTCAACCCTGGGGCTGACAACGCCAAGGACGAGTACGGGCACGGCACGCACATCGCCGGGCTGATCGCCGGCAACGGCAACAACCTCTCCTATTACGACTCGAACCGCGGCAAGTACCTCGGCGTCGCGCCGGAGGCCAACCTGATCGCGGTCAAGGCAGGCGACGAGGACGGCTACGCGACCGTGCTCGACGTGATCGACGGCCTGCAGTTCGTGGTCGACAAGAAGAGCGACTACAACATCCGGGTCGTCAACCTCTCCCTGCGCTCGACCCACGCCGAGTCCTACAAGACCGACCCGCTCGACGCAGCCGTTGAAGCGGCCTGGTTGAACGGCATCGTGGTCGTCGCAGCCGCCGGCAACAGCGGCGGCGCCGAGGACGCAGTTGACTACGCGCCGGCCAACGATCCGTACGTGATCACCGTCGGCGGCGTCGACGACAAGGGTTCGCGCACCATCCTCGACGACGACCTGGCCTACTGGTCGAGCCGCGGCACGACGCAGGACGGCATCAAGAAGCCCGACGTCGTCGCACCCGGCGCGCACATGGTCTCGACCCTGTCACCCGGCAGCGACTACGCGTCGCTCTGCCCCGACTGCATCACGAGAGGCTCCTACTTCAAGGTGAGCGGGACCTCGATGGCTGCAGGCGTCGCGGCGGGGGCGATCGCGAACGTGATCCAGGCGCACCCGGGCTGGAGCCCCAACCGCATCAAGAGCACGCTGATCAAGAAGGCGCGCCCGGTGTTCGGCCTCGTCCTCTCGACCGGCGTGATCACCGACCCGACGATGGTGATGGGTCGCGAGATCTACATCGAGAACATGCTCGACGGCACCACTCCGGAGCCGCCGGCGAACCAGAACCTGACTACCAACACCCTTGTCGACGCCGCAACCGGCGCCATCGACTACACCCGAGCGAGCTGGAGCCGGGCGAGCTGGAGCGACGCGGCGGACCCGCTGCGTGCCAGCTGGTCACGTGCCAGCTGGAGCCGGGCGAGCTGGTCGCGGGCCAGCTGGTCGGCCACGCCGGAGTCCTGCTCGGACTTCGAGCGGGCGAGCTGGAGCCGCGCGAGCTGGTCGGCCGAGGAGATCGCGGCCGCCAAGGAAGCCTGCACGCAGATGGACCCGACCCGCGCGAGCTGGAGCGTCGCCGAGACAGCCCGGGCCAGCTGGTCGACCTTCTTCAGCCCGGAGTAGGTCACCGGGCTCGGAAGGGCATCACTCTCACCGGAAGGCCCGCCACACGGCGGGCCTTCCTGCTGTTTCGGCCCGGCTAGGGCCGCAGCCGGACCGGCAGAGTCTTGAGCTGGTTGAGGAACGCGGACTCGACCATCCGCGGCTGCCCCGCCAGCTCCATCGCCGGGAACCGCTTCAGCGTCTCCTCCAGCATGATGTTCAGCTCGAGCCGAGCGAGCGCGGTGCCGAGGCAGAAGTGCCGCCCGCCGGCGCCGAAGGCCTGGTGCTCGGGATTGCGCCGCACGTCGAAGCGGTCCGGATCCTCGTAGCGCGTCTCGTCGCGGTTCGAGGACACGTACCACATGACGACCTTCTCGCCCTCGCGGATCGTTTGGCCGTTCAGCTCCGTGTCGCGCGTGGCCGTGCGGCGGAAGTGCGCAAAGGCCGGAAACATCCGCAGAGCCTCTTCGACGGCGCTCGAGACGAGCGAGAGGTCGTCGAGCAGGATGTGGCGCTGGTCGGGGTTCTCCATCAGCGCGCGCATCGCGCTCGAGTAGGTCGCCTTGGTGCTGTCGTTGCCCGCCGCGACGAGCAGGAAGAAGCCCATCACGATCTCGTGCTCCTCGAGCCGCTCGCCGTCGACCTCGGCGTGGACGAGCAGGCTGGTGAGGTCGTCGGTGGGCTTCTCGCGCCGCGCGGCGATCAGCTTCTGCACGCCCTCGAACAACT
Organism: uncultured Solirubrobacterales bacterium; assembly: GCA_963780475.1. Taxonomy (GTDB): domain Bacteria; phylum Actinomycetota; class Thermoleophilia; order Solirubrobacterales; family JBBDJG01; genus CAWACB01. The sequence goes on from CAWACB010000002.1 coordinate 186,972, forward strand.
TCGGGATCTCGTTGTCCACGACGCTCTCCGGGCCCTCCGGGTTGAGGTCCGGATCCCCCGCGCCCAGCATCGCGTTCATCAGTTCGGCCCACGCCGCATCGTCTTCCGGCGGGATGCCCATGAAGCTGCCGATCACGCGCGAGACAACCGGCTGAGCGACGTCGTTGACCAGATCGCATGTCTCCCGGCCCTCGAGCCGATCGAGGACGTCCGTGACGATCGCCCGGATCGCTTCCTCATGGGCGGCGATCCGCTTGGGGGTGAAACCAGCCTGGAAGAGCGCCTTGATGCGGTCGTGCTTGGGCGGGTCCATCCCGATGAACATCGCCCTCAGGAGCTCGAGCGGAAAGTTGACGTTGAGCGCCGTGACGCCGCCCTTCTCGGATGAGTAGCTCTGCCAATCGCGGCTGACGGCGTGAACGTCGTCGGCAGTGGTGATCGACCAGTAACCGGATTCAGCGGGGAACTCGGTCACCTTCTCGGACCAGTGCACCGGGCATTCGGCCCGCATCCGCTTGAAGAGCTCGTATGGCGGCCCATTCCGCCAGTGCTCGCGCTCGATGACGAGCGTGTTCTCGAGGTCGCTGCGAACCGCCATCGCGCCCGATGCTATCGCGGCAAGGGCCCGTGCAACGTACGTCTACGTCACACAAGATCCCTCAAGGTTTGGTGCGGCCCGCCGAGCTAGGCCGCGTGGGAGTGGAACGGGTGACAACGGCCCTTGCCCTCGCGGCCCTGGTTGTCGCGCTGTCCGTCGTGCCGGCCTTCGGGAAGGCCAGCCACAAAGGGTGGCCCTCCATCGACGGCGTGCTGACAATGCACAGCACCGACCGCGACGGGCACATGTCCGGAACAGAGCGCAGCGACGAGCTGCTCGGTGGGCACGGCGACGACACGATCGAGGGCCACGGCTCCGCGGACGTGATCTGGGGCGACTACAAGCCCCGCGGCCAGCCGACCAGCCAGCACGATGAGCTGCACGGCGGGCACGGACGCGATCACATCTATGCCAGCCACGGCTGGAACCGCATCACCGGCGGCTCTCACCGCGACCTGATCCACGGCCACTTCGGTCGCGGGATCATCGACTGCGGCGGCGGCCGCGACAAGGTCTACCTCTCACACCGCAGCCGGCCGAAGTATCGCCTGCGCCACTGCGAGGCGATCGACTACCGCCCCGAGCGCCTCCGGCGTTAGGGCGCTCGTTAGAGCCGCACCCAGCGCAGGCCGCCCGGGCACACCGGGCTCGTAGGGAGGCCGTCACTGATTCGTACGTCCGCGGTGTGTCTCCCACGCGTTTCGTGCCGCATTCGTCACGCACCTTCGGACGTGCGGCATCTGAGTTGCCATATAGGGGATTCAGATGCCGCACGTCTGGAGTCGCGGCGAGCGTTCGCCGCTCCGAATCCCTAAAGAACCTCCCCGCCCCGCCGTGCGGGGGCTGCGGGCGCGATGGGAAAAATCCTGCGGCCCGGACGTGGACGATCGACCTAATCAGGTCATGGGCTGGACGCCCCGGACAGCCGTCCAGATGGTGGCCAGACGCTTCTAGCCCGCGTCCAACCCTCCGACGCAAGGTCCCTCAAACCCACCAGGGAGGGTTGACATGCGCCACACGATCCAGAAAGCGCTGGTCCTTGCGGTTGCTCTCGCGGCACTGGGGGCACCACAGGCCGCCGGCGCCGCCCCGTGCAAGCCAATCAGCAGCGGGGAGCGCTGTGAGGGAGAGACAATGACGATCGATCCAGCCGTGGGCCGCACGGTTTGGGGACTGAACACCAACAACACGAGCGATGGCGGCCTCCTCATGCTGACTCGCGGCGGTACCGCGAGGATCACCGAGGACCTGCCGTATTCCGACCGGCTGGTCGTCCGCGCACGCGGCGGCCAGTACTGCGAAGGCTGGCCGAGCATGACGCTGTCGATCGACGGCCGCGAGGTGATGTCGACCACGGTCGGGCAGCTGGAATGGAAGTCGTACACGATCCCAACCACGGTCACGGCCGGCAGCCACGAGCTGGCGATCGGCTACCACAACGACCATTCGGCACCGGGATGCGACCGCAACCTGCGGATCGACTACATCGACGCGAGGAAGCCGGGCGTCACCACCAGTACTCGCGGTCCGCGCTTCTTCTCGGCGGCCAGCCCGTGGAACATCCCCGCCGCACTGAAGGGCCCGGTCAGTTCGGGCAACCAGTACGCCGGCCAGTTCACGAGCTACTCCCCGGAGCTGGGGATCTCCGGCCTGCCGGGCAACCCCGACTATGCGAAGCCGACGTTCTTCGCGAAGGCGGGTGATCCGGCGACGACGAACGTCAACCTGACCACGGACTGGTCCCCGAGCCGTGACCTGCGCTGGGACCGCGGGGCGATCCCGGTTCCCGCCGGCACCTACCCGGCGCCCGGCACGGACGGGCACTTGACGATCGTGTCGGCCGACCGCACCAAGGCCTGGGAGTTCTGGCGCTGCACCAGCGTCAGCAGCTCGGGCATCACGGCGGCCGTGGTCTCGCAGTGGGACCTGAAGGGGCTCGGATACTCGGCCTACCAGGGCGAGAACTCGGCCCGCGGCTCGGGCACCCCGCTGATCACGACCACCCTCACCGCCGAAGAGACGATGAACGGGATCGACCACGCGCTGGGCATCACTGTCCCGTTCGTGTCGAGCAGCTACCTGTACCCGGTCGCGACCAAGTCCGACGGCAACCGAGGGGCGGATGCGGTCAAGTATGGGCAGCTGTTCGTCCTACGCTCCGACTATCCGGTTCCGGCCACCGCCGGCGTCGGGGAGCGCAACGTCATCCAGGCGCTCAAGACGTATGGCGCCTATGTGGTCGACCAGGGAGCGAGCTTCGAGCTGGACGCCAGCTCGACCGATGCGGCCCACTGGTCCCAGACGGGACTGCGCATCAACACGCTCAGCATCCTGCCGACGGACATGCGGCTGGTCAGCACGCTCTGAAACGGGGAGCAAGGCCCACGGAGCAGTAGCGGTACAGAGAGCCCGCCCTCAGCGGGCTCTCTGCTTCTCTTGCTACGGTGTTCGTGCGGGCGACGCCGTTGCCCGCGAGGCAGCTTGCTTGGTTCCCGCCATCGCGCGGTTCGGGTCGGCCGTAGCCTCCCGAATCGTTCGCGGGCCATCCGGCGCCGCAAGGAGTCATACATGTCATCTCAGTCTTTCGCCGATCTCGGCGTGTCAAATGCCGTGGCGACCGCCCTGGAGCGGGGCGGCATCAGCGAGCCGTTTCCGATCCAGCGCCTTGTGATCAGCGACGTGCTCGCCGGCCGCGACGTGCTGGCGAAGTCGCCCACCGGATCGGGCAAGACGCTGGCCTTCGTGGTTCCGCTGGCCGACCGGATCGAGGCCACCGACCGTCGCCCCAGCGCGCTGGTGCTCGCTCCCACCCGGGAGCTGGTCAGCCAGATCGTCGACGAGTGGAGGCCGATCGCCCACGCGCGGGCGCTCAAGATCGCTGCCGTCTACGGAGGCGTCGGAATCGCCAAGCAGATACGCCAAGCCGCCGCCGCCCACATCGTCGTGGCGACGCCTGGGCGGCTCGAGGATCTCCTCGAGCGGCGCGCCGTATCACTCGAGCACGTCCGCTTCCTGGTGCTCGACGAGGCGGACCGGATGCTCGACATGGGCTTCCGCCCAGCCGTCGACCGGATCGTCGGTCGCTGTCCCGGCAAGCGCCAGACGCTGTTCTTCTCCGCCACGCTTGGAGGGCGAAGCGGGCCGCATCGCTCGCCAATACACGCGCGACGCGGTCCGCCACGAGCACGCTCCCCCGGCGCAGCGCAAGGCAGACATCGAGCATCGCTTCGTGGCGGTCAGCTCGTCCAACCGAGTGGACACGCTGGTCCGCGGAGCTGCGCGCGGAACGCGGCTTGGCACTCGTCTTCGTGCGCACCAAGCGGGGAGCAGACCGGTTGGTCAAGCGGCTGGGCACGCATGGCGTGTCCGCCGTAGCCATGCACGGGAACAAGACGCAGAGTCAGCGAGAGCGTGCGCTGGCCGGCTTCGAGGCGGGCACGGTGGACACGCTGGTGGCGACCGACGTGGCCGCCCGCGGCATTCACGTCGACGGCATATCGCACGTGATCAACTTCGACCCGCCGGCGGACCGGGACGGGTACGTACACCGCGTCGGCCGTACCGGTCGAGCGGGACATACCGGCATCGGGATCACGCTGGTCGGCGCCGACCAGGCCCACGACGTCGGAGACATCGCGCGGCAGCTGAAGCTGCATGCGGAGTTTGCGGGAAGCGGCCTCGGCAGCAGGCGTCACGACACGGGCAGGCGCCGTGACAACGGGCGGCATCGCCGCGCGCGCCACCGTTGAGCGAATCCCGCGCGGACATCCGCAACGTGGCGATCGTCGCCCACGTCGATCACGGAAAGACCACGCTCGTGGACGCGATGCTGTGGCAGTCCGGAGCGTTTCGCGCAAACCAGGACGTGGACGAGCGCGTGCTGGACTCTATGGACCTGGAGCGTGAGAAGGGCATCACGATCCTGGCGAAGAACACGGCGGTCAGGTACCGCGGCGTCAAGATCAACATCGTCGACACTCCGGGCCACGCCGACTTCGGGGGTGAGGTCGAGCGTGCGCTGACGATGGTCGACGGCGTGCTGCTGCTGGTCGATGCCAGCGAAGGCCCGCTGCCGCAGACGCGGTTCGTCCTGCGCAAGGCGCTCGAAGCGCGCCTCCCCGTGATCCTCGTCGTGAACAAGGTCGACCGTCCGGACGCCCGGATCGGCGCGGTGGTGGACGAGGTGCTCGAGCTGTTCCTCGATCTCGACGCCGATGAGGAGCAGATCGAGTTCCCGATCGTCTACTGCAACGCGAAGGCCGGGCAGGCGACGCTTGCGGCGGGCGAGCAAGGCGACTCGCTGGCGCCGTTGCTGGATCTGCTGCTCGAGCACATTCCCGCTCCCACGCACGACCCCGGCCACCCGCTGCAGGCCCACGTCACCAACCTCGACGCGTCGCCCTACGTCGGCCGGCTCGCCATATGCCGGGTGCGGCAGGGGACGATCAGGCGCGGACAGCAGGTCGCCTGGTGCCGCGCCGACGGCACGACCTCGCCCGCCCAGGTGAGCGAGCTCTACGTGACCGAGGCGCTGGACCGCGTGGAGGCCGAGCAGGCGGGCCCGGGCGAGATCATCGCTCTTGCGGGCATGCCCGACATCACCATCGGGGAGACGCTGGCCGACATCGCGGACCCTCGCCCGCTGCCGGTGATAACCGTGGACGAGCCCTCGCTCAGCGTCACGATCGGTATCAACACCTCCCCCCTCGCCGGCCAGGACGGGAACAAGCTGACCGCTCGCCAGGTCGAGGCGCGCCTGCAGCAGGAGCTGATCGGGAACGTCTCCCTGCGTGTGCGCGACACCGAACGGCCCGACGCCTGGGAGGTGCACGGCCGCGGTGAGCTGCAGCTGGCGATCCTGGTCGAGATGATGCGCCGAGAGGGATTCGAGCTGACCGTGGGGCAGCCGCAGGTTCTCACCCGCACTGTCGACGGCCGCGTGCACGAGCCCGTGGAGCGCCTGGCAATCGACATCCCCGAGGAGTTCGTGGGCGTGGTGACCCAGCTGCTGGCGATGCGCAAAGGCCGCCTCGAGCAAATGGTCAACCACGGGACGGGCTGGGTGCGGATGGAGTACCTCGTGCCGGCGCGTGGGCTGATCGGGTTTCGCACCGAGTTCCTCACCGAGACGCGCGGCACGGGCCTGCTGCACCACGTCTTCGACCGCTGGGAGCCGTGGGCCGGGGACCTGCGCACCCGGCCGACCGGCGCGCTGGTGTCGGACCGGCGCGGAGTCGCGGCGCAGTTCGCGCTGATGAACCTGCAGGAGCGCGGGACGCTCTTCGTGGGGCCCGGTGAGCCGGTCTACGAAGGCATGGTGGTGGGCGAGAACGCGCGCGCGGAGGACCTGGACGTGAACGCGACCAAGGAGAAGCACCTCACCAACATGCGCTCAGCCAATGCCGATGTCCTCGTACGCCTCGTGCCGCACCGCATGCTCTCGCTCGACCAGGCGCTCGAGTTCCTGCGTGAGGACGAGTGCTTGGAGGCGACACCGAACGCGGTCCGCCTGCGCAAGGCGGTGCTGGAGAAGGTGCAGCGCACCAAGGTCGCACGCCGGACGCGTGCCGGTGCCGCGACCGGCTAACCCGGTCGCGGTCTGATCATTTCCCCGGTCGGCTGGCCCTCGTAGGGGCCCCGGCCGGTCAGGTTGCCGGCGCCGCATTGCGCGCCCACCGCCAGCGCCTGCTCCAGAGGCATCCCGGACCCGAGCCCGAAGGTGAAGCCGGCCGCGAACGAGTCGCCCGCGCCATAGGCGTCGCGAATCGGACCGGGCGGCGGCGCGGCCGGGAACTGGCCCCGGCGCCCGTCGTCTGTCTCCCAGGTCCCGCCCTCCCGGCCGCGGGTGGCCACCACCACCTTCGCCGACCAACCGGCCGGGCTGTCCTGCTCGGTCGCGTCGCCGGCGCTGCGCACCAGAGCGTCCAGCACGACGTCGCTATCTTGCAGGCCCTCCCGCGCGCGGGGCGTCGCGACCAGCACCTTCGCGGCGCGTGCGGCCCGCAACGCCGCGACGTCGCCTCCGGTGAAATACACGCCGTCCATCTCGGCCAGCTCGGCCCAGGGGAGCTCGTCGCCCTCGTGGGGATGCAGCCGGCGCCGGAAGACCGCGATCGTCCGCTCTCCATCGCCGTCGAGGAACACGACCGCGCGCCGCTGCGGCTCGTCGCGCGGCGCCGCGTACACCTCCACGCCGCGGCCGCGCAGCTGCTCCATGGTCAGCCGGCCGGCCTCGTCCGATCCGGCCGCAGTGAAGAACGTTGCGCCGCCCGCCAGCTTTGCCAGCTGCACCACGGCGACGGCGCCGCCCCCCGCGGCCTCGGTCCAGGTGTATCCGGCCTCGACGATCTCGCCCTGCCGTGGAACGGCCGGAACCTCCAGGAAATGAGCCCATTCGGCATGGCCGACCACGGCGAATCTCAAGGCCGGAAGAGTATCTGGCCAGGAGCGGAACTCGTTTCGGTGCCCGTGGGACCGGGTACATTTCCGCGGTCATGAGCGTCGTCACCAAGACGGCACCCCGGACGGTGCCGGCAGCGCTTGAGACCCTGGTCGACCGCTTCGATCCCGACGCCTTCGACCTGCCGGGCGGCCGGGCGAGGATCCGCCTCTCCTTGCCGGACGCCGGCGACTGGGACGCCGTGATCGAGGCGGGCGAAGCGCGGCTCGAAGAGTCCGGTGGCGGACGGCCGGACGCGCTGCTGGTGGCCGACGAGCGCACCTGGCGCTCGATCGCGCGCGACGTCGCCGGAGGCATGGAGGCCTTTCGCGCCCGGCGCCTCGAGGTGCGCCACAACCTGCACCTCGGCGTCGGCTTCCTGGCCGCCACCTCGGGCAACACCGGACCCGGGCGGCTGCGCTTCAGGCGCATCTCGACACGCGCCGGCGATTACTCCGTGATCGAGGCCGGAACCGGCAAGCCGGTGCTGATGCTGCACGGGCTCGGGGGTACCAAGGCGTCCTTCCTGCCGACGATCCGGGCACTCGCGCCGGGCTTTCGCACCGTGGCGGTCGACCTGCTGGGCTTCGGCGACTCCGACAAGCCGATCGGGGCGTCGTACGGCCCGCGGTTCCAGGCACGCGGCGTCGCGGCGCTGCTGGACGCGCTGGAGCTCGACAGCGCGCATCTGATCGGCCACAGCATGGGCGGGCGAGTCGCGCTCGAGACCGGTTTCGCGCACCCAGAGCGAGTCCTCGGCCTCGTGCTGATGACTCCGGCGATGGCCTGGCTGCGGGATCGCCGCTGGGCGCCGTACCTCAAGCTTCTGCGGCCGGAGCTGGGCCTGCTGCAGGTGACTCCGCGCCCGGTCGTCGAGGCGCTGCTGCGCCGCACGATCCCGGGGGCCGACACGTCATGGGGAGCCTCGGCGATCGACGAGTTCGTTCGCACCTATACGTCGGCGCGGGGCAGAGCCGCGTTCTACGCCGCGGCGCGCCACATATATCTCGACGAGCCCCACGGCGACGCCGGGTTCTGGACCCGGCTGCGCGAGCTCTCGCCCGAGTCGCTCTTCATCTGGGGGCGAAACGACCCGCTGGTGCCGATCGCGTTCATGAAGCACGTCGAGGAAGCGCTCCCGGCAGCCCGCCACATCGAGCTGAAGTGCGGCCACATCCCGCAGATCCAGGCTCCGAAGGCCACTCACACGGCGATCGCGGACTTCCTGAAGGGCGTGTCCGGCTCAGGAGTCGCGGTGGCCCGTCGACGGCGTCATCGCCGCGCCGCCGCCGCCCAGGACGCGCCGCACTAGCCGCGGCGTGACCGTGCGCAGCGCCGCGGCGATGCCATAGGCGCGCGGCACGTAGCGCTCTGCCCTGCCGCCCGGGCCGGCGGCCATGATTGCTTCCGCGACCTTGTCGGGGGTCGAGACCATCCAGCGCGTGCGCGCGCTGGAGACCAGCTCTCGCTGCGGGAAGCCCTCGGTGACGATGAAGCCGGGCAGCACCAGGCCCACGTGCACGCCGTGCCGCTGCTCCTCGAGATGCAGCGTGTCGCTCCAGCCGGCAAGGGCGAACTTGCTCGCCGAGTAGCCGCCTGAGTTCCCGCGCGCCACGCGCGCCGATGTGCTGGCCACGTTCACGATCGAGCTGGGCGCCGAGCGGCGCAGGAGCGGCAGCAGCGCCTCGGTCAGCCGCAGAACGGCGTCGAAGTTGATCTCCATGTGGCGGCGGACGTTGTCCCAGCCGGCCTCGCCGAAGCGCCCCCGCCATGCCGTGCCGGCGTTGTTGACCAGCATGTCGAGTCGCCCGTGACGCTCCTCCACCTCGCGTGCGATCCGCGCCGGAGCATCGGCGGCGGTCAGATCGGCCGCGATCACAGTGGCTCCGCCGAGCTCGCTTGCAAGGGCCTGCAGGCGGTCCTCGCGGCGGGCCACCAGCACCAGCTGCGCTCCGGGCTCGCGCGCGATGCGCCGCGCCGCCGCCTCTCCGATACCGCTGGAAGCACCTGTGACCAGAGCGATCATGCCGGGATCGTATGGTGCCTCTTTCCGGCCAAGCAACAAGGAGGGGTTCCAATGTCCGCCACGCCTATATCGGGGCGCCCGTTTGGAAGGCACATCAACGACCTCACTCCGGGCGCGGCCCGGCTGTGGTGGGTCTTCCTGATCACCGGCACCCTGTGGCTGGTCTTCTCGCTGATCGTGTTCCGCTTCGACCTCAAGAGCGTCACCGCGGTTGGCATCGCCGTAGGCGCGCTGTGCATCGCCGCCGGTGTGAACGAGTTCCTGCGGCTGGCGGTCTCCACGCCGGGCTGGAAGGTCGTGCACACGATCTTCGGGGTGCTGTTCGTGCTGGTCGGCGTCGTCGCGCTCGCATATCCGCACAGGACGTTCACCGAGGTCGCCGCGATCTTCTCCTTCTTCCTGCTCTTCAAGGGAGTGTTCGATGCGTTCGCGGCGCTGACGCTCCGTGCCGCCCTCGACTTCTGGTGGGTGGGCCTGATCGTCGGCGCGGCTGAGATCCTGCTCGCCTTCTGGGCCGCCGGGAACTTTGGCCGCGAGGCGGTGCTGCTGGTCGTCTGGGTGGGCGCGGGAGCCCTCGCGCGCGGCCTGATGGAGCTGGCACTGGCCTTCCGCCTGTACAGCTTGCGCGAGGGGCGCTAGATTCACCCTTGACGCTCGGCTGAGCGGATGCATCCGGGAGAGGCGAAGGGAGGCAATGTGAGGCGGACGGCCCGCACGGGCCTGTTGGCATCGCTGGCAGTGGCGGCGGTCTTCCTCTGGGCGGCCCCGGCCGCCGGCGCCTACTCGTTCGGCTGGGCGGCGTGCGCCACGCCGTCAGCCGGGGCATGCAATCCGACCGAGGCCTCGCCGCAGGTCGTCTACGACTGGGACGCCCCGTCCGGCGGCGCCTGTCACAACGACGACAGCCCGGACGGGCCGGTGCACGCGTTCCGGTTCCGGAACGGCAACGGCGATTGGCGTGTGCAGGGCAGCTACGGCAGCGGCTTCGGAAGCCGCCGCGTAATCGGGCCGGACCTCCTGTCGGCGAAACGCGAGATGGACCCGAGCCAGCCGGCCGGCGAACAGCGGCCGTGCGGCACGGGCGGCGTCGGCGGGCCCCCGACGGGCGACATCGTGCTGCCGTCCCACAACTCCTGCGATGCATCGACCTTCGACAACGTCGAATGGCTGACGTCGCCGTACCTCGTTGGCGACGGCCTGGGCGGGGGCACGGTCCACGCATTGGTCCACAACGAGTTCCACGGCGAGCAGTGCCGCACGCCGGTCGACCAGTGCCCGACCGGCCTGCTGAACGACTGCTGGTACGCGTCGGTGACACTCGCCTCGTCCAACGGGTCGGAGCAGCCGAGCGCGGTGAACGCGCTCGGGGCCGAGTACCGCCATCCGGCCGCGGGCACGAAGCTGGTCGCCCAGATCCCGTACCAGTACAACCCCGGGCCGCCGCCATGGGGACGGCAGGGGTTCGCGGCGCACTCGAATCCGCTCAAGGTCGGCCCCTACTACTACCTGCTCGGCTACATCTCAGCGCGTTACAACCTCCAGCCCGGCCCCGGGAACTGCCTGCTCCGCACAACTGACCTGTCGGACCCGACGAGCTGGCGGGCCTGGGGCGGCAACCCGCCCAGCTTCAGCGTCCCGATGACGGACCCCTACGGCGGCGGCTTCAACCCCGCCGACCACGCCTGCACCCCGGTCTCGCCCAACACCCTCAGCAGCGTCGCCCGCGTGGTCGTCTGGAACCGCTACCTGGAGAAGTTCATGGCGGTCGGGACGTCCGGCGCAAACGCCGTCTTCTCGCTGTCCGACGACGGCGTGAACTGGAGCGAGCAGCAGCTGCTGGCCGCGCCGGAGACCCCCGCCGGCGGCTGCCTGGAAATCCTCCACTACCCGTCGCTGCTCGACTCCACCGACCCCGCGGCGAGCGGTGCGACAGGCCCGCTGACCGAGCCGCCGGTGACGCCGAACTTCGACCATCCCGGCCGCTCCGGCCACCTTTACTTCACCCGCCAGAACCGCACGTCGCCCGGCTGCGCCCAGAGCGTCAACCGCGACCTGGTGCGCATCCCGATGCAGCTCCAGCAGCGGCGCACCACGCTCGAGGAGGGCCTGCTCGGCGGCGACTACGGCTACGACGTCAAGACCGCCACCGGCTCGTCGACGCTGAACCTGGTCAACGGACCCGACTACGACGCCGACTCGAACGACCAGTACGCGGAGGCGCGCACGGTAGTCGACACCGGCAGCCGCTGGGCGTCCGGATGGCTGGCCGCCAACCACCCCGACGACGGCGACGACATCTGGTACGGGTCCGCGTTCAAGCTGCCCAGCAACTTCCTTTCCGCCAACACCTCGGTCGACCTGATGAAGTGGGAGAGCTCGCTCGGGACCTACGCGGGTGGGATCAAGCTGCTCGGGTCCGGGACCGCCAACGACCGCCTGCGGCTGTTCCGCTCCAACGGAGCGACGACCTACCTCGGTCCGCCAGAGGGCTTTGCGCCTCCGCTCGGCCGGTGGTTCTGGCTCGAGGTGCACCAGAAGCTCGGCAAGACGGCCGGCTCCCCGACGCTCAACGAGGTGTTCCTCGACGGCAAGCTCGTGGTCAGCACCACGGAGCAGAACCGCGAGACCGCGGACACCGGTGACATCGTGCGGCTCAAGTACGGGATCGTGCACAACTCCTCGCCGGCCGGGACCGACACCACGCTGCAGGTGGATCGCTCGACGCTGACCGCGGCGCCGATGGGTCCGGTCAGCGCGCCCACCGCGCCGACGGGACTGCGCAACTCCTCGCCGGGTCAGACCTTCACCGGGATCACGGCGAACCTGGCCTACGACCCGCTCGGCCGGCCGCTGCAGTACAAGCTCTACAAGCGGTTCGACGGCCGATATGGCCTGCGGCGGACATCGAAGTCCCCGGCCTGGATGGAGACCGGCCTGACGTGCAACACGCCCTCGACGTACCGCGTGACCGCCGTGGCGCTGGGGCCGGGCGGCGCGCCTGAGGTCGAGAGCCTGCCGAGCGCGCCGGTGACGATCCGGACGAACGCCTGCTGAAAGCAGAACGGGCCGCTGCGAGCGGCCCGTTCGTAGATCTCTGAGCTCGACGAGCGCTCGGCCCTAATCGTCCTCGTGCTCGCGGTCGCCGTAGCGGTCGCCGTCGTGCTCGCGGTCGCCGTCGTGCTCGCGGTCGCCGTCCTCGCGGTCGCCGTGGTGGCGGTCGCCGTAGCCATGCCGGTCATCACCATCGTCGCCGCGGTGCTCGCCGCGCTTGTCGCAGTCGCCGCGGTGGTGATCGTCGTCACCGTGGTGACCGCCTCCGTGCTGTCCACCGCCCGGATCGACCGTGCCTGAGCACTGGCCCTTGTAGCGCTTGAACCCGGAGTTCGGAGTGCCGACGAAGGGCTGCTCGTTGTGCTTGCAGCGGAGCGTCCGGCCACCCGTGTTGTCCTGCACGAACTTGTCCGAGGGACCGTCGTTCCCCTTCACCGTCAGGTCGCCGCGCGGAATGCCGTTGCCGCGCACGACCAGCTCGACGTCGGTCCAGTTGTCCGAGATTTCGACGTCTCCGTCCTCGATCAGGTTGCCGGGACAGTCGACGGCCTGCGGGTCGCCGATCAGCAGGTCGGTGCCGCTGCGGACCACCTTCAGGTCGCCGGCGACGATTCTGACGCCGCAGATGTTGACCTTGTCGGTCGCCCGCTTGACCTTCACGTCACCGTCGATGGTCATGCTGAACAGCAGCACCTGCGCCGTCTTCTTGGCCTTGACGTCACCGCCCACGTTCGAGTCGACCATGTAGATGGTCTGGGCCCGCTTGCCGCGGACGTTGTCGGCCACCGATGTGTCGTGGGCCTCGAAGTACCCGTTGCGCTTCACCTTCACGTCATCGGTGACGGTGGACGAATTCAGGTTGCAGACCCCGTTCTCCGGGACGACCACGTCGTCGAACGTCCCAGAGTACGTGCCGTTGCATTCCAAGTCCGCCGCCGCGGCAGGCGAGGCGCTCCAGAGCAGCCCAACCACCAAAGCGACAGACATAACGATCAGTCGTTTCATCTTGCCTCCTTGCTGCTTCGCGTTCGCGTTCAGACCCTGCGACTTAGGCGATACCCGCGTCGATGTCCATCACCCTGGACATCCGTACGAGCCGGTCAAACGTCTACGCGGTGGCGATGCGCGTCTTCAGCATCTCCTTGCCCTGCTCCGCGCCCTTGCGGCTCTCGCCCTGGGCCTTGCGGAAGAAGTCTGCCAGCTCCGAATCGCCGTCCCGCTCTGCGTCCCGGGCGTAGATCTCGAGGCGCAGCACATTGCTCAGGCATTGCTCGGTGAACCAGATGATGTTGTAGTCCTTGTCCTTGGTGCCGGTGATCGAACCGGTCTCGTCCATCTGAAGCGACATCAGCTCCTCCTCTGTAGGGATACACCTCAATGGCGCGTACCCCTCTGCACCGGTGGTCATGCGAGGCGTGGCACGTGCATTACGAGGCCCCTGATTATCTGAACGGTGCAGTCAAGAAATATCGATGCCGCTCCGCTCCAGATGCTCGGCAATCGTGGCCGCGACCCAGTCCCGCGTGTCCCGATCCGCCATGCGATAGCGGCCGAGTAGCTCCGCCTGACCCTCGAGCGGCAGCCCTGCGATCGTCCAACGGACGGCCAGCCGCTCGAAGAGCATCTCCGCCCGGCGCCGGTACTGGTCTTCAGCGTTGGCGGCGGCCGAGCCTTCGGGACGGCTGAGCTTCCGCACCGTGGCGGGCGAGAGCGAATCCCGCAGGGTCAGCACGTTGCCCTCCGGGTCGGTGTAATCGGATGCGGCCGGAACCGGATCCGCCGTGGGATCGCGGCGCGTGCGGCGGCGCTGGCGCTTGCCCATGGTGGCGAGGGTAGCCGGGGGCCGCGATGATTGATTCCGCGGCGACGTGCATCGAAGGGCGCGAGAATCGAGTCAGGCTAGGAGTCAGGCGAAATCCATGCTGGTTTGCACGGATGAGCCTGAGGACGACGCATGACGAAGATTCGCAGCGTCATGCGATGTGCGTGGTCGTGGGATCACTCATCTATGCCCGCCGCATCACGGCCAGGTCCTGTACGAGCCCGGTCTGCGTCGCCGGCAGCAGGTCCTCGACCTCGAAGGAGCGGCCCCAGTGCTCGCGCACGTATGAGTCGCGGTGGTAGGCGCCGCCGTAGAAGGCCGGGAAGACTCCTTCCCAGAAGTCGGTCGCTGTGAAGCCGAAGCCGTCCTCGCCCCAGAGTTCCTCGATGCGCTCACGCCGCTGGGGCCCGGCCTGCGACTCCGCCTTGGCCAGGAATCCCTCGCCCCGGTAGGTGACCAGCGCGAGGCCGCCGGGCTTGATCATTCGCCGCCACTCTTCCAGCCAGGCGTCCTGGTGATGCTCATCCAGGTGGGTGAGCACCGACACCGCGTAGAGCACATCGAAGCGCTCACCGGGAAGCGGCAGCGGCGGGTTCTCCGACGACAGCATGTAGTGGCCCTCCAGGTTGCGCCGGCACCACTCGACCGCTGCTTCGGTCAGATCGCATCCGGTCAGGTCGCACGCCATGTGCTGCGGCAGCGCCCGGGCGACCCGGCCGCAGCCACAGCCGAAATCCATCACCATCGGCCGGCGCAGCTCGGCCAGGCGCTCGCCAATCACCTGCGCGAACACCTTGGCCGCCAAGTGGCCGCCTTCCTCGAAGCGCTGTTGCGCGGGGCCCGGCGAGACCGTCTGGATCAGCCAGTGCGGCGGCACCGGCAATCCGTCATCGCCGGTCAGCGTCAGCTCGTCCGCGAGCGGGTCCTCGAGCCGGCGGGCGACCAGGCCGCCGTTCCCCGGCTCCATGCCGACGATGTCGCCGCTCGCCCAGCTGAGCTCGGAGAGCAGCGGCTCCGGCAGCACGATCTGGAAGTGCTCCATCGGCTTGCCGTCGTAGGCGGCTTCGACGAGCAGGTGGTCGCCCGCCGGAGTCAGCCGCACGGCCGCAGAGCGCTCGAGTCCCGCGGCCTGCGCAGTGCGCGGGGTGAGCACGATCCGCCGCTGTCTGATGATCGAGGTCTGCATGCGCCGGATTATTCCGGGGCGGAGCCTGCGACGCCACCAGCAGGCGAGGCCCGTAGGGCCTGGAAAATTCGACGGCGAAAGCGATACGCTCGGGTCGTGGCCGAGTTCGAGTCGCGGCGGGAGTTCCGAGAGGTGATGGACAAGGTGTTCACCATCATGAGCACCGATCCCGACATGGGCCCGAAGCTGCGCGACGCGCGAGTGCCGCAGCGGTTCGAGTTCCCCGACCAGGACTCGGTCGTGAACATCACCTACGACGACTCGGGCGGCGAGCAGAACCTCCGCTGGGAGTGGACCGACGACGTCGACTGGGAGCCCCAGGTCGAGATGACGATGGACTCGGATGTCGCCAACAAGTACTTCCAGGGCAAGGAGAACGTCCCAATGGCGCTCGCCCGGCGCAGGATCAAGAGTGGCGGCGACGTCAAGGCGGCTTTGAAGCTGATCCCGATCACCAAGCCGGTGTTCGAGCAGTACCGCTCGCTGCTCAAGCGGGAGTACCCGCACCTGGTGGTCTAGGCCGGCTCGGCCCGTTCCCGCTTCGCGCGCGCTCGGCCACCGAGTGCGCCCAGCGCCACTCCCAGCACCGTGGTGATCACGACCAGCAGGATCTCCGGGTCGGGCAGCTCGGCCTTGGGGTCCTTGCCGTGGATCTCATGGGCGATCAGGATCGAGGCGCCGAACAGCAGGCCGCCCACGAAGCCGCGGCGCGCGCCGGGACCGGCGCCGCGATGGTCGTACCCCGCGAAGTAGCCGCCCGCGATGCCGATCACGCTCCCGACCAGGTAGAGCGCCTCGTTCCAGCCGAGGAACAGACCGATCAGCGCTCCGCCGAGGACCGGGACAACGACGACCAGCACGAACTGAACGCCGCGCGGATGCTCGGACAGCAATGGGGGCGGGAACTTCACACCGGGAACCTATCCTGCGCGGGCCCTGCGAGACTGGGCGGCGATGCGCGTGCTCTCGATCGTGCACGAGCCGACGGCCGGGCCAGGCGTGTTCGCGGACGCATGCGCCGAGCGGGGAGCCGAGGTGCTCACCTGGCGCCCGCCCGAGGAGCCCGACGCTCCAGCGCTCGACGGCCTGTCCGCGATCCTCGCCTTCGGAGGCGCCATGCACGCAGACCAGGACGAGCGCCATCCCTGGCTCGAGACAGAGCGTGCGCTGTTGCGCTCTGCGCTCGACGCCGGCACCCCGCTGCTGGGCGTGTGCCTTGGATCGCAACTGCTGGCACAGGCCGCGGGCGCCGAGGTGGCCCGCTCGGAGCAGCCGGAGATCGGCTGGCACGAGGTGGCACTGACCACAGAGGGCGCGGCCGACCCCGTGCTGGCGCCATTGGGCGAGCACTTCCAGGCCTTCCAGTGGCACGCCTACGAGTTCGCCCTGCCGCCCGGGGCGGTGGCGCTCGCACGCAGCGACGTCTGCCTGCAGGCGTTCCGTGCAGGGGAAGCTGCCTGGGGAATCCAGTTCCACGCCGAGGTCGCGCACGCGGACGCGCTCGCCTGGATCGACGACGCCGGTGACGATCCCGACGCGGCCGCCGCACACATCGACGCCGGTGAGCTGCGCGCTGAGACCGAGGACGCGATCGAGGCCTGGAACGAGGTGGGCCGCGCGCTCTGCGGCCGGTTCCTCGAGGTGGCCGCCGCCGGCTAGGCGCGCTTGCTACTCGGGCGTGATGTAGGCGCCGGAGAGCCCGCCATCGACCATGAACGTCGTGGCGTTGACGTAGGAGGACTCGTCGCTGGCCAGGAAGAGCGCCGCCTGGGCGATCTCGCGCGCCTCGGCGAACCGTCCCATGGGCACGTGCACGAGCCGGCGGGCGGCCTTCGCCGGGTCGCTCGCGAACAGCTCGCGCAGCAGCGGCGTGTCGACCGGCCCCGGGCAGAGCGCGTTCACGCGCACGCCGCGGCGGGCGAACTCGACGCCGAGCTCGCGCGACATCGACACCACCCCGCCCTTCGAGGCCGTGTAGGAGATCTGCGAGACGGCCGCGCCCATCACGGCGACGAACGAGGCCGTGTTGATCACCGAGCCACCGCCGGCGTCCAGCAGATGCGGGATGCCGTGCTTGCAGCAGAGGAAGACGCTGCGGAGGTTGACCGCCTGCACGCGCTCCCAGGCATCGAGGGGGGTGTCGAGGACGGACGTGTCGTCGGTCGGGTTGATGCCGGCGTTGTTGAACAGCACGTCTACGCGACCAAGCTCCGATCGCGCCCGCTCGTAGGTGGCACGCACGTCGTCCTCCTGCGAGACGTCCGCCTGGATGTTCAGCTCGCCCTCGGTGCCGGGCTCGAGGTCGACGCCCACCACGCGCGCGCCCTCGGCACGAAACAGGCGAGCCGACTCGGCGCCGATCCCGCTCGCCGCGCCCGTGATCACGCAGACCTTGCCGTCAAGCCGCCCGGGCATCAGCCGTCCTCCGTCGCGTAGTAGACGTTCTTCACGTCCGTGTAGTGCTCCAGCGCGTGCGGGCCCAGCTCCCGCCCGACCCCAGACTGCTTGAACCCGCCGAAGGGAGTCGACACCCGCACGGACGTATTGGAGTTGATCGACACCACGCCGGTGTCGACGGCGCGCGCGACCCGCAGCGCGCGGGCGCCGTCGCGGGACCAGATCGACCCCGACAGCCCGTAGATCGTGTCGTTTGCGAGCCGCACCGCCGCGGCCTCGTCGGCAAACGGGATCACGCAGGCGACCGGGCCGAAGATCTCCTCGACCGCGGCGCGGTCCGAGTTCGAGACCGGCGCCAGCACGGTCGGCGGGAACCAGTAACCGGGTCCGTCCGGAGCGGAGCCGCGGATCGCGACGGGCGCGTCGTCGGGCACGTACGAGGCGACCGCCTGGCGCTGTGCGACGGATATCAACGGGCCCATCTCCGTGCTCTCGTCGAGCGGATCGCCGACCCGCATCGACTGGACCGCCGCCTCCATGTGCTCGAGGAAAGCCTCGACCGCGCTCTGTTCGACCAGGATCCGCGAGCGCGCGCAGCAGTCCTGGCCGGCATTCCCGAATACCGCCACCGGCGCGGCCGCGGCCGCCCGCTCGAGGTCGGCGTCGGCAAACACGATGTTGGCCGACTTGCCGCCCAGCTCGAGCGTCACCCGCTTGATCGTCGCCGCGGCCCCGGCGGCGATACCGCGGCCCACCTCCGTCGAGCCGGTGAAGGCGATTTTTGCAACGCCCGGGTGCTCGACGAGGCGCCGGCCGCAGACGCTGCCCGGCCCGGCGACGACGTTCAGGACTCCCTCCGGCAGGCCGGCCTCGAGCGCGATCCGCTCCAGCTCGAGGGCGGTCAGCGGGGTCAGCTCGGCCGGCTTGAGCACGATCGAGTTGCCCGCCGCCAGTGCCGGCGCCACCTTCCACGACGCGATCACGAGCGGGAAGTTCCACGGAACGATCAGCCCGACGACCCCGAGCGGCTCGCGGAACGTCATGTCGATTCCCCCGGAGACCGGGATCGTGTCGCCCAGCAGGCGCTCCGGCGCACCGGCGTAGTAGCGGAACGTGTCCACCACCATCTGCATCTCGCCGCGAGCGTCGGAGATCGGCTTGCCGGCGTTGCGCGCCTCGAGCATCGCGAGATCGCCGGCGTGGTCCTGCAGCGCGTCCGCCAGGCGGTGGAGCAGTGCAGCGCGGTCGGCGGGGGCCACGGCGCGCCACGGACCGAATGCGCGCGTCGCGCGCTCCACCGCGGCGTCGACCTCCTCTGCGCCGCCGCGCGGCACCTGCGCCATCACCTGCTCGGTCGCGGGCTCGATGACCTCGATCACGGCGCCGAGACCCCGGCGTGGGCCGCCTCCACCAGGGCGGCGATCACGCGGCTGCGGACGTCCTGCTCGGGGTGCCACAGGACGCCGAGCGAGAACGGATGGCCCGGAAGCTCGAACGCCTCGATGACGTCGTCGTCGGTGGACCAGCCGGTCGCGACCAGGCCTTCGCCGAGCCGGTCCACTCCCTGGTGATGATGGGACTGCACGGCGATCTGCTCCGCGCCCGCCGCGCGCGCCGCCAGCGACCCCGGCTCCAACCGCACCTCGTGATCGCTGAAGGACCCGGGGGTGTGACGGTGGTGCGAATGGCCGATGACGTCGGGCAGGTGGGGAACGAGTGTCCCGCCGCGCGCCACGTTCAGCAGCTGCATGCCGCGACAGATCCCGAGCACCGGCTTTGCGCGCTCGAGCGCACGGTGCGTGACCGCCAGCTCGAACCGGTCGCGTTCCGGCCATGTGCCGCTCACCTCGGGATGCGGCGGCGCGCCATAGGTCGCAGGGTCGAGGTCGGCGCCGCCCGCGAGGATCAGCGCGTCCAGCCGGTCGAGCAGCGGGTCCGGCGCCATCGCGACGGCGTCGTCGGGCGGCAGGACGAGCGCGATCGCGCCGGCATCCTGGACCGCGTGGACATACGTCAGCGGCGACATCGCGACCGTGGTGTCCCAGGGTCCCCAGCGCACCCGCTCGACCGCGGCACAGATGCCTACGAGGCGCTCACAGTCGTTCGAACCCTCTGTAGCGCTCCCAGTCAGTGACCGCCGCCTCGTACGCCTCGATCTCGATCCGGGCGCGGTTCAGGTAGTGGTCGACGACCTCCTGGCCAAAGGCCTCCCGGGCGACCTCGCTGTTCGCGAACAGGTCGCGTGCGTCGTACATGTTGTGCGGCACGCGAGCCAGGTCACCGGTGTATGCGTTGCCCTCGCAAGGCGGCCCCGGCTCGAGGCCGGAGTCGATGCCCTGCAGGCCGGCCGCGATCATCGCGGCGAGCGCCAGGTAGGGATTGACGTCGGCGCCGGGCAGCCGGTTCTCGACCCGGCGGCCCTGTCCGTGGCCGACCACCCGCATCGAGCAGGTGCGGTTGTCGTTCCCCCAGGCGACGGCCGTGGGAGCGAACGAGCCCGGCACGAAGCGCTTGTAGGAGTTGACGTTGGGCGCGTACATCAAGGTCATCTCGCGCAGGGATTCGAGCTGGCCCGCCAGGAAGCCGTCGAACAGCTGGTCGTCTTCGGCGAAGGCGTTCTGCCCGTCGCGCGCCAGCGAGCAGTGGATGTGGCAGGAGCTGCCCTCGCGCTCGTCCCACTTCGCCATGAACGTGATCGACATGCCCTCCTGCGCGGCGATCTCCTTGGCGCCCGTCTTGTAGATCGCGTGCTCGTCGGCGACGCGCAGCGCCTCGCCGTAACGAAAGTTGATCTCGTGCTGGCCGAGGTTGCACTCGCCCTTGGAGTTCTCGACCGTCATCCCGGCGCCCGCCATCTCGTTGCGGATGCGCCGGATCAGCGGCTCGACGCGCGCCCCGCCGAGCAACGAGTAGTCGATGTTGTAGAGGTTGGCCGGCTCGAGGCCGCGGTAGCCGCGCTGCCACGCCTCCTCGTAGGGGGTGCGGAAGACGATGAACTCGAGCTCCGTGCCGGCGTTGGCGGTCAGGCCCCGCTCAGCCAAGCGGTCGAGCTGGCGGCGTAGGATCTGCCGCGGCGAGGCGACCACGTCCCGCCCGTCGTGCCACTGGAGGTCGGCCATCAGGAGCACGGTGCCCGGGTGCCACGGAATCGGGCGCAGCGTGGCCAGGTCCGGCTTCATCTCGAAGTCGCCGTACCCCTGCTCCCAGGACGACATCTCGTATCCGTCCACCGTCGTCATGTCGACGTCGACGGCCAGCAGGTAGTTGCAGCCCTCGGCGCCGTGCTCGGCGACGTCGTTCAGGAAGTGGGTGGCGGTCAGCCGCTTCCCCTGCAGCCGCCCTTCCATGTCGGCGATCGCGAGCAGCACGGTGTCGACCGTGCCGTCCGCGACCGCCTGCTTCAGCTCATCGAGCGTCACCCGCGAGAGGTTACGTGGAGGTCGTGATCATCGCCCTCGCGCCCGAATCGTTCCCCGACCGGACGCTACGATCACCCCCATGTCCGGCGCCCCTGCCGCCTCGTCGGTCGAGTACCGCGAGGCCACCAAGCGCTATTCCGGACAGGCGGAGCCGGCCGTAGACCGGCTCTCGCTGGAGGTCCCGGCGGGTGAGATCTGCGTGCTGGTCGGGCCGTCGGGCTGCGGGAAGACGACCGCATTGCGGCTCGCCAACCGGATGATCGAGCTGACGTCCGGGGACATCCTGTTGGGCGGGGAGAGCATCCGCAAACGATCGGCCGCGGAGCTGCGGCGGCGGATCGGCTACGTGATCCAGCAGATCGGGCTCTTTCCGCACCTGACCGTGGGGGACAACATCGGAGTCGTCCCCCGCCTGCTGGGATGGGACAAACATCGCGTCCGCGCGCGTGTGGAGGAGCTCTTCGACCTGGTCTCGCTGCCCGCCGACATGCGCGACCGCTACCCAGTTCAGCTGTCGGGCGGGCAACGCCAGCGGATCGGGGTCGCGCGAGCGCTCGCCGCCGATCCGCCGCTGATGCTGATGGACGAGCCGTTCGGCGCCATCGACCCGATCAACCGCGAGCGCCTGCAGAACCAGTTCCTGCGCCTCCAGTCGGAGATCCGCAAGACGATCATCTTCGTCACCCACGACATCGACGAGGCGATCAAGATGGGCGACCGCGTCGGCGGTGATGCAGAAGGGCGGCAAGCTCTCCCAATACGCGACACCGGCCGAGCTCCTGATGGCGCCGGCGAACGACTTCGTCGAGGACTTCGTGGGCGCCGACCGGGCACTCAAGCGCCTCTCGCTGCTGCGGGTGCGGGACATCGACCTGTGGACCGCGCCGCTCGCGCGGGTCGGCGAGCCGACGGCGGCGGTCCGCGAGCGCCTCGCCGGCGCGGAGGTCCCGCATCCGCTGGTGGTCGACGGAGACGGACGGCCGATCGGCTGGATGTCGGAACGCGACCTGGCGGCCGAGACGGTTCCGGAGCGCCCCGACACTTCCCCGGACCCGATCCTCGAGTTGGACGACGTGCTGCGGGACGCCCTGTCGGACCTGCTCCAGTCCGAGAGCCAGTACGGCCCGGTGGTGGACGGGCAGGGAAAGGTGGCGGGCGTGCTGTCGGTCGAGATCATCTCCCACTTCCTCAGCTCCGACACCGCTCTGAAGCTGAATACCGATCCCGCCGAGCGCGTGGGCTGATGCTCGCGGACTGGTCCGGTCCCGTCCTCGCCGCGGTCGAGATCCGCGATCGCAGCGACGCCACCTGCATCTCCCAGAACAAGCTCTGCCCGGGCTGGATCATCGACAACTTCGACCGCTACAGGGGCCCGCTCGAGGAGCACGTCTACCTGGTCCTGATCTCGGTCGCGTTCGGTTTCGCAATCGCGTTCGCTCTGGCCCTGCTGGCGCGCCGGCAACGCTGGCTGGTCGGCCCGCTGCTCGGTTTCACCGGCATCCTCTACACGCTGCCGAGCCTGGCGCTGTTCTTCCTGCTGCTGCCCATCACCGGCCGGGGCACGACCACCGCCGTGATCGCGCTCACCGCATACACGCTGCAGATCATCTTCCGCAACATCATCACCGGATTCAACAACGTTCCGGCGGAGGCGCGGGATGCCGGCCGTGGCGCCGGTATGACCGATCGCCAGCTCCTGTGGCGCGTCGAGCTACCCCTGGCGCTGCCGGACATCATCGCCGGGCTTCGGATCGCCTCCACGAGCACCGTGGGCCTTGCGACGCTGGCCGTGTTCGCCGGGGCCGGCGGGCTCGGCTCGGAGATCGTCGCTGGCAGCAACATCACCTTCAAGACCGGGGTCGTCGCAGCGGGCGGGCTGGCGCTGCTGCTGGCGCTCGCGATCGACGTGGTGCTCCTCTTCACGCAGTGGCTGCTGACCC
>CAWACB010000003.1:0-241289 GCA_963780475.1 uncultured Solirubrobacterales bacterium
TGCTCGCGGTTGCGGGCCGTCCCGTAGACGGTGTATCCAGCGTCGAGGAACCGCGCCGCCATGTTGCCGCCCATGTGGCCAAGGCCGATGAACCCGATGGCTTCCATGGCTAGCCTTCCCCTTCGATCGTCGCGACGTCCTGTCGTCGAGCTCGAGGTTCGCGCGGCCAGCGAGCGGATCGACCTGGTGCGGGCGGCGGAAGCCGACGATGGCGCCGTCGACCGCCGGGTTGGCGAGCGTCCAGGCGATCGCGACGGCGCCGGGCGTGGCGCCGTGGCGCTCGGCGACCGTCTCCAGGCGCTCGACGGTCGCCAGGTGGCGCGACAGCGCGGCTCGGGAAGCGCGCGTCGTGCTTGCGCCAGTCGTCGTCGGGCAGCGCGGCGATCCGCTCGCGCGGTCATCGCCGCCGCTCAGCAGGCCCGAGCCCATCGGCGAGTAGGCGATGACGCCGATCCCCTCGCGCTCGGCAGAACGGCAGGACTCGTCCTCGACCGCGCGGTCGACCAGCGAGTACGGCGGCTGCAGCGTCTCGACCGGCGCGATCGGCTGGGCGCGTCGCAGCTGGTCGGCGTCGAAGTTCGAGACGCCGATGTGGCGCACGAGGCCCTCGTCCTTGAGCTCGGCGAACGCCGACCAGCCCTCCTCGATGTCGCGCGTCGGGGTCGGCCAGTGGATCTGGTAGAGGTCGATCGCGTCGACCCCGAGCCGCGCGAGGCTCGCCTCGACCTCGCGGCGGATCGAGTCGCGCGTCAGGCTGTGGCGCACGCCGTCGCGCCGGCCGTCGAGCAGGCCGGCCTTGGTGAACACGTACGGGCGCCGGTCGACGCCGTCGAGCGCGCGGCCGACGACCTCCTCGGAATGCCCGAGGCCGTAGACGGCGGCCGTGTCGATCCAGTTGATGCCGAGCTCGAGCGCGCGCTCGATCGCGGCCACCGACTCGCGTCGTCCTGCGCGCCCCAGCCGCACTCCCAGCCGGCGCCGCCGATCGCCCACGCGCCGAACCCGACGCGGGTGATCTCGAGGCCGGTCTGGCCCAGCTGGGTCGTTTCGAGTTGCGTCCGCTGCATTTCAGGTTCCTCCCTGCGTGCCGTTCATCTGGGGCGAACGATCGCTGGTTCCGGCGCGCTTTTCTTGCGGCTAGCCCGAAACCTTGACTAGGGTCATCCCTACCCGCCGCAGCTGATCGTGTTGTCTGCACGTCGCGCCTGTGAGGACCCTGTCTGCTCCCTGGTCTCCCGGTCTCGGGACCAAACACCACAAGCGCAGGACTCCTGACCGCCTAGGATGCGCGCGTGAGCGCGTCTGCCGAGGTGAAGGGGATGTCGGTCGCCGTGACCGGGGGGGCGAACGGCATCGGCCGGGCCGTCGCCGAAACTTCGCCCGTGCCGGGGCGCGGGTTTGCATCGGCGACATCGACGGCGACGCCGCGCAGGCGGTCGCCACGTCACTCGGATCGCGACTTGTTCGGCCTGCCGCTCGACGTCCGCGACCGTCAGGCATTCGCCGGCTTCCTGGACACCGCCGAGGAGCGGCACGGCCCGCTCGATGTGATGGTGAACAACGCCGGCATCGATTGGATCGGGCCGTTCCACGAGGAGCCCGACGACGTCAGCCGGCGTGAGATCGACGTCAACCTGTTCGGCACGATCATCGGATCCCGCCTGGCGGTGCAGCGGATGCTTCCGCGGCGGCGTGGCCACCTGGTGAACGTGGCGTCCGGCGTCGGGCGCGTTCCGCTCCCGGGAGCGCTGTCTACTCAGCCACGAAGCACGGCGTCGTTGGGCTGACCGAGTCGCTGCGCCTGGAGTACCGGGGCAGCGGTCTCCGGTTCTCGGTGATCCAGCCCGCCCAGGTGAAGACAGCGATGCTCGAGGGGCAGGCGAGCCCGCCGTTGCTCGCCGTGGTCACCGCCGAAGAGGTCGCCGCGGCGGTCCTGGATGCGGTCCGCCGGAACCGCTTCGAGGTCTGGGTGCCCCGCAACCAGGCGGTCACCGCGAAGCTCGGCAACATCCTCCCTCGCCGGCCGCGCGAGGCCATTCTCGCCTGATCGGCGTCGACCGGATCGCCGGGGAAACCGACCAGGGCGCACGCCGTGGCTACCACGAGCGGATGTTCGGCCACTCCGACAACGACAGCTGACTCCGCGTCAGTTGGCGCGGCGCGACACCCAACCGCCGACTTTGCCAACCTACCCGCCGTGGGAACTCTCGACGACGCAATCCGAGAGCATCTCGAGCTGAAGCGCCAGCAGGGCGCCTCCGACGAGGAGCTCGAGCGCAAAGAGGCCGAGGCCCTCGGGCCGCCGGTCCGCTGCGGCCGAGCCGCCGCCTGCGGAGCCACGGCCCGCGGAGCCTCCGGTAGCCGAGCCTCCGGTGGACGAGCCGGCGCCCGCTGCGGCGAGCCCTCCTCGTCACAGTCCGGGGCCGAGCCGGTTTCTCGACGAGCCCGATCTGCCCGCTCTCGATCCGGAGGCGGCCCGCGACAGGTCCTCGACCACCGGATGAACCCGTCGTGCGACGCACCCGGCCCGAGCCCGAGCCCGAGCCCGAACCGGGCGAGGACCCGCCGGAGGACTTCCTCGAGGACACGCCGGACTTCCTCGAGGAGACACCCGAGCACGACCGGCTCTGGTTCGAGCAGAAGCCTCCGAAGGACTTCGACTTCGATTGATCGTCCAGACTGGGGGCGCTCGGCGAAAGCCGCCCGCCGGTCCGGCCGAACTACTACACAGCACGGAAACGGACTTCCGTTCTCCGCGCGGTATGGACACTGTCAGCGGGGAGCTTGTCTGAAGGCGTGACAGCCTTTCAGAGAAGCGGCACGGACGCATGCGGGACCGGCGATGCGATTGTCGCCGGTTTCGCTTTTTTTGCGTCACGTTTCCCGCTGTCCCTACCATTCGATAGATGCGCATCGAAGACATCATCGAGAGCAGCCGGCCCTGTCTTCTCGTTCGAGTTCTTCCCGCCCAAGACCCCGAGGGCGAGGAGAAGCTGTTCGAGACCATCGCCGACGCTGCGCGGGCTGGAGCCCGTCGTTCGTCTCCGTCACCTACGGCGCGGGCGGCGGCACCCGCGCGCTCACGGTCGACATCGTCAAGCGGATCAAGAACGAGCTCGGGATCGAGGCGATGGCGCACTTCACCTGCGTCGGCCACACGCGCGAGGAGCTGCACGACGTGCTCGGCGAGATGCGCGACGCCGGCATCGAGAACGTGCTGCCGCTGCGCGGCGATCCGCCGAAGGGAGAGACCGAGTTCAAGCCGGTTCCCGGCGGGCTCGTCACACGGATCGGAGCTGGGCGCGCTGATCTCGGAGGCGTACGACTTCTGCATCGGCGGCGCCTGCTACCCGGAGGTCCACCCGGAGGCGGTCGACGCCGAGACGGACCTGCGCACCTGCCACTACAAGGTCGCCGCGGGCGCCAAGTTCCTGATCACGCAGCTGTTCTTCGACAACGAGGACTACTTCGAGTTCGTCGAGCGGGCCCGCGCGAGCGGCATCGACGTGCCGATCATCCCGGGCATCATGCCGATCACGAACTTCGAGCAGATCAAGCGCTTCACCAGCATGTGCGGCGCGACGATCCCGCCTGCCGCTGCTACGAGCAGCTCGAGGCGACCAGCGCCGAGGGCGAGGAGGCGGTGCTCGAACTTGGGCGTCGCCTACGCGACGCTGCAGTGCGCCGACCTGCTCGCCCGCGGCGCGCCGGGCATCCACTTCTACACGCTCAACAAGCGCACGGCGACGCGCGCGATCCTGTCCGCGCTCAGGGCCGCGCGGCCGTGGCAGCGGTCGCTCGCCAGCGCTCCGGCTGAGAGCCGTCAGGCGCGCTGACGCGTTCCGCCCGCCCGGTCGCCTCGAGGTGGCCGAGGTAGCAGAGCATGATCGTCAGCGCCCAGCTCATCATCCGCGGCGAACTCCTCGCCGAATACGATCGGCACCAGCTCGTAGGCGGTCAGCTCCCCGTGCTCGGCGAGCGCCGCCAGCACGGCCGTCGACGCGGCCGTTCGACCTCGGCCCGGTTGGCCTCGATGTGCGCCCGCACGTCGGTGAACGGCCGGCCGTGCCCTGGTAGGCAGAGCCGCGCGTCGAGCCCGTCGACCTCGTCGAGGCTGGCCAGGAACTCGGCGACGGGATCTGGCGTCCAGCCGTAGTCGAAGTAGAGGGACACGCGGCCGAGCAGGTGGTCGCCGCTGAGCAGCAGGCGATGGCCGGCTCGAACAGGCAGACGTGCGAGGGAGCGTGGCCGGGAGTCTCGTGAACGGTCCAGGTGCCGAGGTCGGTCTGGACCTCGACGCCCGCCACCAGCTCGCGGTCCGGGTTCGACGATGCCGGCGATGCCGGAGTTCGAGTCGCGCCGCTCCGCCGCCCAGCGCTCGCAGCGGCTCGACCGGCACGCCGCTCTGGCGCGCCACCTCGATCCGCCGCTCCAGCGAGCGCTCGGGGTCGGCCATCGCCGCGCGTCATGTGCTCGTGGCGCGGGTGCATCCACAGCTCGCAGCCGGCGGCCTCGACGATCGGCGCGGCGAGGCCGTAGTGGTCGGTGTGCGCGTGGGTGCAGACGAGCAGCTTCACGTCGTCGATCGAGTGCCCGGTCTGGTGCAGCGTGCGCTGCAGCTCGTCGAACGCGCCCGGCTCGTGGATGCCGGTGTCGACCAGCACGACGCCGTCGCCCGGCGCGCAGCGCCCACGCGTTCACATGCGGCACGCCGGGCCACGGCAGTGGCAGGCGCAGCCGCCAGACGCCGGGCAGTATCGCGGTCGGCCCGTCCGAGCTCCCGATCGCGCCGCAGGCTGGCCACGGCGGCGAGGATACTGCGTGAGCATGCTCGAGGAAGCCTGTCGGACCGACGTGGTGCTCGTGCGCGGGTCCGAACTCCGGCCCGATGACGCTCAGCGGGACCAACACATACCTGGTCGGGCGCGCCGGCTTGGGTGGTCGACCCGGGCCCGCCGGACGCCGCGCCACGCCCGCGCGTGGTCGAGGCGGCGGCGCGAACGCGGGGGCGCGGCCGGCATCGTGCTGACCCATCGGCACTTCGACCATGCCGGCGCGGTGTGCGCTCGTGCGCGACGAGGACTGGACGTCGAGGTCCTCGGCGGGCCCGAGCCGCAGGCGAGGAACCGCTACGGGGAGCCGGATGCCGGAGGATCTGCGGCGAGGTGGGCATCGTTCGCGAGGGCGAGCGGCTCGGGCCGTTCGAGGTGTTCGAGACGCCCGGGCACGCCGCGGACCACATCGCCCTCCTTGACCGGGGATGGCCAGCTGTTCTGCGGCGACACGGTCCTCGGCGAGGGAAGCGTCTTCATCCCGCCGGGCGGTGGATCGCTGGGCCGCTACCTGGAGTCGCTGCGGCGCCTGCGCGATCTGAACGCCCGCGTGCTGTATCCCGGCCACGGCCCGGTCGTGGAGGATCCGCGCGCGAAGCTCGACGAGTACATCTCGCACCGCCTCGAGCGCGAGCGGCGGCTGGTCGAGGCGCTCGACGAGGGTCTGCGCACGCGCGACGAGCTGCTCGACCGGGTCTGGGACGACGCGCCGCCGGCGCTGCGCGGCGCGGCCGGCATGACGCTCGAGTCGCACCTCGACAAGCTCGAGCACGAGGGCCGCCTGCCGGCGGGCGTCGAGCGGATGAGCCGCTCTAGGCAGCTAGCCGGATCTTCGAACGGACGCCGCTCCGGCTCTTCCTCCGGCGTCACGGTGAGCGGCTCGCCCAGCGCCTCGGCGATCTCGTCCTCGATGCCGGTCGCGCTGCCGGGGCAATCGATCCGGAACCGCTTGGGCGGGATGTCGTCGCGCGGCTCGAGCGGCATGCCGAACAGCTCCTCGCGCCCGAACAGCTCGTAGTTGCCCGAGTTGAGCAGGATCGCCCGCGCCGGCATCGGGCAGGTGGCGTCGTGGTGCTCCAGCCCCGCCTTGATGAACGCGATCATCTCCTGCTCGAGGCTCATCTCAGGTGTCCGTCAGCTGGTCGAGGCGGGCGGCCATGATGAAGTCGTTGCGGGTCAGGCCGCCGGCGGTATGGGTGGTGAGCTCGAACGCCGCCCGGCCCCAGCCGAGCTCGATCTCCGGGTGATGCCACTCCCGCTCCGCGACCAGCGCGGCGCGGGCGACCATGCCGAATGCGTCCCGGAAGGTGTCGAAGGAGTACTCACGGCGCAGGCTCGAGGTGCCGTTGCGCTCCCAGGCGGGAACCTCCTGGGCGAGCTTCGCCGCCTCGTCCTCGGAGAGCGGCGCGGTCCCCTTCGGGTACTCCTGGCAGTGCTCCTTGGTGAGCTCAGTCATACGAAGAGCGGGAGCGACGGGACTCGAACCCGCGACCTCTGCCGTGACAGGGCAGCGCTCTAACCAATCTGAGCTACGCCCCCGCGAAACCGGCCCGCACGCGGACCGCTCGGCCATTGTAGTGCCACCCCTGTGTGCCCGATGTCGCGTTGCCGGACACCTTGCGGGACTAGGGTTGGCGCTCAATCCAACCAATTCCCGAGGGGGAGCAGATGGCGGACATAACGATCGTGAACACCGACGAATGTGCCTCTGCGTTCGGCGGTGCCATGAGACTCGTGCGTGACGGCTTGGGAGTGGAGTCCTTCGGCATCCAGGTGATCGACATGCCTCCGAACGCGGACGCCTACCCGGAGCACGACCACTCCGAGGACGGCCAGGAGGAGGTCTACACCGTGGTGCGCGGTGCCTGCACCCTGATTGTGGGCGGCGAGGAGCACCAGCTCGAGCCGGACATGTTCGCCCGCGTGGGACCGAACGAGAAGCGCAAGATCGTCACCGGCGACCAGCCTGTGAGACTGATCGCGCTGGGGGCGATGCCCGGCCAGGCCTACGAGGTCAGTGAGTTCACGAGGGCGCACGCGCAGAACGCATGACGTAGCCTCGTTTCACGTTGGATCTGGGGATCGAAGGCCGTGTCGCGCTCGTCCTCGGCGCGAGCAAGGGCCTGGGCTACGGAAGCGCGCGTGCGCTGGCGCGGAGACCGCGCGCGGGTAGCTGTCGCGAGCCGGTCGGCTGAGCGGGCCTTGGAGGCCGCGGAGCGGATCGCATCCGAGACCGGGTCACAGGCGCGCGGCTACGAGGCCGACACGGCCGACGTCGATTCGCTGCCCGCGCTCGTCGACCAGGTGACGAGCGAGTTCGGCCCGATCGACATCCTCGTCACCAACACCGGGTGGGCCGCCGTTCGGGGAGCCGCTCGGCTTCTCGCGTGAGGACTGGGAGGCGGCCTACCGCAACCTGGTGCTCGCCCCGCTGGAGCTGATCAAGGCGGTGGTGCCCGGGATGCGCGAGCGCGGCTGGGGCCGGATCGTGAACATCACCTCGATCGCGACGAAGGAGCCGATTCCCGGCCTCGGGCTCTCCAACAGCCACCGGCTCGCCGCCGTCGGGATGTTCAAGACGCTCGCCAACGAGCTGGCTCGTGACGGGGTGCTGCTCAACAGCGTCGCCCCGGGGCGGATCGCGACCGACCGGCTCGCCGGCGGCACGTCCGATCGAGGAGCTGGAGAGATGGAGCAGCCGGACGTCCCGGTCGGGCGGCTCGGCCGCATCAACGAGTTCGGCGACGTCGTCGCGTTCCTCTGCTCAGAGCGGGCGTCCTACGTCTGCGGCGTCAACCTGCTGGTCGACGGCGGGCTGGCGCGCGGAATCTAGGGCTGGTCGACGACGACGCGCATCGCGCGGGCGAGGCGGCCGCCGAGTGTGTGCACCTTGCTGCCGATGCGGGCGCGCAGCGGGCCCGTCGAACGGCATCCGCTCGACCACCTCGAACCGCTTGCCGGGTGTGATCCCGTTCCCGGACAGGTAGCGCAGCATCTCCGGGTCGGAGTCGGACACCCGGACGAAGACGCCCCGGTCGCCCTTCTCGAGCGCGGCGAGGCTGCTCGTCTCCTCCTCGGACACCTTCAGCTCCCGGGTCGGGAATCGGATCGCCGTGGGGGTCGTGGGTGGGATTGCCGAGCTTCGCCGCGATCAGCTCCTCGAGCTCCTCCGAGAGGACGTGCTCCAGCACCTCGGCTTCGTCGTGCACCCGGTCCCAGGGCACGCCGAGCGACTCGGCCAGATATAGCTCCAGCAGCCGGTGATGGCGCAGCACCTCGAGCGCCACGGCGCGGCCCTTGTCGGTCAGCAGGACGCCGCGGTAGGGCTCGTGCGTCACGAAGCCGAGCTCGTCGAGCCGCTTCACCATCGCCGACGCCGAGGCGGGCGTCACGTCCAGCCGCTCGGCCAGCGCGGTCGTCGTCACGGCTCCGTCGCTGCGCTGCTCGAGGGCGTAGATCGCCTTCGCGTAGTCCTCGATCGCCTCGCTGTGCCGCGCCACCCGGCTCATCACGACGCTCACCAGAAGGCTGGTCAGGTAGAGGATCCCGATCCCGGCCAGGATGCCGGCGACGGCGAGCGGGTGGAGTGTGCGGCCGGCGCGGTCGCGGATCGATGGCACCAGCTGCTGGATCACCTGGACGATCGCCCCGGCACCCGGCGCCGAGCAGGAAGGCGGCGAGGCTCGAGTTGAACGCCGACGCTCCGATCCAGGCGCCGAGGATCGCCGGCGCGCCGGCCAGCGCGCCGAGCAGCACGAGGCGCCGCAGCGGCGGCGGGTCCGACGCCACCGGGGCGACGATCGCCAGCCCCTCCGTCGTGTTGTGGAGGGCAAAGCCGATCACGAGGAAGGCTCCCAGCGAGAGCGCGCCCACGGCGTAGGCGGACCCGATCGCGAGACCCTCGCCGAGGTTGTGCAGGCCGATCGCCAGCGCCACCAGGACCGCGACGGTGCCGGCGGCTGCGGGAGCGGCGGAGGAGCCCTTCGCCCTTCCGGTGCGCGTGGTCAGCCAGGACTGCACGCCCATCAGCAGCAGGTAGGACACGGCCGCCCCCAGGAACACCAGCGATGGGCCGCCGAGCGCCTGCGATCCGGTGCCGGCGACGTCGAGCCCCTCGAGCGTTGCGTCCACCGCGAGGAAGCCGAGCAGCCCCACCGTGACCGCCATCAGGAGACCGCACCCAGCGCGGGTCGATCCGGCGCACGAACGGCAGCCACAGCATTCCCAGCGCCACCGGCACGATCCCCACGTAGAAGCCGAGCAGCGCCATCAGCCGGTAGAAGCCGACGTCGGCCTCGGGGGTCTCCACGGCGACGTCGATCGTGTGCGAGATCTTCGCGCCGGTCGAGGTCAGCAGGTCGACGTTGTAGAGCGGAGCCCTCGACCCACGGGTAGCCGATGCGCACCTGCCCGCTTTCGAGATGGCCGAGCTCGGCGTCGTCCATGGTGAAGTCGGTGAAGCCGTCGTTGACGATCACCTGCGCGATGCGCACCGAGTCCGGGCCGTCGTTGCGGACGGTGAGGTCGATCTGCCCCGGCTTCAGCTCCGTGCGCTCGACCGCGAGCTCCTCGACCGGCGGGCCGTTGCGGTCGCCGAGCCCCGGGTCGCCGAGCGCCGCGAACAGCCCGATCGCGGCGGCGATCAGGACGAGCGGCGCCACGCCGTACAGCCAGGCGGGAATCCGCCGCGCCCCGACGCCGGCGGTCGCGCCGCGCGCCTCCATCAGGACTTCACGTCGAACAGGCCCATCCAGCCGAGTTGCGCGAACTCGGACTGGTGCGCGTGGAACATGTACTGGCCGTCGTAGGGGAAGCGCCACTCGAGGATGCCGCGCTGCCCCTGGCACTGCATCACGGTGTCCGTGAACTCCGCGGGCTCGAGCGAGGTGCCGGTGGGGAATGACTGGAAGAGGTTCCCGTGCAGGTGGAAGGAGTTGATCAGGTCGTGCTCCAGCACGTTGACCAGATACACCCGCACCAGCTCGTCGCGGGCTACGGCGATCGGCTGGTCCATATAGGCGAATCCGACGGTGTTGGCGGCGTAGACCTCGTTGGCGAGGTCGAAGTCGGTGTCGAAGCCGTTCATCACCATCACCATCTCGTCGGCGTCCGGGCGGCCCTTGCGCGGATCGACGATGAACGCGCCGTACATGCCGCGCGCGATGTGCTCGGCGAGCGGCGACATGTGGCAGTGGTAGAGGTGCAGGCCGAACGGCTCGGCGTCGAACTCGTAGGTGACGGTCTCGCCCGGCGGGATCTGCCCGAGGCCGATTCCCGGCACGCCGTCCATCGCGGCAGGGTGGATGCCGTGGAAGTGGATCGTGTGGGGATGCGAGGACCCGTTGCCGAACTTGATCCGCAGGCGCTCGCCCTCGCGGCAGCGGAGCGTCGGGCCGGGCACGCGGCCGTTGTAGGTCCAGGCCGGGAACTTGATGCCGGGCGCCACCTCGATCTCCTTGTCGATCGCGTGCAGCTCCCACTCCCGCAGTACTCGCCCGCTTGGGAGCCGGCGAGTCGTGCCCCAGTCGAAATCGCGCAGCAGCGCGGTCGGGTCGAAGCCGTTCGCGCGGTGGTCCACGCGGCCACCCGCCTGGAAGCCCGGGTGCTGCGGCGCTCCGCCGTGGTCGTGTGCCGCGCCGTTCGCCGCTGCCGGCGTGGACGACGCGTGGTCGTGCGTCATGGTTGCGGCGCCCGCCGCCTCGAGCCCGGCGAGCTTCGCCGCGCCCGCGGCGCCGAGCACTGGCAGCACTCCGGCGAGCATCTTGCGCCTGGAAAATCTGGTCAAGGCAAGACCAGATTAAGGCATGCCTAAATTTAGGTCAAGGCCGCATCAACTAAATGTCCAACCTTGGCCCTTTGCGCTAAGCCGCGGGCGCAGTGCCGGAACCGGCGTGCTCGAACAGCTTGCCCGCCCCGATCTCCTCGGCCATGCGCGAGGACTCATCGCGGTATCCGCTGCCGTCCTCGAACTCGATCGCAGGGAACTTGGTTTGCCCGGAGATCCGCTGCACGTCCTTGCGCCGCCCGCGCGGGAATGCCGGCCCCTGGACGACCTCGTAGTCGACGTCGGCCTCATCGAGGGCCTTCTGCACCTTCCAGCACGGATGGCCGTTCTTGAACCACATCCACGAGCACCTGTGAAGCTTGACTGCCACTGAAAACCTCCTCACCCCGCTGTCGAGAGCGACCAAAATTACCGTTAGCAGGCATTCCTACAGCGCGGTTGGGGGCAGTCTTGCAGCGTCTGAACCCGCAACGTGGGCGATTTCGGGGCCGAATGGGATGTCAAGGCGAAATCGCCCCTTGACCCGTGCCGCTCGATCCGAATAGATTGGACTCTCCTCCGTTAACTCCCGGAGGGACAAGGGGCGTCAAGAACCCCTGCTGTAACGCCTCTCGAAGCGCCCGGTCTACGGTCCGGGCGCTTCAATTTTGGGGCCTGTGGCTCGCACTGGCGGATATGCCGCCACGGAGAATCGAACTCCGATTTCAGCCTTGAAAGGGCCGCGTCCTGACCGTTAGACGATGGCGGCGGGCGATCGATTCTACGGCCAGCGAAAGCTTGGAACCGCAAGCGCGGGGGTAAGTCTGGTCCGGAGCCCGCGATTCGGCGGGCCCTTTGTCAGGAGGAACAAATGGGAATCGGAACCTCGATCTTCCTGATCGCGGTCGGAGCGATACTCAAGTACGCAGTCACGGCCGACGTATCGGGAGTCGAACTGGACACGGTTGGCGTGATCCTGATGGTCGCGGGAGTGATCGGACTGCTGATCTCGCTCCTCTGGATGACGATCTGGGCGGACCGGCGCCGGCGCGTGGTCGCCGAACCGGTCGCGACCGAGCGCGGCGTCGTGCGCGAGCGCCAGGTAGTGGACCGCGACGTCTACTAGACGCTCGGACGCTCCGGTAAAGCTGCTCTAGAGCGACCCCCAGGCGGTCGCTGACACAAGCCAGCGGCCGTCTTGGCGTTGCGCCTGGGCGGGCGGGCCGCTGTCGAGGCCGGGTCCCACGATGTCGCCGGTTGCGACCGTCTCGACGATCTGAACGTTGACGACCTTCGCGTCGCCCAGCGCTCGGACCTGGTCGCGCTCGGGTCCCTCGGGCCCCGCCTCCCGCTCGACCGCTCGCTCACACGACTCGCCGTGGCCGAGCTCGATCGAGTTGCGGTACACGTCGGTGATCAGCTTGCAGGTCTCCTCGCCGTCACCTTTCGAGAACGCCCGGTTGAACTCCGAGATCGCGGCGGCGATCTGCTCTTTCTCGGTGCGCGGCTTGTCGTCGTCCCCGCCACAGCCGGCCGCAAGGATGGCAACCAAGCAGGCGAGCGCAGTGGCACGCCGCAACGCCCGGGTGCTCACGGCGCCACCTTCGTGCGCCGGACGGTTCCGTCCCCCTGCAGGACCCAGAGCCGGCGATCGGCGATCGTCATGTCGGAGATGCCCTGGTCGAAGGCCAACGGGCGTCCTGCCACGCGGAGCGTGCGCGGATTGATCCGGACGACCGTGCCCGAGGAGCTGTTGGCCACCCAGATCTGGCCGAGCCCGGCCACGATGCTGCTCGGCGCGGACCCGACCTGGATCGGCGCGCCGCGGCGCCGCCCATCGGGCCTCAACACCGATACCTGGCCCTCGTTCGGGCGCGTGACCCAAACCGAGCCGTAGCCGGCCGCGACGTCCTGAGCCGCGCCACCGATATTGATCTTGCGTGAGGCGCCGGTGTCGGGATCGATGCGGCTGACGCTGCGACCCTCGAAGTTCGCCACCCAGACCGCCCCCTCGCCCAGGGCGATGCCGCGCGCTCCAATGTCAGCGGCCCCCGCCTTCAGCTTCACCTGGCTGCTTTGCGGATCGATGCTGCTGACGGTTCGCTCGACCTGGTTCGCGACCCACACCCGGCCGTTGCCGGTTGCGATTCCCCACGGCGCGCGGCCGACCGGGAGCTGACGGCCGACGGGGCGAGCGGTGGCGGGGTCGATGCGCGTGACCGTGCTGCTGGTGCGGTTCGCGACCCAGATCGAGCCGAAGCCGTACACGATGCCGAGCGGCTCGCGCCCGACCTTGATCGGTGGTCCGAGCGGCTCGAGGGTGTCCTTGGCAAGGCGCTGCACGGCGTCGTCGTCGAGCTGCGTCTCCCACACGGCTTGCGGCGACACGGCGATGTCGGATGCGGTCGGGCGGGCCGAGCGGGCGGCGAGCGGTCCGCCGCTCGTGGGGCTGTCATCACCCTCGCCCGAGAAGGCGAGCGCGATCCCGCCGCTTCCCAGCACCACGACAGCGAGGCAGACGGCGACGACCGTCTCGCGATCGCTGCGACTCTCACCGTCCGGAACGGCTGCCGGCCGCCCGGTCGCGGTCCGGTTCAGGTGGCGTTGCACAAGCAGCGCGGCGGGTAGCTCGAGCGGCCACGCCAGATAACCGCCGAGCAGCGGTGACACGTCGATCAGGAAAGTCAGGGCGACGCCGCCGGCGACCGCCGCGATCATCAGTGCCGAGACGATCTCGGTGTTGGCTTCCCGATTCCCCTCGGCGCCTTGCCGGATCGCGCGCGGCAGGGCAACGGCCAGGAAGGCGAGGCCGGCGATGTTCACCACCGGCACCAGGGCGAGCAGCGCGACGGCCCCGGGCGCCGGACCACGGGTGCCGGTCCCGAAGCGCCGCAGCTCCGCCGCCGCACGAGCGGCCCAAAGCGGAAAGTAGGCCCCGATCGTGAGCACGAACAGGCCCGCGGTGAGTGCCAGGCTTCTGGGTGAGCGGGAGGTCAGAGGAGGCATTTGCAGGGGCAAGAGGCTAGCTACCGCGAGGGCTGTCAGGGGCGGTCAAAAAGTCGCGCGAAGGGCCGAAGGCTCCTTTATGCTGTGACACGTGTCGCGGGGTTGGCGGCGCGGGGCAGGATGCCTCGGCCATCAGCAGGGAAAAGCGGCTCCTGTCACGTGGAACGCAGCAAAGCGAAGCCCTCACCAAGGCGCGAGGGCGGTTTGGCTACTCCTGCCATCCGCCGGATCGCCACAGTGCTTGCCCTCCTCGCAAGCACCGTTTTCGCTGCGCTCGCATTTGCCGACGGGCCGCCGACCGCCTCGTTCGAGTTTTCGCCGAGCACTCCGGTCTCGGGCGAGGAGATCACCTTCACCTCGACCTCGACCGACCCGGATGGCCCGCTGGTCTCCGAGGATTGGGACCTGGACGCCGACGGCGAATACGACGACGCCACAGGCGCTGTGGCACAGGCCACCTTCTCTTCCCCGGCGACTACGTCGTCGGGCTGCGCGTCGCGGACGGCAACGGCGAGGGCCACAACGTCGCGACGGCGTCGCAGACCATCACGGTCGCGCAATCGCCTGCCCACCGCCGATTATGGCTTCACGCCGCCGGCACCGACGACGCTCCAGACGGTCACGTTCGACTCCCAGTCGAGTGATCCCGACGGCACGATCGCTCTCCAGGAATGGGATCTCGACGGCGACGGCCAGTTCGACGACGCCACTGGCTCGGTCGCGCAGCGGATGTTCCTGCTGCCGGGCAATCACACGGTCGGCCTGCGCGTCACCGACGACAAGGGCGGCCAGGCGCAGGTCAGCAAGGTGCTCTCGATCGGGAACCAGTCTCCGTCGGCGTCCTTCAACAGCTCGCCGGGCGGCCCGCTCACCGACGAGACCATAACCCTCACGTCGACGTCGAGTGATCCGGACGGCTCGGTCACGTCCTTCGCCTGGGATCTCGACAACGACGGAAGCTTCGACGACGGGAATGCCTCGAGCGCGGACGCAAGCTTCCCCGACAACGGGACGTACACCATCCGCCTCCGAGTCACGGACGACAACGGCGCCACGGACGTGGCGACGGGCCCGGTGATCGTCGCCAACCGCGGACCGGCGACTTCGATTTCTGCCTTGCCGTCCTCGCCGTCAACCGGCCAGACGATCACCTTCAGCTCGGATTCCAGCGACCCGGACGGCTCGATCGCGTCCTACGCCTGGGATCTCGACAACGACGGCAGCTATGACGACGGGAACGCCTCGAGCGCTCAGCAGGCCTTCACGAGCGCCGGCAACCACACGGTTCGGCTCCGAGTCACGGACGACGACGGCGCGCCGGCGACCGCACAGCTGGTCGTCAACGTGGCCAACCGCGGGCCGAGCGCGGGCTTCAACTTCGCCCCTTCCAACCCGGCGACGGGTGACCAGGTGAACTTCACGTCGACCTCCAGCGACCCGGACGGTCCGCTCGCTTCGCAGGAGTGGGACCTGGACGACGATGGTGCCTACGACGACGCGCAGCGGCGCGACCGCGCAGAAGGCCTTCGGCGACAACGGCACCTACACGGTCCGGCTGCGAGTTCAGGACGGCGAGGGCGAGACGGTTGTCGCATCGCACGACGTGGTCGTGACGAACCGCAAGCCCTCGGCTTTCTTCGACTACACCCCGACCTCGCCCGCGACAGCGGAGATGATCACCTTCACGTCGCACTCCACCGACGCCGACGGCACGGTCGCGGCGCTCGACTGGGATCTCGACAACGACGGGGCCTACGACGACGCGAGCGGCGTCAACGCGCAGCGCTCGTTCTCCAGCAGCGGCTCCTATCCGATCAGATTGCGGGTGACCGACGACGACGGCGCCACCGAGACGTTCTCAGCGTCCGTCACGGTGGCGAACCGGGTGCCGGTCGCCGGCTTCACCTTCCTGCCAGTCGCTCCGCTGACGGGCGAGCAGGTGACCTTCACGTCGGCCTCGAGCGACCCTGATGGCTCGATCGCTTCCTACGCCTGGGATCTCGACGACGACGGCCAGTTCGACGACGGCACGAACGCCACCGCCCAGAAGGGCTTCCCGGACAACGGCACCTTCACGGTCAGCCTGCGGGTGACGGACAACGGAGGCGCGTTCGACGTGACCTCGAGCACCGTCACGATCGCCAACCGCGCTCCCACGGCCGCCTTCTCGAGCACGCCCGCCAGCCCGCTCACCGCCCAGAACATCACCTTCACGTCCAGCTCCAGCGACGCGGACGGCTCGATCGCGTCGAACGCCTGGGATCTCGACAACGACGGCGCCTTCGACGACGGCACAGCCGGGACCGCGCAGAAGTCCTTCCCGACCAGCGGCACCTACACCATCCGGCTGCAGGTAACCGACTCTGACGGC
The DNA here is from genome assembly GCA_963780475.1 of uncultured Solirubrobacterales bacterium. Taxonomy (GTDB): domain Bacteria; phylum Actinomycetota; class Thermoleophilia; order Solirubrobacterales; family JBBDJG01; genus CAWACB01. The sequence goes on from CAWACB010000003.1 coordinate 15,974, forward strand.
GCCACTGACATAGTCACCCACACGGTGACGGTGTCGAACCGCGCGCCGGCGGCCGGCTTCGACTACTTGCCCACGACGCCGGACACCGGTCAGCAGGTGACGTTCACGTCCACGTCCACCGATTCGGACGGTACGGTCGCCCAGCTCGCATGGGACCTCGACGACGACGGGACGTTCGACGACGGCACAGCGGCCAGCGTCCAGAGGACCTTCAGCGTCGGCGGCGACCACATCGTGCGCCTGCTCATCACGGACAACGAAGGCGCCACCAACATCGCGACCCACACGGTCACGGTCGCCAACCGCCTGCCGGTGTCCTCGTTCACGCACGCTCCCGCCTCGGCGCAAACGAATGAGCCGGTGACCTTCACGTCGACCGCGATCGACGCGGACGGATTCATCAGCGCGTACGCCTGGGACACCGACAACGATGGCGCGTTCGACGACGGCACGAATGCCACCGCCCAGCGCAGCTTCCCCAACAATGGGACGTTCACGGTCCGCCTGCGCGCCACTGACAACAACGGCGGCAGCACGATCGGCACCGACACCGTGACGATCGCCAACCGCGCTCCGACGGCACAAATCGGCTTCACGCCGGACACGCCGATCACGAACGAGACGGTCGAGTTCAGCTCCACTTCGACCGACTCAGACGGGTCGATCGCTTCGTACGCCTGGGACCTCGACAACGACGGCACCTTCGACGACGGTGCAAGCTCCACCGCAGAGCGGTCCTTCCCGTCGACGGGCCCGTACACGATCAGCCTGCGCGTGACCGATGACGATGGCGCGTCCGCGACCGCCAGCATCGCGATCACGCCCGGCAACCGGCAGCCGGTGGCGGGCTTCAATTTCACGCCGACGTCGCCGCAGACCGGGCAGGCGGTGAGCTTCACGTCCACCTCCAACGACCCCGACGGCACCATCACCTCGTACGCCTGGGACACCGACGACGACGGCGCGTTCGACGACGGCACGCTGTCGTCGGCGCAGCAGACCTTCACGACGCCCGGTGTCCACACGGTCAGCCTGCGCGTCACCGACAACGACGGAGCGGCCAACACGATCAGTCGCGACGTGACCGCCACCAACCGCGCGCCGGCGGCCGGCTTCGACATCGCTCAGTCGGCGCCGCTGACCGGTGAGCAGGTCGACTTCGAGTCCACGTCCACCGACCCGGACGGCACGATCGCGGCCTTCGCGTGGGATCTCGACGAAGACGGCACCTTCGACGACGGCGCCGGCCCCTCGGCCCAGCGCACGTTCCTCGACAGTGGCACCTTCACGGTCAGGCTGCGCGTCACGGACAACAGCGGCGCGACCAACACGGCGACCAGGACCGTCACGGTCGCCAACCGCCCGCCGGTCGCGTTCTTCCAGTTCGCGCCCGAGGCGCCGCTGTCGGGACAAACGGTGACCTTCACGGCGGCCTCGACCGATCCGGACGGCGCGATCGCCAGTCGGGCCTGGGACCTCGATGACGACGGTGTGTTCGACGACGGCACGACCATCGCGGTCACGCGGTCCTTCCCCACCGGCGGCTCCTACACGGTCAGGCTGCGCGCCACCGACGACGATGGGGCGACTCACGTCCTCGAGCAGACGGTCAACGTCGCGAACCGCGCGCCCACGGTGGACATCACGGCCCTGCCGGCCTCAGTGGCGACGGGCCAGCCCGTACTACTGACCGCTGTCGCCAATGACCCCGACGGCACCATCGCCTCCTACGCCTGGGACACCGACAACGACGGCAACTTCGACAATGGAGCTACGCCTTCGGTGCAGCCGGCCTACGCCGCCAACGGGCCGGTGACCGTCCGCCTGCGCGTGACCGACAACAGCGGGGCTGCGTCGATCGCCACGAAGTCCGTCACGATCCTGAACCGCGCTCCGACCGCCAACTTCACCCAGGAGCCGGCAGCGCCGCTGACCCTGGAGGCCGTCACGTTCACGTCCAGCTCCACCGACCCGGACGGCTCGATCAGCACCTTCGCCTGGGATCTCGACAACGACGGCAGCTTCGACGATGGAGCCGGCTCTAGCGCCCAGCGTACGTTTGCCGACGACGGCACCTACACGATCGGGCTGCGCGTGACCGATGACGACGGCGGCACGAGCGAGATATCCAAGGTGGTGTCCGTTACCAACCGGCCTCCGGTCGCGTCGTTCAACTACAGCCCGCTGACGGTCAACCCGTTCGACACGGTCGACTTCGCTTCCAGCTCCACCGATCCAGACGGCTTGCTCGCGGCCTACGCCTGGGACCTCGACGGCGATGGCCAGTTCGACGACGCCACGGGCGCGCAGGTCCAGCGCCGCAACGCCTTCCGCACGGTCGGCACCCACACCGTGCGCCTGAGGGTGACCGACGATGACGGCGCGACGAACGTCGCGACGGTCGAGGTGTTCGTCGGCAACCGGCCGCCGGTGTCCTCGTTCGTCTACACGCCTCACAACCCGCTGGTGAACCAGCAGGTCAGCTTCTTCTCGACAGCCACAGACCCGGACTCGACGATCCAGCCTGCGGGCCTCGAATGGGATCTGAACGGCGACGGTCAGTTCAACGACGCCACGGGCGGAGCCGCGTCGCGTGTCTTCCCCGCCCCCGGCGCCTACAACGTCGGCCTGCGGGTGACGGACCCGGACGGGGCCACCTCGACCTACACGGACACCGTCAACGTCGCGACGCCTGCGCCGGCCGCCGTGACGACGCAGCCCGGTCCCCAGCTGATCAGCCCATTCCCCGTCGTGCGGGTCGCCGGCCGGGTGTACTCCGGCGGCACCCGGCTGCGGATGCTGAGCGTCAACGTCCCCTCCGGGACGACCGTGACGGTCCGCTGCAGCGGCAAGGGGTGCCCGTTCACCTCGAGCCGCCAGTCGACCGCTTCCGCTGGCCCCCGTCCCGCGACTACCATCCGGATCAAGCGGCTGGAGAAGCGGCTGCTGAGGAATGGGGTGATGGTCAAGATCTTCATCACGAGGGCCGGCGCCGTGGGCAAGTTCACGAGCATCAAGATCCGCGGCCGGAAGTCGCCGCTGCGGGTTGACCGGTGCCTGATGCCGGGCCAGATGAAGCCGGTGCAGTGCCCGTCATGAGATTCCGCCAGGACTACGTCAACTTCCGGCAGGACTTCCGCTTCTACTCGGTCCGCGAGTACGGCGTGATGGCTCTCTGTGCGCTGGGGGCCGGACTGGTGATCGCTCTGCTGCTGACCGCCGTCTCCGGCGGCTCGGCGGCCGATGGCCCCTCGCTGAAGCGCACCTCCGTCCAGGAGGCGCTGCCGGCGACGAACTTCGCTGTGGTGCAGCACGAGCGCGACGTCCGCGTGGCGGCGCAGGAGCGACGCGCCCGGATCATGGCCGCCCGCCACGTGCGTGCGGTTCGGATCCGTGCGCGCGACCGCGCCCGTGCCGCGCGGCGCGCGCCGGGCGCCGGCTCGGCCGCAGCCGCGGACTCAGACTCGCGCGGTCGCCGTCCGCCAGCAGGCGCCCGCGCCGGTCTACAGAGCTCCGCAGCCGGTGGTGCGGCAGAGCCCGCCGCCGCAGCGTAAGACGGTGCCCGCTCAGAAGAAGGGCGGCGGCTCGCTTCAGTTCGACGACTCTGGCTGAGCGGGCTTTCTTAACGCGAACTTCGCGGTAGTCCAAACAGGCTACAAGGGCGATGCTTAGGGTCCTCACCCAGCATCCCCCTCCGCAAGGATGTGAACGGCCGCCTCTCGGGGCGGCCGTTTCTATGCGGTTAATAAGTCCTTCTGCGATTTCTTAGCAAACGTTCAGGGACGGTGCGTAAGTTCCATATCGACCCCTCCCAGACAGGACCCACGCACTGCGGCCACCGGTCCCCCCCGGTGGCCGCAACTATTTCCGGAGGGCTTTGGAGCGGCTACGGCTGCAGGCGCGTGATGGTCCATCCGCCGGCGGCGCGCTCGTAGCGGAAGCGGTCGTGCAGCCGGTCGTGGCGGCCCTGCCAGAACTCGACCGCGTCGGGTCTGACCCGGTAGCCGCCCCAGTGTTCGGGGCGCTCGATGGGCGTAGCTTCCGGATGCTCCGCCGCCACCCGTGCGACCGCCTCCTCCAGTGCCGGGCGGTTGGTCACCTCGCTGCTCTGGCGTGACGCGATCGCGCCGATCTGCGCTCCGCGCGGACGGGTCGCGAAGTATTCGTCCGATGAGCCGTCGTCCAGCCGGCCGACCTGTCCCTCGACGCGCACCTGGCGGTCGAGCTCGATCCACCAGAAGACGAGCGCTCCGTGCGGGTTTTCATCCAGCTCCGCCGCCTTGCGGCTCTCATAGCTGGTGTAAAAGTCGAAGCCGTGCTCCGAGACTCCCTTCAACAGCACCATGCGCCCTGATGGACGGCAATCCCGACCGGCGGTGCAGAGCGTCATCGCCTCGGGCATCGGGTTGGACTCACGCGCTTCGGCGAACCAGCGCCGGAACTGCTCGACCGGGTCGGCGTGGAGGTCGGCTCGAGAGAGGGGCGTGTCGGGAGGTCGTGGGCTCATCGTCCGCCATCGGTAGTAAAAGGAACGGCCCCGATGCTCCGCCGCAGAACGTCTGACACCACCATCGCGGAGCTCGAGCGTGAGCTGAAGGAGCTATCCCATCAAGGGGCGGGACTCGCCGAGCTGCTCGACGAGCTCCAGCGCCACCAAGGCGGCCGGCGCTTCGGGCGCCGCGAGCGCCTCTCCAAGGTCCAGTTCGACGCACTCTCGCGGTACTGCTGGAGCCTGCAGGCGGCGAAGTCGACCGTGCCCGAGGTCCAATGGGGCAGCGCTCCCGACAGCCTCTGGGGCGACAGCGCCGTACTGCGCACGACGCGCCTGGGGTCACGCTCCAGTCGCCGCGCTCCGCGCGCGAGCTAGCGCGCCCGCGGCGCCGGTGGGCGCATGGCCGCCAGGGCTCAGTTCGCCACCGTGACCGAGCGCTGGGCGGTCGCCGGCGTGGAGTCGCCGGGGCCCCAAACCCGGACGGCAACCGTGTGCGTGCCGTTGCGCGCGGCCGTCGTATCCCACGCGTACTGGTAAGGCGCCTCGTCTTTGGCATAGCGCACGACGCCATCGACGAGGAACTCGATCCGGTCGATCATCGGCAGGCCCGCCACGGCGGCAGTCAGGAACGCGGTCCCCGTAACGGTCTCGCCCTCGGACGGTGAGAGGATCAAGGGCCGCACGTAGTGGCCGGCTTCCTCGGTTGGCGCGAGGCTCTCGCTGATCTGCGAGACGGTCACATCACCGCTCGGGTAGGAGCGGGTCGAGTTGGTGATCACCCTCACCGTGGTTCCGAGCTCCTCGAGGGCCGGGGTGTAGGTGGAGCGGTCTGCATTCGGGAGCGCAGCGCATGGAAGCGACACACCGGCCCAGCCGTGGGCGCCCACATGGCTGCGCGTCAGCACGTGGTCGTAGAGAGCGACCTCGTCCAGGTCGCCGTTGAAGAACCCAAAGTTGCCTCCTGTGCTGGCGCCGGTGCCGAGCTTGAACGGAGCGGCGCTCGGAGCCAGCGGCGCCGTGGTGGCCCGGGAGCCAGTCAGGAAACCGCTCACGAACAGCCGCATCCGGGCGCCGTCGTAGGTGGCGGTGATACCCACCCATCTCCCGACTTCGATTCCGCGGGTGAAAGTGATGCCGGCCTTGACGCCGTCGGTCCAGCGCTCGAAGCCGACACCGCGCTTCGAGAACCAGATCCCGGTCCCCTGCCGGCCGCGCGCATCCGTCGTCTCGCGGGAGATCATGAACCGATAGCGGTCGTCCACCCTGAGAGGCCGCACCCAAAGCTCGATCGTGTACGGCTTCGTGCCCGAGATGTCGGGCTCCTGTGAGAGCGGCAGGGAGTCGTCGATGCCGTCGAAGCGCCGCGCGCCGTTCACGAAGCCATGGATGGCCCCGTCGGCCACGTCGTCGGAGAGATGCCAGACGCCCGTCGGCCGGTCGAACCCGACCATCATCGAGTAGCGCCGACAGCGCTCCCAGCGGTAGAGGACGAAGTCGGGCGGCGTGCCGTCGACCAGCGGAGGCGGCGGGGCGGTGAGCGGGACGCCGACGTGCGGGTCTGCCAGCGGTGGCCCGATCACCTCGCTCGCGCTCGCAGCCGAGCTCAGCAGCATGCCGATCGCCAGCGACGATGCGATCGCCGCTATCAGGCCCCTCCTGAGCACCAAACGAGCTTACGCAGGCAAACGGCCCGGATCTGCTATTCCGGACGAATGCTCTATCGCAGGCGGACCGCTACCTGACGAGCGTCAGGCCCGCGACCACGGCGCTCTGGCCGGTCATCCGCGCGGTCGCCCGCACGCGCTGGCTGCGCTTGACCTGCAGGGCCTTCATGCCCTTGGATGAGATCTTCACCCTCACGGTGCGGCTCTTGCGCGCCGGGATGTTGAAGGCCTTGGCGCCGAAGGTGACGCTGGCGCGCTTGCGCGACTGCTTCGAGAGCCGCACCTTGCCCGAGGAGCGCAGCGTCAGGCGGCCCTTGCAGGCGCTCGTGATGCGGCAGGAGACCCGCACGTTGGCGGTCCGGTTCTTGATCTTCACCTTGCCGGTGCGGATCGAGGCCGCCCGCACGCCGGGCTCGCAGCCGTTGATCTCGAGCAGCGGCTTGGAGTCCACGGTCTTGCCGTTCTGACCGGTGAAGCGGGCGTTGTAGGCGCGCGGGGAGGACTTGCACAGGTCCGACCAGTTGTTCAGGATGCCGTCCGGGCCGCCGTCGATGTTGAGCTCGAAGTAGCTGTTGGGGACGTCCGGGATGGTGTTGTCGAACAGCGTCACGGTGCGGATCCCCTCGAAGAAGTTGCGCGCCTTCAGGGGCACCTCGAAGCCGCCCCCGCGCAACAGCACGAACAGCCGCGGCAAGGGGTCGACGGTCTCCTGGACGATGTAGACCGGGCCCGCCAGCTCGAACGGCAAGACGGGCGAGATCGCGCGCGCGTTGCCGACCAGCGAGCCGGCCGGGCACTGGCGGACCACGAACTGGGCCTCCGAGCAAAGCCCGCCGGGCTCGTTCAGCTCGGGCGAGTTGGGCCGCAGGATGTCGGGCAGCACGGTCTTTGAGAGCTTGATGTTGGCCTCGCCGGGGGACTGGGTGACGATCGCCGTCAGGGGCGGGTGGTCGCCCTTGTCGGTGAGGCCCGCGCGGCCGGCGATCAGCCGCAGCTGGGGATCGAAGGGCAGCTTGTCGCAGTCCTCGGCGACTGAGCATCTGGGTGGAGGAGGACTGGCCGCCCTCGTGGGCGTCGAAGGTGGCGATCAAGGGCCGCGGCTCGCAGCCGGTCGGGTTGAGGAAAAAGCCCGGCCGATCGACGGTGATCTCGATCTTGCGCAGCGGCAGCGGCACGCCCCCGAACATCTTCGGGATGTCGTTGGTGAACACGTCCACGCCGGTGTCGGTGGAGCGCAGCACGACCCGCGAGATCAGGATCACGTCGCCGAGGTCGATCGGGCCCGACTTGGCGGGCACGTCGATCACGATCGAGGCCGCGTCGCCGGGGTGGCTCGCTTCCCCGAGGTAGAGGCCGCCCTCGGCGGTCAGCGAGCTGCCCGCGGTGAAGCCGACGGTGTTCTTGACGGTTCCCACCCGGGTGTCGGCGGGGCAGTTGCCCGCGCGGGCGTCGTGCAGCTGGCACTTGGGCACCGCCGCCAGGGAGCCGACCGCGCCGGCCGGCAGCGAGAGCTTGATGTTGCGGATGTTCTTCTGGCCCTCGCCGCGCGAGATGGTGATCTTGGAGACCGAGTTGGCGCCCGCGGTCTTGGGCTCCGCGTGGGCGTCGTCCACGTTGGGGGCGAAGGGCACCTCGGCGGGCGGGCAGTTCTGGTCGATCTCGAGCGAGGGGGTCTGCTCGTTGGTGGACCAATCGCCCGCGTTGGGGACCGAGTTCCAGCCGGTCAGCGTCGCGTGGCCCTCGTGCGTGCCGCAGGTGTCGGGGTTCACCAGCGGAGCGCGGTCGCCGCCCTTGAGCCGCAGCTTCAGCTCGCCGAAGGGCAGCTCGGGCTGGTTCACGAACACGTTCGAGACCGTGCCGTCCTCGGCCACGATCACGTCGCCGCCGAGCTTGATCCGCAGGCCGTTGCCCTCGATCAGCAGGAAGAGCTTCCAGGGGTTATCGGCCGTCGCGCGGCCGGGTCCCGAGGTGGGGCCGAAGAACACCTTGCCCCCGACGGGGTTCGGGATCACCGGGCTGCGCACCGTCAGCGAGCCGATCTGGGAGCCGGCGGGGCACGCGACCGGGTCGTCGTCGACCTGCTTGCCGGTCGAGTCGACGCCGAACTGCTCGTAGGTGCAGCCCTCCAGGCCGACGCCGCCGCCGGGCGACAGCCGCAGGCCCTCTGGCAGCGACTGGACGATGTCCTTCAGTTGCGCCTGCCAGATGTCGTCGTTCTCATACCAGCAGTCGGGGTTGCCGGGCTCGCCCGCTGCGGGGTCGTCGCAGATTGGGCTGCGCGGGTAGGCGAGCACCACGTCTTGCGCACTCGGCTTGCCGGCCTCGGTGGTGCCGCCGTTCTCGGGCGCGGAGGGATCGACGTCGAAGGCGAGGTCGAAGGGCACGTTCTCGCAGCCGGTGGTGGTCAGGTCCGTGGTGATCGATGACGTCGCCGCGTTGGCCTTCCAGGAGCGCGCTTCAACACCCGCCGTCTTCGGCGCACACGAGGTTGGGTTCACGAAGAACGGCCGGGTGAGCGCCGGGTCCGAGGAGTGCGTGACCCAGTTGGTCGCGGCGTCACTGGTCTGGACCCTGTCGCATGTCGGAACTCGACCGCAGAGGACCGTGTTGATCTCGATCACATAGCCGAAGAAGCCCGCGAGGTTTGTCGGGATGTTGGTCACCGACGAGTCCAGGCCTCGATCGCCCGCGGAGCGCACGGAGATAGCCACGGGAAACGGGCCAGTCGGGTCGGAGGGGAATTCCTTCGTCCCGAGCTTGGCGGGCTCGAGCCCTGACGTCTCGACGTTTATGACGGGGCTCGTGGCGCCGCCGTTGATGTTGGTCCGGAATCCGGTCTGGATGACGGGGCTCCAGGAGTATCCGACGATGGATTCGGCGGGCATGACAGCGAGACCCACTCGCGGTTCGGGCAGGGGGCTTGGCCGTCGGATTGCCGAGGAACCCGGGGGGAAGGTGCAGGGTGAAGTCCTTCAGGTATCCGCTGGACTGCTGAGCGGTGCAGCCGAAAGTGGGGCCGGGGACCGCTTCGGCGGCCCTCAGTTTTGCGCTGCCTGGGACGTAGGTATCGGCCGCCGTTCCGTTGCTGTTGAGCAGGTCAAAGGTCTTTCCGTCGGTTCCCACGGGGCTCAGGCGCCAGAACCCGTTCGCGGCCGTGTTTCCCTGCGCACGTCGAACCATGCCGGATGCATTCGGCAAGAGGGTGATTGGCTCGGCGATGGTGATCCGGATCGGCGCGGTATTGCTCGCAGTCTCGATCGGCACCCCCTGGCCGCACATCTGGAACAGAATGCCTATGTCGGGGTGCCCGCCCGCCTGGGTCGTGCTGCGGGTGATGTCGAATTTCGTGAGTTCCAGGTCTGAGGCACCGTCGACAGCCTGCGCCCGCGGGGCAAGGATCGCCGCCAGGGCAGCCACCACGAAGATGACCGACACCGAGATGAGCCTGACTCTGTGCGTCATCACGACTACCCCTTCGCCTTGATCTTCAGTTTGTCGCCCTTTTTGAGGCTCATCGAGCGGACCCCGAACTTCTGGCGCACGGTGACCGTCGCCGGGTTGTGACGCCCTTCTCGGAGCGCTTGATGACGCGCTTGCCGGCGCCCTTGACGCGCACCTTGACCTTCGTGGACTGGCCCCGCTTCAACTTGAATGACTTTTGTCCCAAGGTGAGCTTCTTGGCCTTGGAGCGCTTGGAGCTCTTGACCTTGCCGGCGGTGCGCAGCTGCAGCGATCCGGCTGCGTCCGCGGTGCAGGAGACCCGCACCGTGACCACGCCCGAGCCCGACATCGTTGCTCCGGCAGTGGAGGCCTTGCAGGGACTCGAATTGATGATCCGCTCGCAGTCGCCCGCGATCTCGTCGAAGGTGTCGGCGGCGATCTGATCGGTGCCGCGCCCGCAGGTGATCGAGTTCTTCTGCTGGTTCAAGGCGTTGATCAGGTCAGCGCCGGCGCCCGCGAAGATGTTCTCGGTGTCGACCTTGATCACATCCTGCTCGCCCGACTCGCCGTCGTTCGAGTTGCCGTCGAAAGACAGGTTGAGCGCCTTGGTGCGGGCCGCGTAGGTGGCCGTGTCCGTGCCGGCGCCGCCCGAGAGCGAGTCGCGCCCGGGGCCGCCGTCGAGGCCGTCGTTGGCACCGCCGCCAGCAGCGTGTCGGAGCCCGCGGAGCCGAGCAGGTTGTCGGCGTCGTCGCCGCCGTCGAGGGTGTCGTTGTCGTTGCCGCCGTCGAGGCCATCGACGCCGGGGCCGCCGAACAGCTGATCATCGCCCCCGGTGCCATACAGCTGGTCGTTGCCGCCGTTGCCGATCAGCACGCTGGCAAGGCCGCCGCCGACCAGCATGTCGCCGGCGGGGCCGCCGCGCAGCGTCTCGACGTCTGGGTGCACGTCGTCGCTCTCGCCCGACTCGCCGTCGCCGCCAGTTGAGTTCACGTCCACGCTGAGAGCGGAGCCCCGGGCTCGAGTAGTCGACCTCGTCGAGGCCCGCGTTGCCCTCGATCGAGTCCGCCCCGGGACCGCCGTCCAGGTAGTCGTTGCCGGGTCCGCCGGCGATGAAGCCATCGCCTGCGCCCAGCACCAGGTTGTCATCGGCCAGGCCGCCGTTGGCGCCCTCGACGTCGGAGCCGACGTTGTCGTGCTCGCCTTCGGTGCCGTCGTCGTTGATCCCGTTGAGGACACCGACACCGCCGAGGTGACGGTGGACCAGTCGGCGGTGTCGGTACCCTCGCCGCCGCTCAAGGCGTCGGGGCCGGTGCCGCCGGCCAACAGGTCATCGCCGCTGGCCCCGTTGAGGGCGTCCTGGCCGGAGTCGCCCGCCAGCACGTCGTTGCCGGCGTCGCCGTTTACGAGGTCATCGCCTTCGCCGCCGCGCACGGAGTCGTTGCCGGCGCCGCCGAGGGTCGCGTCGTTGCCCGCCTTGCCGTCGATCTCGTCGTTGCCGACGCCGCCGGCTGAGGTTGTTGGCGGCGTCGTCGCCGGCGAGCGTGTCGTCGCCGGAGCCACCGATCAGGTTTTCGATGTCGGGGGCGATCTCGTCCATCTTGCCGTTGAAGGGGTGGTAGTCGCCGGTGAGGCCGCCGGTGGAATCGAGGTTCGGCGACGTCCTCGAGCCGTCGTTGCCCTTGCCGTCGATGGTGGCGCTGATCGCTTCGGAGCGGTCCTGATATGTGACGGTGTCGCCGCCGTCGCCGCCGACCAAGACGTCGGGGCCGTAACGGCCGTCAAGCACATCGTCTCCGGGGCCTCCTTCGAGCCTGTTCGCGCCGCGTGGCTCGATTGTCGGCGATTCGTTGATCAGAGAGTCAGGATCGCCTCCGGTCAGCACGTCGTCCCCTGACCCGCCGATCACGTTCTCAATGTCCTCGCCGATGCAGTCGCCCTCTCCCGCGGTGCCGTCGTCGGCGACGCAGTCCCGCGGCCCGCTCCCGGGCGCCAATGGGAGGCCGAAGAGGTTGACGGCCCGACAGTCTTTGCGGGCCATGTTCAAAACAGTGGTGTCGCCGAGATTTCGCAGGTCGGTCGGCATGTCAGGGTGGCCGTTCAGGCTGGCGTGCACGTCCTCGGTCTCGCCGGAGTAGTCGACGGTGTCCGTTCCGAGCTCGCCGCAGAGGACGTCGGCCCCCGGGCCGCCGACCAGGACGTTGTCTCCCTTGTTGCCGATCAGCTCGTCGTCAAAGTCGGTACCGACGAGCCGCTCGGTCTTCTCGACCCCGCTTGCGAAGTCCCGCTCGCATTCGGGACGAAACTGAGTGATGCAGGTCGAGTCGGGATCATCGATGGCTATCCCGCCTCCGCCTCTCGCTATCCGCGAGTCCACGTACACCGGGAAGGGGCGGCTCTCGTACGACAGAGTGTCGAAGCCGTTGCCGTACCCGGGCTCGTCGATGCACAGCTCGACCTCGATGACGCCACCGACGCAGTACGGATGCTCGGGGTCATATCCGCCCCAGCCGGTGTCGAAGAAGTCGTCGCCGTCGCCCCCGTCCATCCTGTCTGCGCCGGGGCCGCCGAAGATCCGGTCGTTCCCGGGGCCGCCCGTGATGAGGTCGTAGCCGGGGCCCCCCTGGATGACGGTATGGCCAGGCACCGAGGCAGTGTTCACGACCGTGTCCTCACCGTCGCGAACGGAGATGGTGATCGTGTTGACGCCGGTCACGGGGCAGGTCGCCACGTTCGGCGTCAGCGCCGTAATCGCGCAGGGACCGGACAGCCCGTCTTCGTCGGAGATCTGCACCCCGCCTCCGGGGGCGGTCCCAGTGTCCGTGAAGGAGTAGCGGCCGGCGCCCTGATCCAGCGTGAGTGTGAGGTTGTTGGCCTCGCCGTGATCGGCCGTGAAGTAGATGCGCTGCTGCGAGGCGCGGTACTCGATCGAAGCGCCCATAGCAGGAGACGCTGCGGAAAGACTGAGGACCACGGCGAGCGCGACGAAAAGCGCTGCACCAGCGCCCCGATGAACGGCCTGAACGGCTATGTTGACCCCTCCCTTGAAATGAAAGAACCGGTCGCCCTTGTCAGAGCAACCGAGCCCTAGGCGGCTAACAATAAAGGCAAATGCCGCTGCTTACCAGCAGTTGCGTCGTAGGTCAGTGCTCGAGCCTACGAGGTGACGTCGCAGCGGCTTCCCAAACTCACCCTAGGAATCCTCGCACCTTCTTGTTAGGCTTGCGCCACTCCGGACGTTTAGTTTTGGCTAAGTCGTTTCGCGACAGAGTCGGTGCGGCCGGAGTCCATGTCCCGATCAGGGGACAGGAGGGGATCACTATTCCCCAGGTTTCCTTGGGGAGGGAGGACATAAATGTCTTCAGCAAAACGGAAGTTCTCCGTGTTCGTGCTCGCGGGAGTGGTACTGGCAACCGGGATCTTCGCTGCGCAGAGCGCAACGGGGAATCACATCCGTGCCAAGTCCGCGACGCCGTTCTCGTCCACGCTGGTTATCGCATACAACGAATGCGTCGCGCCGGGAAACAGCACGCACAACCCGGCCTTCCTGGCCGGTTCGTCCTGCATTGGCGTGGTTGGGGGAGCGCTGGGCGGCAAGACCTCGCCGTTCATCACATCCGGTGACCCGCTCAGCACGCAGGCGCCTTCTGGGACCGGCGCTCCGGCGCAGTTCCAGGGTCGTCTCGTCCAGGTCTTCAGTGCAGCTGCTCCGGCGCCCAACTGCGGCGGCGCGGGCGGATGCAAGACCATCATGTTCAACCCGGCCGTTCCAAACGCGACGAACACTACGTCGACGGCCGGAAACGCGTCGTATGCTGCGGACGTCCGCTGCGGTCCCGCCTTCCCGGCGGCCCACCCGGCGTGCTCGGCTGCCGGCGCGGCGAACCCGAGCGGAAACGCCGACTACACCGGCTTCCTCTCGGCTCAGTCGTCGCTGCGGATCTCCGACCACAACAACGAGACGGCGCCCGGGTCTGCTGTGTACACAGCTGCCGGTACGGTTAACCAGCTCCTGTTCACGGTTCCGGTCTCATGCGCCGTCAGTCCGGCTGGGGCGTCACCGGCTGCGGGCATCGGGGCGTTCTGCACAACGGCAGTAACCGACGCGCATGCGTTGTGCGGCTGCATCCGCCAGACCGCCGGTGGATTGGCGAACATCGAAGAGGGGCAGATCGAGGTCGTCGACGGGAACATCGATGCGAACCCGTTTGCGACAGCCGATGGGCCCAACTCGGCCGCTGCACGGCAGGGAGTCTTCATCCCGTAAAGCGTCCGAAAGCATGAAAACGAGCCGCGAGGCTCAACACGGAGGGGCCGGGAGTCATCCCGGCCCCTCTCTTTTCGCCAAGCCGGCCCAGCGAAGCCTTCCGCAGCCGCACGGGCACTTCGCTAGATTTAGCCGCGTGCGGGCCAGGGGCTCATTCCGGATGTCGGTTTTCGTGCTGCCGACGCTATTGGCGCTTTTGCTCTCGCTATCAGGGTGCAAAGGCGTGGGCGGGGGAGACGACGATTCGTCTGACCACAAGAAGTCGCCCTACCTCAACAACAACGCGAAGGTCGTGGGCCTCGGCGGGGGTCCCGCCCCGTTCAAGCTCCGCTTCGTGGCCGACGCGGGTAAGGAACCGGTCTCGTATCGATGGACGTTCGACGACGGGACGAGCAGCACCGAGCAGAACCCGACCCATACGTTCAAGAAGCCCGGCTACTACTTCGTGATCCTGGACACGCGTGATCTGGACGGGGCCACCGGTAAGACGTCGTTCTATGTCGGCGTGTGGAGCAAGGATGAGTGGGAGGCCGGCGCGGGCGGAGGCAAGCCGCTCGGCAAGCTGAACCTCGAAGGACGCCAGAAGCGCCAGCTGGAGCGCTCCGAGCGACGGCGTGCGGAGACCTACAAGAGACTGCGCGCGGAGGCCAAGACGAAGGCCGCCGCAGAAGCCAGCGGTTCCTGATCCGCCGGCTTTACTTCGGGGCCATCGCTCGCTGCAGGCGCTGCGCTTGCTGACGGCCGTCGGGCCCGCAGCGGCGGAGCTTCTTGACCGCCGTGCTGGCAATGTCCCTGGTGGGCACGACACGGGGTGACAGGCCCGGCCTCACCTCGAGATCGGGATATTCCTTGTAGGCGCGGATCAGCTCGTCGACCCCCAGAAGCAGCGTCACATAGGCGCGGTTGTAGAACTCGCCCGTCTTGTAACCGCTGGCATCGCAGAAGTTCTGCACGTCGGCGGCCGCCTGGGAGACCGCGAGCCTGTGAGTGTCGTCTAGGTTCTCTCCGTCGTCACCGCCACACCCGGCGAACGCCAGCGCGACGGCGAGACATGAGATAAGCAGGACCCTCCTCACAACGGGGCGGGACTCTATCGACCGGCAGGCGATCTCGCGCCGTGCACGCCATCGTAATTCGCAATGCGCCCGGTCGGATTCGAACCGACGACTCCCGGATTAAAAGTCCGGAGCTCTGACCACCTGAGCTACGGGCGCCGCCCTAAATTAGCGGCACGGTCCGTTTCGACCCGGCTAGGATCGGGTAGGCAGCGCTCAGTCCGAGTGGGAAGCGGGCTCATCGACCGTATTGGGGGGTTTCATTCCGGAGCAGCGCTCACGTTGTGCGGGTCTGGCATCGATCAGGTTCCGCGTGCTCGTCGTCATGGCACTGCTGGCGCTCGTTGCGGTTCCGGCGCTCGCCTCGGCGCGCACCTTCCCGGGCACCGACCCGAACGAGAGCGTCCGGCATCAACACGCCCAACGATCCCGGCTTCGATCACTGCGAGCGCGACGACGAGGACGGCCTGCCGACGTGCGCGAACGTCTTCGACAACCAGTACGAGCGCTTCGGCTTCGCGCCCAACGGCTCTGAGCTGACCGCGCTGTTCCACAACCCGCTGGACCCGCACGTCCAGCGGCTGATGGCGCAGAACACGCTCGCCGGGCGCAACCCGCTCGGTCAGGTGCCAGGCGTCTCCGCCGATCGCGCGTGGAAGTCCTCCGCCGGCAGCGCGAGACGTTCAGGTGGCGATCAACGACACGGGCATCCGCTGGAACAACCGCGGCCTGCGCCGCAAGGTGTGGCTCAACCGCGACGAGCTGCCGCTGCCGCAGCATTCGAACGGCACGGACTGCGCCGCCTACGACTGCAACGGCGACGGCGCCTTCAACGTCGACGACTATTCCAACGACCCGCGCGTGTCGCAGTCGGCGGGCAACGACGAGGCCGACGCGATGCTCGACGGCAGCGACATCCTGGCCGCGTTCAGCAACGGCAGCGACGCGGACTCGAACGGGTACGTCGACGACATCGTCGGCTGGGACTTCTTCGACGACGACAACGACCCCTACGACGCCTCGAGCTACAGCAGCGCGTCGAACCACGGCACGGGCCGCGCCGAGGAGGCCGGCGAAGAGGGCAACGACGGCGACGGCGGAATCGGCGTCTGCCCGCGCTGCCAGGTGGTCCCGATGCGGATCTGGGACACGTTCGTCGCCGACACGAACAACTTCGCGCTCGCCACTCTGTATGCCGCCGACAACGACATCGAGATCGTCGAGGGCGCGACCGGTGCGCCTGTTCAACTCCCGCTTCGCGCGGCGCGCGTTCGACTACGCGTACCGGCACGGGACCTTCCTCGCGATCGTCTCGTCGGACCTGAACACGGCCGACCACAACATCCCGACGCTCTACAACGAGGCGATGCAGGTGCAGGGCACCGTCGCGGACGTGCACGGCCTCGGCATGAACCCGCCGCAGGAAGTGATCGACTTCTTCAACGACCAGGGGATCCCGCTGGTCGGCAACGCGCCGATCGGGACCTGGTGGCGCAACTCCGGCACCACCCAGTACGGCGGGCATGCGCACATCGTCATGCCGGCCGTGACCGGGTCCGCCGCCACCGGGCCAGGCGTCGGGCGCGGCGGGACTGATCTCGTCATATGGCCGCAACCTCACGCCGTCCGCTGCAGCCGAACGAGATCAAGCAGCTGATCACGATGACCGCGGAGGACGCGGTGGCCGAGAACACGGTCGGCATCGGCGTCCCCGATCCGGCGCAGGTCGGCTGGGACCAGCACTTCGGCTACGGCAAGCCGGACCTGGGCCTGGCGATGGAGCGCATCCGCAGCAGCATCAGCGGGCCGAACGCGATCCCGCCGCAGGCCCTGATCACCTCTCCGGAGTGGTTCGCGCCGCTGAACCTGAACCAGCAGGAGGACGTCACGATCGAGGGCCGGCTCTCGGCCGAACCGCTCGAGCAGCTACTCCTACCGGCTCCAGTGGGCGCCGGGGATCGAGCCCGCGGAGTCCGAGTTCGTCGACTCCTCGATCCAGTTCAACCGCACCACGCCACTCGACGGCGTGCTGGGCACGCTCGACCTGGTCCAGGTCCGCGCCGCGCTCGACGCGCGCGTCGGCGGTGGCGCGACCAACGACCCGACCGCGCCCAGCAAGGGCCCGGGCGACAAGGACCCGAACGAGCCCGCGTTCACCGTGCGGGTGATCGTCACCGACGCGCAGGGCAACCGCGGCGAGGACCGCAAGGTCCTGTTCGCCTACCGGGACGGCACGCTGCACCAGGGCTACCCGCAGAACCGCATCAGCGGCGGCGAGGAGTCCCAGCGCCTGTTCGACCTGAACGGCGACAACAAGCTGGAGAACGTGATGGCCGACTCGAGCGGCGAGCTGCATGTACTGGAGCAGGACGGGACGCCACTCGGTAGTTTCAATGGCGGGCAGCCTGTACGGACGCAGGCCTACCCGAATTTCCACCCGGGCGCTCCGTTCGCAGCCAGCCTCGAAACGCCGCGTGAGGTGCTGCGCACGCCGGGCATCGGAGATATCGACGGGGACCTGGAACCGGAGATCGTCGACTCGGCGGGCGAGCGCGTCTACGCCTGGAACGCCGACGGCTCCGTGGTTCCAGGTTTCCCCGTCAGGCTGGACCCCGCGCTGTCGCTGCCGCAGGACCGCACGCGCAACAACCACATCAAGCGCGGCTTCGTGGCCTCGCCGACGCTCGGCGACCTGGACGACGACGGCGACCTGGAGATCGTCGTTCCGGGACTCGACCAGCACGTCTATGCGTGGGACGGCAGCGGCAATCCGCTGGCCGGCTTCCCGCGCAAGCTGCAGGATCCGGGCATCCCGGGCGCCGAGATCATCAACACGGCGGCGCTGGGCGACATCACGGGCGACGGGCGGCCCGACATCGTCAGCCCGACGGCCGAGTTCGACGACAACCCGTCCGCTCCGGCGACGCCCGGCGGCGGCGCGGTGGGCGGCTTCAGCAACTTCCTCACGAACGTCCTGGCGAACGCGCTGGGCGGCAGCGGCCGTGTCTACGCGCTCGACCGAAACGGCTCGGTCCTGCCCGGCTGGCCGACGAAGCCGAACGGCATCGTGCCCGACGCCCTGCCGTTCGTCGGCCCGGGTGTGGACCACGTGCTCGGCAACATCGACAGCGACCCCGAGCTCGAGGTGATCGGCAACGTCGCCTCGGGTGACGTCACGGCGACCAACTCGAACGGCGCCAACGCGGTCCAGTACGACTCCGAGCCGGCGACGGGCGAGCACGTGGACAAGTCCAAGGTGATCAACCTGTTCGAGAACCCGATCGTCGCGGACCTGGACGGGCTCCCCGGTCCCGAGGTGATCAAGGGCGGCGTGACCCTCAACCAGGTCGTGAACCTGGGCGTCGCGGTGGGCCAGAACCTTCCCTACAACCACGTCGTGCAGGCCTGGAACGGGCAGACGGGAGCGTCGTTGCCGACCTTCCCGCAGGCGGTCGAGGACTACCAGCTGCTCTCCAGCCCGGCGGTCGCCGATGCCTCCGACGCCCCGGGCAAGGAGATCATCGTCGGCACGGGCCTCTATTACCTGCGCAACATCAGCACGACCGGGATCGAGGGCACGAACTGGCCCAAGTTCACCGGCGGCTGGATCTTCGCCACGCCGGCAACGGGCGACATCGATGCGGACGGCGATCTCGAGGTGGCCGTGACGACGCGTGAGGGCTATGCCTTCATGTGGGACACCGGCCAGCCGGCGTGCGGCGGCAACGACGAGTGGTGGACGAGCCGCCACGACGAGTGGAACACCGGCGCCTACGGGACCGACACCCGTCCGCCCGGCTCTCCGACGGGGCTTACCGGCACAGCTTCCTTCGGGTCCGTGGAGCTCCGATGGATGAGCCCGGGCGACGACTGGCTGTGTGGCCAGGCGAGCCGCTACCGGATCCTGCAGTCGGACAACCCGATCGTCCACCCGGCCGACGGCCAGGTCATCGGCGACTTCGACGCCACCGGCGGACCAGGCGAGACCGAGGTCCGCACCGTGAGTGGGAGCGGGCCGTTCTTCGCCGTCATGTACCAGGACGACGCCGGCAACTGGGGCCACCTGCGCTCGGTCCAGGTCGACGGGATGGACGGCTACGCGCGGCCCAAGTCGGCGACGCCGATCTACACGCCGCTCGTGCCCGCCTACCAGCCGTGCGCGTCGCCGAACCGCACGCACGCGCAGCCGCTCAACTACGGGTCCTGCAACCCGCCGCTCGCACAGTCCCCGTTCCTGACCGTCGGCACGCCGGACTCGAACGGCGAGGTCGCGCGTTCGGTCGGGGCCGTGCGCTGGGTCGTCCAGCCGGGCAACCCCTCGACCCCTGCGGACGAGGCGGACGTGCGTCTCAACCTCGACCTGACCGACGTCCGGCGGACGGCCGACCTGTCCGACTACACGGGCGACCTGAACACCCGCGTCACGCTCCAGGTCACGGACCGCAGGTCAGGCGATGGTGCAGACGAATCCGGCACGGTGATGCCGTTCGAGTTCGCGTTCACGACGGCTTGCGCAGCGACCGCTGATCCCGGCACGGGCGCCACCTGCACAACGGCGACGACGGCCGAGGCGGTGATCCCCGGGCGCGGTGATGGAGGGCGCCCGGGCGATCTGGGAGATGGGACGCGTCTCCGTGGACGACGGCGGTCCCGACGAGGACGCCGCCACGACGGCCAACAACCGCCTGTTCCAGACCCAGGGCGTGTTCGTGCCGTAAGGCCTTGGCCGGCTTCGCGCCGCTAGTGGCGGAAGTGCCTGCGGCCCGTGATCACCATCGCGACGCCGGCCTGGTTGCAGGCCTCGATCACTTCTTCGTCGCGGCGTGAGCCGCCGGGCTGGATGATGGCGTTGACGCCGCCCTCGATCGCGGCCTGCGGGCCGTCCGGGAAGGGGAAGAAGGCATCGGATGCCATCACCGCGCCGTCGAGCTGGTCGGGCCGGTTCTGGCGGGCCTTGTCGACGGCGATCCGCACCGAGTCCACGCGGCTCATCTGCCCCGCGCCGATGCCGATCGTCGCGCAGTCGCGGGCCACCACGATTGCGTTGGAGCGGACGTGCTTGCAGACCTTCCATGCGAACAGGAGGTCATCCCACTCCTCGTCGGTCGGGCCGGCGCTTGGTGGCGACTTCCATCACGGAGCGGTCGGCCGTCCCGATGTCGCGCTCCTGGAGCATCATCCCGCCGCTCACGCGGCGCATGTCACGTTCGCCGGGACTCTCCGTGCGGCGCTCGGAGTCCTCCATGATGCGGATGTTCGGCTTCGCCGTCAGCTGCTCCAGCGCGTTGCCTTCGTAGCCAGGCGCGAACAGCAGCTCGAAGAAGCTCTCCGTCAGGCGGGCGGCCAGGGCATCGTCCACGGGACGGTTCAGCACGACCACACCGCCGTAGGCGCTCTGGGGGTCGCAGGCCAGCGCCTTCTCGTATGCCTCTTCCAGCGTCTCGCCGACAGCGGCGCCGCAGGGGTTGTTGTGCTTCACGATCACCGCGGCCGGCTTGTCGAACTCGCGTGCCAGGCGTCGGCCGGAGTCGAGGTCGAGCAGGTTGTTGAACGACAGCTCGCGCCCGTGGACCTTGACGGTGCGGGCGAGCAGATGGGTCCGCATGCCGACCTGCTCGTAGTAGGCCGCGCGCTGGTGCGGGTTCTCCCCGTAGGAGAGGTCGAGGACCTTCTCGAAGGCGGCCACGAAGTGGTTCGGAAACTCCTCCTCGCGCTCGGCGAACCACTTGGAGATGGCGGCGTCGTAGCGCGCGGTGGCGCCGAAGGCCTCGGTGGCGAGGGACTCGCGCGTCTGAGCCGACAGGCGCCCGCCCAGCTCGCTCAGCTCCTCGGTCACCGCGTCGTAGCTCTCGGGGCGGACCACTACGGCGACGTGCGCATGGTTCTTGGCCGCCGCGCGGATCATGGTGGGGCCGCCGACGTCGATGTTCTCGACCACCTCCTCCTCGCTCACGCCGCGGCGGGCGGCGACGCGCTCGAAGGGGTAGAGGTTCACGCACAC
This sequence comes from uncultured Solirubrobacterales bacterium, assembly GCA_963780475.1. Classification (GTDB taxonomy): domain Bacteria; phylum Actinomycetota; class Thermoleophilia; order Solirubrobacterales; family JBBDJG01; genus CAWACB01. The sequence continues at coordinate 36,891 of CAWACB010000003.1, forward strand.
GAGGTCGATCGGGGCAATGCCGTGCTCGGCCAGCGTGGCGCGGTGGGCTTCGTCGCTGCGTTTTGCCAGCAGCCCGGCGTGGATCGCAGGATGAAGCGTCTTCACACGGCCGTCGAGGATCTCGGGGAAGCCGGTCAGGTCCTCGATCTGGCGCACCTCGAGTCCCGCGTCGCGCAGCTCGCGCGCGGTGCCGCCCGTGGAGACGATCTCGATTCCGAGCTCGGCCAGGGCGCGTGCGAAGTCCACCAACCCCCGCTTGTCGAACACGGAGAGAAGCGCTCGCTCTATCCGGACATCGCCCGGAGCCTCTCGCTGCATCGTCTCGGACAGGCTCTCAGGCATCGATCAGCACTCCCTCCTCGACCATTACAAGTCGCGGGTTTCGTTCGTCGAGTCGGATTCCGCCGTGTGCGAACAGGCGGATTGCCCGCGGCAGCAGCTCGTGCTCTGTGTCATGCAGGACGTCCAGCACCTCTTCTTCCGTTGCTCCCTGCGGGAGCCGCACCGCCTCCTGGAGGATGATCGGGCCCGAGTCGACACCGTCATCCACGAAGTGCACCGTGACTCCGCCAATTTTGACTCCATAGGCGATCTGGTCCCTGACGGGATGCGCTCCGGGGAAGGCTGGCAGCAGGGCCGGATGTACGTTGATCACGCGATCGGGGAAGCGGGCGAGGAACTCCGGCGCGACCAGCTCCATGAAGCCGGCCAGCACAACCAGCTGCACGCCGTGCGCCTCCAGCCAGTCGGCCATCGCGGCGTCGCGGTCGGCCCGGGTCGGATAGGCGGCGGCCTCGAACACCTGCGCCGGAACACCGGCCCGCGCGGCACGGTCGAGCGCCGTGACGCCGGCGCGGCTCGAAGCGACGGCTGCGACCTCGATCCCGTGCTGGCCGTGAACCGTGTCGAGGATCGCCTGGAGGTTCGTGCCCGAGCCCGACACCAGCACCGCGATCGGGAACTCGGCTTGGGTCACGCCCGTATGACGGCCAGCTCCTCGAGCGCGAGCTTGCCGTTCGCGCTCTCGGTTCCCTCCAGCGGGTACTCACCGGTGAAGCAGGCGTCGCAGTGGACCTCGCGGCCCGCGCCGACAGCCGCGTAGGCGCCCTCGAGAGACAGGTAGGCGAGCGAGTCCGCGCCGACCTCGCGTGCCACCTCTGCCTCCGTGCGGCCGTGGGCGATCATCTCCTCCGAGGTCGGCATGTCGATGCCGTAGTGGCATGGGTGGCGGATCGGCGGCGAGGACATGCGCAGGTGCACCTCGGTCGCTCCTGCCTCGCGCAGCATCGCGACGATCTGGCGCATGGTGTTGCCGCGGACGATCGAATCGTCGACCACCACTAGGCGCTTGCCGCTCACCACCTCGGGCAGCGGGTTGAACTTGAGCCGCAGGCCGTGGCGGCGAAGCTCCTGGCCCGGCTGGATGAAGGTCCGCGCGACGTAACGGTTCTTGATCAGGCCGTCGTCCTGGGGAATCCCGGATCCGCGCGCGAACCCCTTCGCGGCCGCGTTGCCCGAGTCGGGGACGGCGATCACCAGATCCGCCTCGGCGGGCGCCTCCTGGGCGAGGATCTCACCCATCCGGCCGCGGACCGACTGCAGCGTGCGCCCGGCCAGCTTGGAGTCCGGGCGCGAGAAGTAGATGTGCTCGAACACGCACAGCGCGGGGCGCGCCGACTCGACCGCCTGGCGGGTCTCTATGCCCCGGGGGCCGAGGGAGATCAGCTCTCCGGGAGCGACCTCGCGCATCAGCCGGGCGCCGATGATGTCGAGCGCGCAGCTCTCGGAGGCGACCACGTAGCGGTCCTCGAGCTGCCCCAGGCAGAGCGGCCGTACACCGGCCGGGTCGCGGAAGGCGACCACCCGATCCTCGGTCATCAGGACGGTCGAGTAGGCACCCTGCAGCCGCTGCATCACTTCGGCGACCGCGTCCTCGATCGTCTCCTGGAGGCTGCTCGACACGAGCGCCGCGATGATCTCCGAGTCGGACGTGGATCGGAAGGTGATCCCCTGCTCGCGCAGCTCGTTGTGGAGCGCGACGGCATTGATCAGGTTGCCGTTGTGGGCCAGGGCAACCGGGTGGCGGTCGTGGCGGTAGACGGGCTGCGCGTTCTCCCAGCCGCTGGAGCCAGTGGTCGAGTAGCGCACGTGGCCGATCGCGGCCTGGCCGGTGAGGGCCTGCAGGCTGCGCTCATCGAATACCTGCGACACCAGCCCGAGGTCGCGCTGGGTGGTGATGTGGCCCTCCTCGCAGGTCGCGATGCCGGCCGATTCCTGGCCCCGGTGCTGGAGCGCGAAGAGCGCGAAGTAGGAGAGCCGGGCGACGTCGTGGTCGGGCGCGTAGACGCCGAAGACACCGCACTCGTCCCGGGGACCGTCCCGGAAACCTTGTTCGGGCGTCTGGGCGCGCAACTGCGCGCCTGGAGTCGCGGCGGAATGTTTCAGCCGGCTCAAGAGATCCTGTCCGTGACGGCAGACGCGAAGAGCTGCTCCATGAAGCCTCGGTGGAGGCCTCTCGCTTCTTCGACCGACAAGTCGATCCTAGCAACGCCGGCGGTGATCGCGAGCATCTCGCCGCCCACCTGGCCAAGCGCAAGGAACCCGTGTCGCGACACCTGCCGGCTGAGCTCCATCAGCTGCGACCGCGGGCCGGACACGAGAATTCCGCCGGGGCCCTCCCCGAACAGCGCCGTCTCCTCATCCACGCCTGCCCGGCGCATCAGCGGCTCGAGATCGATCTTGGCGCCTGTCCCGCCGGCGATCGCCGCCTCCGCCAAGGCGCCGGCGAGTCCGCCGTCGGAGACGTCGTGGGCGCTGTGCAGGATGCCCGCGCGGACGGCGCTCCGCACGGCCTCGAGCGCCTCGGTCACCGCGGCGAGATCGAACGGCGGCAGCTCCCCGGCCACCTCGCCGCGCAGCCGCTCGACCTCCGAGCCGAGCAGTGAGGGGCGCAGCGGGCCGATCAGCGCGACCAGGTCCGGTTCGCCCGTGGCGCGCTGGAAGCCGCTCGGGCAGGCAAGCTCGGGACTGGGCAGCTCCCCCACCATGCCGACCACCGGGGTCGGGTAGATCGGGCCGCTGGTGCCCTCGTTGTAGAGCGACACGTTGCCGCCCACCACCGGGACCCGCATGGCGTTGCAGGCCGCGGCTATGCCCTCCACGGCGCGCGTCAGCTGCCAGGCGACGTGGGGCTTCTCGGGGTTCCCGAAGTTGAGGCAGTTGGTCAGGCCGAGCGGTTCCGCGCCCACGCACGCGAGGTTGGCGGCGCACTCGCACACCGCCTCCGCGGCCCCGATGTAGGGATCGCAGGCAACGCGGCGCCCGTTGCCGTCGATCGCGACGGCGATCGCCTTTCCGGTGTCCTCCCCGGCATACATCAGTCGCAGCACTGCGGCGTCGGCCTGCTCGGGACGCCGGGTTGTGCGACTGCCGACCAGGTGGTCGTACTGCTCGAACACCCATCGCCGGCTGGCGACGTTGGGCGAGCCGAGTAGCGCGCGCAGCGTGTCGGCCGGAGCGGCGGAGCGCTCCAGCGTCCGGCGCTGGGGTGAGTACACGGCCATCCGGTCCTGCGGCTCGGCCGGCTCGAGGTCGTAGAGGGGACACTCGTCGACCAGGGCCGTGACCGGCATGTCGCCGACCAGGTCCTCGCCGTCGAAGACGCGCAGCCGCTGGGTCTCCGTCACCTCGCCGATCGGCGTCGCGTTGGTCTCCCAGCGCGCGCAGACGCCCAGCACGTCCTCCAGCCGCTCCGGCTCGACCACGCACAGCATCCGCTCCTGCGACTCGGAGATCATGATCTCGAAGGGCTCCATGTCGGCCTCGCGCAGCGGCACGCGGGAGACGTCGATGTCGAGGCCGACCTCTCCCTTGGACGCCATCTCGCTTGTGCTGGAGGACAGCCCGGCGGCGCCGAGGTCCTGCAGTGCCACCAGGAGATCCCGGTCCACCAGCTCCATGCAGCACTCGATCAGCTTGCTCTCCTCGAGCGGGTCGCCGATCTGCACGCTGGGGCGCTTCGACTCGTCGGCGTCATCCAACTCCGCCGAGGCGAGCACGCTCGCGCCGCCGATGCCATCGCGCCCGGTGCGGGCTCCCAGCAGCACCAGCACGTTGCCGGTCCCGTGGGCGGCGGAGCTCAGGAGCCGGCCGGCCGGCGCGATACCCACGCACATCGCGTTCACGAGGCAGTTCTGCTCGTAGGGCGGTTCGAAGTAGACCTCCCCGCCGACCGTCGCGACGCCGACCGAGTTCCCGTAAGCGGCGATACCGGCCACCACCCGGTCGAGCAAGTACCGCGTGCGCGCGGTCTGCGGATCGCCGAAGCGCAGCGAGTCGAGCACCGCCACGGGGCGGGCGCCGAGCGCGAAGATGTCGCGCAGGATGCCGCCGACGCCTGTCGCGGCGCCCTGGAAGGGCTCGACCGCGGAGGGGTGATTGTGGCTCTCCACCTTGAACACGACCGCGAGGCCGTCCCCGGCGTCGACCGCGCCCGCGTTCTCGCCCGGCCCCATCAGGACGCGGGGGCCGCCGGTGGGCAGCTTCCGCAGCAGCTTCTTGGAGTGCTTGTAGGCGCAGTGCTCCGACCACAGCAGGCTGAAGACGGCCAGCTCGAGCTGGTTCGGATCCCGCCCGAGCAGCGACCGGATGCGGTCCAGCTCCGCGTGGGTCAGCCCGAGCGCGACCGCCTGTTCGATAAAGCCGCTCCAGGGCTGGGGCGGCCGGGGCGCTCAAGCGGGGACCGCCTCCAGGTGCCGCGCGACCGAGGCGAAGACCTTGGCGCCGTCCTCGGATCCCTCGAGCAGGTCCACGGCGTGCTCCGGATGCGGCATCAGCCCGAACACGTTCCGGGCTTCGTTGACGACGCCCGCGATGTCGCGCAGGGACCCGTTCGGGTTGCCGCCACGTGCGTAGCGCAGCACGATCTGACCCTGTCGACTCCAGCTCGTCCAGCATCTCTGGCGGCGCGAAGTAGCGCCCGACGCTGTGCTTGACGGGGATGGAGAGCTCCTCGCCGGGCTCGCAGCGCGGCCGTCCAGTGCGTGTCGGTGCGCTCGACCGCCAGCGGGACCTGCCGGCAGACGAATCGCAGGCCCGAGTTGGGCAGGAGGGCGCCGGGCAGCAGGCCCGCCTCGCACAGGACCTGGAATCCGTTGCAGATGCCGAGCACGGGGCCGCCGCCGCGCGCGAACTCGGCGACCGCCTCCATCACCGGGGAGAACCGGGCGATCGCGCCGGCGCGCAGGTAGTCCCCGAAGGAGAACCCGCCCGGAATCACCACGGCATCGACGCCGCGCAGGTCGCGGTCGCCGTGCCACAGGTACTCGCCCGACAGCCCGGGAGTGCGATTGACGGCTCCCAGCGCGTCGGCCTCGTCGCAGGAGCCCGGGAAGACGACCACACCGACCCTTGCCATCAGCGGTCCTCGCCGGGTGCGGGCTGGACCTCGTAGCTCTCTATAAGAGGGTTGGCGAGCAGCCGCTCGCACATCTGCTCCACCTGCGCGGTCGCGTCGCGGCCGTCGGCCTCGAGGTCGAGCTCGATCAGGCGGCCGACGTGCACGTGCGAGACACCCTCGAATCCGAGGGCGGGCAGCGCGCGCTCCACCGCCTGGCCCTGGGGGTCCAGGATGCCCTCCTTCGGCCGGATGAGGACGCGGAACCTCAGCGCTCGAGCCAGGCGGCGAACCGCTCGCCCGCCAGGCGCTCATAGGCTTCGACGTACTTCTGCCGCGTTCCCTCGACGACCTCCGCCGGCAGCTCGGGGCCGGGCGGCGAGTGGTCCCATCCGGTGGAATCGAGCCAGTCGCGGACGTACTGCTTGTCGAACGAAGGCTGTGAGCCGCCGGGCTCGTAGGAGTCGAGCGGCCAGAACCGGGAGGAGTCCGGCGTCAGAACCTCGTCGGCCAGCACGATCTCGCCGTCCTTGCCGCGGCCGAACTCGAACTTGGTGTCGGCCAGGATGATCCCGTTGCGCTCGGCGTGCGCGGCCGCGTGTGAGTAGATCTCCAGCGACAGCCGGCGCAGCTCCTCCATGACCCCGCGGTCGCCGACGATGTCGGCGGCACGGTCGAAGTCGACGTTCTCGTCGTGATCGCCGATCGCCGCTTTGGTGGCCGGCGTGAAGATCGGCTCGGGAAGGCGGTCGGACTCCTGAAGGCCGGCAGGCAGGGCGATCCCGCAGACCGCTCCGCTCTCCCGATACTCCTTCCAGCCCGAGCCGGACAGGTAGCCCCGCACCACGCATTCGACTTGAAAGATGTCGAGCTTCCGCACGACCATCGCCCGGCCGCGGGCCTCCTCCGGCACGTCGAACGAAAGCAGGTGGTTGGGCACGATCCCGGCGGTGTGCTCGAACCAGAAAGCGGACAGCCCGGTGAGGACCTTGCCCTTGTCCGGGATCAGGGTCGGAAGCACGACGTCATACGCCGAGATGCGATCCGAGGCGACCATCAACAGGCGGTCGCCGAGGTCGTACATCTCGCGCACTTTGCCCCGGCCGTGGAGCTCGAGGCCACTCAGCTGCGCGGCTTCCAGCACCCCTTCGATGCTAACAGTCGCCTTCCGGGAATCGGAGGCGCCGTACCGATGATTCCGGACTCTCCGCAGAAACTTGACAGAGCGTCGTTTCGCGCCTGACCGGCAACGCGCACTTTCGGGCTCTGCAGGGCCTTAACCAAGCCTCAATCAACTCCCTCAAGCGACCCGGGGGTTCTGCCGAGAGCAAGTCGAAGACCCAGGCACGGCCTGATGCTGCTGCCTACCCCGAGCCAGGAGGCAACGCGTCGTGAGAAGGACTGGAGCAACCGGCCTGCAGGCCCTCTACCTGATAGTGGCCATCGCCATGCTGGCGGCACTCGCCGCCACGGCCTTTGCCACCTCCGGACCGCCCGCATCCCGGTTCGACGGAACGCTCACCAGCGCCACGGCCGCCGCGAAGAAGAAGAAGGCGCCGAAGTGCAACAACCGCAAGGCCTTCACGGTCGACAAGAAGCGCCGCCTGACCGCCAAGGCCTACAAGTGCCTGAAGGCGATGAAGGCGACTGTCGTCAACTCGACCACGATCACGGACGGCTCGATCACCACGATCGACCTTGCCGACGGCGCTGTCACCGGGGTCAAGGTGCGGGACGGCTCGATCGGCACCGCCGACCTCGGCGCTGGCTCCGTGGGCTCGGCTCAGATCGCGGACGGCTCCATCACCGCCGCCGACCTGGCGGTCGGCACGATCACCGGCGCCACGATCGCCGCCGGCTCCATCACCTCGACCCAGATCGGCGACAACGCGGTCGGATCTGCTGAGATCGCATCGGGAGCAGTGGGCAGCGACGAGATCGCAGACGGCTCCGTATCCGGCGCCGACATCGGCACCGGCACGATCACCGGCGCGAACCTCGCCGACAACTCGGTCGGCTCCTCGGAGATCGCTTCCGGCGCGGTCGGAAGCGACGAGATCGCAGACGGCGCCGTGGGAGCGAATGAGATCGCCGACGACGCGGTCGGCAGCGGCGAGATCATCGACGGCTCGGTGAACACCGCCGAACTGGCCAACAACTCGGTCACGAACGCCAAGATCGCCAACGATTCGGTGGACTCCTCGAAGGTCCTCGACGATTCGCTCACCGCCGACGACCTGGCCGACGATTCGGTCGACTCCGAGGAGATCGTCGACGGGTCGGTCGGTAACGACGAGCTCGCCGACGACTCGGTCGACGGGGACAAGATCGTCGACGGCTCGGTGAACACCGCCGAACTGGCGAACAGGCTCGGTCACCAACGCCAAGATCGCCGACAACGCCGTCAACTCCTCGAAGGTCCTGGACGGCTCGCTGACCGGCGACGACCTGGCGGACGACTCGGTCGGCTCCTCGGAGATCGCCTCCGGCGCGGTCGGAAGCGACGAGATCGCCGACGGCTCTGTGGGCGCGAACGAGCTCGCCGACGACTCGGTCGGCAGCGGCGAGATCGTCGACGGCTCCGTGAACACTTCCGGAACTGGCCGACGACGCCGTCACCAACGCCAAGATCGCCGACGACGCCGTGGACTCCTCGAAGGTCCTCGACGGCTCGCTGACCGCCGACGACCTGGCCGACGACTCGGTCGACTCCGCGGAGATCGTCGACGGTTCGGTCGGCAACGACGAGCTCGCCGACGACTCGGTCGACGGTGACAAGATCGTCGACGGCTCGGTCGGACACCTCCGAGCTGGCGGATGGATCGTCGACCAACGCCAAGCTCGCCAACGACGCCGTGAACTCCTCGAAGGTCCTGGACGGCTCGCTGACCGGCGACGACCTGGCGGACGACTCGGTCGGCTCCTCGGAGATCGCCTCCGGCGCGGTCGGAAGCGACGAGATCGCCGACGACTCGGTGGGAGCGAACGAGCTCGCCGACGACGCTGTCGGCAGCGGCGAGATCGTCGACGGCTCGGTGAACACTCCGAGCTGGCCGACAACGCCGTCACGAACGCCAAGATCGCCGACGACGCCGTGCGGCTCCTCGAAGGTCCTGGATGACTCGCTGACCGCCGACGACCTGGCGGCCGACTCGGTCGACTCCTCGGAGATCGCCGCCGGCGCGGTCGGCACCGCACGAGCTGGCCGATCGACTCCGTCAACTCCGCCAAGGTGGTCGAACGGTCTCGCTGACCGCCGCCGACCTGCGGCGACTCGACTCCGCGCTCGGCGATCGCGCCGAGATCTCGGCCGGCGCCGTCGGCAACGACGAGCTCGCCGACGACTCGGTCGATGGCTCCAAGATCGTCGACGGCTCGGTGAACACCTCCGAGCTGGCCGACAACTCGGTCACCAACCCCAAGATCGCGAACTCCGCGGTCGACTCCAACAAGGTGGCTGACGAGTCGCTAACGGCGGCAGATCCAGCGGCTGACTCCGTGACCGGCGCAGAACTGGCTGCGGACTCGGTGACTCCGTCCGAGCTGGCCGACGGTGCGGTCGGAGCAAACGAGCTGGCCGATGGATCAGTGACAACGCCGAAGCTGGCGACCGATGCAGTGACCACCGAGAAGATCCTGGACGCCACGATTCTCAGCGGTGATGTGGCAGTCGACACGCTGACCGGAGGCAACATTGCTGCTGACGCGATCGGCTCGTCCGAGATCGCTGCCGACGCGTGTCGGCTCCTCGGAGATCGCCGCCGATGCCGTCGGATCCTCGGAGATCGCAACCGACGCAGTCGGTGCGGCCGAGATCGCGGCCGGCGCCGTCGGTACTTCCGAGGTCGCCATCGACAGCCTCACGCTGCCGACCTGGCAGCCGACTCGGTCGACGCCGCCGAGATCGCCGCTGGCGCCGTGGGCACCGCCGAGGTCGCCTGGACAGCCTGACGGCCGCCGACCTGGCCGCCGACTCGGTCGGCTCGTCGCGAGATCGCGCGCCGACGCGGTCGGCTCCTCCGAGCTGCCGACAACTCGATGGGCACGTCGGAGTCACGGATGGCTCGCTGACGAGCAGCGACATCTTCACCATGAAGGGCACTGTCTCGATCGACCCGGGCAACATCAACAGCCAGCGCTGCTCCGTCGAGCAGTCGGCGGCCGAACTCGGCTCCGGGGATCCAGGTCGGGGACACGGCAATCGTGATCCCGCCTGCCACGATCGACCAGTCGGTGCAGGTGAACCCGACTATCCAGACCGCGGCCGACCGCCTGACGGTGCGCTTCTGCAACATCGCTCCGGGCTCGGTCAACGACCCGGCCGGCACCTACACCTACCTGATCACGCGCTAGGCGGAACTGACGCGGAGGCGCTCGGCGCTCAGGCGTCGAGCGCTTCCAGGCGCTCGAACACGGCGGGCACGTTGCGCAGGAATCGCCCGTAGTCGAACAGCTCGTCGAGTCGCTCGCCGATCAGCCCGGTGACCCGCGCATCGTCCTCGAGCAGCGAGCGGAAGGGAACCCGCTCGTCCCAGGCCCGCTGCGCCGCAGCCTGCACCACCCGGTAGGCCTCGTCGCGGGTCATGCCCGCCTCGACCAGTGCGGTGCAGGACGGTCTGGCTGAACAGGGCTCCATGGGTCAGCTCGAGGTTCTCGCGCATCCGGTCCGCGTCGACCCGAATGCCCTCGATCACCCGCAGCGCGAGGCTTTGCATGTAGTCGAGCAACGTCGTGGAATCAGGCAGCACTACTCGCTCCGCTGAGGAATGGGAGATGTCGCGCTCGTGCCAGAGCGCCACGTTCTCGAGGCCGGCCAGCGCATTCCCGCGTAGCACTCGCGCAAGGCCAGTGATCCGCTCCGAGACGATCGGGTTGCGCTTGTGGGGCATCGCGCTCGACCCCTTCTGACCCTCGCGAAACGGTTCCTCCGCCTCGCGCACCTCCGTGCGCTGCAGGTGACGCACGTCGACGGCGAACCGCTCGAGCGAAGCTCCGGCCAAGGCGATCGCGCTCAGCACCTCCGCATGGCGGTCGCGCGGCACGACCTGGGTCGAGACGGGCTCGATCCGGAGGCTCAGGTCGGAGAGGGTGTCGCGCTCGATGTCCGGCGACAGCGCTGAATAGGTCCCGACCGCGCCCGAGAGCTTGCCGAACTGTGCCTGCGCAAATGCACGCTCGAGCCGCGCCCGCGCCCGCTCGCTCTCGAAGGCGAAGCCCGCCAGCCGCAGCCCGTAGGTGGTCGGCTCCGCGTGCACGCCGTGGGTCCGGCCGACGCAGAGGGTGTCGCGGAACTCGAGCGCGCGGCGCTTCAGCACCGCTGTCAGTGAGGCCTGGCCATCCACCAGCAGCCGCCCCGCCTCGCGCAGCTGCAGCGCGAGGGCCGTGTCGAGCACATCCGAGGAGGTGAGGCCGAAGTGGATCCAGCGGCCGGCCTCGCCCACGGACTCCGCCACGACATCCACGAATGCGGCGACGTCGTGGTCGGTGATGCGCTCGCGCTCACGGACAGCATCGAGATCGAACGACGCGCGCTGCTCGATCTGCTCCAGATCCGGCTGCGGCACGATCCCGTGCCGGGCGAGCGCGCGGGTCGCGGCCAGCTCCACCTGCAGCCAGGTCTCGAGCTTGTGCTGGTCCGACCAGATGCGGCCCATCTCGGGCCGCGTGTAGCGCTCGATCACCGCGCGCCGCGGCTCAGCACGACAGGATGCGCGCCGCCAGCACCGCGGCGTTGCGGGCGCCGTTGATCGCGACGCAGCCGACCGGCACTCCCGGTGGCATCTGAACCACCGAGAGCAGCGCGTCGAGCCCGTCGCCGACGCTGTTCTTGGCCTTGATGGGAACGCCGATCACCGGCAGATCGGTGTGGGCGGCCACCACTCCAGGCAGCGCCGCGGACATGCCCGCACCGGCGATGATCGCGCGCAGTCCCCGCATGTGTGCGTTCTTGGCGTACTCGGCCACCGCGTCCGGATTGCGATGCGCCGAGATCACCCGGACCTCGAACCGGATCCCTCGTTCGCGCAGCTCTTCCCCTGCCGGCTGCATGGTGGGCTTGTCGCTTGCCGAGCCCATGATGATTCCCACTCGCGGGGCGTCGACCTCGATCTCGTCGAAGGCCTCCTCCACCTCGGGTATCGGCTCCAGCTCGGTATCCGCACCGGTGGTCGTGGCCGTGCCCGGCCGCGGCTCCAGTGTCTCCATTCCTCAGTCCCCTTTCGAAGAAGCGGTGGTCAGCTTGGCACCTGCCGCGGCGGCGGCGATGTCCCGTCTGTACTGAGCGCCGTCGAAGCGGATCGCCTCGACCGCGCGGTAGGCACGCACGCGGGCCTGGTCGAGGCTCGGCCCGAGGGCGGTCACGTTCAGCACGCGGCCTCCTGCCGTGACGATCGCCCCGTCGCGCTGCGCCGTTCCTGCGTGTGTCACCTCAACTTCCTCCACGTCCTCCAGGCCCACAATCACATCTCCCGAGCTGGACGACTCGGGATAGCCCCGTGAGGCCATCACGACCGTGACTGCCGAGTCCGCCGACCACTCGAGCTCGCGGCCCGCGAGGCCGCCGTCGCGGGTGCAGGCATCTAGAACCTCGAGCAGATCGCTGTACAGCCGCGGCAGAACGGCCTGCGTCTCCGGATCCCCGAAGCGGCAGTTGAACTCGAGGACGCGCGGACCGGCCGTGGTCATCATCAGCCCCGCGTAGAGGACGCCCCGGTAGGGCATCCCTCGCGCGCGCATGAGATCTACGACCGGCTGGTGCACCTCGCGCACCAGCTCCCACGCGCGGTCGCCCTCGAACCCGGGCACCGGCGAGTAACTACCCATGCCACCGGTGTTCAGCCCGGTGTCGCCTTCCCCGATGCGCTTGAAGTCCTGGGCCGGCGCCATCGGAATCGCGGTCTGCCCGTCGCACAGGGCGAGCAGCGACAGCTCCTCGCCGTCGAGGTACTCCTCGACGACCACCCGGCTGCCGGCCTGCCCGAAGCGCTCCTCCAGGAAGAAGCCACGCAGGGCCGCGCGAGCCTCCCGCGGGTCGGCAGCGATGATCACGCCCTTCCCGGCAGCGAGGCCGTCCGCCTTCAGCACCGCGGGGTAGGAGGCACAGTCCATCTGCGCCTCCGCCTGCTCGTAGGACGTGAACACCGTATGGGCCGCGGTCGCAATGCCCGCGTCGCGCATCAGGTCCTTTGCCCAGGCCTTGCTGCCCTCGAGCTGCGCGGCCTCGGCGTGCGGACCGAACGCCCGCAAGCCGGTCTCCTCGAGCGCGTCGACCAGTCCGGCGACGAGCGGCGCCTCCGGGCCCACGATGGTCAGGTCAGCGCGCTCGTCGGAGGCCAGCCGGACGAGCCCGTCCACGTCGTCGGCCGCGACGTCGAAGCACCTCGCATCGAGCGCTATGCCTGCGTTGCCGGGGGCACACAGCACCTCCGGCTCTGACCGGCTGCGCCGCAGCGCCCGCACGATGGCGTGCTCACGCCCTCCTCCGCCCACGACCAGGACCCGGGTCATTGCTGCCTCACTGGGTCCGCTGATAGGCGACGTAGCAGGCGATCCCGGCCCCGATCAGGACGAACGGCGCACGACCGAGGCTGTTCGCGACATCCCCCAAGTCTGCTCCGTAATACGAGGAGATACGGGAACGTGTACGCCCAGATGCAGCCACCGACGGCGATCAAGCCGGTCGCGGGAGCCCGGTAGCGGCCGCTGGCCTGAGAGACCACCTCGCCCATCCCGATGCCGATCAGGTAGCCGAGGATCAGCGCGAAAAATAGGCCGAATCCCTGCAGCAGCACGATGCCGAGGCCCATCAGGGCGCCCGACGCCGGCCGCGGCGGCGATCGCGCGGGCGGCGCGGTTCGGGCGCAGCCGGACCAGCGCCGAGCGTGGCTGCCGCGCGCACTCCGGGCACTTGATCCCGACCGGCGAGTAGATCATGCAGTCCGGGCAGATCGGGCGCCCGCACTCCGCGCAAGAGACCGCGGTCTCGCGGTTGGGGTGCCGGTAGCAGACCGTCGCGGGGCTCGCGGAGGGCTCGGCTGTTCCGGGGTGAGTCAACCGCGCTACAGCGAGGCGATGAACTCGTCGATCGGGATCGCCGCCATCGACTGGTAGTGCGCCGTTCCGCGGGACCCGAGCTCGAGCGACACTCGCGCCATGGTCTTCTCGTCGGGCACCTCGACCACGTTCACGAAGTCGTACTGGCCCAGCACGGCCCACTGGGCCAGGACCTTGGCTCCCATCTGCTCGATCTCGCGGTTGACCTCCTTGATCCGCTGAGGATTGGCCTTCACCGTCTGCACGCCCTCGGGCGTGAGCGTGGAAAGCAGGATGTAAGCGGGCACTCGGACCTCCTTCGTCGGCGGGTTCCCCAGGTCAGAACCATTATCCCGCCTCGCTCGGAGCGGGGCTCCGGCCAATAACTGTTTAGAGAGGGGTGCCTGAGAGCAGGAACGGCGGGCAGCCTGCCGAAAGGACTCGCATGTCAAGCTCAGTCACACTCAATCACCCCAGAAGTCAGGGCCGCCGAGGACCCAGTCCGAAGCTGCTCACCGCGATCGGTGTCTTGGTGGCGGCCGCGGCCGTCGCCGTCGCGGTGCTGGTCGCCTCCGGAGGCAACGACGAGGGCAAGCTGACGGGTCCCGGCAGCGCGAACTTCAGCCTCGAGTACCCGGACGGATGGCAGAAGCTGTCCGCAAGCGAGCTCGGCAACTCCCCGGGCAGCCCGATCGCCGGCGTGCGAAGCGGCGACTCTTCCGGCTTCGTGTTCGTGCGCCGTGAAGGCCGGGCGCCACAGAACTTCGACGCCTTCTCGAGCCAGTTCACGCGCGAACTGGACCAGCGGCTTCCCGACTTCCAGAAGCGTTCTGCACGCATCGTGAAGACGGCTGGCGGAAACGCCTTCTTCTACTCCTACATCCGCAAGCGTAAGGGCACGGTCCACACGGTGGTCGTGGTCCCGGACGGCGACCGCAGCTACGCGCTGAACACGGTCTCCAAGGGCGGCCAGGAGAAGACGGCGCGCGAGATCGCCAACATGATCCTTTCGTTCAAGCCAAATTAAGGCTGGCCCCCGGGCCACCAGATTCCAAAATCCGCCTAAAGAAGAGTGGACGGATTGACGATATGTGGGCAACGCCTCCTCGGAGGCAGCCCACATGTCAGGACGACTTCAAACTCATCTCTTGCGCTCGGCCGCCCAGGCGGTCGCGGCCTGCTGCCTGCTTCTGGCGCTCCTCGTAGTCGCTCCGGCTCCGTCTGACGCAGCCGAAAAGCCGGCTCAGAAGTCGGCTCCGGTGAAGAAGATGACCAAGGCGGAGCGCACCGCCCTGCGGAAGAAGTTCTGTTACAACGAGCTCCGGGGCGTCCGCTACAAGCAGGGCCGTCGCATCAAGCGCGCCTGCAAGCTCACCGGCGACTACATCCGGAACCGCTCCATTACCCGGAGCGACATCCGCCGTAATTCGATCACCTCGGGCCTGGTGGTCAACGATTCGCTGACCGCCGCCGACCTGGCAGCCGACTCGGTCGGCTCGGCCGAGCTGGCCGACGCCGCGGTGGCAGGTGGCCGTGGCGGTGTGCTGGCCGACGAGAGCGTCACGTCCGATGACCTCGCAGCCGACTCGGTCGGTTCCTCGGAGATCATCGACGGCACGATCACCAGCGCGGACATCCTCGACGGCTCGATCACCGGCGCCGACATTGCGCCCGGCTCCTTCGACGGCTCGAGCCTCACGCCCGGCTCCGTGGGATCGGCGCAGCTCGCTGACGGCTCCGTCACCAATCCCAAGCTGGCGGCCGATGCAGTCGACTCCGGCAAGGTCGCCGACGACTCTCTGACCTCCGCCGACCTGGCCTCCGACTCGGTTGGCGCCTCGGAGATCGCGGCGGACGCCGTAGGAGCCTCCGAGATCGCAGCCGGCGCAGTCGGCTCGTCCGAGATCGCGGACGGCTCAGTGGCCACAGGTGACCTCGCCGACGGCTCGGTCACGAACTCCAAGCTCGGAACAAACGCCGTCGACTCGTCGAAGATCCTCGACGGGACCATCACCAGCGCCGACATCCTCGACGGCACGATCACCGGCGCGGACATCGCGCCCGGCTCCTTCGATGGCACCGCGCTCGCGGACGGTTCGATCGGCACGACTCAGCTGGCCGACGGCGCGGTGACAAACTCAAAGCTCGCCAACGACGCGGTCAATTCCGCCAAGATCGCGGACGGCTCGGTGGCGAATGCCGACCTGGCGGATGGCGCTGTCAACTCGGCCAAGGTCGCCGACGACTCTCTGACCTCTGCCGACCTGGCGGCCGACTCCGTTGGCGCCTCTGAGATCGGTGCCGGCGCGGTTGGCTCCTCCGAGATCGCCGACGGCTCGGTGGCAACCGGCGACCTCGCCGACGGTTCTGTCACGAACTCCAAGCTCGCCGACAACTCTGTGAATTCCGCCAAGATCGCTGACGGCTCCATCACCGGCGCCGACGTTGGCTCCGACACCCTGACCGCCGCGAACCTGGCCGCCGACTCGGTTGGCGCCTCGGAGATCGCCGCCGACGCCGTGGGCTCGTCCGAGATCGCGGCCAACGCGGTCGGGACCAGCGAGATCGCCGATGCCTCGGTCACCAACCCCAAGCTCGCCGACGACGCGGTCACCTCGAGCAAGATCCTCGACGGCACCATCACCAGCTCGGACATCCTGGACGGCACTATCACCGGCGCCGACATCGCCCCGGGCTCTTTCACCGGCGCGGCCCTGGCGGACGGGTCGATCGGAACCAACCAGCTCGCCGATGGCTCGGTGACGAATTCCAAGCTGGCCGCCGACTCCGTCGACTCGGGCAAGATCGTCGACGGCTCTGTGGCGACCGCTGATCTCGCCGACGGCTCCGTCACCAACCCCAAGCTCGCCAACGACGCGGTCACCTCGAGCAAGATCCTCGACGGCACGATCACGAGCTCGGACATCCTCGACGGCACGATCACCGGCGCCGACATCGCCCCCGGCTCGTTCACCGGCGCGGCGCTGGCCGACGGCTCGGTTGGCACCAATCAGCTCGCAGACGGCGCAGTGACGAACGCCAAGCTCGCCGACGACTCCGTGGACGGCTCCAAGATCCTCGACGGCTCGGTGAACACCTCCGAGCTGGCCGACAACAGCGTCACGAACGCCAAGATCGCCGACGACGCGGTGGGCTCCTCGAAGGTCCTGGACGACTCGCTGACCGCCGACGACCTGGCGGCCGACTCCGTCGACTCCTCGGAGATCGCCGCCGGCGCTGTCGGCACCGCCGAGCTGGCCGACGACTCCGTCAACTCGGCCAAGGTGGTCGACGGCTCGTTGACTGCCGCCGACCTGGGCGACGACTCCGTCGGCTCCGCCGAGATCTCCGCCGGCGCCGTCGGCAACAACGAGCTCGCCGACGACTCCGTGGATGGCTCGAAGATCCTCGACGGCTCGGTGAACACCTCCGAGCTGGCCGACAACAGCGTCACGAACAGCAAGATCGCCGACGATGCGGTGGGCTCCTCGAAGGTGCTCGACGAGTCCTTGACTGCCGATGACCTGGCCGCCGACTCGGTCGACTCCTCCGAGATCGCCAACGGCGCGGTCGGCAACAACGAGCTCGCCGACGACTCCGTGGATGGAACCAAGATCCTCGACGGCTCGGTGAACACCTCCGAGCTGGCCGACAACAGCGTCACGAACGCCAAGATCGCCGACGACGCCGTGGGCTCCTCGAAGGTCCTGGACGACTCGCTAACCGCCGATGACCTGGCCGCCGACTCGGTCGACTCCTCCGAGATCGCCGCCGGCGCTGTCGGCACGCCGAGCTGGCCGACGACTCCGTCGACTCCGCGAAGGTGGTCGACGGCTCGCTCGACCGCCGCGGACCTGGGCGATGACTCCGTCGGCTCCGCCGAGATCTCAGCCGGCGCCGTCGGCAACAATGAGCTCGCCGACGACTCGGTCGGACGGCTCCAAGATCCTCGACGGCTCGGTGAACACCTCCGAGCTGGCCGACAACAGCGTCACGAACAGCAAGATCGCCAACGACGCCGTGGGCTCCTCCAAGGTGCTCGACGACTCGCTGACCGCCGACGACCTGGCGGCCGACTCGGTCGGTTCGTCTGAGATCGCCAATAGCGCCGTCGGCAACAACGAGCTCGCCGACGACTCCGTGGATGGCTCCAAGATCCTCGACGGCTCGGTGAACACTTCGGAACTGGCCGACAACAGCGTCACGAACAGCAAGATCGCCGACGACGCCGTGGGCTCCTCGAAGGTGCTCGACGACTCGCTGACCGCCGACGACCTGGCGGCCGACTCGGTCGACTCCTCTGAGATCGCCGCCGGCGCTGTCGGCAACGACGAACTCGCCGACGACTCGGTCGACGCCGACAAGATCGTCGACGGTTCGGTCGGCTCTGCGGAGATCGCCGATGGTTCGGTCGGCAACGACGAACTCGCCGACGACTCGGTAGGAGCGGACGAGATCGCCGACAACGCTGTCGGAAGTGGCGAGATCATCGACGGTTCGGTGAACACCGACGAGCTCGCCGACGACTCAGTCGTCAACAGCAAGATCGCCGACGACGCTGTGGATTCTTCGAAGGTGCTCGACGGCTCTCTTACCGCCGACGACCTGGCCGATGACTCGGTCGGTTCCGCGGAGATCGCAGGCGACGCGGTCGGCTCCTCCGAGATCGCCACAGACGCTGTCGGTTCGGCCGAGATCGCCTCCGGCGCCGTGACGAGCGCGGAGATCCTCGACGCGACGATCGTCAGCGGCGACGTTGCTTCCGACACGCTTACCGCCGCCAACCTTGCCACCGACTCTGTCGGGTCCTCGGAGATCGCAACCGACGCCGTCGGCTCGTCCGAGATCGTCGCCGACGCGGTCGGGGCCTCCGAGATCGCCGCGGACGCCGTCGGTTCGTCCGAGATCGCCACCGACGCCGTGGATTCCGCGGAGATCGCCGCTGGCGCTGTGACCACTTCGGAGATCCTCGACGGGACGGTCGGCATCGGCGACATCAACCAGAACGTCTGGTCTTCCAACGCCCACGCGTCCGGCACGCTGGCCGCGCGACCTGCGGCCTCGGCGTCCAACAACGGGTTCCTCTACTTCGCCAGCGACGCGAGCGGAGGATCCCTCTACCGCTCGAACGGCTCCACCTGGGACAAGATCGCCGCGAGCATCCAGGGCTCGGCGCCGACGCCTTCGAGCATCACGATCGCGCCGGCGACGGATGCGCCGGGAATCGACACGACCCGCTGGCTCAACATGCCGGCTGCCGCGACCGAGTTCCTCTCGGCGGCTCGTCACCGCACGAAGATCGACCTCTCGAACGCCAACGAGGCGCGGCTGGAGGTGAATGTCGTCGAACCCGGACGGGATGCCCGCCAACGCCGAGTTCCGCCTCCAGTACTCCACCGACCAGAGTCAGCTGGAACTACCTGGACGGAAGCGACGGGCCCCTCGGTCAACGTGAACACGACCGGCCTGCACGTTTCTCCTTACATCTCGATCGCCGCCGCCGCCAAGGCCGACGTCTTCATCCGCCTGGTCGGCATCAACGGCAACGGCAGCAACGACGCCGAGTACGGCAAGGTCGACCTGCAGGTCCGCTAAGTCCGGTGCGTGCGCCGCGATCGGCTGGTGGACCTCGCCTCCACCTTGGTGAAGGAGAGGCCTCCATCGGCGACATCGACCTCGATCGTGTCGCCCTGTGCAAAGCGGCCGTCCAGCATCGCCAGCGCGAGCTTGTCGACGCAGCTGCTTCTGAATCACGCGCTTCAGCGGCCGCGCCCCGTATGTCGGGTCGTAGCCGAGGTTGGCCAACAGCTCGAGCGCCCGGTCGGTCAGGACCACCTCGACACCATGCTCACGTACGCGCTGCAGGACCAGGTCGACCTGCAGATCGACGATCTGCTTGATCTCGTCCTTGCTCAGGCGGCGGAAGATGACCACGTCGTCGATCCGGTTCAGGAACTCGGGCTTGAAGTGCGCTGACAGCACGCCCTCGACCTGCTCGCGCATCCGCTCCTCGTCCGCCTCGGCGACGATGTGCTGGGAGCCGACGTTGGAAGTCATGATCAGCACGGTGTTCTTGAAGTCGACCGTGCGGCCCTGACCGTCGGTCAGACGCCCGTCGTCCATCACCTGCAGCAGGACGTTGAAGACGTCCGGGTGGGCCTTCTCGACCTCGTCCAGCAGGATCACCGAGTAGGGCCGCCGGCGCACGGCCTCGGTCAGCTGGCCGCCCTCCTCGTAGCCCACGTATCCGGGCGGCGCCCCGATCAGGCGCGCGACCGTGTGCTTCTCCATGTACTCGGACATGTCGAGCCGCACCAGCGCATCCTGCGTGTCGAACATGAACTCGGCGAGCGCGCGCGCCAGCTCGGTCTTGCCGACACCCGTCGGGCCGAGGAACAGGAAGGAGCCGATCGGCCGGTTCGGGTCCTGCAGCCCGGCGCGTGAGCGGCGCAGCGCATTGGACACAGCGGCGATCGCCTCGTCCTGGCCGATCACCCGCTCGTGCAGGCGCTCCTCCATGTGGATCAGCTTCTCGACCTCGCCCTGCATCAGCCGCGAGAGGGGGATGCCGGTCCACTTTGCGACGACCTCGGCCACCTCTTCGTCGGTGACCTCCTCGTGCAACATCGAGCCGCTCGTGGAGTGCAGCTCACGCAGCCGCTCCTCCTGGGCATGTAGCTCTTCTTCGAGCTTGGGGATCTCGCCGTAGCGAAGCTCGGCGGCGCGCTGCAGGTCGGCGTCGCGCTCGGCTCGCTCGGCGTCGCGGTGCGCCTGCTCGAGGCGCTCCTTGGCGGCGCGGATGGCCGCGATCGCGTCCTTCTCCGACTGCCAGCGGCTCTTCATCGCGCCCGAGCGCTCCCGCAGGTCGGCCAGCTCGCGCTCGATCGCCTCGCGGCGAGCGGCGGACGCCTCGTCGGTCTCCTTCTTCAGCGCCTGGTGCTCGATCTCGAGCTGCTGGATGCGCCGTTCCACCTCGTCGATCTCGGTCGGCATCGAGTCGATCTCGATCCGCAACCGCGAGGCGGCCTCGTCGATCAGGTCGATCGCCTTGTCGGGGAGGAAGCGGTCAGCGATGTAGCGGGAGGACAGCATCGCCGCGGCGACGATCGCGGAGTCCTGGATGCGCACGCCATGGTGCACCTCGTAGCGCTCCTTGAGCCCGCGCAGGATCGCAATCGTGTCCTCGACCGACGGCTCGCCTACGAACACCGGCTGGAACCGGCGCTCGAGCGCGGCGTCCTTTTCGATGTGCTTGCGGTACTCGTCGAGCGTCGTGGCGCCGACCGCCCGCAGCTCACCGCGGGCGAGCATCGGCTTCAGCAGGTTGGCCGCGTCGACCGCGCCTTCGGCCGCGCCGGCGCCGACGATCGTGTGCAGCTCGTCCATGAAGAGGATGATCCGACCCTCGGCCTCCTGGACCTCCTTCAGCACCGCCTTGAGCCGGTCCTCGAACTCGCCGCGGTACTTGCTTCCCGCGATCAGCGCTCCGATGTCGAGCGCCACGACGCGCCGGTCGCGCAGCGACTCCGGGATGTCGCCCGAGACGATCCGCTGGGCCAGGCCTTCGACGATCGCCGTCTTGCCCACGCCCGGATCGCCGATCAGGACCGGGTTGTTCTTGGTCCGCCGGGACAGCACCTGGATCACGCGCCGGATCTCCTCGTCGCGGCCGATCACCGGATCCAGCTTTCCCTGCTCCGCGAGCTGGGTGAGGTCGCGTCCGAAGCGCTCCAGCGCCTGGTACTTCTCCTCCGGGCTCGGGTCCGTGACCCGGTGCGGGCCGCGCACCTCGCGCAGCGCCGCGAGGATCGCGTCCGGCGTCGCGCCGGCGCGCTGGAGGATCGCCGCGGCCTCCGCCTGCGAGCCGGCCAGCGCCAGCAGCAGGTGCTCGGTCGAGATGAACTCGTCCCGCAGCCCCTCGGCCTGCGCCTCGGCGTTCGTGAACACGCGTACCAGCTCGCCCGACGGGCGGGCCTCGCCCGCGGCCGCTCCCGAGACGGACGGCAGCTTGTCGAGCGCCGCGTTCAACTCCGCCCGGATGGACTCTTCGCGTGCACCGATCTTGGCGAGGATCGGGGCGACGATCCCGCCCTCCTGCTCGATCAGCACCGCGAGCAGGTGCTCGGGCGTGATCTCAGGGTTGGAGCGGTCGTGCGCAAGCCGCTGCGCGGCCTGGACCGCCTCCTGTGACTTGATGGTGAACCTGTCTGCTCTCATCGGCTGTTCTCGTCTGCTTTCTCTGAAGTTCGGCGGATTGGAATCGTGAAGCCGCGCTGCTGCGGCAGCGTGTCGGCGCTACGGACGATCGCGCCGGGCGGCTTCCATGGCACGAGCTCGCGCCGGTAGGAGCGGTGCACCTGGTCGATGCGTGATCGCATCTCGCGCTGCAGCTCCTCGGCGCGCAGCTCCATCTGCTCGAGCTGGCTCTGCATCGCCTCCATCAGCTCCTCCAGCGCCAGCACGCGCTCGACACCGGCGAGGTTCATTCCGACCTGCGTCGTGAGCTCGTTGATGCGCCGCAGACGCTCGACGTCGCGCTGCGAGTAGAGCCGCGTCTGCTTCGGCGAGCGCTTCGGCTTGACCAGTCCGCGCGCTTCGTAGATGCGCAGCGTCTGCGGGTGCATGCCGGCCAGGTCGGCGGCGACCGAGATCATGAACACGCCCTGGTCGTCCTCGAAGAGGTCCTTGCGCTCCTTCATGTCAGACCTCCCGCCGCGCCTGGGCGATCAGCTCCGCGCGCGGGTCGCCGTTCATGACCTCGGACAGACGCTCCATCGCGTCGCGCTGCTCGTCGGTAAGCGTCTTGGGGATCTGGACCTTGAAGCGGTAGCGGATGTCGCCGCGCCCGCGGCCGGAGAGCTTCTCCGGCCCGTCGCCGCGCAGGCGCTGCAAGCTGCCGTCGGAGGTCCCGGCGGGGATCCGGATGCGCTTCGTGCCATCGAGTGTCGGCACCTCGACCGTGCCGCCCGTGACGGCCTCGACGATGGTGATCGGAACCTCAACCTCCACGTTGTCGCCGGCACGCTTGAAGACGGGCGAGGGCGCGACGTGCGTGACGCACGTACAGGTCGCCGGCCGGCGCGCCGCCGGTGCCCGGCTCGCCCTTGCCCGCCAGTCGGATGCGGCTGCCCTCGCGAACGCCGGCGGGGATCTTCACGCGGAAGCGCTTGGACTCCTGGACCAGCCCGGCTCCCCGGCACGTCGGGCAGGGGTCGTCGATGACCGTTCCGCGCCCGCCGCAGCGCGAGCACGGCTGGGCGATCGAGAACATGCCCTGTCCCTCGGTCTCGACTCCGCGGCCGTCGCACTGGGGACAGGTGCGCGGCGAGGTGCCTGGCTTGGCGCCGCTGCCGGCGCACGTCGGGCAGGTTTCCTCGACCGGCACGCTGACCGACACCTGGGTCCCACGGATCGCCTGTGCGAACGACAGGCGGACCTCGGTCTCGAGGTCGCGCCCGGGCTCGCGGCCGGGACGGAACCCGCCGCCGCCTCCGCGCCCGAACAGGTCGGACAGGATGTCGCCGACCGACCCGGCACCCTGCCGGAAGGCGGAGGGATCGAAGCGGAATCCGCCTCCACCGGCAGCGCCGCCGTACATGCCGCCGGCGTCGTACTGCTTGCGCTTCTCCGGGTCGGACAGGATCGAGTTGGCCTCCTGGATCTCCTTGAAGCGCTCCTCGGCGTCCTTGTTGTCCGGGTTCGCGTCCGGGTGCCACTTGCGCGCCAGCTTCCGGTAGGCCTTCTTGATCTCCTCGGCCGACGCGTCCTTGGCGACGCCCAGGACGGTGTACGGGTCCCTCATTGCGCAACCACCACCCGCGCGGGTCTGAGCACCTGCCCGTTCAGCCGGTAGCCGCGCTCGAGCACCTCGACGATCGTGCCGGCGGCCGCATCCTCACCCGCGGGCCGCGCCAGCATCGCCTCGTGCCAGTCGGGGTCGAACTGCTCCCCGTCCGGCTCGTAGCTCTCGACGCCGGCGCCGCGCAGGACCCCGTTCAGCTCCTCGTACACGAGCCGGATGCCCTCCGCGATGTGGTTCGCGGCGACCTCGCGGTCCATCGGCTGGGCCGCGGCCAGCGCGCGCTCGAGGTTGTCGACCACCGGCAGCAGGCGCTCCACCAGGCCGGCGCGGCCCTTTGACTCCGCCTCGGCGGCCTCGCGCGCCACCCGCTTGCGGTAGTTCTCGAAGTCCGCCTGCGTGCGGCGGGCGAGCTCCAGGTACTCGTCGCGCTCCCGCTCCGTCTCGCTCAGCAGCTCGGAGAGGTCCTGTTCGATGGCCGACTCGGCAGCGTCGGCAGGAGGCTCCGGGGTGGGAGCCTCCTGCTCGCTCTGCTGGGGGTTGACGCGCTCGCGCTCGTCGCTCATCGCCTACTTGCCCTCGTCGACGACCTCGGCGTCGACGACCTCCTCTTCGGAGGCGCCGGCCGCGTCGCCGTTCGCCGTTGTGCTGTCGGCCTGTGCCGCGCCCTGCGCTTGCGCGGCCTGCTGGTAGACCTGCTCCGAGACCTTGTGGAAGGCCTGCTGGAGCGCGTCGGTGCGGGACTTGATGCGCTCGGCGTCATCGGACTCGAGCGCCTCGCGCACCTCCTTGATCGCCTGCTCGATCTCCTCGCGCGACGAGGAGTCGACCTGCTCGCCCAGGTCGGCCAGCTGCTTCTCGGCCTGGTAGGCCGCGTTGTCGCCGACGTTGCGGGCCTCGGCCAGCTCGCGCTGGGCGCGGTCGTCCGCGGCGTGGGACTCGGCGTCCTTGACCATCTGCTCGATGTCGTTGTCCGAGAGGCCCGAGCCGGCCTTGATCTCGATCTTCTGCTCCTGCCCTGTGCCGAGGTCCTTCGCGGACACGTGCAGGATCCCGTCCGCGTCGATGTCGAATCCGACCTCGACCTGCGGGATGCCGCGCGGCGCCGGCGGGATGCCCGTCAGCTGGAACTTGCCCAGCGACTTGTTGTAGTTGGCCATCTCGCGCTCGCCCTGGAGCACGTGGACCTCTACCGACGGCTGGTTGTCCTCGGCCGTCGAGAAGATCTCCGACTTGCGGGTCGGGATCGTGGTGTTGCGCTCGATCAGGCGCGTGAAGACGCCGCCCTTGGTCTCGATTCCCAGCGACAGCGGGGTCACGTCGAGCAGCAGCACGTCCTTGACGTCACCGGAGAGGACGCCCGCCTGGATCGCGGCGCCGACCGCCACGACCTCGTCGGGGTTCACTCCCAGGTGCGGCTCCTTGCCGGTCAGCTCCTTGACCTTGTCCTTCACCGCGGGCATGCGCGTCATGCCGCCCACGAGGACGATGTGGTCGATGTCGGCGCCGGTCAGCCCGGCGTCCTCCATCGCCTGCTTGGTCGGTCCGACGGTGCGGTCGAGCAGGTCGGAGGTGAGCTCCACCAGCTTGGAGCGGCTGAGGCGCATGTCGAGGTGCTTGGGACCGGACTGGTCCGCGGTCACGAACGGCAGGTTGATCTGCGTCTCCTGCGTGGTCGACAGCTCGACCTTGGCCTTCTCGGCGGCCTCGTAGAGGCGCTGGAGGGCCATCCGGTCCTGCGAGAGGTCGATGCCCTGGTCCTTCTTGAACTCGGCCACCAGCCAGTCGACGATCGCCTTGTCGAAGTTGTCGCCGCCCAGGTGGTTGTCACCCGAGGTCGCCTTGACCTCGAATACGCCGTCGCCCATCTCGAGGATCGAGACGTCGAAGGTGCCCCCGCCCAGGTCCCACACCAGGATGGTCTGGTCCTGCTCCTTCTCGAGCCCGTAGGCGAGAGCCGCCGCGGTGGGCTCGTTGATGATGCGCTTGACCTCGAGTCCGGCGACCTTGCCGGCGTCCTTCGTGGCCTGGCGCTGCGAGTCGTTGAAGTAGGCCGGAACCGTGATCACGGCCTCTGTGACCGTCGTCCCGAGGTAGTCCTCGGCGTCGGTCTTCAGCTTCTGGAGGATCATCGCCGAGATCTCCGGCGGGGTGTACTCCTTGCCGCCCGCCTCGACGCGGACGTCGCCGTCGGGGCCCGAGACGACCTTGTACGGGACGATCTTCATCTCCTCGGAGACCTCGCTCTGCTTGCGTCCCATGAAGCGCTTGATGGAGAACACGGTGTTCTCCGGGTTGGTCACCTGCTGACGCTTTGCGGGGACGCCGACGAGGCGCTCTCCGCTCTGCGTGAAGGCGACCACGGAGGGAGTGGTGCGGCCGCCCTCGCGATTCGGGATCACGGTCGGCTCACCGCCCTCCAGCACCGCCATGCATGAGTTGGTGGTGCCCAGGTCGATGCCAATTGTCTTGCCCATATTCTCTAAAACCTCCGAAATGCGGGGAAAAAGCCGGGGCCGGCGTCAGGGGTGCGCCGCCTCGATTATTGATAACGCAATAAATCTAAGTCGGAGTGTGGCAGATATTCCACAATCGGTCAAGGGGACCCGGCGACTTCATCTCGGGCGCTATCTGCGAGCCCGGCATGCAGGGAGGCAGCACAATCACATGCTCCCGAGGTGCCTCTCCCACGCGCTTTCTCACGCCGACGTGACAGGTTCAGACGTGAGCAAAGTTGGCCACCGTATAGGGGGCGAACTTTGCTCACGTCCCCTCGCCGTCTTGAGACAGGTAACGCCCGCGCAACGAAACGCGTGGGAGACGCGCCGCAAGCGCAACGAATGCGCTGCGCGCGCCCTACCTGCCACGTACCGTCACGGTGGCCCAGGCGCGGGCCGGGCTCGGCGCGCCGGCGGCCCGGAGCGCCGGGCGCTGCACGACCCACGCTTCCGCTCAGGCCAGGCGGCGCAGCGCCTCCGCCGTGGTCAGCCCATCGACCGTGATGCGCTTGTCGCGGCCTGTCTGACCGGCCGCGATCCGGATCGACCCGCGCGGCACCCGCAGGCGCTTGGCGAGCAATGCGCGGACAGCCGCGTTCGCCTTGCCGTCGGCGGGTGGAGCGGTGACGCGGATCAGGAGTCGCCCGTCGCGCTCGCCGGCCAGCTCGGTGCGGGAGGCGCGGGGCTGGACCCGCACGAGCAGCTCGGCCGTCACGCCCGCTTGCGCAGCCGCGCCTTCCCGTACGGGCAGAGGCGGCGCAGGGGGCACTCGGCGCAGGCCGGCGCGCGAGCAGTGCAGAGGCGGCGGCCGTGGCGGATCAGGTTGACGTGCAGCTCATACGTCTCCTCCGGTGGCACGGCGGCGCGCATGACCTCGTGCGCCTCCAGGAAGGACGCCTTCGGCCGGATCAGCTCGAGCCGCGACGACACCCGGTAGACGTGCGTGTCGACGGGCAGCTCCGGACGGTCGTAGGAGAAAAGGAGCACGCAGGCGGTCGTCTTGCGGCCGACCCCGGGCAGCGACTCGAGCAAGTCGATGGCCTCCTCCCGCGGGGCCGACTCGAGCATCGACAGGTCGAGGCCGCCGGTCCGCTCGCGAATGCTCGCGAGCATTGCCTTGATGCGCTGGGACTTGACCTTGGAGATCCCGCCCGGGCGGATCGCCTCCTCGACCTCCTCCACGGGCGCCCGCTCGACCGACTCCCAGTCCGGGAAGCGGTCCTGCATGCGCGTGTAGGCCACGTCCCGGTTGGTGTCGTTGGTGTTCTGGGAGAGCACGGTCAGGACCAGCTCGTCCAATGGCGCGTGGTGAGGGTCGTTGCGCGGGACGCCGTAATAGCCACGCAGCGCGTCGCGGATTGCGCGTACGCGACGGGCGGTCGGGCGCCTCGGCGCGGTGGCGGGCTTCCTCGCGGGCATGCTTCAAAGCTATAAGTCCTGAAGATGGGCCGGCGCGTACTGCAGATGCCGGGGATGCCGGCGCTGCTGGTCAGCACCGTCACCGCCGTTGCCTTCGCCTTGTGGGACCCGCCCGTGCGGGACCTCGCGGCGCACACGTTCAGGGCCGAGTTCTTCGAGCAGCACGGCCCGGCGATCTGGAACGGCACGTGGTACGGGGGCCACTACATGCCTTCCTACAGCGTGCTGTTCCCGCCGCTCGAGGCGCTGCTCGATCCGATCTGGGCCGCCGCTCTGGCGGCGATCGCATGCGGATGGCTCTTCGACCGGCTCGTGGCGGCGCAGTGGGGGCCGCGCGCAATGCCGGCGGCGTTGTGGTTCGCCGCCCTGGGCGTGCCGGCGATGCTCGCGGCGGGGTGGCTCGCGTTCTCCCTCGGCCTGGCAATCGCGCTCGCGAGCCTGCTCGCGCTTCAGCGAGGCAGGACGCGGTGGGCCGGAGTGCTTGCGGTTCTGCT
Source organism: uncultured Solirubrobacterales bacterium (assembly GCA_963780475.1). GTDB lineage: Bacteria > Actinomycetota > Thermoleophilia > Solirubrobacterales > JBBDJG01 > CAWACB01. The sequence continues at coordinate 64,527 of CAWACB010000003.1, forward strand.
GCGGCCTCGCCAGCCCCGTCGCGGCGGCGATGCTGGCGCTGGTGGCCGCCACCGTCGCGATCGCGCGCCGCTCAGGAGATCTGGGACTCGTTGCCGGCCTCGCACTTCTCCCGGGCCTGTTGCTCGCGCTCCTGTTCCCCGAGGACGCGGGCGAGTTCCCGCTGTGGTTCTCGGCCTACTGGCCGCTGGCCCTGACATGCATCGGCGCGCTGCTGCTCCTGCGTCACGCCCCAGGCGAGCGCGACATACGCATCGTCGCGGTCGTCTACCTGGCCGTGGGCACGATCTTCTGGCTCGTGCCGAACCCGGTGGGCGGGAACATCACCCGGCTCGGCTCGCTGTTCGCGGGGCCGGTGCTCGCGGCCGTGCTGCTCTCGGGGCGCGCCCGCCCGCCGCGCCTGCTTGCCGTCGCGGTGCTGTTGCTCGCGCTCGGCTGGCAGGTGATCACGCCGCTGCCCGACACGCTCCAGAGCCTCGACGACCCTTCGACCGAGCGCTCCTACTACGAGCCGCTGAACGACTGGCTCGCCAGCCGGGGAGCCGAGCGCGACCGGATCGAGGTCGTCTACACCTTCAACCACTGGGAGACCGCCTATGTGTCGCCGCGCTTCTCGCTCGCGCGCGGCTGGCTGCGCCAGCTCGACCGCGAGCGAAACGACGTCTTCTATGAGGGGGAGCTGACCGCCGAGCGGTACCGCCGGTGGCTCCAGGACAAGGGCATCCGCTACGTCGCTCTGCCGGACGCGGAGCTCGACTACTCCGCCGAGGAGGAGGCCGACCTGGTGCGGTCCGGCCTGCCCTACCTGCGCCTCAGTGGCCTCACGCGGCACTGGCGCGTATACGAGGTGACGCCTACCCCGAGCCTGCTCGAAGGACCGCCCGGCGCCCGGCTGGTGAGCCAGACACCGCAGTCCTTCGTAGTCGAGGCCGATCGACCCGGGCGCTGGCTCGTGAACGCGGAGCCGACCCCGTACCGGCATCTGGTCGCGGGGAGCGGATGCGTCGGCCGCGACGGCGACCGGACGCTGCTGCGGGTGGACCGGCCCGGGCGCCTGGAGGCAAAGGCGTCTTTCTCACCTGGCCGCGCCGTGAAAGCGATCTTGCGCGACTACGACGAGTGCTGAAACCACCCGAATCTGGCCATTTCCTGGCCTTTAGTTGACACTTCCTTAACATCGGCGTGTTGTTCGGCTAGCATCTTCGCGGTGTTCCGGCTCGCCGTGCCGCTCGTCTTGCTGCTCGTGCTCGCCGCGCTTTTGCGCTGGCACCAGCACCGCACCGGCAAGACGCATACCTTCGGATGGCTTCCGAAGGGTGGCTACGACGCGCTCTTGCAGCTGTCGCTGTTCGTGATCGCGGACATCCTCTACGAGACGGTCCGCGGAGTCGCCGAGAGCAACGCCTCGACGGCGTTCGCAAACGCCCGCGCGATCGTCGACATCGAGCAGAGCACAGGCCTCTTCATGGAGCGCGGCCTGCAGGCGTGGGCGATGGGCCACCGGTTCATCATCGACATCGCAAACTTCATGTACGTCAACTCGCACTTCGTGCTGACGACCGGCGCGCTGGTGTGGCTCTACCTGCGCCACAACAAGCACTTCTACTTCGTGCGGAACATGTTCATGGTCGGAATGGGTCTGGCCCTGGTCGGCTACCTGCTGATGCCGACCGCGCCGCCGCGGTTCCTGCCCGAGCTCGGCTTCGTCGACACGATCGCCTACTACGTGAACGTTCAGCACGACTCCGGTCTCGTCGCCCTGTTCTTCAACCCCTATGCGGCCGTGCCGAGCATGCACGTCGCCTTCTCCCTCATGATCGCCGTGCCGGCGATGCTGATCGTGCGCCGTCCAGTGTTCAAGGCGCTGTGGGCCATCTATCCGCTCGTGGTCAGCTTCGTCGTGATCGTGACCGGCAACCACTGGCTGTTCGACGTGTTCGTCGGTGCGGCCGTCGCGGGTGCCTCGGCGCTGGTCGCCACGCACGTCTTCAGCCGGCTGTGGCCGGCGGCCTGGGCCTGGGAGCCGGGCGCCGCTCAGGTCGCGTGACGCGCATCTGATGGCGACGGAACCCCGCGTGCCTCACGGCAGGCGCTCCCGGGCACGGCAGCGTCCGCCCGCCCCCTGGCGCGAGGACGGCCGCGCGCCCACCGCCGCGGAGCTGCGCGCCTATGGGCGCGGCCGGCTGATCGACTCGCGGCTGACCCCTAACACGATCTCGATGACGGGGCTCGCGCTGAACGTGCTGGCCGCGGTGCTCGTGACCCAGCGGCTGTTCGTCCTCGCGGGCGTGGCGTTCATCGTCGGCAGCCTGATGGACACCCTCGACGGCCGCTACTCGCGCATGTCGGGCAAGGGCACCATGTTCGGGGCCTTCCTCGACTCGACGCTCGACCGGCTGGAGGAGGGACTCGTCCTCGCCGCCGTGGGCGCCTACTTCGCGGAGCAGGGCGATGAAGCCGCGGTTGCCGCGGTCGTGCTGGCGGTGCTCGGCTCGCTGATGGTGAGCTACACGCGCGCTCGTGCCGAGGCGCTCGGCGTGGAGTGCAAGGTCGGCATCGCCACTCGTCCCGTGCGGGTCACGGTGCTGTCGATCGGGCTCGTGTTCGCCAAGGGAGCAGGGATCTTCGACGTCGAGCTGCTGGCCGCATCCGTGTACGTGCTCGCCGGCCTCGCGCTGTTCACGACCGGCCAGCGGATCTGGCACGTTCGCCAGGTGCTCGCCGGAAATGAGACCCCGGCCCCGTAACTCCCCGCCGCCGCGCGGGTACCAAATCACTAACCCCGCCAGACCACCAACTCCCGCAAGACCCACCAGGAGGCGATTTCCCAGATGAGCGCGACCAACGGCGCGAAGAATGGCTCTGCAGATGGACTGCTACGGCAGCGCGACAAGGTGCGCGTGGCGATCGTCGGGGTGGGGAACTGCGCTTCCTCGTTCGTGCAGGGGATCGAGTTCTACAAGGACGCATCGCCGAAGGACTTCGTTCCGGGGCTGATGCACGTCGACCTCGGCGGATACCACGTGCGCGACATCGAGTTCACCGCCGCGTTCGACATCGACGCCGACAAGGTGGGCAAGGATCTCTCCCAGGCGATCTGGCGCGGCCAGAACAACACGATGAAGTTCGCCGACGTGCCGAACCTCGGCGTCAAGGTAGAGCGCGGAATGACGCACGACGGGCTCGGCAAGTACCTCAAGGAGAAGATCAAGAAGGCGCCCGGCCAGACCGCCGACATCGAGGGGATCCTGCGCGAGACGCAGACCGACGTCGTCGTCTCTTATCTGCCGGTCGGCTCCGAGCAGGCGACCAAGTGGTACGTCGAGCAGGCGCTCGCCGCAGGCTGTGGCTTCGTGAACTGCATCCCGGTGTTCATCGCGCGCGAGCCCTACTGGCAGAAGCGCTTCCAGAAGGCCGGCGTCCCGATCATCGGCGACGACATCAAGTCGCAGGTCGGCGCGACGATCATGCACCGCACACTGGCGCGCCTGTTCCTCGAGCGCGGCGTGCGCCTGGAGCGCACCAGCCAGCTCAACGTCGGCGGGAACATGGACTTCTACAACATGCTCGAGCGCGAGCGGCTGGAGTCCAAGAAGATCTCCAAGACCAACGCGGTCACGTCGATGCTCGACTACGAGCTGCCGGCCGACGACGTCTACATCGGCCCGTCTGACTACGTGCCGTGGCTGAAGGACCGCAAGTGGGCGCACATCCGGATCGAGGGCGAGTCCTTCGGCGGCGCGCCGCTCAACATGGAGCTGAAGCTCGAGGTCTGGGACTCGCCCAACTCGGCGGGCATCGTGATCGACGCCGTGCGCCTCTGCAAGCTGGCGCTGAACAACGGCATATCGGGCGCGCTCACCGAGCCCAGCTCGTACCTGATGAAGTCGCCACCCAAGCAGGTCCCGGACCCGGTCGCACACGACCTGACCGAGCAGTTCATCGCCGACCACGCCCTGAAGCGGGCGAAGCCGGCGAAGAAGGCCAAGACGCGCGCGAAGAGCTAGGCGTCACCCCGGGCGCCACCCCGCCGCCGCGACGGGACGAGGCAGGTAAGGAAGCGGCGTAGTTGTGATGCGCTTCCGGTGCGTCTCCCGCGGCGGATGGACGTGAGCAAAGTTCGCCCCCTATAGGGTGGTCAACTTTGCTCACGTCTCTCAAGCTGCAACGTCGGCGTGACAAAGCGCGTGGGAGAGGTGACGGAAACGCACGAAAGCTGAGCGACCTCCCTACTAGCTCGTCCTGCCTGGCCCACCCCGCACACTGCTTGGCCCGCCCCGGAATATCCTCCGCCGGATGAGCCCCCCGCTCGCAATCGCGCAGGTGACCCCCTACCCGTGGGAGGCGCGGCGCGAGGTCAACGAGTACGCCGAGCGGCTGTCTGCGGCGCTCGCCGCGCGCGGACACGCGCTGCTCGTGCTGGCCCCGTCGGGCTCGCGGTCATTGGTGCGCGAGTCGCGGCGGGCGATCAGGACGGCCGCCTCCGACCCCGAGTCGCTGCTGCGGCCGGGCGCGGTCACGGTGCTCGCGATGGGGCAGAGCGTGCCGGCGCCGGCTCGCCGCGGTGGCACCGTCTCCGTGCCGATCGACGTCGCCAAGACGATCGAGCGGGTCCTGAAGATCGCGCCGCTCGACATCATGCACGTGCATGAGCCGTTTGCTCCCAGCGCGTCGGCTGCTGCGCTGCGCCACTCGCGCGCGCTCAACGTCGGGACGTTCCACTCGCCGACTGAGCGTGTGCTCTCGACGCAGGTCGCGCGGCGATTCATCCAGCTCTTCTTCGGCCGGCTCGACGGCCGGATGGCGACATCAATCGCAACCCGTCAGCTGATCAGCGGTTTCTTTCCGGGGCACTACGACGTGGTGTCGGGCGGCGTGGATCTGGAGCGATTCTCTCTATCCGGCAACGCCGAGCGGAATGGCGGCGGGCCGGTCGAGATCGCGTTCGCGATGGACGAGGAGCGCGCCTCGCTGCGCCTGTTCCTGCGTGCACTGCGGCGGCTGCCCTCTTCTCCTGATTGGCGAGCAACCATCTGGACCGCGCGCTCGAGCGACCCGCCGCCGCGTCTGGGAGCGCGCCTGAGGGAGCGCGTACGGTTCGTGGGTGCCGGGGCGGAGCGCCTCGAAGACGTGCTCGCCCGGGCCGATCTGCTGTGCGCGGCGTCGGGCGGCTTGGCGCCCGCGCCCTTGCTGCTGCTGAAGTCGCTCGCGTCGGGTTGCGTGCCGGTGGCCACGCGCCTCCCCGTTTACGAGGAGGTGCTGAGCGACGGTGAGCTGGGGCTGATGTTCGAGCCGCTCGACGTGGAGTTGCTGGCCGCCCAGCTGGCCCGCGCGATCGCGGACGGCGAGCTGCGCGCGAACCTCCGGAAGGCCGGCCAGGAGGTGCTGCCGCAACTCGGATGGGATGGGGTCGCTGAGCGCTGCGAGCAGGTCTACCGGCGCATCGAGTCGCGCCGCCATCCGGCGGAGGGTGACGCGGCCGTGCGGGGGCGGCTCGCCGGGCGCCGGTTCATTTTCTGCGACCTCCACATGCACACCGATCATTCGCCGGACTGCGCGACTCCGGTCGACCTGCTGCTCGACACGGCCAAGGAGCGTGGTCTCGGCGCCATCGCAGTCACCGACCACAACGAGATCAGCGGCGCCTGGGAGGCCCACGAGCGCGCCAACGGGATCAAGGTGATCGTCGCGGAGGAGGTCAAGACCGCGCACGAGGGCGAGGTGATCGGCCTTTTCATCAGGGACAAGATCCCGCGCGGCATGAGCATGCGAGAGACGCTCGACGCGATCCACGCGCAGGGCGGGCTGGCATACGTTCCGCACCCGTTCGATCGCCTGCACGCAGTGCCCGACTACGAATACCTGCTTCAGGTGGTGGAGGACATCGACATCCTCGAGGTCTTCAATGCGCGCGTCGCCGTGCGTGGGTTCAACGACGAGGCGCGGGTGTTCGCCGACAAGTACCGCGTCGTCGCGGGCGCCGGCTCTGACAGCCACGTCCCACAGGGGCTCGGGACGGTGAAGATCCGGATGCGCGATTTCGACGGGCCGCAGGAGTTCCTGGAGAGTCTGCGCGACGCGGACATCCTTCACAAACGCAAGAGCCTGATCTACCTTCAGTCCCTCAAGTTCGTGCAGACGAAGGTGCGGCCCAGAAGGACGGCCAAGAGCAAGTATTGATGCAGCCAAGAGGACAAGGGGCGGCGCCGTCCAAACCCTTCGCGCACATGCCTGCGACGGACGATGAGATACGAGAGAAGTACCTCGAGCGGGCTATCCGTGAGCTCAACCGGCTGACTCACGACCTCCAGGATTGCGATCACTGCCCCCGGGGCAGCCTGATGCCGGTGCTCGGATCCGGGCACCCGCAGGCGGACGTCTTCCTGCTCAAGTACGCGCCCACCGCGTCCGAGATCGAGGAGGGCGTCGCCTTCTACGGGCGCGCCGGTGGGGCGCTGATGAAGAGCTTCAAGCGGCTCGGGATCGACCCGCTCACCGTTTACGGGACTCTGTGCGTCAAATGCCCGGTCGCCGACACCGACCTCGCGTCGGCCGAGTGCGTCGCACGGGTGATCGAGGAGATCGCTGTCGTGTCACCGCGGATCATCGTCGTGATGGGAGAGCGGGCGCTCACCACGCTGAACGAATTCGACCTGCCGCTTTCGTCCCGCATCGAGCCGCGGTCCGGTGCGATTCAGACCCTGACGCCGACGATCGACGCGCTGTACACGCCCGACATCGACGCGGCGCTCGACGACCAGAACGCGAAGCAGGCGTTCTGGCGCGCGTTCCGCCCGCTGGGCGAGTGGTTCGCGGATCAGCCTCCGTACTAGTCGGGAGTCGGGAGTCGGGAGACCCTCGCTCAGGCCAGCCAGTGGACCGGTGGCGCCCTGATAGCCGGCTCTTGCGATCAGGCGCTCCTCTCCTCCCGGCCATAGCTTGAGCCGCACGTCCGCCAGCTCGTCGGCCGGCTCCATCCACAGCCACGCGAACGGCGCGTCGGGTGTCGCGCGGGCGCCGGCACCGTGGATCGCCGACTCCAGCTGCGCCCAGCTCTCCTCGCTCAGGTAGGCGAGCACGATCGAGTGGAACAGCACGGTGGCGCTCCCGGGCTCCGGCTCCGACAGGGCTGCGGCGGCCCATTCGCCGGCGTCGGCGTTCTCGATCTGCGCCGGCACGCGTGCGCCGATCTCGAGGGCGGCGCGCAGCCGCTCGATCCGGCCGTCCTGGTCGGGCCAGACGTAGGACAGGAGCGTCAGCCGATCCTCGTCGGAGGCGGCGTCGAGCGGGCTGCGATCGCAGCCCCGCCGGTCGGCCACCTGCGGGATCGCAGTGTCGGGCGGGGAGCCCTCCGCGAACAGCTGCTCGAACCGCACCGGCGAGGCGGGGTCGCCGAAGACCGCCCCGCCCCAGTCGTAGCGGTAGCGGTCGAAGCGCAGGTTGAGCCCGGCGCTCGCTCCCACCTCGAGGAGCCGCAGCGGCAGTCCGGTCTCGCGGCCGATCAGCAGAAAACCGCCCAGCAGGGCGCCGGCGCGAGCGACCTCGTTGGTCTGCACCGGGCGGTCGATCAGCTCCGGCAGCGCTTCGGCCTGGCTTTCGAGCGTCGCGACGAATGCGGCCCAGCATTCGTCGTCATCGCTCCGGCTGCCACCGGTCGAGGGATAGAAGGCGGCGAGCTCCGGCGCCCGGCCGGAAAGGACGAGGCGATGCACCGCACCCAAGAAGCGCAGCGGCAGCGCCGAGCCGAGCGGGTCGTCCTCGTGACCCGCGAGCAGCTGCGCACAGGGCCCGCCGCGCTCGAAGTCGCCGGCCGCCCGCTCGAGCAGCTCGCCATACAGGGGCGATCCCAGGCGGACGCACCAGTCTGCCTGCCACCGCAACCGCTCAGGAATCGGGACCTCGTTCATCCGCTCGCGAACGTTCTACACTGACGCGCCCATGGACCTCGAGGAACACGAGGGCGTAGAGCCCGTCCAGACTCGGTGCGCCAACTGCGGCGCCAAGCTCACCGACGAGGAGATCCAGGCGGCGCTGGAAGGCGCCTCTGAGACCTTTCTCTGCTCGCGCTGCGCGGTCGAAGTGGTTCCCGAGTCCGGCGAGATCGAGTCCGACTAGGTTCGAGCGGTCGCCGGGGCCGCCGCCGCGGCCACTGCGCTGAGCGACTCCACGTCCGCGTGCGCCAGCGCGCGCACGACGACGTGGTCGACGTCGCGCTCGAACGGCGCCAGCAGGCCTGGCACCTCGGACGCGTCGGCCGCCGCTACGCCGACGGTCCCTTCCGGCACGCCGAGCGCTTCGAAGTGGCGGATGTAGCCTTGGTGCAGCCCGCGGTAGAAGGACTCCTCCTTGAGCAGCCGCTCGGGTGCATCGGCGCCGACCGCGACGCGCACGTACCCGAATACCATCGGCGGCTCCCCGCGGCCGGACTCCTGCACACCCTCGTAGATGTGCTCACGCGCCCAGGCGGCGCGGTCGGGTGTCATCCAGTTCAGGAACACCCCGTCCGCCTCGGCGCCTGCGAGCCGGCACATCTTCGGGCCCATCGCTGCGACGGCCACGCGGGCGCCCGCCGGCAGCGCGGACCGCAAAGCGGCAAGGCCCTCGCGCACCGTGGCGAGCGGGGTCTTGGTGAAGCCGGCGCCGATGCCGACCCACAGCCGGCGCGGCTCGATGCCGACCGCGGCGATCTTGGCCGCCACGTCCGGCGGGCTGTGACGATCGAGCGCCAGCACCGCGACGCCCACATCGGGCTCAGGGACCGCCGCGGCGAACACGGCGGCGGTCTCCAGGCCGCTCGCCATCGGGTGGTCGTTCGACCATAGGGAGGCGTAGCCGTAGCCGGCGCAGCGGCGGGCCACCTCGGTGCCGACCTCCGGGTCCAGGCCGGCTGCCACGCCGAAGCCGCGCACAGGCCGGTCCTCAGCCATCACGCTCCAGCACCGCGACGCATTCGATGTGGGGGGTATGGGGGAACATGTCGACCGGGCGCACCTTAACCAGCCGATAGCCCTCGGCGACGAGCTGAGCCGCGTTGGGCGCGAGTGTGGTCGGGTTGCACGAGACGTAGACGATCCGGCGCGGCCGCTGCTCAGCCATGCGCGCCAGCACCTTCTTCGACAATCCGGCGCGCGGCGGGTCGACCACGATCAGGTCCGGCCTCGGTGCTGTCTCGGCGAGCGGGCGCAGCGTGTGACGCACGTCCCCGGCGATGAAGTGTGCGTTCTCGATCTCGTTGGCGCGCGCGTTGCGCTCCGCGTCCTCGATCGCCTCGGGGACGATGTCGACTCCCCAGACTTCCCCGGCGTGCAGCGACAGCACCAGGGAGAGGGTCCCGATCCCGCAGAACAGGTCGAAGACGCGCTCACGTCCCCCGAGCGCGGCGTACTCGGCGGCCAGCCCGTAGAGGCGCTCGGCCATCTCCGTGTTGGTCTGGAAGAACGCCTCCGGAGAGATCGAGAAGCGCAGGCCGCAGAGCTCCTCGGCGATCCGCTCCGAGCCGCTCACGATCGCGGTCGTTCCACCCTGCGACACCTCTGCGACTCTCTCGATGCGCGTCCACAGGAATCCAGCGTCGGGGGACCGCTCGGTAACCGCCCCCGCCAGCGCCTCGACGCGGAAGTCGCCGGGACAGGTCACGAGTCGCAGCTGCAGGTCGCCGGTGCGGCGCCCCTCGCGCACGACCAGGTTCCGCAGGAACCCGGCGCCCTCCCGGCGGTCGTAAGTCGACAGTCCCTCCGCGGCGCACCAGTCGCGGACCAGGTTGCGGGCGGCGTTGTTCTGCTCCGACGCCAGCACGCAGTCGCGCGCGTCCTCGATGCGCTCCCAGCTGCCGCGGGCATGGAAGCCGAGCACTAGGTTGTTCTCGCCCTCGCCGAAGGAGTACTCGAGCTTGTTGCGATAGCGCCAGGGATCCTCCGCGGCGACGAGCGGCTCCATGGCGAAGCCATCGAGGCCGCCCAGCCTCCTCAGCGCCTCCTCGACCAGGCGCTGCTTGTGCTGGATCTGGACGTCGTAGCGCAGGCCCTGCCACGGCGAGCCCGGGCATTCGCCGCCCTCGTGGTCGCACCGGATCGGCACGCGGTCCGGGCTCGGCTCCAGCAGCTCGACTGCGCGTGCATGCGCGAAATGGCGCTTGGGCTTCGTCACCTCGGCAACCACCCGGTCGCCGGGGAACGCACCCGCGACGAAGACCACATAGCCGTCGGCCCGCGCCACTCCCGCACCCCCCTGTGCGATGCTCTCGATGCTCAGCTCGAGCCGCTCGCCGCGGTCGGGCCGGGCCGAACGCGGCGCCGAGGTCGTCTGGCCGGAGGTGCCGTTCATCTTCTCCATCCTGCCATGCCCACTACGCTCGACCTCGACTCGTACGCCGCCCAGGCCGAGGCCTTCATAGGCGAGATCGACCGCGAGTACTACCAGCACTTCGCGGGGCACAAGACCGAGTTCGAGATCGAGGCGATCTACGATCGGCACGAGTCGCTGTTCAGGCGCGAGGTCGTGGAGGAGCTGCGGGAGCTGCGCGATGCCGCACCAGAAGGGGACCAGCGCCGGCGGATGCGGTACCTGCTCGAGCTGGCCGCCGGGGGGCTGATCGGGCGCGAGACCAAGGAGCAGGAGGCCGAGCTGGCCAAGCGCGAGGCGCAGCTCGAGATCGAGGTCGACGGCCGCCGCGAGGCCTACCGGCAGGCGCCGATCGTCCAGGCCAACGAGCCCGACCCAGACAGGCGTCAGGCGATCGAGAGCGCGCGCCTGGAGCTGCTGGATGCGGAGCTGAACCCTCTGCACCGGATCGCGATCGAGCGCACGCACGAGGTCGCGCGGGAGCTCGGATGGGGCAGCTACCGGGAGATGGGTGCCGACCTCAAGTGTGTGGACCTGGCGGCGCTCGAGCGGCAGACGGCCGCATTCTCGGAGGCGACCGCCGGCACCTACCGGGAGACGCTCGAGCCGCAGCTGCAGCGCCAGCTCGGCTTCGGCTTCGACCGCGCGCGGCGCGCGGACCTGCCGTACTTCTTCCGGGCTACCGAGTGGGACGCGCTGTTCCCGGCCGAGAAGCTGATGGGCGCGTTCGAGCGAACGCTCGCGGGGCTTGGAATCGACCTTGGTGCGCAGCCGAACGTCCACCTCGACACCGAGCAGCGCCCGCAGAAGAGCCCGCGGGCGTTCTGTGCGCCGGTGAGCGTGCCCGGGGAGGTCTATCTGGTGATCCCGCGCACCGGCGGCCGCGACGACTTCTCGGCGCTCTTCCACGAAGGCGGGCACACCGAGCACTACGCGAACGTCGCCCCCGACCTGCCGTTCGAGTTCCGCTACCTCGGAGACAACTCGGTCACCGAGTGCTTCGCTTTCCTGATCGAGCACCTGGTCGAGGACCCGACCTGGCTGCGCGAGGTGCTGGGCGCCGAGGACGCCGGCGCATACGTCGAGTACGCGCGGGCGAGCAAGCTCGTGTTCCTGCGCCGCTATACCGCCAAGCTGGCGTACGAGCTGCAGCTGCACGCCGGCGAGCGGCCGCTGGAGGAGATGCCCGAGCTGTACGCGCGGCTCCTCGGTGATGCGGTGGAGATCTCCTGGCCGCGCCAGACGTATCTGTCCGACGTCGACGAGGGCTTCTACGCCGCCAACTACCTGCGCGCCTGGGCGCTGGAGTCGAACCTGCGCGCCCACCTGCGCGAGCGCTTCGGCGAGCGCTGGTTCGCCGAGCGCGCGGCCGGAGACTTCCTGCGCGGCATCTGGCGCGAAGGCCAGCGGATGGACGGGGACGACCTGGCGGCGGCCGTCACCGGCGAGCCGCTCGACTTCGGCGTGATGGTCGCCGACGTGGCGGCCCAGCAGCGGTAATCAGCGCAGCTTGCGGTCGATCCGCTCGAGGACCGTCTTGCGGTTCGCGTTGCGCTGCTCGTACTCGCGCAAGCGCCGCAGCTGCACGTGCGACAGGCCGTCGAGCTGCTCTTGCACCTGGGGGGCCGACAGTCCGTCGTAGCCGGGGATCGGCAGCCGGCCGGAGTCGCCGGTGGCGTTTGCGCTGCCTTCGGGGTCGAGCGTCTCGACGTTGCCGAGCATCCGCTGTATCTCGGCGAGGATGTCGTCCGTCACGCGCGCTCCGCGTGTGACGAGCATCTGGACCATCTCCTGCGCGTCCGAGCGCGTCATCCGCCCGCGGCGGACGGCGTCGTCGAGGACCTCCTCGAGGTTGCGGCGGGTGATAACGACGGCGTTGAACGGGCTCAGGACACCGCGAACGAGCTTGTCGCGGGCCGCTGCAACCGGCGAAGCGCCGCCTCCTCTCCTCGGCATCGCCACGTAACTATGGCATGCGCGTCGAGTCCAGGACGAAGGTGGCCTGGACAGGGGCATGATCGGACAGGCGCAGGCGTCGCGGCCCCGCCGGAGTGTCCAGCTGCAGCTCCCTCCGGGCGGGCGTCCAGGGCCGCGGCGGCTCGAGGATCTTCATGCCGCGTACGAGCAGATGGTCGATCGCATCGGGCGCCGTAGGGGTGACCAGGCCGAAGCGTCGCTCGAGGTCGCCGTAAACGGTGCTGGACCACGGGCGCAGGTTGAAGTCGCCGCCCAGAAGCAGCGGCTCCCCGGCCGCCCAGGCGACCGCCTCGGCGGCGGCGCGGTTGAGCTCTCGCTCCGTCTGGACACGCGGACCCGTGGACAGGTGAACGTTGGCGACGCAGACAGTGGTCGGCCCGGCGCCGAGTCGGACGAGGCCCATCCGGCGCCGCTCGCGCAGACGGCGTTCGCGTAAGGGGTTCACGAGAATCGACCGGGACTCGATCAGCGACCAGGGCTGCCGGAACAAGGTCACGTTCGAGCCTCCTTCCGACGCTCCGACCAGATCCGGGTTGAGCCGGCCTGCGAGCCGGCGCAGGAACCGAAGCTGGTTGCGCGAGGTCAGCGTCCGGACGGCGCGCGCGTTGCACGCCTCCGCCAGCGTGGTCACCCACGCGGGCGGGCACTCCTGCAGCAGGCATACCGACCAGCGCCCCGCCGCCAGGACCTGCGCGAACTCATGCAGCAACGAACGGTTCACCTGCACGTGGGTCGCGTTCGAGATGGTGCGCCGGAACCACCGCGAGCGGCGCGTGAACAGGCCCGGATCGGGTGGGAAGTCACGCCCGTGGAACACGTTCCACGTGAGAACGGGCAGCTGCACCGGCGTATTGGCGGGAGAGGGCATCCTCGGGGCTCTTAAGATCCGTTCGTGAACAAGCCGCGGCACCTGATCACGGGAACCGAGCTTACGCGCGCCGAGTTGCAGGAGCTGATCGAGCGCGCGGTGGAGCTCAAGCAGGGAAACGGCGGCCCACGCCCGCTCGCGGGAATGAGCGTCGGCATGATCTTCGAGAAACCCTCGACGCGCACGCGGGTCTCCTTCGAGGTCGGGGTGGCGCAGCTCGGCGGCACGCCGGTGGTGCTGCGCGGCGACGAGCTACAGGCCTCTCGCGGGGAGTCTCCCCGCGACACAGCCCTGGTGCTGTCGCGGTATCTGGATGCCATCGTTGCCCGCGTCGGCGACCACGCGCTGATCGAGGAGCTGGCCGCCCACGCCACGGTTCCCGTCGTCAACTCGCTCACCCCGCTGCACCATCCGTGCCAAGCCCTGGCCGACCTGCTGACCTTGCACGAGCGGTTCGGCCGGCTCGAGGGACTACGTGTGGCCTACGTCGGGGACGGAAACAACGTCTGCCACTCGCTGATGCTGCTGGGCGCCACCGCCGGCGTCACGGTCGCGGCGGCCACGCCGCCAGAGCTGCGCCCGGTGCCCGAGATCGTCAGCCAGGCGCGGGCGTGGAGCGAGCTGACCGACGACCCGGCCGAGGCGGCGGCCGGCGCTCACGCCCTCTACACCGACGTGTGGGTCAGCATGGGCGACGAGGAAGAGGCGGATGACCGCCGCAGGCTGCTCGAGCCCTACCGCCTCGACGCCGGCCTGCTCGCGCAGGCGCGTGACGACGCGATCGTGCTGCACTGCCTCCCGGCGCACCCAGGCGAGGAGATCACGGCCGAGCTGCTGTACGGCGAGCGCTCGGCGGTCTGGGACCAGGCCGAGAACCGCTTGCACGCTCAGAAGGCGCTGCTCGAGCTACTGCTCGCCTGACCTCCCGGGCATACCCGCAGGGATAGACTTTTTTACACGGGAGCCCGGTGAACCGGGCTGAGAGGGCGGTCGATGATGCCGCCGACCGTTGAACCTGATCCGGGTAATGCCGGCGCAGGAAAGTGATGTCAGGGACTCCCGACAAGAAGCGCAGCGCCACTGACGTCGTCGTTGTCGGCGGCGGGGTGATCGGCATGTCGATCGGATGGCGTGCGGCCCAGGCCGGGCTTGCGGTCACCATCGCGGAAGCAATCACCGCCGGCTCCGGCGCCACTCATGCGGCGGCCGGGATGCTGGCGCCGGTCACGGAGGCCGACTTCGGCGAGCAGGACATGATCGCCCTCAACTTGGCGGCGGCGGAGCGGTTCGGCCCCTTTGCGGAGGAGCTGGAGGCCACGAGCGGCCGCCCGACTGGCTACCGGCGGACGGGGACGCTGTCGGTGGCCGTTGATCGCGACCAGGCCGAGGCACTCGAGCGCATGCACCGGTTCCGGCTCTCGCTCGGCCTCGAGGGCGAGCAGCTGTCCGGGCGGGAATGCCGGCAGTTGGAGCCCGCGCTGGCACCGCGCGTGCTGGGCGGTGTGCTCGCGCCCGGCGACCACCACGTCGACCCGCGCGCCCTTCTCTGCGCGCTTCGGTCCGCGCTCTCCGCGGCAGGCGTGGAGCTCCTGGAAGGTGCTGCCGTTCGTGAGCTGGTGACCGGCGGTGGCCGGGTGCTCGGAGTTCGCCTTGCCGACGGGCGCGAGCTCGCAGCCGGCAATGTCGTGATCGCGGGCGGTGCCTCCTCGGGCGCGATCGAGGGGCTGCCGGCGGAGGCGCGAGTCCCCGTGCGGCCCGTGAAAGGCCAGATCCTGCGCCTGCGGGCGACGGCGGCGGGGCCGCAGCCGCTGGGACGCGTGCTGCGCACGGAAGACTTCTACGCGGTTCCGCGCGAGGACGGCACGCTCGTTGTCGGCGCCACGATGGAGGAGCGCGGCTTCGACACCACCGTCACCGCCGGCGCCGTGCTGGACCTGCTGCGCTACGCCTATGAAGTGGTTCCCGGAATCGCCGAGCTGGAGCTGGCGGAGCTCGGCGCCGGCCTGCGCCCGACGGCGCCAGACAACCGGCCGATCGTCGGCGACGGCGCGCTCGAGGGGCTCGTGTGGGCCACCGGGCACTGGCGCAACGGCGTCCTGCTGGCGCCCCTGACGGCCGATGCGGTCGCCGGCCTGCTCACCGGGCAGCCGCTGCCGGCGGAGCTGGAGCCGTTCTCACCGGGCCGGTTCACATCCTCGCCCCAACCCGCGGGGAGCGCAAGCGCGTGAGGCTGACCGTGAACGGAGACGCACGCGAGCTGCCGGAGGGAGTCACCGTCGCGGAGCTGGTGCGCATCTCCGCCGGTGTCGATGCCCGGGCGGCGCGGGGAACGGCGGTGGCGGTGGACGCCGAGGTGGTGCCCCGCAGCGCGTGGGAGACGACGGCGTTGCACGACGGCCAGCGTGTTGAGCTTTTGAGAGCGATCCAGGGCGGCTGATGTCCGACTTCGAGATAGCCGGTAGGACCTGGGGCTCCCGCCTGATCATCGGCACGGGCGGGTTCCGCAGCCTCGACGTCATGCGCGATGCGATCGCCGCATCCGGCGCCGAGATCGCGACCGTGGCCCTGCGGCGGGTGGACGCAGACGCAACCGGGTCGATGCTCGAGCTGCTCGACGACCTGGGGCTGTTCGTGTTGCCCAACACCGCCGGCTGCTTCACCGCGCATGACGCGGTCCTGACGGCGCGCATGGCACGCGACGCATTCGAGACCGACTGGGTGAAGCTCGAGGTGATCGGTGACGACCGGACCCTCTTTCCGGAGCCCACCGAGCTGCTCGACGCCGCGGCGACCCTCGCCGGCGAGGGATTCGTCGTCCTGCCCTATACCAACGACGACCCGGTGCTCGCGCGCCGGCTCGAGGAGGTCGGGTGCGCGGCCGTTATGCCGCTCGGGTCGCCGATCGGCAGCGGCATGGGAATCCGCAACCCGTACAACTTCTCGATCATCATCGAGCAGGCCGGCGTCCCGGTGATCTGCGATGCGGGTGTCGGCACGGCGTCGGACGCTGCCGTCGCAATGGAGCTCGGGTGCGACGGCGTGCTGCTCGCGAGCGCGATCGCGCGGGCGGAGGACCCGGCGAAGATGGCGCGCGCCATGCGCGCCGGAGTCGACGCCGGGCGGCTCGCATTCGAGGCGGGACGGATGCCGCGCAAGCTGCACGCGCGTGCCTCGACGCCCGAAACAGGCCTCCCGGAGTTCGGCCTGGGTTAATCCCGCACCCCGGCCTAGGCAATATGTGTCGGGGCGGAGCTTGCGACGCCACTAGCAGGCGAGGCCCGAAGGGCCTGTAATTTTGAGCATATGACCGTGACCGATCCGGAAGGGCTGGCCCAGCGCCGCCGAGCTTGGCTTGGCCGGACGCGTCTCTACCTGGTGTGCGAGTCTCGCCCCGGTGGACGTGATCCGGAGGAGCTCCTGCGCCCGGCGCTGCGTGGGGGAGTGGACATCGTGCAGCTGCGCGAGAAGGACGCGGACGAGCGCGACGTGGTTCAGGCCGGGCGTGTGTTCCGGCGTCTCTGCGACGCCTACGACGCGCTGTTCATCGTCAACGACTCGCCGGAGCTGGCGATCGCCTGCTCGGCCGACGGGGTGCACCTCGGCCAGGACGACGCCGACCCGCACGAGGTCCGGCGCCTGATCGGGCGCGACGCGCTGATCGGCGTTTCGACCCACAGCCCCGAGCAGGTGGCTGCCGCAGAGGCGGCCGACTACATCGCGGTCGGGCCTGTTCACGCCACTCCGACCAAGCCCGAGTACCCCCCGGTCGGGCTTGAGCTGGTGCACTACGCCGCCGAGAACGCGTCAGCGCCGTTCTTCGCCATCGGCGGGATCGAGCCGGGCAACGTCGAGCCGGTGGTGGACGCCGGCGCCGCGCGTGTGGCTGTCGTGCGCGCGATCCGCGACGCCGAGGATCCCGGCGGCGCGGCACGCGAGCTGCGCGACCGCATCGAGCAACGGCTCGCCGCCGGCGCGCGCGGCTGAGCGGCGTCGTGTCCGGGAGGGAGAGCCGCAAGCGCCGTCGCCGGGAGCGGAGTCCCGTGCCACCGCCGGTCGCGGCCGCGGAAGCGCAGGAGGCACCCAAGCCGTCCAAGGACGATGTCGCGCGCGAGCAGCTCGAGCCGCTGCGCGCCGGCGAGCGCCCAAAGGCGGTGACCGTCGCCGCGGTGATCGCCGCGCTGATCGCAACCTCGAACCTGATCGCCTACGCGGCGGGCTTGGAGCTCGAGGATCATGAGTTCACGCTCGGCGAGGTGCTGCCGCCGGCGGTGCTGATGATCATCATGGCGGTCGGCATGTGGTACTCGCGCTACTGGGCGGTACTGGGCTTCCAGACACTGCTCGTCTTCCTGATCCTGGTGGTGTTCGGCGCGCTGCTGACGGCGTCGAACGTCCTCGCCGTTGTCGTGTCGCTGCTGCTGATCTCCGGCGCCGGGACACTGTTCTGGTTCCTCGTGAAAGCGCTCGCGCGGATCCAGATGCCGGACCGCGGGCTACCGCCCGGGCGGTAGGGTTTCGGCATGCGCACGGTCAAGACCGCGATCGTCGGCGCCGGGTTCGGGGGAATCGCGGCTGCGGCCAATCTGCGCCGCCAGGGCCAGGACGACATCACGATCCTCGAGCGCGGTGACAGCATCGGCGGCGTGTGGCGGGCCAACACGTATCCGGGCCTCGCATGCGACGTTCCCTCACACCTCTACTCGCTGTCGTTCGCGCCCAACCCGCGCTGGTCGCAGCGCTTCTCGCAGCGCGCGGAGATCCAGGCCTACCTGCAGGACGTCGCCCGCCGCTTCGACCTGGAGCGGCACGTGCGGTTCAACTCCGACGTCATCAGGGCCGGGTGGGACCGGACGGCAGGCCGCTGGCGGCTCGAGATCGCGAACGGCGATACCGTCGAGGCGGAGGTGTTGATCACCGCCTGCGGTCAGCTGACGCGGCCGGCGATCCCGGAGATTCCCGGCCTCGGCGAGTTCAAGGGCGAGGTGTTCCACTCCGCACACTGGCCCGGCGACGACACGCTCGACGGGCGGCGCGTCGCGGTGATCGGCACGGGCGCCAGCGCGATCCAGTTCGTGCCGGCCATCGGTCCGCACGTGGCGCACATGACGGTCTTCCAGCGCACGCCGGGCTGGGTCGTGCCGAAGACCGACAAGCCCTACTCAGAGCGCACCAGGCGCGTCTACGAGCGGGCGCCGTGGCTGCAGAAGGCCGTACGCAAAGCGATGTGGACGATGATGGAGGCGACGGTTCCCGTCTTCACCCAGCGCCCGCGGTGGGCGGCCTCGATGGCGCGGCTTCCGTTCCGCGGGCTGTCCGAGTTTCAGCGTCTCACCCAGCTGCGCGGCGATCGCCGCCTGCTCGAGGCGACCAAGCCCGACTACCCGATCGGGTGCAAGCGCCTGCTGCTCACCTCCGAGTGGTATCCCACGCTCCGCCGGGACAACGTCGATCTGGTCACCGACCGCGTTGGCGAGATCACCGAGGACGCGGTGATCGACACCCAGGGCAACCGCTACGAGGCCGACACGATCGTGTTCGGAACCGGGTTCACGGCGACGGAGTTCCTGGCGCCGATGGAGGTCCGCGGGCGCGACGGACAGGAGCTGACCGACGCGTGGCGCGACGGCGCGGAGGCCTACTTCGGGATCTCGGTTCCCAGCTTCCCCAACATGTTCCTGCTCTACGGGCCGAACACGAATCACGGCACGGGCTCGGCGCTCAACCTGATCGAGACCCAGGCGGAGTACGCCTCGGACGCGGTGCGGCTGATCGCGAGCGGCGCAGCCCAGACTCTCGAGGTCCGCCCGGAGGTCCATGAGGCATTCCAGTACGAGCTCACCGAGCGGCTGCGCGACAGCGTCTGGGTCTCGTGCTCGAGCTGGTACGTGACGGAGTCCGGGCGCGTGACGAACAACTGGCCCGGGTCCCAGGCCGAGTACCAGCGTCGCGCTGCGCGGGTCAACCCGGCCGACTACCTGACTGAAGCGCCCGTAC
The DNA here is from genome assembly GCA_963780475.1 of uncultured Solirubrobacterales bacterium. Classification (GTDB taxonomy): domain Bacteria; phylum Actinomycetota; class Thermoleophilia; order Solirubrobacterales; family JBBDJG01; genus CAWACB01. The sequence goes on from CAWACB010000003.1 coordinate 83,705, forward strand.
CGGCGCCCGCCACGGCCTAAGACCCGCAAGACCCGCGTAGGTAGAGTCCTACTCGTGGCAGGTTCCTACGACATGGTGGTGATCGGCTCGGGCCCGGGCGGCTACGTCGCCGCGATCCGCGCCGCGCAGCTGGGCATGAAAACCGCCGTCGTGGAGCGCGCGCCGACGCTCGGCGGGCGCTGCCTGAACGAGGCCTGCATCCCGGCCAAGGCGATGCTGCGCGCCGCGGACGTGCTGTCCGAGGTGCGGGACGGAGCCGAGTTCGGCATCGCCGCAAACGGCGTGTCGTTCGACATCGCGGGCGCCGGCCAGCACCGCGACAAGGTCGTCAAGACCCTCACGGGTGGCGTCGCCGGGCTCTTCAAGAAGCACAAGATCGAGGTGCTCGAGGGCGAGGGCCGCGTCGCGGGCCCCCGCAGCGTGGCCGTCGGCGACGACACAGTCGACGCGGGCAAGATCGTTCTCGCCACGGGTCCGTTTCGCTGCCCATCCCCGGCACGGAGTTCGGAGGTCGCGTGATCGACACCGCCGGCGCCTGGCTGATGAACGAGCAGCCGGCGCGGCTGGCGGTCGTGGGGTGCGGAGCCTCAGGCGCCGAGATCGCCTCGGCCTTCGGCCGGTTCGGCACCGAGGTGGCGCTGATCGAGGCGATCGAGCAGATCCTGCCGCTCGAGGACCCGGAGATCGCAAAGGTCGTGGCGAGCGAGTTCAAGCGCCAGAACATCAAGATCTCGACAGGAACGCCGGTCGAGAAGGTCGAGGCCGGCAAGCAGTCCGTGTCGGTCACGTGGGGCGGCAACACCGAGGAGTTCGACTACCTCTGCATCGCCGCCGGGCGTGCCCCGGATGTGGAGGGACTCGGTCTCGAGGCGGCCGGCGTCGAGACTGACGAGCGCGGGCGAGTGGTGGTCGACGAGCGGCTGCGCACTAACGCCGACGGCATTTACGCGATCGGCGACATCGTCCATGGGCCGGCGCTCGCGCACAAGGCCTCGGACGAGGGCATCATCGCCGTCGAGGACGCAGCCGGGCTCGACACGCATCCGCTCAACTACGACGACATCCCGAGTGCGACGTTCTGCTCGCCCCAGGTCGCGAGCTTCGGCCTGACCGAGGCAGAGGCGAAGGAGCGCGGAGCCGAGGTCGTGGTCGGCAGGTTCCCGATGGGAGGCGTCGGCGCCGCCACGATCTACGGTGACCGCAAGGGCATGGTGAAGATGGTCGGCGACGCCCGCTACGGAGAGCTTCTGGGCGCCAGCATCGTCGGCGCGCGCGCGACGGAGATGATCGCCGAGCTGGTCGCCGCAAAGCAGCTCGAGGGCGGCTACGAGGAGATCGCGCGCACGGTGCACCCGCACCCGACCTTCTCCGAGGCGGTCATGGAGGCCGGCCGCGCGACCGCCGGCTGGGTCATCCACGCCTGAGCTCGAAGTTCTACTTCGACCTCGGCTCGCCGTACTCGTGGCTGGCGGCGGAGCGGATCAACCACCTGATGCCGGGGCCTCCGGTCTGGCAGCCGCTGCTGCTGGGCGGGCTGTTCAAGATCCACGACCGGCGTTCCTGGAGCGAGACGGACGACCGGGAAGCTGGAATGCGCGAGGTCGAGCGGCGCGCCGCCGAATACGGGCTGCCGCCGGTTCGCTGGCCCGATCCCTGGCCGGGGAACATGCTGGCCGCGATGCGGGCAGCGACGTACGCAGCGCAGATCGGCAAGGCGGCGTCGTTCGCGCTGGCCGCTTTCCGGCAGGCGTTCAACGCAGGCAGGGACCTGAGCGACCCGAACACGATCGTGATCGCCGCAGCCGCGTGCGAGCTGCACCCACGGGCCGTGCTGAATGCGATCGAAAGCGACTCGGTGAAGCGGGCTTTGAGGACGGCCACTGATGAGGCAGCGGAGCGGGGCGTGTTCGGCGTACCGACCGTCGCTGTGGGCGACGAGCTGTTTTGGGGCGACGACCGCCTGAACGAAGCTGCCGAGGCCGCCGCGGGAGTAATGTGACTCGATCCCGGCTAGCCGGGCGAACGTAAGGGCAAACAGGACGCATGGCGAGCGACAAGGCCCCCCAACAGACCAAAGCCCGCAAGTCCAAGCAGGCGGCCAACGGCCCTGGGCCCGACGGCAAGGGCGACGGCGCACACGCGCTTCCGGACCGCGAGACGGCGCTCGAGATGCTGCACAAGATGCAGCTGATCCGCCGGTTCGAGGAGCGCGCCCAGGAGATGTACATGAAGGCCAGGATCGGCGGCTTCCTGCATCTTGCGATCGGCGAGGAGGCGACGATCATCGGCGTCACCTCCGTGCTGCGGTGACCAGGACTACCTGATCAGCACCTACCGCGAGCACGGCCAGGCGATCGGCCGCGGGACCGATCCGAAGCGTCGTCATGGCGGAGCTGTTCGGGAAGGAGACAGGCATCTCGAAGGGCCGCGGCGGCTCCATGCACCTGTTCGACCCCGAGCGGCGGTTCATGGGCGGCTACGGCATCGTCGGCGGGAACCTCCCGATCGCCGCCGGCCTGGCGCTGGCATCGGACTACCGCGGCGACGACGCCGTGACGGTCTGCATGTTCGGCGACGGCGCATCCAACCAGGGCACCTTCGGCGAGACCATGAACCTGGCGGCGCTGTGGAAGCTGCCGGTCGTGTTCATGGTCGTCAACAACCAGTACGGGATGGGCACCGCGCTCTCGCGTCACTCCGCGGTCACCGACCTCTCCAGCAAGGCCGAGTGTCTGGGCGTGCCGGGGGAGCGGGTGGACGGCATGGACGTCCTCGCCGTGCGCGAGTGCGTTGCCGAGCACCTGCGGATCGCGCGCGAGGACCGGCGCCCGACGCTGGTCGAAAGCCTCACCTACCGGTTCCGCGGGCACTCCGCCGCCGACCCCGAGGTCTACCGGACCAAGGAGGAGGTCCAGCAGTGGCGCGAGCGCGACCCGATCGAGACCTTCGCCCGGCGCCTGATCGAGGCGGGTCACATCGACCAGGAGGGCGTCGAGGAGGGTGACCGGCGCGCGATCGCCGAGGTCGACGCGGCGGTCGAGTTCGCAGAGTCGAGCCCGGACCCGCCGCTGGAGAGCCTCTACGACAACGTCTACGTGCTCGGCGACCAGGTCCGCGGCTGGTACTCGATCGACGAGCGCACGCCGGAGGTCCACCGCGGCGAGGACGAGCGGGAGGTCGGCCAGTCGCGGCACCGCTCACGAGCTGGCGGAGGCCGGCGCGGCCCACGCTCGCGCGGGCGACGTGCAGCGCCGCGCGCCACGAGGAACGAGGCCGCGCGGCGAAGCCGGCGCCCGGCCCCGAGGCGACGGGGCGCCAGCGAGGAGGATGAGAGTCTGACCACCATCCGCTACCGCGAGGCGCTCAACCAGGCGATGCGGGAGGAGATGCGCGCGGACGAGTCGGTCTTCCTGATGGGCGAGGACGTCGGCGTGTTTCAGGGCGCCTTCAAGGTCACCGAGGGCCTGCTGGAGGAGTTCGGGGAGAAGCGCGTGCGCGACACGCCGATCTCCGAGAACACGATCGTCGGCATGGGCGTCGGCGCGGCGATGGCCGGGCTGCGGCCGATCGTCGAGATCATGACCGTCAACTTCGCGCTGCTGGCGATGGACCAGATCATCAACTCGGCGGCGCACATCCACTACATGTTCGGCGGCCAGGCGAGGGTGCCGCTGGTGATCCGCTTCCCGCAGGGCGGTGGGCACCAGCTCGGCCCCACCCACTCGCACACGATGGAGGCGATGTTCCTCCAGGTCCCGGGACTGCTGGTCGCGGTTCCATCGACCGCCGCCGACGCGAAGGGGCTGCTGAAGTCGGCGATCCGCGACGACAACCCCGTGATCTTCATCGAGCACGAGAGGCTCTACGGCCAGCGCGGCGAGGTTCCCGACGACCTCGAGCCGATGCGCTTCGGCGAGGCGGCGATTCGGCGGGAGGGCGACGACGTGACGATCGTCGGTATCTCGCGCATGGCCGTCATCGCGGAGCGCGCCGCCGAGCGGCTTGCGGCGGAGGAGCACGTCGAGGCGGAGGTGATCGACCCGCGCACCCTGCGCCCGCTCGACCTCGACACGATCACCGACTCGGTCAAGAAGACCAACCGCTGCGTGATCGTGGAGGAGGGCTGGCCGCACGGCGGAGTGGGCGCCAACCTGGCCGCGCTGATCCAGGAGCAGGCGTTCGACTGGCTCGACGCGCCGGTGCAGCGCGTGACCGGAGCGGACGTGCCGATGCCCTACAGCAAGGCGCTCGAGCAGGCCGCCATGCCGCACGAGGAGCACGTGGTGAAGGCGGCGCTCGCGACGATGAGAGACGTCTAGGCCAGGCGTGGCCACCGACGTCACGATGCCGCGCCTGTCCGACTCGATGGAGGAGGGCACGATCCTGCGCTGGCTGAAGTCGGTCGGCGACGAGGTGCAGCGCGGCGACGAGCTGGTCGAGATCGAGACCGACAAGGCGAACATGACCTACGAGTCCGATCGACGACGGCGTCCTGGTCGAGGTCGTGGCCGCCGAGGGGGACACGCTCCCGATCGGCGAGGTGATTGCCCGGATCGGGGCGCGCGAGGAGATGAACGGAGCAGGGCCCTCGGAAGGAGGCGGCGAGCCGGGAGGAGAGGCGGCAGAACCGAGTCGGGCGACGGGAGTCGGGAGGCGGCAGAGCCGCAGACGGGAGCCGCGGCGCCGGCAGTCGCGGAGCCGCGCAGGCCGCAGACGGCCGAGCCGGCACGCGAGCGGCACCGGCAGGGCAGGATGGGCGGGTCAAGGCGTCTCCGGTCGCGCGGCGGATGGCGCGGGAGCTGCATGTCGAGCTCGAGTCGCTGCAGCGGCAGCGGGCCCGGGGGGCGGATCGTCAAGGCGGACGTCGAGGCCGCCGCGGGCGGCGCGGCGCGCCGGCCGAGCGCCCGCCGCGCGCCCGGCGCCTCCGGCGCCTGCCCGCGCTCGGCCGCTGCGCCGCCTCATCGCCCGAGAGCGCCAAGGGCGAGGTCCAGGTGGTCGAGCTGTCAACCGGCTCCAGGCACGGTCTCGCGGCGGATGGCCGAGTCGAAGGCGACCGTGCCGCACTTCTACCTGGAGACCGAGATCGACATGGCGGAGGCGGTCGCCGTGCGCGAGCAGCTGAAGCGGATCGCCGGCGACGAGCGGCCGGCTCCGACATACAACGACATGGTCGTGAAGGCGTGTGCGCTCGCCCTGCGCGAGTTCCCGCGCGCGAACGGCTCCTACCGCGACGGCCAGTTCGAGCTCTACTCGCGCGTCAACGTGGGCATCGCGGTTGCCGGCGCGACGACGCACTGGTCGTGCCGACGATCTTCGATGCCGACCGCAGATCGCTCGGGCGAGATCGCCGCGACGTCGCGCGCGCTGGCGCAGAAGGTGCGGGACGGCACGATCACGCCGCCCGAGCTGTCGGGCGGGACGTTCACGGTGTCGAACCTCGGCATGTACGGGGTGACGAACTTCTCGGCGGTGATCAACCCGCCTCAGGCGGCGCTCCTGTCGGTCGGCGCGCTGCAGAAGAAGGCGGTGGTCGACGAGGCCGGCCGCGTGGTCGCGCGCCCGATGATGGGCGTGACGCTCGCCTGCGACCACCGCATCCTCTACGGCGCCGACGGCGCGCAGTTCCTGGCCCGCGTGCGAGAGCTGCTCGAGCAGCCGCTGTCGATGGCGCTCTAGCGCTTTTCGCTGATGACACGACTTGCTGGCATTGCGCGCTGCGGCCAGGTGCCCTACGGCGAGGCGCTCGCGCTCCAGCAGGAGCTGCACGAGGCGCGCCGCGACGACTGCATTCCCGACGTGCTGCTCACCCTCGAGCACCCGCCGACCTACACGCGCGGGCCGCCGCTCCGACCGACGTCGGAGCTCCCGATGGGCGAGGAGTGGTACCGCGCTCAGGGGATCGAGGTCTGGGAGACCGATCGCGGCGGGCGCGTGACCTACCACGGCCCCGGGCAGCTGGTCGGCTACCCGATCGTCAGCCTGCGCCCGCTGCGCGACGACGTCCACCGCTACGTGCGCACCCTGGAGGCGGCGCTGGTGGCCGCGCTCGCGCACTACGGCGTCGAGGCGACGACGCGCGAGGGCCTCACCGGTGTCTGGACGCCGGAGCCGCGCAAGATCGGCTCGATCGGGATCCACGTCAGCCGCGGCGTGACGACCCACGGCTTCGCCGTCAACGTCTCCAACGACCTGCAGCCGTTCGAGTGGATCGTGCCCTGCGGGATCGAGCACTGCCGGGTCTCCTCGCGTGACGCGCGAGAAGGGCGTCATGCAGGAGGTCGGCCCGTTCGCGACGATCGTGTCCGAGGAGCTGGCCCGGGCGCCTGGGACGGCGGCTGGTCGGAGGTCTCGCCGGAGCGCCTGATGCCGATGGCGGAGGCCGCTATGAGTGCCGCGCCGCGTCATGTCACACGTTCCCGCGCCCGGCCGGGCGGCGCCGACAGCGACGGCAAGGGAACGCTCGACTTCCGGGAGCGCAAGCCACCCTGGCTGAAGGTCAAGGCGCCGGGCGGGCCCGTCTACCGCAACCTCAAGCACCTGATGCGCAGCCAGGGACTGCACACGGTCTGCGAGGAGGCCAGCTGCCCGAACATCGGCGAGTGCTGGGAGCGCGGCACGGCGACCTTCATGATCCTCGGCGACGTCTGCACGCGCCGCTGCGGCTTCTGCAACGTCAAGTCGGGCGTGCCGAGCCTGGTCGACCGGGCCGAGCCACTGCGGGTCGCCAACGCCGTCGCGCCAGATGGGGCTGCGCCACTGCGTCGTGACGTCGGTCGACCGCGACGACCTGCCCGACTACGGCGCGGGCGCGTTCGCCGCACACGATCCGCGCGATCCGCCACCGCGCGCCGGCCTGCGCCGTCGAGGTGCTGACGCCCGACTTCCGCGGCCAGGAGATGCCGCTCGCGCGCGTGATCGACGCGCGCCCTGACGTCTTCAACCACAACGTCGAGACCGTGCCGCGGCTGTATCCGCTTGCCCGGCGCGGCTCCGACTTCCTGCGCTCGTGCCGGGTGCTGCTCAACGCGCGCCGGATGGACAGCGACGTCGTCACCAAGTCGGGCCTGATGGTCGGGCTGGGGGAGACGATGGACGAGCTGCTCGACACGCTGAGTGTGCTGCGCGAGCACGAGGTCCAGGTCGTGACGGTGGGCCAGTACCTGCGGCCCTCGCGCGACCACCTGCCGGTGGTCCGCTACTGGGAACCCGGCCGAGTTTGCGGAGATCGAGCGGGCCGCCTACGCGATGGGCTTCGAGTCCGTGGCTTCGGGAGCGCTCGTGCGCAGCTCGTACCACGCGGACGAGCAGGTCCCGGTCCGCCGCGCCGCCGCGCTGACGGCCTGACATCGACGCACACCGGGCCGCCTTCACGCCGCTAGCCTTCCGCGGGCAAATATCGGGCGGCTTCGCCGCTGCCTGCTAGTGGCGCTCCTCCGGTCGCCCGGGGGCTCCCTATGTCGCACCCCATCATTTGATTCCTCTCCGGGACAACATCCCCAGCGACCGCTTCCCGGTCGTCACGGTGGTGATCATCGCCATCAACGTGTTCGTCTTCCTGTTCCTGCAGGGGCCGTCGTTCTCGCTGTCGGCCGGCGACAACGTCGAGTCCGCGCCGGTCGTCGGCTACGGCGCGATTCCCTACCGCGATCGAGCATCCCGACCGCGAGTGTGGCCTGGCGCCCAGCACAGCGGCGGCGACGAGCATCGCCGTCTGCGAGGGAACCGATCTCGACGCACGCCAGGCGCGCGCAGCAGGGTGTGCCGGTCGAGGACGTTCCGGAGGCTCCCGCGTATCTGACGCTGCTGACCTCTATGTTCATGCACGGGGGCTGGCTCCATATCGCGTTCAACATGCTGTTCCTGTGGGTGTTCGGGAACAACATCGAGGACTCGATGGGCCGGCTGAGGTTCGTCTTGTTCTACCTGCTCGGAGGGGTGGTGGCGGACGCTGACGCACGTCCTGCTGGAGCGCGGATCGACGACGCCGACCGTGGGGGCGAGCGGCGCCATCGCGGCGGTGCTCGGCGGCTATGCGCTGCTTTATCCGCGTGCCCGGGTGCTTACCCTGATATTCGCCTTGTTCGTGTTCATCGTCGAGATACCCGCGATGCTCCTGCTCGGCCTGTGGTTATTCCTGCAGTTCCTGCCGGCGATCCAGCAGTTCTCGTCGCCCGACGACCTCGGCGGAGGCGGGGTCGCCTACTACGCGCACATCGGCGGGTTCCTGTTCGGGCTCGCGGCGATCAAGCTGTTCGCGAAACGCCGCAGCCGCGCCTACACGGGTGGGGGGCCGCGCTATCCGGTCTACTGAGCGAGAGCGCGCGCGCCGCCGCCGGGAGCGGGAACGCAGTCGCGTGCAGCAAAACGGCGGCGCGGGCGCGGCCGATCGCGACGGGCCTCCACTGCTGACCGGCGGTCGCCGGCGCCGTGCGTTCCCGTGGCGGGCGACACTGGCGGTGGCGCTGCTGCTGGTGGCGATCGGTGTGCCCCTGGCCCTGGCGGGCGAGCTGGGCGACGGCACGGGCAACGGATCGGGCCCGGTGCAGACCGGCGCTGCGACTCCCAAGCCGCTGCTCGACCGGGCCGCGGGCGGCAAGCGCGCCCTCCGTGAGGAGGAGGGCAGTGAGCGCTTCGCGGTCGACCTGTCCGAGCCCGACTTGCTGCAGGTCGATTTCGGGCGGGCGCCGCGCGCCGGCCTGCTGTTCGACGTCCGCACCGGCCGGGTCCTGTGGCGTCTGGAGCCCGAGCGCCGCCTCGCGATCGCGAGCCTCACGAAGATGATGACCGCGCTGCTCGTGGTGGAGCACGACGCTCACGAGCGAGTCCGGATCACGCGCCGTGCTGCCCGCACGCCGGGCTCGGCGGTCGGTGTGCTGCCGAAGGGCAAGCGCGTGCAGTTGGAGGCGCTGCTCAACGGGCTGCTGCTCGTGTCGGGCAACGATGCAGCCGTCGCGCTGGCGCAGCACGTCTCGGGGACGGTGCCGGCATTCGTCGCGGCGATGAACCGCCGCGCCGGCGAGATGGGCCTCGCGTGCACCCGGTTCACGACTCCTCACGGCCTCGAGGACCAGGGCAACCACTCCTGCGCCGCCGACCTCGCCGCCCTGGCGCGGGCCGACCTGCACCACCGCCGCATCCGGCGCATCGCCCGCCGCGACGAGGCGATCCTGAAGTTCCCGATCAAGGGCGGGCGCCTGTTCCTCTACAACCACAACCCGCTCGTGCGCAGGCACTACCGCGGGGTCACGGGGCTGAAGACCGGATACACGGATCGCGCCGGCCGCACGATCGTCGCCACGGCCCGCCACGGATCCAAGGAGCTGGGCGTGGTGCTGCTGCACTCCTACGACGCCGGCGCCCAGGCCGAGCGGCTGCTCGACCGGGGCTTCAAGGCGCTGCGGGGAGAAAGCCGCTAGCGCGCACCACGCCGCGCGGCTCTCCAGCGTGCCGTTTCAGTTGCCTGGCCGCGAACGTGCTGCTAGGGACAGGCAGGTAGGGAAGCGGCGTTGAAGTTGCGCGGTTCGCCGCGTCTCTCGTTGCGTTCCGGCGCCTCGCCAATCCACTGGCCGAGATTTTGCGCGGTATACGCACCTTTTCTCGACCAGTAGATCAGGGGCAGGGGCAGCGTTAGGAGAGCGTCACAGCACGCGTGGGAGACGCGCCACGCACGTACGAAACAGCACGGCTTCCCTACCTGCCCGTCCCGATGTGCCCGTCCCGGATGTGCTCGTCTCGATGGGCGGCTTGGTCCCGAACCCGCGGCGGCCAGGGCTCGTCGCGACCGGGCTTGGCTTAGGCCTAGCGCGCGGCGGCCGCAGCGCGGGTGCGCACGGCCATCGCCGACAGCTCGTCGACGAACGCCTTCACGACCTCCGGGTCGAACTGGGCCCCGGCGTTGCGGCGCAGCTCGGCGATCGCCTCTTCGACTGGGAGCGGCGTTCGGTAGGGACGTGAGGCGGTCATGGCGTGGAAGGCATCGCAGACGGCGACGATCCGGGCGCCGAGCGGGATCTCCTGACCCGAGAGGCCGTCCGGATAGCCGGCACCGTCCCAGCGCTCGTGGCTCGCGCGGACCAGTTTGGCAACCGGCGTCAGCGCCGGCGCCGCGCTCAGGATGCGCTCGCCTACGATCGTGTGCTGGCGGATGAAGTTCCATTCCTCGTCGGTCAGCGGCCCGGGCTTGTTCAGCACCTCGTCCGGGACGGCCATCTTGCCGACGTCGTGCAGCTCGGCGGCGCGCACCACCTCGTCGAGCTCCTCGGACTCGAGCGCCAGCCGGGTGCCGACGCCGCGCGCCATCATCGCGACCTCCTTGATGTGCGCCCCGAGATCGGGCGCGCGCTCGCTCAGTACCTGGAGCAGGATGTCGCGCGTCTGCCGCGTCGCGGATGCGCGGCGGCTCTCCTTGTGCGCGTACATGCGCTGGTCCGCCACGCGCAGAGCCGCGGCCGCGTCGCGGGCCTCGTGGGGCAGCATCACGGCACCGTGGGAGGACTTGACCGCGAACCCGCCGCCGTGGTCCGACAGGGCCGCGGAGGAGAGGCCGATCACGGTCTTGGCGGAGGCGCCGCCGCGCGTGACGAGGACGCAGAACTCATCGCCGCCGAGCCGGTAGCCCGACCCGTAGGGGCCGATGGCGCGACCGAGGTTCCCTCCCAGCCGCGTCAGAAGCGTGTCCCCGGCGGGGTGGCCGAAGGTGTCGTTGTATCGCTTGAAGCCGTCGAGGTCGAACAGGGCCAGCACGCGCGGTGAGCGCGTGGTCGCTCCGCGCAGCTCGTGCTGCAGGTCGGCGATCAGCTTCCGGCGGTTGCCAAGCCCGGTGAGCGCGTCGGTCTGCGCCTCGTGGCGGGCCTGCTCGAAGTTCGCGACGTTCTCCTCGTGGGCCAGGCGGGCGCGGACGATCACCGTCACCACCGCAGCGGCCGCTGCCGCCACGCAGGCTGCGTCGACCGGGATCGCCCCGGCAACCGCCAGCACGGCCAGGGACACCGCGGCGCCGAAAGACGCCATCCGCAGGCGCCTGGTGCCGTCGAGCGCGGCCGGATGGGGCTGCGCCTTCTGCGTTGCGGCCAGCCCGATCAGCACAGCTGCGAGGAGCCACCCGCCGACCAGTATGGGCAAGTAACCAGCATTTCCCTGGGCACCGGCAAGGGCAGCGAAGGTCGACGCCGCGGCCGCGACGAAGCAGCCGCTCAGTGCCATGGACAGACCGAGGTCGGGACGCCTGCCGGTAAGGGCGACGATCCAGCCGCACAGTGCGAGTAGAGCAACAGCGACCACGCAAGGAGCCACGATGAGCGGTGAAGGATTGCTCGCCACAGAGTCCACCGCACGGTCGATGGCCAGTCCGAACGCTGCCCCCGCGGCCAAGGCGATCGTTGTGCCGTCGACCAGTGCTGACTGCGGCAGCGAGGAAATCCGCCGGCGCGGCAAGTTCATCGGCGAAAGGTGCAGCATTACGCCTCCTAGCGCAGGACCGCGAACTTGGTGCTGAGCAGGCGCGAGCGGTTGCCCGCCAGGTCACTGACGTAGGCGGTGACCCGGTAGGGACCCGACTTCAGCGCCCGGCCGTTTATCCGGCCGGGGAACATGAATGCGCCCTGGCCCCCGCTGATCGCGGTCGTGATCGTGCCCGCGTTGAGGTACCGGCGGCAGGTGCGCTTGCGCTTGTTGCGATTGGTGGCGCGCACGCACTTGCCGCGCACGCGGCGCCCGATCTGGACCCGCTCGAACTTGAGCGTGATCCGTCCGGCCTCAGATGTGATGAAGGTGATCGCCGCTCCGACACCGGCGCGCATCGTCGGCACGGTCAAGCCGGAGAAGGAGGGAGCCGACCGGTCCGGCGGGCCCGGCGTCGTGGTGCCACCACCACCGCCGTCTCCGCCGCCGCCACCGCCACCCGGCGCGGAGAGCGTGACGGTCTCACAGTCGGGGTCGACCGAGTCGAGGCTGTCTGCGTCGGCGGTGTCGGTGCCGGCCCCGCAGATCGCCTCGTCCGCGTCGCTGTCGGCGGTGCGAACGGTGTCATCGCCGTCAGCGGCGTCGATCACGTTCGCGCCGGCGCCGGAGGTCAGCGTGTCCCCGTGCGCGCTGCCGGTCAGGTTCTGGATCGCTGCGAGCGAGTCCGAGCCGGCGCCGCCCGTGGGCTGGCTGCCCAGCTGGGAGAGGTCCACGGAGACTCCCGAAGGAGCGGTTGAGTAGTCGGCGGTGTCTTCGCCGGCTCCGCCGTCGATCGTGTCATCGCCGCCGTTGCCACGTAGGGTGTCGTCACCGAGCCCGCCGTCGAGGCCGTTCGGTGCGCCGTCGCCCGAGAGCGTGTCGTCACCGTCGGAGCCGACCAGGTCCTCGACCGCCGCGAGCGTGTCGTTGCCCGCTTCGAGGGTGTCCTGAGCGGAGACGATCGAGAGGTCGACCGCCACTGCATCGGGGGCGGATGCGTAGCTGGCCGCGTCGTGAGTACCGGCGCCGCCGGTGAGGGCGTCGTCGCCCAAGCCGCCGGCCAGCGTGTCGTCGCCCGGTCCGCCGCTGAGCGGATTGGGGCCGGCGTCGCCCGTAAGTACGTCGCTCTGCGACCCGCCGGCGAGACCCTCGACGGCGGCAAGCGTGTCGGAGCCCATGCCGGTCGCCTGCGGCCCGGACAAGTTGAGGTTCGCGGTGATCGCAACGTTCGCCCCGGCGAAGGTGGCGATGTCGGCCGTGCCGACGCTGCCGTCGAGCGTGTCGTTGCCCGGGCCGCCGAAGAGACGGTCGTCACCTGCCGCACCATTCAGCGTGTTCGCGTTTCCGTCGCCCGACAGGATGTCGTCGTGCGAGGAGCCGGTCAGGTCCTCGATTGCGGAGAGCGTGTCGTTGCCAGCGCCACCGCTCGCGCTGGTGTTGACCAGGTCGACGGTGACAGCGCTACCAGCGCCGGCGTAGGTGGCGAGGTCAGCCGTGCCCGAGCCGCCCGTGAGCCTGTCGTTGCCGGTGTTGCCGCGGAGGGTGTCGGAGCCGCTCGCCCCGTCGAGGTGGTTGTCGCCGGAGTTGCCGGTCAAGGTGTCGCCCTGAGCAGAGCCGGTCAGATTCTCGATTCCGGTCAGAGTGTCCTGCCCGGCGCCTTCGGTGTCCTGGGACCCCGCCGTGATGGCGACGGTGACCGCGGACGGCGCGCCTGCGTAGCTGGCCGTGTCGTCGGTGCCGCCCCCGCCGGCGAGCGTGTCGTCGCCGAGATCGCCGATGAGGGTGTCGTCGCCTGTGCCGCCTGTCAGCTGGTCGTTTCCGTCGGCGCCCTCGATCGTGGCCGGCATCGAAGTCGTGTTCAAAGCCGTGTCGTCCAAGTCGTCGAGCCTGATCCGCAGCGATGAGATGCCGGAGGCACTGCACGTCGCGGCGGTGGGCCCGGTCACGGAGCAGCCGGCGCCCGCCAGGACCGGGTCGGAAGCGTCGTTGAAGATGAAGAACCCGGCGGTCTCGGTGACGGTGACGTCATTTGCCTTGCCCGCGCGGGCGGTGAAGATCAGCCGCGTGCCGCTGCGGCGGACAGTGGAGCCGTTCTGCGTCTCCCCGAAACGCTGGATGCGGTTGTTGCCCGAGTCGGTGACGAACAGAGTGGACAGCGACCCGTCGGCGATGCCCCATGGAGATGCCAGCGCCCCGTTACCCGATCCGCTGCTGCCGAACTTCGCTACGAAGGTCCCGGCCGAGTCGAACTCCTGCACGCGGTCGTTGTGGGAGTCAACGACATAGACGTTGTCGAACACGTCGGTGGTGATCCCGGTCGGGTTCTGGAACTGGCCGTCGCCCGTGCCCTCGGTTCCCCAATCGGCAACGTATGCGCCCGCCGAGTCGAACTTCTGGACGCGGTTGTTTCCGTAGTCGGCGACATACACGTTGCCCGTGCCGTCGACCTCGATGCCGGCCGGGTTGTTGAACTGGCCGGGGCCGGCCCCCGAGCTGCCCCATTCGCCGAGGTAGGTGCCCGCGGTCGTGAACCGCTGAACGCGATCGTTGCCCCAGTCGGCCACCAGCAGGTTGCCCGAGGTGTCGAGTGCCACCGCGGTCGGGATGTTGAACTGGCCCGGGCCGGATCCCGCGCCGCCGAACTGGCCAACGAAGCCTCCGGAGTTCGTGAAGATCTGGACCCGGTTGTTGCCGCCGTCGGCGACATAGACGTTGCCTGAGCCGTCCACGGCGACGTCGTATGGATTGACGAACTGGCCGGGGTCCGAGCCGGTGCTGCCCCAGGCGGCGAGGGCGTCGCCGTCTGCGGTGAAGACCTGCACGCGATCGTTCTCGAAGTCGGCGACGTAGACGTTGTCGAGCTCGTCGACCTCGATCCCCGTGGGCTGGTTCAGGTTGCCGGGGCCGGCTCCGAGATCCCCCCACTTGGCCTGGAAGCTGATCGCCGCCACGGCAGACGGCGTCGCGACCGCGGCGGGAGCCGCGACCGCGCAGGCGAGGAGGAGTAGGCGGACTGCCCACGGACGAATGCGCGCGCGAAGATCCATCTTCGGTGGCTTGCATCGGCCGCGGAGCCACGGGACTTAAGGGCCTTGGACCTCTCCGGGGTCAGCCCGCGTCGTCGAAGTTGCTCCCCGGTTGGGGAGTGGGCTCCTTCTTCGTCTGTGGCTTGGGGGCCGGGTCGGGCCTGGGCTCCGGGGTCGGAACAGATTGGTCCTGAGAAGTGCCGTCCTGCCCGCTGCCGTAGGGCTGCGAGCCGTAGCTGCCGGTCGCCCCTCTGTCGGAGCTGGGCACTGGCGCCGGCGCCACTGCTGCCGCGGCAGCGGCAGCGGCCTGACGCTCACGCGCTGTGGCTCGCGCGCGGCGCCGGGCGGCGGCCCGTCGCCGGGCACGGTCCTGGCGGGCGGCCTCGACCTGCGATGTTGTCGGCGGCAACACGGCGGCCGAGCTGGCACGCTCCGAGCGCTTGAGCGGCTGCTCACCCGCCGGTGCGCCGCCGAGCGTCTGGAGCAGGAGGAAGAGAGCGATTCCCGCGACTGCGGCGACCCCAGCCATCACGGGGTACTCGTTCCAGGTCAGCCGGTTCATCATCCGGGACAGGTGACCGGCGTAGATGTGCCCGGGGGCAGGCAGAGGTCACGCCGCTTGGGCGGCTTCGACTTCCGGATCGTCCAGCGCGTGTACTTGCCGACCCAGCCCGCCCGCGTGACGGAGACCGCCACGGTTGTGCCGCCGCGCAGGAGCCGCCGCTCCATTCGCCGGAAGCGGACCAGCGCGACGGTCGCCTTGGACGAGCTCTTCTTGGGCGGTCGCGCGATGCGAGAGGACTTCTTGAAGGGACAACCACGCCCGCTGCAGCGCACGGTCACCTTGGCCCCGATCGGCGCGAGGGCAGTCAGGCGGCGGATCTTGGCGCCGACTCTTGTAACCCTTCCGGTGATGCGGATGATCGGCGACGGACTCAGCAGGCGTAGCGAGTTGATCGTGACCGTGGTCGGGGAGCGCACATGGATCTCGCGGAACTCGATGCCGAACGCGTCCTCCTTGTCTGTCACGCGCAGGCCGACGACGTAGTCCCCAGCGGTGGGGAACGTTCGGTGGAGGACGATTCCGCTGGCGTCGTTGAAGTCGTTGTCGCCGTCGAGCTCCCAGTCGTAACGGACGATCGGCACGGACTGGTTCGTCTGGCCTCCGTAGACGAGCAGCACGTCCTGTCCGGCCAGCGGAGTCGCGGGGACCGTGGTGAACGGCGCCAGCAGCTGCCCGACCGAGACCTCCTGCGTGACGATGGTGGGCATCTCGCCGCCCACGAACATCGTTGCCCGGTACAGGCCCGGCCGCAAGTACGTGAACCTGGGGTGGTCGCCGACGGGCGTATCGATAACGCCGTCGCCGTCCAGGTCCCAGGTGACGTCCGCGCCACCCGTCTCCTGAGCGTCGAACTCGATCTCGAGCCCGGTCAGCACCGGCTGCGGGCTGTAGTCGAACGAGGCCGCGTAAGCGGGAGCGCACAGGCCAATGACACCGAAGCCGGTGAGGATCGCCGCCTTGGCGGCGAGTCTGGTTGCACCTCGAGGAAGACCTACCAGGGCCATCGACCGCTGCCCATCCCTTGTTGCGGGACGCTCCGCGCCCCCGAATCCACTGCCCGCTCACTATAGCGGCGTGGAAGCCGCTTAACGTCAGCCCAAGAAGGCCAAAAAAGCCCTGCAAAATAGGACTATTCGACGATAGCCCCGGCTATTCGACCCAGTTCGGCTCGCGCCAGGTGGTGTGCTGCTCGTCGCTCAGCATCGGCGTCCAGTACCGGCAGCCCTCGAAGAAGTAGTGCGTCACCTGGCTGTGGCGCGTGCGGCTCATGTACTCGGGCTGGAGTCGGTGGCGCCCGATCTGCTCGGCGATCATCTTCTCGTACTCGGGGTAGTGGTCGCTGCTGCCAGGAAGGCCGGCGTCCTGCATGCGCAACTCGGGCAGCTTGTGGCTGCCCGGGAAGTAGATCAGCGGCCCGTTGTCCATGTCCATGTCCTCCAGGTCGACCCAAACGCCGCACATGACCCCTCCGGCATGGAGTTGAAGTGGATCGTGTCGGAGTGGGGCGGCTGCTGTGTTGCGCGGTAGAAGTTGAGCGTCTGGAACGGCAGCGGCTTGCGGCCATAGAGGTGCTCGAGCAGGGCGAGCATGGGCGGACTGAGCGCCAGCGCGCGCACGTTCTCGTCGATGTGCCATGCGTCCAGGATGCGGCCTGAGGTGTAGTACACCTCCTCGTCGATCCGCTCACCCTCATCGATGTATTTGTCCTCGAGGTTGCTGACGATCGCGCCCAGGTTCTCGATCGGCATGCCGGTGTCCTCGACGACGAAGTAACCGTCCCGGTCGAACTGCTCGCGCTGCTCGTCGGTCAAGGTTGCTGTGGCGCCCATCTCAAACCCCCTGCTTCGGTGAACGGAAAGACTGTAGCCGGACCAGCCGGAGCGGTTGCTTCAGAGATCCTCCGCGGAGAACGTGTCGCAGTCGGCGGGCTCACCGGACGCACGCCCCTTGTCGAGCCAGCGCGCGCGCTGCTCGGACGTTCCATGGGTGAAGCTGTCGGGGTCGATCGAGCCGGAGGACCGTCGCTGCAGCCGGTCGTCCCCGACGGCCTCGGCCGCCCGAACCGCCTCCTCGACGTCGCCGGGCTCGAGATCGCCGGCCTTGAAGACCGAGTGGGCCCACACTCCGGCGTAGCAGTCGGCCTGCAGCTCGAGCCGCACCGACAGGTCGTTCGCGTCCTCTCGGGTTCTGCCGCTGCAGCGCGCGCACGCGGTCGGACGTTCCCGAGCTGCTGCTGGACGTGATGGCCCATCTCGTGGGCGATCACGTACGCCCAGGCGAAGTCGCCGCTCGCGCCGAGCTGCGAGGCCATGTCGTCGTAGAAGCTCAGGTCCAGGTAGACGCGCTGATCTGCCGGGCAGTAGAACGGCCCGACCGCGGAGCTCGCGTTGCCGCAGCCGGTCGAGACGCCGCTGCGGTAAAGCACGAGCTTGGCCCGCTCGTACGGAGTCCCCTGAGCCGCGAACGTCTCCTGCCAGGTCCGCTGGGCGTTGATGAAGACGTAGACGCTGAAGTCCTTCAGGTCGCGCTCGGGGTCCTGGCTCGGCGGGATCGCCCGGCCGCCCGGCGCCTCCACCTGGTCGCCGAACCGGGGGTCGACGTCGAATGCCGTGCCGCTCCCGCCGCCGCCCAGCAGCTGCAGCAGCAGGATGACCACGAGCCCTGCGAGACCGAGGCCGCCGGGCACTCCGACACGCGCGCCGCCGGGAATCCGCATGCCGGACCTGCCGCCACGCTGGTCGATGACGTCTGGGGAGTCACGGACACGGCGCCAGCGCATGGCCGGTCAGACTAGTAGTAGCCGTAAAATCGAGGCACGGGGCATTAGCTCAGTTGGGAGAGCGCCGCGTTTGCAACGCGGAGGCCGCCGGTTCGAGCCCGGCATGCTCCACTGTCGCCAGGTCTGTGTAATCCTCGGCGTTACGGATCCTCGCACGTTTGACCGTTGCGCGCCGGCTCCAGACGTAGGTGCAACATCGATCTTCCGTGGCCAAGTTCCGTCGCGGGCACGTAAAAGCAGCGGTCGGTCGTGCTGTCATAGACAGCGATCCAGTCGATCATTTCGTCGGTGTAGTGCTTGGTGCGCCTGACCCTGCCGTTCGTCAGCGAGTCCGACGTGCACTTGACCCCGACAACCCCGTTCCGGGACGCGGCGTGCTTGACCTGAACGCGCTCCAGTCGTCCAAGGCGGCAGACGATCAGATCGAAGTCCCAGTCCTCTCCGTAGGGGATCGCGATCTTGTGTCCTTTGCGGACAAGGTCGCGCGCGACCTCCAGTTCGGCCAAGTCGCCTTTGGACTTCGTTGTCGCCATCGAACGACCGTAGTGCGGAGCCTGTAACGCGGAGGTGTCATTGGCGGAAACAGCGTGTCAGTTCCTCTTCCAAATCCCCGGATCTGTGCGAGACTCATCCGGGAGGAAGTTGGCTGAGCTGAGGACAGGACAGCGCGTGGGCGGAGGCGAGGCCGCGGCCGCGGGGGCAGCCGCCAACGGCGCCGGGGGACGCTCGGCGGTCTCGGACATCGAGATCGTCCAGCACTACTTCAACGACGTCTGCGAGCGGGGCGGCATTCCCGACGACGTGCGCGAGGTGCTGCGCACCTCCTACCGCGAGATCCGCGTGCAGATCCCGGTGCGCTTCCCCGACGGGCGCATCCACGTCTTCTCCGGCTATCGCGTCCAGCACAACGGCGCGCGCGGGCCCTACAAGGGCGGACTGCGCTACCACCCCGAGGTCGACCTGGACTCCGTGCGGGCGCTCGCGATGCTGATGACCTGGAAGACGGCGATCGTCGGCATCCCCTACGGCGGCGCCAAGGGCGGGATCGACTGCCCGGGCGACGAGATCGGCAAGGACGAGCTCCAGAAGATCACCCGCTCGTTCATGGGCAAGATCCACAAGATCCTCGGCCCGAACCGGGACATCATGGCGCCGGACGTCAACACGAACGCCCAGGTGATGGCGTGGCTGATGGACGAGTACGGGCGGCTAACGGCAACACGCCCGCGATCGTCACCGGCAAGCCGATCTCGCTCGAGGGCTCCTACGGCCGCGAGTCGGCCACCGGCCGCGGGCTCGTCTTCATGTTCCGGGAGGCGGCTCCCAAGCTCGGCCTCTCGCCGCCGGACTGCACCGCGGTCATCCAGGGCTTCGGCAACGTCGGCTCATGGGCGGCGCGGATCCTGCAGCAGCTCGGCGTGACGATCGTCGGGGTCTCGGACCACCACGGCGCGATCCGCAGCGACGCCGGCATCGACGCCACCAAGCTGGCCGAGTTCATCCACGCAGGGCGGGCGGCTGCCCGAGTTCCCCGGCACGGAGACCATCACCCCGGACGAGCTGCTGGAGGTCCCGTGCGACGTGTTCGTGCCTGCCGCGCTCGGCGGAATGATCCACGAGGGGAACGCCGACCGGCTGCAGTGCCGGATGCTGCTGGAGGGCGCCAACAGCCCGACCACCCCGGGCGCCGACCTGATGCTCAACGACCGCGGCATCTACGTGATCCCGGACGTGATGGCGAATGCCGGCGGCGTGGTCGTGTCGTACTTCGAGTGGGTGCAGAACATGCAGCACTTCCGCTGGGAGGAGCGCGAGATCAACGACAAGCTCGGCACGATCATGCGGCGCGCCTTCCGCGAGGTAGATGCGCTCGCGCGGGAGCGCGACCTGACGATGCGCCAGGCGGCCTACGAGGTGGGAATCAAGCGCGTCGTCGAAGCCGCGCAGACACGCGGCTACATCTAAGCCGCTACCGCTTGCTCCATCGGCACGTAGTCCCGCGGGCCGCCGCCCGTGTAGATCTGGCGCGGCCGGGCGATCTTCTGCTCCGAGTCGTCGACCATCTCGAGCCACTGCGAGACCCAGCCCGCCGTGCGCGGGATCGCGAAGATCACCGTGAACATGTCGGTCGGGATCTGCAGCGCCTGGTAGATCAGGCCCGAGTAGAAGTCGACGTTCGGATAGAGCTTGCGGCTCGTGAAGTAGTCGTCGTCGAGGGCGCGCTTCTCCAGCTCGACGGCGATGTCGAGCAGCGGGTTCATCCCGGTCGCCTCGAGCACCTCGTCGACGTGCTTCTTGATGATCCGCGCGCGCGGGTCGTAGTTCTTGTAGACGCGGTGCCCGAAGCCCATCAGGCGCTCGTTGCCCTGCTTCACGCCCTCGAGGAACTCGGGGATCTTGTCGGTCGTGCCGATGCGGCCGAGCATCTTCAGAACCGCCTCGTTGGCACCGCCATGCAGGGGGCCGTAGAGCGCCGCGACGCCGGCGGCGACCGCCGAGTAGGGGTCGACCTGTGAAGAGCCGACGGCGCGCACCGCGTTGGTCGAGCAGTTCTGCTCGTGGTCGGCGTGCAGGATGAAAAGCACTTCGAGCGCCTTCTCCAGGCGCGGGTCCGGCTCGTACTTCAGCTCGGTCATCTTGAAGAGCATCGAGAGGAAATTGCCCGGATAGCGGAGGTCGTTGTCCGGATAGACGTAGGGCAGCCCCCGGTTGTGCCGGTACGCGAACGCGGCCAGCGTCGGCATCTTCGCGATCAGCCGGATCGTGGCGAGATAGCGCTCGTCCTCGTCCTTGATCTCCTTGGCGTCGGGGTAGAAGGTCGACAGCGCGCCGACCGACGCGAGCAGCATGCCCATCGGGTGGGCGTCGTAGCGAAATCCCTCGACGAACTTCTTGATGTTCTCGTGCACGAAGGTGTGGATCGTGATGTCGTGCACCCAGCTCTCGAGCTGCTTCTCGGTCGGCAGCTCCCCGTAGATCAGCAGGTAGGCGACCTCGAGGTAGGTGCTGTGCTCGCACAGCTGCTCGATCGGGATGCCGCGGTGCCAGAGCTCGCCCTTGTCTCCGTCGATCCAGGTGATCGCGCTTCGGCAGGAGGCCGTGTTGAGGAACGCGGGGTCGTACGACATCAGGCCGAAGTCGTCCTCGGACACCTTGATCTGCCGCAGCTCGGCGGCCCGGATGGTGCCGTCCGTGATCGGGCAGCTCGTAGGTCTCGCCCGTCCGCTCGTCGGTGACCGTCAGGACGTCTCGCCCGTCCTCGGGCGGCCGTCCGTCGTCGCGGTTGATGGTCTGCTCAGTCGTCATCGCGCTCCTTCTCCTATCCCGCGTGGCACGGCCGTGCCCCGAATCTCTGGACAGGCTATCGCGCCGCGATCGGAGCGCCCTCGAGGTGCGTCATGCGGCGGAACTCCTCGAAGCGATCGTTCACCTCGTCGTGCGTCAGTCGCTGCACGCGCTCGGTGCCGAACTCCTCCACGTTGAACGAAGCCATCACGGATCCGTAGGCCATCGCGCGCCGCAGAATCGGCTCGCTCAGCTCCTGGTCGTGGTGGGCGTCGAGGTAGCCGAGGAAGCCTCCGGCGAAGCTGTCGCCGGCGCCGGTCGGGTCGCGCACGTCCTCGAGCGGGTAGCCCGGGAGGGCGAAGAAGCCGTCGGGTGTATAGAGCGCGGCGCCGTACTCGCCCTGCTTGGCGACCACCATGCGGGGGCCCTTCTCCATCAGCGTGCGGGCCGCGCGCAGCAGGTTCGGCTGCTCCGTCAGCTGGCGCAGCTCGGCGTCGTTCATGAGCACCACGTCGACCGAGCTGATCGCGGCGAGGAGGTCGTCGCGCGCGGTGTCGATCCACAGGTTCATCGAGTCCAGGCCGCTCAGCGCCGCGCCCTTGCACTGCTGTCGCACCTGGATCTGCAGCTGCGGCTGGATGTTGGCGAGGAACAGCGCCCGGCTGCCGCGCGACTCCTCCGAGAG
Organism: uncultured Solirubrobacterales bacterium; assembly: GCA_963780475.1. GTDB lineage: Bacteria > Actinomycetota > Thermoleophilia > Solirubrobacterales > JBBDJG01 > CAWACB01. The sequence goes on from CAWACB010000003.1 coordinate 105,484, forward strand.
CTTCGGCTCGAACTCCCCGAAGACGTTCAGCTGGGTGTCGTCGGTGTGGGCGGTATTCAGGTCGTAGTCGTAGTGGCCGCGCCAGAAGAAGGTCTTGCCGCCGGCCACGTGCTCGATGTCGTCGGTGTTCACACCACGCTCGTGGAGCACCGCGTACTCGGCCTCGGTGAAGTCGTCGCCCACCGGCCCGACCACACGCACGTCGGTGAAGAAGCTGGCGGCGAGGGAGAAGTGGGTGGCGGATCCGCCCAGCATCCGCTCGCGCTCGCCGAAGGGCGTGCGCACGGCGTCAAAGGCGATCGATCCGACGACGACGAGGCTCATAAGGCGGGAACCCTACATTCCCGGGGTGCCCTTAGTGCTCGCCTTCGCCTCCAGTGTCGCCTGGGGGACCGCGGATTTCATCGGCGGGCTCAAGAGCCGCTCGCTGCCGCTGCTCAACGTGCTGTTGTCCACGCAGCTGACCGGGCTCGTCCTGATCGCCACCTTCGTGGCGATTCGAGGCGAAGGAGCGCCCGCCGGCGACTTCGCCGTCTTCGCGGTCCTGTCTGGCATCGCGGGCGTCGTGGGGCTGGCCGCCTTCTACCGCGCGCTCGCCGTCGGGAACATGGGGGTGGTCGCGCCGATCTCGGCTTGCGCCGCCGTGGTGCCGGTGGTGGTCGGCGTGGCAACCGGGGACCGGCCGGCTGCAATTCAGATCGGCGGCCTGGTCCTCGCGCTGGGCGGGGTCGTGCTCGCCTCGCGCGAGGAGGGCGCCGCGATCGGCGGCAAGACCGCGCGCGGTGCCGGGCTGGCGATGATCTCGGCGCTCGGCTTCGGCTGCTTCTTCCTCAGCATCGACCGTGCCGCCGATGCCGACCTGGGGTGGGCATTGCTCGTCAACAGGATCACGGGAGTGACGCTGCTGGCGGCCGCTTGGCTGGTGCTGCGGCCGCCGTTGCGCGCCGGGCGCCGCGACGCGCCCGTCCTCCTCCTTGTTGGGGCGCTCGACGTCGGGGCCAACGTGCTCTTCGGGATTGCGGCGACCGAGGGCCTCGTCAGCCTGGTGTCGGTCCTCGCCTCCCTGTATCCGCTCACGACGGTGACGCTGGCGGCGATTGTGCTCCACGAGCGGCCGCACAGGCTGGCGCAGGTCGGGGTGGTGGCCGCGCTGACCGGAGTGGTGCTGATCGCTGCGGGATAATCGGGCACATGCTTGCGTGGCGGGAGCCCCTGTCCGTCGCCCTGGCTCTGCGAGACGAGCCCGGCCTTGTGCTGCTCGAGAGCCTGCCCGGCTTCGGCGAGCTCGGCCGCCGTTCCTACGTCGCCGCCGCGCCCGCCGAGGTGCGCACGGATGGCCTTGCCGCCCTCGAGCGGCCGGCGGATGGCTGGTGGGCGGGATGGCTCTCCTATGACCTCGGCCGCGAGATCGAGCGGCTGCCGGAGGTCGCGCGCGACGACACCGGGCTGCCACCGGTGGCGCTGGGCCGCTACGAGGCCTGGCTGGAGTTCGACCACGCGGCGCGGCGCGTGACCGTCCGCGGCGACGGCTCGGCCGCCCACCTGGAGCGCGCGCTCACGCGCGCGGCCGGTGATCGGGAAATGCTCGGGACCCACCATCCAGTCGAGGGCTGGCGCAGCTCCCTCGAGCAGGAGGCCTACGAGAGCGCCGTGCGGCGGGCGATCGACTACATCCGTGCCGGCGACGTCTTCCAGGTCAACCTCTCGCGCCGCCTGACGGCGCCGTGGCAGGGCGATCCCTTTGCGCTCTACGCACGCCTGCGCCGCTCGAGCCCGGCGCCGTTCGCGGCGCTCCTGCGGCTGGCCGGCGCAGACGTCGTCTCGGCCTCGCCCGAGCGGTTCCTGCGGCGTTCCGGGGCGGTGCTCGAGACCAGGCCCATCAAGGGCACCAGGCCCCGGAACCCCGACCCGGCGCTCGACGAGGCGCTGGCTCGCGAGCTGCACGCCAGCCCGAAGGACCGGGCCGAGAACGTGATGATCGTCGACCTCGCTCGGAACGACCTCGGACGCGTGGCGCGCTACGGGAGCGTCGAGGTGACGGGCCTGTGGGAGGTGGAGCGCCATCCGGGCCTGCACCACCTCGCTTCCGAGGTCCGGGCCCGCGTCGACGAGTCGGTCTCGGTGCGGGACATCGTGCGGGCCACGTTCCCGCCGGGCTCGGTGACCGGCGCCCCCAAGATCCGGGCGCTGGAGCTGATCGAGGAGCTGGAGCCGGTGCGCCGCGGACCCTACTGCGGGGCGATCGGGCACTTCGGGCCGGGCTCCGACCTGGAGCTGTCGGTCGCGATCAGGACCTTCGTGGCCGAGCAGGGCCGCCTGCACCTGCAGGCCGGCGGCGCGGTGGTGGCGGACTCCGATCCCGCGATGGAGTGGGCCGAGACCCAGCACAAGGCCGCCCGCCTGCTGGCGGCGGCCGCGGCGGGCCCGATCCAGCGGCCCGAGGTTCTCATCAGCAGGCCACGCGAGCGCTCGACCGAGCCCGCCGGAGCGGTGCGCTGAGCGGCTCCCGCGGCCGCGCCGTCTGGCTCGACGGCCGGGTCATCGACGAGAACGAGGCGTGCATCTCGCCGGAGGACCACGGCTTCCTTGCCGCGGACGGGGTGTTCGAGACGCTGCGGTCTTACGGGGGCGTGCCCTTCGCCGTGCGCGAGCACGCGAGCCGGCTCGCCGCAGGGGCGGCGGTGCTCGGGATCGAGGCGCCGCCACCGGAGCGCTTCGAGGAGGCGGTGCGGTCGGTGCTGGAGGCAAACGATCTCGCCGATGCGCGCATCCGCGCGACGCTGACCAGCGGGCCCGGTCCGCCCGGTCTGACGCGCGGGACCGGCCCGCCGACGTTGCTCGTCTCGGCACGCCTGCTGACCCCCTGGCCGCCGACCGCTTCGGCGATCATCTCGACCACGGTTCGTCACGATGAGTCCGGGCCGCTCGCGGCCGTGAAGACCATCGGGCTCGCCGACTCGGTGATGGCGCTGCGGGAGGCCCACGAGCGTGGCGCCGACGAGGCGCTGCTCCTGAACACGGCGGGCGAGATCGTCGAGGCCACGACGGCCAACGTCTTCATCGTGCTCGACGGGCGCCTCGAGACGCCGCCGCCGGGCTCGGGCTGCCTGCTCGGGATCACCCGCGAGCGGGTGATGGCGCTCTCCCACGAGGCCGGGACGCCCGCCGTGCAGCCGCCGATTCGCCCGCTCGCCCTGAAGGCGGCCGATGAGATCTTCCTCACCTCCTCGACGCGCGAGATCCAGCCGCTGGTGCTGCTCGACGGAGAGCCGGTGGGCAGCGGCGAGCCCGGGCCGGTGACGGCCAAGCTGGCTGCCGCCTTCTCGGAGATGGTGCGCGCCGAGGTGGTCGCCGGCTAGCACCGCGCGGCCCCGCTTCTCAAGCCGCGACGGTTTCGCTGCCGATCACCCGTCCATGAAAGGCCACGGTCCGAGCCTGCTCGAAGCCGTGCGCATGGAGGAGCTGTCCTCCGTTGAAATGATCTCGATCCTCCCGGGCGCCGCCCTGGAGGAGGTCCGCCTGCGCGCTCGCCGTCGTGCTTTCGACCGTGGCGAGGTCGTCTTCAACGAAGGGGACCTGGGCGATTCCCTCTATATCGTGCGCTCGGGTCTCCTGCACGTCGTGCGTCCCTCGGTGGACCCGCAGCTCGTCCTCGACCGGCTCGAGACCGACCAGGTCTTCGGCGAGCTGGCGGCGGTCAACGAGTGTCGCCGCACTGCCTCCGTGATCGCGGTCCGGGAGTCCTCCGCGGTCGAGATCACCAAGTCGAGCCTCGATGCCGTGTTCGACCAGCACCCGACCGCCGCGCGCCGGATGCTCGGCTCGCTCGGCGCAGCGCTGACTTCCGCCAAGGAACAGCTCACCCTTCAGAACGACCTGCTCGAGCGCAAGGTGGAGGAGCGCACGAAGGAGCTGCGCGACGCACAGCTCGAGGTCGTGCGCCGGCTCAGCCAGCTGGCCGAGTCGCGTGACAGCGACATGGGCCTCCACATCACGCGCATGAGCCGCCTCGCAGCCGCTCTCGGCACGCACGCCGGCCTCGGGGTCGAGGACGCCGAGCTGCTGCTGCACGCCGCCGCGATGCACGACATCGGGAAGATCGCGATCCCCGAGAGCATCCTGATGAAGCCCGGCAAGCTGAACCCGGCCGAGTGGGAGCTGATGAAGACCCACACGACGATCGGTGCCAACCTGCTGTCGGGAAGCCGCTCTCCGGTCGTGCGCATGGCCGAAGTGATCGCGCTCACCCACCAGGAGCGCTGGGACGGCTCGGGCTATCCCAGGGGCCTGTCCGGCGAGCAGATCCCGCTCGTCGGCCGGATCTGCTCGGTCTGCGACGTATTCGACGCGCTGATCTCCGAGCGCCCCTACAAGCAGGCCTGGACGATCGACGAGGCGCTGGCGGAGATGTCCGCCGAATCCGGAACCCACTTCGACCCGCTCATCGTGACGCTCTTCTTCGATCACTTCGATGAGCTGCGGCCGCTGATCTACGACCCGTCGTGACCTGGTCCTCTCTCTTCGTCGCGCTCGCGGTCTCCCATCTCGCCGGTGACTACCTGCTGCAGACCGATTGGCAAGCCAAGCACAAGAAGGGCGGCCTCGGTGCGAACCCACTCGCCCGCCGGGCGCTGCTGGCGCACGGCGCCGGCTACCTGCTGGCCTGCATCCCGGTCGTCATCTGGGCCACGACCGAGATCGGTCTCGCGGCACTGGCCCTGATTCCGGTGATCGTCGTCCCGCATCTCGTGCTCGACGACGGCCGGCTGCTGCGGGCCTACGTCCGGCGCGTCAAGCGAACCGGCCCCGACAACGGCGGCGTGCTTGTGGCCGTGGACCAGAGCTTCCACGCGGTCGCGCTACTGCTCGCGGCGCTGCTGTTCGCCGCCTGACGTGTCCGGGCGGCGCCGCCACCTGCGCGCGCGGCTGTTCGTGGCGACCGGCCTGCTCGCCACGGTGCTGGCACTGGCGCTTCAGCAGGCCGGGGCGCTGACCGCTGCGGAGCTGTACACCGTGGACATGCGCTACTCGGTCCGCGGCGAGCGCGCGGCTCCCCGCGACGTCGTGGTGGTCGCGATCGACGACCGCACGCTTGGAGGCCTGCGGTTCCAGCCCGAGCTCGCGCTGCTGGGCTTCCCGCGCTCGCTGCACGGGCGCGTGATCAATCGCCTGCACGAGGCCGGGGCCCGGACGATCGCCTACGACGTCCAGTTCACCGAGCCCACGGTGCCGGACCAGGACAACCGGCTGATCGACGCGGTCGGCGACGCGGGCGGCGCGGTGCTGGCGACGACGCTCGTGGATCCGCAGGGAAGGTCGAACGTGTTCGGCGGGGACGACGTACTGCGATCGGTGCATGCGCAGGCCGCAAGCGCGGTCGTGCCGACCGACTCCGGCGGAATGGTGCGGCACTTCAAGATGCACGTGGCCGGGCTCGAGACATTCGCGATCGCGGCCGCGGAGCGTTACACCGGACGCCCGGTCGATCGCGGCGATTTCCCGGATGGCCGGGCCTGGATCGACTTCCACGGCCCGCCGGGCACCTTCCGCACCTACTCGTTCATCGACGTGCTGCGCGGCAGCGTCTCGCCCGGCGCGTTCCGCGACCGCCTCGTGGTCGTGGGACCGTCCGCGGGCGGGCTCCAGGACGTCCATCCCACTCCGCTCTCGCCCCATCAGCTGATGTCGGGCGCCGAACTGCAGGCGAACGCGGTCGCGACGGTGTTGAGCGGCTTCCCGCTGCACAGCGCGCCGTTCGCTGTGACCCTCCTGTCGATCATCGTGCTGGCGCTGGCGGCGCCGCTGATGAGCCTGCGGATGCGGGCCTTCCGCGCGCTGGCGCTTGCCACGGTGGCCGCCGCCGCGTTCGTGCTCGCGGCACAGCTCGCCTTCCAGCGCGGGCTCGTGATCGAGGTGGCCGCTCCACTCGCCGCGTTCTTCCTGTCGGCCGGCGGCACACTCGCGGTCCAGTACCTGACCGAGACGCGGGAGCGGCGCCGGATGCGCTCCGTGTTCGCGCGGTTCGTGCCCGAGGCCGTCGTCGAGGACGTGCTCGAGCGCACGGAGGACGACCTGCGCCTTGGAGGAACCCGCCGGCTCGGGACGGTGATGTTCGCGGACCTGCGCAACTTCACGTCGTTCAGCGAGACCCTTCCGCCCGCTGCCGTGATCAGGGTGCTGAACCGCTACCTGGAGGGCATGAGCGAGGCGATCCTGGGTCACGGGGGAACGCTCGTCGCCTACATGGGCGATGGCGTCATGGCCGTGTTCGGAGCGCCCATCGAGCAGGCCGACCATGCGGACCGCGCGCTTGCGGCGGCGCGCGAGATGCTCACCGTCCGGCTGCCGGACTTCAACCGTTACCTGCGCGAGGAGGGATTGTCGGACGAGGGCTTCCGGCTCGGAATCGGGCTCAACAGCGGCTACGTGATGTCAGGGATGGTCGGCTCCTCGCGGCGCCTCGAGTACACCGCGGTCGGCGACACGACCAACACAGCGGCGCGTCTCGAGCGAATGACGAAGGGGACGCCCTACCAGCTGCTGATGGCCGGCTCGACTCGCGAGCTGCTCGAAGCCGAGGACGAGGACGTGATCTACGTGCGCGAGTCGGCCGTCGAGGGGCGCGTCGCGGACGTCACCCTGTGGTCGGTGGCCGAGGCCTTCGACGGCACCATCGGAGCGCCGGTCAGCGGAGCGGCACCCCGAGCAGGTGCTCCAGCCGGCTGACTGTCTCGTCGGCGTCGCGGTGCAGCACCGCGGTCATGCCGGCTTCTTCCGCGCCGGCGCAGTTCTCCCGCAGGTCGTCGACGAAGACGCATTCCGTCGCCTCGGCGCCGGCCCGTTCCGCCCCCAGCTCGAAGATCTCCCGTTGCGGCTTGTGCAACCCCACCTCGCCTGAGATCACGACACCGTCGAACAGCTCCTCGAACGAGTCGCGGTCGTAACGGCCGCGGCCCCAGGAGTTCGAGATCAGCCCGGTCCGCAGCCCGGCCGCCCGCGCCCGGCGCAGCGCATCGATCATCAGCGGCTCCGGCTGCATCCCGGCGAACAGGCGGTCGACAAGCCCTTCGTGGCGGTCGGGCGGCAGGCCGAGCAGCGGGCCGAACTCGGCGGAGAAGCTCTCCTCGGTCAGCTCCCCGACCTCCAGGCGCCGCAGCAGCGCGAGCGCGTTGGGCTCATCTCGGAACAGACGGCGTACCTCGCCCGGGTCGAGATCCTCCTGCTCGCAAAAGGCGCTGAAGGACTCCCACACGCTGGTCGTGAGCACCCCGCCGTAGTCGACGAGCAGCGCGGAGAGGCTCATCGCCGCCCCGAGCGCGTGACCTCGCGCGCCGCCTCGGCGAGCATCGGCACGCCCTCGTCGAACAGCTTCAGATACGGGTCGTCGGTGGTGCCGGCAAGCGAGCGCTTGTAGTTGCCCTCCATGAACACCGCCGCCTTCCAGAGCGCCAGCCCCTGATACCAGCGCAGGTCGGTCATCGACCGGCCGCTGCGCGCCTCGTAGTGCGCGATCAGCTCGTCGCGCGTCGGAAAGCCCTCTCGGCGTGTGATCGCCCCCAGCGCGCTGAACATGGTGTTGGCCGGGTCGTCCTCCTGCGCCCACGTGACGGTGAGGTAGCCGACGTCCGCAAGCGGATCACCGATCGTTGCCATCTCCCAATCGAAGATCGCGATCAGGCGCGGGGGCAGGTCGTCCGCGACCATCGTGTTGCCGAGCCGGTAGTCGCCGTGCACGATGGTGGCCTCGGGCGAGTCCGGCAGGTTCGCCGCCAGCCAGTCGCCCACCTCCTGCACCTGCGGCAGCTCGCGGGTCTTGTTGATCTCCCACAGCCCGTTGAAGCGCCGCAGCTGGCGTTCGAGATACCCGGTCGGCTTCCCGAATCCCTCCAGGCCGCAGGCCCGCCAGTCCACGGCGTGCATCTCGACCAGCGCATCGACCAGCTCCAGCCCGATCTGCTGCCGCGCCTCGTGGGTGTCGAGCGGCTCGGGGATGTCGGTCGTGATCACGGTTCCCTCGACGTACTCCATCACGTAGAACGGAGCTCCGATCACGCTCTCGTCGGCGCACGCGAGCAGCGTTCGCGGGGTGCGCACGTCGGCGTCCTTGATCGCGTCGAGGAGCCGCCACTCGCGCAGCACGTCGTGGGCGCTCGGCGGCAGCGGCGGGCGCGGCGGGCGGCGGAGCACGAAGCTCTCCGCTCCCCGGCGGACGAGGTAGGTCACGTTCGAGTGTCCCTCGCCGATCCGCTCCAGCTCGATCTCCCGCACCTCGCCGGGCAGATGCTCCGCGAGATGCTCCTCGAGCGGCTCCCGCACGATCAGCGGGGGCAGCTCCATCTGCGCGGCCTCCTCGTGCGTGGCGACGATGTCGCTGGTTCCCACGGACATGTCAGGCGGGCGTCTCGATCTCGGCGATGTGCTCGACGTTCGCACGGTCGTCGGCGTCGGAACTCGGCTCTCCCGTGAACCATGCGTCGAGGATCTCGCGCACGAGCGGCTCGGAGGTCGACCGCAGGCTGAGCGCGAGCACGTTCGCGTCGTTCCATGCGCGCGCGCCACGTGCGGTCTCGGCGTCGCCGCACAGCGCCGCCCGGATGCCGCGCACCTTGTTGGCCGCGATCGAGGCCCCCGTGCCCGTCCAGCAGCAGACGACCGCCTGGTCTGCGGAGCCCTCGGCCACGTCGCGGGCCGCGCGCTCGGATGCCCATGCCCAGTCGTCGCGCTCTTCCTCGGCCAGCGCGCCGTGCTGCAGCACCTCGTGACCCCGCCGGCGCAGGTCCTCGACCAGCGCCCGGGCGGTGGGTGTGTCCATGTCGCTCGAGACCGCTATCCGCACGATGCCGCAGCATATTGCCGCGCTGGTCGAGCGTTGGCGCGTGTGGTTCGGCCCGCTAGCGCAGGTCGAAGGTCATGCGGACGACCGTGCCGCTGCCCTCGTCGCCGCTGGTCACCTCGAGACCGTCCGAGAGCGCGGCGATCAGCGGCAGGCCGAGTCGCCACGAGGTGTCCTTCTGCACGGGGCGCGGCATGAACCCGGCGCCGCTGTCGCGGACCACCACGTCCACCTTGCTGCCGTCGGGACAGACGTCGACCTCGACCCGGCCGCTGCCGTCGGGGTAGGCGTGCAGGATCACGTTGGTGCAGGCCTCGGTGACGGCCATGTTGATGTCGGCCAGCACCGCGGCGGAGATCTCCAGCGATTCGGCGACGCCGGTCAGCGCCTGCCGGATGACGGCCACGTTCACGGGCTGCGCCGGCAGCGACAGGGACAGCGCCGGCGTCGCCAGGCGCTCAGCGACCGGCTGCATCATTCGCCCGGGGTGGTCCGGAAGCGGCTGTCGCGATCGCCCGGTCCAGGTCCGGCAGGACCGGCAGCGTCTCGTACAGTCCCGTCATCTCGAACACGCGGCGAACCGCCGCTGCGGATTGCGGCGTGAGGCAAACCGCAAATCCCTTCCGCGCGTCGACTGCTCGCTGCCTCGCGTTGAGCAGCGCCCCCAGAATTGAGGAGTCGACGAACGACGCAGCCCGAGAGGTTCACCACGACGCCCGGCCCGGTTTCGACCAGCTCACCCAGGCGGTCTCGCAGCTTGGGCGCCGTGTAGATGTCGTGCTCGCCCTCCAGCTCCAGGACGGCTATGCCCGAATCGGAGACGCCGGACCGCATCTCGCCGGTGGCCACCGGGCGATCATACTCGGCGCTCTCCCCGACTCGAGCAGCGTTCACTGGGGTCTGGCGAGTAGTCCTGCCTAAGCCGATAGGACGATCTCGTCCCCGACGTCCATCGAGTCGCGCATGCGCTTCAACGAACGCCGGATCAAGCGTGAGACCTGCATCTGCGAGACACCGATGTGGTCGGCGATCTCGCTCTGCGTCATGTCTTCGGCAAAGCGCATGTGCAGAATCGCGCGGTCACGCTCATCCAGGACGTGGTCGCAGCTGCCCAGCAGCAGGCGGATGTCCGCGAGGCTGAAGTTCTCGTCCTCGGAACCGACGCGCTCTGAGTGCTCGTCGTCGTCGCCCAGCGGCTCGTCCAGGGACATCGCGCGGTGGGCGTGCACGCTGTGCAGCGCCTCCATCACGGTCTCGATGTCGGCGTCGACTGTTTCGGCGATCTCGCTGATCTTCGGCGTGCGCTGAAGGCGCGCCGTGAGCCGCTCGGTCACGGTGCCGATGTCCGCCGACAGGTCCTGCACGTCACGCGGGATGCGCATGGCCGAGCTGCGGTCGCGGAAGTAGCGCTTGATCTCGCCGGCGATGTTGGGGACGGCGAACGTGGAGAGCTTGACGCCACGGTCGAGGTCGAAGCGGTCAACCGCCTTCATCAGGCCGATGCAGCCGACCTGGACCAGGTCCTCCAGCGGCTCGCCGCGGTGCTGGTAGCGCCGCGCGATCGTGCGAACGAGCGGCAGGAGCCGCTCCACCAGCTCCTGGCGCGCACGCCGGTCGCCCAGACGGTGGTAGCGCTTCAAGAGGGCCTGCTCGTCGAGCCGGCCGATCGTATCGGTGCTGCTCGTAACGGTCGTGGTCTGCATCTGTCCTCCCTGTTGTCTCCCTGTTGTCCGGTGGGCAGCTCCCTGTATCGGGAGGTGCCGGCTGAACGATTGGGACTTTCGGCCTTGTCAAGTGCCAGTGGCAGGTGGGCAAAGGTGGTCACTTCACAACAGCCGCCCTTTTCGGTACAAAGATCAGGTGGGCAAAGGTGGTCACTCGACAAATGGCCAGGGTGGTGAGCCGACCATCAGCGCCGGGCGCTTCGCCGCGATGACTGGTGTGTCACGCGAGCGGCTGCGGACCTGGGAGCGCCGGCACGGCTTCCCGCGCCCGGTTCGTGCGGCCGGAGGTCCGCGCCGCTACCGCGTTTCCGACGCCGCGCGCGTTGTGGCCGTGCGTGAGGCGGCCGAGTCAGGCGTGCCGGTCGCCCGCGCGATCTCGATCGCTCGCAAGACGCGCACGGCCGGCGCCGCCGGCATCGATGCCGGCACCGCGAGCCCGCTCGTCACCCAGCTGCCGCTGCCGCTCGCGATCGTTGCGGGCCCCGAGCCGCTGGTGGTGGAGTTCGTCAACGAGGTTGCGAAAAGCCGTTCGCAGCTGCGCGCCGGCGAACCGCTGCTCGAGGTGGCTCCCGAGCTCGCCGACGGGCCGCTGCACGATGCGCTGCTGCGGGCGTTCGCGGGACGCGGCGGTCCGGTCGAGGTGGAGCACCCGCCGTGGAGCGGCCCGCGTGAGGGCCTTCAACGCACCCTGCTGTTCCGGCTCCCGGCCCGGCCCGAGCTGCCGCCCGCCTGCGCGTTCGTGTCGATCGACGCCGAGCGCGAGCGCCGTGATCGGGAGGAACTCGGGGTGCTGATAGGCGAACACGAGCGCCAGACGGCGGCCGCCATGCTGCGCGGCGAGCTGATGCGCTCGGCCGCCCAGGTGACCGAGCGGCTGAGGAACGATGACGGGCCCGCTGTCCTGCGCGCCGCGATGGCCGCGATCCGCGAGCACCTCGGGGCGCTGGACGCCGGCCTCGCGCTCTACATGGCCGGGGAGCTGGTCCTCGGGAGCTCCACCGCCGGGATGATGGGGCCGTCGATGGTGCTGGTCGCCGCGCACGGGCAGCTCGGTCGCGTGCTGCGCGAGAGCCGCCCGACCTGGCTCGAGGGAGAGGCCGTCCGCGCCTTCGGCGCCCCCTCGGGCATGCACTGCCTCGCCGCACCGGTTCTGGTCGCCGGTGAAACCGTTGGCATGGTCATGATCCTCTTCGGGAATCGTGTGGATGTGAGTGGTGATGCGCGGCGCTTCCTCGACATCGTTCTGGGGCCGATCGGCTTCGCGTTGATCCGCGACCGCTTCCTCGAAGCAACTCGCGCCGGATCGTGAGCGCGCCCGTCCGTGAGATGTCGCTGGCGGTGACGCCCGGACCGCTCGTCGGCCCGGTGCTGCGGCGCGTTGTTGGGAATCCTGGCCGCGCGCGCCGACATGCCCGTCGATCGTGTCGACGAGGTGATCTTGCTCGCGGAGGCGCTCGCGCAGGTGGCGGCGCGGCACGTAGCCGAAGAGCGGCTGGGCGTCACGGTGCGCGACGGCGACGGCTCTTTGCGACTCGAGTTCGGCCCGCTCCAGCCGGGAATCTCCGGCGAGGCGCTGACCTCCGGGACGAACGGCTCGAGCCGCGCGGAGATCCGCAGCGGCGCCGACGGCGATTACGTGGTGCTGACGGTCGACGCGGGCGGCTCGTAGTGACGACGGATTCCTCCAATGAGACGGGGCCGGTCAACCTGCACCCGGACGGTCGCGACGAAACACCCGACGGAGCGCTCGGACCGCAATCTGCTCGAGCTCCTGAACGAGCTGCGGGTCGCGTTGCCCGGCATCCAGATCCTGTTCGGCTTCCTGTTGATCGTGCCGTTCTCACAACGATTCGCCGAGGTCACGCCCTTCCAGGAGAAGCTCTACTACGTGGTCCTGCTGCTGACCACGATCGCGACGGCACTGCTGATCGCGCCCACCGCACTGCACCGCCTGCTGTTTCGCCGGCGGCTGAAGGAAGTCGTCGTCGAGGACTCGAACAGGCTCGCCATCGCGGGACTGGCCGTGCTCGCGCTCGCGATGACCGGCGCGGTGATGCTGATCACCGACGTGCTGTTCGGCGTGGTCGCGTGTGCGATCGCGACGACCGTCACCGCGGCGATGTTCGGCCTGCTGTGGCTCGGCCTGCCGCTCGCCCGCCGAGCCGCCGAACCGCCTCGCTCACCGGAAGGAAAGGAGATCGCAACGCCTTGACCGACGATTCCGCAACGCCATGACGACGATTCCGGGGAGACCGGGAGGACTGAACGGGCTGCGCCGCTTAGGAAGCGGCGCACCTGGGGAACAAAGGGCCTTGTGATCGCCCCCTCCTCACAAAGCCAGAACGGCTCGAGCTCCGACCGTCCCCTGCGCCTGCTCGTGGTTGCCGGCGAGACGCTCGCCGCGCCGCAGGTGCGCGAGCGCATTCGCGAGCTCGTCGGTGACCGGGAGGCGTCGGCCTTCGTCGTGGCCCCAGCCCTGACGTCGTCCGGAATCAGCCTGGCGGCGGGCGACATCGACGACGACGTCGAGCGCGCACGCCGCCGCCTGCAGGAGTCCGAGGAGGTGCTGCGGGAGCTCGGCATCGAGTCGCAGGGTGAGGTGGGCGACTCGGATCCGAGCCTCGCGCTCGAGGACGGGCTGCGCCGCTTCGACGCCGACCAAGTCGTGATCGCCGCGCGCAAAGGCGAAGGCGAGCGGTTCCTCGAGTCAGACACCTTGGACAAGACACCTGCCGAGCTCGGCCGGCCGGTGACCCAGATCCTCGTCGAGGCGAACGGCGACGCCAACGCTAGCGCAGAGGTCAGGCGCCCGGCACCAGGCGAAGGGCAGGCGCGTGACGTCCAGCCCGGCGGCGACACCTATGACCTGCCGCCGATGCCCGCCCGCTACTGGCTCGGAATCGCGTTCGGAGTGATCGGAACCGCGCTCCTGTTCTTCTTCGCCCTCACGTGCCAGAACGACCACGAGGGCCGGCAGCTGCCCGTCGAGTGCGCGATCACCCAGGGTCTCGCGATCGCCGCTCTGATCGTGAACGTGTTCCACGTCGTGGGCCTGCTGCTGTTCGGCTCGGCCGGCTACCGGGGCCGCTGGGCTGCCCTCACCGCCGATACTGTGCTTTACGGCATGCCGGTCGCGGTCATCGCCGGACTGGTCTTGACGATCATCGCCTAACGCTCGTGGACGGGCGCGTTTGACACACTGACGGCGCTCCGCGCGCCGTGAACGACGTCTCCGACACCCAGGGGCAGCCACCCGAGCGCGACGCTCGCGACGGCGACCCGACCCGCTTCACGGACATCTCCTACTACCGCCAGACGGCGCTCGGCCGGCTGGTCTCGATAGAAGCGGCGCGGCGGGCCCGTAAGGCGCGCCGGGAGGCGATGCTGCTGATCCCGCTGGCGATCGGGCTGATCCTGCTGTGGCACTACCGCGAGGATCTGTTCGGGACGGACGTCCCCGTCCGCATCGCCGCGGCGATCCTGCTGGCCGCGATCGGCTGGCGGCTGGCGCGGGACATCGGCCGCGCCATGGGACCGCGCCTCCTGGAGAAGTTCGACCCCGGCACGGCCTCGACGGTCAGCTTCCTGGTGCAGCTGGTCGCCTTGCTGGTCGTGATCGTCGTCGCGCTCCGGATCGTCGACCTCGACCCGCGCGCAATCGCCGTCGGAGGAGCGGTGACGGCCGTGGTGCTCGGACTTGCGGCCCAGAGCACGATCGGCAACGTGATCGCCGGAATGGTGCTGCTCGCGTCCGGGCCTTTCCGGGCCGGCGATCGCGTGCGCCTCCAGGGCGGCCCGCTCGGAAAGGACGTCGAGGGCACGATCGCGAGCCTCGGCCTGATCTATACGACCGTGGCGCGGGGCGGCGGTGTGCTGCTGGTCCCCAACAACGCGGTGCTGGCGTCCACGGTCGTCCCGCTGCGCAATCCCGCCGGGATCGACCTGCGCGCCCGCCTGCGCGAGGGTGTCCGGCCGGGCGATCTGCAGCAGATGCTGGCCCAGATCCAGACGCCGATGCGCGACCAGCCGGACATCTCCCTGGAGGAGATCTACTCCGACGGCGCCGTCGTCGGATCACCGCCGCGCCGGTCCTCGACGAGGATGGGGCGCGGCTGGCGGACGAGGTCCTGGCCGTCGTTTCGCAGGTCGCGGCGCCGGCGCCGCAGTAGTACGCCTCGTCCAGAGCAGGCGATTTCGGGCCTCCGGAGCCTCATCCTCGGCTGATACGTCCGCCCCGCTCGGCAGCCTGTCGCTGCCCTGTACAGGAGGTCAATCAGGATGAGTAACCGCTTGGCCGGCAAGCGGCCGTCCGCTGCCATGATCGTGGCGATGACGGCGCTCGTGATGGCTTTCACGGGACTCGGCGCTCGCCGACCAGGTGGTTTCCGCCGCCAAGAGGATCAGCGGCAAGAGCATCAAGAGCAAGAGCATCACCGGCAGCAAGCTCAAGAACAACACGATCACCGGCAACCAGGTGAACGAGTCCGAGCTCGGCAAGGTCCCTTCCGCGTCGAAGGCCGACTCGGCAACGGCTGCCAGCACCGCGACAAACGCGACAAACGCCACAAGTGCAACGAATGCCACCACAGCGAACAATTTGACGCCGCTGAAGCCGGGCGAGTCCCAATCGGGTTTCTTCTCGGCAGCCGACAGCGACGCTTCGGGCAGCGGCGGTGGGTTCCTGGGTTGGGGGATCACCTTCGAGCGGCCGCTGTCGGCTCCGATTCCCAACGCCAACCTCGTCGACACCCACGGCGCGGACTCGGCGCCGCATTGCCCGGGCGTGGGCCAGGCCGACCCGGGCTATCTGTGCCTGTACAACAAGATCGAGAACAACACCAACCATGCGTTCATGTACTCCGACGACGAGGGTTACTTCAGTTCGCCGTCGAAGGGTGTTGTCGTCTACTGGGATACCACCGGCGACACGGCGTATGTGGGCGGTGAGTGGACGGTGACCGCACCGTAGTCACCAGACGTTGGCCCCAACCACAGGAGGTCATTCAGGATGAGGAAGCACCTTAAGCGGCCGTCCCCGGCCATGCTCGTCGCGATGACGGCGCTCGTGATGGCGTTCACGGGCCCGGCCCTTGCGGACAGGTGGTCTCGGCCGCCAAGAAGGTCAACGGCAAGAACATCAAGAGCCGCAGCATCGCCGGCAACCGGCTGCGTAACAACACGGTCACCGGCACGCAGGTGAGGGAGTCCAGCCTGGGCAAGGTGAAGAGCGCCACCAAGGCCGACACCGCGACGAGCGCCACGAACGCGACCAACGCGACCAACGCGACGAATGCGACCAATGCAACGAACGCGAGCAACCTGACCACGCTGTCCTCGGGTCAGTCGCAGTCGGGGTTCTTCGGTGCTGGTGCCGGTGACGCCGGCGGTGCCGGAGGGTACTTGGGATGGGGCATTACCTTCGAACGAGCGCTGGCAGCGCCCATCCCGGATGCGAACCTCGTCGACACGCAGGGGGCCAGTTCGGCGACGCACTGCCCAGGCGTAGGGCAAGCCGATCCTGGCTACCTCTGCCTCTACAACCTGATCGAGAACAACACCAGCCCGGCGTACATGTATTCCGACGACACGGGCTACTTCAGCACTCCGTCGAAGGGCGTAGTCGTGTACTGGCCTGTGACGGGCGCCAATTCCTATGTCGGCGGTCAGTGGACGGTCACCGCGCCGTAGCCGACGCTTGATAGAGAAGGACTAGAAAGGCCGCCCGAACCGGGGCGGCCTTTCGCTTTTCCCTAAGGTACGGGCGGGATGAGGGAACGTTTAGCGGGGAAGCGGCCGTCGGCCGCGATGATCGTTGCCATGACGGCGCTCGTGATGGCATTCACGGGCCCTGCGCTGGCGGATCAGGTGATCTCGGCGGCGAAGAAGGTCAACGGCACGGACATCAAGAGCCGCAGCATCGCCGGGAACCGACTGAGGAACAACACGGTGACCGGGGTGCAGGTGAGCGAATCGAAGCTCGGCAAGGTCCCCTCCGCGTCGAAGGCGGATACGGCGGCATCCGCGACGAACGCCACCAACGCGACGAACGCCACCAACGCCACCAACGCGACGACGGCCACCAGCCTCTCCGGCTCGAGTGCAGCAGAACTCTCGGATCCGGCCGCTTACGCCACCGCAACGGAGAACCCGGTGTCGCTGGACGGCGCGAACAGCAAGAACGTGAACAGCGTCGCGGCGGGGCCGGTGGTCGCGGGCGCCTACTGCTTCGACCTCCCGTTCACGCCGAAGAGCATCGCGATTACGGACAGGATCGACGGGGAGAACGACATGATCATGAGCGCCCTCCCGGGTGCCGCGCAGTTCGTCTGCCCGAGCGGGACGGAGGCGTCTGTCCTGAGCTGGGAGGTCAGCGCGGGAACCTACACCGCCAACGGCGGATCGTTCTTCATCCAGTTCTACAAGTAGCCCTCAGGCCGCCGCGCGCGCGCCGGCTGGATGCTCCTGTGCCCACGCGATGATGTTCTTCGAGTCCGAGATCACCTCGCCGTCGTCGGTCTCGAGCACCGGGACCCAGGAGTTGCCGGTCATCTTCTTGATGCGGCGGCGGCCGGGGCTGTTCAGGAAGTCCGGCAGCGGCCCGAGCCCATAGGTCTTGACGACCTCGGGGTCGTAGCCTGCTTCCTGCAGGGCCTCGTAGGCATTGCGGCACGGGTGGCCGCCGGGGCGCGGCGACGGAAACGTCCCGTAGCAGACATAGAGCTTCATATGGAGTCGGCACCTCCTCGATTGCGGGTGGTTAGCTTAGGCGCGTGCCCCCGCCCACCGCAACGGCGCAACTGCCGCTGGTCGCAGCCGACCTCGGCGAGAGCCTCGAAGCCTTCTTCGACGGCGTCGACGCTTTCTTCTCCAGCCTGGCGGCGGTGCAGTGGGGGACGCTGGCACTGGCGCTCCTGTTCCACTTCGCCAACATCGCGCTGCGCAGCCGCGCGTGGTTCAACACGCTGCGGGCTGCCTATCCGGACGGAACGCTTCGCCTGGCGCTGGATCCTCGGCGCCTACGTCGCGGGAGTCGGCGTGAACAGCGTCGTGCCGGTCCGCGGCGGCGACGTGGTGAAGGTCTACCTCGCGAAGTCGGGGATCCCGAACTCGCGCTATGCGACCGTCACGTCGTCGTTCTTCGTCGAGTCGGTCTTCGACATCGCGGCGGGCTCGCTCGTGATGCTGTTCGCGATCAGCCGCGGCGTGCTGCCCAGCCTGCCGCAGCTGCCCAACCTGCCCGCGTTCGACCTCTCCTTCTGGGCCGACAACCCGCAGTTCGCGCTGTGGACCCTGACGGCGGTGGCCGTCGGCCTGCTGGTGCTGTTCGCCCTCCTTTCGGTGCGCGCGGTCGTGTTCTGGCAGCGTGTCCGGCAGGGCGTCGTGATCCTGACCGACCGGCGGCGCTACCTGCGCGAGGTCGCCTCGATCCAGGCGCTCGCCTGGCTGATGCGGTTCTTCGCGTTCTTCTTCTTCCTCGAGGCGTTCAACGTCGGCGGCACGGTCGAGAACGCGTTGCTCGTGATGAGTGTGCAGGCGCTCTCGACTCTGACGCCATTCACGCCCGGGGGGGCGGGCGCTCAGCAGGCGCTGCTGGTGTACGTCTTCCGCGGCGTGGCCCCGAAGGCGACGGTGCTCGCCTACAGCGTGGGCCAGCAGATCGCGATCGCCGCGTTCAACGCGGCCGCCGCGGTGGTCGCGTTGATCCTGATGGCGGGCACGGCCGACTTCCGCAAGGTGGTTCGGCTGGGTCGCGAGGAGAAGGAAGCCGAGGGAGCGGCTTAGGCCAAACCCTCGCGCGCCTCGCGCACGAGCGTCACGGCCTCGGGGAAGAGCAGACGGATCGCGTCGCGGACCTGCTGCGCCTGCTGGTCTGCCGGACCCGAGAGCTCGAGCGAGTGGATCGCCGCGACCGTCATGTCGACCGCCAGCTTGATCGCGTTGTCCGCCCACGCGACACGCTGGGCTCCCTGCATCTGCTCGGCGAACTCGCCCAGCCTGCGCTGGAGGTCGTCCGGGTCACCGAACATCCCGCCGAATGGATTTGGATCGTCGTCCATTGCTCTGATTGTACGCGCGGCGATAGGGTGTGCCGCCATGGCGCTCCCGACTCCCTCCCCAGGCACGACCGCCCTCGTCACCGGGCGCTTCCAGCGGCATCGGGGCGGAGTTCGCGCGCCAGCTGGCCGCTCGGGGGCACGGGGTCTTCCTCGTCGCCCGCCGCGAGGACCGGCTGCGGGAGCTGGCCGCCGAGATAGAGCGCGATCACGGCGTGCGCGCCGAGGTACTGGGCCGGCGATCTGTCCGACTCTGCTGCGTGGGAGGCGCTTCCCGGAGTGATCGCCGAGCGAGGGCTCGAGGTCGCGGTGCTGGTCAACAACGCCGGCTTCTCAACCGTCGGGGACGTGCACCTGAACCCGGACGACCAGATGGGCATGGTCCGCGTCAACGTCGAGGCGCTCGTGGCGCTGACGACAGCGTTCCTGCCAGGAATGGCCGATCGCGGTGCGGGCGCCGTGATCAACGTCGCCTCGGTGGCGGCGTTCCAGCCGATTCCGGTTCAGACCGTCTACGCGGCGACGAAGGCCTTCGTGCGCAGCTTCACCGAGGGGATCTCGGCGGAGCTGAAGGGAACCGGCGTGACGGCGACCGCCTTATGCCCGGGCCCGGTCGCGACCGAGTTCGTCGAAGCGGCCGGGTTCAAGAAGGGGGAGGACGAAATGCCTTCCTACGTGTCGTGGTCGACGCCGGAAGATGTCGCCAAGGCTGCGATCGAGGCCGCCGACAAGGGTCACGGCTGGTAATCCCCGGCATCAGCAACCGCTTCATGGCGACGCTCGGCCAGCATGCGCCCCGCGGCCTGGTGCTCGGGCCGATGGCGAGCGCCTATCGCAAGGCCATCGGCGAGTAGCCCTACCCGGCGTTCCGCGCCTCCCATAGCTGGAAGTCGGGCAGCCGCCGGATCTGCACGCGCCTCGTGAAGATGAAGCCGGCCCCAGTCATCCAGCCGCGGATCTCGCTCTCGCGATACGTCGCTGCCGAAGAAGTCA
The DNA here is from genome assembly GCA_963780475.1 of uncultured Solirubrobacterales bacterium. GTDB lineage: Bacteria > Actinomycetota > Thermoleophilia > Solirubrobacterales > JBBDJG01 > CAWACB01. The sequence continues at coordinate 125,088 of CAWACB010000003.1, forward strand.
GGAAGAAGAACAAGCCGAGCAGCGCGTGCGCGCCGGAGCCGCGGCCGCTGTCGGGCTTGAAGTAGTCGAGCACCGCCCAGGTCCCGCCCGGCGCCAGCGAGGAGTGCACGCGGCGCGCGAGCTTGACGGCCTCGTCCGGCTCGAGGTGATGAACGATGTTGAACGTCAGGACGATGTCGTGCGGGCCGCCGAGGTCTGACGTGAAGAGGTCTCCGACCTGGTGCTCGACGCGGTCGCTCATCCCGTGCTCGGCGATGATCTCGCGGCCGACGCGCGCGCTTGCCTCCAGGTCGAGCACGCGGGCGTGCAGCGTCGGATGCTTCCTGCACAGCGCCGCCGCATACCAGCCGTGGCCACCTGCGATGTCGAGCAGCGACTTCGGCTGGTCCGGAACGCGCAGCCTGTTCGCGACCTCGTCCGCTGACAGGCGCGCCAGCTCGAACTGGCCGCGAATGTAGCGGCCCCAGTGCGGGTGGTCGGGCGGGAACTCGTGGATCTCGACTCCCCGGCCGGTGCGGACGACGTCCTCCAGCTTCATCCACCAGTCGCCGTAGTCGCCGGTGTTGTCGATGTAGGTGCCGATGTAGGTGTCCGACGCCGGGTCGAGCCACTTGCGGGCTCGCTTGGAGAGCGTGTAGCCGTCACCCCTGCGCGACAGGTGCCCCGTACCCGCCAGCGACTCGAGGAGCAGCTCGGTCGCGCGCGGCTCGGTTCCTGCCGCTGCGGCCAGCGCGTCCGAGGTCATCCTCGTGCCGGCGAGCCGCTCGAAGACACCCAGCCGCACCCCCGCGACCAGCACCCGAGCGACGGCGGGCTCGAACAGCGCCTCACCCGCCGGATAGGGCGCGAGGTTCAGCCCGATGGCGAGCAGCTCGAGCGGGTTCTGAGCCCTCAGGGTCGGTCGCATGAGGCGCGCCGAGTCTCGCAGAACGACGAAGGCCCGGCGATTGCCGGGCCTTCGAAACTACGTCCTGCCACAAACTCGCCGGTCTGCTCGCAGACCGGCGGCAATGGCTCTACATCATGTCGGGCATTCCACCCGGCATACCGACCGGCTCCTTCTCGGGGATCTCGGCCACGACGCACTCGGTGGTGAGGATGTTCTTCGCGATCGAGGCGGCGTTCTGCAGCGCCGACCGGGTGACCATCGTGGGGTCGATGATGCCGGCCTTCACCAGGTCGCCGTACTCGCCGGTGGCGGCGTTGAGGCCCTCGCCGGGCTTCATGTTCCGCACCTTCTCGACCACGACCGAGCCCTCCAGGCCGCCGTTCTCGGCGATCTGGCGCACCGGCTCCTCGAGCGCCCGCAGCACGATGCCCGCGCCCGTGCGCTCGTCGGGCTCGTCGTATGCATCCAGGTCGAGTGCCTGCGCCGCGTTCAGCAGTGCGACTCCACCACCCGGCACGATGCCCTCCTCGAGCGCCGCCCGGGTCGCCTGCAGCGCGTCCTCGACGCGGTGCTTGCGCTCCTTCAGCTCGGTCTCGGTGGCAGCGCCGACCTTGACCACCGCGACGCCGCCGGCCAGCTTGGCCAGCCGCTCCTGCAGCTTCTCGCGGTCGAAGTCGGAGTCGGTGTTCTCGATCTCCTGCTTGATCTGCTTGATGCGCCCCTTGATCGCGTCGGAGTCGCCGGCGCCGTCGATGATCGTGGTCGTGTCCTTGGCGACGACGACCTTGCGGGCGTGCCCGAGCTGCTCGATCTTGGTGTTCTCCAGCTTGAGGCCCATCTCCTCGGTGATCACGTCGCCGCCGGTGAGGATCGCGATGTCCTCGAGCATCCGCTTGCGGCGGTCGCCGAACCCGGGTGCCTTGACTGAGACGCCGGTGAACGTGCCGCGCAGCTTGTTCACGACCAGCGTCGCGAGGGCCTCGCCCTCGACGTCCTCGGCGATGATCAGCAGCGGACGGCCGGACTGCATGACCGCCTCCAGCACGGGCAGCAGGTCCCGCACGGCCCCGATCTTCTGGTTCGCGATCAGGATGTACGGGTCGTTGAGGACGGCCTCCATGCGGTCCTGGTCGGTGACCATGTACGGGGAGATGTAGCCCTTGTCGAACTGCATTCCCTCGGTGAACTCGAGCTCCATCCCGAAGGTCTGGCCCTCCTCGACGTTCACCACGCCGTCCTTGCCGACCTTGTCGATCGCGTCGGCGATCACGTTGCCGATCTCGTCGTCGCCGGCGGAGATGGCCGCCACGCGGGCGATCTGCTCCTTGCCGGAGACGTCCTTCGAGAGGCCGCGCAGGTGCTCTACGACCGTGTCGACCGCGGTCTCGACGCCCCGCTTGAGGGCGATCGGGTTGGCGCCCGCAGCGACGTTCTTCATGCCCTGGCGAACCATGGCCTGAGCGAGGACGGTCGCCGTCGTCGTGCCGTCGCCGGCCACGTCGTTGGTGGCCGTCGCGACCTCGCGGACGAGCTGGGCGCCCTGGTTCTGGAAGACGTCTTCTACTTCGATCTCGCGCGCGATCGTCACACCGTCGTTGGTGATCGTGGGCGCGCCGAACTTCTTGTCGAGGACCACGTAGCGCCCCGTGGGACCGAGCGTCACCTTGACCGCATCCGCGACCGTGTTGACGCCGGCCTCCAGAGCCCTACGAGCATCCTCGTTGTACTTCAGCTCTTTATGTGCCATTCAGAAACTCCTCCTTCTACGAAATATTGCGCCGGGCTAAGCGAGGACCTTGGCGAGCACGTCCGACTCGCGCAGAACGAGCAGGTCCTCGCCGTCCACGACGATCTCGGTGCCGCCGTACTTGCTGTAGAGGACCTCGTCGCCCTCGGCCACGTCGAGCGGGATGCGCTTGTCGCCATCCTCGTCGTACTTGCCCTCGCCGACCGCCAGGACCTTGCCCTTCTGGGGCTTCTCCTTGGCGGTGTCCGGCAGGACGATGCCGCTTGCCGTGGTTTCCTCCTCCTCGACCGGGCTGACGATCAGCCGATCGCCGAGAGGCTTCAGATTCATGCGCTACCTCCTGAAACAAAAGCTTTCGTAGGGACAGTGGGCCGCCGCCCCTGGGAGGCAAGTCCTGCGGAGGGGCCGGGCGCTCACTTCTCTGGCACTCTAGCAACCCGAGTGCCAAATCTCGGCCTCGGGCGGGCCCGAATCCCGTATTGCAGGCGGATCGGAGGTCTAGGGACGGCGCGGGCTCTGCCCGTTGCCGGGCGGCCCGTGGTGCTGCGTGCTCTCGATCACCTGCGAGAAGCGGATCACGGTCACGAGATCGTCGTGCTGGACCTCGCGGCCGTAGATCTGGCCCAGGAAGTGGACCGTGTCATCGACGCGGCGGAACTCGGGGTTGTCGTGCTCGATGTCGCGCGGGGAGAGTTCGCGGACCCGCTTCACCTCGACGTCGTCGATGACGGCCGTGAAGACCTTCTCGCGCGGCTCGTGGCTGTAGCCGACCGTCACCCAGACCAGCTGGCCGCGGCGGTACTTGCCGCTCTTGTCGCCCAGCCGGATCGTGGCCGTCTTCCGGCCGCGCTTGAGCTGGTCCACGAAGACCGGGGAGTAGAAGTTGAGGACGTACACGAAGTTGGAGGGGGCGGGGCGGGGTGCCCGGCGGCATATTAGAGCGGGGCCGCCGGCCCCAGGCTAGTAGATGTAGCGATGAAGCGCCGCCGGGTCGTGGACGATCACGCGACCGCGCTTGCAGGTCACCACGCCCGCCCGCTGGAGAGTGGCCAGGAAGCGGCTCGCGGCCTCGCGGGAAGTACCCGCGAGCTGCGCGATGTCGGCCTGCGTGGAGCGGACCACGACGTCGTCGGCACGGGCGACCGCGCCGTTCGCGTCCCGCGGCGCGCCTGTCTCGGCCAGCTCGGCGAGAACGCCCGCCACCCGGCTCGAGACCTTCTGGAATGACTGGCGCGCGATGCGGGCATTGGCCTCGCGCAGCCTGCCGCTGAGCGCGCCGAGGAGCTTGACCCCGATCTCGGGATGCTCGCTGAGCTGCCGCTTGAGGTCGGCCGCCAGGATCGCCACGGCGCGGACATCGTCGACCGCCTCCACGGTGGCAGAGCGGACCTCGCCGCCGAACATCGCCAGCTCGCCGAAGATCTCGCCGGGCCCCAGGTTGGTGAGCGTGATGCTGCGCCCATCGGCGTGCTGGCGGGTGACCCGCGCCCGCCCGGCGCGCAGCACGTAGCACGTGTCGCCGGGGTCACCTTCGCGCAGAATCACGGTCCCCGCCGGATAGGTGCGCGGAACGGCGACGCGCGCGATCCGCTCGAGGTCGTGCTCGGTCAGCTCGTTGAACAGCGGAACGCCGCGCAGAAGTGCCGCGGTATCAGGCATATCTCCCCATTACATGCACCAACTGAAGTATCGCAATCAGAGAGGAGTCAACCGTGTCGCGGTGGCCTTCCAGTGTGCCTCGACAACTGAACCCGGCTCCAGCGGAAGCCGCCGCAGCGCAGGTTCGGTCACCTCCGCGGACAGCGGCTGGGGGGCAGCCAGGCCGACGCGGAGCCGATTGCCCACCCGGGCCAGCGAGGTGACCGTGACCGTCAGGCGGTTCTGGGCCGATCCGTGCTCGGCGGCCCCGGTGAGCTCGAGTGTCACCTCCCACGGGAAGACCGTCGCCGCGGTGCGGCCCTCGGCCAGGTCGGTGCTGACCACGGTGCCGCCACCGTCGAGGTCAACGACCGTCAGGCCGGCAGGACCGGGTCGTGCGGTGCCGCGCAGCACGCTGGCGCCGGCGAACTCCGCCACGAAGGCCGACGCGGGCCTGGTCGACAACTCCTCGGCGGGGCCGCGCTGGACGATCCGGCCGTGATCCATGACTGCGACCTCATCGCCGAGGTGCGCGGCTTCGGCGAAGTCGTGGGTGACCAGCACCGCCGGGACCGCAGCCTCCCGCAGGACGGCCGCCAGCTCACGGGTCGCCGCGGCGCGCGTGCGGCCATCGAGCGCGGCAAGCGGCTCGTCCAACAGGAGAGCGCGCGGCGCGGGGGCCAGCGCGCGCGCCAGGGCGACGCGCTGGCGCTCGCCTCCCGAGAGCTCCGCCGGCCGGGCGGCCGCCAGTCGCTCAGCGCCGAACCGCGCCAGCAGCTCCTCGGCGCGCCGCCGGCGCTCGCGCCGCCCGGCTGCGCGCATCCCGTAGGCGACGTTCTGCCAGGCCGTCATGTGGGGGAAGAGGGCGTAGTCCTGGAAGACGTAGCCGCAGCTGCGCCGCTCCGGCGGCAGGTCGATTCCGGCGGCGGTGTCGAGCCAGGTCTCATCGTCGCAGCGCACGCGCCCGGCGGCCGGCCGGACGAGGCCCGCGCACGCGCGCAGCACGGTGGTCTTGCCGGCGCCGGAGGGACCGGCAAGGGCCAGGCACCCGGTCTCGACCGTCAGCGCGACGTCGAGCGGGAACTCCCGTAGGGACATGCGCGTCTCGACCTCGAGCACCCGGGCTACCTCGTGGTGAGCAGCTTGACGACCAGCAGCACCGCCGCGCTCAGCCCGACCAATACCGCCGAGAGTGCCAGCGCGGCCGTGAAATCCGTCGAGAACTGCCCGTAGATGGCCAGCGGCGCCGTCTGCGTGACGCCGCGAAACGAGCCCGCGAACATCAGCGTGGCGCCGAACTCTCCCAGTGCCCGTCCCCATGCGAGCGCGGCCCCCGTGCCGAGCGCGGGCAGGGTGACGGGAATCGCGACCCGGGCAAAGGTGCGCGCCTCCGATGCTCCGAGTGTGCGCGACGCCGCCAGCAGCGAGTCGTCGAGCGCGCCGAACGCCGCTTCCGCCTGGCGGATGAAAAAGGGACTGGCGACGAACACGAGCGCGACCACGACGCCTGCCGTGCTGAGCGGAAGCACGATTCCGAACGCATCGAGCTGCTCGCCCAGGATCCCCGACGGCCCGAGTGCCGCCAGCAGTCCGATCCCCGCGGCCGCCGGCGGCAGGACGAGCGGCAGCTCGATCAGCGTGAGCATCGCGGCGCGCCCTCTGAACTCGCGGCGCGCGAGGAACCACGCGGCCGGAGTGCCGACGATCAGGATGATCGCGAGCGCGATGCCCGTCGTGAGCAGGCTCAGCTTCAGTGCGTCGACCGCCACCGGATCGCCGATGCTCGAGATCAGCTCCCCGAGACCCACGTCTACGAAGATCGCGAGCACGGGCAGGAAGAGGAACCCGACCACGAGCGCCAGCGAGACGATCAGGAACGCCCGGAAGAGCACGCCGTCCCCCGGAACGCCGTCAGCTCTTCGGCGGCGGCCCGAAGCCGGCGGCGCGCAACGCGTCCGCGCCGGCGCCCGACGTCAGCCCCTCGACGAACTGCGACGCTTGATCCTGGTGCTTCGTGTCCTTCACCACCGCCGCGCCGTACACGACCGTCGGCTGCAGGTCGGAGGGAATCGACACCGAGCGGAGCTTGCCGCTCGCGCCCTCGACGTCCGTGATGTAGACGAAGCCGGCGTCGACGGCGCCTTGCGAGACCTTGCCCACGACCCCCGCGACGTCGGGCTCGTTCGACTTGATGTTGGCCAGGATCGCCTGCTCCTGTTCGGGCGGCAAGCCGGAGAGCACCTTGCGCGTGTATGAGCCAACCGGGACGGTCTCGCTGCCGGCTGCGATCGTGATCCCCGCCTGCGCAAGATCGTCGAGCGAGTTCACCTCGTCCTGCTCGTCCGCCGACACGGCGATCACCAAGGTGTTGGTCGCAAACGGAACCGGCCTCTCGACCAAGCCGTCGGAGTAGAGCTCGTCGGGAAGCTTGGTGTTGGCCGCTGCGTATACGTCCGGTCGCGCCCCCGCCTTGATTTGTGCGGCCAGCTCATCCGAGCCGGCAAAGCTGTAGCTCACATCTGCCGCATCGAAGTCCTTCGCGTAGGCCTCGAATGCGTCCTTCAGGGATGCGGCGGCCGAGACCTTGATGGTCGGCTTGTCGTCCGAGTCGTCGCCGCAGGCGCCGAGCATGGCGACGGCAAAGCAAAGCAGCGCGATGAAGCCAATCCGGGGGCGCATCACTTGTCCCGATCCACCATCACGGAGGTCGCCTTCACGGTCGCCGTTGCGGGCACGCCGGGCGCCAGCCCGAGCTCCTCCACGGAGTCCTTGGTGATCGCGGCGCTGATCCGGTGCGGACCGGCCTGTATCTCGACGACCGCCATCACGGCGCCCACCTCCACCGAGGTCACGACGCCCGGGAACCTGTTGCGGGCCGAGAGGCTGTCGCCGGTCCGGTGACGGCGCGGGTTCTTGGAGAGGCGCTCGACCTCCGCGCGGGAGATGCGCCGACGTCCCTGCGCGTCGCGGGTGGCGCGCAGCTTGCCCGCGCGCTCCCAGCGCCGCAGCGTGTCGGCGCTCACCCCGAGCGCCGAGGAGGCCTCGCCCAGCGTCAGGTCATTCTTGTTGGCGCGGCGCGCTGCCACTGCCTAAGCATTGCATAGGCAGCTATTCCAGGCCGGCCGCCGCCCGTGCGCCTTCATGGGTCAAGAAGCCGTCGATGCGGACCACCATCCCGTCGCGGAACCAGGCCAGCTGCGAGAAGGGCACTCGGACCTCGGCGCCGCTGCCACGCCCCGTCCCAACCACATATCCGCTCGCGATCACCCGGCCGTCGCCGGCGTCCAGGACCTCGAGCTCCTCGGCGTGGAAGTCCTCCCACACCTCGGGCAGGTCCTTGAAGAGCCATTCGCGGTAGGCGTCTCGGCCGCGGTAGACGTGTCCCTCGACGCCGCCGGGACCCTGCGCCGGCCGCCATTCCACGTCCGGGTGCATCGTGTCGAGGACCGTCCCGAAGTCTTTCCGGTTGAACGCCTCCCATCCCCGCCGGGCGATCTCCACGTGCTCGGTCACCAGGGAAGCTCGCTCGCGATCTCGGAGAGCCGCGGGTTCGAACGGTCGCGCTCCGAGACGATCGGGTCCGCGACCGGCCATGCGACACCGATGCCCGGGTCATCCCACGCTATGCCACGCTCCTGGGCCCCGTCGTAGTAGCTCGTCACCTTGTAGGTCACGTCCGCGATCTCGCTCGTAACGCAGAACCCGTGGGCGAAGCCGACCGGCACGAACAGCTCGTGGCAGTTCTCGTCGCTCAGCTCGAACGCCTCGTGCTGACCGAACGTGGGCGAGTTGCGGCGCAGGTCGACCGCCACGTCGTAGACGGAGCCGCGCGCTGCGCGCACCAGCTTCCCCTGGCCCGGTTGCAGCTGGAAATGCAGCGCGCGCACGGTGCCGCGCACCGATCGGGAATGGTTCTCCTGCACGAACTCGGCATCGACGCCCAGCTGCCCGAAGTCGTCGGCGCGGAAAGTCTCGGTGAAGAAGCCGCGGTCGTCGCGGTGCACGGCCGGCTCTACCAGCACCAGCCCCTCGATCCGGGTGTCGATCGGCCGGAATCTCATCGGCCGCTAGCGCAGCTGCTGGCCGTACTGGCGCTGGTAGTACTCGCGGTAGTCGCCGGAGCGGATCGGCTCCCACCACCAGGCGTTGTCGCGGTACCAGTCGACCGTTTCCGCGAGGCCCTGCTCGAAGCGGTGCTCGGCCTCCCAGCCCAGCGCCCGCACCTTCTCGGACCCGAGCGAGTAGCGGCGGTCGTGGCCGGGCCGGTCGGTGACGTACTGGATCAGCGACTCGTCGCGGCCGGTCAGCTCGAGGATCCGGCGCACGACGTCGAGGTTCGGCAGCTCGTCCGGGCCGCCGATGTTGTAGACCTCGCCGGCCTTGCCCTCGCGCAGCACCAGGTCGAGCGCCCGCGCGTGGTCCGTCACGTGCAGCCAGTTGCGCACCTGCATCCCGTCGCCGTAGACCGGCAGCGGGTCGCCGTGCAGCGCGTTCAGGATGCAGAGGGGAATCAGCTTCTCCGGGTACTGGTAAGGGCCGTAGTTGTTCGACGCCCGGCAGACGACCGCGTCCATGCCGTAGGTGTGGTGGTAGGCGGACACGACCAGGTCGCCGCCGCGTCTTGGAAGCCGAGTAGGGGGAGGACGGGTCGAGCGGGCTCTGCTCGGTGAACGATCCCTCCTCGATCGAGCCGTAGACCTCGTCGGTGGAGACCTGCAGGTAGCGGCCGACACCGGCGCGCCGCGCTTCCTCCAGCAGCACGTATGTGCCGTAGACGTCGGTCTGGATGAAGTGGCCGGGCTCCTCGATCGAGCGGTCGACGTGCGACTCGGCGGCGAAGTTGACCACCGCGTCGCAGCCCTCGAGCGCGCCCCGCACCGCGTCCGGATCGCCGATGTCGCCGCGCACGAACTCGAGCCGGCCGCCGTCGATCAGGTCCTGGATCGTCTCCACCCGGCCGGCGTAGGTCAGCTTGTCGAGCACGACAACCGTGTCGTTCGGGTGGGCGTCCAGCAGATGGCGCGCGAAGCCGGACCCGATGAAGCCGGCGCCGCCGGTGACGAGCACCTTCAAGACGCCGTCACCTGCGCTCGCTCGCCCAGGTAGGCCGCCAGCCCCTCTTCCCAGGGCGGCAGCACGATCGGGTGCTCGCGCTCGCTGAGGCCAGCACCGAGAACGGTGGCCGCGGCGCCTTGCGGTCGAGCATGTCGCTGGTCGAGGACATCACCTGGCAGCTGGATCCCGCCTGGCGGAAGATCTCAACCGCGAACTCGTACCAGGAGCAGCGCCCGCTGCCGGCCATGTGGTGGATCCCGTAGGACTCGCTGTCGAGCAGACGGACCAGACCCTCGGCGAGGTGGCCGGTGTAGGTCGGGCAGCCGATCTGGTCGCGGACCACCACGACCTGCTCCATGTCCTCCGAGAGGCGCAGCATCGTGTCGACGAAGTTGCGCCCCGCGATGCCGAACAGCCAGGACGAGCGGACGATGAAGTGGTGCTCGTTGGCCGCGGCCACCTGGCGCTCGCCCTCCAGCTTCGATCGCCCATAGGACGACAGCGGCCCGACCTCGTCCGACTCGACGTAGCCTTCCGCCCGCGTGCCGTCGAACACGTAGTCGGTGGAGGGATGGATCACGGACGCCATCACATGGGCAGCCGCCGCCGCCACGTTGCCCGCGCCGGGGCCGTTGGCGGCAAGCGCCTCCTCGAGGATGGTCCTCGGCGCCGTCGACGTCGGTCCAGGCCGCGCAGTTGACCACCGCTGCCGGGCGCTGGTCGGCGAGCGCCGCCTCGACCGCGTCGCGATCGGTGATGTCGAGATCGGCCCGCGCCAGGCCCGTCATCTCGTGGCCGGCCTCTTCGCCGACCCGCATCACGTCGCGGCCGAGCATGCCGGCCGCTCCGGTCACCAGCACCTTCAATGGATCTTGATCTCCGAGTGGTCGCCGACGACGAAGCGGTAGGCGCGCGGGCGTGAGTTGGTCCGCTCGAGGACCACGTCGCGGCCGATCAGGCTGGCCTCCATCCGGTCCGCGAGGTCGGAGATGCGCGACCCGCCGAGCACGATCGAGTGCTCCACCTCGGAGCGCTCGATCAGGACGTCGGAGCCGATCGCCGAGTAGGGGCCCACGTAGGAGTCCACGATGCGGCTGCCCGGGCCGATGATCGCGGGGCCGCGCACAGTCGAGCGCTCCAGGCGCGCGCCGGCGCCGATCGCGACGCGGCCCTCGATGCGCGAATCCACCAGCTCACCCTCGGAGGACGGCTCGAGGTCCTCGAGGATCAGGCGATTGGCTTCCAGGAGGTCGTCGACCTGGCCGGTGTCCTTCCACCAGCCGGTGACGGTGTGCGACTCGACCCGCAGGCCGCGGTCGATCAGCGCCTGGATCGCATCGGTGATCTCGAGCTCGTCGCGCCAGGACGGCTCGATCGCGCGGGCGGCCTCGAAGATCACCGTAGTGAACATGTACACGCCCACCAGCGCCATGCTCGACGGCGGCTCCTTGGGCTTCTCGATCAGGCGCACGATGCGCTCGCCGTCCAGCTCCGCGACGCCGTAGTTCTCCGGATCGGGGACGGCGGTCAGCAGGATCAGGGCATCGGGCTCGTGCCGGCGGAAGGCCTCGACCAGGTCTGCGATGCCGTCCTTCAGCAGGTTGTCGCCCAGGTACATGACGAACGGCGAGTCGTCCAGGAAGGGCTCCGCCGTCAGCACCGCATGGGCGAGGCCGCGCGGCTCGTCCTGCTCGATGTAGGTGATCTGCAGGCCGAACTGCGAGCCGTCTCCGGCCGCGGCGCGGATGTCGTCACCGGTCTCGGGGGCGATGATGATGCCGACCTCTTGGATGCCGGCGTCGGCCATCGCCTCCAGCCCGTAGAAGAGCACGGGCTTGTTGGCGACGGGTACCAGCTGCTTCGCGCTGGTGTGAGTGAGTGGGCGCAGACGCGTTCCGCGCCCGCCCGAGAGGACGAGGCCCTTGAGCTGCTTCACAGACCTAGCCTATAAAGAGCGGGCGGATGGGCAGTCAGCACCTTGTTAACGGTGCTCAGTAGGTGCCGCCCAGCTTGGAGTGATCCCAGCTGATCACGTCCTCGACGCGAAAGCGAATCGCGACACGTTTGGCGGCCTGCGCGCGCAGCGCGTCGCGGGTGGTGTCGTCGATCTGCTGGCCGCCCTGGTACTTGGCGAATATCGCCTCCGCCAGGGGAGCCACGTCCTCGAGGTCGCGGTGCAGCTCGGCGTTCGCCTTGATCATCACCCCGCGTAGCTCCTGATACTCCTCGCCTGACTCCACCAGCAGCGTGGCGCGGGGGTCGCGCTCGAGGTTCTTGACCTTCTGGGACTTGGCGTAGGTGTAGATCCAGGGCTCCGAATCCCGCATCACGAACCACAGCGCGGTCACGTGCGGCCAACCGTCCGAGCCGTTGGAGCTGACGCTGGCGACGCGCTCGCGTTCGAGGAACTCGCGCATCTCGTCGGGCGTCAGCTTGATCTGGTCGCGGCGGTTGGCCATCAGCGCTCAGTGGGCCACTCAATCATGGTCGAGCCGCAGGTGGCGGGCGCGGCCGGCGGCGCGCACGTCTTGCTCCTCCACCAGGACGGGGTTCGTCCTGCCGTGCCGCCAGTCCTCGATCATGTCGTCGTAGTGGCGGGAGCCGGGCTGCCCGGACTGTCCCGTGGTCAGCTGCCAGCGGGAGCGGTGCACGTCCCCGAGGTCGGCGATCATCCGGTAGACCGGTCCCCAGGCGCCGCGGAACGGCTCCGTCGGCAGATATCCGATCTGCGTCACGGTCTCGCTTGCGCCGGCGCCGGGCGTACGGCGGTTGAACAGCCTGCGCAGCAATTCGTTGGCGGACCCGAGCGGGTGGGCGAACTCGATCTCGTGCACGTGGCCCCAGCGCCAGCTGGCCGGGTCGCGCCCGAAGGTCTGCTCGAGCAGGTCGAGCCCGGCCTCGAGGGACTCCAGCGCCACCTCGTCCCAGGCGCGCCCCCGGGGATGCTGCTCGGAGGCGAACCACATCCGGTCGCCCTCGTCCCAGAGGGTGATCAGCCGCTCCTGGAACCGCCACGGAGAGGAAACGATGTCCAGGAGCCCGACCGCCGACTTGTTCAGGTACAGCTCGATCACCTTCGGATCGTCGATGGCCGCGGTCACGATCGCGCGCGCGAACCGGATCGTGAATGCGTGGAAGATCGTGCCGGCGACGGTCTCGGAGTCGAGCTGCCCGTCCCAGCTCTTGAGCCGCTCGATCGCGCGCACCGCGCGCTGGCTCTGAGGCTGTAGCCGCGAGAGGCGGTGCACGGTCTCGATGCCGGGCAGCGAGAGGAAGTCCAGCTGCATGCGCTCGAAGTCATCGATCGAGTGGCGGTCGCGGGCTCGCAGCAACTGCTCGATGCGGCGGGCGCGGTAGCCGGTCATCCACTCCGAAGTGATGTGGTGCGGGTAGTCGTCGTCGACGATGCGGTTGTTCGCCGTGACGATGTAGCCCGAGTCGGGGTTCACCAGCCGGGGCAGCTCGTCGTAGGGGATCGTGCCCTCCCACTCGAATTCGCCGTCCCAGCCCGGGCGCGGAACGTCGGGCGATCCGCCCCGGCGGATCGGAATCCGACCGGCGCACTGGTAGCCGATGTTGCCCGCGGAGTCGGCCCACAGCATGTTCAGCGCCGGGACGGCGTGCTCCGCGGTTGCGGCGACCAGCTCGTCCCCCGAGCGTGCGCGGGCGCTCATGTGGCCGGCGTCCGAGATGCACGGGAACTGGAGCCCGGTCCACGACAGGGCGAGGGCGGGATAGCGCTCTGCCCCGAGCACCCCGTTGACGATCGGCCCGTGGTGCGTGGAGCGGACTTCGAGCACCTCGGTGGAGCCGCCCTTCACCTTGATCTCCTCGTGGGCGATCTCGAGGTCGCGCCAGCCGCCCTCGAACTGGTAGCGCTGGCCGCCGGGGTCGAGCCGCTCGGCGAACAGGTCCTGTACGTCGGCCATCACGTTGGTGAAGCCCCACGCGCAGTGCTCGGTCTGGCCGAAGGCTGGATAGGGGTTGGTCGGCAGCGTCGCACCGCGCACCCGGAAGTCGTCGCACACCAGGTCCGCCTCGTACCAGAGGTCTGGGATGGTCAGCGTCAGGTGCGGGTCGCAGGCGAGTAGCGGCGCGCCGGTGGTCGTGCGGTCCGCCGAGACGACCCAGTTGTTCGACCCGGTGGCCGGCAGCGGCAGGCCGAGCGACTCGCGCACGCGCGCGATCTGCGCTATCAGGTCGTTGCCGTCACCCAGGTAGCCGATCCCGGGCGAGGTGGCGACCGGGTGGTTGCGCGGGTACTGGGGCTCGAGCTTCGCCGCACGCTCGGGGCCGGCGATGCGGATCAGCTCGGCGCGCAGCAGTTCCATCTCCCAGTTGGTGGACAGGCCGAACGCCAGCAGCTTGGCGGCGGCCAGCAGGTCGACCGTGGTCCAAGGCTCGAATCCGATCCGCAGGAGCTGGAACTCCAGCGGCAGCGCGCGCGCGGTCTCCGCCGCCGCGTTGATGCCGGCCGCATAGGCGCCGAGCGTGTCGCGCAGGACCGGCGAGATGGTCGTGGCCTCCAGCTGCGCGGCCCGGCGCATGCCGAGCGTCAGCATCGAGCGGTCGGCGTCGAGGGTCTGCGACCCCGCGAACTCCGACAAGCGCCCCGACGTCGCGCGGCGGAAGAACTCCAGCTGCCACAGCCGGTCCTGGCCGTGGCAGAAGCCGAGCCCGAAGATCATGTCCGCCTCACTGCGGGCGCGGATGTGCGGCACTCCGTAGCGGTCGCGCAGTACGTCGACGGTCGACTCGAGGCCGTGCACGAAGAGCCGGCCGGAGGTCTTCGGCAGCGGCCGCTTGAGGAACTGGTACCAGGCCGCGCCGACTGCCCCGAGCACGGCGGTGGGGAGCGCTCCCCGCAGCAAGTTCTTCGTGAGCGCCGGACCCATGGGGTCCGATTGTCTCAGAGGCTGGAGGGTGTCTAAGCGGTGGCTTTGGCCCGGGCGCGGCGCCCGGTCAGCTTGCGCGCCCGGTCCAGGACGGCCTCGCGGGCGTCGTCGGGCTCGAGCACCGCGGCGTCACCGGCCTCGCGCAGCACCTCCCGCACGAGCCACTCGACTCCGGCGAACGGAAGCTCCGCGATCAGCGCGCCGTCCTCGAGCTCCCCGACGATCGAGCGCCGCTCGCGCTCCCAGCGGGCGCGCTCGGGCGCGATCCACACCCGCGCGACGCGCGATGAGGGCACCGCACCGGTGACCGGCCAGCCCTCGAGGTCCGCTGTCGGGTCGATCTCGGGCCGCGGCTCGAACTCGCGCTTGGAGATCCGCACGTCGCGGATCCGGTCGAGGCGGAAGTGGCGCGTGTCATCGCGCTCGAGGTCGTAGCTGAACAGGTACCAGCCCTCGCGTCCGTTCATCAGCGCGTATGGCTCGACCGTGCGCTTGGTGAACTCGTCCTCGTTCTCCTTGTAATAGTCGAGCGTCAGCATGCGCCGGCCGGCGATCGCCTCGTTGATCGTCGCGGCGACGCTGGAATCGTCCTTGGTGGTGTGGGCGATCTGCAGGCCCTCCTGGGCGGGGTCCTCGCCCAGGGCCTCGATGATCTTCCGTCGCGCGGACGCCAGGCTGCCCTCGGGCAGGTGGTCGCCGAGCAGGTCGATCGCGGCCACGAGGGCCTTGGCCTCGAGCGGCAAGAGGCGCGCCGGGCGAGCGAAGTTGTCGCTGTAGGGCTCGGGGTCGACGTCGATCTCGTCGCCCTGCACCTCCGCGTAGAGCACGTAGCTGCCGCCGCCGAAGTTCACGACGTTCAGCACGTCGACGTCGTCGCGCAGCTCCTGCTCGTCGATCTGGAGTCGCTCGCACACCTCGCTGATCTTCGGGCGCCGCCCCTCGCGGGCCGACTGGATCAGGATGCCGGCCAGCGCGACCAGGCGGGCGAAGCGCTCCGGGCGGATCGGGGTCTCGTTGGGCCCGTTGTGTGGTTCGGCATATCCGTTGGCGTCCTCGACGACCGGGCGCTTGCGCGTCGCGGGGGCGACGAAATCCGGTTCACCCTCGTGGCGCTCGACGATCGTTGCCAGGCGCTCCGCCGCTTGGTCCACCACCTCGGCGGGAGACACGACGCGCGCGTTCTCGCCCAGGCCGAGCACCCACGCGACCAGCTGACGCGGCTGGGCGTACTCGGTCTTGAAGACAACGCCCGGGCCCGGCACGCGGCTTGATCCGGCACGCCATTGGTTGCCGGAGTGCTTCACCTTCTCCGCGGTGCCGTAGCGCCCGAAGTCGCGCTCGACCAGCCAGGCGATCCGCTCGGAGATCCATACCTCGGGCCGTCCCCTCCGGGTGGCCCAGCTGCCAGTCGGCGCGGTGCGCGTACTGCCAGGGATTGAAGTCCTCGGGCGGGTTGAAGTCGTGCTCGGCCTTGGTCGCGTAGGAGATCTTCTCCCGGATCCGCGAGAGCCGGAACACGCGCAGGTCCTCGCGCTCGTGCGCCAGCCCGACGAGGTAGAACTGCCCGCTCTGGTAGAGCAGGTGGTAGGGATCGACCTTGCGGCGCGACACCTCGTCGCGCTCGATCGAGTAGTAGGAGAACTCGATCGTCTTGCGGCGTGAGATCGCCGTCTCCACCTTGGCCAGGCGCTGCGACAGCTCGCGCCCGCCAGCCGAGGCGGTGACGGCCACCGCGACCGAGCGCTGCTCCGCCGCGCCCAACGGGCTGGGCCGGCCCCAGGACAGCTGCTGCAGCGCGAGCCGCAGCGGCTCGGCGTAGGCGAAGCGGCCGTCCAGCAGCGCGAGCGAGGTCTGCAGCGCGGCCAGCTCGCCGTCCGAGAACTCGATCGGCGGCAGGTAGAAGTTCTCCGGCGGCAGCGTGTACAGCTCGGCCTCGAAGTAGCCCTCCGGCGGCTTCTCGACCTTCAGCGAGATGCCGAGCGCCTCCAGCTCCGCGCGGTCGGCGTAGAAGCGGCGCGCGAACGCGTCGTCGTTCATCTCGCTGTAGCCCTCGACGTCCTGCTTGATCTCGAGGGCGGAGACGGGCCGCCGTTCCGCCATCAGGAACGAGATCAGCGACAGCTGGCGGATGAGTTTCTCTGTGTCCTTGGCCAAGTTCGGGACTTCCGGTTCCGGGACGAGCAGGGGCATGGCCGACCACAGCCGGCGACCTGCAAAGGATAAGCGGGGCCGGTGTAACGCTTCTGGCCCCGACGGAAGTAAAAGGCCCCCAAAATGCAGGGTGGACGCGCCGGGCGGCCCGACTGGCCCAATGCTCCCGCGCCGCTGAGCTCCGAAACCCCGCATGTAGGAAAGCGGCGTCGAAGTTGCCCGATTCGTCGCGTCTCTCGTTGCGAGTCGTCGGCTCCTACGGACGTGCTGAAAGTTCGCCACCGTATAGGGGGCGAACTTTGCTCACGTTAGAGCAAGGCTGCCGTCGCTACGTGCTTCGGCCGGAGTTCCAGCGGTCGGCAAGCGGAGTTGCGCGGAGCGCTTAGGCGCTCTGCTCGGCCTTCGGCGCCCAGAGCATGCCGAGCGGCGAGGTGGCCCGCGCGTCGCGGAGGACCCCGATCAGCTGGACGACAACCTGCGGGTCGAACTGCTTGCCGGCGCCGGCGCGCATCTCCTTCGCCGCGGCCCAGGGCTTGAGCGCCGAACGCCAGGGGCGGTCCGAGACCATCGCGTCGTAGGCGTCGCAGGCCAGGATGATGCGGCTGGCGAGCGGAATCTCATCGCCGGACAGGCCGCGGGGGTAGCCGCCGCCGTCCCAGTGCTCCTGCTCGTTCAGGACGATCTGGGAAACGTTCGCCAGTCCGGGGACACGCTCGAGCATCTCGGCCCCGCGCAGGGGGTACTGCTTCATGATCTCCCACTCATCCGGGGTCAGCGGTGCGCTCTTCAGCAGGATGTAGTCGGGCAGCGCGACCTTGCCGACGTCGTGCAGCCGCGCGGCGAGCGCGATCTCGGCGCAAGCCTCCTCGTCCAGCTGCATCCGCTTCGCGACGGCGCCGGCGAGGTGCATCACGTTCTTGGAGTGCTGCCACGTGTAGTTGTCGCGCATGTCGATTGCCTCGGTGAGCGCCTCGACCCCGGATCCGACGGAAAGCTCGATGTGATCGCGCATGTCCGCCTGCTCCAGAGCGACGGCGCCGAGGCTCGCGAGACGGCAGAGCGAGTCGAGGTCGTGCTGGGCGAAGGTCCGAGCGGGATCGGAGGTCCCGACCCACAGCGCGCCGCGCACCTGGCCCTTCCAACTGATCGGAGCAGCGCCGCCGGCGCGTGCCCCGCCGCTGCCCTCGTGGCCGGCGCCATCGGGGAAGTCGCCGTCCATGTGGGAGACGAGGACCGGCTCGCCCGTCATGAAGACGCGGCCCAGCACCCCCTCGTCGATGCCGAACCGCTCTCCGAGGACGCCGCCGTTTACTCCGTGCCCTGCGACCACTCGGTAGGCGCGGGGGTCGTGGCTCTCGCGCACCGAGATCGTTGCGCGCTCGACACTCAGGATCTCGCAGGCGTGCTCGGCGACCTGGCTCAGCAGGGACTCCGTGTGGCCGCCGCGGCTGACCACCCACGCGGCGTCGGCCAGCGCGCCGGAGCGCTTTGCGGCCTCGGCGATGTGCCCGCGCGACTCGACCAGGCGAATGGCGCCGGCCGCGGCGATCGCGGCGCTGCCGGCGAGGATGGCGCCGACGATCCAGTCGGGCCAGTTCCAGTCGCCGATCGGAACGCCGTAGAGGATCTCATCCACACGGACCGACATCCCCGCGAGGATGGCGGCGAGCAGGATTCCGGCACGGTGGCTCTTCGGTCGGCGCGGTGACATGGGACCTCTCCAGGAGGGTCCATCGGCGCGAGTCTGGCCACTGCGAAAGGAATCAGCCCAGTGGCTAGTACACGCGTCCAGCCGGGAGCGGGTCGGAATGCCGGAGTGGGCGCTAGCTTGCGGCGGCGGGCTGCAGCGGCGCCGCGGCCGCGTCGGACCGGGCGGCGAAGTAGGCCGGACCGTCCAGAGCGCGGTCGAACGGGGACCAGGACTCGCCGTCCTGGAGGCGCTTTTCGATCCGGTCGAAGCTGCCGAGGCGCCCGCCCAGGTTGTCGATCATGTGGACGAGCGTTGCCTCCCGAGTCGCCGGCACGACCGGGCTGCCGTTCTCGAGCAGGCCGTGGTGGGACAGGAGGATGTGCAGCAGCGCCTGCGCCGTGGGGGCCGGGAAGCCCTCCAGCCGCTCGATCGTGCTGCGCACCAGGTAGTAGCCGAGCGGGATCTCGCCCTGGAGCCGCCCGTTGTCGGTCAGGTCGATCGCGTCCGGGTCCATCGAGTACGCCTCGACCTTGCCGATGTCGTGGATCAGCGCCCCGGTCACGGCCACGTCGCGGTCGATGCCGCCGAACGCGCCGGACACGGCGCTGACGGCCTGGCCCACCGTGAGCGTGTGCTCGAGGAGTCCGTGCCGGTAGGCCTGGTGGTAGTACTTCGCCGCCGGGGCAGCGCGGAAGCGCTGCCAGGTCTCGGATTCCGCTCCGTAAAGCGCGTCCAGCAGTCGGTGCAGGTGAGGATTGCGCACCGTCTCGATCAGGTCACGCAGGTCGGCCTCCATCTGGCCGGGGTCGATCGGCGGGCCGTCCGCGAGGTCGGCCGGGTCGTACTCGCCGTCCTCTGCGGCAGAGATGGCCAGCACGGTGAGCTGCGCGCCGAAGCGCTCGGAGATCTCGAAGCGGCCGCGCACCCGCACTGCGAGGCCGGCGCCACACAGCCCGTGCAGGTCGGTTGCGCCCTCCCAGGCCACCGCCGGGAGCGTCCCCGAGGCGTCGGCGAGCGTCAGGCGCAGGAAGTCCTCGCCGTTGCGCTTCTTGCGCAGCGAGCGCTCGCGCACGCGAAAGATCGCGTCGACGCTCTGCCCGTCGCTCAGGTCGCGGATGAAGAGCGTTCGGCGACCGTTCGTTGCCGGCGCTTCGAAGAGTTGAGTTGTTCCGTTGTCGGTGCTCATGTCGGTCTGGAGTGGACTATTCACCATAGGGTCGGATTCGGACGGCCGCATCTGACGGCATGTCGGTTGCTGGCAGCGCCGTTACTGGTGACCATGACTGGTACAAAGGCGCATATGGCGCAAGCTTCCGAGACCATCGTTCGCCCCGAAACGACCG
Organism: uncultured Solirubrobacterales bacterium; assembly: GCA_963780475.1. Lineage (GTDB taxonomy): Bacteria > Actinomycetota > Thermoleophilia > Solirubrobacterales > JBBDJG01 > CAWACB01. Next base: position 144,496 of record CAWACB010000003.1, read on the forward strand.
CGTCGGCCGCCGCACCGATCCGCATCCTCTGCAAGGTCGGCGAGGCGTCGCTCAAGGGACGCAACAAGCGCATGTTCACCGAGACGCTGCGCCGCAACCTGAAGGCTGCGTTGGCCGGAGTGGACGCGCGCGTCGAGGGCGGCGGCTCGGTTCTGGTCGTCGCGGTGCCCGACGAGCAGTCCGCCGAGGAGGCGGCCGCGCGGGTTGAGCGCGTGTTCGGATTCGTGACCGCGTCGCTGACCAGGGCCTGCGAGCGCGAGCCGGCGGTCATCGCTGCGATGGGCGCGGCGCGGGCGACCGAGACGCGGGCGCGCGACTTCGCCGTGCGCGTGAAGCGGCGTGACAAGTCCTTCCCGCTCACCTCCCAGCAGCTCGAGCGTGCGATCGGAGCGGAAGTGCAGGCGCTCACCGACCTTCCCGTGCGCCTGCGCGACCCCGACCTCGAGCTGCGCGTGGAGCTCGACCGCGAGTACGCATACGTGCGCACCCGGGAGTTGAAGGGAGCCGGCGGGTTACCGGTCGGGGTCAGCGGCCGCGCGCTGGTGCTGCTGTCCGGGGGCATCGACTCCCCGGTGGCGGCGCTGCTGGCGATGAAGCGCGGGCTGTCGGTCGAGTTCGTTCATTTCAGCGGCGAGCCCTACCTGGACCCGATGGCGACGATGAAGGCCCAGGCGCAGGCGAAGGTCCTGAACGGGTTCCAGCCCACCCGGCCGGGCGATCTGTGGGTGGTGCCGTTCGGCCAGCAGCAGCGGATGCTCTCCGCGGTCTCGGAGGAGTCGCACCGGATCGTTCTCTACCGGCGCCAGATGTCGCGAGTGGCCTGCGCGCTGGCGGAGCGGCTGCACGCGGCGGCACTGGTCACCGGCGACTCGCTCGGGCAGGTCTCCTCGCAGACGCTTCCCAACATGACCTCGGTCGAGGAGGCGACGGAGCTGCCGGTTCTGCGGCCGCTGCTCACGTGGGACAAGCGCGAGGTGATGGCGCGGGCAGCCGAGCTGGGGATCCTGTCGCTCTCCGAGCTGCCAGCCGAGGACGCCTGCCCGTTGTTCGCCGGCGGCAAGCAGCGCACCGCCGTCCCACGCGGTGCGCTGGTCGACGCCGAGGCGCAGCTGGACCTCGCCGCGCTGGCCCAGGAGGCGGCCGTGAATGCGCGCCGCGTCGCTCCCGGAACCTTCCTCGGCGCGCTCGAGCGCGACGCCCGGGCCCCGAAGTAGGGCGGCCGGCCTACCGCGCCCGGGCGGCGCGGAAACGCCTCGCGGCCTCGTCGTGCTCGACGATCGGCTCGGGGTAGTCGAGGCCTTCTCGGTCCAGCGGCCCGAGCTTCCACGGCTCGTGCACCGCGCGCCCGTCGATGTGGGCCAGCTCCGGGACGTAACGGCGCACGTAGTCGCCGTCCGGGTCGAACCGCTTCGCCTGGGTGATCGGGTTGAACATCCGGTTCGGGCGGGTGTCGTTCCCAGTGCCGGCGACCCACTGCCAGTTGCCGGCGTTGTTGGCGATGTCGCCATCGACCAGCAGGTCCCAGAAGTGCCGGGCGCCATGTCGCCAGTCGACGTACAGGTCCTTGGTCAGGAACGACGCCGTTATCAACCGGGCGCGGTTGTGCATCCAGCCCTCCTGGCGCAGTTGGCGCATGCCGGCGTCGACGATCGGGTAGCCGGTCCGGCCCTCCTTCCAGGCCGTGAGCGAGTCCTCGTCGTCGCGCCAGCGGTCGCCGCGCGCGCGATAGTCGCGGCGGGGCAGTTCGGGGAATGCGGCGGTCGCCTGGTGGTGGAAGTCGCGCCAGCAGAGCTGGCGGGCGAAGGAGCGGTCGCCGTCGTGCTCGCGCGTGCGCTCGAGCGCCTCGCGCGGCGAGATGCAGCCGAAGTGCAGGTACGGGCTGAGCCGCGAGGTGGCATCTCCGGCCAGGTCGTCGTGGTTGGCGTCATAGCAGCCGACGCCGGAGCGGTTCCATGCGGCGAGGCGGCGGCGGGCTTCCTGCTCTCCGCCGTCGGGGAGTTCGGGCGAGGTGTCCCCGGTCGCAAGATCTCCCAGCTTCGGGCTGCGCCCCTTGGCCAGGCCGCCAGGCAGCGTGAGCCGGCGGGGGGCGGACTCCACCGCGCGCAGCGGCTGCTGGGACCACCGCCGCCAGTAGGGGGTGAACACCTTGAAGTGGTCGCCGTCGGTGGCGGCGAGGTCACCCGGCGGGACGATCGTGACACCCGGCATGGGCTCGAAGGCGAGCCGCTGCTCCTCGCACGCACCGGCCAGCTCGGACTCGCGCCGATGAGCGTAGGCGCTGACGTCGCCCGAGGTGAACAGCGCCTCCGCCTTCACCTGCTGCGCGACCTTGATCGCCTCCTTCACCACCGCGCCGCGGCGGATCACGAGGCCGGCGCCCCGGTCGCGCAGTGCGGCGTCGAGGTCGTGCAGCGAGTCGAGCATGAACTTCAACCGGTTCGGCGCCGCGTAGCGGGAGGCGAGCAGGCGGTCGTCCAGCACGAAGACGGGCACGACGCGTTCCGCCACGCGAGCGGCGCGCGCCAGCGCCGGGTGGTCGTGCACCCGAAGGTCGCGGTTGAACAGGACGACTGCGGTGCGCATGAGAGGGATTCGCCCGGGCCGTGCGTTCAGATCACGCGAACGCGACCTGAAGCACCAGAACCCAAACGATCGCCGGGAAGCACAGCAGGTGATCGCGGAGAATAGAGCGCGCGAGCCGCGACTGGACCTCGGGCGTGTCGCGGCGGGATCCAAGCCGCCTGGCTGCCCTGACCGTGTGCGCGGCAGCGAGGGCGATCGCCGCGCCGGCGAGCAGCAGCGAGATCCGCGCGACCCAGTTCGGCGTCTCATCCTGGCCTAGCTGGACGATGATCGCCACCAGAAGCCCGAGCATCACCGCCCCGACGAGCATGTTCATCGGCCGCGCGTCGGTGGTGACCCGCCGGTAGTAGCCGGCGATCGAGGCCAGAACTTCCTCCGGCAGCTGCTCATCCTCCCGGTGCCGCGTCACCTGGATGTCGAACATCAGGTCGAACCACAGGACGGCAAGCAGGAAGCCCGCGCCGGCGGTGACGAGCTCGGTCACCGGGCGAGTATCTCAGCGGTTAGTGGCGAGGGCCAGAATCGAACTGGCGACACCACGATTTTCAGTCGTGTGCTCTACCTACTGAGCTACCTCGCCGGAGGGCTGCATGGTAGCGACGGGCCGTCAAAGGCTGGCCGTGGCATAGCATCGCTCGACCGTCGTGGAATGGGAGGTTGTGCGTGGACAAGCGCCGGATCAGCACCGGTCTGGCGACCCGGGTCGTCAACCCGCTCGTGCGCTGGGCGGTGCGGCATGGTCTGGCACCGCGCACCTACGCGATCCTCGAGACGACCGGCCGGCGCAGCGGCCTGCCGCGTCGGACACCGATCGGCCACGTCGCTGACGACAACACGGTCTGGATCGTCGCCGAGCACGGTTCCCGAGCGGGCTACGTCCGCAACATCCGCTCGAACCCGCGCGTCCGTATAAAGCTGCGCGGTGGCTGGCGCAGCGGGACCGCGCGCGTCCTCGACGAGGACGATCCGCGGGCGCGCCTGAGGTGGATGGGATTGCGGTTCAATGCGCTCGTCGTACGCCTGACGGGCACCGATCTGCTCAGCGTCCGCATCGATCTCGATCCGCCCGATGGCGGCTCAGGCGAACTTCGACTTGGCGGGACCGGCTAGGTCGCCCAGGCGCGCAGGAATGGCAGCGGGTCGATCGCCTTCCCGCCGTTGAACCAGGGGCCGTCCCAGATCTCGAAATGCAGGTGCGGGCCGTCGGCGGCTCCGGTCGAGCCGACGCGGCCGATCTGCTGCCCTGCGGTGACGCGCTGGCCCTTGCTCGCGAGGAGGCTGCCGGACTGCAGGTGCATGAACACGTAGTCGTAGCGCTCGCCGTCAGCGTGCATGACGAGGTAGTGGCCGGCGCCGCTGGCCTGGTAGGCGCGCCACGTGATCACACCATTGGCCGGGGCGACCACGGGCGTCCCCGCCGAGGCCATGATGTCCTGGCCCTGGTGGAGGTGGCCGGTGCGGCCCGCTCCGAAGCGCGCATCGGCGCCTCCGAAGCTGTAGGGACCCGCGACCGGGAAGCGGTGATCTCCGCTGACCGCCGCCGGGGGTGGAGGCGGCGTGTCCAGCAGGCGCTGAACGGTCGTGCGGCGGGCGAGATGGTTGCCGCCCGGGTCCCTGGCGTTGACGCGGATCTCGTAGCTGCCGTCCGGCACCAGTCGCTGTTCCTCGGCGGCCGGCCACGTGTAGGAGTGGACTCGGGCCGTTCGCTGCCAGCCGCGCCGTACCCTCAGCACCGTCCCGTGGCCGGGGCGTACGAACGACACCGTGACGCGCACCTTGGCCGCGCGGTCGCGGATCAAGTAGCGGATACGCACCGGGCGGCCGCGCTGCTCGCTCCCGCGCGAGACCTCGAGCCGCGTGATCACGGGCGGGCGCCGGTCGCTGAGGCCGGGGTGGAAGCTCTGCGCCGCCGTTACTGGTGCGCGCCGGCTTCCGTGCGGGCGCTGGAAGAGGGTGCATCCACCGCCTCCGGCGATGAGCCGGAGCCGGCTTCGGATCCTCCCTGGATCCGTCCCTGGTAGGTCGTTCCGCCGCTGCTGTCGACCGTGACTGCCCCCGCGGGCGATACCACTCCCAACAACGCGAAGAAACCGACCGTGACTGTCCGTGCCACGGTGCTGGCCACACCGTGTCGTTCGGCGGATCCGTCTAGATCTTTAGTCCACTCCAGCCTCGCCGCCGAGACCCCCGGCCAGGGCGACGGCGTGCTCCACAGCCTCCTCGGCGCTCTCGGCATAAGTGACCTCGCCGGGCAGGCCGCCGGCGTGCTCCAGGCGCCAGCCGGCGAGCAGCACCACGGGGCGGCCCAGCACTCCCGCGAGCCCAATCTCGGACAGCGTTCCCCATCCGCCGCCGACCGCGACCACCACGTCGGCGGACGCTGCGACGCTCAGGTTCCGGGCGTGTCCGATGCCCGACACGACCGTCACGTCGGACCATGGATTCGCCGCCATGCGGTCGATTCCGGGCAGGATGCCGACGACCGTCCCGCCGCCTTGCCGTCCGCCGCGCGCGGCCGCCTCCATCGCGCCGTGCTCGCCGCCGGTCACGATCACGAAGCCCCGCTCCGCCAGCCCGCGGGCGACCTCGAACGCCAGCCTCGCGGTCGCCTCGTCGGCGTCCCCGGGCCCGATCACCGCCGCGTAGCGGCGGCCCTGCTCAGCCACGCCCGAGCATCGTTCCCATCAGGTCCAGCGCGCCCCGCTTGGACAGCGGCTCGTTCAGATTTCCGCATTTCGGCGACTGGACACATGATGGACAGCCGGCCTCACAGGGGCACTCGCCGACCAGCCGCTTCGCGTCCGCGACCAGGCGCTCGAACACCTCGAAGCCGCGGCGTGTGATTCCCACCCCGCCCGGGTGCCCGTCGTAGATGAAGATCGTCGGCCCGCCCGTCTGGTGGTGGACGTTGGTCGAGAGGCCGCCGATGTCCCACCGGTCGCACATGGCGATCAGCGGCAGGACGGCGATCTGGGAGTGCTCGGACGCGTGCAGGGAACCCAGCAGCACGTCGAGCGGCAGCCCGCCGACGAGCATCTCTCCGAGCTCGTACCAGAGCGCCTGGGTGACGAAGTTCTGCTCCGGCAGGTCGAGCGGGTGGAGGTCGATCACCTCGTGGTCGACGAGGCTCTTGCGCTGGTAGGCGATCACCTGCTCGGCGACCGAGACGATGCCGAACCGCAGCGGCACGCCCAGCGCGGTCCGGTCCTCGCGCACCTCCTCGATGAACGTCTCGGTCTCGATCTTGGGCTGGGTGTAGTAGCCGCCGTCGGAGCGCCGCACGAGCGCCCGCCGGCCATCGATGTCGAGCTCCTCGACCTCGAACGGCTCGCCGAGGTGGAGATAGACGGCGCCCGGGTGGATCGTCGAGAACGCCCGCTCGGCCTCGACGAAGCCGATCACCTCGCCGGCGTGCTCGTCGACCACCGTGAAGCTGTCGGCCGATGCGGAGCGCAGCGACACGCGGGCCGCCGGGTAGCCGGCTCCGCGCGGCAGCCAGCGGTCGTCCCGGCGGCGCAGCTCGCCGGCTGCGACCAGGCGGTCGGCGTAGGCCTCGAAGCCCTCGCCCAGGGTCTCGGCGTCGGCAGGCTCGAGCGGCCCTTCGTGCGCGGCCGCGACCAGGTGGCGCATCCAGATCGTCTCCGAGGAGTGGTCCAGGATCGCTGCCTCGACCGCACGCTCCAGGAACTCGTCGGGATGGCGGCAGAAGAACTGGTCGAGCGCGTCGTCGCCCGCGACGTACATCGCCAGCCCGCCGCGGCTCGTGCGCCCTGCGCGGCCCCACTGCTGGCGCAGGCTCGCGACCGTGCCGGGGAAGGTGACCGCGATCGCCGCGTCCAGGTGACCGATGTCGATTCCCAGCTCCAGGGCGTTGGTCGCCACCACCCCGGTCAGCGCAGCCGTAGCCAGGTCTCGCTCGATCTCGCGCCGCTGCTGCGGGGTGTAGCCCGCCCGGTAGGGAGCGATCTGGACGTCGGAGTCGAGCCGGTCGCGCGCCATCTTGTAGATCAGCTCGGCTCCGCGCCGGCTGCGCGCGAAGCAGATCGTGCGCACCCCGGCCCCGACCAGGTCCGCGAACAGGACCGCGGCCTCGCTGATGCTCGAGGCTCGCCGCCCGGTGCGCTCGTCGAGCAGCGGCGGGTTGCACATCACGATCTCCCGCTCGCCGCGCGGCGCTCCGTCCGAGTCCACCAGCGTGAACTCGTGGCCGGTGAGCTCCTCCGCCAGGCTCTGCGGGTTGGCGATCGTGGCCGACGTGAGCACGAAGCGCGGCGTCGTCCCGTAGGCCTGCGCGATCCGCCGCAGCCGGCGCAGCACGTTGGCGACGTGCGAACCGAAGACCCCGCGGTAGACATGCGCCTCGTCCACCACGACCAGGGCCAGGTTGGCCAGGAAGTCCCCCCAGGCGCCGTGGTTGGGCAGGATGCCGACGTGCAGCATGTCCGGGTTCGTGAGCACGAGATTCGAGCGCTTGCGGATCGCGGCTCGCTCCGCGCGCGGGGTGTCGCCGTCGTAGATCGCGTGCCGCAGCGGCGGCGTCCGCAGCTCCGCCAGGCGGCGCGCCTGGTCCTGGGCGAGCGCCTTGGTCGGGTACAGGTAGAGCGCTCGCGCCCGCGAGTCGAGCGAGAGCATGTGCAGCACGGGCAGGTTGAAGCAGAGCGACTTGCCGCTGGCCGTGCCGGTCGTGACGATCGTGTGGCCGCGGCGCATGACGGCGTCCCAGGCGTCGGCTTGGTGGGACCAGAGCGCGGTGATGCCGATCCGCTCGAGCGCCGCCCGCACCTGCGGATGGACCTCCTCCGGGATCGGCACCGAAATCCCCGCCTGCGCCGGCTCGTGGCGGGTCGCGACGAGGCGCTCGTCCTCGCCCGCGAGCAGCCCGGCGAGCGGCCCCTCTAAGGTGCCGGTCCCCTCTTTGCCAACGAAATTCACGGTCCTACAAACTAGCCCTATGGCAACTCCTGCCCAGACAACCGCGATCCCCGGCCTCGATGCCTGGTTCGAGCGGCGCACGTTCAGCGCGTCCGGCTTTTCCGACACGGGAGCGCTGGTGGCCGCCAAGCGCGAGCTCGGCCTCTCGGTGTCGGTTGTGCTGCCGTGCAAGGAGGTCGCGCAGACGATCGGGCCGATTGCCGAGCAGGTGATGCTGCTCCAGGAGGCCACGCTCGTCGACCAGGCGATCGCGATCGACGCCTCCTCGGAGGACGGAACCGCTCAGCTCGCGCTGGCGCACGGGCTCGAGGTGCACCAGGAGGAGGAGCTGCTCACCGTGTTCGGCCCGGTGCTCGGCAAGGGCGACGCGCTGTGGCGCTCGCTGTCGGTCGCGCGGGGCGACGTGATCGTGTTCGCCGACTCCGACACCGCCAACTTCGAGCGCCACTTCATCGCCGGGCTGGTCGGCCCGCTGCTGGCGGACCAGGCGGTCCAGTTCGTGAAGGGAAGCTTCTACCGCGACGCCGGGCGGGTGACGGAGCTGACCGCGCGGCCGCTACTGGCCGCCTTCTATCCGGAACTGGCGGCGTTCGGCCAGCCGCTCGCGGGCGAGGTCGCCGCGCGCCGCGAGCTCCTGCGGGCGATCCCGTTCTGCACGGGATATGCGGTCGAGAGCGCGATGCTCGTCGACGTGCTTGCCGCCGCGGGACTCGACGCCATGGCGCAGGTGGACCTCGGCACGCGCGCGAATCCGCATCAGCCGCTGCCCGCGCTCGGCCGGATGTCCTACGAGATCGTGCAGGCGCTGGCCGCGCGTTTGGAGCGCCATGGCCGCGGGTCCCTTGGCCACCCGCCCGCCGACTATGTCCACGCGGCCTGCCTGCCGGATGGCATCGAGCTGTTCCGCGACCGCGCCGAGGTGGTCGAGCGCCCGCCGATGCGCTCGGTCGGCTGACGTGGCGCTCCGCTGCGTCTACGCGGACCTCGACGGCACCATGCTGGGGCGCGGCGCCTCGCTCGTGCGCGACGCCGAGGGCAACTTCTCCGCCCTCGCCGTGCGGGGGCTCGAGGCGGCCCACCGTGCCGGCGCCGAGGTCGTGATCAAGTCGGGCCGCCGCAAGGCGCAGGTGCACGAGGACGCGCGCATCATCGGGCAGCGCTCGTACATATACGAGATGGGCTGCGGCCTGGTCGACGGCGACGAGGAGGTGTTCCTCACCGGAGGCTTTTCCGCGGACGGCGAGGTCTCGGTCCACGATCAGATCGAGCGGTCAGGGGCCCCGGGTCTCCTGATGGAGGCCTTCCCCGACCGGATCGAGCCCCACGCGCCGTGGCACACGGACCGCAAGTTCTCCGCGCTGTTTCGCGGCAACGTCGACCTGGCGGAGGTGCGCCGGCTGTTCGCGGAACACGGCCACGACGACCTGCGACTGGTCGACAACGGGATCACCGAGCGCCGCTCTCCCAACCTGAAGGTCGACACCGTGCGCACCTATCACCTGATTCCCCGCGGCGGCGGGAAAGGCGAATGCCGTCGCGACCCACATGCGCCGCCGCGGCTGGGAGCCGTCAGAGGTGATCGCGGTCGGGGACTCGCGCGGCGACCTCGAGGTGGCTGACGTGGTGGGCCGGTTCTTCCTGGTCGCCAACGGCGTCACGCGCGATGCCGCCGTCCGGGAAGAGATCGGCGGGCGGCCGAACATCACCGTCACCGAGGAGCCGATGAGCGCCGGCTTCTACGAGGCCGTCGTGCGCGCGCTGGCTGAGAAGGTAGGGCGCCTGGCGGCGGCCGAGCCGTCGCGCCGCCTCCTCCAGTCGCTGGGCCGGCATCGCCGGGCCCCCGGTCGGCGCCCTCCGCCTCGATGTTCAGCAGGCGCTTGCCGAACGGGTCGAGCGCGTCCTCGCCCGGGACGACGTAGCAGGGGACACCCGCCTGGCGGGCGCGGGTCGCGACCTCGAAGACCGCCTTCCCGTGCAGTGTCTGGTCGTCGAGGCGGCCCTCGCCCGTGACCACCATGCACGCCTGCTGCGCCCGCGCGTCGAAGCCGACGGCCTCGAGCACCAGCGCCGCGCCGGGTCGCAGCTGGGCGCCGGCGAAGGCCCACAGGCCGCCGGCCAGCCCGCCGGCGGCGCCCGCCATCTCCACCTCCGAGGGATCGCGGCTCGCCCGCTCGGCGCGCGAGCGCGGCCCACTCGCGTAGCCGCTTCTCCAGCAACTCGACCTGCTCGGGATCGGCGCCCTTCTGCGGGCCGAACACGCGCGCGGCACCGGCCGGTCCCAGCAGCGGGATGCGCACGTCGCACGCGACCGACAGACGCACTCCGCGCAGCCGCCGGCGCAGCGCGCGCAGGTCGGCGCCGCGCTTGGAGAAGCGCGCGCCGAGCGCCTCGAGCGCGCCGCGCCCGCCGTCGGTGGTCGCGCTGCCGCCGACACCGACGATCACCTCGCGCGCGCCCGCTTCGACGCGCCGCCGCGATCAGCTCGCCGGTGCCGGTGGTCGATGCTGCGACAGCGATCGCGCTCGGACTCGCCCACGCCGCCACAGCCCCGATGCCTGTGCCGCCTCCACGATCGCCAGCCGCCCTTCGTCGGCGAGCGCGAAGGCGGCGGAGATCGGGCGCCCGAGCGGGTCGGTCGCCTGCGCGGCGACGACCCTGCCGCGGAGCGCGGTCGCGAGCGCGTCCATCGTCCCCTCGCCGCCGTCCGCGACCGGCAGCAGGTCGATGTGCTCGAACCCGGACCGCACCAGGCCGCGGCCGATGGCTGCGGCGGCCTCGGGTGCGGACAGCGTTCCCTTGTACTTGTCCGGTGCGACCAGCACCGGGCGGGGAGCGCCGCGCGCGGTCAATCTCCCGCGAGCGCGCTTTCGAACGCCGCGCGGGCCTTGTCGCCGCGGACGCAGAAGACGATCAGCTCCAGGCCGCTTCCTGCGGCGAGGTGGCGGCGCACCTCCTCCGCCTCGATCTCGGCGGCCTCCTCGACCGGGAAGCCTCCGACCCCGGTTCCGAAGGCCACCAGCGCGAGCGACTTCGCCCCCAGCTCATCCGCTGCGGCGAGCGTCGCGGCGGTCGCGCGGCGGATGACGTCCGCCGAGGTGGGACCGCCCAGCTCCATCGTCGCCGCATGGATGACCCACCGCGCCGGCATCTCGCCCGCGCCCGTTGCGACGGCTTCCCCGAGGCCGATGGGTGCGACGCGCTCGCTCTCTTCGATGATCGCCTCGCCGCCCGCGCGCACGATCGCTCCGGCGACGCCGCCGCCGTGCAGCAGCTGCGTGTTCGCCGCGTTCGCGATCGCATCGACCTCCAGCGTGGTGATGTCCGCCTCGCGGACCTCGACGCCCGCCACTAAGACCTCCTGCGCCACGGCGCCGCGGTCCCGCCGAGCACGCGGCGCAGCATGCGGTCGGCCAGGGCGGGGGAGATGCCGTGCAGCACCGCCATCAGGCGCACCGACGCGCGGCACGAAAACCGACGGCTGGTTCCGCTCGACCGCTCTGACGCTCGCGCGCGCGACGCGCTCGGGGCTGATCGCCATGCTCGGCCGGACCCAGTCGGGCATCCGTCCCGCCGCGCGATCGTCGTCGTGCAGGTGGGTGGCGACCTGACCGGGGTACACGCCCGTGACGCCGACGCCCGTCCCCGACAGCTCGTGACGCAGTGCCTCGAGGAACCCGCGCTGCGCGAACTTGGTCGCTCCGTATACAGCGGCCCACGGAAAGGAGCGGTGCCCGGCCGAGGAGGAGACGACCACCAGGTGCCCCTGCGCACGGTCGAGCATGTGCGGCAGCCCGAAGTGGACCGTGTTCAAGGTCCCGAGCCAGTTGACGCGCGTCATCCGCTCTCCCTCCAGCAGCGGCATGTCGCGGAACGGCCCGTACCAGGCGACGCCGGCGTTGGCGACCAGCAGGTCGAGCCCTCCCGCGTCCGCGACGAACTGATCGATGGCCCGCTCGACCTGCCGCGCATCGGCGACGTTTGCGACGAGCACGTCCGCGGGCGCGCCCTTGGCGCGCACCTCTGCTGCGACGTCCTGGAGGTCGCGTTCCAGCCGGCCCAGCAGCCCGACGCGCGCGCCCCGCGCAGCAAGCTCCAGGGCAATCGCACGGCCGATGCCGCGCGACGCTCCGGTGACCAGTGCCGACGTGTGAGCCCCGATCTTCAAGGGCTCGCAGGGTAGTACGCTGACGCCATGGCGCACGATCACGCCACGGCGGCGGAGGAGGAGTACCTCCAGATCATCTACTGGTTGATGGAGGCGGAGCTGCCGATCACCGGCGCGAACATCGCCCGGGCGATGCAGGTGTCACCGCCCGCGGTGCACGAGATGGTGGGGCGGCTGGAGCAGGATGGATACGTCACGCGGCGCGAGGACAAGTCGCTCGAGTTCACGCCGCACGGGCTCGAGCAGGCCGAGCAGATCGTCGGCCGGCATCGCCTGATCGAGCGCTTCCTGACCGACGTCGTGGGCATCGCCTGGGACGACGTGCACGAGGAGGCCGAGCGGCTCGAGCACGCCATGTCGCCCGCCTTCGAGAAGTGGATGATGAGCACGGTCGGCGACGCACAGACCTGTCCGCACGGCCACCCGATCGTTCCCGGGACGCGCATTCCCGGCGTGCCCCTGGCCGATTGCGAGGAGGGTGCGACCGTCGAGATCCTGCGCTTCGAGAACGAGGCCGAGGACCTGCTGCACTACCTGAAGCACTCCGGCCTGCAGCCAGGGCTGACGGCCGAGCTGGCCGACAGCGGCGACGATGAGATCGTGCTCCGCGCCGACGGCAGTGAGATATCGGTCACGCGCAGCGTCGCGGAGACCGTCTCCGTGCGAGCCGACCCGTCACCCCCGCCACGCACCGCCCTGCCCGAGCAACTGGTGCTCGGCAAAGAGCGCTACGGGCGGTAGCCGGCGTCGAGCTCGCCGCGACATCGGGCGCGCTCCGTGCGGAGTTCAGGTCGCATAGCGACGGCTGAAGTCCGCGACAACGCGACCGCAAGCGCGGAAGATGCCTGAAGCGCGGCGCACTCCGCGCGTTCCAAGCTCTTACCTGCTGGTTTTCGCTCGCGCCGCACGCGGCGGCGTCGGGGCGGAGCGCTCGCCCTAAGCCGCGGCGCCGGCGCGCAGGGACTGGAGCGCCTCGCCGAGCAGGCGTGTGCCCTCCGTCGCCTCTTCCGGCGTGACGGCCGAGTACGCGAGCCGGAGCGTGTTGTCGCCGCCCTCGGCGAAGAAGTCGCCGCCGGCGACGAACGTGACGCCGCGCTCCTTCGCGGCTTCCAGCAGCGCGCGCGTGTCGACTTCCTCGGGCAGCTCGACCCAGAGGAAGTAGCCGCCCTCCGGCAGCACGAAGCGGGCCTCTTCTCCGATGTTCGCCCGCAGGCCCTCCGCCACCGCGTCGCGGCGCTCGCGCAGGGCGCGCTTGACCGTCGCGATCGACCGCTCGATCTCGCCCGAGCGGCAGAACTCGTAGACGATCGCCTGTGAGAGCACGTTGGGTGAGATGTAGGTGTTGACCGCGACCTTGGTCAGCGCGGCGATCAGGTCCTCCGGGCCGATCAGGTACCCGACGCGCACGCCGGGCGAGATCGTCTTGGAGAACGAGCTCGCGAACACGACGCTCTGGCTCGTGTCGCGCGAGAGCATCGTCGGGAAGTCCTCGCCCTCGAAGCGCAGCTCGCCATAGGGGTCGTCCTCGAACACCATGAACCCGTGCTCGGCGGCCAGCTCCAGCACACGCGTGCGCTTGGCCGGCGCGAGCGTGCAGCCCGCGGGGTTGTGGAAGTTGGGAATCGTGTGCAGCAGCTCCGGAACCGCTCCGGAGCTGACCGCCTGCGCGAGCCCATCGACGTCGATCCCGTCGTCCTCGAGCGGAACCGCCGTCACGGCAGCGCCGAGCTGGCGCAGCGCAAGGAGGGTGCGGTCATAGGTCGGCGCCTCGACGATCGCGCGCTTGCCCGGACCCACCAGGTGGCGGAAGAGCATGATCCCCGCCTCCAGTGAGCCGTTTGTGACCATGACCCGCTCCGGCAGGACGCCGTGGTGCCCCGCGATCCAGTCGCGCAGCGGCGGGTAGCCCGAGCCCGGCCCATAGGAGAGCGCTCCACCAGGGTCGTCGCGGAGCACGCGGTCCGCGCTTTCACGCACCTGTTCGGCGGGCATGATGTCGAGGCTCGGAGCACCCCGGGCGAAGGAGATGGGCATGCGTTGGAGGATAGAGGCGCCGGCTACTTGGCGACTTGCTCGGCGGCCAGCTTCGCCACCTCGGTCGGGTTCGTCCCGACTCGCACGCCCTTGGCCTCGAGCGCGTCCTTCTTCGCCTGTGCCGTGCCCGACGAGCCGGAGATGATCGCTCCGGCGTGGCCCATCCGCTTGCCGGGCGGGGCCGTGAAGCCGGCGATGTAGGCGACCACCGGCTTGGTGACGTGCTCGGCGATGTAGTCGGCGGTCTTCTCCTCCTCGTCGCCGCCGATCTCGCCCACCATCACGATCAGCTCGGTCTGGTCGTCCTGCTCGAAGCGCGAGATCACGTCGATGAACGAGCTCCCGATGATCGGGTCGCCGCCGATGCCGACGATCGTCGAGTTGCCGACGCCGAGCTGGGCCAGCTCGTTTCCGATCTGGTAGGTGAGCGTGCCGGAGCGGGACAGCAGCCCGACCGATCCCTCGGAGAAGAAATGCGCCGGGATGATCCCGACGTTCGCCTTGCCCGGCGACAGCACGCCCGGGCAGTTGGGGCCGATCAGCCGCGAGTCGGTGCCCTGGAGGTAGTTGTAGACGCGCAGCATGTCGTGCGCGGGGATGCCCTCCGTGATGCAGATGATGGTCGCGATGCCGGCGTCGGCGGCCTCGTAGATCGCGTCGGCCGCGAACGGCGGCGGGACGAACACCATCGCCGTGTTCGCGCCGGCCTTTTCGACCGCCGCGTGCACGGTGTCGAACACCGGCACGCCCTCGACGTCCTGCCCGCCCTTGCCCGGAGTGACGCCGGCGACCAGGTCGGTCCCGTACTCGCGGTTGCGCAGACCGTGGAAGGAGCCCTCTCGCCCGGTGAGCCCCTGCACCACGAGCTTCGTGTCCTTGTCGACGAGGATCGCCATTTCAGTCGGCAGTCGGCAGTCGGCAGTCGGCAGAACAATTCATCTGGCGAGCCTCACGACCTCATCCGCGGCTTCCAACATCGTGTTCGACCGGATGCAGCTGCGGGGCGTCGGCCTCGGCCAGGATGCGGCGGCCCTCCTCGTCGTTCGTCCCATCGAGCCGAACCACGATCGGCACGTTCACCTCGATCTGGTCGAGCGCCTGGAGGATCCCGTTCGCGACCTCGTCGCAGCGCGTGATCCCGCCGAAGATGTTGAACAGGACGGCCTTCACCTTCTCGTCGGAGAGCAGGACCTCGAGCGACTGCACGATCTCCTCGGCCTTCGCGCCGCCGCCCACGTCGAGGAAGTTCGCCGGCTTGCCACCGGCCTGGTCGACCACGTCGAGGGTCGACATCACGAGTCCCGCGCCGTTGCCGAGGATCCCGATGTCGCCGTCCAGCTTCACGTAGGTGATCCCGCGCTCGTGCGCCATCTGCTCCTGCGGGTCCTCTGCCGCGGGATTGCGCATCTCGGCGATCCTCGGCTGGCGGATCAGCGCGTTGTCGTCCACCGAGACCTTCGCGTCGAGCGCCACCACCTGGCGGTCGCCGGTGACGATCAGCGGGTTGACCTCGACCAGCGTCGCGTCGCAGGCGACGAACACGTCGTAGAGCTTCGCCAGCATCGCGCCGACCGGTCGGATGACGTCCGCGTCGATGCCGGACTCGAACGCGAGCCGGCGGCCGTGGAAGGGCTGGAAGCCGACCAGCGGGTCGACATGCAGCCGCGCGATCGCCTCGGGGTGCTTGTCGGCGATCTCCTCGACGTCCATCCCGCCCATCCGCGACAGCATCACGAGGGGCTTCTTGGCCCCGCGGTCGAAGACGACCGCCGCGTAGTACTCGGCCGCGATGTCGGAAGCCTGCTCGACCCAGATCTCGTGGACCGTCAGCCCGCGGATGTCCATCCCGAGGATGGCGCGGGCGTGCTGCTCGGCCTCGTCCGCGTCCTGGGCGACCTTGATGCCGCCGGCCTTCCCGCGGCCGCCGATCTGCACCTGGGCCTTGATGACGACAGGGAATCCGAGCTCCTCGGCTTCCCGCCGGGCCTCCTTCGGGTCGGTGGCGTGACGGCCCTCCGGCACGGGCACGCCCTGCTCCGCGAACAGCTGTTTACCTTGGTATTCGAGGAGATCCATTTATGCTTCCCGCCGCCGGGTAGGAGGAGACTGCCCGGTCCGCACCGGCCCCGACCGGCGCGGCACGCTATCAGCAAAGGAAAAAATTGCCGCCCCTCCCCAAGAATCTCGACTTCGTCAGCCTGGAGGTCTACGGAACCCTGATCGACTGGGAGACCGGCGTCTACGACGCCTTCCAGAAGGAGGCCGACAGGGACGGGTTCACGATCGACCGCGACCGCCTGATCCCGCTGTTCCTCGAGAAGCAGCGCGAGATCATGTCCGGATCCTACGAGCTGTATGCCGAGGTCCTGCGGCGCACGGCGATCAGCGTCGCCGAAGAGATGGGATGGGAGCTGGAGCCGGTGCGCTCGAGCTTCCTGCCCAACAGCATCCCGTCATGGCCCCCGTTCCGGGACACGAATGCGCTGCTCGAACGGCTCAAGAAGAAGTTCCAGGTGGGGTTGATCGCGAACATCGACGACAAGCTGCTCGGCGCGACCCGGCGCCACTTCAGGATCGACTTCGATCTGGTGGTCACGGCCCAGCAGGTGCGCAGCTACAAGCCCGACCCCGCGCACTTCAAGGAGGCCAAGCGCCGCCTCGGCTCGAAGATCAAGTGGGTCCACATCGCTACCGGCCTCGAGACCGACGTGATCCCGTGCGTGAAGACCAGGACGCCGGTGATCTGGGTCGATCGCAAGAAGGAGGGCTGGCCGCAGGGCCAGAAGGGCAAGCCGACAGAGATCGTGCGGGATCTGCGATCGGCCGTGAAATTGCTGGGCGCTTAGTTTCATTGCTGGGCGCTTAGTTTTCGCCCGGGTAAAGTAACGCCGCATGGAAGCGCAGGCAGTGAAGCGTGGGCGCGGCCGGCCGCGGTCGCAGCGGGCCGACCGCGCGATCCTGGAGGCCGCGTTCGAGCTGCTCTCCGAGCAGGGGTACACGCGCATGTCGATGGACGCAGTCGCGGCCCGTGCCGGAGTCACCAAGCCAACCGTCTACCTCCGCTACAAGGGCAAGGCGGACCTCGCGACCGCCGCCCTGGCGGCACATGACCCCGGCGAGCCGCCGGCCGAGACCGGGGACCTGCGCGCCGATTTGATCGCCCACCTGCGCCACCTGCGGCGCGGGATCGAGCGGTCGGTCGGCTTGGCCATGATCGGCAACGTGCTGGCCGAGGAGCGTCACACCCCCGAGCTGCTGGAGCGGTTTCGCGAGCGGGTGCTCGGGCCGCACCGCGCGGAGCTGATCGGCCTCCTGCAGCGGGCCCAGGAGCGCGGGGACCTGCCCCCCGGCGCGGACCTCGACGCTGCGGTTCACATGCTGACGGGCGCCTACTACGCGCAATATCTCTCAGGCGACCCGTTCAGCTTGCGCTGGCCGGAGGTGGAGGTAGACGTCGTGTTGGCGGGGCTTACCGGGTCGGGAGTCCGGAGTCGGGAGTCGGCAGAGGGAAAACCCGGGAGCCTGTACGGCGGCCGCCCAGGCGTGTACGCAGCACGCGCCGCTCGAGCTAGGCCTCCGGACTACCGACTCCCTGACTACTTGATTACCGCGATCGTCTCTCCGGCGGCGATCGCGCCGCCCTCGCTCACGTTCAGCTCCTCGACCTTGCCGGCGCGGTGGGCGGTGATCTCGTTCTCCATCTTCATCGCCTCGATGACGCAGATCAGGGCGCCGGACTCGACCTCCTCGCCCTTCTTCACGCTCACCTTCAGGACGGTGCCCTGCAGCGGTGAGACGAGCGACTCGCTGGCGCCGTCGGCCGAGGCGCCGCCGGCGCGCTCGCGCCGCGGCGCCCGCCGCGGGCCGGCCGAGTTGGCGGCCGCGACCACGCCGCCCGCCGGGGGCGGCCCGATCACCTTCACGGCGAACCGGCGGTTGTCGACCTCGACCGTGTAGTCGCGCTCGACCTTCTCCGCGTCCTCGTCGCCCTCCGCCGGGGCCGGGGGAGGCTCGGGAGCCAGTGACTTCAGCCACTTGGGGTCCTCGACCAGGTCGCGGCAGGTCTCGGCCTTGCGCCACTGCTTCGGTCGCCAGCAGCGCCTTGTGGAAGGGGATCAGCGTCGTCAGCCCGCCGATCTCGAACTCGTTCAGCGCCCGCAGCATCCGCGCTGTCGCGGCCTCGCGGTCGACGTCCCAGACGACCAGCTTCGCGACCATCGGGTCGTACATGGGGCTGATCTCCGAGCCCGCCTCGACGCCGGAGTCCACCCGCACGCCGGGCCCGGCCGGCGGGACGTAGCTGGTGATCGCGCCGGGCGCGGGCGCGAACTTCTTGTGGGCAGCCTCGGCGTTGATCCGGCACTCGATCGAAGACCCGCGGATCTCGACGTCCTCCTGCTTGAACGAGATCGGCTCGCCGGCCGCGATCCGGATCTGCTCGCGCACGATGTCGATGCCGGTCGCCATCTCGGTGACCGTGTGCTCGACCTGCACGCGGGTGTTCATCTCGAGGAAGAAGTACTCCGGCTCGCCGTCCTCGTGGCGGGCCAGCAGGCCCTCGATCGTCCCGGCGGAGCGGTATCCGATCGCCTCGGCCGCGTCGGTGGCGATCTTGCCGATCCGCTCGCGGAACTCCGCGTCCACGCCGGGCGCGGGCGTCTCCTCGATCAGCTTCTGGTGGCGGCGCTGCACCGAGCAGTCGCGCTCGCCGAGATGGACGACGTTGCCGTGCCCGTCCGCCAGCACCTGCACCTCGACGTGGCGCGGGTCCTCGAGATAGCGCTCCAGGTAGACGGTCGGGTCGGAGAAGAACTTCTCGCCCTCGCGGCTGGCGCCCTCGATCGCGTCCTCGAGCTCGTCCTCGGTGATCGCGACGCGAAAGCCCTTGCCGCCTCCGCCCCCGGCCGCCTTGGCCGCCACGGGGTAGCCGATCTCGGCGGCGGCCTTCTTGGCCTCCGCCTTGGTCTTGACCGGCTTGGTCGTGCCGGGCACGATCGGCACGCCGGCCTTCTGCATCATCTCGCGGGCCTTCGTCTTGGAGCCCATCGCCTCGATCGCGGCCGGCGGTGGGCCGATGAACACCAGCCCCGCCTTCTCGCAGGCCTTCGCGAAGGCCGCGTTCTCGGCCAGGAACCCATAGCCCGGGTGGATCGCCTCGGCGCCGGACTGGGCCGCGACCTCGAGGATCTTCTCCACCTTCAGGTAGCTCTCGGTCGCCGGGCCGGGACCGAGCAGGTAGGACTCGTCCGCCCGGCGGACGTGCGGTGCGTCGCGGTCCACCTCCGAATAGACCGCCACGGAGGAGATCCCGATCTCGTCCAGCGCGCGCATCACGCGCACGGCGATCTCGCCCCGGTTGGCCACCAATACCTTCGAGAACATCGGCGGGGCAGCTATCGGGCGGCTGCGCCGCTGCCTGCTAGGGCGTCGTCCCTCCGCCGATTCCGCGTCTGCGGAAAAGCCGGGGCCCGCCGATACGGCGGGCCCCTGAGCCTTTGCAGGGAGCAGTTCTGGGCGCCTGCTCGCTGCCACTTGGGTAGACCGGGCCGGGTCGGGCGCTAATCCTGCGCCCGGAGGCCGTCCCGCCAGTCAGTCCCTACCTATAGACACCACTCCTTTGCGAGTTCTTCCATGTCGATTCGCGTTTTTCGGCGGTGCCTAGCGGCGGACCGCCACCATCTTCTTCACTGATCCGCCGCACGTGCACTTGGTGCGCGAGCTGCGCTTGCGGGCCTTGGCGCGCTTCTTGGACTTCGCCTTGGCCTTCTTGGCCTTCTTGGCCGTCTTCTTCTTGAGCGACTTCGCCTTCGCGGGCGCAGCGGTGGTGGCACGTCGCGGCACGCGTAGCCGAGGTCAGGATCGCCGGGGAGCCCAGGATCGGGGCCGGCGTGACGCCTGACGACTGCGTCTGGTTGTTGGACTGCTGCGTGCTGTTGCTGTTGTTGGCGTTCGCCGTCGTCGTCGCGTTGTTGTTCTGCACGACGTTGATGACGCACCGCTTCTTGCAGCCGGACACGATCGTGACCGAGTTGTTCTGCTCGGTGGTCGCGTCGGCGTCTGCCGTCTGGTGGGTGGCGTTGATGTTGCCGCCGATCTGCGTCTGCTCGGCGTCGTCACCCCAGCCGCTGCCACTGCCGCCACCAGCCGTCTGGTTCTGCGTGCTGTCCTGAACCGTGGCGTTGGTGTTGCCGGCGTTGGCCTCGGTCTCTGCGTCGTTCGACTGCTCGACATCGGTCACGCACCGCTTGTGGCAGCCGCTCACGATGTTCGTCTCGTTGTCCTGCTCGGTCTTGGCGTCAGCGTCAGCGTCCTGGTGAGTCAGGTTGACGTTGGCACCGACCTGCAGCTGCTCCGTGCCGGGGTCGTCGCACCCGCAGTGCCCGTTCTCGGGGCTGTTCTGCGTGTTCTCGAGCCCGAGCGGGCTGCTACCGGACGGGGAGTTGTCCGACCCTGCCGGAACGTAGATCAGGCCGCCAGGCCCGTTCTCGTTGTCCTGCTTGGTCGTCGCGTCCGCGTCGGCGTCCTGACCCGTCAGGTTGACGTTCCCGCCGGCCTGGATCTGGCTGACCTCGTCACCCGACGCGTCACCGGTGTTGTTGCCACCGCCGGCCGACTGCGTCTGGTTGTTGTCCTGGATCGTGACGGTCGTCGTTACCCGGCCTCGGAGGTCGTCTCGGCCTCGTTGGACTGGTCGACGTCGCCACTGCTTCCGCCGTGACCGCATCCGCAGGGCGACGGAGAGCTCGTCGACGGTGCGGGGTGGCACCCGCAGCTGCCGCCGGAGCTGTTCGTGTTGTCCTGCTTGGTGGTCGCGTCCGCGTCGGCGTCCTGACCCGTCAGGTTGACGTTGGCGCCGATCTGGATCTGCTCGACGTCGTCACCTGAGGCATCGCCGGTGTTGTCACCGCCGCCTGCCGTCTGGGTCTGGTTGTTGGTCTGGTGCGGGTCGGGGTTGTCGTTGTACGCGCCCGCGCCCGTTCCGGCGTCGTTCGACTGCTCCACGTCGCCATTGCCGTGGCACTTGTTGCAGCCGCTGCCGGTGTTCTCGTTGTCCTGCTTGGTCTTGGCGTCCGCGTCGGCGTCCTGACCAGTCAGGTTGATGTTGCCACCGAGCTGACCCTGCTCGATGTCGTCGCCAGAGGCGTCGCCG
The DNA here is from genome assembly GCA_963780475.1 of uncultured Solirubrobacterales bacterium. GTDB lineage: Bacteria > Actinomycetota > Thermoleophilia > Solirubrobacterales > JBBDJG01 > CAWACB01. The sequence continues at coordinate 165,360 of CAWACB010000003.1, forward strand.
GTGTTGTTGCCGCCACCTGCGCTCTGGTTCTGCGTGCTGTCCTGGATCGTGACGACGGTGTTCTCGGCAACGCCGACGGTCTCCGCGGTGTTCTCCTGCGTCACGTCGCCGCTGCCCGACCCGTGGTTCTCGTTGTCCTGCTCGGTCGTGGCGTCGGCGTCTGCGTCCTGCTCGGTGCCATTCAGGTTGCCGCCTGCCTGGCCCTGGTCGATGTCGTCGCCCGAAGCGTCACCGGAGTTGGTGCCGCCGCCGGCGGTCTGCGTCTGGTCGTTGTCCTGCGTGGTTCCGTTGCTGTTGGAGGCGCCTGCCCCCGTCTCAGCGTCGTTGGACTGGCTGACGTCCCCGTCGGAGCCGTGGCAGCCACATCCGTTGGGCGGAGGTGCCGGAGCCGTCGTTACCGGCGACTCGCAGATCCGCACGTTGTCCTCGCAGCGGGGCTGCTGCTTGCCGCAGTCGTGCCCTCCGCGAGAGTTCGTGACCATGCTGACCTGGTCGCCGTTGACGTTCTCCTGCTCGGTGCAGGCGTCCGCGTCGGCGTCCTGGTCGGTCGGGTTGACGTTGGCGCCGACCTGTAGCTGCTCGGCGTCGTCGTACGCACCGTCTCCGGTGTTGTTGCTGTTGCTGCCGGTCTGGGTCTGGTCGTTGTCCTGACCGGTGTTATTGGCGTTCTCAGAGCCGGCGCCCGTTGCGGCGTCGTTGCTCTGGCTCGTTCCGTCACCGCCGAGATCGGCCGGGGAGTCGGCGTAGGCCGCAGCCTGTCCGCCACCCAGCGCGAGCACGAGGATGCTCAGCACGAGCACTAGTCTCGCTTTCACGTGATTCTCCTTGTCGAGTTGAGCCGGGAATGGCTCCCGGCGAGCCGCTTGCGAGCCGGGTTTCGGCTAGCCGGGCAACTCGAGCGGAGAGACGTACGCCGACGGCCTCCATGAGGCCGCAGGCAGGCGGAACCGCATGGACCGGTCGCGCGGCAACGCGACCAGGCCCATCAGGACCGCCAGGAAACCTATGAACACGACAGCCGCCCCGCTCCCGCCGCCGCCAAGCAGCAGGTTGAACAGGCCGGCTCCTCCCTGCCCGGCGAGCCCGAACAGCGAGAGCGCCGTCACCTTGGCCGCCGTGCCGTTCGCGCGGGCACGGGCTTCACGCACGGCCGAGCGGGCTTCGCGCGAGAGGGCCAGGCGCATCGCCGCGAGCTTCGCGCCACCTGGGCACAGCGTCAGGCATCCGATGCGCACCCCGCCGCTGGGCAGTCCGGCGTCCGCCACGGAGCCGCCGGTGGTGGCGCTCTCGGGGACGACCGTGAACTGCGTCATCGGCAGGAGGGACAGATCGCCCTCGGGCGTCAGGCCGGAGGGATCCTGCACGGCGGTGCCAAGCGGCACGACCGGAGCCGTCGAGCTGTTCGAAGAGCCGCCACCCTTCGATCCGCTCTCGTGGCTCGCGGGCGTGTCGCTGGTCCCGCCGCTGGTGCGGCCCTCCCCCCAGTCGATGCCGTCGACCGGTGGGGGAACCGGGTCGCTGCGATCGACTGGGGGGTCGGACGGTTGCTGCTGTGGGGGTGCCGTGTCGCTCGGCGGGGGATCCGATGCAACCGGAGTCTTGCGTGGCACCGCCGGTTCCGCCGCCCGGATCCGTAGCGCCGCCGGAGGGGCCGGGGGCGGATCCGGTGCCGGGCACGGTGCTGGTCTCGCTGCCGCCCGAAGTGCCGAGGGGTGGGACGGCTTCCCCGTCAGCGCGTGCCGCCGCGGTCCACGCGAGCAGCGCCATGCAGGCGATTGCCAACGCGGCTGCCAGCGGTGGCAGCTTCGCGCGGCGCCATGCGGCGGCCGTCATCGCGCGGGACCTCTAAGGCTCCGGGCCGAGGGGAACAACTTTTCCGAGACCTCCCTACAAGGGTCGGGTAACTGCGTTGCCGGTCGGCAATCCCTGCCGAGGGACCCAGAACCCTCAGGCGGCTTTCTACAGCGCGGCTCTGGGCGATGTCAACCCGTTGCCCGTTTTGCAATTCAACTTGCAGGAACCGTGGCGCGACCGTTTCGATCGAGCAGCAACCGGGCAATGACGGCGGCCACCAGTGCGGCGAAGGCGCGTGCGATCAGGCCGCGGCGGGCTCCTTGCGCATCGCCTCGATCAGGATGTCCGCGACCTCGGGCCGGGTGAACTCCTCCGGCGGCCGCTCCCCGGCCTGCAGCATCTCGCGCACCTTGGTGCCCGAGAGGAACACGCGATCCTCCGGCTCCGAGCGCGTGGTCTTGCTCGTCGCCATTCCTTTACTCATCCGGCAATAAAAGGAGTGCTCGAACATCATCGGCTCGATTCCCAGTTCCTCGGGTGCGAACTCGGAGAAGATCTCCTGCGCGTCGTAGGTGCCGTAGTAGTCGCCCACGCCGGCGTGGTCGCGGCCCACGATGAAGTGCGTGCAGCCGTAGTTCTTGCGGATCAGCGCGTGGAAGATCGCCTCCCGCGGGCCCGCGTAGCGCATCGCGGCCGGGTTGATCGCCAGCAGGACGTGGTCGGGCGAGTAGTAGTTGTCGAGCAGCACCTCGTAGCAGCGCATCCGCACGTCGGCGGGGATGTCGTCCGACTTCGTCTCGCCCACCAGCGGGTGGATGAACAGCCCGTCGACCGACTCCAGCGCCGCCTTGGTGATGTACTCGTGCGCGCGGTGGATCGGGTTACGGGTCTGGAAGCCGACCACCGTCTTCCAGCCGCGCTCGGCGAACGCGTTGCGGGAGGCCTCGGGCGGCAGGACGTAGTGCTCGAACTCGGCGGGGTGCTCCGGCAGGTCCACCGCCCGCACCGGCCCGGCGATGCAGCGGGCGCCCTCGGCCATCAGGGCCGCGACTCCCGGGTGCGCGTCGTCGGTGGTCCGGTAGACGTGTCGCGCCTCTGCCTCGAGGTCGCGCTCGAAGGTCTCCTCGACCGTCAGGACGCCCAGCAGGCGCCCGTCCGGCCCCTTCAGCGCCAGCTCGTCGCCCTCGGCGGCGTCAACTCCGGTCGCAAGCGTCACGGGGATGCTCCAGGGCAGCCCGTCGGCGAGCCGCATCTCGTGCACGACCCGCTTCCAGTCGTCGGCGCCCTGGAAGCCGCGCAGCGGGCTGAACCCGCCCACCGCCAGCAGCTCGACGTCAGCGGCCTGGCGGGCCCTCAGGTCGACCGCCTGTAGCCCTCCTGCCCGCTCCAGCAGCGCGTCGCGCTTCTCGGCGCGCGCGAGCAGGTCAACCAGCGTTCCACCGTGCGGTTCGATCACTTCTCTCCCACCCTCTGCCGCGTTGCGGCGATTACTGAACGTCTCCGGAAAAAAAATCAGCGGCCGCGGCAGTCTCCCACCGCAGCCGCCGTCAAGCGTTGATACGTCTGGCTGCGCCTACTTGGCCTCGGCCGGGTGCAGCCCGCACTCGACCTTCTCCTGCCCGGCCCAGCGGCCGGCGCGGGGGTCCTCGCCGGGCATCACCTGGCGGGTGCAGTGCGTGCAGCCGATCGACGGGTAGTTCTGGTCGTGCAGCGGGTTGTAGGGCACCTCGTGCTCGTGGATGTAGGCCCACACGTCCTCGAGGGACCAGTCCGCCAGCGGATTTGCCTTGATGAGGCCGAACTTCTCGTCCCACTCGACCTTCTTGGCGTTGGCCCGGGTCGGGGCCTGGTCGCGCCTCACTCCGGTCACCCACGCGTCGACGCTGCCGAGCGCGCGCTTCAGCGGCTCCACCTTGCGGATCGCGCAGCACTGGTCCGGCGCCCGCTTCCAGAGCTCGTCGCCGTGCAGCCGCGCCTGCTCCTCGAGGGTGAGGTTGTGGTAGCGCTCGAACTTGAAGCCGTAGCGCTCGGCGAGCAGGTCGCGCGTCTCGTAGGTCTCCTTGAACAGCACGTCGGTGTCCAGGTAGAAGATCCGCGTCTCGGGCTCGATCCGGGACAGCATGTCCAGCATCACCGACTCCTCCTGCTGGAAGGAGCACGCCACGTAGAGGGACGGGTGGAAGTTGTCCACCATCCACTTAAGGGTCGCCTCAGGGCCCTGAGACTCGAGCTCTGCGGCGACGTCGTCCAAATCTGCCGGAGTCCAGGTCTTCGTCGCTGTCGCCATTCAGGTGATCCTTTCGCGGATTCGTTCGGGAAGTGGGGCTTTCAGGCTTCGGAGGAAACTATCAGATTCCTGATCGAGTTTAGGCTATTTACCCGTCCGGTCCTTCATCGGCAACCCCTGGCGACTGTTTGAGTGCCGAATTGCACACTCGTTCCGGGGCGGAGCGTCAGCGACGCCACTAGCAGGCAGCGGCGAAGCCGCCCCATATTGGAGCGGCTGAGGCGGCAGTTTCCCGCCGCCTCCACCACGCTATTCGCTTACGCGGTCGATAAGGAAAGCCACGCGTACGTGGGCGCGCCACTCATTCAGGTTGTCGCCGCGCAGGCCGGTCGATACGAGGTCCACCGCCTTGATGTTTCGCAGCGTGCTCTGAGCTTCCTTCAGCGCTTGCTGGACGGCGTCGTCCGAGCTCTTGCTCGACGTGCCGATCAGCTCGATGATCTTGACTACTGCCATGCGGACTCCTCTAAGGCCCTTGGGCCTCGCATGCTGGTGGGTCGTTGCCTCGCCTAGACCCCAGGGCTCGGAGTCGCCCCACGGGTCGGGCGCCGCTAGTCCGACGCCCTCGGCGATCGCGGCACGCTCCCAGCCGCTCATCGCCGGCTCCGCAGGTGCGATCACCGGTGCCGTGTCGTGCAGGAACCGCTCCAGGGCTGCCGCAATCGCCGCTGCCTCGTCCGGCGCGGCCGCCGGAGCGACCACGGTGATCGAGGGACGCGGCGGGCGCCGCCTGCCGTTGGAGCTTGCCACGGCAGAGAACCTATCCGAGAAGCTCGGCAGTCGGCAGTCCGCAGTTGGCAGAGTGTGGGGCCGTGCCGCGGATCCCTGTGCTCAATCACGACAGCGTCCTGGCCGCTGTGTCTCCGGTCGAGGCGATCGAGCGGGTGCGGGACGGATTCGTCAGCTATGCGCGCGGCGATTGGCAGATGCCGCCCAAGGTGTACCTGCCGTCACCGCCCGGCGGAGACTTCCGTGCGATGCCCGTGCGCGGCGAGGGACTCGCGGTGCTGAAGTGGATCACCTCGTTTCCCGGCAACCCGCGGCGCGGGCTGCCCAACCGTGACCGGCGTGGTGCTGGTGTCCGACGCCGACAACGGCGAGCCGGTCGCGATGCTCGACGCCCGCGCGGTCACCGCCTTGCGCACCGGCGCCGCCGCGGCGGTCGCCACACAGGAGCTCGGCCGCGAGGACGGTTCCTCGGTGGGCCTGATCGGGTGCGGCCTGCACGGCATGTGGGTCGGGCGCTGCCTGGCCGATGCCGAGTTCGGCCCGGGCGTCTGCTTCGACCCCGACCCCGAGGCCGCCGGCCAGGCCGCCGCCGAGTTCGACTGGGAGGTCGGCGAACTGCCGGAGGCGCTCGCGTGTGACGTGGTGTGCACGATCACTCCGGGACATGAGCCGGTGATCCGGGCCGAGTCTCTCCGGCCGGGGCAGCACCTGAACCTGCTGGGCGCCGACGGGCCCGGTAAGGCCGAGGCGGAGGTGGACGCGATCGCCCGGGTGGCCGCCGAGGGACGGATCTTCTGCGACGAATGGCAGCAGGCCAGCCACGGTGGGGAGCTCACCACAGCCGTCGCTCGAGGCGTGATCGGGCCCGACGACGTGACGGAGCTGGGGTCGGTCTGCGCGGGCCTGGCCGCCGGCCGCGGGTCAGCCGAGCAGGTGACGCTGTTCGACTCGACCGGCCTGGCGATCCAGGACCTGGCGATCGTGCTGGGCGCGCTCGAGGCGGTCGAGGCGGGAGTGGTGAAGCCCCCGACGGTCGCCCTCTAGTTCCACGCGCCCTCGAGCCGCAGCAGGAATCGCTTCATGTCGAGCCCGCCCCCGTAGCCGCCGATGCCACCGCCGGAGTGCAGCACGCGGTGGCAGGGCACGACGATCGGGATCGGGTTGCCGCCGAGCGCGTTGCCGGCCGCGCGGGCGCCGCGCGGGCTGCCCGCCGCGGCCGCCATCTGCTTGTAGCTCGAGACCTCCCCGAATGGGATCCGGTAGGTGTGCTGAAGCACCCGGCGCGAGAACCCGTGCGACAGCTGCCAGTCGAGGGCCAGATCGAACTCGTGCCGGCGCCCCTCGAAGTAGTCGTCGAGCTGCCGGCGCACGTCGTCGAGTCGCTCGGGCGCCTCCACAACCCGCGGGGAAAGGTCCTCTGCCAGCTCCTGCAGCACCTTGTCGCGCACCTCGGGCACGAAGGACACCCGCACCAGGCCGCGGTGCGTCGAGGCCACCACCAGGTTGCCGATCGGCGTTTCGACGTCCGTGTAGGCGACGTCGACGAGCCCTTCCTCCTGTGCGCGCCGAGCCAGCCGCTGCGCCGCCGCAGCGACCTCGTCGCCGGTCAGCGCCCTTGTCCGCAGCGCCGCCTCGATGTCTTCCATCCCGTGTTGAGTCATCGGATCACCTCTGGATCCAGCGTGGAGCTGTCCGCCCGCAGCGCTCGCAGGCCCTCGAAGACGTTGCGCCGCGCCGCCTCCTCCGAGCACCCGAGCACCACGCCGATCTCGGCGTAGGCGAGGTCGTTGGCGAACCGGCACACGACTGCGCCGCGCTGCTTGGGCGGCAGGGAGCGCACCGCGTCCCAAAGTGAGTCGTCGCACATGTCGCCGTCTCGCACGGCCTGCTCGGGGACATGCTCGACCGGCACCGGCCGCCGCGCTCGCCCGCGGTGGTGGTCGATCGCCTTGCGGCCGGCGATCGTGAGCAGCCAGGCGCGCAGGTTCGAGGCGTCGCGCAGCCGTGGGTAGGCGCGCAGCGCCGACAGGAAGGTCTCCTGGTAGCAGTCCTCGGCATCGTTGCTCCCCACCGACGCGCGCAGGAAGCGCAGCACGTCGGCGCTGTGGACGTCGATCAGTTGCTGAAACGGCGGCTTGGAGTTCCGCACAGACATAGAACGGCTCAGGCTACCCCCGCGTGAGAGGCCGCCGGGGCGGGCCAGCGGTCGCCGGATTCCCAACTCTGCGCTACAGCGGGATGTTCCCGTGCTTGCGCTTCGGCCGCTCGACCCGCTTGGTCTGCAGCACCTCGAGCGCGTTGATCAGCCGCGGCCGGGTCTCGTGCGGCACGATCACGTCGTCGATGTAGCCGCGCTCGGCGGCCGTGTAGGGATTGGCGAAGCGCGACTTGTAGTCGCTCACCAGCTTGGAGCGCCGCTCGTCCGGCGTCGGCGAAGTGTCGAGATCGCGGCGGAAGATGATGTTGACGGCGCCCTCCGGCCCCATCACCGCCACCTCCGCCGTCGGCCAGGCGAAGTTGAAGTCGGCCAGCATGTGCTTCGAGGACATGACGTCGTAGGCGCCGCCGTAGGCCTTGCGCGTGACGACGGTCAGCTTCGGGACGGTCGCCTCGGTGAACGCGTACAGGAGCTTGGCGCCGTGGCGGATGATCCCGCCCCACTCCTGGTTGGTCCCCGGTAGGAAGCCCGGCACGTCCGTGAAGGTGATGATCGGGATGTTGAAGGCGTCGCAGAAGCGCACGAACCGCGCGGCCTTCACCGACGCGTCGATGTCCAGCACGCCCGCCAGCGCCTTGGGCTGGTTCCCGACGATGCCGACCGGCCGGCCGTTGAGGCGCGAGAAGCCGATCACCATGTTCATGGCGTAGTGGCGGTGGACCTCGAAGAACTCGCCGTCGTCGACGATGTGCCCGATCACGTCGCGCATGTCGTACGGCTTGGTCGGGTCGTCGGGTACGACGTGGTCGAGCTCGATGTCCATCCGCTCGGGGTCGTCGGCCGGCTCGTACCGGGGCGGCTTCTCGAGGTTGTTCAGAGGCAGGAAGCCGAGCAGGAAGCGCACGTCCTCCAGGCACTCCTCCTCGCTCTCGGCCGCGAAGTGCGCGACGCCCGACTTGGTGTTGTGCGTCATCGCGCCGCCGAGCTCCTCGAAGGTGGGCTCCTCGCCCGTCACCGTCTTGATCACGTCGGGACCCGTGATGAACATGTGCGAGGTCTCCTTCACCATGAAGATGAAGTCCGTCATCGCGGGCGAGTAGACGGCGCCGCCGGCGCAGGGGCCCATGATGATGCTGATCTGGGGAATCACCCCGGAGCACTCGACGTTGCGGACGAACACGTCGCCGTAGGCGCCCAGCGAGACGACGCCCTCCTGGATCCGCGCGCCGCCCGAGTCGTTGATCCCGATCACCGGGCAGCCCACCTTGGCGGCCAGGTCCATGATCTTGCACATCTTCTCCGCCATCACCTCGCCGAGCGAGCCGCCGAAGACGGTGAAGTCCTGGCTGAAGACGCACACCGGCCGCCCGTCGATAGTGCCGTGGCCGGTCACGACCGCGTCGCCCCATGGCCGCTTCTTGTCCATTCCGAACTCGTAGGTGCGGTGGCGCACGAAGGTGTCGAGCTCGCGGAACGAGCCGGGATCGAGCAGCCGCTCGACCCGCTCGCGGGCGGTCAGCTTCCCCTTGGCGTGCTGCTTGGCGACCGCCTCCTCGGAGGCCGAGTGGATCGCCTGCTGGCGCAGCTCCTCGAGCTGCGCAAGCTTCTCCTCGTATGTCTCGGGGACCTTCTGGCGCATGCGGGCGCGAATGGTACCGGGCGCGAATCCTCCGCCCGCCGGGGGGCGAGTTTGCCTACGTTCGTCGCTTTTGCTTCTGATGGAAGCAAAATCGACCACAGTGGAAGAGCTGCGAGGCCCAATACCTGGCCGCCGTACTGGCGTGCGGTAAAGGGGCAGTCCTAAGCGGTCTGGCAGCGGGTCACCTGCTCCACCTGCGGAAGGGGAAACCACCCCCACCGGAAGTAACCGTCCCCACTCGCAGACGCGTGCCGGGGGTCGCCATTCGGGAGTCGCGCGTCCCCCGCGACGAGCGCACCGTCTGGCGCGGCATCCCCGTCACCTCGGTGCCCCGCACCCTAATCGACATGGCCGCGGACCTCGATCCCGACTCCCTCGCCCGCGCGTGCCACGAAGCCGGAGTGCGCTACAGCACGACTCCCGCAAAGGTCGAGACGTTGCTCACGCGCCGGCCGAGGGCGAAAGGCGCAGCCACGCTGCGCGCGGTGATGCGCGGCGACATCAAGGCAACCCTGAGCAGGCTCGAGAAACGGGTCGTGTTCCTCTTCCGCCAGGAGGGCTTCGAGCTACCGGAGGTAAACCGCCCCGCAGGCGCCCGCCGCGTCGACTGCCGCTGGCCGAAGCACCGGCTCACAGTCGAGTTCGACAGCTACCAGTTCCACAATTCGCACTACTCCTGGGAGCAGGACCGCAAACGCGAACGGGAGGCCTACGCGCGCGGCGACGACTTCCGCCGCTACACGTGGGGCGACGTTTTCGAGCATCCCACCCCGATGCTCGCCGAGCTCCGCGCGCTGCTGTCAGGTCGGCCGGCGCTGATCTCGACCAAGTAGGTGGTGAATCGACACGCGTGCCCTGCCGCAGTGCCGCGCCTCCGACACCAAGGTTCACATCCAGGGCCGGGCCGCCTGCCTGCGCGTGAAGTCGGTCACCGCAACGGACGGTGACGCGAGGAGGGAGGACATTTGGCTCGGGCTGCTAGCCGCTGCTCAGCGTGTCGGCGCCGAGGTCATCGAGCAGCTGCCCGAGGCACTGCTCGACGTCCGGCTCGTCGGTGCGGCCGAACAGGCGGCCGAACCGCGGCGGGGGTTCGATCGAGGCCTGCGCGCGCACCCGCGTGCCCCAGCCCGAGGGCTCGAGCTCGATCACGCCGGTCGCACCGCGCCCGCTCCACTCGAGGCGGTTGGGCGCCTCGGTCTTGTAGATGCGGATCTCATTCCCCAGCCAACGACTGATGCCCGGCTCCGAGGACAGCTCGTCCCAAAGCTCGGGCGGCGACTTAACGAGCGTCCGCTGTAGTTCGACGATCTCCATTGCCGCGGGGTTTTGCCGCGGCTCGCGAGTTTCCTGCTTAGGAAGTCAGGTGGGACTACCGGCCCGCAGCGGCTCGAGCCACTCGGCCGGGAACACCGGCGGGATGTGGCCGGGCGACTCCGGAAGGAATCGCTGCGCGTGCTGGCCGGCGGGCCGGTTCTCGATCGCGGGGCGCAGGTCGTCGAACGTCATCAGGAGCCGCACGCTGGGAGCGATCTGGAGGTCCGCGGCGTTCGGCTGCGCGCCCCCGATGACGCCCGCGGCGATCCAGCCGTCGATCTTGTCGAGCGCGGCCGGGATCTCTGCGATGTGCGCCCTGACCGTCTCGTCATAAGAGTCGTTCAGGCGCCCCGCTTGCCAGAGGATCGGCCCCGACGTCTTGATCAGCATCCCCACAGGGAGTGGGATGCCGAGGTGCGCGTCCGCCAGGAAGCTGCGCTGCGAGCCCGGCTCCTTCTTCAGCGCCCACCAGATGATTCCGCGAGGGACCTGCTGGAACGGGTCTGACCAGGCTTCGGCCTCCTCGACCGCGGCCCGTGCCCCCGGGTCAGAGGGAAACAGCGGCGGGTCCGGCTGCACGACATCCAGCTCGCGCGTCACGTCGTGCGAGCCCTGCACCCGCCGGCCGTCGATCTTCATCGCCGGCACGCGGTTGCCCTTGAACCCGAGCACCCGCGTGAGCCCGCGGCTCGCCACCGGCAGCAGGTCGCGGCGCTTGTAGGGGATGCCCTTGTAGTCGAGCATCAACTCGGCCGCCTTCACGGGGTGCGACCCGGGGACGCCGTAGAGCTTCACCTTCACGGCGGGAACCCTACACCGGCGGCTGGTACTCGCCGAACTCCTCGCGCATCACGCCGCAGACTTCGCCGAGCGTGGCGTGGACCCGCAGGGCCTCCTTGATGGGCGGGAGCAGGTTGCCCGTGCCCTGTGCAACATCGCGCAGGTCCCCAAGGCGGGCCCTGACCGCCTCCTGGTCGCGGTCCTCTTTGAAGCGCTTCAGCCGCCCGACCTGATCCTGCTCCGTCTGTGGGTCGATCCTGAGGATCTCGACGTCGAGCTGCTCGTTCTCCTCGACGTAGTCGTTCACGCCCACCAGGATGTCCTGCTTGGCGAGCAGCCGCTCGTGGTAGGCGAATGCGGACTCCTCGATCTCCTTCTGGATGAAGCCCGCCTCGATCGCGGCCACCGAGCCGCCGAGCTGCTCGACCTTCTCCATCAGCTCGCCCGCCTGCTGCTCGATGTCGGCGGTCAGGTGCTCCACGTAATAGGAGCCCGCGAACGGGTCGACGGTGTCGGCCGCGCCGGATTCGTGCGCCAGCACCTGCTGTGTGCGGAGCGCGATCTTGGCCGACCGCTCCGTGGGCAGTCCGAGCGCCTCGTCGAAGCCGTTGGTGTGCAGCGACTGGGTGCCGCCGCAGACCGCCGCGAAGCCCTGCAGCGCGACGCGCACGATGTTGTTCTCGGGCTGCTGCGCGGTCAGCGTCGACCCGCCGGTCTGGGTGTGGAAGCGGACCATCATCGAGCGCGGGTTCTGGGCGCCGAAGCGGTCGCGCATGATCTCGGACCACATCTTCCGCACGGCCCGGAACTTCGCGACCTCCTGGAAGACGTTGTTGTGGCCGTTGAAGAAGAACGCCAGCTGGGGCGCGAAGTCGTCGACCGCCAGCCCGGCGTCGATCGCCGCCTGCACGTAGGCGATCGCGTTGGAAAGCGTGAACGCGACCTCCTGCACCGCCGAGCAGCCCTTCTCGCGCATGTGGTAGCCGGAGATCGAGATCGTGTTCCACTTCGGGATCCGCTCCTGGCAGTAGGCGAAGATGTCGGTCGTCAGCCGCATCGCGCCCTCGGGCGGGTAGATGAAGTTCCCGCGGGCGGCGTACTCCTTGAGGATGTCGTTCTGGACCGTGCCGCGCAGCTGCTCGGCGGGCACGCCCTGCTCCTCGCCCACCAGTTCGTACAGGAGCAGCAGGATCGCGGCCGGCGCGTTGATGGTCATCGAGGTCGAGACCTGGTCGAGGGGGATCGAGTTGAAGGCGGTCCGCATGTCCTCGAGCGAGGAGATCGCCACGCCGGTGCGCCCGACCTCGCCCAGGCACAGCGGGTCGTCGGAGTCGCGGCCCAGCTGCGTCGGCAGGTCGAACGCCATCGACAGGCCGGTCGAGCCGTGCTCGAGCAGGTAGCGGTAGCGGCGGTTGGTCTCCTCGGCGGTCGCGTAGCCCGCGTACTGGCGCATCGTCCAGCGCCGCGACCGGTACATCTCGGGATGGATGCCGCGCGTGAACGGGTACTCGCCCGGCTCGCCGAGGCGCTCGCGCAGGTCGAGGCCCTCGATGTCCTCCTCGTCGTAGACCCGCTGGATCTCGATCCCGGAGTCAGTGAACCGCCGCGGGTCGTCCGGTCCGACCAGGGGCGCGATGCCCGGGTGGTCGGACGCGATCTTGTCTCGAGCCTTCGCCATACGTCCCCAAGGATATTGGCGGTCCGCGATTAGCATCCTGTTTATGGAGGTGGAGGTCCGTCTGTTCGCGATGCTGCGGGAGCGCGCGGGGCGCGAGTCGGTGACCGTCGAGGTGCCGGAGGGAGCCACGGTCCGGCAGGCGCTGGACGCGGTCGGGACCCATCACGGCCTGGCCGAGCTGCTCGACGCGATGCCGGTTGTGATGGCCGTCAACCGCGATTACGCGACCGACGATGTCTCGCTGCACGCGGGCGACGAGCTTGCGCTGATCCCCCCGGTGAGCGGCGGAGAGCAGGCGACCGCCGGGTTCAGCAGCGGGCCGGGATACGACGACTTCATGCGGCTGCTCGGGAACCACGTTCCGAAGTGGCCGGGATACGTCGACCTGCTCGGCATGCGACCTCTGCTTGCGGAGCCCGGCCACATGCGGTTCGAATTCACGGCCGGAGACGTGCTGCTCAATCCGATGGGAGTGGTCCAGGGAGGCTTCCTGGCCGCCATGCTCGACGAGACCATGGGCCCGGCCGCGCTCACCACACTCGGGCCCGGTCACGCGATCCCCACCCTTGCCTTGAACATCAGCTTCCTGCGCCCCGCGCCTCCGGGACGTTTCGAGGCCGACGCCCGCGTCGTTCACCTGGGCAAGACCGTCGCCTTCCTGGAGGCCACGCTGACCGACGACGACGGCGAGCCGGTCGCGCGCGCCACCGCCACCTCGCGCGTGGTGAAGCTCGGATGAGCGTCGCGGCGCCCCACGTGCGAGTGACCGAGGAGCCGCTGTCGGTAGACCGGCTGGCGGGGATGGTCGGAACGCCGGGCGCGGGCGCGATCGTCACCTTTCAGGGGACGACGCGCGACGTCGAGCGGCTCGAGTACGAGGCGTATCGCGAGATGGCGGAGGAGCGGATGAGCCGGATCGTCGCCGAGGCGATCGAGCGCCACAGCCTGGAGGCCGCCGCCGCCGAGCACCGGATCGGCACCGTCCCGCTCGGCGAGGCAAGCGTGCTGGTCGCGGCCTCGGCCGCCCATCGCGAGGAGGCCTTCGCGGGCGCGCGCGAGATCATCGACCGCATCAAGTCCGAGGCACCGATCTGGAAGAAGGAGGTCGAGGGCGCCGATGAGCGCTGGGTCGACGGAAGGCGCCCGCCCTCCGACAGCCACGACGGCTGAGCAGGCGGCGCTACGCGCGCTGCCCTCGGTCGAGCGGCTGCTCGGGACCGAGCCGCTGCGCTCGGCCGCCGGGGAGTTGCCGCGCGCATTTGTGGTGGCGGCTGCCCGGGAGGCGATCGAGCGGCGTCGCGGGCTCCTGCTCGCCGGCGAGCAGGCGGGGACCGGCGCGCCCGAGCTGGCGGCCGAGGCGGCGATCGCCGCCACCAGGCGCGCCCGCCCGAGCCTGCGGGCGGTGATCAACGCCACCGGGATCGTCGTGCACACGAACCTCGGCCGCGCGCCGCTGGCGCCCGAGGCGGTGGCCGCGGTCGCGTCAACCGCCGGCGGCTACTCCAACCTGGAATATGAGCTGGATGAGGGCGCGCGAGGCAGCCGCCACCGGCACGTCGAGGACCTGCTGCGCGAGCTGACCGGCGCCGAGGCCGCGATGGCCGTGAACAACAACGCCGCAGCGGTGCTGCTCGCGGTGGCCGCGCTGGCTGCCGGCCGCCAGGTCGCGATCTCGCGCGGACAGCTTGTGGAGATCGGCGGCTCCTTCCGCATCCCGGAGATCGTGGCGCAGTCCGGCGCCCGGCTGGTCGAGGTGGGCACCACCAACCGCACGCGGCTGCGCGACTACCGGCGCGCCATCAACGAGGAGACGGCGGCGCTGATGCGTGTGCACCAGTCGAACTTCCGCACCGTTGGCTTCACCGAGGAGGTGGAGATAGAGACGCTCTGCGTGCTCGGGCAGGAGGTCGGCGTCCCGGTGATCGACGACATCGGGTCTGGGCTGCTCGCGGCCGGGCCGCCGGATGAGCCGGATGCGCGGCGCAGCATCGCCGCCGGAGCGTCGGTCGTCTGCTTCTCGGGCGACAAGCTGCTCGGTGGTCCGCAGGCCGGCGTCGCGGTTGGCCGGTCGGAAGCGATCGAGCGGATGCGCGCACACCCGCTGGCCCGCGCGGTGCGAATCGACAAGCTCTCGCTCGCGGCACTCGAGGCGACGTTGCGGCTTCATCTCGGGTCCGGAGACATCCCGGTGGTGCGGATGCTCGCAGCGGACGACGGGGAGCTCGAAGCTCGCGCGCGGCGGCTCTCCGGGTTGCTCACGAGCAAAGGTGTTGAGACCGGCGTCATCCGAGCGCCCGGGTTCGCCGGCGGTGGGTCGCTGCCGGAGGAGGAGCTGCCCGGCTGGGCGGTGCGGATCTCTCCCGCCATGGGAGCCGAGATGCTTCAGGAGCGTCTGCGCGCCGGAGAGCCCGCGCTGATCGCGCCCGTCCGAGACGGCGCCCTGCTGCTGCACGTGCTCACGCTGGCGGACGATCAGCTCGACACCGTCGCGGAGGCCGTGCATGCCGCTCTCCGGACCTGACGCGCACTCGCCGCCTCTGACGCTCGGCACCGCGGGCCACATCGACCACGGGAAGACCGTGCTCGTGCGCGCGCTGACCGGCGTCGATACCGACCGCCTGCCCCAGGAGCGCGAGCGCGGCATCTCGATCGAGCTGGGATTTGCGCCGCTCGATCTGCCCTCGGGGCGGCGCGTGAGCGTCGTCGACGTTCCGGGCCACGAGCGGTTCGTGCGCACGATGGTCGCGGGCGCCACCGGCGTCGACCTCTTCCTGCTCGTCGTCGCAGCGGACGATGGCGTGATGCCTCAGACACGCGAGCACCTGCGCGTGTTGGAGGCGCTCGGTGTGCCGGCGGGAGTTGTGGCGATCACCAAAGCCGACGCGGTCCCGGCCGACCGTGTGGCAGCGGTGGTTGCCGACGTTGCAAGTCTTTGCCCTGACTGCGAGATCGTCCCGGTGTCTGCGCTGACAGGTGCGGGCGTAAACGAGCTAATGGCAGCCGTCGACCGTGCCGCCGCGATGCTTCCGGGCCGCTCCGAATCAGTTGGCCCGGCGCGGTTGCACATCGACCGCTCGTTCACGCTCCGGGGGATCGGGACGGTCGTAACCGGAACGTTGTGGTCCGGCGTGCTGACCGTGGGAGAGCACGTCAGGATCGAGCCGGTCGGGCTCGAGCACCGCATCCGCTCACTGCACGTCCACGGCGCGGAGGTGGAAGCGGCGAGCGCAGGCCAGCGAGTCGCGGTGGCGCTGGCCGGTGCGGACCGGCGGGCGATTTCCCGAGGCGACGTGCTCACGGATCCGGCGGCAAGCCTGCGCGCGACGCACCGGATCGAAGTGAAGCTGGACGCTTCGCTCGATCATGGCACGCGGGTGCAGGTCCACCACGGCACGCGCCAGACCGCCGCCCGCGTGGTGCATAAGGACGGAGAGACGCGGCTGATGCTCGAGCAGCCGCTGGTGGCAGCGTCGGGCGACCGGTTCGTCGTGCGCCAGATCGCTCCGCCGGACACGATTGGGGGTGGGGTGGTATTGGAGTCGGGAGTCGGGAGTCGGGAGTCGGTGGACCGCAGTCCGCAGACCGCAGTCCGCGGACCGCAGACGGCAAGTGACCCGCACCTGCGAGCCGAGTTGTTGCGCAAGGTACGTGAGGGTCGTCTCGAGCCTCCGCGGATCGGGGGGCGCGGAGAGCAGAGCGAGTTGGCGCGACTGGCCGAAGAGGGGCTCGTGGTGCGGTGTGGTCCGGACCTGTTCTTCGATGCCGGGGCGATCGAGCGCGCCCGGGGCGTCGTGCGGGAGATCTGCGAACGCGACGGCGCCGTCACGATCGCCTCTCTGCGCGACGCGCTCGGCACCAGCCGCCGGTACGCGCAGGCGATCCTGGAACGGTTCGACGGCGAGCGGATGCTGGTCAGGGTCGGGGACGAGCACCGGCTTCGGAAAAACCCGAAAACCCACGAGATCGGACGTTTTCGCTAGGTTTTGACGCCTTCCATGAAGATGCGTCAGAGCCTCGCCCACCTCGAACGCGAGTTCGAGGAGCAGTCGATTGTCGAACGCCGCCGGCGCGAGCACCTCCGCCGCCAGGCGATCAAGCGATCACGACAGCGCAAGCGCGCTGCGGTCGAGCGCGGTCAGCAACTGCGCTTCGTGATGCTGATGCTCTCGATCGTGCTGACCGTGGTGCTGGTCACGATCGTGATGTTCGAGACGCTCGCCTGGCTGATCGGCTGACGCGAGCTCCGTCGGGCTAGTTCGTTTCCTCCGACAGGTTCTCGAGCGCGCGGTCGACCTCGCCGCGGCTGCCGCTCGCCTTCTCCTGCTGGATCTCGAGATAGACCTCTTTGCGAAACACGGGGATGTTGCGAGGGGCCTGGATTCCGATCCGGACCTTTTCCCCCATGATCGACAGGACGGAGACCTCGACGTCGTCGCCGATCATGATGCTCTGGTTCGATTTCCTGGTTAGGACTAGCAAAAGAGTGTGCCTGCCTCCCTGCAAGTTGGGGCTCGCGCCGCCGGGCGACTAACTAAACCAGCATTGGCCGAGCCGCGCAACAGCCAAGGGTCGCAACGCAGCCGATATTTCGTGCGGTACCCAAAATCGGCCCTTATGCCTCATCCGCGGCGTAGAAATCGAATGGTTCCGCCGAACCGCAGCGGATAGCGCCGCGCTGCGAGGGCATACAATCCGGCGCCGGCGAGCAGACTTCTTGACACAGCGGCAACCAGCCGCGCCCCGGAAGGAGAATCCACGAACGTCCGCAGACAGCCCTCGCTGCGCTCGCAGCTGAACCAGATCAGGCTCTGGGTCCGCCAAGGACGCACGGATGCCTGGATCGCACACAAGCTCGACGTGACCATCGACCAGCTGGGCCGGTTCAAGCGCGAGAACGACCTCGAGCCCGAAGGCCAGAGCCAATCCCGTCCGGCTGGAACGATCAGCGGCCCGGCACCGGAGCCCGAGCCGGAATCAGAACCCGAGCCAGAACCAGAACCTGAGCCAGAACCCGAGCCGGTCGCCGAGGAAGAGCCGGAGCCGGAGCCGGAACCTGAACCGGAGCCCGAACCCGAGCCGGTCGCGGAGGAGGAGCCGGAGCCGGAACCCGAACCCGAGCCCGAGCCGGCGACGTCGTACCGGAGCGAGGCGCCCGAGGACGACGAGCTGGCGGAGCTCGAGAGCGGCCCCGGCGACGAGGAGCCAGCCGCTGAAGGGGACGACGAGGAGGACGAGGACGGGGCCCCGGCCGAGCCCAGCCGCCGGCGCCGCCGCGGACGGCGCGGAGGCCGCCGCCGCCGGCCCAAGTCATCGGCCACCTCGTTCGAGGCGACGTTCGACCACGGCGAGGAGGGCTACGGGCTATGGCTCGATCCGGCCGTTGCGGACAGCCAGGTCTATTCCGACCACTGGGCCGGCAAGCGGGCCGTGATGGTGACCCTCTCTGCGGAGGCGATCACGATCCGCCCGGCGAACGGCTCAGGCAGCTCGAACGGCTCCGAGGACGACTAGCTACTCCGGAATTCGCCCGCCGGCGTAGTCGGACGCCTCCCGCATGTAGAGGTAGAAGGCGGCGTCGGCGCCGATCGACAGGTCCCACAGACGGCTGTCCTCGGGGTTGCGCCCGATCGCCAGCTCGAGCGCCCAGTCGGTTCCCTGCCGGTAGAGGTCGACCAGCTCGCCGACCGTGAAGGTCGAGCCGAGCCGCCGCCGCAACTCGTCCTGCACCGCGACGACCAGCCGGCCGAGCGCGCGGTAGAGCGCCGGGTCCGACCGCGCGGCCTGCAGGCGGTCGTAGCCCTCCTCCCACTGGAAGAGGACGCTCTGGTCAGGGCGGCGATCCCGTTCGGGCGTGGCCATCACGCCCGCATTGTGCCTTGTCAGTCCGGAGGTAAGCCCTTGATCACGAAAGCCCGCTCGCCAGGACGGGCCATTCCGAGGCGCCGCGCCTCGAGCTCGACCTGCTGCGGGTTCTGGAGGCGCTTCGACTCGTTGCGCAGGGCAGCGTTGTCCTGGCGCAGCTGCTGGATCTCCGCGGTGGTCTCGTGCGACAGCTTCCAGGTGCGCACGTAGCGGGTCGCCGGGCCGAGATACGACAGCAGGATCATGCCGAGCACCGTCAACAGGGCGAGCCGGGATACCCGGTCCCACCGGATTCCCCCGGAGCGGCGGCGAGCCCGACCGCTGCGCGCCGTGGCTTTCCTCCCACGATCGGCGGCCTTCCGCGGCCTGGCAGCGGTCGTGCTCATCGGGGGAAGGTTCGCGCCCCCGAGGCGCTGCTCCTTCTACCGCTGGAAGGCTGAACGCCGCGCGCCTGGGTACTCCGCGGCGCCCGCCCAGCGCCTCTTCGATCCGCAAGAGCTGGTTGTACTTCGCCACGCGATCCGAGCGGGAAGGGGCGCCCGTCTTGATCTGGCCGCAGCCGGTCGCGACCGCCAGGTCGGCGATCGTGACGTCCTCGGTCTCGCCGGAGCGGTGCGACATGACCGCGGCGTACCGGCCTCCTTGGCGATCCGCATCGCCTCGAGCGTCTCCGAGAGCGTCCCGATCTGGTTCACCTTCACGAGGATCGCGTTGGCGACTCCGGAGTCGATTCCCCGTCGCAGGCGCTCGGGGTTGGTGACGAACAGGTCGTCGCCCACCAGCTGGATCCGGTCGCCGAGCCGCTCGGTGAGCGTGCCCCAGCCGTCCCAGTCCTCCTCGTCCATGCCGTCCTCGATCGAGACGATCGGATAGCGATCGCACAGGTCGGCCCAGTAGTCGGCCAGCTCGGCGGCGGACAGGGTGCGGCCCTCGTGCTCGAGCCGGTAGGAGCCGTCGGAATACAGCTCGCTGGTGGCCGGATCGAGCGCGATCGCGACCTCCCGGCCCGGCTCGTACCCCGCGGCCTCGATGCCGGCCATCAGGGCGCGCAGCGCGTCCTCGTTGGAGCCGAGGTCGGGCGCGAAGCCACCCTCGTCGCCGACGGCGGTCGAAAGGCCCTGGCCGTGCAGCCAGCCCTTCAGCGCGTGGTAGACCTCGGTGCCGATCCGCAGGCCCTCCGCGAACGTCGGCGCGCCGACCGGAACCACCATGAACTCCTGGAAGTCGACGCTGTTGTCGGCGTGCGCGCCGCCGTTCAGCACGTTCATCATCGGGACGGGAAGGACGTGCGCGTCCGCGCCGCCGAGATACCGCCACAGCGGCTCCCCTGCCTCCGCCGCGGCCGCCTTGGCCGCCGCCAGCGAGACTCCGAGGATCGCGTTGGCGCCGAGCCGGCCCTTGTTGGGAGTGCCGTCGCAGTCGATCAGCGCCTGGTCGATCGCCTGCTGGTCGCCCGGGTCCATGCCGGCCACCGCCGCCGCGAGCTCGCCGTTCAAGTTGGCGACCGCGCGGGTGACTCCCTTGCCGTTCCACTCCTTGCCGCCATCGCGCAGCTCGACCGCCTCGAACTCGCCGGTGGAGGCTCCGGACGGGACCGCCGCGCGGCCCATCGCCCCCGACTCGAGCACCACGTCGGCTTCGACGGTGGGGTTCCCCCGCGAGTCGAGGATCTGGCGGCCCCGCACCTGCGCGATCTTGCTCATCCATCACTCCCATCCCGGGCAGCACGCGCCGTGTCGCGCTCCCGCTCGGCCTTGCGGCGCAAGGCGATCTCCGGATCGACGTCGAGCTCCCGCGCCAGCTTCACGGCGTCCCACAGCAGGGTGCCGATCGCGTCGTAGGCGTGCTCGTCGCCGTGGTGCGCGGCCGAGTCGCCGCCGCGCGGCGGCGCGCTTCCGATCCGCTTCTGCATCTTCGCTGCGAACAACAGGGCCGGAAGGTTCTCCGGCACGCTCGCCAGCGGGTCCGCCGCCGCGGCCGACTCGCCGCGCTTGATCTCGTCCCAGTTGGCCCTCACCTCGGAGGGAGTCCGGGCCTCCGTCGGCAGCTCCGCGAGCGCGGCGTCCTCGCCGAACACGTGCGGGTGGCGGCGCACCAGCTTGCGCACCGTCCCCTCCGCGACCGCGGCGAGATCACCCTGGCCGCGCTCCTCCAGCAGCAGGGCGAGGAAGTAGACCTGGAACAGCACGTCGCCGAGCTCGTCGAGCAGCTTGGCGTCGTCGCCGGAGTGCGCGGCGTCGGCCAGCTCGTAGGCCTCCTCGACCGTGTGCGGGACGATGCTGCGCTCGTCCTGCTCCCGGTCCCAGGGGCAGTCGCGGCGTAGCCGCCGGGTGATCGAATCGAGCTCTAGTAGCGCGTCACCCAGGCGGGTGCGGCAAGGGTCGCGGCCCTACTGCCCCGGAACCGGGGTCGGGGCCGCGCCGCCTGGAGCGCCGCCACCGCCGAGGGCTCCCGGAGGTATCGCGCCCCCGGCTTCCTCGCTCGGAGCTCCACCGAGTGCCAGCGGCGCCGACTGCGTCGGGCCGGCCCAGCCCGGCGCCCGCGAGCGCTCCCAGGCCGGACGCGGCCGGGGACTGCTGCCCGATCACCGTGCCACCGGTCGAGACGCCGACCAGCGGCGCGCCGGTGCCGTCCAGGGCGGGCGGCGCCGCGCCGCTCGAGCCCTTCACCGGCTGCTTGCCGGTCGGGGCCGGAGCCTCTGGGACCGGCGGACGGCCGTTGCGGCAGTCGGGGATCACGTACTCGGTCGCGCAGTCCGTGTTGGCGCGCCACTCGTTCCGGAAGTTGCTGGAGAAGCTGTCGAGCTTCTTCTGCTGGTTCTGCGAGGCGAGCAGCTGCTTGATGCCCTGCTTGGACTGCTCGAGGCTCTGCTTGGTGCCCGGGGTGATCTTGTTCACCCGGAAGACGTAGTAGCCGGTGTCGGTCTTGATCGGGCCGACGATCTTCTTCCTCTGTGCGGCGAACAGCGCCGCGTCGAACGCGCCCTCCTGCTGGCCCTTGGAGACCGCGATCAGGCGGCCGTCCTGGTTGCTCGAGGCGGGGTCGATCGAGAGGTCCTTGGCGACCTTCTTCCAGCTCTCGCCGTCCTCGACTCGCTCGAGCGCCTCCTGCGCCTGGGCCGACGTCTTGGTCTTGACCACCTCGACGTCGCGGCGCTCCGGCTGCTCGAACTGGGACTTGTTCTCGTTGTAGTACGCCTCGGCGTCCGCGTCGGTGACGTCGGTGCTGCCGGCGGTGACCTTCTCCCGCACCTTGTTGGCCAGCACGTCGGACTTCACGCGGAAGAGCAGGTCCTGCTCGGTCTGGCCGCTGCGCTTCAGCAGTCGCTGGTAGGCCTTCTCATTGGGGAAGGACTGGTCCTTGACCTGCTTGAACTGGCGCTGGACCTCCTCGGGGGTCGCGCTCACGCCGCGGGACTTGGCCTCGCCCTCGATCCACTTGGAGGAGACGAGGAAGCTCATCACCTGCTGCTTGATGGTGTCGTACTCCTTGGTGCCCTCCTTGGGCGGCGCGGCCTTCTTCTTCTGCCCCGGCTGCGGCTGGGACGCGATGATCGTGAACCAGCGGTTGAACTCGTCCTTGGAGATGTCCCCCGCGCCGTCGACCGTGGCGACGTCGTCGTCGTCTACTCCTCCGGCCGAGGAGGCGACCGCTGAGATGCCGAGCAGCACCAGGCAGACGAGCAGGATGATTCCGATGGAGTAGCGAGTCATGCGCATGATCGAGAAGTTCCTTCGCCGGGGGTGGGGACCGGCGCAACTCTAGCAACGGAAGCGCGGCCAGGCTTCAGATCGGCGGTCTATGCAGCCACTCTGGAGTCCGCACCCGCCCGGGCCGCGGCAAGCGCCTCTGCGACCCGCAGCAATGCGGATATGCGGTCCATCTCGTCCTCCGGAATCCGCACCTGCAGGGTCTTTTCGAGCGACTTGTAGAGCGCCTGGCCCAGATCCTCGCGCAGCGCCTTGGCCGTGGCGGAGTCGAGCACCAGCGGCGAGACGGTGACCAGCTCGCCGCGCACGTCGACCACCCGGGCGCCCGCCGGGGCCAGCATGATGCGCGCCCGCTGCAGGCGCAGGAGGTTCTCCACCGGCTCCGGCGGCGGGCCGAAGCGGTCCTCGAGCTCCTCCGCGAGCGCCTCCAGGTCGGCCGGCTCGCGGGCTGCCGAGATGCGGCGGTGGACGTCGATCTTGGCCACCTCGAAGGGGATGTAGGCGGGCGGGATGTAGGCGTCGACGGGAACCTCGATCCGCACCGGCTCCCAGCGCCCGTCGCCGTCCGCCTCCGCGGCAGTGTCCCCGTCCGAGCGAGCCGCGACCGCCTCGTCGAGCATCTGCAGGTAGAGCTCGAAGCCGACCGCCGCGACGTGCCCCGACTGCTCGGCCCCCAGCAGGTTGCCGGCGCCGCGGATCTCGAGGTCGCGCATCGCGATCCGGAAGCCCGAGCCGAGCTCCGTGTAGTCGGACAGCGTGGACAGCCGGGCGGCGGCATCGTGGCTGAGCGCGGCGTCGGAGGGATAGAGCAGATACGCGTAGGCACGCTCGCGGGAGCGCCCGACCCGGCCGCGGATCTGGTAGAGCTGGGCGAGGCCGAGCCGGTCGGCGCGCTCGACGATCAGGGTGTTCGCCTGCGGGATGTCGAGCCCCGACTCGATGATCGTGGTCGAGACCAGCACGTGGGTGTCGCCGCGCAGGAAGCCCATCATCGCGTCCTCGAGCGCGGCCGACTCCATCTGGCCGTGGGCGACAACCACGCGCGCCTTCGGCACCAGCCCGCGCATACGTTCCGCCGCCTCCTCGATGTCCTCCACGCGGTCATGCAGGTAGAAGGTCTGGCCCCCGCGCTCGATCTCGCGCTCGACCGCGCCCTGCACGAGGTCCTCGTCGTATGCCCCGACGTAGGTATGGATCGGGCGCCTGCCCTCCGGCGGAGTCTCGATCACGGAGATGTCGCGCATCCCGGCGAGCGACATCTGGAGCGTGCGCGGGATCGGCGTCGCCGAGAGGGCGAGCACGTCGACGTTCAGCCGCAGCTGGCGCAGCGCCTCCTTCTGCTTGACGCCGAAGCGCTGCTCCTCGTCGACGACGACGAGGCCGAGGTCCTTGGGCTGCACGTCGCGCGAGAGCAGCCGGTGCGTGCCGATCAGGATGTCGACCTTGCCCTCGGCGAAGTCGCGCGCGGTCTGGCGCTGCTCCTTGGCGGAGCGCAGCCGCGACATCAGCTCGATGCGAAACGGGTAGTCCTGCAGGCGCTCGGTGAAGGTGCCGAAGTGCTGCTGGGCGAGGATCGTGGTCGGCGCCAGCACGAGGGTCTGGCGGCCCTCGCTCGCGGCCTTGAACGCCGCGCGCAGCGCGACCTCCGTCTTGCCGTAGCCGACGTCGCCGCAGATCAGCCGGTCCATCGGGCGTTCGGACTCCATGTCGGCCTTGGTCTGCTCGATCGCCTCGAGCTGGTCGTCGGTCTCGCGGTAGGGGAAGGCGCGCTCGAACTCGAGCTGCCACTCGTTGTCCTCCGAGTAGCGGTGGCCGCTGCGCCGCTTGCGCTCCGCGTAGACGTTCAGCAGCTCGCCGGCCATCTCGGCGGCGGCGCGCCGGGCGCGGGCCTTCATCGCCTCCCACGACTTGCCGCCCAGCTTGGAGAGTGGCGGCGAGTGGCCGTCGGAGCCGACGTAGCGGCTCAGCTTGGAGAGCTGGTCGGTGGGGACGAACACCCGGTCGCCGCCGCGGTACTCGAGCTCCAGGTAGTCGCGCGTGATCTGCGCGACCGTCTTGGTGTCGAAGCCCTCGAAGCGGCCGATGCCGTGGTCGGTGTGCACGACGATGTCGCCGAGGCGCAGCTCGCTGAACGCCTGGAGCGCTCGCCGCGGCCCGTCGGCGCGCTCGGCCCGCCGGCGGCGCAGCAACCGGTGGTCGGGAATCACGGCGAGGCGCAGCTGCGGCGCGATGAAGCCCTCACGCAGGGCGGCGCGCGCGAACCAGATTCCCGCGCCGGCGTGCGTCGGGTCCCCGGCATCGCCCGGCGCGTCGAGCCGTCCCGGCCGCAGGCGGGCGAGGTTGTAGGCCGCGCGGTCCGCCTCGCCCGAGCGGGCGAAGCCGACAACGGTCAGGTAGTCGCGGCTCAGCTTCTCGAGCTCGGGCTCCGCGTCCTGGATCGTGCGCGCGGCGGTGTCGGCGGCCTGCGCACGGAAGGCGTGCGGCTGGTCCTGCGAGACCGACGACAGGCTGATCGCGGCGTGGCGGCCCAGCTCCGCGGCGACCTCGTCCGGCGGCAGGTAGAGGTGGTGGGCGTCCTGCGAGTGCAGGCTGGTGGTGACGTCCTGCCAGTGGTCGTTCAGCGCCGGCTTCAGCTCCTCCTCGGCCGCCAGCACGACGCACGCCTGCTCGGGGATCAGCTCCAGGAACGAGCGGAAGCTCTCGACCGGCAGCACCTCGGCCACGTCCGGGCGCTCGCCCTCCTCGCTCGCGGCCATCTCCGCCAGCTCGCGATAGGTGGGGTCGAGCTCCGCGGCGGGCGCGATCTCGATCGCCTCTGCGTCCGCCAGGGAGCGCTGCGTGAACGTCGAGAACCAGCGCAGCGACTCGACCTCGTCGCCGAACAGCTCGATCCGCACGGCGCGCTCCTCCGTGGCGGGGTAGACGTCGAGGATGCCGCCCCGAACGGCGAACTGGCCGCGCTCGAACACCTGGTCCTCGCGGCTGTAGCCACAGGCGACGAGCCGCTCGAGGATCTCGTCGAGGTCGACCTCCTCGCCGACCGCGAGCCGGAAGCCGTGCGGGCGCAGCTCCGGATCGGGGATCCGCTCCATCAATGCGACCGCGCTTGCCACCACGACGGCCGGGTGCTCGGCGTCGGGCTCGAGCAACGCGTCGAGCGCCGCGATCCGCAGCCCGACGAGGTGGGGCGGCGGCGCCAGCTGCGACTCGTAGCGGACACCGCGTGCCGGGTAGAAGCGCACCGGCGCCGGATCCAGGTAGGCCCGCAGGTCGATCGCGAGGTCGCGCGCGCTGCGGTCGTCGGCGGCGACCACCAGTGCCGGGGACTTGGCGAACTGCTCCGAGTCCAGCAGTGCGGCGGTCAGGAACGGCCGCAGCGAGGCCGAGACGAAGGCACGCTGAGGCTCCCGCGCGGCTTCTGCCGCCAGGCGCTGGAGGTCGTCATTCGCGTTTGCTCGGTCGAGTAGCGGTTTGAACATCAGGGCATGCGCTGCGGCCGGAACCTGGGGAACCGGCCGGATCGGGGGCGACTTATCCCGCCCACCCTTCTTAGGATAGGCTCCGTTCGATGGGACGCACCCAGCGAGACAAGGCCTTCGACGGGATCGCGATCGGTCGGATCGTCGTCGGCGCCGCCGCCTACGCGGCCCCGAACCTCAGCGGCAAGCTGTTCGGCCTCGACCCCGAGGGGAACCCGCAGGCGAGCTACCTCGGCCGCCTCTTCGGCGCCCGCGACGTGGCGCTCGGCGCCGGCGTCCTGCGTGCCCCGAAGAAGCAGAAGCAGATGTGGGCCGCCGCCGGAGTCGCCTGCGACTACGCCGACATCGGCGCCGGCGTGCTGGCCGGCGTCCGTGGCCAGCTGCCACCCGCCTCGGCGGCAATGGTGACCGGCACCGCAGCCGCCTTCGCGCTGGCCGGCACCTGGCTGCTGCAGCAGTCGTAGCGCTCCGCGGTTCGACCCTCATAGCGCCCGTTCGCCCGAGCTAGTAGGGGGCGGTGGCATCCATGCGCCCCCGATGCGTCTCCCACGCGCGCCGTGACGCTTGGCAAAGCCCTTGGGACGTGCGGCATCTGGATCGCGTATATCGAGACTCAGATGCCGCACGCTCTGGTCGCGTAACAGACGTGCAACGGAACGCGTGGGAGACGAGCCGAACGCGCACGAACTCCCACCACCTCCTACCTGCCCATCCAACAAGAGCGATTCGCTCCCACTCAGGAGTGATGCGGCCTAACGCCCCGCCAGCGACTCGCGCCGCACCCAGGCGATCGCGGCTGACGTCGCTGCCAGGGCCGTCGCGAACAGCAGCGCGGTGCGGACTCCGGGTCCCTCCACCAGCACTCCGGCCACTGCCCCACCGAAGGAGAAGCCGGCGATCACCGCCGTCGTCTCCCAGGTGAACGCCTCGCTGATCGTTCCCGCCGGGGTCAGGTTGCCGATCAGGCCGTAGCTGATCGCGGCCCCCGGGGCGACCACCAGGCCGGCGAGCGGCATCAGGAAGAAGAGCACCGCGATCGAGTCAGCGAAGGCGATCGGCAGCATGGCGACCGCGAACAGCGCGCCGAAGACGATGTACAGGAGGTGGGGAGGGGTGCGCCAGGTCCGGCCTCCGTAGACGATCCCGCCCACCATGCTGCCGACGCCGAGGGCGGCCAGCAGCACCCCCGACGTGCTCTGTGAGCCGTGCTCGCCGCAGAACGCCGGGAGCGCCACCTCGAGCGTGCCGAACGCCACCCCGAAGGTGGCGCTGACGACCAGGAGGGTCCGGATTCCCGGCGAGGACAGAACACTTCGACGCCCGGCTGGCGGCCCTTCAGACCGCCATTGCCGCGACGGCCCGAGCGCGGCGAATCCGAGCGTGCCGATTGCGGTTAGCGCACCGATGATCGCCAGCGCCACCTGCGGCGAGGCGAGCGTCACGACAACCGCGACGGTCAGGGGACCGATGATGAACAGGAGCTCCTGCATGATCGCCTCGAGCGCGAAGGCGGTTTCGGCCAGGCCGAGCCTTCCTCCCAGCTCCGACAGCAGCGTTCGCAGCGCGGCGAAGATCGGGGGATACGAGACGCCGAAGACCACCGCGCAGGCGACCAGCAAGGGAGTGCGAGGCTCCACCTCCGCCACCGCCACCAAGGCGCCGACCGCGCACGGGAAGACCACGGCGCAGGTGACCAGAATCGCGGTCTGCCCGATCCGGTCCATCAGCCGCCCCAGAACCGGCGTCGTGATCCCGCTTGCGATCGCTTGCACCGCGACCACCAGCCCAGCGATCGCATAGGAGCCCGTCGCGCGACTCACCAGCAGCACCAGCGAGAGGCCGATCATCCCTACGCCGAGCCGGCCCACGAAGGCCGCGGCCATCAGCGACCGCATCTGCGGGATCCGCAGCAGCGCGCGGTAGCGCGCGACCGGTGCCGCGGGGACCGCGGTGCTCACGCTTCGTAGCGCTCGCGCAGGAGGCGCTCGGCGGCCTCCGCCGCGCGGTCGACCAGCGCCTCGACGTCGGCCTTGGGCTCCTGGAACCGGCCCAGCACGTAGTCCGAGACCACCTCGGGGTCGGTCGAATCGGGACGCCCCACGCCGGCTCGGACCCGCAGGAAGTCGCCGCTGCCCAGGTGCTGCTTGAGGCTCTTGAGCCCGTTGTGGCCGGCGAGCCCGCCGCCGAGCCGCGTCTGCACCTCGCCGAACGGCAGGTCGATCTCATCATGCAGCGCGATTACCTGGTCGAGGCCGACCTTGTAGCTGCCGCGCGCGGGACTTGCCGAGCGGCCGGAGTCGTTCATATAGGTCTGCGGTAGGAGCAGCGCGACACGCGGGCCGCCCGGCCAGGCGCGCCCGTCGGTGACCAGGGCGTTGAACATCTTCCGCGCCCGCGGCAGCTCCCACCGCCGGCCGAGCTCCTCGGCGATCTCGTACCCGAGGTTGTGGCGCGTGCCTGCGTAGCGCGAGCCGGGGTTACCCAGCCCGATCAGGAGAAAGTCGACCGGGGCGACCGTCTGGCGGCCACGAAAGAGCCGCAGGCCGGTGCCTTCCTACTCCTCGGAGCTGCCCTCGGCGGATTCCTCGCCGCCCTCGGCAGCCTCGGCGGCCTCGCCCTCTTCGCCCTCGATCGGCTCGCCGTCCTCGCCGACCAGCACTGCCTCCTCCTCGATCTCCGGCTCCTCCTCCTTCGTGGGAGCGGTGATCGTGGCGACGACGGTCTCCTCGAGGTCGTCCATGAAGGTGACACCCTCGGGCGCCCGAACGCTCGCCAGCGTGAGCGTCTCGGCAACGCCGAGGCCGGAGACGTCGACGGTGATCCCGTCGGGAATGTCGGTCGGGAGCGCCTCGACGGTCACCTCACGCACGACCTGGCTCAGGACGCCGCCCTCCTTGACGCCCGGGGCGTCGTCGCCGCCGACAAGCTCGATCACGACGGGCGACTGGATCTTCTGGTCGAGGCGCACCCGCAGCAGATCGATGTGGCGGGTGAACCCGCGGACCTCGTCGCGATCCTGGTCCTTGACGACCACGGGCTGGGCCCCGCTGCTCGTCTCGACGTCGAACAGCGCGTGACCCTCGGCGAGCACGGCGCGCAGATGACGGCCGTCAACCTTGAACGCCTCGGGGTCGCCGTCGCCGCCGTAGACGACGCCGGGCACGAGGCCCTCGCGGCGCAGGCGACGGTTGGCGCGCGAGCCACGCTCCTGGCGCGACTGGATATCGAGGATTGTGCGTTTGTCCGCCATGCGAAGCGGAGAGTTTAGCCAGCGTTCGCGCCTAAGCTCTGCCAGACGGCAGACGGCAGACGGCAGACCGCAGATGGCGAAGCGCGACAGCATTCCCTCCAACCGGTTGATTCGCTCGGCTCGGCTCGGCACGCGGGCCGGGCTTGAGGGTGCTCGGTTCGCGGGGGGCAAGTTCGGCGGCCTCGTGCGGTCCGGCGATCGCCAGCAGGAGCGGATGGAGGAACTTGCCGGGGAGTCCGCGGACCGGATGGTCGACACGCTCGGCACGATGAAGGGCGTCGCGATGAAGATGGGCCAGCTCGCATCCTTCATCGACAGCGAGTTCCTCCCCGACGAGTACCGGGAGCTGTACCAGCGCAAGCTCGGCACACTGCGCACCTCGAGCCCTTCCATGCCGTGGGAGCGGGTCCGCAAGGTGCTCGACGAGGAGTACGACGAGCCCTGCGAGGACCTGTTCGAGGAGATCGAGCCGGAGGCGTTCGCGGCCGCCTCGATCGGCCAGGTCCACCGCGCGGTGCTGCCAGACGGCCGCCGGGTCGCGCTCAAGGTCCAGTACCCGGGGATCGACACGGCCCTGCGGGCGGACCTCTCGAACGCCGGGATGCTCCTGCGGCTCGCGAAGGCGATCGCGCCGGGGCTCGACGCCCGCGCCGCGGCCGGCGAGCTGCGCGAGCGGGTGCTCGAGGAGCTCGACTACGAGTACGAGGCGCAGAGCCAGCGCTCGTTCGCGCGCGCCTACCGCGGCCACCCGTTCATACATGTGCCCGACGTCGTGACGCGGCTCTCGCGCAGCCGGGTGCTGGTCTCCGAGTACGTCGAGGGCGCCGGCTTCGAGGAGGTGAAGGCCCTCGGCCAGGAGGAGCGCGACCGGTTCGGCGAGATCGTGTTCCGCTTCTACCTCGGCTCGATCTATCAGCTGCAGCACTTCAACGCGGACGCCCACCCGGGCAACTACCTGCTGATGGACGACGGCCGCGTGGCGTTCCTCGACTTCGGCATGACCAAGCGCCTCGACATCGAGCAGATCCGGCTCGAGGAGGAGGTGGTCAAGGCACGCATCGACGGGGACGCCGAGCGCTTGCGCCAGAAGCTGCACGAGCTGGGCTTCCTGCGCAACCCGCGACGCGTGGACGCCGAGCGGCTGATGCACCATGTCGACGCGGTCGGCGGCTGGTACTGGCAGGACTCCGAGCGGCCGATCACGCCGGAGTACGTGATGTCCGTGATCACGGCGATCTCCGATCCGCGGTCGGACTTCTACGCGCTCATGAGGCGCGAGAACGTCCCCGCCAACGAGCTGATGGGCCGCCGCATGGAAATCGGGGTGCTCGCGGTCCTCGGCCAGCTGCGGGCGAGGCGCAACTGGCACCGGATCGCGCGCGAGTGGTGGTTCGGTGACGAGCCGTCCACCGAGCTCGGACGCGCCGAGCACGAGTACTGGGAGAGCCGCGGCGGCACGCCGCGATCGCGCGCATAGCGCGGTTAGTGTTGCGCCGGCCGATGGCGCGCCCCGGACATCCCGCCGCACCGCCGCAGTGCCCGCCCGGCTGGACCACAGGACCGCCGGAGTTCGTCGGCATCGGCGCGGACCGCAGCGGCACGACTTGGTGGCACACACTCGTCTGCTCGCATCCCCAGGTGAGCGTCGCGCCGGGGGCCGAGAAGGAGCTGCACTTCTTCGACCCGTTCTGGGACGGCAGCTTCGGCGATGAGGACGCCGAGCGCTACCGCGAGTACTTCCCGCGCGCGGGCGGGAAGATCGCCGGCGAGTGGACCCCCCGCTACATGTACGACGTGTGGACGCCGGCGCTGCTCGCCCGCGCCGCGCCCGGCGCGAAGCTGGTCGTCAGCCTGCGCGACCCGCTCTCGCGCTACAGGTCACACCTGCGGACGCGCATCGCCGTGCTGCCCGAGGACGCCTTCCTCGGCGCCGAGGCCGCGATCGCCCTGTCACGCAGCCTCTATGCGTACCCGCTGCTCCGCGTCCTGCGCCACTTCCCGCGCGAGCAGCTCCTGGTGCTCCAGCACGAGCGCTGCGTCGCCGACACCGCCGGCGAGCTGCGGCGCACGTTCGAGTTCCTGGGGCTCGACGACGTCGACTGGCTGCCCGAGGAGGCCGAGCGGCCGCTCAACACAGGGCCGGCCGGGGTCGAGATCCCCGCGGCCCTCGAGCAGGACGTGACGGCGACCTTCGCGGAGGACCTGCGCCGCCTACACGAGATCGCACCCGAGATCGACCCGGGCCTGTGGCCGGAGACGACCAACACGTGAGTTTTCCACTGCCGGCGAGTACGGACTAGTCCCCGGCGCGCTTGGCCGCGCTCCGGGCGCGCCGCAGGTCGGACTCCGCCTCCTTCAGATGCTTGCGCGCCTCGTGCAGAGTGGCATTGGCGCGTTCGCGCGTGTGCTCCGCTGCCTCAACCGCCCGCAGGCGACGTTCGAGCGTCTCCTCCGCGCGCCGGACCGCCTCCTCGCGCCTGCGCCGGTCCTGCTCGGCGGCCTTCTTCTCCTGAGCCGCTGTGGCGCGTTTGCTCGCGCGCTTCTTGGAGGGACGCCGGCACGGCGACGTCCAGCGGGAGACCCGATGCGCGCGCTTCCTTCTCCAGCCGACCATGCTCGAACCGCTCGCGCACCTCCGGGTCGAGCGCGACCGCCTCGAGCGTTTCGCGGATCCGGCGACCGACGTCTTCGCTGGCGGGGCGACCGCCCATGCCCTCCCCCGCGGCGGTCGCGGCGATTGCATTCACCGCCTGGCGCTCGGCGCCGGTGGCCGCCTTCACGGCTTCGCGGTCGGCATCGCCGGCCAAGACCGCCTCGTGGGCGCGGCGTAGATCGGCGCCCGCGTCCAGCAGCGCGCGTGCCTGCGCCGGCTCGGCGCGCACGGCCCGATTGATCGCCGCTGCCGGCGCGGTCGGGCGGCGCAACCCCCGCACCGCGTCACCCCCAGCGACATGCCCTGCTGCCTTCAGCTCGCGAGCAGCCGCATCGCGGTTCGCGACGAACTCGGCCGCCGGCCCTCCGTACAGCCGGTCCAGCACCTCATCGGGGATCGGGTCACTCAAGCGCGGCACACCTTTCGATCAGGCCGCTTTGGAACAGCCGAAAAAGAAAAGTTGCGTCCGGACACCCGGCACCTCTACCTTCGTTCTGATGCACCGGTTCCTCCTCGTCCTTCTCCTGGCCCTCGCTGCCTTCCCCGCTGTCGCGTTCGCCGCGGCCAAGCCTGGGACTTATTCCGGCACGACGAGCGGCAAGTACATCCAGATTGGCCTGGCCAAGGAACCGACCGACCACGGCAAGGTGTCCTTCACGGTCAAGAGCGGCAAGGTCCTGAACTTCAAGGTCAGGAAGCAGCTGTTCCAGTGTGGCCCACCGAGCGAGATCCCGGTGACCGTCAAGACGATCAAGCTCAACTCGAAGGGGAAGGGCTCGGCCTCCTACACGAACCCGGCTGTCGGCAAGTTCAAGGTCACGATCACGGTCACGTCGGCTGGGAAGGCGTCGGGCACCGTCCGGGGCCAGGGGCTGTGCAGCTCGGACTTCCCGGTCAGCTTCAGCGCGAAGCCGCGCTGACCCCCGCGCTCAAGCGGTCTTCAGACACCTCTGAGTTGTAAAGCAGCTCGCTAGAACAGCTGGTTCTCGCCGGCGAACAGCTCCGACACGGAGCCGTCGGTGAAGATGGAGCGGATCGAGCGGGCGAGGATGTCGGCCACGCTCAGCTGCCGGATCTTGCTCGGCGCGTGCGGGGGCAGCTGGATCGTGTCGGTGACGATGATCTCCTCTATCTCCGAGGCCTCCAGACGCTCGAACGCGGGGCCCGAGAAGACGCCGTGAGTCGCGGCGGCGAACACACGCGTGGCGCCCGATTCGCGCAGCACGCGGGCGGCCCCGACGAGCGTCCCGGCGGTGTCGATCATGTCGTCGACCAGGATCGCTGCCTTGCCGCTCACGTCGCCGATCACGTAGCCCGCCTCGGCGATGTTGTGCTCGGGCCGGTCCTTGGTCAGGAAGGCGGGCCGCACCCCGAGCTCGCCGGCGAACTTCTCGGCCAGCTTCGCGCGCCCGGCATCCGGGGACACCGCCACCCATTCTTCATCGGCGACCTTGTCGACGAAGTACTGGGTCAGCATCGGCCGCGCGATCAGGTGGTCGACCGGAATCTGGAAAAACCCCTGCACCTGGCCGGCGTGCAGGTGCATGGTGAGCACCCGGTCGGCGCCCGCCGTCTCGAGCATCCGCGCGACCAGCCGCGCCGAGATGGGCTCACGCGGCAGCGACTTCTTGTCCTGGCGGGAGTACCCGTACCAGGGGGTCACGGCGATGATCCGGTGTGCCGACGCGCCCTTGGCGGCGTCGATCATCAGCAGCAGCTCCATCAGGTTCCGGTTCACCGGTGCATGAGTGGATTGGATGATGAACACGTCCGCCCCGCGGATCGATTCGAGATAGCGGCAGTAGACCTCGCCGTTCGAGAACGTCTTCAGCTCCACGCCTCCGAGCGAGACGCCCAGCTTCTCGGCGATCCGGCCGCCGAGCTCCTGGCTCCCGCGGCCGGCGAACACCATCAGGCGCTTGTCGTAGGGCGTCGGGACGCTCGTGCTGGTCGGCTGCGTCACGAGCAGCTCGGCCTCGTCCAGCGTCGGAATCGCAAGTCCGTCAGTCACCTGCCTCAGCCCTCTTTGTCGCCGGTCTTGCCGGCCTTCCCGTCGTCGGCTGCCTGCCGCTCGCGGTCCGCATAGCCCTCCACGTTGGTCTGCGCGGGGCGCGTGATCCCAAGCGCGCCGCGTGGCACGTCTTCCGTGATCACCGAGCCCGCGCCAGTGTATGCCTCGTCGCCGACGTTCACCGGTGCCACCAGCGAAGTGTGCACACCGGTCTTCACGTCGCGGCCGATCGTCGTCCGGTGCTTCTGGCGGCCATCGTAATTGGCGGTGATCGTGCCCGCACCGACGTTCGACCCGGCGCCCAGGTCGGTGTCGCCCAGGTACGTGAGGTGGGGAACCTTCGCCCCCTCGCCCACGTCGGAGTTCTTGATCTCGACGAACGAGCCGGCCTTGGAGCGGTCCTGGAGCACCGTCCCGGGGCGGATGTGGGTGAACGGCCCGACGGTGCATCGGCTGCGCACCTCGCAGGCAGTCAGGTAGGAGTGCAGGACCGCGGAGCCGTCGCCCACCACGCAGTCGACCAGCGTCGAGCCGGGGCCGATCGTGCAGCCGCCGCCCACCTCCGTGTGGCCGCGCAGCATCGTGAAGGGGTCGATCGTCGTGTCCTCGCCGATCCGCACGTCGGCGTCGATCCAGGTCGAGGAAGGGTCGGTCACCGTCACGCCCGCGAGCATGTGCCGCTCGAGCAGCCGCCCGCGTGCCTGCTCCTGCACGACGGCCAGGTCCGCGCGCGTGTTGATGCCGAGGCTGACGGCCTCGTCGTCGGTCAGGTGCGCAACCACGCGCCGGCCCGCGGCCCGCATGTGAGGAAGGGCGTCGCCGAGATACATCTCACCCTGGGCGTTGTCGGTGCCGACCTCCGCGAGCGCTTGGTAAAGCGGTTCCACCGCAAACGCGTACGTGCCGCTGTTGATCTCGCGGATCGCCAGCTCCTCGGGAGTGGCGTCACCCGGGGCCTTGGTCTCGACGATCCGCTCCACGTCGCCGCTGTCATCGCGCACGATCCGCCCGTACTGCCCCGGGTCGTCCATCACGCGGCTCGTGACGGTCGCGCCTGCCTTGGCCATCGCGTGCCGTTCCGCCAGCGCGGTGATGAAGCCGGCATCCAACAGCGGGTGGTCGCCGGAGAGGACGATCACGTCCTGCGCGTCGCCAAGCGCCTCGCGGGCCGCGAGGACGGCGTCGCCGGTGCCGGCCGGCGGATCCTGGATCGCGATCTCGACATCCGGCGGCAGCACCGCCTGGATGTCCTCGGATCCGGCGCCGAGCACCACCACGATCCGCTCCGCGCCGGCCTCGCGCGCGGCCTCGACCGGCCACAAAAGCAGGGGCCGCCCGCACAGCGGGTGCAGCACCTTCGGCAGCCGGGATCGCATGCGCGTGCCGCGACCGGCGGCCATGATCAGGACCGAGGGGATCTTCATAGGCTGGGGACTGACGCTTGCGGTTCACTCCCGGGCCGCGCGGGCCAGGGGCCTCATCGTAAAGGCTCGGGCCACCACATGGCACTGGGATATTGCTTTCGCCGATTCGTCAAATAGGCCCCCGCAGCACCCTATCCGGGCTAGGTTTGACACTCAGAGTGGAGGCTCAACAGGAAAAATCACAGCGCCGCGACCGCACCGCGATCGTCGCCGATGTGCGTGCCGCGCTGATCCGGGTGCTGCAGAACAAGCCGTTCAACGACGTGACGGTCGACGAGCTCGCCCGGGAGGCGGGGCTGTCACGCACCGCTTTCTACTTCTATTACAAGGACAAGCACGAGGTCCTGCGCGCGGTGCTCGAAGGCCTGGCCGAGACCGCTCATGACCAATCCGCGGCCTGGTGGAGCGGCGAGGGGACGCCCGACGCGTTGATCCGCAAGTGGCTTCGGGACGTGGGGTCGCTGTGGGACACGCATGGCGGAATCCTGCGGGCGACCGTCGAGGTTTCGGCATACGACCCGGCGTTCATGGGCTTCTATCAGGGGCTGATGAACAATTTCATCGGCGCCACTCAGGCGCATCTGCGCAACGAGCGGGTGGCGGGGAAGCTGCGCCCCGAGACGGACTCCGACCAGCAGGCCGAGGCGCTGGTCTGGATGGGCGAGCGGTGTCACTACGTGGGCCATTTGCAAGGGCGGCCCTCGGAGGAGACCGCGGACGTGCTGACCGGCATCTGGCTGCATGCGCTCTACCCCGACGAGGGCATCCAGCGCTGACGGCGCGTCAGCCGCTCGGCTTGTCGTGCAAGCCCGCGGCCCAGCGGTCAAGATTGAGAAGGACCGGCCGATGGTGAGCACATGGATCGTCCACGCCAGCCGGCCTCGGCCCCACTGCACGTACGCGAGCCCGGCGACGCCCAGGGCTCATCGATGCACGCCGCGGGTGGCCCGAGCAAGAGCCGTATCGCGAGTTGGCTCTTCCTCGTCTGCGCCGTCGTCGTCGCGGCGCCGGTAGCGCTTCCAGGCTCCGAGGAGGCGAATTCGACCGGCCTCGTGGCCGCCGCCGGCGGCCTCCTGGCACTGTCATGCGTCTTCGCGGCCTTCGGCCGGCGCCTGCGAGATGGCATCTACCCGGTCCTCTCACTTGTTGGCTGCGTGCTGATCGCAGCCGGCGTCTACTTCTACGGCAGCGAGCGCGCGCCGTCGCACGACGAGATGCTCTTCCTGATGGTGGCCCTGTATGCGGGCTACTTCTTCAGCCGCCGGATGGTGGCGATCCACGTCGCCACGATCGCGGTCGTCTATGGCGCCGCCCTGGGGCTGACCGACCCCGCCGCCGGGGAGGGCGCCAACTGGCTCCTGTCCGTCGCGACGTTCGGTGCCGCGGCCGCGCTGCTCAACCGCATGAAGGAGCGCGTCGACGCGCTGATCGAGCGGCTCGCCGACGTGGCCCGGACCGATTACCTGACCGGCCTGCTGAACCGCCGCGGATTCATGGAGCGGATCGAGTACGAGCTCGAGCTCGCGCGCCGCAGCGGCCGCCCGCTGAGCCTGATCGTCGGCGACCTGGACCGCTTCAAGGAGCTGAACGACCGCTACGGCCACCCGGCCGGGGACGACGTCCTCGCCAAGGTCGGCCAGACGCTCGACAGCACGCGCCGTCGCATCGACACGGCCGCGCGGATGGGCGGCGAGGAGTTCGCCCTGATCTGCCCCTTCACCGACTCCAAGGGCGCCTTTGCCGTGGCCGAGCGCGTCCGGGGCGAGCTGGCGGAGCTGTTCGGCACCGCTCACGACGGCAAGCCGGCCCGGCGAGGCGCACTGCCCGTCTCGATCAGCTTCGGCATCGTGACCTACCCGACGCACGGCCAGACCGTCGAGGCGCTGCTGCACGCAGCCGACCGGGCGATGTACGAGGCCAAGCGCCGCGGCCGCAACCGCGCCGTGGTCTACAAGGCCCAGACGGTCCCGCAGTACGCCGGCACGCCGATCGCGCCGGTCCCCGAGCAGGGCTAGCACCCAGACTTCTTGGCGCTGGTCGGAGCTTTCGGCCATGGCCAGAGAAGCCGACCACCGCGCTCGTCTGTTAGCCGGTCGTGGGTCGGTTTGGAAGGCCCGCCGTCCCGCCCAACGCTTCGAGCCCGACTGGGCGCGAACGTCGTCGGCGGCACGAGCATGCAGGAGGCTGTCTTGCTTTGTGCCCTTCGGGCTCGTCTCCCACGCACATCGTGACGCGGGCGTTTCAGTTCGGGAGCTCCCTTGGGTGTGGGCCGGAAAGTACGCGCATAGCGCGTAGAAAACGGCCCACACCGATCCGGCGACCGGGTCACCCCTCACCTCTGCGACGGAAGCGCAATCGAACGCGTGGGAGACGCGCTGAAGACAGCGCGGCCAGCGCGGCGCCCGAGCTGGCCTGGGCCAAGCCTGACCCACTGCCTGTTAGCCTGTTACATCGATGAGTGTCGATCTAACGCTGGCGCCCAAGCAGAAGCGGTCCGCCGGGGAGGCTTGCTGCGAGCCGGTCGTCTTCCCCGACGCGTCGCCGGAGCAGGCGGCCCGCCTGGCACAGGTCGCGCGGGCGCTGAGCGACCCGGTCCGCATCCAGCTCGTCGACGTGCTGCGAAAGCACGCCGGCAAGGTCTGCGTGTGCGAGCTGGTGCCGCTGTTCGACCTCTCCCAGTCCACGGTCTCGCACCACCTGCGGGTGCTGCGTGACGCCGGCATCGTCGGCTATGAGAAGCAGGGACTGTGGGCCTACTACTTCGTCCACGCAGAGGCACTCGAGGAGTTGAGCGAATGGCTGTCCTGAGACCACATCTGGCGCTGACCGTGTCGGACATCGAGCGTTCGGTGCCCTTCTACGAGGCGCTCTTCGGAGTCGAGCCGGTGAAGGTGAAGCCGGGCTATGCGAAGTTCGAGGTCGCCGATCCGGCGCTCAACTTCACGCTCAACGAGGGGGAGCGCACCGGCGGCGGGCTGGGCGCCTTCAACCACGCCGGGATCCAGGTCGCTTCGACCGATGACGTGCTCGCCGCCCGGCTGCGGCTGAAGCAGGCCGGGCTCGCGACCTTCGACGAGATGGACACCACCTGCTGCTACGCAAAGCAGGACAAGATCTGGGTGCACGATCCGGACGGGACACCGTGGGAGGTCTTCACCACCCACGGCGACAGCGACGCGCACTCGGAGCTCGGCCAACCAGGAGGCGACCGCCGAGCCGGTCGCGTGCTGCTGATGAGCACCGCGCTTCAGCTCAACGATCCGCAGACGCTCTACCGGCGCTGGGAGGACTCGCAGTGGAACCCGTTCACGATCGACCTGGAGCCCGACCGTGAGCAGTGGGGCACCCTCTCCGACGAGCAACGGGGGCTGATTCATTTCGTCCTGTCCTCGCTGATGGTGGCCGAGGAGCGCATCACGACGAAGTTCTCGGGTCTGGTGGGCGCCTATGGCACCGAGGAGGAGGCGACGTTCCTCTCGACCCAGCAGGTCGATGAGGCTCGGCACATGCAGTTCTATGCGCGCTTCCAGGACGAAGTGGTCGCCGCCCCGGAGGAGATCGCCGCCCATGTCGAGCGAGCGCGCGAAGAGGTCTCCGACGCCTTCCGGCACCTCTTCGACGAGGCGCTCGTGCAGGCGCACGAGCAGCTCGTCGCCGCGCCCGCCGACCTGGCGGCCAAGGTCCGGTTCATCACGATCTACCACCTGATCCTCGAGGCGACCCTCGGGCTGACGTCGTTCAAGTTCGCGACGGACTTCCTCAAGGAGCACGGACTCCTGCCCGGCTTCGTCGAGGGTTACTCACACATCCATCACGACGAGACGCGGCACATCGGATACGGGATCTGGTTCCTGCGCGAGACCGTTCGCGACCAGCCCGAGATGGGCGACGTGGTGCGCGAGACGCTGCGGGAGCTCCTGCCTTCGGTCGCGCAGTCCCTGCGGCCGCCGGCTGGTGGGGCGGAGGGCGTGCTGGGAGTCACCGAGGACGACCTGCGGCAGTTCGCGCTCGATGGACTGACCCGCCGCCTCGAGATCATCGGAGTGCCGCTCGAAACGGTCTATGCCTGAACGGCCGGCGCTTCGCCGCCGAGCGGCAGCCGAGGCGATGGCCGCCTTTGCACTCGTCTTCTGCGTTGGAGGCGCCGCGGCCGCAGAGGCTTCAGGTCACGCTGAGCTTGGTCTTCCCGCCCAGGCAGCCGTCTCCGGCCTGGCGATCATGTGCCTGGTCTACGCCGTAGGCCATCTTTCCGGTGCCCACATCAACCCGGCGGTAACCGTCGCCTTCACCTTGACGCGTCACTTTCCCCGCCGAGAGGCTCTCTCGTACGTGACGGCCCAGCTGACCGGAGCGGCGCTGGCGGGAGTCTTGCTGCTCGCGATCTGGCCAAGCAAGCCGGGCGCCCTCGGCGCCAACGCGATCAGCGTCTCGGTTGGCTCGGCGCTGGTCGGTCGAAACGGTTCTGAGCGCCCTACTCATGTTCGTGATCATGGCGGTTGCCACCGACACGCGAGCGGTGGGCGCCGGCGCGGCGATTGCCATCGGCGGAGTCGTCCTTCTGGACATTCTTGTGGGCGGTGGAGTATCTGGCGCAAGCATGAACCCGGCGCGCTCATTCGGCCCGGCGCTTGCCTCCGGAACCTGGGAGCACTTCTGGATCTGGGTGCTGGGGCCCCTCGCAGGTGCCACTGTGGGTGCCTTCGCCTATCAGTTCATCCGGGCGCCGCATGCGCCGGCAATAGGCGAGGCTGCCTGATCGCCCACGTCCTGTTCGTCTGCCTGCACAACGCCGGCCGCTCGCAGATGAGCCAGGCGCTCTTCGAGCGCGCCGCCGGCGGGCGCCACACCGCCGAGTCGGCCGGCACGACGCCGGGCGAGCGGGTTCACCCCGAGGTCGTCGAGGCGATGCGCGAGCTGGGGATCGACCTGTCGGATCGCCGCCCGCGGAAGCTCACGATGGAGCTCGCGGAGCGCGCCGACGTGGTCGTGACCATGGGCTGCGGCGACGAGTGCCCCTACATCCCGGGCAAGCGCTACCTGGACTGGGAGCTGCAGGATCCGAAGGGGCTTCCCGTCGAGGAGGTGCGGCGCGTGCGCGACGACATCGCCGGCCGCGTCGAGGCGCTCGCGGCCGAGCTCGACGGCGCAGCTCAGGGCACGAACAGCGACTGAGCCATGAAGAGGGTGTTCCCCGCGGTCGACGCGACTCCGTCCGCGCCGCCGTCGAACACCTTCACCGCGTCCACTTCCCAGGTCGCCTGCTTGCCCTCGACCACCGCGCCCGGGCTGACCGCGTCGACGGTCGTCGTCACAGCACAGTCCGAGCCGGCATCCGGGCTCTCGTTCTCCGCGCAGGGAATCGGGAAGGTGATCGACGTGTCGCCGGTCGCCTTCTCGTTGGCGGAAGGGCCGTTGTTGGAGTCCGTGATCCGCAGCGGCAGCACCGCCTCCAGCTCGCCCGTGTAGTCGCTCAGGTCATCCCTTGCGCGCACGTCGGTGATCGAGGCGATCAGCGCGACGTTCGCCTCGTCGGCAGGGGTGCCCGGATCGCCGGGGTCCATTCGGACGCGGACCGAGCCGACCGAATTGGTGACCCGCCGGTTGCTGCCGAAGGTGCCGACGGTGAGGAAGTCCGACACCTGCTCCGGCGGGCTGCAGGCCGGAAAGTCGAGCGGCTCGGCGTGCACGCGGTTCGCCGCCGCCTCGGTACACGGCTCGTAGGCGAGCGCCAGCGGCGCGCGAATCAGCTTCGCGTCGAGCCCGCCGGCGTTGACCGTCACCGCGCCCGACATGCCCAGGCCGTTCGGGCCGCCGTGGATCGAGCAGTAGTAGCCAAACGTTCCCGGCGCCGAAAAGTCGCGGGAGACCGACCAGAGGTTGCCGGACGGCGGGCTCGGCTGGCTGAACGAGCCGTCGTCGAAGACGACATCGTGGAAGCCGCCGGTGTTGTTCCACGTGACCGTGTCGCCGATGTCAACGGTGACGCTGCGCGGCACAAACTGGTTGGAGGGAGTTGCCGAGACGGTCTGGTCCGCGGCACCCGCGGGTGCCGGCCCGGCCAGCATCGATAGGACGAGGACGCTGATCCACCGCCAACGGAACCCCATGAACCGAGAGACTAACCCCGCGCCGTAGGCGCGGCAAGTCAGCGCCGCAGCGAAAACTTGTTCTTCAGCGTGCGCTTGTTGCCGGACTTGTCGGTCGCCGTGACCGTCATGCGCGCGGTGAGGCGGGAGCGCTTGCGCAGCGCGCTCTTCAGCCTGCGCAGTCCCTTGTTCGAGAACTTCACCCGCATCGTCTTGTCTTTCCGAGCGGTCAGCTGCGCCTTCGCCTCCTTGGTGCGCACCAGCGCGCTCGCGCCGGGTACCGAGACCCGCCCGCGCGCCACGACCGTCGCGGCCTCGTTGACCTCCACGACCAGTCGCACTCCGCGCTGGCGCAGGACGCGCTGAGTGCTCTTGCCGCTCAGCTTCAGGGCCGGCGCCGACTTGTCGCCGACCGGCGGGGGAGGTGGAGGCAGGGTGCCGGGAGCCAGGACTGTGACCATGCCCGACATGCCCATGCCACCGGCGGCAGCCGTGCGCCAGGCAGTAGTACCGGAAGGTGCCTGGCGTCACGAACGTTCGTGTGACGTTCCAAGATGACGTGGATGGCGAAGGCGGCTGGGTGTAGGTGCCGTCGTCGAACACCACATTGTGGTTGCCGCCGTCGTTCTGCCAGGTGACGGATTCGCCGGCAACTACTGTGACGCTGGCTGGCACGAACGTGTCGTCGGGCGTTGCGTTCACGTTCTGATTGGCCGCTCCGGCGGGCAGCGTAGGGACCGCTACCGCCACGGCGGCGCATGCCAAGAACTTCCAGCCCCTCATGCCTCGAGGCTAGCGCGATTTCCGCGTCGTGCTGCGGGTCAGCGGCGCAGCATCCGGCCCACCGCGCCCATCAGCTCATCGGCCTGGTCGCCGGGCTTGGTGGGCCCCTCGCCTTCGCCGGCGAGGCAGTGGCGCGCGTGGCCGTCGAGCAGGCCGAGGGCGATCTTGTCGAGCGCGGCCTGTGCGGCGGAAATCTGGGTGATGACGTCGATGCAGTAGCGGTCTTCCTCGACCATCTTCGAGACGCCCCGGACCTGCCCCTCGACCCGGCTCAGCCGCTTCTGCAATTCGTCTTTTGAGGCGGTGTAGCCGCGTATCGGGCGCTCAGCCACCAAATGCCTCGGCGATCAGCACGGCGCTCCCGAAGACGAACGCGGCGGCCGCGACGATCGCGACCAGCCGGGTGGGAGGACCGCCGTGGATGCCGGTCTCGTGCACCGCGACGTGGCCCTTGCCGCGCGCGATCAGCCAGCGGTTGACCGGCAGCGCGAAGGCGCCCGCGATCACCAGCGCGAAGGCCAGGCTGCCCCAGAAAAGCAGGGAGTCGAGCCCGGCATCCATGGCCCCGGGGATTGTCAGCAAGATTACGTTGTCGACGATCTCCATGGTCGCGATGCTGAGCGTGTCGGACGCGAGCGCGATCGGCACGACGGCGCTGAAAGCCAGTCCCGCGCGCAGCAGCGGCAGGCTGGTGAGCGTGTATCCGAACAGGAACGCGAGCGCGATTGCGAGCACGATCGTCGCGCCGTTCGAGAAGTCGAGCGCGGTCCCGATCGCCATGCCCGTGATCTCGCCGAGGGCGCATCCGGTCAGGCAGTGGAGCGTCGCGCTGAACGCCACCGCGGTGAGCGCGGCGCCGGAGGTCGGCATCTCGTGGTGGTGGTGCTCGTGGTGTGCCGCGGCTTCCATCGACAGCCAGCCTAGCACATACCCCCCCAGGGTATAGGCGGCCTAGTATGGAGCGGATGCGACCGGCAGGGAAGCTGATTTTCACGGCCCTCGCTGCGTTCGCGGTGTTGTCGGTGACCGCCGGTTTCGCGGCGTCGCCGAAGAAGGGCGGCACCTACGGAGGAAGGACATCGGCGATCACCCACCCGCTGCTTCCGGGGCCCATCCGCGGATCCGTCACGCTCTACATCTCGCCGACCGGCAAGAAGGTCGTCTCTCCAAGCTCCGCCAACCCCTTGATGTTGCCCTGCCCCGACGGTCGCCTCGCGCGTGGGTCCATCGAGCTGCGCAACGCGAAGGTCAAGAACGGAAAGTTCTCCTTCAAGGGCAAGGAAGGCAAGGACGACGTCTCGATGTCGGGCAGGTTCAAGAAGGGCGGTAAGGTGACCGGCAAGGTCAGCTACAGCCGCCCGTATGCACCCGGCGGGGAATGCAAGACGAGCCTGACCTACACCGCGAAGCTGAAGAAGAAATCGACCGGACGCTGAGTCAGGAGTCGATCGGGAACGAGTGGTGCTCGTGCGCCACGATCCATCGGCCGTCGTCCTTGCGCAACCCAAGCGTCAAGCGGAGCCGGTTCGCAGGATTTGCGGCGAGCTCATCCGGCATTCCGCACCGCAGCAGCGCGTGGGCATAGGCGACGTCGTCGCCGGCGGTCACCTCCAGTGACTCGATCTCGAACGAGGCGCCCTTCCTCTGCCATTCGAAGAACGGTGGCCACGTCTCGCGGTACGCATCGATCCCGCGAACACCTTCATAGGGAGGCGGCACGTCGAACATCACGATGCCCTTGGAGTGGTCGGCGAGGACGGCGTCGATATCACCGCGGTGCACGGCCGCGGCCCACTCTTCGATCAAAAGCCTGATCTGCGCTTCGTCATCTCCCACTACTTACATGCTGACTGGTCGAACAAATCGACGGCGATCGGTATCCCCGTTTCGAACCAGTAGCGGTGGAGCTCCTTGATCTTCTGGCGCGTCGGGCGGCCGCGCAGGTGCAGGCGGGACTCGCCGTAGTCAACGAGGTAGACCGTCTCGCTAAGTGCCTGCTCTTGCGTCCTCGAGCTCGGCCGGATCGGCGAGCTCTCGCGCCGTACCGGCGAACGTCCCGCCCCGCATACGCAGCTCGACGTTCGGGTTCGAGCGGAGGTTCCACACCCACGCTGCTACTGCCGACGGGTTCGCCAGCGTGCTTCGGGCGGACGGAGCTGCACGATGTACACCTTGCTCCCTCTTCGTGCAATGCGGATGCATTTGCGCCGCCGCTTTCCGGTCTTCCGGCCGGTTGTCGTGAGAACTCCATATCCCCGCGGTGGGT
The DNA here is from genome assembly GCA_963780475.1 of uncultured Solirubrobacterales bacterium. GTDB lineage: Bacteria > Actinomycetota > Thermoleophilia > Solirubrobacterales > JBBDJG01 > CAWACB01. The sequence goes on from CAWACB010000003.1 coordinate 209,263, forward strand.
ACAGCAGCAGGAACGGGAGCATCCCGGCACTAAGAATCCGGCCGCCGCGCGCCGAGCGAATCAGACGCCTGTGCTTCGGTGCCTCGCGGGCGGCCGCGTCAAGTAGCTTCGCGAGCTCTCGTCTCTCGGGCTTGCCTCCATCGTTCGGCTTTCGAATAGCACGCCGAGAGATGAAAAGCTGACCAGTCCCAGTCATTACGAAAAAGGACGACAACCACAGGAGGACCAGCCATGGGCAAGATCGTCATAACCGAGTTCATCTCCCTCGACGGGGTAATCGAGGATCCGGGAGGGAGCGAGAACTTCGAGCACGGAGGATGGAGCTTCGAGATCTCCCGTGGCGACGAGGGCGACAAGTTCAAGCTCGACGAGACCATGGGCTCGGACGCGCTTCTGCTCGGCCGCAAGACCTATGAGGGGTTCGCGGACGCCTGGCCCTCCAGGGAGGGCGAGTTCGCCGACAAGTTCAACAACATGCCGAAGTACGTCGTGTCATCGACGCTCTCCGACCCGGAGTGGACCAACACGACGGTGATCGACCCCGGGGACCTCGGTCAGGCGGTCGATCGCGTGCGCGGGGAGCACGACGGCGACGTCGTCGTGCACGGCAGCGCGCAGCTCGCGCAGGCGCTCCTCGATCAGGACCTGGTCGACGAGGTACGCCTCATGGTCTTCCCGGTGGTGCTCGGCAGGGGCAAGCGGCTCTGGGGCGAGACGTCCGGCAAGAAGCCGCTCCAGCTGACCGACTCCAAGACGGTGGGCGACGGGGTCGAGATCCTCGTCTACCAGCAGCGGTAATCCGCGCGCGACCGCTCTGCCCTAGACCCAGCCCGCGTGGGCTGCTCCTCCTGTCCCGCCTCTGGCTCGTCTGCTGGGCAAGTCGGCATCCGTCGGCTCCAGGGGAGCGAAGTCCTCCTCGGACCGAACGCGCGGCAGCCACTCCAGCCAGCTCGGCAGATACCAGTTCCAGTCGCCCAGCACCCGCATCGACGCGGGAAGCAGGATCGCGCGCACGATCGTGGCGTCGATCAGCACAGCCACCGCCAGGCCGAGCCCAAGCTCCTTGAAGTCGAGGAAGTCCAGCGTCACGAAGACGAGGAACACCCCGACCATCACCAATGCCGCGCTGGTCACCGTGCCCGCGGTCGCCGCAATTCCCTCGCGAACGGCCTGGTCGGTCGGCATGCCGCGGTCATGCAGCTCGCGCACCCGCGAGAGGATGAAGACGTGGTAGTCCATCGACAGCCCGAACAGGATCACGAACAGGAACAGCGGTAACCACGAAGTCACCCCTCCGTTCGACGTGAAGCCGAGCAGCGACTCGAGGTTCCCGTTCTGGAAGACGAGCACCAGCACTCCGTACGCGGCCCCGACCGACAGCAGGTTGAGGATGATCGCCTTGATCGGGATCACGATCGAGCGGAACGTGATCAGGAACAGGATGAAAGTGAGCCCGAAGACGAAGGCGAAGATCAGGGGCAGCCTGCTGTCCAGCTGATCCCTGAAGTCGACCGACGCGGCGGCGTCTCCCGTTACGTTGACGCTCGCCCCTTCGATGTCACCCATCGTCGCCGGGACGATGTCGTTTCGGATCTCGTTCATGGCGTCAGTGGACTCGTCATCGTTGCCCGAGCCCGGGGTGGCGACGTCGATTTTCGCGACCGTCCTGTCCTCGCTGTAGGTGACGTCAGGTCCGGGCGGGTAGATCGACGCCTGCAGCTGGCGGTTCAGGTTGTCGATCCCATCCGCCACCCTGCCGGACCGCACGTCGTCCGCCTTGACGACGACCGTCGCGGTCGACGCCTTCGGTCGGGAACACGTCCCGGATCTGGTTGTACGTCTTGATCACTGCGAGGTCCTGCGGCAGATCGTCGACGCCGGTCACGACGGTCTTCAGGTTCAAAGCCGGGATTGAAAGGGCGATCAGGAATCCACCGGCCAGCACGAGCGCCACTACCGGCCGGCGCATTACGCGGTCGACGATCGCGGTCCAGAATCGGGACTCGCCGTCGCCACGTCTGCGCGACAGGAAGGGGATGCGCCCCTTGTCGACCCGGTCTCCGAGCCAGGCCAGCATTGCCGGCAGGACCGTCAGCGACGCGGACATCGCGATCGCGACCACAAGGATCGTGCCGACCGCGAATGCGACGAAGGTCTTGTCGCCGCTGATGAACATTCCTGCCATCGCGACGATCACCGTCAAGCCGGAGATCAGCACGGCGCGCCCGGACGTATTCGCCGCAACCTGCAGCGCGGCTTCGGGTGTTCGGCCTTTACGCCGCTCCTCGCGCTCGCGGCGCAGGTAGAAGAGCGAATAGTCCACGCCGACGGCGAGACCGATCATCAGGATCACGGCGGAGAGGTTGTCGTCGATCGGGAAGAGCTGACTCGGGACCCCAACCAGCGATATCGCTGCGATCACCGACGTAATCCCGATCAGGAGCGGTATCCCGGCCGCCACGAGGCTGCCGAACGCGAACAGCAGGATGATCAGGGTGATCGGGATGGAGAGCTCGCCGGCCTTGGCGAGGTCATCGTTGATTGTGTCGTTGACCGCCTTGTTGGCGCTGGCGTCACCGAACTGCTCGACCAGCACCTCGGGATGCCGAGCTTTGACTCCGTCGACGGCGGTGAGCACCGGGTCGACGCGGTCCGCGGTTTCGTCGGAGTCGCCTTCGATCTCGAACTCCACCAGTGCCGCGTGCCCGTCCGTGGTGACCTGTCCTCCTCCGCGCAGCGGTGTCTCGACCTTCCTGACGTACTTGACGCCTTGCACCGAGCGTGCCGCGTCCTGCACCGCGGCCCGGAACGGCTCGTCGTCGATCGTGAGGTCGCTGCTGCGCACGAAGACCGCCTCGTTCGTCGGCCGCAGACCGGAGTCGTCAAGTGCCTGTTCCGCGCGATGGGACTCGCCGTTGAAGTTGTCGACGTCGCTGATCATGTTCTGGCTCACCATCGTCCCCACGAAGATCGCGAGGAACACGAAGCCAAACCAGCCCCAGATCGCGGTCTTGCGATGTGCTGCGCTCCAGCGGCCCATCCGTCCGGCAAGAGACGTCGACTGATGGGACGGTGAAGAGGACATTTCGCTCCAGACTTTTGACGCTTGGCCGCCCGTCGGGTCGGCGCGCCGCGCCGGACGAACCCGGTAGGGAACGCCGCTGTCGCTGTGGCGCGAGGCCGACCGACCTTAACGCCGGAGACTGTTGCGGTCTAGGGGTAGGTGCGCATTAGGCTGCGCCGCATGGATCCGCCCGGAAAGCGCTCACCGTCCGTCGGAGCCGTGATTGGGATCGGCGCCATCATCGGCCTGGCGCTCGGCATCCTCGTCAGCGTGATGACAGACGTTCCCCTGGCTCCAGAGGCAGGGCTGATCCTCGGCGCGCTGGCCGCTTGGCTGCTGCGCCGCGACCGCGCTTAGTCGAGCACTACGCGCCGAGAACCGCGTGCCGCAACCGCTGACGGCCGAGGTCGAAATAGATCAGGTTCAAGCGCCCGTTCCGAACGACCGCGACCGGGTTGCCGACCGCGCTCCGGACTCGTCCGCCCAGGAAGTTGTCGCCGTCAACGACCTCCATCATCCATGGAAGGCCCGGCCGCCTGTACGCGTGGCGCAGCACGTTGGCGTCGCGATCGTCGTAGAAGACGCTGAGTTGATCGCCCAGGCTGACCACAGTCTTCGGGGAGACACGGATCATGTTGCTGGTGGCGCCATAACGGCGCGGTCCATTCCCGCCGAATGAGTTCGACAAGCCGTCGATGGATTGGAAGGCCCACGGGTAGCCCTGGGGCTTTACTCCCCAGCGCAGGTTGCCGTTGTCGATGTCGTTGTAGAAAACGTTCAACTCGCCGTTGTGCAAGAGGCAGCCGGTTCCCAGGCCGACCCTCCCGCGCCTCTGCCCGGTCGCGTTGGCGAGTGTCCGTCCCGCACCGTCGAGGGTCTCGAGCTTCCACCGCTGCGCGGCGCCTCCGACCCAGTCGTATTCCGCATGCCGCAGATCGCGCCCCCCGGTCGTCCGCCCGGTGATCGTGCCGAGGAAGTAGAAGGCATGCACCTGCGCGGCCACATCGACCATCGCAGCGATGCTGCCCCCGGTGTCGCCCGCCACCTTCCCCGAACCTCCACCCGCGCCGTCGATGGTGTTGGAAACCCAGACGTATGGAGCTTCGACGACCTCGGGACCGGTGATCGAGACGCGCGCGTGCCGGAGATCCTCGACGACCGCGCCCAGGCCGTCCGGGTCGCCGGCCACGTTGCGATCTCGGCTAGCCATGTAGACCACGTGCAGATCGTCCCCTGAAGACGCGGCGCTGTTCCTCAGTCCGACGACACCCTTGATGGCGCCTCCGGAACCTGTCCCGTCACCATCCACGTCACTGAGGTCGAACGTTCCAGCCGGGTTGAGGACCCCGCGGCGCAGTACACCCAACGTCCCACCTTCCGTGAACGACGGTTTCCGGTTGGCGCAGTAGAAGACGTTCACCGCGCCCCTGTGAACGACGGCCGACACCTCCGAGAAATCGACCGCGCGCGTGTCGACGGCCGTCGTCGGGCCGATCACGCCACTCGAATCGATCGTCAAGTGATTGAGCACCCCGTACGGGGTTCCCGCGTTGATCCAGAAGACGTGGATCACGTTGCCCAACACGGTGGCTGCGATTCCACCCGTGACGTCCGTCAGGACAGTCGTGAGGTCCCCGAAGGACACCCAGTCGCGCAGGCGGGGCATCTGCTCCCCGGCCGCGGCGCGAACGATGTAGACCGACCAGCCATCGTCGTACTGGGTCGACGGCGGCGCGTTCACGTCGAGCGAGAGCTCACCCCCCACCGGCAGAGTCTGCTGGCCGTTTGGCACCTCCTTCAAGCCGGCCCCAAGCTGGATCGACTGATTGCCTACGTGGCCGACCAGGGACAGCTGGGTCAGTCCGGGATCAGGCCAACCCGCGGGCGCCGGCTGCGGCGTGTTTGCCGCGTTGACCAGTCCGTCGGCCGTTACCGAGTCGAGTCCTGGCGCGCCCTGTCGGAGAGCCGTGAGCACTCCACTCGTGAGGACGCTGACCTTGTCCCCCGGCTGCGGATTGAGACCGGTCGAGATTGCGCGCCCATTGACGAGAAAAGGCCCGAAGAGATCCATGATGCCCCATTGCTCCTTCGGTGCAGCACTCCGTCCAGCGTGGTATTCGGTGCCGCGAACTTCAGGCTTGAGGACTGCCGCGGAACATCAACGCGTATTCGATTGACGCCGGTACGTCTGAGTGGGACGTTTCGCTCACTCGGAGGTCTTGTCGAGTGTCGGCAGTTTCACAATCAGGAACATGGATCGTTCGCGCGATCGCAGCCGCAGCAGTGCTGCTTGTCGTTGCACTCGCGGCAGTGCCTGCACACGCCGATACCGCCACCTCCGCTGAACCACCGGGCCAATGGGCATCAGCGAGCCCGCGACCACCACACCGCTGGGCAATACCACCGCCAGCACGCAGACCGCGAGCGCGACCGGCGGCGCCGGGGGCAGCGCGACCGGTGGAAACGCCGGTCCCTCGCAGGGCGGCGGCTCCGCAGGGGGGAGACGCCTATGCGAACGGCGGCCGCGCCGAGTCGTACAACAGCCTCGAGCAGTCGAACTCCGGGCGCGAGAGCTCCGGATTAGGCTCCAGCGGTAACGGCGGGAACGGATCGGACGGCCAGTCCGGCTTCGTGTCGGACAACCGGGACACGTTCGTGGTCGCGGGCACCAAACGGCGACGCCTCGCACCGTGCAGCCGCTCGAAGGAACCGCGCTCGGACCCGCGGAGACACCAGGTCGGGCGCCGCAGGTCGCGACACTTCGCGGCGGGCAAACCAGCGCGGCGGCCATGAGACCGGGAATTCCTCGCCGTTGGGCGCCGGTCAGCCGGGGAACGGCGGCCAGTTGCCCAGCCCAGGTCCCTTCTTCAGCCTCCTGAGCGGTTCCGGGGGCGCCGGTACCGGACTGGCACTGCTCCTGCTTGCCGTGCTGGGGGCCGGCGATCGCGCTTCCGAACCACCACTTCAAAGCTTTTCGCACGCCCGCGGCCCCCTGGAGGCCGTCGGCGTACGTCTCTCCGATCGAGTTGCCCGGTTAGCCGTACCGGCTTGTGATTCCGGGCCGCGCCGGGGGCCTCAGAGACGCCCGGCATCAGTGAGAACTCGAAGTACGAGAGGAATCACCATGCAATATCGATTCAAGCTAGGTGTCCTGGCTTGGGGAATTGCGGCTGCAATGGCATTCCCCGCGGGGGCAGCGGCAAGCAACAGCTTGCTGACGCTCCCACCGGGCAACAACTCCGCCGTCTGCAACCAACTGGCGACCGGCAACACGAACGCCGCGAACCAGTGCAGGCAGGAGAACACCGCTACCACCACCCAGTCAGCAACGGCGACAGCCGGCGCCGGCGGTACGGCAACCGGTGGCAACGCCGGGCCCGTGCAGACCGTCGGCAACGGCTCGCAGGGTGGCTCGTACGGTGGGCACGCGTACGCGAACGGCGGCGACGCCAAGGCGTACAACACCAACAAGAGCAACCAGTCGAACCAGATCTCGGGGCGCGACAGCTCCTCGGGGAGCTACGTCGGAGAAGGCAACAACAACACCGACGTCTGCAAGCAGCTGGCGACCGGCAACACGCAGGGCAACGACCAGTGCCACCAGAGCAACACGGCCACGAACGCGCAGACAGCCACCGCAACAGGTGGCGCCGGCGGCTCGGCCACCGGTGGCAACGGCGGGCCCGTGCAGGTCGTCGGTGACGACTCGGAAGGTGGCTCCTACGGAGGCGACGCGTACGCAAACGGCGGCGACGCCGTGGCGTACAACCGCCTCGAGAACGAGCAGTCGAACCAGATCTCCGGGCGTGACAGCTCGGGATCGGACTACGACGAGTCGAACCACAACGAGTCCGACGAGAGCGTGTCGGACCCGATCGGCGGCAACAACGCCGCTGTCTGCAACCAGCTGGCGACCGGTGACACCAACGGCGCCAACCAGTGCAGGCAGGACAACACCGCCACGAGCACGCAGTCAGCCACAGCGACAGGTGGCGCCGGCGGCACGGCAACCGGTGGCAACGCCGGACCCGTTCAGGTCGTCGGCAACGGCTCGCAGGGTGGCTCGTACGGAGGCGACGCGTACGCAAACGGCGGCGACGCCGAGGCGTACAACAGCCTCGAGAACGAGCAGTCGAACCAGATCTCCGGGCGTGACAGCTCGGGGTCGGTTACGTCTGGGATGGCTTCAACAACTCGGCCATCTGCAACCTGCTGGCAACCGGTGACACGTTCGGCGACGACCAGTGCCACCAGAGCAACACCGTCACGACCGCGCAGACAGCCACCGCAACAGGTGGCGCCGGCGGAAGCGCGACGGGTGGCAATGCCGGCCCCTACGAGGTCGTCAATGACGACTACGAGGGTGGCTCGTACGGAGGCAGCGCGTACGCAAACGGTGGCGACGCCGTGACGTACAACCGCCTCGAGAACGAGCAGTCGAACCAGCTCTCCGGGCGCGACAGCCAGGTGTCGCACTCGCGGGCGAAGCACAAGTCAAAGAAGGCCAAGAAGTCGTACAAGCGCGCGAAGTCCAGCAAGCGCGCGAGGGCGAGCGTGAGGGTGTCCCTCTCCGTCAGGTGATGCTGCTGAGACCGAGGCAACCACGGTGGAAGGACACGCGGAAGGGGTGATGTCCATAGAACAGCTCACATAAGTCAGACCGAGACCGTCGGGCGACATGACGCCCGTCCCATGGACGAAGCCGGAGGGGGCCTGCGGGTCCGCAGGCCCCCGCCCGGCTCGAGGCTGTCGGCTCCGCTAAGCCCGCGGTTCCTACTTGCGCAGCGAGGAAGTGCTCTTGGCGGTGCGCTTGTTGCCGGCCTTGTCGGTGGCCGTGACCGTCACCTTCGCGGTCAGCTTGCCGCGCTTGCGGAGCGCCTTCTTGATCTTGCTGAGGTTCTTGGACGAGAAGCTGAGCCGCAGCGTCTTCTTGGAGCCGGCTGCCACCTGGAGTGTCTTCTTCTTCGTCCGGATGACCGCGCTCGCTCCGGGGACGGAGATCCTTGCCTGGCCCGTGACCGTGGCGGCCTCATTGACCTTCACGGCCACCTTCACGTTCTTCTGACGCAGGACACGCTGTGAGGCTGAAGCCGTCAACCCGATGGTCGGCGCCGTCTTGTCGGAAGTGCCGCCACCGCCGCCTCCGCCGGTGCCACCACCGCCGCCTCCACCGCGAGCCGCCGCCACCACCGCCGCCTCCTCCGCCGGAGGAGAGCACTGTGACGGTGCCGGACATGCCACGCCGCCGGGGCCGCCGTGGCTTCGCAGTAGTACCTGAACGTGCCGGGCGTGTTGAAGGTGCGCGATGCGGTCCAGTTAGCGGTCGGAGTCGAGGTCCCCGCCGGTGAACGAGCCGTCGTCGAAGACGACGTTGTGGTTGTCCCCGGTGTTGTTCCAGGTGACCATCTCGCCCTGGCTCACGGTGACGTTCCTCGGGGTGAATTGGTCGTCGGTGACCGCCACGGTCTGATTCGCCGCGTTGGCAGGGAGGACAAGCAGCGCAAGCGCCGCAACAACGCAAATCCCTAGCCAGAGCCTCCTGCCCCTCATGCAGCCAATCTAGCGGCCTCCACGGGCTGGGGCGACAGTTTTTTTGAAGCCTCGGTTAAGGCTGCGGCATACTGGGCGCGCGATGCCTCAGGAGATCGTCGACCTGGCCCGGGACGTCCTGGAGGTCCTCAGCGAACGTGACCCCGCGCGCCTCGTCGATATGGCCGACCCGGAAGTGGAATGGCACTCGTTCTTCGCGCTGGGAGAAGGCGGCGCGATGTACCAGGGTCACGAAGGGACGCGGAGGTACATGAGCGATCTCAACGAGGCCTTCGAGATCGGGCTAGCCGACGTGGACGACGCGCTCGGGGTAGGCGACGTCGCCGTGCTCGTCGGCCGAATCCGCTACCGCGGGAAGGGCAGTGGAGTGGAGAGCGAGTCGCCCGCGGGGTGGATGCTCAAGTTCCGTGAGGGGAAGGTGCTCTGCTTTCGGGCCTTTCGAGACCCCGAAGAAGCGCTTCAAGCGCTCGGGCTGTGAGGCGGCGGTGCGAACGCGGCCCCGGAAGCAGCGCCTCGGGCGGCAGGCGCGCCTCGTCGATGGCGAGGATCGGCTCCACCTCCACCGCCAGGTTGGCGGGGAGCGAGCTGACACCGAATGCGATGCGCGCGTGCTTGCCGCGCTCGCCGAAAACCTCGACGAACAGATCTGACGCGCCGTCGATCACCTGCGAGTGCGCTCCGAAGTCCGGCGTCGCGTTCACGTAGCCGCGCATCGACACGACCCTCTCCACCGCATCCAGCGTGCCAAGCGCTGCCCGCACCGTCCCAAGCGCGCTGAGCGCCGCCAGTCGCGCGGCGTCCCGCCCCGCTTCGACATCGAGGTCCTCACCGAGCCTGCCGAGCACCACGTTGCCCGCTGCATCGATCGGGATGTGTCCGGCGAGGAACAGCAGGTCGCCCCAGCGAACCGCGTGCATGTAGCTCGCGGGCGGCGGAAACGGCGACGGCAGCACGTAGCCGAGCTGTTCGAGGCGCTCCTCGATCCGGGGTTCCGCGTCGCTCAAACCGTCGTGCAAGATACTGCTGCGGTAGTAGCTGGGGCGAGATCGAAGACGAAGACGGCAAGCGACGCGAGCCGCCACACCCGCGGAACGTACTCGCCACTCGCTTTCCGCCGCTCGCACACGCGGCTTCCGCGTCGCTGCTGCGCCTGCCGCCGGGCTCCCGGCTGCGGCGGGCTTTGTTAATGCGCGCCGTCCGAACGAGCTTCGACGCATGGGTGCGTGGCGACTACGAGGTACTGAGGAGCCTCAGCCGATCCGGAGATCGAGGTGCACCTCGAACAGGCCTCCGGCAGGGCCGGCTTCGTGAGTTCCGGTGGGCCTCGACGAGATCTACCACGGCCCCGACGGATACTGCGCGTCCATGAAGGTGTGGGCGGACTCCTTCAAGGACTGGGGCGCGGAGGCGGAGGAAGTGATCGAGGAAGATCACGATCGGATCCGAATCGTCGCCCGTCATACCGGCGAGGGCATTGGCAGCGGCATCAGGCTCGAGCAGTGGGGGGCGATGCGCTTCAAGGTCCGCCACGGAAGGATCGTGCGGGTCGAGCCTTCTTCGGCCCCAACAGGGCGGAGGTGGTCGAGGCACTCGGCTGAGCCAGTAGGGATGCCCGCCGCGCGGAGCGCCTCGTCCCAGTCGGAGAAATGGAGCTCGCGCACGATCAGACCTCGCTCGCTCCAAAAGACGGCGCCCAATCGGTAATCGACCTCCACGCCGCTCCCGCGAGCGCGCAAGTGGGCGTCGCCGAGGCTGACGATCGGATTGCCGGCATCAACGATTTCCAGCGGCGTCACCTTCATCTGCTCCCAGGCATCACGCATATCGGCCGCCCACTCGCGCAAACCGGCCTGGCCCTTGTACGAGTCACGTATTCCGACGGCCCGGAACTCGCGCAGCGGCTCGAGCTCATACCCAGGCGCGTAGCGGAGTAGCGTCAGTTCGAGGTCCCAGCGTGCGAAGGCTGCCCATGCCGGAGAGCATGTTTCGGCGCAAGAGCGAACGGCGCAGGCGTGACCGCGGCGGAAGGGACGAGACCGCACGCGCAAGTCCCGCATAGAGACCGGGCCAGCGGAGGTAGAGCCGCTCCTCGAGACTCCGCCCCGTTGGCAGGCGCGCATCGGGACCGAGGAGTGTTCGGACAGGGCTGGCCATCGACGCCAACATACCCGGCATCACGACGTGGAATGAGGTTGCGGAGGAAGGACTCGAACCCTCACTTCCGGGACCAAAACCCGGCGTCCTGCCATTAGACCACTCCGCAGCGAGCCGGCCGGGCCGGCATGGCCAGCTTAGTGCCGAGGTGGCCTGGGAACGCGCCCGCTCTCGGCGCCCGGCTCGAACACCGGCGCGCTCGGGGCGCGCACACCCAGGACGCGCATCGCCTTCAGCCCGAGGCCGAGCCGCTCACGGCCGTCGGTCGAGTTGACGTCGAGGCCGGTCAGCTCGCGCACCCGGTCCAGGCGGTAGCGGATCGTGTGGCGGTGGGTGAAGAGCTGCTTGTAGGTGGCGGCCATCGAGGCGTCGTTGTCGAGGAAGGTCTCGAGCGTCCGGACCAGCTCGGTCCCGTACTGCTCGTCGTAGGCGATCAGCGGCGCGACCGTGTCCGCGTAGAAGCGCTCCAGCTCGGCGGGGTCGTCGCTCATCGCCGGCAGCAGCAGCCGGTAGGCGCCGGTGTCGTCGAACGACATCAGTCGCTCCTCCGGCCCCCCGTCGGGCGAGGCCACGTTGGCGGCCAGGAGTGCCTCGGACGCGGCGCGGTGCAGGTCCATGGGATCGACGGCGACGCGGCTGTAGCCGACGACGATCGCGAAGCCCGGGAGCGAGTCGTCGAGCGAGCGCAATACGCCCCCGGCTGCGCGCCGGACGGTCGCCTCGTCGGCGCCCGGCACGACCACCGCGATGTGGTTGGTGCGCAGCGAGGCGAGCGACCCCGGCACGACGCCGCGTGCCGCGCGCGCCGCCATCGTCAGCGCGCGCGCCTGCCAGTCGCCCTCGGCCGGAACGCGCGGGTGCGGCGCAACGGCCAGCACGCTGCCGCCCTCCTCGAGGTCGACGCCCAGCTCCTTGCCGCGCGCGATCAGGTCGCGGCGGTCGCCGATCTCACGCTCCAGCACGGCCTTCAGGAAGCTCCCGACCGCCGCCTCTCCGGCGCGCTCGGGCGCCCGGGTGCGCTCCACCTCCAGCGCGAGCAGCGTCGTGACCATCCGCAGCAGCGCCGGCTCGGGGAGCTCGCTCGCGGCCCGGAAGCGCAGCTGGCCGACGACCGACTCCGACACGCGCAGGTCGATCGCGGTCACGCCCTCCTGGATCGACAGCAGCGCACTCTCTTCGCTGGGCGCTCCGGCCGCAACCGCCAGCACCGCCCCGCGGGCGTCGATCAGCGCGACGCTGGCGCCCAGCGCCGCCGCCGCGCGGCGGGCGGTCTCGGGCAGTCCGGCGCCGGACTCGACCGCCTCCGCGAGCGCGTCGAGCGCCAGGGCCCGCTCCGCGGACCCCATCTTTGCAGGGGTTTTGGTTCGTGATTCAGCCATCGGCGGGTGTACCGCTCAGAACAGCAGGATTGCATTCTGCAGCTGCAGCAGCTCCAGGATCTGGTCCCAGTAGAAGACGACCAGGAGTCCCAGCAGAACGCCGCTGCCCGCAAATGCGGCCAGCACGAAGATGGTGAGGAAGGCCGCGCACAGGCGCTCCCACGTGCGGCCATAGGAGGTCCAGGCCGGCACGAGGATCAGCATCGCGTACGCCGACAGACCGGCCACGCCGGCGGCGCCGATGATCACGTAGGTGGCGGTGAGGCTGTCCAAGGTCCTGAGGCTAGCCGCCCGCACGGCGAGAGGCGACGTCGCCGGCGTCGCCGTCGGCGGGCGCTCCCGGTCGGAGAGCGCATCGCGCAGGAAGAGCGCCAGCATCGCCACCATCGCGCAGCCCGAGTACGCGGCCAGGCCGACCGCCCAGCCGCCGCTGACGTCGCTCAGGTAATGCACGCGGAGGTACACACGCGAAAGCCCGATCGCGATCGCCGATCCCGAGCCCGGTGAGCACGCAGCGCGAGCCGGTACGGGAGGGACACGAGCCGCGCGATCACCACGAGATCGCCAGGTATGAGACTGCCAAGGGCGGCGTGGCCGGAGGGATACGCTCAGATCCGTCTGTGCTCACGAGGCCGTCGCCGGGGCGGGCTCGCGTCCACCGCCTCCTTGATCACCTGGACGGTCACCTCGGTGACGATCAGCCCCGCGACCAGGGTGGCCGCCTCCCACGGGCGCCGCTTGACCAGGAGCGCCAGCGCCGTGGCGAGGACTGCCGTCGCGACCACATACAGCCGGCCGAAGAAGCTGACCACCTCGGCCAGGGTCGTGAGCGCGCTCATCTCGATGTCGCGTGCGATGTCGAGGGCCCAGCTGTCGCCGGTGATGCTTTTGCCGTCGTTGATCAGGCCGATCTGGAGGATCACGGTGTAGACCGACACGCCGAAGATCGCCGCCAGCGGTGGTGAACTCGATCCCGAGCGAGCCCGGTGTCAGCCGATCGATCACGAACCGCAGCGGCGGCGCGATCAGGCGGCACAGACGGGCCGCAGCACGTAGCGCCACACCGGTCGCAGGACCGCGGCGACCGGCCGCAGCATCGGGCGCTGTGCCTGGCGCTCGAACCAGGCGGCGGCGCGGGCCCGGTCCTCCGGCGTGCGCAGCCGCTTGAAGGCCTGGTGGGTGCCGATCGCGAGCACGACCAGGAACCCGAAGACGAGCGCGCCGCGGCTCGCGATGTCGGTGATCTGGCTGAAGCTGCGCCAGAAGATGTAGCCGAGCAGGCGTGAAGAACGTCGCCCACAGGCCCGCGCCGATGATGTCGTAGGGCAGGAACCGGCGGTAGCTCATCCGCGAGGTGCCGGCGCTGAACGGCATCAGCGGGCGCACGAATCCGAGCCACCGCCCGATCACGATCGCCTTGCCGCCGTGGCGGTCGAAGAACGCTTCGACCTTCTCGAGGCGGTCCTCGGTGAGGCGGACCTTGGGCCCGTGCTTGACGGCCCACGCGCGGCCGAGCCGGCGGCCCGAGCGTGAACCCGATCGAGTCGCCGATCACGCACGAGGTCCAGACGATGCCGATCAGCAGGACGACGTTGAGCGTGCCCTCGCCGGCCAGCACGCCGCCGAAGATGACCGCGAACTCCCCCGGCGCTACGAAGCCTGCGAACGCGGCCGTCTCGGCGATCGCCATGAAGGCGACGAGCAGGTACGCCCACTGCCCGAGGCTCTCGCCGAGGTCTGTGATCAGCTCCTCGATCACCGCCGGCTCAGTCTCTCACGCAGCCCCTTGCACGGCGATCACGTCGCCGTCCCATTGCGGTTCGAGCTGCTCCCGCGCGGCGGCTGCCTGCGCGGCACCCGGGAACAGGCCGAACACCGTCGGGCCGGAGCCGCTCAGCTCGGCCACGGTGGCGCCCGCCCCGCGCAGCAGCTCGAGACCCTCGCCGATGCGCGCCTCGAGCGACGCCGCGGCCGGCTGCAGGTCGTTGTGAAGCAGCGCCGCCAGGTCGAGCGGCATCCCCGCGGCCCAGGCGCTCCTGAGCCGGTCGGCCATGACGGCGATATCCGACTCGTCCCGCTCGAGCGAGGAGTCGGCGCGCAAGTACACGCGGCGGCTCGACAGGCCCCGGGGGCTGGTCAGAAGGATCCCGTGGACCGGCCGCCGTTCCAGCTCCTCGAGGCGCTCGCCGGCGCCGGTCACGAGCAGCGTGCGCGGCGAGAGCTGGCTCGGCACGTCGGCCCCAAGGCTCATTGCGAGGTCACCCAGGTCGGCCGGAGCCGGCTCCAACCCGGACCACCTGCACATCAGGCGCAGCGTTGCGGCCGCGTCGGCGGACCCGCCGCCAAGCCCGCCGGAGACCGGGATCCGCTTGTCGATCGTCAGGCGCGCGGGCGGCCCGCGCCAATCGAAGCGCTTACGGAATGCGCCCATCGCCGTCTCGGCGAGGTTGCGGCCGCGAACGCCGGGGCAGATCACCTCGTCCGCCACGGTGCCGGGCTCGAGGAGCAGGTCGTCGGCCAGATCGAGCGGCACGAAGATCGAGCAGATCTCGTGCAGGCCGTCGTCGCGGACGCCGCCGACGTACAGGCAGAGGTTGAGCTTCGCCGGCGCGCGCTCGGCGAGCGGCGCCGTCAACCGAGCCTCGCGGCCAGGTCGGCGAACTCCTCGGGGGCGAGCCGCTCTGCGCGCTCGTCGGCCGGGTGATCCATCTCGACCAGCGCGGCGCGGGCACGGTCGCGCACGGTCGGGTCGCCGGTCGCGAGCGCGAGCGAGCCCGCGAGTGCCTTGCGGCGGTGGGCGAACGCGCCCCGCACAAGGTCGCGCACGGCGGGCGGGGCGGCGGGCGCCCGGCGGCGCAGCACGACCAGCGCGGAGTCGACGTGCGGCGCGGGGCGGAAGATCGTGCGCGACACCGGGCGCACCGCGGCTCACCTCGCAGGCCAGCTGCACCTGGACCGAGGGGGAGCCGTAGACGCGCGTGCCGGGACCGGCAGCGATCCGGTCGGCGATCTCGCGCTGGACCATCACGCACCAGAGCCCGATCTGCGGCAGCTGCTCGATCGTCCGCAGCAGCGCCGGGACGGCGACTCCGTAGGGCAGGTTGGCGATCACCTTGTTGGGCGGCGGGTCGAGCGCGGTGAGGTCGAGGTCCATCACGTCTGCGATGTGGATCGTCGCGGGTGCGCCGGCGAGTGCCTCCTCGAGCACGGGCGCGAGCCGCCGGTCGGTCTCGACGACGTGCAGGTGGGCGACGCGCGGGGCGAGGTAGGCGCTCAGCACTCCGAGGCCGCCACCGATCTCGAGCGCCACGTCGTCGGGCGCGCACCTCGGCGAGGCGCTCGATCACGCCCAGGATGTTGTCGTCGACGAGGAAGTTCTGGCCGAGCTCGCGGTTGGGTGAGATCCCGTGCCGCTGGAGACGCTCGCGGCTCGCCCGCGCCTCGCTCATCAAGGAAAGAGCCGCGCGCTCACCAGCGAAACAGGCGCGCCGCGTTGCCGTCCAGGATCGACTCCATCGCGTGCGGCGCGATGCCGCGCAGCTCGGCGAGGAACCGGGCGGTGGAAGTCACGAACGCGGGCTGGTTCGGCTTGCTGCGCCGCTCCTGGGGTGAGAGGAAGGGGGCGTCGGTCTCGGCGAGGATCAGCTCATCCGGGATCCGCGCCGCCGCCTCCTGCAGGTCGGTCGCCTTGGGATAGGTGACGTTGCCGGCGAACGAGCAGAAGTAGCCGCGCTCGATGCACTCCTCCACCCGGTCGGCGAGCGAGAAGCAGTGGATGATCACTTCGAGCCCGTCGCCGTGCTTGGCCAGCAGGTCGAGCGTGTCGTCGGCCGCCTCGCGCGTGTGGACCACGAGCGGGATGCGCGCCTCGCGCGCCAGCTCCATCTGCGCGATGAACGAGCGCCGCTGGTCATCGCGGGGCGCGTAGTCGCGCTTGTAGTCGAGGCCCGCCTCGCCGACGGCGCGCACCTTGGGATGCTCGATGAACAGCTCAGCTCGTCGGCAACCGCGTCGTCGAAGCCCTCGGACTCGTGCGGATGACGGCCGACCGAGACGAACACCTCGTCGAAGTCGTCCGCCGCGCTGAGCGCGTGGCGGCAGGAGCCGGTGTCCATACCGATCGCGAGCATCCGCTCGACGCCGGCCTCGCGGCGCGTTGGCGACCAGCTCGGGGACCGGTTCCTCGCAGGCATCGAGGTGGCAATGCGTGTCGACCATGTGCGGATTCTAGGAACGCTGCACTGCGGGCTGGGCCTCGCCGCTCGGGCGCGGGCGCCTCGACCCCGCGCTCCCCGCCCGCCATGCTGACGCCGATCAGGATCAGAGCGAGGCCGCCGATCGCCGCCCATGTGATGGTCTCGTCGAGAAAGATCGCGCCGTAGGCCAGCGCCAGCGGCGGGATCAGGTACCCGCACAAGAGCCGCCTTCCCGGCCCCGGCCTCCGCGATCAGCGTGAAGTAGAGGACGAACGCCGCCGCTGTCCCGAGCACGCCGAGGGAGATGAGCGCCGCGATCTCGCCCGAGTCGGCGCTCGAATCGCCGATCGTGATCGCGGCGATCGGCAGCGTGACGATCGCGGCCACCGCACAGGCGGCAAAGCTCACCACCAGCGGCGGGATGTCGCGGAAGCGCAGCCGGGCGAACATCGCGCCCAGCGCATATGCGAGCGCGGCGCCGATCATCGCCAGCGCGCCCAGGAACTCGCCCGTGCTGCCGACGGTGTCGACGCCGATCAGCAGCAGCACCCCGGCGAAGCCGATCAAGAGGCCGACCTTTCCGCGCCGGTCGACGCGCTCGCTGCGATCGATCGCCGGCGCGAGCAGCGCTATGAACAGCGGCCCGGGGGAGATCAGCACGCCGGTCAGGCCCGAGTCGATCTCCGTCTCGCCGAACGCGATCAGGGAGAAGGGCAGCGCGACCGCGAGCGTGCCCTGGATGAAGCTGTCGCGGCGGCGGCGGCGCAGTTCGCCGAGCGCCGCGCGGTCGGCTCCGCCGCGAATCAAGATCACCGCATACAGAAGCGCCGCGGCGAGCACGACGCGCAGGAAGACGATCACAGCCGGATCGAACCCCTCCAACGCGATCTTGATCAGCAGGTAGGAGGCGCCCCAGATCGCCGAGACGGCGATCAGCATTCCGACCTGGCGCGCGGTCAACTAGCGCTCTGCGAGGACGCTGCCTCCGCCGTCTCGACCTTCGGGAAGAGCTGTGCGATCCGCTCCACCTGCGCGCCGCCCGGCCGCGCACCGAACTCCGCGTACTCCAGCGGCGGCACGTCGCCGGCGTATTCGCCCAGCGCCGCCAGTGCCCGTCCCGCCGCGTCGGGGATGTATGAGTGGAGCAGGAGGCTCACGACGCGCAGCCCCTCCGCCAGCCCGTAGAGCGTCTCGTCCAGCGCGCCGGCCGCGCCGTCGTCCTTGGCGAGGTTCCACGGCGCGCGCTGCTCGACGAACTGGTTCAGGCGCCGCACCCGCTTCCAGATCTCCTCGAGCGCGAGGCTCAGCTCGACCCGGTCGAGGTGGCCGACGACGGTCTCGCGCAGGCCGGCGAAGTCGTCGGCCAGCTCGGCCGGCGGCGCCGACTCCGGCACCCGGCCGTCGCGGTAGCGGTCGATCATCGCGATCGTGCGGCTGACGAGGTTGCCGTAGTCGTTGGCGAGCTCGGTGTTGTAGCGGGACTCGAAGCCCTCCGTCGAGATCGAGCCGTCCTGCCCGAAGCTCACCTCGCGGAAGCAGTAGTAGCGCAGCGCGTCGACGCCGTAGACGTCGATCACCTGAAACGGGTCGAGCACGTTGCCGAGCGTCTTCGACATCTTCTCGCCCTGCATCAACAGGAACCCGTGGATGAAGATCTGCCGCGGCAGATCGACCTGGCCGGCCATCAGCATCGCGGGCCAGAACACGGCGTGGAACTTGAGGATGTCCTTCCCGATTATCTGGTGGTTGGGCGGCCAGAAGCGGTCGCGCACGTCCTCGCCGGTGCCGTACTCGAGCGCCGAGTAGTAGTTGAGCAGCGCGTCGAACCAGACGTAGAAGACCTGCTTGGGGTCCCACGGAACCGGGACGCCCCACTCCAGCTGCGGGCGGCTGACCGACACGTCCTGCAGGCCGCCGGTGATGAACGACAGCGCCTCGTTGTAGCGGATCTTCGGCGCGATGAAGTCCGGCTGCTCGGCGTACAGGCGCTCGAGCCGCTCCTGGTAGGCGGAGAGCTTGAAGAAGTAGTTCTCCTCCTCGACCCACTCGAGCGGAATCCGGTGGATCGGGCAGAGGTTGCCCTCGAGGATCTCCTGGTCTGACTTGAAGTCGGCGCAGTTCGGGCAGTACCAGCCCTTGTAGGTGCCCTGGTAGATCTCCCCGCGGTCGTACAGGCCCTGCATGAACCGCTGGACCGCGGCCTCGTGCTGCGGGTCGGTCGTGCGGATGAAGAAGTCGTTGGTGCAGTTGAGCGTCTCGACCAGGCGCTTGAAGTGCACGACGTTGCGGTCGGCCAGCTCCGCGGGCGAGATGCCCTCGCGCTCGGCCACCTGCGCCACCGGCTCGCCGTGCTCGTCCGTCCCGGTGAGGAAGAACACCTCCTCGCCGCGCTGGCGCATGTGGCGCGCCAGGATGTCGGCCGCGATCGTCGTGTACGCGTGGCCCAGATGGGGTTGCGCGTTGACGTAGTAGATCGGGGTGGTGACGTAGTAGCCCAAGGGCGAAGGACTATAGGCAACGCCCGCGGGAGCCCTCCGGAGAAATCAGTTGCCGGGTTCGCGGACCGCCATTAGCTTGGCTATGCAGGGACGGTCCTTCACCGTCCCGACCCACGGAGGGGTTCGCACTGACGCAGGGATGCCCACAGGGAGTCGCACTCGGTGCGCGGTTCCGCGCATTGCTGGTGTGCGCCTTCTTGCTCGCCTTGGCCGCTCCGGCGGCAGCCGAGGCGGCGACGGTGCCGGAGGGATTCGAGGACCGCACGGTCGTCGCGGGTCTCTCGGGCCCGACGATGGTCGGCTGGGCACCCGACGGGCGGATGTTCATCGCCGAGAAGGCCGGCCGCGTGAAGGTCCTGACGCCGTCGGGCTCGCTGGTGACGGTGCTCGACATCTCCGACCACGTCTACGGCATCGCCGACCGCGGCCTGATCGGGATGGCGGTCGACAGCAACTTCGCGAGCAACCGCTACCTGTGGCTGCTGTACGTCTATCAGCCGCCCGGCGCGACCGGGAACGGGCCGCGCACCTCGCGCCTCAGCCGCGTCACGGTGAATCCCGACAACACCGCGTCGGGTGAGACGGTCGTCCTCGGCTCGATTTCCACTCCGCCCTGCCCCGCGCCGAGCAACGACCTGGACTGCATCCCGGCGGACGAGGACTCGCACGCGATCGGCGCGGTGCGCTCGGCGCCGGACGGGACGCTCTGGATCACGAACGGCGACGGCGCCGCGTGGACGCGCATGGACCCGCTCGCGCTGCGCGTCTACGACGAGCAGAGCATGGCCGGCAAGATGCTGCACGTCGACCGCTCCGGCCGGGGAGTTCCGGGCCATCCGTTCTGCCCCGCCGAGACCGACGTCACCAAGGTCTGCACCAAGGTCTACGCGAAGGGCATCCGCAACATGTTCCGCTTCACCCTGCGGGCCGGCGGCCTCGGACCCGCGGGAGGTGACGTCGGCTGGCAGACCTGGGAGGAAGTCAACCTGATCCAGGCCGGCAAGAACTACGGCTGGCCCTGCTACGAGGGCCTCACGCGCACGCCGAGCTACAGCGACCTGCCCGAATGCCTGCTTCAGTACGCCAACGAGGGCGGGCCGAACGCGGCCACGCCTCCGGCCTACGTCTACAACCACAACGAGTCGACCAGCTGGTCGTCCGCGGTGGTCGCCGGCCCCTTCTACAACGGCGGCCCCTACCCGGACGACTTCGACGGCGACTGGTTCATCGGCGACTACGCGGCCGGCTGGATCAAGCGGCTCGAGTTCAGCGGCGGGAACGTGAGCGCGCGGCGCGACTTCGCCACCGACTGGTACGGCGTCAGCATCGAGATGGGCCCCGGCAACGAGCTCTACTACACGGACTTCGGCGACGGCTCCAACGGCAGCGGCGCGGTGAAGCGGATCGTCTACACCGCGGGCGCCAACGCGGAACCGGTCGCGCGCGCCGACGCGACGCCTCGCAACGGGGTCCTGCCGCTGCAGGTCAGCTTCAGTGGCGCGGCGTCCACCGACGGCGACGGCGACGCGCTCACATACGAGTGGAACTGGGGCGACGGCAGCGCGCCGGGCACCGGGCGGACCGCCACCCACACCTTCACCACCGCGGTGAACCGCGACGTGACACTGACCGTTCGTGACGGAAAGGGGGGAGTGAACTCGACCACCGTGCGCGTCTGGCCCGGCAACACTCCGCCCGTGGCGCGGATCAACGCTCCCGCCGACAACGGCCTCTTCAACGTCGGCGCCACGATCCAGCTCGACGGTTCGGCGAGCGACGCGCAGGACGGCGCCCTGACCGGCAGCGCGCTGTCGTGGCACGTCTCCCTGATCCACCTCACCCACAGCCATGACCTCGGCACCTTCACGGGCGCGCGGCCGACCTTCGTGGCCCCGGACGACCACGACGCGGACTCTCACTACATCATCGACCTGACCGCGACCGACTCGCGCGGCCAGACGGACGCCAAGCGGGTCACGATCTACCCGCGCGCGGTCAGCCTGACGCTGGCCAGCAATCCGCCGGGCGCGCCGCTGACCTATGCGGGCACGACGGCAGCCGGCGCCCAGGACGATCCAGGCTGCCGTTGGCTTCGTCGCTTCGATTTCCGCGGCCGAGAGCTTCCAGCTGGGCGGGACGACCTACAACTTCTCCGGCTGGTCGGACGGCGGCGCGCGCGGCCACAACATCACGGTGCCGGGCGCGAACGCGACCCTGACCGCGAACTACGTCCCTGCTCCGGTCGTCTTCGAGGGTGAGTCGATGAGTCGCACACCCAACAACGATGCGGCCATTCGAGCGATCGCCGAGGCTGCCGCTTCGGGCGGCAACACGCTCCAGTTCCGCACCTCGCCGAGCGCCGGTGTGCGCCAGTACACGACCACCGGCGACGCCGACCAGGTGACGCTGCGGATGCGCGCCGACACATGCCAGGGCGCGCCCGAGGCCAGGGTCACGATCGACGCCTTCGCGCCGCGCCCGATCAGCGTCACCTCCACCGGCTACACGGACCACGTCCTGCCGCTCAACAACTCCAACGGCGGTGCCGCGGGCACGCACACGATCAAGGTCGAATTCCTGAACGACTTCAGCAGCTCGGGCTGCAACCGCAACCTGTATCTGGACCGGGTCACCGTCCGCCAGGTGATCGGCCTGCCCGGGCTTCGGCATCCCGGCCGCAGGCCCGATCGTCTTCCCTGCGCAGCCGGCATTCGACCCGGCGCCGGCCGTGCGGATCAGCGGGAGCCGCACCCAGCGTGTCCTGCGCCAGAAGGGTCTGCGCATCACCGTGCAGGTCGACGAGGCGGCCAGCGTGGTCGCGCGTGGGACGGTCTCGCTGGCTGGCGCGAAAGCCGTCGTGCGGACGCAGACGACCCGGGCCCGGTTCACCAAAGCCTCGAAGGCAACGCTGCGGATCGGCTTCTCGCGCAAGAACCTCGCCACCCTGCGCAAGGCGCTTCGCAAGGGCGTGCGGCTGAACGCCAAGCTGATCGTCACCGCCACCGACTCGTCGGGCAAGCGGTCCGCCACCGAGGGCGCCTTCTCCGTACGTAGGTGAGCCGTCAGGCATGGGCGGCCCGCCGCGCTTTCGGTCGTCGTGGCTGGGTGCGCAGCGGTGCGGACCATCTGTAGAGAGTGCGGGCGCCGAGTATCAGCGCCGCGAGCGTCGCCGCGGCAAGCAGCACGAGCGGCCACGCGCCGCGGCCTTCCGAGGCCTCCGCACGCTCCACGGTCGCGGGCGACTCGGTGACGACGCCCGTGCGCATGTGAGGAAGCGGTCTCCGCTGATGAGGCAGCCCGTGGGCGGCCCGCGCTCGCACTCGCGGTCTCGCAATCCTCGCGGGCACCGGCCGTAGCGGCAGCTCGCGGCACCGACCGGCGCATGCCGGAACCCCGCCGGAACAGGCACTCCCTCCGGACGCCGTAGCGGCCCGGGCGCCCTGCCGCACGCGCTCCGACCTTCGCACGGCAGCCGCGGGAGCCCGCGACCGGCTCCGGCCGCGTCAAGAGCGGCACGGTCGCGGGCGCGGTTCCGACCGGCGGCTCGGCCCGCGCCGCGCCGAGCGGCGGCAGCAGCGACAGCGGGTCCAGGTAGTGGTGTTCCTCGGCGGCGAGCCGGACGCCGAAGTGCAGGTGCGGCTGGTCCACCGAGCGGCGCCCCGTTGTGCCGACCGCGCCGACTCGCTGGCCGGCCGACAACGCTTCGCCGCGGCGCACCGAGACCGACGACAGGTGCAGGTAGCTGGCGACGTGGCGCCCGTCGGCGCTGCGCACCGACACCGTGTTGCCCGAGTAGCCGAGCGCTCCCGCATAGGTCACCTCGCCCGCGCGTGCCGCGACGACCTCGGTGCCGACCGGCGCGGCGATGTCGATCCCGCGGTGCATGCCGCCCGCGTACGGATTCGAGTCGTCGTTCGAGTAGCGGGTCAGCACCTCGCCGCGCACCGGCCAGGTCCAGCCGTCCGCCGATCTCGCCTCCGGGGCCAGCGCCGCGATCAGCGCCGTCCACCCCGCCAGGGTCAGGCAGAGCATGCTCGTCTTCCATGCGAGTCGTCGCATCCGGGCCTCCTTGCCGGTCGTGTCGTGGGTCGCGGGCGACGCTAGCGCTCGCCAGTGGACCGCAACGCCGCGCTGTAGGCCTCTTCACGCCACCGTCACAAAGGCGTGCGCTTCGTCCTCAACTCGGCGGGTCAGGCCGGCGACCTCGACGCGGCCCGTCCCGCGCGTGTCACGATCTGACAGCCCGTCGGGCAGCCGCAACGGCGTCTCGCGGGTCATTTTCGTTTTCAACAGCAGGGAGGAAGCTTTGTCATTCGCACTCATACGTGAGCGCTCGCTACGCGCGCTCATGATCCTGACGGTGCTCATCGCGCTGCTGGTCGCGGTGTACGCGCCGCCGGCGGACGCCGCCGCGCCCAGGCCCGCAAAGGTCATGACCTACAACGTCTACCTCGGTGCTGACCTGACCCGGTCGATAGTGGCGGGGAGCGTTCCGGAGCTACTGGCCGCGAACGCCCAGATCTTCTCGAACGTGCAGACCACCAACTTCCCCGAGCGGGCGAAGGTGCTGGCACGCACGATCGCGGACGCCGATCCCACGCTGGTCGGGCTCCAGGAGGTGTGCGCTGTGGCGCAGTGGTGCGTTCAACAACCCCGCACCGTCCACCACCGTGGAGTACGACTTCCTCGCCAGCCTCCAGAGCGAGCTGGCGGCGATCGGGGCTCCATACAACCTCGCCAGGTCACAGCAGGAAGCCGATCTGGAATCGCCCGCAGGCGCGCCCTTCAACAAGGACTTCCGCCTCACCATGCGGGACGTGATCCTCGTCAAGGCGGGGGCCGGCAACGAGGTCACGCTCAGCAACGCCCAGTCGGCGAACTTCCAGAACAACCTGACGCTCACCACGGGCACGGGCCAGAGCATCACCGTGCTGCGCGGGTGGACCGCGGTGGACGCCGTCGTCAACAAGCGGCCCTTCCGGTTCATCAACACGCACCTCGAGGCCTTCTCCCCGCTCACCCGGCTGCAGCAGGCGCAGGAGCTGGTCGCGGCGGGAGGCCCGGTCACGACGGCGCCCGGCAAGGTGGTGCTGGTCGGTGACATCAACTCGGGGCCGGACCTGCCCGTGCCCGCCAACCGGCTGGCCTACCAGGCGCTGATCGCCGCCGGCCTGGTGGACACCTGGCCTGTGGCCAACCCCGGCAATCCGGGTCCCACAGCAGGGTTCTCGGAGCTACTGAACGATCCGTCCGCGAGCGTGCTCGATAACCGCATCGACATGGTCATGACCAAGGGCTCGGTCGGCGTGACCAAGGCACGCATCTACGGCACGGACTCCGACGACCGCACCCCAGGCGGGCTCTGGCCGTCGGACCACGCCGCCGTGAGGGCGACGCTGACTCCGTAGGAGCAACGTCCGCGGCAGCATTTCGAAAGGGGCCCTCTCGAAGGGCCCCTTTCGCTTTGCCGGGTCTATTGCGTCGCCACCATCAGGCACAGGCGCGGGACCCGGAAGCCGTCCTCGCTGTCGAACTGCGACATCCGCTCACGCAGCTCCTCGCGCATCTCCGCGCGCTCCTCATCCGATAGCTCCTGCATCGTGATCGCTACCGGACCGGCCGAACGCGCGACGAACTCGAAGTACTCGTCGAAGGTCCCGAAGTCCCAGTCCAGCCCGAGCTCCTCGATCTGCGGCTCGCCGAAGCCGGCGCCAGTCACCAGCGAGCGGATCCGGTCCGGTCGGCCATCGCGAAGATCCCCGGCATCCCCGGCTCCGGAGGCTGCATGAGCCCGCGCTGCACCTCCAGCAGCCCGAGCTGCGACACCCACTGGTTGCGATCCGGCGGTCCCCAGACCGAGAAGACAAGCCGGCCGCCGGGGCGCAGCACGCGCCGGGTCTCCGCCAGCGCCGCCGCGGGTCGGCCATCAGCATGTAGCCGAAGCGGCAGATCACGCCGTCGACGCTGTCGGCGGCGAGATCCATGTGCTCCGCGTCGATGACGCGGTACTCGACGTTCGCGAGGCCCTGCTCCTCTCCCGCGGAGCGCGCGGCCTCGACCATTCCGGGCGAGAAGTCGGTCTAGATGACCTTGCCCGAGTCGCCGACTGCTCGCGCGGCCATAAAGCCGGTCTCTCCCGTGCCGGCCGCGAGCTCCAGGACGGTGTCGCCCGGCTCGGGCGCAAGCTGGTCGATCAGCCAGGCGCTGACGTCCTCCGAAGTCCGCGTGCGGAACTCCTGCTCGGCGGCCCAGACCGGCGCGATCGCCTCCCAGGTGTCAAAGCTCTTCTGGCGGTAGTTGTCGAGCAGCGATTCAGCCATCGTCGCTCCTCCTCGCTGAGCGGTAGAGGGTATTTGCCCGCACGCCGGTGAGCTTGCTGACCACCGACGCCGCGACGCGCCGGCGGGCGCCTGCCTCGACCAAGCGCTCGAAGGCCGCCCGCGCCTCGCCCGGTCGCCCTCGACCGTCGCCGCCGGGCCGACAACCAGCACGACCTCGCCCCGCGTCCCCTCGGCGAACCGCTCGGCAAGCTCGGCCGCCGTTCCTCGCACGACCTCCTCGTGCACCTTTGTCAGCTCGCGGCAGACGGCGACGGGCCGCTCGGGCTCGATGCCGGCCAGCACGCCGAGCGTCGTCCCCAGGCGCCGAGGAGACTCGAAGGCGACCAGCGTCCCGCGCTGCTCACGGAACACGCGCTCGAGCTCGCCCTTCTTGCGCGGAAGGAAGCCGGCGTAGCACCAGCTCTCCGCCGGCAGCCCCGCGGCCAGCGCCGTGACCGACCGCTGAAGGGCCGGGCAAGACCTCGACCGGCAGGCCCGCGTCCCGGCACGCCGCCACCAGCACCGCGCCGGATCCGACACGCCCGGCATCCCCGCGTCGCTGACCAGTGCCACGACCGCGCCCCGCGGATCCGCTCCACCAGCTCCGCGGCCCGCTTGCGCTCGTTGTGCTCGTGGTAGGAGAGCACCTGCCCGCGCGGCTCGATCCCGTGGCGGTCGAGCAGCCGGCGGGTGTGGCGGGTGTCCTCGCAGGCGAGCACGTCGGCCTCGGCGAGGATCCGCAGCACGCGCAGCGTGACGTCCTCCAGGTTCCCAATAGGAGTGGGGCAAGACGGCCGGCACGCCACCGGTTCCCGCGACCCGGCCAACGCTCAGCCCAGCTCGTCGAGCGCCAGCACGCCGGCGCCCAGCATCCCCGCCTCGGGCCCGAACTTCGCGCTCACTACGCGCACCAGGTCGCGCCCGGGCTCGAGCGCCCGCGCGCGCATCTCCGTGCGGGCCGGCTCCAGCACCAGGTCGCCCGCGGCCATCACGCCCCCGCCGACGACGATCACCTCGGGGTTGAAGATGTTCACGAAGCTCGCCAGGCCGATGCCGAGCATCCGGCCCACCTGCCCGATCACCATCCGCGACAGCTCCTCACCGCCGAGCGCCATCGTCGTGACGAGCGTGCCGGTCAGCTCCTCGTCGAGCGCCCGGACGGCCAGCTCCGAATCGGGCTCCTCGTCGGCGGCGATCCGTGCCTCGCGGGCCAGCGCCGTCCCGGAGACGAAAGTCTCCAGGCAGCCGTAGTTGGGACAGTTGCCCTGGCACTTGGGACCGTTGTAGTCGATCACCACGTGGCCGAGCTCGGCGCCGGCGCCCATCGATCCGCGGAAGATCTTGCCGTCGATCACGATACCGCCGCCGACGCCGGTCCCGAGCGTCAGCCCGATCACGTGCTGCGCGCCGCGGCCGGCGCCGAACCGCTGCTCGGCCAGCGTCATCACGTTCCCGTCGTTGTCGAGCAGGACCGGCATCCCGAGCAGCTCCTGCATGGTGTCGCGGAAGGGAAGTCCTGGATGTCGAGATTGACCGAGGTGACGGCCGTGCCGGTGCGCTGGTCGATCAGGCTGGGGATGCCGAAAGCGACCCCTTCCACGTCGGGCACCTGCTCGCGCAGGTCGTTGATCGCGTCGACGACGATCTCGACGATCTCCTCCTGTGGCTTGCCCGGACGGTGCGGTGGACGCGGGCGTGGACCTCGAGCTGCTCGTCCACGACCCCGGCCAGGAGCTTGGTTCCGCCCAGGTCGGCGCCGATCACGCGGCGCAACTGCCCTCCCGGCTTCAAGATTCCGGCACTATAGAAGGGCACGTAGGCGAGCGGCGAAATCCGCCGAGCCGCCTTCCGATGCAGCCGATGGCCCCCGACAAGCCCGAATACCGGGTCTACCGCGCTCGGCGCGGGATCCTCAGCCGCTTCCTGAATCGCCGCGAGAGCGCGCGA
Source organism: uncultured Solirubrobacterales bacterium (assembly GCA_963780475.1). Classification (GTDB taxonomy): domain Bacteria; phylum Actinomycetota; class Thermoleophilia; order Solirubrobacterales; family JBBDJG01; genus CAWACB01. Next base: position 236,371 of record CAWACB010000003.1, read on the forward strand.
TTCGACACGCTGCGCCGTGAGGAGGAGAGGTGGCGAGCCGGCCCAGAACGGCGGCGTCGGGACGGCTTATGGCCCGCCATCCGAGCGTGGTCCCTACCTGCCGCGCCGCGACTACCGGCCCGGGCGCGACCGCGAGCCGCCGCGCGAGCGCAAGCCGATCTCGTGGAAGCGTGTGCTCGTCATGTCGCGGCCGCGATCGCGTTCTGGACCGTGCTCAGCCTGGTCCTCTTCTTCATCAGCGCCCAGCAGCAGTCGGACAAGGTGAGCGACAAGACGCTCGACGCGCTCGACGACGGCGGGAACATGCTGTTCAGCGCCAACAACATCCTCGTGCTCGGCTCCGATCGCCGGCCCGGCGAGGAGCGCGGCCGCGCCGACACGATCATGCTGATGCGCTACGGCGGCGGGAAGGCGTCCCGCCTGTCGATCCCGCGCGACACGCTCGTGAACATCCCCGGCTTCGGGCCGAACAAGGTGAACGCGGCCTACGCGTTCGGCGGCCAGCCGCTGATGATCCAGACGCTGAAGGAGTACCTCGGCATCGAGATCCACCACATCGTCGAGGTCGACTTCAAGGGCTTCCCCAAGTTCGTCGACGCGCTCGGCGGGTGAAAATGACCTTCGGCAAGTGCATCGTGTCGCGCTTCGAGGGCCGAACGGTGCGGTTCCGCAAGGGCGAGCACAAGCTGAACGGGCAGGAGGCGCTCGACGTCGTGCGGATCCGCAAGAACCGCTGTGCGCCCGAGGAATCGGACCTGACCCGCGCCCGCCGTCAGCAGCAGTTCCTGGAGGCCGTCAAGGGCAACTCGTCAGCCCGTTCACTTTCCCGCGCTGGCCGTGGGCGGCGTGGCGGGCGCCGAGGCCGTGCTGTCGGACATGGGCGGCCTGCAGCTGATGGCGCCTACCTCGACATCGAGACCGGCGGCGACATCAAGCCGCGGATCCTGCGCCCTATCAACCCGGGCGCGAACCCGCTGGTAGTCTCACGGCCGAGAAACAGGCCGAGGTGCAGCGGTTCTTGGACGGTTAGCCGAGCCGCCCTCAGGAGGCGATCGTGACGTTCCTTCCTCGCTCGGCGATCCTTGCCGTTGCTCTGCTGTTGCCCGTCGTCGCCGCCGGCGCCTACGCCGCTGGGACGCACGAGTCCGCCTCCCAGCCGACCCGCACGATGCTCGCACAGGCGGTCGACCCGACCGGTGCCCGCGGGCGCACGCTCGGGCTCTCGCGGGTCGACGATCCCGGCTCACACGCGGCTCGGGCTGCACCGTCACCCGGGAGTCCAGATCGCCTACGTCCAGAAGGGCACACTCACCTACACGGTGAAGACTGGAACCGTGAAGGTCTATCGCGGCGCGGCGGACCAGAACCCGCGCGTCGTGCGGCGGGTCGCCGCGGGCAGAACGGGAAGGTGCATGCCGGCGAGTGGGTGATCGAGCGCACCACGTGACGTCCACTTCGGCGCCAACGAAGGCGGGCGACCGGTGCTGATCCTGCTCGCGACGTTGTTCAAGAACGGCAGCCCGCCTTCCATCCCCGTGGAGGATTAGTGCCGGGCTGCAAGATAGGTAGCCCCGCCTCCCAACCTGGGTAGTTCGCCCGATGCGCACGGGCCCATGCTCGACGTACTGTCGACGCATGAGCTGCAGTTCGACGGGGGGAGTGAGATGAAGCGGATCCGCTGGAGCGCGTCAGCAGCATGGGCGGTAGCGGGATTGACGAGCCTGGTGTTCGCTTCGGCGGCCGGGGCAAACCACAGCGTCACGGAACGTGTGTCGATCGGGCCAGTCGGCGGCAACGGCGCGTTCGGCGCATCGGCCGAGGGTATCTCGCAGGACGGCACGCGCGTGTTCCTGAACACCAGCGAGCCGCTCGTCAGCGCCGACACGGACGATTGCTCCGACGTCTACGAACGCGCGGGCGCCACGACGACGCTCGTCTCGACCGGACCGGCCGGGCCCACCTCGGGCTGTGACGCCGGGTTCGGCGGAGCCTCACAGGACGGCACGCGCGTGTTCTTCTCGACGGACAAGAGCTTCACGACGGCTTCGAATCCCGCCGGAGACACCGACGGCACCCTCGACGTCTACGAGCGCTCGGGTGGCGTCACGACGCAGCTCTCGCTCAGCACTCCGCAGCACATTCCTGGCAGCCCGGGAGGGTCGTATCACGCCAGCTTCCTGCGCGCCTCTCAGGACGGCAGCAGGGTGTTCTTCCGCACCGACGAGCTGCATGACCTTCACGGACGGAGACTCGTGGTGGGACATCTACGAGCGCGCGGCGGGGACCACCACTCTGGGCTCCGGCGGGGATCAATTCGCCCCCTTCCTCGCGCTCAAGGGAATCTCCGCCGACGGCACGCGCGCGTTCTTCTCCACCACCGAGTCGCTCGCGGCCTCAGACACCGACACGTGGTCGGACATCTACGAGCGTTCGGGCGGCACGACGACGCTCGTCTCCGGTGGTACGGCGGGCGTCCCGTCCGCGAACACGGACGCGAGCTTTGGCGGCGTCTCTCAAGACGGGTCGCGGGTCTTCTTCACCACAGCCGAGCCGGCTCGTCGCCACCGACACGGACCCATCTGAGGACGTCTACGAACGGTCAGCGGGCACGACGACGCTCGTCTCGACGGCGCCGACCGAGGACCACAGCGCTCCCCACGACGCCGACTTCAGCGCAGCCTCGCAGGACGGGTCGCGGGTGTTCTTCACGACCCCCGGGCGAATGGTCGGGGGCGACACCGACAACGTGTCAGACGTCTACGAGCGGTCGAGCGGAAGTACGACGCTTGGTCTCGGCCGGTCCCACCGGGGGAAACGGCTCGCATGCCGCTGAGCGTCGCCGGCGTCTCGGCGAACGGAACGTTGGTGTTCTTCACGACCAGTGAGTCGCTCGTCGCATCCGACACGGACACATCCAGGACATCTACGAGCGCGCGGGCGGCACCACCTCCCTCATCTCGACCGTCCCGACGGGCGGCAGCGGCGCGTTCGCCAATACCCTTGCCGCTGCCTCGGAGGATGGCTCGCGTGTCTTCTTCAACACCAAGGAGTCGCTCGTGAGCGCCGATACAGACGGTGGCGCATCCGACATCTATGAGCGCTGGGAGGGCACGACCACGCTCATCTCGGCCAGCCCTGCGAACTCGCACGAAACGGTGGATGCCACCTTGGAGCAGGTCTCGCAAGACGGCACGCGCGCCGTATTCAGCACGACGGAGCGACTCGTGAGCGGGGACACCGACTCGAAGAACGACGTCTACGTGTCGAGTACCCACCCGGTGACCGGAGGCTATCCGCGTCCAAAGGGCGCCACGCCGCTGTTCCTTCCCCTGGTGCCCGCCAGCATATGAGGAGTGCACGAACGCCAACACCACTCACGGCGCCCCGTTCGCCTTCGAGTCGTGCAACCCGCCGGTACTTGCCTCGGACTACCTGACGGTCGGCACGCCCGACGCGAACGGCAAGCCCGCGAACTCGATCGGCTCGCTCAAGCTGAGCGTGATCCTAGGCAATCCCTACGACGCCGGCCGACGAGGGGGACATCGCGATCGCGTTCTCGCTCACCGACGTGCGGAACAAGTACGACCTGTCCGACTTCTCCGGCGAGCTGCCGGCCACGATGTCGTTCCGGATCACCGACAAGCTGAACGGCAGCTCACAGACGCTGCCCGGCACCGTGGCCGATATGCCGTTCCCGTTCACGGTGCCCTGCGCAGCGACGGGCGACACGACGATCGGCGGCGCGTGCACGCTCAACACGACGCTCGACAGCCTTGTCGGCGGTGCCATCAAGGAGAGCAAGCGCTCGATCTACAAGTTCCTCGACGCCGCGGTGTACGACACCAGCGGCAACAACACGGTGTTCGCGGGGGCCGGCCTGTTCTTGCCGTGACCCGCCCCGACGACGCGGCAGCGTTTGCCGGGCGAGGGGGACATGCGTCAGCGGCACCGCGGATGACGTCATCGCCATCGACAAGCTCGATGGAACCGAACTCACCGCGGAAGCTGCCGCCCTGGTGGAAGCTGACCGAGATCAGCCAGGCACGCACCACGCGCGAGGGGGCCGGACCGCCGATCGCCACCTGATGGTCGGCGAGGACGGGCCGCTCGTCCTCGACCCACCGGCCGAGATCGGCGGTGCCGCGGCGGACGACGATGTGCGTCTCGCGGCGGCGCCAGTGCTCGAGCGGGCAGCGGTAGGCGAAGCCCTCGGGCAGCTCGCAGCTCCACTGCCAGGTGAGGTCCTGGCCGTCGTCGAACTCGAGTGCGACGCTGAAGTAGTCGTGAGTGAGGGGCGTGTCCTCCGGCAGCGTCGAGGGCAGCTCGTCGAGCCGCCAGGACCAGCGCAGCCGCAGCGTCGGAGTCAGCGGCGCGGCGGCCGGCCGCCGGATGAGGCCCACGCTGTCGCGGCAGTCGGCGACCACCCCGTCCGGCGCGGAGGCGTAGACCTCCTCACGGCCGGTCAGCGGGTGATGGTCCCAGCCGCTCGGGGGCCGGGGCGGGTCGGCCAGCCGCGCGGCCTCGGCGGCGCACAGCCCCGACGGGTCGCGTGGCGCGAGCGCCTCCAGCGCGCCGCGCACGTCGGTCCCTGCGGGCCAGCGTGCGACGACCGCCGAGAAGCCGCCGCGCATCGCGCGGTACGGGACGCGGTCCAGTCGCGATCGACCCGTCCTCCTGCAGCTCGCCGGGGAAACGCCCGCGCGAGCTCGAGCGGCACCGTCGCGGTCGGCGGTGAACGTCAGCGAGCTCGCGCGCGCTCTCCTGAGGCCGGCCGTCGCCGACCCGGCCAGAGCAGGCCGACGCTCGGCCCGACGCCGATCGCAAGCGGCTTGATCAGAAACGCTCGGCCCCACGCGAGCCACGTGACCGTGCTCGCCGGCGGCAGGCCGCGCAGTCCCGTCGCCGTCCACGGCGGACGG
>CAWACB010000004.1:0-30000 GCA_963780475.1 uncultured Solirubrobacterales bacterium
ACGATCCGTTCCCGGAATCGGAGCTGCGGGCGAAATTCCGCGAGCTGGCGGGATACGTGCTCGCGCCCGCGGTCGCTCTCCATGTTGAGCAGGCGGTGGACAGTTGCGAAGAGCTGGGCAGCGTGCGGGAGCTCATCGAGCTCATGCGTAGCGCAGGCCGACGTTGAGAGCGGCTTGAATTTAGCGCACACGGCCGCAGATGGCCGCCGGCCAGTCCGGATCCAATAACGGCAAATGGAAAACGCATGCGAGGTCACAAGGACCGAGGCTGCCGGTATTTCGGGCAGAATCATCAGGGTCTATTGACGTTTCACCGGCGCTCGGTGCATTGAATCCAATATTCTTCTTGAAGTTGTCTGCGGCCATCTGCGGCCATCGGCGGTTCCATTGCCTTTGATCCTGGTTTTCGTCAAGGAGGAGAGGATGTTTCGATCTCGTGATACGCAGTGACCGCGTGGTGACGCCCGCGGGAGTCGGGGCCCGTGGTCCCGAGCGACCTCCCCTCGGCGACCCGGCGGCGACGCGTACTTTTCGCCGTCGTTCCTGGATCGCGCCGAGGACTACGAGCGGTTCTTGCTGGTCGACACGTCCTGTCCACGATCGCGCTCGTGGCCGTGCTCGCGATCTACGCCAAGCGGGGCGCATTTTCGCCGCGAATCCGCCGCGGGCCGTGTGGGGACGGGGATGCTGCTGGCGATGCTGGGCTTCGGGATCGTGTGGCTGACCGAGCTTCCGTTCGGCGTCGCCGCCCTGTGGTGGGAGCGCCGCCACGACGTGTCCGAGCAGGGCTATCCTGGAGTGGGCCGTGAACAACTTCCTCGGGCTGGGTGGCGAGTTCGTGTTCATCTGCCTCGCGATCGGCATCGTGATGGGCCTGGCGGGCTTCCTGAAGAGGACTGGTGGTGGGTCTCGGCGCGCCGGTGTTCGTGGGCCTGGCGCTGCTCGACTCCTTGTGTCGCCTTTCCTGATGCCGGACCTGCGATCGCCCGAGGACAGACGCCTCGAGGCGACGGTGCGTGAATACGAGCGTGTCCAAGGCCTGCCTGAGATTCCGGTCAAGGTGGAGGAGGTGAAGGAGTTCACCGACGAGCCCAACGCTTTCGCGACCGGGCTCGGACCGACCAGGCGGGTGATCCTCTGGGACACGCTGGTGGACGGTGGCTTCAGCCGGCCCGAGGTCGACTTCGTGCTCGCGCACGAGCTGGCCCATCACTCGCGGAATCACCTCTGGAAGCTCGCCGGCTGGTTCGCGGTGATCGCCCTGCCGCTGGCGTTCGTGATCGCGCTCGCCACTCGCCGGCGGGGCGGGATGTATGCGCCGCAGGCAGTGCCGGTGGCGATCTTCGTGCTGGTAGTGCTGCAGCTGATCGTCACGCCGGGCCAGAACGCCGTGGTGCGAAATTACGAGCAGGAGGCCGACTGGGTGGGGCTCCAGACCACCTGCGAGCCCGGGGCCGCCCGCGCCTCGCTTCAGCGCCTCGCGCGCAAGAGCCTTCCGATCCCGACCCGCCCGGATGGTCGGTGGCGCTGCTCCAGAACCATCCGCCGATCCTCGAGCGCATCTCGATGGCCAATGCGTGGCCGCGCCAGGGCAAGTGCAAGAGCCGCCGGCGAGTGGCAGCCGACCCCTCGCCCGGATAGCCTTCTCCCAGCGCAACACAACCCGGGAGGGTTCTAGATGGAAGCCGCAACACCGCCGGCCGTCGTCACGGAGACCGACTACCCGCTCCGCTTCGACGTCGAGTACCCCGAGAAGCTCTCGCACTGGAAGGTGCTGCTGAAGTGGCTGTTCGCCATTCCGCAGTTCATCGTGGTGTATCTGCTCCAGATCGTCGCTCGGTGTGATGGTCTTCATCGCCTTCTTCGCCATCCTGTTCACCAAGCGCTGGCCGCAGGGAATGTGGGACTTCGCCATTCAGATCGAGCGCTGGACCGCGAACGTGGTCGTCTACGGCGTCCTGCTGATGCGCGACGAGTACCCGCCCTTCAACGGCGAGCCGGGCCAGTACCCGGTCACCTACGAGCTCGACCAGCCGAGGAGCTCTCGCGCTGGCTGATCTTCGTCAAGTGGCTGCTGATCATTCCCCACCTGATCGTGCTGCGTTCGTGTGGCTGGCCGCGACCTGGTCGTGTTCATCGCCTTCTTCGCGATCCTGTTCACGGGCCGCTACCCGCGGGGGATGTTCGACTTCCTGGTGGAGCGATGCGCTGGTCGCTGCGGGTCAATGCCTACGGTCAGTGGCTGCAGACCGACCGCTACCCGCCGTTCGCGCTCAAGTAGCTCACCGCGGAGAGTCCGAAGGGCGTTCGCTATGCTCGGCGGCCCGGCTGGCCCGCCGCTAAAGCTCCCCTGGGCTTGCCGATAAAGCCTCCATGAACGTCTTCAACAAGCAATACCTGATGACCGCGGGGCCGACGCCGCTGCCGCCCGAGGTTTCGCAGGTGATGGCGGAGCCGATCCTCTATCACCGCGCGCCGGCGTTCGTGGAGATCTACGCGCGGGTCCTCGACCGTCTCAAGATGGTCTTCCAGACGCAGAACGAGGTGCTGCTGTTCGCCGCGTCGGGCTCCGGCGCGATGGAGTCGGCGGTCGCGAACCTGCTGGCGCCCGGCGACGCGGCGCTGGTCGCATCGTGCCGGGAAGTTCGGCGAGCGCTGGGCCGAGCTGTGCGAGGCCTACGGCGCCGACATGATCCACCTCGAGACCGAGTGGGGCGAGAAGGTCGATCCGGCCGGGGTCGACGCGGCGCTGGCCGAGCGCGGGCGGCAAGGTGAAGGCGGTCTTCACGACGCAGTCGGAGACCTCGACCGGAGTCGTCAACGACGTCCGGGCGCTGGCCGAGGTGGCGCCGGCGCACGGCGCCGTGCAGGTCGTTCGACGCCGTCTCGGGCCTCGGGGCCGTCGACCTGCCGCAGGACGAGTGGGGGGTGGACGTGGTCGTCGTCCGGCTCGCAGAAGGCGCTCATGTGGCCGCCCGGCCTGGCGTTCGCCGCGGTCTCGGAGCGCGCGCTCGGCGGTCGCCGCCGACGCGCGCGGCCGCGGCGCGCGCAACTACTACTTCGACTGGGAGCAAGACCCTCAAGGGCCAGCGCAAGGACCCGCCGGACAGCCCGTTCACGCCGGCGGTCACGCTCTGCATCGCGCGCTCGACGTCGCGCTCGAGCTGATCGAGCAGGAGACGCTGCCCGGGGTGTTCGAGCGCCACGCCGACGCTCGGCCGCGCCGCGCGCGAGGCGGTCAAGGGCCTGGGCCTCGAGATCTTCGGCCCCGAGGACGAGAGCGCCAACGTCGTGACGGCGATCGCGCGCGCCCGAGGGCATCGACGGCGCCGCGATCCCCAAGCGATGCGCGACAAGTCGGCATCACGATCGCCGGCGGCCAGGGCCACCTGAAGGGCAAGATCGTCCGCATCGCCCACTGCGGCTACTACGGCGCCTTCGACATCCTGGCCACGATCGCCGGCCTCGAGATGGCGCTCGACGAGCTGGGCGCCGACGTGACCTTCGGCGCCGGCAGTCGCCGCGCGCGCAGCAGGTCTTCGCGCGCGCCGGCGCATCCGCGCCGCGCAGCCGGTCGGCTGACCGCGATGGCCGACGAGAACGGCTACCGGGTCCTGGTCAAGGAGAAGATCGCCGATGCCGGCGTCGACGCTGCTGCGCGAGCACTTCGACGTCGACGTGCTGCACCGACATGTCGCGAGGAGGAGCTGCCCGGACGCGATCGGCGACTACGACGCGATCGTGATCCGCTCGGCGACCAAGGTGACGGCGGACGTGATCGAGCGCGCCGACCGGCTGAAGGTGATCGGCCGGGCCGGGATCGGCGTCGACAACGTCGACGTGCCGGCCGCCACCAAGCGCGGCATCATCGTCGCCAACGCGCCCGAGTCGAACATCGTCGCGGCGGCCGAGCACACGATCGCGATGATGCTCGCCCAGGCGCGCAACATCCCGCAGGCGCACGCGTCGCTGAAGGACGGGAGGTGGGAGCGCAGCCAAGTTCGGCGGGGTCGAGGTGTACGAGAAGACGCTCGGCATCCTCGGCTTCGGCCGGATCGGGCAGCTGGTCGCCGAGCGCGCCCAGTCGTTCGGCATGACGATCGTCGCCTTCGACCCGTTCGTCGGCAGCCGAGCGCTACACGCGAGCTCGGCGCCGAGCGGGCCGAGATCGCCCGAGGACCTCTACGGCGCGCGCCGACTTCATCACCATCCACCTCCCGAAGACCGCCGGAGACGGTCGACTACGTCAACGCCGCAGTCGTTCGCCGCAGATGAAGGACGGCGTGCGCGATCGTCAACTGCGCCCGCGGCGAGCTGATCGACCACGACGCGCTCGACGAGGCGCTGTCGCTCCGGCAAGGTCGGCGGCGCGAGCCTCGACGTGTTCCCGGAGGAGCCGATGACCGAGCACCCGATCTTCGCCTACGAGAACGTGATCGTGACGCCGCACCTGGGCGCCTCGACCGCGGAGGCGCAGGACCGCGCCGGCGTGATCACCGCCGAGCAGGTGGTGGCGGCGCTGCGACGGCGAGCTCGTCTCGAACGCGGTCAACATCCCCAAGGTCCACAGCGAGGACCTCGCGGTGCTCGAGCCCTACCTGCCGCTGTGCCGCCCAGCTCGGGCGCCTCGCGATGTCGCTCGCGACCGCCACTCGATCGACCGGATCGAGGTCGTCCTACCACGGCCACCTGGCCGAGTTCGACACCCGCCTGGTGACGCTGGCGGTGCTGAACGGCGCCTTCCAGGGCCGCGTGGCCGAGAACGTCAACTTCGTGAACGCGCCGGCGATCGCCGAGGAGCGCGGCATCCGGGTGAGCGAGTTCAAGCGAGAGCGAGTCGCGCGACTACGCGAACCTCGTCTCGGTCGCGGTCGTCGCCGACGGCGAGCGGATCGAGGTGGCGGGGACGACGATCGGCCCGCGCCACGTGCCGCACCTGGTGTAGCGTCTACGGCCAGAGCTTCAACATCGAGCTGGCGCCGCAACATGGCTGTCTTCCGCTACTCGCGACGAGCCCGGAATGATCGGCAAGGTCGGAACGGTGTTCGGCAAGCACGGCGTCAACATCGCCTCGGCGGCGGTCGGCCGCGAGCCCGGGCCAGGACCCGGCGGACAACGCCGGGCCGGGCACCGGCCGCCACGCAGTGATGGTCGTGACGGTCGACTCGCCGGTGCCCGGACGACGTCGATCGAGGAGATCCTCGGGCTGGACGGCTTCCAGGACGGCCGCGCGGTCGACCTCTAGGAGCGTCAGTGGCCCGCGTCGCCGCGCTCGCGCCCGACCTGTTCTTCGCCTCGAAGATCGACGCCACGCTGAGCGCGGCGGGGCACGAGGTGACCGTCGTGGCCGGTCGAGGACGCACTCGCGGCGCGGGCGGACGTGGTGGTCGTCGACCTGCACGCGCCGGGCCTCGACGCCGGCGGCGCTCGCCGGCGGGCAGCGCCGCGTGCTCGGCTTCTACTCGCACGTGGACGAGGCGGCGCGCGACCGGGGGCGGGAGGCCGGATTCGACGCTGGTCGTGCCGCGCTCGCGGATGGCGCGCGAGATGCCGGAGCTGGTGGCGGGTCTGCTCGACCCCTAGATCGGGCCTGGTATCCCGGCTAGGATCGAGTGGCCGTGAGAGCTTTGGGGTTACTCGTAGCGGCCGGTGCGTTGGTCGCAACGCTCGCTTTCGCCGCACCGGTGCAGGCGGCATCGCCGTACGTCTTCGAGTCGATGGGCCCGAACGACTGCTGCGGCTCGGGCCACGTCAATCCGCAGGGAATCGCCGTGGACCCCGCGGGCAACTTCTACATCCGACCTGCCGGGCACAGATCGTCAAGTACAACCCCGCCGGAATGGTCGTGCAACATCTCGGGTGCGGTAACGGGCCGCCGGTTTCAACTGCCGGCGGTCGAGCATCACCCTCGACGCGAGCGGCAACATCTACTCGGGGACAGCGAGAGCCGGGTGCCAAGTGTGCGCGATCCTCACTCGAGTTGGGGCGCCGAGGGATCGGGCCCGGACAGTTCCAGGAGCCGCTGGGGGGTCGACCTCGACGCGGCGGGCAACGTGTACGTCGCCGACCTGCACAACAGCCGCGTCCAGAAGCTCTCGACCCAGCTGGGGCCTTCCTCGGCCAGTGGGGGACCTGCGGCGCGGGCCCCGATCCGGGGCAGTTCGATATCCGACGAGGAATAGCGGTCGACCACCGGGCGCGGTTACGTCGGCGACACTGTCAACGACCGATCCAGAAGTTCGACACTCGGGCGACTTCATCACCGTTTCGGGTGGCCGGCACGGGGACGGCGAATTGGGGCGCCTCCACGGAGTCGCGGTGGACACCGCCGGGAACGCTGATCGTCGGCGCTCGAACTACGAAACGGCCGCTGCACCGTTCACATCGGCGGCACATTCCTCGACACCTTCGGGACCTCGGTTACCCGCAGCCGGCGAGCTGTTGCCACCCGGCCGACAGTCGCGATCGACGCGACTCAACGGTGGCGATCCACGTGGTGGAGACCAGCGCGGCGCTACCAGAGGTTCGCGGTGGGGGACGGTGGGTCACGGTCGATGTCAGCCCGGGGACGCACCCGCGGCAGACTTCACGTTCACAGGCGGCGGTGGGCTGGCACCCGGCATCGCGTGCTCGACGACGATCGCCTACTCGGGCGATGCGCCCGAGCACGGTCGCTTCACCGGTCCCCCGGCGGCGGGTACGCGTCGGTCGCGCCGCCTCACACCGTCAAGTGGGTGCTTGACGGGCGCGACCTGCTCCGGGGGCAAACCGCCGTCCAGCATCACGCTCTTCCGTGGGCGAGGTCGTCGATTGCACCTTCGTCTACGACCGCCCGCCCGGATCGTCCTCGAGCACAGGACCCATCCCCCTCTCCAGTATTCGACTACGTCGCCGTCGGTCGGGCTCAGCTCCGACGAGCTTCCAGATGGCGGACAACTCCCACTTGACGGCTGCGACGCGCACGTTCGAGGGCCTGGAGCCGCGTTCCGGCTATTCGCTCGCGCCGGGCCCCTACCCCGCCGGGCTGGGAGCCCGGCCGAAGGCGGATGCTCGGATGGATCCAGCCCAGCAACATCGATCTTTCTCGAGGCGAGGAAGTCGGTCTGGTTCGTCAGCCGTGATCGGCGGGGCGACTGACCATCAGGGTCGATCATGCCCGACGCGTGAGATAGTGGTCTACCGCCTGGATGGGAACCCGGTCCCGCTCAACGACGACGGGACGCTCAGCGATGGCTGGCCCAACGTCGCACAGGTGTCCGTCGTGCCGGGCACGCACAGCCTGAGCTTGCAGACGCAGACTCCGCAGGGCAGATACTGGGCCGTCACCGCGTCTTCATGCTCCGACGGCTCGGCGTTGACGACGGTGGAGGTCGCGTTACACGAGAACGGGATCTGCGACTTCACGATAAAGCCGGCGGGCGTTCTGACCGCCTGGCTCACGAACCAGCCGTCAAGCGATCCGACGGACTTCCAGTTCACCGCGGGCGGGGGGATCAGTCCCTCGAGCTTCACGCTCGACGACGACAACGATCCCACGCTGTCCGGTGCACGCGGATTCGTCGTCCCAGTCGGCTCCGGCTATTCTTCCCCGAGGCGGTGCCCCGGGCTGGGATCCGAGTTCGGCCACCTGCTGGGACGGCTCGCCGCCTCGAACATCACCTTCTCCCCTAACGAGAACGTCACCTGCACCTTCAAGAATATCGTGCGCGCGCCCTGATCACCGCGCGCCTCGACGCGCAGCCCAACGACGGCCAGGACTTCGCTTTCGCGCCGGGCGGCGGACTCCCAGCCGGGCTCGTTCTCGCTCGACGACGACGGCGACGACAGCGACACCCTGTCCAATGACCCGACGTACTCGGACGTGCACAGCTCGGCCGCGGCTACTCGCTCGCCCAGACCCTGCCGGCCTTCTGGAATCTCCAGCAGCCGCGACCTGCTCCGATGGCTCGACCCGTCGAACATCGACGTCGGGCGCGACGAGAACGTCATCTGCACCTTCGACGAACGTCCCCAACTACCCCGGCTACGCCCGCCCCAAGGCGGCCACCCCGATCGTCGCGCCACTGGTGCCGGCCTACGAGCCCTGCGTGAGCCCCAACCGCCAGCACGCCCCGTCGCTGTCGTTTGGCTCCTGCAACCCGCCCCAGCGCACCTCGGGCCAGCTGACGGTCGGCACCCCGGACGCCAACGGCCCGCCGCGGCGCGCTCGGTCAGCTACCTGAAGCTGGTCCGCACGGTCGGCGACCTGCACCTGATCGCGCACGTGGACGACGTGCGCCGCACCGACCTGTCCGACTACACCGGCGAGCTCGAGGCCCGGTTCACCTTCAAGCTGACCGACAAGGGCTCCGAGCCCAGCCGACCAACGCCACCACGCAGCCGTTCGCGCTCTCGGTGACGATCCCGTGCGCCGCCACCGCCGACACCACCGTCGGCGCCACCTGTGATCTGGTGACCGACCTCAACACGCTGTTGCCCGGCGCGCTCGCCGACGGCGCCGCGCGATGTTCGAGACCGGCCAGGTCGAGGTCTACGACGGCGGTCCGGACTCCGACGCCGACACGAGTCCGGCAACACGGTGTTCATGCGGCAGGGGTGTTCGTGCCCTGAACTGTCAGCCCGTGCGCATGCCGCTGGACCATTCCGCCGCGCCCGGCTAGCGTCCCGCCATCGGCGCCGGGGAACGGTCAGGGGGTCCGTGGGGAGTTGAAGTCGAGACGCAGGGGAGCGGAGCTCGGGCGGTGGCCGCGCGCTTGGATCTGGCTCATGGCGGCTTCGGCGGCGAAGGCCGGCACTGATCGATCGCCAAGCTCGACGCGGAGCCCGAGACGGAGAAGCTGTTCTCGTTCACCGCGGGTGGCGGGCTTTCGCCGAGTTCCTTCGTGCTGAAGGAGAACGTGTCCGGCGTCCGGCTCCGCCTCGCGGAGCTTCAACGGCGTTCCGGCGGGCTCGGGATATTCCCTGAGTGAAAACGTCCCGCCGGGCTGGAGCCTGACCTCGCGACCTGCTCGCGACGGCTCGTCCGGTCTCGAACATCAGCCTGACCAGCACCGAGACGGTGCCTGCACCTTCGTAAATGACCTCCAGGCAGCCGGTCAGCTGACGCTCGTGCTCGACACGGTGCCCGACGACGCGACCCGATTCCTGTTCCGGGTAGCCGGGCCGTCGCGGGTACGGGGGAATCCTGCCTGCAGGACAACGGCAACCCGTTTGACGGGGTGGGCACCCCAGCACACGGTCACTCTGCGAGGCCGGCTCCTACGTGGTCTCGCTACGCGACAAGGATGCTCGCGACTGGGCGCAGCGGTCCGCGGTTTGCGATGACGGGTCCGCGATCGGGAGCGTCGTCGTATCGGTGGGCGAGCACGTGACGTGCACCCTCGACCTACGAACCTCCCTCCACCAGCATCACCGTCGTTCAGGACACCCGGCCGACAGAACGACCAGGACTTCACGCTACACGGCCGGCGGCGGCATCAGCCCGACCTCGTTCGTCCTCGACGACGACGGGAGTGGCCCGAACTCGCGCACGTTCCCCCTGGCCGAGGTTCCGGCTATTCGATCGCTCAGGCCGCCGTGGCGGGCTGGTACCTGAACTCGGCGACGTGCTCCGACGGCTCTCCGCCGTCGAACATCGATCTCGCGGGCGGGCGAGCACGTCACGTGCACGTTCGTCAACAGGCGAGCGGCCAGATAAATCTGCTCGTGAACGCCCAACCCGACTCTTCGCAGGCGTTCTCGTTCACCGCCGGAGGAGGTCTTGACCCCGGCGAGCTTCACGCACTCCGAGTTTGCCGGCACGAAGGTCTTCACGAGCTTGTCACCCGGTTCGGGTTACTCCCTGGACCAGGCCGTAGAGCCCGGCTGGGACTTCGTCGGTGGCCACTTGCTCGGACGGCTCGCCGGTATCGGCGATCGACGTCTCGGAAGGCGAGACGATCACCTGCACCTTCACGAACCGGCTCCAGAATGCCGGCAAGCTGACCATCCGGCTCGATGCGATCCCCGACGACGCTGACCGCTTCCTGTTCCGCTTGACCGGGCCGACGAGATACAACGGCATCCTGCTGCAGGACAACGGCGATCCGGGCGATGGCATAAACAATCTGCACACGGTGCTCGTCAATCCCGGTTCGGGATACAACCTCTTCCTGCAGCAGCGCGACCCCGGCGACTGGTCACAGCGCTCGGCGATCTGCTCGGACGGCTCGCCGGTGACGAACATCGACGTCGCTCCCTTGGAAGAGGTGACCTGCACGTTCACATACGACCAGCCCTCGAGCCGGATCACCGTGGTCGAGGACTCCCTTCCGAACGATTCCCAGGACTTCGGTTTCACGTTCCGCGAGCCCGGGTTCCCCGCTCACGCAGTTCACGTCTGGGACGATGACGGGAACTCGACCAACGACCTCTCGAATGCCCGCTCGTTCGTGGTCCAGCCAGGCTCGGGATATTCGGTCGAGGCTGGTAGCGCGCCATTCGGCTGGGATCTCACATCCGCCACGTGCTCCGACGGCTCTCCGCTGTCCGACATCAGGGGTCTCGAGCGGCGAGGAGGTCGTCTGTACCTTCACGCACCGCAAGCAGGGTCGCATCGACGTCGTGATGGATGCCCAGCCTCGGAGCACCCAGGCATTCACGTTCAGGCTGGGGGCGCTCTGAGAGCAGCTTCACGTTGGTCGACAACAGCGCGATCGAGCCCCGCAGCGCGTCTCGCGCGCTGATCGGGGTGACGCCGGGCTCCGGATACTCCGTGACCCAGGATCCGGTCTCCGGATGGGATCACCTCGATGTCCTGCTCGGACGGATCGCCGGTGACGAACATCGATGTGGCGCCGGGGGAGACCGTGACCTGCAGGTGGGTGAACAGGCTCGAGTCGGCGGCCACGCTCACCGTGCGCGTGGATGCCGTCCCGGACGACTTCACGCGCTTCCAGTTCCGTCTCACCGGCGGTCCGACGACCCATTACGGCATTCTGCTCCAGGACAACGGGGATCCCGCCGACGGGATCAACAACGTCCATACGATCGCCGTGGAGGCCGGCTCGGGCTACAACCTATTCCTGTACCAGCGCGACCCCGGCAACTGGACCGAGACATCGGCTGTGTGCTCGACGGTCTCGCCGGTCAACAGCATCAGCATCTCGCCCTCGGAGGATGTGACCTGCACGTTCACGTACCAGCGGGGCCCGTGATGTAGCGTCCCGGCGCGTGCGCGCGCTGGTGCTCACCGGACACGGCCCGCCGGAGGAGGTCCTCGAGATCCAAGAGCGGCCCGAGCCGCCCGTGGGGTCCGGGCAGGTCCGGATCGCGGTCCGCGCCGCCGGCCTCAACTGGGCCGACCTCGTCGCGCGGCGGGGCCTGTATCCCGACGCGCCCGCCCCGCCGGCCGTGCTGGGCTACGAGGTGGCGGGGGAGGTCGAAAGCGTCGGTGATGGCGTGATCGGCCTCGAGCCCGGGCGCCGGGTGTTCGCGGCGACCCGGTTCGGCGGCTTTGCCGAACTGGCGGTGGCGGATGCCGCCAACGTCGTGCCGCTTCCGGAGGGGATGAGCTTCGAAGCAGGCGGCCGCGATTCCAGTCAACTACGTGACCGCCTACGCGACCGGTGTGTTCCTGCCGCACACGCGCCGGGGCGAGACCGTGCTGGTCCACGCCGCGGCCGGTGGTGTCGGCATCGCGACGCTTCAGCTGCTGCGCGAACGCAGGGCGCGGTCGCGATCGGCACGGCGTCCGCGTCGAAGCACGAGGCGATCCGCGCGCACGGCGCCGCACACGTAATCGACTATCGCACCCAGGAGACCCGGGCCGAGGTCGAGCGGATCACGGACGGGAGGGGGGTGGACGTCGTGCTCGACGGCCTCGGGGAGTTCCGCGAGAGCTTCGACCTGCTCGCGCCGGGCGGCCGCCTGGTCGCCCATGGCGCGTCGAACCTGGTCGGCGGCGGCCGCGAGGGGCTGCGGGAGCGGATCGAGACCAGGGCGGTGCTGCCCGATTTCGACGCCCTGCGGCTGATGAACGAGAACAAGGCCGTGATCGGCTTCAACATGGTCCGCCACTGGGAGGAGCGCGGCTCGCTGGCCGAGCTGCTGCAGCCGCTGCGGGACCCGATCGAGCGCGGAGTCATCCAGCCTGTGGTCGCGGCGACCTTCCCCCTCGAACAGGCAGTGGCCGCCCACGAGCTGCTCGAGAACCGGCGAAACGTGGGCAAAGTCGTGCTGGTCCTGTAGTACGCTCCACCCAGTGAGCGCGCGCTGCCTCAACCTTCACCTTCTTCTCCTCCCCCTTCGGGGGGAATAGGCAGCCGCGGGCCCCGGCCCGCACAGCGCAACAGGAATAGCCGGAGACCAGGAGAAGGAGGAATCACCATGAACGACGTACCGGAGCGGCCCCCGAAAGACCAGGGGACCAGCACGAACGGAAAGCACGCCGACCGCGTGTTCATCTTCGACACGACGCTGCGCGACGGCGAGCAGTCGCCCGGCATCTCGCTGAACGTGCAGGAGAAGCTGGAGATCGCCCACCAGCTGGCGCGGCTGGGCGTCGACATCATCGAGGCCGGCTTCCCGATCACCTCGCCGGGCGACTTCGAGGCCGTGACCGCGATCGCCAAGCACGTCGAGGGTCCTGTGATCTGCGGTCTGGCCCGCACCTCGGCGCAGGACATCGATGCCGCCTGGAACGCGATCAAGCACTCCGAGCGCCCCGGATCCACACCTTCATCGCGACCTCGGACATCCACATCGAGCGCAAGCTGCAGACGACGCGCGAGGACGTGCATCGGCCAGGCGCGGGCCGCGGTCGCCCATGCCAAGCAGTACACCGACGACGTCGAGTTCTCGCCCGAGGACGGCAGCCGCTCGGACGTCGAGTACATGGCCGAGGTGGTCAAGGCCGCGATCGAAGAGGGCGCGACCACGATCAACGTCCCGGACACCGTCGGCTACTCGATGCCGCACGAGTACGGCGAGATGTTCACGCGAGCTGTACCGGCTGGTGCCGGAGCTGCGCGACGTGGTCGTCTCGGTCCACTGCCACGACGACCTGGGCCTGGCCGTCGCCAACTCCTTCGCCGGCGTGATGGCCGGCGCGCGGCAGGTCGAGTGCGCGATCAACGGCATCGGCGAGCGCGCCGGCAACGCCGTCGCTGGAGGAGATCGTGATGCTGCTGCGGACCCGCCGCTCGAGCGTGAGCGTGGACACCGGCATCGACACGCGCGAGATCGCGCGCACCAGCCGCCTCGTCTCGCGCCTGACCGGCTACCCGGTGCAGCCGAACAAGGCGATCGTCGGCCGCAACGCGTTCGCGCACGAGGCCGGCATCCACCAGGACGGCGTCCTGAAGGACCGCACCACCTACGAGATCATGGACGCGACCACGATCGGCCTGCAGACGAACTCGATCGTGCTGGGCAAGCACTCCGGCCGCCACGCGCTGCGCAAGGCCCTGGAGGAGCTGGGCGTGCGCGTCGACGGGCAGGCCCTGAACACGGCCTTCAAGCGCTTCAAGGAGATCGCGGACAAGAAGAAGAGCGTCACCGCGCTGGACCTGGAGGCGATCGTCTCCGACGAGATCCGCGAGCAGGCGGAGGCCTACAACATGGCCTCATTCGAGGTGCACGACGCCTCGGGCACCCCGCCGGTCGCGAAAGTCGAGGTCGTGACCCCGAGCGGCGAGACGCGTCTCGGGCGAAGGGACCGGAGATGGCGCGGTCGATGCGCTGCTTCAGGCGGTGAACGCCGCGACCGGCATGGCGGGGGTGCTGAAGGAGTACCACGTGTCCGCCGTCACGGCCGACACGGACGCGCTCGGAGAGGTCTCGGTGCTGGTGGAGCTGGACGGGCAAGCTGGCCTCGGGCCAGGGCGTCTCGACGGACACGCTGGAGGCATCGGCACGCGCATACCTGCGCGCGCTGTCGAATGTGCTGTCCGGCGTCACGTCGGCAGTGCCGGCCGGGACCGCGTCGCCTTCGGCTGCAAGCTCGTAGCCAGCGTGGACTTCACCTGGATCGACGGGGAGCGGCTCGATTCGCTTCGCGCCGGGCGCGGTCGCGCGAAGCGCCGGACGATGCTGGCCGGCCAGGGCTTCGAGGGCTACGCGCTGCTGACGACGGAGCGTGCAGCCGCTGCCGCAGCCCGCGGTCGTCGCGGATGCCGGCGCGGTGATCCACGTCCCGGACCGGTCCGGTCGACGCGGCCTCGGCGGGCATCCGGGAGCGAAGTCGGCGGCCGGCCGCTGGTCGCCCTCGGCGGCGGACGGGTGATCGACTCCGCCAAGGCGATCGGCGGTGCCGACCGGCTGCCGGTGGCCGCCATCCCGACCACGCTCTCCGGCGCCGAGATGACCCGCTTCCACCGGATGCCGGCGGGCTTCGACGGCTGGCAGCTGACGCGGCCGAAGGTCGTGGCGGCGCGATCCGGACCTGATGGCATCGGCGCCGATGCCCGGCCTCGCCGCCAGCGCGATGAACGCGCTCGCGCACGCCATGGAGGCGCTCTACACGCCGCTCGCGAACCCGGTCGCCACCGCCGCGGCGCTGCGGGCTTCCGAAGAGCTGTCCGGCGGGCTGGCGAACGAGGAGCCGGACCGCCCGCGCTGGCGCTCGGCGCGCTGCTCGCCGGCTATGCGAGCGGCTCCGCGGGCCTGGCCGTCCACCACATCGTCTGCCAGACGATCGTGCGCGTCTGCGGCACGCCCCACGCGCAGACCAACGCGGTCATGCTGCCGCACTTCGCGCGCATGATGGAGCGCAATGCGCCCGAGCCGATGCGCGCCTTCGCCGCCGCGCTCGGAGCGGGGGAGGGCAGCGCCGCTGACCGCGTCGCCCAGCTCTCGCCCGCTCGGGCGTCACCCGGCTCAGCGAGCTGGGGGTGTCAGCCGCGTCGATTCCCTCGGTCGTCGAAGCGGTGCGGCCAGCGCCCGGACCTCGCCAACTCGCCCGGGCCGCCGACGCTCGACGACGTCCGCGCCGCGCTCGAGGCGGCGCTTTAGCAAGCGCGCATACCGCCGATAACAGACGAGCGTATGTGATAGCGTACGCAGCACTGTCATGGCACATGCGCTCGCAGAACCCTCCGTAGGCACCCGGGTCCGCGCACTGCGCGACGCGATGGACCTGTCGCTGCGCGACCTCGCCGAGCGAGCCGGCGTGTCGGCGCCGATGCTCTCCCAGGTGGAGCGCGGAGAAACCAGCCCGACCCTGTCTGTCGCGGCGAAGATCGCCTCCGGCCTCGAGCTGACCCTCTCGCAGCTGCTGCGGCTCGACGAGGGGGACGGGGTCACGGTCGTCCGCACGACCAGCGGCTCGCAGGGCGGCCATGCCGACGGTCACCGCTACGAGGTCCTGACGCCGGCCGTCCCGGGGCAGCGCGCCGAGGTGTCGCTGCACACGCTTTCGACCGGAGCCGCCACCGGCGGGCCCGACGACCCGCCGATCCACGAGGCGGGCAGCCGCGAGACGGCCTTCGTCACGAAGGGCGGCCTGCGGCTCATATGCGACGGCGTCGCCCACGACCTCGAGGAAGGCGACGCAGTCACGTTCGACGCCGACCTCGCACACCACTTCGAGAATCCCGGCCGCGGCGAGACGCAGTTCGTCTCGGTGATGGCCGCCGGCCTGAGAAGGAGCTAGGAGGACTGATGCCCAAGACGATGTTCGAGAAGGTCTGGGAGGCGCACGAGGTGCGCCAGCCCGAGCGCGAGGGCGGCGCGTCGCTCCTCTACGTCGACCTCCATCTTGTCCACGAGGTCACCTCTGCCCAGGCGTTCGAGGGCCTGCGGCTGGCCGGCCGCAAGGTGCGCCGGCCGGACCGGACGCTGGCGACCGCCGACCACAACGTCCCGACCGACCCGCAGCGAGCGCACGAGCCTCGATGCCATCGCGACGTGCTGTCGCGCAAGCAGGTCGAGGCTTTGGAGCACAACTGCGCCGAGTTCGGCATCCCGTACCACGGCATGGGCAGCCGCCGGCAGGGGATCGTGCACATCATCGGGCCGGAGCTGGGTCTCTCACAACCCGGCATCACGATCGCGTGCGGCGACTCGCACACCTCCACACACGGCGCGCTCGGCGCGCTTGCGATGCCGATCGGCACATCAGAGGTCGAGCACGTCCTGGCGACGCAATGCTTGCCGCAGGTGAAGCCGCGCACCATGCGGATCACCTTCATCGGGGCGACCCGGCTTCGGCGTCACGGCCAAGGACCTGATCCTCGGCACCATCGGTCAGATCAGTGCCGCGGGCGCGACCGGGTATGTCGTGGAGTACGCGGGAGCGCCGATCGAGGCGCTGTCGGTCGAGGGCCGGATGACCGTCTGCAACATGTCGATCGAGGCCGGCGCCCGCGCGGGCATGATCGCCCCCGACGACGTCACCTTCTCCTACCTCGAGGGGCGTCCCGGGGTCCCGGCGGACTACGACAAGGCCGTCGAGTACTGGCGCACCCTTCCCACCGAGGACGGCGCCCGGTTCGACACCGAGATCACCGTTGATGCCGCGGCGCTGACGCCGCAGGTCACCTGGGGCACCAACCCGGGCATGGTCGCGCCCGTCACCGGTCGCGTGCCCGACCCGGGCTCGATGGAGGGACCGGCCGATCGCGAGGCCGCTGAGCGCGCGCTGCAGTACATGGCGCTCGAGCCGGGCACGGCGATCGAGGACATAGCGGTCGACCGGGTGTTCATCGGCTCCTGCACGAACTCACGCATCGAGGACCTGCGCGCGGCCGCGGAGGTGGTCCGCGGGCGGACGGTTGCTCAGACCGTGCGCGCGATGGTCGTGCCCGGCTCTCAGCAGGTGAAGGCGCAGGCCGAGCAGGAGGGCCTCGATCGGCTCTTCAAGCAGGCCGGGTTCGAGTGGCGGGAGGCCGGGTGCTCCATGTGCCTGGGAATGAACCCCGACATCCTGCAGCCGGGCGAGCGCTGCGCGTCGACCTCGAACCGCAACTTCGAGGGTCGCCAGGGACGGGGCGGCCGCACGCACCTGGTCAGCCCCCAGATGGCCGCGGCCGCGGCCGTCGAAGGGCATTTCGTCGACATCCGCGAGTGGGACGGATCACGGTGAGCGCCGCACCGGGTGCCGCCTGGAAGCGGCCCGAGCTGGCCGACGCCGTTCGTGGAGGAACGCCGCACCCTGCTGCCGATGATCGCCGTGCAGGAGGACCTTCTGCGCCGCCTGCTGACACGGGACGGAAGGGTCGTGCGGCGGTTCCTCGACATCGGCGCGGGCGCGGGCGCCGTGTCCGAGGTGGTCCTGCGTGCACATCCCGAGGCGACCGGGGTGCTGGTCGACTTCTCGGAACCGATGATCGAAGCGGCTCACGAGCGGCTGGCCGGCTCGCGCGAGCGCTGGACCTACGAGCGCGGCGATCTCTCGTCGCCGCAGTGGCGTGACGTCCTGCCGGCCGGCGAGCGCTACGACGCGATCCTGTCGGGATTCTGCATCCACCACCTTCCGGACGAGCGCAAGCGAAAGCTCTACGAGGAGTGCTTCGAGCTGCTGGCGCCCGGCGGCCTGTTCCTGAACTGGGAGCACGTGGACGCCGACCCGCTGACGCGGGGGATGTTCGAGGACTACATGGTGGAGCGGCTCGTGGAGGCCGAGGAGAGCCGGCCGAATCCGCGCGCGGCCGATGTGGTCGAGCGCGAGTTCCGCGAGCGCGCGGTCTCGGACGGCGACATCCTGGCCGACGCGGAGACCCAGCGGCGCTGGCTCGAGGAGATCGGGTTCGCCGAGACAGGCGTGATGTTCAAGTACTGCGAGCTGGCGCTGTTCGGCGGCGTCAAGCCCCACGAGAGGAGCGTGGCCTGACGATGGAACCGGTACGCGAGATCAGCGGTCCCGTGGAGGTCGTGGACCGCGCCGACGTGGACACCGACCAGATCATCCCGAAGCAGTTCCTGAAGCGCATCGAGCGCACCGGCTTCGGCGAGTTCCTGTTCTACGACTGGCGCAAGGAGGGTCTCGAGGTCGAGCCGCGCCCGATCCTGGTGAGCGGCCGCAACTTCGGCTGTGGCTCCTCGCGCGAGCACGCGGTCTGGGCCCTGCAGGACTTCGGCTTCAAGGCCGTCGTGGCGCCGTCCTTCGCGGACATCTTCTACGGCAACTGCACCAAGACCGGCCTGCTGCCCGTCGCGCTGCCCGAGGAGGAGGTGCGCGCCCTGATGGAGGCGGGCGAGGCGACGATCGACCTGGAGCGCCAGACTGTCTCTTTTGCGGGCCGCGATGTAGCGTTCGAGATCAACCCCGAAATCCGGGAGCGCCTGCTGAACGGGCTCGACGACATCGCGCTGACGCTCGAGCACGCCGACGACATCGACCGTTTCGAGCAGGAGCATCCGGGCCGGGGTCCACTGACCACCGCAGTGCCCAACTGACCGAAGGAGCCCCTCCATGACCGAACAGCCGCCCGGCGATCCCTACGGACGGCCCACCGAGCCGCTTCCGCCCAGGGAGCGCGCCTGCGGCCGCGCGAGGAGGTAGTCGTCGACGACTACCCGATGACGAAGGCGGAGCTGGCCGAGCGGATCGACCGCACGCGCTTCTGGAGCCAGTTCGGCGCCGCCGCCGGCACCCTGGCCGCCATCCTCGGCGTGATCGCGATCGTCGCTCGCCCTGCAGGCCCAGGACGATGCCGACTCCGCCAAGGAGCAACTCCGCGTCCGGCCTGCGCAGCGAGCAGAGCCAGCTTCAGGACGACGTCAACTCGATCCAGAAGGATCAGCAGGACCAGGGCTCAGCAGATCGACTGACCTCGCAGTCGTCGGTCGATAGCCTCGAGAAGCAGGTGGGCAGCGACACGAGCGCCGAACAGGATTTCGCGACCAAGCAGCAGGTCGACCAGCTCGACCAGCAGGTCAAGGAGCTGAGCGACACGGTGGACCAGCTGCAGCGCGACCTCGAGAGCGCCGCCGGCGGGGGCGGAGGCACGCCGTAGGCACTCCCGGCGCCTCCGGGCGCTCGTTCCGGCTGGTGGCGCTGCCGGGCGACGGCATCGGCCCGGAGGTCGTCGCGGCGGCGCGCCGCCTGCTGGACGCGATCAGCGGCCGCAGCGGAGTCGGCTTCGACGTCGAGGAGCTGCCGGTGGGCGGCATCTCGATCGACGAGCACGGAACGCCGCTGCTTCCCGACGTCCTCGAGCGCTGCGCCGCCGCCGATGCGGTGCTCCTGGGCGCGGTCGGGGGGCCCAAGTGGGATACGACCGACCCGAACGCCCCGCGCCCGGAGCAGGGCCTGCTGGGCCTGCGAAAGGGGCTGGGGCTGTTCGCGAACCTGCGCCCGGTACGGATCGTCCCGGCGCTCGCCTCGGCGAGCCCGCTGCGGAGCGAGCGGATCGAGGGCGCAGACCTGCTGATCGTCCGCGAGCTGACGGGAGGCATCTACTTCGGAGATCGCGGCCGCCGCGACGGCGTCGCGCACGACACCTGCGTGTACTCGACCGAGGAGATCGAGCGCATCGCGCGGCTGGCGTTCGACATGGCCGCGTCACCCTCGCGGCGCGGGTTGGTCACCTCCGTCGACAAGGCGAACATCCTCGAGACCTCGCGGCTGTGGCGGGAGACCGTCGAGCGGGTCGCGCAGGACTACCCGAACGTGCGGCTCGAGCACCTGCTGGTCGACAACGCCGCGATGCAGCTGATCTCGCGGCCCACGGCCTTCGACGTCGTGCTGACCGAGAACATGTTCGGCGACATCCTCTCCGACGAGGCCGCGATGATCGCGGGCTCGATCGGGCTGCTCGCATCGGCGAGTCTCGGCGCGAGCGGCCCTGGTCTCTACGAGCCGGTGCACGGGTCGGCGCCCGACATCGCGGGGAAGGGAGTGGCGAATCCGCTGGCGACCTTCGGCTCCGTCGCGCTGATGCTGCGCCACTCACTCGGGATGGAAAGCGAGGCGGCGGCGGTAGAATCGGCCATCGACCGTGTCCTCGAGGGCGGTCTTCGCACTCCGGATCTCGAAACGGGGACCGAAGGAGAGGTCGCGGCGGGGACGGATGAGATGACGCTCGCAGTGCTCTCCGAGTTGGAGGGTGCGGCGGCCGTCGATTGAAAGGAACACAGCGCATGGATCAGGCGGACTACATCTGGATGAACGGAGAGCTCGTCCGGTGGGAGGACGCCAAGATCCACGTCCTGACGCACGCGCTGCACTACGGGTCCGCGGTGTTCGAGGGGGTGCGCGCCTACGACACCAAGCAGGGCACGGCGGTCTTCCGCCACCGCGAGCACCTGGACCGCCTGCACCGCTCCGCTGAGCTCTACTACATGGAGCTGCCGTACACGCGCGAGAAGCTGCGCGAGGCCACCCACGAGCTGATCCGGGCGAACAAGCTGCGCAGCTGCTACATCCGTCCAATCGCCTTCCGCGGCTATGGCGAGATGGGCCTCTTCCCGCTCAACGCTCCGGTCGACGTGGTGATCGCCGTGTGGCCCTGGGGCGCGTACCTGGGCGAGGAGGGGCAGCGCAGCGGCATCCGCTGCAAGGTCGCCTCCTGGCGGCGGATGTCGACGGACAGCTTCATCCCGGAGGCGAAGGCCTCGGGCCAGTACCTGAACTCGATCCTCGCCAAGGTCGAGACCGCCAAGGCGGGCTACGACGAGGCGATCATGCTCGACCAGCACGGCAACGTGTCGGAGGGGTCGGGCGAGAACATCTTCATGGTGCGCGACGGCCACATCTACACGCCGCCGGCGCACGCGTCGATCCTGGACGGGATCACCGCCCGCTCGATCCGTCAGATCGCCGACGACCTCGGCTTTCACGTCACCGAGCGCCACATCTCCCGGGGCGAGCTGTATCAGGCCGACGAGCTGTTCCTAACCGGCACCGCCGCCGAGGTGGTGCCCGTGCGCGAGCTCGACGACCACTCGCTCGGAGAGCCGGGCGAGATCACTCGGGCCCTCCAGACCCGGTTCTTCGAGGCGATCAAGGGCGAGCGGGATGAGTACCTCGAGTGGCTCGACGTCGTGGAGATGGACACGCCTGCGACGGACACGCGAATTAGCAGCGCGGCGCGCTAGCCGGCGCCGCAACCGCGCGTTCCATCGTCCCAGCGCTCTCGAAAGGAGCCCCCGTAGTGAGCAGGCAGATACTCCTATATGACACGACTCTCCGAGACGGCATGCAGGGCGAGGGCATGTCGCTCTCGGCGGGCGAGAAGCTGCGCGTCGCGCACGCGCTCGACGACCTCGGCATCCACATGATCGAGGCCGGGTTCCCGAGCTCGAATCCGAAGGAGTCGGAGCTCTTCAAGCTGCTCGAGCGAGAGCGCTTTGCCAACTCGACCATCTGCGCATTCGGGATGACCCGCCGTCGCGACGTGAAGGCCGGCGACGACCCCGCCCTTGCGCTGCTCGCGAAGTCGTTCGCGCCGGTCTGCACGCTTGTGGGCAAGACCTGGAAGCTCCACGTCGAGAAGGTGATCAATACCGACCCGCAGGAGAACCTCCTGCTGATCGGCGACTCGGTCGCGTATCTGCGTGCCCAGGGCAAGCGCGTGATCTACGACGCCGAGCACTTCTTCGACGGCTACCGCGACGACTCCGAGTACGCGCTGCTGTGCCTCGACGCCGCGCTCGACGCGGGCGCCGAGAACGTGACGCTGTGCGACACCAACGGATCCAGCCTGCCGCACGAGATCCGGCACGCGACACGCGCCGTGGTCGAGCGCTTCGACTCCGAGGTGGTCGGGATCCACACCCACAACGACGCCGAGTGCGGCGTGGCGAACTCGATCGCCGCGGTGGGGGAGGGCGCCAGCCTCGTCCAGGGGACCATGAACGGCATCGGCGAGCGCTGTGGGAACGCGAACCTGGTGTCGATCCTGCCGGCCCTGCAGCTGAAGATGGGCCACCGGGTCGTGAGCCCCGAGCAGCTCGCGACGCTGACCAAGACCGCCCACCTGGTGGACGAGCTGTGCAACATGACCCCGGACCGCGAACCAGCCCTACGTGGGCCGCAACGCCTTCGCGCACAAGGGCGGGATGCACGTCGCCGGTATCCGCAGCGACCCGCGCACGTTCGAGCACATCGATCCCGAGGTGGTCGGAAACCACCGCGAGCTGCTGGTGTCCGAGCTGTCGGGCAAGGGGACCGTCGTGGCGCGCGCCGAGCAGGCGGGCATCGAGCTGGACGCCGAGTCAGCCGTGCGCGCGGTCGACCGGCTCAAGGAGCTCGAGCACCGCGGCTACCACTTCGAGGCAGCCGACGCCTCCTTCGAGCTTTTCCTGCGCAAGGAGTCGGGAGCCCATACTCCGCTGTTCCGCCTGGAGAGCTTCCGCGTGATCACGGAGAAGCGCGAGGACGGACGAGTGCAGACCGAGGCGACCATCAAGATCTGGGCCGGCGGCGAGCGGATCGTGCGCACGTCGGAGGGGAATGGCCCCGTGAACGCGCTCGACCGGGCGCTGCGCGATGCGATCGCCGACATGTACCCACGGCTGCGCGACATCGACCTCGTCAACTACAAGGTGCGGATCGTCGACGAGCACAAGGGCACCGGCGCTGTCACGCGTGTCCTGATCGACGCGAGCGACGGCGACGAGACCTGGGGCACGCTCGGTGTCTCGGAGAACATCATCGAGGCCAGCTGGGAAGCCCTGGTGGATTCGCTGGAGTACGCCACCCAGGAACGGCCCGAGCAGGCGCCCGCGAACCAGTCACCCCAATCAGCCACTCCCGCTCCACAAGCTTGAGCAGCGATCCAATCCCCCTCGCGCGGCCGGACATCGGGCCGCGGGAGGAGGAACTGGTCAACCGGGTGCTGCGTTCCGGACGGCTGTCGCTGGGGCCGATGCTGGAGCGCTTCGAGCGCGAGTTCGCCGCCTGGCTCGGCATGGACGACGCGGTGGCGCGTTTCCAGCGGCACGGCCGCGCTGCACCTGGGAGTGCGTGCGCTCGGGTGGGGCCGCGGCGACGAGGTCGTCACCTCGCCGCTGAGCTTCGTCGCTTCGGCGAACTGTCTGCTGTACGAGGATGCGAAGCCGGTCTTCTGCGACATCGACGCGGAGACGCTCAACCTCGATCCGGAGGCCGCGCGGCGCCGCGTGCTCGGAGCGCACCGCCGGGATGCTGCCGGTTCACTTATTCGGCTACCCGGCCGACATGGACCGCATCGAGGCGCTCGCGTCGCAGCGCGGGCTCGGGATCGTCGAGGACGCATGTGAGGCGTTCGGGGCGGTCGACTCCGGCGGCATGAAGGTCGGATCGCGCGGCAACATCGCGACATTCGCCTTCTACGCCAACAAGCAGATCGCCACCGGCGAGGGCGGGATGCTCGTCTCGGGCGACTCGGGGCTGCTGCGCCAGGCGCGCAGCGAGCGAAACCAGGGCCGCGGCGACGACATGGACTGGCTCGCCCACGACCGGCTGGGCTTCAACTACCGGCTCTCGGACGTGGCGGCGGCGCTGGGCGTCGCCCAGATCGAGCGCGCCGATGACGCTGCTGGCGGCCCGTGCGCGGGTGGCGGATACGTACTCCGAGCGCCTGTCGGCCGTGGATGGGCTGACGCTGCCCTGCGCCGATCGAGGAGCGGAGCGGCGCAGCTGGTTCGTATACGTCGTGCAGGTACCGCGTGGCGTCGACCGGGACGCGGTGATCCGCAGTCTGGGCGGAGCGGGGAGTGCAGTCCAAGGGCTATCTGCCCTGCATCCACCTGCAGCCGTTCTACCGCGAGCGGTTCGGATTTCGCGGGCGGGGAGTTCCCGGTGGCGGAGGACATCTCGGCCCGGTCGCTTGCGCTGCCCTTCTTCGGGGGCAT
The DNA here is from genome assembly GCA_963780475.1 of uncultured Solirubrobacterales bacterium. Lineage (GTDB taxonomy): Bacteria > Actinomycetota > Thermoleophilia > Solirubrobacterales > JBBDJG01 > CAWACB01. Next base: position 23,758 of record CAWACB010000004.1, read on the forward strand.
GAACGAGGCACAGGTCGACCGGGTGTGCGCCGCGCTGGCAGAGGTTCTCGCTTCGTTCGTCTGATCCGCGCCTGTACTCTCAATGGCCATGCAGAGCGGCGTTTCCACTGCCTACAAGGGCAAGCGGGGTGAACGCGTAATCGCGCTGCTTGGCCTGATGGTCGCCGGCGTCGTCGCCGGTGCTTCTGTACCGCGACCTCCTTGCAGACCTGTCCGAGGGCTTCGCGCTCGAGTTCGGCTATTTCGCCTTCGGCGTGAGCGGCTTCGCGCTGATCGCGCTGGGCCTTCTGATCGCGCTTCCGGTGGTGCTCTCGATCGGCCGCGACCCCGAAAGCCGCCTGTATCCGCGCAGCCGCAGCGCACTGGCCGGGTGGGGGACGAGCCTGTACCTGCTCGGCATCCTGCTCGTGATCCAGATCGGGGCGATCGCCAACACCTTTTAGTGGACCTTCCCGAGGCCCTAGGCTCCCCGTATGTCGCGCTTCCGTGAGCCGCCGGACCCGGTGTTCCAGCGGCTGAACGCCTCGATCGGCTTCGACATCCGGCTCGCGCCCTACGACGTCGAGCAGTCGCGGGCCCATGTCGCGATGCTCGCGGACAGCGAGATCATCAGCCGCGACGACGCGGCGGCGCTGACCGAGGGCCTCGACCGGATCGACCAGGAGATAGCGGAGGGGACGTTCGAGCCCGCCGACGGCGACGAGGACGTGCACATGGCGATCGAGCGCCGGCTGACCGAGCTCGCCGGCCCGGTCGGCGGCAAGCTGCACACCGCCCGGTCGCGCAACGACCAGGTCGCGACCGGCATGGCGCTGTTCGTCCGTGATCGCGCCGCCACGGCGCAAGACAAGCTCGGCAAGCTGATGGCGGCGCTGCTCGATGCGGCGGAGCGCCACGCCGACTGGCCGATGCCGGGCTACACGCACCTGCAGCGCGCTCAGCCGGTCTACCTGTCGCATCACCTGCTGGCCTACTTCTGGATGTTCCGCCGCGACGTCGTGCGGTTCGCCGCCGCAGCGGACGCTGCGGCCGAGCTGCCGCTCGGGGCGGGCGCGCTCGCCGGAGTCAACTTCCCGACACGACCGCCGCGCACTGGCGGATGCGCTCGGGTTCGAGCGCGTCGCGCCCAACTCGCTCGACGCCGTCTCCAACCGCGACTTCGTGCTCGACTACCTGAGCGCCGCGTCGATCTGCTGCGATGCACCTCTCGCGCCTGGGCGCGGAGATCGTGCTGTGGGCGAGCGAGGAGTTCGGATTCCTCGAGCTGAGCGATGCCTGGAGCTCGGGTTCGAGCATCATGCCGCAGAAGAAGAACCCCGACGCGGCCGAGCTGCTGCGCGCGAAGGCACCCCGCGTGGCCTCCCGCCTCGCCGCGGTCCTCGGCTCGATGCACGCGCTCCCGCTGGCCTACAACAAGGACATGCAGGAGGACAAGGAGAACCTGTTCGACGCGGTCGACACCGTCGAGCTGTGCCTCGACGCGGCGACCGGCATGGTGCAGACGGCGACCTTCAACCGCGACCGGCTGGAGGCCGCCGCATCGGACGAGCTGCTCGCGGCCACGGACGTCGCCGACCTGCTGGTGCGCCGCGGCGTGCCGTTCCGGGAATCTCACGGAATCGTCGCCGGGCTCGTTCGGCATGCGGTGGACAACGGCAAGCAGCTGTCGGAGCTGACCGAGCAGGAGCTGGAGGAGCTGGCGCCGCAGCTCGACGGCGAGTTCTACGACGTGCTCGCGCGCCGCTCGTGGCTGGAGTCGAAGGTGTCGGAGGGCGGCACGGCGTCGGCGCGGGTGCGGGAGCAGCTGGATCGCGCACGGGCGGCTCTCGGAACGGAGGGCTAGTGCCCAACCGCGACGCTCGCATGGTGCACCTCGGCTACGGCAAGTTCGTCCGCGCGGACCGGGTCTTCGCCCTGGTGCCGCTCGACCCAACGGAGCGCGGGGACGGCCGCCGCACCTACGTCCACGTCGAGGGAATCGCTGAGCCGGTGGTCGCATCCCGCTCGGAGCGCGCGATCCTCGCCGACGTCGAAACCGCGCTGCAGGAGGCGGCCGGCATCCCGCGCCGGCGTACCCGCGCGAAGCAGGGCCAGGACAACCTGTTCTGAGGGTGGTCGCCGGCAACCGGCTCGAGCGCGAATTCTTCGACCGCTCGGTACACGACGTGGCGCGGGACCTGATCGGATGCGTCGTGCGCCACGGCCGCACGGCGGGCCGGATCGTTGAGACCGAGAGCTACCACGTCGACGATCCGGCCTGCCACGCCTACAACGGGCTGACACCCCGGACCGAGGTGCTGTTCGGCCCGCCGGGACACGCGTACGTGTACCGCTCCTACGGGATCCACGCCCTGCTGAACTTCGTCGCCGAGCCTGATGGCGACGCGGCGGCCGTTCTGATCCGCGCGCTCGAGCCGCTCGAGGGCATCGACCTGATGCGCCGCCGCCGGGGCCTCGACCACATCGAACAGCTCTGCTCCGGACCCGGCAAGCTCACCCAGGCGATGGGCATCTGGCTCGACCTGAACGGCGTGCCGCTCGATCGGGGCCCGATCGAGGCCTACGCGCGCGACCCGGCAGTGTCGGCGCCGGAGGTCGTGATCGGCCCGCGAATCGGGATCAACCGCGCGATGGATCTACCGTGGCGCTTCTGCGAGGCGGGCAGCCGGTACGTGTCGCGGCCCCGCCCGGGGGTCAACTCTTCCTGAAACAACAAGCGCGCGCTCATATCGGCGCGCGCCTGGTTGCATCTCTCTCCCTCAAAGGCGCCTCGTGGCGCGTCCCCTAAGGGACGCGATCACGTGGACATCGGCACGAACTTTAGAGATCCGTGCGCTAGTCGGCAAGAGCGAAATTGGGGGCTATGGCTCGCCTTCCGTCGCGCCGTCCGTGCCGCCTGCCGGCGGCGTGGTTCCGCCACCCGTGCCGCCCCCGCCGGTCGGATCGGGCGTCGGCGTCGGCGTGGGCGCAGGCTCGGGCTCAGGCGCCGGGGTGGCGGGCGTCTCCCCGCCGCCGGTTCCCTCGTCCGATGGCGTGCTCGGCTGGTCGTCGCGGTCGCGGCGCCGCTCGCGCGGCGAGTCGTCGCCGTCTGACTGCTGCGTGTCGGCCGGCGGCAGGGTCGGCACCGGGCCAGGCACCGGCGTCGTCTCATCCTCGTCGTCGTCTGGCTCGGCGCGCGAGTCGGCGATCTTGCGGAAGGAGAGCATGAAGTCGTGCCAGATCTCGGCCGGGTACGTTCCACCCGCGACGGGCTCCCCCCGGTACTCCGTCTCCATCGGCCGTGCGCTGTCCGGGTAGCCGACCCAGACCGCGACGGTCAGCTCCTCGTTGAAGCCGACGAACCAGGCATCCTGGTAGTTCTCGGTGGTGCCCGTCTTGCCCGCTGCGAACTCGCCGATCGACGCCGCACGGCCTGTTCCCGACGTGACGACGGACTGCAGGATCTGGACGGTCTGCTCCGTGACGCCCTCCGGGATGACGCGCTTGCGCTTGACGTCGTTCTTGTCGTCGATGCCCGGCCCCTCGACCTTGGTGAAGGCGACCGGACCATCCTTGTATGCGGCGAAGGAGCCGGTGACGCGCTTGCCCTCGTCGGCGATCGTTCCGTATGACTGCGCGATCTCGAGCGGGGTGACCCCCGCCTTGAGCCCGCCGAGCACCATCGCCGGGTTGCGCGAGATCGGGGTGCGCACGCCCATCGACTTGGCGGCCTTCGCGACCTTGGATGTGCCGACCAGCTTGTAACCGACCTCCGCGTAGACGGAGTTGTCCGAAACCGTCGTCGCGCCTGCCAGCGAGATCGCGCCCGAGTAGCGGTCCTCGTAGTTCTCCACCGGGAAGTCGCCGCGCGGTCCCTCGATCCGCTTCGGCGCGGACACGAAGGTGCGGCCGGGGGAGATGCCCTCCTCCAGCGCCGCGACGAGCGTGAAGGGCTTGAACACCGACCCCGGCTGACGGCGGCCCTGCGTGGCGAGGTTGAAGGGCTTCTTCTGGAAGTCCTCACCGCCGACCATGGCGCGGATACCACCGGTGTCGTTGTCGATCGCGACCAGGGCGGCACTCGGCCCGACTCCGGTGAGGCGCGCGGAGATGGCTTGCTCGGCGGCCTTCTGGAGCTCCAGGTCGAGCGTCGTGCGGATCTTCAGGCCGCCGCCGAAGGTGTTCCCGGTGCCGTAGCGGCGCACCAGCTGGTCTTCGACCCAGGAGGTGAAGTAGGGCGCCTTGCTCACCTTGCGCGGTGCCTCGATCTCGGACCGCGGCGGCAGCGACTGGCGCACGGCATCTCGATACTCGGACGTCGTCAGCAGGTCCTGGTCCTTCATCCGGTCCAGCACCAGGTTGCGCCGCGCGAGCGCCGACGCCGGGTTCTGCACCGGGCTGTAGGCGGAGGGCGAGGCGATCTGGCCGGCCAGCATCGCCGCCTCCGCCGGCTCCAGCACCTTTGCGCACTCCGGCTCGCAGCCAGGGTGGTTCCAGCCGAAGAAGACGCGCGCCGCCGACTCGATGCCGTAGGCGCCCTCTCCGAAGTAAACGGTGTTCAGGTACTCGGTGAGGATCTTCTCCTTCGACCACTTGCGCTCCAACTGGTAGGCGAGCGCGGCCTCGCGGAGCTTCTGGAACACGGACCGGTTCTTCTGGGCTACGAGCGCGTTCTTGACGAACTGCTGGGTGATGGTGGAGCCACCCTGGGCGGCGCTCTGTCGGCGAACGTCCTCCCAGATCGCGCGCATGATGCCCTGGTAGTCGACTCCCTTGTGCTCGTAGAAGCGCTGGTCCTCGATCGCGATCACGGCGCGCTTGACGTTCGAGGAGATCTGGCCGCTGCGCAGCAGAATGCGGTTCTCCTGGCCGGTCAGCGTGGCCAGGTTGCGCCCGCGGTCGTCGACCAGGACCGAGTTGCGGGCGGCCTTGAACTCGTTCTGGGCCTCCAGCTCGGGCAGGTCCTGCGCGACGGCCATCATCATCCCGAACACGGTCGAGACGGTCGCCAGCACCGCCAGGCCCGCCAGGACCAGGGCCAGCCGGTATTTGTTCAGGCGCGGCCTGGTCCGCAGCGGAGCTACGGTCGCCCCGGGTGCGGGGTCGGGCTCGCGCAGGCTTGTGCCTGTACCACGGCTTGATCTGTCGGAGTGGTCGTCCGCCAAGTGAGGTCGCCACGGCTGCGAGCGTGGCGCGGAGGGGCGGCTCTGCCCGGACGAAGGCGGAGAGTCTACCATCCGCCCCTTGCCGAATCCGCCGGTAAATTCCGATAAAACGGCCCGTTTCCTGGAGCGAAACGCCGTCGAGTCGCTCCCCGAGGGCGCGCTGGCGCAGCGCCTCGAGAAAGCGGCGGAAGCCGGCCGGCCGCTGCGCGCGAAGCTCGGGATCGACCCGACCGCCCCCGATATCCACCTCGGACACGTGGTCGTGCTGCAGAAGCTGCGCGAATTTCAGGACGCCGGGAACCTCGTCGTCCTGATCATTGGAGACTTCACCGCGCGCGTGGGGGACCCGTCGGGCCAGTCTGTCCTACGGCCTGTGCTCGAGGAGGCCGAGATCGCCCGCAACGCGCAGACATTCCAGGACCAGGCGTTCCTTGTCCTGGATCCGGAGCGCACCGAGGTGCGCCGGAACAGCGAGTGGCTCGACATGGAGATGGGCGACCTGCTGCGCCTGGTGCGCGGCGTCACCGTGGCGCGCGTGATGGAGCGCGACGACTTTCAGCAGCGGCTCGAGCAGGGGCGCCCGATCTCCGTGCTGGAGCTGCTCTATCCCGTGCTGCAGGGCTACGACTCGGTGGCCGTGAAGGCGGACGTCGAGCTCGGAGGCACGGACCAGAAGTTCAACCTGCTGCTGGGCCGCGATGTCCAGCAGGCCTATGGCCAGGAGCCCCAGGCGGTGCTCACGATGCCGATTCTGCCCGGCCTCGACGGAGAGCGGCGGATGAGCAAGTCGCTCGGGAACTACGTCGGCGTCACGGACACGCCCGAGGAGATGTTCGGCAAGCTGATGCGGGTGCCGGACTCGGCGATGGACGTCTATTACGACCTGCTGCTCGGCGAGCCGGTGCCCAAGGAGCCTGCCGTGGAGGCCAAGCGGGCGCTCGGGAGGCGGATCGTGGAGCGGTTCCACGGCCCGGACGCGGCCGAGGCGGCGGAGCGGCACTTCGACCGCCTCCACAAGGAGCATCTGCCGCCCGAGGAGATCGAGGAGGCCGTCATCGGTCCCTCGGATGGCGGGCGCGTTCACCTGCCCGCCGTCCTG
>CAWACB010000004.1:32500-384367 GCA_963780475.1 uncultured Solirubrobacterales bacterium
AAGGACGTGGACGACTGCGATAAGCCACGGTGAGGCGCTGAACAGCCTTTGACCCGTGGATTTCCGAATGGGGAAACCCGGCGCCGGTAATGCGGCGTCATCCTGCGCTGAACACATAGGCGCAGGAAGGTAAGCGGGGGAACTGACACATCTAAGTACCCCGAGGAAAGGAAATCAACCGAGACTCCCTGAGTAGTGGCGAGCGAAAAGGGAATAGCCCAAACCCGGCAGGTGTAAGCGGGCACGCGTTGCCTGCTGGGGGTTGTAGGGCGTCTGTCCGGGCCGTGCCTGGCCCGGCAGGAGTTACAAAGCCATGCGTTAGCCGAAGCACGTGGAACCGTGCGCCATAGAGGGCAAGCGCCCCGTAGGCGAAAACGTGTGGACTCCTGATGACGTTCCTGAGTAGGACCGCGCACGTGAAACGCGGTCTGAACCTGGGGGGACCACCCTCCAAGGCTAAGTACTTCCTGGTGACCGATAGCGGACTAGTACCGTGAGGGAAAGGTGAAAAGTACCCCGGAAGGGGAGTGAAATAGAACCTGAAACCGTGTGCCTACAAGCGGTGGGAGCAGCTTCGGCTGTGACCGCGTGCTTTTTGCAGAACGAGCCGGCGAGTTACTCGTCTGTGGCGAGGTTAAGCGATGAGCGGAGCCGTAGCGAAAGCGAGTCCGAACAGGGCGATTCAGTCGCAGGCGGTAGACCCGAAACCGAGCGAGCTACCCATGGGCAGGTTGAAGCGAGGGTAAGACCTCGTGGAGGACCGAACCGACCTAGGTTGAAAACTGGGCGGATGACCTGTGGGTCGGAGTGAAAGGCTAATCAAGCTCGGAGATATCTGGTTCTCTCCGAAATATATTTAGGTATAGCCTCCGGTAAATTGCATATTGGCCGTAGAGCACTGCTTGGACTAGGGGCCCTACCAGGTTACCGACTTCAGGCAAACTCCGAAGACCAATTATGTGTACCCGGGGAGTCAGTCCGTGGGGGATAAGCTTCACGGTCGAGAGGGAAACAACCCAGACCACCAGCTAAGGTCCCTAAGTGCTAGCTAAGTGGGAAACGATGTCCGAATGCCGAGACAACCAGGAGGTTGGCTTAGAAGCAGCCACCCTTGAAAGAGTGCGTAACAGCTCACTGGTCAAGTGTTCGGGCGCGGACAATGTAACGGGGCTCAAGCTAGTCACCGAAGCTGTGGGTTCGACGTTCGCTTCGGCGTTCGTCGAGCGGTAGGAGAGCGTTCTCTTGCCAGTGAAGCGGCGGCGTAAGCCAGCCGTGGAGGCCAGAGAAGTGAGAATGCCGGCATGAGTAACGAAAGAGGAGTGAGAATCTCCTCCACCGATTGTCCAAGGGTTCCTGAGTAAAGCTCGTCTTCTCAGGGTTAGTCGGGACCTAAGGCGAGGCCGAAAGGCGTAGTCGATGGCCAACGGGTTGATATTCCCGTACCACGTTGCATCCGTTTGACCGAATGGGGTGACGAGGAAGGGTAGGCGAGCCCAGGCGATGGTTGCCCTGGGGTAAGCACGTAGCTAGGGCCGGTAGGCAAATCCGCCGGGCTGTTTGACGCGAGGTGCGATGCCAGCTGGCCGGAAGGCCGGCGAGTCGCTGACCCCATGCCTCCTGGAAAAACCTCTAGGGAGGATGCGCGTGCCCGTACCAAAACCGACACAGGTGGACAGGCAGAGAATGCCAAGGTGATCGAGATAACCCTCGTTAAGGAACTCGGCAAAATTGCCCCGTAACTTCGGGAGAAGGGGCGCCCCGGTAGGGTGAAGCCACTAGCTGGCGGAGCCCGAGGGGGCCGCAGTGAAAAGGCCCAAGCGACTGTTTACCAAAAACACAGGCCTCTGCTAAGTCGCAAGACGACGTATAGGGGTTGACGCCTGCCCGGTGCCGGAAGGTTACGCGGAGTTGTTAGCCACCCTTCGGGGTGGCGAAGCAGCGAAGCTAAGCCCCGGTAAACGGCGGCCGTAACTATCGACCAAGGTAGTTCCGTAGAACAAACTCGGCTATATGCTGGAAATCTCCGAGTATCCGGCGCTACTCGCCCCTCTTGGGGCAGTGACAATGCGTCCGGTGCGGACAATCAGCAGGAAAGGCTTCGTGCGGATGGCGATTCCGGATCGCCGTTACACAATCGTGCACGAAGAATCCTCAGAGACTATACGCCGAGCTCCCATTTATCCGGTGGGAGATGAGATAGTCCGATCTCACGGGCGACCGTGAGAGCCAGCCAGAAATGAGCTGGCCACTCGCATCGCGAGGAGTAACAAGAATGAACGGTCCTAAGGTAGCGAAATTCCTTGTCGGGTAAGGAAATCTTGCCCTGCCGCTCCGCGAGGAGCGGTGCAGACCGGCTCATATCGGGGAAGCCCTCCCGCCTCCTGGCGAAGGGTGATCCCGAGGGAAGTCCTAGTGACCCCGTAACGACTGATCCGAAAGGAGAGGTTCGCTGCCCTGCGGCTCAGCCGCAAATCTATGCGCCGTACAACACGCCGGCCCTCATCGAAGGAATGAGTGCCTATGGAGGAACAGCGCTTGATCCCTGGTACGTGACCGGACTGGTCGAAGGTGAAGGGTGCTTCTGCATCTCATTCGCGCTTCGCTCCAAGCTGAGGACCGGCTCGGAGGTCCGGCCATCGTTCTCGCTCTCGCTCAATGAGAGGGATCGAGCGCTGCTAGTGGATCTACAGGCATATTTCGGATGTGGCCAGATTCGCGTGTCTCGAGGAGACCGGACCTTCAAGTACGAGGCCCGGGCGCTTCGAGACCATCATGGAGCGGATCGTGCCGCACTTCGAGTGCTACCCATTGCGCGGTAGCAAGGCGACAGGCTTTAGAGGCTTCGCCGACGTCTGCCGGATGGTCGAACAAGGAGACCATCTGAGGCGTGAAGGACTTCGGGAAATCGTGAAGACCGCATGCCGATCAAGTCTCGGCAAGCGGAGATACTCGGAGTCACAACTCCTAAGGGCGCTTGGTGAGGTGAAGGGATAGTCTGCCCTTCGCGGAAACGCGGAGATCAGCGAAGTTCCGACCTGCACGAATGGCGTAACGACTTGGGCGCTGTCTCAACGAGGGGCTCGGTGAAATTGTAGTCTCGGTGAAGATGCCGAGTACGCGCGGAAAGACGGAAAGACCCCGTGAACCTTCACTGCAACCTGATATTGGAGTTCGGAACACCTTGCTCAGGATAGGTGGGAGGCTGTGAAGCAGGGACTGCGGTCCCTGTGGAGCCGCCCTTGAGATACCACCCCTGGTGTTTTGGGCTTCTAACACTTCGCCGTAAGCCGGGAAGTGAACAGTGTCAGGCGGGCAGTTTGACTGGGGCGGTCGCCTCCCAAAATGTAACGGAGGCGCCCAAAGGTTCCCTCAGCACGGTTGGAAATCGTGCGTAGAGCGCAAAGGTATAAGGGAGCTTGACTGCGAGACTGACAGGTCGAGCAGGTACGAAAGTAGGGCTTAGTGATCCGGCGGTAGCAAGTGGAAGCGCCGTCGCTCAACGGATAAAAGGTACTCCGGGGATAACAGGCTTATCGGGCCCAAGAGTCCACATCGACGGCCCGGTTTGGCACCTCGATGTCGGCTCGTCGCATCCTGGGGCTGAAGCAGGTCCCAAGGGTTGGGCTGTTCGCCCATTAAAGCGGTACGCGAGCTGGGTTCAGAACGTCGCGAGACAGTTCGGTCCCTATCTTCCGTGCGCGTTGGAGAATTGAGAGGAGTCGTCCCTAGTACGAGAGGACCGGGATGAACGGACCTCTGGTGTATCTGTTGTCCTGCCAAGGGCACTGCAGGTTAGCTACGTCCGGACGGGATAACCGCTGAAGGCATCTAAGCGGGAAGCCCACCTCGAGATGAGTTCTCCCATCCCCTTGAGGGAGTAAGACCCCTGGTAGACCACCAGGTTGATAGGCCGGCGGTGTAAGCGCAGTAATGCACTCAGCCGACCGGTACTAATGGGTCGAGGGCTTGACGGATATTTTTCTCTTCGGAGAAAAGCGGATTGCTCGATCCGCGGCCATCTGTGCAGTTTTCAGGGCCCGGCGCCGGAGGCGTCGTGGTCACATAGCCCGCCGTCGTGGCGGGCGCTCACCATTTTCGGTGGCTATAGCGAGGGGGAAACACCTCTTCCCATTCCGAACAGAGAAGTTAAGCCCCTCAGCGCCGATGGTACTTGGCCCGCAAGGGCCCGGGAGAGTAGGTCGCCGCCGGTCTTCATTGGAGCCGCCCCTCGGGGCGGCTCTTTTTTATGCGCTCTGCGGCGCCGTGTCGGCGCTGTGCCAGTGCTCGAGCACCCATGGGTCCTCGACCTCGCCCGGATCAGGGTGGCCGTGGAAAGAGACGACTCGAGCGCCTGGGGGCAGGCCGTCGCGGCAGTCGCGCTTGTAGGAGACGACCTGGCCCGGCAGAAGGTCCTGCCAGTAGTCGAAGCTGGTCGACGTTCAGCTCGATCCAGCGCTGGTCGCTGACGTTCCAGGGAGGATCCGCCTCGTCGTGGGCGCGCTTGATGGCGGCCTCCGGGTCGCGCTCGAAGCGCTCCCAGATGTGGAGTCCGAAGTCGGGGGCGATGCTCATGATCCCCGAGTTGATGCCGCCGCCGCGATCGATGAACGGCTTGACGACGCAGAAGGGCCCGTCGTAGGCGGCAAAGGCGTCGATGTTGCCGGCGATCACGGTGTCGAGGTCGAAGAACAGCAGGCGCCCCGGGACCGGATGGCTGAAGAGCTCGACCTTGCCCCACCAGGTCGGCACGTCAAGGGCCATCGGGCGCGTCTCAGACTCGACGCCCGACGGGTCGTCGGTGATGCACAGGAAGCGATGGGCACCGTCAGGTTGCGCGCGACCATCGCACGCAGGTTGTTCACGTAGTCGGCGCTGTAGCGCGTGCCCCATTTGAGGCATGCGACCGTGAGCTCTTCCGGGGTGCCGGTGGCCATCGCGCCAGTATTCCAGGCAGAAACGAGCCCGCGCCGGTGAGATAGGTTCGTCGGTGTGACGACCGCCACCGAGCCGATTGCCGGCCCGACCGCAGAGGCGCTCGGCGTGATCCGGCTGCTCGCCTCCGAGATCGGCCCGCGGCGTCCGTGCTCGGCGGCCGAGCGCCGTGCCGGCGAAGCGCTCGTCGACTGGCTGCGGCAGCGGGACCTGGAGGCGCAACTCGAGGAGCACCGCGGCTACTCCACCTTCGGGACGCCCTACGGGCTGCTGTTCGGCGCCGGCACTCGCCGCGGGGCTCCTGCAGCCGCGGCATCCGAGGACCGGCACCGCGATCGCCGCATCCGCCGCCGGCCTGGCGGCGCTCGAGGGCGACCTGCGAGTGACTCCGGTCTCAGACCTCCTCTCCCGCCGCCCGACGGCCAATCTCGTCGCCGGCATCGCGCCCTCCGGCACCCCACGCCGGCGTGTCTGCCTGGTCGGGCACATGGACTCCACGCGCTACGGGCTGATGTTCCACCCCGCAGCGGTGCGGCGCCTCTCCCTGCTGACGGCCATACCCGGCGTCTCGGCGCTGGCGCTGGCCGCCCATCCGCTGCTTCCGCCGGCTCCCGGGCGGCCGCCACGTGCGCCGAGCCGCCCTCGCCGGGCTCGCCTTCTCACTGATCGATGCTGGCCGAGCGGGAGCTGCGTGGGGAGGACGTGCCGGGCGCGAGCGACAACGCCTCCGGGGCGGCCGTGGCGGCGCAGCTCGCGGTCGAGTGCGCCGCCCGTCCGCTGGCCCACACCCAGGTGGACCTGCTGATCACCACATGCGAGGAGTCAGGGCTGCTCGGAGCCCAGGCCTACGCCCGCGGACCCAGCGAGCGCGTCGCAGGCACGCTGTTCCTCAACTTCGACACGGTGGGCGGGGACGTCCCGCTCACCTACATCCTGCACGAGGGAACGACCGTCCCGCGGGCGGCCTCGCCACGGCTCGTCGCCCACCTGGAGCAGATCGCCGCCGACCGGCCGGAGCTCGGCCTGCGACCTGCGGCGGGAACCCCTGGCCTACCGACGGACGCGACGGTGATGATGGCCAGGGGGAGGAGGCGGTCACCCTGCTTGCGCAGGGCGACTCCGTGCCTCACTACCACCAGACGACGGACACCTACGAGAACGTCCACCCGCCGACGATCGAGAAGGCGCTCGAGGCCGGGCGGGAGCTCCTCTCCCGCCTCGACCGCGAAGCTGCCTAGCTCAGCGCCCAGGTACAGGGCTGCTCGGCCGCGCGCGCACCATCCCGCCCCGCCTGCGCCCGCGGCGCCGCTGCCTGCCGCGCAGCGACGTGTCGGCCACGGGATCGCAGTGCGGCCGCCCTGAGCCATCGTGCTCGGGGCAGACCGGCGCCGCTTTTGCGAACAGCAGTACGCGCTTGGGCCGGTCGCGGTGATGCGCGCCCGTGTGAGGGCGCCTCCGCGGCCGGGCTAGCCGGCGTCGTCGAGCGGGCGCGGTCTATCTGGGCGAGGGCCGCGTCGCCCTCGGGCGCAGTCAGCTCGTATGCGCCCAGAGTGGCGAAGTCGAGCGCCACCATGAGCCGCTCCTGGAGCTGCTCACGCAGGCGCTCGGACACCGGACCGCGCCCCTCCCGCGGCGCGGCCGGCGTGCCCGAGATGCTCTGAAGTTGTTTCGGTTGACCAGAACATAGGTTCGCAAGGCTAGGAACGGGCTCGGACAGAACACTTGTTCTGCATGGAGGGTTGCAGGGCGGCCCATTCGAGCGCCGATTTGCTGGCCAAACGCATCAGACCCCGACTCCGGCCCCCTGGACGAAGCCGATCACGGCCCGCGAGAGCTGCGCGCCCCGCCAGGCAAGCGGGCTGGATCCCGGCTCCTCGACCGCCAGCTCGGCGTTCGGTATGCGGTCCGCGTAGGCCTCGGCGATCGACAGCGCGTGCTCGGGGTCCAGATCGTCGCGGCTGCCCACCACCAGCGTGGGGACCGTGACGTGCTCGAGCTCCTCCAGGCCGCCTTCCCAGGCGGTCGACCGCGGCACCACGCGCAGCGCGTCGGCCACCGCCTCCGGGTGGCGGTGGCGCTCGATCCTCTGGCGGATCGCGGTCAGGACGAGTCCCCGGAACCGCTCCTCGACTTTCGGCACGCCGTAGGCACGCATGAAGCCCTCGACGCCCTCGCGCTCGAGCCCGTCCGCCAGCGCGTCCCAGCGAGCCAGCTCCTGCGGGTTGCGCTGCGCCATCCCGAAGTGGGCCGGAGTGATCTGAACCAGGGCGCGCACCCGCTCCGGATGCTCGAGCGTGAAGGCGAGCGCGGTGGCCGCGCCCATCGAGACCCCCGCCAGCACGGCGCTTTCGAGACCGGCCTGATCCATCACCGCCTCGAGGTCCGCCACCAGGTCCGCGTACTCGTAGGCGGAGCGCGCGGGCGCCGGGCTGGAATCGCCATGCCCGCGGGCGTCATAGGCCACGACGTCGAAGCCGGACCGCTCCAGGAGTCGCGATCCGTGCGTCACATAGCGGCGGGTCGCCGTGAGGCCGTGGGCGAGCACGATCGGCGTTCCCTCGCCTGTGCGCTCGACCGCCAGCTCCACGCCGCCGGCGGAGACCCTCTCGAGCGCACCGTCGTCCGGCTCAGCCATCGAGCGTCGACCAGATCTCGAGCTTGGTCCGCACGCGCGCGATGACCTCGTCGGTGAACTCCGACGTGGTGGCGTGCCCACCGAGGTCCGGAGTCCGGATGCCGGAGCCGATCGCCTCCAGCACCGCCTCGTAGATCGCCCTGGAAGCCACGGAGGCGGCCGCGGACACCGCCGTCGCCGAGATAGCGCAGCAGGGCGGCGACGGCGAGGATCATGGCCATCGGGTTGGCGAGGTTCTTTCCCTCCAGGGCCGGCGCGGTGCCGTGTGGCGCCTCGGTCATCACCACCCGCGTGCGGTAGTCCTCGTCGAAGGCCAGCAGCACCGACTCGGCGCCCGCGATCGAGCCGAACAGGCGCAGGACCAGCTCGGAGAGGCTGTCGCCGTCGCGGTTCAGCGCCGGGATCACGAGCGGCGCGTCCGCCCCGGCGCCACCGACCAGCCCCGCGAAGGTGACGTCGATCAGCTGCGGCTGGTAGGGGACGTCGGAGTGGCGCGCCGCGGCGGCGTCCATCTCCTCCTTGAGCATGCCCTCGTAAACAGGGCTGACCGTCCACTTGGGGCCGCCGTACACCCGGGCGTGCATCCGCTCGGCCGTCGCGAAGGCGTACTCCGCGACCGCGCGGCACACGGAGCGGTGGACACGCTCGGTGCGGAACGCGACCTCGTCGCCGTCCTCACCGGCGCGGCCCTCCTCGGCGCCGTAGGCGTCCTCGACCGCCATCCGGACGACGGAGATCGGATGGTGCACCCCCGCCAGCGGCGGCACGCCCGGAATCCGCCGCCCGGTGCGGATGATCACCTTGCCGTCGATCTCCTCGCGCAGGATCCGGTTCGGGCTGCCGACGTCGTCCGCGCCCTCGGGCGTGATCGTCGCGGCCTTGATGCGCGTAGCCGGCCTCCCGCATCGCGCGGGCCGCGTTCACCACGACCTCGTTGCCAGTCGTGCGGCGGTTGGCCAGCGACAGGTCGTAGTGCTCGAGGTCCGCCTCGACGCCGCGAAACCGACGGGATCGAGCACCCGCAGCGCCTGCTCCAGCAGCTCCTGGCCGGTCTGGTCTCCCTCGAGGACGATAATCCGGGGCCGCGCGCTCACCGGAAGAACCTACATCCCATGACAGACCACACATCCGACAAGTGCACGTGGTGCGGTGCCCCGGTCGATACCTCGGACGGCTTCCGCGCCGCCGAGCACGCCGGTGACCGCGGCGCGGTCTTCTGCCGCCTCGAGCACGTGGTGCCGTGGGCGATGCAGGGCGCACACTGGGACGCCGGCGAGCCGCTCGAGCCGTCCGGCACCGATCGGGCTACGCAGTGCAGCTTCTGCGGCGCGCCGCTCGAGGAGGCGCACGTCCTGCTCGTCCGCCACCGGGGCGAGTACCGGATTCCGGACGGTTTCTGCTCCGTGGACCACATGGCCAAATGGGCTGGAAAAGGCGGCAGTATGACGCGTAGCAGCGATCGGAGGTCGGCCCTGTTACCTTCCGCGGGATGGAGAAGTTCGTCATAGAGGGCGGTTACCCGCTGTCCGGAACGGTGCGGCCGGCCGGCAACAAGAATGCCGCGCTGCCGATCCTCGCCGCGTCGCTGCTGACCGAGGAAGAGCTCGTGATCTCGAACGTCCCCCGGATCCGGGACGTCGAGTCGATGCTGGCGCTGCTCGAGGACCTCGGGGTGGCGGTGGAATGGCGCGACGAGCACGAGCTGGCGCTGCGCGCATCGAACCTGGTCGAGCACGGAGATCGATGCGCGACGCGGCCAGCCGCATCCGGGCCTCGTTCCTGGTCGCGGGGCCGCTGCTCGCGCGGGCGGGCGAGGCGCACATGTCCCCGCCGGGCGGCGACTTCATCGGGCGCCGGCGCCTCGATCCGCACCTGGACGCGTTCCGCGCGCTCGGCGCCCACATCGAGGTGGACCGCAGCGGCTACCGCATGTCCGCCCGGGATGGTCTGCGGGCCTGCGAGTTCTTCATGGACGAGGCCAGCGTGATGGCGACCGAGAACGGCCTGATGGCCGCGGCGCTGACGCCCGGCACGACGACGATCCGCAACGCCGCGTCCGAGCCCCACGTTCAGGACCTGGCGCGCCTGCTGGTCGCCATGGGGGCGCGGATCGACGGCATCGGGTCGAACGTCCTGACCGTGCACGGCAAGGCCCGCCTGGGCGGCGCCGCGCCACTCGATCGCCCCGGACCACATCGAGGTCGGCAGCTTCATGGCGCTGGCGGCCGTGACCGGCGGAGAGCTGCGAATCGCCGGGACCGTGCCCGGAGACATGAAGATGATCCGGATGGTGTTCGAGCGGCTCGGCCTGCGCTCGGAGCAGGAGGGGGACGAGCTGGTCGTGCCCCCGGAGCAGCGCCTGCGCGTCAAGGACGACGCCGGCGAGGCGATCCCGAAGATCGACGACGGCCCCTGGCCGGCGTTCCCGGCCGACCTGACCAGCATCGCGCTGGCGGTGGCGACCCAGGCCGAGGGCACCGTGCTGATCTTCGAAAAGATGTTCGAGAACCGGCTGTTCTTCGTCGACAAGCTCACCACTATGGGTGCTCGGATCGTGCTCTGTGACCCGCACAGGGCGATCGTCAGCGGTCCGAGCCGGCTTCATGGTGAGCGGATGGAGAGCCCCGACATCCGGGCCGGGATGGCGATGCTCATCGCGAGCCTGTGCGCCGAAGGCGTGTCCGAGATCGGCAACGTCGGCCAGATCGACCGCGGCTACGAGCGGATCGACGAGCGGCTGCGCGACCTCGGCGCGCGCATCGAGCGGGTCTCGGGCGACCGCGTCGCGACCTGACCCGCGGCTCGCGACCGCGCCCCGCCGCGGCGTAACTGCTAAGCTTCGCCGCCTCATGAACTACCCAATCCCACCCGGGACGCGGGACATCCTGCCCGACGAGATGAGAGAGCTGCGCGCGCTCTCGAATGCGCTGCTCGAGACCTTCCTCGGCTTCCAGTACGGGGAGGTCTGGACTCCGACGATGGAGTACGAGAACGTCCTGATGCAGGGCGACGAGCGGGCGGCGGGCCTCTCCTACCGGCTGTTCGACGAGCACGGCCAGGTGCTCGCGCTGCGATCGGACATGACGATTCCGATCGCGCGCCTGGTGGCCACCCGCTTCGAGGGCGCCGCGCTACCGCTGCGCTTCTGTTACCTGTCGCACGCGTACCGCTCGGTGCGCCCGCAGCGCGGTCAGCAGCGCGAGTTCCTCCAGGCCGGCATCGAGCTGATCGGCGCTCCGGCGCCGGATGGCACGGTCGAGGTGATCGAGGTGCTGTGCGCGGCGCTCGACGCAGCCGGACTGCCGCGTGCGCGCATCGGCCTGGGCGACGCCGGCCTCTACAGCGGCCTGCTCGAGGGCTTCGGCGCCGGTGACCGCGCCGGCCCCGTGATGCAGGCGCTCGAGCGCCACGACATGGTGGAGCTGGAGCGCAGCACCAGTGAGCTGGGCGTCTCGGACGCGGAGCAGGAGGTTCTGCCTGGCGGTGCCCCAGCTGCGCGGCGGGCGCGAGGTGATCGACCGCGCGGTCGAGCTGGACGGCGACCGGGTCGGCAGCGCAGTCGCCCGGCTGCGCGAGGTGGCCGACGGCATCGCCGCGCGCGGGCTGCTCGACCGTGTGATCTTCGATCTCGGCCTGGTCCGCGAGCTCGGCTACTACACCGGCGCCGTGTTCGAGGTCTACGACCCGGCGCTCGGCCACGTCCTGGGCGGCGGCGGCCGCTACGACGAGCTGCTCGGCCGGTTCGGCCGCCCGCTTCCGGCCTGCGGCTTCGGGCTGTTCGTCGAGCGGATGCACGTCGCGCAGGCGGAGGAGGAGCGCCGGATGGCGACGGCGGACGGCAACCCGTGAGCGAGCCGCTGCGGCTCGCGATCTCGCGCGGGACGCTGTTCGAGGAGACGCTGGACCGGCTCGACGCCTGCGGCATCGACACGGCGCCGATGCGCTCGGACTCGCGCGCCCTGCTGTTCCCCGGCGAGCGGCTGACGATCGTCACGCTGCGCCCGAGCGACATCCCGACCTACGTCGAAGCCGGCGCCGCGGACCTCGGGATCACCGGCAAGGACGTGCTGCTGGAGCAGCCGGAGCGCGTCGTCTACGAGCTGGTCGACCTCGGCTACGGCCGCTGCGAGATGATCGTCGCGACCCGGGCCGGCAACCGCTTCGCCGACGAGCTCGAGCGGCGCCTGGGCGCCATCCGGATCGCGACCAAGTACCCGCGGATCGCCACCAACTACTTCGAGCAGAGCGGGCGGCAGGCCGAGGTGATCGAGGTGAAGGGGTCCGTCGAGATCGCGCCCCTCACCGGTCTCTCGGACGCGATCGTCGACCTGACTGCCACCGGGCGCACGCTGCGCGAGAACGATCTCGAGGTGCGCGAGGTGATCGCCGAATGCTCGGCGCGCCTGGTCGCCAATCGCGTCGCGCACAAGCTGCGTGCGGGCCGAGATCGACTCCCTGGCGGAGCAACTCCGTGCTGCCTAGACGGCTCGAGCTGACGGGCGGCTCGGCGCAGGAGCTGGCCGCGATCGCAGCCGAAGTGCGCGCGCTTCCCGAGCACCCGGCCGGACTCGCGGAGTCGGTGCGGGAGATCTTCGAGGAGGTCCGCCGGCGCGGAGACGAGGCGGTCGCCGAGTTCAGCCGCCGCTTCGACGGCGTCGAGTCGGGCACGCCGGCGCGAGTCGAGCAGGCCGAGCTCGACTCCCAGCCTGGCCAAGCTCGACTCGGACGTGCGCGCGGGTCTCGAGCTGGCGGTCGAGAACGTGGGGCAGGTCGCGCGGGCGGAGCTCCGGGACCCGGTCGTGGTGGACATGCCGCAGGGGCACCGGGTCGAGCTCGAGGAAGTGCCGGTCGGCCGGGCCGGCGCCTACGTGCCCGGCGGACGAGCGGCGTATCCGTCCACCGTGGTCATGTGCTCCGTCCCGGCCCGCGCCGCCGGGGTTCAGGAGATCGCGGTCGCGACGCCTCCCGGACCGGACGGCCGCGGCAGCGCCGTGGTGCTGGCCGCCTGCGCACTGTGCGGGGTGGACGAGGTCTACCTGGTCGGAGGAGCGCAGGCGGTCGCTGCGCTCGCCTGCGGGACCGGCGACCGTCCCGCGCGTCGATGTGATCGTCGGGCCCGGCAACGCCTACGTGCAGGAGGCCAAGCGGCAGGCGGTCGGTCTGGTCGGGATCGACGGCATCGAGGGGCCGTCCGAGGTTGTGATCGTCGCCGACGGCGGAAGCCGACCCGCACATCGTCGCGCTCGACCTGGCCGCGCAGGCCGAACACGGCCCCGACAGCATGGTGGCGCTGATCAGCCCGAGCTCTGCACTGCTCGACGCGGTTGGCGCCGAAGCGCGGTCGTTTCGCGAGCACCGCCCGACGGTGTCCGAAGCCCCGCTGGCACTCGTGGCCGTACCGGACCTGCGGTGCCGGTGTGGCGCTTGCCGATGCGATCGCGCCCGAGCACC
Organism: uncultured Solirubrobacterales bacterium; assembly: GCA_963780475.1. Taxonomy (GTDB): domain Bacteria; phylum Actinomycetota; class Thermoleophilia; order Solirubrobacterales; family JBBDJG01; genus CAWACB01. Next base: position 45,519 of record CAWACB010000004.1, read on the forward strand.
TCGAGCTCGCCTGTGCCGAGGCGGCACGAGCTGGCACGCGAGGTGCGGCGCGCCGGCTGCGTGTTCGCCGGCTACGGCGGCGGCGCCGCGTTCGGCGACTACGTCGCCGGGTCGAACCACGTGCTGCCGACAGGCGGGGCGGCGCGGTTCGCGGGACCGCTCGGCGCCGCGACCTTCCGGCGCCGGCAGGCGCTGGTATCGTTGCCCGCGTCTGCCGCGCGCGCGCTCGCGCCGAAGCTCGGAGCAGTTGCCCGCGCCGAGGGTTACCCGGTGCACGCCGAGTCAGCGGAGGCGCGTATCGACTCTGGCAAGTCCGCGAGCTGAGGCTCAGGGATCTCGATGTCCACCACCACACCACGCCGTTCCGCCCGTGTCGAGCGGTCCACCAAGGAGACGCAGATAGCGCTCGAGCTGGCGCTCGACGGATCGGGCAAGTCGCAGATCTCGACCGGCGCCGGCTTCCTCGACCACATGCTCGACCTGGTCGCTCGCCACGCCCGGCTCGACCTGACGGTCAACGCCACCGGTGATCTCGAGACCGGTGCGCACCACACGACGGAGGACGTCGGCATCGTCCTCGGCCAGGCGCTCGACCAGGCGCTCGCCGACCGCAGCGGCATCACGCGCTACGGCGCCGCGACCGTGCCGATGGACGAGTCGCTGGCGATGTGCGCGCTGGACATCAGCGGCCGCCCGTTCTGCGCCTTCTCTGGAGACCTGCCGGCCGCGTCGATCGCCGGGTGGGACACCGAGCTGACGGAGGAGTTCTTCCGCGCCGTCGCCAACAGCGCCAAGCTGACGGCGCACCTGCGCGTGATCGCCGGCACCAACGCGCACCACATGATCGAGGCGTCGTTCAAGGCATTTGCGCGAGCGCTGCGGGAAGCGGTGTCGATCGACCCGACCGAGCCCGGCGTCCCGTCGACCAAGGGTGTCCTGTGAGCGCCGCGCCGGTCGCCGATCGGCATGCTCGACTACGGCATGGGCAACCTGCGCTCGGTCGAGAAGGCGCTCGAGAAGGTCGGTGCGCGCGCCGACCGTGACCCGCGATCAAGACGCTCTGCGAGGCATGGACGGGCTGGTGCTCCCCGGCGTGGGGGCATTCCCCAAGGCCATGGAGCGCCTGCGCGAGCTGGAGCTCGACTCGCTGCTGGGCGACCGCCTGTCGTCCGGAGTACCGGTGCTCGGCATCTGCCTCGGCATGCAGCTGCTGTTCGAGGCGTCATCGGAGAACGAGGGCGCCTGGGGGCTCGGATTCCTGCCCGGGCCGGGTCGACCGGCTGTCCGCGGCCGGCCTGAAGGTCCCGCACATCGGCTGGAACTCGGTCCGCTGGACCCGCCGCTCGGAGCTGCTCGATCAGGTTCCGGACCGCAGCTCGTTCTACTTCGTGCACTCCTACGCTCCGGTCGTGCCGGCAGAGGACGACGTGCTCGGGACCTCGGAATACGGGCAGCGGTTCGTGTGCGCGGTCGAGCGACCGCCGCTGTACGGCTTTCAGTTCCACCCCGAGAAGTCGAGCTCCGACGGACTGCAGCTCTCGAGCAACTTCGCCGGCATCTGCGCCGCCGTCCGCGCGCCGGCTTGAGTGCGCCCGAGCTGTATCCCGCCGTCGACATCCTCGACGGCCGGGCCGTCCGCCTCGTGCAGGGCGACTTCAGCCGCAAGACCGAGTACGCGGCCGATCCGCTCGATGCGGCTGCTCGCTGGGTCGCCGAGGGCGCGCGCTGGCTGCACGTCGTCGACCTCGACGGCGCCCGCGCCGGCCGGCCGGCCAACCTGGACAACCTGAAGCGGATGACGGCCGAGCTCGACGTGCCGATCGAGTACGGAGGTGGCCTGCGCGACTCGGCGTCCGCCCGGAGGGCACTGGAAGCCGGAGCCCGGCGGGTCGTGATCGGAACGGCAGCCTTCGCGCGTCCCCTCGATGCTCGATCAGCTGCTCGCGGACGACCCCGACCGGCTGGCGGTGGCGATCGACGTTCGCGGAGGCCGGATCTCCACCGGCGGCTGGGCGGAGGTCACCGAGCTCGAGCCGCACACCGCGGTCGAGCAGCTGGCCGCGCGCGGCGTCGGTTGCTTCGTCTACACGGACGTCGATCGGGACGGCACGCTGGATGGCGTCGCAGCCGATGCGTTCGCCGGCGTCTGCACTGCGGCCGGCGGGGCGCCGCGTGATCTACTCGGGCGGCATCGGGACGATCGAGCACCTGCGCGCGCTTGCGGCGCTCGACATCGCCCAACCTCGAGGGCGTGATCGTCGGCAAGGCGCTCTACGAGGGCCGCTTCTCCGTCGCGGAGGGACGAGCGGCGCTGGGCGCGGGAGCCAGCATGAGCGTCCTCAAGCGAGTGATCCCGTGCCTCGACGTCGACAAGGGGCGGGTCGTGAAGGGGACCAACTTCGTCGGGCCTGCGAGACGCCGGCGATCCGGTCGAGCTGGCCGAGCGTTACGACGCCGAGGGCGCGGACGAGCTGGTGTTCCTGGACATCACGGCCTCCCACGAGGCGCGCGACACGATCGTGCAGCTCGCCAGACGCACGGCGGACAACGTCTTCATCCCGTTCACGATCGGCGGCGGCATCCGCTCCCGCGAGGACGCGCAGGCGGTGCTCGACGCCGGCGCCGACAAGGTCTCGGTCAACTCGGCGGCGGTCGCGCGGCCAGAGCTGATCGGCGAGCTGGCGGACACCTTCGGCGCGCAGTGCGTCGTGCTCGCGATCGACGCCAAGCGGGCCGGCGAGCGGCTTCGAGGTCTACGTCAACGGCGGCCGGGTCGCGACCGGGAGAGATGTCGTCGAGTGGGCGCGCGAGGGCGCCGAGCGGGGAGCGGGGGAGATCCTGCTCACGAGCATGGACCGCGACGGCACCGAGGACGGCTATGACCTCGAGCTGACGTCAGCGGTGGCCGAGGCCGTCGGTATCCCGGTGATCGCCTCGGGCGGCGCCGGGAAGCTCGAGCACCTCAGCGAGGCGATTCGGTCCGGAGGAGCCGACGCGGTGCTGTGCGCGTCGATCTTCCACTACGGGACCTACTCGGTCCAGGAGGCGAAACAGCACCTGGACCGAGCAGGAATTCCCGTGCGTCTCTAGGGCTGGCGGAGCGCCAGCCGCGCGGGGTCGCGGCTGAGTCCGTCCTCTGGTTGTCCTTCTTGTGCTGGCCCCAGTGCTTCTTGAGCCACTTGGCGCCCTTGCGGTGGACGACCTCGCAGTCGACGGCGACGTTGTCCTTGCGGTCGGCCGTGACCTTGTCGAATCCGGCGCCGCAGGTGACGGTGTCTGCCTCGCCGTCACGGACGTGGATCCGGTCGTTGCCGTTCTCGCCGTGGACGGTGTCAGCCGGCTCGCCGGCCTTGCGCTCGACGTCGCGGTGGGCCATCGCCCACAGGTGGTCGTTGCCGTCTCCACCGTAGGTCACATCGACTCCGCGCTCGGCGAAGATGATGTCGCCCTTGGGGCCGCCGTACTGGGTGTCGTCACCCTTGCCGCCCCGCAGGAAGTCGTGACCATCGCCGGCCTGCACGGTGTCGTTGCCGTCGCCCGCTCGGACCACGTCCCAGCCTGCCTTGGCGTCGATCGTGTCATTCCCGCGTAGGCCGGAGATGACGTCGTGGCGATCCGTGCCGGTCAGCGTGTCGTCGCCGTCGGTGCCCTTGACGGGCATGGCGACCGCCACTGCGACGAACGCGGTCAGGGCCGCAATCGCGGTGATCAGTGCGCCGAGCGAGACGCGCTTGTTGAACCTCATGACAGGAAACCTCCTTGTGAATGGAACCCTCGCAACGTAGATACCGCTCGGAGGCACAAACGACCTGCACTTCGCGGAAACTTGATGGTGCTTAACCGGCTCTCAACAGTGGCTCGAGCGGCGGTTGCGGCGCGGCTTGTGGACCGGGTCGAGCGCCGTCACGCTGGCGTAGCCGGTGACGTACAGCCGCTGCCCGTCGGAGACGACCGGGTTGTAGAGGCCGCGGCTGCGTTTGAAGACGCGCTCGCCGGTGCGCGCGTCGACGCCGTATGTCGACTTCGAGTCGAGGTCCGCGAAGTAGACGATGTTCCCGATCACCGTCGGCCCGCCGGATATCCGCCCGCCCCCGCGTGCGGTCCAGCGAACGGAGCCGCTGCGTGCCTCGAGCGCGTACAGGTTGCCGTCGTAAGAGCCGGCGTAGACCGTCGGGCGGCCGCCGACGTCCGCGACGGCCGGGGACGAGTAGACGTAGCCGCCGGTGCTCTTGCTCCACGCGATGTCGCCTGTCTTCGCCCCGAAGGAGTAGACCTTGCCGTCGGTGTTGCCGACGTAGACGCGGTTGAACGCGACGGCTGGGGTGGAGTAGAAGTTCCCCGAGCCGAAGCCCAGGCTGGTGCCGGAGGTGCCGGTCGACCAGCGCTCCCTGCCGGTGCGCGCCCAGACGGCATACATCCGCCCGGAGTAGTCGCCGACGTAGACCGTGCTGGGTGACAGGGCCGGGGACGCCTTGATGGCGCCGCTGGCCTGGTACTTCCACTTGACGCGGCCCGTCTTGGCCCACAGCGCGTAGAGGGCGCCGCCCTCGGTGCCGAAGTAGACGACTCCCTTGCGGACTACCGGGGATGACTCCGTCCGCGACCCCAGCTGCTTCTGCCACAGGATCTTGCCGTTGCGGGCGCGCAGGGCGACGATCTTGCCCGACAGCGAGGTGACGAACAGCCGCCCGTCGGAGTACGCGGGGGTGGAAGCGGACAGTGACCCGAGCTGGTCCTTCCACTTCACCTTCCCGTGTCGGCGTCCAGCCGGTACGTCCCGCCGTTGTTGCGGACGAAGTAGACGCTGCCGTTGACGACGATCGAGGGGAACTCCATCAGCACCTTCCCGCTGAAGACCCAGCGCTCCTTGAACGGCGGCCTGATGTCGACCGGCAGATAGCCGGTGTGCGCTGCGTCGTAGTGGAAGAAGGGCCAGTCGACCGTCCGAGCTTTGGGCTTGGGCTTCGGCGGTGCGCGGAACTCGACCTCGTCTCCGCGGTGCACGTCGTCGTTGCGGTTCTCGAGCACGGCGTAGGCGACCGCGAGCCCCGCGATCAGGACGACCAGCGCCGCGCCTCCGATGATGAGCGGCCGCCGCCAGCGGCGGCGGCGCGCCTCCGAGATGAACATGGCCGCGAAGGGTAGACACGCGATCAGAGGCACCGGCGCAGTCGACCCGCGGCCTTTGCCAGAGTTAGGCGCTGTGTCAAACCGGTCTGGAAACCTGCGCCTGGGAGTTTTTGCCGTGGCAATGCTGGTCCCGCTGGTGCTGATCGCCGGCCTGGTGATCGCCCTCGACGAGGGCAAGGAGGAGCTGGGGCGGGACGTCATCGCAGATCAAAACCGCCAGCAGGCCGATGGGAGCGCTGCTTCCGGTGGCTCCGATCGGGAGGCGACCACGTCGGCCAAGCCGCATCTGGTGCGAATCGGGACCTTCGACCAGCCGCTTTATGTGACGGCGCCTCCGGGGGACCGGCGGCGGATCTTCGTCGTCGAGCAGCCGGGTCGCATCCGGGTGATCGTGGGCGGCAAGGTGAAGGCGCGCCCGTTTCTCGACATCTCCGGCCGCGTCACCTCGGGCGGCGAGCAGGGCCTCCTGTCGATGGCGTTCGCGCCGGACTACCGCACCAGCGGCCGCTTCTACGTCTACTTCAACGACCGCAACGGCGAACACTCGGGTGCAGGAGTTCCGCCGGTCGCGCAGCAACCCGAACCGTGCCAACGCCTCCTCGGCCCGCCAGATCCTGTTCTCGCGCCAGCCGTACTCGAATCACAACGGCGGGATGTTGCTGTTCGGCCCCGACGGCCATCTTTATGTGGGGATGGGCGACGGCGGGGCCGGCGGCGATCCTGAGAACCGAGCCCAGAACCTCGACTCGCTGCTCGGGAAGATCCTGCGGATCGACCCGAAGCGCTCGGGCCGTGGCGGCCACACGTCGCCGGCTTCGAACCCGTTCGCCGGCGGCCGGGCGGGGCTGAACGAGATCTACGCCTACGGCCTGCGCAACCCGTGGCGGTTCAGCTTCGACCGGGCGAACGGCGACCTCTACATCGGCGACGTCGGGTCAGGACGAGCGCGAGGAGATCGACTACGCGGCGCGCGGCAAGGCGCGCGGGCGTCAACTTCGGCTGGAGCTGCTTCGAGGGCGCCCGCCGCTACGACGACTCGCGCAGCTGCCCGAACCCGCGTGCGCCGGTGCTCGACTTCGACCGCTCCAACGGCGAGTGCTCGGTCACCGGCGGGGTGGTCGTGCGCGATCCGGCGATTCCCGCGCTGGCAGGCCGCTACCTGTACGGCGACTACTGCCGCGGCCAGGTGCGCAGCTTCAAGATCTCCGGCGGCCGCGCAACCGGCGACGCGCCGCTCGGCGTGCGGCGCGTGGAGCAGCTGAGCTCGTTCGGCGAAGACGCCCGCGGCCGCGTCTACATCACGTCGCTGTCGGGCCCGGTCTACCGGCTGGCGGGGTAGGCGCGGCGCCGTGGGGCGCTGCACCGCTCCCCCGAGCGCGGCGCCGACCGTCGTGCAGGACGAGGCAGGTAGGAAGGCGGCATGGTTTCGTGCGTCCGCGGTGCGTCTCCCACGCGCCTGTCCGACATTCGTCACGCGCCCGAGACGTGCGGCATCTGGGTCCCGCATACCGAGACTCAAATGCCGCACGTCCGGGATCGCGGAACGAAAGCGCCACGCAACGCGTGGGAGACGCGTCGCGGACGTACGAGACCGCAACGGCTTCCCTAACTGCCCGTCGTCCGGCGGTCCGGCGCGCCTACACCGGGCAGGCTGCCAGCGCGGTCAGGACCTCTTCCTGGTCTCGCTGGTCGCCCGGGCCGTTGACCTGCTTGAACGCGATCGTGCCGTTCTTGTCGATCACGTACGTCGCGCGGGTGGCGAACCCGAGCGGCGCCTCGAGGTAGGCCTCGTACTGCTTGGCGACCGCGCCCTTCGGCTCGAAGTCGGACAGCAGGTGAGCGTTGATGCCCTCGGCCGCACGAAACGCCTTCTGCGCGAACGGGCTGTCCACGGAGATGCCGAAGACCTGCGCACCGGCCGCGTCGAACCGCTCGGCGAGCCCGGTGACGTCGTGCAGCTCCCTGGTGCACATGCGAGCTGAAGGCGAACGGATAGAAGACCAGTACCACGTTGCCACCGCGCAGCGATGAGAGCGTGACCTCTTCGCCTTGCTCGTTGCGGAGGGTGAAGTCAGGAGCCTGTTCGCCGACCTCGGGCATGCCCCGGCAGGCTAGCGCAACGGCCCTGGCCCATAAAATCGACTGGGAAAGCAGCAGCGCAACCCTCATGACCGCCAAGATCCCCGTCCAGACCCTGATCCTGGCGCACCCGAACGTCGACTTCGACGCGTTCGCCGGGATGCTGGCGGCACAGCTTCTGTACCCGGGTTCGCGGATCTGCCTGCACGGAGGCGCGAACCGCAACGTGCGGGAGTTCTTCAACCTGCACGCCGACGAGATTCCCACGGTGGAGGCATCCGCGGTCGATCAGGACACGGTGCGCCGGCTGGTGCTGGTCGAGAACACCGACCCGCGCCGCCTCGGGCCGCTGGCCGGGCTCGCCGAGCGCAAGGACGTCGAGGTGATCGCCTTCGACCACCACAGCGACGGGGCGGGTGAGGGCGTCGTCTCCTCCGACGACGGTAGCCTGGCCACCTCGATGCTCCGGCTGCTACTGGACCGCGGGATCGCGATCACGCCGATGCACGCGACGGCGCTGGCGCTCGGCATCCACGAGGACACCGGCTCGCTCACCTACACCTCGACCACGGCGCGCGACGTCGAAGGGCTGGCCGCCTGCCTGCGACTCGGCGCGGGCCAGGAGCAGCTCGGCCGCTACCTGCGCGGGCCTCTGCAGCCGGCGCAGCGCGACCTGCTCCAGGGGCTGATCCGCGACCGCACTGAGCGCGAGGTCGCCGGCCTCCGCGTGGTGACGGCCGCTGCCAGCGTGAGCCAATGGGTCGAAGACGCCTCCTCTCTGGCGTACCGCGTCGGCGACCTGGCGGACTGGGATGCGCTGTTCCTCGCGGTCGCGATGCAGGGAAGGGTCCTCCTGGTCGCCCGCAGCCGCACGCCGGCGCTTGCCGCGGACGACGCGCTGCAGGAGCTCGGAGGAGGCGGTCACGCGCAGGCAGCGTCCGCGATGGTCAGCGGGGAGGACCCGCACGAGCTGCTCGATCGGGTGGTCGCGGCGGCGGAGCGGGTGGCACAGCCGCCGCTGCTGGCCGGCGACGTCATGTCCACGCCGGTCCACTCCGTCGCCAGCTCGAGCGACATCGCGACGACGCTGGTCCAGTGCCAGCGGCTGAGCCTGAGCGGCATCCAGGTGCGCGACGACGGCGCGATCACCGGCATCGTGTCCCGCGAGGACCTCGACCGCGCCGTGCGGCATGGCCTCGGGCATGCGCCCGTGAAGGGCGTGATGAGCGCCGGAGTGCCGGTGATCGGGCGCGCGGCGACGCTCGGTGAGCTGCGCGAGCTGCTCGCCGGTGGCAGCGCCGGGCGGCTGATCGTGGTCGACAGCGGTCCCTTCCGAACCGAGCCGAGCGTGTCCAGCGAGGCGGCGATGGGCGTCGTCACCCGCGGCGACCTGCTGCGCGCACTGCACGAGCCGGGCCTGCTCGAGCAGCCGGCTCCCGCGGAGGAAGTCAGCACCGCGGTGCGCGAGCGGCTCGATGAGATCGAGCGCCTTCAGCACGTCCTGCCCGCGATCCAGGCGGTGGCGGCGCCCTTTGCCGGCGTCTACCTGGTGGGCGGGGCAGTGCGCGACGTGCTGCTCGGCGAGCAGAGCCTCGACCTGGACCTGATGGTCGAGGGCGACGCGATCGAGTTCGCCCGCCTGCTGGCCGATCACCTGGGCGTCGCAACGCCACCCGCACGAGCGCTTCGAGACGGCCGTGGTCAAGGGCCAAGATCGCAGCGGCGCGGAGGTTCGACTCGACATCGCGAGCGCGCGCACGGAGTTCTACGGCGCTCCGGGCGCGCTGCCGGAGGTCGAGCGCTCGACGCTGCGCCACGACCTCGCGCGGCGCGACTTCACGATCAACGCGATGGCGACCTCGCTGAAGCCGGACTCGCTCGGCGACACCTACGACTTCTTCGGCGGGTACCGCGACCTGCGCAACCGCACCGTGCGCGTGCTCCACAACCTCAGCTTCATCGAGGACCCCACCCGCCTCCTGCGGGCGGTTCGCTACGAGGCGCGGTTCGGGTTCCACATGGACGGCCACACGCTGTCCCTTGCCCGCGGGTGCATCGACATGCGCTTGGTCGGCGACCTCGCCTCAGCGCGGCTGCGCGACGAGTTGATGGACCTGCTCGCCGAGCCCCACCTGGACCGGGCCCTGGAGCGGATGGACGAGCTGGGTCTCGACCGGGCGCTGCATCCTCACCTCACCGCCGGCCCGGACGCGCGCGCCGCGATCGCCCGCGCCCGGCGCGTGATGGAGCAGGAGCCGTTCGCCGGCGCGGTGCGCCCCGAGCTGGCGCTGCTCGCCTGCATGTGTGCCGAGATGGCGCCGCACGAGGCATACGACTGGCTCGGCCGGATCCGGATGACGCGCCGCGACCAGGACGTCGTCGCGGAATGCATCAGCCTCGCGCCACGTCTCGCGGAGCGACTGGCGGCCGATCCGGCCCCTTCGCCGTCGGAGCTCTATGAGCTGCTCGCAGGGCGGGCGGTGGAGGTGCTTGTCGTCGCGATCGCGAGATCAGGCGATCCCGACGAAGCGCAGCAGAAGCTGTCTGCCTACCTGGAGCGGATCGAGTCCACCCAGCTCGAGATCACCGGCGACGATCTCAAGGCGGCCGGCGTGTCGGAGTCGCCCGCCCTCGGCCAGGCCCTGCGCCAGACGCTGGCCCTGAAGCTGGACGGGTTCGTGTCGGGGCGCGACGAGGAGCTGGAAACCGCTCTGCGGCTGGCGCGAGGGGTAGATGACTCATGAGCGCCCGGCGCTGGAACGAGCTTCAGTGGAACGGCGCGCCGGGCCACTACGAGGTCTACTACCTGACACTCACCGATCCCGAGACGGGTGTCGGCTTCTGGATCCGGTGGACGATGGTGGCCCCGCGGCCGGAGACCGGGGAGGAGGCGACGTGCTCGGTCTGGTTCCTCGCGATGGACCCCCGCGACGCGGGCCAGAGCATCGGCCTGAAGAGCAGCTTCCCGGTATCCCGGCTGTCGGCCACAGCGGAGCCCTTCCGCCTCGAGGTGGCCGACTCCTGGCTGAGTGACCACGGCGCGACGGGCTCGGTCGAGCAGGATGGGCGCACCGCGGCGTGGGAGCTCCAGTGGGAGCCGAGCCTGCCGGCCTACGGCCACGTGCATCCGGCGCTGCGGGTCGCCCGGATCGCAAAGACGGTCCTCTTCCTGCCGCACCCCGACCTGGCGGTGTCGGGGTGGATCGAGTGGCAGGGACGGCGCATTCCGATCGACGGGGCGCGCGGGGGCCAGGCCCATCTGTGGGGCTCCAAGCACGCCCAGCGCTGGGCGTGGGCGCACTGCAACGACTTCGCGGACGCCGACGGGCAGGCGCGGCCAGGGGACTTCGTCGACGGAGTGAGCGTGTTCGTGCCCCGCTTCGGGCGCACGATCGGCCCCAACACCCCGGTCGTGGCACGCATCGGCGGCGTCGACGTGCTCTCGACGGGTCCGCTGAGCGTGACGCGCAACCACAGCGAGTTCGAGCTGACCGGCTGGCGCTTCGAGGCCCGGGCCGGAAAGCGGCGGCTGCGCGGTGAGGTGACCGCGCGCCCTGAGGATCTGCTCGGCGTCACCTACCACGATCCCGATGGCGATCTCGCCTACTGCTACAACACCGAGGTCGCGAGCATGACCCTCGAGTTGCTCGAGCGCGCCGACGGGTCCGGCTGGCGCACGGTGGACTCGCTGCGCTCCGATGGGCGCGCGCACTTCGAGTACGCGCAGCGCGAGCCGCTCCCGGGCGTGCGCCTCGACATCCGGTGACGCGCGCCGGCCTGGAGTCGTTCGCGTGGACGGAGGCGCGGGGTGTGCCGTGGCTCGAGACACTGCTTCCCGGCGCCCGCGTCGCCTTCAGCACCCGGCTCGGCGGTTCGAGCGCCGCGCCCTATGACTCGCTCAACCTCGGGATCCTCACCGACGACGATCCGGCTCTGGTGGCCGCCAACCGCCGTGCCCTCGCCGACGCGCTGGGGCGCGACCACGACGGGATCGTCTACGGGCTGCAGGTTCACGGCACCGACGTGCAGGTGCACGAGGCGCCGCGCGACGGAGCGGAGCCGGTGCGCTCGGACGCGCAGGCGACTGCCAGCACGGAGCTGACGCCGCTGGTGCTGGTCGCGGACTGCCTGCCGCTCGCGCTGAGTGCGCCCGGGGCGGTGGCGATGGCCCACTGCGGCTGGCGGGGAATCGTCTCGGGCGTGATCGCAAACGCCGTCGCCACGCTCGAAGAGATGGCGGGCTGCGGACCGGGTGAGATTCATGCGGCGCTCGGTCCCGGAATCAGGGGCTGCTGTTACGAGGTTGGCCCCGTGGTCGCGGCGGAATTCGAGCGTGCCGGGCATGCGGACGCCCTGCTCCCGGCCCGCAGGCTCGACCTTGCCATCGCGGTTCAGACGGCCCTCGCGCGATCCGGGGTGGGGGAGGAGCGGTTCACCGACTGCGGCCTGTGCACGAGCTGCGACCCGGAGCGGTTCTTCTCACACCGCCGCGACGGCGGCGTCACCGGCCGCCAGGCTGGTCTCATTTGGCGGAGCTCCTAGAGCACCTCGAACCAGGCCGCGTGCGCGCGAACCTCGCATCGGTGCGCGATCGCGTCGAGCGGGCGTGCGAGCGAGCCGGACGAAACCCGCGCGACGTCGAGCTGCTGGCCGCGACCAAGTACGTCCCGCCCGAGCTGATGGGCGCACTGCCGGCCGCCGGTATCGAGCTGGTGGGCGAGAACACGGCCCAGGCGCTGGCCGTCAAGCACGGCCAGTGGGGCGAGTCGCTCACCTTCGACTTCATCGGGCATCTCCAGAGCCGCAAGGTCAAGCAGGTGCTGCCGCTCGTCCGGATGATCCACTCGGTTCAGAGCGAGTCGGCCCTCGCCCAGGTCGAGCGTCACGGCCAGGGAGCCACGCGCCTGCTGCTGCAGGTGAACGTGGCCGGCGAGCAGTCCAAGGACGGCAAGGACGCCCGGCGACATCGACCGGTTCCTCGAGGACGCCGCCGGTCGCGGGGTGCGCTTCTCCGGGCTCATGACGATGCCTCCGCTGGCGCTCGAGCCCGAGCAGGCCCGTCCGCACTTCGAGGCGCTGCGGACGATGGCGGAGCGCCTGCGCGGGGACTGGGCGCAGGCCCACGACTTCGAGGTCCTGTCGATGGGCACCAGCCAGGACTTCGAGGTGGCGGTGGAGGAGGGCGCCACCATCTGCCGGTTGGGCGGCGTTCTCTACGAGTAAGCTGCAAAATAGAGGGAAATCCGCGGCACGCTAGAAAGCGTGCGGGATCGCAGCAGCAACACGAAAGGCCCGGTCCAAATGGCCATACGCGACACCTGGCACAAGGCGCTTCTCTATTTCGGTCTAGCCGAGGACGACCGCTACGTCGACGACGACAGCGGCGAGTACGTCGAGCCCGAGGCCGAGCTCGAAGAGCGCTACCGCACCCGCGAGCAGGTTCGCCGCGTGGGCGCGCGCAAGCGCGACGAGATCGACGACATCTTCGCCGACGACGCCCCGCCGTCTTCCACCCGTGTGCTGAGGCCCGTCGGCAATGGCCGCACCGCTGACCAGGTCCGCGTGCACCTGGTGATCCCGAAGAACTTCAACGACGCGCAGCAGATCGCAGACAAGTTCAAGGACACCGTGCCGGTGATCCTCAACCTCCAGGGCGCAGACACGGATCTGTCGAAGCGGCTGATCGACTTTGCGAGCGGCCTCACATACGCGCTCGACGGCGGAATGCAGCGAATCGCCGACAAGGTCTTCCTCCTGACGCCGCGCAACGTCGAGGTGTCGGCCGAGGAGCGGGCGCGCCTGCTGGAGAAGGGCTTCTTCAACCAGAGCTAGTGCTCTAGTGCTGGTGCCATCCCCGCACGGCGCATGGTCGTAGGGCTCATCGGTGCCGGCAACATGGCCGGCGCGCTGGCGCGCGGCTGGAGCTCACATCAGTCCGGACCGGACCAGATCATCGTCAGCGACGTGGACAGCGACCGTGCCAAGGCGCTGGCCGAGTCGGTCGCCGGGCGGCAGGCAAAGGGGAACCGCGATCTCGCCGAGCAGGCAGACGTCGTCGTGCTGGCAATGAAGCCCGCGGCACTCGGGCCGGTCGCCGAGGACATCCGCGCGACGGTCGCCGAGCGCGGCCTGCCCGTGGTCTCGATCCTGGGCGCCACCACGACCGGCGCGATCGAGAAGGCCTTCGGGCCAGGCACACCGGTGCTGCGCTTCATGCCGAACGTCGCGGCCGAGGTCGGGCACGGGACCTTCTGCCACGCCGACGGTGAGCACCTGAACGAGCGCACAGAGCAGGACCTGCTGGATCTCTTCGGCCTGCTGGGCGAGCTCGTGCCGGTGGAGGAGCGCCTGATGGAGGCCGCCACCGCCATATCGGGCTGCGGTCCGGCATTCTTCTCGCTCGTGGTGGAGGCACTTACCGACGCCGGTGTCCGCGAGGGCCTCCCGGCCGCGACCGCCGAGCGGCTCGCCGTGGCGACGATGCAGGGCACCGCGGAGCTGCTGCGCGAGCGCGGTGGGAATCCGGTCGCGGTCCGCCGCGCCGTGACCTCGCCGGGCGGCGTCACAGCCGCTGGTGTCGCGGCGCTCGAGCAGGATGGCGTACGCGCGGCATTCGGGAACGCCGTGCGGGCGGTCGTGGTGAAGGCCGAGGCGGCTGCGCGAGGGTCGTCATGAGCATGCTCGTCTTCGCGGTCGACCGCAGCGACGTCGCCAACTACGTCGACGCCCTGTTTCTCGTCTATCTGATCCTGCTGTTCGCCAGGATCCTCCTGAGCTGGATACCGCGCCTCCCGTACAACCCCGTGCTGCGATCGGTGGTGGACTTCATCCACCAGGTCACGGACCCCTACCTGAACGTCTTCCGGCGGATCCTGCCGCCCGTCGGAGGCGGTGGCTTCGCGCTCGACCTGAGCCCGATCATCGCCATCATCGTGCTCTACATCGCGCGGGCGATCATCGTCGGCGCGATCGAGCCGTAGTCACGAGGGCGACAGAACCGTTTGCGCGGGCGGCGCGGCGCCGGTCCTGGGGGCTGGCGGCGCTCACCGCGGCGTTGGTCCTGGCGCTCGACCAGGGAACCAAGCAGCTGGTGGTGGCGACGATCGACCGGGGCGAGCCGGTTCACCTGCTGCTGGGGATCGATCTGGCGAACGTGCGCAACGACGGAGTCGCGTTCGGCCTGCTGGGCGGCGCCGGCACGCTCGTGCTGATCCTGACGCTGCTGACCATGGCGGTGCTGCTGGTCTACTTCGCCGCCCGTGCCCAGGATCCGGGCGCCTGGCTGGCCGTCGGGCTCGTGATCGGCGGTGCGACGGGCAACCTGATCGACCGCGCGCGGCTGGGCGCGGCGATCGACTTCATCGATCCGCCGGCATGGCCCGCCTTCAACTTCGCCGACGTGGCGATCGTCGCCGGCGTGGCGCTGCTCGGCATGTCGATGCTCGCGCCGCCCGCCTCCGGCCCCCGTGAATGAGCCACGGCGCCCCGGAGGCGCACCGACCGCGGAGATCGTGTTCGAGAACGAGGATCTGTGGGTGGTCGACAAGCCGCCCGGGCTCGTGGTCCACCCGGCGCCGGGCCACCGCGGCACGACGCTCGTCGAGCAGCTGGCTGGCGAGGATGGCGGCGCCGCTCTCGCGGTGCACCGCCTGGACCGCGACACCTCGGGCCTGATGATCGTTGCGCGCAATCCCGGCGTGCGTGACGAGCTCCAGCAGCTGCTGCGCGAGCGGCGGCTGGAGCGGGAGTACCTCGCGCTCGCAACGGGGCGGCTGGGCGCCCGCAGCGGCACTGATCGACGCGCCGCTCGGCCGCGACGAGCGCGAGCGCACGCGGATGTCCGTGCGCGAGGGCGGTCGCGAGGCCCGCACCCACTTCGAGGTGATCGAGTTCCTGCCCTCCCACACGTACGTGCGCGTCCGGCTCGAGACCGGCCGCACGCACCAGATCAGAGCCCACTTCGCCGCTATCGGTCATCCGCTCGCGGGCGACACGGCCTACCGTGGTGGCCGGGAGCTGGGTCTCGGGCGCCAGTTCCTGCACAGCGCCCGCCTGCGCTTTGCCTACTCGGGCTCGCCGCAGCCGATCGAGCTCACCTCCGAGCTGCCGGAGGACCTGGCAGCGGCGCTGGCGCGGGCCCAAGGGTCAACCGAGTAACTACACTCCCTGAACGACGCGGCGCCGTCCTGGCGCTGCACCGGTCCGGAAAACGTCCCGGCCCGCACGACCGCGGCCCTGCCCGTTGACGCTTCTGCGTCTCCCGGGTCCCGCGCGCACGGCGAGCCGGCCGCAACGCCAAACAGACAAGGGAGCAAAGCCTTGACAGAGGTAGGCATTCGAGAGCTGCTGGAGGCCGGCGTCCACTTCGGCCACCAGACGCGCCGCTGGCACCCGAAGATGCGCCGCTACATCTTCGGCGAGCGCGACGGCATCTACATCATCGACCTGCTGAAGACGGTCGATCTCCTGGAGCGGGCCCGCGCCTTCGTCCAGGACATGTCGGCCCGCGGCGGCATCGTGCTGTTCGTCGGCACGAAGAAGCAGGCCAAGGACATAGTGAAGGAGGCCGCCGAGGCGGCCGGCATGCCCTACGTCAACGAGCGCTGGCTCGGTGGCCTGCTGACGAACTTCAACACCATGAAGCTGCGTATCGCGCGCATGCACGAGCTGCAGCGGCTCAAGGACGAGGGGCAGCTCGACCTGCTCCCGACCAAGGAGCGGATGACGATGGAGGCCGAGCTCGTCAAGCTCGACACCAACCTGGGCGGCGTCGGTGCCATGGAGCGCCTGCCGGACGCCGTGTTCCTGACCGACCTGAAGGTCGAGGAGATCGCGGTCCGCGAGGCGAACCGGCTCGGCATCCCGACGATCGGCCTGGTCGACACGAACTGCGACCCGGAGTCGGTCGACTTCGTCATCCCCGGCAACGATGACGCGATCCGTTCCAACGAAGTGGTCATCCGCGCCATCGCCGGGGCCGCCGAGCGCGGCCGTGGCGCCTGGCTGCGCCAGGAGCAGGCCCGCCACGAGGCTGAAGAGCAGGCCCGCAGGGAGGCCGAGGAGCGAGCCCGGCGCGAGGCCGAGGAGCAGGCCAAGCGCGAAGCCGAAGCGCAGGCCAAGCGTGAGGCGGAGGAGCAGGCGAAAGCCGAGGCCGCGGCCAAGGCGGAGGCTTCGGCTCCGGCCGAGAGCGCGGCCCCCGCAGACGCCGCGCCGGCCCAAGCCCCTTCTGCGCCCGAGAGCGCCGAGCAGTCGGCGCCCGCTGAGAGCCCTCCGGCCGAGGCACCAGCCGGAGGAGCCGAGTCCGCCCCGGAGCAGAAGGAGGAAGGCCAGTGAGCGTCTCCGCCGCCGACGTCAAAGCTCTGCGCGACCGCACGGGCGCGGGGATGATGGAGTGCAAGAAGGCTCTCGAGGAGACCGGGGGCGACAGCGAGAAGGCCGTCGAGCTGCTGCGGGTCAAGGGCCAGGCGCAGGCTGCCAAGCGCGGCGAGCGCCAGGCGGCCCAGGGCACCGTGGCGCACTACGCCCACTTCAACGGCCAGGTCGGCGCGCTGGTCGAGGTCAACTGCGAGACCGACTTCGTCGCGCGCAACGAGGAGTTCGTCAACTTCGCGCGCGAGATGGCCGTGCACGTGGCCTCCGCTGCACCGCGTTTCGTGTCGGCCGAGGACGTGCCCGAGGACGAGCACGCGCGCGAGATGGCGGTATTCGAGCAGCAGGCCGATGACAGCAAGCCGCCAGACGTGCGCAGGAAGATCGCCGAGGGCCGTTTCCGCAAGTGGCTCGAAGACGTCGTTCTGCTGGAGCAGAAGCACGTCAACACGGACCGCTACGACGGCCGGACGATCGAGCAGCTCCGAGCCGAGATCTCGGCAAAGACGGGCGAGAACGTCGTGATCCGCCGGTTCGCCCGCTTCCGCGTCGGGGAGTAGGCGCGCAGGGCAACCGGACGGGTAGATTTCGGGCGTGTCCGAACCTGGCTCGGGGAACGGTAGGCCGGCTTTCAGGCGGGTCCTGCTGAAGCTGTCCGGCGAGGCACTCATGGGACCGCTGGCGTACGGCGTCGACGCCGAGCGGCTCCACTCCATCGCGCGCACCGTCCAGCGCGTGCGCGAGCGCGGGGTGGAGGTCGCGGTCGTGGTCGGCGGCGGGAACATCTACCGCGGCCTCGAGGGTACGGCGCAGGGCATGGACCGCGCGAGCGCCGACTACATGGGAATGCTCGCGACCGTGCTGAACGCGCTCGCGCTGCAGGACGCGCTCGAGCACGAGGGCGTCAACACCCGCGTGCAATCGGCGATCACGATCTCCGAGGTGGCCGAGCCCTACATCCGCCGGCGCGCCATGCGACACCTGGAGAAGGGCCGGGTGGTGATCTTCGCCGCCGGGACCGGCAACCCGTTCTTCACGACCGACACCGCGGCCGCGCTGCGCGCGCTCGAGATCCACGCCGAGGCGATCCTGATGGCGAAGAACAATGTCGAGGGCGTGTACGACATGGACCCGACGCTCCACCCCGACCAGGCGACCTTCCTTCCCGACATCACGCACGGCGAGGCGATCGAGCGCAACCTCAAGGTGATGGACTCGACCGCCTTGTCACTTTGCAGAGACAACGGTCTCCCGATATACGTTTTCAACATGGCCGACGAGCAAAACATCGACCGCATCGTGTGCGGCGAGCGAGTGGGGACGGTGGTGCGGACGTGATCGACGACCTGCTCAAGGATGCGCGTGACCGTATGGAGAAGTCGGTCGAGGCGACGCGGCACGAGTTCGCGACGGTCCGCACGGGCCGCGCGTCTCCGCATCTCCTGGACCGGCTCGACATCGACTACTACGGGACCCGCACGCCGCTGCGGCAGCTGTCCAGCATCGCCGCGCCCGAGGGCCGCCTGCTTGACCGTGACGCCCTACGACAAGTCCGCGATCAAGTCGATCGAGAAGGCGATCATGGAATCAGACCTCGGCCTGACGCCGAACAGCGACGGGACGATGATCCGCCTCCAGATCCCCGAGCTCACCGAGGAGCGCCGCAAGGAGCTGGTGAAGGTCGTCCACGGCCTCGCCGAGGAGGGCCGGGTCGCCGTGCGCAACATCCGCCGCGACTGCATGCACGACCTGCGCGAGCTGAAGCAGGCCGGCGAGGCCGGTGCCGATGAGGAGCGCCGCGCGGAGGGCGAGCTGCAGAAGCTCACCGACTCTGAGGTCAAGCAGATCGACGAGCTGCTGAAAGGCAAGGAAGAAGAGATTCTGGGCGGATGAGTGATCGCCCCCGCTACGTGGCGATCATCATGGATGGAAACGCGCGATGGGCTCAGAACAGGGGCCTCGGCGTGACGGAAGGGCACCAGGCGGGCACCGACGCGCTGAAGCGAGCCGTACGGCTGGCGGGCGACTTCGGAATCGAGCAGCTGACCGTCTACGCGTTCTCGACCGAGAACTGGACCCGGCCCGAGCCTGAGGTCGGCGGCATCATGGACCTGTTCGTCGAGCGCATCCGCAGGGAGGCCCCGGAGCTCGACGAGGAGGGCGTGCGCCTGCGCTTCATCGGCCGCCGTGACCGGCTCTCGGAGCGTGTGCTGGAGGGGATCGACTGGGCGGAGCAGCTGACCGCCGGCAATACCGCGCGCTCGCTCTACGTCGCGTTCGACTACGGCGGGCGGGCGGAGATCCTGCACGCTGCCAGCCGGTACACGGGCGGCGGAGAGGAGGAGTTTCACCGTCACCTCTACGCGCCCGACATGAAGGACCCGGAGCTGATCATCCGCACCGGCGGCGAGTTGCGGCTCTCCAACTTCCTCCTGTGGGAGTCGGCCTATTCGGAGCTCTACTTCTCGGACATTCTGTGGCCGGACTTCGATCGTCCCGAGCTCGAGCGGGCCCTGGCCTCCTATGCGGAGCGCGACTTCCGCGGCGGAGGGCGAACGGGTTGAACAGCCTGCGCGGGGGGATCGGGCGCGCGACCGCGCGGCGCTGGCTGATCGGCATCCCGTGGGCGGTCGTCGCGGTGTTCGTGGTCGTCCGCGGCGGCACGCTGATGGCCGTCCTGCTGATCGTGCTGGGGCTGGTCGCCCTGCACGAGCTGTACGGGATGCTGGACGCCGTCAAGCCGGTCCGCCTTGCCGGGTACGCCGGCTTGGCTGGGCTGGTGGTCGCGGCCCAGTACGGGGGGGACTTCCAGATCGTCATGGCGGCCGCGGGGAGCGTGCTCTTGACCTTCCTGCTCGTGTTGATCAACCCGCGCCGCCATCCCACGCTTGCGATCGGAGCGACGCTGCTCGGGATCTTCTGGGTCGGACTGGCCTTCGCGCACGCGATCCTGCTGCGCGAGCTGCCGCACGGGGACGGCCTCCTGATCGACGTGTTGGTGGCGACGTTCGTGGGCGACACGGCCGCCTACTTCGGCGGGCGCCTGTACGGCACGCGAGCGCTGGCGCCGTCCATCTCTCCGGGCAAGACGGTCGAGGGCATGATCTGCGGCTTCCTCGCCGGGACGCTCGGGTTCTGGTTCGCGGGGCTCTACCAGGACTGGCTGTCCGGAACGGAGGCGCTCGCGATCGGTGCATGTGTCGCCGCCGCCGCGCCGTTCGGCGACCTCTTCGAGTCGATGATCAAGCGCGACCTGGGAGTGAAGGACGCCGGCCGCTTCTTCGGCGAGCACGGGGGGGTGCTCGACCGGCTCGACGCGGCTTTCGTCACCGTGATCGTCGGCTACTACGCGGCCAACGCGATCCTCTAAAGATTCGCGAAGCTGGTTCCCGGGCCGACGGCGATCCGGTCGAGCCGGAAGCGGTCCGCCTGCCACGGATCGAATGGTCCGCCACCGTACGTGAAGGCGGCCTCATAGCCGGCCTCCGCGAGCACGTCCGCCATCAGGTCTGTGTCCGATCCCAGGTCGCCGTACGGGTACGCCAGAAACCGCACGGGCCGCTTGAGACGTCGCTCGAGCTCTGCCTTCGAGCGCACCACCTCCGAGGTCAGCTCGCCCAATGACAGCCGCGAGAACGGCCGGTGAGAAGCGCCTAGCGATTGGACGCTCACTCCCGCGGCCTCGAGGCGTTCTAGCTCGCCCCAGCCGCAAAGCTGCTCCGGCGGCTCTCTGGTCGGGCTGTAGTCGAACCCGTTGAACGCACCGACATGGTCCGTTGCCACGAAGACAACAGCGGGGCACCGGTACTCGGTCAGTACGGGGAGCGCCCAGTCGAGCAGCGAGAGGTAGCCGCCGTCTAATGTGACGAGGGCGGCTCGATCCGGGAGCTTTCCCTCCCCGGCGAGCGCTGCGACGACGCTGTCGGCGTCGACGAAACTCCAGCCCGCTGCCAGCAGCTGCCCGAGCTGCAAATGGAACGCGGCCTGAGAGACGTAGTGCCGGGTGGCACGGGCACCCGAGGCCGGCTCGCCGACCTTGTGGTACCCGAGAACGGCCAGTCGCCCGCCCGTCACGGCATGTTGTTAGTGGACCCCCGCACCCCTGCTCGGCGCGATCCTCTCAGGGAGCCAGGTGCCGGCGGATTAGGCCCTCGTTAAGCATTGAACCGCCGGAGGTGGCAGCTTCGATTCGTAGACTGGACTTCATGCGCAAGGTCGTCATCCTCGGCTCGACCGGGTCCATCGGCACGCAGGCGCTCGACGTGATCGAGCGCAGCGACGAGCTGTCGGTCGTCGGATTGTCAGCCGGCTCCCGCTGGGAGCAGCTGCTCGGGCAGGCACAGCGGCACGGGGTCTCGCGGGTCGCATTGGCCGACGAGGATGCCGCCGCAGCGGCGGCCGCGGCCTGGACCGGGGGAGAGGTGCTCGCGGGCCAGGACGGCATCGCCCAGCTGATCGCGGAGTCCGGCGCGGACATGGTCCTGAACGGCCTCGTAGGGTCGGCCGGGCTCGGTCCGACGATCGCAGTGCTCGGGCAGGGGATCGACCTGGCGCTCGCAAACAAGGAGAGCCTGGTGGTGGGAGGGGAACTCGTGATGGGGCTCGCCGAGGCGACCGGTGCGCGCGTGATCCCGGTCGACTCGGAGCACTCTGCCCTGTTCCAGCTGCTTCGCGGCGAGCCTCCGGGAGGCGTCGACCGGCTGATCCTGACGGCCTCGGGCGGGCCCTTCCGCGGCAAGAGCAGTGCCGAGCTTGGCGCTGTGGACGTCGAGGCCGCGCTAGCGCACCCGACCTGGGACATGGGCGGCAAGATCACGATCGACTCCGCCACGCTGATGAACAAGGGCCTCGAGATGATCGAGGCGCATCACCTGTTCGGGTTTCCCTACAGCCGCATCTCGATCGTCGTGCATCCGGAGTCGATCGTTCACGCGGTGGTGCAGCTGAACGACGGCGCTTCGCTGGCGCACCTCGGCCTGCCGGACATGCGCGTGCCGATCTCGTACGCCCTCCACTTCCCGGAGCGAGCCGACGTCCCGGTGCCGGCGCTCGACCTGGCGACCGTGGGGAGCCTCAACTTCGAGGAGCCCGATACAGACACGTTCCGCTGCCTCACGCTCGCCCGCGACGCCGCGCTCGCCGGCGGGACGGCGCCGTGCGTTCTGAACGCCGCCAACGAGGTGGCCGTGCACGCCTTCCTCGCCGGGCGCCTGGGCTTTCTCGACATCGCGCGCGTCATCGGCGGGGCACTCGAGGCCGAGGAGGCGCAGGTCGTGACCAGCTTCGAGGACCTCTACGAGGCGGATTCGCATGCGCGCGCGCACGCCGCGCAGCTGGTCGACCAACTGGCGGTCGAAGCATGACGCTGGCGGTGCTCGGGTTCCTGGATTCCGCGCTGCCCTACGTGCTGGCCGCGCTGGGCTTCGCGGTGCTGATCATCCTGCACGAGCTGGGCCACTTCGCCGCGGCGAAGAAGGTCGGGATGCGCGTGGAGCGCTTCATGCTGTTCTTCCCGCCCTTCCTCGCCAAGGTGCGGCGCGGCGAGACGGAGTACGGCATCGGCGCGATACCGCTCGGCGGCTACGTGAAGATCACGGGGATGAACCCGGAGGAGGAGCTGCCTCCGGAGGTCGCCCCCCGCGCGTACTACCACCAGCCGGTATGGAAGCGGATCGTCGTGATCGGCGCCGGTCCCGCCGTCAATCTCGTCCTGGCCTTCGTGCTGCTGTTCGTGCTTGCCTTCGGGGCTCGCGAGGCGACGCACAACGTGGCGGAGACGACCGCCGGCAAGCCGGCTGCGCAAGTGCTGCGACCGGGAGACCGGATCGTGACCGTGGACGGCCGCGGCGGCGACCAGGTCGACCTGTCCCGCCGCATCTCGAGCCATCGCTGTGCCGGCCGGCAGGTGCCCGGATGTGTCGCGCGCACCCCGGTGGTGCTGAGGGTGGAGCGCGGCGGGCAGATCGTCACCATCAGGGTGCGGCCGAGCTACGACGCCGAGCTGAAGCGGACCTTGATCGGGTTCCGGTTCGCGACCCGCGACATCAACCCCGGCCCGCTCGAGGCGGCGCGACTCGCGGGCGACCTGATGTGGCAGGTGACCAGCGGGACGGTCGAGGCGATCGCCCGCATCTTCGAGCCCGAGCAGCGCGAGCAGATCTCGGGCGTGGTGGGGAGCTACGAGGTGACCCGCCAGGCATTCACGTTCGACGAGCGCCGCGCCCTGACGCTGCTGGCGATCATCAGCCTTTCGCTGGCGGTCATCAACCTGTTCCCGTTCCTCCCCCTGGACGGCGGCCACATCTTCTGGAGCCTGGTCGAGAAGGTACGCGGCCGGCCCGTGCCTTTCCGGGTCATGGAGCAGGCCGGCGTGATCGGGTTCATGCTGGTCATATTCCTGGCCGCCATCGGCTTGTCCAACGACATCGGGCGGCTGACGGGAGACGGCTTCAACACCCGGTGAGGCCCCGCTGAGGCGGTAGGCTGACGCACCATGCAGCGCACTGCGGTCGAGAGTCAGCCTTCCAGCGCGTGGCCTGCGCGCGCCCACGGTTGCGCAGGCGTTCACGCAGACCGTGAACGCGGCCGGCGACCAGGTTGCGCTGCGCACCCGCGGCGGCGAGCGGGAGATCACCTGGGCGGAGTACGGCGACATGGTCGACCGTTTCGCGCTCGGGCTGCGCGAGCAGGGGGTTGGCGCCGGCGACGTCGTGGCGCTGATGCTGACCAACCGGCCCGAGTTCCACATCGCCGACACGGCCTGCATCTCTCTCGGCGCCACGCCGTTCTCGCTGTACGCAACGCTGACGCCGGAGCAGATCGCCTACCAGGTCTCCGATGCGGGCGCACGCATCGTGATCACCGAGCCGCAGTTCCTGGAGCGTGTTCTGGCGGCCAGGGCGCTGCATCCGGAACTGGAGACCGTCGTGCTCGTGGAGCCGCCTGACGGCGCGGCGGGGGTGATCGGTTTCGAGGACCTGCTGGCCGCGTCCGGCGACGCCGGCGGAGATCCAGCGGGCGCGGGAAGCGGTGCAGCCAGACGATCTGCTGACTCTGATCTACACCTCCGGGACAACCGGCCCGCCCAAGGGCGTCCAGATCACCCACCACAACATCATGAGCGCCGTCGAGGCGCTGGACGAGGCGATCGACTTCCCGCGCGGGGGCGCGGGTCGTGTCCTACCTGCCGATGGCGCACATCGCCGAGCGGGCCACGGGTCACTACCTGCCGTTGGTGCTCGGCCACACCGTCACTTCGTGCCCGGTGCCGCGCGAGGTGATCGCCTACCTGCCCGAGGTGCGCCCGACGTGGTTCTTCGCGGTGCCGCGCATCTGGGAGAAGCTGAAGGCCGGAATGGAGGCCATGATCGAGGGCGAGCAGGACCCCGAGCGCAAGCGGGCGCTCAAATGGGCGATCGACCTCGGGCATCAGAAGGTGCGTCTCGAGCAGGCGGGCCAGCCGGTCCCGGCGGAGCTCGCTGCCGAGTACGAGAAGGCCGACGCGCAGGTGCTGTCGGGGATCCGGTCGATGCTGGGGCTCGACGAGCTGCAGGCCGTCTACGTCGGCGCCGCGCCGACGCCGCTGTCCGTGCTCGAGTTCTTCCACGCGATCGGCGTGCCCGTCGCGGAGCTGTGGGGCCTCTCGGAGAGCACCGGCTGCGGCGCGGCGAACCTGCCGGGCAAGATCAAGCTCGGCACCGTCGGGCACGGTGACGCCGGGCATGGAGCTGAAGATCGCCGACGACGGCGAGGTGCTGCTGCGCGGCCCGGAGATCATGAAGGGCTACCGCAACATGCCCGAGCAGACCTCCGATGCGATCGACTCGGAGGGCTGGCTGCACACCGGCGACATCGGAGAGCTCGACGACGACGGCTACCTGAAGATCGTCGACCGCAAGAAGGAGCTGATCATCACGGCGGGCGGCAAGAACATCTCGCCCGCGAACCTCGAGGCGAAGCTGAAGGCCCACCCGCTGATCGGGACCGCCGCGGTGATCGGCGACCAGCGGCCTTTCCTGACGGCGCTGATCGTGCTCGACCCGGACGTGGCGCCCGCCTGGGCTGCGCAGCAGGGCATCGAGAACGCATCGCTCGAGGCGCTGGCCGAGGACGAACGGCTCCTGAACGAGATCCAGGGTGCGGTCGACGACTTGAACAGCCAGGTCTCGAAGGTCGAGGGCGTCAAGAAGTTCGTCGTCCTGCACGAGGACTGGCTGCCCGGCGGCGACGAGTTGACGCCCGACGATGAAGCTGAAGCGCAAGCCGATCGCGGAGAAGTACGCCTCGCAGATCGACGCGATGTACTCGAAGTAGCGCGCCGTTCGGCAAATCTGCTGACGTACGCGCTCCAAATGAGGGCGATCGAGCGCAGGCCGCGCGGAAGTGCCGGCCGACCAGCCAGGCCTTGCCGGGACTTGCGCGCGCATCGCGGACGCCGCCTGGTTCCAGTACGGGATCATCGCCGTGATCCTGCTGAACGCGCGTCGTGATCGGGCTCGAGACCTACGACGGGATCGACGACCGGTGGGGCGACGCAGCTGTTCATCCTGAACGAGGTCTTCCTCGGGATCTTCACCGTCGAGATCCTGATCCGGATACTCGGCGTACGGCCGCCGCCCCGCCGACTTCTTCCGCGGCGGCTGGAACCTGTTCGACTTCACGGTCGTGGGGCTCGCGTATCTGCCCTGGATCCGGGAGAGCGTCACGCTGCTGCGGATCGCGCGCCTCCTGCGGGTGACGCGGCTCTTCTCGGTGATGCCGGGGCTGCGCGTCGTGCGTGCTGGGCATCTCGCGCAGCGTCGGGCCGATCCTGAGCCTGTCGGCGCTCACGTTCCTCCTGCTCTACGTGTACGGGATCGTCGGCTGGGCCTGGTTCGGCGACTACGACCCCGCGAACTTGGGGCAACATCGGCCGGGCGATGCTGTCGCTCTTCCAGATCCTCACGCTGGAGGGGTGGAACGAGTTCCTCGACAAGGAGATGCAGCGCTACGAGCTGGCCTGGGTCTACTTCGTCAGCTTCGTGCTGATCGGGACCTTCGTCGTGCTGAACCTGGTGATCGCGATCATCGTCAACTCGATGGACGAGGTGCGCGAGATGGAGCGGCGGCGGGCGCTCGAGGAGATCGCCAGAGGAGGAGGCGGACGGGCTACCACCCGCAGCGCGAGCTGCTCACCCGGGTCGACGTCGTTGCGCGCCGCGCTCGACGAGCTGGAGCGCGAGCTGGCCGGCGGCCGTAGGACCGAAGAGTGATCGGCGACCGCGAGGCGGCGTTCGAGCGCGCGTTCGCGTTCATCCGCGAGCTCGACCGGCGGGCATCGAGCCGCGTCGAGCGGCTGCCGTTCGGAACCGCGTATCTGCGACCCGAGCTGCCGCACGTGTGGAGCCGCAACTTCGTGTCGGTGGAGGCCGGCTCGGACGACGTCGACCTCGATTCCGTGATCGACACGACCGAGCGCGTCCACTTGGAGGCGCGGCCTGCTCGCATCGCCGCCTTGCCTTCGACCATGAGGCCGTGGCCGGGGCGGCCGCCGTCCGGCTCCAGCCCCAAGGGTGGCGGCCGGGCCGGGTCGCGGTGATGCCGCATCGTGGGCCTCAGGCCGCGCCGGCGCCTCCACAGGAGGGCGGGAGGTCGATCGCGCGGCGCTGGGGCCCCTGAAGGCGACGTCTGCTGGCCCTGGACCCTCAGACCACGGCCCCAGGAGGTCTCAGAGCAGCTGCTCGGGGGCTACCAGGCCGTGCGGTGACGCCGCCTCCGAGCGCTCTTTCGCGTACGAGGTCGACGGCGCGCTGGTCGCCTCCTGCCGCCTGTATTCCAATGGCTCGACCGCCCAGATCGAGGACGTGCGGAACGCTTCCCGGCACCGGGGAAAGGGCTACGGCAATGCCGTGGTGCTGCTGGCGCTGCAGGAGGCCTGGGCCGCGCACGACTTCGTCTTCATCGAGGCCGAGGAGGGCGACTGGCCGAAGGACTGGTACGCGCGCGTCGGCTTCGAGATGGCCGGGGTCGTCTGCGACTTGGTCCGCGACCCGCAGCCGCCGGCGGGGCGCTGAGTACTCTGTAGTCCGTGGCCTCCAAGCGCCAGATCTGGGTCGGCGGCGTGCCGATCGGCGGGGGCGCGCCGGTCGTCGTGCAGTCGATGACCAAGACGGACACGAGCGACGTCGAGGCGACGCTCGAGCAGATCGGCCGGATGGTGGACGCCGGCTGCGAGCTCGTGCGGGTGGCCGTGCCGCGTGACAAGGACGCGGTCGCGCTCGAGACGATCGTCAAGCGCTCGCCGGTGCCGGTGATCGCCGACATCCACTTCAACCACACGCTGGCGCTGAAGGCGATCGATGCCGGCGCGCACTGCATCCGGCTGAACCCGGGCAACATCGGCGGCCGCGAGAAGGTGGCCGAGGTGGCCGCGCGCGCGACCGCGGCTGGGGTCCCGATGCGGATCGGCGTCAACTCCGGCTCGCTGCCACAAGCACCTGCACGAGCTGGAGCGCGAGCGACCCGGTCGAGGCGCTGGTGACGGCGGCGGTCGAGTTCGTCGAGTCTGATGGAGGGCCTCGACTTCGAGAACTTCAAGGTCTCGATCAAGTCGACCAACGTGCCCAACACGATCGCGGCCAACCGCCTGCTGGCCCAGCGGATCGACTACCCGCTGCACCTCGGGATGACCGAGAGCGGCACGCGGTGGTCCGGCTCGCTGAAGTCGGCCGTCGGGCTGGGCGCGCTGCTGGCCGAGGGCGTGGGGGACACGATCCGGATCTCGCTCTCGACCTTCCACGCCGAGGAGGAGGTCAAGGTCGCCTGGGAGATCCTGAAGGCGCTCCAGCTGCGGGAGCGCGGGCCGGTGCTGATCGCCTGCCCGACCTGCGGCCGGCTCCAGTTCGACATGGACACGGTCGTGGCCGAGATCGAGCGGCGCCTGGAGCGCTACGAGCAGCCGATCGAGGTGGCGGTCCTCGGCTGCGCGGTCAACGGGATCGGCGAGGCGTCGCACGCCGACTTCGGCATCACCGGCGCCAAGAACGAGGGCATGATCTTCGCCCACGGCAAGCCGCTGCGGAAGGTGCCGCAGGACCGCCTCGTGGACGAGCTGTTCGCCGAGATCGACAAGTCGCTCGCGCGGGGCGGGGTGGAGGCGGACGAGCGCAAGGCCGCCGAGGCGGCCGACTGGCTGGAGCGGATCGAGCAGGAGAACGCCGGCGAGCTGACGCCGGAGCGGATCGCCGCGATGGAGGCGGAGCGGACACCTGACGGGGCGGAGGAGGTGCTCGGAGCGCCGAGCCAGAGCCGCGAGCCTGTGACCGGCCGCCGCTTCAACGAGCGCGCGCAGCGGGCGTAGCGACACGTTTACTCGCTGCCAGTCGGGCGCGTCGGCGCGGCCGTGCGGCTGCGTGCCGATCGCCCTGGCATCTTCGCCGTCCTCAGGAACGCCCGGAAGCGGTACGACGCGCCGCTGCGGGCGGCGGGTCTCGAAGTAGCCCGCGTCGTCGGTTGCGAAGCGCGCTCCGTCCGCCACGAACGATCCGCCTTCGCGGCGCTCGAGCTGCACGTAGCGCACGCCGCTGCCCGGGCGCACGCGGCCCCAGATCAGCGACGCCCGCCGTTCTCGCGGTGTGACCACGAGCGGCAGCCGGTACGCGTCCCAGGCGGGCTTCGTTCGCGCCGTCGGTGAAGCGCAGGCCGGTCTGGAACCCGGCCCAGATCTCCTTCTCCGTCGTGCCGGGCCGCGGCGGGTCGTCGTACAGCAGGTACTGCGCGTAGCTGACCGCAGGCGCGGGTAGCGATAGCCCTGCTCCTCCTTCTCGTTCAGGAGCGCGGCCTGGCGGCGCGGCGAGGTGCCGACGGTGGGGTCGGGCGGGTTGCTCTGCAGCCCGAACTCGGTGCTGTAGATGGGGAGGCCGGGAGACAGCCGCCCAGCCCGCGCGGCGGCGTCCAGATAGCGCGCCCAGCCTGCGAATCACCAGCAGGCTGACGATGTCCTTCTTGCGCGGGACCCGCTGGGCGGGGCCGTAGGGATGGTGGGCGTAGCCGTCCAGCTCCAGGGGCTCGAAGTCCGGCACTTGCCGGTCCGCACCGGCCGGAACCGATCGTCGAGGCACAGCCAGCGCTGCACGAACTCGCGCGGCCCGATCACCGTCCCGGGGTTGCCGACCGCGGCGGTCTCGCCCGCCAGGACGCGCGCATTGTCG
Source organism: uncultured Solirubrobacterales bacterium (assembly GCA_963780475.1). Lineage (GTDB taxonomy): Bacteria > Actinomycetota > Thermoleophilia > Solirubrobacterales > JBBDJG01 > CAWACB01. Next base: position 74,285 of record CAWACB010000004.1, read on the forward strand.
TTCTCCGCCCGGATCCGCGGCAGCGCCTGCGCGACCATCTCGCGGTAGATGTCCGGCGAGCGCTCGGCCGGCTTCAGGAACAGCCAGTGGTTGGGCTCGTTCCAGATCGAGATCCACTCGACCTCGGGCAGGTCCTCGAAGTCGCCCGAGTAGCCGCTTCGCGACGGCGGCGGCGAAGTCTCGCGAACTCGCCCACGTCGGGATCGATGTTGACCGTTTCCGCGCTGATCTCCGGCGTCCCCCTGGTCGCCCAGCGGGGCGCATCCGGCGCGAGGTCGATCAGGACCCGCAGGTCGAGATCCTGCGCCTCCTGGATCGCGTCGTCGAAGGGCTCGAAGCCGGGGTAGGCGCCCGGGTCGGCGCCGTCGAAGTTCGGCCTGCGCGCCGAGCGCGGGGACGGGGCGACCTCATTCCACTTCACGGCCAGCCGCACGGTGTCGGCGCCGAGGTCCTTGAACTCCCGCAGGGTCTGGGCACGGCGCTCGTGGCCCGACCGGATCAGCGCGGTGTGGTCCTCGATGATCGACCACTGCGAGCGCGCGGTGGGCTCTTGATCGTCCCCGTCTCGATCCGCAGCCTGAGCCAGGCGACGGCGACCAGACAGGCGATCACCACCGCCAGAGCTGCGCTGCGCATGGGGGCTTTCTAGCGGATTGGCGCCGCGGTCCGGCTGTAGCCGAGCGGCTTGGCGCTCGGGCCGGCCCCGTCGTAGGCCCGGAACCGGTACGAGGCGACCCGCGAGCGCTTGACGCCGAAGTAGCCGCCGCCCTTGGTGTTGATGCGCTTGCCCTCGCGCTTGAAGCCCGAACCGGTCCGGCGCTCGAGCCGGATCGAGCGGACGCCCGATCCGGGCCGCACGCGGCCCCAGATCTGCACGCCGCCGCGGCGCGCGGTGCACGACGATCGGGAACCGGTAGGCGTCGTAGGCCGGCTTCTTGCCGCCGTTGGGGTAGCGCAGCCCGGTCTGGAATCCCGACCACTTGACGGACGCGGGGCCCTTTCGCGGGCGGGTCGTCGTTGAGCAGGTACTGCGAGTAGCTGCGCAGGCGCCCGAAGCGGTAGGAGAACTCCTCCTTCTCGTTCAGGATGCGCGCCTGCGACGACGGCGACGTGCTGACCGTCCGGTCGGGCGGGTTGCTCTGGTAGCCGAACTCGGTGTTGTAGATCGGCAGCTTGCCGCGGATCCGTCCCGCGCGGCCGGCCGCGTCGAGGTACTTCGCGAGCCGCCCGATCGCCAGCATGTTGATGATGTCGCGCTTCTTGGCGACGCGGTCCGCCGGCCCGTAGGGGTGGTGGGCGAACCCGTCCGCGTCGATCTTCTTGAAGCCGCCGCAGCCCGAGCCGCGGCCGCGCTTGAAGCGGTTGTTGAGGCACAGCCACTTCTTGAAGAAGGTCGTCGGGCCGATCACCCGCGGCGCGCGGCCGACCGGCGCCAGCTCGCCGACGAAGATCCGGGTGCCCGACGCTGCGTTCGCGCGGATGGCCGGCACGGCCGCGTTCACCAGATTGCGGTAGATCCGCGGCGAGTCGCCATGCGGCTTGATGAAGTAGACGTGGTTGGGCTCGTTCCAGATCGAGAACAGGCGCACCGCCGGGATGCCGGGGTAGCGGCCTGAGTAGCGCTTGGCGACAGCGGTCGCGAAACGCGCGTACTCGAGCGAGTTCGGCTTGTAGTTGGCGGTGTTGAAGCCGGTCGCCTTGCCGCCGGCGCTGGCCCAGCGGGGCGTGTCACCGGTGATCGTCAACAGGATCCGGAAGCCCATCGCGGTCGCCTGACGCACGGTGTCGTCGTACGGGAAGAACCCCGGATAGGCGTTCGGGTGGCTGGCGTAGGAGAGCGGGTCGGCGGAATCGATGCGCGGCTTGGTCTTCGCATTGGGCTGCGGGGCGACCTCGTTCCAGTGCACCTGGATCCGGATCGTGTCGGCGCCCAGGTCCTTGATCTCCTGCAGGCGGTTGGCACGTGCCGCCGGCGACGACGCGCGGATCAAGGCCGTGTGGTCCTCGAACATCGACCACTGCGTCCGGGATGCCTGCGCCGGGGCGGCGGCGACCGCCCCGGTCGCGAGCAGGGCGAAGATCACCAGCTGTAGCTTCAGAATCCGCATGTCGCCTACTTGATCGGGGAGGCCGCGCGGCTGGTGCCGATCACGGTGCCGCCGATGCCGGTCACGTAGTGGAAGCGGTAGGTGGCGCGCTTGCTGCGGTTGACCTTGAAGTAGCCGGAGAAGTTGGAAGCGATCTCCGAGCCGTCCTTCACCCAGCTGCTGCCGCTGCGCCGCTCGAGCTGCACGTAGCGGATGCCCTTGCCGGGCCGCACGCGGCCCCAGACGTAGACACCTTTGCCGCGCCGCCGGACGACGATCGGGTACTTGTAGGCATCGTAGGCCGGCTTGACCGCTCCGCTGGGGAAGCGCAGGCCGGTCTGGAAGCCGGCCCACCGCAGCGCGGCTGAGCCGCTGCGTGGCGGGTCGTCGTACAGCAGGTACTGCGAGTAGCTCTTGAGGCGCGAGTAGCGGTACGAGAACTCCTCCTTCTCGTTCAGGATCTGCGCCTGGCGCGCGGGCGAAGTCGAAACGAACGGGTCCGGCGGGTTGGTCTGGAACCCGAACTCCGTGTTGTAGACGGCCAGCCGCTTGGAGATCCGCCCAGCGCGCCCGGCCAGGTCGAGCGCCTTCGAGAGGCGCTTGATCGCCGAGATGTTCACGATGTCGCGCTCGGCCGGCGGAAGACCGAACGGGCCGTAGGGGTGGTGCGCGAAGCCCGAGGCGCGAGACCCGCTTGAAGCTTGCAGCCCGCCTTGCGGGCGGCCGAGCCGCGCAGCTTGCCGGTAGTTGTTGTCGAGGCACAGCCACTCGCGCAGGAAGCGCAGCGGCCCGATCACCTTGGTGGAGGTGCCGACCGGCGCCAGCTCGCCGACGAGGATCCTCGAGCCGGACGGCACCGTCGCGCGTAGGGCGGGCAGGCCCTTCTCGACCATCCGCCGGTAGACGCGCGGCGCCTCCGAGCGCGGCTTGATGAAGAAGACGTGGTTGGGCTCGTTCCACAGCGACCAGACCCGCACCGCGGGCAGGCCGCCGAAGGCGCCCGAATAGCGCCTGCCGACCGCGCGCGCAAAGCGGGCGAACTCGGTCGAGCTGACCTTGTAGTTGCCGCCGCGCTTGCCTGCGGTCGCCCAGCGCGGGGCGTCGGGGGCGAGCGTGATCATGATCCGAAAGCCCATCGCGGTCGCCTTGGCGATCAGGTCGTCGTAGGGGAAGAAGCCTGGATAGGCGGAGGGATCGGTCGCGTCGAAGCTCGGACGCGTGCGCGCGTCCGGGTCGGGCGCCACCTCGTTCCACTTGACCTCGATGCGCAGGGTGTCCGCGCCGAGGGCCTTGATCTCGTCGAGCGTCGCCGCCCGCGCGTCGAGCGACGGCGAGCGCACCAGCGCGGTGTGGTCCTCGAAGAACGACCACTGGCTTGTGCTCGCGTCGGCGGGCCGCGCGGTGGCGGCGAGCAGTCCGATCGCGGCCAGGCCGGACAGCATGGCGGCGGCCGCCAGGCGGCGGGCTGTGTTCGAGATGGTGTCTGTAAAGCTCAAATCCCTCTCCGTGTCGTGGCTCGGCGTGCGCACCACGATCAGAACCCGTAGTTCCGATCAGGGTTGCGTTGCGCCCGTGTTATCTCGGTGCCTCCGCGAACAGCTTCCGTGCCGTATCGAAGGAAGGCTTCTTGGTTCCGCCTGCATCGACCAGTCCCTTGGCGTTGTAGGGCGGCGTGGGAACGGGATTCCCACCGTCATACCCAGGTTTGACCTTGAAATCGCGCAGGATCCAGACCAATGCCCCATTCAGGTAGGGCTTTTGGGCGAAAACATTCATGTGGTAGGTGAGGAAGTCCTGCTGGAAGGCGAAGGTCCCCTTTTCGGTGACCGGGCCCTGGCGGGCCGCCTCAGCCCCGAACTCGGTCACGAACAGCGCCTGCGAGCGGTAATCGTCATGCAGCCGCTCGAGGTACGCCGATAGGCCGGAGCGGTCGGCGATCGAGTTCTGCGGGCCCGTGTACCAGCCGAAGTAGTCGTTCACGCCGAGCGCATCCAGCTCCGTGTAGAGCTGCTGCTTGCCGACCGTCGGATAGCCCGGGGAACGCCAAGCCCGACCAGCCGGGTCGGGTCCAGCTGGCGCGCCACGCGGGCGGCCGAGCGGATATAGCGGCGTGAAGCCGGGGCCCGGGCGGGAGGTGTTCTCGTTGCCGAGGCTCCAGACGAGGACGGACGGGTGGCTGCGATCGCGGTTCACCATGTCGCGGACCATCGCGACCGCCTGCCGGCGCACCGCCGCCTTGCGGAACAGGCTGTCGGCCATCTGGTAGACCGGCACCTCGGACCAGACCAGGATCCCGTAGCGGTCGGCGAGCTCGAGCGTCAGGGGATGGAGCGGATAGTGGGCCCGCGTCATGCTGGCGCCCAGCTGGCGCAGCAGCTCGACGTCGTTGCGGATCTGCGCCGGGCTGAGGGCGGCGCCCGTCGTCGGGTCGTCCTCGTGCAGCGATGCGCCGCGCAGGAAGACCGTCTTGCCGTTCAGCAGGACGCGCCCGGTCTCGTCCACGCGGATGCTGCGGATGCCGGTGTGCTGGCTGTAGCTCTGCACCTCCTCGCCGTCGTTCGAGAGCGAGAGCCGCAGGCGGTAGAGGTTCGGCTGGCTCGGCGTCCACAGCTTGGGGTTCTCGACCTTCACGGACCCACGGAAGATGTGGAACCCGCGCGCCGGCACGATCGAGCCGGTGAAGGCGATGCGGTGGCCGGCGACCGTCCCCTCGAGCGTCGCGTCGGCACTCGCGGGCGTGTAGTTGGCGACGATCGCCCGGACGCGCACGGTGGCGGGACCGCCTGGGTCCGGGAGGTCCGGCCGGACGTTCACGTTCAGCAGATCGAGTCCCTCGACCTTGCGCAGGTACACCTCGCGCAGGATCCCGGCGTAGTTCCACCAGCCGCCCACATAACGCCCGCCGCGCCGTGCGCCGCCCGCCGGGACGTCGAGGGCCCGCCGGCGGCTGTCGACGCGGACGACCAGGCGGTTGGTGCCGCGCCGCAGCAGACCCTTGGTCGCCAGCTCGAAGGGGAGGTAACCGCCGGTGTGGGCGCCCAGCCGGCGGCCGTTAAGCCAGACGGTCGCGCGGTTGTTGACCGACTCGAAGCGCAGGATCCACTGCAAGGCGGTGCTGGAGGAGGGCAACTCGAAGTCCTTGCGGTACCACCAGACCCCGCCCAGGTAGCTGCGCGTGGAGTTGTCGGTGGCGTTGGCGGCGTTGGGAATGGTCACGCCGCGCCAGCCGTGGCGGCTCGTCTGGCGCTGGTAGCCGCGGCGCAGACCCCGGTCGGCCCGGTCCGAGCGCCGGTACCAGGTGCCCCCGACCAGATAGCGGCCCGAGGGCCCGTCGCGGTAGACGGTGCCGGCCGTGGGCGTGTCGGCGCCCGCTTCGGGCGCAGCCATCGCCAGGCCGACAAGCATCAGCGCCAGGAGCGAGGCAGCGGAAAACGTTGCTCGAGTCATGAAGTGGGGCATCTGGAGGAAGAACAGCGCGCCGGGTCCGAGGTAGCGCTGCGGGGAGTGCAAACCGTAGCGGGACCACCCGAGGGATCGCGCCGGTCCCCTATACGCTTGCAATCCCTTTGACGCGGCTTTCCAGCTACTTCCTACCGACGCTCAAGGAACCGCCCTCCGACGCAGAGGCGGTTTCTCACGTCCTGATGGTGCGCGCCGGCCTGGTGCGCCAGCTCGGCGCGGGCATGTGGTCGTACCTGCCCGCGGGGTGGCGGGTGCACCGCCGCGTCGAGCAGATCATCCGCGAGGAGCAGGACGCGATCGGGGCGCTCGAGTCGCTGTTCCCGGTCCTCCAGCCGGCCGAGCTGTGGCAGCGGACGGGTCGCTACGACATCCCCGAGCTGTTCAAGCTGAAGGACCGCTCCGAGCGGCCGCTCGTGCTGGCGTTGACCCACGAGGAGGCGATCACGTTCCACCTGTCGCGCGACGTGCGCTCCTACCGCGACCTGCCCTTGATGCTCTATCACCTCCAGATCAAGGAGCGCGACGAGGCGCGGCCGCGCGCCGGCGTCCTACGGACGCGCGAGTTCATCATGAAGGACGCCTACAGCTTCGACCGCGACGACGACGGCCTCGAAGCCTCCTACCAGCGCCAGATCCACGCGTACGACCGGATCTTCGACCGCTGCGGGCTGCGCTGGTACCGGGTCGAGTCGGACGTCGGGATGATGGGCGGCGCCGGCGCACACGAGTACATGGCGCCCTGCTCGGCAGGCGAGAACGATGTCGCGCTCTCGGACGCCGGTTACGCCGCCAACGTCGAGGTCGCCAAGGGCACGCCGCCGGACCCCGAGTACCCGCCGCCGCTGGACGCACCGCAGCCGGTGGAGACGCCGGGGGCGCGAACGATCGAGGAGGTCTCCAGCCTGCTCGGCGTCGACCCGGCGGTGATGATCAAGGCGCTGCCCGTCGTCTGCGAGGACGGAGTGCTGCGCCTGGCGCTCGTGCGCGGCGACGACCGCCTGAACGAGATCAAGCTCAGCAAGCTGCTCGGGCAGGACTTCCGGCCCGCCACGGAGGACGAGATCGTCGCCGCCTTCGGCGCGCCCCCGGGCTTCATCGGGCCGGTCGGCGTCGAGGTCGATGTGATCGCCGACTCCTGCCTCGACCACGGTAACCACGTGACCGGGGCCAACCGGGCCGACCACCACCTGCGCGGTGTGGAGCCGGGGCGCGACTTCAGCGCGACCTTCGCGGACATCCGCACGGTGCGCGACGGCGACATCTGCCCGCTCGGCGGCGTGATCGCGATCGAGCCCGCGATCGAGGTCGGGAACATCTTCAAGCTCGGGACGCGCTACTCCGAGCCGCTCGATGCGCGTTACCTCGACGAGGACGGCCGCGAGCGCCCGATCGTGATGGGGAGCTACGGGATCGGCCCGGCCCGCATCGCCGCGGCGGCGGTCGAGCAGTACGCCGACGAGCAGGGAATCTCGTGGCCGCGCTCGATCGCGCCCTTCGACATCCACCTGGTCGCGCTCGGCAAGCCCGGTAGCGCCGAGGTCGAGTACGCCGACCGGCTGTACGAGAGCCTGGTCGGCGCAGGGATCGAGGTGCTCTACGACGACCGCCAGGTCTCGCCCGGCGAGAAGTTCGTCGAGGCGGAGCTGCTCGGCTGCCCGCTGCGGGTGGTGGCTGGCAAGCGCTCGCTCGAATCGGAGCGGCTGGAGATCCAGGTGCGGCGGGGGCGCGAGCCACGCGACATCCCGCTCGACAACGCCGCCGGCACACTGATCGAGCTGCTCGACGAGCTGCGCCTGATGTCGAAGCTGGGCCGGGCGCGCACCCTGGGCCTGAGCCGCCCCGGCGACCCGGCCGAGCTCACCCGGGCCGGAGCGCCGCTGCGGCCCTTCACGCTCCCGAACCTGGTCGGCTACATCCGGCTCGCCACGTTGGTGGTGTTCGTGGTGGTGGCCTTCTCGTCCGAGGACGGGCGCGAGACGCTCAGCACGGTCTGCTTCTGCATCGCCACCGGGGGCGACTACCTCGACGGCCTGCTCGCGCGGCTCACGGGCCAGTACAGCCGGCTGGGAGCGCTGATGGACCCGCTGCTCGACCGGCTGGTGGTGATCGCCGGCGTGGCGGTCTGCTGGCAGTTCGAATTGCTGCCGCGGTGGGCGATCGCGGTCCTGCTGGCGCGCGAGATCGTGATGGTCGTCGCAGTCTCCGCGGGCCTGCGGCTGGGCCTCGACCTCTCGATCAACTGGGCCGGCCGGCTGGCGGTGTGGCCGACCATGTCGGCCGTGGGCATCGCGCTGATCTTCGGGCCCGGTGACGTGGCGGACTGGTGCCTATACGTCGGGCTGGCCGGCTCCCTCCTCGCAACCGCCCTGTACTTCCGCGACGGGATACGGGGATATCGAGAGCTTCACACCGCGGAAACCGGCGGATAAGCCTCCGGCTGACAGAATTCCCCTTGTGAAGGCCGTCGTCATGGCGGGCGGCGAGGGTACCCGCCTGCGCCCGCTGACCTCCAATCAGCCCAAGCCGATGGTGCCCGTGGCCGGCAAGCCCTGCATGGAGCACATCGTGGAGCTCGTGCGCCGGCACGGGTTGACCAGCGTGGCCGCAACGCTCGCCTACATGCCGCAGGTGATCCGCGGCTACTTCGCGGACGGGTCCAACCTCGGTGTCGAGCTCGACTACTCGATCGAGGAGACGCCCGCCGGCACAGCCGGCAGCGTCAAGCTGCTCCAGCCCTACCTGGACGACAGCTTCCTCGTGATCAGCGGGGACGCCCTCACGGACATCGACCTGTCGGCGCTGATCCAGTTCCACCGCAACCGCGGCGCGGCCGCGACCCTGGCCTTGAAGCGGGTGCCGGATCCGCTCGAGTTCGGCGTCGTGATCACGGCCGAGGACGGCCGGATCGAGCGCTTCCTCGAGAAGCCGTCCTGGGGCGAGGTCTTCTCGGACACGATCAACACGGGGATCTACGTGCTCGAGCCAGAGGTGCTGCTCGACATCCCGCTCGACCGGCCTTATGACTTCTCCAAGGAGCTGTTCCCGGACCTGCTCGCCCGCGGCGCCCCGCTATACGGCTGGATCGCCGACGGCTACTGGATGGACATCGGGAACATCGCCCAGTTCCAGCAGGCGAACCGGGACGCCCTCGACGGAAAGGTCGAGCTCGAGATCGCCGGCGTGCGGCTGCGCGACAACGTGTGGCTGGGGGCCGGCTCCCTCGCCGAGAACATCGAGCAGATCGAGGGTCCGGCCGTGATCGGCAACTACTGCGCGATCGACCCCAATGCCCGCATCGGCCCCTACACGGTGCTCGGCAACAACGTGATCGTCAAGGAGCACTGCGAGACCGAGAACTGTGTCATCGACGCCAACACGTACCTGGGCCCGAGCAGCCAGATCCGGGGCGGGGTGATCGGCAAGAACTGCGAGGTGCGCGCCCACGCGTCGATTTCCGAGGACGCCGTGATCGGCGACGAATGCTCCATCGGGGAGCAAGCGACGGTCGGCTCCGGCGTCCATGTCTATCCGTTCAAGGTCGTCGAGACGGGCGCGCAGGTGAACCGCTCGCTGGTGTGGCAGCCGCGCGGCGCATCGACGCTGTTCACGGACGAGGGAGTGGCCGGGATCGTCAACGTCGACATCACGCCCGAAACGGCGACCCGCCTCGCGATGGCCTTCGGGACCACCCTCAGCCGTGGGGAGGTCGTGGTCGCGAGCCGCGATGCGCACCCGGCCTCACGGATGATCAAGCGGGCGATGATCGCGGGGATCATCGCGACGGGCGTGTCCGTGCGCGACCTGCGCGTTGCAACGGCGGCGGTGACCCGCTTCACGGTCATGCATTCGCGCGCCCCCGGGGGCATTCACGTGCAGATCTCCGACCGCGACCCCGAGCGTCTGCAGATCCTGTTCTTCGAGGGTGACGCCCTGCCGGCCACCGAGGCGACCCGTAAGGACATCGAGAAGTACTTCAACCGCCAGGAGACGCGCCGCGCGCTCCTCACCCAGCTCGGTGACCTGCGCTTCCCGCCACGCGCCCAGGAGGCGTACATGGCCGGACTGCTCGGGGCGGCGGACCTCGAGCGGATCCGCGCCAAGCGCTTCCGGCTCGCGCTCGACTACGCTCATTCCAGCGCGGGACTGTCGATGGGATCCCTGCTGCGCACGATGCGCGTGGAGGCGGTGGTCAACCACGCGATCCTGGATCCCGACGAGCAGGCGATCCTGGGCGTCGACGTGCCCGCCTTCACGGCCGACACCCGCCGCATCGTGGAGGCGATGGGGGGCAACCTCGGAGCCGTGTTCGACCGCTCGGCCGAGCGAGTTCTCCTGATCGACGACCGGGCCCGCGAGATTCCCCCCGACGTCGCGCTGCATCTGATGGTGGAGCTCGTCTGCAAGCACAGCCCGGAAGGCGGCACCGTGGTGCTGCCCGCGAACGTCTCGCACGTAGCCGAGCGCATCGCCGAGCGCCACGGGGCGCGGGTCGTGCGGCACGGCATCACTCAGGCCGGTCTGATCACGGCGGCCTCCGAGCCGGACGTGATCTTCGCCGGCGCGCCCGACGGCGGCTACCTGTTCCCGGGCGCGGTACCCGGTTATGACGCGGTGATGACGTTGGCGAAAGTGCTCGAGCTCCTGTCGCTGGAGGAACGTCCCCTGTCGCAGCTGGTGGACGAGGTGCCCACGGCGGCGCTGGTCCACCAGCGCGCGCCCGTGCCCTGGAGTCTCAAGGGCCGGGCGATGCGCGAGCTCGGGGAGCGGGTTCGCGACCAGCGCGTAGAGCCGGCGGACGGTATCCGCGTCGAGGAGAACGGCGGCTGGGCACAGTTGGTGCCGGACCCCGACGAGCCCTTCTTCCACATCTACGCCGAGGGCCACGACGACGAGCATTCCGCGGCGCTCGCCCGCCGCTACCGCGAGCTGCTCGAGGAAGTGCTGCGCCCGTAGCGGCCCGGGGCGGGCGAGGCGTGGCAACACTCAACCTTTGGTTGACCCTTCACCGCGCAGCCGTATAATCGGCCGGCGGTGTCGATTACGGGCATCGCCCTGAGAGCCCGTTGCAGCCCCCCGACGTCCGCGCGGATTGCGGACGGCACGAAACGATAAGGAGCGACATGGAGGACACGTTTCCAGACCTCGGCTCACTGTCCGATGGCGAGCTGAAGGACCTGATCGACAGGCTCACGGAGGAGGAGCAGAAGGTCTCCTACCAGCGCCGGATCCTGCACGGGAAGATCGACATCCTGCGTGCCGAGCTGGTCAACCGCTTGCGCCACAAGCGCGAAGAGGGACAGTCCGTGATCAGCGGCGCCGACGTCGACCAGTTGACGGACATCCTTGCGGGCAAGGCACTGGGCGAGCCCGAGGGCAACAAATAGCGGCCGGGTAACCGACCGTTCGACCGAGGAGCACCCCAGGCCGTGCACTGCCCCGAATGCGGGTTCATGAACAATCCGGGCGCCAACTTCTGCCAGAAGTGCGGCGCTCACCTGCCCGCGGAGGAGCCGGGGGCCGACGGGACCACCATCACGTACAAGGTGGGGGAGACGGGCGAGACGCAGGCCGTCGACGTCGAGCAGGTGGCCTCGGAGGGCGGCGCCCTCGTCATCCGCTCGGGCGGCGGGCGCTCCGGCGAGAGCTTCTCCCTGCAGGGGGACCGGGTGTCGATCGGCCGCAGCCCTGATGCCGACGTGTTCCTCGACGACGTGACGGTCTCACGCAATCACGCGTTGATCGTCCGCCGCCGGGATGGCCTGTACATCGACGATCTCGGCTCGCTCAACGGCACCTACGTGAACCGCCGCCGGATCGAGTCCCAGCAGCTCCAGAACGGCGACGAGCTGCAGGTCGGCAAGTACAAGATGACCTTCCTGGAGCGGTGAAGATGGATTCCGGGGAGATCGGGCAGCGGCCGACGCCGGTTCAGCCCGGGACGGGACCCGATGGGACGGCCCGTACGCGCAAGTCCCTGACGATCGGCGCCGTCTGCAAGCTCCTCGGGCCCGAGTTCCCCGACATCTCGATCTCGAAGATCCGCTATCTGGAGGACCAGAAGCTCCTCTCGCCGCGGCGCACCCAGGGTGGCTACCGGCTCTACTCGCAGGCCGACGTCAACCGCCTGCGCACGATCCTCCGGCTGCAACGCGATGAGTTCCTGCCGCTGCGGGTCATCCGGCAGGAGCTGGCCACAGGGCGGGCGGACCAGGAAATCGAGCAGAACGGGCCCGGTGCTGAGCCGGCGGCACCACGTCGGCTGGGGCTGACGGGCTCGGATGAGTCGGGTCACGACCTCGAGGCCGTGCTCGAATACGCGGGCGCCGACGAACGGCTGGTGCGCGAGTTCGAGGACTTCGGGCTGATCCGGCCGACCGGGCGGAGCGGCGACCGGCGGTTCGACGACGTCGACCGCGAGATCATCCGCGTCGCGGGCGAGCTGACCCGCTATGGCGTCGCGGCGCGCAACCTGCGCGTCTTCCGCACCAGCGCTGATCGTGAGGCCTCGTTGCTGGAGCAGGTGCTCGGGCCGGCGCTGCGCTCGCGCAACAAGGAGCGCCGGCGGGAGGCCGTCGAGACGCTCGAGAGCCTGGCCGCGGTCGTATCGCAGCTCAAGCACCTGCTGCTGGTGCAGGACCTGCGCCGGCTGGTCGACTGAAGCGTCTCGGTGCCGCGGGCGAGGCGTAGTCGCGTGATCGCGTCCGAGCCGGAGGCGGTCTGGCGCCTGCTCTCAGATCCGTACCACCTGCCGCGCTGGTGGCCGCGCGTGAGCCGGGTCGAGGACGTCCACGAGCGTAAGCGCGGCAGCGGGACCCATTGGACCAAGGTCCTCGAGGCGAAGTCCGGCAAGGACGTCCGCGCGGACTACCGGTGCCTCTACTCGCGCGACGGCACGGCGTATGCCTGGGAGCAGGAGATCGAGAACTCGCCGTTCGCAAAGGTGCTCAAGTCCTCGGTCACGCGCTTCGACCTGAGTCCCGCCGACGGCGGCACGCGAGTCACGGTCGAGCAGGAGCAGCGTCTGCGCGGGATGTCCCGCCTGGGCGGCTTCATGCTGCGGCGTGCCACGGCGGAGCAACTGGACGAGGCGCTCAACGGACTCGAGCACGCGCTCACCGCGGATCCGGAAGGAGAGGACCCCGGTGAGCCGCCCTCCTGACCCGGCGCCCATGATGAGGTGGTGGGGGTGGGGCGACCCCGCCCACTCCGGCGGCCTGCCGGATGACGTCTTCGAGGCGTTGCGATCCGAGATTGGCGCCCCGGACCGGCGCACCCCGCCCGTCGCGATCGATGACGTGCGCGTCGGAGAACGCGAGATCCCGTCCAGCGTGCGCTCGCTGCTGGGGGACGCCGTCGGGCAGGAATGGGTCCGCGATGACCGCGAGACCCGCATCGTGCACGCCGCCGGGAAGGGCTATCCGGACCTGACCCGGATGCGCGCGGGCGACGCCGAGTCGGCGCCCGAGGTGGTGGTGTACCCGGCGAGCGAGGGCCACGTGCGCCGCGTCCTCGAAGTGTGCGGCAACGAGCGTGTGGCCGTGGTCCCCTTCGGAGGCGGCACGAGCGTCGTTGGAGGAGTCGAGCCGGTCCGCGACGGCTTCGGCGAGGTCGTCTGCCTCGACATGTCGCGGATCGCGGCCGTGGGCACGGTCGACGAGCGCTCCCACACCGCCGTGATCGGCGCCGGCGCCCGCGGCCCAGCCGTCGAACAGGCACTGGGTGCGGCCGGTTACACGCTGGGCCACTTTCCCCAGTCCTTCGAGTACTCGAGCGTCGGCGGCTGGGTCGCGACCCGGTCGGCCGGCCAGGCGTCGACCGGCTACGGCACCATCGAAAAGCTCGTCACCGGCCTGCGGCTCGCCAGCCCGGCCGGCGAGATCGAAGCCCACTCGTTCCCCGCTTCAGCGGCCGGGCCCAAGCTGCGCGAGATGCTCGTCGGCTCGGAGGGCGTGCTGGGCGTGATCACCGAATCGACGCTGCAGGTCAAGCCGGCGCCCACCGAGCGCCGCTACGAGGGCTGGATGTTCCGTTCCTTCGAGGATGGCGCCGAGGCGCTGCGCGCGCTCGAGCAGGGCGGCGCCGCGCCGGATGTCGCGCGACTGCTGGACGAAGACGAGACGCGGCTGTCGCTGATGCTGGCCGGGGCGGACTCGACCGCCTCGCGCCTCGGGCGCCGCTATATCGGTGTCCGCGGCTATGGCGAAGGCTGCCTTGCGATCGTCGGCTGGGAAGGCGACCGCACGGCCGTCGACCGGCGGCGTTCGCTTGGTGGGGGCATTCTGAAGCGCTCCCGCGGCCTGTCGCTGGGCACCTCCCCCGGGAAGGCTTGGGCTCACTCTCGGTTCGAGGGCCCCTACCTGCGCGACTTCCTGATGGATCGCGGCCTGTTCGTCGAGACACTCGAGACCGCAACACACTGGTCCGGTCTGATGGGTCTGCACGCTGCCGTCAAGGGGGCGCTCCAGCAGGCGCTTGCGAGCCGCGGGACGCCCGGACTGGTCGGCTGTCACGTCTCCCATCTCTATCCGACGGGCGCTTCGTTGTACTTCACGTTCATCGCGCCACGCGAGGACGAGGCCCCGCTGCAGCAGTGGCAGGCGGTCAAGTCAGCGGCCTGCGACGCAATCGTGGGGGCGGGGGGAACGATCACCCACCATCACGCGGTCGGGCGCGATCACGCGCCGTGGATGCCGAGCGAGGTGGGACCGCTCGGAGTCGAGGCGCTGCGGGCGCTGAAGGAGCGGCTCGATCCGAGCGGGATCATGAACCCCGGCAAGCTGATTCCGCCGCGCGAGATGTCCGCGTGACCGACAAGCCCGCGGCTCTTCCCTTGGATCAGACGATCGCCGGTGCGCTCGGCATGGAGTTCCTCGGGCTCTCGGACGGGGTCGTGAAGGGGCGCATTCCGGTCACGCATCGCATCCTCCAGCCGCTCGGCCTGGTGCACGGCGGCGCAATGCTGGCGCTGGCCGAGTCGCTCGCCTCCGGCGGGACCTGGGAGGGAGTTCGCGGCGAGGGAAACGCGGCCATGGGCCAGGAGATAAACGCGAGCCTGATGCGGCCGATCACCGAGGGCCACGTGAACGGAACCGCGACGGTGCGCAAGCGCGGCCGGTCGGCCTGGATCTGGGACGTCGAGATAACCGACGACGAGGGCAATATCTGCGCGCTGGTGCGTGCGACGATCGCCGTGCGCCCCGCGCCGCGCTAGGCGCACAGCCAGTAGCGCCCAGTCGCTACCCGCCGAAGCGGTTCGTGATCGGCAGCCGCCGGTCCCGCCCGAATGCCTTGGGGCTGATCTTGATCCCGGGCGGCGCCTGGCGGCGCTTGTACTCGGCGCGATCGACCATCCTGATCACCTGGTCGATGACCTGCTCCGGCAGGCCGCGCCGGATCAACTGCTGGCGGTCGAGGTCCTCTTCGATGTACGCCTCGAGGATCACGTCGAGCAGGTCATAGGGCGGTAGCGAGTCCTCATCGCGCTGGCCGGGCTTCAACTCCGCCGACGGCGGACGCTCGAGGATCGAGGGCGGGATGACGGGCGGGATGGTTTTCCCGTTGCGATAGTGGGCAAGCCGGAAGACCCAGGTCTTTGGCACGTCCTTCAAGACGCCGAAACCGCCCGCCATGTCGCCGTAGAGCGTGGTGTAGCCGACCGAGTACTCGCTCTTGTTACCGGTCGTGAGGACGAGCCAGCCGAACTTGTTGGACAGGGCCATCAGCAGGTTGCCGCGGATCCGCGCCTGGATGTTCTCCTCGGCAAGGCCAGGCGCGCTGCCATCGAACACCGGCCGCAGGGTCACCTCGTAGCTCTCCATCACAGGCTCCAGCGCCAGCTCGAACTGCTCGATCTCGAGGTTCTCCGCCAGCTGGCGGGCGTCGCGCTGAGTCTCCTCGGAGGAGTGCGGCGAGGGCATCACGGCGCACGCGACGCGCGCGGCGCCGAGGGCGTCGACGGCGATCGTCGCGGTCAGGGCGGAGTCGATGCCGCCCGAAAGACCGAGCAGCACGCGGTCGAAGCCGTTTTTCTCGACGTAGTCGCGGAGGCCCAGACAAAGGGCGCTGTACACCTCTGATTCCTCGCCTTTGACGTCCGCGCGCGTCCCGCCGACCTCACTGGCGCTGTGGCGCGGGGGAGCGCGGAACCAGCCGAGATCGACGACTTCGGCTCGCCGCCGGGCCGGGGCACGATGCCGCGCGTCGCGCAGGCGCGCGCGCTCGGCCGTGGTCGGGTCGATCTCACTGAAGATCAGCTCCTCGTCGAACTGCTCACCGCGGGCGATCACCTCGCCGTCCTGGTCGATCACCAGCGAGTAGCCGTCGAAAACCAGCTCGTCCTGGCCGCCTACCAGGTTGCAGAACACGACCCAGGAGAGGCTGTCGCGGGCGCGCTGGATGAGCATGCGCTCGCGTTGTATGCCCTTGCCCATGTGGTACGGGGAGGCCGACACGTTGACGATCACCTCGGCGCCGGCCAGCGCCTCGTCGCTGGCTGGCGGGCCGGGCTCCCAGATGTCCTCGCAGACCGTCAGGCCGATCCGTGCGCTCTCGACGGTGATCGTGGCCGGTACGTCGCCGGCCTGGAAGTAGCGCTGCTCGTCGAAGACCCCGTAGTTGGGCAGGAACATCTTGCGATAGATCCCCTGCACGGCGCCGTCGGCCACGACCGCGAGCGAGTTGTAGACGTCCTCCGCGCGCTCGGCGAACCCGATCAGGGCGACCATGTCGTGCACGCTCGCGGCGATCTCGCCCAGCGCCCGCTCGCCGGCCGCCAGGAAGTGCGTCTTCAGCAGCAGGTCCTCGGGCGGATATCCGTTGATGGCCAGCTCCGGCAGCACCACGAGCTGGGCACCCCCCTCGTGGGCGCGTTCGATCGCGTCCACGATCTTCGCGGCGTTGCCGTCGATGTCTCCGACGGTGGTGTTGATCTGGGCCAGGGCGACCCGCAGTGGGCGGTCGACGTCCGTCATGCCCCGATTCTATGGAGCCTCTGGCTCTCCCACGGGCCGTGTGGGAAACTGAACCCGATGTCAGCGCACAGTCACAGGGCGCACATCGACGCTCCGATCGAGGTCGTGTGGGACCTGGTCGGCAGCCCGCCGCGCTACCCCGAGTGGTGGCCGCGTGTGATCGAGGTCAAGGGCGAGCGCTTCGAGGAGGGCGACGAGTACGCCCAGGTGACCAAGTCTCCTTTCGGCAACAGCGCACACGGCCTTCCTGCTGGACCGCCGCGACGAACTGCGCGGCATCCGGATGACCTGCATGAAGACCGGGGCGTTCGCGGACTGGAAGCTGACCGAGGCACTCGGCGGAACGTTCGTCGAGCTCGAGATGGGCATCGAGGCCAAGCACGTCTCGGACCGGCTCTTCGACGCTCTCACGCGCGGCATTTACTTCAGGCGCTGGGCCGAGCAGTCGCTGGACGCGCTCGACCACGCCGCCTGCAGCGGTACGGCGCCCGAAGAAGGCCGAGAACTCCTAGAAGGGGATCTCGTCCTGGACGGCCGCGTCCGGCGCGGCGTCGTCCGACTGGTCGCCCGAAGTCGCGACCACCTTGAAGCGCGGCAGGTTGCGGCCCTCGTCGATCTCCTGCAACTCGCCCTCGCGCTCGTCCAGGTACTCCATCAGCGCCCGGCCGAGGCCCTTGCCCTCGGCGTACAGGTCGCACATCTCGGCAACCGTGACGTCGCCCGAGTCGAGGCGGGCCCCGATCTCCTTCATCCGCTCGTAGCCGGTCTCGAAGACGATTTCGCGGGGCTTCGCCTGCGCCTCCTGCTTGCTGCTCATCCTGTTTCTCCTTCTGTATCCATCTGAACCCGAGCGGCACGGGCGTCGACCCGGCCGTCGTGGAAGCGCAACTTGAGGTCGTCGCCTTCCTTCACGCCTGCTGCCGAACGCAGCGCCGTGCCGGCGGCGCCCTCGGCGAGCACCCAACCGCGGCCACGGAAATCGAGCGCCGCGATCACGTCGGCCCGGTGGGTGACCGCATGCCGGGCGTTGGCCAGTACCTGCCGGCTGCTGACCGGGCGCCGGCCCTCGTGGCGGTCCAGCGCGCTGCGGTAGTCGGCGATCTTCTTCCGCGCGATGCGGCCGGCGCCGTCGAGGCGCAGCGTCTCGATCTGAAGGCGGCGCTGCCCGTAGTAGGCGTCGGCGCGAGCGGCCAGCACGCGGAGGTGATTCCCGAGCTCTGCGCTCAGGCGCGCCAGAGTCGGGCGGGGATCTGCCCTCCCGGCGAGCTGGTCGACGTCGGCGCGAAGATCGATCATCCGCTGCTGCGCGCCGGTCAGCGTCGCTTCGACCAGCCCGATCCGCTCGCCCAGCTCGACGGCGCTCGGCACGACCAGCTCGGCCGTGCGGCCGGGAACGTGAGCACAGGCCGCCGCGACGTGATCGCAGTTCGGCCTTTGCTTGGTGTGTCCGATCGAGCGTCACTACGGGCGTGCCGCACGCGAAGATCGCGCGGCACAGCCGCTCGTCGTCGAATGGCATCAGGTCGGCAACGCTGCCGCCGCCACGGGCGAGAACGATCACGTCGACGCGCGGCTCACCGGACAGCCGCCCGAGCGCGTCCACGATGCTGCCGACCGCTCGCGCGCCCTCGACGAGCGCCGGGCAGAAGGAGATGTCGACGGGGCGAAACCGCTCGCGCAGCGCGCGGATCACGTCCTCCTTCGCGTCCGAGTCCCGGCCGGCGATCACGCCCACGCGGCGCGGAAATACAGGCAGCGCCTGCCGCCGCGCGGGGTCGGTGAGCCCTTCGGCCTCCAGCTTGCGCAGCACCTCCGCCTTGCGGCGCAGGAGCTCGCCCTCGCCGGTGGGGCGGATCCGGTCCGCAGCCAGTTGCAGCCTGCCCTTCTCCGGCCAGAAGTCGGCCTGCGCGAAGTGCACCTGTACGAGCTCGCCGGCCCGGGGATGCTGGTCCGGCGGCGGCATCTGCTGCTTCCAGATCCGGCAGTCCAGGACCGCGCTTTCGTCGGCCAGGGTGAAGTACGCGTGGCCGCGGGGTGACACGTGCCACCGCTGGACCTCGCCTTCGACCCAGCCACCCCCTTCGGCGCGCAGCGCGCGGCGAATCCGGGCGGCAACCTCCCCGACCGTCTGGCATGCCTCTTCGGCATGTACCGCTGCGCTTGCCGTACTCGTCACGAACCCTTGACGGTACGGCTCCTTTCGGACGTATAGCCGCCGAAACGGCGCCGGAGCGCCCAAGCCGCGGCGGCCCGGCGCTACGTCCCGACCGCGGCGAGCGCCTTCTCGCGCTCGATGAACTCCTCGAAGTGGACGATCTTGCCGTCGCGGACCGTGGTCACGGTAGCGGTCGGAAAGCTCATCTCGATGCCGCTTCCGCGGCCTTTTACGGCCAGCGTCCCGATGATCACGACGCGGTCCCCGGCGTCGATCACCTCCTCGGGGGTGACGCGGAAGACCTCCATGTTCTCGGCGTTGTCCGCGATGAACTCGCGCATCCCGTCGTGACCGACGTAGGCGCCCATCACAGGGGCGCGCCGCGGGATGAACCGGATGTCCTCGGCCGCCACCTCGAGCATCGCGTCGACGTCGCCCGTGTTGAGCGACTCCATCCCTCGCAACACGAGGGCGACGTTCTCCTCCGACATGCTTCGGTCGCGGCTAGGAGTCGCCGTCGGTCTCCGGGCTTTCCCCGGAGGGCGTCTTCGCGGTGCGCCGGCGACCGGAGCCGTTCGAACGCGAGGATGCCGTGGCGCGTCGCCGCGGGGCGCGCGTCTTCTTGCGCAGGCCGGCCGCGAGCCGCAGCTCGTCGAGCGAGGTATTGATGCCGCCCGCGATCACCTCGAGGTCCGGCAGCGTGTCGAAGTCTCCGAGCAGCCCGAAGTTGAGCTTGCCGTTGTAGCTCATGATCGCGATGCAGACCGCCTGCCGCTTGGCCAGCGGTGCGAGCGGGAAGACGTCGAGCAGCTCGCGCCCGAGCACGTACAGCGGCATTTGCGGGCCCGGCACGTTGGTCACGACCAGGTTGAAGAACCGCTGGCGCGACTGCAGCCGGCCCGCCTGCGCGAGCACGGTGGGCGGCGCGAAGCCGCTCAGCTGGGTGAGCACCTGGGCGCCGACCGCCTGGCCGGAATCCTTCAGGCCGTCGAGCTCCTCGGAGATGATCCTCAGCCGCTCGACCGGGTCCTCCTCGTAGACCGGCAGCGGCGCCATCATCCCGGCGACGCGGTTGCCGGTCATGCCGTACTCGTCGTCGCGGCGCACGCTGACGGGCACGAGCGCCTTGAGCGTCAGGGAATCGACGTCCTCGCCGCGCTCCTGGAGGAACTTCCGCAGAGCGCCTGTCACGGTCGCGAGCACGACGTCGTTGACGGTGCCGCCGAGGCGGTTCTTGATCTCCTTGACCTCGCTCAGCTCGGCGCGCACCCAGTCGAAGCGGCGATGCGGGCCGATGTCGACGTTCAGCGGGGACGGGGGAGCGCCGAGACCGGATCGAGCCAGCGCGCCGACTGCGCTGGCCGCCCCGACACTGCGCGAGAGCATACGGCGCGGCGCGCGCACGGCCGAGCGTACGGAGCGCACCATCTCAGCGGGCTGGGTGGCGCGCTCGATCAGCGCGTCGCCGATCAGCTGCGCGGAGGTCGGCTCGGGCAGCGGCTGCCACTGCGGCCCTGTGTCGGGCGGCGTGGTCGGCTCGGCGGCGGTGTCGAACAGGACCGCCGTGATGTCCACCCCCGCGACGCCGTCGACGAGGCAGTGGTGGGTCTTCGAGAGGAGCGCGAACCGCTCCGCCTCGCCGGGCGAGCTGTCACCGCGGCCGAGGCCCTGGACGAGCCAGATCTCCCACAGCGGCTTGGTGCGATCGAGCTGCTGCGCGAACACGCGGCTGGCGAGGTACTTCAGCTGTTGCTCGCTGCCGGGCGGCGGCAGGGCGGTCGCGCGTACGTGGTACTCCAGGTTGAAGTGCGGGTCGTCGACCCAGACGGGACGGCCCTGACCGAGCGGCACGAAGCGCAGCTTCTGCCGGAAGCGCGGCACCAGCGAGAGCCGGCGCTCGACGTGCTCGAGCAGCTCCTCGTGGGTCGGCGGCGGTCCCTCGAACACCGTCACCGAGGCGACGTGCATGTGGGAGGTGGCGTCCTCGAGGTGAAGGAAGGACGCATCCAGGCCTGTGAGGCGATCAGCCATCCGAACGTCGCATCTTGTCAGACCACGTGGTCCGGGTTCAAGGCTGAAAGCCCTGGTGCCGCTCGAGGTGCGCGACGGAGAGGTCGCCGCGTTCGAAGTGGTGCCGAACGACTAGTGAGCCTGGGCTTGTGAAGCGGGCGTTTCGGCGCGCCGCTCGGTGCCCATGTCGACCTGCGCTGCGGGAGAGCTCTCGTGGCGCAGGTCCTGCTCCTCGAGATTGACCTCGGCCACCTTCAGCAGTTCTTCGCGCGTCTGGCCGTGGTGGGGGTACTCGGCCCACGAGTAGGCGATCGAGAAGCTGTCGTTGTCGTAGCCAAGGGTGACGAGCCGGCGGCGAACGACCTCGGCGACCATCTCCGCGAAAGTGGAGGCGCCGCTCTCGCTGGTCTCCGGCGCAACGATCGCGAACCGCATGCCGTCCAGGCGGGCGGCGGAGTCCTCGACCCGGATCCGGCCCAGCACCGAGCGCGCCACCAGAGTGAGGATGCGCGCCGCGTGTGAGGGGCCCGAGTCGACGAACATCGGTCCGGAGAGCTCGATCATCACCACGGACAGCGGCCGGGCGTGGCGCTGCGCGCGCGCCAATTCGACTGTCAGAACTCGGTCCAGCTCGCCGCGCGTGAGCAGGCCGGTCTGGTAGTCGAAGACGTCCTGGTTCTTGATCAGCGCCTCGCGCTTGCTGATTGCGTTGCGCAGGAAGAGGACCAGCGCGAACAGCGCGATCAAGGCGGCCATCAGCAGCACCACCCGCAGGGCTTCCGCCTGGCGGGAGCTTGCCTCGTCGAGACCCATGATGCGGGTCGCGAGCACAAGGCCCACCAGCGCCAGCTCGCCGAACGCGTAGGGGCGGGGCAGGTAGTAGGCGGCCAGCACGACCACGAAGGCCAGCAGCACGAGCATGGTGCTGCCGGCGGTGTCGGCGGCCTCGGCGAGGGCGCCGATCGACAGGGTCATCAGCACCAGCGGCATGAGGAAGGTCCAGCGCGGCATCCGCTGCCACGGCACGATCAGGATCAGGCCCGCGAGCACGGCGGAAGACGCGACCACCGTGCGCATCGCGGCGTTGTCGACGCCGGAAGAGCTCAGCGGGCCGATCGAGGCGATCGCGCCGAACAGGGCAATTGCAGCCGCAATCGCCGCTCCGATGCGGCCCATGGTGTGCCGCTCGTCACGGTGAGGCACGGCTGCTTCTGGGGTGCCGGTGGACATCGTCAAGGGGAAGTCGCACGCGTCTAGCCGTGGACAGGAGTGTTCATCGGCACGTTGTGGCTAATTCCAAAGGGCGCTGTTGTGCTGATCGGCGCCTTGCAGCCCGGGGGGCAGGCCGTCACCAGCGAGGCCTTGAGCGGACCTGGGGCCGTCGCATGTCTGCAACGCGAAATCGTCTGTCCGGGGTTGCGAGCCCGGGGCGCGACCCGGCTGTTATGGCGGCACTCTTGGCGAGGACCGAGCGGTCCGCGAATCAGATGCTGGACGATCGGGGTTATGTAAACCAGCGCGGATTCCCGGCTTGGTGGGGTACTCGGGCTCCCCCTGGGGCCGCTCGGAGCAGGACGCTCACGCCGACTCCTGAGCCTGCGGGATACTGCGCGGGCGATGTCGCAGGAGTCCACGACGCCCGACCTGGTTGAGCTCGTGCGCAAGCAGCTTGAGGCTTTGGATCGCCGTGATCTCGACGGGGTGATGAACAGCGTCGCCGAAGATTCGGTCCTTGAGGGGCGTGATTGAGAACTTCCTCGAGGGTCGAGCGGCGATCCGTCGGTTCCTTGAGGACTCGGTTCAGGGCCTGGGAGGAATTGGACTTCGAGCTTGAAGAGGTCAGCGACCTCGGCGGTGGGGTTGTGTTTGCTGTGGTGATTCGAGGACGGGCGTCCGGTTGGCGGCGACGGCCGTGTTCGACAGCGCGAGGGCATGGGTCTACCTCTGGGTGGGAGGCTCGATCGCTCGCCTTACGACCTCCGAGGTCGACCAAGCCCGTGCCGCCGCCGAACGACTCGCCGAGCAGCGGGGGTAGGCGATGTCGCAGGAGAACGTGGAGATCGTGAGGCAGCATTTCGCGGACACAAATGCCCGCAGATTCGACACCGCCCTGCTCGCCTACGAACCCGAACGTCGAGCTCGTCGTGTCCGAGGACGTCGCGATCGACCCGGGCATCTATCGGGGAGTCGACGCCGTGGTCGGAGGCAGCTCTCGACTACTCCTAGCCGCACAGTCCCCGGCGCGGGATACTGCGCGGGCGATGTCGCAGGAGAACGGAGCATTGAGCGCGCGTATGAGGCGATGAGTCGGTTGGATGCCGAAGCCCTCGTGGCCCTCTCTGACCCTGACGTGGAGTTTCGCTCGCGGATCGCGGAGGCCGATGACGTGACGTATCGCGGTCACGATGGCGTGCGTGACTACATCGCGAGCTTGGCTGAGGTCTTCGAGTGGGTGCGGACCGAGGCGTTGGACGTGGTCGAGGAGAGCGATCGGGCCGTGGTCTGCAACCGGTTTCGCGCCCGTGGTCGTCACAGCGGAGTTGAAGTCGAGGAGCGGTTCTTTCAAGCGCTCAGATTTCGCGACGGCAAGGTGCTGTGGTGGGCGTTCTATCCGTCCAAGTCCGAGGCCCTCGAAGCCGTGGGGCTGTCCGAGCAAGACGCTCACGCCGACTCCTGAGCCTGGGGATACTGCGCGGGCGATGTCGAGGAGAACGTGGAGATAGCTCGCCGCATGTTGGACGCTTGGAACCGCCGGGACGTTGACACCCTCCGCGCCCTCTCTCACCCTGAGATCGAGTTCGTCAATTCCCCGACAGCCGTCGAGCCGGGTACGAGGCGCGGTCGCGGACGAGACTGAGGCTGCTACTCGGGCGCAATGGGAGATGTTGCTCGATGCCCGCCAAGAGATCGATCGGATCTACGATCGCGGGGACGAGATCGTCGCCTTGGGGCGTCTCTCTCGTCGAATGCCTGGAAGCGAAGCCCGCCTTGAGGATCGAGTTCTGACCGCCTGGACGATCCGTGACGGGAAGGTGAGCCGGGCGCAGGTACTCGGTTTCGGAACCACCGAAGTTCAAGAGGCCCTCGAAGCCGCCGGGCTGTCGGAGTAGGCGATGTGGCAGGAGAACGTAAAGGTCGTACAGATCTGGGTCCATTCGTTTGTCGAAGACACTGACGCGTTTCGATCCATCCTCCATCCGGAAATCGAGTGGTTTCCATTTGAAGACAACCACTCGCCCTCCTACGGCATCGACGGAGCCATGCGAATCCGGAACCATTGGCTTGAGAGTTGGAACGAGATACAAGCGGAGGTGGAGCAGATCGTTGAACGAGGAGATGACGTCCTCGCATCGCTCCACGTAACTGGGCAAGGCAAGACCAGCGGAATCACGGTAGACGTTCGCCTCCACCTGCACTTCAAGCTACGAGACGGCAAGATCGTCTACCTGTTCGAGCATCAGGACCGAGCCGAAGCCCTCGAAGCCGTGGGGCTCTCGGAGCAGGACGCTCACGCCAACTCCTGAGCCTGCGGGTTCGCAGGGATAGGATCCTCCGGACTGCTACTCTTGAAGGAGGACCGGAATGCACGCGACCGTTACCAGGGTGACCGTTACAGAGGGTGAGGCGGCGACCAACCACTTGCGTGAGGAGATCGTTCCGCGAGTTTCCCAAGCCCCCGGCTTCGTCGCCGGCTACTGGGTGAGACTTGAGGGAGGGAACCAGGGAACGTCGGTCATCGTTTTCGAGTCCGAGGACGCAGCCCGCGCTGCGGCAGACCAAATGCGCGCGGGTGTGGATTCCAATCCTGGTGTGACGCTGGACGACATTACGGTCGGCGAGGTAGTCGCGAACGCTTGACGGCTTAACCGAAGGCTCTGCGGCTACAGCCAGCGCTCTGCAAACAGCAAAAGGGCCGGGATTTGCTCCCGGCCCTTTCGGAACTTCTCCGGTCCAGCGGACCGGTGCTTCGAGCGACTAAGGAATGAAGATTCCCTGGACCTCGAAGAGTGACTCGTTGCCGGTGTTCGGGGTGCCGTCCGGGCCACCGTCGAAGACACGCAGCTGGCTGATCTCGACGATGCCGCGCTTACCCTCGGTGACCGCACCGGGTGCGGTCGAGTTGGCCGTGGTGGCCGCCGAGCAGGTAGAGCCGATCGCCGTGTTGGCCGCCGTGGCGGCACACGTCGTCACGACCGGGAACGACGGCTGAGTACCAGTAGCCGGGTCCACGAAGGGGCCGGCCGCCGTCGGTGCGTTGTTGTGGTCGGTGATGTTCAGCGATGCCGTACCGAGCAGCGCTCCGACGTAGTCGGGGCCTGCCGCGGCGTTGGCAGCACCACAGGCAACTGTGGCGCCCTGGCAACGCACGTCGGTGATGTTGGCCGTGATGGCCACGTCGGCGTCGGCTGCACCCGGGCCGTTCGTGACGACCAGCTTGATGAACCCGACGGAGTTCGCTGCGGCGCCGTTGGCGTCAGGCGAACCGACCGTCACGTTCGGCGAGGTCTGAACGGGCGGGTTACAGGACGAGTACGCAAGCGGTGCCGCGTGCACGCGGTTCGGCGTTACGCACGCGCTTGTATGACGGCACTGTCGACGCGTAGAACGGCGTCGCTGCCTTGGGCCGGACGTGAGTAGCCGTCGCGGACTGCGCGACGACCATCAGGCCCAGCACCAGCAGCGCACCGAGCGCCGGAATGGTCAGCTTCCTTCTCAAAACAGGTCCTCCCCTGGCTTATCGGAATTAACTTGCTGCGGGATTAGCTTCAGACCGCAAGCGCTGACGGTCTGTCAAGTCCTACCCCGCTGGAACGAGGCTAAAACCGGCGGGACGCTTACCCAATCGGGGCTTGAAACTCGAGCCCGAAGGTGAGAGGGTCCGGAACTGCGACTCGCCGACTTCCGCGGTCGCCACATAGCAGCAACAGAACCCCTGCTGGCAGCGCCCCGCACCTTCACGGGATCGGGGCGCTCCAGCCCTTTGCGCTCTGGTCGGCCGCGGGATACTGCGAGGACGATGTCGCTGGAGAACGTGGAGATCGCGCGCCGCCTCAGCGATGCGTTCAATCGCCGGGACCTCGAGGAGCTGCTCGAGACGATCGATCCCGACGCGGAGTGGATACCGATCATGGCCGCGCTCGAGGGGCGCGTGTACCGCGGCCACGACGGTGTGCGTGAGTGGATCGAGCACCTGAGCGCGGACTGGGACGTCTTCGAAACGCGTCAGTTGGAGTTCCGGCCGGTGGGTGACCGAATCCTGGTTCTCGGTTATTGGCGAGCCCGCGCCCGCGGCAGCGGGGTCGAGCTCCAGGCCGAGCAGGCATCCTGGGTGATCGATGTGAAGGATGGCAAGGTCGTACGAATGCAGACCTACACCGATCGGAAAGAAGCGCTCGAGGCTGCCGGCTTGTCGGAGTAGGGTCCCAGGCGATGAGCCCCACGTTCGCCCTCGCCCACGGCGCCTGGCACGGCGGCTGGTGCTGGGAGCGGCTGGAAGAGCCTCTTCGTGAGCGCGGCCACGAATCGGTCGCGATCGATCTCCCGTCCGAGGATCCGGACGCCGGCCTCGAGGCACAAGCCCAGGCGATTGCCGACGCGCTGGTCGACGCTGACGAAGACGTGATCGTCGTCGCTCACTCCGCCGCGGGCCTGGTGGCGCCTCTCGTTGCCGCGCTGCGCCCGGTGCGCGGGATCGTGTACCTGACGGCCTTCATTCCCGTCCCTGGCCAGAGCATGGCCGACCAGTTCGCCGCCTCCTCAGAGCCGATAATCCTGTTCGAACCGGGCGGGCGACAGATGGACGAGCTGGGACGCTCCTTCTGGTCAGACGAACGTGAGGCAGCCCGTCAGCTTCACGCCGACTTGTCCGCCAGCGACGCTCAGAGCGCTTTTGCCCGTCTGCGCCCCCAGGCGCAGCTCTCTCAAAGGGAGCCGCACCCCTCGGGACTGCCCGAGATCCCGGTCGCCTCGATCGTGTGCACCGACGACCGCGTCCTGAGCCCCGACTGGGCGCGCCGCGTGACTCGCGAGCGGTTGCGGGTCGAGCCGATCGAGCTCTCAACCGGGCACTTCCCGATGCTCACCCATCCGGAGCTGCTCGCCGACACGCTCACCTCCACCCCGCTCTGAGGCGAGATACTGCGCGCAATGTCGCAGCAGAACTTCGCACTCGTGCGGCGATTCGAGGACGCGTTCACTCGCCGCGACCTGGATGCGGCGCTCTCGTGTGTGCACGCCGACTTCGAGTTCGACTGGTCCAACTCGATGGGGCCATTCGTGGGCACCTACCGCGGGCACGAGGGACTGAGAAGGTTCTGGTCCGAGCTGTTGGAGGTGTGGGAGGAATTCAGTCCCCAGGCCGAGGAGCACGTCGAGTGCAGCAATGACACGTTGATCACGCTCGACGTCGTACGTGGCCGGGGCAAGGGGAGCGGCATAGACATGGAGGCTCACGGCGCGATGCTGTGGACGCTGCGCGAGGGCAAGATAAGCCGGGTCAAGATGTTCCAGACCAGGGATGACGCGCTGGAGGCGGTGCGGCTCCTGGAACAGGAACGACCGTAGCCTTGCCCAACGAGGATCTGGAACGCGCACGCTGGGCGTTTGAGGAATACCACCGCACCGGCGAGCACCAGTGGGACACGATCGATCCAGAGGTCGAGATCCACGATCACGACATGCCGGATGCGGGCACATACCGCGGGCATGCGGGCTATCTCAAATGGATTCGGGACTGGAGTGAAGCCTGGGGCGAGTACAGCATGGAACCCGAGCGGTGGATCGACGCCGGCGACAAGCTCGTGCTGGTCGTCCGACTCACCGCGACCGGCCGGGGCAGCGGCATAGAGGTAACGCGTCTGGACGCGATCGTCTGGGCCGTGAGAGACGGCAAGACGGTCAGGATCGACTACTACAACAACGAAGCCGAGGCCCTCGCAGCCGCAGGCCTGCCCGCCGCGTAGACCGACGAGCAGGGCGCCGCGCCGGCGCCCGCCAGAATTCAGGGATGCACAACGAACTTGAGATCGCAGGCGTCCTGGCGATCGTCGTCGCCCTGCTGATCGCGGCGCAGTTCCTGCGGGTGCCCTACCCCATCCTGCTCGTGGTCGGTGGCCTTGGCCTCGGGTTCCTTCCAGGGACCGAGGACGTGGTCCTGGACCCGGACCTGGTGCTGCTGATCATCCTCCCTCCCCTGCTCTACTCGGCGGCGTTCTTCACGCCGCTGCGCGACCTGCGACGGAACGTCCGCCCCATCTCGTTGCTGGCGATCGGCCTTGTGCTGGCCACGATGCTGAGCGTCGCCTGGATTGCCCACGAGTCGCTCGACTTCAGCTGGCCGGCAGCCTTCGTCCTCGGGGCGATCGTCTCCCCCACCGACCCGGTCGCCGCGACTTCGATCGCCCGCCGTGTCGGGATGCCCGCGCGCGTCGTCACGATCGTCGAGGGCGAGAGCCTGATCAACGACGCAACAGCGCTGACCGCCTACAAGTTCGCCGTGGCGGCGGTGCTGACCGGCGCGTTCAGCCTGCCGGACGCGATCCTTGAGTTCTTCGTGAACGCCGCGGGCGGCATCGCGATCGGCTGCGCAGTCGGATTCGTCGTGGCCGCTGTGCGACGGAAGCTCGACAACCCTCCGGTCGAGGTGACGATCGCTCTGTTCACGGCTTACTTCGCCTATCTCCCGGCCGAGGCGCTCGACGTCTCCGGCGTGATCGCCGCGGTGACGGTCGGCGTCTACATGGGCCGGCTGACGTCCCGGCTCACGACACCGACGACACGCATCCAGAGCGACGCGGTCTGGGGCATCGTGGTGTTCCTGCTCAACTCGGCCCTCTTCGTGCTGGTCGGGATGCAGCTGCCGCAGATCCTCGACGGCCTCGACGGGATGAGCACGGGCGAGCTGGTTGCGGACGGCGCGGTGGTCACCGCCGCGGTGATCGCGACCCGGATCGTGTGGGTTCCGATCTTCACCTACGTCCCACGGTTCCTGTCCCGGCGGATCAGGGAACGGGATCCATACCCGCCGTGGCAGGGGCCGGTGCTCCTCTCATGGATGGGAATGCGCGGTGCCGTGTCGCTCGCGGCTGCGCTCGCGCTGCCACTTCAGACCGATGCAGGCGCCGCCTTCCCGGAGCGGGATCTGATCATCTTCCTGACGTACTGCGTGATCCTTGGCACCCTGCTGCTCCAGGGCCTGACGTTGCCGGGTTTGGTGCGGGTGCTCGGTGTCGAGGACGACGGCGCGCTCGTCGACGAGGAGTCGAACGCCCGGCTGAAGGCCGCCAAGGCAGCTCTTTCGCGCCTGGATGAACTGGTGCTCGAAGGAACGGTGCGCGAGGACACGGCCGAGCGCATGAGGGGCATGTACAACTACCGCCTGCGTCGTTTCCGGGCCCGCTTCGACGACGGCGACGGGGACGGCGAGGACCTCGAGGAGCGCTCCGAGGCCTACCAGCACGCGGTACGGGAAGTGCTGGATGCGCAGCGTGCGCAGCTGCTTGCGCTGCGCGACCAGGGGATCATCAACGACGAGGTGATGCGCCGGGTCGAGCGC
Source organism: uncultured Solirubrobacterales bacterium (assembly GCA_963780475.1). Lineage (GTDB taxonomy): Bacteria > Actinomycetota > Thermoleophilia > Solirubrobacterales > JBBDJG01 > CAWACB01. The sequence continues at coordinate 103,523 of CAWACB010000004.1, forward strand.
GATCTGGACCTCGAGGACACGCGCCTGGAGATCTAGCCGGACTCAGGCGGCGAGCTTCTCCACCGCCGGAGACTGGCGTGGCTCCTCTAACAGGTCCACGACCGCCGCCTCGAGCTCCGCCCTGATTCGCGGGCGGCCGAGGAACGGCTCCTCGATGATGCGCTCCACGGAGCCGCCGATCGTCCAGTTCGACTGGAACCGGTCCCACACGCGCGGGTCGATGTAAGAGCTGCGGCAGACCGCAGGCGTGTTGCCGAGCAGCTGCGCGACCCACTTGACGGCCGCACTGATCTGCCGTTTGCGGGCCGTCTTGGTCGGCCGTCCTCCGTTGCGGGAAGCCTCCACCCCCAGAAAGTGCGCGGCCAGCACAGTGGCGTTCCAGGTCCGGAAATCCTTCGCGCTGAAGTCATCGCCGGTGGCCTCCTTGATGTAGTCGTTGATGTCGCCGGACTGGATGTCGCGCCAGCGCCGGCCCTCGCGGTAGGCGAGCAGGTCCTCTCCCCCGCCCCGGCGGCGCTTCAGCAGGTCGAGCACCTCGCGCACGGCGGCGTCCGTGATGAAGTGGACCTGCTCCTTGCCCGACTTGGCGCGGTAGCGGAACAGCACCTTGTCGGCGCGCACAGTCGCGTGCGACTTCCGCAGAGTGGCTAGGCCGTAGGAGTCGTTTTCCTCGGCGTAGCTCTCCCCTCCCACCCGGAAGAAGCCCACATCGAGCATCCGCACGGCGCACGCCAGTACCCGCTCACGGCCCGCGCCGTCGCCGCCGAGATCGCGCGCGACGCGCCGCCGCAGCTTCGGCAGCACGCGCGCGAAATCCAGCATCCGCTCGAACTTCTCCCGGTCGCGGCGCGCGCGCCACTGCTCGTGGTAGAGGTACTGGCGCCTGCCGGCGGCGTCGGTGCCGACCGCTTGCAGATGCCCCCGCTGGTCAGTGCAGATCCACACGTCCTTCCAGGCGGGCGGGATGGCGAGCTCGCGTATCCGCTCCAGCGCCGGCTCGTCCTTCACCGCACGGCCCGCCGCATCGCGGTACGTGAAGCCCCGGCCCCGCTTCACCCGGGTGATCCCGGGGGAGGAGCAATCGCTCCGGCGCAGCCTCACTCAGACTCAGGTTCGGGGCGCTTCTCGCCCGGCCAGGTGCCGGTGAGCTTTGCGAAGGAAGTGCGCGATCCGTGGTCGAACGCGCCGCGGACGGCCCGGAAGATCGCGCCCTCGAGCGCCAGTGCCGCGATCAGCTTCACCCACGAGGTCTCGCGGTGCTTGGGACCCGGCGGCTCTTCCTCGTCGATCAGGCCCCAGACCTGCTCGAACACCTTCTTGCCGACGAATCCGGCCAGCAGGCCGCCGGCGATGCTGAACGGGATGAAGAGGATCTTGGCAATCATGACGCTGTTTCTATCAATACCCGTTTCCCGGGCCGGCTGAGCGGCATCCCTATCCTTTTCATCAATGGCCGTCGCTGCGACACAGGAGACATTCCAGCAGGCCGTCTTGGACCGGTCACGCGAGGTTCCCGTGGTGGTCGACTTCTGGGCCGAGTGGTGCGGCCCGTGCCGGGCGCTGACCCCGGCGCTCGAGCGAGCCGCCGAGAGCCGGCCCGGGCAAGTCGAGTTGGTCAAGGTGGACACGGACGCGAACCAGGAGCTGGCGGCCGATTACGGCATCCAGGGCATTCCGGCCGTCAAGGCGTTTCGCGACGGCGATGTCGTGGACGAGTTCGTCGGCGCTATCCCGGCCGCGCAAGTGGAGCGGTTCTTCGACGGGCTGATCCCGTCTGAATCGGACGAGCTGGTGGCCGGCGGTGACGAGCAGTCTCTCCGGCGTGCCCTCGAGCTGGAGCCTGGCCGCGCCGATGCCGCGACCGCGCTTGGCCGCATGCTCCTGCAACGCGGCGAGATTGGGCCCGCACGTGAGGTGCTCGAAGGCGTTAACGGCGATTTCGTGGCCGAGGGCCTCGCGGCCCGTGCGCGGATGCTCGACGAGGGGGTTGAGGGCGACCTTGCCGAAGGCCTTCGAGCGCTCTCGGAGAACGATCCGGAAACAGGTCTCGCGCGCCTGGACGCCGCGTTTGCCGCCGCGGACCCGGAAACCCGGGACGAGATCCGCAAGGCGATGGTGGGCGTCTTCTCGGAGCTCGGTGCCGACCACCCGCTCGCGCGGGAGTACCGGCGCCGCCTCGCGGCCGCGCTCTACTGACCGGTTCCGCCGCCCGACTCGGCGATCGTCACCTTGTCGATCACCACCGGATCAGTCGGAGGACCGTCGTTCGAGCCGCCCTTGCTCTCGATCGCCTTCGCGGCCTCCATGCCGGACACCACCTTGCCGAGCACGGCGTAGTCGGGCGGCAGGCCGGTCTCCTTGCCCGTGACGACGAAGAACTGGCTGCCGGACGAGCCGGCCGGCTGGTCGCCGCCCTTGGCCATCGCGACGACGCCCTCCGAGTAGACAACGTCCTTCGGAGGCGCCTCGCGGATGGTGTAACCGGGGCCGCCGAGGCCGCTGCCGGCCGGGTCACCACCCTGGATCACGAAGCCCGGCGCGATGCGATGGAACGTGAGGTTGTCGTAGAAGCCGTCTCGCGCCAGCGTCACGAACGAGCCGCCCGTCCGCGGAGCGTTCTTGGGGTCGAGCTGGATCACGAACGTCCCGCAGCTGGTCTTGACGGTCGCGCGGTAGGTCTTGGCCGGATCGAGGCGCAGCGTCGGGCGGGGGCGGTTCTCCGAGGGAGCGGGTTCGGGCTGCTCGACGTCACGGCACGCGGAGCTGTCGCCGCCACCGTCGTCGTCCCCGCCGCTGTTCGCGATCAGGACCACGATGCCGATGATCGCCGCGATGCCGAGAATCGCGGCGGGAAATGCGTACTGGCGCCAATTCACGCGCGGGAGCATAGTCAGTCGGCAGTCGGCAGTCCGCAGTCGGCAGTTGGCAGGATGTGCGCCTGCCGTGCGTTCGCCCCTCCCCATCGCCTCGGTACTGCTGGCCCTGGCCGCAGGGCTCGTCTTTTCCGCCTGCGGAGACGACGGCTCAAGCGTCGACGCCACGGCCGCCGGCTCCTCGCCCATCCCGGTCCACATCCGCGACTACGAGTTCGAGCCCAAGCACCTGACCGTCCGGCGGGGCGCGACGCTGGCGGTCGTCAACGACGGTGAGGTGGCCCACAACCTCACGATCGAGCGGGGCTCCAACCCCCGCGCGGACAGCGATGCCCTGATCGGAACCGGGAGCTTCCTGCCAGGCCGGCGGGTCGCCCTGCGGGTCGACCTGCCCGGCGGGCGCACGTACGCCTTTGCCTGCACCGTCCCCGGTCACCGCGACCTGGGCATGTACGGGACAGTGCGGGTCAGGTGAGCGCAGGCCGGACGCGCTCATAGAATCGAGCCATGTGCCGCCTGTTTGGTGCCGCCGCCAGCGCCTCCATCAACGTCCGCTTCGAGCTGCTCGAGTCGGACAACTCGGTCTTGCGCCAGTCCGAGCAGCACGACTCCGGCTGGGGCTGCACCTACTACCGCTCCGGCGAGCCGGTCACTCGCAGGTTCCCAGTGGCGGCGCACGCCGACGAGGGGTTCACGGAGGCGACCACGGCCAAGGGTGAGCTGATCCTGGTGCACGTCCGGCGGGCGACCGTCGGCGGGCTGTCGCTCGAGAACACCCACCCCTTCACGGAGGGCCCCTACTCGTACTGTCACAACGGCACGATCATCAAGGCCTCGCTCCTGGAGCCGCTCGCCTCCCGGCGCCCGGCCGGCACGACAGACTCGGAGCGGTTCTTCAACCTGTTCATGGAGGGCCTCGACCCCGAGGACATCAAGGGCACGCTGCGCAGGACCGTCGAGGACGTCTGCGAGCGCTGCAAGTTCTCAGCGCTGAACCTGATCCTGTGCGACGGCCGCCGGCTCTATGCCTACCGCTTCGGCCTGTATGAGCTCTTCTGGCTGGTGCGCAACACGGACCTCGACGCCGACACGAAGACCCACTACCACCTGCGCATGGAGCGGCCCCGGGGTGAGCATGTCGTGCTCGTGGCAAGCGAGAGGCTGACCGACGACGAGCCGTGGACCGCCTTCGAGCAGGACGAGCTGCTCGTGTGCGACCCGGCCGATCCGGATCATCCGCGCCTCGGCCGCCTGCTCGGAGACGCAGCCGACGGGATCGAGTTCCAGCCCGTGGACGCCGGCGAGCTGACCGGTGCCGCGCGCGGGGAATGGGCCGCGCAGCGGGCCTCGGAGGGCTTTTGAGCGACGAGGGCCGGCGCATCGCGCTGGTCGTGAATCCAAGCGCCGCGGGCGGCAAGCCGCGCCGCCTCCTGCCAGAGGTGCGTGCCGAGCTGGACTCCACCGGGCTGACCTACCGCGTGGCGGAGACGCGCGACCTACAGCACGCCATCGAGCTCGCCCGCGAGGCGGCGGCCGCGGGAGAGACCGTCGTGTCGCTGGGCGGCGACGGCCTGGCCGGCGCGATCGCCGGCGCGCTGGGCGACTCGGCGCCCTTGGGGGTCCTGCCCGGTGGCCGGGGCAACGACTTCGCCCGCGCGCTCGGCATTCCACTCGACATCAAGGGCGCCTGCGGGGTGCTGTCGACCGGAGCCGAGCGGCGGATCGACCTCGGCGACGCGAACGGCCGCCCGTTCGCCTGTATCGCCTCGGTCGGCTACGACTCCGTCTGTAACCGACTCGCGAACGAGGCGAAGCTGATCCGCGGCAATCTGGTGTACGCCTACGCGGCAGTGCGCGCACTCGCGACCTGGAAGCCGGCCCGCTTCCAGGTGCGCCTCGACGGCGCCGAGCACGAGTTCGAGGGATACACGGTGGCGGCCGCCAACACCGCCTACTACGGGGGCGGCATGAAGGTCGCGCCCGACGCCGATCCCACCGACGGCGCGCTCGACGTCGTGTTCATCGAGCGCAGCTCGAAGCTCCGCTTCGTGGCTAACCTGCCAAAGGTGTTCTCGGGAAAGCACCTCGAGGAGGATTCGGTCAGCTCTTACCGCGCGCGGGAGGTGGAGATCGCGGCCGACCGCCCGTTCGACATTTATGCCGACGGAGAGGTCCTGACGCAGCTCCCGGCGCGGGTCACGGTGCGGCGCTCCGCACTGCGGGTGATCCTGCCCGCGCCGGTCCACTAGATGCTCAGGCCACAGCTGACAATCGCCCGGGCCGCCGGTGCGCTGTCCCGCGTCAGCGGCCGGGGCGGCGGCACGAGCCTGCCCGGCAAGGTCCTGCTGCGGCTCAAGCCGGACGCCATCGAGGTGCTGGGGGGTCAGCTGCAGCGCGGGTCCGTGGTGATCAGCGCCACGAACGGCAAGACCACCACGGCAGCGATGGTCGCGGGGGTTCTCCGCAAGGCGGAGATCGACGCGGTGCACAATCGCGCCGGCGCCAACATGCCAGGCGGCGTCGCGGCGGCGCTCGCGGAAGCGACGACCGGCGGTCGGATCGATGGCTCACGGCTCGGGCTGTTCGAGGTGGACGAGGCGTGGCTCGGCACGGTGGTCTCCTCGCTGCATCCGCGCGTCGTGGTCCTCGGCAACCTGTTTCGCGACCAGCTCGACCGCTACGGCGAGCTGGAGGCGCTGGCGGACGACTGGGCCGGGCTGGTCGCTCGGCAAGCAGGCGAAACGGCGTTCGTCCTCAACGCCGACGACCCGCTGATCGCCGACCTCGGCCGCGACGACGCTGGTGCCCAGCGCCCGGGCGTGACCTACTTCGGCGTCGAGGACCGACGGCACGCGCTGTCGTCATTCGAGCACGCCTTCGATGCCAAGCATTGCCGCGAGTGCGGCCAGATGTACCGCTACCACGCGGCCTACCTCGGCCACCTCGGAGACTACGAGTGCCCGGACTGCGGCAACCGCCGGCCGGCGCCCAGCGTGCTGGCCCGCCGGGTGGAGCTCGACGGCATGAGCGGCTCGAAGGTCTCGGTCGAGACGCCGGCAGGGGCGTTCGAGCTTTCGCTGCCCCTCCCCGGCCTCTACAACGTCTACAACGCCCTGGCGGCCACCGCCTGCTGCCTGCAGGCCGGGATCGCGCTCGCGCAGATCGAGGCTGGGCTCGAATCCGTCGCCGCCGCCTTCGGGCGCGCGGAGACGATCACCGTCGGCGGCCGCCCGCTCTCGATCTTGCTGATCAAGAACCCGGCCGGGGCGAACGAGGTGTTCCGCACCCTGACCGCCAGCCGCAACGGGGACTCCGCCCGGCCCGCGGTGGACCTCTGGATCACCCTCAACGACGGGATCGCGGACGGCCGCGACATCTCCTGGATCTGGGATGCCGACTTCGAGCTGCTGGCGGACAGCGCCGCGCACATCGTGTGCTCGGGCACAAGGGCCGAGGAGCTCGCCCTGCGGCTCAAGTACGCGGGCATCGGGCCCGAGCGGCTGGAGGTGGTCGCGCAATTGGGACCTGCCCTCGACCGGGCACTTGCCGCCGACGGAGGCCGCCCGCTCTACGCACTGCCCACCTACACCGCTCTGCTACAGCTGCGCGACCTGCTGGCCGACCGGGGCGAGGCGCAGCCGTTCTGGCGATGAGCGAGGCTACCTGGCAAGACCTCGAGTGGGGGTCCTACGACGTCGACCTTGCGCTCTGGCAAGAGCTGGCGGCTGGTCGGGCTGATGTGCTGGACCTGGGTTGTGGCGCTGGGCGGGTGGCGCTGGATCTCGCCAGGGCCGGGCATTCCGTCACGGCCGTCGACTCCGACCGGGCTCTCGTCACCCACCTGCGCGACCGCGCCTCGCAGGAAGAGCTTCCCATCGAGGCACTCACGGCAGACGTGCGGACCGTCGATCTGGGTCGCCGGTTCGGCCTCGTCATCGCTCCAATGCAGCTTCTACAGCTTCTCCGCTCGAGCGCTGAACGCCGCCAGGCACTGCACCGAGTGCATGAGCACCTCCAGGCAGGCGGCCTGTTCGCAACGGCACTGACCGACCTCGAGGGTGAAGAGTTGGATTCGGGCTGGATCGCCCCCCTTCCCGACATGCGCGAGTACGACGGACACGTCTTCTGCAGTCAGGCGACGGCGATCCGCACTGTCGAGCGGGGCCGTGCGATAACACTGCACCGCCAACGGACCGTGGTCATGCCCGACGGTCGGGCAAGTGACACGGAAATCGAGGTCCGGTTGGAGCTATTGACTCCCGAGCAATTGGAGCCCGAGATGAAATCGGCCGGCCTGCAACCCGTCACGCGGCGCCCTATTCCCGCCACCGAGCATTACATGGGCAGCGTCGCCGTGGTCGCGGAGCGGCCGGAGTGAGCGCTCCCGGGCTGCGGGTGCTGTGGCTGTATCCGGATCACATGAACATCTACGCGGACCGCGGGAACATCGCGGTGCTCGACCGGCGGTGCGGGTGGCGCGGGATCGGCTTCTCGGTCACGGGTGCCGGCCCGGGCGAGGCGATCGACCCGCACGCGCACGACCTCCTCTACATCGGCGGCGGCCAGGACCGCGACCAGGCGCTGGTCGCGCGTGACCTGGTGGAGACCAAACGGGACGCAATCAGCTCGGCCCTCGAGGCCGGCGCCGCCATGCTCGCCGTCTGCGGCGGCTATCAGCTGCTGGGCGAGTTCTACGAGCTCGAGGACGGCGAGCGGCTGCCCGGGCTCGGGCTGGTCGACCTGCGCACCGTCAGGGAGCCGGGCGCCCGCCTGATCGGCAACGTCGTGATCGAGTCAGATCTGGGCGACGGCCCGGAGCAGATCGCCGGCTTCGAGAACCACGGCGGGCGCACCTACCTCGGCGAGGGAGAGACGCCTCTGGGGCGGGTCGTGTCGGGCTTCGGCAACAACGGCCGCGACGGCGCCGAGGGCGTTCGCCGCGGGCACCTGATCGGCACCTACCTGCACGGGCCGCTGCTGCCGAAGAACACGGGCCTCGCGGACAGGTTGATCCGCTGGGCGCTGGAACGGCAGACCGGTCAGCCACCCCACCTCGAGCCGCTCGACGACCAGCTCGAAGAAGCCGCCCACGACAGCGCCGTGCGCGCCGCGTTCAGCCGGCGTTAGGCCTAGCGGCCGGTCGACCCGAAGCCACCCTGGGCGCGGCCGGAGCCGGGCAGCTCCTGCGCCTCGGTGAACTCAGGCGAGGTGATCGCCACGATCATCAGCTGCGCGATCCGGTCGCCGACCTCGATGTCGAAGGCGGCTTCGCGGTCCGTGTTGAGCAGCAGCACGCGTACCTCGCCGCGGTATCCGGCATCGATCAGCCCCGGTGCGTTGACCAGCGCGATCCCGTGCTTGGCGGCCAGTCCGGAGCGCGGCAGGACGAGTCCCGCGTGGCCCTCGGGTATGGCCACCGCGACCCCTGTGCCGACGCTGGCGCGCTCACCCGGGCCGATGCTCGCCTGCTCGGCCGCGTGCAGGTCGTACCCGGCGTCATCGGCGTGTGCGCGCGCCGGAGCGCGGGCCGCCTCGCTGAGGCGGCGGAATGCGATGTTCAAACGGGTTCGCCGCGGCTGTCGGGCGAACGCCCGTTGACCGAAAACGGCGCGAGGCGCGCCGCCAGGGCGGCCGGGACTCGCGCCTTCACGCGAACGCCCGCCGCGGTGTCCTCGCGCTCCAGGTCGCCCGCGATGTCGTGCAGCTCCGACAGCACCGCACCGCGGTCGAACGGAACCAGGAGCTCGACTGGTTCGAGCGTCTCGCGAAAGCTGCGTTCGATGCGCTCCCGCAGGCCGTCAAGTCCCTCGCCGGTCTGCGCCGAGACCAGCACGCCCTCGCGATGACGGGCGCCGACGATCCGCCGCTCGTCCTCGTCGAGCAGATCGGCCTTGTTCAGTACGAGCAGCTGGGGCCGGTCTCCCGCCCCGATCTCGTCCAGGACCTCCCGCACGGCGGCCATCATGTCGTCGAGCTGCTCCTCGGGCGTGGACGCGTCGACGACGTGCAGGACCAGGTCGGCGTTCGAGGTCTCCTCGAGCGTGGCCTTGAACGCTTCGACCAGTTGGTGGGGCAGCTTCTGGATGAACCCCACGGTGTCGGTCACGAGATACGAGCGCCCGTCGTACTCGAACGCGCGCGTGGTGGGATCCACCGTCTCGAACAGCCGCTCCCCCACCCCGGCCTCCGCGTCCGTGAGCGCGTTCAGCAAGGTCGACTTGCCCGCGTTCGTGTACCCGGCCAGCGCGACCTGCGGCAGGCCGGACCGCTCACGCCGGCTGCGCGTCAGGCGCCGTGTCTGGTCGGCGTGCGCGAGCCGGCGCTTCAGCGCCGCGATCCGGTCGCGCGCGAGCCGGCGGTCGGTCTCGATCTGCGTCTCGCCCGGGCCGCGCGTGCCGATGCCGCCACCGAGGCGCTCGAGGTGCGTCCACAGTCCGCGCATGCGCGCGAGGTTGTACTCGAGCTGCGCCAGCTCGACCTGTAGCTTGCCCTCGGCCGAGTCGGCATGGTCGGCGAAGATGTCGAGGATGATCGCGGTGCGGTCGATCACCGGGACGCCGACCGCCTCCTCGAGGTTGCGCTCCTGCCGCGGCAGCAGCTCGTCGTCGCACGCGATCAGATTGGCGCCGGTGCCGGCCACGGCCTCCTTCAGCTCAGACACCTTGCCCTTGCCGAAGTAGACGTTCGGATCCGGCCGCGGGCGGTGCTGGACCAGCTCCCCGGCCACCGCCACTCCCGCGGTGCGGAGCAGCTCCTTCAGCTCCGACAGCTCCTCGCGCCCGTCGACCGGCCCGGAGTGCGGAAGCGCAGCGATGCACAGGGCGCGCTGGCGCGCGCGGCGGTTGACGATGCCGGTGCCGGCGGCCGCTCCGTAAGCGGACTCCTTAGCCCGGTCCTGGCGCTTGGATCGATGCACTCCGGCTTAGTCTAGAACGGGTTAGCCACGCGCGCCGGCGAAACCAGGTGTCGCCGACCACCATCCCCTCGAGGCCGGTCCCTTCGGCATAGGCGACCAGGTCGGACATCCGGTTGATGAAACCGAGTCCGCGGAAGTTCAGCGACGTGTTGCAGAGCAACCCGACGCCGTGGCGCTCGGCGAACGCGCTCAGCAGCGAGTGCAGGCGTGCGTTGCTCTCCGCAGTGACCGTCTGCGCGCGCGCCGAGCCGTCGACGTGCGTCACCGCGCCCAACGTGTCCACCGTGACGCGGCGGAAATAGAGCATGAACGGGTCGGGGAAGTCGCGGTCGAACACCGCCCCGGCGTCCTCCAGGCGACAGACCGGTGCGATCGGCCGGTAGTCCTCGCGCAGCTTGATCTTGTTCAGGCGGTCGCGCGTCGCCGCTGTGAACGGCTCCGCGAGCAGCGAGCGGTTGCCGAGCGCGCGCGGGCCCATCTCCCAGCGGCCCTGGACCCACGCGATCACATCCCCGCCGCCGAGCGCCTCCGCAACCGCGCGGTCGTCGAGCGACTGGCGCTCCCACCTACCAACGTCCGGCTCCATGTCGGTGTCGAAGTCGAGCCCGCAGTAGACGTCCCATTCGATCCGCGGGTCTCCGGTCGCCGCGTGCAGGGCGTCGAGCGCCGTCCCGAGCGCCGACCCGGAATCGTTCGCGCAGGGCGGCACGAAGACAGATGAGAAGTGGCCCAGCTCGCGCCACATGCTGTTCCAGTCGCAGTTGAGGCCGCAGCCCCCGGATATGTAGAGCGGGATGCCCTCCGGCAGCTCGGCCCGCGCCACGTCGGCGTAGAGATCGAAGATCCGCTTGGTGATCAGGGCCGCCGCGAACTTCGTGATGTCCGACTCGACGCCCGCGTTGTGCAGCGCGGTGTCGGCGAAGTTGCCCTTGGGTGGACGCCCGAGGTTCGGATCCAGGAGCCGGTCGACAACGGCCACCGCCTCCGGCGGCGCGTCCTCGGGCCTGGCGAAGGCCGCCAGGGCCATCAGCTTGCCGCTGTCGCCGAGTCTGACGTAGCGTGCCTCGTCGGGAAACTTCGGGTCCGCGATCCCGAAGACCATCGCGTAGCGGTCCCCGGGCCGGTCGAGGACGGGGATCTCCCGCACGATGTTCCAGCGCTCGTCGAGCAGGTAGAAGGCGCCCTCGATTCCCTCCCAAACCAGCACCGCGCGCGCGGTTGCCTCGTCGGGCGGTGCCATGCCGGCGCCCATCCAGATGTGCGAGCGGGTGTGGGACGACGAGAAGACCTGCACGTCATGCCCGAAGATCCGGCCTGGGCGCTCCTCCACGGCGAAGACGCCCGAATAGCCTGCCCCGACCTCGTTCGGCGAGACCGCCGCCTTGTACCAGCCGCCGATCGCGACCACGTCCGGCAGCTCGCCGAGGCGCTCGACCGCCGCCAGGATGGTCATCGGGTTGAGCAGCGCGTAGCGGCCGAACGAGTCCTTCTCGGACTCGAGCGAGAACAGGAGCTGCCTGTCCTTGATCGCCGCGATCGCCCCGTCGTGCCCAGGCTTTACCGCGAGGATGAGCATTAGAGACCGGCGGCGTGCATTCGTTCCACGGCCTCGGCGATTCGCGCGTCCGGAACCGTCAGCGAGATGCGGAAGAAGCCTTCCCCGTTCGGCCCGTAGGCGGACCCGGGGCTGACCACCACGGCAGAGCGCTCGAGCAGCTCCTCGGCAAACGACGCCGACGTGTGGCCCGCCGGCACGGGCGCCCAGACGTAGATCGTCCCGAGCGGGGGATCAAGCTCGATGCCGATGTCGCGCAGGGCCCCGAGCACGAGGTCGCGGCGGCGCTGGTAGAGCGCGCACATCTCGGCGACCGAGTCCTGCGGCCCGTTGAGAGCCGCTGCGCCCGCCAGCTGTACGGCCTCGAACAGGCCGGAGTCGACGTTGGTCTTGAGCCGCCAGTAACGCGCGACGGCCTCCTCGTTGCCGAGGATCGCCCCGCAGCGCCAGCCGGTCATGTTGTAGGACTTCGAAAGCGAGAAGACCTCGACCCCGACGTCCATCGCCCCCTCCGTCGCGAGGAAGCTCGGCGCCACGTATCCGTCATAGGTGAGCTCGCTGTAGGCGTTGTCGTGCACGACCAGCAGGTCGTAGCGGCGGGCGAACTCGACCACCTCCGCGAACAGGCCCTCCGGCACCACCGCACCGGTCGGATTGTTCGGGTAGTTGAGGAAGAGAAGCTTGGCCCGCACGAGGGTCTCCACGGGGATCGCATCGAAGTCGGGAGCGAATCCGCGCTCCGGTAGCAGCGGCATCAGCACCGCCTCGGCGTCGGCGAGCAGCGGGCCGCCGGTGTAGACGGGATAGCCGGGATCGCTCGCGAGCGCCACGTCGCCGGGATCCAGGAACGCGAAGTTGAGGTTGTAGATGCACTCCTTGCCACCGATCGCGGGGATCACCTGCGTCTCGGGATCGATGGAGACACCGAAGCGCCGCTCATAGAAGCCCGCGACTGCCGCGCGGAACTCCGCCCGGCCGCGGTTGGACGGGTACTGGTGAGTGCCCGGATCGCGGACCGCGGCGATCATCGCGTCCACGATGTGGCCCGGCGTCGGCATGTCCGGATCACCGATCCCGAGCGAGATCACGTCCACACCGGCCGCGCGCTTCTCCGCCACCTTGCGCTCCAGCTCCGCGAACAGGTAGGGCGGGATCCGCTCCAGGCGGCGTGACATCTTCATGCGGCCTCCTGCAGGGCGGTCGCGAACTCGTCCGAGAAGGTTCCCTCGTAGACCGGCTCGGCCCAGCCGGTCAAGGTCACGTCGAGGCGGTCGCCGACGTCCACGGTCAGCTCGCCGCCGTCGAGCAGCACCTCGACCGGGCTCGAGGCGCCGCGCAGTACGGCCGCGACGGCCGAGCCGGAGGCGCCCGTCCCCGAGCTGAGCGTCTCCCCCACCCCGCGCTCGAATATCCGGGCTCGCACGCGCTGCTCGGAGTCGAGCCGGATGAAGGCCACGTTGGTCCGGTTCGGGAACAGCTCGCTGTGCTCGATGTCCGGGCCGATCACCGGCAGGTCCAGCTCCTCGAGCTCCTCCCCCACCTCGATCACGCACTGGGGATTCCCGATGCTGACGTGCTGGAAGTCGAAGCTCCGCCCGCCGGCCGTGAGCGTGCCACGCCCATCCGGGCCACCCGATGGAAAGTCGGACGAGGTGAGGCTCGCGCGACCCATCTCGACCCGGCAGGTGCGCTCGGAGAGGATTCGTGGCCGTACGTCTCCGGCCGGCGTATCGAGCACGAACTCGTCGGCGTCGGTCCATCCCTGGCGGCGCAGGTAGAGGATGGCTTCACGCGCCCCATTGCCCGACAACTCGGCCTCGGAGCCGTCGGGGTTGAAGATCCGTAACGACGCCACGTGCCGCTCGTCCGCCGCCGGGCTGAGCAGGAGCACACCGTCCGATCCGGGCCCGAAGTGCGGCTCGCAGATCCGCCGCACGCGCCCGGGCGTCAGCTCGAATGGAAGCCGCTCCGACTCGAGGATCACGTAGTCGTTCCCGAGCGCCTGCCACTTCTGGAAGGGGATGGTCATGGCCGGGGCGGCAGTCTAGTGAGAGGCGGCGATCCGCTCGGCGGTATCGGCGGTACTGAGCGCCGTGCGGTCGATCACCTCGACGCCCGCGAGCTTGCGCATCCAGGTCAGCTGGCGCTTCATGTAGGAGCGGTGGCGGCGCTCCAGCAGGGCACGCGCTTCCTCGACGTCGATCTCCCCCGCCAGGTGCGCGGCGATCTCCTTGAAGCCGAGCGCCTTGCGCGCGGTGCGGGATGCGCCCGCCTCGAGCGCCGACTCGACCTCCGAGACCGCCGGGCCGTCGAGCATCGCCCGCGCGCGGGCGGCGATGCGCTCGGAGAGCTGCTCGCGCTCCATCGTCAGGCCGGCCAGCCGAGCCGGCAGGCGCAGGCTCTCAGACCACAGCTGGTCGGACGTGCGGTAGGGCTCCTCCCCCATCGTCTCGAGCTCGAGCGCCCGCACGATCCGCTTGCGGTCGCGCGGATGGACGCGTCGCGGCCGTCTCGGGTTGCAGACGCTCGTGCAGCGCGCCGGCCCCGAGCGCCGCCAGCTCCTGCTCGAGCTGCGCCCTCAGGCCGGGTGTGGGCGGCGGCTTCAGGTCGAGGTCGGTGAGCGCGGCACGCAGGTAGAGGCCAGTCCCGCCGACCACGATCGGCGTCGCTCCCTGGGTCAGCAGGTCGTCGATCTCGCGATGCGCCGCCGCTGCGTAGGCGCCCACGCTGTACTCGCAGTCGATCGGAACGCAGCCGAGGAGCCGATGCTCGAGGCGCTCGAGCTGATCCGGAGACGGCTTCGCCGAAAGCGTGTCCAGTCCCTCGTACACCTGGATCGCGTCGGCCGACACGGCGACCGGGTGCGCGCCGCCCGCGCGCAGGATCTCCGCCACCTCGATGGCGACCTCGGTCTTGCCGACCCCGGTGGGGCCGAATATGGCGATCAGGCGTCAGGCGACGCCAGCAGGAGATCGTCGCCGGCGAGCGTCGTGGAGGTCGCGCCGGTGATCTCCACGTCGACGAGCTCGCCCGGCTGCCCGAGGCCGGTGAAGTTGACCGTCTTGTTGTGCCGCGTGCGGCCCCGCAGGCGCTCGGGGTCCGTGCGGCTCGGGCCCTCGACCAGCACTTCCTGCGTCGTATCCACGAACCGGTTGCTGCGCTCCTGCGCGCGGCGCTGGACCACCTCGACCAGCCGCTCCATCCGCTCGCGCTTGACGGCATGCGGCAACTGGTCCGGGAAGTCCGCGGCCTCGGTTCCTCGCCGCGGCGAGAAGATGAACGTGAACGCCGAGTCGTATCCAACCTCCTCGGCGACCGCCAGAGTCTCCGCGAAGTCCGCCTCCGTCTCCCCGGGGAAGCCGACGATGATGTCGGTCGTGATCGCGCAGTCGGGCACGCGCTCGCGGATCATCTCCACGCGCTGCATGTAGCGGGCGCGGTCGTAGGTGCGGCGCATCGCCTTCAGGATGCGGCTGGAGCCGCTCTGGAGCGGCAGGTGGATGTGCTCGCAGAGGCTCGGCAGCTCGGCGTGGGCGTCGATCACCTCCTGGCGCATGTCCTTCGGGTGGGGGCTCGTGTAGCGGATCCGCTCGATCCCCTCCACCGCGTCGACGCGCGCCAGCAACTCGGCGAACCGGGCGCTGTCGGAGCCGCGCAGGTCGCGTCCGTACGAGTTGACGTTCTGGCCCAGCAGCGTGACCTCGCGCACGCCGTCGGCGGCAAGCACCTCGACCTCCCGCAGGATCTCCGCCGGCGGGCGGCTGCGCTCGCGCCCGCGAGTCGAGGGCACGATGCAGTACGAGCACACGCAGTTGCACCCGACCGAGATCTGCACCCAGGCCTGGAAGCGGCGCTCGCGCTTGGGTCGGCAGGTGTGCCGGGAAGCCCTCGAACTCGAAGTAGCCCTGTGCCCCGAGGTCATCCGACTGCAGGAACTGCGCCAGCCCGTCGATCTGGCCGGGCCCGAATGCCACGTCCACGAACGGGAAGCGCTCGAACACCTTCTCCTTCAGCGACTGCGACCAGCATCCGCCGACTCCGACGATCCGGCTCGGGTCCTCCGACTTCAGCCGCTTCGCCTCGCCCAGGTTCCCGATCAGCCGGTTGTCGGCCGACTCGCGGATGGAGCAGGTGTTGAACAGGATCAGATTTGCCCCGTCGCGGTCCGGCGCCTCCTCGAATCCGAGCGCCTCGAGCATGCCCTTCATCCGCTCGGAGTCGTGCTCGTTCATCTGGCAGCCGAAGGTGGTCAGGTGGTAGGTCTTCATCGCGGTCTCCAGGGTACCGTTGACCCCCCGTGAGTTCGTACGACACCCTTGACCAGGATCTCGACTCGGGCGTCGAGACCGGCCTCTCCTACGTGATCTGCTCCACCCCACGCTCGGGCAGCTACCTGCTGTGCGAGCTGCTGTGGCGCACCGGCGCGGCGGGCGCCCCCGAGGAGTTCTTCCACCCCGACTTCATGCCGCGCCTGATGCGCCGCTGGAACGTCGAGAGCCTCGACGCCTACATCGCCGCGCTGCTCGAGCACAAGACGTCTCCGAACGGGGTCTTCGGGGCCAAGGTCCACTGGGGCCAGTACCGCCCGGTGCTCGGAGAGCGCGACATCACGACGCTCTTCCCGAACACCCGCTTCATCCACATCTCGCGCGCCGACCGAGTGCGCCAGGCGGTCTCCTGGGTGCGGGCGATGCAGACGCTGCGCTGGAAGTCGTCCGAGCAGGACCGGCGCGAGGTCGCCTATGACGCCGAGGACATCGCCGCCAAGCTGCGCCGCATCGAGGGCGACGAGGAGCGCTGGCGCGCCCTGTTCGAGCGCCACGGCATCGAGCCTTACGAGGTCGTCTACGAGCAGCTGGCCGAGCGGCCCGGCGAGGTGGTGCGCGGGCGTGCTCGACTGGGCCGGAATCGATGCGCCCGGCGCCGCGCCCGACGAGCCCAGCCTGCGGCGCCAGGCGGACTCGACCTCGGAGGAGTGGGTGCGGCGGTTCCTCGCCGAGCAGCCGGCCGCGAGCGGCTGACCGGCGCTACTTCGCGATGTCGACCGCGCGGCTCTCCCTGATCACGGTGACCTTGATCTGTCCCGGGTACTCCACCTCGCGCTCGATCTCGCGTGCGATCTCGTGCGAGAGCAGCGCGGCATCGTCGTCGGTCAGCTCGCTGGGCGCAACCGTGATGCGAACCTCGCGCCCGGCCTGCATCGCGTAGACCTTCTCGACACCGGGGTGGCGCTCGGCGATCGCCTCCAGGTCGCGCAGCCGCTTGACGTAGCCCTCCAGCGACTCACCCCGCGCGCCGGGGCGAGCGCCGGACAGCGAGTCGGCGACCTGGACGATCACCGCCTCGACCGTGCGCATCTCCACTTCCTGGTGGTGGGCCTCCATCGCGTGTGCGACCGCCTCGCTCTCCCCGTAGCGGCGCGCAAGATCGCCTCCGACCAGGGCGTGCGGCCCCTCGGTCTCGTGGCTGACCGCCTTGCCGACGTCGTGCAGTAGCGCGGCGCGCCGAGCCGTCTCGACGCTGGCGGCCAGCTCAGCGGCCATCATCGCCGCCAGGCGCGAGACCTCGATCGAGTGGCTGAGCACGTTCTGCCCGTAGCTGGTGCGATAGCGCAGCCGGCCGAGCAGCTTGACCAATTCCGGGTGCAGGCCGTGGACGTTGGCCTCGAACATCGCCTGCTCGCCCTGCTCGACGATGTGGTTCTCGATCTCCGAGCGGGCCTGGTAGTAGGCCTCCTCGATCCGCGCCGGGTGGATCCGGCCGTCCTCGACCAGGCGTCTCCAGCGTCAGCTTCGCGATCTGGCGCCGGACCCCGTCGAACGAGGACAGGACGACCGCCGAGGGCGTGTCGTCGATGATGAAGTCGACCCCGGTGATGTTCTCGAGCGCGCGGATGTTGCGTCCCTCGCGGCCGATGATCCGGCCCTTCATGTCGTCGCCCGGCAGCTCCACGACGGACACCGTCGTCTCCGCGGCGTGACCGGCCGCTATCCGCTGCATGCACGCGGAGAGGATGCTGCGCACCCGGCGCTCGGCGTCGAGCCGCGCCTCCTCCTCGATCTGCCGCACCGCGCGGGCGGCCTCGTGCCGGGCCTCGCCCTGGAGCTCGTTGACGAGCGCCTGACGGGCCTGCCCACGGCTCATGGTCCCGACGCGCTCCAGCTCCTGAAGCCGGCGCTCGCGCGTCTCCTCTACCTCGGCCGAGCGCTGACGCAGCTGCCGCTCCTGATCCAACAGCGACGCGCTCGCGCCCGTCCAGCTCCACCAGGCGCGCCTCCAGCGACTCCTCGCGCTGCAGGATCCGCTCCTCCAGGCGGCCGATCTCGGCCCGGCGGTCTCCCAGCTCCGATGTCGAGGCGCTCGCGCAGCAGGGCCAACTCGGTCGCGCCATCCGTGGTGGGACCGCCTGGCGCCATGGCGGTTCCCGTCTTGGTTTCTACGAGCGGCGCCAGCGGACCACCCGGCACGCCGGCTCTCTCACCTCCTGCTCCTGGTAGATGAATTGCGCCGGCGCGGCCGCGTACGACCCATGCGCCGGCAGCAAGAACAACTCCAACGGCAATCACGATCAACAGATCCATCGAGAACACTCCTCAAGCGGCCATCCGGCCGCGGCGGCGTGCACGTTTGGCGGGGTGAAACCCGCCAGGGATGGAGCAGGCTGAGGCGGTCCCAGAGCCCTCGCGGGCCAGAGGACGTCCGCCAGGTCAGCTCGCCGTCAGTCCGGCGATGCCTCCCTGCGCGGACCGACGAAGCGCTGCGGCCACTCCGTTGCGGACGTGCACGATGCTGTTTCAAAAAAGCTCAATAGACGCTGCAAACTGCGGTTATCGAAGCCGGAAAAGCTGCCTCCGGCCCGCCGATCGTACCGAGGAGCACGTCGCCATTCAATGTCTCATCGTTTGACGGTGTGTCGGATTACAGGGCTGCTGTTTGTTCGAGCGGAGTGGGAACCAGTGACGCGTCCTGCATCGAGGTCGGATAGCGACTTCAAAGCAGGACGCGTCGGCGGAAGTGACGCGCGCGCGAGTGCCGCTGCTGGATTGCCGCCCCACAGCGGCGGCGAGCAGGGCGAGCTCTCGCTACAGGCTGATGGACCCGTCCTCGTTGAGCGTCCAGTGCGGGTTGTGGGCGACCTCCCAGGGATGTCCCTCGGGATCCACGAACACGCCCGAGTAGCCGCCCCAGAACGTCTCCCCCGGCTCGCGGGCGATCCGGCCGCCGGCGGCTCGCGCCTCCTCGATCACCGCGTCGACCTCTTCCGGGCGAGCGGGTGTTGTAGGCCGGGGTGACGCCGCCCCAGCCGCCGCCGTCCTGCACACCGCTGTCCTCCGCGAGCGACTCGCGGTTCCAGAGTGCGACGATCATGCCGCCCGCCTGGAAGAAGACGACGTCGTCGTCAGGCGCGGCGCCGCTTTGCCAGCCCAGCGCCTCGTAGAACGCCCGTGCACGCGCCAGGTCCCGGACACCCAGAGTCACCAAGCTGAGGCGCTGCTCCATGCTCAGGCCGCCTTGGCCACCTCGGGCTCAGGCTCGGCTGGGCTGTCTGCCTTCGCTGCGGGCTTGGTCTCCTCGCCGGCCTCGGCCGAGGTTGCCCCCTCGACCGGGGCGACCTTCGCCTCGCCCGGGCGCTCGATGCCGAGCGCCGCGTAGATCTTCGCCTCGATCTCGGCCGCCGTGGACGGGTTCTCGCGCAGGAACGCCTTGGCGTTGTTGCGTCCCTGGCCGAGCCGCTCGCCGTCGTAGCTGAAGAAGGCGCCCGACTTCTGGACGATGCCGTGCTCGATCCCGAGGTCGATCAGGCAGCCCTCGGAGGAGATCCCGAGGCCGTACTCGATGTCGAACTCGGCCTGGCGGAACGGCGGCGCGACCTTGTTCTTGACGATCTTGGCCCGCACGCGGTTGCCGACCGCCTCGGTGCCCTCCTTGAGCGTCTCGATCCGGCGGATGTCGATGCGCTGGGACGAGTAGAACTTGAGCGCGCGGCCGCCGGGCTGGGTCTCCGGCGATCCGAACATCACGCCGACCTTCTCCCGGATCTGGTTCGTGAAGACGCAGACGGTGTTCGCGCGGTTGAGGTTCCCGGCCAGCTTGCGCAGCGCCTGCGACATCAGCCGCGCCTGGAGGCCGACCGTCTGGTCGCCCATCTGGCCCTCCAGCTCCGCGCGGGGCGTCAGCGCCGCCACCGAGTCGATCGCGACGACGTCCACGGCGCCCGAGCGGATCAGCACGTCCGCGATCTCGAGCGCCTGCTCGCCGTGGTCGGGCTGGGACACCAGCAGCTCCTCGATGTCGACCCCGATCCGGCGCGCGTAGGCCGGGTCGATCGCGTGCTCGGCGTCGATGAAGGCGCACACGCCGCCCGTCTTCTGGGCCTGGGCGATGATCTCGTAGACGAGCGTCGTCTTCCCCGAGGACTCGGGGCCGAAGATCTCGACGATGCGCCCGCGCGGCACGCCGCCGACGCCCAGCGCGAGGTCGAGCGACAGCGCGCCGGTCGGGATCGCCGCCACCGACACGGACCGCGTCGTCGCCGAGCCGCATCAGCGAGCCCTGGCCGAACTGGCGCTCGATCTGGGTCACCGCTGCCTGGAGCGCGGCGGCCTGGCCGTCGCGCCCGGCGCTGCTGGTCTTCGCGCCCGCGAGGCGCCCGGTGGCCTCCTTAGACTCGCTTGCGCCGTTCGCGGAACCGCCCGCCTTCGCCGTGCTCTTCACCTTTGCGACCTCCATCTCACTCGTCGGCTGACGAAAGCTAGATGTGCCTCCGGACAGATCCCGGAAGCTATGGGGCGGCAAATCACGGGTCCCGCGCGAGCTCAAGGGTCCGTAAAGGGCCAGTCAAGAGTCTCCGCGGGCGCGATCGTCGCCGGACTGGTCGTCTACCAGGTGGCGACGTTGTTCCACGCGTCGGGGCCTGACCTGAACGACAACGCCGCGATCTTCCGCGAGTACGCCGACAGCGACGGCTGGATCGCGGTCCACCTGCTCCAACTGGCAGGCATCCTGCTGGTGCTCGGCGGCCTCGTGGGGCTGGTCGTGGCCTGGCAGGGCCCGGCGCCCCGCCCCTCCACCCTGACGGCGCTCGTATTCGCCGCCGCGGCTGCATCCGCCGCTTTGGTGGCGGCCCTCCAGGGAGTCGACGGCGTGGCGCTCAAGCGTGCGGTCGACGACTGGGTATCCGCGCCGCCGGCCGAGCGGGCCGATGCGTTCGGTGTCGCCGAGGGGATCAGGTGGGCGGAGTACGCGCTGAGCGCGGTCTCCAGCATGCTCCTGGGCGCCACCGCGGCGCTTGCGGCGGTGCTCTCTCTGCGGGGTCCCCTGCCCGCGTGGCTGGGCTGGGCCGGCCTCGCCGCGGCGGCCGGACTGGTGGCGCAGGGGGTCCTGATCGCCTACGAGGGCTTCTCCGACGCCCAGGAGGGAGTCGGCTTCGTTGCCACGACCTCTGCTGACCCTCTGGCTGCTGGTGATGTCGTAATTCGCGTGGCGCGCCCCCGCCGTCCCACATTCGCCCACCGAGGAGTAACTTCCACTCAGCCGCGGCGCGAGCCGCGGAGTGCTGTGGAGGAAAGGAGCAAGGGATGAGCCAGGTACTGCAGGGCGCAACGATCGACGACCTGCGCGGGCGCATCGGCGGCGAGGTCGATCGCACCGGACGATGCTCCTACGAGGAGGCGCGCAAGGTCTGGAACGGCATGATCGACTGCCATCCCGGCGTGGTCGTGCGCTGCGCCTCAACGCAGGACGTGGTGGCCGCAGTGACCTTTGGCCGCGAGAACGACCTCGCCGTGGCCGTGCGCGGCGGGGCTCATTCCACCCCCGGCTACAGCACCTGTGACGACGGCATCGTGATCGACCTCGGCCCGATGAACAAGGTCGACGTCGACCCCGGCGCAAAGACCGCCCGCGTGCGGCGGCGGCGCGAAGTGGGCCGACCTCGACGGCGCAACGCAGGAGCACGGCCTCGCGGTCACCGGCGGGCGCGTGTCCGACACCGGCGTCGGCGGCCTGGCGCTCGGCAGCGGCAGTGGCTGGCTCGAGCGGATGTACGGCGTGACCTGCGCCAGCCTGCATCTCCGCGGAGGTCGTGACCGCCGACGGGCGCGTCGTGCGCGCCAGCGAGAGCGAGAACCCCGATCTCTTCTGGGGGCTGCGCGGCGGCGGCGGCAACTTCGGCGTCGTGACCGAGTTCGAGTTCCAGCTGCACCCGGTCGGCCCGATCATCATGGGCGGCATGATGCTGTTCCCGCGCGAGCGGGCGCGCGAGGTGCTGCGCGCCTACCGCGACTTCATCGAGAGCGCCCCCGACGAGGTCGGCGGCGGCGCGGCGCTGATCACCGCGCCGCCGGAGCCGTTCGTCCCCGAGGAGGTACGGGGCAAGCCGGCGCTCGGCATCGTGTTCGTCTACGTCGGGGCGGTCGAGGACGGCGAGCAGGTCGTCGCGAAAGCTGCGGGAGGCCACGCAGCCCGCTGGTCGACATCGTCCAGCCGATGCCCTACACGGCGCGTGCAGCAGATGCTCGATGCCGGGAACCCGCACGGCATCCGCGAGTACTTCAAGGTCGACTGGCTGCGCGAGCTCTCCGACGACGCGATCGACCTGATCGTCGAGCAGGCGGAGAACCTCCGGCGCCGTTCGGCCAGCTGATCCTGGCGCCGATGGGCGGCGCGGTCGCGCCGCACGGACTGCGAGCAAGATGGCGCTCAACATGCCGGACGCGCCGTGGGCCTACTTCTGCCTGGCGATGTGGATGGATCCCGAGCGAGG
Organism: uncultured Solirubrobacterales bacterium; assembly: GCA_963780475.1. Taxonomy (GTDB): domain Bacteria; phylum Actinomycetota; class Thermoleophilia; order Solirubrobacterales; family JBBDJG01; genus CAWACB01. Next base: position 125,632 of record CAWACB010000004.1, read on the forward strand.
ACGAGCAGAACAGGGACTGGGCGCGCGGCTTCGCCGAACGCGATGGAATCGTTCGGCCTCGGCACGTCCTTCCCGAACTTCATCGAGCCGGACGAGGGGAACCCGCGCCTGCGGGCATCCTTCGGTCCCGAGAAGTACGACCGCCTCGCCGCCTTGAAGCGCGAGTGGGACCCGGACAACCTCTTCCGGCTCAATCTGAACATCGCGCCGGCCGCCTGAGGGGCGGCCGGCGCCGCTGAGCCGCGCTCCTACGCCTCGCCGCGTTCGCACGACCAGGAGGGTATTGCCGTCCTGGTCGCGGCAGAAGAACATCGGCGGGACTGGATCGCCCATCCGCATGATCTCCGGGTCCACGTCGACGCCCCGCTCGCGGAGTCCGGCGTGATCGGCATCGATATCGGTCGTCGTCAGCGCGAAGTAGAGGTCGATCCCGGTCGGGTCGCCCTCACGCGGTAGCACCAGCGCGACTGGCGTCGTCGCACCGGGCGGCGCGACCTCGATCCAGCGGGCGCCGTCGCCGTAGGGAGTGTCCGAGCGCTTCTCGAAGCCGAGCTTCTCGACGTAGAAGTCGACCGCGCGGTCCTGGTCGCTGACCGGCACCATCACGGTGCCGACGCCGGTGATGTGGGTGCGGGTCCCGGTCTCGGCCATGTTCGTTCCTCCTGTGTTGCGGGTTGTCAGGAACTATGACCGCTGCCGGCCTTCGGATTCATCGCGGTTCGCCTAGGCGCCGCAGTCCCCGACGTCATTGCGCCGCTCGACGATGTCCTGCGACTCCGTCGATGCGAATTCCGAGCGGATAGCCACAGAGGCTGTTCCGGTCGATTACCGCGCCAAGCGTGTTCGTGACCCAGATCGCGCTCGCGGTCGGCGAGAGGTCTCCCTGCGGGAAGAGGAGGTTCTCGATCACGTTGCGGACCATTGTCGTGCCGGAGCGTTGACCAGCAGCACACCGAAGAGCCGATGGTCCTGGACAAGGTTGTCTTGGAAGAGGTTGCCCTCAGCGCCCGAGATCAGCGCACCGACTCCGGCGCTGCCCACGATCGTGTTCCGCTTGATCGAGTTGTGGTCGGATTCGACCGTGACCTGGAAACCGAGGATCCCGCTGCCGTTGCCGACGTTGTCCCAGATCAGGTTGTTGCTTGCCTCGACCGCGTACAAAGCGAAGGTGTTGCCGATCATCGAGTTCGAGATCACGCGGTTGGAGGCGGACTCGTACACGTAGACGCCATATCCGTTGTTGTTGTACGTACCGAAGCGCACCCAGCTGTCCGTAGCCTCGTAGAGGAACGCACCGACGCGGTTGTGGTGGCCGGAGAGGTTCTCGAGGCGCGCCCCAGAGGTCTCCCAGACCCGCACCGCGGTGTCGAAGTTGGTCAGCTCGCCGTTGCGGACCGTAACGCCGCTGTGCTCGTCGATGTCGACGCCGTCCTCACCGTTCACCTCCACCACGTCACCGGTGCCGCCACCGGAGCCGCGAATCACATGCCCGCCGAGGTCGATCCGGATGTTGTCGGCGCCGGCAACCAGGCCGTCACCGGGGCACGGCCCAGGTCGCTGTCGAGCGTGGTGCTCTCCGTCACGACGTCACCGCATTGCAGGTGCGCGGCCGAGGCCGATCCGGGCAACGCGACGCAGATCAGCGCGGACACTGCGAGTAGAGCTGCGAGGTTCCTCATGTGATCTCTTCCTCCTTGGTGAGCGACGCTACCGCGAAGCCACCCGCTTGGAAAGAGGGAGCGTCAGCCCAACTGGCCGGCCGAGCGCGATGCCAGCGAGTCATACCGCGCGCCCTGCGGGAGGAGCGTCGAGCGGTACAGCGTCACGCGATCGGCCGTGAAGGGCGCCAGCAGCTCCTCCGGGAGTGCCGGGACGTCCCGCGGGCCCGGCTTGGGGCGCTTCACCCGCGCGAGCGTCACGTGCGGCCAGAACGCACGCTTCTCCGGCTCGTAGAGCCCCGCAGCGGCGAGTCGGTCGGAGAGCTCCTGCTGCCAGCCTCCCAGCGTGCCGTCGAGATCGGCGAGGTCGAGCGCGTGCAGCCGCGAGCGGCGCGGAGGGACCCCACGCGTCTCACGGGCCTCCAGGCGCGCCACCGGTGGATCGGCGGCGAACACGGCCTCCTCGATGCGCGGCAGGTCCCGTTCGGCCTGATAGCCGAGAAACGCGAGGGTCACGTGCAATGTCTCGGAGCGCGGCAGGCGCACGTCCTGCAGGTCCCGGTAAGCGTTCTCGCGCCACCCCACCAGCGCCTCGAGAAAGTCCTGCGGCAGATCGAGCGCGACGAACGCTCGCACGCGTGGGCTGCCGAGGCGCTCCTTCGGGCTCATCGAGGCGGAACGAGGTTCAGCCGGGAACCTCGCCGCCCTCCAGCCTCAATCGCAGCAGGTGCAGCGCCACGGTCACCGAGCGGTCGCGGACGTCCTGCCGTGCACCAGGGATGTCGATGCACCGGACCGTCAGCTTCGTCTTCGCCCGCCGCCGCCACGGCGAAGCAAACCCTCCCCACCGGCTTCTCCGGCGTGCCGCCCCCGGGACCCGCGATCCCGGTCACGGCCAGGCCGTAGTCGGCGCCGAAGCGCTCCGCCGCGCCCTTCGCCATCGCCTGCGCCACTTCTGCCGAGACCGCTCCGTGTGCCTCGAGCAGGTCCGCCGGCACGCCCAGCAGTCGCTCCTTGGCCTCGTTCGAGTAGGCCACGACGCCTCCGGCGAAGTACTCCGAAGCGCCAGGGCGGTCCGTCAGCCGCCCGGCCAGCAGCCCGCCCGTGCAGGACTCACCGACGGCGACCGTCCGCTCGCCCAAAAGCTGTGCGATCCGCTCGTCGATCGTCGCGCCGTCGGTCGAGAAGATCGACGACCCGTGCACCGTCGCGAGCCGCTCGACCAGCTGCTGCGCAAGCGGCTCGGAGTCCGGCTCGGCGCGGATCACGATCTCCAGCTCCCCGCGCCTCAGGCAGGTGGTGATCTCGAGTCCCTCGAGCCCGAAGTCGCTCTCCGCGTCGCGCAGCGTCTGCGCCAGCTCGGACTCGGGGATGCCGAACATCCGCACCGTGGTCTGCCGGTAGTCGGTCGCGTCCTCGAGGACAGCCCGGAACGGCTCCGTCTCGATCGCCTGGGCCCAGCTGCCCTGGAGCTCGCGCGGCGGGCCGGGCAGCACGACGACCACCTGCCCGTCCGCCGGCACGACGAGGCCCGGCGCGGTCCCGACGGGGTCGAGCGCGACCGCACCCTCGGGGACCATCGCCTGCTTTCGGTTGGCGATCTGAAGCGCGTCCGGGTCGAGCCGCCAGCGGCGGGCGAAGCGGGCGATGATCTCGCCGATCCGCTTTTCGAGCGCCTCGTCGAGCTGCAGCGGCCGGCCCGCGAAGTGGGCGACCACCTGGGCGGTCAGGTCGTCCGCGGTCGGGCCAAGCCCGCCGCTCGTGATCACCAGGCGCGCGCCCTCGCTGCGCATGAAGTTGAGCGCGCCCTCGAGGTCCTGGGGCCGGTCGCCGGTGATCGTCACGTGGGCCAGCTCGATGCCGAGCTCGGCCAGCCGGTCCGCCAGCCAGGGGCCGTTGCGGTCCTGCACCCGGCCACTCAGCACCTCGGTGCCGGTGATCACGAGTCCGGCACGAACACTCATGTCATTCGCACGTCGGCCGCTCGGAGGCGGACAGCACGTCGATTCCCGCCGGCTTGATCGAGTAGCCCACCGGCTCAGATACCTCGGGCGTGTCGCGCCGCTTGCCGTCGATCACCAGATCACCGCCTCCGTTGCCGATCGTCACCTCGAACGCGGACGAGCGAAACGGCCCCTCCTCCTCGCCGGCCGCAACGGTCCGCCCTTCAATCCTGTCATTTCCCTTCGCGTCGACGAGACAGACCCAGACGGGCCGCTCGGCCACCAGGCGCACGCGCACCGTCTTGCGCTGCGGCCGTTCGCGCTCGGTCGAGTCCGCCGCCCCGCCTGCGGCCGGCTCCTGCCCCCGCGCTCCCGCTGGCGCTCGGCGGTCGAGCGCGACTCGCCGTCGTTGGCGTCGCCACCGTCGTCATCACCGCCCGTCAGCCCCAGGACCAGCAGGAACACGAGAATCGCGGCGATCACTCCCAGGACGAGGCCCCAGCGCGAGGGCGGCGGGACACGGGTGACCCGGGTGCGCAGCCGGTCCTCGCGGGAGAAAGTGGGTAGCTCCAGGTCCTCGGGCCGCTCGAACCGGGCGCTGTACTCCTCCACCAGGAGCCGCGGGTCGAGGCCAAGGTACTCCGCGTAGGTGCGCAGGAAGGTCTTTGCGTAGGTCGGGCCCGGCAGTAGGGCGAACTCTTCGTTCTCCAGCGCGCGCAGATACTTGGCGCGGATCTTCGTCGCCTCCTCGACGGAGGTGATGTCGATCTTCTTGCGGATGCGCGTCTCGCGCAGCGTCGAACCGATGTCTGCCATCGCCTGGCGTGGCAAGCCCCCTGCGAAGGCCTGCGTCGCCTGACGAAAGTTACTGCTCGGCTTCGATTTCGGACGCCGCGGCGGAACCGCCGGCAGCGAGCACCCGCTCGACGTCTGCCTCGGTGACCAGCACCTGGCGCGGCTTCGAGCCCTCGTAACCCGAGATCACGCCGCGCCGCTCGAGCATGTCGATCAGCCGGCCCGCGCGCGTATAGCCGACGCGCAGCCGCCGCTGGACCATCGACACCGACGCGGTCTGCGTCTGGGCGACAAGGCGGATCGCCTCCTCGAGCAGGTCGTCCTCGTCGGGCGAGAAGTCACGGTCGTCCTCTTCCTGGGTCTCGCGCGCCTCGAGCAGCTCCTCTTCGTAGTCCGGCTCGCCCTGGGCGCGCCAATGAGCGGTCAGGCGGGCGATCTCCTGCTCGGTGATGTAGGCGCCCTGGATCCGCTGCAGCTTGGAGGAGCCGGGCCCGCGGAAGAGCATGTCCCCCTGGCCCAGCAGCGACTCCGCCCCGCCGCCGTCGAGGATCACGCGCGAGTCGTGCTGCGAGGAGACGGCGAACGCGATCCGCGCCGGAACGTTGACCTTGATGGTCCCGGTGATGATGTCCACGGACGGACGCTGGGTCGCGAGCACCAGGTGGATCCCGACGGCCCGTGACTTCTGCGCCAGCCGGATGATCGAATCCTCGACCTCTGCCGGGGCGACCATCATCAGATCCGCCAGCTCGTCGATGATGCACAGGATGTGCGGCAGCGGCGCCTCGCCGGCGGTCCGCCGAAGCTTGTTCATCTCGGTGATGTTGCGCGCGCGGGCGGCGCCCATCACCTCGTAGCGGCTCTCCATCTCGCTGATCAGGTTGCCGAGCACGTTGGCCGCCATGCGGGGCGCGGTCACGACCGGCGTCAGCAGGTGCGGAATGTCCTCGTAGTGGTTCAGCTCGACCCGCTTGGGATCGACCAGCACCAGCCGCACCTCGTTGGGCGACGAGCGCAGGAGCACCGAGGACAGCATCGCGTTCACGCACCCGGACTTCCCCGAGCCCGTGGTGCCGGCCACCAGGACGTGGGGCATCCGGGCCAGGTCGGTCCAGATCGACTGGCCGGAGATGTCCTTGCCCAGCCAGACGGCCAGCGGCGCGGCGGCGGACTGGCCCTTCTTGCCGTTGCCCTGCGCCAGGTCGCGCTCGAAGATGTCGCCGAGGTAGACCATCCGGTGGCGCTTGTTGGGAACCTCGACGCCGACCGCCTGCTTGCCGGGGATCGGGGCGAGGATCCGGATGTCCGTCGAGGCGAGCGCGTATGCGAGATCGTCCTTCAGCTGGGTGACCTTCGAGACCTTCGTCCCTGGAGCGAGCCGCAGCTCATGCCGGGTCACGCGCGGGCCGGTGACGCGGCCGACCAGCTGCGCCTCGATCCCGAAATGGCCCAGCGTCTCCACCAGGTGCTTTGCAACCTGCTCCTGGTTTGACGTGTCGGGGCCGTTGCCCTCGGGCGAGCGGCGCAGGATCGCCGGGTCCGGGAGCTTGTAGCTGATCTCCTCCGACTCGGTGATCGAGGAGCGCTTCAGACCCTGCGGCGTGAGCGCCTGGGCCTCGGTCTGCTCGACTTCGCGCTCGACCTGCTCGAGCGGATCCTCGGCGACCGGGTCGAGGTCGGGCTCCGGCGGGACGATTTCGTGCTCGGCCGTCTGCTCCTCGGGGTCATCCTCGAGCTCCGGCGTGGCCGGCGGCTCCAGCGCCTCCACCCGGTACTCGCTCTCCGGCTCCTCGACGGGGAAGCCGAGCGCGTCCTCCTGCGCGACCCGCCGCTCGCCGGCCAGCCGTGCGCCGCACCAGGCGATGAACGCACGGATTGCGCCTAGCGCACTGGCGACCGACGTACCGGTCGCCAGAAGCAACCCGGCACAGATCCCGACAAGGAAGGCGAGATGGGCGCCCGCCGAGGAGAACAGGCTCGAGATCGCCCAGTACTCGAGTGCGCCGATGAGGCCGCCGCGGTCCATGAAGAAGTCCGCGTTGAACAAGTCCGGGCGCGGAGCCGCTCCGGGCCCCAGGCCGAGCGAGCCCGCGGCGTACCCGAGCGACAAGCAGCCGAGCAAGATCGCTCCGCCCAAAGCGACGTGCCGACGCGGGCTCTGTTCTGTGGTGGCGATCACGGCGAGGCCGGAGCAGATCAGCGCGACAGGGATGACGTACGCCACAGCACCGAGGAAGAAGCGCAGCGCCGTCGCGAGCGCCTCGCCGACCTTGCCGCCCTCCCAGCCGAAGTAGAAGACAAATGCCATCAAAAGGCCGATGCCAACCAACCCGAGCCCCATTGCGTCGCGGCGAGAGTCGTCCAGCTCGGAAAAGCGCAGCGCGCGCAGGCGCACGGACAGCGGCTTGCGCCGTGCCGGCTTGCGGCGCGAGTTCGAGCGCGGCTTGGAGCGCGGCTTGGAGCGAGTGGTCTTGCGGGCGGCCATTGGCTTGAGGCCGGGCACGGACCCGGCGGCGATGACTTCGACGTACACCCGCGCTGCCCTGCCCGGGGTAGGCTTCGGCCGTGGACGTGGCGGTCGTCACGGGAGCCGGGCGCGGCATGGGGCGCGAGATCGCGCGCCTACTCGCTGCCCGCGGCTACGCCGTGCTGGCGACCGACGTCAACGCCGAGGCCGCGGCGGACACGGCGGAGCTGATCGGCACGTCCGCGTGGTCGATGGCACAGGACGTCCGGGACCCGAACTCCCATCGCGCGGTGTCAGCAGCGGCGGCCGAGCGCGGCCCCCTGAAGGTGTGGGTGAACAACGCCGGCATCCTCAGGACGCAGCGAACCTGGGTGCACCCCGACGAGGAGGTGCGCGCGATCGTCGACGCCAACCTGCTCGGCGTGATCTGGGGATCCCGCGCCGCTGTCGAGAGATCGCCGGAGGCGGACATCATCAACATGGCTTCGATGTCGTCGTTCGGCCCCGCCCCCGGGCTCGCCGTGTACGGAGCGACCAAGCACGCGGTGCTCGGGTTCTCGGGCTCACTGCAGGGCGACCTGTCCGAGGAGGGCATCCCGATCCGGGTGCACGCCGTCTGCCCGGACGGCGTCGACACGGGAATGGTGCGCGAGCGACTGGCCGAGCCGGACTCGGCGATCATCCTCTCCGCCCCGCGGCTGCTGACGGCCGAGGAGGTGGCCAAGCGGGTGGTCGCGCTGATCGGCACCAACCGGGTGATCGAGGCGATCCCGCGCTGGCGCGCCTGGACAGTCCGCCTGACGGCCCCGTTCCCGCGCCTCAACCTTCGCCTGGCGGCGCTGTTCCGCAAGCTCGGCGAGCGCAAGCGGCGCAAGGAGGCGGCGGCGTAGCCGGCCTTGTACGGCTCCAGCGCGGGGGACTAGACTCAACTCAGCAGCGAACAGGAGACGGGGGCCGTGCGGGTAAGAATCTGCAGCGCGCTGGCAGGGGCGCTTCTCGCCACGCTGGTAGTGGCTGCGCCGGGGCAGGCCGCATTCCCGGGCACGAACGGCAAGATCAGCTTCGACAGCGATCGCACCGAGCCGTTCCAGGCATCTACGCGACCAATCCGGACGGCAGCGGCACGGCCCGCCTTGGCTTCGACCCGACCAACGATTTCGGAGGCAAGTGGTCGGCCGACGGTAAGCGAATCGTGTTCGGCAACGACGCCGGCGGCGACGGCGAAATCTGGGTCATGGACGCCAATGGCCAGAACCGGGTGCAGCTGACATCCAACACCACGCAAGAGTTCCAGCCGGCCTGGTCGCCGGACGGCACGAAGATCCTCTTCACGGGCATCCGTGACGCCAACTACGAGATCTTCGTGGCTAACGCCGACGGCAGCGGCGAGACCAACCTCACCGACAACCCCGGCATCGACCAGGGTGCCGTCTGGTCGCCGGACGGCCAGAGGATCGCGTTCATCAGCACCCGGGGGGGCGGCGAGCACGAGATCTACACGATGAACCCCGACGGATCAGGGTTGGTGAACCTGACCAACAACACCGTGATATCCGACGCGAGCCCGTCGTGGTCGCCGGACGGGACCAAGCTCGCGTTCAGCACCGCCCAGAACAGCGACCTCGAGATCTACACCATGAACTCCGACGGCAGCGCCCGGACCCGCGTCACGAACCACTTCGGCGTGGACCACCTGCCCGCCTGGTCGCCTGACGGTCAGCGAATCGCCTTCTGGCGGGGTTCGGAGATCTTCACTGTCAACCCAGACGGGAGCGGGGAAAGCAACGTCACCAACCATCCCGCGTTCGACATCAGCCCGGACTGGCAGCCGGTGCAGCCCGGTTACCCGCGGCCGAAGGCGGCGGCGCCGCTCTACACCCCGCTCGTCATCGCCTACCGGCCCTGCACGAACGCCAACTCGATTCATGCCCCGCCGCTCAGCTACGAGTCATGCAACCCGCCGGTCCAGAGCTCGAGCTTCCTCACCGTGAGCAATCCCCCCGCGGTCCCGGCGAGCTCGGTTGGCTCCCTGCGACTCAGAGTCGTGGTCGGGAATCCGAGCACGACCGCCGACGAAGCGGACGTGGCGGTCACCTTCTCGCTCACCGACGTCCTGCGGCAAGCCGACCTCCAGGACTACACGGGCGAGCTGCGCGCCACTCACGTGCTCCGCATCACGGACCGCGACCAGCCGTTCACGCAGGCCGCCACGGTGGTGGACCTGCCACTCCACTACGACGTCGACTGTGCTGCCACGCCCGACCCCGTGCAGGGCGCGGACTGCTCCCTGTCCACGACCGTGGATGCCGTGATGCCCAACACGGTCAAGGAGGGCCGGCGTGCGATCTGGCAGGTCGACCAGGTGCAGGTGTTCGACGGCGGGGCCGACGGCGTGGCGAGCACGACCGCCGACAACACGCTGTTCGAGACCCAGGGCATCTTCGTGCCCTGACCTACGGCTGCGGCTAGACCTCCACCACAACCGGCAGCACCATCGGGCGGCGGCGCAGGCGATGGTAGATGTAGGCGACGACGTCGTCGCGGAGGTGCTCCTGCAGCAGCGAGATCTCGCGTACCTCGTCGCGGGCGGCCTTCTGGAGCGACAGCTCGACCGTCTCGCGGACGTCTTCGGTGAGCCCGTTCTCGGTCTCCAGGAACGGCACGCCGCGGGAGATGATCTCGGGCGGCGCCAGCGGCAGGCCGTCCTGCCCGGAGATCGTCGCGACCACGATGAAGATCCCGTCCGCCGACAGCGCGCGCCGGTCGCGCAGGGCGACGTCCTCGATGTCGCCCACGTCGACCCCGTCGACGAACACCATTCCCGACTGCTCCTCGGGGCCGAACCGGGCGCCCTCGGCGTCGATGTCCAGCGGCAGCCCGTTGCGCCCGATGAAGATGTCGTCCGGATCGACGCCGACCGACTCGGCCAGCTTCGAGTGCAGGTACAGCCGCTTGTGGTCGCCGTGCACCGGCATTACGTACCGCGGCTGGGTGAGGTTGAGCATCAGCTTGATCTCCTCGGCCCGCCCGTGTCCGGAAGCGTGGACCGCCGCGTCCTGAGTCGTTATCACGGTGGCCCCGATCTGGTACAGGCGGTCGACGGTCTCGTTCACCGCCCGCTCGTTCCCGGGGATCGGCGTCGCCGAGAAGATGATCGTGTCGCCCGAGTGGAGCTTCACCTGCGGGTGCTCCTGGTGGGCCATCCGCCGCAGTGCCGAGAGCGGCTCGCCCTGGCTACCTGTGGTCAGCAACACCAGCTTTTCGTCCGGGAAGGATTCGATCTCCTTGGGCGAGACCAGCAGCCCCTCCGGCACCTGCGCGCGCCCGAGCCGGCGCGCGATGTTGAGGTTCTTGCGCATCGAGCGCCCGACCACCGCGACTCGCCGGTCGAGCACCTGGGCCGCATCGATCACCTGCTGGACGCGGTGCAGGTTGGACGCGAACGACGTGATCACGATCCGCCCCTCAGCTCGCCCGAAGACGTCTTGGAGCACCGGCCCGACGCTGGCCTCCGAAGGTGTCGTGCCCTCACGATCGGCGTTGGTCGAGTCGCCGCACAGCAGCAGCACGCCCTCGCGCCCCAGCTCAGCCAGGCGCGCGGCGTCCGTCGGGGGCCCGTCGACCGGCGTCTGGTCGAACTTGTAATCGCCGGTGATGAGGATCGTGCCGAGTTCGCACGTGAGCGCGACGGCGCAGGCGTCCGGGATCGAATGTGAGACGTGGATCAGCTCCATGCTGAAGGCGCCCATCTCGATGTCCTCTCCGGGGTCCACCTCGACGAACTCCACGTTCTTCAGCTTGTGCTCCTCGATCTTCGACTGCGCCATCGCCACCGTCAGCGGCCCGGAGTAGATCGGCGGCCGCACGCCGAGCTCGCGCAGCAGCCAGGGAAGCGCCCCCACGTGGTCCTCGTGGCCGTGCGTGAGGACGATCGCGTCGATCGATTCCGCGTGCTCGCGCAGATACGCGAAGTCCGGCAGGACGAGGTCGATGCCGAGCATCTCGGTGGTCGGGAACATCAGGCCGGTGTCGACCACGACGATGCTGCCGTCGTACTCGACGACGGTCATGTTCTTGCCGATCTCGCCCAGCCCGCCGAGCGGGAGGACACGCAGCCGGCCGGAGCTCACTGAGCCTTGGCCGCCTGAAGTCCCAGACCCATACGGTCCAGCGTTGCGCGTACCCGCCCGAGCTCTTCCTCGTCCAGCTCGACCATCGGCAGGCGCAGGCCGCCGACGTCGAGTCCGATGAGATTCAGCGCCGCCTTCACCGGACCCGGACTGGCGGTGAAGAACAGGTGCCTCGTAGAGCGGCGCCAGCTCGGCATCGAGCTCGGCCGCCCGCTCGGAGTCGCCCGCCCGCGCTGCCTCGTAGACGTGGCGCATCTGCTCGCCGGCGAGGTGGGACGTCACGCAGATGCCGCCCGCTCCACCGATCTCGGCAAAGGGGCGCAGGAGCACGTCATCGCCCGCATACAGCGCGAGCGACGTCTCGTCCACGATCCTCCGCGCCTGGTCGATGTCATCGTTCGCCTGCTTGATCGCGGCGACGTTCGGGATCTGCGACAGCTCGATCAACAGGTCGGGATCGAGGTTGATCACGCACCGGGCGGGGATGTTGTAGATCACGACGGGAAGGTGGGTTGCCGCCGCGACCGCCTCGAAGTGACCCTTCAGCCCGCGGCGGCTCGGCTTGTTGTAGTAGGGAGTCACGACCAGCACGCCGTCCGCGCCGCGCTCCGTGGCGGCCTCGGTGAGGTGCACCGAGTGCGCCGTGTCGTTGGAGCCGGTGCCGGCGATCACCGCCGCGCGGTCCCCGACCTCGTCGATCACGGCCTCGAGCACGCAGAGCTTCTCCTGATCGTCCAGGGTCGCGGACTCCCCGGTCGTGCCGGCCACGACCAGACCGTCCGAGCCGTGGTCGACCAGATACCGCGCCACACGGCGAACTCCGCTCTCGCTCACCTTGAGGTCGGAGTCGTACGGCGTGACCATCGCGGTCACGATCGTGCCGAGCCGCGGCTTGGCGATTTGAGGGGCCATCTCGGCGATTATTCCATCAGGGTACGCTGGGCACCGAGTTCCGCAACGGGAGGAGGCGCAGGTGGAGGAGCTGCTGAGAGGGTCGGCAAGGCAGATGGCGACCGCCGTGCTGGAGAGAAAAGTGAGCCCCGTCGAGCTGGTCGAGGCGCACATAGCTCGCGCCGAACAGGTCGACGGCGAGGTCAACGCGCTGGTTCTCCCGCGATTCGAGCAGGCGCTCGAGGAAGCTCGCGCCGCCGAAGAGGCGCTCATCACCGGGAACGAGCACATCGGCCCGCTGCATGGTGTGCCGTTCACGGCCAAGGAGTCCATCGAGGTCGCTGGGATGCCCTGCACCGATGGGTCGAAGCTGCTGCAGGGCAACGTCTCGGCAGAGGACGCCGTCGTGGTCCGCAACCTGCGTGGCGCCGGCGCGATCCTGCTCGGCAAGACCAACATCCCCGAGTTCGCGATCCACTACGACTCGAACAACCTCGTCTACGGCGCGACTCACAACCCGCACATGCACGGGCGCACGGCGGGCGGATCCTCGGGCGGCGAGGCCGCGGCGATCGCCACCGGCATGAGCCCGTTCGGCGTCGGCTCGGACTACGGTGGATCGATTCGCATCCCGTGCCACTTCTGCGGGATCACCGGCATCCGCCCGGGACGCTGGATCGTTCCGTACAAGGGCCACTCCCCGGCCGCGCACCCGATCAGCGTCCAGCTCGCATCGGAGATCGGCCCGATGGCGCGCTACGTCGAGGACCTCGAGCTGCTCCTGCCGATCTTCGCCCAGCCCGACCTGGCCAGCGATCCGGACGTATACGGCGCGAGTCTCGAGCCCGCATCCGCGGCCGGGCTGCGCGTGGCGGCCTTCGAGGAGGACGACATCACGCCGGTGGGCGACGAGTGCCGCGAGGCGGTGCGGGCCGCCGCACGGGCGCTGGCCGATGCCGGTCACGAGGTGGTCGAGGAGCGCCCGCCCCATCAGGCCGAGGTGCGACAGGTGTTCATGACCATCGCGCTGGGAGAGATCGGCACGGTCGGTGTGGCCGCTGGTCCAGCCGGCGGCGGACCAGCTGTCGCCCCAGCTGCGCCGGGTCTTCCGGGTCTACATCGAGGGCCGCGAGCCCCCTTCGCTTGCGGAGTACATCGGAGCACTCACCTACCGGGTCGAGCTCGAGCGGGCCGTCTCTGCCTGGCTGGAGCAGAACCCGATCGCGATCTGCCCGATCGCGCCGACCCCGGCCTTCGAGCTGGGCGCGGAGACCGTGAACGTGAACGGCACCGAGGTCGAGGAGATCGACCTGATGACGCTCTGCACCTACGTCAACCTGCTGGGACTGCCAACGGCGGCCGTTCCCGTCAAGCGCTCGGCGGAGGGACTGCCCATCGGCGTCCAGGTGATCGGCCGCCGCGGCCACGAGATGGAGGTGCTGGCGGTCACTCGCGAGCTGGAGGAGGCCTTCGGCGGCTGGATGGACCCGGAGGCCGTGAAGCAGGACGTGGCCTAGAGCACGTTCTCCAGCCCGACGACGAGCCCGTCGATCTCGGGCACCTTCCGCACCGCCAGCAGCACACCCGGCATGAACGACTCGCGCGAGATCGTGTCGTGGCGGATCGACAGCGTCTGGCCGAGGCCGCCGAAGATGACCTCCTGATGGGCCACCAGGCCCGGTAGGCGCACGCTGTGGATCGGCTGGTGTACGCGCCCGCCGGCCTCCTCGACCAGCTCGGCGGTCCGCTTCGCCGTCCCAGAGGGCGCGTCGAGCTTCGCGTCGTGGTGCAGCTCGACGATCTCGCATTCGGGCATGTGCGGCGCCGCCATGCGAGCGGCCTGCATCATGAGGACGGCGCCGATCGCGAAGTTGGGAGCCACGAGGCAGTTGGCCTCCCCCCTCCCCGCCAGCCCACTGAGCTCGTTCAGCTGCTCATCGGTGATGCCGGTCGTGCCCACCACCACATGCACGCCGGCCTCGAGGCACTCACGTGCGTTCTCGAACCCGGTGTCCGGCGTCGTGAAATCGACCACCACCTCGGGATGTGCGTCGGCCAGCACGTCGGCCAGCGAGGTGCCAAGTGCCGGATCGGCGCGGCCGACCAGCTCCATGTCATCTGCGCCGTCGACTGCGTCGCAGACGGTCTGGCCCATCCGCCCCGCCGCCCCCGAGACGGCGACTCTCACGCCGCGGCTAGCTCGGGGCTGAGCGGCGCCAGCGCGGCGCGGAAGCGCGATTCGTCGCTCCCGACGCCGGCAGCGGACAGCTGGTCCGGCTGGTACATCTCGCGTGCGAGCGCGGTGATCTGGGCAGCGTCGACGGCCTCGAGCCGCTCGATCGTCTCGTCCAGCGACAGCAGCGGCGTCTCCATCAGCACGGACCGCCCAAGCCTGTACATCCGGCTCGCAGTCGACTCCATCGACAACGCGAGCCGGCCCTTGACGTGCTCGCGGGCACGGTTGAGCTCCTCCGCCCCGACCTCCTCCTCGCACACCCGGCGCAGCTCCTTGGCGATCACCTCTACCGCCTTGGCGACGTTGTCTTCACGCGTGCCGACGTACACGCCGACGTGCCCGCTGTCGGTGTACTGGCTCGACCACGAGTAGACCGAATAGGCAAGGCCGCGCTTCTCGCGCACCTCCTGGAAGAGGCGCGAGGAGCTCGAGCCCCCCAGCAGGCCGTCGAGGATCGCCAGCGCGAAGCGACGGTCGTCGTTGCGGGCAAGGCCGCGGCCGCCCACGCACACGTGGTACTGCTCGGTCTCCTTCTGGTGGAAGAGCAGCGACGGCGGCTTGGGCTCCGGCGGGGTGAACGACGGGCGAGTGCCGTCGCGATCGTTCTGCAGGAATTTCGCCGCCAGCGCCTGGATTTGCCCGTGCTCGAGGTTGCCGGCGGCCGCGACAACGATCGCGGGCGGCACATAGCGGCTGTCGTGGTACCCGGCGACGTCGTCGACGGTCAGCTTCGAGATCACCTCGCCGCGACCAATCACCGGTAGCCCGAGCGGATGGTCTCCGAAGATCGCGCGCGCAAGCACATCGTGGACCTTGTCCTGCGGCTCGTCCTCGTACATCGCGATCTCCTCGAGCACGACCTCGCGCTCGGACTCGAGATCCGGCCAGGTCGATCGCAGCAGCATGTCGCCGAGCACCTCGAACGCTTCGTCGAGGTGCTCGTCCAGGAAGTGCGCGTGCAGGACCGTCGTTTCCTTGCCGGTCGCCGCGTTCACGTCCGCCCCGAAGCCGTCGAACGTCTGGGCGATCTGCTCCGCGGTGAGCTTCGGCGTGCCCTTGAAGAGCATGTGCTCCAGGAAGTGGGAGATGCCCGCTTCCGGCGACTGCTCGTTGCGCGAGCCCACCCGCACCCACAACCCGAGCGCGATCGAGCGCACCGAGGGCAGGGGCTCGGTGACGACCTGGATGCCCGAGTCGAGCTCGGTCAGCGTGTGCTGCTGTTCCAACCGGGGCTCCGGCGTCAGTCGCGGTCGCGGCTTCGGCCGCCGCGGTCACGATCACGGCCGCCCGGCCGGCCCCGACCACGGCCGTCGCGGTCACGGCCGCCCCGGCCGCCGCCGCCGTTGGCGCCGGTGCCCGTGCCGATCGACGACAGCTCCTCGGCCGTCTTGCCCTCGATCGCCGGGTCGTCGGCAAGGCGCAGGCCGATCCGGCCACGCTCCTTGTTCAGCTCGACCACGCGGACCTTCAGCATGTCGCCCCGGTTCACCACGTCCTCGACGCTCTCGGCGCGCTCGCCGGGCTTCAGGTTCGAGATGTGGATGAGACCGTCGGTGCCCTTCGTCAACTCCACGAAGGCGCCGAAGGTGGTGGTCTTGACGACCTTGCCGTCGAACACGTCGCCGATCTCGATGTCCTTGGTCATCTGGCGGATCGCCTCGATGCACGCGTCGCCGAGCTCGCCGTTGACTGAGTAGACCATCACCTGGCCCTCGTCGTTAACGTCGATCTGCGCCTCGTACTCCTCGGACAGCGCCCGGATCGTCTCTCCTCCCTTGCCGATCACGGCCCCGATCTTGCTCGGGTCGATCTGGATCGTCGTGATCCGCGGAGCGTGCTTGCTCAGCTCGTCACGGGTCTGGGCGAGCGTCTCCTCCATCTTGCCGAGGATGAACAGCCGTCCCTCCTGGGCCTGCTGGAGCGCGTCCTTGAGGATGTCGAACGTGACACCGGTGATCTTGATGTCCATCTGCAGGGCGGTGATGCCGTCCTTGGTGCCGGCGATCTTGAAGTCCATGTCGCCGAGGTGGTCCTCCACACCGGCGATGTCGGACAGCACGATGTAGTCGTCACCCTCCTTGATCAGTCCCATCGCGATCCCGGCCACCGGCTTGCGGATCTGCACGCCGGCGTCCATCAGCGAAAGGGTCGAGCCGCAGACCGAGGCCATCGAGGACGAGCCGTTCGACTCGAGGGTCTCGGAGACCACGCGAATCGCGTAGGGGAACTCCTCCGAGGTCGGGATCATCGGCAGCAGTGCCCGCTCGGCGAGCGCACCGTGGCCGATGTCGCGGCGCTTCGGTCCGCGCATGAAGCCCGCCTCTCCCACCGAGTAGGGCGGGAAGTTGTAGTGGTGCATGTAGCGCTTGGAGGTCTCGAGACCCAGCGTGTCGAGGCGCTGCTCCTCGCGCACCGTGCCAAGAGTCGCAACCGAGAAGACCTGCGTCTGGCCGCGGGTGAAGATCGCCGAGCCGTGCGTGCGCGGGGCGACTCCGACCTCGGTCCAGATCTCGCGGATCTCGTCTGCTCCGCGCCCGTCGGGGCGGCGCTTGTCGATCGCAATCCGGCGCCGAATGATGTCCTTCTCGAGCTTGTCGAACGCGACGCTGCACGGCGGCCCGGCGCTCCGGGTCTGCGTCCTCGCCGGCGTACTGCTCGAGCACCTGCTCCTCGACCGCCTTGGTCGCGTCCTGGCGCTCGAGCTTGTCCTCGACCTGGGTCGCGGCGTCAAGCGCAGCGCCGTGCGATGCCTTGATCTGCTCGGAGAGCTCGGGGTCGACCTGCGGGGGCTGGATCTCCATCTTGGGCTTGCCCATCGAAGCCGCCAGCTCGCGCTGGGCGGCGCAGATCTTGCGGATCTCGTCATGGGCGATCTCCAGCGCGTCGAGGATCTCCGCCTCGGTGATCTCGCTTGCGCCCGCCTCGACCATCAGCAGGGCATCGTCCGTGCCGGCGACGATCAGGTCGAGCTCCGACTCGGGTATCTGAGCCTCTTCGGGATTGACGACGAAGCGGCCCTCCAGCTTGCCGATCCGCACCGCTCCGACCTGGGTCGGGAACGGAATGTCGGACACCGCGAGCGCAGCAGACGCCCCGTTCATCGCCAGGATGTCGTAGGGATGCACGTGGTCGATGCACATCGGTGTCGCGACGATCTGCGTCTCGTAGCGCCAGCCCTTTGGGAACAGCGGGCGGACCGGGCGGTCGATCATCCGCGCGGTGAGGATGCCCTTCTCTGAGGGGCGTCCCTCGCGCTTGAAGAAGCCGCCGGGGATCTTCCCGGCCGCATACATGCGCTCCTCGACATCAACGGTGAGGGGCAGGAAGTCAACGTCGCGCACGTTGCCCGCGGTCGCGGTGCAGAGCACCATCGTCTCGCCCATCGTCACGACAACGGAGCCGCTCGCCTGCTTGGCCAGCTTGCCGGTCTCGAAGGTCAGCTCGGTGCCTGCGATGTCGACCGAGGCCCGGCCAGTGGTGGGAGGGGTCATTCAGGGTCCTTTCGGGCAGCCTCCGGTTGGCTGCTACTTCTATCGGGCGCCGAGCGGCGCCGGTTGTCTTCTCTCCGGAGCTTGTCGCAATGCTATCAATGGCCTTCCGGCCTACTCCCCCAAGTGAGGTGGGTCATCCAACCCGTCTCATAGGCGGTTTGGACGGCCCATCTGGTGAGACCGGCTCGACGATGTCGAGCGGGACCCAGCCCACGTGGCTCGTTGTGGCGCGCGCCAACACCCATCCGCTCTCGGTGTCTTCCTCGAGGACTTCCAGCACGTCGCCTCGCGCTGCGGTGAGCTCAGTCGTGTCATAGCGCCGCGCCGCCACGCATCGGCCGTCGGTGCCTTCATTGAGGAAGCGCCGCGGTACCCAGCCTTCGCCGCCGTTCGCCTCGACCCACACGAATGCTGGCCACCGTGCAGCCGCCGCCAGTGCGTCCGGATCGTTCCGTGGCCGGATCTCGACCGCGTCTCCTGGCTCGATCACCAGCGGTTCCCGGTCGGGAGCCGCGTGATCCGTTACGACACGGACCTTCAGGCGCCCGCAGGGGCCGCCGGCGCTGCCGGCAGCTCGTCCAGCACGGCCCGGATGTCGTCCACGGTCTCGAAGTCCAAACCCAGCCGGTGCACCTGGCGGTGTCTGATCACTCCGTCCTCATCGACGACGATCACGGCTCGCCGCGTCCCCACGACGGGCGCGCTCACGCCGAAGGCCTTCGCGACCGCCTTGTCGACGTCCGCCAGCAACTGCACGGGGATGTCGTGCTTGGACTGGAAGTCCTGGTGCGAGTCGACGCCCTGGGCCGAGATACCGACGACTGTCGCCGGCAGGTCGCGCATGTCGTCCGGCCGGGCGGCGTACGAGCAGAACTGCTTCGTGCAGACCGGGGTGTTGTCGCCGGGATAGAAGAGCAGCACGACGCGCTCGCCGCGATGGTCGGACAGCCTGAACGGCCCGTCGGTTCCCTGCAGCTCGAAGTCGGGCGCGCGGTCACCGATCGACGGACCGCCCATCGCGATCAGCGGCGGAGCCCGAGCTCCTGCACGAGCTGGCGGTAACGGTCGACGTTGTGGCGGTTGAGGTAGTTCAGCAGCCGCCGGCGCTGGCCGACCAGCATCAGCAGGCCGCGGCGCGAGTGATGGTCTTTCTTGTGCTCGCGCAGATGCTCGGTCAGCTCGTTGATGCGGGCGGTCAGCAATGCGACCTGCACCTCGGGCGACCCGGTGTCGCCCTCGTGGGTCGCGTACTTGGTGATCAGCTCGTTCTTGGCTTCCTTGGTCAAGGTCACGGCGAAAGAAGGTACCAGCTAGCCCATCTAGCTAGACGCGCGCGGCGATCTGCCGGGTTTGCGCCACGTCGCGCTGCATCTGCTCTACCAGCTCGTCCACGGAGTCGAAGTTGAGCTCGTCCCGGAGCCGCTCGAGGAAGCCGATCCGGAGCGTCTCGCCGTAGAGGTCACCTTCGAAATCGAGCAAGTAGGCCTCGACGATGAGGCGCCCCTCGCGCTCGAAGGTCGGCCGCACCCCGATCGAGACCGCCGCGGGCCGATCCAGCGCGGTCGCGGCATACACGCCCGAGGCGGGGAGCACCATCCCGGGAGGCGGATCGAGGTTGGCGGTCGGCATGCCGAGGTCCCGCCCGCGAGCATCGCCCTGCATCACAGGGCCCTCGATCAGATACGGGTGGCCGAGCAGGCGCGCTGCCCCGGACACGTCGCCGTCCGCCGCCAGCTTGCGGATCCGGCTCGAGGAAACCGGCTCCCCGTCGACCTCGACCAGCTGCACCACCTCGGCGGAGAACTCCGAGCGCGCGCAGAGCAGATCGGCGTCCCCGGCGGCACGGTGCCCGAACCGGAAGTTCTCCCCCACGCTCACATGGCGCGCTCCGATCGCCCCGGCCAGAACCTGCTCGCAGAAATCCTCGGCGCTCATCTGTGAGAGCCCCTCGGTGAACGGCACGACGATCGTCTCGTCCACTCCCAGCGACTCGATCAGGTCGAGCTTGATGGGGGTGGTGGTCAGGAGCTGGGGCGGCTCCTCGGGCCGCAGCACCTGCAATGGATGCGGATCGAACGTCACGACCGCCGAGCGCCCGCCGTGCTCCGCCGCCCACGCGGATGCGCGCTTGATCACCTGCCGGTGGCCGAGGTGGACGCCGTCGAACGTGCCCAGTGCGACCGCCCGGCCCGCGGGCTCCTTCGGTATCTGCTCGAGGCTCCTGTACGTCTGCATCAGCTCGTACCGGGAATGTCGCCGCGCCCGGTGCCGGAAGGATTGCGCAATAGGCGCGTGCACGAAATGCTGCGGCGCCGCACGATCGTCGGCACCGCTCCCTCGAACCGGTAGCGCGCGCCAAACGAGACCTTCCGCCCGCGCGGGCAGCGCGGCGCGGTGCTCCAGAAGACCGGCCGCCCGTGCACGCGCGCACGCAGTCCGCGGATGTCGAGCCGGATCTCGGCGAGCGTCAGCGTGACGGTCGGCAGCAGCGGCTTGATCTTGGTCGGAAGCACCAGGCGGTACCCGAAACGCCTTCCGGCGGCGGGCAGCAGGCGGCCCTCGAGCACCTGGAACGCGTACGCCGGGCTCTGCTCGTTGGGCACCACGAGAGCCACCACCGATGCGATGTCACCGGGGCGCTGAGCCTTTCCGAGATAGAGCCGGATGTTGGCCGACAGCGAATCCACCACGTCGGGCCGGGCATCGAGGACGATCTTGCCGGTGGCGAAGCGAGCGCGCGGGCAGAGCCGTGGGTCAGGCTCGCGCTGCAGCAGCGCCGGATCGCAGTAGTAATGGCTGCGCAGAAAGCGCTTGCGCAGCCGGGCGCCTGCCGGGAAGCTCACCGAGGCCTCGGCCAGCGCCGGAGCCGGCAGTCCCGTGGTGTCGAAGATCCGCGCGCCGGCCACCACCGTGTAGGACCCCGAGCCGGGATGGAAGCCCTTCACGCGGGCGTTGAACTCGCCCACGAGCCGGGCGCTGGCGCTCGAGGGCAGCAGAAGGAGCGCCGCGAAGATCGCGGCGACGAGCACCCTCCCTGCAGAGCGGGCGGTCATGTGGTGAGTGTGTCAGCCGACGACGGTGAGCGGGTGCAGCATTCCGTCGCGTCGCTGCGACACGGCCACCAGACGCCCGCCGGCCGTGAGGCGCACCAGTTGGCCCTCGGGCCCCTCGTCGGGAAGCCGGCGTCCGTTGGATGCGGCGCGCTGCTCCTCCCCTGAGAGCCGGCGCTCGGGCATGAACGACAGAGCATCTGCGAGCGGGATCAGCCGCTCGGGGTCGG
The DNA here is from genome assembly GCA_963780475.1 of uncultured Solirubrobacterales bacterium. Classification (GTDB taxonomy): domain Bacteria; phylum Actinomycetota; class Thermoleophilia; order Solirubrobacterales; family JBBDJG01; genus CAWACB01. Next base: position 146,523 of record CAWACB010000004.1, read on the forward strand.
CCGCCGCCAGGTCGAACGCGCCGATGCCCGTCCGTTCGAGCCGCTCGCAATAAGCTCCGGCGCCCGTCAACTCGCCCAGGTCGGCGACCAGCTGGCGCACGTAGGTTCCACTGGAGCACTCGATCTCGAGGTCCGCCCACCCCTCGGGGGCGTCGATGCCGGTCAGCTCCAGCCGGTGAACGGTCACCTGCCGGACGGGCGTGTCGAACTCCTCCCCGCGCCGGGCCTTCTTGTATAGCCGCTCGCCGCCGACCTTGACGGCCGACGCACGGGGCACCTGCTGCTGGAGCTTGCCCACCAGCGCCGGGAGCGCCGCCCGTACCGACTCCTCGTCCATCCCGCGCCCGGTCCCCTGGATGTGCCCCTCGGGGTCGCCGGTGTCGGAGACCGCCCCGAACCGGGCCCGCGCCCGGTAGCGCTTGGGCAGGTCCATGAAGTAGCGCTGGAAGCGCGTGGCCTGCCCGACCAGGACGATCAGGAGTCCCGTGGCGAACGGGTCGAGCGTGCCGGCGTGCCCCACCTTGGCCCCCGCGGCGACGGGCGAGCGCCGCACCGACGCGACGATGTCATGCGAGGTCGGCCCCGGAGGCTTGTCGACCAGGAGGATGCCCGGCGAGTGCACGGGCGGCGGGTTAAAACTGAGCCGCGATCTCTCCGCGGATGAAGGCGACCAGCTCGTCCGGCGGCAGCTCGGTCGAGAAGCCGGCGGCCTGGCGGTGGCCGCCGCCGCCCTGCTGGCGGGCAATGCGACTCACGTCCACCTCGTCCGAGGAGGCCCGCAGGCTCACCTTGCGGATTCCCTCGCGGCCCTCCTTCAGCTGGTCGCGCACGAGCGCCCCGACCACTGTCCCGCGCACGGCGCGCATGTGGTCGACGATGCCCTCGACGTCGTTCTCGTCGGCGCCGGTCTCGGCGAAGTCGTCGCGCCTGATGAACGAGACCGTCAGCCGCCCGTCGTCGTAGCGCTCCGCCCGCGCCAGCACACGCGCCAGCAGGTGGAGCTTGGCGAACGGGACGCTCTCGAAGAGCCGCCGGAAGACCTCGTGCGGATTCACCCCGAGCTCGATCAGCTCTGCAGCCATCCGGTGCGACTCCGGCGTGGTGTTCTCGTACATGAACTTGCCGGTGTCGGTCACGAGGCCGACGTACAGTGCGTCGGCGATCGTCGGAGTGATCACCGCCCCGAGGTCATGCGCGAGGTCGAAGACGATTTCGGCGGTGCAAGACGCGCCGTCCACGACGAGGTTCGCGGTGCCGAAGTTCGTGTTGTCGTGGTGGTGATCGATGTTGACGATGTGCGCGTCCTCGCGACCGAGGAAGCTGACCGGCATCCGATCGATGTTCCCGCAGTCGAGGAACACGATCGTGCGCTCCTCGGCATCTGCTGGTAGCTCGTGCGCCACTCCCTCGAGCGGCAGGTCCTGGTACTCGTAGGGGAGCGGGTACTCCTCCTCCGACATGAACATCACGCAGTCCTTGCCGAGCTGCGTGAGGATCTCGTTCATGGCGGCGAGCGAGCCGAGCGCGTCGCCGTCCGGGTTCTCGTGCGTGGTCAGGAGGAACTTGTCGCTGAGCCGCAGCTCCTGAACGACCTGCTCGCGGGCGCTCACGACGTCGACCTTCATCGCTCCTCTCCGATCTCGCGCAGCAGCTGTGAGATCCGGGCGCCCTTCTCGGGCGTGTCGTCGTAGACCAGCTGCAGCTGGGGAGTGTGCTTCATCCTCAGCTCCCGGGCCACGCGCGACTGCAGGAATCCGCGCGAAGAGATCAGGCCGGCGAAGGTCTGCTCGCGCTGCGCGTCGTCGCCGAGCACGCTCACGAACACCTGCGCACGGCGCAGGTCTGGGCTGGTGTCAACGGCAGTAACTGTCACAAAGCCGACGCGAGGGTCCTTGATGTCGCTGATCGCCGTGCTCAGCACTTCACGCACGGCCTCGTTGACTCGTCGCATCCGTTCCTTGGGCATAGGCAGACCGCAGTAGGCCTCCCCCCGGCGGACCTCCTCGACTATACCCGCGAAACCGCACCCGGGCACCGTTCGCCCGCGGCGGGGCGAATCCTTGCCTATGCAACGCAGCGCGTCAGCGCGTCTTCAGGCGTCGAGGTCCGCGAACGAGACCAGCCGCCGCTCGACCCGTACCGCTTCGGGAAATCTCGCCGCCAGGTAGCGCTCGATTCCGTCTGCCGCATGCTCGAGCTCAGACGCCGAACCGCCCACCAGCCCCGCGGCCAGCGTCGCCCGCTGCCACAGGTCGTGGTCGTCCACCTCGGCCACGGCAGCGCCGAACCGCCGCGACAGCGCTGCGCGTGCCGACAACAATTCCTTGCGCTTGCCCTTCAGGCTTCCGTTGTCCGGAAAGTGCAGGTGGATCGTCATCAGCACCACGAACGGCATGCGTATCAGCGTCTAGTTCTGATCCTGAATAATTAGGCCTTCGGCCTCGCCTGCTAGTGGCGTCGCAGGCTCCGCCCCGGACTATTCGAGCTCGCGCTCGACCTGGCGGGTCTCGTAGACCTCGAGCACGTCGCCCTCGCGGACGTCCTGGTAGTTCTCCAGGACCACGCCGCACTCGAAGCCCTCGTCGACCTCGCGCACGTCGTCCTTGAAGCGCCGCAATGTGCCGATCCGGCCGTCGTGGATCACGGTTCCGTCGCGCACGACCCGCACCTGCGCACCGCGCGTCACCTTGCCCTGCGTGACGTAGCAGCCGGCGATCGTGCCGATCTTCGAAGCGCGGAACGTCTGGCGGATCTCGACCATGCCGATCGTCTCCTCGACCTCTTCCGGCGCCAGCATGCCCTGCATCGCGGCCTTCAGCTCGTCGGTGATCTTGTAGATCACGCTGTAGGTCCGAATGTCGACGCCCTCCTGGTCGGCGATCCCGCGCGCCTCCGGCAGCGGCCGGACGTTGAATCCGATGATCACCGCTCCCGATGCCGCCGCGAGCATCACGTCGGACTTCGAGATGCCGCCCACGCCCGTGTGCAGGACGCGCAGCTTGACCTCGGCGTGCGAGAGCTTTGCGATCTGGTCCTGGATCGCCTCCAGCGAACCGTTGACGTCGGCCTTCACGACCAGGTTGAGGTCCACGGACTGGCCCTGCTGCACCCGCTGGAAGACGTCCTCGAGGCTCATCACCGCGCCGCGGCGGCGGGCGAGCGCCTCGGTCTTGAGGCGGTTCGCGCGGTCGCCGGCGAACCGGCGCGCCTCGCGGTCGCTGTCCACCACGCGCACGGACTCACCGGCGTCGGGGAGGCTGTCGAAGCCAAGGATCTCGACCGGCACGCCGGGGCCGGCCTCCTTGATCCGCTGGCCCATGAAGTCGTGCATCGCCCGCACGCGGCCCCAGTGCGCGCCGGCGACGAGCGCCTCGCCCGAGTGCAGGGTCCCGCGCTGCACGAGCACGGTGACGACCGGCCCGCGGCCCGGGTCCAGCCGGGACTCGATGACGGTGCCGCTGGCGGCTGTGTCGGGGTTGGCGCGCAGCTCCTCGACCTCGGCGACCAGCAGCATGCTGTCAAGCAGGTTGTCGAGACCCTCGTGCGCCTTTGCCGACACGTCGCAGAAGATCGTGTCGCCGCCCCAGTCCTCAGGGGTCAGCCCCTGCGCGGCCAGCTCGCCGCGCACGCGGTTCGGGTCGGCCTCGGGCTTGTCGATCTTGTTGACGGCGATCACCATCGGCACGCTGGCGGCCTTGGCGTGGTCGATCGCCTCCGTGGTCTGCGGCATCACGCCGTCGTCGGCAGCCACAACGATCACCGCGATGTCGGTGACCTTGGCGCCGCGGGCACGCATGGCCGTGAACGCCTCGTGGCCCGGCGTGTCGAGGAAGGTCACTTCCTTGCCGCCGTGGTGGACCTGGTAGGCGCCGATGTGCTGCGTGATCCCGCCGGCCTCGCCCGACACGACCTCCGTCTCGCGGATCGCGTCCAGCAGCGAGGTCTTCCCGTGGTCGACGTGGCCCATGATCGCGACCACCGGCGGACGCTCGATCAGGTCGCTCTCCTCGTCGTCGAAGACGACCTCGTCCTCTTCGTCGGCGGCGCGGACGATCTCGACCTTGCGGTCGAACTCGTCGCCCAGGATGCCGATCGCCTCGTCGGAGAGCGTCTGCGTGATCGACGCCATCTCGCCCAGCGCCATCAGCTTCTTGATGATGTCCGAGACCTGCACGCCGAAGTGCTCGGCGACGTCGCGCACCGTCGCGCCCGACGGGATCTTGATCGCCTCGGGCTCGACGACCGCGGTCGCGGTCCCGCCCTCGACCGGCTCGGGCGGCGGCGCGCCGCGGCCGCGGCTGCGGCGCCGGCGCTGCTGTGGCATGTGCGGCGGGGGCTGGCGGCGGGAAGCCTGGGAGTCGATCACTACGCGGCGCCGGCGGCCGGTGCCTCCTCCACGCTGCGGACCGCCACCGGGACGCTGCCCGGCGCCGCTGGGGCGCTGGCCATCGGCTCGCTGTGGCCTGGCCTGGCGCTCGCTCTCGGGGGTCGGCGGGCGCGCGGGGCGCTCGCCGGTCGACCCGTTGGCGCCCTGCGGAGACCGCGGCGCCTGCCCCTTTGGCGCGGGGGCGGACCCCGGCTGGGACTCCTTCGGCTTGGCCTGCTGCGGCGCGGCGGGCTTGGCCTTGGCGGCGGGCGCCGCCGTCCGGGGCCGCGCCGCCTGAGAGAACGCGCTGCACGTCGCTCTCCTCGACCGTGGACGCAGCTGCCTTCACGTCGATGCCGGCAGCCTTCAGCGTCTCCACCAGCTCCTTGCTGGAGACGCCTCTTTCCTTCGCTATCTCATAGACACGCTTCTTCGCCAACGATTCGCTCCTACTGGGCCGTTTGACCCTCTGGCTCTTCGGTCACGGGCTCCTCCGCCGGCGGCTCGTGGGAGTTCTGTGCCACGGGCTCCTCGTCGGCCGGCTCCTCGGCGACGGGCTCCTCGGCCACCTCGGCCGGGATCTCCGCCTCCTCTGGCGCGGCGCCGTCGGTGGACTGCTCCTCCGCCGCGGGCTCCTCCGGCTCCGGCTGGGAGTCCTCGGGCTCGGGCTCCTCCGCCACCGGCTGGCCCTCCTGGTCCGCAAGTGCCTGGTGCGCGGGCAGGCCGCAGTAGCGCGAGCCGGGCAGTGCCGCGTTCGGGCACCGCTTCCCGGTGCTGAGGATGGCGTGGCAGCGGCCGGTGACATCCTCTTCCGGCTCGAGGCCGAGCTCCGTCTCGTCTTCCGCGAACTCGGTCTCGGACTTGATGTCCACCCGCCAACCGGTCAGCCGCGCGGCAAGCCGGGCGTTCTGCCCCTCCTTGCCGATCGCGAGCGACAGCTGGTCGTCCGGGACCACGACGGTCGCCTGCTTGTTGTCGTCGTCGACCAGCACCTCGCGCACGCGCGCGGGCGACAGGGCCTTGGCGACGAACCGGGCCGGCTCCTCGTTGAACGGGATGATGTCGATCTTCTCGCCGCGCAACTCGGACACGACCATGCGCACCCGAGAGCCGCGCGGCCCGACGCACGCGCCGACCGGGTCGACCCCGTCCGCGTGCGAGACCACGGCGATCTTGGAGCGGTAACCCGGCTCGCGGGCGACGTTCACGATCTCGACGAGCTGGTCCGCCACCTCGGGTACCTCGAGCTCGAACAGCTTCTTGATCAGCTCCGGGCTGCGACGGGAGACGATGATGCTCGGACCCTTGCCGCTCGCGGAGACCTCGGTGATCACGGCCTTGACGCGCATGCCGTGGTCATAGCGCTCGCCGTCGACCTGCTCGGACTTCGGCAGCAGCGCCTCGACGCGCTCCCGCAGCTGCACCAGCGTGTAGCGGGAATCGGACTGCTGGATGATCCCGGTGATCATCTCGCCGACGCGGTCCTGGTACTCCTCGAACATCATGTCCCGCTCGGCCTCGCGGATCCGCTGGAGGATCACCTGCTTGGCGGTCTGGGCGGCGATGCGCCCGAAGTCGGTCGGGGTGACGTCGCGCGTGGAGATCTGGTCGTGGTACTCGGCCAGCCGCTCGGGGTCGATCTCCGGCTCCTCGGGCTCGCGCAGCTCACCCGTCTCGGGGTCGATCGTGCGCTCCTCCTCGATCGCCTCGGCGACCAGCTTCTCCTCCAGCTCGGGCGGCAGGATCAGCTCGAACACGCGGAAGTCGGCGGTGCCGCGATCCATGTCCACCCGTGCGTAGCGGGCGGCGCCGGGGGTCTTCTTGTATGCGGAGAGCAGCGCGTCCTCGAGCGCCAGCATCAGCTTCTCGGAAGAGATGCCCTTCTCGCGCTCCAGGTTCTGAACTGCTTCGACTATCTCCCTACTCACTTGCTCCTCCAGAATTCCTCGAAATCATCTGCGCTTGCTCTCCGCTGGTGGCTGCGACATGAGGCTCGAGCGGCGAATCCGCTCGTGGGGGATCGTGATCGTGCCCCACTCCGCAGCCAGTGCCACGCCTCTGTCGTCCGCGCCGATCAGCTCGCCCTTGAAGTCCTTCCGCCCCTCGATCGCCTCGCGGGTGCGGACCCGTACACGCCGGCCCAGATAGCGCCGGTAGTGGTCGAGCTTTGTGAGCGGCCGCTCGGGGCCTGGCGAAGAGACTTCGACGCTGTACTCGCGCAGCAGGTCTCGCAGGTGATGCGTGACCCGCGCGCAGAGGTCCAGGTCGACCCCGCCGGGGTGATCGATATAGATCCGGAGCATCGGAGAGCGGCGGGACCCCAACACCTCGGCCGCCAGCACTTCGACTTCGGGCTCCGTGGCTGCCAGCCTTGACTCGATCTCGGCTTGGATCCCGTCTGTAGGCGGGGCGGTGTCCCGCTCGTTTGCTCTGTCTCCGGTCGTCACCTGCCCCTTTGGTGGCTGGTCGATGTCGAAAAAAAAGTGGGCGGAGGCCCACTCGAAGCTGCGGCCGAGCCGCAGGTCTCCTAAATGTGACAAAAGCCAGTATAGCGTGGACGTCCGGGCGCTCCGGGCCGCTGGAGAGCGGTTTTCAGAGCATTTCCGGTCAGATTTCGACCATCAGCGTGACAGGTCCCTCGTTGCGCAAGACGACCGACATGCGAGCCCCGAACCGGCCCCTCGCGACGCGCACGCCGAGTGCTTCGAGCGCCTCGCAGAAGGACTCATAAAGCGGCTCCCCCACCTCCGGCCGGGCCGCCTCGGTGAAGCTTGGCCGCAGGCCGCGGCGGACGTCCCCGTAGAGGGTGAACTGGCTGATGCAGAGCGCGCCCGCCTGCTGCCCGAGGTCGAGCAGCGAGCGGTTCATCCGCCCGCTCTCGTCGTCGAACACCCGCAGCCGGGCCAGCTTGGCGGCCAGCCGCTCCCCATCGGCGGCCGTATCGCCCTCGCCCACGCCGAGCAGGACCACCAGGCCGGGGCCGATCTCGCCGACCGCCTCGCCCTCGACCGAGACCGACGCCTCGCTGACACGCTGGATGAGGGCCCGCATGGCGCGGGACGTTATTCGGACCGGCTCGTAGGGAGCGCCGCAGTTAACGGGCGCTGCTGATACGTCTCCCCCGCGTTGTGCGACGCCATCGTCACACCACTCCAGACGTGCGGCATCTGGATCCCGCATACCGAGACTCAGATGCCGCACGTCTGCGGTCGCGTAACGAGCGTGACCGGGCCGGCTAGGCCGCCCGCACCCGGTCCAGGTAGAGGCGGTAGTCCTTGCGATCCGGGCGCATGCCGTAGGCGAGCTTCAGGTGGCGCCGGGCCGCGCGGCGGTCGCCGAGCTTCTGGAGCGAGCGCCCGAGGCAGAAGTGGGCGTAGTCGTTCACGGGCGTCCGCTCCACGACCGCGGAGAACTCCCGCGCCGCGTGCCCGTAGCGGCCCGAATGGAAGTAGGCCCGCCCGAGCGCCTCGCGGATCGAGGTCTTGTCAGGCTCGAGGCGCTTTGCCTTCTCCAGGGAGACGACGGCCTGCTGCCAGTGGCGGTCGGCGAGCAGTGCCTGCCCCCGCTGGAACAGCGCGTAGGCGTCGTTGGATGCCGGGTCGGGCGGCAGGTTGGGGGTGGTATCGCTCATTTGGCCTCGGCTTTCTTGGGCACCACTGCGGGGCCGGTCTCGTTCACGGCGCGCAGTTCCTGGGCGAAGTCGAGAATCGCCGCGGCGACCTCTGCCTTGCCGGCCAGGGCGATGCGGCGCTCGCCGGCGGGCGAGACGATGGTCACCTCGTTCTGCTCCGAGTCGAACCCGATGTCCGCGCGCGAGATGTCGTTGAAGACGATCGCGTCCAGCGCCTTGCGGTCGAGCTTGCCCCGCGCGCGCTCGGCGCCCTGCGGGCCGTGCTCGGCCGCGAACCCGATCAGCGTCTGACCGGGCCGGCGCAGCTCGGCCAGCTCCGAAAGAACGTCGCTGGTGGGCACCAGCCGTAGATCGAGGCCAGTGCGGCCCTGCTTGCCGATCTTGCCGTCCTGTGGCTCGGCGGGCCGGAAGTCGGCGACGGCGGCGGCCATCAGCAGCAGGTCGCACTCGTCGAAGCGCTCGAGGGTCCGCTCGCGCAGCTGGGCGGCGGTCTCCACGTCCAGGTAATCGATGCCGGGTGCGCGCGGCAGCGCGACGTTCGCAGCCACCACCGTCACCCGCGCGCCACGGCGGGCCGCCTCGTTCGCGAGCGCGAAGCCCATCCGTCCGCTCGAGCGGTTGCCGATGTAGCGGACCGAGTCGATCGGCTCGCGGGTTCCACCGGCAGTGACCAGCACCCGCAGTCCGTCGAAGGGCAGCGGCGTGCCGGTGCCGGCCGCCTGCTCGATCGCCGCGAGCAGCTGCGGCGGCTCGGGGAGCCTGCCCACCCCCCACTCTCCGCGCGAGGCGAGGGCGCCTTCTGCCGGCTCGAGGACGTGCACGCCGCGCTCGCGCAGCAAGCGGATGTTCGACTGCGTGGCCGGGTGCTCGTACATGCGGTTGTTCATGGCCGGCGCCATCACGACGGGCGCCGGGCAGGCCAGGTAGGCGGCGCTGACCAGGTTGTCGGCGGCGCCCGCCGCGAGCTTGGCGATCGTGTTCGCGCTCGCCGGGGCGATGCAATAGACGTCGCACCGCTCCACCAGCTCGAGGTGGCTGATCGGCGTCATGGTCCGGGCGCGGCTCGCCCGGGAAGGCGCCGCCGGCCGGGTCGCGCTCGAACTCGCTGGTGAGCACCGGCGCCCCGGTGATTCCCTCGAAGGTCGCTGCGCCCACGAACTTCAGGCTGGACTCGGTCTGGATCACGCGCACCGAGTGGCCGGCCTTGATCGCAAGGCGCGCCAGCTCGACCGCCTTGTACGCGGAGATGCCGCCCGTCACTCCAAGCAGGATCCTTGCCATCACCACCACCTTACGCCCGAAAACGGGCCGCGCAACAGTTCTGCGGCGCTAGCCGCGGTACCGCGAGTTGATCTTGCCCTGCGCGACTTCTTCCAGGGCGATCGTGAGGTAGTTCTTGGATGGCGTTTCCACCATCGGCGGGGGGAATTCCTCGAACACTCCCTCGCCGAGCGTGTGGTAGTAGTTGTTGATCTGACGCGCGCGCTTCGAGGCGACGATGACGGCCGCGTAATGGGTGTCTACGTGCTCGAGCAGGCTGTCGATGCGTGGATAGATCACGCGACGATCTTAGCGAAGGGGTCGCGGGCGCCCTTCAGGTAGCCGCCGGGGATCAAGTTGCGAGCTGCTGTTTCACCAGCGACAGCAGCCGCTCCGAGGCCGCGTCGACATCGTCGTTGACCACCTCGTGGGCGAACTCGCCCCGCGCTTCCAGCTCGCGCTCCGCCTCGCGCAGGCGGCGCTCGATCTCCTCCGGCTGATCGGTTCCGCGGCCCTCGAGGCGCCGGCGCAGGTCCGCCGCCGATGGGGGCACGATGAACACCGTGACCGCCTCGGGCATCGCCTCGCGCACCTGGCGGGCGCCCTGGACCTCGATCTCGAGCACCACGCTCGCACCGTGCTCGAGCCGCGGCTCCACCTCGGAGCGCAGCGTGCCGTAGCGGTTGGCCGCGTAGCTGGCGTGCTCGAGGAAGTCGCCGGCGGCGATCCGCCGGTCGAACTCGCCATCGTCGAGGAAGTGGTAGTGGACGCCGTCGCGCTCGCCCGGCCGCGGTCCCCGAGTCGTGGCTGACACCGACAGGTCGAGGTCGGGCTGCGCTTCGAGAAGGCGCTCGATCAGCGTTCCCTTGCCGACTCCCGAGGGGCCGGTCACGACGAACAGCTTGCCGCGCCGCGGAGCCTGATCGGCCGGCGCTCCCGGCTCCTCCCGCGCGGGGGCGGCGCTACTTCCTGAAATGACTGACGAGCTCCGCGCGCTGCCGCTGGGACAGGCCGCCGATTGTCTTGCTCGGCGAGATGCGGCACTGCTGGAGGATCTTGTTGACCTTCACCTGCCCGTACTTGGGCACGGCGAGAAGCATGTCCGACACCTTTGCCGTTGCGATGTAGTCCGGCGGCGAGAGCAGCAGGACGTTGATGTTCACCTTGCCCGCGCGCAGGTCGCGCTTCAGCTGCGCTCTGCGTGTGCGGATCCGATTGGCCTCGCTGAGTGCCTCCATCCGCTGCGTGAGCGAACGCTCGGGAGCAGATGTTGGGACGCGTGCGGCCCGCTCAGAACCGGTGGCGGGGGGCTTGGTCGCGGCCGGCATGGGCGGCGATTATACGCACGCCAAGGCCGCGTGCAACAACGGCATTTGAAAAAACCTGCGCAATTAACAGCGGACTTCCAGTCGAGCTTCACCGGAGGTAAAGATCGGTTGAGGGTGGTTGAGCTTTGACGCGGATTTGCAGCATTTTCCTGACTGCGCGTCAGGCGTGCTGGAGCCGGCGCCGGTCCTCCGCGGTAGCGCCGGAGGTGCTCACGAGCAACGCTGCAAGCTCGTTGCAAACGCGGTTGCCGGCGGCCGGATCGCGGAAGTTCTCGGTGCCGACGGCGACGCATGTCGCCCCGGCGGCGATGAAGTCGAGCGCGTCGCGACCGCTCGCGATCCCGCCCATCCCGACCATCGGTACGGCGGTCCTCGAAGAACACTCGTGAACCATTTCCAGGGCGACCGCGCGGACCGCCGGACCGGAGAGCCCGCCCCGCTCGGCGCCGAGCCACGGGCGCCCGGTCGCAGGGTCGATCGCCATCGCGCGCAACGTGTTGATCAGTGACAGGGCGTCAGCGCCGCCGGCCTCGGCGGCCTCCGCGACCACACCGACGTCACCGACGTTCGGGGTCAGCTTGACGATCAGGCCCTTGTCGGTGCGCGGCCGCAGGACCTCCATCAGCGCCGCCATCTCGGCCGGGTCGGACCCCATCACGCAACCCGACTTGACGTTCGGGCAGGAGACGTTCAGCTCGAGCGCCGCGACCTCGGGCCGCGCGGCGACCTCCTCCACCATCCGGGCGAACTCGTCGTGAGAGAAGCCGGCGACGCTCACCACGAGTGGAACCGGCAGCCTTGCCAGCTCGGGGAGGTCGTGCTCGAGGAAGCCGGCGAGGCCCTTGTTGGGCAGGCCGATCGAGTTGATCATCCCGGCCGGCGTCTCCCACAGCCGCGGCGGTGCATTGCCCCCGCGCGGCTCGGGCGTGATCGTCTTGGAGACGAAGGCGGAGAAAGGAAAATCCTCATGCAGCGCCGGCCCGAAGGTGCGATAGGCGGCGATCGCGTCGAAGGTGCCGGAGCCGTTCAGCACCGGATGGCCAAGCCGCATCCCGGCCAGCTCGAGGCTCATTCCCACGCCGTCCGCGAGGTCCGCGGCATCGACCACCGGGCCATCGACACACAGCCTGCGATAACCGTCGCGGGTCCGCACCACGCAGCCGAAGCAGGCGCCGAACCCGCAGGCCATGCCGGCCTCCATCGCCAGCTGCGCCGGCGCACCACGCGCGCCGCACATCCGCCGCACCGCTTCCAGCATTGCGGGCGGCCCGCAGGCGTAGACCGCCGCGGGGCCGGCGTCGAGCTCCTGCTCGAGCAGCTCGGTGACCAGGCCGTGGTGGATCGGACCCGCGTCCGGCGGAGCGGAACCGTCGTCAGTCGCCATCCGCAGGTCGCAGTCGAACAGCTCCGCGGCACGCGCGTACGAGTCTGAGCGAAAGCCGAGCAGCGCTCGGGCGGGGGTGCCGGCGCGTGCCAGCGCCTCGGACCAGATCACGAGCGGCGCCGTGCCGATCCCTCCGCCGACCAGAAGCCGAGGGAGGCTTACGCCTTCGGGTGGTTCCGAGAAGCCGATGCCGAGCGGCCCGACGATCAACGCTCGGTCGCCGCGCTCGAGCGTGGCCAGGCGCTCTGTGCCGGGTCCGATCGCCTCGAGCAGGAAGTCGAGGCGCCGGTCACGCACGCGGCACACCGAGAAGGCACGCGCGAGATAGGGGCGCCCGCCCTGCTCCGCGGAGCCCCAGCCGTGCTCGGCGGCCAGCATGTAGAACTGGCCCGCGAGCGGCTCGGGGCCGGCCGGATCCTCGATGCCGATCAGGCGGTAGGCGCCGATCGAATCAGAGGCGGTCACCTCACAAAGGCGGCGGCCGAAGGGAGCGAGCACGCGCGGCCCGGGCTCCGGAGCCGACAGTCCCGGCTCGATCTCCGGCGCGGCGGCCCGGGCGCCGCTCACGGGGTGCTCGACTCGACCGCCGGCTCCGACGCGGGCGGGACCGGTTCGGGCTCGGGCGGCCCGGAGTCACCCTTCGCGTGGCGATGCAGCTCCTGCAGCGAGCGCACCGAACCGGAGCTCTGGCCCCCGGCGCCGATCGCGCGCGCGGCCGCCGAGGCGCCGGTCATGGTCGTGATGCAGGGGATGCCCCGCTCGATCGCAGCCCGCCGGATCTCCCACCCGTCCGTGCGCGCCCCGCGGCCGGCGGGTGTGTTGATGACCAGGTCGACCTGGCCGTCCTCGAGGCAGTCGACGACGTGCGGCGATCCCTCGCCGATCTTGTTCAGCTCCTCGACGGGAATGCCCATCCGGCGCATCGCGCGCGCCGTCCCCTGCGTCGCCAGCACCCGGAAGCCGAGGTCGTGCATCCGTGCGGCCACCTGCGTGGCCGCAGGCTTGTCGGTGTCGCAGACGCTGATGAACACCGACCCGCCCGGGGGCAGTTGCACGCCCGCGGCGGCCTGCGCCTTGCCGAAGGCGGCCGGGAAGTCCTCGGCGATGCCCATCACCTCGCCGGTCGACTTCATCTCGGGACCGAGCAGCGCGTCGGCGCCGTGCAACCGCTGGAAGGGCAGCACCGCCTCCTTCACGCTCACGTGCGTGCCCGGTGTCTCGGTCGGCAGGTCCTGGTCGCGCAAGCGCTCGCCCAGAATCAGCCGGCAAGCGACCTTCGCGAGCGGCACGCCAATCGCCTTCGACACGAACGGCACCGTGCGCGACGCGCGCGGGTTCGCCTCGATCACGTACAGGCGATCGTTCTCGACCAGCCCGAACTGCACGTTCAGCAGGCCGATGACGCCGAGCCGCAGCGCCAGCGCGCGCGTCTGGCGGCGGACCTCCTCCAGCATCTCCTCGCCGAGGCTCAGCGGCGGCAGCACGCAGGCCGAGTCGCCGGAGTGCACGCCGGCCTCCTCGACGTGCTGCATGATGCCCGCGACGTAGGCTTCCTCCCCGTCGCAGAGCGCGTCCACGTCGAGCTCGATCGCGTTCTCCAGGAACCGGTCGAGCAGCAGCGGGTACATCCGCGCGCTCAGCTCGTCGCTGGCGTTGTCGTCGAGGCGCTCGAGGTAGGAGGCGAGGTCGGCCTGCGAGTAGCACAGCTCCATCGCGCGGCCGCCCAGCACATACGACGGGCGCACCAGCAGCGGGAAGCCGACCCGCTCGCCGGCGGCCAGCGCTTCATCCGCGTCGCGAGCGGTCGCGTAGGGCGGCGCCAGGATCCCGAGGTCCTCGAGCAGGCCGCCGAAGCGCTCGCGGTCCTCCGCGAGGTCGATCGCGTCGACCGGAGTGCCGAGCAGCTTGACGCCCGCGTCCCGCAGGCTGGCCGCGATGCGCAGCGGCGTCTGACCGCCGAACTGCACGATCACTCCCTCCGGCTGCTCGGCGTCGATCACCTCCATCACGTCCTCGACGGTGAGTGGCTCGAAGTACAGCCGGTCGGAGGTGTCGTAGTCGGTCGAGACCGTCTCCGGGTTGCAGTTCACCATCACCGCGTCGCGGCCCATCGCTCGCACGGTCATGGCCGCGTGCACGCAGCAGTAGTCGAACTCGATCCCCTGGCCGATGCGGTTCGGGCCCGAGCCGAGGATCACGATCCCGGGCCGGCTGCCGCGCCGCACCTCGGTGGCGTTCGTCGGCTCAGACGAGCCCTCGGCTGATGCCGGCTCGAGCGCCGTCGCACCCGCGCCCTCGTAGGCGGAGTAGAAGTAGGGCGTCTCGGCCTCGAACTCGGCCGCGCACGTGTCGACGGACTTGAACTCGGGCCGTAGGCCGGCCTCGAGCCGCTCGAAGCGCGTCACGCCCGCCTGGCGGTCGGAGAGGCCGAGCTCCTTCTTGCGGGCGAGCGCCGGCCGGTCTCGCCCGAGCCCCTCGCCCTCGATCACCTCGCGGAACTGCTCCAGGAACCAGGGATGGACGTTGGTCCGCCGCTGCAGCTCCTCGACCGAGGCGCCGCGGCGCAGAGCCTCGAGCAGCAGGTCGTAGCGGTCGTCCGAGGGCTGCTCGAGCCGCTCCAACAGCTCGGCGTCGTCGGCCGGGGGGCGCGGAGCGGCGTCCAGCTCGCGGGCACGCATCGCCTTCATGAACGCCTGCTTGAAGGTGCGGCCGATCGCCATCACCTCCCCCACGCTCTTCATCTGGGTGGTCAGCCCGCCGTCGGCGAACGGGAACTTCTCGAAGGCGAAGCGCGGGATCTTGACCACCGTGTAGTCGATCGTGGGCTCGAACGAAGCCGGCGTGCGGCGCGTGATGTCGTTGGGAATCTCCTCGAGCGCGTAGCCGACCGCGAGCCGCGCGGCGATCTTGGCGATCGGGAAGCCGGTCGCCTTCGAAGCCAGCGCGGACGAGCGCGAGACGCGCGGGTTCATCTCGATCACGAGCACTTTTTCGCCGTCGGGGCTGACCGCGAACTGGATGTTCGAGCCGCCGGTCTCCACGCCGACCGCGCGGATCACCGTCAGCGCCTGGTCGCGCAGCACCTGGTACTGGCGGTCGGAGAGCGTCTGCTGGGGCGCGACCGTGACGCTGTCGCCGGTGTGCACGCCCATCGGGTCGATGTTCTCGATCGAGCAGACGATCAGCGCGTTGTCGTTCCGGTCGCGCATCACCTCCAGCTCGAACTCGCCCCATCCGATCAGCGACTGCTCCAGCAGCACCTGGTTGATCGGGCTGGCGTTGAGGCCCTCGGAGACGCGCTCGTGGAACTCGGCCTGGGTGTGCGCGATGCCGCCGCCGTGACCGCCGAGCGTGAATGCCGGGCGCACGATCGCCGGGAAGCCGATGTCGTCGATCGCCCGCTCGGCTTCGGCGATCGACGTCACGATCGCCGAGCGCGGCACCTGGAGGCCCGCGTTCGTCACCGTCTCGCGGAAGAGCTGACGGTCCTCGGCGCGCCCGATGGCGTCGTAGTCGACGCCGATCAGCGAGACCCCGAAGCGGTCCAGGACGCCCTCCTCGTACAGGCCGCGCGCAAGGTTGAGGGCGGTCTGCCCGCCGAGCGTCCCCAGCAGCGCGTCGGGGCGCTCCTTCTCGATCACCGCCGCGACCGACTCGAGCGTCAGCGGCTCCACGTACGTCGCGGTCGCGAACTCGGGGTCGGTCATGATCGTCGCCGGGTTCGAGTTGACCAGCACGACCTCGTAGCCCTCCTCGAGCAGCACCTTGCAGGCCTGCACCCCCGAGTAGTCGAACTCCGCCGCCTGCCCGATCACGATCGGCCCGGAGCCGATGATCAGGATCTTGTGGATGTCGTCGCGGCGCGGCATCTAGGCGACCATCTCGAGGAAGCGGTCGAACAGGTGCAGCGAGTCGTGCGGACCCGGTCCCGCTTCGGGGTGGTACTGGACACAGACCGCGGGGACGTCGAGCAGCCGCAGGCCCTCGACCGTCCGGTCGTAGAGGTTCAGGTGCGACAGCTCGGCCGCGCCGAAGTCGGTCTCCCAGCGCAGCGGGCGGTCATCGGCCAGCGCTGCTCGCCGTCGGGCCCAAGCACGGCGAACCCGTGGTTCTGCGCCGTGATCTCGATCCTGCCGGTATCCAGCTCCTTGACCGGGTGGTTGGCGCCGCGGTGGCCGAACGGCAGCTTGAACGTCTCGAGGCCGACGGCGCGGCAAAGCAGCTGATGCCCGAGGCAGATTCCGAACACCGGCACCTTCCCCACCAGCTCGCGGACCGTTCCGACGACGTGCTCGAGCGCCGCCGGGTCGCCGGGGCCGTTCGCGAGGAAGACGGCGTCGGGCTCGCGCGCGAGCACGTCGGCCGCGGTCGTCGTGCAGGGCAGCAGGTCGAGCCGCGCGCCCCGCTCGGTCAGGTTTCTGACGATCGAGCTCTTGATGCCCGTGTCGAGCGCGGCGATCCGCGGGCCATCGCCGGTGCCGGCCTCGATCGGCTCCGGCGGCGTCACGACCGCGGCCAGGTCGCGGCCCACCATCGACGGCTCCTCGGCGATCAGCGCGCGCGCCTCGCGCTCGGTGATCTCCCCGGGGAACACTCCGCCGCGCATCGCTCCGCGGTCGCGGATGTGGCGCACCAGGGCGCGCGTGTCGATGCCGCCGACCGCGGGGATTCCCTCGCTGCGCAGCCAGTCGAGCCAGCCTGCCTCGGCGCGAGCCGGTCGCAGGTTGACCGGCTCGCGCATGATCACCGCGCGCGCGTGCACGCGGTCGGACTCGGTGTGCGCGGCGGCCACGCCGTAGTTGCCGATCAGCGGGTAGGTGAAGGTGATCACCTGACCGCTGTAGGAGGGGTCGGTGACCGCCTCCTGGTAGCCGGTCATCGCGGTGTTGAAGACGACCTCGCCCACCGCGGGCACGGGCGCGCCGGCAGCCACGCCGTCGAGGCGGGTGCCGTCCTCGAGCAGCACGTATGCGTGACCGGCGACGCTCACCGCACCAGCTTCTGGATGTCCTTGAACTCGGGCGTCCCAGCGGCGCGCAGCAGCTCGAACAGCGCCGTCTCGACACTCGTCAGGTGCGCCCCGGACTGCTCCATCTTGTGGATCCCGAGCTCGCGGTTGTGCTCGGTGCGCGAGCTGACGGCGTCCGTGGCGACATGGACCTCGAGGCCGGCGGCGAGCAGGTCGTCGGCGGTCTGGTTGACGCAGACGTGCGACTCGATCCCGCACAGCAGCACCTGGTCGCGTACCAGGCCTTTGATCGTCGAATGGAATCCCGGCGCGTCGACGGCGCTGAAGCAGACCTTCTCCAGCGGCTCGACGCCGTCCAGGTGATCGGCCACCTCGGGAACGGTCTTGCCGAGGCCCTTCGGGTACTGCTCGGTGACGAGCACCGGCACGCCCATCCGGCGCGCGCCCTGCACCAGCACGCCGGCGTTGCGCGCCACCTGCTCGAAGTCGAGCACCGCCGGGCGGAACGCCTCCTGCACGTCGATCACCGCGAGCACCGCTCGCGAGCGGTCGAGCTTCACGCAGATCCCTTGCGAGCCGCCAGCCGGGCGGGCAGGTCGTCATCACCGGCCAGCCGGATCGCGAAGCCCCGCTCGCGCCAGGCGACCGATCCCGCCGCCAGCGTCATCAGCACCCGGCCGCGCAGGCGCCGCCCGCGAAGCAGGAGTTCTCGGAGCGGCTCTCGTAACCGGACTCGCCCACCTTCCACTCCGCCTCGAGGTCGACGAGGCACAGGTCGGCCGGCGCGCCCTTGGCGAGCGTCGGCGTCGGCAGGCCGTAGGGCAGCCCGCCGGCGGTCATGCGCTCGACCAGCAGAGGCGAGCTCGATCGTCCCGGGCGCGACCAGCTCGGTATGGAGCGCCGAGAACGCGGTCTCGAGACCGGTGACGCCCATCGGCGCCCGCTCGAAGGGCTCCTCCTTCTCCTCGCGCGAGTGCGGCGCGTGGTCGGTCGCGATGCAACCGATGACGCCGGACGCGAAGCCCGTCGATCAGCGCCTGGCGGTCGCGGCTCGGCCCGCAGCGGCGGGTTCATCTTGAAGCGCGGGTCGAGCGCGCGGACCGCGTCGTCGGTCAGGGTCAGGTGGTGCGGGGTGACCTCGGCCGTCACCTCGATTCCCGTCCGCGCGGCCGCGCTCGATCGCCGCCACCGACTCGGCGGCGGAGACGTGCAGCATGTGGAACCGCCCGCTCTCGTAGCGGGCCAGGGCCAGCGTCGCGCTCGATCAGCGATGCTCTCCGAGATCGACGGGATGCCGGCCAGGCCGAGCAGGGTCGAGACGGCGCCTTCGTGCATCACGCCCGGCGCCGGACAGCGCCGGGACCTCCTCGTGCAGCGCGAGCACCCTGCCGGCCAGCCGCTGGTACTGGAGCGCCTGGCGCATCCGCCGTGCGTCGGCGACCGGCACGCCGTCGTCGGTGAAGCCGGCCGCTCCCTCGTCGCGCAGCTCCGCCATCTCGGTAGCTCTTGCCCGACAGTCCGCGCTGATCGACGCCAGGAAGCCGACCGGGACCCGCGCCTCGCGCGCGGCGCGCTCGTACAGCGACGCGCAGGACCGAGGCGTTGTCGACAACCGGATCCGTGTTCGGCATCGCGAGCACGCAGCAGAAGCCGCCGGCGGCGGCGGCCCGCGTGCCGGAGTCGAGGTCCTCCTCGTCCTCGCGTCCGGGCGTGCGCAGGTGGACGTGGGGGTCGACGAAGCCGGGAAGACGTGCAGCCCCTCAGCGTCGACCACCTCGGTGCCTCGGTGCGGTTCGATCGTGCCGGCCGCGGCGATCTCCGCGATCTGCCCGCCGTGACCAGTAGGTCGCGGGCCGTCCAGATCCGCGCGCGGGTCGAGCAGCCGGGCCGAGCGGAGCAGCAGCTCGGCCGGTGCCGCCGGCCGCAGCACGAGTTCCCCGCGGGAAGCGCGCTGCTCTGCGGGGCGGGGTTCATGCCGGCTGCTCCTCGGTCGGGTCGGCGACGCGACCCGCTGCCGCGCCGCCACCGCTGGCGGAGAGCAGCTCGTAGAGGATCGCCATCCGCACCACGAGGCCGCTCGCGACCTGATCGACGATCAGGGACTGGGGCGAGTCGATCACGTCCGCCGCAAGCTCGACGCCGCGGTTGACCGGGCCTGGGTGCATCAGCAGCTGCCGTGGCTCGAGCCGGCGGCCGTCGATCTGATAGCAGGCGACGTACTCGCGCAGCGAGGGCACGAGGGCGTCGTCCATGCGCTCGTTCTGCATCCGAAGCGCGTAGACGACATCGGCCTCGCCCAAGCGAGTCGAGGTCGTAGGCGACCTCGCAGCCGAGCGACCCGACGTCGCGCGGGATCAGCGTCGGCGGACCGCAGATGGTGACCTCGGCGCCCATGCGCGTGAAGGCGAGCACGTTGGAGCGGGCGACGCGGCTGTGGAGGACGTCGCCGACGATCCAGATGTCGAGCCCGTCGAGCGAATGCAGCGCAGCCTTCGGTGGAGCGTGAAGACGTCGAGCAGCGCCTGGCTCGGGTGCTCGTGCTTTCCGTCGCCCGGCATTGACGACCGACGCCGAGGAATAGCGGGCGACGAATGATCGCCGCGCCGGCCCAGGGGGCCCGGATCACGATCGCGGCCGGATCGTAGGCCGACAGCGTCGCGATCGTGTCCTTGAGCGACTCGCCCTTGTCGACGGACGAGCCGTCGGACTTGATGCTCACGACGTCCGCGGAGAGCCGCTTCGCGGCCAGCTCGAACGACGAGCTCGTGCGCGTGCTCGACTCGTAGAAGAGGTTGACGATCGTGCGGCCGCGCAGGGTCGGGACCTTCTTGATGTCGCGCTCGGCGACCTCCGCGAAGCTCTCGGCGACAGCGGTCAGGATGCGCTCGATGTCGTCGCGCGTGAGGTCGGCGATCGAGAGCAGATGCCTCATACGGCTGGCACCTCCCACCGGTGCTGCCCAGCTCGTCGAGCTCCACCTCGTCGACGCCGTCCTGCTCCTCGAGCCGCACGTTGACCCGCTCCGACGCGCGAGGTGGGCAGGTTCTTTCCGACATAGTCGGGCCTGACCGGAAGCTCGCGGTGCCCGCGGTCGACCAGTACCGCGAGCTGGACCTTGGCCGGCCGGCCGTAGTCGAAAAGCGCCTCGATCGCCGCGCGCGCGGTGCGACCCGTGTAGAGGACGTCGTCGACGAGCACGACCGTCGTCTCCTCGAGCGGGAAGTCGATGCGCGAGGAGTGGACGACCGGCTGGTCGGCGATCGGCTCACGCCGACGTCGTCGCGATAGAAGCTGATGTCGATCTCGCCGAGCGGCACCTCGCGCCGCCAACTCCTCGATCAGGGCGCGCAGGCGGCGCGGCGAGAAAGGCGCCACGGGAATGGATGCCGACCAGCGCGACCGACTCGCCCGCCATTTTCTCGACGATCTCGTGCGCGATCCGCACGAGCGTGCGGCGGATGTCGTCGCGATCGAGGACCGTTCTGCTCAAGAGCCCGCGCGCCCTTCGGCGCCGAGGCTCGGCTGGGTGAAGCTCACTTGCGTGCCCCTTCCTGGCCTCTCCGGACCGGGTTAAAGGAACCGACGGGGCGAGTGTAGCGGAGGGGCCTGTCGCTTCCAGCTAGGGCACGAAAATTCCTTGCCGCAAAAACGGCGTGTTGTCGCCCGTCGTGTCGCCGTCGCCGTCTGGGCCGCCGTCCATCACTGTGATCTGGCCGAACTCGAGAATCGCCCGGTCGGCCGATCAGGTTCGAGCCCGGAATCAGAGCTGTCATCGATGTTTCGATCGAGCAGTTCGAGCCCCGCCGAAGTAGGCGTCGCGGCGCACGGGATCGTCGGGCCGAAGTCGATGTCGACGACCGTTCCGGTCCCGGCGTCCCCGTCCGGCGGCGGGCTGAGCCGGTCGGTCGCCCGCACGGTGGCATTGAGTCGCAGCTCCCCGGCGTAATCGGCGAACGTGCCGGAGCTGCGCACGTCGGTGACGTTCGCGAAGATGTAGATGTCGCCGCCGGAATGGACCAGCCGGACCGAGCCGGTCGACGCCGCCGGCAGGCCGTTGGCGTCGGGTGTGCCGGCCGTCAACTGCGTCGACGTGCGCGCCGGGGGCGAGCATGAATTGAACGCCAGCGGTGCCGCGTGCACGCGGTTGGGCGACGCGCATGGCGTGATAGGCCGGGACGAGCAACGCGAAGATCGGTGTCGCCGCTTTGGGTCTCGGATAGCCATGGAGCTGGACGATGAACCGGCAGAGCACCCACTCGCCAATTCCCACGTTGATATTGTTGACCGGTGACCCGTCAGCGCAGGTTGCGGACGCCAGGTCCCAGCCGGCCTTCGGCTGCAAACTGACCGAGTAGCCGCTACCCGCGGGCACGTAGAAGTCACGGAAGATTGCTCCGTTGTCCGGGAGGTCGAACTCGGTGGGTGTGATGCCCCCACCCGCGTTGTAGGTGAACAACGCCGAGGTTCGCGGCCTCGTGTCGTTGAAGACCGTGATCTGCGCCATCCGCTCGTTCACGAACGTGCACGTCACGTGCTCGCCAGCCGAGACGGAGATGTTCGTGAGGGCGGAACCGTCTGAACAGGTTGCCGAACGCTGGTAGTACGGGAACGGAGTTGTCTGGCTGATCGAGTAGCCCGATCCGGGGACCACGGCGAAGGTTTTGGAACGCGGCAGGCCATCCGCGTTGTCGCCGTCATCTTCCAGGGCGAAGCTTGCCGGGGACATCCCGCCTCCGGCGGTGTAGTCGAATCGATAGGCGGCGTCTGGTTGCGCGTCGTTCACGATCGTCAAGCGTCCAGTCGTTCCCTGCGCGCCGTTCTGGAAGGTGCACGTCGCAGTCGTCCCCGGCCTGAGGTTGATCGCCGAGACCGGGGTGTCGTTCGAGCAGCTGGCGTCCGTCAGGTCGAAGCCCGCGGGCACCGTCTCCGCGAGCGAGTAGGTGGCGGCGGGAGAAGTTCGCGAACGAGCGCGTGCTGGAGAGACCGTTGCCGTTGTCGCCATCGTCGTCCAGCTGGAATGAAGACGGCGAGAGGCCGCCACCAGCGGTGAACGAGAAGTCCTGCGGATCGTTCGGCACCGTGTCGAGCACCACGTTGAGAGCGCTCAGCTCCGCGAATCTCTGCACACGCGCGGTGCTTGGGTCGATCCCGTCACCGCGGTCGAGCACGTACATCACGCCGTCCGAGTCGAATCCCAGGTCGATCGAGGCTATCGGCGGCGGGCTGCCATCAGCCGCGACTATCTGGTTGACGAACGTGCCGCTGGCGGTGAACCGCTGGACCCGGGCGTTGCCCGTGTCGGCGACATAGACGTTGCCCGCCGAATCGAGCTCGATGCCCGTTGGATTGGAAAACTGTCCCGGTCCGCTTCCGGCGGTGCCCCATTTGGTGATGAAGTTGCCCGCCGAATCGAATTTCTGCACCCGGTTGTTGCCCGTATCGACCACGTAAACGGTGCCGTTCGCGTCAACGGTGATCCCGGTCGGCGAGTTGAACTGGCCGTCGCCGGAACCGATGCCCCCCACGCAGTGGTGAACGTGCTCGTTGAAAACCACTTCTGAACCCGATTGTTGCCGGTGTCGGTCATGTAGATCTGCCCGGACGCATCGACGTCGATTCCGTAGGGCGCGTTGAACTGCCCATTCCCGACCCGAAAGGATCCCCAGGTACCGCCGAAGAAGCCGTTGCCGGTACCTCCGTCTTGGCCGCGGTTGTTTCCCGTGTCCGCTACGAAGTACGTCGTGCCTGGAATGGATCCATTAGCGCTCGCGATGTTCGTGGCGACCCCCGTTGGGTTCTGCAGCTGTCCAGCGCCGGAGCCCTGACTGCCGAAGCTGCCCACAAAGGTCCCGGTCCGGGTGTACCGGGCAAAGACCTGAGTCGAGGACATCGTTGTGATGCCAATCTGGTTCGCCGACGATAAAGTGCACGTTGTCAGGCAGTACCTCGATGCCGCGCGGTGACGCTCACCACGGGCCACGAGCCGTATGACTCATAGCCGACGGCGATCGCGCGCCCGCTGGCGCGCCTGCCAGCACACACAGGATCACCGCGAAACCCGTTACTGCAACCCCTGGTCGACCCATATCCGCTCCCCTCTGGTCTGGGGCGAGCTATAGCGCCCTGTCGAGCGCAGAAAAGGAAAATCAGCCGGCCGGAGCTGAACCCCTTCCGGCGCCGCCCGCTCCTTGTGCTCCTTGAGGCTCAAAGAGCTGCGGGGTCTCCCTCGCTCGCGGAAGGGCACCTCGATGACGTCGAAGTCGCGCGGGACGACCGTACGCTCGAAGACTTCGCGGGCCTGCTCCTCCACGGCCGGGCGAAGTAGCGCGGCAACAGGTGCGTCAGCGCCAACAGCGCCACGTCCGCCTGGCGCGCCAGTTCGGCCGCGGCGCGGGCGGTCGAGTGCCCGGTTTGGACCGCCCGCTCCGCCTCGTCGTCGAGGAAGGTCGCCTCGTGTACAGCAGCTCTGCGCCCTGCGAGATCAGCGCGGTCGCCTCGCAGGGCATCGTGTCGCCGGACAAGACGATCTTGCGCCCCGGACGGGCGTCCCCGAGCACCTCTGAGGGCTCGACCATGCGACCGTTCGCCTCCACGGGAGTGCCGTGCTGGAGCAGGCCGAAGCTGGGGCCCTCCCGCACGCCGACGCGCGCCCGCTCGGCGTCGAATCGCCCGGGGCGGTCGTCCTCCACCACCGCGTAGCCGAGCGACTCCGCGCCGTGCGCCGTCGCGTAGGCGCCGACGCGATAGCCGTCCAGCTCCACCGCGTCGCTGGCGGCCAGCTCGACCAGGTGCACGTCATAGGTCAGCTTCCCGTAGATCCGGCGCAGGTCGGACATCATCTCCGCCCAGCCCGCGCGGCCCGTAGATGCGCAGCGGGACGTCTCTCCCGCGCAACGCGAACGTCTTCATCATGCCCGGCAGGCCCAGCACGTGGTCGGCGTGGAAGTGGGTCAGGAAGACGTGCTCGACGTCGGGCAGGCCGACCGAGCGCAGCAGCTGGCGCTGCGTTCCCTCGCCGCAGTCGAACAGGATGCGGTCGCCGCCCCGCCGCAGCAGCAGCCCCGAGGGCGCCCGCTGCACCGTGGGCATCGAGCCGGCGGTACCGAGAAACAGCACGAACATGTCCATGCCCGTATCTTCCTCGACCGGTCGCCCGTCAGGCGGCCCGGCTCGCGCAGCGTCCGCTCGGTCGCCTCGTCCGCCGGGAAGAAGGACTTGATCAGCATCTCCGCGAGGGTGATGTCGAGCGGCGGTGCCGAAGGTGGCGAGCGTGCTGAAGAAGCTTCTAGCTGGCGAGCCGTCCGGCATCGCCAGCCGCAGAGGCAACGAACAGCATCGCCGAGCGGTCGACCGCGATGTTTCGGGCTCGTCACGCCCGGGTAGGGCGACCAGCTCGTCGTGCAGCGCGGCGAGGGCCGGGTCGCCGGACAGCAGGGCTTCGCGGCGCAGCCGCAGGAGCAGGTGCGCGCTCCATTCGGCGAGGTTGCGCGATGCGCGGTGCAAGTCCCTCGGGATGGAAGGTCAGCGCGCAGCGCGTTGATCGGCGGCGCGAGCAGCGTCGGGGAGACGCCCAGGCGTCAGGACGCCGAGCGCGGCCTTGTTGGCCGGTGATCAGCTCCCACTGGCGGTCGACGATCACGGGCGGGATAGGGCTCGTGCCCTGCGAGGATTCTCCAGCGCCACGCGAACCGGGCGCGATGGCGCGTCGGCCAGGCGGCGTCTCGGCGTAGACCGGCGCAAAGCCGGCGGCCAGCAGCAACGCATTCCGCTCGCGCAGCGGAACTCGAGACGCTGTGAGGTCACGAGGATGTCGCGGCTGGCGTTCGAGCGGCCGGTCTCGACGAAGCTCAGATGCCGGGCGGAGACGTTGGCCTCGAGGGGCCAGGTCGAGCTGGCTCATCCGCTTGCGCCGGCGCCAGTCGCGCAGCAGCTTTCCTACTCCGCGTGTCTGTGGCGCGACCGTCACGCGGGCGATGGTAGTCGTCAGACAGACGCCGGTCTCCTACCTCGCAGGTAGGCGCGGGGCCGGGTCCTAGACCGCCCCCGAGCGCGCATAGCTCAGTGGATAGAGCGCTGGCCTCCGGAGCCAGAGGTCGCAGGTTCGAATCCTGCTGCGCGCGTGATTACAGAGCGGTTTCCGCCCCCCTCCGCCGTTCGCTCGACACCGCTGGTGCCAATTGGTGCCACATCAGCGCCCTCGACCAGCGCCCGCAGGCGCTCACGCTCGCCGAGCGGATGACTGGGACCGGCGAGGGGCCGAGCGACTGATTGCCGCGGTCCCTAGGTCGCGGGATACTGCGCGGGCGATGAAGTACGAGGAGAAGCTGAGCCTCGCCCGTGAGCTTGAACCAGGCGTTCAACCGCAGAGACCTCCAGGCGCTCCTTGCGCTTTATGACCCCGACTGCGAGTGGCACCTCTCGCACTACGAGGGCTGGCCCGAAAGGGACATCTACCTCGGCCGAGATGGCCTGAGCGAATTTTTCGACACCTGGCTCAGTCCGTGGGAGAGTTTTCATTTCGAGATCAAAGAGATGGTGGATCTGGCCGGCAACGGGGTTCTGGTGACCGGATACGGGCACGGCTACGGACGGCTGAGTGGGTGGAGGTCGAAGTCGCCGCCCCTCGCCCAGATCATGAAGTTCCGCGGCGAAAGGCTTTGGCGCGTGGACAACTACTCGGACGTCGAGGAGGGCCGGCGCGCCGCCGGACTCTCGGAGTAAGCGATGTCGCAGGAGAACGTGGAGATCGTGAAAGCGGGCTTCGACGCATACAACGCGGGCGACATCAATGCCCTCGGCCCATCATCCACCGACGTCGTGATCGTCCGGTGCCCTCACAGGGTGGCCGGAGAGAGGGCCTGTTGCAAGGCGGGAGGCGGTCATCGGCTATTTCGGGCAGCTCCGCGAAGACTTTGGGGATTCCGAACACTATGAGCCCGATCGGCGCCTTCATCGGCATCCTTCCCCCAGTTGTCGGCTAGGCACCGCTGGCGCGGCACGGGTCGCGGCCCTGACTTGGACATGGAGTTCACGGTGATCTATGCGTTTCGCGAAGGAACGATCCTGTTCATGGAGTACTTCTGGGATCACACCGAAGCCCTCGAAACCCGGGCCTCTGGGGCAAGACGCTGGCGCCGACTCCTGAGCCCGCGGCTATTCCTTGCGGCACCAGTGCCACATCAGGCCGAATCGACTCACTTGAACACCCGGGGCGAGCCGTGATTCCGCATCGCCCCCGGCCTGACGCAGATTCAGGGCTCGCCGTTGCTCAACTCCGGAGCCAGAGGTCGCAGGTTCGAATCCTGCTGCGCGCGTCACCTCCGGCGCGGGATACTGCGCGGGCGATGTCGCAGGAGAACGTGGAGATCGTTCGTAAGGTCCATGCCGCGTTCAGCCTCAGGGACCTGGGGGAGCGTCCTCTCGCTCTGGCACCCGGAGTGCGAGTACCGGGCGGCGATCACGCAGGCCATCGAGGGAGAGGAAAGTGTCTTCCGCGGCCACGAGAGCGGTCGCCGGTGGTGATGACTTGGACGACCTCTACGCCAACCTCAGCTCCGAAATCCGAAGTCCGTGACTTGGGCGAACGGCTGGTCGTCGTCTTCGTCATCCGCTCGGACGCGAAGGGCAGCGGTGTCGCGGGCGAGGAGACCCTGGCCCAGGTGCGTCACGGTGCGTGAAGGGATGATCGTCCAGGTGCGGGACTACCTCAGCCCAGAGGAACGCTCGAAGCCGTGGGCCTCTCGGAGCAAGACGCTCAAGCCGACTCCTGAGCGATTGGGCGCGAGCGCGGTTCTGGTTCCTGCTGCGCGCGTGAAATTGGCCTCGCTGTATAACGCCCGCATGGAGCGCGCAACGCAATCGCTGGTTCGCCACGTGATGTTCGCCAACCTCGAATGGATCACGGAGACCGAGCCGCTTGATGCGGCGCTGGAATACATGGAGCGCCGCGGGGCCGGCGTGATGCCCGTCAGGGGCGCAGACGGAAGACCGAAGGGACTGCTTCGCACGCGCGACGTCGATCGTGCGGCAGCCGGGACCGCCGGCGAGGCTTGCAGCACGTGGGTCTCGATAGACGCCGACGCGTCCCTCGAAGAAGCCCTCGGCGTCATGGAGATCGAACGCCTTGGCCGCGTCCCGGTCGAAGCTGACGGCAAGGTGGTCGGAGGGATTACGAGGGGGCACATCCTCGACTATCAACGGTACGAGCGAGAGGTCGAGCGGGAACTCGGGATCAAGCTGGCCGAACTGAGCCACGACGTGTCGCCGCAGGACACGATGTTCGAAGGTCTCCCGTCCGCGTATCTGGCTCACGGCGCCTCGGCGCTCAAGTGCATCAAACGTGGCTTGGCCGCCGCAGGAATGGACGCTCCGAGCTCCATCCTCGACTTCGGATGCGGACACGGGCGCACGCTTCGGTACCTCGTGAAGGCCTACCCGGGAGCCACGCTCATTGGCACGGACGTCAATCCGGATGCGGTGGAGTTTTCCAAGCAGGCGTTGGGTGTCGAGGCTATTCAGTCCCATGAGGATCCACGGCAGGTCGTCATCCCGGGCACGTTTGACCTGATCTGGTGCGCCTCGGTCGTGACGCACGTCGATCAGGATCGCTGGCCGCTGTTCCTCGCCTTGTTCGAGTCGCATCTATCGGAACGCGGCGCGCTCATCTTCACGATTGGCGGCGAGCATGTCGTGAACCACCTGCGCAACGGCGGTCCCAGATATGGGATCGGCCCCGAGGGCAGGAAATCCGTGCTGGCTCAGTACGAGCAAACCGGGTTCGGCTATGTCGACTATCCGGACCAGAGCAACTACGGGGTGACGATTTCGTCGCAGGAGTGGGTTCGCGGGCAGATCGCGGCGGCGACCTCGTTGCGCGTCGTGGACCTGTTAGAGCGCGGGTTGGACGATCATCAAGACGTTGTGACCTGCGCGCGCTAGAGCGCGATACTGCCCGGCGGCCGCTCCGGATAGCGCGGGAGGCCGTCGTCCGGCACCGGCTCCCACGGCGCCGCGTAGGCGACGTACTGGCGCCACGAAGGTCGCACGCCGGGGTCGCTGTCGAAGGCGCCCATGCGCACGCCCAGCTGATCCGGGTCGTCCGGATTGCGGCAGAATAGCTGGGCGCCGCAATTCGAGCAGAAGAGCTTCGCCCATCCGTCGCCCGGGTCCCACGTGCGGACCAGGTCGGCGCCCTCGACGATCCGTACCGCACCGGGCGCAGCAAGAGCCGTCACGGATGCAGCGGTGCCCGTGCGCCGCTGGCAGCGGGTGCAGTGGCAGTACTCCGCCAAGAGCAGCGGCTCGTCGATCGCGAAGCGAACTCCGCCGCAAAGGCAACCTCCGGTCATCGCTGCGAGCATAATCGCCCGATGGCGGTCGGCGTGATAACCGGTACGGGCACCTACGCCCTGCCCGGCCTCGCGGCCGGCGAGCCGGCCCCCCACTCCACGCCCTACGGCGAAGCGCATGTCACCCGCGCACGCATGGGCGATGCGGAGGTGCTGCACATCTCGCGCCACGGCCCCGGCCACCGCAGGCTTTCGAACCAGGTCGACCATCGCGCGAACATCACCGCGCTGGCCGACCTCGGGGCCGAAGCGGTGGTCGGCGTCACGGTCTGCGGGGCGGTTGATCCGTCACTAGAGCTTGGATCGCTCGTCGTATTCGACGACCTGCACTTCCTCGTCAATCGGCTGGCCGACGGTTCGCTCTGCACCTTCTACGACACTGCGGGCGATCCCCGCCGCGGCCACTGGATCTTCGAGGGACCTTTCTCCGAGGACGTTCGCGCCGTGTTGCTCGACGCGGCGCGCAGCACCGATGCCGTGGTGCGCGACGGCGGCTGCTACGGGCACGTCGACGGCCCGCGGTTCAACACCCGTGCGGAGATCAGGTCGCTCGCGCAGGCCGGCGTTACGGCGGTCAGCCAGACCGCGGGGCCGGAGGCCGTTCTCTGCGGTGAGCTGGAGCTGCCCTATGCGCTGGTCGGCTACGCGACCGACTACGCCAACGGCGTCACGGAGGAAGCCACCCCCGTGCAGGAGCTGCTGGACCGGATCGCCGCCAGCACAGGGACCTTCGCCGCCTTGCTGGCCGAGGCGCTGCCGCACCTGGCCGGCGCGCGTGTGCAACCGCCCGGCGTCGTGCACCGCTTCGAGTAGGCGAGGGCGCTACTCCTCGTAGCGCACCAGGGCGTGCACGTCATAGCCGGCGAGCGTCTCCCGGCCGGCGAGAAAGCCGAGCTCCACGACGAATGCGCACCCCACGACCTGGCCGCCGAGCTGCTCCACGAGGTCGACCTTGGCCTTGGCCGTGCCACCGGTGGCGAGCACGTCGTCGTGGACCAGCACCCGAGTGCCGCCCTCCAGCGCGTCGGCATGCATGTGCAGCTCGTCCAGCCCGTACTCGAGCCCGTACTGGACGCTGACCGTCTCGTGCGGAAGCTTCCCCGCCTTGCGTGCCGGGACAAAGCCCATCCGGAGTTCCCGCGCCAGCGCGCCCCCGAAGATGAACCCGCGCGCCTCGGCGGCCACGATCAGGTCGGCCTCGAGCGGCCGCGCGATCTCGGTCAGCGCCCTAACAGCGGCGTCGAAGGCCCCTGGGTCGAGCAGCAGGGGTGTTATGTCCTTGAAGACGATCCCCGGCTTGGGAAAGTCGGGCACGTCCCGGATGAAGCTGCGGAAGTCCACGGCGGCTGGGTCATATCAGGCCCGCCTGCGGCAAGCCGGCCCAGCCGGCCATCCCCGATGGTTACCGCGCGCGCTCCCGAGGGCATAACGCCTGCGTGAGCCCTCCACCGGCAGAATTCCTCGAGTCCTTCGAGGCCCGCCTGCTCGGGGTCTGTCCGCTGTGCGGGTGCGCCGTGGCTGCGACTGCCGACGCTCTGCGCTACGAGGGCGCATTTCAGCACGTCGCGTGCGTGCTTGCGAGCCGTGAGCGCGCCGAGCGCCGGCCGGCGCCATGGCCACCGCGCGCTTAGGCTCCCACCCTATGAAGCTCGGCATTGCGCTGCGCGACTCCGATGCGCCCACGCGGCTCTCGACCTACCTGAACGACCACCTCGCAGGCTCCACCGGGGCCACGGAGATCATCCGGCGCGCCATCAAGGCGAACGAGGGCAACAGCTACGCCCCGTTCCTGGATCAGCTGCTCGTCGAGGTGGAGGAGGATCGCGAGTCGCTGCGCGATGTCATGCGGCGCATGGATGTGAGCGAGGATCCGGTCAAGCACGTGGTGGCCTGGACGGCGGAGAAGGCCGGCCGGCTGAAGCTGAACGGCCAGCTGCTCGGCTACTCGCCGCTCAGCCGGCTGGTAGAGCTCGAGGGCCTCTCGCTCGGAGTGACCGGAAAGCTGTGCCTGTGGCTGGCGCTGCGCGCCGCCTATCCGGATGACCCGCGCCTGACGGGCGTCGACCTCGAAGAGCTGGCCAAGCGCGCCCGCGATCAGCGCCAGCGGCTCGAGCGCGTCCGCCGCAAGGCGGCCGTCGAGGCGCTCACCTAGGTCGGGGCTTAGAACTCCCGATCGGGGCCGGAGTCGCTGGGATCGACCGATTCCCAGACCTTGCAGCCGCAGAAGGGAGCAGACCAGACCGCGGTGCCGATCGCAGTGCCCGTGGCGCCGACGGTGCCGTCCGCGAGCGTGATCCGTAGCACTGTGTTTCCGTTCAGCATCTGCATCGGGGAATGGGTGAAGCTACGTACCGTGGGCGCGTAGCTGACGTAGTCCTCGGCTTGAAGCTCTATCGAGCCGAGCGACGTCAGCGGCAGCGTGCCGGCAATGTCGCTGTACACGATGATCTTGTCGCCGTCGAGCTCGTCGAGGAATCCGTCGCCGATGATCGAGACCGTCACGCAGCCCCGCGCGGTCGGGTTCACGGCGCAGTCGGGCTGAACGCCGCTCCATCCGCCCTGGATGCTGCTCGGGACCACCGGCGTGCTGAAGGAGTAGGTGATCGTGTCTCCCGTCTCGGGCTTGCCGACCGTGGCACCGCCGTTGTCGATCTGGATGTTGGCCGAGGCCGTCAGCGTCACCGCAGCCGACGAGTCCGGATAGCCGCCGCCGCTGTTGCCCGAGCTGTCGTGTGCGACGACGGAGATCGTGTGCGAGCCGGTCGGGGTTCCGGTGCTGTCCCAGGTGACCTCGTAGGGAGAGGTCGTGTCGGTGCCGACCGTGTTTCCGTCGACCCTGAACTCGACGC
The DNA here is from genome assembly GCA_963780475.1 of uncultured Solirubrobacterales bacterium. Taxonomy (GTDB): domain Bacteria; phylum Actinomycetota; class Thermoleophilia; order Solirubrobacterales; family JBBDJG01; genus CAWACB01. The sequence goes on from CAWACB010000004.1 coordinate 177,658, forward strand.
TTTCGACTCCGAAGTTGTCGGAGGCCTTGGCCGTCAACGCGACGCGGCAGCAGACCCGCGATCCGGCGGTCGGCCCGGTCAGATGCGCCCGCGGAGGCTGTGTGTCCGCCGTGCCGGCCGCACCGGGCCCCGGGGCGCACGCGGTTCCCTGGCAGAGCCGGTCGCGCAGGAGCTGGTCGTGCAGGTCGGCGGCGTCCTGAGTAGGAGTGCAGAGGTCATCGGCCGTGGACACCACCCCGTCGCCTCCGTAACAGTTGTTCAGCTCGTACGGGTCGTTGACGAGGTCGTAGTACTCGCGGAACTGGATCGTCTTGCCGTCCTGCATGTAGGTCTCGATGTAGTGATAGTCGACCGTGCGCGTGGCGGCCCAGTCGGGCAGGCCGTTCGGCGACTCGAGGCTGTCGCCGCTGGCGTCCTGGTACTCGGTCTGCATGCGTGAGCGATCCCAGCTCGGGTCGAGCAGCGAGACGCCGTCGAACGTTCCGGACGGCAGGCCGAAGCCGGCTGCATGAACGGCCGTCGGGGCCAGGTCGACGTTCGCGGCAAGGCGGGAGTCGGTCGCGCCGGGCACCATCGCCGGCGCGTAGCGGATCATCAGCGGCAGCTTGGCCGACTGCGTGTAGGGGAAGCCCTTGTTGATCAGGCCGTGGTCGCCCCACATGAAACCGTTGTCCGACGTGAAGACGATCAGGGTGTCCTGCTCGCCGAGCGCGTCGAGCCGGTCGAGTACGCCGGCGACCATGTCGTCCACCGACATCAGCGTGCGCACCTGCGACGGGTAGACGCCGGGCGTGGGCGGATCCGCGAGTGGGTCGCCGAACAGCGTCTCCGGGGTCCTCTGCGCGCTCGCCACCCACGACGGCTTGTCGGAGATGTCCGACTCGAAGGTGGCCGGATCGCTCGGGAAGGCCGGCACGGCGGCGTTGGCGTAGTCGGCCTCTGGCGTCCACGGGTTGTGCGGAGCGGTCGGAGTCAGCTCCAGGAACCAGGGCTGGTCGTCATCGGACTCGCGCGCGTCGAGGAAGGACACCGCCTGGTCGCGGACATAGTCAGTCGAGTAGGGCGCGTCGGTGGACTGACCGAGGTCCTCCGGCTCGCACTTGCCATCGCCGTCCACCGGCTTCATGTCGGGACCGGCGGGATACGTCTTGCGCACGCCCTGCTCGTTGACGATGAACGGGCAGTAGCCGGCCGCCAGGACCGACCAGTCGTCGAAGTTCGGCGGGTTATCGTCGAGATCCCAGTTGTTCAGGAACTTGCCGTAGATGCCCGTGCGGTAGCCGGCGTTGCGCAGGAAGGCCTGCACTGTGGCGGTGTGGTCGAGGTTGGCTGTGGCAGAGTTGTCGAACACGCCGTTGTTGTGGCTGAACCGGCCCGTGAAGATCGCCGAGCGCCCGGGACAGCACTGCGGCGTCGTCCCGTACGTGTTGGTGAAGTCGGTACCGGCGGCGCGAATCCGGGAAACCGTGTCCGGCATCACCGTCGGGTCCATGCTGCCCGCCTCGCGCTGGTCGTCGGTGACGATGAACAGGATGTTCGGCTTCTGGTTCGCCGCGTTGGCCGCCTCGACATTCGGCCCGCCGCCGTCGTCGACCGTGTCCGCGATGTCGTGCATCCACGTCCAGCACGGGCTCGAGGCGGTGATGTGGAAGTTCTTAGCCGCCCGGTTGGCGTAGCCGGGGCCGCTGGGCTGGGGAGCGATCACCAGGTAGCGCAGGTTGAACCCGCCCGCCGAGGTGTCGAGCCCGCTGTACGGCTGGCTGGGGCCGTATGCGCATGTGAAGCGCACGTTGTTGAGCTGGCGCGCGGGCTGGTTCAGGTTGTTCCAGCTCGAGCTGACGTTGGCCGAGCCCGCCGCAGGGTTCGAGTAGATGTTGTGTGTGAGCACGTTTCCGGTCGAGTAGTTGACCGCATCGCCCAGCAGCTGCACGTTGCCCTGGTTGCCGTCGAAGATCACCTTGCGGACGAATGAGGCGTCGGCGTCGGGTCCCAGACGGAGGCCCCAGGAACCGTTGTCGTAGACCAGGCTGTCGAGCAGCAGCAGGCTGCGCGAGTACTGACCGCGCACTCCCTCGGTGCAGTCGTGCACGCGGACGCGCTCGATCCGCGTCCGGTACGCGATCTCCGCGGGGTTGCTGCCGAGGCGCAGGCATCCCACCTGGTCGCCGCCGGTCAGGTTCGAGTCGGTGACCTTGACGTCGTCGCCGTCGATCTGCGGGCTCGGCTCGGTGCTGTTCTCGTCCTCGGGATCGCGGCCGTCGAGCGCCAGGCCGGAGACGCTGATGCGGTTGGCACTGTCGGCGATCACCAGCCGTCCCTGGAGCTTCGGCACCTCGCTGGGGAAGTTGCGGATCGTGATCCTGTCCGACTCCGTGCTGCCGACAGTGTTTTTGTTGGAGATCGTGACGTTCTCCGCGAAGGGCTCGGCTGCCGCGGTGCCGCGCAGGCACCCGGTCTCGCCGGGAGCCAGCGTGTCGACCAGCTTCTGGACCGTGCGGAACGGCTGGGTCAGGGTGCCCGGCGCAGAGTCACTGCCGACGGTCGCCGCAACCAGGTTGCACCCCTGCGAAGGCGGATCGCCGCTGGCGGCCGGGACCAGCGCGATGGCGCACAGGAGTCCCGCGACCACGATCGCGGGAAGAACCCGTGCAAGTGTCTTTGCGCTGCTTCGGCGATCCACGAAAAGCCAACCCCGGCCTGGTGCCGGCCCATCCCCTGCCCTACTCCGCATTGTCCAGGGTAGTTGACCGCGCCAGTTTTGGTGCAAATAGTCCCTCCTGCTGGAGCATGCAGTGAGGCCGGTCCACGTCGGCTGCTCGGGCTGGAACTACCGCGACTGGCGCGGCAGGTTCTACCCGGACGGACTGCCACAGCGCCGCTGGCTCGAGTACTACGCGACCGTCTTCCGGACCGTCGAGGTCAACAACACGTTCTACCGGCTGCCCAACCGCGACGCCGTGTCAGCCTGGGCCCGGCAAACACCCGAGAACTTCATCTTCACGGTCAAGGCCAGCCGCTACCTGACCCACGTCAAGCGCCTGGGCGAGATGGGCCGCGGCGTAGAGCTTTTCTACGAGCGGATCGAGCCGCTGCGCGCCGCCGGAAAGCTCGGGCCGGTGCTGTGGCAGCTGCCCCCCACCTTTCGCCGCGACGACGACCGGCTGGCCGGTGCGCTGGCGCAACTGCCGGACGGCCGGCACTGCTTCGAGTTCCGCCACGAGAGCTGGTTCTGCGAGGACGTCTACGCGCTGCTGCGGGCACACGATGCGGCGCTCGTGATCGGCGACTCGCCGCAGCGGCCCTACCAGACCCATGAGCTGACGGCGGACTGGACCTTCATCCGCTTCCACTACGGCCGGCGAGGGCGCAATGGCAACTACTCCGCGAGCGAGCTCGAGACCTGGCGGCGGAGGATCGCCGCCTGGCGCAGACGGGTCGCGGTCTACAGCTACTTCAACAACGACTGGTCCGGGTTCGCGGTCCGGAACGCGCTCGACCTGGCTACGCCGCTTCGAGCTCAGGCAGCGACTGCTTCAGCTCGAGCACCGGCTCGAACAGGTCGCCGTGCTCGTCCGCCCGCGGCAGCACCTCCTCGGACTCGAACACGAGCTGCTCGGGACGCTCGGCCTCGAACGCCTGCTCCAGCTCGTCCCAGGCGACCGGCGTGGAGACCGTGGGCCGCTCGCGGGCGCGCAGCGAGTACACGCAGAGCGTCGTCTTGAAGTCGTTGTTCTGGCTCCAGTCGACGAGCACCTTTCCCTTGCGCAGCTCCTTCTTCATGCTTCGACACGACCAGCTCGGGATGCTGGTGCTCGAGCAGCTTCGCGAGCGCGTGTGCGAACGGCTTCGTGTCCGGTCGTAGGTGATCGCGGCGTGTTGAGCGGCACGTAGAGCTGGAGGCCCTTCGAGCCGGACGTCTTCGGGAAGCTCTCGAGGCCGAGCTCCTCGAGCGATCTCGCGCAGCCAGAGCGCCACCTGGGCGCACTCGAGGATCGCGGCCGGCGCGCCCGGGTCGAGGTCGAACACCATCATCGTCGGGCCGCTCGAGGTCTGCGGGCCAGCGACAGCGAGGTGTGCAGCTCGAGGTCGGCCAGGTTGGCGAGCCAGACCAGCGTCGGCAGGTCGTTGGCCAGGCAGAAGTTGATCGTCTTGCCGTCGGCCTGCACCGGCGCCGTCTTCACCCAGTCGGGCCGGTGCGACGGGCACTGCTTCTCGTAGAAGTGCTGGCCCTCGACGCCGTCCGGGATAGCGCTTCAGCGTCAGCGGGCGGTCCGCGCAGGTGCGGCAGCAGCACCGGCGCGATCCGCGTGTAGTAGTCGATCACCTGCGCCCTTGGTGAAGCCGGCCGCCGGGTAGAGGACCTTGTCGAGGTTCGAGAGCTTCAGGCGCCGGCGCCTCGACCTCGACCTCGACGGCGTCTGCGTCACGCCTTGGTCTTTGTCGCGCTTCTTTCGGGTCGCTCGAGGAGGCGCGCTTCTTGGCTGGCCGCCGCTTCTTCGCCGCGGCGTCTTCTTGGCGGCCGCGCCGCTTCGCGCGACTTCGCCGCCGGCTTCGCGGGCGCGCTTCTTCTTGTCCCCTTGGCGCCGCCAGGCTCGCCTCGAGCGCGGCCATCAGGTCCGGAACCTCCTGGCCGGCTCCTCGGTCGCGGCCTGGATCGCGATCTCCTCGCCCGCCGCCTTGCGCTCGATCAGCTCGAGCACCTGCTCGCGGTAGGTGTCGTGGTACTTGGAGGGCTCGAAGTCGGTCGTACAGCGACTCGATCAGCTGCTGCGCCATCTGGACCTCGCGCTCGGTGGCCTTGACGTCCTCGATCGGGCAACTCGTCGATCTGCTCCGGGTCGATCAGCTCGTCCGCGAACAGCATCGTCTCCATCGTCAGCACGTCGCGGCCATCGCCCGCCGGCCGGATCGCCGTCAGGTACTCCTTCTGAGCGGATCACCACCCGCGCGATCGCGACCTTGTTCGCTCTCGCTGCAGCGCCTGCAGCAGCAGCTTGTAGGCCTTCGCGGCGCCGGTGTCGGGCACCAGGTAGTAGGGGTGCTCGTAGTAGAGCGGGTCGATCTCTCGATGATCGACGAAGTCCTCGATGTCGATCGTGCGCGTCTTCTTGGGATCGAGCGCCTCAAGCTCCTCGGGCGTGATCACGACGTACTGGTCGGGGCTGATCTCGTAGCCCTTGACGATCTGCTCGTAAGGGACCTCCTCGCCCTCGCCGGAGCAGACCGCGCTTCATGTTGGATGCGCGCGTGGTCGTTCGCGTGCAGCTGGTTGAAGCGGACGGTCTTCTTCGAGACCGCGCTGTAGAGCTTGACGGGCACGTTCACGAGCCCGAAGCTGATCGCGCCTCTCCAGATCGATCTGGCCATTGCCTATCGAGTCCTTCCCTTAACTTCGGCGTCTGAACCTATGACCGGTCGGTTCCGTTTCTAATCGGTACAGGGAATTGTCCCATTCGCGCCTTCTGGCGCGAACCTTTCCCTCTCGCTCCAGCACGACATCTCTGCGGATCCTTGTCGTCCCGCAGCCCTTTGAATGACGGGTGCGCTGACGGTCCTTGTGCGGGTCCATTCACCGAACTCGACCTCGGCGACCAGCTCTGGCTCGCACGAAATCGGTCCCCTTCGGCGGCTGCCGGCCGCTCGAACGGGCTCTTGTCCGTGCGCAGCGGCTCCAGCAGGCCCGCTTCAGGCCGCTCAGCGTCGTGCTCCTTGAAACCCGGTGCCGACGTTGCCGGCGTATCGCAGCTCCCCGTCCGTCGTAGTAGCCGACGCGCCAGCGAGCCGATCCGGTCCTCGCGCCGGCCCCTTGCCCGGCAGCCAGCCGCCGACGACGAACTCCTGGCGGCGGCTGGTTCTTGATCTTGAGCCAGCGCGCCGCTGCGCGCGCCCGGCTCGTAGCGGCTGTCGAGGCGCTTGGCAACGACTCCCTCGAGGCCCTGCTCGCGGCTCGCCTCCACCATCGCCGCGCCGTCGCCGACGTGGTGCGTCGGGGTCCTCCAGTGCGGGCCGTCGATGCCCGAGCTGGTCGAGCAGCTCGCGCCGCTCGGTCATAGGGAAGCGCCATCGTCGAGTGGCCGTCGAGGTAGAGCAGGTCGAAGATCATGTAGACGACCGGCGTGTCCGCCATGCGGCGCTTGACGGCGCTCTCGCGAGCCACGTGCATGCGCGTGCTGGAGCCGCCCGAAGTTCGGGCAGGCCGCGCTCGTCGAAGCGCGACGATCTCGCCGTCGAGCACGAGCTCGGCGTGAGCCGAGCTCGCGGCCGAGCGCGCGCAGCTCCGGGTACTGCGACGGTCACGTCGCGCAGGTTGCGGCTCGTCGATCCGCACGCGCCCGCCCTCGGCAGTAGGCGATCGCGCGCACGCCGTCCCACTTGATCTCGTACGCCCAGTCCTTGTCGTCCGCGGGGCAGCTTGGCGACAGCCTCGCCAGCATCGGCACGACCGCTCGGGCATCGGCTCCTCGCCCGGGATCGGCCGGCGGGTCCATGCGGTGGATCATCCAGTTCTTGCCCTTGCGTCTGGAACAGGACGTACTTGCCCTCCAGGCGCTCGCCGTGGAAGGTGACCATCACCTCGTCGTCGCGGAACTTGTGCGTCTCGTACGTGCCCGAGTCCCAGATCTTCGACCTTGCCCGCGCCGTACTCGCCGGCCGGGATCTCGCCCGCGAAGTCGATGTAGTCGAGCGGGTGGTCCTCGACGTGCACCGCGAGGTGGTTGCGCTTCGGGTTCGTCGGGATGCCCTTGGGCAGGGCCCACGAGACGAGCACGCCGTCGCGCTCGAGGCGCAGGTCCCAGTGCAGGTTGCGGGCGTGGTGCTCCTGGACCACGAAGCGCTCCCGCTCGCCGTCGTGGTCGCCTCCGCCCGCGGGCTCCGGTGTGGCGTCGAAGTCGCGTTTGGAGCGGTATTCGCTGAGCTTGTCGCCGGCCATGGGCTCATCCACCTCGCGTGCTACCTAACATCGAAACTTGCCCCGCCGGAGCTGCGGCCAACCACCTCGCTGGTCAGGGTCGCCTGCGATCCGAGCCGCAGCTGCTCCGCATTGATCGCCCCCACCACGTGGCCCACCACCCGGCCCCGGCGATCGATGAAGAACGTCTCCGGTATGCCGGTGGCTCCGTAGCGGTCGGCGGTGCTGCGGCCCGAGTCCCGCACGGAGGGATAGGTCAAGCCCTGCTCGCGCATGAACCGGCGCGCGTCGCCTCGCAGGTCCTGGATGTCGAGGCCCAGATAGGCGACTCCCCGAGGTGCCCACTGGCGTGCGGCATCCTCGAGGGGAGCCGATTCGGCCCGGCACGGGCTGCACCAGGAGGCCCACAGGTTCAGCACCACCGGGGCGCCCCGCAGCTCGCTGAGCGACAGCTTCCCGTCGCTGAGCGCGCGGTTGACGATCCGCCCCGGTCGCCCCGCGGGCACGGTGCCGCGCTCGAGCACCTCGAGCGTGAAGCCGGGCGCCGCGGGCGCCTTGCCCTCCTCCAGCGCCCGGTCGATCCGGTCGTCGGTGCCTTTGCTCGCCAGGCCATAGGCCAGCAGGGCGAGGAACATCGCAACGACGATGACGGCCGCCCAGCGGCCGGTATGACGCCGGCGCGGGGCCGGAACGGGTGTCGTCTGGGCTTCCAAAGTCAAAATGTCACGCCATTTTCCGCGATCTGTTCCATTCGGCGCGCCTCATGGCACTCAGATGGGCGTACGGTGGCGCCGACCCGAAAGCGGCTTTGGGGAGGGCTGTCTTGTTCGGTGCAATCGAAAAGTCCGTGCAGCGCCCGGGGACCTGTCGTGGATGCGGCTCGCGGCTCGTGCAGCTGCGCTCCTGGCGCGAGCGGCCGGACGGCCGGCTGCGGCTGGAGACCTCGTGCCCGGAGTGCCTGCGCGGCGAGGTCGGCCTGGTCGAGCCCCGTCAGGCGCTCGCCTGGGACGAGGAGCTGTCGCGCGGCCGCGAGTCGCTCGAGCTCACGTACTACGCGCTGCTGCGCGACAACATGGTCGCGGAATTGCGGCGCCTGCAGACCGCACTGGAGCTGGACCTCGTGGGGCCCGATGATTTCTGAACAAGATGCAGGTGTTTACAATCGCTGCGCCATGGACGCCAAGCTCGCCGACGACCCCCTCGATGCCACTCGCCTTTCGACCACGACTGCCCCGCAGGCCGCGCGCGCGCCGCGCCGGCTCCGTGGTCGCCCCTGCGGCTGAGCGCACGCAGCCGCGGATCGAGCGGCTCTCACACGACGGACTGCAGTGGATCCAGATCGACGAGCCGACGGCGCTCGAGCGCGCGTGGCTGGTGGAGCACTTCGACTTCCACCCGCTCGACCTCGAGGACGTCATGTCGCGCAACCAGCGCCCGAAGATCGACGAGTACCCGGAGTACCTGTTCATCGTGCTGCACTTCCCGATCTTCGACAAGCAGGTCGGGCGCCTGAACGCGGGCGAGCTGGACGTGTTCGTCGGTCCCGACTACGTCATCACGATCCCGAATCAGCCACTGAAGCCGGTCGAGTACCTGTTCGAGCGCGCCCGCGACAGCGAGGAGTTCCGCGAGCAGCTGTTCTCCAAGGGCTCGGGCTACCTGCTCTACCAGATCGTGGACCGCTGCATCGACTACTGCTTCCCGATGCTGCGCAAGATCGGCAACAAGCTCGAGCAGCTGGAGGAGGACATCTTCGTCGGCCGCTCCGAGGAGATCGTGCGCGACATCTCCAATGCCAAGCAGGAGATCATCAACTTCCGCAAGATCATCCGCCCGCAGCGGACCGTGCTGCGCGACCTCGAGCGCACCAAGCAGCGCTACTGGGCCGAGGAGCTGGAGATCTACTTCGACGACATCGTCGACGCCTCCGAGCGCATCTGGGACATGCTCGAGAACTACAAGGAGGTCGTCGAGGCGCTCGAGGACTCGAACGAGTCGGTGATCTCGCACCGCGTCAACGAAGTGCTGCGCGTGCTGACCGCGTTCAGCGTCGTGGTGCTGCCGCTGACCTTCATCGCGAGCCTGTGGGGAATGAACGTCGGCGTCCCCGGCGAGGGCGACGTCGCGACGTTCTGGATCATCGTCGGCGCGATGGTGCTGATGCTGGTCGGCGATGATCACGTACTTCAAGCGCCGCGGCTGGCTGTAGCGCCACGCTCCCGCTCGGCGCGGCGCCTTGCTGCCGCCAGCCAGTCCTTTCGCACCGCCCAGCTGCCCCACTTCACCGCCAGCCAGTAGCGGTTGAAGGCCTTGCGGGCGTGCTCGTCGGTGAGGTGGATGCGGGTCGTCGTGCTCAGCGCCGACCCCGCACCTGTCTCGATCGCGACGAAATCCGTCGCCACCTTGGCGTAGCCCGGCTCGTCGAAGGCGAGGTACTCCTCGCGGGTGAGCCGCCGGCCGCCGCCACTCAGCGTCCAGGGCTTGCCGACATAGCCGAAGGCCGACCACATCCCATCTGGGCCTTCGAGCGGGAGGAATCCAGGGCTTGCCATCAGGGCGTCTATCAGCGGGCGCTTGCGACTCGCAGCCGCCGCCGCGCGCTGGCGCCGGCTCGCGGGCAGCATCCGGATCAGGAACAGCGCCGACGCGAGCCGCATCTCGGACGCGGTCGCGGCCATCACGGCTTCGAATGCCGGCTCCGGGGGCGCCGCCACATCGGCGGTCACCGTCTCGCCGTGCTCCCAGTCCGGGAGCAGCTGGGCGAGTCTGTCTATGAGCCGCCCGCCACGGCGGGCAGGATCGTTATCTCGTCGCCGTCGTTGACCGTCGTGTCGAGGCCGTCGCCGAAGCGGATGTCCTCGCCGCCGACGTAGACATTCACGAAGCGGCGCAGCTCGCCGTCCTCGGTGATCCGCTCGCGCAACCCGTCGAAACGCTCATAGAGGGCGTCGAGCGCCTCGCCGACGTTGTCGCCCTCGACCTCCGCCTCGGCCTCGTTGCCCGTCAGGTTGCGCAGCTGCGCGGGGATCTTGACCGTCACCGCCACGGCCGCCGCCTAGACGCTCGTCGTGACCGGCACGGACTCGGTGAAGCTCGCGACCGAGGGCTCGACGTCGTAGGTGGAGACGATGTCGCGCACCGCGTCGAGTGTCTTCAGGCCCTCGCCGGTTATGTAGAGCGACGACACGGTCGTCGGACCCGATCTCGCCGCGCTCGGCCAGCTTGCGCAGCACCGCCGTGGTGACGCCGCCGGCCGTCTCGGTGAAGATGCCGGTCGTCTCGGCGAGCAGCCGGATGCCCTCGACGATCTCCTCGTCGGTGACCGATGCGATCGAGCCACCGGTGCGCCGCGCCACGTCGAGCGCGAACACGCCGTCGGCCGGATTGCCGATCGCGAGCGACTTGGCGATCGTCTTGGGCCGCACCGGCCGGCAGATCTCGTGGCCGGCCTCGTAGGCCGATGCCACCGGGCTGCAGCCCTCGGCCTGCGCGCCATGGAACGCCGGCAGGGAGCCCTGCGACCAGCCCGAGGTCGAGCCACTCCTGGAAGCCGCGGGCGATCTTGGTGAACAGGGAGCCCGACGCGATCGGGCACACGACTCGGTCCGGCAGCTCGAAGCCGAGCTGCTCGGCCACCTCGAACGCCAGCGTCTTGGAACCCTCGGCGTAGTAGGGGCGCAGGTTGACGTTCACAAACGCCCACGGATGCTCGCCGGAGAGCTCGGTACAGAGCCGGTTGACGTCGTCGTAGTTGCCATTGACCGCTACCAGGTGCGTCCCGTAGACGCCGGTGGCGAGGATCTTCTGCTCCTCGAGGTCGGCCGGGACGAAGACATAGGACTCGAGCCCGGCGGCGGAGGCGTGCGCCGCGACCGCGTTGGCGAGGTTGCCGGTGGATGCGCAGGCGACCACCTCGAAACCCAGCTCGCGGGCCTTGGCGACGGCCACGCTCACGACGCGATCCTTGAACGAGTGGGTCGGGTTGGCGGCGTCGTTCTTGACGTACACCTCCCCCACTCCGAGCCGCTCGGCCAGGCGCTCGGAGCGCACCAGCGGCGTGAAGCCCGGCCTCGAGCGCTACGCGCGGGCGGCGCTCGAAGGGCAGGAAGTCCGAGTAGCGCCAGATCGAGTTGGGACCGGCCTGGATCTTGCGCCGCAGCTCGGCAGGGTCCCCCAGTCCGGAGTGGTCGTAGGCGACCTCGAGCGGTCCGAAGCACAGGTCGCAGCAGTATCTGGCGTCGAGCTGGCGATTCCTCGCCACATTCTTTGCATTTAAGGGCGGTAGCCGGCATCTAATCTCCTTGAACCGAAAAAACCTCCGCCTGGTTCTGTGGCGAAGGTCGATGTGGCTACCTCCCCCACATCTCCCAGGCTTGAATTGGAGCCTGTTGGAATTGGCACCGTTTTCCGGCTCACCTGACGGCTCGCTCGGAAATGGTTGCCGGGGCTTCATCGGGCCAGTCCCTCCACCCCTCTTGATGCAAGAGCTATGTGCCGGGCATTAAAGCACACGCATAGGATGCTGCGCTTGTGGCAAGCGATCGCATCTGGGCTCCCTGGCGCCTCGAATACATAAAGGAGGGCGGCAAGACGGACCAGTGCATCCTCTGCTCCCTCCCGGCTCGAGGGCGACGACCGCGCGAACCTGATCGTCCACCGGGGCGAGCGCTGCTTCGTGATGCTGAACGCCTATCCCATACACCAGCGGCCACGTGATGGTCGCCCCGTACGAGCACACGGGCCGTCTGGACGAGCTCGATTCCGCCGCCGCGGCCGAGATGATGCATCTTGCCCAGCGCTCGCTGCGCGCGCTCGAACGCGCCTACGGCCCCGAGGGGTACAACGTGGGCGCCAACCTGGGCGCGGTCGCCGGCGCCGGCGTCGAGGACCACGTGCACCTGCACGTCGTGCCGCGCTGGAAGGGCGACACGAACTTCATGCCGGTGCTCGGCGACGTGCGGGTCCTGCCGCAGAGCCTGGAGGACAGCTGGGCGGACCTGCACAACGCGTTCGCTGCACTCGAACAGGGAGAGGCGTGAAGGTAGACCCGGGCATATTCAAGGCCTACGACGTCCGCGGCATCTACCCGGACCAGATCGACGAGCAGGTCGCCTACGCGGTGGGGCGCGCGTTCGCCCGCGTGCTGGCCGACCTGCGGGCGGCCGACGGCCGCGAGGCCCGTCCCCTGCACGTCGCGATCGGCCACGACATGCGGATCCACTCGCCCGCGCTCGCGGAGCACCTCACCCGCGGCCTGATCGACGAGGGCGTGCACGTGCTCGACATCGGGATGGTCGGGACCGAGATGGTCTATTACGCCGTCGGCTCGCGGGAGCTGGACGGCGGGGTGTCCGTCACCGCCTCGCACAACCCGGCCGCATACGCCGGCTTCAAGCTCGCTGCGCGAGGGCGCGATCGCGCTGTCGGGCGACCGCGGCATCCAGGACGTGCGCCGGATCGTCGAGCGGGAGGACTTCGCCGAGCCGGCCGCGCGAGGGCACGTATGAGCGCCGCAACCTCTACGAGGAGTTCCACAACTACGTGCTCGGGCTTCATCGACCCGAGCGTGGTGCGGCCGATCCGGGTGGTGCTGGACGGCGGCAACGGCATGGCCGGGCCGATGGCGGGCCCGCTGCTCGACCGGCTCGGCGTCACCGGCAAGCGGCTCTACTTCGAGCCCAACGGCCTGTTCCCGGGCCACGAGCCCAACCCGCTGCTGGAGGAGAACCGGCGGCTGATCATCGACACGGTCCGCTCCGAGAGCGCCGAGCTCGGGATCGCCTGGGACGGCGACGCGGACCGCTGCTTCTTCATCGACGAGACCGGCGAGTTCGTCCCCGGCGACTTCCTCACCGCGCTGCTCGCCGAGTCGATGCTCGAGCGCGAGCCCGGCGCGACGATCCTCTACGACGTGCGCGCCAGCCGCGTGGTGGAGGACGTCGTGACGGCGAAGGGCGGCCGTGCCGTGGTGAACCGCGTCGGCCATGCCTTCTTCAAGACCCGCATGCGCGAGGAGAACGCGATCTTCGGCGGCGAGGTGTCGGGCCACTACTACTTCCGCGACTTCTGGTGCGCCGACTCGGGCGTGATCCCGGCGCTGCTCGTGCTCGAGCTGCTTTCGAAGCGCGGCAAGACGATGGCCGAGCTGCTGGCGCCGTGGCGGGAGAAGTACTTCATCTCCGGGGAGATCAATTCCGAGGTGGGAGACCCGGAGGCGAAGATGAAGGAGATCGAGGAGCGCTACTCGGACGGGCGGGTGAGCCACCTCGACGGCGTGTCCGTGGACTACGACGACTGGCACTTCAACGTGCGGCCGTCGAACACCGAGCCGCTGCTGCGCCTCAACCTCGAGGCCTTCGACCGCGAGGAGATGGAGAAGCGCACCCAGGAGCTGCTGACGCTGATCCGCTCGTGAGCCGACGACCCGGGCGCCGACGCAGGCGCTCGCCCGGGCCGCGCAGGAGGGAATCCACCGCCTGCGGATCCCGACGCCGTTCGCGGTCGGGCGCGTCAACACCTACCTGATCGAGGACGATCCGCTGACCCTGGTGGACTCCGGGCCCAACTCGGGCCTCGCGCTGGACGAGCTCCAGCACCAGCTCGCCGAGCATGGTCACTCGATCGACGACATCGAGCTGGTGATCATCACCCACCAGCACATCGATCACCTCGGGCTGGTGGACATCGTCGCCCGACATTCCGGCGCCGAGGTGGCGGCGATCGACCTGCTGGCGCGCTTCGCCGACAACTTCGTCGAGGACGCCGCCCGCGACGACCTGTTCGCCTCGGGCGTGATGCTGCGCAACGGCATTCCCGAGGACGTCGTCGCGGCACTGCGCACGGTCTCCTCGGCATTCCGCGCCTGGGGCAGCCGGGCGCGCGTCACCCGTCCTCTGCACGACGGCGATACGCTCGCGCTGCGGGACCGTGAGCTGCAGGTCCTGCACCGGCCCGGACACAGCCCCTCGGACACCGTCTTCTGGGACGAGCCGCGCCGCATCCTGATCGCCGCCGACCACCTGATCAAGCACATCTCCTCCAACCCGCTGATCAGCCGCCCGCTGGACGCCGATGCCTCGCCGGACGAGCGGCCGCAGGCGCTGGTGATCTACATGGAGTCGCTGCGCCGCACGCGCGAGCTGCCGGCCGAGATCGTGCTCTCCGGTCACGGTGACCCGATCACCGACCACGTCGCGCTGATCGATCAGCGGCTTGCCTTCCACGCGCAGCGCGCGGAGAAGATCCACGGGTTGATCGCGGAACGCCCGCGCAGCGGCTACGAGCTGGCGCAGGCTCTGTTCGGCGACGTGGCGGTCACTCAGGCCTACCTCACGCTCTCCGAGGTGCTCGGCCATGTCGACCTGCTCCTCAACGACGGCCGCGTGCGCCAGGAGGAGCGCGACGGCGTGCTCGTGTTCGAGGCGGTCTGATGGCTGTAACCGGGGCACGCCGCGGGGGTTCTGACCAGGGCATGGCGACGCTCACCTCCACCCTGCCGCGCACCGGGGCCACCGATCTGTCCGCCTGGCAGCCGAGTTTCCCGCCCCGGATGCTGCTCGTGGTCAACCCGAAGGCGACCGCCGTGTCGAGCCGGCTCAAGAACATCGTCATGTACTCGCTGAAGGGCCGCTACGACCTCGACTTCGTGGAGACGGAGGGGCCCAACCACGCCACCGAGCTCGGCCGGGAGGCCGTCGGCGGCGGCTACGACGTCGTGGTGTCGTTCGGCGGCGACGGCACGCTCAACGAGACTGCCAACGGCCTGGCCGGATCGGACGTCCCGCTCGCCATGCTGCCGGGCGGCTCGACGAACGTGATGTGCCGCATGCTCGGCATCTCGACCGACGTGATCGACGCCACCGAGCAGCTCCTCCGGATGGCGGACGGCCCGCGTCTGCGCCGGATCGACCTGGGCAGCGTCAACGGCCGCTACTTCCTGTTCTCGAGCGGAGTGGGGATCGACGCCGAGACCGTGCGCTGGGTCGACTCGCGCCGCGGCGTCAAGGCGCGCCGCGCCTATCTGTGGTTCGCCTACTCGGCGATCAGCCACTTCCTGACGCGCTATCGCGGCCGGCCCCCGCTGCTGGTCGCGGACGTCGACGGACAGCGGGTCGAGGGCATCAGCGCGTTCGTTCAGAACTCCGACCCGTTCACATACTTCCGGCAGCGCCCCCTGCACGTCGGCGAGGAGATCGCGCTCGACAGCGGCTCGATCTCCCTGGTCGTCCTCAAGCGCGGCCTGATTCGCGACGCACTGGGCGCAACGTGGCGCCTGTTCACGCCCGCGAACGTCGCCCGCCATCCCCAGGGCGCGAGCTTCACGCACGTCCGCGAGGCCGCGCATCGAGCCGGTCAGCGGCGAGCCGCTGCCGGTTCAGGTGGACGGCGACTTCATCGGCACCCACGAGCAGCTCGTCTACCGCGTCCACCCGGAGGCGCTCACGGTTGCGACCTGAGCCGGTCGCGTGACCGGCCACCCCCGGCATCTCGACTGGGAGGGCATCTTCAACGCCCGCGACCTCGGCGGGCTGCCGACCACTGACGGCAGGCTCACCCGCAGGGGTGCAGTCGTCCGGTCGGACACCCTCGACGGTCTGACCGCGGACGGCTGGGCTGCCCTGCGCACCCATGGCATCCGCACGGTCGTCGATCTGCGCAACGACGACGAGCGGACTTCGTGGCGGGAGCCCCCGGGCCTCACGACGGTTCATGTGCCGCTCGACGACGTGGCGGACACCGAGTTCTGGAACCGGATGTGGGCGGAGCCGCTCGACGGCACCCCGCTCTACTACCGGCCGTTCCTGGAGCGAAAGCCGCAGCGGTGCGCGGCCGCGGTCGAGGCGATCGCGCGCGCGGCACCGGGAGGTGTCCTCGTGCACTGCGGCGGCGGCCGCGACCGCACCGGCCTGGTGGCGCTCATGCTCCTGGCCCTGGCGGACGTCGAGCCCGAGGAGATCGCGACCGACTACGAGCTCAGCAACATTCGCCTGCCTCGGTTCTGGGCCGCACACGGGATGACCGACCAGCGACCGGACATCGAGCGGGTCCTGACCAACCACGGCACAACGGAGCGAGGAGCGATCCTCGAGCTGCTCGAGTGGCTCGACGCGGAGCGGTATCTGCTCGACGCAGGGCTGAGCCGAGCGGACCTCACCGCGGTGCGTAAACGGCTCCTTCCGGCAAGCGGCTGACTAGCTCCAGCTAGCCCGGAGCAATCCGCCCACGCGGGCATGTAGGGAGGTGGTGGTGTTTCGCGCGGCCGCGGTGCATCTCCCACGCGCCGCCTAGCTCTTTCGTTGCATCGAACCGGGCGTCAGGATCGAACTCGACGTTTACCCCCGTATACGGGGCAAAACGTAGCGTTCGATCTTCACGTGCGCTGAGCCGTAACGAAGGTCACCGCAGCGTCACGATCACCGCCAACGCCGCTCTCCTACATGCCGTCTTGCGGGTCTCGCGGTCCTCGGCCTAGCCGCCCGGGACGACGCGGTAGGCGTCGAACACGGAGTCCACGTTGCGCAGCCGGACGACGCAGTTCTTGAGCGTCGTGGTGTCGGCGACCTCTACGACGAACCGGTTCTTGACCATCGGGTGATTGACCGTGCAGCGCGCCTCGATGATGTTTATGCCCGCCTCCGCGAACGTGCGCGAGAGATCCTCCAGCATCCGGGTGCGGTCCCAGCCGTCGACCTGGATCTCCACGCGGAACGACGTCTCGTTCTCGCCTTCCCAGGAGACCTTCGTGAAGCGGTCCGGGTCCTTCTTCAGCGCCTCCACGTTCTTGCAGTCCTTGCGGTGGATCGTGATGCCGCGGCCCAGTGAGATGTAGCCGACGATCGTGTCGCCCGGAACCGGTCGGCAGCACTTGGCCAGGCGCACCATCACGTCCTCGATGCCGTCGACGTTGATGCCGTAGCCCGAAGCGCTGCCGGACGTGCGGGTGCGGGTCTCCTTGCGCCGAACGAGGCCCTCGCCGGGCTGCTCCTCAGCGACCGCCTCGCCCTGCTTGAGGCGCTGGAGCAGCTTGTTGACGACCACGCGCGGCGAGATCTTCGCCTGGCCGAGGGCGACGTAGAAGTCGTCGGCCTTCTTGAACCCCATCTCGCGGATCACGTCCGCGAGCAGCGCCGACCCGGTCATCTTCTGCGCGGGCAGGCCCTGCTTTCGCATCGTCTCCTGAAGCAGCTCGCGACCACGGTGCTCGGCGTCGTCACGGCGCTCGCGGGTGTACCAGGCGCGGATCTTGTTGCGGGCGCGGCTGGTCTTGACCAGCGACAGCCAGTCGCGCGAGGGCCCACGCTCCTGCTTGGAGGTCAGGATCTCGACGATGTCGCCCGACTGCAGCGGGTAGTGGAGCGGCGTGATCTTGCCGTTCACCTTGGCGCCCACGCAGCGGTGCCCGACGTCGGTGTGCACCGCGTAGGCGAAGTCGAGCGGCGTCGAGCCGCCGGCGAGCGACTTCACCTCGCCGCGCGGCGTGAACACGAAGACCTCGTCCTCGAACAGGTCGATCTTGAGCGTCTCCATGAACTCGCGCGGGTCCTGTGTCTCGCTCTGCCAGTCGAGCAGGTGCCGCAGCCATGGCGGCTTGGCGGCGCCGTTCCCGTCGCCGAGGTTGGCGCCCTTGCGCGTGGCCGCGCCGGCCCGCGACTTGTAGATCCAGTGCGCCGCGACGCCGAACTCGGCCGTGTAGTGCATGTCGCGCGTGCGGATCTGGATCTCGAGCGGCCGGCCCTCGGGCCCGATCACCGTCGTGTGCAGGGCCTGGTAGAGGTTGAACTTGGGCATCGCCACGTAGTCCTTGAACCGGCCCGGCAGCGGCTTCCAGAGCGAGTGGATGATCCCGATCGCGCCGTAGCAGTCCTTCACCGAGTCCACCACGACCCGCATCGCCGTGAGGTCGTAGATCTCGTTGAACTCGCGGCCCTTCTTGGTCATCTTCGAATAGATCGAGTAGAAGTGCTTGGCACGGCCTGAGACCTCGGCGGCGATTCCGACCGCGCTCAGCTCCTGCTTCAGGTAGCGACCCGCCCGCTCGACATAGCCCTCACGCTCGGTGCGCTGCTGGCTGACGAGCGACTTGATCTCGGTGTACTTCCGCGGGTGCAGCGAGGAGAAGGCGAGATCCTCCAGCTCCCACTTGATCGAGTGGATGCCGAGGCGGTGCGCAAGCGGCGCGAAGATGTCGAGCGTCTCCTTGGCCTTCTCGATCTGCTTCTGCTTCGGAAGCGCGTCGAGCGTGCGCATGTTGTGGAGACGGTCGGCCAGCTTGATCAGGATCACCCTGATGTCGTTGGCCATCGCCACCATCATCTTCCGGTAGTTCTCTGCCTGCTGCTCGTCGCGGCTCTGGAAGGTGATGCCGGTGAGCTTGGTGACGCCGTCGACGAGTTGAGCGATCTCCTCGCCGAAGCGCTCCTCGACGTCGGTCAGCGACGCGCTCGTGTCCTCCACCGTGTCGTGCAGCAGGGCCGCACAGATGGTCTGGGTGTCGAGCCGCATCCCCGCGCAGATCTTGGCCACGCCGACCGGGTGCACGATGAAGTCCTCGCCCGACTTGCGCAGCTGGTCGGCGTGCCGTTCGCACGAGAAGCTGAACGCCTCGGCGACCTGGTTCAGGTCGACCGGCTCGAGCGCGTCGTCGGCGTGCTCGGTGATGACCGCGAACAGGTCTCCCAGCAGTTCCCGCTCGTTCTCGAGCAGGGTGCCGGGCATCTCCTGGTTGAGCCGGGTGCCGGACGGCTCGTCGGTCAACCCGACGCGGATGTGCGCCTCGGGCAGACGCCCGTCGGCGTCGGTGGCATCCGCCCCATCGCGAACCGGGGGCGGCAACTGCGTCGCTACGGCCTCGCCGTCCGGGGCGTCGTCGGGTGAGGCGGCTACGCCGCCCTGCGGCTTTCCTTCTCGGCTGTCAGCGTCTGCAGGAATCTGAGGCCCTCATCGCGTTTGCGCATGCAATCGGCGAACGTCCTGGACTGCTCCAGGTCCGTCCGCCCTTTGCTCGTCATCGTGCATCTAACGGTAGCGGTTGAGGGGTCCGCCGCAACTAGATCGAGCTCTTCCAGAACGGCGATGCAGCGCGCCGCCTGGAGCGTCGTGCGTGGATGGCGGCCATCGCCCGCCAGGGCGCGCTCGAGCGCAGGTCCCTGCAGCCCGCCGGCTTCCTCCGCCAGCGCGCGCCACAGAGCGGTCAGCGCCGGCCGCAGCGCCAGCTCGTGGTCGTACGCCGCAATCGCGAACTCCACCTCTGAGTCGCTCCAGCCCAGGTGCAGCCAGGAAGCCTCGCCGGGAGCACCCGACCCCTGCAGCGCTTCGTAGGAGGCGCCGGACGCGGGCGGATCGAGCAAGAACACGTGCGCGAACCGCGCCGTCTGCGCGGGATCGCGCCCGAGCCAGGCGTGATCGGTGACCCATACCGACAGCTCACCCTCAGGTTCGAGTGAGGCGGGCCGGGCGCAATGCATGGAGGCGAAGCGTGGTGCCGGCCGGCCGAACCGCATCGGCGACAGCGCACCGCCGAACAGCGAGCGCCGGCGCGAGACGTCGGCGCACACCACCAGCACGGCGCAGTCGCTGCTGAGCAGGTCCGCCAGTGCGCCGAGCGGGCCGCCGGTGCGGTGGTCGACGATCGTGCGCGCGGCGCCAGGCGCGGCGAGCACGGTGGGCGTCTCGGCCTTCAATCGCTCCCGCTCGCGCCACACGCCCACCAGCCACTCTCCGCCGGCCATGCCGCAAGAGCAGCTGGCGCATGAGCCGGCGCAACCGGCGGCGCCTTCAGCGGCCTCGGGTAAGTCGTGCAGAGAGCGCACCACGAGGCGCGGCTCGACCGAGCCCTCCCAACGGTTCAGCTCCAGGCGCCCGACGACGTCGTGGCGGGACGGCTCGCCTTCCTCCGGCACCTTGGCCGCGGATGCGACCGACCCGCCAACGCCGAACGCGACCGCCCGGGCCCGGGCGCCGCCGGTGGACACCGTGAACCGGGCGTGGCGCCCCTCCCCCATCGGCCGCACGTCCGAGAGCCGCGCCGCCGGGACGAGCAGGTTCACGCCGGGGTTGCCCATGCCGAACGGGCGCAGGCGCTCGAGTTCCTCCGCCAGGTCCATGCCGAGCGCCGCGCCGGCGGCGACGGCGTCCACGCGCTCGACGGGAACGAGGTCGGAGGGGTCCAGGACCTTGGTCGCGTGCTCGACGAACGCGCGGCGGAAGGGATCGACCCGCGCGGCTTCGATCTCGAGCCCCGCCGCCATGCGATGGCCGCCGAAGCGCAGCAGGTGCTCGGCGCACGCGTCGAGCCCCGCGTGGAGGTCGAACGGTGAGATGCTCCGGCCGGAGCCGCGCCCGCTACCTTCGTCGTCGATCGCGATCAGAACGCAGGGCCGGTGGTAGCGCTCGACGAGCCGCGCCGCGACGATCCCGATCACGCCGGAATGCCAGCCTTCGGAGGCAAGCACCAGCGCCGGATCGCCGCGCCAGTGCGGCGTGTCGGTCATCAGGCGCTCGGCCTCGAACACCGTCGCCGTCTCCACGGACTGGCGCTCCGCGTTGATCGCGTCCAGCTCGCGCGCGATCTCGAGCCCGCGGTCTGGATCCTCGGTGAGCAGCAGTTCGAGGCCGGCGTCCGCGTGATAGAGGCGCCCGGCCGCGTTGATGCGCGGCCCCAGGGCGAAGCCGAGCGTGCGCTCGTCGACGCTCTGCGGATCGACGCGTGACACCCGCATCAGGGCCCGCAGGCCCGGCCGCTGCGTGCCGGGCAGCGCGCGTAGGCCGCGGCGCACCAGCGCACGGTTCTCGCCCACCAGCGGCACGAGGTCGGCGACCGTGGCGAGCGCCACGACGTCGAGCTCGTCGTCGAGCTCGGCGGGATCCCGCCCGGCTGCCGCGAACAGCGCCTGCGAGAGCTTGAACGTGACACCCGTCGCGCACAGCTCGGCCGGATAGCCGCACACCTCCGGGTGGACGACCGGACAATCCGGCAGCACCTCGCCCGGCCGGTGATGGTCGGTCACTACGACGTCCATGCCGAGCGCACGCGCGTGCGCGACCTCCTCGACGGCGCCGATCCCGCAGTCGGCCGTCACCAGCAGGCGCGTGCCGCGCTCGAACAGCTCGTCGATCGTCGCGCGCGAAAGGCCGTAGCCGTCGTCCATCCGGCTCGGGATCCGCGGCCGGGCCTCGGCTCCGAGCCGGCGCAGTGTGCGTACCAGCACCGCGGTCGAGCAGACGCCGTCCACGTCGTAGTCGCCGTGCACCGCGATCCGGTTCCCCGCCGCGGCGTGGGCGAGGATCGACTCGACCGCCTGATCGATCCCGGCGAAGCGCGAGTGGTCGTGCTCCTCCGAAGCCTCGAGGAAGCTGCGCGCCGCGGCCGGCTCCCCGAGCCCGCGCCGGACGAGGACGGTGGCGAGGGTCGTGCTTACGCCGAGCTCAGAGGCGAGCGCCCGCGCGCTCGCGAACCCGTACGGGCGGACCTTCCAGCGAGCGGAGCGGGTCTGAGACACCGCGTGACCATAGGCAGCCGATCAGACGGAAATGGGTGACGAAGGTGACGAGTCCGCGACGGGGCATGCCCGAGACCCCGGCGGCGTGGCGGGTCAAAAACCAGCAGGTAGGCGTGTGGCGGCGGCGTGTTTCGTGGCGCCTAGGTGGGACGTGTGGTGACTCTGACTCGCTATGCGAGGTCAACTCACCCCACGTCTTCGGTCGGCGCGGTCGGGACTACGCCCAGCCCTCCGCCCGGTCCTTGCGCAGGCCGAAGAAGTAACTCACGCCGAGGCCGATGATCGCGCCGGGGATCGCCTGCAGCGCAGTCGAGAGCGACGCATCGTCGACTTCGCCGCCGGCGAGGATCAGGCCGATCACGAGGGCGCCGACGATGGCTGCGCCGAAGGCGCCGACGATGCCGCCCCAGAAGTGGTCGGGAACGAACACCGCGAAGTGCCAGATCGCGATGCCCATCATCACCCAGACGACGACGTTCACGTGCCGGCCTTTCGATCGCGCGCCGTCACCGGCTTCTCCCGTGCTTGCGGCGGCTCTTCTGGCGTGCGGCGCGCTGCTGCTTCTTGCGCTCGGCCCGCTCGGCCCGCAGCGCTTCCCGCTCCGGGTCAGGCGTGGTGCGGCGCCCGCCGACCGGCGCCGGCTCCTCGTCGGCCTCGAGATGCCCGTTGCCCGCACCGTCGCTGACGGGCTCCCCTTCGAGCACCGGTTCTTCCTCTACCTGCTCCACAGGAGCCGCCTGCTGCGCGACCGGCTCGGCCCGCCGGGCCGGCTTCCGCGCGGGGCGCTCCGGCTGCGGAGCGCCCTCCTCCGGCGCCGGTCCGATGTCGGCGTAGGCCGGAACGTAGCCGAGCTCGTCGATGATGCGCTTGCGCCGGTTGCGGTAACCCGCCTCGCGCTCCTTCCAGGCCACCAGCACCGGGGCCGCGATGAAGATCGACGAGTACGTGCCGGACGCGATGCCGACCAGCAGCGCGAACGCGAAGTCCTTCAGCGTGTCGCCGCCGAATACGAGCAGGCAGGCGACCGGGAGCGCGAGCAGAACTGGGTCGCCAGCGAACGGGTCAGGACCTCGCTCATGGAGCGGTTGACGATCTGGGAGAACGTGGCGCGCGGCATGCGCGGCGCGTTCTCACGTATTCGGTCGAACACGATCACGGTGTCGTAGAGCGAGAACCCCAGGATGGTCAGCAGGGCCGCGACGGTCGAGGTCGTCACCTCGCGATCGGTGAGCGAGTAGACGCCGGCCGTGATCAGGAGGTCATGGGCGAGCGCGATCAGCACCGGGATCGGCGAACTTGGGCTCGAACCGGAATGCGATGTATCCGGCGATCAGGAGCAGCGACGCGATGATCGCGATCGTCGCGCTGCGCGCGACCGTGTCGCCGAAGGTCGGGCCGACGCTCTCGCTCGAGAACCCGTCGCGCTCGACGCCGAACTCTCTGCTGAGCAGCTGCTCGGCGCGCTGGACGCCGCGCCCGGCTCCAGCTCGGACGTCTTGATCTGCACGACGTCGTCGCCCAGCTCCTGGTTCTCTACGTTCTGGATCTTGGCGTCTTGGAGGTCGAGCGGCGCGAGCGCGTCGCGCACCTCCTCCGATGCTCGCGGGCTCGCGCGAGGCTGGCCGTCAGGCGCGAGCCGCTCTCGAAGTCGATGCCGAAGTTGAGCTGGTTGGCGGCGAGCCCGATCGCGCCCAGCATCAGGATGATGCCGGACAGCGCGAAGAAGTAGCGGCTCTTGCCCACGAAGTCGAACCGCCACCGGTGATGGCGCTCGCCGGCGCCCAGCATCTCGTTGCTGCCCAAGAGGCGTGAGCGGCCCATCGTCGCCGAGCACGGCCTGCGTGAAGACCACCGCCGTGAACAGCGAGACGAGGGTCCCGACTCCGAGGGTGAACGCGAAGCCCTTGATGCCCGCCGTCGCGAGCACGAACAGGATGAACGCCGTGATCAGCGTCACGACGTTGGCGTCGATGATCGTCGCGATGCCGCGCGCATAGCCGGCGGAGATCGCCGCGCCGGTCGATCTGCCCGCGCGTAGCTCCTCCTTTATTCGCTCGAAGATGACGATGTTGGAGTCCGCCGCGACTCCGATCGTCAGCACGAGCCCGGCGATGCCGGGCAACGTCAGCGTGATCGGTATGAGCTTGATCAGCCCGAAGAACAGGACCGCGTAGGTCAGCAGCGCGACACCGGCGATCGCGCCCAGCATGCGGTAGAAGAGGAGCAGGAAGAGCAGCACGATCGCGAAGCCCGACCGCGCCTGCGATCAGCCCCTCGCGCAGAGCCTGCTTGCCGAGCGTCGCGGAAACCTCGGTCTCGCTGATCGGCTTCAGGGTGATCGGCAGGGCGCCGGTCTTCAGGACGTTGGCGAGGTCCTGCGCCTCCTGGAGCTTGAAGCCGCCCGAGATCTGCGCGCCCGTGCGGCCGTCGATGCCGTCCGGGTTCTCCCGGTAGTCGATGTACGGGCGGGAGACGACTTCCTTGTCGAGCACGATCGCGAATGTCTGGAAGGAGCTCTCCACCGGCTGGCCGGGGACCTGAGCGGTCTGCCCGCGCTCGGCCAGGCGCTTGGTCACGTCCTGGAACGCGTTGCGGCCCTTGTCGGTGAACTCGAAGGTGACGATTGGCGCGCCGCCGGTGCCGGTCGCGCTGTCGTACTGCTGCTCCGGGTTCTTGATGTCGGTGCCCTTGAGCTCCGGGTTGTCGCGGAGCAGGAAGTAGCGGTCGAATGGCCGGTCGTCAGGCCATGCCTCGGGCGTCTCGGCGCGCACCACGACGGTGCCCGGCGGCACCGTCAGGATCTCGTTGCCGGGCGGAACGCGGCCGTCGAACTGCGACAGCAGGTCCTCGCGGGAGGTGTCGGGCCCGGCGGCCAGCGTGCGGTCGCGCTTCTTGAACATGTACCACTGCGCGCCGGTCGTGTTGTTGTCGTCGATCTCCGGCTTGCGCTCGCTGGCCTTCTTGACCGCGTCGTAGAGACTGGGCAGCGGCGTCTGCGGATTCCCGATGACGTTCTGCTCCCAGTCGTAGAAGAAGAGCTGGGCGGTGGTGCCGACCTGCTTCTTCGCACGGTTGAGGTCCTTGACCCCGGGCAGGCCGACCGAGATCTGGTCGCTGCCGATGCGCTGGATCTCGGGCTCCGCGACGCCGAGCTGGTCGACGCGCTCCCGGATGATGTCGATCGACCGATCGACCGCTTCGGGCGTGACCTCGGTCTGCGGCGTGGGCTCGCCCTGATAGACCAGCTCGACGCCTCCCTTGAGGTCGAGGCCGAGCCGCGTCTCCTTGGTCGCGATCACGACCAAGGAGGCGAGCACCAGCCCCGCCATCAACAGGATCACGAACAGGTTGCGCCGGCGGGAGATCATCGAATAAAGGGGCCTCTCCAGGTCCCTGCAGAGATTCTAGTGACGGCAGGGGTCTGCGCTGCAGACAGGAAGCGAAGTGACATTCAGCGCTCGGGCGTCAGGACGAGCAGCAGGCCGCCGTCCTCGTCGTAGGCTGGAAACACGTCTGCGGTCGCATCCGCGGGCAGGTCCCCCTCGGCTTCCACCCGCACCCTGCGGCCGAGGACCCGGACGCCCCACTCCAGGGACGTCGAGATCGCGTCCTTGCCGTCGGAGAACGTGAGACCGAGCACCTCCTTGACCGGCCGGCCGAGAGTCGCCTCGTCCTTCAGGCCGGTGAGCTCGAAGCTGCCGCGGCCGCACCCGATCACCCTCCCCTCCGCGTCGCAGACGAAGAAGGCCGCGTTCGGCGCCGGGTAGTAGTCGTCGAGCAGCTCGAACAGGAAGCCGAAGCCGCACTTCTCGCAGCCGCGAGGCTTGCCGCTGAAGCCGGCGGAGCGGTCCTTGGAACTCAGGCGGTTACCGCAGTTTGGACAAATGAAGAAAGCCATAGGTTCAGCCTTCCGGGTGAATCGATGCGTTTGAGGGGAGCGAGCGGCCGCCGGCCACCTGGTGAGGTTGTCGGCGGTGCGCCTAGAAAAGGCTAGCGTCAGTCGCCGAGTGGGCTGCTGATTGCGGCTCGAGCCCGATGTGCTCGTAGGCGCGGGGCGTCGCCACCCGGCCGCGCGGGGTGCGCTTGATCAGGCCCTGCTGGAGCAGATACGGCTCGTAGACGTCCTCGATCGTGTCGCGCTCCTCGCCCACGGCGATCGCGAGCGTCGAGAGGCCGACCGGGCCGCCGTCGAACTTCTCGACGATCGTGCGCAGGATCTCGCGGTCGAGCCGCTCCAACCCCGCCGAGTCCACCTCCAGCAGCACGAGCGCCTCGTCGGCAACGTCCTCGCTGATCACGCCCGTGGACCGCACCTCCGCGAAGTCGCGCACGCGCCGCAGCAGGCGGTTGGCGACCCGGGGCGTGCCGCGCGCCCGGGCAGCGATCGCTTCGGCGCCCGCCGCGTCGATCTCGACGCCCAGGATGTCCGAGGAACGCAAGACGATCTGTGCCAGATCCGGCACCGGATAGTGCTCGAGCCGGTGGCAGACCCCGAATCGCTCACGCAGCGGCGTCGTCAGCAGGCCGGTCCGGGTGGTCGCGCCGACCAGCGTGAACGGCGGCAGGTCGAGCGTGACGGTGCGCGCCCCGGCACCCTGACCGAGCACGATCGGCAGCCGCCGGTCCTCCATCGCCGGGTACAGCGTCTCCTCCACCGCGCGCGTCAGGCGGTGGATCTCGTCGATGAAGAACACCGAACCAGGCTCGAGCGCAGTCAGGAACGACGCGACGTCGCCCTTGCGCTCCAGCGCGGGGCCGGCGGTCTGCACCAGCGGCACGTCCAGCTCGCGCGCGGTGATGTGCGCGAGTGAGGTCTTGCCCAGCCCGGGCGGCCCGGCCAGCAGCACGTGGTCGAGCGGCTCGCCGCGGCGGCGGGCGGCCTCGATGAACAGACCAAGCTGGCTCTTCAGGTGCTCCTGGCCGACGAAGTCGGACAAGAGCTGCGGCCTCAGCGAGCGGTCGAGCTCCTCCTCCCCGGCCTTCGCCGCAGGAATCTGGACGCTGACCTCAGCAATCGGCTCGGTCATGCCGCCCGGGCCGCCGTTCGCAGGGCGGCGGCGATCAGGTCCTCCGGCGCCTGGTCATCGGCGTCGCCGACGCTCTCGAGCATCGTGTCCGCCTCGCCGGGGTCGTAGCCGAGGCTGACGAGGCCCTCGCGAGCGAGCGCCCGCGGGTCCGACGCCGTGGTGCCGGCGATCTCGGGCACCGGCTCGCCGGCGAACACCTCGCGCAGCTCGACGATCACGCGCTCCGCGGTCTTCTTGCCGATGCCGGGCACGACCTGGAAGCGCTTCGCGTCGCCCGATGCGATCGCTGCCCGCATCTCGGCCGTGCTGGACCCCGACAGCGCCGCGAGCGCCATCTTGGGCCCGATTCCCGACACCGAGATCAGCCGCAGGAACAGCTCCCGCTCGGATTCGGTGGCGAACCCGTACAGGTTGATGCCGTCGTCGCGCAGGATCAGATGAGCCAGCAGCTCCACCCGGCGGCCCTGCTGCGGAACGGCCTCGAGCGTCTGCGCGGACACGCTCAAGCGGTAGCCGACGCCATTGCAGTCGACCACCACGTGGTCGACCGCCCGCGCGGCGACGCTGCCCTGCACCCGGTCGATCATGACTACGGATTCTCCGCCAGCGCGCGGACGCCTTGGTTTTGGTTCGAGTGGCAGATCGCGACCGCCAGGGCATCCGCGGCGTGGTCCGAGGCGGGTGGCTCGACGAGTCCGAGTAGCGCGGCCACCATTCGCTGGACCTGGTCCTTGCCGGCGCCTCCGTGTCCGCAGACCGCCAGCTTGATCGCCTGCGGCGTATAGGCAAAGCAATCCACGCCACGCGCGCCGGCGGCCGCCAGCACCGCGCCGCGCGCCTGCCCGACCGCGAACGCAGTGCGCACGTTGCGCCCGAAGAAGATGTCCTCCACCGCCAGGGCCTGCGGCTCGTGCTCGGCGATCAGCTCACTGACCCTGGCCGCGATCGCGGCCAGCCGCCGCTCGAGGGGCTCGCCCGCGGCCGTCGAGATCACGCCTGCCGTGAGCGGACGCAGCGCGCCTGGACCTGACTCGAGGACCCCGAAGCCCGTCGATGCGGTGCCGGGGTCGATGCCCAGGATGCGTCCCTTCATGGACGCTTAGTTTCGCCGCCGGCCCGGCGTCTCCGCCCGGGGCTCCGGCGCCGGCCACCGCCGGCCCTCCTGCAGCCCCCCGAGGCCGAGCCACATGAAGCTCATCAGGAGCTCGATGGTCTCCTCCGTGTCCCATTCGCCGCTGTCCACCAGCCATTGCCCGAGCCCGTGGACGCTGCCGATGATCATCCGCGCAAGCTGCTCGAGCTGCGGGCGCTCGAGGCCCTGCCGGTGCTCGGGTGGCTCCTGCTCCATCAGCTGGGCAAGCGCCGCGGTGGCGTGCAGCCCGAGCTCGCGCTGACGCGCCGCGATCGCGGGGTCGCTGACCGACCGCACCAGCATGCGAAAAGCGTGCGGCTCCTCGCGCATCCACTCGAGCGTCGCTCGGATCGCCGGCTCGAAGCGGTCGACCCCCACGGCGCCGGGCTCCGAGCCCACCTCCAGCACCCGCGTGAGCGCGTCGCCCGCAACCTTGTCGAGCAGCTCCAGGTACAGGTGCTCCTTGCTGCGAAAGTGCTCGTAGACCAGTGCCTTCGAGACGCCGGCGGCGGCCGCGACGTCGTCCGAGCGCACGTGCTCGTAGCCCCGCTCGCCGAACACCTCGAGCGCCGCGGCCAGGATGCTGGCGCGCCGCTGGACGCCGGTCAGGCGCCTGCGCGGCGGGCCGTCGTGCCCCACGGCACCGTCGTTCAAGGCCGCCTTTTCGGGGCGGCTCGGAGAAGTTCGACCCACACTAGCCAGTGTCACAGGTCGCGGGGTCATTGTCAGGCGGATTACTTCTAAGTCGGCGAGAGGTTTAAAAAGTGCGCCGACCTTTGACACCTACCAGCCGGTCAGTTAGTGTCTCCGACCGCGTCTCAAGGATGGGCCTCGAGGGGTCCGGGGGATTCGCGGGGCGACGCGAAGATGAGCTGTCCGAGCGGGAGGCGCGGGGACTCGCAGCTTCCCGCTCCGGCTCATCCGGCGGCAGGGAGGAAAGGTGTGCGCCGCGCCGGCCCTAGGAGGGGCAATTCACACGGCCGGGGCGGCGCACCCTAGCCGCCGGCCGGGCGCGGACGCTGCACGCACCGGACGTGCGGCGGGCGCCGTCGGGTCGGGGCTAGCCGATGACCTGCGCCACGAGGATCGCTACGTCGTCCCGAGGTGCGCGGCCGCTTGGGTCGTCGATCAGCTGCGTCACTGCTTCTGCGATTTCGGCCGGGCCCTCGCCGGCGCCCTGCTGGGCCTGCCGGGCGACGTCGTCTCCCTCGAGGATCCGCTCGGGCGCGCGCGCCTCGAGCACGCCGTCGGTGTAGAGGACGATCGAGTCGCCGCTCTCGAGCACCACGTCCACTTCGGGATACGTCGAATCCGCGGTCGCGCCGAGCACCACTCCCCGCACGTCGAGCTCGAAGGCCGGGCCTCTCGCGGGCACCATCACAGGCTTCGGATGGCCACCGCGCGCGATCCGCGCCTCGAACCCGGAGCCCGACCTCGTCAGCGTTGCGCAGACGACGGTGACGAAGCGGTGCTCGGGCTGCTCGGCCGATAGCTGATCGAGTCGCAGCAGGTGGACATTCAGCGCTGACAGCAGCCCGCCGGGGCTCGAGTCATGCCGCGCCTCGACCCGCAGTGTGTGACGCGCCATCGATGTGACGGCGGCCGCTCCCGGGCCCTTGCCGCTGACGTCGCCGACGAGAATTGTGCAGCTGCCGTCCGGATTCTCGAACACGTCGTAGAAGTCGCCGCCCACGTCGACGCCTTCTCCCGCCGCTCGAAAACGGGCGGCGAAGTCGAGGCCATGAACCTGCGGAAGGGACTGCGGCTGCAGTCCGTCCTGGAGCTTGCGGGCGATCGAGCGCTCGCGGTCGAACAGGTCGACGTGGCGGATGCCGAGCGCCGCGCGGTCGCCGGCGATCCTCAGCAGTGTCATCTCGGCGTCGTTGAAGCCGCGCTGGCGGCGCGTCGCCACGCGCAGCACGCCGATCACTTCCGTCCCGGAAATCATGGGCACCGCGGCGAGAGCGCTGAAGCCGCCATGTCGCAGGGCTGGATTGATCGCCGTGGCGATCTCCGGGCCGGTCAGGATCACCGGCTGCCGCTCGGCCGCCGCTCGCCCGGCGAGGCCCGCGCCGACAGGGATGATCGTGCCGACCTGACCCTCCTCGACGCCCTCGGTGGCGGCGATCGTGAGCGCTCGGCCGTCGGGGTTCATCAGCAGGATCGCTACATCCTCGGCATTCAGCAGCCCGAGGATCGGGCGCAGTAGCTCCGGCAGGAGCTCGTCCACGGTGTCATATGTGAGCGCGAGCGCAAGGACGCGCTGGATCGCACGGGTTTGCTCCGCGACGGCCCGGGCGGCGACATTCTGCTCCAGCTCGGCCTCCATCGCGCGGCGCTCGGTGATGTCCTGCAGCGTGCCGAGCAGCGCGACCGTCTCTCCGGCGTCGTCGCGCACCGCCTCGCTGGTGCCGCGCACGAATCGCAGCTGGCCGTCGGGACGCACCACTCTGTACTCGTTGACGCTCAGGCGTTGCTCGTCGATTGCGGCACGCCCGGCGGCTTCGATCCGGGGACGGTCCTCGGGATGGACCCGCTCCAGGAACCGCTCGAACGACGCTTCGACGGAGCCGGGGTCGAGCCCGAACAGGCGGTACAGACCCTCGGACCAGCGCAGCACGTCCTGGCGCAGGTCCCAGCGCCACGCGCCGAAGCCGACGGCGCGCTCTGCGGCGCTGAGCAACGCGCTCGCCTCCAACTGGCGCTGCTCCTCAGACGATGCGGCGCCGGGTGTCAGGCCGCCACTTCCTCCATCACGTCGGCGGTGATGTCGAAGTTGGCGTGCACCTGGTCGACGTCGTCCTGCTCGTCCAGGGCGTCGAGGAGACGCAGCAGCTTGCGCGCCTCGTCGGGCCCGACGCCGACGGTCGTCTTGGGCAGCATGGTCTGCTCGGTCGACTCGACCTCGACGCCCGCTTGCTCGAGCGCCTCGCTGACGGCGCGCAGGCCCGCGGCATCCGTGACGATCCGGATCGAGTCGCCCTCCTGTACCACGTCCTCTGCGCCCGCATCGATCGCGGGCATGACGTCCTCTTCGCCATAGCGGGCGGCGTCGACCAGCAACACGCCCTTCTTCTCGAACATCCAGGCCACGGAGCCTGGCTCGCCGAGGGACGCGTCGGCGCGCGCGAATATGTGGCGGATCTCAGCGGCGGTGCGGTTGCGGTTGTCGGTCAGGCACTCGACCAGGATCGCGACGCCGCCCGGGCCGTAACCCTCGTACGACACAGCCTCGATCGCGGCCGCGTCTCCCCCGGCCCCGCTCCCACGTGCGATCGCCCGCTCGATGTTCTCCTTGGGCATGCGCAGGCTCTTGGCCTTCTCGATCGCGTTCGCGAGCGCGGCATTGCCCTCGGGGTCACCGCCGCCGTCGCGCGCGGCGACGGTGATCGCGCGCGCAAGCTTGGTGAACAGCTGCCCGCGCTTGGCGTCAGCGGCCCCCTTCTTGCGCTTGATCTGGGCCCATTTGGAATGGCCGGCCACGTTGGGGTTGATTCTAGGCCGGACTGCGTTACGGTCGACCATGCATGGCAAGGGGTGGGCGCATGTCAGGAGCCATCGTCGGCGGAGTTTGCGCCGTGGCATTGGCCGCGGCGCCGGCGTCGGATGCGACACACCCCCGGCCGAAGGCCGCCATTCCGTTCTACGCGCCGATCGTGCCGGCGTTCACGCCGTGCTTCGTGCCGAACCGTCAGCACGCCGCTCCCCTCAGCTACCAATCCTGCAGCCCGCCGAGTCAGGCGACCCAATGGACCACGGTCGGCACCGGAGAGGTCAACGGCGCTGCGGTCAATTCCGTCGGCAGCGTCCGGATGCGTGTGATCGAGGGACCGCCCTCGGACATCGCCGTCGTGCTCAGCCTCACCGACATTCGCTGCCTGCCGGCAACGCTGGCCTGCGGTGCCGCCAACGACGCGGGGCCGCCGGACTACAGCGGCGACCTGCACGCCGACCTGCCGTTCCGGATCACGGACCACAACAACGAACAGGGTCCCGGCATGACGGGGCAGCCCGGAACGATCGGGCCGGAGCTTCCGTTCCCGCTGCGCGCCGACTGCGCCGCCACCGGGCCGGCGATCGGCTCCAGCTGCACGGTCAGCACCACTCTGAACTCCGTGGTCCCGAACGCCTATCCGAGCGGCTTCCGGATGGTGATCGAGATCGGGCAGGTCAAGGTCCGAGACGGCGGTGAGGACGGGGAGCCGAACACGGGCGAGAGGGGCCTGCTCGGGGTCCAGGGCATCTTCGTGCCCTGACGCTTCCGCTACTTCCAGCGGAAGCCGGTCGGCTCGATGTGCGGCTCGAGCGGACTCGTGGGCAGCCCCGGCGGCGGGTTGTGCGAGTGGAAGCCCGAAGGCGAGGTGTCGTTGGGCGTGTCGGGGTGGAACAGCGACGCCAGGTACTGGATCTGTCCGCGCCCGGGGCCGAGCTCGAACTGGCCCCCGCCGTAGACGCGGATGCCGCGCTCGGCCAGATAGTCGTAGGCGTCGAACAGCGCCCGCACGCTGCCGAAGCGCGAAGGCTTCACGTTGGCCATCTTGGGGGCGAACGGCAGAGCCTCGATGTCGGCGATGGAGTGGATCGGCGCGTCCCAGGTGATCCGGTCGTGCGCGCCGGCCAGGACCGGCTCGGTCTCCTCGTTCAGCGCCGGGTCTTCCAGCCATGCGTCGGGGAAGGCCTCGATCACGCGGCGGTAGAGATCCGGATCGGGCGGCTGGTCGACCACCGTGCCGACGTAGTGACCCTTGAAGTCGACCGAGTCGACCGCGCCCGTTTCGATCAGCTCCGCGATCAGCTCGTCGGTCCAGTCGCTCGTCGGGTCGAGCTTGAAGCGCAGCGTCGGATAGTTCTCCAACCGGCTGCGGACCGGCTCGATCGTGGCCGGCTTGCCGAGCCTCAGCGACACGACGAACTCCACCGGCCGCGGCTCGATCCCGAGCTGCTCCGCGAGCGAGCGGCCGGCCTGGCGCAGCGCCAGGTCGAGCGCAGCGCTCTCGAAGCCCCAGCGGCGGTAGAGGCGCGACACCTCGCGCACCGGCTCCGCCGGGAACAGGTCGAGGCCGCCGATGCGCTCGTACAGCTCCGCCAGCGTGGTGTCGCCGGAGAGGTCGTGCACGGGCCCGGCTTCCTGGAGCGCGACATGGTCGAGCGCGTCGTAGGTGACGTCCTCGCCGACGCCGTCCTCTCCTCCGCCCCGCATCGCGGATGACGGTCGAGAGGCGCGTGAAGTCGCTCGACACGTCGCGCTCGAGCGGCTCGAGCTCGTACGAGTCGATGCGCACGGGCAGGTCGGCGATGCGGTCGAACGTGCTCATTGCCGGCCCGTTGGGTGGAGGGCGTGTACGAGCGCATCGACGTCGTCCGGCCGGGCCGCCGACATCTTCTCCGCACGCCGCTGCTGCCAGACGCTCAGCAGCATCACCGCCAGGGTGACGAGGAAGATCATCGTCGCCATCACGTTCACCTGCGGCGGGATGCTGACGCGCGCCGCGCCCCAGATCCAGAGCGGGAACGTGACGGTCGCGCCGGAGTTGAAGTTCGTGATCACGAAGTCGTCGATCGAGAGCGCGAATGCGAGCAGCGCGCCGGCCAGGATCCCGGGCGCGATCAGCGGCAGGGTCACGCGGAAGAACGTCGTCAGCTCGCTGGCGCCGAGATCCTGCGCCGCCTCCTCCAGGTGCGGGTCGAAGCCGATCAGGCGCGACCGGACGACGACCACCACGAAGCTGATCGCGAACATGATGTGCGCGATCAGGATCGTGTTGAATCCGAGATCGACGCCCGCGAAGATGAACAGGGACAGCAGGGACGCTCCCAGCACGATCTCGGGCGTCGCCATCGGCAGGAAGATCAGGAAGTTGGTCGGGCCGCGGCCGCGGAACTCGTAGCGCACCAGCGCCAGCGCTATCAGCGTGCCGAGAATGGTCGCGCCGATTGTGGCGATCACGGCGATCTCGATGCTCGTCCACAGCGCGTCGGTCAGCTCGGTGACCTTGAACGGGTCCTCCCAGTGCTTGAGGGTGAACCCCTCCCACGTGAAGTTGAACCTGCTCTTCGTGTCGTTGAAGGAGAACAGGATCACGATCGCGATCGGGAAGAGCAGGTAGATCAGGGCAAGCGCCGCGTAGACGTTCAGCAGCTTGTCGAGCGCCCAGCGCCCGATCCGCGCGAGCCGCGGATAGCGGTCCGGCCGCAGCTGCGCCGCCGCGGCGGGCCGGCCGGCGCGGGCGCGGCGGTGCCGGCGGCGCTCACGTCGCCGTCTCCCCGGTGAGGGCTTCACGCCCGGCGATCGCGCACCCAGACGATCACCAGCACGAGCACGATGGCCATCAAGGTGAACGACAGCGCCGCGGCGGTCGGGTAGTCGGCGAGCACGTTGTAGCGGCTCTGGATCACGTTGCCGATCATGTACTGACGCGAGCTGCCCAGCAGTTGCGCATTCACGAAGTCCCCGGCGGCCGGGATGAACGTCAGCAGGGAGCCCGCGATGATGCCCGGCATCGAGAGCGGAACGGTGACCCGCCAGAACGCCTTGAAGCGGCTCGCGTACAGGTCGTACGCCGCCTCCAGCATGGCCTTGTCGAATCGCTCGAGGCTCGCATACAGCGGCAGGATCATGAACGGCAGGAAGTTGTAGGTGATGCCCGCGATCACCGCGCCCGAGGTCGCCAGCAGGCGCCCGTCGTCCCCGAGTAGGCCGACCGTCTGCAGCAGGTCGACCGTCGGGCTCGAGTCGTCCAGGATCGTCTGCCACGCGAGTGTGCGCACCAGGTAAGTCGTGAGCGACGGCAGGACGACGAGCAGGATCAGGGCGGTACGCCACTTCCCGCCGCGGGTGGCGATCGCGTAGGCGAGCGGGTACCCGATCAGCAACGCGAGGATGGTCGAGGCGCCCGCGTACTGAAACGACCGGATCAGCTGCTCGCTGAAGTCCGAGATCCCGTCCGTGTAGTTCGAGAACTCCCAGGTGAACTCGTAGCCGGTGAACAGGGTGCCGCTCTCGAGCGACTGCCGCGCCATGAAGTACAGCGGCGCGGCGAAGAAGAGCGCCAGCCAGAGAATGCCGGGCGCGAGCAGCAGGTAGGGGATGGCGCGGCGCGGGATCCGGAGCCCGCGCCGTCCATCGCCGGCCGGAGTCGGGGTGGCGGCCACTAGCTCCCCTCAGTAGTGGCCGCGACCATCCGGTCTACGCTCCGATGATCTGCTGGAAGCGCTCGTTCAGCTCCGCCTCGTCGGTGGGCGAGAGCTCGTTGAAGATGTGAGTCTTCGCCAGGGTCTCGGCGTCCGGGAAGATCAGCTGGTTCTTCGCCAGCTCGGGGTCGGTCTTCTCGAGGATCTCCTTGACGCCCTTGACCGGCGTCACGTAGTTGATGTACGCGGCGAGCGGAGCCTGGACCTCGGGGTCGTACACGTAGTTCATGAACGTCTCCGCCGTCCATGCGTGCGGGGCCCCGATCGGGATCTCCATGTTGTCGGCCCAGATCATCACTCCCTCGTCCGGGAAGACGAACTCGATGTTCGGGTTGCTGGCCTGGAGCTGGACTCCGTCGCCCGACCACCCGTACACCAGGTCGGAGTCGCCCTTCGGCAGGTCCCTGATGTATTCGTTGCCGGTGAAGCGGCGGATCTGCCCGTCGCGGTTGGCCTTGTCGACCTTGTCGAGCGCCTGGTTGGCCTGGTCGAGGGTGGCCTTCGCGGGATCCATCCCCATGCCGAGCATCGTGAGGCCGACCGTGTCGCGCATCTCGGTCAGCATCGTCACCTTGCCCTTGTACTTCGGGTCGAAGATTGCGTTGATGCTCTCGGGCCGGGCGACCTTGTCCTTGTTGTAGATCAGGCCGGTCATGCCGGACTGCCAGGGCGCCGAGTACTCGCGGTTGGGGTCGAAGGCCGGGCTCTTCAGCGCGTCGATCAGGTTGGCCTTGACGTTCGGGATGCCCGAGGGATCCAACTTCTGGACGTAGTTGAGCTGGATCATCCGGCCCGCCATCCAGTCGGTCAGCGCCCACATGTCGCGTCCGCCGGCATTGCCGTTCTCGAGCAGCGGTCGCATCTTCCCGAAGAACTGGTCGTTGTCGTTGATGTCCTCGACGTACTTGACCTTCGTGCCGTACTTCTTCTGGAAGTTCTTCAGCGTCACTTTCTCCTCGTCCATGTAGTACGGCCAGTTCGAGAAGAACATGTTCTTGTCGATCGGACCCTTCTCGACCTGCTGCGCATCTCCGCCACCGCCGCCGCCATCGGAGCCGCAGGCGGCGAGGAAGCCGGCCAGGCTGATGCCAAGCGCGCCCCCGGCGCCCCGGCGCAGCAGCGTCCGGCGGCTGTGGGGGTTGGCGAGCATCTGATCGATCATGCGCTCGATCGATGCCCGGTCTCGACTGTCGCTCACTTCATTACCTCCTGAATCAGTCCGGCCGAGCCGGTGTCGCAATAACTGCCTGTTCGGAGGACGAATCTCCGTCCTCCGACTCCTGGCCGGCCGCCGGAGCGGCCGGGATCAAGTGCATGTGCTGGGGAAGCCATCCGAGCCGCACTCGCGAGCCGGCGCCGGGCAGCTCCTGGCGCCGAGCCTCGTCCGTGTTCGGAACCATCACCGTCAAAGTCGTGTCGCCGGCGAGCCGGATGACCATCTGGGTAGCCGTGCCGAGATAGACCGATGCCTCGATCAGGCCCTCGACCGTGGGCTCCGCCGCGACGTGGGGGTCGTCGATCGGCCAGACCTCGATCTTCTCCGGGCGGACGACGATCTGGGCCGCGTCTCCGGAGCGCAGCGAGTCACCGGGCAGGCGGACGGTGATCCCCGCGTCGAGGCGCACCTCCGCGTCGGTGCCGGAGCTCGACACGACCCGGCCGGGCATCAGGTTGGACACGCCGATGAACCCAGCGACGAACTCGGTGCTCGGTCGCTCGTAGATCTCCTCGGGCGTGTCCACCTGCTCGATCACGCCGCGGTTCATGACCGCGATGCGATCGGACATGGTGAGCGCCTCCTCCTGGTCGTGGGTGACGTAGACGAACGTGATGCCGACGTCGCGCTGGATGTTCTTGAGCTCGATCTGTAGGCCCTTGCGCAGCTTCAGGTCGAGCGCGCCGAGCGGCTCGTCGAGCAGCAGGACCGACGGCAGGTTCACGAGCGCCCGGGCGAGGGCGACGCGCTGCTGCTGCCCGCCGGAGAGCTGGCGCGGCTTGCGCTTCGCCTCGGCGGACAACCCGACCCGCTCGAGCTCGGCTCCCACGCGCTGCTTGACCTCGGCCTTGTCGACGCCCCGCCGGCGCAGGCCGAAGGCGACGTTGTCCTCCACGCTCAGGTGCGGGAACAGCGCATAGCTCTGAAATACCGTGTTCGTCGGGCGCCTGAACGGCGGCAGGCCGGCGACGTTGGTGCCGTCGATACGGACTTCGCCGGCGGTCGGCTGCTCGAAGCCGGCCACCATCCGCAGCGTGGTCGTCTTACCGCACCCGCTCGGGCCCAGCATCGTGAAGAACTCCCCCCGGCCGACCGCGAGCGTGAGGTCGTCCACGGCGGTGACGTCGCCGAAGCGCTTGGTGACGCGCTCGAGATCGACGCTTGGTGTGCCGCTGGCGTTCAAGTTCCTCTTCTCCTCCCCCGCGAACATAGCGGGCGAAGCGGCGTTTCATCGCTGTTCTTACAGCACAATGCGTTGTGCATGATCCACGAAATGGATGTGCTCCACGCTGTATGTGGCTTTGTACACTAAGGCGAGTCGAGGAAGAGGAGGCACCTGCGTGGCTATCGAGGTAGGAATCGAGGAGCAGACGCCTTCACCGGCGCCCGCCGGAGCCGGCAGCCAGCTCCAGGAAAAGGCCAAGCGCCACCTCTGGATGCACTTCACCCGGATGGGCGCCTACGAGGACCACGACGTCCCGGTGATCGCGAGGGGCGAGGGCTGTTACGTCTTCGACGAGCACGGCAACCGCTATCTCGACGGGCTCGCCGCGCTCTTCTGCGTGAACGCCGGGCACGGCCGCAAGGAGCTGGCCGAAGCGGCCAAGCGCCAGATGGAGGAGCTCGCGTTCTACGTCATGTGGAGCTACGCCCACCCGCCCGTGATCGAGCTGGCCGCGCGGATCGCCGCGCTTGCGCCGGGCGACCTCAACCGCGTGTTCTTCACGTCGGGGGGCTCCGAGGCGGTCGAGTCGGCCTGGAAGCTCGCACGCAACTTCCACCGGGTGAACGGCGAGGGGCAGCGCCACAAGGTCGTCTCGCGCAACCTCTCCTACCACGGCACCACGCTCGGGGCGCTTTCCTCCACGGGCTTGACGGCACTGAGGACCCCGTTCGAGCCGCTCGCTCCCGGCGGCGTGCACGTGCCGAACACCAACAGCTACCGCTGGCCGGAGGACCGTGATCCGCTCTGGGCCGCGGACGCGATCGCCGAGAAAATCGAGTTCGAGGGGCCGGAGACCGTCGCCGCGGTGATTCTCGAGCCGGTCCAGAACGCGGGCGGCTGCTTCGTTCCGCAGGACGGCTACTTCCAGCGCGTGCGCGAGATCTGCGACCGCTACGGCGTGCTGTTGATCTCCGACGAGGTGATCTGCTCCTGGGGTCGCCTGGGCTACTACTTCGGCTCCGAGCGCTACGGCTACCAGCCGGACATCATCACGACGGCGAAGGGCCTCACCTCCGCATACGCGCCGATGGGCGCGATGATCGCCTCGGACCGCATCGCCGCTCCGTTCATGGAGGGCAACGCGATGTTCGCCCACGGGTTCACCTTCGGCGGCCACCCGGTGGCGGCGGCCGTCGCGCTCGCCAACCTGGACATCTTCGAGCGTGAGCAGCTGAACCAGCACGTGCTCGACAACGAGGGCCCGTTCCGCGAGCGGCTCGAAGGGCTCCGCGACCTGCCGATCGTCGGCGACGTGCGCGGCGCCGGTTACTTCCACGCGCTCGAGCTGGTCAAGGACCGCGACACGAAGGAGAGCTTCAACGCCGAGGAGTCGGAGGATCTGCTGCGCGGCTTCCTCTCCGGTGAGCTGTATCGGAACGGGTTGATCTGCCGCGCCGACGACCGCGGGGACCCGGTGATCCAGCTGTCGCCGCCCCTGGTGGCCGGCGAGCGCGAGTTCGACGAGATCGAGGCGGTGCTCCGCAAGGTGCTGACGGCCGCCTCCGACAGGATGGCCCGCCCGCACTAGCGCCACGGGCGTTGCCGGGCAGCCGAAGCATGCTGAACGTCCAGGCACTGCTCGCCGAAGTGGACCTGGAGCTGGTGGCCGGCCGTGCCTCCGGCGACGCTCCGATCCGCTGGGTGCACATCAGCGAGCTGACCGACCCGACTCCCTGGCTGTCCGGCGGCGAGCTGCTGCTGACGACCGGGTTGCGCCTGAAGGACGAGGCCGAGCAGCGCGAGTACGTGCGGCGGCTCGTGAACCACCACCTCGCCGGCCTCGGGTTCGGCACCGGGCTCGAGCACGACGAGATCCCGCCGGCGATTCGCGACGAGGCGGAGCAGCTCGACTTCCCGCTGTTCGAGGTTCCGTATGAGATGCCGTTCATCGCGATCACCGAGAAGGCCTTCACGCACCTCGTCAACGAGCAGTACGAGATCCTGCAGCGGGGATCGCCCTGCAGCGGCGCCTCGAACAGCTCGTGCTCGAGGAACGCGGGATCGACGAGGTGGCGCGCGCGCTTGCGGCGTCGATCGGCGGCTCCGTCCTGATCTTCGACGCGCAGCGCGAGGTGCTGGCTTCCGCGACATTCCGGCGCGACATGCCGACCGCGGCCGTGAAGGCACTCGCCGCCGAGATCGCGCAGCACACGGCAGACGCCGAGGCCGCGTGCCCTTCGAGCCCTCGCACGAGCCCGTCGCCGGACGCGCGCTGGCGCTGCCCGTGGCGCCGGACAGCCGCCGCGGCCCGCAGGCGTGGCTGATCGCCGTCCGCGACGCCGGTGGCCTGGGCGAGTTCGAGCGCCTGATCCTCCAGCAGGCCGTGACGGTGATCGCCCTCGAGCTGATGCGCAGGCGCGTCGTTCGCGATACGGAGCGCCGCCTGGCTGGGGATGTCCTCGCGGAGGCCGTGGACGGCGACCTCAGCGAGCAGGAGCTGCGCCATCGGATGCTTCCCTTCGGCGTCGGCCCGACGGCCGCAGTGCTGGTGTTCAAGCTCGACGCTCCGCTGGAGGCCGAGCGCAGGCTGGAGCGGGCGCTGCTCGACATGGGCGTCCAGTGCCTGGTCGCGTCACGCGAGGGACTGCTGGTCGCGGTGGTCCAGCCCGGCGAGGAGGACCCAGCCGTACTCGCGGGCCGCGCCCGCGACGCGCTGCGAGAGGCCGATCCCGAGGTGCGCGCCGCGACCAGCCGCACGGCGGGCCTCGGCTCGCTGCGCCGCGGCTACCACGAGGCACGCTACGCGCTCGAGGCGGTGGCGATGGCGAACGGCACCGCTCCCGACGTCGCCTCCTGGCGCGATCTGGGTGCGTTCCAGTTCCTGCTCTCGGTGCAGGATGACGAGGCGCTCGAGCTGTACTGCGACAGCGTGCTCGGCCAGCTCGAGAGCGGCGAGGGCGAGTACGGCGGCGAGTTGCTGCGCTCACTCGAGTCCTTCCTCGAGCACAACGGCCAGTGGGAGAAGGCGGCGCGCGACCTCTACTGCCACCGGCACACCCTGCGTTACCGGATCCGGCGGGTCGAGCAGCTGACCGGGCGCGACCTCGGTAGCGCCCGCGACCGGATCGAGTTCTGGCTCGCGCTGCGGGCCCGGGAGCTGATCGATGAGCCGCCCGCTGGCCGTCGCGGTGCTCGGCGCCGCGGGCACGATCTCGCCGGCGGTCGTTCGCGACCTGGCCGAGTCGGAGGAGGTCTCGAGCCTGACGCTGCTCGACCGCGACGGCGAGGGCGTCCGGCAGGCGGCGGCCGCACATGGGGGGGCGGGCGGAGGCACGCCGGTGGACGCGAAGCGGGGCCTGGCCGAGGCGCTGGCGGGCGCGGACGTGCTGGTCAACGCCGCCAGCTACCGGGTGAACCTGGACGCGATGCGGGCGTGCCTGGAAGCCGGCTGCCACTACATCGACTTCGGCGGGCTGTACCGGGTGACCGACGCGGCAGCTCGAGCTGAGCGAGGACTTCGAGCGCGCCGGGCCTCTGGCGCTGCTCGGCATGGGCTCGTCCCCGGGCAAGACCAACGTGATGGCGGTGCGGGCGGTCCGCGAGCTCGGGACGACGCCCGAGCGGTGAACGTGATGGCCGCCGGGCGCGATCTCGACCCGCCGCCGGGCGGGCTGTCCGGTCCCGTATGCGCTGCAGACGCTCGTCGACGAGCTGACGATCGCGCCGGTCGTGCTGCGCGACGGCCGTCCGGTCGAGATCGAGCCGCTGACTGCCGGGAGGCGAGGTCGACTTCGGCGAGCCGATCGGCGCGGCGAGACGATCTACACGCTGCACTCGGAGATGCGCACGTTCGGCGAAAGCTTCGGCTGCCGTGCGGGAGCTTCCGCCTGTCGCTCTCCCCCGCCCTGCTCGAGCGCCTGCGCGAGCTGGCGGCGCGCCCCAGGAGGAGATCGACGCGGCGGCGGCGGCCGCGCTGCCCCCTTCGCCGCGCACGGTGTCGGTTCACTTGATCGAGGCTTCCGCGGGCCCGCGCACGATTCGCGTCCGGGCCATCACGGAACCGCTGGAGCGCTGGGGGCTGGGAGGCGGAATTGTGTCCACCGGCGCTCCGGCCGCTGCCGCGGTCCGGCTGCTCGCCCGCGGCCGGATCCGGCGCGGGGGGCGCTGCCTCCCGAGCGCTGCGTCGAGCCTGACGACCTGTTCGCCGAGCTCGAGCAGCGCGGCTCGACGTTCGAGGTGGAGGCGCTCGACACCGGCCGAGGCGGCGACCTGTGATCGTCGGCGTCCCGACCGAGATCAAGGAGGACGAGTACCGCGTCGCGATCACGCCCGCCGGCGTGCGCGAGCTGACCGATCGCGGCCACCGTGTCCTGATCCAGGCCGGCGCCGGCGAGGGCAGCAAGATCTCGGACACGGACTACGAGGCTCAGGGAGCGCAGACCGTTCCCGACGCTGCCGGCGTGTTCGGCGAGGCCGACATGGTGCTGAAGGTGAAGGAGCCTCAGCCCGAGGAGGTCGAGCTCCTGCGCCCCGGCCAGGTCCTCTTCACCTACCTGCACCTCGCACCGGCGCCGGAGCTGACCGAGGGGCTGCGCGAGTCCGGGGTCACGGCCGTTGCCTACGAGACGGTCGAGGACGCCGACGGCCGGCTGCCGTTGCTGGCGCCGATGAGCGAGATCGCCGGCAAGATCGCCACCCAGGCGGGCGCGTTCATGCTCGAGAAGCCGCTCGGCGGCCGCGGCATCCTGCTCGGTGGCGTGCCTGGCGTGGCCGCCGCGACCGTGCTGATCATCGGCGGCGGGGTGGTCGGGATGAACGCCGCCTTCATCGCGATCGGCATGGAGGCCGACGTGTTCGTCTTCGACAAGTCGATCAACACCCTGCGCGGGCTCGACATCGCGCTCAGCGGGCGCTGCTCGACGGTCTACTCGTCGACGCTGGCTGTCGAGGAGATGCTTCCCCGCGCGGACCTGGTGATCGGTGCTGTGCTCATCCACGGCGCGCGCGCACCGCGCGTTGTCACGCGCAAGCAGCTCAGCCTGATGAAGGAGGGCGCCGTGCTGGTCGACGTGGCAATCGACCAGGGCGGCTGCTTCGAGACCTCGCGTCCGACGACGCACAGCGAGCCCACGTACGAGGTCGACGGGGTGATCCACTACTGCGTCGCGAACATGCCGGGTGCGGTGCCGATCACCGCCACCAACGCGCTCACGAATTCCACCCTTCCCTATGTGATCGCGCTCGCCGAGCACGGCGTGCGCGGCGCGATCGCGCAGGACCGCGGGCTGGCGCCGGGCGTCAACGTCGCGGGCGGCCAGGTCACCAACGCCGCCGTCGCCGAGAGCCTCGGGGTACCGTTGGCGCCACTCGACAAGGCGCTCGAGCTGCGCCGGCGATCGTCACATGATGACGGGCGGAGGGACGACGCCACCAGCAGGCGAGGCCCGAAGGGCCTTCGATATTCCGACTTCCATTCAGTTCCCCCCATCACGAGAGGAGTAGAGATGGCCACCGCCGCAGAGACCATCCGAGTTCAGAACTTCATCGACGGCTCAGCGAGCGGGGATGCCGAGCATGGCAGTGAGCCGGTCGTGAATCCCGCCACCGGCGAGCAGATCGCCACCGCGCCGCTGTCCGGCGAGAGCGACGTCGACGCCGCCGTGCAGGCGGCCAAGCGCGCCTTCCCCGAGTGGTCGGAGACGCCGCCCGGCGAGCGCGCGCTCGCGCTGCTCAAGATCGCCGACGCACTCGAGGACGCCACGGAGGAGATGAGCCAGCTCGAGTCGGTGAACGTCGGCAAGCCGGTCGAGCAGATGCGCAGCGAGGAGATGCCCTTCCTCGTGGACAACCTGCGCTTCTTCGCGGGCGCGGCGCGCACGATGCAGGGACAGGTTGCGGGCGAATACATGCGCGGCTACACGTCCATGGTGCGGCGCGAGGCGCTCGGCGTCGTCGGGCAGGTGGCGCCGTGGAACTACCCGCTGATGATGGCGATCTGGAAGATCGGCCCCGCGTTGGCCGCGGGCAACACCGTCGTGCTGAAGCCCTCCGAGTGGACCCCGCTGACCACCATGCGGCTGGCGGAGATCTGCGCCGAGCACCTTCCCAAGGGCGTGTTCAACGTGATCTTCGGACACGGCCGGCCGGCGGGCGCCGCGCTCGTCAGCCACCCCGACGTGGCGATGGTGTCGCTGACCGGTGACGTGGCGACCGGCAAGGAGATCGCCAAGGCGGCGGCCGACTCGCTCAAGCGCGTGCACCTCGAGCTGGGCGGCAAGGCGCCGGTGGTGGTGTTCGACGACGCCGACCTCGAAGCGGTGGTCGAGGGCGTCAAGGTCGCGGGCTACTTCAACACAGGTCAGGACTGCACGGCGGCCACACGCGTGCTCGCAGGTCCCAAGATCCACGACGACTTCGTCTCGGGGCTCGCCGAGGTGGCGGGCAAGATGAAGGTCGGCGACCCGTCCGACACGTCGACGGAGATGGGGCCGCTCGTCTCGCAGGAGCAGCGCGACCGGGTGGAGGGCTTCCTGAGCCGCGCGCCCGAGCATGCGCGGACCGTCGTCGGCGGCAAGGCGCCGTCCGGCAACGGCAAGGGGTTCTTCCTCGAGCCGACGGTCGTCGACGGCCTGCAGCAGGACGACGAGATGATCCAGCGCGAGATCTTCGGGCCGGTCGTCACCGTCCAGCAGTTCTCCTCCGAGGACGAGGCGATCGCCTACGCGAACGGCGTCGACTACGGTCTCGCGGCCAGCGTGTGGACCCGCGACGTCGGCCGGGCGCTCGACGCGGCCCGCAAGCTGAAGTTCGGAGCAGTCTGGGTGAACGACCACATCCCGATCGTGTCGGAGATGCCGCACGGCGGCTTCAAGCAGTCCGGCTACGGCAAGGACATGTCGATCTACGCCCTCGAGGACTACACCGACGTCAAGCACGTGATGGTGAACCTGGCACACGACTGAGCGCTGCCCCATGCCGTTTTGGTGCTACTTCTGACGGACGGTCGAACAACGTCGGGAGGTGCTCCTTGAGCGCATATGAGAAGGCGGACGTGCCAGTCGCGATCCAGGACGACAACGCCGAGCTGCGAACAGTCGAGGGCGGCGACATGACGATCGCCTTCATGACCCTCAAGAA
Organism: uncultured Solirubrobacterales bacterium; assembly: GCA_963780475.1. GTDB lineage: Bacteria > Actinomycetota > Thermoleophilia > Solirubrobacterales > JBBDJG01 > CAWACB01. Next base: position 221,934 of record CAWACB010000004.1, read on the forward strand.
GGGCGCAGACTTCGGGCCTGCTCTGCAGGGGTTGCCAGATGACCTGTGCCAATGCCCGCATTGGGGCTACATGCTCAAAGGCCGGGTGAAGATGCGCACGAAGGACGGCGAAGAGGTCTACTCGGCCGGCGAGGCGTTCTACTGGCCCCCAGGGCCACGCTCCGCAAGCGCTCGAGGACTCCGAGTACATCGACGTATCCCCAACCGCCGAGTTCAACGAGGTGATCAGGCACATCCGCGGCGAGTCGTAGCGGTAGCGTTCCCGCGATGCGCCTGGTGACATACAGGTCGGAGCGCGGGACCCGGGCGGGCGTGCTCGCCGACGGTGCGGTCTTCGATGCCTGGGATGCGCTCGGACGGCGCGCCTGCCGAGCCATCTGTCAAAAATCTGCTCGTAGAAGAGCGGGTGGGTGACCTGATGGGCGTGGAGGGCCGGGAGAGCGTTCCGCTGGACGACGTCGCGCTCGAGGTTCCGGTGCCCGACCCGGAGAAGATCATCTGCATCGGCCTCAACTACCGCTCGCACGCGGCCGAGGCCGGGCAGGAGCCGCCGCCCGCGCCGACCTTCTTCGCCAAGTTCCGCAACGCGCTGGTGCCGGCTGGGCGCGAGGTCGCCCTGCCCGCCGCGAGCCAGAAGGTCGACTACGAGGCCGAGGTGGCGGTCGTGATCGGCCGGCGCGCGTTCGAAGTCTCCGAGGAGCGGGCGCTCGAGCACGTGGCCGGCTACACGCTCCTCAACGACCTCTCAGCGCGCGACCTTCAGTTCGCGACCCCGCAGTGGACGCCCGGCAAGGTGTTCGACGGCTCCGCGCCCTGCGGCCCGGCGCTCGTGACGCCCGACGAGGCCGGCGCGCACGACGCGATCGGGATCTCGCTGACGCTGAACGGCGAGACGATGCAGGACGCCTCGACCGCCGACCTGATCTTCTCGGTCCCCGCGCTGGTGGCGCACCTGTCGCGCCTGATGACCCTCGAGCCCGGCGACATCATCTCCACCGGCACGCCCGAGGGAGTCGGCAGCGTCCGCGACCCCCGCGTCTGGCTGCAGGACGGCGACGAGGTGGTCGTCCACTCGCCCACGCTGGGCGAGCTGCCGACGACGATCCGCCGCTAACGCACCACACATTCGTTGCGTTTGCGCGCCACACGCGCGAATCCGCTCACCAGCATGCCCCCCATGACCGACGTGCGGCATCTGGATCCCGCATACCGAGACTCAGATGCCGCACGTCCCGATGAGGGCGCGATTGTCGAGCTCGCGGAGCGGCAGCATGGCGTGATTGCGGGCCGGCAGTTGAGGGAGGTCGGCCTCAGCACGAAGGCGATCTGGCGCTGGGGTCAAGCGCGGCGGCTGCAGCGCATCTATCTCGACGTCTACGCGCTGGGGCACGCGAGGCTCACGCCGCGGGGGCGGTGGATGGCTGCGGTTCTGGCCTGTGGCGACCGTGCGTTGCTCAGCCACCAGAGCTCCTTCGCGCTGCACGGTCTCCCCGTACGTGCTCCGTCGAAGATTCACGTGACGCTCGCCGGCTTTGCGCGTCGACATCCGGGCGTTCATGTGCACCGGGTGCGGTGGATTTCAGATGCAGACCGGGATGAGGTCGACGGCATCCCCGTCACCACGGTCGCCCGTGCGCTGCTCGACCTCGCCGAGACATTGCCGCTGCCGCAAGTCCGGCGCGGTCTTGCGGAAGCGGTGCGGCTCCGCAAGGTCGACGTCAACGAGATGTGGTCGCTCTGCCACCGCAGTCCGGGGAGGCGCGGGCTGCGCCCGCTATGTGCCCTGCTTTCAGAATTCACACCGCCGCCCAGGATTCGGTCGAAGCTCGAGCGGCGATTCAACCGGCTGTGGGCGCAGACCGGTCTGCTCGAGCCCCTCTACAACGCGACCGTCGCAGGGTGCGAGGTCGACGTCCTGTGGCCCGAGCAGCGCTTGATCGTGGAACTCGACAGCTACACGTATCACCACACCCCGCCTGATTTCGAGGCCGACCGAGCGCGCGATGCGAAGCTCATGCTCCTCGGCTATCTCGTCCTTCGGATCACCGACCAGCAACTGGACGAGGACCCTGCCAGGGTGATCGCGACGATCAGCGCCCTGCTCGAAGGGGGACGCGACCTCCGGCCGGGGGACGGTCCAGCCGAAGGTCGCATTTCTGGCGGGGGGCCAGCTTTGAGGTCTTAGAAGCCCTCGGGGTGGCGCGCGACGAAGCCGCGGCTCGAGCGGGCGCCCTGGCGCCAGCGCGGACCGCGTTCGCCCGGTCCCGAGGTGTCGAACCGCAGGCCGGCGATCACCACGTAGGCGTGGCCCGGGTTCGTGTAGACGGTGATCCACTGCCCGCGGCCGGCCTCGCCCCACCTCATGAACAGGGTCGAGAACAGGGGCGAGTCGAGGATTCCTCCGCCGTGGAGTGCGTAGCTGACCGAACCGGAGCAGTCGTAGCCGCTGTCGCGCCAGCGGCGGTGGCCGCCACCGTAGCGATACGGCTTCTTCGTGATCCGGTTGGCCGCGTAGATCGCGTTCTTCACCGCTGCCGGAGCCGAGGCCGGCGGAATCGCGGTGCGGCGGTCCTTGGACAGCACCGCCTGGGGCAGCGGCGTGGTGGGCGCCGGGATGGATCCCGGCGGAACGCCTCCGCCGTTGTCAAGCGACGGCGCGGGAAGCGAAACGACCCCGGCACCGCCTGAGCTGCTTGCCGCCATCGCCTGCGAGGCGGCGGCCAGCGCGAACAGCGTGGCCATGAGTATGCAAGTGCTGCATGTGCGCTTCAGCGCAGAACTGCGCAAACCAACAACTCCTTTGTCGGCCTACGGGGTTAGCTGTCGGGCTGGCGCGTAAGGAGCCTGCGCCTCCACCGAAGTGGATTAGCCCCAAGAAGTGGGTCCCCCGTTCCCCGCAGCAATGCAGGGATTCGGCTTTTGTTCGTTTACGAGCGCGGCAGTCTAGAGCAAATCCCCGACGCTTTCAGTCAGACGTCTAGTGCTATACGACACTTGTCCAGGTTCGACGTCTCAAACCACGAACCTGCCGTCGACCTGCAGCTCCTGCCCGTCGACCGTGATGCGCCCGCCCTGGCGCAGGTCGCAGACCATGTCCCAGTGGACGGCGGAATTGTTCTTCCCGCCTGTCTCGGGATAGGACATGCCGACTGCGAGATGGATCGTGCCGCCGATCTTCTCGTCCAGCAGGATCTCCTTGGTGAAGCGGTCGATCCCGTAGTTGGTGCCGATTCCCAGCTCGCCGAGACGCCGCGCGCCGTCATCGGTATCGAGCGTCTGGATCAGGAACTCCTCGTTGCGCGTCGCGGACGCATCCACGACTCGCCCGTCCTTGAATCGCAGCTGCACGCCGGCGACCTCCCGCCCGCCGTACACGGCGGGGTAGCTGAAGGTCACCTCGCCGTTCACCGAGTCCTCGACGGGCCCGGTGAAGAACTCGCCGTCCGGCATGTTGTGGCGCCCCTCGGCGGGGACGAAGGTGCGCCCGGAGACGTTCAGCCGCAGGTCCGTGCCCGGTCCCTCGATGTGGACCTCCTCGTGGCCCTGCATCCAGTCCGCGAGCCGCGTCGTCTCTCCTGCCTGCTGCGCCCAGGCGGCGACCGGGTCGGGCTGGTCGCACAGGCAAGCGCGGTAGTAGAAGTCCTCGTAGGCGGCGAGTGACATATCAGCCTCGGCCGCGTAGCCGTTGGTGGGAAAGAGCGTCAGGCTCCAGCGGTGCTCGCCGGCCGCGCTGCGGCGCATCATCGTCTCCATCAGGGGCTTGGTCGCGCGCTGGCGGGCCGACTGGAGCGCCGGGTCCACCTGCGACAGCGCCCGGGTGTTGGTCTCGGCCATCAGCCGGATGCGCACGTCGGCGGTTTCCGCGGCCCACTTCGCAGTCGGCGAGATCCACTCGAGCTGCTTCTCGTTGGCGAGCTCGAAGTAGGCGGCGGCCTGCCCGTCCATCGTCAGCTCGGTCACCGGGAGCCCGCCCGCCTTCAGCACCTCGCGATAGACCGCCAAGGCCAGGGGCTCGGAGGCGACCTCGCCCTGGATCAGGCAGAGATCGCCCTCCTGCACCTTGGTGGAGTGCTGGACCAGAATGCGGGCCAGGGCCTCGGCTCGCTGGTCTCTCAAGCCGGCACCTCGTGAGCGGCATTCGCTCCGAGCGCCAGGAACAGCGCGTGCAGCCGCAGATCGTCTGTCAGCTCAGGGTGAAAGGCGGCCACCAGCAGGTTCCCCTGCCGCGCGACGACCGGGTGACCATCGATCTCGGCGAGGATCTGCACCTCGTCCCCGGCGCGCTCGATCCACGGAGCGCGGATGAAGACTGCGCGCAGCGGCTCGTCGCCGAGGCCCTGCACGACCAGATCGGCCTCGAAGCTCTTCAGCTGCCGCCCGAATGCGTTGCGGCGGGCCTCGATCTCCATCAGCCCGAGATGGCTGCGATCGAGCATGATCAGGCCGGCACAGGTGCCCAGCACCGGATGACCGGACCGGGCGAACTCGCGGATCGGCTCGGCAAGTCCTGCGACATCGACGCCCATCGTGATCGTCGTGCTCTCTCCGCCGGGAATCACCAGGCCCTCGAGCCCTTCGAGATGCTCTGGGCGGCGCACCTCGACCGGCTGGCAGCCGAGTCGTTCGAGCGCAGCGCCGTGCGCTTCGAACCCGCCCTGGATCGCCAGCACGCCGATCTGCGGCGCCGGGCTACCAGCCACGATGCTGAAGCAGGCTCTGCTCGTCCAAATCCTTGACGTCGAGGCCGGGCATCGCTTCGCCGAGCGCGCCCGAGGCCTCGGCGATGGCGGCCGGGTCCTCGAAGTTCGTGGTGGCGTGGACGATCGCCCGCGCGCGCACCGCCGGGTCCTCCGACTTGAAGATCCCGGAGCCGACGAAGACTCCCTCGGCGCCGAGCTGCATCATCAGCGCCGCATCCGCTGGAGTGGCGATGCCGCCCGCGGAGAAGTTCACGACCGGCAGCCGGCCTTCGGCGGCGACGCGCCGGACCAGCTCGAGTGGCGCGCGCAATTCCTTGGCCGCGCTCGCCAGCTCATCGGCGCTCAGCACGGTCAGCCTGCGGATCCCGAACTGGATCGCCCGCATGTGCCGGACCGCCTCAACGACGTTGCCGGTGCCGGCCTCGCCCTTGGTGCGGACCATTGCAGCGCCCTCGCCGATGCGGCGCAGCGCCTCGCCCAGGTCGGTGGCACCGCAGACGAACGGCACCTCGAAGCCGGACTTTTCGATGTGGTTGGCCTCGTCGGCCGGCGTAAGCACCTCGGACTCGTCGATGTAGTCCACCTCGAGGGCCTGGAGGACCTGGGCTTCGACGAAGTGCCCGATACGAGCCTTCGCCATCACCGGGATCGAAACCGCCTCCTGGATCTCGCGGATCTTGGTGGTGCTCGCCATCCTGGCCACCCCACCCTGCGCGCGGATGTCGGCCGGGACGCGCTCCAGCGCCATCACGGCGCAGGCGCCTGCATCTTCTGCGATGCGCGCCTGGCCGGCGTCGGTGACGTCCATGATGACGCCGCCCTTGAGCATCTCCGCCAGCCCGCTCTTGACGCGGAATGTCGCTTCCTCGCGCATGCGAGTGAGTTTACTTGGCGCCCTGACACAGCCAGAAAAGCTGGCATCGCCGCCGCGCCGGTGCTTGCATGGACGTTTGTACGAGTATCTCCAGGGGGATAACTGCGGAGTTCATGCACGGACGCATGGTCATCTCGATTTTCTTGGCGTGTGGAGCCCTTGCCGGGTCCATGCCGGGCGCTGCGCTCGGCGCCGACCTACCGCTCCCCGTCTCTGCCGACGCTGCTGCGCAACAGGTCGCGCAGGTGCAGCGCTCGACTCCGGCCGTGTCCCTACCGCCGGCGGCCGAGCAGGTTGCACGCGATGCCGCCCCGGCGGCCACAAGGCCGGTAACCGAGCAGGTGACCCAGCGGGTCGCGCAGGTCGCGAGTCCGGCGAGGAACGCGGCGACTCCACAGCCGGCCACAGCGGCTTCGGCACCGGTTCAGGCGCGGTCCGATACAGGCGTCACCCCACCAAGCCGGTCGGATGCCGCCCGGCGCGCGACCGAGCGGACACGGGCTTCTCACTCCACACGGAGCCGGCCCGCCGCTCGCTCCAGCACTTCCACCAGCCCAGCAAGCTCCATTGACGAGCCGCCGCCATCAACGCCTTCGAACTCTGGCGTCACGAAGCAGCGGGCGCCGACACCCGACGACGCGCCCGGGCCACAGCTCCCCGGAGCGTCGGCCGCCGCGACCGCCGGCCTGGCCCTTGGCGGGAGCCTGCTGGCGGTGCTGATCGGCGGCCTGGCGACCCGCACCGCGCGCCGGTTCCTCACATCCTTCCTCCGAGCGCCGCCCACCGCGGTGCTCTGCTCGGCGATCGAGCAGCCCGGCTAGCCCCACGGGGCTACGCACGGGCCGCGCCGGGGGCCCTCTTCGCCCGGCGAACGAAAGCTCGATCAAAGGAGCAAGAACATGAATCGACGCAGCGCAACGGCGCTGGGCGCGAGCCTGCTCGCGCTCGCGCTTCCCAACTCCGCCCAGGCGGGCACGCTCGCCGGCGTGACAGACAACCTCAGCTCCGCCAAGGTGGAGGCCAGGGTCGTGACGAACGGCCCGGTCGACGCCAAGGCGTTGCTCAAAGGCAAGGTCGGCGTCAACCGCCACAACCCGGTCCGGGCCGAAACGAAGGTCAAGGCAAAGGCCGGAGGCACGGAGGCCCGCACGCGGGTCGAGACCCGGGACGGCGCGCGGCTGAAAAGTGCCGTGGGCATGCACGCCGGGCCGGTGAAGGTACAGGCACGTGCGAAGGCGCGACTCCACCACGACCGCGGCGGTGAAACCGTCCGCAGCAGTGCGGGAGCCGCTCACGGCCTCGCCAAGTACGGCCACAGGGCTGCCCACAAGACGACGGGCAAGGCCAAGCGCCTCCGCGGCGTCCACCGCGCGCGCGGGTTCGCTCGTTCGAAGGGCGGACAGTCAGTACGCCCGTTGGCGCTGTCAGGCCGCGGGTCCGGGGAGCCCCTGGCGGCAATCGGCCGCGAGGTGGGCAACCCGCTCGAGGTAGGACTGACCGGCGGACTGCTGCTGGGCCTCGCGGGCCTGGCGGCCGCGGTCGCCCGTGCGGGCTTCAGAAGGAGCCTGCGCTAAGGCGAAGCTGTAGGGCAAGTGTGTCGGGGCGAAAGGTTGCCCCGACACCTCCCTACTTCAGCTTGTAAGCCCGGATCCGCTCGGCGAACGCCGCCTCGTCGCCTGCATACACCGCGTAGGCGAGCGCCTGCACGAGCGACAGCAGGGCCGTGTGCGAGCGCGTGTAGGACGGGCTGTTCGACGAGTAGTAGAGGCAGCGGTCGCTGATCTTGGTCAGCTCGGAGATGCTGGCGTCGGAGATCGCGACGGTCTCGCACTCCCGCTTGCGGGCGAGCTTTGCAGCGCGCAGCACGAGCGCGTGCGGCCGGCCACAGGAGAAGCGCGACCACGAGTACCCCGTGATCGATGCGCGCCAGGCGGCCGAGTGCTTCCTGGCTCGCCGAGGCGACCACTTCGGCACGCAGGTCGAGCAGCGCCAGCAGGTGACGCAGGTAGCTGGCGAAGAAGGCCATCTGGTCGACTCCGACCATCACGACGCGGTCCGCGCGGGAGATCATGCCGGCGATCTCCTGGATGTCCTCGATCGGGATGCGGCGGGCGGTCTCGTCCAGGTTCACGAGATCCGTGGCGACCGCGGTCTCGAACTCGCTGTTCCCGAGAGTCAACAGGGCGGAGTCTCCCCCCTCCCCGTTCGGCGCTCCAGCGTGGCTGCGGCGCTTGTACTCGTCCCGCGCGGCATCCTGGAGCTCGGGGAAGCCCTCGAACCCGAGCGCCTGCGAGAACCGCACGACGGTCGAGCTGGAGGTGTCGGCACGGCGAGCCAGCTCCTCGGCCGTCTGGAAGGCGGCCTCTTCGAGGTGGTCGACGATGTAGCGGGCGACGTCCTTCTGGGACCGCGAGAACTCCTCGAACCGGTCGGTGATGTAGGTCGAGAGCGTCATCCCCTTGGGGATCGGGTCTTCGCGCGTCTCGATCGCGGTGGCCGAAGCCTCGGGAGCGCTGGTGTGGGTGCCGTTGGAGGATTTCATGGTCCTCAGGTTTCGACGCCCGAGGCCAGCTTCCCTTTTCCATGCTGCGCGAGATTTGGTCGAGGTCCCTCGCGGGGACCTACTGAGGCGCCACGTTCAGGCTCGCCCACAGGTACCAGGAGGCCACGGACCGCCAGGGCCGCCAGGGCCGGGCGAGGCGCTTGAACCGGTCGGGTGACGGGAGCTTCCGCAGCCCGTACTCGATCATCGCGGCCCGGCGGAGGCCGAGGTCGCCCACGGCCATCACATCGGGCGCCCGAGGTGGAAGATGAGGTACATGTCCACGGTCCACTGCCCGACGCCCTTCACCTGGATCAGCTCAGCCGCGACCTCCGCGTCGCTCGAACTCGTCCAGCCGCTCGAGGTGAAGCTCGCCACCCTCGATCCGCTCGGCCAGGTCTCGCAGCGACGCGACCTTGGCGCGCGAGAGGCCGGCTGCCTTCTGCAGCTCCACCGGATCGTCCGCGAGCAGGTCGTGGGGGCTCGGCGTGCGCCCGCCGTAGCGCGCGACCAGCCGTGCGTAGATGCTGCGCGCCGCGGCCACCGACAGCTGCTGGCCCACGATCGAACGCAGCAACGCGCCGTAGTGATCGGGCGGCGCCGCCTCTCCGGAACGTGGCTCGCCCAGCCGGCACGGACCGACGCGGTCGATGATCCCCGCCATCACCGGATCCGTAGCTCTCAGATGAGCAACCGCTTCGGAATGATCCCTACCGCTCGCCACCGCCGGCCCAGCGATCATCCCGCTGCCGCCGAGGGGACACGCTGACGGCGAAGGTCGCCGTGAAGCTCTCCCCCGGTCCCACCCAGCGCAGCGGATACGGGCCGGCGAACGGGTTCGTAGCCGCGGTCATCGGCTCGAAGCAGATCACCGCGTCGTTCGTGGGCGCGTAGACCACTCCGACGTCGTAGCCCTCCTCGAAGGCGACCGCGACCCGCCGTCCGCCGCCCTCCACGTGGAACACGGGGTCCGTCTCGAGCTTCGGGAAGAGGTCGTCGTAGGTCCGCCCGCCCAGCGGTCCGGTGGGGATCGCGACCTCCTCCTCGCGGCCCGTGGGCAGGAACTGCTCGTCGAGCACGGCCCGCGCGGCCACCGGCAGCCCTACCTCCCACTCCTCCCGCGCAACGCCCGGAAGCGTGAAGTAGGGGTGGTAGCCGAAGGCGATCGGGACCGCCACATCGCCGGTCGGCTCGAGTGTGGTCGCCACCCGCAACGTGAGGCCAGACAGCTCAGCTTTGACCCTGACGCGGTGAGGGAATGGGAACAGCTCCGCGACCCCGGGCAGCCGGTCAGGTTCGAGCGCGGCCTCGAGGCGGGCGCCCCGCTCGCCGGCCTGGTGAGCGACGACGTCCCAGGCCGGCCAGCCCGAAAGCAGTCCGTGGATCGGCAGGCCGGTCGCGCCGTCCAGCCGCACCGCCGCCGCGTCCGGGGGAAACGTGACCTCGACGCCGCCGGCCCTGAATCCCGGCCCGTCGAGCCGGTTCGCCCACGGGTGCAGTAGAGGGATGCCCATCGTGGCGCCCTGCTCGGCGTACTCGCGCAGCCCCCCGCGCTGGCCCAGCAGCTCGGCGCCGTCGTGGCGCAGCGAGCTGCATACGAGGCCTGCCCCCGGGACGTAGCGCGCCTCCAGGCCGGCAGCGCTCCGCAGCCCGAGCACCTCGAACCCCGCGGCGGTCTCGCGGAAGGTGTCCGCCTGCATCAAGCCGCGCGCGCCAGCGCGATCACGGCGAAGAAGGCTCCCTGCGGGTCGGACACCACGCCAAAGCGGCCCGCCTCGACCTCCATCGGCTCCATCATCTTGCGGCCGCCGAGCCCGGTCGCGCTCTCGAGCGCGGCGTCGCAGTCCTCGACCGCGAAGTAGGCGAGCCAGTGCGGCGGAACCTCGGGCGGGAAGCTCTCGCCCATCTGCAGCATTCCGCCGACCGACTGGTCGCCGAGCTTCCACTCGTAGTAGGTCATGTGCTCCATCGGGTGCTCCTGCACGCCCCAGCCGAAGACGGCGTCGTAGAAGGAGCGCGCGGCATCGACGTCTCTGGTCTGGAGCTCGTTCCAGCTCAGGCTTCCCGGCTCGTTGACGATTCCGGCGCCCTTGTGCCGGCCGGGCTGCCACACCGCGATCACCGCTCCCGCGGGGTCCATGTAGAGCCCCATCCGCCCCACGTCCATCACGTCCAACGGGGTCATGAGCGGCTGCCCGCCGGCATCGGTGACCTTGGTGGTCGTCTCGTCGGCGTCCGCGACGGTCACATAGGTCGTCCAGGCCGGCGGCTGACCCTCGTTCATGATCGGGCCGAGCCCCGCCACGGACAGGTCGTCCTTGTAGAACATCCGGTAGCCGCCGGTCTCCTCCGCCGGCCCGGTCTCGCGCGCCTCCCAGCCGAACAGTTGCCCGTAGAAGGACGCCGATGCGTCCAGGTCCGGAGAGGCGAGATCCACCCACGAGGGCGTGCCGGGCTGGTACGAGTCGGGTCTGCTCATGAGGCGCCTCCTGTGGCCGGGATCGAGAAGCGCATTAGAGCAACTCCGATCGCGGCGGAAGCTACGGGCGCGTGATGCGGACCGTCCGCCTGGCCGTCGACACGTTGCCCGCGCCGTCGCGCGCAGTCACCTTGATCTTCACCCGGGTGCGCTTGCCGCGGCGGACCAGGCGAGTGGCCGTGGCCATCGCCGACTTGCGCAGCTTCAAGCGGATCCGAACACGCCGGTTCGGCTGAGCGCCCCGGACCACCCTGCGCAGCTTGAAGACCTTGGACTTGGACGCCTTGGACGAGACGACGGTGCCGGTCACCGTCAGCGTGGCGGGCTCGTTGACAGTGTCGGCAAGGCTCAGCCGCTTCAGCCGCTGCCGTTTGCGGATCCGGATGCGTTGACGGGGCGGCGTGCGGTCGGTCAGGCTCCCGACGCCGGTGGACGGGCCGACCCTGCGCACCGAGCCGCCGCTGAATGCCACGTAATAGAGGCCTCCGTCGGCTCCGAACTGGATGTCCAGCGGACCGTCGCCGCCGGACGAGAACAGGACCGGCCGCGCCGCGAAGCCGTCGCGGGCTCCGTTGAGCGGCACCCGGTAGATGTTGCCCGAGGCGTAGTCCCCGAAGAAGTACTGGCCGCCGTAGGGCCCGAAGTTGGCGGGCGCGAATGCCCCTCCCGTGACCGACGCGCCGAGCGACGCCGGCCCCGAGTGCGGATAGGCGAACACCGGACGAGCCAGGGACCCCGGGCACGATGGCGGCTGATCTCCATCGCACTGCGGCCAGCCGTAGTCAGCGCCCGCGTTCACGATGTCGATCTCTTCCGTGTCCTGACCGACGTCACCGAGCCAGAGTCGCCCGGTCTGTGGATCGAAGCCGATGCGCGTCGGGTTGCGAAAGCCACGTGCGTAGACCTCGGGCGTCGGAGAAGCCGCCCCGGGGTCGAACCGCAGCACCTTGCCGGCCCGGCTGCCCGGATCCGGGGCGTGGGCCGGAGTCCCGGCATCGCCGGTGCCCACGTAAAGCAGACCGTCGGAGCCGGCGCGCAGGCCGCCGCCGTTGCGCGCGCCGGTGTCGGCCGGAATGCTGGTCAGGATCGGGCCGTCGGCTGCGAGCTGATCGCCGTTCATGTGCATGCGCCAGATCTCGTTGGCGCGGCCGGCCGGACTGCAGCTCGCGCTGGTCTTGTAGAGGTAGACCGAGCCGTTCGAGCCGAAGTTCCGGTCCAGTGTCGCGCCCAGGAGACCCATCTCGGATTCGGTGCACGCGCCGATCGTGTGCACCGTCCTTGCGAGGCCGCCGCTCGCCAGCAGGACCTGACCCGCCCTCTGCGCGATCAGAAGCCGCCCGTCGGGCAGCGGTGCAATCGCGGTCGGCTGCGCGAGGCCCTGAGCGACGAGCGTCTCGGTGAAGCCCGCTTCGGGAACGCCGCCGCGAGCGGCGGGCGGCAGCAGCAGACAAGCGCATGCGCATGCTGCCGCAAACGCGATGCGTGCGGTTCGGAACACCGTCGCAAGGTAGCGCCGCCATCGGAGATACAGAGAGATAGGCTCGACACATGTCCGACCTCGGTCCGGTGGAGGTCCGGGTGCTGGGATGTCTGCTGGAAAAGCAGCAGACGACGCCCGACGCCTACCCCCTGACGCTCAATTCCCTACGGCTGGCCTGTAACCAGACCACGAACCGCCACCCGGTCGTCGAGTACGACCACGCGCAGGTCCGCGACGCGGTCCAGCGGCTCGGCCATCGCCGGTGGACCCGGCTCGCGAGCGGCGCCGGGAGCAGGGCACCGAAGTACCGGCACCTGCTGGACGAGGCGCTCGGGCTGCGCCCGGATGAGCAGGCGCTGCTGGCGGTGCTATTGCTCCGCGGCCCGCAGACCCTCGGAGAGCTAAAGCAGCGCACTGAGCGCATGCACGGCTTCGACGGCCTGCCCGAGGTTCAGGAGGTGCTGGCTCGCCTGGCCGAGCGGGGGCTGGGGCGCTGGCTGGACCGGCAGCCCGGACAGAAGGAGGCGCGGTTCGAGCAGCTGCTAGGCGGTGCGCCGATTGACACTCGCAGTCGGGAGACGGGAGTCGGGAGTCGGGAGATTCGCTCGAAGCCGTCGAAACCGATTCTTCTCCGGTCTCCAGTCTCCAGTCTCCCGACTTTCCGTTCGTCCATCGGCTCCGCGTCCGCTACAACGAATGCGACCCGCAGAACGTCGTCTTCAACGCCAACTACTTCACGTACTTCGACATCACGATCACCGAGCTCTGGCGCGAGGCCATCGGCCCCTACGACGCGATGGTGGAGGCGGGCGCCGACCTGATGGTGGTCGAGGCTCGCGCCCGGTACCTGGCGCCCGCGCGGTTCGACGACCAGCTCGAGATCGGCGCCGGCTTGGCCCACCTCGGCACGACGTCGATCCAGACGCAGCTGCTCGTGCGGCGCGACGGCCAGGCGGTCACCGAGGGCGACCTGCGCCACGTCTTCATCGATCCCACCACGCAGCAGAAGCGCGAGCCGCCGGCGGACATTCGCGTGGCGCTCGAGCGCTACCTACTGCCTCAGAAGTAGTACGGGACCGCCTGCATCGCGCCGAGCGCGTACCAGGCGCCGAACGCGAGGCTGACGTAGCCGAGCCCCGGCGCGACGGCCGCCAGCCGGCGGACGACCGGTCCGCGGGCGAGCGTGTAGCCGAACGCGGTCGAGGCGATCGCCATCGATACCGCGGTGAAGATCGCCAGGATCACGAGCGCGGCGAGGCCCGCGACGTGGTCCGGAATCGCCGCCAGGAGCAGCACGCCCACTCCCGCCGAGCCGCCCATCCCGTGCACGAGGCCGATGCCGTAGGCCTGTAATGGGCTGCGGCCAAGGCGCGGCGCGTGCGGGTGCTCGTGCGGCGGGTGGTCGTGCGTCTCGTGCGCGTGCTCGTGGACGTGCGTGTGGCTGTGCACCTCACCGGCGTGGCTGTGCGTGTGCGAGTGAACCTCGGCGTTCCGCCACCGCAGGATCAGTCGGACGGCGAGCACCATGATCATGACTCCGATCGCGACCTCTGCCGCCTGCTGGACGCGCTCCGGCAGGTAGTCGCGGAAGAGGACGATCGGAACCCCGAAGAGGATCAGCGTGGTCGCGTGGCCGAGCCCCCAGCTGAGGCCCAGCGACCCGGCCCGGCGAGCGCCGTGCTGCCGCTCGCTGGCGACCAGGGTCGTGACCGCCGTGAGGTGGTCGGGATCGGTCGCATGCCGCAGGCCGAGCAGCACGGCGATCGCGGCGATGACGAGGAACGCCTGACCCTCACCCAGCGCGGCGATGCTGTCGTCCAAACCGAACATGCCTCGTCCCTCATCGCGGTCGGAGCACCCTTAGGCATAGCATCGCGCACCGAGACGGTGGCCGCGGTGCGGGTGGGCCTGGCGCCACCATCGATCCGACGCCAGCGTGCGCCAAGGACGGGCTCGTAGGGGGCGGCGTGCTATTTCGTGCGTTCCGGGCCTATCTCCCACGCGTTTCGTGACGCCTAGGTCGGAAACCCCGGTTCGCCAAGCGGTGTGGGCCGGAAAAGCCACGCATAGCGCGTAAAAAACGGCCCACACCAGAGGCGCAACACGGATCGCGACTAGAGACGCGCGGTAGCGCGCAAATTCTACGCCGCTTCCTTACCTGCCTGTCCCGCCCTGGCGCGCCGCGCTGAAGAACCCGCGTGGCGCCCTCAGTGCCGCTTTACGTACAGCACCGCCTTCACCGTGGAGAGGCGGGAGCGGGTGCGGGGGCGCTTCAGGCGTTTCAGCTCTGCCAGGGTCGGATCGGCCGCCATCGCGCGCTCCCACTCGCGGGCGCGTTCCTTGACCAGTCCGGTCCACTTGGAGCGCCAGCCGCTGCGGCGGGTGACGGGGCTGACGAGGAGGACCTGACGCCCCGGGGGCAGCGACTCGATCAGCGGGCGCAGGTCGCGGTCGGGGCTCGCTGCGCGCAGCCGGTCGACGGCATCGCGCCAGTCCATCACGCCCGGATCGCGGACCGGTCCCATCGGCGTCGCATAGTGCAACCCCGCGGGCAGGTAGTAGCTCAGGTTCGCGACCTGCTCTGGCTGGGTCGAGATGACCAGGTCACCCGCACGCACGCGGTCACCGAAGCCGCCCCGCCAGCCGGTCAACATTGCTCTTGTTCTCCGGCACATAGGAACCGGCCAGCAGCACCGACGCATAGAGCGCGATCGCAAGGCCGGCAAGTCCGAGCTTTCCCGCACGCGCCACCCCGAGCGCGGCGACCAGCAGCAGCGGCCCGGTCAGGACGATCAGGTAGCGCGGCGCCCACGCGAGCGTGGTCTGCGAGTAGAGCCATGCCACGACCAGTGCGACACCGACCATCGTCAGGAGAGCGATGGCGGCGATCGACTCGGGCCGCCGGATTCCGCGGCGGATGACGGTCGCGACGCCGAAACCGCCGGCGAGCGCGAGCGCGGTGGCGATCTGGGCGTTCCCCAGGATCACGTACGAGGCATGCGTGAGGTCCTTGATCGGCGGGTGCGAGGCCCACGGCGCGCCGGTGTGCTGTGCCTGCGAGAGGAGCGTCGGAACCCACGGCAGATACAGCAGGCCGGCGAGGCCGAAGGCGATCGCCGCATCGATCAGGATCGCGCGCCGGTCGTCGGACTCCCTCCAGACCGGCACCAGCCCGGCGACGGCGCCGAGGCAGAAGAAGGCGGCCCAGTTGTGGGTGTAGAGCATCGCCGCCATGCAAGGAACCAGCAGCGCCAGGTAGCCGCGGCGGCGGTAGGCGAAGACGTGCACGTACGCGGCTGCGGTCGCGAGCCCGAGCAGGGCGAGCAGCGCGTACATGCGCGTCTCCTGCGCGTAGGCGCCGAGCACCGGGTTGACCGCCGCCAGCGTCGCGGCGATCGAGGCCCGCGCGGCGGCCGAAGAGGCTCCACCCCGCCCACAGCGCGACCGGGATCGTCAGCAGCGCGAACACGAGCGACAGCGAGTGCGTGGCCGCCTCGCCGTTGCCGAAGGCATCCATCCATTCGTGCAGCAGCATGTAGTAGAGCGGCGGCGAGCCATCCTGGCGGAGCAGGCCCGGGATGTCCGTGAGCGAATGCGACGCGATCCCCACCGACAGGCCCTCGTCGATCCAGAACGAGCCGGAGATCTCGCTGGTTCGCAGGAGCGCCGAGAGGCCGATCAGGACGATCAGCGTGGCCGTCGCCACGACGGCGGGGGTGCCGAGGTAGGAACGCAGCGAGGCACCGCGGGGCAGCGCCGGAATCCCCCGCGCGGGTGAGGCGGCCGTCTGGGGCTTCATGCCTCCGAGGGCTCTGTGCGCACGGCGGTCCGGCGGCGCAGGCGCTGCCATCCCGAGTATTTCCACATGTAGATCACGAGTCCCGCCACGGTGATCGGTATGAACAGCAGGAACCTGAGCAGGAGGAGGTAGCCGACCGATTCGGAGTGCGACGCGCCGGTCGCGTGCACGACCACGATCACGGCCGCGTCGAAGGTGCCGAGGTAGCCGGGCGCCGCCGGGATCAGAGCGGCGGCGTTTGCGAACACCATCACCGCGAGCGCCTCGGGGGCCGACAGCCCGGTGCCCAGGGCGTCGCTGGCGAGCAGATAGACGCCAGCCTCGGCCGTCCATAAGAGGAGCGAGAGCAGCACCAGGCCGGCGGCCTGCGTGCCGCGGATCGACCGGGTCGCGAGAGTCACCTCCTCGACCAGGTGCAGCACCGACGGGCGCCTGATCCAGCGCCGCAGGGGTGAGCGGGAGCCACCGGCCAGCGCGGTGGCCGCGACCAGGCCGACCGCCACCACCAGGACGAGCAGGGCTCCCTCGACCGCAAACGGAATCTGAACGCTGGTCGCCAAGACGACCCCGAACAGCACGGCCAGGATAACCGCGTCGAGCACCCGCTCGGCGACGATCGTGCCGAGCACGTTCGTGCGCGACGTGCGCGCCCGCGGCGCGAGCAGGAAGACGCGCATCGCCTCACCGGCGCGCGCGGGCAGGATGTTGTTGCCCATGTAGCCGACCGGCGTCAGGCGGTACGCGTCCGCTGCCGAGCTCTCCGCCCCGGCGCCCGCGAGCAGGCGCCGCCAGCGCTCGCCGCGCCCGAGCGTCGCCAGCGCGTAGAGCAGCAGCGCCACGGCGAGCGCGAGGAAGCCCGCCCGGCCATGGGGCAGCTCAGGGGCCTGCTGCTGCGCGGCCCACCACGCCACCCCTGCGAGGAGTAACACCGACGCAGCCAGCCGCAAAGCCCGCGACCGGCCCGCTCGGCGCATCGTTGCCTGCGCCGTCGCCAAGGCCTACGCCGTTTCGATCAGAGACCGGTCCATGGTCGGGGTCTCCGGAGCACGGCGGTACGGGTGCTCGTCCGGCACGTCCTCCTCGTGGTAGGCGCTCTCCGCGTTGACGGCCCAGATGTCGTGACCCGTGCCGCACAGCGCGTTCTCGACCGCGCGGATGGCGGTCAGCGAGGAGTGGTCGGAGTTGTTGTAGCGGTGCAACCCGTTGCGGCCGATCTGCTGCAGGTTGACGATTCCATCGAGCCAGTTGCGAATCGCCGCCACGCGGTCGGCGTAGTCGGCGTCGTACATCGGATAGGCCTTCGGCACGCGCACGACGTACCCGCGCCGCACCGAGCCCGGGTCCACCAGCCGCAGCTGCTCCAGCTCGCGTCGTCGCCAGCTCGACCAGCGCCTCGTCGTCCATGTTCCACAGCTCGTCGCCCTCGAAGCAGAAGTACTCGAGGCCGAGGCAGGCCTTGCCCTCGTCGGGAACCATCCATGGGCTCCAGGAGCGGTAGTTCTGGATCCGACCCACCTTGACGCCCGGCTCGTGGATGTAGATCCAGTTGTCGGGGAAGACGTCGGCGCCCTCGATCACGAGCGCGACCGTGAGGAAATCTCGGTAGCGCAGCCCGCGAGCCGCCTGCACGACTTCGTCGGAGGGCACTGGATCGGTCAGGCCGACCAGGTTGCGCAGCGGCAGTGACGAGAGCACGTGCGCGGGGCGGTAGACCTGCGCCGGCGTGGCGACTTCGACGACGATCCCGTCGCGGATCGTCGAGTCGTTCGACCGGAGAGTTGAGCAGCACCTCGCCGCCCTCCGCCTCGATGTGGCGCGTCATCGCCTCCCACATCTGCCCGGGCCCGAAGCGCGGGTAGTGGAACTCACCGATCAGGCTCTTGACGTTCTCGCGGTTGCCGAAGAACGCGGCCCTGGCGGCGCTCCAGAACGAGAGGCCCTTGATGCGCTGGGCTGCCCACTCGGCGCGGATCTCGCTGGTCGGCACGCCCCACACCTTCTCGGTGTAGGAGCGGAAGAACAGCTCGAACAGGCGCCGGCCGAACCGGTTCGAGACCCAGTCCTCGAAGCTCTCTTCGCCGCCCTTGGAACGCATCGACGCTCGCATATAGGAGAGCGAGGCGCGGGTCAGCTCGACGGGCCCGAGCTTGCGGATCACGTCCGTGCCGCGCAGCGGGTAGTCGAGGAACCGGCCGTTCCAGAAGATGCGCGACATCCGGGGCCGCAGCAGGAACTCGTCGTCGAGCACCTCGTGCCACAGCGCCTCCACCTCGCCGGCCTTCGTGAAGAACCGGTGGCCGCCGAGATCGAACCGGTAGCCATCACGCTCAACCGTCTTGGCGAGCCCGCCCACCTGGTCCTCGGCCTCGAGCACGGTCGCCGGGATTCCCTGCTTGGCGAACATGTAGCCGGCGGTCAGGCCGGCAGGCCCGGCGCCGATCACGAGGCTGCGGTCGGGCGATGCGCCGTTCGAGGACGCGCCGTTCGAAGCCGGGAAACCGGGTTCTGTGCGCAGCGGGATTTCGAGGCTTTGCCCGGTCCCGGGTGGGGCCATGCACCTTCTCCTTTCCTACGCGGGGGAGCGCGCTATGTGTATGCCGCGGGGTGCGGTCAGCGGGGTTGCGGCGCGAGAGACGCCAGATTCTATGGGGATGATGCTCCTCGCGACGACAAGCCGTCGAAGCGAGCCGTCGTCTTGCAGCGGCCGCACAGAAGTTCTACCCGGGCCGCACTTTTGCCCAAACAGGCGCAAATTCCTTTCCAGCGGACGTTTTCCGCCCGATCAAGGAGTAGTTTGACGCCCCGTTGGACCGGGCACCATCGGCGCACGAGCCGATACGAATCCTTTCAGGCGAAGGTGTGTTGAAACCGTCATGAATCAGCCACGACACAGCAACTACCGCCACGTGAAGGCGCTCCTCGGAGACGCTCAGCTCGAGACCGAGGAGCGTTCCCAGTTGATTGACGCGGCCGAGGGCCTGCTCCTGACGCGTGGCGAGGACGAGGAGACGGGGCGCCTGCGCTCCACCGCACGAGCAACGCTGATGCTGGCAGTGGTCGGCGGTCGCGTGTCGGCCGCAGCGGCGCGGCGCATGATGGCGCTGATCGAGCGCTGCGGGCCGCCGCCCGTGGCGCCGGGCGCTCACTGAGACGCCTCGGCGAACAGCTGACCGTCACCGCCACTCTCCTGCTCGTCCGGCGCTGAGGAGTCGCGCTCGAGGCCATGCAGCCCGACGCCGAGCAGGCGCACGGGCGTGTCGATCTCCACCCGTCCGAGCAGCTCGTGCGCAGTCGCGCGTGACGACCGCCGCATCGCGCGTCGGCGACTCGAGCGTCAGCGAGCGCGTGTACGTGCGAAACGGACGCAGCCTGATCTTCAGCGTCACGGTGCGGCCGCGGATGCGATGACGGGCGAGGCCCTCGCAAACGCGGTCCGCGAGCCGGTCGAGCGTTTCGAGCAATGTGCCGCGGTCTGACACGTCGCGCGCGAAGGTCGTCTCACAACTCTCCGACTTGCGCTCGCGGTTCGTTGTCACGGAGCGGTTGTCGTCACCGTTCGCCTTGCGCCGCAGCTCGGTCCGAGGCGCGGGCCCAGCGCGCGGGCGAGCAGGTCGTCGGGCGCGCTCGCAAGTCGGGCGACCGTCTCGATCCGCGCACGCCGCAACCGCTCGAAGGTCTTCGGGCCCACGCCCGGTATCAGCGACGCGGGCCGGTCTCCTACCCGCTCCAGCATGTCCTCCTTGCGCAGCAGGCAGAAGCCGTCCGGCTTGTCGAGGTCCGAGGCGATCTTGGCCAGCAGCTTGTTGGGGGCGAGCCCGATCGAGCAGACAAGGCCCGTCTCCTCGCGGACCTCGTGCTTGATCCGCCGGCACGCCGTCTTGCGGCAACGGCTCGCCGGTGAGATCGACGTACGCCTCGTCGAGGCCCGCCACCTCGACCAGGTCTGACTGGCGCCGGATGATCGCCATCACCTCCCGGGACACCTCGCTGTAGAGCGCCATGTCGCGCGGCAGCAGGACGGCGTCCGGGCACTTGCGGTGCGCGATCGTGAGCGGCAGCGCCGAGTGGACGCCAAACTTGCGCGCTTCATACGACGCTGCCATCACGACGCCACGCTGCTGCGGGTCGGTGCCCGTCGCAACGACGACCGGCCGGCCCCGCAGGTCCGGCCGCCGTCGCAGCTCGACGGACACGAAGAACGCATCCATGTCGACGTGGGCGATCCAGCGTTCCACGCCGCCGATGTTAAGAAGCCCGCCGGGCGGGTCAGACCTGCGCGACCTCGCGGACCTGAACGAGGCGAATGCTGTTGCCCGACGGGTCGCGGAAGGACGAGTCGATCCCGTAGGGCCGTTCCTCGGGCGTTTCGACGAACTCGACACCGCGCCCCTTCAGCTCCTCGTAGTAACCCTGGCAGTCGTCGGTCGCGAGGAAGATCGTCCCTGCGAAGCCCTTGGCCATCAGAGCCTTCACTTCCTCGGCCGTCTGGTCATCCATGACGGGTGGCCCGGGGATTGCCATCAACACGAGGTTCACGTCTTCCTGGCCGGGCCATCCAACCGTCAGCCACCGGAAGTTGCCGAGCTCGGGGACCGTCACGTCGGCACGCACTTCCATCCCGACGTTCTGCGTATAGAAGGCGAGTGCCTCGTCCTGGTCGTGCACCCACAGCTGGGTGGTTCCGATCCTGATCATGTGTGTCCTCCTGAGGGGTCGAGTGGAACAGGAGTCCGACCCTAGTGCGGCCCCTCGCCGTTGTCTTCTCGAAACGTGCGGCGTTGGGGGCGGCCGTAGAACCGCACGATGCAACCGGGGACCAGCGCGTGATCCGATGCCGGCGGAAACGCCCGGCGGTAGGCCACCGGCGACATGCCGTACGTGCGGGTGAAGCTCGTGGTGAACGACCCGATCCCGCGCAGGCCGACGGACAGGCAGATGTCCGCGACCGACCTGTCTGTAGTCCTCAGCAGCGCCGCGGCGCGCTCGAGGCGGCGAGTCAGCAGGTACGCGTGCGGCGACTCCCCGAAGGCGCGGCGGAACTCGCGGCTGAAGTGAGCCCGCGAGAGGCCCGCGGCGCGGGCCATGTCGTCCACGCCGAGCGGTTCGAAGTAGCGCGCGTCGGCAAGGTCCTTCGCGCGCAACAGGTGCCGCGCGGGTGGAACGAACGTCATGGCCACCGGGTCAGTATCCCGCGATAATCCCGCGGCTATGTCCGACGAGAACGTCGCCCTCGCCCGACGGGTCTTCAGCACCTTCCCCGAGACCGACTTCGAGGGTTTCTTCGGCATGGCGAGCCCTGACATCCGGGTCTACCCGCGGCCAGAGGAACCCGGCGTCAAACCCTGCTACGAGGGCTGGGACGAGCTGATGGAGTACATGATCAACTGGTTCTCGGGCTGGGATGAGTACGTGGTTGATGCGCAGAGCTTCATCGATGCGGGCGATTATGTGATCGTCGACGTCAGAGAGGTTGGCGTGATGGGAAAGAGCGGCATGCGCGTCGAGGAGAACTTCGCCCACGCTTTGAAGTTCGAGGACGGCAAGGTCGCCGAGTGGCGCATGTACGGGCCGGTGAGCGAGGCGATGGAGGCGCTGGGGATCGAGGCGCAGTGAGCACGGCCTGGGACGCGCCCACCTCGACCTCGGCGAGCCGCAGCATCGTGGGCAGCCGAGGTCGTCGCCCGCCTGGAAGGCATCGCGCTTGACGCCACGCTGCTGGACGTAGGCTGCGGCACGGGGCGCGTCACCGAGGCGCTGCTCCGATTCGTCCCCCGCGGCCGCGTGCTCGCGATCGACGCTTCGGCGGACATGGTGGCTCTCGCGCGGCGGCGGCTTGGCGATCGCGCGGACGTGTGGTGCCAGGACGTCCTCGAACTCGGCCTGGACGAGCCCGTCGACGCAATCGTCTCGACGGCGACGCTTCATTGGGTCACGGACCACGACCGCCTATGGGCGGTCCTGGCCGGAGCGTTGAAGCCGGGCGGGAGGCTCGAGGTCCAGTGCGGGGGCAAGGGCAACATCGGGCGCGTTCGCGAGGTGATCGACGCGGTTGCCGACGCCTTGGCCCCGGAGCTCGCCGGCTGGTCGCCGTGGCTATTCGCGGGCCCGCCTGAGACCGAGCGGCGCCTGGAGGCGGCCGGATTCACCCAGGCCCACGCCTGGCTCGAGAATCGCCCCACTTACCCGGAGGACCTCGACGCGTTCGTCCGCACCTCGATCCTCCCTGGACACCTCGCGCACCTCCCGGAGGAGCGTCGTGAGCCATTCGCTGCCGCCGTGGCGGCCGGCGTGCGCCTACCGCTCGACTACGTGCGGCTGAACGTCTCCGCGGTCCGTGCGCACCCCTGACGGCCTTTGCCAACGACCTCGATACCCGTTACCGTGGATGAGCCAGCCCTGCTACCAGGGCGACGACTCGCCAGTTACCCGACCTCACTTGCGCCTTGGCGCTGTTGAGCGCCGAGACGCGGAGGGGAGCCTTCTTGGGTGTGGGGCTGGCATTAAGCCACCTCTAGGACTCCGCTTCCTTCCTCCTTCCGAGTGGCCCCACGCAAGAGGGGAGCCGAGAGGAAGACCATGTCCGAGGTGCAAAACAGCGCCAAGGCCAATGCGTCGGTCGCTATATCCAATGGAGCAGTGCGCATTTTGCGGGAGTACACCGGCCGCGGGCCGACCAAAGCGCGCACGATCATCAGTCGCGACACCGTGCTGATCCTGTTCGCCGAGACGCTTACGAAGGGCGAGCAGAAGCTGGCCGAGATCGGTGATCCGGGGGTGGTGCTTGATATGCGGCACCGCTTCCAGCTGGCCATGGAAGACGAATTGACCTCCCTGGTGGAGACCCAAGCTCGAACGCGAGGTGCTCGCGTTCATGAGCGCGAACCATCTCGATCCCGACCTGGCGGCCGAGGTCTTCGTGTTGCAGCCGCTCGTGGAGGCACACACGGTTGACGGAGCGGAGCTCGACGGGAACCACTGAGGACGGAGCAAGCCGGCATCGCAGCCTGGCCGTGCCGAAACGAAATGCGAACGACCCGGTTGCGGCTACCGAGGGCCGGCCTCGATGGCGGCGCTCACCTCGGCTACACCCGGTTGTGGACCGAAGCCGGTGAGGACCCAGGTCGCCCCGGCGGCCTCCCAGGGGCCGGCCGGCGCGCCGGGTGCGATCTCCACCACGAGATCGAACGCGCCCCCACCTTGATCGCGTAGGCCGCGCACCTCGTCCGCAAGCTCGGCCAGCGCCGACGGGTCGGGAAGGTCAATCGGGAATAGTCCGTCCCAGCGCGCCGCGCGCCGCACCGGACGTCGGTTCGGCCAGCGTGCCGCCACCCACACCGGGATGCCCGGCCGCTGCACCGGGCGCGGCTCGAACTCGCCGGCCCAGAAGTCGCTCAGCCGCTCGAGGCCGCGATCGAGCAGCTGGGCCCGCTCCCGCGCGTCGACTACCTCGCCGAACGGCTCCAGCTCCCCGTTGCGATCGCTTCCGAGCCCGACCCCGAGCGTCAGCCGCCCCTGGCTGAGATGGTCGAGGGTCACCGTCTCCCGGGCCAGCTTGTGCACCCGCCGCCGGGATAGGGGCGTGACCATCGTGCCGAGCCGCAGCTTCTGCGTCGCGCAAGCGATCGCCGACAAGGCGATCCATGGGTCGGCCACCGCGCTGACCGGTGGCCGGTAGGTGACGTGGTCCCACAGGAAGATGCCATCCCATCCCCGCCGTTCCGCACTGCCCGCGAGCTCGGCCAACGCGATGGGGTCCACCAGCTCGTCGAACGGTGCCAGGAAGATCCCTCGCTTGGCGCTCATCTCGACCGCGCTCCGGTGGCCTCAGCTCAGAGAACGTATGCCTTCAACTGGAGTCCCCCCCGGCCGCCGCCACCTCCGACCTGGAGAGGCGCGCCGTCTTCGTCGCAGTCGAAGTAGCTGCCCTGACCTGATAGCGGCGTTGAGAAGACGCCGATCCGCCGCTTCTTGGAACTCGTGAAGCGGACCGTGTATTCGCCAACGCATGGCCCGGTGTCGAACTCAATGCGATAGCCGCACACCACGACGTGGTCGCTGTGGTACTCACAACGTCGTAACCGGTACGAGAGAACGATTTCTCCCTCCCGCTTCCACCAACGGACCTCATCCTCAAGCTCGGCCTTCGCCGCCCGCCTCGCCTCGCGTTTGGTGATCTCATGTCCAGACGCAATCGCGGGAAAGACGAGTGCAAGCACCATGAAGAGGAATGCCTTACGCATCTCGCGATTATGCGGTGGGCCATCGACCGGAAGCAACTGATTCTGAGAGCGATGCTCGTGACCGCCTTGGTAGGCATCTCGATCTGGACAGACGAGTCCGGACCCTACTGACGAGGCTCCAGTCGCATGGGCCGGGATGGATTCGAACCATCGACCTACGGGTTATGAGCCCGCTGCTCTGACCGCTGAGCTACCGGCCCGGATGGCTCGCTAGAGCCTAACGATGACTAAACCGCGGGCCGCGGGGGAAGACCCCATAGAGCCCGGCCGTCTACGGATGGACGTGCGATAGGGCAACGGTTTCCCACCGGCGCGAATGACGGTGTCGCCGCTCTATCCAGGCCGGCCGCTATTGATGGACGACCGCCAGCCATGCGACTTATCGAGACGGCGACCGAGTTGGAAGAGCTCGCGCCAGCGTGGCATGGGCTCGCTGGACGCGCCGGGAGCCCGATGCAAAGCCATGCATGGGCCGGCGCGTTCGCCGAGGCCTACGGCCCCGACTACGAGCTGAAGGTCCTGGTCACGGTCGATGGAGAAGACGTGACCGCGATCGCGCCCCTCGCGACGCCGCGCATCGGCCTGGGCCGCCTGGAGTTCATCGGCGGCTCTGAGCTGTCGGAGCCCATGGACTTCGTGTATCGCGATGTCGACGCGCTCGATGAGCTGGCGGAGGGCGTCGCAAATCTCGGGAGACCCATGCTCCTGAAGCGGACGGAAGCGCGATCGCCCATCGTGGCATCCCTTCAACACGCCTACCGGCGCCGCACCATCTTCTACAGCCGGGAGGTGGCGCCGGTCCCCTGGATCCCACTCCATGACGGCTGGCGTGACCCGGAAAGCCAGCTCAGCTCGGATCGGCGATCCGACATCGGCCGCGCCCGCAGGCGCGCCGAGCAGGAGGGCGCGGTGAGCGCGGAGGTGATCGCACCGCAGCCGGACGAGTTGCCGGAGTTGCTCGCTGAGGTCTACCGGGTCGAGGCGGCCGGATGGAAGGGCCGCTCGGGCACCGCTCTCGCCTACGACGACCGCCTGCGCGCCTTCTTCACGGCTTTCGCAGTCCGCGCGGCAGATGTCGGCATGCTGCGGCTCGCGTTTCTGCGGATCGGTGGCCTCCCAGCGGCGGTCCAGCTGGCCGTCGAGTCCGGCGGGCGCTACTGGTTGCTGAAGGTGGGCTATGACGAGCAGTTCAAGCGTTGCTCGCCCGGCACGCTGCTGATGCTGGAGACGGTCCGCTACGCCGCCGCTCGCGGGCTGACCGCCTTCGAGCTGCTCGGGACGGTGGAGCCCTGGACCCGGATGTGGAAAGCGAGCGAGCGGAAGTGTGTTGCCGTGCGTGCCTATCCCACCAGCCCGGGTGGACTCGCGGTCGCGGCGCTCGATGCCGGGCGATTCGCGGGCAACATCGCCAGGCCCGGTTGAGCTCGTGGGCCAGGCGCGCTGCGCTCACGGCCTGGAGGCCGATCGAGCGCCGTGCCGCCCGCGCATATCTCGCCGGACCGGAGCTTGGCGACGCGCTGAGTGCGGCGGACCAGATCGCTGCTCGTGGCCATGGAATCGTGATCGGGTTCTGGAATCCGGACGAGGCGGCGCCGCGCGCGGTCGCCGCGCAGAACCTGGCCGCCGCCGACGCGCTGCGCGAGCGCAACAGCGACTGGTGCCTGTCCGTCAAGGCGCCCGCACTCGGATACTCGCCCGAGCTTGTCAACCAGATCGCATCGGCGCAAGCCGATAACGGCCAGCCCCTCCACTTCGACTCGCACGGGTGCGAGTCGGCCGCGGAGACGATCGCTCTTGCGGCCGGCGTTCAGCGAGTCCATCCCGATGTCGGCGTGACGATCCCTGGCCGGTGGCGACGCAGCTGCGGGGATGCCGAGATCGCGGCCGAGCGCGGCCTGCGCGTGCGGGTCGTGAAGGGCGAGTTCGCCGATCCGGACTTTCCGCGGCTCGACATGACCGCGGGATTCCTCGCGGTCGTCGACCGGCTCGCCGGCCGGGCCAGGCACGTATCGGTCGCCACGCACGACGAGCACCTCGCTGCCGAGGCCATCGCACGCCTCTCCGCGGCCGGCACGCCACACGACATCGAGCTGCTCCTTGGGCTGCCGCCGGGTCCGGTGGCCGCGATCGCGCGCTCGGCGGGGCTGCCGCTGCGCATGTACGTGCCTTACGGGCACGCCTCGCTGCGCTACGGGCTCGCCTACCTGGCCCGGGACCCCCGGCGTGTGCGCTGGCTCGCGCGCGACCTGCTGCTCGGAAAGCGCCGGGCAATGCCCTAGCACCAGGGCTGGGTCGGCGGATATCCTTGGCCTCCCGTGTGGAGACCGCGACCCGGACGTTCAGGGGCCGCCCGGGCCGAGGGACGGAGCGGTGAAGCGCAGGGAGCCAGCGTCACCCGCAACGCGCTCTTCGGCGGCGCGACCCAGATCACGACGGCGGTCTTCACGGCCGCGGTCACTCTCTACCTGGTACGCGAGCTCGGCAGCTCCGGCTACGGAGTGTTCGCCATCGCGCTCGGGATCGGGTCCGTGATCGCGCTGATCGCCGACTTCGGGCTGACCGCGTCGGCTGCGCGATTCGTCGCGGAGCTCAGGGGCAAGCACGGCGAAGTGCGCTCCGTCGTCGTTGGCGCCGCGGCGCTGATGTTCGCGTTCGGGGTGACGGTCGCCGGGGCGCTTGCGCTCCTGGCTCCAGCGATCGCAGAGTTTTTCGCGACACCGGAGCTCGTATGGCCCCTGCGCGGGATCGCGCTCGCGGTACTGGCGCAAACCATGTTCCTGCTCTTCACCGAGGTGTTCGTGGCGCTCGGGCGGGTCTCGATCACGTGGCGGCTGACAGCGCTCGAGAGCTTCTTCGAGGCGGTAGCGATCGTCGGGCTGGTGGCGCTCGGCGCGGGAGCGGCGGGAGCGGCGTTCGGGCGGGCAATCGGGTACGCGGTGGGTGCCTGCGCCGGTGCGCTGGCGGCCTTCGGAGTCACGACCAGAGGCGATCGGGCACCCGGTCGCAGGCGCATGATGCGGCCGCTCATGACCTACGCCGGCGCCCTCTTCGTGCTGGACCTGGCCTATGTGAGCTTCGAGCAGGTGGACGTGCTCTTGATCGGCGCGCTGCTGTCGGTCCAGGACGTCGGCGAGTTCGAGGCGCCGATGCGGCTCGCCGTCTTTCTGGGCTTCGCAGGCCAGGCGGTGGCCTTCGCAGTCGCGCCCCGATTGGCGCACCATGCCGACGCCGGGCCTGACGTCGGGCTGCTACTGCCATCGATCCGGTACCTGCTCCTGCTGCACGGGCTGCTGGTCGCGCCGCTGATCGTCTGGGCAGGACCGATCGTCGATCTCCTGCTCGGCCCGGGCTACGAGGATTCCGCCGCGGTGCTGCGCGGCCTGGCGCCATTCGTGTACCTGGTCGGCATCGGGACCCTGGTGACGCTGGCGGTCAACTACCTCGGCCGTGCCCGCAGCCGCGTACCGCTGGCGGTGACGGCGGTCGTGGTGAACCTGTCCATCGACCTGGTGCTGCTCCCTGAGATCGGTGTCATGGGCGCCGTGATCGGCACCGACGTCGCGTTCACGATCTACGTCGTCGGCCACCTCTGGATCTGCCGAGGCATGACGGGCCTTGCGATCGCGCCGGTGGCGACCAGCGCCGGGGCGTCGTTGGTGGCCGGCGCGGCAATGGCCGGCGTGCTCGCGGCGTTCGGGACCTCCGAGCTGTCGTTCTTCGAATGGGCCGCGGGAGGCCTGCTCGGTATCGGCGCCTACATCGCTGTCGTCGCGCTGCTCGGTGAGCTGCGATCCGCACGCCTCCCGCCCACCGTACGCCGCGTGCGGGCCGAGCCCTACCTTTGACGGCCGCGTGGCGGCGCGGCTAGGCGTGAAGTGCTTGGGGTTCCCCAGCGAGACTCGACACGTCATCCCGGCCCAGCACCAGATCGGCGCAGCGCTCGGCGATCATCACGGTCACGGCCTGGGTGTTGGCGGAGACGATGCGCGGCTGCACGCTGGCGTCGGCGACACGCAGGGCATCGACACCGTAGACGCACAGTTGCGAGTCGACCACGCCCTCGTTCGGCGAACCCATGCGGCACGTGCAGCTCGGGTGGTACTCGTGCTCGCAGGTGGCGCGCAGCCAGGCCACCAGCTGGTCGCGACCCTTGATGTGGGCGCTCGGGTTGAGCTCCTCCCCGAGCATCCCTCGAGCGGCTCGCGTGAGGCGATGTCGCGAGCGAACTCGATCGCGCGCAACATCGCCTCGACCTCTTCGCTCTCCATCAGGGCGTTGTTGAGGATCCGCGGATGGTCGCCCGGGTCCGCCGAGCGCAAAGTCACCGAACCGCGGCTCTGCGGCCCCAGGTACGCCGCGCCGATCGTGAACGCCGGCGCGCCGGTCTTGCGGAAGCCGTGCTCCCAGAAGTAGACCGGCGCCTGGACGATCTGGAAGTCCGGCGCGGGCAGCGACGGGTCGCTGCGCCAGTGCACGACCGCCTCGCCGATGTTCGAGGACAGCTTGCCTTTGCCTCGGGCGAGCCAGGGCAGCAGGTACTTGACCTCGGCGGCGTCGTCGAGCGTGTCGCCGGACGCGTGCCAGTTGAGGAAGGCCATCGGATGGTCCTGCAGGTGCTGGCCGACGTTGGCGTTGTCGACCAGAACTCCGATCCCGTGTTCGCCCAGGTGCGCGGCCGGCCCGACGCCGGAGAGCATCAGCAGCTGCGGCGACCCGTAGGCGCCCGCGGCGAGGATCACCTCACGCGCCGCACGAGCCGTTCCGCCGGCGTGCTCGACTCCGACGGCGCGCCCGCCCTCGATCACGATCCGCTGAACATGCGAGCCCGTGACGATCGTCAGGTTCTCGCGCTTGCGGACCGGCTTCAGGAACGCTTCGGCCGTGCTGTGCCGACGCCCCTTGCGAATCGTTGCCTGGAGGAGCGACGCGCCGGCCATTTCCGCGCCGTTGTAGTCGTCGATCCGCTCGACACCCGCCGCCACGGCGGCGTCGAGGTAGGGCTGCCAGAACTGCGAGAGCCAGCGCTTGCGGGTGACGTTCAGCTCGCCGGTCGTGCCGTGGTAGGAGTCGCGGATCTCCTCGTTGTGCTCGGAGCGCTTGAACAGCGGCAGCACCTCGTCGTAGCCCCAGCCGGTGGCGTCGAAGTCCTCGACCCAGCGGTCGAAGTCGGTCCGGTGCCCGCGCACGTAGAACATCGCGTTCATCGACGAGGAGCCGCCGATCATGCGGCCGCGCGGCAGGTACCAGCGCCGGCCATAGAGGCCGGGCTCGGGCTCGGAGAGGTAGTTCCAGTCCCGCGGGGTCTGGAACAGCGACGGGAAGGCGGCCGGCGCCTTGACTCCGATGTGGCGGTCGCTGCCGCCCGACTCGATCAGGCAGACGCTGGCTCCCCGGGCGCTCAGCCGGTTGGCAAGGACACAGCCGGCCGCCCCGGCCCCGACGATGACGTAGTCGTGTTCTGACAAGGCCCCTCCTCTCAAGGACTGGCCAAGCCTACCGCCGCATCAGGGGATGAAGATCCCTTGTCGCAGGAACGGCTGTCCCGCACCGTCGCGCACCTCGATCCGGTTCGTCTCCCAGATCGCCCGGCGGGTCTCGAGCGCTGAGCCGGGCAGCAGCGTGTCGGCGGTCGTGAGGAGGTTGCAGTTCGAGCCGACGTTCGGGTCGGCGGTGGCGGCGCACGGGATCGCGAAGGTGAAATCAAAGCCCTGCACGGTGCCCGGTCCAGGTCCGCCCGGATAGGGCGTGTTGGAGCGATCGGTGATCTGGAAGGGGATGCGCGCCTCGAGGTTGCCGGAGTAGTCGGAGAGGTCGGAGGCGAGGCGCACGTCATTGATCGCGGCGGTGAAGCGGGCCTCGGCCTCGTCTGCCGGCGTTCCCGGGTTGCCGGGGACGACGCCGATCCGAAGCGATGAGTTCGAATTGGCGGCGCGGCCGTTGGCGTCCGGGGTGCCGACGGTCAGCTGAGTCGAGGTGCGGCTCGGCGGGTTGCAGGAGTTGTAGGAGAGCGGTGCGGCGTGGACGCGGTTGGGTGATGTGCAGGTGTTGTAGGCCGGGACCAGCGGCGCGTGCAGGGTGCCGGCGCCCTTGGGGCGCGGGTAGCCCTTGAGGACGGGCTGCCAGTCGGGCCAATGCTCTCGGGTACCTGGTATCGGCAACTCCGTGTCGCCCGTTCCGTCAGCGTTCATCAGGTGCAGGTCCGAGCGGGTCGGCAGGGTGTTGAAAAGCGCGTAGAGGATCTTGGTGCCGTCCGGCGACCAGACCGGATCGGTCGGGAACAGGGGGTAGGTGTAGTGAGCCAGCACCGTCAGCGGACCGCCGTTCGCTCCAACGGTGGCGAGGTCACCATAGTGCTGGAACACGATTCGACTTCCGTCAGGCGACCAGTCCGGGTCGAAAGCGTCCTGCGCGAACGTCAGTTGCTGAACATCTGTTCCGTCGGGTCGGATGGTGTGAATATCGCCGTTCGCCATGAACGCGATCTTGGAGCCATCCGGGGACCAGTCCGGCTCTTGCGCGGAGTTCCCGAACTGAGGGGTGATGTTCTGAAGGTTCGTGCCGTCGCTGCTTGCGACCCACAGGTCGTGGGGACAGGGCTCGGAACCGCACGTTCCCGCACCGACCAAGACCAACTGCTCCCCATCGGGCGACCACGACGGCTGCTCGTAGTAGAAGTTCTCGTCCCCGGTCACCACGATCTGACGTCCACTGCCGTCCGCTGCCATCGTGGCGATTTCGCCCTGCTGGGTCATGACGGCGAGTCGCGTACCGTCCGGCGACCACTGAGCCCGAAAATCGCCAGGGCTCAACAAGGCGTCGCCAGAGCCATCTGGATTGACCAGCCTCGTGCTGGTGGGGACCGCCGTGTAGGCCACCTTTCCGTTCGTGCCAGGGAAGGCAGCGTTCGCGAAGGTCGGGAGCACCAGGGAAACAGCCAGCGCGAGCGCAGCCAGCACAACCCCTATGACGACGCGGAACCCCACCACCCACGACGAGACTAGCGCCTCCGGGAGGCCGTTACGAAACGGCCTCAGCTAGCCCGCTGCTCCCCTGCCCTCAGCAGCTTGTCGCGCAGGTGCTCGGCATCCTCGGCGCTGGGCTCGAACGTCTTGATCGGGGGCAGCGCGTCGAGGGCCTCGAGCCCGAACAGGCGCTCGAACAGCGGCGTGGTCCGGTACAGGATCGCCCCGAACTGAGATCTCCCTCGCTCCTCCAGCAGGCCGCGCTCCTCGAGGGTCGACATCGCCGAGTCCGAGTTCACGCCGCGAATGCGCGCCACCTCGGGGCGGGAGACCGGCGCCAGGTAGGCCGCGATCGCCAGGCACTCGGCCTGCGCCTGCGAGAGCGGCGGCGTGCGCGGCTTCGCGAGCAGGCGGCGGGCGTCGGCGGCGGCCTCGGGATCTGAGGCGAACGCGAAGCCGCCGGCGACCTCCTTCAGCACGATCCCAAGGCGGCCCTCGGCGTAGCACTCGCGCAGCTCGCCGAGCGCCTGCTCGATCTCCATGTCGTCGCACTCGAGCGCCTCCGCCAGCGCGTCCCGCGACACCGGCTCCGAGGACAGGAACAAGCAGTGCCGCCGTTCGCCTTGCCAGCTCGCTCAACTGGGCGTCCAAGCGTCCGCCTCCTTCGCCGTGATCTCGATTTCTCCGAAGTTCTCGCGCTGGCGCCATTCCAGCTCGCCCGACTTGTAGAGCTCGAGCAGCGCGAACAGCGTCACCGCCTGCGTCATGCGGTCCTCGCCCTTGACCGCCTCCTCGAATGTGAACGCGCGCCGGCGCCCGAGCAGCTCGCGCACGTGCGCGAGCCGGCGCTCGAGCGACACGACCGGGTGGTGCAGGTGGCTGGTGTCGACCCGCGGCGGCGTGCGCAGCAGCGCGCGCATCGCCTCGGCCAGCGCCTCGGGCTGGTAGACCTGCCCGGCGGCGTCGAGCGACACGCGCCGCAGCTCCGGCGGCAGCGGCGCCGAGCGGTAGCGGAACCCGTCCTCGGCGGCCAGCCGCTCGCGCAGGTACTCGGCGGCGGCCTTGTGACGGCGGTATTCGAGCAGCCGCGCCAGCAGCTCCTCGACGGCCTCCTGCGGCTCGAGGTCGAGGCCCTCCATCTCCTCGCCCGGCAGCATCAGCCGCGACTTCAGCTCCAGCAGCGCCGCGATCAGGATCAGGAACTCGGTCGCCGCCTCGAGCTCCAGCTCGCCGCGTTGCTCCAGGCGCTCCAGATAGGCCAGCACGACGTCGGCCAGGTGAACCTCGAGCAGGTCCACCTCCTCGTTGAGGATCAGCGTGACCAGCAGGTCGAACGGGCCCTCGAAGACCTCCAGGTCAAGGTTCAGGGGTGTAGAGCTCACAGCCCCATCGCCTCCTTGGCCTGCGACATGTTCGGCACGGCGATCTCGCGTGCGCGCTCGGCCCCCCGCTCCAGCAGCCGCTCCAGCTCGGCCCGGTCGGCCAGCGCCTGCGCGCGCCGCTCGCGGAACGGCTTCAGATACTCGACGATCCGCTCGGACAGCTCGTCCTTGTGGTCGCGGCAGCCGAGCTCGCCGCTGCGGCAGGTGCGATCGATCTCCGCGACGCGCTCGGCCGCCGTGCCGAACACCTTCTCGTAGCTGAAGACGTTGCAGATCTCCGGGCGGCCGGGATCGCCACGGCGGATCTTCTGCGGGTCGGTGATCATCCTGCCGACCATGTCCCGGATCGTCTCGGGCTCCGCGCCCAGCTCGATCGCATTGCCGTAGCTCTTCGACATCTTGCGATTGTCGATGCCGAGCAGGATGGGCGCCTCCGTCGAGCAGCGCCTGCGGCTCGGGGAGGACTTCGGCGCCCTTCCCGAACAGGTGGTTGAAGCGTCGCACGACCTCGCGCGCCAGCTCGAGGTGCGGGAGCTGGTCCTGGCCGACCGGCACCTTGGTCGCGTGGTAGAGCGCGATGTCGGCGGTCTGGAGGAGCGGATAGCCGAAGAAGCCGTAGGTGTCGATCTCCTCCCCCAGCTCGGCGATCTGGCCCTTGTAGGTGGGCACCCGCTCGAGCCAGGACTTGGGCGTGATCATCCCGAGCAGCAGCGCCAGCTCGGCGTGCTCGGGAACCTGCGACTGGCGGAAGACGATCGACCGCTCGGGGTCCACCCCCGCGCCGATCCAGTCGGCCAGCATCTCGATGCCGTCCTCGTGGATCCGCGACACGTCCTGGTAGCCGGTCGTGAGGGCGTGCAGGTCCACCACGCAGTAGATGCAGTCGTACTGCTCCTGGAGCGCGACCCAGTTCTGCAGCGCGCCGAACCAGTGGCCGATGTGCAGCCGCCCGGTCGGCCGCATGCCTGAGAAAACGCGCTCCCGAGTGCGCGCAGGAGCGCTCGCTGAGGCGGCGGCCGACACGCCCCGGAGGATAACCCCGGGCACCGACGCGGCCGGAGGGCTCAGTCGCGCGTGATGATCAGCTTGGTCTGCCGCTCGAAAACGGCTTCTGCGGCGTCGTCCCAGGAGGCCGTGCCACTCGTCACTTGTTCGGGATGCAGCCGGCCGGCCGCGACGGCCTCGAGCACCTTCGGGATCGTTGCCCGTGCCTGGGCGCGGCCGATGTGGAGCTCGAGGCCGTTCGTGTACATCTCCAGGACCGGCAACGGCGTCTCGGGCTCATAGATGATCCCGGTGTGCGTGCAGATTCCGCCCGGCTCGGTGGAGCGCAGGGCCGCGGCGAAGCCCTCGCGGGACGCGCTCCCGTCGACCGTGATCGGGAAGGGACCGGTGCGCTTCGGGATTCCCTCGAGCGGCTCGGCGCCCAGTTCCTGGGCCTTCGCCAGGCGGTCAGCGTCGGTGTCCGCATAGACGACCCGGCTCGCGCCGAACATCAGCGCGACCTGCACGGCATAGAGCGCGATCGAGCGGGTGCCGCCGCCCACCACGAACACCTCGCGCCTGCGGCATTCGCTCGAGCGGTTCGGCCACGGTCCGCCAGCCGTCGGGGATGTTGTCGCTCGCGCTCGCCACGGTGGCCGGCTCGACGCCCTTCGGGCAGCGGCAGCAGCATCGCGTCGGCGAACGGCACCCGGACCAGGTCGCTGAGCGCTCCGCCCCACGGTCCGCCCAGTCCGCCGAAGCCGTACATCGAGAGCCGATCGACGGTCGTGCAGTCGCCGGTCTGGCCGCCGGCGCAGCGGACGCAGTGGCCGCACGAGATCTGGAACGGGACGATCACGCGATCGCCGACGGACACGGTGCCGACGTCCTCCCCCACCTCCGCGACCTCGGCCACGAACTCGTGGCCGAGCGCGACCGGCACCGCTGCGGGCGACTCTCCGAGGATCGCCGGCTGGTCCGCGTCGCACAGCGCAACGGCGATCGGGCGCACGAGCGCCTGCCGCCCGTCCTCGATCACCGGCTCCGGCACCTCCTGCCACTCGACCTTCTTCGGCTCCAGGAGGGTCAGCTGCCGCATGCGCCGAGCGTACCCGGGATGGGTAGCCTCACCCGTGACGATGGACACCGAGCAGGCAATCCGCACGCGCCGCACCGTGAAGGCATTCGAGCCGGAGCCGGTGGAGCGGCCGGTCCTCGACGAGCTGCTGGAACTCGCGCGCTGGGCGCCCAACCACCACCTGACCAACCCATGGCGCTTCCGGGTCGTCGGCCCGCGCTCGCTGGCGCGCTTGAAGGAGGTCGCGGCCGACCTCGCGGCTGCGGACTGCCCGGAGAACGCCGACGTCGACGAGGTGCGTCGCGTCGCGGCGGGCAAGCTCGACCGGGCGCCCACGCTGGTCGTCTGCTCCGTCGTGCGCTCCGCCGACCCGGCCGAGCGCGAGGAGGACCGCGATGCCGCCGCCTGCGCCGCCTACATCGTGCTGCTGGCGGCGCATGCCCGCGGGCTGGCGGGCTACTGGCGCACGCCCGGGGTGCTGCGTGACCAGGCCGGGCGCGAGGCGGTCGGGCTTCCGGGCGGCGAGGACTTCGTCGGCCTGCTGCACCTGGGCCGGGCGCGCCAGGACATGACTGCGCCGGAGCGGACCGACCCCGGCGGGTACGTCACCTATCTCGATTAGGTGACGAAGTCGGAGCGGGTAGTCTCCTCCGCCATGGCGCGGATGAACAGACAGATGTGAATCTCGAGCCGGCCCGGGTGCGGGAGATGCACGAGTCCGGCGAGGCGCAGCTGATCGACGTGCGCCGGCCGGGCGAGGTGGAGGCCGGGCACATCGCCGGATCCGTGCATATCGAGATGACCGAGGTCGGCGCGCGCTCGGACGAGATCGCGCGCGACAAGCCGGTGATCTTCTACTGCCGCGTCGGCGCCCGGTCCGCGCTCGTGATGGAGGCGTTCCGCAACGCAGGCTTCGACGCTCGCAACATGGCCGGCGGCCTCCAGGCTTGGGCCGAGCAGGGCCTGCCGCTCGAGCCCGAAGACGGCACCGTAGCGCCGGAGTAAAGACGAAGCGTTGTCCACCGGACGGCGCGTGCTGGTCGCGCTCGGCGGTGGTCGCCGTCACAGCCCGAGGATCAGGTCGCGGACGGCGGCCGGCTGGGAGAGGAACGGGTGGTGGCCGGCGTCGAGTTCCACGACGCTGCCGGCCCGACGGGCGAACTCGCGTTGCAGTCGGCGGGGGTGCCCCGGTCCTGGGCGCAGACGAGGTACGTCGAGGGCACGTGCT
The DNA here is from genome assembly GCA_963780475.1 of uncultured Solirubrobacterales bacterium. Lineage (GTDB taxonomy): Bacteria > Actinomycetota > Thermoleophilia > Solirubrobacterales > JBBDJG01 > CAWACB01. Next base: position 257,682 of record CAWACB010000004.1, read on the forward strand.
GCCAGGCCGCTGACTGCACCGGCTGCTCGAGCACCGCCAGGCTCTGACGGGCCGTCTTGTCCGTGGCCTGTCGCTGGATCTCCGGATCGCAGTCCTGCAGGAACGTCTCGGCCAGGGCGTCCGGGCGGACGGTGAACGTGCCGCCCTCGGGATCGATGTCGAGGAACGGGGCGGGCTCCTCGCCGCCGAACGAGGAGAGGCTCTGCCCGACCTCGGGCAGGTAGCTGGACACGAGCAGCAGATGGCGCACGGCCGTCGACGCCCGCCGCTGCCTCCGCGGTGACGATGCCGCCGTAGCTGTGGGCGACCACGACGGTCGGCTCATCGCTCGCCGTCAAGACTTCCCGGACCGCGGCGACGTCCTCGGCCAGCCCGGGTCCTTGCGCACCCGTCGGCTCACCCGTCTCGCCGCAGCTCGGCAGGGCGGGCGCCTCGCTGGCGACGCCCCGCTCGGCGAGCAGCTCACCGGTTCGGTGCCACCACCACGATCCGTCCTTGACGCACGCCCCATGCACGAAAACGACCCTCATCATGACCTCCTCGTCGTGTCTCGATCTACTGTCGAGCGACAGTAGACGAACCGATCGTTACGTGAAAACATGAGCCTGATGGGCAGGCACCCGCAACCGCAGATCAGGCAGCGGCTCCTCGACGCGTGCACCGACTACGCGCTCGAGCACGGGCTCCCCGACCGGCTCGGGCCACTGGCGGCCGCCGCCGGCACCTCGAGCCGGATGCTGATCTACCACTTCGAGACCCGCGACGGACTGCTCCGCGAGATCCTCGGACAGGCGCGACAGCGCCAGCTCGAGGCGTTCACCGACCTCCTGCGCGTGCGCCCCGACGAGCCCTACGCGACGACCCTGAGCCGCGCCTGGTCCGCGATGACGGGGCCGCAGGGCGAGCCCTACCTGCGCATGTTCGGCCGGCTGCACGACAGCGCCGGCGAACCACTCTGGCCCGGCTTCCGGCGGACCGCGACCACCGACTGGCTCGCGCCGCTCGAGGACGGCATGCGGAGCCTCGGCCGGCCCGAGCTGGCCACCGTCGTGCTCGCCGTCATCCGCGGCCTGCTCATGGACCTCGACGCAATCGGGTGATCCACTTCGATCCGCTCGGGAACGGAGATTCGGCGAAGCCGAAAGACGGATACTCGATGACCGAGCAGGCCGATCACCTCGCCGCCGCGATGCGCCGGCTAGACGTTCGCCGCGCCCTCGTGGCGGGGCACTCGACCGGCGGCGAGGTGGGGATCGCGCTTGCGGCCAGCTGCCGAGCTGGTCAGGCGGCTGGTCGTGCTGGACACGGAGACCGACGATGACCAGGTGGACACGACGCGTCGACCAAGGCAACCGTCACGGCCTTCATCGGCGAGATGCTGTGGCGGCTGGTCACCGAGGATCAGATCCGCGATGGCCTGGAGCAGTCGTTGAGCGTCAGCAACGAGGTCCGCAGAAGAGTTCATCGACGACTTCGAGGACCTCACCTTCAGCGCGTACAAGAAGACTTACGACGAGTTCGCCGACTACGTCGACGAGGGCGACCTCGAGAACGACTTCCGCCGCGCCCGGGCGCCGGCGATGATCATCTTCGGCGCCGACGACGAGCTGGTGGACCCGGCAGCCGCGCGCGAATACCCGAAGATCAGGCTGGCGCGAGGTCGAGTACGTGTGCCGCAGGAGTAAATCGACGACGTAAAGGAGCTCGCTTTAAGGGCCTCGGCCGCGACGGTACGGGGACTACGTAGACGGCGACCTGATGCGCTCCACCAGCGCCCGGCGCCGGCGATCGTCATCTTCAGCGAACGAAGCAGGTGTTCGTCGAACCCAGCTACACGCACCCGACCTTCGAGGAACTGGCCGACGTCGGGTCGAACGTCTCAGGCGCCGGGCACGCCGTGAGATCGAGAAGCCGCGCCGGGTCGCGCGGCTGATCCGCCGAGTCGACCGCTAGCTACAGCGGCTGGCGCACGACCGGCTTGCGGCTCGCCGCGACCTCGTCGAGGCGGCGCACCGGCGTCGTGTAGGGCGCGTTGCGCGCGATCTCCGGGTTCTCCTCGGCCTCGGCCAGGATCTCGTCGACGGCGGCCGCGAACGCGTCGAGCGTCTCGTTCGTCTCGGTCTCGGTCGGCTCGACCATCAGCGCCTCGTCGACCAGCAGCGGGAAGTACACCGTCGGCGGGTGGAAGCCGTAGTCGAGCAGGCGCTTGGCGACGTCGAGCGTCTTGACGCCCAGCTCGCGCTTGGCCTGCGCCCCGGAGAGCACGAACTCGTGCATGCAGCGGCGGTCGAACGCGACCGGGAGGTACTTCCCGGCGCGCCCCTCGGCCAGCCGCTCCATCAGGTAGTTGGCGTTCAGCACCGCGGTCTCGGAAGCCTCGCGCAGGCCATCGCCGCCGAGGCTCAGGATGTAGGCGTACGAGCGCACGAACACGCCGAAGTTGCCCTGGAAGCCGCGCAGGCGGCCGATCGACTTGGGCCGGTCGAAGTCGAGCCCGTAGCGCGGCGGGCCGCCGTTCGACCCTTCCTCGCCGCACCACCTGCGGCCGCGGCAGGAACGGCTCGATCCGCTCCGAGACCGCGATCGGGCCGGCTCCCGGCCCGCCGCCGCCGTGCGGCTGGGAGAAGGACTTGTGCAGGTTGACGTGGACGATGTCGAAGCCCATGTCGCCGGGCCGCGAGATGCCCATCACGGCGTTCAGGTTCGCGCCGTCGTAGTAGAGCGTCCCGCCGGCATCGTGGACGATCGCTGCGATCTGCTCGATGTTCTCGTCGAACAGGCCGAGCGTGTTCGGGTTGGTCAGCATCAGGCAGGCGATGTCCTCGTCGGCCTTCGCGCGCAGGTCTTCGACGTCGATTCCTCCGCGCTCGTCGCGTCGCCACCTTCACGACCTCGTAGCCGGCCATCGTCACGGTCGCGGGGTTGGTTCCGTGGGAGGTGTCGGGCGCCAGCACCTTGTGCCGGGTCTCGCCGCGGTCGGCGTGGTAGGCGCGGGTCAGCAGCAGGCCCGCAAGCTCGCCGTGCGCGCCCGCCGAGGGCTGGAGGCTGACGTGCGGCAGGCCGCAGATCTCCGACAGCGAGCGCTGCAGCAGCCACATCAGCTCGAGCGCTCCCTGCGCGCGGGCCGGCGCCTGCATCGGGTGCAGCCTGGCGTGGCCCGGCATCGCGGCCACGCGCTCGTTCAGCTTGGGGTTGTGCTTCATCGTGCACGACCCGAGCGGGTAGAAGCCCGAGTCGAGGTCGAAGTTGCGCCGCGAGATGCGGTTGTAGTGGCGCACGATCTCCGGCTCGCGCACCTCGGGCAGCGCCGGCGCCGCTCCGTCGCAGCAGGTGGGCCGGGATCAGGTCCTCCAGAGGGCGCTCGGGAACGTCGAGTCTGCGGGCAGCACGGCGGCGCGGCGGCCCTCCCGCGAGCGCTCGTAGATCGTCACGGCCTCGTCGCGCTGCATCGGCGTGCCGGTGCCGACCTCGGCGGGCGGGCGCGGCACGGTGGAATCCGGCGCGCTCATGCCGGCACCGTCTCGGCGGCTCGCGCTCGGATCTCCCCGCCGGCGACCGCCTTGCCGAGCACGTCGGCCAGCCGGTCGATGTGCTCGCGCGTGCGGCGCTCCGTGATCGCGACCAGCAGGCCGTCTGCGAACTCGGCGTAGTCGGCGCCGAGCGGCGTAGCCGGCGTTGACTCCCGGCCGCGGCGCAGGCCTCGATCACCGCGTCGACCGGCGCGGCTCGAGCCGGATCGCGAACTCGCGCACGACCGGCTGCTCGTGCAGCAGCTCGACTCCCTCGACCTGGCCGAGGCGCTCGCGGGCGTAGGCGGTGCGCGGGCCATCAGCTCTCCGAGCTCGACGACTCCCTGGCGGCCGAGCCAGCCAGGTAGACCACTCCGGCGAGCGCGTTCAGCGCCTGGCTCGTGCAGATGTTCGAGGTCGCCTTCTCGCGGCGGATGTGCTGCTCGCGGGTCTGGAGTGTCGAGCACGAAGCCGCGCCGTCCGTCGACGTCGCGCGTCTCGCCCGCGATCCGGCCGGGCATGCGCGGATGTAGTGCTCCTGCGTGGCGGCGAAGAAGCCGAACGACGGGCCGCCGAAGTCGAGCCGGTTGCCGAGCGGCTGGCCCTCGCCGACCGCGATGTCGGCGCCGAAGTCGCCGGGCGGGCGCAGGATCGCCGAGGGTCGAGCGCATCGACGGGGACGATCAGGAGCGCGCCGGTGCGCTTGGCGACCGGCGCGAGTGCCTCGAGGTCCTCGATCGCGCCGAGGAAGTTCGGGTACTGGATGAACACCGCCGCGGTGTCGTCGTCGACCGCGGCCTCGAGGCGCGTCGGGTCGGTGACGCCGGCGTCGAGCGGCACCTCGACCACCTCGCTGCCGAAGCCGGCGCAGTAGGTCGCAAGCGTCTCGCGCGTGTGCGGGTGCACGCCGCGCGAGACGACGAGCCGCGAGCGGCCGGTCGCGACCTTTCGCCAGGTAGGCAGCCGCGGCCGCCGACGACGGACCCTCGTATAGCGACGCGTTCGACGACCGGCAGGCCCGTCAGCTCCGAGATCGCGGTCTGGAACTCGAACATCGCCTGCAGCCCGCCCTGCGAGATCTCGGGCTGGTAAGGCGTGTAGGGCGTCAGGAACTCCGAGCGCTGCGTGATCGAGTCGACCAGCGCCGGCACGTAGTGGTCGTACATGCCCGCGCCGAGGAAGCTGATCTCGTCCTCGGCGTGACGTTGCGCGCCGCGAGCGCCGCGAGCTCTCGTAGACCTCGGCCTCCGGACTTGCCGTCGGGAAGCTCGAGCGGGCGGTCCAGCCGCACGCGCGGCGGGAATCTCGTTGAACAGAGCTCCTCGATCGAGGAGGCGCCGACCGCGGCCAGCATCTGCTCGCGCTCGCGTCTGCGTGGCGGACGTGTAGCGGGTCATGCCGTCCAGGCTAGGCCGCCACCGCGATGGCCAGGTGGCGCCCGGCTACTCGCCCAGCTTCGAGCGACGCCTTGTAGGCGTGGGCGTCCATCAGCTCGTTCTGCTCGTCGGAGGTTGGTCAGCGCACCTTGACGAGCCAGCCCGCCGTCGTAGGGGTCCTCGTTGATCAGCTCGGGTGTCTCGGAGACCGCCTCGTTGACCGCGATCACCTCTCCCGACAGCGGCGCGATCACGTCGGAGACCGCCTTGACGGACTCGACCTCGGCGTAGGACTCGTTCGCCTTGATCTGCTTGCCGACGTCCGGAGGGTCGAAGAAGACGACCTCGCCGAGCGCGTCCTGCGCGTACCAGGTGATCCCGAAGGTGGCCGTGCTCGCCCTCGATCAGGGCCCAGTCGTGCTCCTGCGTGGTAGAGCAGGTTCTCTGGATAGGTCTCCTGGGCGGCGCTCTGCCAACTGTTACAATCTCCTTCTTTGTAGAGAGGCTTGGACTCCACGCGCGCGGCGCGGTGCTTGCCTCGCACGTCGACGACCGATCTCGGTGCCCGGCTCGTGCGAGCTCGGATCGCACGTATGCCATGCCGATTCCGACCTCCATGCAGGGCGAGAGGGTACCGCTTGTCACCTCGCCGGCAGGCGCCCCGCCCGCGTCGAGCACGGGCAGTTCCGGCCCGGGGGATGCCCTGGTCCGGTGAAGACGAACGGCGCCAGCTTCTCCGCCGTGCCCTGCTCCTTCTGCTCGCGCAGGCGCTCGGCGCCCACGAAGTCCTTGTCGAGCGCGCAGGCCCAGCCGAGTCCGGCCTCGATCGGGGTGCGCTCACGCTCGGAGGTCGTTCCCGTACAGCGGGTAGCAGACCTCGAGCCGCAGCGTGTCCCGGGCGCCGAGCCCGGCCGGGGCTTGCGCCCGCCTCGACAGGGCCTCCCAGACGGCGGGCGCGTCGTCGGGCGCGAGCAGCAGCTCGACGCCGTCCTCGCCCGTGTATCCGGTGCGGCAGACCAGCGCGGGAAGCCCGCCGACGAGCGCGTTCGAGTGGTGGAAGCGCTCCGGGACCTCGCCCTCCTCGAGGACGTCGCCGAAGACCTGTAGCGCGTGCGGGCCCTGCAGCGCGAGCATCGCGAAGCCGGCGGAGCGGTCGATCACCTCGACGTCGGGCTCGTCGCGGGCCAGGTCGGCGATCCAGGCGAAGTCGCTGTCGGCGTTGGACGCGTTGACGACCGTCAGGAACCGCTCACCGTCCGGGTCGGAGGCGAGCCAGTACGTGAAGAGGTCGTCGAGCACGCCGCCGTCCTCGCGGCAGAGCAGCGCGTACTGGGCGCCGCCGGGGCCGACCTTCTCGATGTCGTTCGTGAGCACGCGCTGGAGGAACGCCACCGAGCCGGGCCCGCGCGTCTCGATCTCTCCCATGTGGGAGACGTCGAACAGGCCTGCGCCGGTGCGCACCGCGATGTGCTCCTGGCGCACACCCTCGTACTGAACGGGCATCTCCCAGCCCGCGAACGGAACCATCTTGGCGCCCGCCGCAACGTGGGCGTCGTAAAGGGGCGTGCGCTTGAGGGAAGCGGCGGTCGGAGGCACGCGCGTGAGGCTACCAACGCGCGGCCACGGGTCCACCGCCGCGCGCGCCGCCCGTGTGCGCTCAAAAACCAGCAAGTAAGAGCAACGATTCGCGCCGAAGCTCGGCGGCGCTCGCATCAAATCACGCGCCCGGCTGAACGAGCAGGGGCGTTGAGGTCACTTTTCCGGCGCATGAGACGGAAAAGTGACCGCGACCCGGGATCGAACGGGCCGGACCGCGCGGCCGAAGGACTCGCGGTCGACTTGTGTACCTCACTGGGTACACAATCGACCTGCAACCCCTGGGCCGGCCGGCGGAAACGCAACGAGAGGCGCGGCGATCCGCACACTTCCACGCCGTTCCCTACATGCCCGTGCCGGGCGAAATGTTGGCGCGCGGTGCGAGTGGCGCCGGGCGCGGCGCCGGAACGTTGGCGCGCCGGGCGGCGCGCGCAGGCCCCTAGTCCTTCAGGAACTCCGGGATGTCGATCTCGTCGTCGCCGATCTCCAGCTCGCTGCGGACGCGGTCGTCCATCCGCACGTCGCGGGAGCGGGAGCCGCCGCGCTGGGCGGGGCGCCGGCCGCGGCCGCCGTTGAAGCCGGTCGCGATCACCGTCACGCGCACCTCGTCGCCGAGCGAGTCGTCGATGACGGAGCCGAAGATGATGTTGGAGTTCTGGTCGGCCGCCGCGGTGACGATCTCGGCCGCCTCGTTGACCTCGAACAGGCCCAGGTCCTTGCCGCCGCTGATGTTGAGCAGGATGCCGGTCGCGCCGTCGACGGACTCCTCGAGCAGCGGCGAGGAGATGGCGTTCTTGGCCGCCTCGGCAGCGCGGTTCTCGCCGCCGGCGGAGCCGATGCCCATCAGGGCGGAGCCGGCGTCGCGCATGATCGTGCGCACGTCGGCGAAGTCGAGGTTGATCAGCCCGGGCACGGTGATCAGGTCGGTGATGCCCTGGACACCCTGGCGCAGGACGTTGTCGGCCTCGCGGAAGGCGTCCAGGATGGTGGTGCGGCGCTCGACCATCGTCAGCAGCCGCTCGTTGGGGATCACGATCAGGGTGTCGACCTTCTCGGCCAGCTCGCGGATGCCGCGGTCGGCCTGCTCGGCGCGCCGGGCGCCCTCGAAGCCGAACGGCCGCGTGACGACTCCAACCGTCAGGGCGCCGATCTCCTGCTTGGCGATCTCCGCGATCACCGGAGCGCCGCCGGTCCCGGTGCCGCCGCCCTCGCCGGCGGTGACGAAAACCATGTCCGCGCCCTTGAGCGACTCCTTGATCTCGTCGTGGCTCTCCTCCGCGGCGGCGAAGCCCACGTCGGGGTTGGCGCCGGCGCCAAGGCCGCGGGTCAGCTCCGAGCCGATGTTGAGCTTGATGTCGGCGTCGGTGCCGAGCAGCGCCTGGTTGTCGGTGTTGACGGCGATGAACTCGACTCCGCTCAGGCCGGCGTCGACCATGCGCTGAAACGGCGTTCGTGCCGCCGCCGCCGATGCCGACGACCTTGATGACGGCCAAGTAGCTGGACGTGTCCATAGGGTCTTTTCCTCCGCCTTCCCGGCGTCTGATACCGGAACCCTCAAGTAGTTCTTGAGCCTTTCGGAGCGGTCCGGTCACTCGTAGATTCGGCAACATAGGCGAAAATCCCGACCCGTGCAACGCGCCTGCACGTGAGCGGGCAGACCGTTTCGCCACCCTGGACTCGCGCTGGAGCGTTTCAACCCTCTAGTCAGGGCTGAGGGTTGGTCACCTCCGTGGTGGTGGTGGGCGCCGTGGCGGCGACCGGCGCTGTCGTCTCATCCGCCGTCTGGGTGGTGTCCTGTTGCGCCGCCGGAGTGGTGGTCTCGTCCCCGGTTGCGGTGCTCGTCTCCACCGGGTCCTCGAACTGCGCGGCCGGCCGCTCGGGCAGCCGGACGTCGATCGTCCTCGCCCCCACCGTTGCCCGCGCCGCCAGGAGTCGCGTGGCCGCGGCCCACTTCGCTCGCAGGCGATCGGGCGATCCAAACCGGATCACCGGCCCGTCCCGCAGCGCGATCCGCACGCCATCCGGGGCCTGGAAGATCCGGTCGAACAGTGGCCGCACCCCAGTGGGAGCGCCGCCCAGCACCCGAGCGAAGACGCGGGCGCGGCCTGCCAGCCGGCCATCGCGCGGAACCGCGCCGGCAGGCAGGGTCGGAAGCTTCTCGGTCGCCTCGCCGGCCAGGACGGTGCCGTCGCCCGCGACCGCGAGACGGCGCTTGCCCGCCACCAGCACCGCCACCGGCTCACGCTGGTCGACGGTTACGTGCAGCGTGCTGGGGAAGTCGGTGGACACCGACAGCGAGCGCACGGACGCATAGGGCGACACGGACTGGCGCAGGTCGCCGGTGCGCACGTGCAGGGTCGTCATGCCGAGGCCGGCTTCCTCGAGGGCGTGCCGGATCTGCGCGGCGTCGCGGCCGGCGACTCCCTCGATCTTCACGTGGCGCACCTGCACCAGCGCGGAGTCGCGGAACCAGCCCCAGGCCAGCCAGCCGACGGCCGCCAGCACCAGGGCGCCGGCGAGCAGCGCCGCCCGCCGCGCCGGAGACAGCGTCGCGATCGCCCGGCCGGCGGCGTGGCCGGCCGCCGTCAAGAGTCGTCTCCCCGCTCGAACGGGAACTCGGCGTCGCCGAGCAGCTGCACCTCGGGCTCGAGCGTGATGCCGAAGCGCTCGCGCACGCGGCGCCTGCCGGCCGCGATCAGATTGAGCACGTCCGCCGTGGTGGCACGGCCATCCCGGTTCTCGATGAAGTTGGCGTGCTTGGGTGAGAAGCGCGCACCGCCGGACTCGAGGCCCTTGCAGCCCGCCTCCTCGAGCAGCTGTCCCGCCGTGCGTCCCTCCGCGCGCGGGTCGTCCGGGTTCTTGAACGTCGATCCGAAGGTCTTGATGCCCGAGGGCTGGGCGGCGCGGCGGCTGGCACGCATGTCGGCGAGGGTTTCCTTGACGACCGCGGGCTCGGCGGGGGTGAGGCTGAAGGACGCGCGTGCGACGACCTCGCGAGGACCGAGGTTCGAGCGCCGGTATTCGAAGCCGAGCGCCTGCGGAGGGCGGCGTTCCGTGCCCGCCGGCGTCGTGACGTCGACCCAGCCCAGCACCTGGCCGAGCTCGCCACCGTAGGCGTTCGCGTTCATGCGGACGGCGCCGCCGACGGTGCCGGGGATGTTCACCCCGAACTCCAGCCCGGAAAGGCCCAGTGCCGCGGCCCGCGCGGAGGCCTGCGGCAGGCGTGCGCCACCGCCACAGACCAGGCGGTCCCCGTCTTGCTCGATCAGCGCCAGGTCTCCGTCCAGCTTCATAACCAGTCCGCGGACACCCGCGTCCGCAATCAGCAGGTTCGACCCCGATCCGACCACTCCTACCTCCAGGTCCTGCTCCGCGGCCCAATGCAGCAGGCTCTCGAGCCGCTCCTGGGTGGAGGCGGTGGCATAGAACTCGGCCGGGCCGCCCGTGCGGATCGTCGTCAGCCGCGCCAGCGGGAAGTCCCGCTCGACTCCCTCGGGCACCGCGCTCATCCGGCCTCCGCGAGCAGCTCCGCCAAGCGGTTCGACGTCGCCCGCGCCCATCGTCACCAGCAGGTCGCCCTCCGCCAGCCGCTTTTCGAGCACTTGCGCGGCCTCGTCGATCTGCGGCAGCCACCACACCGGCCGCCCGCCGGCGCTGTCCGCCGCGGCATCGGCGACCAGCTTGCCGGTCACCCCGGCGTAGGGTCCCTCGGGCTTCTCGCGCGCCGCGTAGACGTCGAGCACGACCACCTCGTCCGCCAGCGCCAAAGCTCGCCCGAACTCCCTGTGCATGTGCAGCGTGCGCGAGTACAGATGAGGCTGGAACGCTGCGATCAGCCGCTTGGGTTCAAGCGCGCGCGCCGCCCGCAGCGTCGCCTCCACCTCCGTGGGGTGATGGGCGTAGTCGTCGAAGATGCGCGCTCCATTTCGCGTGCCGCGGTATTCGAACCGCCGCCCGGCAGGCTGAAAGCCGGCCAGGGCCTGCGCCGCATCGGCCAGGTCGCAACCGGCGGCAGCCGCCGCGCCGAGCGCCGCGAGGGCGTTCAGCACGTTGTGCTCGCCCGGCACCGGTAGCCGGACATGAGCCATCTCGCGGCCGTCGAGGCGCACCGTGAATTCGCTGCCCGTTCCCACCGCCCGCACGCCTGTGGCAGACAGCTCCCCCGCCTCGACGCCGTAAGCGAGCGTCCGGGCGCCGGCGCGAAAACGCAGCGGAAGCTGGTCCCACACGACCGCCTTGCCTTCCTCGGGAACCAGCGCCAGGAACTCGTCGAAAGCGCGCTCCAGATCGCCCACGGAGGCATACGTCGTGTGGTGGTCGATCTCGACGTTCGTCACGACCGCGACCTCGGGCGCGAGGCGCAGGAAGGAGCGATCGGACTCGTCGGCCTCCAGCACCAGCCACTCCCCCTCTCCCCACGCTGCATTGGGCCGGTCGTTCAGCTCGGCGCCGATCGCATAGCCGGGCTTCAGCCCGGCGGCTTCCAGCAGGTGCGTTGTCATCGCGGTCGCGGTCGTCTTGCCGTGCGTACCCGAGACCGCGATCACACGCTTGAGCTGGGCGGCCTGCGCGAGCAGCTCCGTGCGGTGCAGCACGGGCACGCCGGCCGCGCGGGCCGCCGACACCTCGGGGTGGTCCGCGGGGATCGCGGTGGAGACGACCAGCTCCACACCGGGCTCCACGTGCGCGGCGTCGTGGCCGATCGCGGGCTCGATCCCGGCCTCGCGCAACTCGCGCAGGTATCCGGACTCCGCCCGGTCACAGCCCGAGACATCGGCGCCGAGCCGCTGCGCGATCAGCGCCAGCCCGCTCATGCCGGCCCCGCCGATGCCCATGAAGTGGAGGCGGCGGCCCTGCCAGGGCAGGTCAGGCGGGAGTCGGGAGTCGGGAGTCGGGAGGCCCGGCGAGCGCGCCGCCTGCAGAACCTCCGCCGCCACTGCCGCCGCCGCATCCGGCCGCGCCAGCGTGCGCGAGGCCGCGCCCATCTTGGCCGTCCGTTCTGGATCGCTGAGTATCCGCTGGACCTCGGCCCGCAACCGCTCGCCGCTCAGCTCGGCGTCCGGAACCACGACCGCGGCTCCGCCGCGCTCCATCCAGCGGGCGTTCGTGTCCTGGTGCGCAGCGGTGGCGTGCGGATAGGGCGCCAGGATCGCCGGCTTGCCGGCCGCCGCGATCTCGAACACCGATCCGCCAGCTCGCGCAACGACGAGATCGCAGGCCGCGAGCGGTTCGGCAATGGTCTCGAGGTACGGAACAAGCCGATAGTGCGAAGGCCAGCCGACTGCGTTCAGCCGGGCCGCCAGGTCGTCGAAATCACGCGTGCCGGATATGTGGATCACGTCCAGGCCTGGGGCCCGCGCAAAGGCCGCAAGGGCGGCCTCGTTCAGCGAGCGGGCGCCGATGCTGCCGCCGAACACGAACAGCGCCGGAGCGTTGGGCTCGATTCCGAGCTTTTCGCGGGCGGCGGCGCGGTCGGCTTCGAGGAGGGCACGGGGAACCGGGCGGCCGGTCACGAGATAGCGGTCGTCATCGCGCCCCTCGATAGGGAATGCGAGGCAGACCCGCTTCGCGAACCGCGCCAGCATCCGGTTGGCGAAGCCGAGGTGACTGTCCGCCTCGGTCAGCACCAACGGGATCTTGAGACGCGCGGCCGCAACGCCGACCGGGCCGGCGACGTAGCCTCCGCCGCCGAGCACCGCATCGGCGCCCCGCTCGCGCAGGATCCGCTGCGCGGCGGGGACCGCCGCGGCCGCCTGGGCCGCCGCCCGCGCGGCGCGCAACGGATTCGTGCGGCTGAGGCCGCTCAGCTCGAGAAGCGAGATCTCATAGCCGGCAGCCGGGACCAGCTCTGCCTCGGCGCGGTCGGGCGTACCGACGAAGCTCACTTCGGCGCCCGCGTCGCGCAGTTCGTCGGCGACCGCGATCGCCGGCACGACGTGGCCGGCCGTCCCGCCCGCTGCGATAACCACCTTCGGCATCTCGCCAGACATCTTCGCGGGCGCGGTCGCCCGGTCAGCCGGCGCGGGAGCGCCTCTGCTGCCGTTTGGGGTCTGCGGTCTGCGGTCTGCCGTCGCCCGTCACCACCCGCAGCTTCGGCGGCGCGCGGCGCGCCCGTCCGCCGTTCTGGGCGACGTTGATCAGCAGCCCCATTCCGGACAGCAGCACGACCAGGTTGCTGTTCCCGTAGGAGATGAAGGGCAGCGGCACGCCGGTGAGCGGCATCACCCCGAGCACGGCGAAGAAGTTCACCGTCGCCTGGATCACGATCACCGACGTGATGCCGGCGGCGATCAGCTTCGAGTACAGGTCCCGCGCCCGCCGCGCGGTACGCAGCCCGGCGTAGGCGATCATGCCGTAGAGGCTCAGCACCATCCCGATCCCGAGCAGCCCCAGCTCCTCGCCGATCACCGCGAGGATCATGTCCGTGTGCGCCTCGGGCAGGTAGAAGAGCTTCTGCACGCTCTCGCCGATCCCGACGCCGAACAGGCCGCCGGAGCCGATCGCGATCTGCGCCTGCACGGACTGGAAGCCACTGCCGGTCGCGTCCTGCCAGGGGTTGATGAAGGCCGTCAGCCGCGCGCGGCGGTACGGCTCGAGCATCGCGAACAGGAAGCCGACCACGATCAGCGTTCCGACCAGGACCGCGAGGTGGCGCGGCGCCACGCCGCCGACCACCAGCAGGGCGCCGAGCGTCAGCGTGATCACGATCGCCGTGCCCATGTCGGGCTCGAGGCCGATCAGGGCGGCCATGCCGGCGGCCATCAGGAGCAGCGGCCGGACACCGATCAGGGTCTGCGTCCGCGTCGGCTTGGAGGAGATCAGGAGCGCCGCGTACAGGATCAGGCCCAGCTTCGCCAGCTCGGACGGCTGGATCTGCAGCGGCCCGGCGCCGATCCAGCGCTTGGCGCCGTTCACCTCGATGCCGAAACCGGGCACCAGCACCAGGAGCAGGCCTCCGAACGCCGCCATCAGCAGGAAGGGGGTGAAGCGCTTGGCCGCCTCCGTCCCGTGGCGGGCGAAGTAGCCCATCGCCGCGAAGCCGATCACCGCCGAGACCAGGTATTTCTGCAGGTACTGGGCGCCGTTGCCGCCGCCGTTCAGCGCGGACGTGCCGGAACTTGCGCTGTAGACCATCACCGCCCCGAACGCCACCAGGCAGAGCACCGCGGTGCGCAGCATCGTCTCCTCCGGAGAGCGCTGCCGGCGGTCGCGCTCCTGCCGGCGCATCAGCGCGCCGGCCATGGCCAGCGGGCGCCTCAACTGCGCTCCCCGAGCGCCTCGACCAGCGCGCGGAAGTGCTCGCCGCGGGCGACGTAGTCGTCGTACTGGTCGAAGCTGGCGCACGCGGGTGCGAGCAGCACGACCTCGCCGGGGGCGGCGTTGGCCGCCGCGCTTGCGACCGCGCGCTCGAGATCTCCGCAGCGGTGCAGTGGCACACCGGCGCCGGCCAGGTCCTCCGCCAGGCGCTCCTCTGCCTCGCCGATCAGATAACCGGCGCGGCAGTGCTCGGCGACGATCGGCGCGAGCGAGGCAAATCCGCCTCCCTTGAGGCTGCCGCCGAGGATCGCGTGCACGCCGTCGTAGGAGCGCAGCGCCGCCGCGGCGGCTGTGACGTTCGTCGCCTTGGAGTCGTTCACGTAGGCGACGTCGCCGACGTCCGCCACGTGCTCGAGCCGGTGCGGGACGCCGCGGAAGTCCCGCAGCCCGCTGCGGACCGCCTCGGGATCCACGCCTCGCGCGAGCGACGCAGCCGCCGCGGCCATCGCGTTCTCGAGGTTGTGCGGTCCGCGAATCCCCAGCTCGTCGGCCTCCATCAGCGGCGCGCCGCGCCACTCCAGGCGCGAGCCGTTCAGGCGCAGCTCGGCGAGCGGGTCCGCCCCGAACCAGACCTGGCGCGCGCGACCCAGGGGCGCGTCCGGCAGTACAGGCTCGGCGGCGTTCAGCACGGCCACCGCGGACTCGGGCTGATGCGCGAACACGCGCAGCTTCGCCGCCAGGTACTCGTCGAGCGTGGCGTGGCGGTCGAGGTGGTCCTCGGAGAAGTTGAGGAAGACGGCCGTCTCGGGGGCGAAGGCGGTCGCGTCCTCGAGCTGGAAGCTCGAGGTCTCACAAGCGATCAGCGCCGCGGGATCAGCTGTGCCGGCGAGCGCGCTGACCGGCGTGCCGACGTTGCCGGCCACCTCCACGGGCGCACCCGCGGCGCGGTGGATCGCTCCGATCAGCTCGGTGGTGGTGGTCTTCCCGTTGGTTCCCGTCACGGCGCAGAACTCGTTCGGCAGCAGCCGCCAGCCGAGCTCGAGCTCTCCGAGCACGTCCAGGCCAAGCTCGCGCGCACGCGCGACCAGCGGCGCCCGGGCTGGCACCCCGGGGCTTTTGACCAACGCGCGCGGGCGGCTCTCGGCGGCGAGAAGCTGCGTTCCATCAGTGTTCAGGTGAATTTCGACGCCCGCTGCGCGGAGCCTGCCCGCCGCCTCGGCGGCTTCGCGCGGCGCGCCGGAGTCGCAGGCGGCGATCTGAGCGCCGGGGTCGGCAGCCCGCAGCGCAAGCGCCGCCGCGACGCCCGAGCGAGCCAGCCCGGCGACCAGGTACGGGCCACCGGGAAGCGGCGGACGCCCCACCGCTGACACGGCTACGCCCCGATGGACTGCTGGTAGAGCGTGAAGCCGATCGCGCTGGCGATCGCAGCCATGATCCAGAAGCGGACGATGATCTTGGTCTCCGACCAACCGAGCAGCTCGAAGTGGTGGTGGATCGGCGCCATCAGCAGCACGCGGCGGCGGAAAAGCCGGAAGGAGAGCACCTGCACCGCCACCGAGAGCGCCTCCATCACGAAGATCCCGCCGATCACGATCAGCAGCACCTCGGACTTGGTCATCACCGCCATTCCGGCGATCGCGCCGCCCAGCCCCAGTGAGCCGGTGTCGCCCATGAAGATCGCCGCCGGGAACGAGTTGAACCACAAGAAGCCGACGCTGGACCCGACCAGGCACGCGCCGAGCAGCGCGAGGCCGTCCTGCTCGGTGATCGACAGGCCGTCCTGGCCGCCGGTGATGAACACGATCGACGTGTAGGTGAGCAGCACGATCCCGGCGCAGCCGGCCGCCAGCCCGTCGAGGCCGTCGGTGAGGTTGACGCCGTTCGTGGCACCCGCCAGCACCAGGAAGACCAGCACGCCGTAGAACGCTCCGATGTCGATCTGGTTGTCGAAGATCCGGAACTCGAGCGTGTCGTCGAGCCCGACCACCTCGGTCGCGACCAGCCACAGCCCCACGGCGATCACCAGCTGAAGGGCGAGCTTCACGCGCGCCGACAGCCCGAGCGAGCGCGCCTTGACGATCTTCAGCCAGTCGTCGGCGAAGCCGATCCCCGCGCAGGCCATCGCGGTGCCGAACACCGCCAGGCTGGCGGCGTCGCGGTCGGAGAGGATCAGGTAGGGGATCGCGACCGCGGTGAAGATGACCAGGCCGCCCATCGTGGGCGTCCCCGCCTTCAGCTGGTGCTCGGCCGGTCCCTCCTCGCGGATGTGCTGCCCGAACTCGCGGGTACGCAGGAACTGGATGAACTTCGGTCCCAGGAAGATCGAAATCAGCAGCGAGGCGAGCCCCGCGATCAGGATCTCGCCCATCAGCCGCTGCCGCCGGAGACAGGATCGAGCGCCTGGGCGACGCGTTCCAAGCTGACCGACCGCGACCCCTTGACCAGCACGACGTCGCCCGGCTCGACCAGCTCGCGGAAGGTCGCAGCAGCCGCCTGAGCGTCGGGCGCCCGGTGCACCTCACCGCCCGGGCCGTATCCGTCGGCGAAGGCCTCTGCGAACTCCCCGACGGCGATCAGGACGTCTACACCGGCCCGCGCAGCTTGCTCACCGGCCTGGCGGTGGAATGCCTCCGCCCCCTCGCCCAGCTCCTTCATGTCGCCCAGGACCGCCACGCGGCGGCGCGCGTCGCGACCGTCGGCGACCTCGGCGAGGTGCTCGAGCGCGGCTCGCATCGAGATCGGGTTGGCGTTGTAGCAGTCGTTGATGATCAGGGCTCCGGCCAGCTCGAGCTGCTCTCCGCGCAGGCTCGAAAACGAGATCTTGCTTGCTCCCTCGGCCATCTCCTCCAGGGAATGCCCGAGCGCATGGCCGGCGGCGATCGCCGCCAGGGCGTTGGCCAGGTTGTGGGCCTGCGTGAAGCCGAACTCGATCGGCCGGTGCTCGGCTCCGACCGCGACGTCGGCCCGCAGCGCGCCGGGGAGCGTCTCCACATTCAGTGCCCGGACGTCAGCGGCAGCACCGGCGATCGATTCCACCCCTTCCGTCCCCGGCGGGGCGAAGGTCAGCACCCGGATGTCGCTGCGCAAATGCGGCCGCAGCGCCTCCTCGGCCGCCGGCACGACGCAGGCGCCGCCGTTCGGCAGCTCGGCGATCAGCTCGGCCTTGGCCTCCGCCACCCGCTCGATCGTGCCGACCAGCTCCAGGTGCACCGGGCCGACATTCGTGATCACGCCCACCTGCGGGCGCGCGATCTCGGCCAGCTCGCGGATCTGCCCCATCCCGCGCATCGCCATCTCGAGCACCAGCATCCGTGTGTCACCCGAGGCCTCGAGCAGCGTCAGCGGCAGCCCGATCTCGGTGTTGTAGTTGGCCGGGCTGGCGTGCAGGCGCTCTCCATATAGGGGGCGCAGGAGCGAGGTGAGGATGTCCTTGGTCGACGTCTTGCCGACCGACCCTGTGATGGCCACGGTGCGCGCGCCGCGCCCCGCCAGCTCGCGCGCCCAGCGGCGCCCCAGCCCCGCCAGCGCCGCGGTCGGGTCGGCCGCCTCGATCACATGGGCGCGGCCGCCGGCGGACGCCAGGCGGGCCGCGTGTTCGGGCGTCACGACGACGCCCCATGCCCCGTCCTCGATCGCGCGCTGCGCAAACGCGCCGCCGTCGCTGTGCTCTCCCGCGATGCCGAAGAACAGATCCCCCGGTGCCGTCAGCCGCGAGTCGACGATCGCTCGCGCGGGCCGCTCCCCGGGGGGATCGCCGGAACCGGCGATGACCCGTCCCGCGCAGGCGGCAGCGATCTCCTCTGTGGTCAGCTCGATCATCGGGCTGGGCCTAGGAGGACGACACCGCGTTTCGGGCCCGCAGCGCCTCGCGGGCAACCTCGCGGTCGTCGAATGGGATCTTCCGCCCGTCCTCGAACTCCTGACCCTGCTCGTGCCCCTTGCCGGCCAGGATCACCATGTCGCCCGGCTGCGCCAGCTCGATGGCCTTCTCGATCGCCTTGCGGCGGTCGGGCTCGACCTCCATCTGCGAGGGGTTGGGGCCCAGCGCCGGCGCGATCTCGGCGGCGCCCCGGACGATCTCCTCGATGATCGCCGCCGGGTCCTCGGAGCGGGGATTGTCGCTCGTGAACACCACGAGGTCCGAGTAGCGGCGCGCGATCGCGCCCATCAGCGGCCGCTTCTCCCGGTCGCGGTCGCCGCCGGCGCCCAGCACGCAGATCAGCCGGCCGCCGCCCTCCTTGACGAGCAGCTCGCGCCCGGCGCTCAGCACGTTCTCCACCGA
Organism: uncultured Solirubrobacterales bacterium; assembly: GCA_963780475.1. Taxonomy (GTDB): domain Bacteria; phylum Actinomycetota; class Thermoleophilia; order Solirubrobacterales; family JBBDJG01; genus CAWACB01. The sequence goes on from CAWACB010000004.1 coordinate 275,702, forward strand.
GTCCGGAGTGTGCGCGTAGTCGACCAGCACGGTGAAGGCCTGGCCCTCGTCGACCGGCTCGAAGCGGCCCGGCACCCCGGGCGCCTCACGCAACGCCGCGGCCCCGCGCGCCAATGGCACGTCCAGGGCCGCCGCGGCGGCCATCGCCCCCAGCGCGTTGTAGACGTTGAAGAGGCCGGGGAGCGGCATGGAAACCTCGGCACTGCCGTCCGGGCCGGTGACGGTGAACTCGGAGCCGCGCGCCCCGTAGCTCACGCCGCCCGCCGTGTATTCGGCCGGATTCTGCACGCCGAGCGTGATCACCCGTGTGTGCCCGGCCGCCTCGACCTCGTGGGCGAGGTCGCGCCCGAACGAGTCGTCGACGTTGATCGCCGCCACCGCGGTCCGCGCGCCGCGGCCGAGCGTGAACAGCTTGCGCTTGGCGCCGAAGTACTCCTCGAGCGTGCCGTGGAAGTCGAGGTGGTCCTGGGTCAGGTTCGTGAACACTCCGCAGGCGAAGTGGATCGCGTCTGCGCGGTGCAGCGAGAGCGCGTGGGAGGAAACCTCCATCGCGCAGGCGGCGTCGCCGGCCTCGAGCATCTCGCGGAAGGTGCGCCTGAAGGTCGATCGCCTCGGGGGTCGTGCGCTCGACCTCGCGTTCCTTGCCGCCGACGATCGACACGATCGTGCCGAGCAGACCGGTGCGGATTCCTGCCGACTCGAGTATGTGGCGGACCAGGAAGGCGGTGGTGGTCTTGCCGTTCGTGCCGGTCACGCCCACCACCCGCAGCCGCTCGGTCGGGTTGCCGTTGAAGCAGGCGGCCAGCGGCCCCATCGCCGCCCGGACACTCGGGACGATCACCTCCGGGACGCCAAGATCGAGCGGGCGCTCGCACACCAGCGCCACGGCCCCCTGCTCGACCGCCTGCGGCGCGAAATCGTGGCCGTCGGCGCGAAAGCCCGGCACGCAGAAGAACAGGGTGCCCGGCGCCACGGCGGTGGTGGAATAAGCGAGACCGGCGATCTCGGGATCGCCAGCCGGCGCGGCTACCTCGGGGCCGGCGCCCGCGATCAGCTCCCGCAGGGTCATCGCCCTGCGATTCTACGGACGGGTCCGGGGGGATCCTGCCGGAATCAGGGCGCTATCCCCAGGCGGGGCAGCGCATAGGAGGCAATCTTCTCGAAGGCGGGCGCCGCGACGACTCCGCCGGCGTGCTCGAACTGCGGCTCGTCGACGATCACCGCCACGAGCAGCTCCGGGTTGGCGGCGGGCGCGAAGCCGATGAAGGAAGCCACGACCCGCGTCTTGGAGTAGACGCCGTTCTCCGGCTTCTCCGCCGTGCCGGTCTTGCCGCCGATGTCGTAGCCGGGGACGGTCGCCTCGGTACCGGTTCCGTCGGGACCCAGCACGCCCTGCAACATCGTGCGCACCTGGGCTGACGTGCGGCGCGAGATCACCTCCTCCCCGTCGTCGGCCTCGTCGCCGTCCATCACCAGGCGCGGCTCGACCAGCTTGCCGCCGTTCGCGATCGCGCCGTACGCGCGCATCATCTGCATCGGGGTGACGGCAAGGCCCTGTCCGAGTGGCAGGTTCCCGATCGACGAGCCCGAGTAGTCCTCGTAGCGCGGCACGATGCCCTGCGACTCCCCGGGCAGCGGCAGGTCGGTCGGGTCGCCGAACCCGAACCGTTCCACCCAGGAGTCGAAGCGCCGCGCGCCAAGCCGGAGACCGATCTTGACCGCGCCGACGTTCGAAGAGCGGGCCAGGATGTCGGACACCGAGAACATGCCGCCCGTCCCGTGCGCCTCGGTGATCGTCCGGTCGGCGACCTTGATCTGCGGTCCCACCTCGAACACGGTGCGCGGGCGGACCGCTTCAGACTCGAGCGCCGCCGCGACCGTCATCGACTTGAAGGTCGACCCCGGCTCGTAGGTGAACCCGACAGCGCGGTTGATCCGCGCCCACGCAGGTGCCTCGCCGACCGAGTTGGCGTCCACGCGGGGCCAGTTCGCCATGGCATAGATGTCGCCGTTGTTGGGGTTCATGACGATCGCCGTGGCGCCCTTCGGGCTGTAGACCTCCCCCACTCCGGCGAGCACGTCCTCGGCCCGCTCCTGAATCGCCGCGTCGATCGTCAGCTGCAGGTCCTCGCCGGCACGGTCGTTGGACTTCTGGTCCACCGACACGGCATCGCCGCGCGCGTCGCGCGTGATCCGCTGCTCGCCGTCCGAGCCGTGCAGGTCGTCCTCCAGGTCCTGCTCCAAGCCCATCAGGCCCTTGTTGTCGACGCCTACCGCGCCCAGCACCTGGGCGGCGAGCGTCTTCTGCGGATAGATGCGGCGGGTGTCGTCGAGCACTCCGATGCCGGGCAGCTTCAGCTTGCGCACGCGCGCGCCGTCGGTGCCCGGGATCTTCCGCGCCAGGTAGACGAACCCGTTGCTGCGGTCGGCGATGTCCTCGAGGATGTCGTCGGCGCGCTCGCCGAGCAACGGCGCGAGCTGGGCCGCCGTGCGGACCGGGTTCTTGACCAGGTAGGGAGTCGCGAAGACGGTCGCGGCATCCTCCGAGACGGCCAGCGGAGCTCCGTTGCGGTCGGTGATGGTCCCGCGGCGGGCGAGCAGCGTGACGTCCTCGACCTGCTGCGTGTTGGCGAGCCGCTTGAGCTGGCCCCCCTTGAAGGTCATCAGGTAGCAGGTGCGCAGCAGTGCCAGGCTGAGCAGGACCAGGAAGGCCGCGAACAGCAGGCCGATCCGCCGTTCAACCAGCTTGGCCGCGACCCCACCCCTCCGTGAGCGTCCAGACAGTGCCTAGCCTCCGGGGGTCGTTGCGCCTGTCGTGCCGGTGGTTCCCGTTGCGCCCGTCGCGCCCGTGGTTCCGGTCGCGGTCGGCGTCCCGGTTGCCGGTGTCACACCCGCCGCCCCGGTGGCGCCCGTTGTACCCGTCGCGGCCGGCGCTCCGATGGCTTCCGCCGCTGCGAGCTCCTCCGCGGTGGGCGGAGGCGGAGTCGGCAGCAGCGAGTCGTCGGGCCCCGGCGCTGTGACGGTGTTGGCGCCGCTCCACAGCGGCTGCAGCTTCGCGCGGCCGGCGGCCTGGCGCTCGTCGAGGCCGGGGCGCACGCTGAGGTAGTTGACGTCCGCCGCGGCCGGCATCACGAGGCCGAGCTGGGCGCCCTCCTCCTGAATGCGCTCGGTCGTGCTGAGGCGCGCCACCCGGCCGCGCAGCTCCGCATTCTGGATGCGCAGAGCGCTTGCGACCGACGCCTCGCGACCCGCGCTGGCGTTCAATTTCAGGAGCGCGACGTTCAGCGCCACCACGCCGATCAGCAGGAATCCGAGCACGCCGATCCAGGTGCGGCTGCGGATCAGCCGGTCGAGGAAGCTCGAGTCCGGCAGCCCGCGCCCCACCTCGAGCGCGCGCTCGGCGAGCCCCGCGAGGCCGGGCAGCACAGGCAGCTTCGGCAGCCGGCGCGGAAGCGAGGGCGCCGGCAGCGGACGGGCCGGAGCCGCGGCGGCGGCACGCGCGACCGGCCCCGAGACCCGGCGATGACACACGCCGGGCGGGCGCCGTCGCCCTGCGGGCGGCGCGGGCGGTCGAGGTCGCGGGAGGGCTCGATCGAGCCCTCCTCGCCTTCACGTAGCTTCACTGCGGCGCGCAGCTTGCCCGAGCGCGCCCGCGGGTTGCCCGCCACCTCGCCGGCGCTCGGTGCAATCGCGCGCCGGTTGAGCAGATCGGCCTCGGGCTCGCGCCCGCAGACGCAGACGGGCAGGTCGGGCGGGCAGATGCATCCGCGCGCGCGGTCGGCGAAGTAGCGCTTCACGCGGCGGTCCTCGAGCGAGTGGAACGAGATCACGGCCATGCGGCCACCGGGGCGCAGCAGATCCCACGCCGCCGGCAGCGCGCGGTCGAGCGAGCCCAGCTCGTCGTTGACCGCGATCCGGATCGCCTGGAAGGTTCGCTTGGCGGGATGGCCGCCGCCGAACTGGGCGGGAATCGGCACGGCGCGCTTGATCGCGGCGACCAGGTCGGTGGTCGTCTCGAGCGGCCGCCGCTCGCGCGTGCGCACGATCTCGCGTGCGATGGCGCGGGCGTAGCGCTCCTCACCGAACTCCCGGATCACCGAGGCCAGGCGGCGCTCCGGCCACTCGTTCACCGCGGCGCGGGCGTCCAGTTGCTGGGCCGGGTCCATCCGCATGTCGAGCGGCGCCTCGTAGGAGTAGGAGAAGCCGCGCTCGCGCGTGTCGACCTGCATCGAGGAGACACCCAGGTCCAGGTAGAGGAGGTCCGGGCGCAGCTCCTCGTCGGCGAGTGCGGTCAGGACATCGGCGTAGTCGCCGCGCTCGAAGCGCGTCGCGCACGGCGCCTCGGCCGCGAAAATTGCGAATTCCTCCGCCGCATGCGGGATCGCGATCGATGCAAACGAGCTCGCCCGTGCGGGCCGATCCGCTCCGCCACCAGGCGCGCGTGGCCGCCCGACCCGAAGGTGCAGTCGACCGCCACGGCCCCCGGCTGGGGATCGAGGACCTCGATCAGCTCGCCGGCCAGCACCGGCACGTGCAGCGCTGTCATGTCAAGAAGAAGTGTCACGGCTCCCGGACAGGCGCTGCGCGGACTCGGCCGCGGTCGCGTTCATCTCGCTCTCCTCCTTCGACCAGCGCTTGCGGTCCCAGACCTCGAGCCGCCGGCGAACGCCGATCACGGTCACGTCCTTGGCCAGCTTGCCGTGTGTCATCAGCGGCGGCGGCAGCATCACGCGCCCCGCGCCGTCCAGCTTCACCTCGAACGACGAGGAGTGGAGCAGCCGCTCCATCCGCCGCGCCTCGGGGCTGAAGGGGTCGCGCCCGCCGAGCGCCTGCTCGATGTAGGTGGCCCAGTCCTGCGCCGGCCAGACCGACACGCAGCCCTCGTATTCCTGGGAGAGGATCGCGCCGTTCTTGAAGTCGTCCCGGAACTTGGCAGGGATCGTGAGCCGGTTCTTCGCGTCCAGCGTGTACTCGAACTGACCCAGGAACGCCAAGTGTCAATGCTCTCCTCGAAGACCTCTGCCCGGATCTGGGATGGCGGAGTGGGAGGAGCCCCGCCATCCCGATCCAGGTCACATGGCGCGGCACCTTATCCCACTTTCTCCCACTTTGCAACACCATCTCCCCCACGAACCCACTTTCCCTGTCCGACGCCCTCTCCGGGGGTGGGGCGCCGACAGCTGCGAATCTGGCCGAATCCAGGGGAAATCTTCGCTGTGGGCGGCGTGGCTCCTTGCCGCCCTGAGCGGCCAGTCGCTGTTGCGTGGCTGCGTCTTAATCAGACACCCGGCTGACCGACCGCGGCGCTCCTGTACGCGCTGTCGGGGATCGCCGCGCGCTGGGCGCGCTCTACCTCAGCGGCCTGAAGCTCCAGGTCACGACGGTCTGGCGGCTCGAGCCGACGAAGTCGCCGTTCCAGGCCGGGAACGGGTCGTCGAGTCCCTGCGGGCAGGTGAGCGAGTAGGTGTCCTCGATGCCGCCCGGGGCCCAGACGCTGAATGGGCAGTCGCCGCTCCAGGGATAGCTCTGGCTCGGCCCCGGCAGCGTGATGGTTCCGGAGAATCGCCCTTTGCGACGCTTGCCGCACAGCGTCCGGGCGGGCAGGCCGGTCATGCGCACGCCGTTGGGCGGCCGGCAGAACGCGGGCGGCGTCTCGCCTCCGCTGGTGCTCGGGTCCCACACGTCGGCGGGCCAGATCGTCTGCGGCTCCGTCTTGCCGCGCACGTGCGGGAACGGCACGTCCACCTCCTGATCGGGGCACGCGGCGAGCAGCTCGTCCTTGTACAGCCCGTTGGCGAAGGTGGTCTGCTGGCGGCTCACGCCGGGATCGGGATCGCAGGACTCCTCCGCGACCCGGCGCGCGTAGACGTCCACTGGGAACCCGGGCACGAGCGGCTGCTGCACCGGCCCCAGCCGGCTGAGGTCGAGGTAGAACCATCCGCGTCTGGTCTGCAGCCGCAGCGGCCGCGTCTCACCCGCCATGTTGGGTCTCGGAGTGAGCGAGATCGTGCCGCCGCCGGTCCAGCGCCGGTACACCGCCTCGGTGCGCCCCTGGTCGCGCTGGGCCCAGTCGAAGGTCATGTCGAGCGAGTTCTTGCCGGTTCCGGCGAGGTCGAACCAGGCGCCGCTCGACGGCTTGATCGTGGAGGCATCGGGCTTCTGTATGCGCCTGCCGGAGAGCTTGAAGCGACCGCTGTAGGAGTACTTGCCGCTGGCCGTATAGCCGAGCTCCGGGGCGCCCACGACCGTGCCGCGGTGGACGATCTGAAGCATCCCCTCGTAGCCGCGCTGGCGCGCGCCCTGGGCGGGCACGGCGCAGCACATCGCGAGGAAAACCGCGATCGCGGCAGCAGCGGGCATCCGAAAGGCACGCGGCACACCCGGACCCTAGACGGCTTCACGATGTCCAGTCAACGACCCATCAGGGAGTAAAAGAGCCGCAGACGGGAAGAACGCGGGGAATCCCCGGAAAGGAGCCCCCTTGAGACGATTCGCGTTCGCCCCTGCCATCGCCCTGATCGCGGTGGCCGCCTTGGCGCTGGCGCCGAGCACCGCATCGGCGTGGGCCCCAGCCGCCACCGCCACGATTCATCCCGGCGTTCAGACCTTCACGGAGGGTGCGCAATGCACCTCCAACTTCGTTTACACGCAGGGAGCCGACGTCTACCTGGGCCAGGCGGCGCACTGCTCGGGCACCGGTGGCGCGACCGAGACCAACGGTTGCGACAGCGGCTCCCTCCCTGTGGGCACGCCGGTCGAGATCGATGGGGCGAGCCGGCCCGGCACGATGGCCTACAACTCTTGGATCACCATGCAGGCGAACGGCGAGACGGACGCCGACACCTGCCAATACAACGACCTCGCGCTGGTGAAGATCGATCCGGCCGATGTCGGCAAGGTCAACCCGTCGGTGCCCGGCTTCGGTGGTCCGACCGGCGTCGGCGGCGCTGCTGACGGGTCGACCGTATACACCTACGGCAACTCCTCCCTGCGCGGCGGCATCACCAAGCTGAGCCCAAAGCAAGGTGTCGTGTTCGCCACCGAGGGGAACGGCTGGAGCCGGACGGTCTTCACGGTCACGCCCGGTGTCCCGGGTGACTCCGGCAGCGGCTTTATGAACAGCACCGGCCAGGCGTTCGGGGTCCTCAGCACGCTTCAGGTCCTCCCCACTCCGGGTTCGAACGGCGTCGGCGATCTCGCCAAGAAGCTCGACTACATGCGCGCCAACAGCGCACTGAGCGCCGTGCAGCTCGCTCCGGGAACGCAGCCGTTTCGGGCGGACCTGGTGGGGGCAATCGGCAGCAGTTAGTAGGGCAAGCCCAGCCCGAGCGTCGAGACGTTCGCCAGCAGCGCCGCTGCGACGAACAGAAGCGCGGAGGGCACCAGCACCAAGGCCACGACCAGTTGCACCTTCGGCCCGGCGCGCGCTGCGTCCTCGCGGATGCGGGCGCGCTGGCGGTCGCGGGCACGCGTGGCCTGCGAGGCGAGCGCGCTGCCGAGTGGAGTGCCGTGGCGGCGCGTGTCCTGCATCACGCGCGAGAACGAGACGACGTCCTCGCACGGGATGGCCCGCTCCATCCCGGAGAGGGCGCGGTCGAGCGGCTCTCCCAGCTCGACCAGCAACGCGATCCGGCGCCATGTCGCCGCCAACGGTCCGTCGAACTCTCCGCCCACGGCCGCCAGCGCCCGCACCGGGGCCTGGCCGGCATCGACGGTCACGCGCAAGAGGTCGAGCATGTCCGGCAACTCGCGCAGCGCAGCCGCTATCCGGGCGCGCTCGAGCCGGCGGCGGTGAAGGTCGGGAACAACGAACCCGGCACCTGGCGCGCTCACGACGAGCAGCAGGCCGAGTCGCCCGGGCGCGGCCGGCGCGACGAGCACTCCGATTCCAGCCGCCGCGACTGCGCAAAGCACCCTGACCGCCATTCCGCGTCACCGTGACTTCATAGCCGCACCCGGCTGATGTGGCGGATGCTGATCGCGCCCGCCGCCTGCATCGCGACTGCGACCGCGACGATCACCACCCCACCAGTGGTGGCCGCCACCCGGTTGGTTGTTCCCGGCGCGGCCAGCTCCGACAACAGGATCATCACCGGGCCGAAGCCGCTCACAAGCAAACCTGTGAAGCGGGCCTGCGCCGTTGCTGTCCGGGCGTCCTCGGCCAGGCGCTCTGTCTCTTCGGCTGTGGCGGCGATGTCCCGCAGTAGGTGAGACAGGTCGCCGCCCGCGCGCCGCTGGAGCCGAATCGCCGCGACCACCATGTCGATCTGCCGCGAACACGCGCGGCGCCGGAGCCGGTCGAGCGCCTCGTCCGTCGTCAGGCCAAGCGCGATGTCCGAGGACACGCGCGCGAACTCCACTCCGATCGGGCCCTGCAGCCGCGCGGCGGCGGCCTCGAGTGCGCCCCGGATCGACCTGCCACCGGCCAGGCTGTCCGCGAGGACCACCGCCGCACGCGCCGCTCCAGCGTCGATGCGGCGGCCGTACGCACGTCGGCGGGCCAGAACGAGACGCGAGCTGGAAGCTCCGGCTACCAGCCCGAGCGCCGCCCCAGCAGCCGGCCCCACTAGCGCCAGCCCGGCTGCCGTAGCGCCGCCGGCAAGGACCAGCGACAAACGCAGTCGTTCCGGTCCCGTTGGCAGTACGCCTGCCATTCCCGCCCGGCGCAAGGGCGCCACCGCGGCTTCCAGCCAGGCCAGAGCACGAGCGCCGAGCGAGGCCGCGCGGGCGATCAGTGGCGAACGTCCATCAGGCGCCGAGACGGGCGCGCAGCTCGGGGCCGGGCTCGGCCACCTCGTGCAAGCGACCGGTGCGCCACTCGAACAACGCCCGCACGCCCACCTGCCCGGCGATACGCACTACCTCGGACACCTCTTCGACATGGCGCGAACCGTCTTGTCTGCGGGCAAGGTGGACCACCGCGTCGAGGGCGCTCGCGACCTGCTGACGGACGGCCGCATGCGGAAGGCCGAGCTCGGCCATCAGCGCGAGCGTCTCGACGCGGCGCAGCGCGTCCGCGGCGCCGTTCGCGTGCACCGTGGTCATCGAGCCGTCGTGGCCGGTGTTCAGCGCTTGCAGCATGTCGAGCGCTTCCGGACCACGCACCTCGCCGACGATGATGCGGTCCGGCCGCATTCGCATCGCATTGCGGACCAGCTGGCGGATCGTGACTTCGCCGCGGCCCTCGAGGTTCGGCGGGCGGCTCTCGAGCCGGATGACGTGGTCCTGTTGCAGGCGCAGCTCGGCGGCGTCCTCGATCGTGATCACCCGCTCGCCCGGCGCGATCTTGCGCGACAGCGCATTGAGGAACGTGGTCTTGCCGCTGCCGGTTCCGCCGCTCACGATCAGGTTGGCGTGCGCCGCGACGCAGCGCGCAAGGAGGTCGGCGGTCGCCGCGTCGAGGGTGTCGTTCGAGACCAGATCGTCGAGATCGAACCCGCTCGGCCGGAAGCGCCGGATGGTCACGATCGGCCCGTCGAGGCTCAGCGGCGGAATGATGCAGTTCACTCGGGAGCCGTCGGCCAGCCGCGCGTCCACCAGCGGCGAGGCTTCGTCCACCCGCCGTCCCGCCGGCGTCAGGATCCGCTCGATCAGGTGCATCAGCTCCTCCGCGTCCGCGAAGCGAACTCCGGTCGGCTCGATTCGCCCGCGACGCTCCACCAGCACCGAGTCGGGGCCGTTGACCATCACCTCCTCCACCTCTGGGTCGGCGATCAGAGGCTCGAGCGATCCGAGGCCGAGGGTCCCTGCCAGCACGCGGCTGACCAGTTCTCCCTGCTGGTCATCGGACAGCGGCGCCGCTTGTTCGCGCACCAGCGCCGCGACCTGATCGGCGACCGGAGCGCTGCCCGGTCGGTCACCTTTCAGCGCGTCGTCCGCGAGCCGGCGCCGCAGACCCTCCGCTATCCGGTCCAGCTCCGCCGTCACGGAGCTCAGGCGGCGGGCGCGCCGACGGGAAGCTCGAGCCGCGGAGGATGACCGGGCTCGGCGATCAGGCGACCGCCGCAGGCGAGCGTGGCCCGGCGGGCGATGTCGAGGCCCAGTCCTCTGCCGGGTTTGGGCCGCCGCACGCGAAGTCCCGCGGGCATGCCGGGTCCCTCGTCGGCGACGGTGATCGTCACGTGCCGGGAGCCCTGCACGGCCCGGACGGTGACGGTGCCGGCGCCATGCTCGAGCGCGTTGGCGATCAGGTTGTCGAGAGCGGGAACCAGAGAACGCGGCGCGACTCCAGCCAAGGCAGTTGCACAGCGCAGGCGCACACCGCGACCCTCCGGCGCCACGCGGTCCCACGCTTCGACCCGGTCGCGCAGCAAAGCCTGAACCGGCGCGGCGGCGCCGAACCGCCCGGACGCCCGAGCCGGCGACTCGCCGCGCGCGCTGTCCAGCTCGTCGAGAGCGACCGCGGCGCGCTCGAGCTGAGCTCGCACCGCGGCGACGGTCTTGGCGCCATCGCGACCCGCATCGCGCTCTAGCCTTGCGAGCCCCAGTTCGGCTGCGGTGAGGGCGCCGCGTAGCTCGTGTGCCACGTGCGCCAGCCTGCGCCGCCGGCGTGCCCCCGCGATCGGGACGACCACCGGCTCCGACTCCTGACGTGCCAGGCGCACGCCTACTCCAGCTCGTCCGTGAGCCGGTAGCCGACGCCCCACACGTTGACAATCCAGCGCCGCCCGCCATTACCCAGCTTGCGGCGCAGCCGACTGGCGTGCGAGTCCAGCGTGCGGGTGGCGCCATCGAGATGAAGCCCCAGACGTCGCGCAACAGCTCTTCCTTTGTAAACACTCGCGTCGGCTCTCCGGCGAGCGTGTGCAGCAGCGCGTACTCCTTCGCCGAGAGAGCGACCGGCTCGCCCTTCATGGTCACCTGTCGCGACAGGGGATCGATCCGCAGGTCGCCCACGACGATCGTGCCGCGAGCGCGCCGGCCACTCGTGCGTCGTAGAACGGCTGCGATCCGTGCCGCCAGCTCGGGATACGAGAACGGCTTCGTCACGTAGTCGTCGCTCCCGCGCGCGAATCCCCGCACGCGGTCGGTCTCCGACGCGCGGCCGCTCAGCATGATCACCGGTATCTCCGGGTCGATCCGCTGCGCGAGGCCGTCGGCGGCGCGCAATCGCCGGCACAGTTCGAAGCCGGACGCATCCGGCAGCACGACATCCAGCAGCACGAGGTCGCACGTGCGCATCTCGAGCAGGTTCAGCGCCTGGTGACCGTTCGCGGCCGGCACGACGGAGTAGGAATCGGCGCGCAGGTTGTCTGCCAGGAACTCCCTGGTCGCCTCGTCGTCCTCCACAACCATGATCGTCTCCCTGCGCAGGCGCATCACCCTCCATGAAGTCCGCTCGTTGACGTCTGTCATGGATGAAAGTCGCGGGCGGCGAAAACTCGCCCCCCATGCTCAGCTGGCCCGGTGCTAAACCAGGGAACGAGTGGCTCGCCTGGCCATAATCGACGCCCCGATCGACTGCTCGGGCGCAGGGCGCGGCGAGGAGTACGCGCCGGCCGCGCTCCGCTCGGCCGGACTGGTCGAGCGCCTCCGTGCGCGCGATGCGGGCGAGGCCGATGCGCGCATCCGTGATACGCGACGCGACCCCGATACCGGCGTAATCGGCGCGGGCGAGGTGCGCCGGGCGTCGATGGCGATCGCTTCCCGCGTGCGCGAGGTGTTGGAGACTCGCGAGCGTCCGCTCGTCATCGGCGGCGACTGCACGCTCCTACTCGGCGTCTTCCAGGCGCTGCCGCGCGGGAGCGGCCTCTGGTTCGTAGACGGGCACGCGGATTTCTACGACGGGGAGAGCTCGCCCACCGGGGAGGCCGCCGACATGGACCTCGCGATTCTCACGGGTCACGGCCCGCCCGGGGTGCTCGGGCTAGACCGACCGCTGCTCGAGCCGGCGGCCGTCGCACTGCTCGGGCATCGTCCCGCCGAGCTCCACCCGGACGTCGCCCGCGAGAACGCCAGGATTGACCCAGCAATCCACGCCGTCACTGCGCCGGAGATCCGCGAGCGCGGCGCCACCCTGGTGGGGACCAACGCCGCCGCCCTGCTAGCGGAGCGCCCGGCGTGGCTGCATCTCGACCTTGACGTCCTCGACGCAAGTGTGCTGCCCGCCGTCAGCTACCCACAACCGCTCGGCTTGGACTGGGCCGAGCTCGACGCGCTCGTTCGGCCGCTCGTCGGCGCGCCGAACCTCCTAGGAGTCTCGGTCGCTGACTTCAATCCGGACCGCGATGCCGATGGCGCCCACGCCGCGCGTGTTGTCGAAGCGCTCGCATCGCTCTGCGGGAGTTAGTGGCTCACCGCCCCGCCGGGTAGCAAGACCAACCAGGTCGGCCACTCGTCGCCGGTGGTGACTGTCACCTCGAGCCCGCGCTCGGCGCAGAACTCGTCCACCGCCGACTTCACCCCGAAGGAGCCCGCGGGCAGCTCGCCGTCCAGATAGTCGTGGCCCGCCAGGACCCCGCCGGCGCGCACCTTCGGGTGCCACAGGCCGAGGTCCTCGCGCACCGACTCGTAGTCGTGGCGCGCGTCGATGTAGGCGAAGTCGAGGCTGCCATGGTGGATCCGCTTGGCCGCCTCCGCCGAGGTCATGCGCCAGATCTCGCTGCGCTCGCCGAATTCGGCCAGACGCTTCTGCGTCGCGGTGTAGAAGAAGTCGTGTGAGTCCTGCTCGAGGTTGGACCGATCCTCGTATTCAGCCTCCGGTGCCTCGCGCCAGGGATCGACCGAGACCAGGAGCCGTCCCTCCCACTCGCGCAGGATCACCTCGGAGAACTTCCCCAGCTTCACGCCCACCTCGACCGCCGTCCCGGTCAGGCCCCTGGCGTTCAGCAGCGCGGGCAGCTCGTCGCGACTTGTCAATTAGCGCCTCGATCCCAGAGCCATCGCCTCATTCTCGAGAATTTTCAAGTCGGGTGTCGCACGGTTGCACACACTGTCAGTTCACACAGTGTCAGTCGCGTTGTGTGTGACACCACACCTTGACACTCACACCCTTGACCTGAGAGGTTCGCTCCAAGGTCTCCTACAGCAGCCCTGGGAGGGAGTCTGTTGACCACGCTCACCACGTCAATGAGAACGCGCCGAACGAGCGTCTCGCTCTTCGGTGCTGTTAGCGCAATGGTCCTAACCGTTGCAGCCGCGCTCGTGCCGAACGCCTCGGCGCACAGCGCGATGGAGCGTGCGTCGGCCGGGCCGCTCGGGGGGAACGGTCCGCACACCGCGTCGATCGCCGGCGGCCAGGTGTGGGACTCGACCAGGAGCGGCGTATCGGAGGACGGCTCCATTCTCTATTTCCTCACGCAGGAGCAGATGACGACAGACGACGAAGACGCCGCGGTTGACTTGTATATGCGGGATGACGGAGTGACGACGATCGTGTCGGATGACAGCTCCGCCGCGCCGGACGCCGAGTTCAACGCCACCTTCAGCGGCTCCTCGAAGGACGGGAGCAGTGTCTTCTTCACCGGCGAGGTCGGCGGCACCGTCAATCAATACGTGCTCGACGACACTGAGCTGCGCACGGTACCGGTGGGGAATTTCGGCGCCTTCACGGCGGACGGAGAGAAGCTCGCTGTGACCGGTGGCGGCTTGGCTCTAATCACGCTGTCCACCGGCTCCGTTGATTTCGCCGGACCCGGGAGCTTCTCGAGCATGACGGATGACGGCTCGCGCGTGTTCTTCACGACGAACGCACAGCTCCTGGCCGAGGACACCGACTCCTCGGTCGACGTCTACGAGCGGATTCTCGGCTCGTCGACCACGAATCGCGTCTCGCGTGGAGCGACGGCCGGGAGCGGAAACGGCGCCGTCGACGCCTTCTTCGAGGGGAGTGTCGAACGACGGCTCGCACGTCTTCTTCTCGACCAACGAGAGCCTCGCCGCCACCGACTCGGACAGCGAGCGTGATGCCTACGACCGCTCCGTGGCGGACCTCGACGACGCATGTCTCACAGGGCGCCATCAACGGCAACGGCGCCTTCGAAGCCGGCTTCGGCAGGTCGTCCGACGACGGCAATCTCGTGTTCTTCACTACGAAGGAGAATCTCACCGCCAACGACGGCGACGGCTTCGTCGACATCTACCGCCGCGACCTGACCGCCTCGACTACGTTCGAAGATCTCGGCCGGCAACACTGCCTTCAACGCCAGGCTCGCGGGCGACCGGCCCTGCGGCACGATTGGTTTCTCGCCCTGCGCCGACGGCCCATGCGTGCGATCCGAACTGCGCCATACCGCCACCCGGCAGCGCGTCCAAGGCGCTGCAGGGAGACGTCTCTGCTGACGGCCAGCGCGTCTTCTACAACACAGCCGAAAACCTGGCCACGCCTCCTCCGATGACAGGCGCCAGCGACAACGACGTCTACGAGCGCATCGGGACGACGACGAACCGGCTCGTCTCCGGGCGCACGACCGGGTCCTTCGGCGGAAACTTTGCCTACTTCGCGGGCGCGGCCGACGACGGCTTGCGGGTCTACTTCGTCTCCGACGGCAATTTGACGTCGGAGGACGGCGACGGCTTTCGATTCGACGGCTACGAGCGGGTCGGCGGAGTGACCCTCTTGGCCACGGTCGGTCCCGGCAACGACTCCGTCCCCGACCACGGCAACTACGACGTGGGCATAAATGAGATCGGCTTGGACGGGGGCGGCAATCGCATTTACTTCCAGTCGCTCGAGCCGCTGCGCGCCGACGACACGGACAGTGTCTTCGACGTCTACTTCACCGAGACCTCGGACGCGCAGACCCAGACGGTTCCCAGTGGCGGAACCGCCTCCACTGGGACGACGCCCACTGAGACCGACCCGCTCGAGACCGATGTGACACCGCCGGGCGGCGGCACGGTGACGATCCAGGAAATCGCCCCCACTCAGACCGCCCCGTCCGGGATTCAGCCTGCTGGGATACCAGGCGAGGATCGACGGTGACACCAAATACACCTCCGACGACTACAAACCCGATCCGTCCTCAAGTTCCGCATCGACTCCTCGCTCTTGCCGGCCGGCTACGACGTGTCGCAGCCCGGCTGCGGGCATTGCCCAGCCAGTGCGTCGAGGTGTTCAGGGACGGCGTCCAGGCCGGCACGTGCTCGATCCCGGGTAACGCTGAGCCGAGCACGCCCTGTGTCGATGGCACGCCGTCCCAGCCGGGCGGCCCGGGCACCGACATCGAGATCACGGTCCTGACGCTGAGCCGCAAGCGACTGGAACTTCGGGCTTCCACAATCGACGCTCGTGATCGTCAAGGATGCTACCCCCGAGCGATCCGCAGGACTTCGAGTTCACGACCGACGGCGGCCTCGGCCCGCCGAGCTTCTCGCTCGACGACGACCCCGGATGGCACGCTGTCCAACACCCAGACGTACGCGGACGTCGCTCCCGGCGACAACTACTCGGTGACGGAGCCGGTCCCGGCCGGCTGGAGACTAGACACCGCCACATGCGACGACGGGAGCCCCGTCTCGGACATCTCGCTGTCACCCGGTGAGACGGTCACCTGCACCTTCACGAACGAGAAGAAGCGGCAGAGATCGTCGTGCGCAAGGACGCGACAGCCCGACGACCCGCAGGACTTCGAATTCTCGGCGGGCGGGGGCCTCACGCCGACGAGCTTCCAGCTCGACGACGACGGCAACGACGGCAACGAGCTTTCGAACTCGCGGTCGTTCGACGTCGACGCCGGCAACCGGCTACTCGCTGACGGAGACCGTGCCGGCCGGGTGGGATCAGACGGGGCGACGTGCGACGACGGCAGCCCCGTCACCGACATCTCCGTCTCGATCGGGGAAACCGTCAACTGCACGTTCACCAACGCGCAAGCGCGGCCAGATCGTCGTCGTCAAGGACGCGATGCCCGACGACCCGCAGGACTTCGCCTTCTCGGCCGGCGGCGGCCTCACGCCCGCGAGCTTCCAGCTCGACGACGACGGCAACGACGGCAACGCTCTCGAACTCGCGGACGTTCGACGACGTCGCGCCCGGCAACGGGCTACTCGGTGTCCGAGACCGTGCCGGCGGAGTGGGACCAGACCTCCGCCACCTGCGACGACGGCAGCCTGATCATCGGACATCTCGGTATCGCCGGGCGAGACCGTCACCTGCACGTTCACAAACACGCTCGTCCGGGCGAGCGCGCGGGTGACCGGCTCGACGCTCGATTACCGAGGCGCCGCCCGGTACCGCCAGCAACCTCACCGTTTCGCTGGCATCCGGCTCCTACACGGTCGAGGACACGGGGGTCGACATCGTGCCCGGCGCCGGCTGCACGCCGGTGAACGCCAGGAAGGTGACCTGCTCGGCCGCGGGCGTCACCTCGGTGCACGCCGACACGGGCGACGGCAACGACACCGTCCAGAACGGCACCGCCACGCCGGCGACGCTCGACGGCGGGCCCGGGCGATGACACGCTGACCGGCGGCTCCGGCGCCGACACGCTCAACGGCGGGCAGGGAACCGACACTGCCGACTACTCGGCGCGTGAGCAGCCGGTGTCGGTGAAGCTCGACAACGACGCCAATGACGGCGCCGCCGGGGAGCAGGACGACGTCCGCACGGAGAACGTCAAGGGCGGAAAGGCCTCCGACCTGCTGTATGGGGACGGCGGACCGAACTCCCTGCAGGGCCGGTTCGGCGACGACTTCATGAACGGCAATGCCGGGGATGACACACTCGACGGCAGCGGCGGGAACGACACGCTCGTCGGTGGAGCGGGCCGAGACGTGTTGATCGGCAACACCGGCACCGACACGGCGGACTACTCGGTCCGGGTCAACCCCATCACCGTGACGCTCGATCTGCTGCAGAACGACGGGGCCCAGGGCGAGCGCGACAACGTGAAGGCCGAGAACGTGACGGGCGGCAGTGCGGCCGACCGGATCACCGGCGACGCAGGAGCGAACACGCTGATCGGCCAGAGTGGCGACGACGTGATCGACGGTGCCCTGGGGGCCGACGTCCTGCGGGGCATGAACGGAAACGACGCGCTGAGCGCCCAGGATGGCGTCCTCGACACGACGCTCGACTGCGACGGCGGCAGTACCCCGGGGACTCTCGACAGCGCCGTGGTCGACACCCTCGACCCGCCCGCGTTGGGGTGCGAATCGGTCAGCAGCGGCTAGTCAGCAAGGCCGGCTCGTGGACCAAGGATGGTCTACGAGCCGGGCCTCGACTCCGGCCGCGACGAGCGCCGACTCCGGGTCGTTGAACCATTGGAGTCCCGCGATGCGGCCGTCTCGGATCGTGAAGACCATGCCGTAGCGGTGCTCTATGTCGACGGCGCCGCCGCGCCCTCGACCCCGGGTGTGTGTGATGAGAACCACCTGGTCGCCGGCGTCGATCAGGTCCTCCGCATCCCAGCGGAACTCGTCGAACATCTCGTTCCAGCCGGTCATCGACCGGTCAGCGGCTTCCCAGCCGCGCACCTCCCTCCCCCCTCGGGATGCTGCGGCATTTGAGTCATCTCGAAGTCAGGATGGATCAGCTCAGGAACCGCCTCCTCGCGCCGCTCTCGAAAGGCGGTCAGGGCGGCGCGGACCAGCTCGACGTTCTGCTCGCTCATTGCGCCGGCTGCAACGTGTAAAGGGCGACGCGGCCGTCGATGCCCTTCAGCCGCTTGCGCTTGCGCTTCGACCACTCGTGCCCGTCGCCGGCGCGCTCGCGGGCCTGCTCGTCGAGCACGATCGTCCCCGGTCGGGCCACGTCGGTGATCCGGCTGGCCCAGTTGACCGCCGGACCGAACCAGTCGCCGCTGCGCTGGACCGCCGCGCCATGTGCGATGCCGGCCCGCATGGGCGGGAAGTCGATGCCCTCCTCACGGGTCTGGGTGCGCAGGTCGATCGCGGCTCCGAGCAGTGCGGGCGCGCTGCGGCTGACGAGCATCACGCCGTCGCCGATCGTCTTCACCAGCTCCACCGGCGGCCGTGCCACCGCGCCGGCCATCTCCGCCATCCGGTTGCCGATCGCGCCGATCTCGTCCGGCGGCAGGCGCTGGCCGAGCCGGGTGAAGCCCGACAGGTCGGCAAAGCACACGGCGATGTCCGCAGTGCGGGCGAGCGTGCCCAACTCGCGGTCCGCGCGGGTGATCACCTCGCGGGTGACCTGCTCACGCAGGTGCACCTCGAGCTGCTGCTGCATCACGGGGCCCATCAGCGGAGCGAGCTGCCGGGCCGCCTCCGCGTAGCGCATCGCGAGCTCGAGCTCGCCGTCGCCCGGGTTCAGGAGCGAGTTGCCGACCACGCGCCGGACGGCGGCCGCCGTGCGCGCCATCGACTGACCCACGACGCGCGACACCTCGAGGATCTCGTCCTTGGGCAGGCCCGCATCGAGGAACACCCGCAGTATCCGTGCGACCTCGATGTCGCGGTCCGAGAAGCGCTTCTCGCGCGGGCGGGGATTCGGGTGGCCGAGGCTGAGCAGCACGGCGCGCGCGTAGCGCGGGTCGATGTCGGCGGCGCGTGCAACCTCTGTGAGCGTGTAGCGGCTGCCGTCGTTGAGCGCGAACTCCACGGGCAGCGTCGCGAGACGGTCCTCGCGCACGGCCGCCTCGAGCGCCTCGAAGCTGGCGCCCTGCGCCTGGAGCCGCTCGAGTAGGCGGCGGCGGTCGGCCCGCTCGCCCTCGTCGGTCAGCCCGGCGTAGAGGGCCGGATCGTCTAGTCCCCCTCTTCTGCTTTCTTTTCTTGCTGGCTGCCATTTCCCCAATAGCCATTCGTTGCAGGCCCTTCCACGTACCTCTGGTGGAAGGCCCCGAGATCGGACAAGATAAGGGCACCTCCATGACACGCGGCAGGCAGATAGGCAACCTGATCGGCGTGATGGCTCCGTTCATCGGATGTCTGACCGCGATCGTCCTGCTGTGGAACGAGGCCGTCGACGCGGCCGACCTCGCGCTGATGGTCACCTTGTACGTGCTGACGGCCATCGGCGTCACGGTCGGTTACCACCGGCTGCTCACGCACCGCGCCTTCCGGACCTACAAGCCGGTCGAGTACGTGCTGGCGGGCCTCGGCTCGATGTCGCTGCAGGGATCGGTGATCGACTGGGTCGCGGACCACCGCAAGCACCACGCCCACACCGACGAGGAGGGCGACCCGCACAGCCCGCACGTCGGGCACGGCTCTGGGCTGTCGGGCCTCTGGTACGCGCACACCGGCTGGCTCTTCGCCAGCCACGGGCAGGCCGAGCACCAGCGCTACGCGAAGGAGCTCGACGAGGATCGCGGGATGCGGCTGCTCTCGGACCGCTACCACGTGTGGGTCGTGCTCAGCCTCGGGATCCCGTTCGTGGCGGGATTCCTGGTGCACGGAACCTTCGTCGGTGGAGTCCGCGGCCTCGTATGGGGTGGCCTCGTGCGCGCCTTCTTCCTGCACCACGTGACGTGGTCGATCAACTCGGTGTGCCACTTCTTCGGCCGGCGGCGGTTCGACCTCGACGACCACTCCACCAACGTCGCCTGGCTCGCGCTGCCCTCGCTGGGAGAGGCCTGGCACCACAACCACCACGCATTCCCGCGCTCCGCCGAGCACGGCCTGCGCTGGTGGGAGATCGACATCTCGGCCTGGGTGATCAGGGGGATGGAGCTGGTCGGGCTGGCCTGGAACGTGGTCCGCATCAGCCCCGAGCGCCAGGCCGCCAAGGCCGCGGCGCACGCCTGACCGCCGGCGAGTCCCGAAAGCGACAAATCCGCGCGGTCGCGGTACTAGAGTCCGCACGTGCGCATCCACCCGATCCAGACCGGCACCGTCCTCGTGCGTGAGCGCCAGCGCCGGGGCGAGGGACACGGCCAGCTGCGGGTGCTGCGAACGCTGTTCGATCGCCGCTGGACCGAGCCGCTGCCGGTGCTCTGCTGGCTGATCGAGCATCCGGAGGGGCTGATCATGGTCGACACCGGCGAGACCGCCGCCGCCAGCCGGCCCGGGCACTTCCCTCGCTGGCACCCCTACTTCCGCCGCTGCGTGCGGCTGCAGGTGACCGACACGGACGAGGTCGGCCCGCAACTGCGCGCGCTCGGGTTCTCGCCCGAGGACGTGCGCTGGGTGGTCCTCACACACATGCACACCGACCACGCCGGCGGGCTGCCCCACTTCCCGCGCAGCGAGGTCCTCGTAACGCCCACCGAGCTGAAGCTGGCGAGCGGCACGATGGGCAAGCTGCGCGGTTACCTGCCCCAGTACCTGCCCGACTGGTTCGCCCCCACCCCGGTCCGGTTCGACGGCCCGCCGCTGGGCCGGTTCGAAGACACGAAAGCGCTGACGCAGGCCGGCGACGTGCTGCTCGTGTCAACGCCCGGTCACACGCCGGGGCACATGTCGGTCGCCGTCCGCACCGACGGCCGGCTGGTCGTGCTGGCCGGCGATGCCTCCTACACCCAGCAGCTGATGCTCGAGGGCGCCGTCGACGGCGTCTCCCCCGACGAGAACGTGGCGCGCGAGACGCTTGCCCGGATGCGCGACCTGACTGCGGCCGAGCCGACGGTCTATCTGCCCGCGCATGACCCGGAATCGGCGCAGCGGCTGCGCGACATGACGCCGGCTTGAGCGCCCTTCCCTCGGAGCCCGCCGTGACCACCGAGCAGCTGCCGGCGCCCGGGCCATCGACGCGCCGCCGGGTTCTGTTGCGCGCGATCTTCCTGGCGATCACGGGGATCTCCCTGTACGCGGTCGCGCCCGCCCTGATCGACGTCCTCAAGGCCGGGCCCGAGGTGATCGAGATCAAGCCGTGGTGGCTGGTCTCGATGTTGCTGCTCGAGACCGGCGCCTTCTACTGCCTGTGGCGAGTGCAGAAGATCGCGTTGCGCGCGCCGCACCTGTCGCCCGTCGCGACCTCTCAGCTGTCCGGCAACGCATTCGGCCGCATCGTCCCGGGTGGCGCGGCGACCGCCGGCGCGCTGCAGTACCGGATGCTCACCGATGCGGGCATACCCCGGGCGGCCGCCGTGTCCGGCCTGACGGCCGCCAGCCTCCTAATGACCGGCATGCTGTTCGCGCTGCCGGTGCTGGCCCTGCCGGCGGTGCTCGCCGGCGAGCCGATCGACGCCAATCTCGCCCGGGCGGCGTGGGCGGGGCTGTTCGCGACGGCGGTGATGGGCGCCGGCGGCGCCGTGCTGCTGACATGGGATGGCGCGCTCGAATGGGTCGGCCGCACGTTGCAGCGTGCCCGCAACGCGCTCCGGCGCCGGCACGAGCCGATTCACGACCTCCCCGAGCGGCTCGTGAAGGAACGCAACCTGATCCGCTCGGTGCTCGGCGACCGCTGGAAGGCGGCGCTGCTCGCCACGAGCGGCCGCTGGGCATTCGACTACGTCGCCTTGCTGGCCGCCGTCGCCGCGGTCGGCCACGTGCCGCTCCTTTACGGGGTGCTGCTCGCCTACTGCGTCGCACAGATCCTGTCCGGCCTGCCGTTCACTCCGGGAGGGCTCGGGTTCGTCGAGGCGGGGCTGACCGGAACGCTGGTGCTCGCTGGAGTCAACGCCGCCGACGCGGTCGTGGCAACTCTGGCCTACCGCCTCGTCTCCTATTGGCTGCCGCTGCCGGCCGGTCTCGCCGCCTATTTCCTGCACCGGCGCCGCTACGGCAGCGAGCCTGTGCTTGCGGGTTGAGGATCAGCGCTTAGGCGCCGAGGACGGCCGCCGGCTGCGCGGCACGCACCTTCATCGGCAGGCCCTCGGCCGGCGAAATCGTCGGCGCGTGGCGGATCTCGAGCTCGTAGCCCGGCACCGGCTCGAGGCGGAAGCGCTCGAGGATCCGGCTTGCGATCACGCCCAGCTCCGCCTGGCCGAACCGCATCCCGATGCATGTGCGTGAGCCGCCGCCGAACGGGACGTAGGCGCCACGCGGCAGCTTCGCCTTGTTCTCCTCGGTGAAGCGGTGCGGACGGAACTCCTCCGGCTCCGGCCAGACGTCCGGCAGGTGATGGCTGGCCCACGAGTTGTAGTGGACGTGTGCGCCGGCGGGAACCGTCGCGCCGGCGAACTCGAACGCCTCGACCGAGCGCCGTGGCCCGGTGTAGGCGGGCGGGTACTTGCGCAGCGTCTCGTCGATGATCATCTCGACGTTGATCGTCGGGTCGTCGGCGATCGCCGGGTTGCGCGCCAGCTCGTAGAACATGAAGGCGACCGTGGACGTCGTCGTGTCGTGCCCGGCGAACAGCAGCGTCATCACCTCATCGCGGATGTGGCGGCGGCTGAGCGTCTCGCCCTCCTCGTCCGCGGCGTCGAGCAGCAGCGAGAGAATGTCGTCGCCGCGCTCGCCCGAGGCGCGTCGGCGGTCGATCTCGCCATAGATCAGCGAGTCCAGGCGCTTGCGGGAGCGCAGCAGCTGGTCGAATGGGGTGCGCGGACCGCGCAGGATCTGCCACATGTACTCGCGCCCGTAGAAGGAGAGCGCCGACTCGAACTCCTCGGCGGCATTCAGCCCGCCCGCCTTCGCGCGGTCCGGGTCGATTCCGAACAGCGCCCGCATCGCCACCCGCAGCGCGACGCCGCGGGTCCAGTTGTAGAGGTCGATCACCTCACCGGGCCGGAACGCTCCCATGCCGCGGTCGACTTCCTGCTCTATCACCGCCGTGGTGCGCTCGATCTGCTCTCGATGGAACATCGGCAGCATGACTTTGCGGTGGCGGCGGTGGAACGCGCCGTCGATCGTCAGCAGGCCGTCCCCGAGCAGCGGGATCAGGTCGCGCAGGTGGCCTTCGCGCCACAGGAAGTTGCTCGCGTGCGAGACGAGTATGTAGTGGTTCGCCTCCGGACCGAGCATGAAGACGACGTTGTGGTGGAAGATCCGCAACGTGAAGATCGGCCCGAAGCGCTCGTAGGACTCGAGCAGCACGGCGAGCGGGTCGCGGTCGAAGCGCGAGGTGCGCGAGAGGCTGAATGTCAGCTCGCCCGGCGGCCAGGGAACCGCCGCGCGCCGGTCGGCCCGCATGTCCTCGTAGATGATCGTGAGCGGATTGCTCGTCCGTTGCGGCGGGGCGACGGTCATTCCGGCTCGAGGATAAGGGGTTAGTGCCCTGTCTCGGACCGGTCGACCACGAAGCACACGGTGGTGGTCGCGCTGCCGCCGATGTTGAGCGTCGCCACCCGCGCGGCGTCCGGCACCTGATAGTCGCCGGCCGCGCCGCTCACCTGCTTCGCGGAGTCGGCCAGCATCCGCACGCCGGTCGCACCGACGGGATGACCGCAGCCGGTGAGCCCGCCGCTGGCGTTCATCGGACACGCGCCGTCGAAGGCGACCGTCCCGTCCTCGATCGCCCGCCAGGACTCGCCCGGTGCCGTCAGGCCGAAGTGGTCGATCGCCATGTAGTGGGTGGTCGAGAAGCAGTCGTGGGTCTCGATCGCGTCGATCTCCCCCACTCCGTCCACGTCCGCGCGCTCGAACGCGTCGGTGATCGCGCCCCGCACCTGCGGGAACACGAACGGCGACCCGTTGCCGTCCGCCAGCTTGTCGGCGAGCGCCATGCGCGCCGTGCGGTGGCCCCAGCCGGCGATCCGGGGCAGCCCCGCCGCGGGGATGCCGGCGCGCTCGAGGAACTCGTCGGAGGCGAGCACCACGGCGGCGGCGCCGTCGGTCACCTGCGAGCAGTCCTGCCTGCGGATGCGCCCGGCGACGACCGGGTTGAGCTCGTCGTCCTCGCCGAACGCCCCCTCCTCGAAGCTCCACTTGCGTGTCTGCGCGTTGGGGTTGCGGCGCGCGTTCTCGAAGCACATCCGCTGCAGCTGCCCGAGGTGCGCCGGGTCGAGTCCGAAGCGGCGCTCGTACTCGTCGCCGAGGTCGCTGAAGAGCTGCGGCCACGGATAGTCGACGCCCTCGGTCTCACGCGGCACCCACGCGGCCGCGCCGAGCGCCTGCTGTGACTCGAACGTCGACTTCGTGCGCATCTGCTCGACGCCGACGACCAGCGCGCAGTCGTAGCGCCCCGACTCGAGGTCCGCCATCGCGGCCAGCGTGGACACGCTGCCCGACGCGCAGGCCGACTCGTGCCGCGAGGTCGGCAGGCCGACGAACGCGTCGTCCGCCTCGACCAGCAGGCCGCCCAAGTGCCCCTGACCGCAGTACACCTCGGCGGCGAAATTACCCACGTGCCCGACCTCGACCTGCCCGGGCTCGATGCCGGCGTCACGCATCGCGCCGTGGGCCGCGTCCGCGCAGATGTCGGCCAGGCCGAGCCCCTCGCGCGACCAGTTGCGCGCGAAGTCGGTCTGGTAGGCGCCCAGGATGTAGGTGTTGCTCACCTGGTCAGTGAGCGCCGTTGGCGTGCGCCGCGCTGGCCGCCTTCAGGTCTTGGTGGTCGACCCAGCGGGTGTGGTACCCGGTCGGGACGCGTTGCGGGATCACGACCCGTGCGACCGTCTCGAGCGTCTGGGCGTGCACGACATAGAGCTCGGAGCGGCCGGTGCACTCCTGCGCCACAAAGGTCAGCAGGTAGCCGTCGTCCTCGGCCTTCGCGCTCGTCGACGGCGCAAAGGAAGGCTCCCCGCCGTACCAGCCCTCGGGGTAGCCGTACTCCTGGCTGGTGCCGTCGGTCAGGTCGTACTTGACGAAGCCGTCGAACAGCATCGTCGGCGAGTCGGCGATCCGGCCGTTGTAGCTGTAGCGCGCCTGGCGCGCCAGGAACTGGTCGTTGATGCGCGGGAACTCCGTGATGCGGTCGTCCATCTGCGCCTCGTCCACGGCGCCGGTGCGCATGTTGAGCCGCCACTGCGAGAGGTAGGGCTCGATCCTGCAGGTTGCCGAGCAGCGGCGCGTTGCGGCCGGTCTTACCCTTCGCTTCCCAGCCCATCGGATCGGGGATCCGGCAGCCGATCATCACGATCTCCTCGCCCTCTTCCCAGCACGCGATCGTGTGGTACATGAAGAACGGCTCGGTCTCGAACCAGCGCACGTCCGTGCCCTCGCCGCGGCGCGGGATCACGCCGATCCGGCTCGGGCGCTCGTGGAAGAAGCCGAGGCGTACGCGGCCCTGCTTCATCTCCTCCGGGTCCCACATCATCGACATGTCGAACAGCAGCGCGTGGTTCTCCGTCAAGCCGACGTCGTGCTGGAGCCGGAAGCCGGGCAGCTCGATCGGCGTCGAGTGCACCACCTCGCCGTCGGGAGACACGACGCCGTAGCGCAGGTAGGGCGGCAGCGGGCCGTAGTCGATGAAGATCATGTCGCCCGTGGCCGGATCGACCTTGGCGTGCGAGGCCATGTTGGTGTCGAGCGTGCCGCCGAAGTCGCACGGGCCCTCGGTCTCCAAATCGGGGAGCCGGATCTGGTGCGCCTTTCCGGACAGCCACCACAGCGCGAGCAGCTTGCCGGAGTGGAACACGAGGTCGGTGTTGGCGGTGTCCTTCCACGGGCCATCCGGGTTGGTGATGTCGGGCTGCTCCATGATGCCGGTGCGAAGCGAGCTCCCGGCGTCGATGTCGTCCTCGAGGCCCTTCGTGCGGATGTAGCGGTTGCGGTAGGTGGCGCTGCCGTCCTCGAGCTCGATTCCGTGCAGCATTCCGTCGCCGTCGAACCAGTGGTAGCGGCCGTTGGGATGGAAGCGCGGGTTCGAGCCCGTGCGGATGAACATGCCGGCCAGGTCGTCCGGAAGCTCGCCGATCACCTCGAGGTTCTCGGCGGTGATCTCCCGGTGGATCGGTGCGTAGTTGCCCTCGAGATACGGGCTGATCGCCGGCTCGGTCTCCCGCGGTACGGTCACTGCCATGTGATCTCGCTCCTCTCCCCTCGGGCTGCGAGCGGCGGCGCCGCCCCGCGGACATTCTTGCCGAACGCGGCGGAGGCTCACAAGCGGCATTGGTCACTTAACGGCGCAGGGAGTCGGAACCGCGTGGCGGTCGCTCGTTCCGTCCTCGTAGCTGAAAGTCGCCGTGTTCGTCCAGACGCCGGCGGGCGGACAGGTCGCCGGCGTCGTGAAGTAGGTCTGGCGCTTGCCTTTGACCTTGCGCGAATGGCGCGGCACGACCGCGTGGAACCGGATCAGTGAGATGTTCCCGGGAACCTTCAGGTTGACGGTGATCGAGCTGCGGCGGACGTCGTCGCGGAAGTTGGTCAGGAGCCTTCCCTTCCTGCTGTCGAGCGTGACCACGACGATGATCTGGCGCCGCGCGTTGAAGAGCGTCGCGTAAGTGTTGAAGGGCGTGCTGCCTGGATAGAGGCCCTGCCCGCGAACCGATCCGACGATCGTGCTCTTGGGGCAAGCGCGCACGGATTGCACCTGGACGTCGAGGTCCGATGCCTTGCAGGCCGGCAGCGCCGCCGTGTTGAGCCGCGCGCCCGGTGCGAAGTCGACCTTGATCCGGCTGAGCTCCTTCGGCTTGCCACCGGGCTCGCCTGGATCGCCCCAGGTGGCGAGCGCCTGGAACCCCGACGGAGTCCGGGGAGTGTGAGCCAGGTAGCCGCCCTCGAAGGTGGACACGAACTGAGGGCTCCCGAAAGCCGGGCCGGCCAGCAGGAACGTCGCAGTCAGCACTCCTAGCGCGGCCGCTTTCACGAAGCAAACCTATCCGCGCGCGACCGCCGCCACAAGATCAGGCCCGGCTCACATGGCGGCGGTACCAGCGCCGCCCGTGCGCGCGCTGCACGTTCCACGTGAGTGCCGCGATCGTTCCCCGCTTGTGCAGCCAGAACCGGTCGGGCGGCTCGGCGCTCGGCGGTTGCCGCCCGAGCTCGACGTCGGCCACGACGACGCCCTCTCCCTCGCTCCAGTCGCGCGACGCGAGCACCGTTCCGTCCGCGGCGCAGATGACGGTCGCGCCCTCGAAGTGACCCTCGTAGGAGACCGGCCACCACGGCGTCGCGCACGAGAGCTCGCCGGCGTGCGCCGCGTGCGCGACGGGCGCGCCGACGAAGCGCGCAAACGACTCGGCCGCCCGGCGCGCGGTGGCGCAGTTGCGCGTTTCGAGCCGGTCCATCAAAGGCCCGGGTCCCCAGCGACGCGGCACAGACCACCAGCCCGAGCCCGTCATCGCGAGATCGATCCGCCCGCGCAACCGCCGCACCGTCTGCGTGCGCATCAGCTCCCAGCAGACCGCCGCCCCGACTGTCAGGTCCTCGTCGACCTCGATCACGCCGTCATCGCCGCCGCCGACGTAGAAGGCGTTCTCCCACATCGTCGGCAGGTCCTTGTCGTGGCGGCCCGCGATCGTGCCGTCGGGACGCACCAGCAGATATGCGTTGCGGACCTCGCCGTCCGGATCGCGGCAGAGGAAGGAGCCGCCCACCAGCGCCTGGTGCTGCGTCGCGATCCGCTGCAGCGTCTGCGTCGCCGCGCCGTCCGGCGGTAGCGCCGCGTCGGCGAGTTCCGGAACGAACCCGATGCCGGTCGAGAAGAACTCCGGCAGCGCGATCGCCTGCGCTCCCTGCGCGCCGGCGGCCGCCGCCAGCCGTTCACACGCGGCGAGGTTCGCATCGACGTCCGCGACCACAGCCTCCATTTGAACGGCGGCAATTAACATCGGGCCGCAGGCTACTTCCCGCCGAGCGAAAGGACCACATGCCCGACTACACGATCAAGAACCTGCGCGAGTCCGAGGACATGGCGCCGAAGTTCGGCCTCGCACCGGACATGCAGGCGCGGTTCCCGGCAAGTGAGCTGGGGCTCGAGGCGACCGGCGTGAGCCTGCAGGGGCTGGCTCCCAACGCGACACAGCCCTTCGGGCACAGGCATGAGACGCAGGAAGAGGTCTATCTGGTGCTGTCCGGCAACGGCCGGGTGAAGCTGGACGACGAGATCGTCGAGCTGCGCCAGTGGGATGCGATCCGGATCCCGCCGGGCATCATGCGCGCGGTGTCGGCCGGCTCCGAGGGGATCGAGTTCCTGGCGTTCGGCGCCACCGAGGGCACGACCGCGCGCGACGACGCTGAGACCCAGGCCGGCTGGTGGAACGGCCAGGGCGCCGGCGTCTGAGCGACTCTCGCTAGTAACCCGGCCAGTGCCGCGCGACGAATCCGCGCGGCGGGCGCTGGTTGCGCTGCCAGCGCGATCCACGCGGCCCGGCACGACCGCTGGTGTCGAAGCGCAGGCCACCGACGGACATGTAGACGTGGCCGGGATTCGCGTAGACGGTCATCCAGCGGCCGGGCCCCGGCTCGCCCCACTTCATCAGCTCGCCCGAGGTGAGCGGCGCCTGCAGCATTCCGGCGGCCGCCAACGCGTAGCTGACCGAGCCCGAGCAGTCGTAGGCGTTGTCGACGAACGAGCCGTGGCCGCCGCCGAGCCGGTACGGGAAGCGGGCAATCGCGTTGCCGCCCGCGACGATGTCGCCGATCACGGCCGGTGCGCCGATCGGCGCCTCGGCGTCGCCGCGTGACGTCACCCCGAGCCTTCCGCCGCGCTTCAGCCCGCGGTTGTAGCGCTCGAGCTCGCGCAGGTCGCGGCGCACCTCTGCATCCGATGGAGCGCCGGGGCTGGGTCCCGTGTCTTCGGCCGCGGCGGCCGCAGCGGCCGCCGGGTCAGCCGCCTCGCGGTGCGAGGTGTCGCCCGACTCCGGAAACGCCTGCGCCGCCTCGCTGTCGCGCACGCCGCTGATGTTCCCCCGCGCGATGACTCCCGGAACGGCAGCGTCTTCAGGGTCGTCCTTGAGCAGCGCGGCGGCGCCGAGCGCGGCGGCGACCAGCGCCAAGGCTCCGAGGGCGAGCATGTACGGGCGGCGGAACACCCCGGCCAATATAGGGACGCTGCGAGATACTGCGTCGGTCATGCTGCAAAGCGAGATCGAAGTGCTGCGGGCCGGCTACGAGGCCTTCAACCGCCGCGATTGGGACGCGCTGTTCGAGGCGGCTGCTCCCGACTTCGAGCTTGTGACTGCAGATCGAGCACCAAACCCGGGTACCTATCGCGGCCCAGCCGAGGCCAAGCGCGTGCTCGGGGACCTGTTCGAGCCCTTCGAGGAGGTGTCGGCGCAGCCGGTGGAGTACCTCCCGACGAGCGGGGACCGCATCGTGGTCCTGCTCGTCATGCGGTTCCGCCCACACGGAAGCACGGCGGTGGTCGAGAACCGGATCGCGCACCTGTGGACGTTCCGGGAGGGCGCGGCGCTGCGGTTGCAGGTGTTCCCCGAGCGCGAAGCGGGGCTCGCGGCCGCCGGGCTGAGCGTAGAATCGCCCGCGCAGGGCAGTTAGGTCAACCGGGAGGGGGCCCTGCCGGATGGGGTCACGCCATAGGAAGCACGACGCTCCTCGAATCAGGCCGGTCCCGGCGCTGCTTGCGCTGGCCGCGGGATTCGGCGTCTCCGCGGCAATCGCCTTGGGCGACTCGACCGAGGTGGGCCAGACGACCTCGACGCCCGTGTTCGCCGTTCAGACGCCAGTGGTCGCTGCGTCGACGACGCCGGGAAGTCAGTCGTATGAGACACCGAAAGGGGTGCTCACACGCTGGCGGTTCCACACCAGCGCCGACCCGACCGCCGGGGCCGTTAGGCTCAAGATCTTCCGCTACACCGGGACCGGTCTCGCCTATCAGGTGCTGGCCGAGAGCTCCCTCAAGACGCTCGACCCGGATACCGCATACGAGTTCAACGAGCGAATCCCGGTGAACAGCGGCGACCTGATCGGGCTGACTGCTGCTGTGGCTGATGCAGAGGTAGGAATCACAACGCCCAATACTCCCGGGAACCAGATAGCGCAGTTCGGCGGAGGCGACATCCCGGTCGGCCAGACGGGGACCGCGACCATCGCGTGGCCCAACCTACGCGTCAACGTCGCCGCCACGGTCGAATCCGACGCGGACAAGGACGGCTACGGCGACGACACGCAGGATGCCTGCCCGACCGACGCCACTCGTCAGAGTGCCTGCCCGGCGACAGCCGACAAGCGGGCGCCAAAACTTGCCTTCAGCTCATCCTCGACCCAGAACGTGCTTGCAAATAGAGCGGTGGTCGTGGCCGTCACAAGCGACGAAAATGGGACCGCAACAGCCAGCGGCCGCCTGTCGGTTCCGGGTGCGAGCCGAACGTTCAAGCTCCGGCCGGCCAGCGCGACGCTCACCGCCGGCAAGCGGGCGAGGCTGAAGCTGCGCGTCACGAAGAAGGCGCGCGGCGCGGCGAGGCGCTCACTTCGCCGCGGGCGGCGCGTGCGAGCGCGCGTGACGATCACTGTGCGCGACGGCGCCGGCAACATCGCCACCGCGAAGCGGACGGTGAAGGTCAGGCGCCCGTGAACAGCGGATCGTCCCCGGGCGCCTGAACGAGGCTCAGCGCGTCAGGATCGACAGCTCGCTCTTCCCCGGGCCGTTCGGTGCGCTCCATTGGATGCCTACGTACGTGTCAGAAGACAGCCGCAGCGAGATGGTGTCGCCGGCACCAACCTTGACCGCCGAAGAGAGACCGAGATGTACGTTGAAGAGCGTGTTCCTCGGAGTCCCCGCCGGGACCAGGAACGACCGCCACCCGCCGCTCAGGCTGACCGAACCGCAGGTCGGACCGGAGCAGTCGACCCGCCACTCGAACACCTGATCGTCCAGCTGACCGGTGCAGGTCCCGTCACCGGAGAAGGCCCACATCTTGAGGATGAGCGCATTCGGGTTCGACGGGATCGTGAAGCCCTTGCCACCGGCCAAGTACGACAAGACGGACGGGTGCGGAGGAGTCCCGGGCTCATAGCCTGGGCTGTCGAACTGGACGGCAGTTCCCGGCGCCGTTGAAAGCGACGCGGGCTTCGCGATCTGGTCGCAGTCGCCGTCGCCGGTCATGCTCTCGTTGTAGAAGGCGGTTGTCGGACCGGAATTGACCAGGTAGAGCTGCAGCCGGCCCTGCCCGAGCGCACTGGCGGGAGACAGAGTCAGCGCAAGCGCGACCACCGCGGCCGCGATGAGCAGCATCCGCATTCTCATATGGGGCTCCTTCGGTTGGTGCATCCGTTTCGCTGCACGCCCGGCGAAGCAAGAGAACGAGTGGCAGCCCTCTCTGCTCCGCCGACCCTAAGGCGCTGTGCGGACCGGAGTCAAGAGGCTGCGGCGAGGACGCCGTCGTCGACTATTTCTTGCTGCAGCTCTGCGTGCCCGGCACCTTCACCGTGCGCCCGTCCTCGAACTTGACCTCGCCCTCGAAGGACCACTTGCCCGTGCACGTCTTGGGGGCCACGATCAGGTAGCGCTTCTTCCCGCTCTTCTTTACGGACTTGACCGGCGTGTTGGTGCGCACCTGGACGATCGCGGCGTCGGGGGCGTTCGGAAGCGTCTTGATCGGGTCGATCTTGAATCTCAGCTCGTATCCGTAGTTGCCCTTCTTGACCTTGTTGATCGTCCCCACGACGACGAAGGTAGGACCGACGGTCGGCAGGGTGAACACATAGACGGTGTCCTTGCCGCCCTGCTTCTCGCCGTTGAAGAGCGTCAGCTTTGCGTCCACCTTGGTGAGGATCGGTTTCGCCGAGCCGGCGCCGATGCCAGTCCCGATCTTGGAGGCCGACGGGCAGCCCGCCGGTCCGTTGGCCTGAAGCGCCGCCAGCTTGCAACGCTTGAAGTACTTCCCGTTGAACTGAAAGCCCTTGTTGACGCGGATTATCTGCCCCTGCTGGGGTGGCGGTTGTCCGGCGACCTTGTACCCGGGCTCGTCAGCAGACAGAGATGTCTGCTGCTTCACCTGAAGGGACACCGGCTTGCCCGCCTTCGCGGGCGAAACGATCGAGCGGAAGTACTGCTGGATCGTCGCCTGCGCGATCGTCGCGCCGACCAGGAGTCCGGCTACAACGGCCACGCTCGCCAGCAGGGTCAGGCGCCGGGGCATGCCCCGACTGTATCGCTCCGATCGTCGAGGTCAAGGGGACATGAGAGTCTTGCTAGCTGCGATGGGAGGCGTCGTCGGGCGGGTGAAGGCTGCTCCTCGCCCTGCCTACGGCTGCAGGGCAATCAGGAGTCGGCGTGAGCATCGTTCTCCAACAGCCCGGCAGCTTCGAGTGCTTCGCGCTCGGCTCCGAACATCCGCCACTCCGCGATTTTTCTGTTGCGAAACCCGAAGACAAACCAGATCTCGTCCTCCACCTCGACCCCGCTGCCCTTGCCGCGTCCGCGTTGGTGGGTCCTGACAACGACATGATCGTCCGCGTCAACCATCTGAACGATCTTCAGCTCGTAGTCATCCCACTGCTCGGGCCACAGGGCAATGGCTTCGATCACGCCGGCGCGCCCACGGCGAGTCCGCGCATCAGGCATCTCGGAACGCTGCATCACGACGATCTCCGGGTCGATCAGACGCAGGACCGATTCCATCTCGCCTCGGAAATAGGCGTCGAAGGCAGCGCTCACGATCTCGACGTTCTCCTGCGACATCGCCCGCAGTATCCCGCAGGCTCAGGAGTCAGCGTGAGCGTCAGTCGACGCGTTTTACGACCATTGCTAGTCCCGCAAAGATCAGTAAAAGCAGAACGACCACAACAATGAGAACGATCACGGCGAAACTGTATCGACGAGGCCTGGCGGGGCCGGCGCGCTGATACACGGCGGCTCAGTCCGGGGGCGGTTGCTGCCCATTGCTGCCCATCAGAGCGCCTAGAATCAAACGTCCCGGGGCGGTTAGCTCAGCTGGGAGAGCGCCTGCCTTACAAGCAGGAGGTCACTGGTTCGAACCCGGTACCGCCCACTCGTCGGATTCCCCACTGGACCGGGGAATCTGCGCTCCACGCGGGCGGCGTCTCAGCCCGCGGAGGCCGGGGTGACAGCAAAGTGGCAGCAGGCCGCTCCCGAATCGAGCGAGGCGCCGGACGCTCGCCGCCGCGAGAGAATGACGCCATGACGAACCCCGGCCACCCGCAGACGCTCCGGGCGTCCCACCCCGGCAACACCAGCAACGCGAAGCACGGCGTCTACTCCGCCCGCCTGCGTGAGCCACGCGCCCAGGAGATTCGCGACGCGATCATGGACGAGCCGCACACGGCTCCGATCGACGCGATCGGCGCGGCGGAGATCGGGAGGATCGAGGCGCTGATCGAGGCGATCGACGCGGAGATCGCCAGGGCCGGGATCACCACCCGCAACGGCGGCGTCCGTGAGCTGGTCGCTGTCCGCCTGCGCGCCTCCAACCGCCTGGCCGATTGGCTCGACCGCTACGGCGCGACGCCGAAGGGCCGGGCCGAGTGGGCGCGCCAGCTCGCCGAGGGCGAGAGCCTGGCCGAGTCGATCCGGCGACGGCGGGCGGCGATCAACGGGGAGGGGAAGTGAGCGAGGCTCAGGAGTCGGCGTGAGCGTCTTGTTCCGACAGGCCGGCGGCTGCGAGGGCTTCGGCCTCGCTGTCGTGGCTGCTGTACCGGACAACCATCCCGTTGCGCCACTCACCCACCAGCCAGATCACTTGATCGACTGGGACGCGACTTTCTCCGCCGTGGGCGCGAATGCGCACAGCCCCCATCGTGAGATCCCCGAAGTCGCGCACTTCCAAGTCCTCCGCATGCCAGTCGGGGAAGACATCGAACAGGCTGCTCCACCAGCGGCGCACTCCGTCGTGGCCGTGGTAGCGGCCCTCCATGGCAACGGCGCGCGGGACGATCTCCACGTCATCGTCCATGAATGCCAGAAAGGCATCGAGGTCGCGCCGGTTGAAGGCGTCGGTCGCTCGGTGAGTGAGTTCCACGTTCTCCTGCGACATCGCCTACTCCGAGAGGCCGGCGGCTTCGAGGGCCTCGGCCTCGCTCCCGAACGCACACCCCCACACCATCTTCTTGTTACGCCATTCGTTGGCCAACCACATCGCACGCTCAATCGACACGCCGCTCCCGGCGCCCTGCCCGCTAAGGCGTCCGCTCGCGAACGTCCTGTCTCCGAAGTCTCGTATCTCGTAGACCTCTGCCCGGAGGTCCGGGAAGACCCCGAAAGACTCTTCCCACCAGCTTCGGATACCGGCATGGCCCCGGTAAGGCTCGCCCCCCTGGACCCAAACCTCGTACGGGGTCCACTCCACTTCGGGGTCTATCAGCGCCAGGTAGGCACCAAGGTCGCGTCGGTTGAAAGCATCGATGACTTGGTGGTGGAACTCCACGTTCTCCTGCGACATCGCCCGCGCAGTATCCCGCAGCCTCAGGAGTCGGCGTGAGCGTCTTGCTCCGACAGCCCGACGGCTTCGAGGGCTTCTTCCATCGTCCGGTACTCCCAGCCTTCGACGACGAGACCATCTCGGACTCTGTTCACGAACACGTAAGCGTCGTTGACGCTGATCCCGCTGTCGCGTACACGACATCGGATCACCGTCGAGGCGACTACGTAGTCGCCCTCGTCACGTACCTCGAGCAGGTCGAACTTGATCTCGGAAAACGACTCTATGAATCCGCGCAGAAGCTGCTCGTAGGCATCACGGCCAACGTGCGGGCTTGGGTCCGGCTCGTCTGCGCGGGGGTGGTAGATCAGACCCGGGTCGAACCCGGACAGATCAAGGTCGCCGGTCGCGTTCCAGGATCGAAGAACCTGCGCGCGTTCTCCACGTTCTCCTGCGACATCGCCCGCGCAGTATCCCGCAGGGTCTACGAGGCGTGGTCTAAATGAACCCCGAGCACCGCGCCTACCTCGAAGCGATCGTGCATTGCCGGATGTCGCCGAGTCGGCATGCAAGGTCGGAACTTCAGGGCTAGAGTCAAAACGTATGTACAACGAGCGCATCGGCTTCGTTCATCTGCCGAAAACGGGCGGGACGTGGGTCAAGAAGGCCCTGCGCTCGCTCATCCCAGACCTCGTCGAGCCCGACGAGCGCAAAGGGCACCTGAACTGGAGCGAGGTTCCGAGTGATTTCGTCTTCGGGTTCGTGCGCGACCCCGCCACCTGGTACGAGTCGTATTGGTCTCACCGCAAGACCTACAAGGACTGGGACGAACACCCGGTCGACGACATCATCCGCCGGACGCCTGACTTCGAGGCCTTCGTCCATGAGGCAGTCGAGCGCTGGCCAGGGTTCCTCTCCAACTACTACGAGGTCTGGCTCGGCCCGCCCGATGCGATTTTCGTCGGCCGCTTCGAGCGGCTACTGGAGGACACGATCTCAGCCCTGATCGCGGCGGGCGAGCTCCCCCTCGACGTCGAGCTTTGGGACTACGGCGTGATCCTCGCGACTCCGCCTGTGAACATGCGCTTCCGCGACGTGGTCATGACGGCCGAGCTCCGAGAGACGATCTACATCGCCGAGGCGCAAGCGGTTGAGCGATTCGGCTACTCGCTCGAGCCCGGCGTCCTAAGTCGCTGACCCCGCCTCGCGGCGCCTGCTCGGAAGCGAGTCTCGTAGGTCTTGGAGCGCCCGCCTGCCGGTCTTCGGTAACGCCGTGCCCCAAAGGGTCTATGGTGGGTGGTGCGGAAAGGCTCAAAGCTGTGGAGCCCGAGACGGGCTGTCGAAACCAGTACGCGCAGGGATTCGCGCTCGCTTGAGTCTTGGACCGCTGGCAACGCGTCCCTTGGGAGGGGCAACTGGATGCGCCGCGTCCGTGTCGCTTCCTGTTCTTTTTCGTGGACAGGGAGCGATGCGCCGAACTCGCGGACACTTCCGCAAGAGGCTTGCTGCGGGATACTGCGCGGCGAGGGAAGTGGAATCGGGTCAGGCCTAAGGCGCGTGTGGCCCGAACGGAGGCCGTGCGGGGGCCGTGTCAACGACAAAGTCGAGGCTCTCGAAGCCGTCGGGCTGTCGGGGTAGGCCGAGGGCTTGACAGTCGCGGGCCGCCCCGCAACGATCGCGGCTATGGCTCTGAAGGCACCCGCCATCGATCCAACCGCCCTGACGGAGCTCGAGCGCTCCTTCAAGGGCGCGCTCGTCCAGCCCGGCGATTCGAGCTACGACGAGCACCGCAGGGTTTGGAACGGTTCGATCGACCGCTTCCCTGCTCTGATCGCGCGCTGCGCCGACGCAGCCGACGTGAGCGAAGCCGTTAGGTTCGCGCGGAAGATGGGTCTCGTGGTCGCCGTGCGCGGCGGCGGGCACAGCTTCCCGGGCCAGTCCGTCTGCGATGCCGGCATCGTCATCGACCTCGGTTCGATGAAGCGCATCCAGGTCGATCCGGATGCAAAGCGAGTGGAAGCCGAAGCCGGTGTGCTCCTGGGCGAGCTCGATCAGGAGACCCAGGCATTCGGGCTGTCGGTGCCTGCCGGGATCGTCACTCACACGGGGCTCGCGGGGTTGACGCTCGGGGGCGGGATCGGCTGGCTCCAGCGCAAGTACGGGCTGACTGTCGATCAGCTGCTTTCGGTCGACCTCGTCACGGCTGAAGGGGAACTCGTCCACGCAAGCGAAAGCGAAAACGCCGACCTCTTCTGGGGCGTGCGCGGCGGAGGCGGCAACTTCGGGATCGTGACCCGGTTCGAGTTCCGCCTCAATCCGGTGGGACCGATGGTCCTCGGGGGGCCGATCTTCTGGGCGATGGAGGACGCTCCGCAGGTGCTGCGCTTCTACCGCGATTGGGTGGCGGACGCGCCGGACGAGCTCATGACGATCGTGGTCCTGCGCAGGGCACCCGCACTCCCCATCGTGCCAACCGAGCTCCACGGCAAGCACGTGATCTCCGTGGTCTGCTGCCACTCAGGCTCGATCGAAGATGGCGAGAGGGTCGTTCGACCGCTCAGGCAGTTCGGCTCGCCGGTGCTCGATGCCTGCAAGCCAAAGCCCTTCGTCGAACATCAGGCGACTTTCGATCCCGCGTTTCGCCACTACTGGTGGTACTACATGCGCTCCTGTGACGTGGCCGCGCTCAGCGACGAGGTGATCGACATCGCCGTCGACCACTCGCTCCGCATCCGGTCCCCGCGGACCGCCTTCCCGATCTGGCAGATGGGCGGAGCGATCACCCGAGTGGGCGAGGACGAGACGGCATTCAGCGGCCGCCACGACGGCCACACGTTCAACATCACCAGCGCGACCGAGTCAGAGGAGGGATTCGAGCACGAGCGACAGTGGGTGCGGGATTTCTGGTCGGCCCTCGCGCCACACCACACCGGGGTCTACGTCAACTTCCTGATGGAGGAAGGGGAAGACCGAGTCCGGGAGGCGTACGGGGCGGAAAAGTACGACCGGCTGAAGGCGCTGAAGCGCAGCTGGGACCCGGAGAACGTTTTCCGGCTGAACCAGAACATCCCGCCGGGCAGACCAGCCAGCTCGTAGTCGCGCAGCTCAGACGGTACGCGCAGCGGAGGCGTCCAGCCCTGCCGCATCCAGGGCCTTCTCTCGCTCCGGAAAGATCTGTAGCGCGGCGGCACGTCCGTCACGCATCGTCCATAGATGGGCGGCACGCCTCTCGAGATAAGCGCTGCTTCCCGCCGGCTTGGCGCGCTGGAGGAAGAAGACCACGATCTGGTCCTCGCCGACAAAGAACTCCTCCGGCTCGACGCTCAGGTCCTCATATGGGCCGAAGAACTCTTCGAAGGCGCGCCGTGCCTGCCTCGACGCCGCGCACTATCTCCGTGTCCAAGCCTCCACTGGGGGTCCGCAGCACGAAGCCGCTGTGCGCCGTGGTCAATAGCCCGTCCCAGTCCTTGCGGCCGAAGGCCGCGTACTCCGCGCGTAGAGCCGTGAGCTCTTCCTGCGACATTGCGCGCCCAAGTATCTCGAACGAGAGTGACCCGCCGGAGCACGAGCGCCGCGTGGTCGGCTTCTTCGACCGCAATCTCGATCCTCGCTCATAGCTTGTCTCACGAATAAACGCGCTGTTTGCGGGTACCCAATCACTACCCACGGCAGGGTGAGAGACGAGGAGAGGAAGGTTGAGAATGGCTCAGACCAAGACAGCGCAGAACCGGAGATCATCCGCTCGCAACGGCACGACTTCGAGTCGAACGAAATCAACCGGCTCGAACGGGCGTGCACCCACGCGCGACGCGCAGCAAGCGCTCGTCGAACGGAAGTCCATCGAAGAGCGTCCATCGAAGACGGGCACGCGTTCGGCGGCGAATCGCTCGACGGCCAACCGCTCGACATCAAGCCGTTCAAAGGCGTCGTCGTCGCGATCACGCTCGAAGCCGGCGAGCCGCAAGGCATCTGCGCGCAGCCGCAGCAAGAGCAACTCCAACGGCGTCGCGCAGTCGGTCGGCGACTCGCTCGGAACGGTCGGCAAGTCGATCGAGTCGGGTGTCAGCTCGGTTGGATCCGGCGTCAGCTCGGGCGCCGGCTCGGTCGGTTCGGCGGTCGGAAAGGCGAAGGGCCCGGCGCTCATCGGGACAGCGGCGGCAGCCGGACTCGCCGGCGGCATGGCGCTCGGCTCGCGAATGATCAACGGGCGCAAGTCGCCGACCCGCCGGTTCACGCGCGGCCGCAGCAAGCTGGTGAAGGCCGTCGCCCGAGAGGCCGGCGTCGTCGGCCGCGAGGTCCGCAAGCAGGGCTTCCACGTCGGTGTCGGTGACCTGGCGATGGACATCCATCGCCGCGACCGGGAGAGCCGGCGTCGCCGGTCGCCGATCGAGGTCGTGCTGCAGAGCCTGACCGAGCGCCGGTCAAAGGACTGACGAAACCCCCCAGAACGCAAAGGCCCCTCGACAGAGGGGCCTTTTTCTTGCGGTGGTTGCGCGCGATTTCCCGGCTGCCGCGCGTCCTAAGCGTGCGCGGCCGCTGCGGCGATCGCGGCCTGGCCGTATGAGATGCCGCCGTCATTGGCCGGCAAACGTTCCGGAGTGAGTACGCGCAAGCCCGCGGCCAGGATCAGCGTCGAAGTGCGCTCGAGCAGCAATCGGTTCTGGAAGACGCCGCCCGAGAGCACGACCGTATCCAGACCGTGTTCACGGGCAGCGCTCTCGCACGCTTCCGCGGTGGCAGCAGCGACGCCGTTGTGGAACCGCGCGCTGATCGCGTCGGCCGCCACCCCGGCGCGGAGGTCGTCGGTCACGGCGCGGATCGTCTCGCGCGCATCCAGCGTCGGCATCGGATAGGCGCTGTCGTCGGACGTGGCCAGCGCTTCGAGCTCGATCGCGGCCTGGCCCTCGTAGTTGACGTGCGTGCGCACACCGCACAGCGCGGCGACCGCATCGAAGAGGCGCCCGATGCTGGTCGTAACGGGCGACGAGACGCCCGTCTGTGACATGCGCGCGACGGTTCGCCAGGCCTCGTCGCTCACCGCGCCGGCGAGCTCCTTCGGTGGGGCGGGCTCTTCCTCGCCGAGCGCCTCGACGAGCCACGCGCAAGCCATCCGCCAGGGCTCGCGCACCGCCCGCTCGCCGCCTGGCATCCGCACCGGAAAGAGGTGCGCGACCCGGTCAAAGCCGTCGAGGTCCCCGACGAGGATCTCTCCTCCCCATACCGTCCCGTCGAGGCCGTATCCGGTGCCATCGAAGATCGCTCCGACGGCGCGCTCGATGATGCCGTGCTCGGCCAGACAGGCGGCCAGGTGCGCGTGATGGTGCTGAACGCCGACGAGCTCGGTTCCCTCCTGCGCATGCGCGTGCTTCGTAGACAGGTAGTCGGGATGAAGGTCGTGAGCCACGACCTTGGGCTCGATTGCGAACAGGCGCCGAAAGTGCTCGATCCCCTCCTGGAATGAGCGGAGCGTCTCGTAGTTCTGCAGATCGCCGACGTGATGGCTGACCCAGGCGTGCTTGCCCTTCGCGAGGCAGAACGTGTTCTTCAGCTCGGCGCCACACGCGAGCACGTGGCTTTGCGTCGCGACCGGCAGCTCGATCGCGGCGGGTACGTATCCGCGTGAGCGCCGCAAGACCCCGGCTGCGCGCACCACGGAGTCGTCGGTGCGCGTCTCGATCGGCCGGTCGTGCAACAGGAAGAGGTCGGCGATCGCGCCGAGGCGAGCGAGGGCGTCGTCGTCCTCGTAGGCGATCGGCTCGTCGGAGACGTTTCCGCTGGTCATCACGAGCGGGTAGCCCACGTCGGCGACCAGCAGGTGGTGCAGGGGCGAGTAAGGCAGCATCACGCCAAGCTCGGGCAGGCCGGGCGCGACGGCCGCGGCGACGTTTGCACCCGCGCGCCGCGGCGCCAGTACGACGGGCCGCTCGTGCCCGCAGATGAGCGCCGTTGCCTCGGCGTCCAGCTCGACCAGGGCACGTGCCGCCTCGAGGTTCGGCGCCATCAGCGCGAACGGCTTGTCCTCGCGGTGCTTGCGCGCGCGCAGGGCGGCCACCGCATCGCCGTCGGCCGCGAGGCACGCCAGGTGGAAGCCGCCGATGCCCTTGACCGCCACGATCGCCCCGGCGCGCAACGCCGCGGCGGCACCCTCGACCGCGTCGGCCGCGCCGCCATGCGTCGCCGACTCGCCGGTGGAGTCGGCCAGCCGCACGGCCGGTCCGCACACCGGGCACGCGTTGGGCTGCGCGTGAAAGCGGCGGTCGAGCGGGTCCTCGTACTCGGCCCGGCACCGGGCGCACATCTCGAAGCCCGCCATCGTCGTCAGCGGGCGGTCGTAGGGAACTCCGCGCACGATCGTGAAGCGCGGCCCGCAGTTGGTGCAGTTCACGAAGGGATAGCGGTAGCGGCGGTCCGCCGGGTCGAACAGCTCGGCCAGGCACTCGTCGCACGTCGCGCTGTCCGCCGACACCGGCGCCTGCGGTTCCCCGGCGCGGTCGCTCGGGACGATGCTGAAACGGCTCTCTCCGGTCGTCGCGCGGTCTGTCGTCAGCACCCGCTCCACCCGCGCGAGCGGCGGCGCTTCTACGGGCAGCCGGGCGAGGAAGCTGTCCACCGCGGCCGCCTCGCCCTCCACCTCCAGCACGACGCCGCGCTCGTCGTTCCTCACCCATCCGCTCAGACGCAGCTCGCCGGCCAAGCGGTAGACGTAGGGCCGGAATCCGACGCCCTGGACCGTCCCCTCCACGCGCGCGGCGACGCGCCGGCGCAGGCGGGGTGCGGTTGCGCTCATGACAGCTCGATCAGGGCGTGGTAGGCGCTTGCCTGGGCTTCCTGGATGCGCGGGATGTGCTGCGAAGGGCTGACGATCACGTGGTCCGCGAGCCGCTCGGCCGCCACCCGGCCGCCGTCGTAGCCGACCATCGCGATCGACGCGATCCCGCGGCTGCGCGCCTCGGCGAGCGCGGCGATCACGTTGGCCGAGCCGCCGCTGGTCGAAAGCGCCAGGACGACGTCGCCCGGCCGGCCGAGCGCGATGATCTGGCGCGCGAACAGCAGCTCGGAGCCGACATCGTTGGCGAGCGCCGTCAGGATCGCCGAGTCCTCCGTGAGATCGAGCGCCGCCCGCCCTCGCGCGCGCAGGTCCGCGACCACGTCCATCGCATCGGTGGCGGAGCCTCCGTTGCCGAGCGCCAGCAGCCTCCCGCCCCGATCCAGGGAGCCTCGCAGCGCCGCGGCGGCTGCGCGCAGCTCGTCCGCGTTCTCGGTCAGCGTCTGGGCGCGCAGCGCTCCGGTCTCTTCGGCCTTCATCGTCACGGAGCGGCTGACGTCGTCCAGCACGGAGTCGAGGTCGGTTTCCTGCTCGGCCAGGAACGGGTACAGGAAGCTCGATGCGCCGCTGTCGTGAACTTCAGCGGCGGTCCTGCCCGCGAGCAGTCCGCGGTGCTCGAAGAAGACGTGCACCAGCTCCCACAGCACGTGGTACAGCGTCTCCACCAGCTCCTGGCGCACGAACGGATCGGGGCTCGGCGGCTCGAACTCCCACTCGGCCCCTACGTGCCCGAACGCGATCGTGAGGCAGTCCCGCGCCCTGGCGAGTGCAAGCGCTTCCACGACTTCTCGCTCGCCGCCGAAGGCGATCGCCATGTCGCCCGGCTCCGCCGTCAGCTCCATCTGCAGGACGAGCGGCCCGCCCTCGAGGGTGAGCCCGATCGCCGGCAGCGCGCGCTTGCCGACGATCACCGGATGGACGAACTCGACCGCGACGTGGCGCACGTCCGAGCGCGCCGCGGGCGAGATGCCGAGCGCGATCAGCCGGCCGCCGCGGGCGAAGCGCTCGGCCATCCGGTGGCACAGGCGCGCGATGCGGTCGGACTCGGCCGCGAAGAAGCGCTCGTTTGCGGCCGTGCGCAACGCGAGCAGCTCCTCGACGGCGCCCGCGGGCGCGGTGCGTTCGACCGCATGCGTCAAGCGGCCGCCCCCGCCCGCGTCGCCACCTTCGACAGCCAGTCGCGCCAGGCGTCGACACCCTCGCCCGTGCGGGCGCTGACGAGCATCGTCTCGGCCTCCGGGTTGACCGCCTCGATGTTGCGCACGAAGCGCTCGAGGTCGAAGTCGAGGTGCGGCAGCAGATCGATCTTGTTGACCAGCACCAGCTCGCAGGTGCGGAACATGAGTGGGTACTTGAGGGGCTTGTCCTCTCCCTCGGTGACCGACGGCCACCATCACCCGCGCGTCCTCACCCACCTGGAACTCGGCCGGGCAGACGAGGTTGCCGACGTTCTCGATCACCAGCAGGTCGATCCGGTCGAGCGGCAGCGAGGGAATCGCCGAGCGCACCATGTTGGCGTCCAGGTGACACTCGCCTCCGAAGCCCGGATCGGTGTTGATCTGTACCACTGGCACGTGCAGCGAGGACAGCCGGTCGGCGTCGAGGCTGCCCTGCACGTCTCCCTCGAGCACGCCCACGCGTACGTCGTCGAGGCTCGCAACCACCCGCTCGAGCAGCGACGTCTTGCCCGCGCCGGGCGCGCTCATCATGTTCACGACGGTCACTTCGCCGCGATCGAAGTCGTCGCGGTTTGCGCGCGCGATCGTGTTGTTGGCGTCGAGGGCGTCCTCGACGATCCTGATCTTCGTCCGGTGCACTTGTGCCCCCTTGTTACATCTGCCGGACTTTGAGGTACCGCTGGATCTCGGGCCACTGCGCGGCGAGTGCCGCGCCAACGGCCGCCATCATTCCCAGTGCCACCACTGACTTGTTCATGAGTGCTCCTTTGCTTCGTTTTGCTCGCTCGAAACAAGGTCGTCGATCACCGTCTCGACCATGCGCACGGCTTCGTCGAGGGACGCGCGGACAGGCTCGCTGAGCTCGGCCTTCAGCTCGTCGTCCATGGTGAGGATCTCCGCGGGCTCGCAGCCCACGACCAGCACCTGGGGCATGGGCCCGCCCAGATGGCGGGCCATCGCCAGGACCTTCACCGGGCTCATGCCGTGCGCGTCC
This sequence comes from uncultured Solirubrobacterales bacterium, assembly GCA_963780475.1. GTDB lineage: Bacteria > Actinomycetota > Thermoleophilia > Solirubrobacterales > JBBDJG01 > CAWACB01. Next base: position 318,638 of record CAWACB010000004.1, read on the forward strand.
GGCTCCACCGGCTCGTCGCCGATGTCCGGCTCGACCAGGTAGAGAGTCCCGGGAGTCTGGCCGCGCGGCAGCGCGTCCACGAGGATCACCACGTCGTAGTCGGCGAGCGCGTACGCGAGGTCCATGCCGCGGATCCCGTAGTCCTCGACCACGACGCCGGCCGGCAGCTCGGCCTGCGCCAAACGTCCCGCGACCGCGACGCCGAAGCCATCATCACCGAGGAACACGTTGCCGATGCCGGCCACCAGGATCCGCCGCGTGGAGCCCGGCGGCGGATCGTCGCCCGCCAGCGGCTCCACCTCCTCGGGCGTGAAGAAGAACCGGTGCCCGATCTGGCGCTCGATCCCGAGGTCGCGTCCGGGATCGTCGACGACCGTGATCGCCAGCTGCACGTCCCCCTCCATGCTCTCGACGATCTCCTCGATCACGCCGGTCTTGCCGGCGAGCGCGATGTCGAACACGTCGGCGGCGCGGCGCGGATTCAGCCGCACGCGGCTGCGGCGGCGCAGCTCGACGCCGTCGACGGTGACCGCGTCGGGCCCGGGCCGCTCGAGCTGCTCCCAGTGGCTCATCGCGACCGTGCCATCCCGAACTCGCGAATCGCGCCGTGCAGGCGCATCAACTCCTCCTCGGACAGCGACTCCGTGCGCTCGAGGATCTCGCGCGTGCGCGGATCGGCGGCGCGCATCTCCTCCTTCTCCTCGTCGGTGAGGCTGAGGATGTTGAGGATCAGCAGCTGGTCGATCTCGCCGCCGTCGAAGAGATCGCCCGGGCTCTCGGGTGCGATCTGCGGGTAGTCGGACAGGATGATCGGCGACGCCAGCAGCGTGTGCCGCTCGCCCTCCGCGCCGACCAGGACCGGCCACAGGCCCTCGTTCGAGCAGGCCTCCGCTTCGGCGCGCAGCTCCTCGGGCGGATCGGTGAGCGACACGAATTCGCTGTCCTTCGACCGTGAGGACGACGTGCGCCGAGCAGAACGTCTGGCGAAGCGCCGCCTCGCGGTCGCCCGAGAACGGCGTCGTGTTCGAGACGCGCACGGTGAGGCGGTGCAGCCCAGGCCGCAGGAGCTCGGTGGAGACATCGAGTTCGCCCCGCAGCTCTCGCCAGCGTCTGAACCAGCGTGACGCCGGTCTGCGACCTGCTCTTCAGACTCACCGGCCGGGATATCGATCTGCCGACTGCCAACTGCCGACTGCCGACTTTCCCGCTCTGTCGCCTCGTCCCAAGCCACATAACGCTCGCCCTCGACGGTCACCTCGTCGACGAATGCGCCTCCGCTCCGCACCCGCCTCTCGACCACGTGCAGGAAGCGCAGCCCCACGTCGATGCGCGGGTCGCCGCTTCCCTCCACCAGGCATTGGGTCACCACGCCCGCTCGATCGTCGGGATGCGCCTCGCTGTGGGAGCGCGGGTAGACGCCGCCGAAGGTCCAGCGGCGCTGGTTCTTCGTGGCCGAGCGGTTGTAGGGCCACAGCACGTAGCCCTCGTAGAGCACCGCGTCCGCGATCTTCCTCAGCGCGTCCAACTCACCGCTCCTCGCCGCCCTCTGCTTCCAGCAGCCGGTCGATCGTCTGCTCCCAGCTGGTGAGCGCGTACTTGGCCCGGTAGGCGTGCAGGCGGTCGAACGTCTCCCGCTGCAGGCGCAGCCAAGCGCTGCCGGGGAAGTACATGTCCATCGCCTCCCGCCACACCGCGACCGGCATCCGGTAGTCGGCCTCGCGGTCCCAGCTGATCATCGCGGTCTGCAACAGGCCGCCGTCGCCGCGGTAGAAGACCGTGCCGCCGAACAGCAGCTCGAGCGGCACCTCCCCTCTCGCAGCGCCGCCATGTACTTCGCGGCCGAGACCTCGAAGTCGTAGGTGCACGGCACCCGCAGCTCGATCACGGTCGCGCCGGTGAACGCCGGCACCACCTGCGTCGTCTGCAGCCACAGCAGCGTGCGCAGCGTGTCCGACCAGCGGTGCGGCTCGCCGAACAGCTCGGCCAGCTGGGCCTCCTCCGCTTTCGCGTAGGAGCGCCGCCGCGCGGCGATCTGGACCTGCACCTGGAGGTTGACCGACTGGATCTGCAGCGGCGAGCGCGTCGAGATCTCGAGCTCGAAGCCGAGCGTCGGCGCGGCCGCATGGCGCACCGGCGCCGCACCCCGGACGCCGAATGCCAGGTCGAGCGGCGCGAGGCCTGGTGTCGCCTGTGCCTCCACTCGAGCCTACGCCGGCGGGAGGTTCGGCATCCGCGGGTCGATCGGGTCCTCGTTGTCGGGGTTGATGCCGGTCGATCGCCGGGCGGTCACGCGCCCGTCGGGCTTGTGCCCTTTCTGCTTGTTGTAGTTGCCGCGGGAATTGCCCTGCTTGATCCCCGGGACATGCGACGGCGCGTCGGGCGCGACGTCGGGTGGACCGACTTTCAGGTTCGCCATTTGGCGGTCTCCTTTCTCTCCAACGCCGCGAAGAAGCGGCCGATTTCCTCCCAGACGTCCTTCCCCCCGGTCAGGCCGCGCCAGCGCAGCCTGATCAGGCCGACGAGCTGGTAGCAGTCGTCGATCGGGACGATCCAGTGCTCCTGCGCCCCGCGCGCGCGGTTCACGAGCAGCGCCTCCACATCGGGCTCCATGTCGGCGAGCACCTGGTTGGCCGACTCGAGCGACTGCCAGGCCCCCAGCTCGAGCAGCGACTCGGTCGCCCCCATCGGGCCCGGGTAGTACGCCACCACGCGCTCCGCCGTGCTGCTGTGGAAGAAGTACGCCATGTCGACCGGGATGCGCAGCTCCTCCCAGGCGGCATCGCTCATCTCGAACCCCGACAGCCGCAGCCGGCGCTCCGGGATGAGGCGGAAGTGGCCGCCCCCGGCGGCCTGGCGATCGAACAGGATCCGGCAGGGCTGGCAGGTGCACATCACCTCGCGGCTGGAGAGGTCGAGCAGGTGGCGGTGCTCGGCCGCGATCGGCTCACCGCAGAGGTCGCAGCGCTCCTGCGCCTCCACCCGCTCGGTCCGAGCGCGCCGGGCCAGACTCCCGAGACGCGAGCCGTTCCGCGTGCCGGCGCCCGCGGTCATGCGCGTGCGGGGAGAGCCACCTTCACCATCCCTGCGTCATCCGTGAGCAGCGGCACCGGCTCCAGATGCACGTCCGGCTCGTCGGCACAGCGCCCCGCGCGAGTGACCTCGAAGCGCCGGCCGCAACCGCCGCACGCCAGCACGGCACCGGCGAGCTCTGCGCCGGCGAGCGACTCTCCGCAGCCGGCACAGCTCGCGTGGTAGGCGTAGAACGTGTCGTCGAGCGCCGCAGAACAGCAGCGGCTCGCCGGCCACGTCCTTTACCAGCGTGCCGCCTCCGCGCAGTTGCGGGAGAGCGCCGACGAGGGACCACTCGCCGGCGCCTCCCGCGCCGCTCGCCCCATTGGGGGGGTCCAACGGAGCGAGCTGGATCAACGTGGGACCGTCTGCCGCGGGCGCAGACTCCTCCGCGTCGATGTGCTCGATCTCGGGCGCGTGCTTGCGGATCGCGTCCTCGATCGCCAGCTCGAGCGTGGCCGCCGACGACGGGCAGCCGTCGCAGCTGCCCTCATCCGCAGGCGGACGACGTCCTCGCTCGAGCTCGAGCAGCTCGACCCCGCCGCCGTGCGACTCCAGGTAGGGGCGCACCTCGGCGAGCGCCTCCCGCACGCGCTCGTCGAGCGGCCGCGGATGCATGCCGTGCAGCAGCAGCAGGTGCGAGATCAGCTCGTCCTCGGCAAGCGGCGGCCGGGTCCGTCGACGCGCTCGACCAGCCGCGACGAGGCCCTCCCCGTAGAGGTCGAGCAGCGCCTGCCACCAGCTCCGTCGCGGTCTCCCGCTCGGCCGGATCGGAGAAGCCTCCGCCTGCTCGAGCAGGGCGTCGATCCGGCCACCTGCTCGCGTACGTCGAGATCGTCCATGGCTCTCTCAGCCCCCGTGCTCCCCGAACATCGGCGAGTGGACCTGCTTGAGCGTCTTGCCGCCGCCCAGGTACATGTGCACGCCGCACGGCAGGCACGGGTCGAAGCTCCGCACCGCCCGCATGATGTCGATCCCGCGGAAGTCGTCCTGCGCCGTTCTCCTCGAAGATCGGCTGCCCCATGACGGCGTCCTCGTACGGGCCCCGGCGTCCCGTAGGAGTCGGTCGGGCTGCCGTTCCACGGCGTCGGCGGGTAGGGGTGGTAGTTCGCGATCTTGCCGTCGCGGATCACCATGTGGTGCGAGAGCACGCCGCGCACGGCCTCGTGGAAGCCGCAGCCGATCGCCTCGTCCGGGACGTCGAAGTCCTCGAACACCTTCGTGTCGCCGGCGCGCACCTCGTTCAGCGCCCTGGTCGAGGAAGTGCATCGCCATGCCCGCCGCGTAGGCGACGAAGTAGATCCGCGCGCGGTCGCGCTCGATCGCGTTCGACCACTGCGGGATCTTCCACTCGAAGTCGGCCTCGGGCGTGTCGGGCGTCTTGGGCAGGTCGATCTGCACGCTCTGGCCGGTGGCGTTGACGTACGGCGTGTGCACCTTGTTGGCCAGCGCCGTCGCCCACAGCCGCGCCAGCGCGCCGCCGCCGGTGTCGAGCGCGAGGTAGTCGCCGGTGCGCTTGTCGTACCAGCGCGGGCTCATCACCCACGAGTAGTTGCCGCCCGTCGAGGTCGCGCTTCTGCGGCTTCGGGATCGTCGTCTGGTTCCACGGGTGGCGCTTGTCGACCGGGTTGCCGAGCGGGTCCTTGGGGACGAAGGTCTCCTCGTTCTCCCAGTCCTCGTAGTAGGAGCTGCCGAGCAGGATCCGGATGCCGAGGTTGATGTCGACGAGGTTGGTGGTGACCAGCTCGCCGTCGACCACGACGCCCGGGGTGACGAACATCTCGTTGCCCCAGTCGTCCATGTTCTTGTACGTGTAGTCGACGTGCTCGGGGTTGTTGAACGCGCCCCAGCAGCCGAGCAGGATCCGCCGCCGCCCGACCTCCTCGTAGCCCGGCAGCGCCTCGTAGAAGAAGTCGAACACGTCGTCGTTCATGGCGACGGCCTTCTTGATGAAGTCGAGGCAGCGCAGCAGCCGGCTGAGGTAGTCGGTGAACAGCGTCGGCGTGGCCACCGTGCCGACGCCGCCCGGATAGATCGTGGACGGGTGCACGTGGCGCCCCTCCATCAGGCAGATCATCTCCCGCCCGATGCGGCTCATGTGCAGCGCCTCGCTGGTAGGTCTCGCCCGTGAACGGGTTGTAGGAGCGCATGATGTCGGCGATCGTGCGGTAGCCGTGCACGTCGGCGTGCGGGGCGTCGGTCTTCTCCGCCTTCGTCCATCACGCTCGGGTTGGTCTCCTTGACCATCTGCTCGCAGAAGTCCACGAACACCAGGTTGTCCTGGAAGATGATGTGGTCGAAGATGTACTCGGCCGCCTCGCCGAGGTTGACGATCCACTCGGCCAGCGGCGGCGTCTTGACGCCGTAGGCCATGTTCTGCGCGTACGCGAGCAGACGGCGTGGTTGTCGCCGCAGATCCCGCAGATGCGGCTGGTGATGAAGTGCGCGTCGCGCGGGTCCTTGCCCTTCATGAACACGCTGTAGCCGCGGAACAGCGACGACGTGCTCTTGCACGACACGACCTCGCGGTTGTCGAAGTCGATCTTGGTGTAGATGCCGAGGTTGCCGACGATCCGCGTGATCGGGTCCCAGGACATGTCGACGACCTTGCCGGCCTCCGGCGTGACTCTCTCGCGTACTGCCATCGGTTCCTCTCTCCGCTCTGCTCGAAGCTCGATCAGGTCGTGGTCGCTAGGCGCGCCAGCGCGGCTCGTAGCCGGTGGTGAGCTGCGGCTCGTTGTGCCGCCACTTCGGCTCCTTGTTGACGGTCTTGTTGGTGATGCTGCGCAGCTTGCGCATCAGCGGGCCGTAGGCGCCGCTGATCGCGGTCGACGACAGGCCGCCGCCCGGCGGCTGGTCCATGAACGGCATGAACTTGTCGGGGAAGCCGGGCATCGTGCAGCCGATGCAGATGCCGCCGACGTTGGGGCAGCCGCCGATGCCGGCCATCCAGCCGCGCTTGGGCACGTTGCAGTTGACGACCGGGCCCCAGCAGCCGATCTTCACGAGGCACTTGGGCGAGTTGTAGTCGTGCGCGAAGTCGCCCTGCTCGTAGTAGCCCGCGCGGTCGCAGCCCTCGTGCACCGTCTTGCCGAAGATCCACTGCGGGCGCAGCTGCTCGTCGAGCGGGATCACCGGCGCCAGGCCGGCCGCCTGGTAGAGCAGCCAGGTCGAGCGTCTCCATGAAGTTCTCCGGCTGGACCGGGCAGCCCGGCACGTTGACGATCGGCAGGCCGCCGGCGGAGCGGAAGTCCCAGCCGAGGTAGTCGGCCAGGCCCATGCAGCCGGTCGGGTTGCCGGCCATCGCGTGGATGCCGCCGTAGGTCGCGCAGGTGCCGATCGCGACCACGCCCCAGGCCTTGGGCGCGAGCTGGTCGATCCACCAGTTGAGCGTCAGCGGCTCGCCGGTCGCCAGGTCGTTGCCGAACGACGTCCAGTAGCCGTCGCCGTTGATGTTCTCGTTCGGGATCGAGCCCTCGATCACGAGCACGAACGGCGCGTCGAGCGTCGCCGCTCGACGGCCGCGCGGAAGGGCGTCAGGAACTCCTCGCCGCCGAGCGTCGGGGAGAGCACCTTGTTGTGCAGGTTGCACCTTCGGCAGGCCCGGGATCGCGCCGAGCAGGACGTCCTCGATGCGGGCTGGCCGGCGGCGGTGATGCGACACGGTGTCGCCGTCGCAGCTCATGCCCTCCGAGATCCAGAGGATGTGGACCTCCTCCACGCCACTGGGAGCCTGCGCTTCAACTGCTGCCATGGCTGCCTCCATTCATCGATTGGCCTGTAACCTCTCTTCGGTCTTCCAAGTTCCAGCGAGTCGACCAGCAGCTCCTCGCCGCGCGATCACCTCGACGTCGAGCCCGCCGCACGCGCGCGCAGGCGAGCGGGAAGCCGTCCAGCACGCTCTCGGCGCCGCACGCCCGGCAGACGCCGGCGGCCGGCACCTCTTCGATCTCGCAGCTCGGCGCCCTCGGCGGCGTCCCCTCGCCACCAGCTCGAACGCGAACTGCAGCGCCGACGGGCACGACCTGCCGCAGGTGCCCGACCTTCACCTCGACGCTCGCGATCGCCGCCCGCCCGCGCGTGCCTGCTCGCGATCGCGCACGATCGGCTCGGCGATCGAGAGCTCGTGCATCCTCAGCAGATCCTCGGCAGCGGGTCGCCTACCAGCTGGTCCATCACGCGCTTGCCGCCGAAGGCGGTCTCGACCAGCACCATGCCGGGCGGCTCGGTCTTGACCTCGCCGATCTCGGCCGCGCGCTCGCAGCCCGGCACCGCCGCAGCGCGGCGAGCGCGGCGTCGGCCGCCTCCGGCGCCACGAAGGCGACCAGCTTGCCCTCGTTGGCGACGTACATCGGGATCGATGCCGAGCAGCTCCGCGGCGCCCGCCACGGCGGGCGTCGACCGGCACGTCGGCCTCGCGCGACGATCATCGCCACGCCGCGAGGCGCGCGCCAGCTCGTTCAGCACGGACGCCACGCCGCCGCGGGTGGCGTCGCGCATGCAGTGCAGCGCCGGCCCGGCCGCCTCGAGCAGCGCGTCGACCGCCGGCCACAGCGAGCGGGTGTCGCGACTCGATGTCGGCCTCGAGCTCGAAGTCGCCGCGGGCCAGCATGATCGCCGTGCCGTGCTCGCCGATCGTGCCGGACACGAGCATCGCGGTCGCCCGGCCGCAGACCGGCCGGCGACAGGCGCGCGCGCGGGTCGAGCGCGCCGATCCCGGTCGTGCACACGTACATGCGCGTCGGCGTGGCCGCGCTCGACGACCTTGGTGTCGCCGGCGACGATCTCCACGCCCGCGGCCTCGGCCGCGGCGGCGATCGCCTCGACCTCCGCGCGCAGCTCGTCGGCCGGCAGGCCCTCCTCGAGCATCAGCGACAGGCTCAGCGCCAGCGGCCGCGCGCCCGCCATCGCGAGGTCGTTGACGGTCCCGTTGACGGCCAGCTCGCCGATCGAGCCGCCGGGGAAGCGGATCGGCTTGACCACGAAGCTGTCGGTGGTGAGCGCGACGTCCGTCCCGCCGACCGAGACCACGCCGGCGTCCCCCAGCGCGTCCAGCGCCTGCGATGCCGAACGCCGGCAGCCAGCAGGCCCTCGATCAGCGTCTGGGTCGCCTTGCCGCCGGCGCCGTGCGCCATCGTGATCTGCGCGTCCTTGAAGCGCGGCGCGCTTGGCGCGCGCCGTCTCGATGATCCCGAGGATGCGCTGCTCGCGCTCGGAGACCGCCGTGTGGTCGGCCGCGCCCATCAGACCACCTCGCGCTCGCGCGCGAACCGGCCGTAGTTGTAGTAGGCGGCGCAGGCGCCCTCCGGCGAGACCATGCAGGTGCCGATCGCGTGCTCGGGCGTGCAGGCGGTGCCGAACACCTTGCACTCCCACGGCTTGATCACGCCCTTCAGCACCTCGCCGCACTGGCACGCCTTCGGGTCGGCGACGCGCACGCCCGGGACGCTGAAGCGCCGCTCCGCGTCGAGGTCCGCGTAGGCCTCCGAGAGCTTCAGCGCGCTCTGCGAGATGAAGCCGAGGCCGCGCCACTCGAAGTGCGGGCGCAGCTCGAAGACCTCGGCCATCGCCTCGCAGCGCGCGCAGGTTGCCCTCCAGGGGACCACGCGCTTGTACTGGTTCTCGACCTCGGCGCGGCCCTCGGCCAGCTGGTGCAGGATCATCTACGATCGACTGGAGCAGGTCGAGCGGCTCGAAGCCCGCGATCACGAGCGGCTTGCCGTAGGCGGCGGGGATGAACTCGAACGGCCGCGCGCCCACGACGGTCGCCACGTGGCCCGGGCCGATGAAGCCGTCGAGCCGCAGGTCGGGCGACTCGAGCAGCGCGCGCAGCGGCGGGACGATCGTGACGTGGTTGCACATGCAGCGAGAAGTTCTGCAGGCCGTCGGCCTTCGCGCGCTGGAGCGTCAGCGCCGTCGAGGGCGCCGTCGTCTCGAAGCCGATCGCGAAGAACACGACCTCGCGGTCCGGGTTCTCCTTGGCGATCCGCATCGCGTCGAGCGGCGAGTAGACCATCCGGACGTCGGCGCCCTGGGCCTTCGCATCGAGCAGCGTCCCGTTCGATCCGGGCACCCGCATCATGTCGCCGAAGCAGGTGAAGATCACGCCCGGCTGGTGCGCGACCGCGATCCCGTCGTCGACACGCCCCATCGGGATCACGCACACCGGGCAGCCGGGGCCGTGGACCAGCTCCACGTTCTCCGGCAGCAGGTCGTCGACGCCGTACTTGTAGATCGAGTGCGTGTGGCCGCCGCACACCTCCATCACCTTGTAGTGGCGGCCCGGCTCGACCGCGGACAGGATCTCCCCCGCCAGCGCGCGGCCCAGCTCGGCGTCGCGGAACTCGTCGACGAACCTCACGCGGCGGCCTCCTCGAGGCGCGCGATCGCCACGCCGGCGTGCACCAGCACCATGTCGCCGGTCGCGACCGGGCCGACGAGGTCGACCGCGACAGCCGATTCGGCGCCCTCCTCGTCGACGCACAGGGCGAGATCCGTCGTCGGCGTCCATGCCCGTCACTCGCATCGCCACGCCGTCGTCCCCGCACGTGATGCAGTGGTCGTCAGGACCACAGTGCGCGGACTCGGCGGGCCGCAGCATTACTCGAGGAACCTCACTCGATCACGCTCGCCTTGAGCTCCTCGAGCTCCTGCTCGTACTCGGCGCCCATCTCCTTCAGGAGGCGGTGCGTCGCGTGCGCCTCTTCCTCGTCGATCTTCGAGATCGCGAACCCGACGTGGATCAGCACCCAGTCGCCCGGGCCCGCTTCGGTGCCGTCGGAGTCGAGCAGCCCGATGTTGACGTTCCGCCGCACGCCCGCCACGTCGACCTGGGCGAGCCGGTTGGACTCGTCGACCACCTCGATGATCTGGCCTGGGATCGCCAGGCACACTCGCGCAGCCCTCCCTCATTAGAACGGAGCCTTGCGGCCTGCCTCTTTCCTCTCCCCTGGATAGCACCAAACCGCACAGAGGGCTAACTGGGAAACCCGGAAATTGCGGGTTTTATTCGCGGGAGAACGCTGACGTGGCGTCGATTCGTCGCGTCACGCGGAGCGCCCGGCGGCGTCGCATCGAATCCGCGTCTTGATGCGCATTCGCTGTTGCTCGCGATCGAGCAGCTCGAGTGTCTGTCTCATCTCGGCTGGCTTGATGCTCCCGCTCTGGTTGCCATACGGGCGATCCAGGAACCTGACGGACCAGCAGACCCGACACCACGACCGCGGTGATCGCCGCGATCATGGCGGCCTCAGCACGACGGCGAAAAACGTCCCCAACACGCCGAAGACACCGGCCGCCCTGTCCGTGTCGGTGAAGAAGCCGCCGGCCGGCGCGCGGCGCCATATCAGCATCATCACCAGGATGGAGCAGGCGATCGCGCCGGCCACGACGGCGCCCCCGACCCAGAGGTTCACGTTCTTTCGACCCGCTCGAGCTGCTCCCCCGGCCGCCAGAGCTCGATCACGAGCCGGTCGCGGGCCTCGTTCGCCCGACGGTGACCGCTTCGTCGATGTCGAGCCGGAACAGGTGCGATTCGGGGGAGGGCATGGGCTCCGAACCGGCCGCCCGGAAGACGTCCATACGACGCTCCGCGTCGGTGATCTCCTCGGCGCGCCCGCTCAGCTTCGCGTCTCCCTCCCACTTCGGCGGATCGTCCGACCCGCTGTGCAGCGCGTAGCGTGGATCACGGCGCAGGTCGAGCGCCTTGCGTGCGTTCGGCATCGACCCGATCCACAGCTCGCCCTCGGCGAAGAAGGCTTCGATCCCGCTGATCCGTGGACCGCCATCTGCGCGCAGCGTCGCGATCGTCTTGTGCGCGTGCGCATCGAGCTGCGCCTGCACCCGCTGCGCGAAGTCCGGCGACCTCCGCCTCCATGTCGCGCCAACTCGCCACGCGGGCAAGCTAGCGAAGCATCAAGCGGCGGGTTGCGCCGCGAGCACCTCGTTGAACTCCGCCGTGTCGACGAACTGGTGGAAGACGAACCGCCTTGCCGCCGCGGACGGTCCAGGCGTGCGCGAACGGCAGGTCCAGCTCCGCGCCGGTGTCCTTCGCCGTCCCGGTGTACCGTCCCAGCGCCACGACCCGGTCGCCGCTCTCGAAGAACTCCTCCGGCGCGACCGCGAAGTCCGGGATGTCCCTCGCGAGCGGCGCCGAAGACATTCTGCGCGACGGCATCCGGCCCGCGGTAGACGCCCCCGTAGGGCAAGCCCGTCGGCCTCGTGCCACTCGATCTCGGCGTCGAAGCTCCCCAGCACGGCCGGCACGTCTCCGCGACCGAACGCCTCGTAGATCCCTCGCACCAACTCGATGTTCTCAGCGGACATGTCTCTCCCCCTTCGGTTCGCCCGAAGGGGCGACTCTAACCGTACTGGTAGCGCAGCGGCGTCCTGCATCGAGCTCGCTATGCGATCACAAAGCAGGACGCCTGACGCTGCGCCCCCGTCTCGGCGCGGTGGGTGACACCGCAGACCTCTAGCCGTCTGGCGAGGTCGCGACGTCGAGGTACGAGTAGCCAGCCGGGCGCCCGTCGCTGGTGACCAGCCCCGGGCAGCCGGCGCGGAGGTCCTCACATGTGAAGCCGCCGCTCCCCGACAGCCCGATGTCGAGCCGCGAGCGGTAATAGGACGAGAACAGGTTGCCGTCGTGATTGGGGTCGATGGCGGCCTCTGCCGAATCTGAGCGCCAGCGGTTGGTGAGCAACCTGCGGTCCGCGCTCGCGTCGCCCTTCACGTACTTGTCGAACCAGGCAGCCGTGTACCAGGCGACCTGGTCCGCGCCCCGCAGCGTGCCCCCGAACGCCGGGTTCGGGATGAAGCTGAACTCGTAGTGGGTGCCGCCGCGGATCACGATCTCGCCTGTGTCGACGCCCGCCTGCGAGTACGCATGCGACTGCGTGCTCTTGGCCTGCGGGTCCGGATCGGATGTGTAGAGGCTGGGCGTGAGACCGTAGTCGGCGGACATACCGAGCGCCGGCTTGGTGATCTGCGCAGGGGCGTGGCTTGCCGGGTCCGCCGGACACGGCTTGACGCTCAGCCCGCCGCTCCCGGTCGCGGTCGGCGCCCCGAGGTTGTCGAAGGCCACGATCGCGCTCACTCGCGCGTCCTGCTGCCCGATGTAGGAGACGCCGGCCGCGCCGAACGAATGCCCGGCCAGGCCCACGCGGCTCGGGTTCAGCATCTTCCAGAACGGGTTGTAGGCGGCGTTCAGCCCCACGGCGACGCGCCGGTCCTGTTTCGGCGCGTGGCTCGTCCCGGATTCGCAGCTGGGCCGCGGCCGGAAGGGCCGCTTGGGCGTCGAGAGGAAGAAGTCGAGCGCGTCACGCGTGCCGTCGAAGAACGGACGCCCGTCGGTCTGCGCGGGCGAGCCTTCGGTCAGGTCGGGCTGCTCTCCGAGTTCGTCCGACTGCCCCTGGCCTTGCGGGTCCCAGGTGAGCACGACGTAGCCGGCCTTGGCGAGCGTCTGGGCGACGAACCAGTAGAGCTGCTCGGAGGCCTGAACCGAGCCGTTTGTGATCACGATCCCCGGCCGCTTCGCGGGACCCGAGCGGGTGGCCCACACGTGGCCCGAGATGGTCGCGCCGCTGCGCGCTGTGAACAGCACGGGCTCGACGATCCCGTAGCCGTTCTTCTCCCAGTCGTACAGGCGTACGTCGCCGGCACATCCGTCCTCGCCGGTCGCGCACAGGTGGCCCATGAAGTTGCGCTCCGGGTCGCCTACCTGCATCGCAGTCGCCGCCACGCGGTTCTGCACGCTCACCTGGAGCAGCAGGGCCCGGTACTCCGGCGTGTTGTAGATCGTCTGTCGCTCCTCGTTCTTCGAGAAGTTCTGCACCTCGGCGACAGGGTCATAGGCCAGCGCAGCCGGCGCGGCGGAAATGAGGGATGCGCTCACCACGAGGGCGAGCGCGCAGATCATCCGCCGCGCCATGAAGAGAAGGCCGCGCTGGTCCATGAATTGCCGGATCCGCCGGGCGCTGGGCCCAGAGGCCGGCCTCCGTAAACGACGCCGCCGGTCGAGTCTTGGTACGTCTGCCAGGCGATCGCGTCAGCCTGGTCGACGCCCGGGCGGCTCCAGTCGCACACCCCTGCAGGGAAGGCAGCCTGCAGACGCTGCCACTGGTCGTCCGTGAAGGTGATCGGGTAGTAGTCGAGTCGCCGGAGCGGCTTGAGGGTGCACTTGTTGGTGTCCGTCTCGACGCCCTCGCCGGCCACCGTCCGCGGCGTGCCGAACCGGGTCTGGACCTCCTTCAGCTCGCAGATCGGCCCAATGCCCGGCAGCGAGACCAGCTCCAGCCCGTCCACCTGCGAGCAGCGGTCCTTCACGTCGCCCGGACGGTCGCGGATGATCTTCGCCGCCAGCGAGCCGGTGCCGTTGTCGGACTCGACCGAGGCGAGCCAGCGATCCATCGCGAGCAAGCCCTCTGTGGCGTAGTTGACGTCACCCATCAGCGGCACGGCGCCGAACCAGATCACGTGGTTGGCGTGGGTGCCGTGCTCGCGGTCGAGCCGGGCGCGGATCGCCCACGAGCGATAGGCGTCGTGGAAGGCGCCCGGGTCCGGCCCCCGCAGGTCGATGATCGCGACCTTGTCGAGGTTGTTGGCGCTGTTCACGCCGCCGCTGCGGTAGGCGTTGGTGAGCGCCGGCTCGTCGGCCTGAAGCCGCGCGACCGTCGGGTTGATGTCGATGTCCCCCCCGCCGATCTTGTCGTTCAGGTCGACGAACTGCGCCGGCGAGATGAGGCCCTTCTTCAGCGCTTCCAGCCCGTACTGGACCCCGACGTTGTCCAGCGGCAGGCCCGCGAATCCGTGGCCGACCGCCTGCTCGGCGTCGGTCCAGACGCTGGACGGCCGCGGACCGAGCACGTTGATCATGTAGTCCGCGAGCGTGCAGCGCACGCCGCCCGGGTTGGTCTGCGCGTTGTAGTTGTCCTCGGCCGGCACGCCCGGGCAGCCGTCGTCCGGATCTCCAAGCGAGGTCCAGTAGACCGTGTCGAACACGATCGAGTTGACGTGGTTCGGATGCCCCTCGACCGCGGCGATCGAGAGCGGGTCCCAGACCACGCCGGTCCCCCACTTCGCCGGGTTCTCCGCGTAGAGACGGACGAGGTGGTAGTCGACCAGCTGCTGGCCCGTGGACCAGGCGTCCGGGAAGCTGCAGGCGGGCAGGATGCCCTGGTAGATGCCGGGGTAGGCGTTCGCCACCTGCTGCTGGGTGAGCGACCCGCCAGAGCACCCGGTGCCGATCGTGTAGCGCAGCTCGCCGTAGCGCTCCACCAGCCGCTCCTTGGCCATCACCATCGACTCGGCCTGCGTGACGAGGTTGCAGTTGTGCCCGGCGTTGTTGAGCGCGGTCGACATGACGGCGAAGCCGCGCGACAGCGCCGCGTCGTTCTCCACGTCGGGGGCCTCCCCGGCCTGGTGGTCGATGCCGCAGCTGGCGCCGTGGTTGATCAGCAGCTTGTGGTTCCACTGCTCCTGGGGGCTCCACGCCGTCCAGGGCTTCTGCGGGTCGTACAGGACGGCGATGCGGTACTGGTCGCGGTCCTGGTAGCCGGTCTCGATCCGCACGATGTACGGGACCGTCTTGCCCTGGTCGGTCGTGGTCGTGGCAACGTCGGAGGGCGGGTTGGCCGGGTCGTAGTCGGCGAACGTGCCGGTGGCGTTGCGGTACCGGAACTGATAGCTGGGGGGCTGGTTGCACTGACCGTCCACGGCGCTCGACTGGCACTGCCACGGCTGCACCTGCGGGCCCGAGAAGACCGGGCCGCCGTTGGGGTGGTTGGTGACCGTGACGCTCGCGTCCTTGGCGCCCTGCGCGCGGGCGGTGATGACGTTGGGGCCCAGCGACAGGCCCTCGACGAGGCCGATGAAGCGGCCGTTCGGCCGCACCGCGAACGCGCTCGTCACGTCGCGCCCGTCGTCGAAGACGCGGACCCGGGACGAGCTCACTCCGGCCGGGATGTTCACCTGCACCAGCACATCGCCGGCCGAGATCACGTCGGCCCGGTTCGACAGCACGTCGATCGAGAGGCTCGGCGCCGCGGCACCAGCCGGTGCGGCGAGGCAGAGCGACAAGCCAATCAGCAGAAACGCGAGCTTCCCACGCATCCAGGTCCCCCAAAAACGGTCGAGTTGAGACGCAATACCCGGCCTCGCGAGGGGATAAACATCTTCGTACCGGTGGAAACATCCCCATACCTACAGCTAGTCTGGGGTTAGCGATGGCGAGCACGAGACCAGAACCGATCTACTTCCGCGCGCTGGAGTCGCAGCCCTGGGAGCGTGGCGACCCGGACGCCACCGCGGCCTGGCAGAACGCCCGCATGCTGCACGCGATCACGCGCGCGGTGTCGGACAAGGGCTACGCGAAGGTGACCGTCGCCGACGTCGTAGCACTGGCCGGCGTGTCGCGCCGCACCTTCTACGAGCACTTCAAGGACGTCGAGGACTGCTTCATCGCGGCTTACGAGACCGGCACCGGAGAGCTCCTCTCAGAGGTGGAATCGGCCGTGCGCACCACGCCCTCCTCCAACTGGCACGAGCGCTTCGAGATCGCGATCGAGGCCTATCTCGGGACGCTCAGCTCCGATCCCGACATGGCACGCGCGTGCCTGGTCGACGTCCTCGGCGCGGGCCAGCGGGCGATCGACGCACGGCGCCGGGTATTCGCGCGGTTCGTGTCACAGATGCGCACGCTGCGCCATCCGCTGGGCAAGGGCGAACTGCCCGAAGCCCAGTTCCGCGCGACCGTGGGCGCGATCGGCGAGCTGGTCCAGGAGCACATCTTCGACCGCGGCGCCGACTCGCTGCCGGAGCTGGCGCCGACGCTCGTGCAGATCGGCTGGGCGCTACTGGAGCGCCGGGCGACCGGCTGAGCGCTGACGCCTCGTGCTCCAGCGTCGCACCGGCCCCGTTGGCATGTAGGAGGCGGCACAGTTTCGAGAGAAAGCGGCGCGTCTCCCACGTGCTTCGTGACCCGGGCGCAACAGAGCTTCGGACGTGCGGCATCTGAGTCTCGCTATACGGCATTCAGATGCCGCACCCCGACGTCGGGCACCTGAGCACCAAATATTCGTGTTGAGGTGCCCCACGTCCGGGGGTTGCCTAACGCCCGGGTCGGAAAGCGCGTGGGAGACGCAACGCGGACGCACAAGACTGTGCCCACCTCCTACGAGCCTGGTTTCTGGTAGCGCCGTGGCCTGGCGACTAGAGCCGACCGGCTAGCGCAGCGCGCTGAGCGGATTCAAGGCCGCGCCGCGGAGGCGCAGCTCGAAATGCAGGTGGGGTCCGGTCGAGAAGCCGCTCGAGCCGACCGCTCCAATGGGAGTGCCGGCGCTCACCCAGCGCCCGGAACCGGTGTCGATGCGCGACAGGTGCGCGTACATGGACCGGACTCTCTGCGGGTGCTCGATCACGACCAGGTTCCCGTAGCCGCCGGTGTCCCAGCCGGCGAACACCACCCTCCCCCGCCCCGCGGCGACGACGCGGGCGCCGGTCGGTGCCGGGTAGTCCATCCCCGGGTGGAAGCCATTGCCGCGCGGCCCGAACCGGTCGCCGATCCGATACCGGATGGGCGCGATCAGCCAGACCGGCGAGCTCGGGATCGGCCGCCGCAGCGCGGCGAGGGTCCCCGGGCCGACGACGCCGTCGGGCGTCAGCCCCGCGAAGCGCTGGAAGCGGCGCACGGCCGCGTCCGCGTGCGAGCCAAAGCCGCCGTCGAAGCGGCCGGAGGGAAAGCCGTGCCAGGCGAGGCGGAACTGCAGCGCGGCGACGTCCCAGCCGGACATCCCGGCGTGCAGCACCCGGCTGCCGAGCGCCGGCCGGCCGCGGCGACCGAGCGCGCGGCGGGTGCTCCCACCGGCGACGCCGTCCGCCACGAGGCCGTTGCGGCTCTGGAAGGCGCGTACGGCCCGCGCGGTCCCGGCGCCCGCGACTCCGTCGACCGTGCCCGCCGTAGGTGCCGACCGCGCGCAGCGCCACCTGCAGGGCAGCCGTATCGGCGCTGCCCGCCGCCGCCGCGCCCGTAGGCGCAGTCAGCAGGACGATCCATGTCAGCGCGACTCCGCAGAGTCGGGCGAGCGCACCCAATGCCGGCCCTCCTTGGCCTGCAGCATTCCCTCCTCTATCTGGCTCGGACCGGACGGCCCGTAAGACAACCGATCAAATGTCCAGTTGGGCGAAATGCCGGCGGTATCAGGCGACCACCGTGGCCATGTCTCTGGCCGGAGGCTTCGCCGTGTGGTCGCCCCGGTATGGGCCAGGCTTCGGCCGGGGCTTCCCACCCGGAAACGCCAGCCGCAGGATCGTGCGCTGGACGGTCGCGAGCTGCGAGAGGAACGGGCCGGTGTTGTAAGGCAGCCCGTAGCGCTCGCAGATCTCCCGCACCCGCGGCGCGATCTCCGCGTACCGCGTGCTCGGCATGTCGGGGAACAGATGGTGCTCGACCTGGTAGCCGAGATTCCCGCTCATGACGTGAAAGAGCGGGCTGCCCTCGATATTGGCTGCTCCCAGCAGCTGCCGGATGTACCAGGCGCCCCGGGTCTCGTCGGCGACTTCTTCCTGGCTGAACGTGTAGGTCTGATCCGGAAAGTGGCCGCAGAAGATGATCGCGTAGGCCCAGACGTTGCGAACGATGTTCGCCGTGAAGTTGGCCTTCTGGGTGGAGCGAAACGAGCGGAGGCCACCCTGGAGCGCTTCTGCGACGGCCTTCTTGACCGGTCCGCGCCTGGCGCCGAGCGCGAGATCGACGGTGCCCATGGCCAGACCGCTGATGAGCGGCCAGGCGATGTAGTCCTTGACGATCTGGCTGCGCGCCTTGCCCGCCATCCCCTTCAGCTGGCGCTTGACCTCCGCCTTGGACTTCTGACCCGACTGGATCTCGTCGAGGTGAAGGTCGTGGGCGGCGACGCCCCACTCGAAGAACGACGCCAGGACCAGGTTGTAGAGGGGCTGGAGAACGTAGACCGGGTGCCACCTCTGATGAGGGTCGATCCGCATGATCTCGTAGCCGAGGTCGCGGTCCTTGCCGCGGATGTTCGTGAACGTGTGGTGGACGTAGTTGTGCGAGTGCTTCCAGGCTTCCGGGGTCGAGGCCGAGTCCCAGTCCCAGGTGGAGGAGTTGATCTGGGGATCGTTCATCCAGTCCCACTGGCCGTGCATGACGTTGTGGCCGATCTCCATGTTCTCGAGGATCTTGGCCAGCGACAGCGTGGTCGTGCCGGCGAGCCACGCCGGCCGGTGACGCGCAGCGAGCAGCAGCACCCGGCTGAGGACCACCAGCCGGCGGTGCATCTCGATCATGCTGGTGATGTAGCGGCGGTCGCGCTCTCCGAGCTCCGCCTTCACCTCGTCGTGAATGGCGTCGAATTCCCGTCCGAGCTGCTCGAGCTGCGCAGGAGTCAGGCGGGTCAGGGGGCTTTCGATCAGCGTGGCCATGGTGTCCTCTCGCTCATAGTTCGATCTCGATCGCGCCCTCGGGCGCGTTGACGCACGTGCGGACCATCTCGCCCGCCTGGCCGTGAACCTCGCCGGTCCGCAGGTCGCGGATCCTGCCGGAGCGCAGCCGCCCGACACAGGTGTGGCAGATACCCATCCGGCAGCCAAAGGGAAGCGTCGCCCCGGCGTCCTCACCGGCCACGAGGATCGGCTTCGATCCATCCGATTCACCCCGGATGTCGCTCATGCAGTAGTTGATCGTCCCGCCGTCTCCCTGTCCTTTCTCTTCGCCCAGGTAGGGCTGGAAGTGCTCGACATGAAGCTGGTCGGTGTCGCCGAGGTTCGTTCTCCAGTGCGCGGTGATCGCTGCCAGCATCTCGGCGGGCCCTGAAACGAAGGTCTCCCGCTCCCGCCAGTCCGGGCACAGCCGGTCTAGGTCGGCCGGCGACATCCGGCCTTGCTCACCGGTGAGCTGGAGATGCAGCCGGTAGCCCGGATTGCGCCGATCGAGGTCCCGCAGCTCGCCTCCGAAGATGACGTCGCCGGCCGTGCGCGCCGAGTGCAGATGCGCGACATCGGTGAAGTCCCGGAGTCGGTCGATCCTGCGCAGCATGCTCATGATCGGGGTGATTCCGCTACCGGCGCTGATGAAGAGCACCTTGCCCGGCAACGGTTCCGGCAGCGTGAAGGAGCCCTCGACTCCGCCGAGGCGGACGATGACTCCGCGCCGAGCGGTGCGCACGAGGTAGGGAGACACCTTCCCCGACTCGACCAGCTTCGGCGTGATGCTGATGCAGCCATCCGCCCGGTCCGGGTCCGAGGTGATGGAGTACGCCCGCCAGTGGTGGATCCCGTTGACCGGCATCCCCACGCGCAGGTACTGGCCTGGCTTGTGGCCCGGCCATTCCCAGCCCGGCCGGATGACCACGGTGACGGCGTCGGCCGTCTCGTGCTCGATCCGCTCGATTCGGCCCCGCAGCTCCTGCGTCGACCACAGCGGGTTGATCAGCTCCAGATAGTCGTCGGGGAGCAGGGGCGTGAAGAGCGCTCGCAGCGCCCCCAGGGACTTCAGCCGCCAGGCGGGGACGTTTGGTCGCGCGCCGCGCTCAGCCATCGCACCTCATCGTTTGAATCTATTCCTCAAATCCGTAAGCTGATAGTGGTGCCGCCAACAATCTGCAATCCCTAATTTGTTATGAATTCACAAGAAACGCCTGTCGTGGAACCCTGGGCGAGTCTCCCTACGAAGGTCGCCGGCGTTCTGGCACCGGGCATACCGGCGCTCAGCGACGAGATCATCGAAGCGATCGGGGCCGGCGTCCCAGCCTACGCCCGGCCGCTTGAAGGCGCGTTCGGCACCGGCGTCCGCGACGGCGTGGAGCAGGCGCTGATCCGGTTCGTCGAGCTGGTCGAGAAGCCCGAGCAGGACACCTCGCTCGGCCGCGATCTCTATGTCCGGATCGGACGCGGAGAGGCCCGCGCCGGGCGAACGATGGAGGCGCTTCTGGCCGCTTACCGAATCGGCGCTCGAGTCGCCTGGCGGCGGGTGGCCGAAGCCGCGCGCGCGGCAGCACTCGGTGAGGAGGTGCTTGCCCGCCTCGCGGAGTCGATCTTCGCCTACATCGACGAGCTCTCGGCGGCCTCGGCGGAGGGCCACGCGCTGGAGCAGGCGGCGGCAGCAGGCGAAGCGCAGAGTCGTCGTCGCCGGCTCGCTCTGCTGCTGATCCAGTCCCCGCCCCCCGAACCCAGCGTCGTCGAGGAGGCTGCAAGAGATGCCGGCTGGCAGCTGCCGGGGTCCGTCGCCGTGCTCGTTTGGCGCCCCTCGGAGAGGCGCATCGCCGGCCGCCTCTCGGCCGAGACGATCCACGCCCAGCTGGACGACGCCAGCTACGCGCTGATCGCTGACCCGGCAGCGCCAGGACGCCGCCGGGAGATCGAGGCGGCGCTCGACGGACACCCGGCGGTCGTCGGCCCGGCGGTTCCCTGGCAGAAGGCGGCAATGAGCGCTCGCCGTGCCCATACGGCGCACGCGCTGCTGGACGAGGGCATCGTGCACCGAACCGGGCTCGTGAACGCTGACGACCTACTCGCAGCCCTCCTGCTCCACGCCGATCGCGGGCTGCTCGCCGATCTGGCACATCGTCGCCTTGCACCGCTCGCGGGTGAGACGGAAATATCACGCAGGCGCTTGAGCGAGACACTGCTCGCCTGGCTCGACCACCAGGGAAGGGTGCCGCAGATCGCCGCGGCGCTGCACGTTCATCCCCAGACCGTGCGCTATCGACTCGGTCGCCTGCGCGAGTGCTTCGGGAGCGCGCTCGACGACCCCGAAGCCCGGTTCGAGCTCACACTGGCTCTGCGCGGCCGCCCTTCGAGCTCCCTATAGGAACGGCCGCCGGCCCCCTATAGGAACCTCTGCGCCGCCGCCAAGGCCGGCCGGTAGGTCGGATCTCGCAGCAGAGCCTGGCGCACGCCTTCGCCGAGGATGCCCGCCTCGCCCCGCGAGGCGCCCATCACCGTCCACGATGACTCCTCGCCCTCGGGCGTGGAACGGCTCGCTGTCAGGCCACCCGGCCCGCGGTCGAGCGTCAGCGCGAACCCCGTCCCTGTCTCGAGCGTCACCCCGGCAAGCCCGGGCGCCTCGAGCCCGGTGAGCGGAGTCAGCTCGACACGCACCTCACCCGGCCGCCAACCCAGGCGCGACGCCAGCCAGCCCACCAGCAACAGCGCCGCGACGACAGAGCCCTCGCGGTGGCGGACGCTCACAGCCGTGATCCGCCCGAGCTCGTCTCGCCAGGCCGGAGGGTCGAAGCTGGCCGCGATCCGCTCCCGCCATGGTGCGCTGCGCAGCCAGGCGAGATCCACGACATAGGTGCGGGCGGCCAACTGGGAGGCCCGCTCCAGTGCCGCCGGCACATCCGGCTCCTCCGCGGAGTCGATCAGCACGACGTCGGCAAGGCCGATCAGGGACTCGACGCCTTCGTCGTGGCCATGGGGCGACCACACGACCGTCGTGCAGTCGCTGATCAGGACCGGGTTCACCACGGTGTCGAGATGCGGGAGATGCCCCGGCCCGACGTCCATGACCACCCGCTCGACTCCGTCCGCCACTGTCGCCCACGCATCGAGCGCCGTGCGCCGGGGCTCGACGGCGCAGATGACGGTCCGCGACGGGTGGTAGCGGCCCACCCGCTCGAGCCGGTTCTCGATCTCTCCGCGCCACTCGCGGTCCACGATCGCGACCATGTTGAGCACCCGCGTGGTGGCCTCGGCCTCCTCCCCGGCCTGGGCTTCTGCGAGCAGCTTGCGCAGCGCATCCTCCACCTCGGCCGGAGTCGTGGCCTCGGCGCTCCAAAGGCCGTCCATCAGATCGGCCTCCACTTGCCGGCGCCGTTCATCAGCGCGTTGGACTCGGACGGGCCGGTAGTGCCGGCCGCATAGCCGTACATCGGCGCGGCACCCCCCTCCCAGGCATCGAGAATCGGGTCGCAGATCGCCCATGAGGCGTCCACCTCGTCAGCGCGCGTGAACAGGGTCGCGTCGCCACGCATCGTGTCGAGGATCAGCCGCTCGTAGGCCTCGGGCGACTCGGACAGGAAGCTGGTCCCGTAGCGGAACTCCATGTTCACCGGGCGGATGCGCATCCGCGGGCCGGGGATCTTTGCTCCCAGCGACAGGGACACGCCCTCGTCGGGCTGAAGCGTAAGAACGAACTGGTTCGGCTGCACCCCGACGGACCCCGCCTGCTGGAACGCCATGTGAGGGACGGGCTTCAGCGTCACGGCAATCTCGGTCACCCGTCGCGGCAGCCGCTTCCCGGTGCGTAGGTAGAACGGCACGCCGGCCCAGCGCCAGTTGGACACCTCGAGCCGCAGCGCCGCGTAGGTCTCCGTGTCGGATGTGTCCGGCACGCCCTCCTCGTCGAGATATCCGGGCACCGCCGCTCCCCCCGATACGCCCGGCCCGTACTGGCCGCGAACCGCGATCTGCGGCACCTGGTCCGGCGTCGGTGTCCGGATCGCGTGCGCGACCTTCACCTTCTCGTTCCGCAGCTTGTCCGCCGAGAACGCCGACGGCGGCTCCATGCACAGCAACGTCAGCAGCTGGAGCATGTGGTTCTGCACCAGGTCCCGCAGTGCGCCCGAGGAGTCGTAGTAGCCGGCCCGGCTCCCGATCCCGATCTCCTCGGCGGCGGTGATCTGAACCGAGTCGATGTAGTTGCGGTTCCAGATCGGCTCGAACATCCCGTTCGCGAACCGGAACGCAAGCAGGTTCTGCACTGTCTCCTTGCCGAGGTAGTGGTCGATCCGGTAGACCTGCCGCTCCTCGAAGACATCGAGCACTGAGCTGTTCAGCGCCCGCGCTGACGCCAGATCGGAGCCGAACGGCTTCTCGATCACGACCCGCACCTCGGCGTCGTCATTGCGGTGCAGTCCGGCGCCGCCGAGCGCCTCGACGATCACGGGGAAGAATCCCGGCGCGGTCGAGAGATAGAAGATGCGGTTGACGGGTGCACCCGCGTCTCGATCGAACTCGTCGAGCACCTGCCCGAGCCGCTGATAGGCGCTGCCGTCGTCGAACGCCCCCGGCACGTAACGCGCGCGCGCAATCAGCGCGTCGAGCACCCGCGGGTCGGGGCTGCGGCGCGAATGGCGCTCGATCGACTCGCGCAGGCTGTCTCGAAAGCCCTCGTCGCCCAGGTCGCGGCGCGACACGCCGATCAGGTTGAAGCGCTCGGGCAAGGCTCCCTCGTGCGCGAGGTTGTACAGCGCCGGTGCCAGCTTGCGCATCGTCAGATCGCCCGTGGCACCGAAGATCACGAGGGTCGCGGGATGAACCGGGACATGTTCGAGGCCCTCGACCAGAGGGTTCTCGCGCTCATGCACGTTGTGGCTCCTGTGCGAGCGCCTGCTCGGCGTGTTCGATCACGCGCGCGGCATTGATGATGCCGAGGTGGCTGAACGCCTGCGGGAAGTTGCCGACCTGCCGCGCGGCGCACGACGTCGTACTCCTCCGAGAGCAGGCCGAGGTCGTTGGTGAACGACAGCAGCCGCTCGTACAGGGATCGGGCCTCGTCGATCTGGCCGGTGAGGGCACGCGCGCCCACCAGCCAGAACGAGCACGCGAGGAACTGGCCCTCGTCGCCCGGCAGGCCGTCGTCGGTGTGGCTGGTCGAATAGCGCGACAGCAGGCCGTCGCGCGCCAGTTCCTGCTCGACCGCGTCGACCGTGCTGACGATGCGCTCGTCGTCAGGCGGCAGGAAGCCCACGAGCACGAGGACCAGCACCGCGGCGTCGAGCTCGTCGGAGCCGTAGTACTGGGTGAACGTCCCCCGCTCGGCGTCGTAGGCCTGCTGGCAGACCTCGGCGTGGACCTCCTCCCGCAGCTCTCGCCAGCGTTCCAGGGGAGCGTCCAATCCCAACTGCTCGGCGATCTTGATCGAGCGGTCGAACACGACCCACGCCATGACCTTGGAATGCGTGAAGTGGCGGCGCGGCCCGCGCACCTCCCAGATCCCTTCGTCCGGCTCGCGCCAGACCTGCTCGACGTGAGCGACGGCCCTCACCCACTGCTGCCAGTCGCGCGTCTCAACACCCAGCTCGACGCTCATGTGCACGGTGATCGCCAGCTCGCCAAAGACGTCGAGCTGGAACTGCTCCGCGGCGGCGTTGCCGATCCGGACCGGGCGCGACCCCTCGTAGCCGGGAAGCTCGTCGATCTCGAATTCCGTCAGCCGTCGCTCCCCTCCGATCCCGTACATGATCTGCACGCTGGACGGGTCGCCCGAGATCGCCCGCCCGAGGAAGTCGGCGTAGGCGACCGCCTCCTCGGTGTAGCCGCCACCGAAGAACGCGATCAGCGTGAGCGCCGAGTCGCGCAGCCAGCAATAGCGGTAGTCCCAGTTCCGAACGCCGCCGATGTCCTCGGGCAGCGAGGTGGTCGGCGCCGCCACGACCGCTCCCGTGCGTTCGTGCGTGAGTGCCTTCAATGTGATCAGGGATCGCAGCACGTGCTCGCGGTACTCGCCGTGATACGTGCACCGATCCGACCACTCGCGCCAGGAGGCCTCCGTGCGGACCAGGGCGGAGAACGCGTCCTCGACCGGAGGCGCCGGCTCGTAGGACGGATGCCAGGTGAGGATGAACCGCTCGTGCGCGCCTTCGATCGCATCGAAGAGGGCGACCGCCGCACCGTCCTCCAGCGACAGCTCATTCGGGGTGCTGAGCCGGAACGCATCCGGGCCCGCGGCCACCACGGCACCCTCGGGCACGATCTCCACCGCCGGGACGATCGCCCCATAGTCGGGCCGGAGCACCAGCTCCATCCGCATCGGCACGCGACCGCGCAGCCCTTCGACGATCCTGGTCACCTGAGGCGCGCCGCTGCCGCGCCGCGGCATGAAGTCCACCAGCCGCACAGCCCCTTCCGCCGTCTCGAAGTCGGTCTCCAGCACGAGGGTGCCTGGCCGGTAACGCCGGGACACGGACAGCACCTCTGTCGCAGGCGCGACCCGCCAGTGGCCGTGCCGCTCGTCGCCGAGCAGGCGCGCGAACACGGAGGCGGAGTCGAACCGCGGCAGGCACAGCCAGTCGATCGAGCCGTCGATGCCGACCAGCGCCGCCGTCTGCAGGTCGCCTATGAGGCCGTAGTCCTCGATCTTCATGACGCGGTCACCGCCTGGGCCGCCTGAGGTTCGGAACGCCGCCGCAGCGCGACTGCAGCGACCATCGCAAGCAAGCCTACGCCGACCCATGCCAGCAGCACAGCGAGGTGCCCGCCCGCGGCCGCGCCGTCGAAGAAGGAGGTGCTGCGGACCAGGTTCCCCCCGGCCCCCGGCGGCAACAGCTGCCCGATGTCTCCCACCGGCTTTGGCAGCAGCTCCGGCGCCGACGAGACTCCCGACCACGGATTCCCGATCAGCATCATCAGGAGGACGCCGAGCCCGATCCCGGCGGCCGGCCCGAGCAGAGTCCCGAGACCCGCCACCACCGCCGCGATTGCCAGCACCACGAGGCTCAGCACCGCGGCGTTGGCCAGCCAACCGCCCTCGAGGATGCCGAGCCAACCCTGCGCGATCGCCACGGTCGCGAGTCCGGCGAGCACCGCGCCGGTCAATACGACCACGCCGCGCCCCGCCACGGATGGAACGAGCAGCAGGGCCGCCACTCCGATCAGCAGGCCCGCCAGCACCAGGGGGAGGACGGAGGACGCGAGGCCGGTGCCGCGCGGGTCATCCTTTGCGCCCGGAACGACGTCGACGACCTTCGCCTCCGTCCGCGTGCGCTTGGCCGTCTCCTCGGCAGCGCCCTGCAGGAGCTGGGCCACGTTGGCACTGGCGCCCGAGGCGGTCAGCACCGTGGGACCGGAAGCCGCCGGAACGAAGGCACCGTAGATCTCACGGTCCTCGATCGCCTCGCGCGCCGATGCCTCGTCGCTATAGCGGTGCAACTCGAAGGCGGCGTCCTGGGCGGCGAGCTGTTGTGCCGTCGCGTCAGCCGGGCGCCCGGTGCCCGCGACTCCGACGGGCAGGTCGCGCGGCTCGAGCCGCGACGAGGGCCACGCGAACAGCGTCACCACGAGTGCGGTCAGCACCGGGATCAGGAGAATCACGGCCGGCGACGGCCGGTGGCCGTGTGCGCCGCTGGAAGCTGTGCCTGTCATTCCGGGGAAGCTACGCCTTCCTGGGCTCCACCGGCTGCTCGGCCTCGTAGGAGGAAGTAGGTTGCCTCTCAGCCGATGGAGGACACGTCCGTATTCGCGACGGTGCTGCTGCCGCTGGCGCTGGCCCTGATCATGGGCACGCTCGGCCTGTCGCTGACGCCGCCTGACTTCACCCGGATATTCACGCGCCCGCGAGGGGTGTTGATCGGGCTGGCCAATCTGGTCCTGATCTCGCCGCTGCTCGCGTTCGCCGTTGCGGAGCTATACGGGCTGGAGGCGGCGTTCGCGGTCGGGCTGGTGCTGCTCGGCGCATCGCCAGGAGGCACGCTGGCGAACTTCCTCACGCATCTGGCCCGGGGCGACACCGCGCTGTCGATCTCGATGACGGCGCTCAGCAGCGTGGCGTCGGTGGTGACCGTGCCGCTCTTCCTGACCCTGGCGGTAAACCACTTCGACGCGTCCGTAGGAGACGACGTCAGCATGCTCGGCGTCGTCGTACGGGTCTTCGTGATCACGATCATCCCGCTGGCAATCGGGATGCGGATCCGTGCCCGCAACCCGGCGCGCGCGCTCGCCGTCGAGCCCCGCGCGCGGCGTGCCGCATTCGTCGTGTTCGCCGGCGTCGTGGTGGGCGCCGTCATCAGCGAGTTCGGAACCGTGATGGACCACTTCACCGAGCTGGCGCTCGCGGCCCTCACACTGAACGTGGCCGCCATGACGATCTCCTTCTCGGTCGCCCGCCTCGCGCGCCTCGACGACCGGCAGTCGACCGCCATCGCGATGGAGCTGGGTGTGCACAACGCGGCGCTTGCGATCGCCGTCGGCACCTCGATCGACGACGTGCTGGCGATCCCCGCCGCCGTCTACAGCGTCTTCCAGCTGGTGACCGCGGGGGCATTCGCGCGGCTCATGCACCGCCGAAACAGCGTGGGTGCCCCCGACACACTGGCGGCAGGCGCTCATGCGCCGATCACCTGAGAGTGCGAGTCAAAAACCAACCGAAGCCGATTCAAGCTCCTAGGATGGATCCGCGGAAGATGACCTCCGAGGGGGCAATGCGCTACATCGCGAAGCTCGCGCTGGTTGCCGGCGCCTACTTCGCGACGGCCAAGCTCGGGCTCGAGCTCGCGTTCGAGAACGAGAGCATCACGGCGGTCTGGCCGCCGACCGGTATCGCGCTTGCGGCCATGGTCGTCTGGGGCCGTCGCATGTGGCCGGGGGTCGCGGCCGGCGCCTTGCTCGCGAACGCGCTGACGGGCAGCCCCCCGCCGGAGACGGTGCTCGGCATCACGATCGGCAACACCCTGGAGGCGCTCGTCGGCGCGTACCTGCTGGTCGAGGTCGCCCGCTTCCGGCCCTCCCTCGACCGGGTACGCGACGTGCTCGCGCTGGCGGTCCTGGCCGCAGGACTGAGCACGATGGTGAGCGCCACCATCGGCGTAGCGAGCCTCTGGATGGGCGGGCAGATCGACGGGATCGGAGATGTGGCATCGGCCTGGCGCGTCTGGTGGCTGGGCGACATGGGCGGGGACCTTCTGGTCGCGCCGGTGCTGCTGGTGCTGGCGAGCGGCGGGAGGCTGAGTCGCGCGCCGGGCAAGATTGCCGAGCTGGCGCTGCTGCTCGCGACGCTGGTCGGAGTGAGCGTGCTGGTGTTCTCCCGCGACGTGCCGCTGACGTACCTGATCTTCCCGCCGCTGATCTGGGCGGCGCTGCGCTTCCGGCAGCTCGAGGCCGCGCTCGCGAGCCTGATCATCGCCACGATCGCGGTGATCTACACCCAGGCCGACATGGGGCCGTTCGCGCGCGCCTCCCAGGACGACAGCCTGCTGTACGCGCAGACCTTCATGGGAGTGGCCGGCATTACGGCGCTCCTGCTGGCGGCGATCATGACCGAGCGCCGCGTGGCTGACGCCCGGCTGCAGGGCGCGCACGACGAGCTGGAGGTGAAGGTCCAGAAGCGCACCGCGGAGCTGCGGCGCTCATACCAGCGGTTCCAGGAGCTGCTGGAGTCGGCGCCCGACGCGATGGTGATCGTCAACGAGAACGCCGAGATCGTGCTCGTGAATGCTCAGGTTGAAACCCTGTTCGGCTACCGCGCGCGAGGAGCTGATCGGCCGCCAGGTCGACCTGCTCGTGCCGGCGCACATGCGCGACGTGCACGCCGCCCACCGCTACGACTACTTCGACGACCCCCACGCGCGCCCGATGGGCGCCGGCCTCAACCTGTACGGCCTGCGCAAGGACGGGACGCAGTTCCCGGTCGAGATCAGCCTCAGCCCGCTGCCGACCGACGAGGGCATCCTGGTCTCGAGCGCCATCCGCGACATCACCGAGCGCCTGCGTGCCGACGTGCTCGAGCGCAGTTTCGTTCCCGAGCACCTGCCGAAGATCCCCGGAGTGGAGCTGGCGGCGCGCTTCATCCCGGGCGGCGCCGGCGTCGAGGTGGGCGGCGACTGGTACGACGTGCTGGAGGTCGGCGATGGCCGGATCGGCCTGATGATCGGCGATGTCGCCGGGCGCGGCCTGGAGGCCGCCACCGTGATGACGCAGCTCCGCAACGCGCTGCGCGCGTACGCGCTCGAAGCGCATCCTCCATCGGAGGCGCTGGAACGGCTGAACAGCGTCGCCTGGACGCTCGAGGGCAGCGTGATGGCGACCGTGATCTTCATGGTGTTCGATCCGAGCAGCGGCGTCCTGCGATTCTCCAACGCGGGCCACCTGCCTCCACTGCTGGTGGACCGTGACGGCGCCGCCTCCTATCTGGAGCGCGGCCGCTCGGTCCCGGTCGGCGTCAAGGCGTCCAGCCGCTACGACGAGGCGGAGTACCTGGTCGACACCGGGGCGACGCTCATGCTCTACACCGACGGTCTGGTCGAAAAGCGCCGCGTGCGCATCGACGACGGCCTGGCCGAGCTCGCCCGCACCGCGAGCGACGGGAAGCGTCACGATCTGGAGGAGCTCTGCGACCTCGTGCTGGAGACGGTCGGCTCCGGCTCGCATGACGACGTGGCGATGGTCGCCCTGCAGCCGACGCCGTTCGTGCCGGGCCCCTTGCGGCTGACGATGCCGGCCGAGCCGGTCGCGCTGGCGGCACTGCGGCGCTCGCTGCGCCGCTGGCTGGCCGCCTGCGAGGCGACCGACGACGAGAGCAACGACATCGTGCTGGCCTGCAGCGAGGCGCTCGCGAACGCGATCGAGCACGCTTACGGGCCGGGCGATGCGGAGGTCGAGATGGACGCCGCGTTCACCGGCGACAAGGTCTCGATCGTGGTGCGCGATTTCGGGCGCTGGCGCGAGCCCCGCGGAGACAACCGCGGGCGTGGCCTAACCCTGATTCAGGCGATGATGGATTCGGTCAGCGTGGCGGCAGGCGACGAGGAGGGCACGGAGGTGCGCATGGTGCGCCGGCTCGAGAGGAGCGCAGATGGCACTTGAGGAGCTGACCTTCGAGCCGCTCGGCAAGGGCGTCCTGGCGCGGGTGGCCGGCGAGGTGGACCTCTCCAACGCGCAGTCGGTCCGCGAACGCCTGCTCGCCGCCGTGCCCAACACCGCCTCGGCGCTGGTGCTCGACCTCTCCGAGACCGCCTACATGGACAGCACCGGCGTGCGGCTCATCTTCGAGCTGGCCGAGCGCCTGCGCAGTCGCGGCCAGAAGCTCGAGATCGTGGTGCCCGGGGATTCGTTCGTGCGGCGCGTCCTCTCCCTGACCGAGGTGCAGCGCATCGTGCCGATGTCTGCGACGGTCGCGGAGGTGGGTCGCGGCGGGGAAGAGACCGGGCCGGGTCCCTAAGGCTTGCCTGAGCTACTCGTCGCGCCCGAACCTCTTCTAGGCCGGCACTCGCGCCGGCTCGGGCAGGACCCGGTCCACCAATGCGATCGAGGGGCGGCGCTCGATCTCCGGTCGCAGGTCCTTCGAGTACGTGAGCAGCGCGAGGCTGGGCGCGATCATGAAGTCGGCGGCATAGAGCTGCTCACCATTCAGCACCCCCTCCTCCACCAGCCCGTCGATGTGGTCGAGCTGCTCCGGCAGCACCGCCAGCAGCTCTGACTCGGCCTGGGCACCGGCCGAAAACACGAAGCGGCCGAACATCTTGGTTCCAATCGCCCGCACGCGGTCGTTGCGAAACAGGAGCGGCCCCAGCCGGCCCTGGCTGCCGCCGCCGATGATCGCGTCCCCGCCCCTGACCGCGGCCGCCAGCGCCAGCCTGCGGGCGGTCATCTGGAAGACCTCGTCCCCCCAGCGCTCGGCCTCCTCGACCGCGGCGCGCTGTGCCGGGTCAGCTGGATAGAGCGGTGGGTCCGGCCGCAGCTCCTCGATGAACCGGGCGATGTCGCGATTCGTCTTCACCCGGTGCCCGTCCATCTTCAGCGCTGGAACGGTTCCCATCCGGTCCGCTGCCCCGAGCATCAGGGGGCGGCCGCCGTCGACATCGCGAAACGGCCGGTTCCCGGAGAACCCCCGCAGCTTGAGCATCAAGGGGTGCATGCCGGAGGGCAGGACGACTTGCTCGTAGGCGATGCCCTTGTGCTCGAGCAGCAGGCTGCCGGTCCGGCAGGCGTGCGAGCCGAGGATCACGTAGAGCTTGGCTTCGGTCGTGTTGGTTTCCAGAGCATGACGATCATATGCCCCGCGTCCGGCCCCGGAAAGGCCGGCGCCCTTGGTGCTGGCGCTGATCGGTCCTGGGCGTGGCCTATCTGTTGATCGCACGCCCTCATCGGGCCCAGGCTGCGGAAACTTCCGCGCCAACCCCGTTTGAGGAGCTGCAACCGAGGTAAACGAGGTTGGATGCCGGGCGAGTCATCCAGACCGTGCCCGGAGCGCCACGAGTGCGTGCTGCTCAGCGGCGCGACGGGCTTTGTGGGGATGGAGATCTTGGGTCTCTATCTCGAGCGGACCGACAGGCATCTCTGCTGCCTGGTGCGGGCGGAGAGCCAGGAGGACGCCGACGGCCGCATGCGCGCCGCGCTCGGCCTGCTGTTCGGGGACGAGAGCGCGTTCGCCGGCCGGGTGAGCGCGATCCGGGGAGACATCGAGCGGCCCGGGCTCGGCCTCCGCCCGCAGAGCTGGAAGCGCTGGCCGAGCGAGTCACGGACGTCGTCCACTGCGCGGCCTCCGTGTCGTTCTCGCTGCCGCTCGCGCGGTCGCGTGAGATCAACGTCGACGGCACGGGTCAGATGCTCGACTTCGGCGCCGACTGCATGGCGCGCGGAGGCCTGGGTCATTTCGCTTACGTCTCGACGGCCTACGTCGCCGGAACGCACGAGGGAACCTTCACCGAGGAGGACCTCAACGTCGGCCAGGACTTCCGCAACCCCTACGAGCGCTCCAAGTTCGAGGCCGAGCAGCTCGTGCGCAGCTACGCCGACCGCCTCCCGATCCAGGTCTTTCGCCCGAGCATCATCGTGGGCGAGCACTCGAGCGGCTGGACGATGTCGTTCAACGTCCTCTACTCGCCGCTGAAGGCGTTCTCGCGCGGCGCTCTGCCGGCGATCCCGGCCAAGCGCGACGCCCCGGTGGACGTCGTGCCGGTCGACTACGTGGCCGACGCCGTCTTCGAGGTGGTCAACCGCCCGGCACAGACCGGGAGCCGAGACCTACCACCTGGTGGCCGGCCCGCGGGCGACAACGGTCGGGCAGCTCGTGAAGCTGTCGGCGACCCACATGGGCCGCCGCGAGCCGGTGATGATCCCGCCGCGGGTCTACTCGTTCCTGCATCCGCTCCTGGTGCGGATGCCCGGTGCCCGCAGGCGGCGCGCGCTCCAGCAGATGCGGGTGTTCTTTCCCTACTTCTCCTCCCGCGTCCGCTACGGCAACAAGCGAACCACCCGGCGGCTGGGAGCCGAGCCGCCCCGGGTCGAGCGCTATTACGACCGCCTGATCGACTTCGCTTCCGACGCCCACTGGGGCCGCAAGCGAGTGGCGCGCCCGGGGCGCCGAGAGCGGGCGCGAAGGACCGCCCACCGCTGATTTCTGAGCGCCGCGGCTTGACACGCCGTTGGCGCGATCGAGAGGGTCGCGGGCTATCGTGCGCTCTTTGGGGTTCCGCGCCGGCCTGGCCGCCATCTTCGTGACCGTTCTGCTGACGGCCGTGACGTCTGCTGCGCAGGCGACGACGGATCCGACCAGGCCGAACATCCTCTTCATCGTCACCGACGACCAGCGGGCCGGGACGGTCGAGTTCGGTCCCGGTGGCAGTCCATGGATGGACAAGACGCAGGCGCGGTTCCCCTGGAGCTTCGAGAACGCCTACACGACGACCCCCATGTGCTGCCCGGCCCGAGCATCGATCTTCACCGGCCGGTACGTCCACAACCACAAGGGCTATGAGAACGCTGGCGACATGAACCAGCGCCACACGGATGACCCGGGGACGCCGCTCGAGAACGAGGCAACCGATGTTCCGACGCTGCAGTGGTATCTCGGCTCGGACTCGATGCTCCGCGCCAACGACGGGACGGGCCCGCCGCTCTCCCCGAACTACGAGAGGGCGATCTTCGGCAAGTACCTGAACGCCTGGGTCGCCGATGGGCTGCGCGACCCGAACACGGGAGTGGCGGGCCCCCCTGACTTCGACGAGTGGGGGATCTTCGACAACGGGCCCTACTTCCCGGATCCCAGCGGCCTCGACGACGACAGGGTCGACAACTGGCATCGCCTGCCCGAAGCCGAGCATCTTCACCCATCCGCTGCTCGCGGGGATGAACTGCGTCAGCGAGAAGCCGGCGGACGGCCCGGCCGTGTTCAAGGACGAGGAGGCGCTGCGGGCGGAGCTGCCGGAGGCCGAGCGCGGACTGGACCACCCGCCGTCGCTCTACTCGACGACCTACATACGCAACAAGGCAGAGGACTTCCTGCGCCGCCACGCCGGTCCCGATGCGACACCGGAGGCCGACGCACAGCCCTGGTTCCTGTATCTGGCGCCGACCGCTCCGCACCGTGGTGGTCCCCAGGCGGGGTTTGAGAACGACGAGGTGGTCGACGTCGGCGACACGGACGTGCCCGTCCCCCGTACCCCTACTCGCTCACCGACCCGGCGGTCGAGGCGCTGCGTTCCGACAGGGCCGACAAGCCGAAGCCGATCAGCGATTGGGCGGACATGACCGACTTCCAGATCGACTTCGGCTCGAGCGACTACACGTTCCAGGATGCGTACACGAGCCAGCTGCGAATGCTGAAGTCGATCGATCGCATGGTGGACAAGGTCATGGGAGACGTGGAGGCGTGGGAGCCGAACGAGCCCACGATCGCGTTCTTCATCAGCGACAACGGCTACCAGTGGGGTGAGCACACGCTCCACGAAAAGTCCAGGGCCTACGAGGACTCCGTGCATGTGCCGCTGCGGATGTGGGCGCAGGACATCCCTGCGGTGACCTCCAGCCAGCCCCGCGCGTACGACTACAGGACCGCCGCGAACATCGACCTCGTCCCGACCGTGTTCGACCTCATGGACGTCGCACCGAACATCTCTGCGCTGCCACAACACAAGCCGCTCGACGGCCGTTCGCTGATCGGGCCGCCCCGCAGCCGCCTTCTACTCGAGGGCTACGGCTCGAGCGGATCGGTGGCGCAATGGACCTCCACGCTCGTGCCGAACCAGCCCGCGGCCGGCGGCAGCTACAACGGCTACCAGTACATCGAGAACCGCCTGCTTCCCACGCCCCTGCCACTCTAGCTTCTCCGAGTACTACACGAGCGGCGACATGCCACGACCGGAGCAGCAGTATCTGTACGGCCCCAGCCAGCTGAGCAACGTCTTCGGAAGGGACGGCGTGCGCCAGAGCAACGAGCTCAACACACGCACGGGCTCGAGTCTCGTCTCGCAGCTCGACAGGGACCGGCGCTGCTCGGGAACCACGCCGAACAGCAACCCGCCGCCCTGCCCCTGAGTGCCCTTCGTCGCGGCTAGATGTCCCGCCGCGACGTGATCGCCGCGGCGGCCAGGACGAGCACGACGGTGTAGGTCGCCCAGGCCAGGGCGGCGGCGCCGAACGACAGCAGCTCGCCGCCCTCGACGTCACTGGCGTTGCCTCCGGTGAGCGCGATCCCAAGCCCCTGGAGGGAGTACTTCGCGTAGCCGTCCCACAGCGATGCGACGACTGGATCCACGACGAACAGGAGCACCAGCAGGAGCACGATCGCGGCCACCTGGTTCCGGAGCAACGCGCCAAACGCCGCTCCAAGCGCCCCTGCGAGCGCCGTGTAGAGCACCGCCCCGCCGAAGAGCTCCAGGAGCTCGCCGGTGGTGAGCTCGGCGGCGTCCTTCGACTCGAGCCACGGCAGAGCTATCGCGGCGGTCACGGCAACCGTGGCGAGCCCGACGACGGCACCGGCGATCGTCACCGCGAGCGTCTGCGCGGTCGTGCTGCGCAGCCGGTTGGGTGTCACCAGGAGCGTCCACGCGATCGTTCCGTGCCGGTACTCGCCGGCGCTGAATACAACGCCCATGACGAGCATCAGAAGGCCGCTCGCAAAGCCCGTCGAGAGCAGGTTACGCACCTTGTGCTCGTCGTAGAAGCCCTTGTCGAAGACCAGCGTCAGGACCGTCACCAGGACGACCAGCCCGAGAATCACTGCCGCCTGGCCCCAGAAGGTGCGCGCCGTCCGCAGCTTCAGCAGCTCGGCGCCGACCAGCCGGCTCACGCGCCCGCCTCCGTTTCCCCGGTCAGCTCGAGGAACACGTCCTCGAGCGATTGCCGCTCGCTGTACAGCTCGTACACGGCGATACCCTGCTCGAGTGCGGTCGTACCGACCGTTTCCAGGGCGGCGCCGCGCACGATCAGGCGGCCCGGGCCGTCCGGCTCGACGTGGTTGCCCTTGGCCGACAGCGTGCTGCCCAGCCGGTCGGCGTCCGAGCTGCGAACCCGGATCGGAGCCGCGCCGTCACGGGTCAGCTCCTCGACCGAGCCCTTCGCGCGCAGGCGCCCGCGGCTGATGACCACGACCTCGTCCACGGTCTGTGCCACCTCGGCCAGCACGTGGCTCGAGATGAGGACCGTGCGACCCTCGGCGGCCCGCCCGCGGACGAAGTCCCGCAGCCAGCGGATCCCCTGCGGGTCGAGCCCGTTCGCCGGCTCGTCGAGGACCAGCGCCGCCGGATCGCCCAGCAGCGCGCCCGCGAGGCTCAGGCGCTGGCGCATTCCGAGCGAATAGCCCTTCACGCGCCGGTGCGCGGCGCCCTCGAGCTCCACCAGCCGCAGCACCTCTTCGACCCTGCTGCGCGGCAGGCCGGCAGCCGCGGCGATCACGCGGAGGTGGTTTCGCCCGCTGCGCCCCGGGTGGAACTGCGGCCCCTCGAGCACCGCGCCGACCACCTGCACGGGGTTGCGCAGCTGGACGTAGGGCCGCCCGTCGACGGTTGCCTCGCCGCTGGTCGGCCGCGTCAGGCCGAGCAGCGTGCGCAGCGTGGTCGTCTTACCGGCGCCGTTGGGCCCCAGGAATCCGAGCACGCGCCCGGGCGTCGCGCGGAAGCTGAGGTCGTCGACCGCGACGGTGCTCCCGTACCGCTTGGTGAGGCCAGTGACCGCCAGCATCCGTGCCGAATCCTAGGGCCGCCGGACGCGGATGCGGCGCACGAACACGCGCCGCTGGACCATCAGCGTGAGCACTCCGGCGATGCAGAGGAAGGTCAGGTTCAGCATCAACTGGAGCAGTGACCCGCTGAAGCCCTCCCAGTCGCCGTAGGCGGCGCCGACGGCGATCCCGGCCGCCGCCGGGATCGTGGTGACGGAGATCAGGACGCCCGTGAGCGCGCCCGACTTGGCGGTGGTCAGCGACAGGATTCCGGCGATGCCCGCGCAGAACGCGATCACGACCGTGTATGCGTCCGGGCTCGCGACCAGGTTCGCGAAGTCGTGATCCTTCTCGGTGAACGTGTCGGGGGAGATGCCCGTCCACTTGAAGATCAGGACCATCAGGATTGCGGCCGCGATGCCGGTAGGGAAGCCGACCGCCAGCGCCCTGAGGGACTGCATAGCGAGCCGCGTTTGTCGGCGCACCAGCGCGACGCAGAGCGCCGCGATCGGGCCGAACTCCGGACCAAGGACCATCGCGCCGACGATCAGGATCGGGCTGTCGAGCAGCAGGCCGATGCTGGCCAGCATCGTCGCCAGCACCATGAACAACAGGAAGCCCGCGGTCAGCTCGGTGGACTCGGAGGTGAGCTCCTCGACCTCCTCCCAGACGACGGCGTCCTGAGGGTCGCCCGGAGCGGCGCGCTCCGCGGCGTCGGCCGCTGAGGACAGCAGAACGTCGAGCTTCTCGACCGCGATCGAGCCATCCTGGATCACGTTGGTCTTCCGCAGGTCCGCGATCAGGAGGCTGGCGGCCTCTCGCGGGACGTCGCACGTGATCAGGTCACCGTGCGGCTTGCGCGTAACGCCGGGCAGGACGACGACATTCAGCACGGTCGGGTCCTCGTCCAGCATGCGCTGCACGGCAGCAGAGCAGGACTCGGGGGCGACGATCCGGAGGCTGGAGCCGAGGCGTGCTAGCTGCTCGACTCGGCCTTGCCGGCCTGGAACTCCTCGAGGCCGGCGCGCGCGCGGCGGCGGACGCTGGATCGCACGACGGGAGTCCAGCCGAGGAGCAGGCCCGTGGGCCCGAGCGCCTGACGCGCCCAGCGGTAGAACGAGAAGTCATCGACGTGCTCCGCGATCTGCCCGTCGCGGAAGCGGAAGTCCGCGTGGATGTCGTTGACCACCGGCCGGCCGGTCTGGGCGAAGGTGTAATGCGCACGCCAGTGCGCCGATCCGCGCCCGTCATCGGCCTCGTGCTCGAGCAGCTCGATGCGCAGGTCGGTCGCGCGCCCGGTCAGCATGCGCCACATCGCTCCGGCTTCCCCCCCGTTGAGGTCCTCGAACACGGGGTCGTGGAAGCGGGCGTCGGGCGCGTAAAGCGAGGCCATGGTGTCGCCGTCGCGTTCGCCGAAGGCACCGTAGAAGCGCTCGATCAGGGCCTGGTTGGGATGCACGCGAGCGACCCTACCGCTTAAGAGCCCCTCTAAGGCAAACGAAAGGCCCGCGAATTAAGCGGGCCCTCCGTGTTCTGCAACAGATCTCGCTCAGGTCTACCTCTAAAGGAGGCTGTGGGGCGAGATTCAGAACCCCTGCCGCAGCTCTCGAAGCGCCCGCAACCTATGACCGCGCCGCGCACACGTCAACCGCAAAGCGGCTCGGTTAACTGGCACTTCATATAGAGGCCCGAAATGGGGGCCTCCCTTAACGTCCTCTTCATCGAGCGGTCACCATTCGCCGCCCGGCGTGGGTCAGATCTCCGCGCTCTGACCCGGCTGGAGCACGCGCACCTCGACCGGCGCGCCCGTTTCCGCGACCGCCCTCTCGAATTGAAACGGCGGATCGATCAGGAACCGCGGCCGCGCGCGCTTCAGCCCGCGCATGGCGAACGTGCCCCAGTGGATGGGCACCGCCACGCGTGGCTCGAGCAGGGCCGCCGCGCGGGCAGCCGTGGTCGGATCGAGGTGACCCGCCGGCAGGCGCGGGCCCCAGCCCCACACCGGCAGCAGCGCCAGGTCGAGGCCGTCGCCCTTGATCTGCTGCATGTCGGCGAACAGGTCGGTGTCTCCCGCGAAATAGGTGTTGCTCGTCCCCGAGATCCGGAACCCGACGGGCCGCGGCCCGCGCGCCAGCAACCGCCCGCTGCGATGCTCGGCGGGTGTGGCGTCGATCCGCACAGCGCCGATCTGCACCCCCTCCCCCGCCGCCAGCTCGACGGTGCGCTCGAACCCGAGACGCTCACCCGTCGCTCCCGCGCCGCTCGGAACGACCAGCTGAGCGCCCCGATCGAGCAGCCGCAGCGAGGGCGGGTGAAAGTGATCGTGATGCATGTGCGAGACCAGCACGGCGTCGACGGAGCGCACTTCTTCGAGGCCGACCGGATCGGAGTGGCGCACCAGGTGCAGGACCCGGTCACGCAGCAGCGGATCGGTGAGCAGCCGGACGCCGTCCACCTCGAGCAGGACCGACGAGTGCCCGAGATAGGTGACGTTCATGGTCTTGGTGGCTACGTTCACGTCTCCAGGACGACCTTGCCGGTCGCCCCGCGCTCGTCTATCAGGCGCATCGCCTGCGCGGCGTCGGACAGTGGGAAGCGAGCGCCCACGATCGGCCGCACCACTCCCTGCTCGACCATCCGGTCCAGCTCGGCGCCGATCTCGCGGCTCAGCTCGGGCTTGCTCATCACGTAGGCGCCCCATCCTGCCCCGACGACCTCGGTGTTGTTGAGCAGCAGGCGGTTGACCTTGACTTCGGGAATCGACCCGCCGGTGAAGCCGACCACGACCAGCCGCCCGTCCTCGCGCAGCGAACGCAGGCTGTCGGTGAACCGGTCGCCCCCGACCGGGTCGAGCACGATGTCAGCGCCGCCGAGCTCCTTCGCCTGGTCGCGCCACTCTGCGTCGGAGCGCAGCACCTCGTCGGCGCCGGCCTCGCGGGCGACTCGCTCTTTCTCGTCGGTGGAGACCACCGCGATCGTCCTCCCGCCGAGCGCCTTCGCCACCTGGAGCGACGCCGTCCCGACGCCTCCTGCCGCACCGTGCACGAGCACGGTCTCGCCCTCCTTCATCCGGCCGCGCAGCTTCAGCGCGAACAGCGCCGTGTGGTAGTTGAGGATCAGCGCGGCGCCCTCCGCGAAGTCCAGCGAGTCCTGGAGTGCGAACGTCAGCGCCGGCGGCGCGACCGCGCGCTCGGACATCCCCCCCATCATCGTCATCGCGGCCACCCGGTCACCGGCGGAGAAGCCGCTGCCGGGCGACGCGGAGACGACCTCGCCGGCCACCTCGGCGCCCGGCACGAACGGCAGCGGCGGCTTGAACTGGTACAGGCCGCGCGACTGCAGGACGTCGGGGAACGACACCGCGGCGGCCTTGACGTCGATCACGACGCCCTCGCCCGGCGTCATGAAATGCGACGGCTCGGGATCCGGCAGGTCGACGGCGGTCAGCGCCTCCGGACCATCCAGCTCGCTGATCTGCATCGCGCGCATCGCGGCGCTGACCCTACATCTTCGGCCGATAGCCTTGCCGCACGCATGAGGCTCCCAGCCAACTCATCGCTTCGCGACGGCACCTCCATCGTGATCCGGCCGCTCCAGCCGGAGGACAAGCCGATGATCGAGGCGGGGCTCGAACGGATGAGCGAGCGCACACGCTACCAGCGGTTCATGTCGCCCAAGCCGCGCTTCACCTCGAGCGAGCTCACCTACCTGACGGAGATCGACCACCACAGCCACGAGGCGCTCGTGGCGGTCGACGCCGACACGCGCCGGCCACTCGGCGTCGCGCGCTTCGTGCAGGCGACCGACGACCCCGAGGTGGCCGAGGTCGCGGTCGTGGTGCTCGACGATTCGCAGCGGCGCGGCGTCGGGACCGCACTGCTGGAGACGCTGTCGAGCCGCGCGCGGGATGAGGGCATCAGCCGCTTCAGCGCCACCGCGCTGCACGAGAACCGGGCGATCCTCGGCCTGCTCGAGAAGCTCGGGCCGGTCACGGTGCGCCGCACCGGCGGCGGAGAGATCGAGATCGAGTTCGAGCTCGGAACGGAGGGCCGCTGGCGGCATCTGCTCGCCGCGCTGGGCGCCGCGGCCCGCGAGGAGCTGCACTTCAGGCTGCCGCGCCGCGACCGGTCCGTCAGGCGCGACTGAGCTCTTCGAGCAGGAACACGAACGACGCCCACGGGCGGCCGGTCGTGCGCTCGAGCCCCACCTCACACGTGCGGTTGCTGCACAGGTGCGCGTCGAAGTCGCGCTCGCGCACCTCGCTCGCCTCGCCCGCCGTGGCCGCCTCGACCAGCTCGGGGTGCAGGAAGCCGCGGTCGCCCGCGAACCCGCAGCAGGTCGCCTCGACCGGCATCACGACCTCGTCCGCGAGTCCGCCCGCCAGCAGCGACAGCCGCTCCGTCAGGCCCAGATGCCGGGTCGCGCACGTCGGGTGGATGGTGGCCGAGCGAACCCGCCGTCCGATCCGCAGCCGCGGCAGCAGCTCGTCGTGGGCCCAGGCGATCGAGTCGACGATCCGCAGTGCGCCGTGGCGCTCGCGGTTCTCATCGGACAGGTTCGGCCCCACCTCCTGTGAGAGCCCGAGCGTGCAGGAGGTCGCATCCACGACGACCGGCAGGGCGCCCTCGTCGCTCCACTCCCAGAGCCGCTCGACCGTGCGGTTGGCCATCAAAACGGCGCCCTCGCGAAAGCCCTTCGAGGACCAGGGCGTCGCGCAGCAGTGACCCGCCACGTCGGGCGGGATCCACAGCGGCAGTCCGGCCCGGGCCGACACCTCGACCAGCGCCGCCGGCACGCTGCGCGGCCCGAAGATCCGGTTGATGCAGGCCGGGAAGTACACCGCCGCTGCGTCATCGCGCGCGGTGCCGGGAAGCGCCGGCGCGGCTGCGCGGCATCGCGTCCGTCCACGCGGGCACGACCTCCTCCCCCACAACTCCTCTCAGCATCTCGGTGGCGCCGCGCAGCGGTGCGTCGCCGACCAGTGACGCAACGCCGTGGCCGGCGCGCAGGCCCCCGCGGGCAGCGCGCTCGACGGCGGACCAGCGGTCGGCCGCCCGCAGCGCCACGCGCTCGGCGCCGCGACCGTGCTCGCGCGGCGCGGAAGGCCTTCATGAGCTTGCCGGTGTCGATCTGCACCGGGCAGGCAATCCGGCACGTTCCATCGCCGGCGCAGGTCTCGACCGCGTCGTATTCGTACTGCTCGAGCAGCGCCCGCTGGAGCGGCGAGCCGGCCGGCTGGCGCACCATCTCTCGGCGCAGCACGATCCGCTGGCGCGGCGTCGTCGTCAGGCCGCGGCTCGGGCACACCGGCTCGCACAGACCGCACTCGATGCAGGCGTCGGCGACCTGCTCGATCTGCGGCATCATCTTGAGGTCGCGCATGTGGACGCCGGGATCGCGGTTCAGCACGACGCCCGGCGCGAGCACGCCGTGCGGATCGGCCAGCTGCTTGACGCGCCACATCATCTCGGTCGCGCGCGCCCCCCACTCGCGTTCGACATAGGGCGCCATGTTGCGGCCGGTGCCGTGCTCGGCCTTCAGCGAGCCGTCGTACTTCTCGACGATCAGCTCCGCGAGCTCGCCCATGAACGCCTCGTAGCGTTCGCGGTCCTCCGGCTTGCTCATGTCGGGCGTCAGCATGAAGTGCAGGTTGCCGGCCGACGCATGGCCCGCAACGCCGGTGAGGAAACCGTGCTTGCCGAGCAGCGCCTGGATGTCCTTGGCCGCCTCGGCGACGCGCGCCGGCGGCACGCAGACGTCTTCGGTGATCAGCGAGCGTTCCGTGCGGGCGCAGCGTCCCGACGATCCCGAACATGCCCTCCCGGATCTTCCAGTACAGCTCGGTGCGCTCGCGGTCGCGCGTGAACTCGGCCGGCTCGAGCAGTCGATGACCGGCGAGCAGCTCGAGCGCGGCCCGTTCGCGCTCGGCCAGCTGGTCGTCGTCGTCGGCCACCAGCTCGACCAGCAGCACGGCGCCCTCGAACGGCAGCTCGTCCCAGCTCTCGGGAGTGCCGGGAAAGGTGTCCGGGAATTCACGCGCCGTGCGCAGCGTGAGCGCGACCATCAGCTCGACGGCCCGTGCGCCCAGGTCGACCAGCGCCGGGCACCGCCGCGCAGGCGGCGTCGATGCTCGGGAACAGCAACAGTCCCGTGCCGATGTGACGCTCGAGCGGCACGGTGTCGAACACCGCCTCGGCGACGAACGCCAGCGTTCCCTCCGATCCGACGACCAGGCGACGGAAGATCTCGAGCGGCGTGTCGGCGTCGAGGAACGCGACCAGCCGGTAGCCCGTCGTGTTCTTGATCTCGAACTTGCGCCGGATCCGCTCCGACAGCTCGGAGTCGGCCCGGATCTCGTCGCGGATCTCGGCCAGTCCCGCGGCCAGCTCGGGCTCGGCGGCCGCGAAGCGCTCCTCGGCGTCCGGCGCGGCTGTGTCGATCACGGTTCCCGACGGCAGGACGAGCGTCATGGAGCGCACCGTGCTGTAGGAGTCGTGCCAGGTGCCGCAGCGCATGCCACCCGAGTTGTTGGCGATCACGCCGCCGATCGTGGCCGCGTCCGTGCTGGCCGGATCGGGGCCCAGCTTGCGCCCGTGGCGAGCCAGGAACGCGTTCGCCCGCCCGAGCACCGTCCCCGGCCGCACGCGCGCGCGAGCGCCGCCGTCCTCCACCTTCACGCCCGCAAAGTGGCGGCGTACGTCGACCAGGATCCCGTCGCCCTGGGACTGGCCGTTGAGGCTCGTGCCCCCGGCGCGGAACGTCACCGGCACGCCGGCCTGCGCGCCGTAAGCCATCGTCTTGGCGACGTCCGCCGCATCGCGCGCCATCACCACCGCCTGCGGGAACAGCCGGTACGGGCTGGCGTCCGACGCATAGGCGATCAGGTCGACCGCGCGCGCCAGCACGCGGTCGGCGCCGAGCAGCTGCTCGAGCTCGGCGCGCATCGCCGCCGGCGTTCCGGTCGCGAGCGAGTCGGGCGCCCGGTCGGGCGCCGGCTCGGCCGCCCGCGGGGCGAGGCGCATCGGGTCGGGTGCGAACAGCGCCATGCCTCGGGACTCCTGTACTAGGGGAAGGACATGCCGGGCTGGATCGGAACCTCGATCAGCCGCGGTCCGCGGGCGGGAATCGTCCTCTTCGAGCGCTGCGCGCAACTCCTCGCGGCTCTCGACCCGGCGCGCCTCGACTCCGTACCCGCGTGCCAGCGCCACGTTGTCGATGCCCCGCACGTCCAGCCCTGGCACGCCCGACACCTGCTCGAACTCGCCGAACCACTTGAGGATCGCGTACTCGTCGTTGCGCGGGAACGAGGAAGGTCGCCGGTACCTCGTAGGCAGCCGCGGTCCACAGCGCCGTGATCGCGTACTGGGCCGAGCCGTCGCCGATCACTCCGATCACGGGGCGGTCGGGCATCGCCAGCTGGACGCCGACCGTCGCGCCCATGCCGAAGCCGAGGCCACCGCCGGCGCAGAAGAAGTAGCTGTTGGGCCGCGAGATCCGGATCTGATCGCGCAGCACCGGCGTGTTGGACGGGGACTCGAGCACGATCGCGCCGTCCGCGGGAAACACCTCGCGCAGCGTCGCGAACACGGCGGCCGAGCTGAGCGGCTCGGAATCCCCCGGTTCCGCGGGCCCGGGACGGACCGGAGGCGCCGGCCGGGACCCGGGGGCGGAAGATCGCTCCAGCAGCGCCTTCAGGGCGAGCGCCACGTTGCCGAGCACCGCATCGCCGACCGGCGCACGGGCAGCTTCCAGCGAGTCGCTCGTGACCATCACCAGCTCGGTG
The DNA here is from genome assembly GCA_963780475.1 of uncultured Solirubrobacterales bacterium. Lineage (GTDB taxonomy): Bacteria > Actinomycetota > Thermoleophilia > Solirubrobacterales > JBBDJG01 > CAWACB01. The sequence goes on from CAWACB010000004.1 coordinate 362,098, forward strand.
CCCTCGGGCAGGAACGCTCCCGGGACGTACGGGTAGTAGCGGAACACCGTCGCCCCGACGACCAGCACGAAGTCGTGTCCCTCGAGCTGAGCGCCCAGCAGCGCGATCCCGGGCGCGAGGTCGCCCTGGTAGCTCGGGTGGTCCTGCGGGAACCCGAGCCGCGCCTCGAGTGGAGCGCCCCAGACGGGCAGCGCAAAGCGCTCGGCGAGCGCGACCGCGTCGTCCCAGGCACCGGCGACGTCGATGTCAGCGCCCACGACCAGCGCGGGGTTCTTGGCGCCGGCAAGCCGGTTCGCGATGTCCTCGACCGCCGCCGGGTCGGGCGCGACGCGCGCGTTCCAGCGAGCGCTTCGCGACGTGCGCGGTCGCCGCCTCGTCCACGTCCTTCTGCCAGTCATCCATGTGGATCGACAGGAAGACGGGCCCGCGCGGCGGGGTCTGCGCGATCAGCGCCGCCCGCACGAAAGCCGCCGGGACGTCCTCCGCCCGCGGCGGCTCGTAGCTCCACTTGACCGCGGGACGCGGCAGCGAGGTCGCGTCGGGGTTGGTCAGCAACGCCTCCATCGTCACCTGCGCGCGGACCTGCTGGCCGGCCGTCAACAGCAGCGGCGCCTTGTTCGCCTGCGCGTTGATGATGCTGCCCATCGCGTTGCCGACGCCGGGCGCCGTGTGCAGGTTCACGAGCGGGGTCTGGCCGCTCGCCTGTGCGTACCCGTCGGCCATCGCGACGACGACGGCCTCCTGCAGGCCGAGCACGTAGCGGAAGTCGGAGGGGAATCCGGACAGGAACGGCAGCTCGGTCGAGCCCGGGTTGCCGAACACCGTCGTGATGCCGCGCGCCCGCAGCAGGTCGTAGACGGCTTCACGAGCGTTCATGGCGCGGCGAGCTTACAGGCCGACTGCCGCCAGCACCTCGTCCGCGGGTCGGGCGGCGTCGTCGAGCACGCCGTCCAGCCGCGCACCGGCGAGCGCCCGCACCTTCCCGGCGAGCTGCGATTCGCTCATCGGACGGGCGGGCGATCCGAGCGCCGCCTCGATACGGAACTCGCTCCCGCCGGCCGACCAGGACCGCCTCGGACTCGAGCAGCGACTCGTCCGTCTCGAGCCGGATGCGTTCGCGCGCGAGCCCCCGTGCTCGCTCGTCCACGGCCTCGAAGCTGTCCACCGCCGGCGGGCCGTGCAACAGCGTGTAAGCGGTCAGGTAGGGGATCGAGAACTTCGCCTGCAGCCCGTCCTCCACGTCGAACAGCGACGCGGCCTGCAGCGAGACCGGGTGCACTCTGATGGTCCCGCCCTCCGCCGCCGGCACGCCGGCTGCGCGAGCCGCCGCGGCGGCCTCGATCGCGCTGTGGGTCTGAAGGCAGCAGGGATAGGCCTTGATCCAGTTCTCCGATGCCGCGCGCCGGCCACCCGGCTCCGCCCAGTGGGCCCCGTACGCGGCCTCGAAGCCGTCCGGGGCGTCCACCACCGACGCGGGCACGCGCACGCCGGCCACGGCCAGCCGCGCCGCGTTCATGCCCTCGGCCGCCGCCATCCCGACCTGCAGCGCCTTGCCGTCGGAGCCGAATGCCGCCCGTAATCCGCTAGCGCGCAGCGCCGCCAGGCGGGCCGCGATCGCCGTCCGATCGTCGTCCGCGCCCAGCACGCGCGCCGCCGCGACTGCCGCGCCGACTGTGCCGCACACCGCCGTCGGATGCCAGCCGCGGGCGCGCATGTCGGGGTGATTCGCGGCCGTCAGCGCGCCCATCGCTTCGAAGCCCTCCGCAAACGCCGCCAGCACCTCGCCCACGGTCGCTCCTGCGTGCGCGCCGGCCACGAGCACGGCCGGCGCCGTGGGCGCGCTCAGGTGGGACAGGCCCGGCAGGTAGGTGTCGTCGAAGTCGAGGACGTGGCCGGCCGTTCCGGCGGCGATGGCGCGTTCGGCCAAGCCGGCCCCGAGGCTGCGCGCCGCGACCGCTGCCGGCTCATTCGTTCCGCCGGCCGCACACGCGAGCCAGTCGGTGAAAGCGATCCGGTAGGCAGATTCGTCGGCGGCGGGCAGAGCGGCGAGTGTAATCCGCAGATCGAGCAGTGGGAAAGCCGGCGGGATCGGGCGGGGATGAGCGTGCCTGACCGTATTAAGGCACGCCCATCCGCGTGCCACCCGACTATCCGGTCACATCCATGACCGGAAGATATGTGTCGTTCCACGGCATGCGGTTACACGCACTGGACGATCAAACGGCCGTCTACCCGTGACCGGCCGTTCTCAATCGACGAACCGGCTTGTAGGGAGGAGGTGGCGTCTTCTTGCGTGACGGGCGCGTCTCCCACGCGCTCCGCAACGCTTTCGTACGGTCCCCGAGGACGTTAGGTCACTTGGCCGCGCATATGGGGGGTGAAGTGACCGCACGTCCGATGGGTGCTCGGAAAGCGTGCGGCCAGCGTCACGAAACGCGTGGGAGAAGCACCCCGGAGCGACCCGCGCCCCAGCACCTGCCGCCGGATGAGCCGGAGCGGGAAGCTGCGAGTCCCAGCGCGCTGAGCCGGGCTCTGACGCTCAAGCGTTAGCGGCCGCGACCTTGCGGCGCGCGGTGCGCCGCTTCGCGGACTTCCGCCGCGCCCGGTGTGCCTGGCGGCGGTGGAGGATCTCGTCCATCGCCTCGTAGACACCGCTGTTGAGACCCATGCCGCAGTGCGTCGAGCTCACCTGCACGTGCTCGGCCTCCGGGTCGAGACAGGCGTGCCAGTCGACGATTCCGTCGCTCTTGGAGTAGATCGAGACGAAGTCGACGCCGGCCGGCATCGGCGCGCGCAGGTCTTCGGCGTAATCGCGGCAGCAATCGCCGTAGGTGCACCGGTGGCTCGCCAGCCCGGGGAAGCCGAGCGCGGACAGGCCGGCGAGCGTCGCGGCCTGTGCCAGGACGAGCGGATGAACCGAAAGCGGGGCGCGATGCGGCGAGCCGAGCGTGATCACCGAGCGCACCAGGTCGGGGCGCCGCACTCCGAGCACCCGGGCGAAACAGCCGCCGCGGCTCTGGCCGATCACGACCACGGGCTCACCCTGCGTCTCGACGAACCCCTGCAAACGCTGCTCCAGGCGGCGAATCGACGCCTCCGAGCAGTCGGCGTTGACGCGCATTCCGGACGCGTGCGTCCGGTGCCCGCAGCGCCGCAGCCAGCCCTCGAAGGCGCGCAGCGAGCCGTCGCCGGTGAGAAACCCCGGGACCAGCATGATCGGCAGCGAGACCGCGGCCGCCGGGGGCGACGTGTAGATCGCCTGCTTGCGCAGCGATCGGTACTCCAGTCCCATCATGCCTTCCCGCCAGATCGGCGGGATCGCCGGAAGCGCCATGCCCCTCCTTCTGCGAGCTACCCCTGACGGTTCGTCAATTGCACTCTATCCGTCGGCACCTGTGACAAACAACACGAATTCCGGGCGCGGTCGTCCGGGATCGCCGGTACCTAAGCCGCAGAGAAGGCTACCGGCGTCGAGGGATGGCGCATGGTCCAAACTGGTCTGATGCACTCCCGCCCCGGGTACGACGACGCTGTGCCGCCCGATGGCGCTGACAGCCTGGCTCCGCCGATGGGCCGCGTCCACCGAGTGGTGAACGTGCTCGGGGTGTTCGTCCCCGTCGTCGGGGTTGTGGCCGCCGCCGTGATCCTCTGGGGCGATCTGGTCGGTCCGCACGACCTGGTGCTGACCGCCGCGCTGTACGTGCTGACCGGGCTCGGCGTCACGGTCGGCTTTCACCGGCTGTTCACGCACCGCTCGTTCGAGACCGTCGGGCCGATCCGGGCGGCGCTCGCCGTGTTCGGATCGATGTCGGTGCAGGGCCCGATCATCAGCTGGGTGGCCGACCACCGCAAGCACCATGCCTTCACGGATGAGGACGGCGATCCGCACAGCCCGCACCTGACCGAGCACAGGGGCGTGCTGGGCGCGCTCGAGGGACTCTGGCATGCGCACGTCGGCTGGCTGTTCCACGACTCGAACCGCGCGAAGCGCGAGCGCTACGCGCCCGACCTGATGCGCGACCCGATGATCCGGTTCATCGACCGCTGGTTCCCGCTCTGGGTCGGACTCGGCCTCGCGATCCCGGCCGTCGCCGGCTGGTTGCTCGCCGGCGGGCTCACGCGGCGCGCTCGCCGGACTGATCTGGGGCGGGCTCGTACGGATCTTCCTCCTGCACCACGTGACGTTCGCGATCAACTCGCTGTGCCACTTCATGGGCCGTTCGCGATTCGACACCGGCGACCATTCGCGCAACCTCTTCTGGCTCGCCCCGATCTCGTTCGGCGAGGCCTGGCACAACAACCACCACGCCTTCCCGATCTCGGCATTCCACGGCCTGCGCCGCCGCGAGCTCGACCCGGGCGGGTGGCTGATCCGCGGGCTCGAGCGCACCCGCCTGGCGTGGAACGTGAAGCGGGTCAGCTCCGAGCGCCAGGTGGCGAAGAGCCTGTAGCAGCGGGCGGCCCGGCGCACCGTCCCTGCCGCCACGCGCGCTCGAAACCCGCACGCCACACGCACTCGAAAGGGCGAGGCGGGACCGGCTCGTAGGGAACGCGCTCAGTTGCTGTGCGTTTTCGGCGCGTCTCCCACGCGTTCGGTTGCGCCTTCGTTGCAGTGGTGAGGCGTGGTCCGGTCGCGAAATTGGTGTGGGCGGTTTTTTATGCGCTATGCGCGTACTTTCCAGCCCACACCTGGGGAAAGCATTCGAAATGAAACGCACGCGTCACGAAGCGCGTGGGAGACGAGCCCGAGACGCACGAAACAGCACACCCTCCTTACCTGCCCCGTACTGCCAACGGCGTTCGCGCCCGTCGCGCGGAGCGGAGATCGTACGCGGGAGAGCGGGGAGCGCCTAAGCCGGCTCGGGCGCCGTGGTGGTCGCGCTGACGGCAGCCTCGGGCGTCGCGCGGGCCGCGTTGCGCTCGATCGCGTCCGCGATCTGGGGCCACACCTCGCGCGGCAGGTCGTGGCCCATGCCGTCGATCACGACCAGCTGGGCGCCGGGGATCGCGCGGGCCGTCGCGCGGCCGGCGCGCAGCGGCACCAGGGGGTCGTCGCGACCGTGGATCACGACCGTCGGCGCCGTGATGCGGCGCAGGTCCTCTGTCCGGTTGCCGGACGCCATGATCGCGACGAGCTGGCGCTCGACGCCGGCAGGGTAGAAGCAGCGGTCATAGCCGGCTCGCGCCAGGGTCCGCGCGCGGTCCTCGTCGACCGGGAATCCCGGCGATCCGATCCGCTTGAAGATGCCCAGGAAGTGCTCGACATAGGCATCGCGGTCGCGCGGCGCCTTGCGGAACAGCACCCCGAGCACTCCGAGCCGGGGCAGGCCGGCAATCCGTGCTCCGGTGGTCGACATGATCGAGCACAGCGAGAGCACTCGATCGGCGTGCCGGGCGGCCAGCTGCTGGGCGACCATTCCGCCCATCGAGACACCGACCAGGTGCGCCGCCCGTATCTCGAGATGGTCCAGCAGCGCCGCCGTGTCAGCGGCCATGTCGTTCAGGCGGTAGGAAGCAGAGCGCGGATTGCCCGCCATCGCCGCCAGCACGTTCGGCCGCGGGCCGCCCTCGATCTTGGAGGAGTGGCCCGTGTCGCGGTTGTCGAACCGGATCACGTGGAATCCGCGCCCAGCGAGCAGCTCGCAGAAGGCCGGATCCCAGTGGATCATCTGCATTCCCATCCCCATCACGAGCAGCAGCGGGGGATCCGCGGGGTCGCCGAACGTCTCGTAGGCGATCGCGAGGCCGTTTGCTTGTGCGATCTGCTCGCTCATCGGCTGCTCACGACACTCTAAGGCCTGCCTGGGCGCAGCCGGCGCGCAGCGGCCCGAGGCCGAAGGCGTCCACCGGGCCGAGGGCGCCGGCTCCCTGGAGCCCGCCCTGCGCGGCGCGCATCGCGCCCAGCGCAAGGATCTTGCCGGTGAACGTATAGCCGTCGATCCCGGTGACATGGACCTCGGAGAGCTGTTTCCCGGCCGCGTCGTAGGCCTGCCCCACGACGTGCGAGCCGCCGGCCGCCCGGTCCTCCGCCGAAGGCCCGCCGGTCGAGCCCTTGACGAAGCGCGCGGCCGCCGCGTCGACGAGCTTCCTCGCCCCCGGCAGCTTCAGCGCCACGGAGCTGACCGTCGACATCGCCTGCATCGGCACCGACGCGGCCCCGAACCACCCCAGGTAGACGTTCACCTCGCGCAGCTGCGGGGCCGCACGCGGCAGCGCGAAGTGCTCGCTGCCGCCGATCGAGATGGCCTGGCGCTGCTTGCCGTTCACCGGGAAGCTGCGCCGCCGGCGGGCGGTGCGCTCGGTGACGACGCGCCCGTCGCGCCAAGCGAACGCCGGCGCGGCCACCGCACCGACCGCCGAGGAGCGCGTGCCGCCGCTCATGCCGCCAAGGCCCGCGCCCGTGACGTAGTAGCCGACGTCGACCCGCACGGCTGCATCCCCGGCTCGTGCCAGTGCCTCCGCGCCGGCCAGGTTCCCGGGCACGAAGTCGTACCCGAATGCCGTCAACATTCCGATGCCCGCCTGCTCGGCGGCCGGTCCGTAACTCTCGAACACCTCGCGGATGAACTCGCCCTCGCCGGTCGAGTCGAGATAGTGAGCGCCCGATGCGATCGCCGCCTCCGCGGCCGTCCGGCCCCAGCGGCTAAACGGGCCAACGGTCGTCAAAAGGACGTCACCGCGCCCGGCCAGTCGCCGAACCGACTCAGGGTCGGAGACGTCCGCGACGGCGGTGTCGAGCCCGCCCATCTCCGCCGACAGCTCGGCCAGGCGTTCGGCGCTGCGTGCGGCCAGCAGCGGGCGGGCACCCAACTCGGCCAGCGCCTCCACGGTGAGGCGACCGGTGTAGCCGGTGGCTCCGAAGACGATGATGCGGCCGGCCACGGGCCGGAAGACTATCTAGTGGTTCTTCTCGGAACGTTCGCCAGGAAACGGCGCGGCTCCGGGGCCGCCAGGCAAGGACGCAGGGAGCCCGCGTACCGGTGGTAGTACGTGGGCGACCGAGGACGCCGCATGGCGGTTCCGGAGGCCGCCGTTTACGGTGAAACGTTTCGGGAAGGGCCGCTAGGCTCGGTAACCATGCCCGCGTCGCGCAGGGCGTCCTCGACCCGCGTGTACGCCTGCATGTAATACGGCTGGCCGTCGCGCAGCCTCCACAGGTGCGCGAGGTGCTCCTCGACGGGCACGCCGCTCCCGCGGCCGACGCCGCGCAGCACCACCTCGACGACGATGCAGTCCTCGCGCTCGTGGAACCGCTCCGGGATCAGCTCGACGTCGTCGAAGTAGTCGTAGGTGGCATCCATCGCGGTACGGGCGCCGTCCGGGCCGGAATACGTGCCGGGGTCGGGCGACTCGGCCCGGTCGTGCATCTCCACCTCGGGGCTGAGCAGCTCCTGGATGACGTCGAAGTCACCCTCGAGGATCGCCTCGTAGCCCCGGCGCATCGCGCGGATGTTGGGGCTCTCGGTGCTGTCGCTCATCCGAGCTCCCGCAGGTGCAGCCTGGGCCGGGAGTCTTCCGCCGCGATCGCAGCCACGAACCCGGGCGCCGGCTCGAACCACGTCACTGGCAGCCGCTGCGCCGGCCGGGCGCCGAGCATCGCCGGCAGCCCTTTGCCGCGCGCCTTTGCGGACGCCTCCACGGCCGTCCATGCACGGTAGAACAGGGACAGGCGATCCGGTCCGCGGGCCGCCGCTATGGCGCGCGCTTCGTGCGACCCGAAGACCCGCGCGGCGACCGCGTTCAGCCGGGCCCGCTCTCGAACCTGCTCCACGTCCGCCCCGATCGCGCCGCCGTCCCGGGCGACCGCCAGGACCGCAAGGCGGCCCGAGTCGGAGAAGCTCGACCGGCGATCGGGATGGGCTGCGACGATCGCTTCCCGCGCCGTCCGGCGCCTGGCGTCGTCCAAGCCGATCACCCACACGTCGACGTCCATGCGAGGCAAGGTAACAGCCGCCCGAGCGCGCGCCCGGATGTCAAGTAAAGGGCCTGTTCGCCCGAAACTATTTCCAGCGGCAGGATGCCGCTCACCTACGGGCGCCACGCATGACTGCTACCAAAGTCCTCAGCGGGTGGCAGATGGTGGAGGAGTTCGCCCTAACATGCAGACGGCAAGCGGATCGCAGCAACGGCGGAAGGGACAGAGTTGCCAAAGGACGAGACCAAGAAGCGAGGTAATTACGACTCCGGCGAGGACTACGTCCTCGAGTACGGCGACCTGCGCTTCACATTCAACGAAGAGGACTTCCGCCAGCGCGTCGAGCAGGCCGCTGTGAAGCTGCAGTTCGTGGATGCCGGTCTCGACGACGAAGAGCTCGAGGACCTGGTCACCCTGGCCGTCAACGGCGAGATCCGCGAGCCGGCGTCCCCCCTGGGCGAGCACGTCAACGAGCGCTGGTTCGAGCTCGTCGGCCCCGCCGATCGCTCACTGGTTCACTGGCTGCGCCGCCTCGTGTTCCGCGGAGCGTGGCTGGACCAGCGCGTCAAGGAGGGAGAGCTGGACGTCTTCTTCCACGAAGAGTCGCAGAGCTTCGGCTACGTGCAGCGCGACCGGGACTCTGAGCTGATCGAGCTCTCGCCGGAGCCTTCCTGGCAGCCGGCCGCATACCGCCGCTAGCGGACTAGCTTTCCTTCAGCTGCTCGGCGAGGTAGCGCCAGGCCTCCTGGCCCTCGAGTGCGCGGGCTGGGCCGCGTAGCGCGTCGAGATGCGCGCGCTCATCGGGATCGATCAGTGCGTCCTCTCCCCGGGTGCGCGAGCTACCAACGTCGATCGCGGGGAACAGTCCCGCGTCGGCCAGGTCGGCATCGAGGTGCAGCTCCACGTTGGCGATCTGCGCGAGTGCCTCCCGCAGCTCGACGTCGGCATCCGCGCTGCCGTCTGAGCGAGCGACCCCGACGATCGTGAGCGAGCCCCGATCCGTGCGGCGCGCCGCCGCGAACAGGCGCTTGGCCTCGTGCACCGGTGCGCTGTCCACGTCGGATCCCGCCCGCGTGCCGGCGAGCGAGTGCGCGCGTGCGAGGCGGGTGAGAGAGTCGACCAGCAGGACCACCTCCGCGCCCTCCTCGACCAGCCGTTTCGAGCGCTCGAGTGCCAGCACCGCGCCGCGCACCTGGTCGGCGGGGGCGTCCTCGGCCGTCGTCACGAACAGCTCGCTGCCAGACGACTGCCAGGTCCAAAGTTCCTCGGGGCGGGCATCCACCACCGCCGCCACAACGTGCACCGGTCCGTCCGAGAGGCTCGCGGCGATGTCCTGCAGCAGGCGGGTCGCTCCCGCTCCGCCGGGACCCTCGACGAGCGCGCGCTGTCCCTTCCCCAGCGGCGTCACGACTTCGACCATGCGCACGCTGGTCGCGCCGCCGGCGAGGGGCAGCCGCTCCGCCGGAGGCAGCGCGGCCAGGCGCGAGAACTCCCCGGGGCGGTCGGGCTCCTCGGGCGGGGTACGCCCGTTGACCTCCAGGATCTCCACGACGGACGGATTGCGCTCCGACCGGCGTGCAGCGCGCGCCATCGCAGCAACGCGATCGCCCGCGCGCAATACGAATCGCTCCACCTGTTCGCGTGACACGTGCGGGTCGCGGTCCGAGCGCCGCGGCCCCTCGACCCGTATGAAGCCGAAGCCGTCCCCCATCACCTCGAGCAGCCCCTCGAGGCGCTCGAGCGTCTCGGGCGCAGGCTCATCCTCCTGCTCGGTAGAAGCGGCATCGCGGTCGCGCGCGTCCTCCCGTGGGCGCCTGCCGCGCGTCTCCGTCGCCGGGCGGCGTTCACGTCCACCCCGGCCGCGTCCTCCCCGCCGGCGGCCACCGCGATCGCGGGAGGAGTCGGGCCGCACCGCGGGCGGCACCTCGTCGCTTTGGGCCGGCTCGGAGTTGCCGGCGCCGGCCTCTTCCAGTTGCGCGATCAGGTCCGGGCGCCGCAGGAGCCGGTAGCGCTCGATCCCGGCGTCGCGCGCGAGTGCATGCAGGTCGGCAAGCGAGCGGTCGGCAAGCGAGCGGTCCCCGGACGCGCGGTCCTCGAGTCCCCTGGCCGGCGAGCGGCCCCGACTGCCACTGCCGCGGCCGCGGCCACCTTCTCTCCTGCGTCGTGGGGCGCGCGCGGGCTGCGCCGCCGCCTCTTCCTCTTCCTCCTCTTCCTCCTCTTCGTCGTCACCCCAATCGTCGTCGAGCGGGTCGAGCGAGAAGAAGTCCAGCGGCGCGGTCGAGGAGGGTCGCTGCGCCTCCGAGTCGGGCTCGGGCGCAGGGGTGCTCAGCGGCTCGAGGCCGGCGGCCTCGGCTGCATCCTCGTCCGGCTCGGCCCCGCCGTTCGGCGGCGCCTCGCTCGGCTTCGGATCGTCGGACTTACGCTGGCTGCTTCGAAACCAGCTCACGTAGCCACGTGACGAACTCGGGCCGGGACTGCCAATCGGCCTTGAACCGCTCACGGCCCTGCTCGGTCAGCGGGTGCGCGAGCATCTGGTGGAACACCTTCGCCGGCACCGTCGCCACCTCGCAACCGAGCCGCGCCGCGGTGACGACGTGCTCGGGATGGCGGATCGAGGCTGCCAGCACCTGGGTCGTCGTGCCACCGGGGCGCAGCGCCTCCACGATCTCTGCTGTCACGGCCGCGGAGTCGATCGAGATGTCGTCGAGCCGCCCCATGAAGCAGGAGGCGTAGGTCGCGCCTGCCTGGGCGGACAGCAGAGCCTGGTTGGCGGAGAACACGAGGGTCATGTTCACCCGGATGCCGTCGTCGGACAGCGCGCGGGTCGCCGTCAGCCCGGCGGCCGAGAACGGGACCTTGACGACGACGTGCTCGTGCAGCTTTGCCAGCGCGCGGCCCTCCTCGACCATCGCATCGGCGTCGTCGGAGACGACCTCGGCGCTGCGTGGGACCGCCGACGAGGTCGCAGATGCGGCGGATGATGTCGCCCGGTGCGCCCTCCTCCTTGGCCAGCAGCGAGCGGGTTGGTGGTAGCGCCGGAGAGGATGCCCCAGCGCGGCGATCTCCTCTACCTCGGAAACCGATCCTGTGTCGATGAAGAACCTCATTCGACCTTCCTTCGTTTGAACATTAGCTCTCAGAGTCTCACACACTCTCACAGGCCTCCGTTTGCGTCCCCGAGCGGCCGGGCGGCGCCGACCGCGTCGAGGACCACCTCGACGACGCGGTTCAGCGCGCTGTCGGTGCGCAGCTCGTCGATCACGGGTATGCCCGATTCTGACGCCTGCTGCACCAGATGGTCCTGTAGCGTGCGCATGCGGTCGAATGCCTCCAGATAACGGGCGGCGGGCCGCGGAGCCTGCAGCCGCGCGCGCCTCGAAGTGCGCCCGGTGCGCATGCTCGTCGCTGACCGCCAGCAGGGCGTGCACCGTCACGGCCCGCTCCCGCAGCCGCGGGCTCGGAATGTGCGGCAGCACGTGGACGCCCTCGATCACGATCTGCGAGCGCTCGGACACCGCGCGCTCGACCAGCGCATCGATGCCGGGCGCGATGTCGTGGGCCTGCTGGAGGAAGCCCGCGACGGCGCCCTCGCGACCGGGCAGCGGCTGCTCCAGGGCCAGCGAGGCGTCGAAGGACGAGTGGTGAACCGCCGGCATGAACTCCCGCGAGAAGAATGCCCGCACGACCTGACGGATCTGGTCCGTCGCGATCACGCGCGTGATCCCGAGCCGGGTGGCGAGCTGGGTCGCGACCGTCGATTTCCCGACGCCGGTGACGCCGCCGAGCAGGATCACCAGCGGCCGGTCGAGGCGGCGCAGGCGTCCACCACTGGCGAAAGCGGCTCACAACGGCGGCGTCCTCCTCCGCGAGGAGCACCTCCTCCGCCACCTGGCGCAGGTCTTCGACGCCCACCTCGGCCTGAGCCAGGCTCCCGAGCCGGGCCTCGACCTGGCGTGCCAGCTCGAACGAGCGCGCGGGCGGCAGGCCGGTCGCCATGATCGACTGCGCCATGAGCCCCTTCGAATACGGCAGCCCGTAGTCGCTGCGGACTACGACGGGCTCGCGTGGATCCGGCCGGGGAGCGGTCATGCCGGGACCGCCGCCGGCGCATAGGCGCCAGCAGCTCGTCGTCGAGGGCGGGTTCGCCCGGCAGGCTACGCGGCCGGTGCCGCAGGAACGTGATCTCGGCTCCAACGGCGCGGGCGTGCTCGGCGACCGTGTCGATCGCGGCGGCCTTCAGCTCCGTCAGGTAGACGTCGCAGCCGGCGCCCTCGGCTGCGGCCAGGTCCTGCAGCGAGCGCCTCGCGGCGGGCCAGGTTCGCCGACACACAGCGCGATGTCGAGGCCCTGGGCGCTCCAGCGTCCGCGGCAATCGCGGCGGCGCCCTCATCGCTCGCCGTGGTGAACAGGGCCACCCGCGCGCCAGGATCGACCGGGCTCGCCGGCTCCGGCGCGAGACGGCAGGCGACCACCGTGTCTCCGTCACACCAGCGCCGCAGGTCGGCGCTCAGGGCCTGGCGCTGCGCCGCCGCCATGCCGGCGGCGCCCAGCATCACCACCAGCTGCGACGCGCAGCAGGCGGGCGGCCGCCATCGGCTCGAGGCCATGCGCGCCGATCCGGTGTGCGCCGGCGATGCAGACCGTGCGATCGCGCCTGTACGGGGGGAATCCCAGAACCGCTGCCCTCGAGCACCACGAGCGAGGGGTCGAGCTCCATCGCGCGACGCACGCCCTCGACCGCGTTCGAGTCGAACATGTCCCCGGCCGGCCCCTCCCCGCAGCGCCGGCAGCCGACGGTCGCAACTCCCGTGAGGACGGCGTCCTCCAGATAGTCGGAAGCAGCGTGGGCGCCGCCGCGCGCCAACGCGAGCAGCCCGTCGGCGTCCGGAGCCTCGCCGGCCGGCATGACGACCGGCTCGGCCGGCCCGCCGCGGCCCATCGAGACGATCACCGGCCGCTCGCCCTGCTCGGCCAGCAGCATCGCGAGGTGACCGCGCGACGCGCCGTCTTGCCGACCCGCTTGCCAGTGCCGATCACCGACACGATCGGCGCCCCCGGCACGTGCTCCTGCGCCGGTGGGGTGAGCCGCATTCCGGGCGCGCGGTACTCGAGCCCGGAGCCCGTCGCGACCGCCGCCAGCCACATCCTGTCCTCGGCGCCGAGCACCGGATCGCCCGACAGGTCGAAGACGACCTCCGCGGAACCGCCGGCCGCCAGGTCGCGCAGCGACTCGGCCGCGTCCGGGCCGGCCAGCGTCACCGGCCGCCCGTAGTGCGCCCGCGGGTCGTCGAGAACGGCCCCGCGCACCTTCTCCTCCCCACCGACGAACAGCACGCGCGGCAATCTCGTGCTCGCGCTCGAGGCGGTCGAGGGCGTCGCGCACGACCGGCGGGTGGTGCTCCCCGTCGATCAGCGCGATCGCTCGCACGGCGTCACCGCCCGACGTGCAGGTGACCGAGGTCGCCCTTGCGGTACGCGTCGGTCTCGCGCGAGAACTCGAGGATCGAGTCCTGGCCGTCGAACGGGTACTTCCGCCAGATCCGCACGTCGCCGGATCGATCTCGATCAGGTTGTAACAGGGGCGCGTGTGACCACGCAGGCGCAGTGTGGAGACCGTGCCGGTGGTGACCATGAACAGGTTCTCCAGCCGCCACGCGTAGGGAACGTGCTTGTGTCCCGCCAGCACCAGGTTGACGCGCGAGCGCAGCAGCATCTCGAGCAGGTCGCCGGCGTCGTAGACGATGTTGCGCTCCCGCCCCGTGCCGGGCACCGGCAGCAGGTGATGATGCAGCACGAACACGCGGAGGTCGGCCGGCTTGGCGAACTCCTCCTTGATCGCCGCGTAGCGGCTGCGGCCGATCTGGCCGTGGTCGAGGTCGGGCTCGGAGGAGTCCTCGGCGACGATCGTGATTCCGCGTGGTGGACCGCGGTCGCGCGAGGCCCGAACAGCTCCTCGAAGTGCAGGTAGCCGACATTGCGGGAGTCGTGGTTGCCGGGAATCACGATCAGGTCTCCGCAGTCGATGCTGTCGAGGTACTCGCGCGCCATCTCGTACTCGCGCTGGAAGCCGTCCGTCGTCAGGTCGCCGCTGATCACGACGACGTCGGGCGCCAGGCCGTTGATCTCCTCGATCGCCCGGTCGAGCATCTCGGCCTGGAAATGCGGGGACCCGCAGTGCAGATCGGACATGTGCGCGATGCGAAGGGCGTCGCCGGTCGAGCCGCCGTCGAGGCTCATGCCGCCGCCTCCCGCGCGCGGTCGGCTCGCGGCGCAGCGCGTCGTCCAGAAGCAGGTCCCCTGGCACGTCGAGCTCACCGTCGAGCGCCGCGCGCACGGTCAGAAAGTCGCGCGTCGCCGCGACGTCGTGGACGCGCAGGACGTGCGCGCCGCGCTCCACGCCGTGCGCGATCGCTGCCAGCGTGCCGGCGAGCCGCCGCCGCGGCGGCGTCCCAGTAGCGCCCCGACGAAGTCCTTGCGCGAGACTGCCAGCAGCACCGGCCGACCGAGTGCGATCAGCTCGTGCAGCCGGCGCAGCAGCTCGATCGTCTGTGCGGGGTCCTTGCCGAGGTCCGGACCTGGGCAGACCATCAGCTGCTCTCCGCGACGCCGCGCTCACGCGCCAGGTCCATCCGTTCCGACAGCAGCGACAGGACGTCCTCGACGACGTCGTCGAATTGCGGCCGGTGCAGCTTCTGCTTCGGACGCGCGCGCGTGTGAGTGACGACCAGCGCGGCGCCCGTGGACGCGCACACGTCGGCGACTCCGGGATCGATCAGCCCGCTCGGGTCGTTCACCATCACCGCGCCGGCCTCGATCGCCGCCTCGGCAACCTCCGGCTTGTAGGTGTCCACCGAGACCAGGGCGCCGTGGCGCGGACGATGTGCTCGACCACGGGAACCACGCGCTCGATCTCCTCGTCCGGCTGGATCGGTCGGCGGTTGGTGACGCCCGACTCGCCGCCGACGTCGATCAGGTCGGCGCCGTCGGCCAGCAGGGCCGCTCCGCGCTCGGCGCGGGTCGCCGGCTCCCGCTCGACCGGGCGTCCGAGAAGGAGTCCGGCGTCGCATTGAGGATGCCCATCAAGAGCGGCCGGTCACCGAGGTGGAGCTCGCGCTCACGCATACGGAGGACGGCTCTTTCTGCGCTGTCCATGCTGCTGACAGCTAGGGCACGTGGTGCCCGCTATCGAACGGCGGCGGCCCCGCGTGACGAGCCCCTCCTGCTCCGCGGTCGCCAGCCAGCCGCCGACGGCCTCGTCGACCCGCGCTTCGTCCCAGCCGAGCTCCGGGGCCATCGCCTCGGCCACCGCCTCCGCGCGCCGGGTCCTCGACCAGGCGCCGGCCGGCGAGCAGCCCCAGCCGCGTGCGCCGCAGCAGCACGTCGGCGACGCTGCGCGCCTGCTCGAAGCGCGCCGCCACCAGCGCCTCGGCGAGGAGGTCGGGCAGGCCGTCGACGATCGGGCTGCGCCAGCTCGGGCTGCTCGGCGCAGAGCTTGAGCATCTGCTCGGCGAACAGGCCGTAACGCGTAGCCAGGTGCACGCGTGACTCGTCGCTCAGGCCCGGGACCGTCTCGAGCTGGTCCGGATCGACCGGGTGCCCGAGCGGGATCTCGTGCGTCACGCAGGGAGCATCGCGGAACTCGCGCTCGACGATCCGGTCGACCGCCATCTTCGCCATCCGCCGCCAGGTCGTGAACTTGCCGCCGGTGATCGTGATCATCCCGGACGAGGTCTCGTACAGCTCGGCCTTGCGCGAGATGTCGACGCTCTTCTTCGGGTCGCCGGTGGAGATCAGCGGCCGCACTCCGGCGTACGCTCCGGCGAGCTCGTCCGAGTCGGACGTCGCTCTCGAAGAAGGCGTTGACAGCATCCAGCAGGTACTCGACGTCGTCCTCGCCGACACGCGGGTGCTCGAGGCTGCCCTCGTAGTCGTTGTCGGTCGTGCCGATCAGTGTCTGCCCGAGCCACGGCAGCGCGAAGATGCTGCGGCCCTCGCCGGCGGGCACGATCGCAGCGGCGTTCATCGGCAGCCGTTCGCGGTCGATCAGGACGTGGGTGCCGCGGCTCGGCCGGATGCTCCGGCACGTCCTCCTCGGCGTGCAGCTCCTCCGGGCGGATGCGGTCCGCCCAGACGCCGGTCGCGTTGACGACGTTGTCGGCGGCGACCGCGAACCGCTCGCCGGACTCCTGCTCCTGGCAGACGACCCCGGCGGCCATGCCGTTCTCCTCGATCAGCTCGACCACGCGCGCGCCGTTCACCGCCACCGCCCCGAAGCGCTCGGCCTCGCCGAGCACCGTCAGCACCATGCGTGAGTCGTCGGTCTGGCAGTCGTAGAAGAGGTATGCGGAGGTGGGGTTGCGCGGCTCGAGCGGCGGGAATCAGCTCGACGGCCTCCTCGCCCGGGATCGTGCGGTGGCGGTCCGGGCTCCAGTACTCCGAGCCCTCCTCGAGCGCCTCGCGTTCGGCACGCCGCCGGGCGCGCCGGTTGCCACGCGCCATCACGTCGTACATGTTGAGCGCGACTCCGATCAGCCGGTCGCGCCGGCCGCCCTCGAACCACGGCACCAGGAACGGCAGCGGCTTCACGAGATGCGGGGCGAGCTGCACCATCAGCTGGCGCTCGATCAGCGCCTCGCGGACGAGGCCGAGGTCGAAGTTCTGCAGGTAGCGCAGGCCGCCGTGGATCATCTTCGAGGAGCGGCTGGAGGTGCCCGCCGACCAATCGCGGCCCTCGACGATCGCGACCGAGTAGCCGCGGGTCGCGGCATCGAGCGCGACGCCGGCGCCGGTGATGCCGCCGCCGATCACGACGATGTCGAACCGGTTCGACTGCAGCTGTGAGAGCGCGCGCTCGCGGGAGATCATGTCGCCGTCCAGGCTACCCGGCGCGGCGCGGTACTTGTGAGTCAGCCGCTCGCCGCCGCCAGGCGAACGCGCCGCCCGCAGTGAGGACGACCACGCCCAGCGCGGCCAGCAGCGGAAACCGCGCAGCCGTCGTCGTCGCCCCCCGGCTCGGGCTCGGAGACGTTTGACGCCGCCCGCACCGGCACGGGGCTCCGCTCCGAGGTCGTGCGGACGGAGGGCGGGCGATCGTCGGCCGCGCGCGCCGCGCGCGCCTTCCGCCGAGTATTCGCGGCCGCTGTGCTCCGGTCAACGCTCGCCGCAGTCACGCGCGGTTTTGCCGCCTTCTTCGCCGGGTGGCGGGGCGCCCGCGGATAGGGCAGCGTCGCCAGCCGCACGGCCGCCAGCGCCTGCGCAGTCACCCACACTGGTGTCTGGGTGCTGGTGCGCGAGTAGCGAAAGCTGCCGTCGGGCTGCTGCAGCGATGCCAGGAACCGGACCGGCGAGCGCACTGCACCCCGCCCGCGGCGCGGATTCGCGCCGGCCGCCGCCAGCCCCTGCACCGCCCAGGACGTGGACTGGGCGTTGGACCGCTGACCAGCCGACTGCCCGAACCCGCCGTCTGGGTTCTGGGCCTTCCACAGATACGACACAGCCCGCCTGGACGCCTGGCTTCGCCTGCGTCCCGCGGCCGCCAGCGCCTGCAGCGCGGCGCCGGTCTCGTCGACGAAGCTGCCGCCGCCCTTCGTGCCGAAGGAGTAGCCGCCGTCGTCGTTCTGCTGGCGCGCGAGCCAGTCCGCCGAGCGGCGGATCACACCCGACTTCGCCGGCCGGCCCGCGGCCCGCAGCGCCACGATCCCGAAGGCCGTCCAGTTCGACTGGCGGTTCCATGACCCGTCGGCGCGGCGGCGGTCGAGCAGCTCGCGGACGAGATCGCGGCCGGCGAAGCGCCGGGCCGACACGCCCGCGCCGCGCAGGGCCAGGATCGTGCGTTCGATCTCCCCGGTGTCGCGCAGCGAGGCGGCGCCGGAGCGCAGGTAGTCGATCGCCGTCTTGCCGGTCCCACGGCGATCCAGTGGGTTGCGCCCGGCCGCCTCGAGCCCGAGCGACGGCCCATCCCGTCATCAGCTGATTGGACGGCGCCGCCGGGGCCGCACCGAAGCCGCCGTCGCGGTGCTGCGCGCGCTCGATGTAGCGCACCGCGTCGCCGCTCCCGGCAAGCGCCGCCGGCGCGAGGATGAGCAGGAGGCCGCCGGCCACGACCGTCGCCGCCGGAGCTGCGGCCCGCCAGCGCACGGTGAGCCGCAGCCGGAAGCGCTCGAGCATGCGCACGAACGCCGGGCCGAAAACCAGGCAGATGAGGAAGTTGCCGACCGCGTGGGCGATGTTGAAGGGCAGCGAGACCGCCGAGATCGCGAGGTATCCCTCGGTCGAGCCGCTCGTGAACGCGACCACCGTGAAGAGGTCCATCCAGGCTCCGAACAGGAAGCCGGCCAGCGCACAGGCGAGCGCCAGGGGGAGGCGCGTGAGCCGCCGCCGGGTGACGGTCGCGAGGCCCGCGCCGAATAGGCCCGCCGCGCCCCAGCCGAGCATCTCCCAGGGTGTCCATGGGCCCTGCCCCAGGAACACGTTCGAGGCGAGCCCGGCGATCGCGCCGACCACGAACCCGGGGCGGGCCCGAGCGCGTAACCCGACAGCAGCGCCACGTCGGTCGTCGCCTGCACGTTCGGGATCGCGGCGAACAGCACGCGCCCCGCCACCGCAAGCGCCGCGAGCGCCGCCACCAGCGCGACCAGCTTCGCGGGCGGCCGGCGCAGCTCGTACCAGCCCAGGCCCGCCACGACGGCAGCCGCGACGATCAGGGTGCTACCCAGCTGCCAGCTCACGCGGCGACCACCTGCTCGGGCCGGCCGCCGAGGACCCGGGCGCCTTCCTCGGCGGTGATCGCCTCACCCGCGCCGCCAAGCACGCGCGCCACTTCGGTCGCGAAGTAAAGGCCGCCGGACAGGATCTCGTGCGCAGGACCGTCGGCCGCCACCCGCCCGCGGGCGAGCAGGACGCAGCGCTCGGCGAGCTCCGCCGCGAACTCGACGTCGTGCGTCGCCGCGATCACCGCGGCGCCCCGAGCCGCCAGTCCGCGCAGGGCGCGCGGCGAGCCAGGCCTTCTGGTCGCGGCCCATCCCGCGTGTCGGCTCATCGAGCGCGATCACGGCGGGCGGCTCGCCGCCGCCGATCCCGCGCCCGGCCAGCACGATCGCCAAAGCCAGCCGCTGCCGCTCACCGCCGGAGAGGTCGCGCGGATCGCGCTCGGCCAGATGCTCGATCCCGAGCTCGGCCATGGCGGCCTTCGCGGTGGCGGGAGCCAGCTCGTCGATCGCCCGCTCGTGCAGGAAGTAATCGCCGGGGGTCTGTGTCAACAGGGCCACGTCGCCGGCCGCCTCCACCTTGCCCCGCCCCGGCGTCAGCAACCCGGCGGCGACCCGCAGCAGCGTGCTCTTCCCGGCTCCATTGCGCCCCAGCAGCGCGACCGTCTCGCCGCGCGCCAGCTCGAGCCTCGCCGAGCGAAGCGCAGGATTGCCTGCGCCTTCCGGGTGCTCGAACCAGACGCGCTCGAGCCGCAGGGCGCGCTCGCCCCGGGACGAGGGCTCGCGCTCTGGCGGCGCGGGCGCCTCCGAACCGCCGGTCGCTGCGAGCGTGTCGCGAGCCTGCTTGACGCTCACCGGCAATGGCCGCAGGCCCGCCATCGAGAACATCCGCGCAGCCGGGGGCGCCAGCCGCGGCCGGTGCTGCACCGCCCATTCGGCGAAGTCCGCGGGCGTTCCGTCGAACATGAGCCGGGCGTCCTCCAGCACCAGGACCCGGTCGGCGGCCGGCAGGCAGCGTTCGATGCGATGCTCGGCCAGCAGGACGGCGGACCCGGTCTGCTCGTTCAGTCGTCGCAGGAGCCCGATCAGCTCGTCGCCGGCGACCGGATCGAGCTGCGAGGTGGGCTCGTCGAGCAGCAACAGCCGCGGCTGCGTGACTAGCGCCGCCGCGAGCGCCGTGCGCTGCAGCTCACCGCCGGAGAGCGTCGCCGTCTGGCGATCCAGCAAATCGCCGATGCCGAGCGCGAGTGCGCACTCCTCGACCGCGCGCGCCGCTCCCGCTCCTCCGGCTCCGCTGCTCTCGAGCGGCAGCTCGAGCTCGGCGCGCACCGAGTTCATGATCACCTGCGACTCGGGGTCCTGGAACACCGTCCCTGTGACCGCGGCGAGCTGCCCCGGACCCGACTCGCGGGTGTCCATCCCACCGACCTCGAGTGCGCCGGCAACCTCGACCGCCGTGGAAGTGCGGCACCAGGCCGCAGCCCGCCCGCAGGAGCGTCGACTTGCCGCTGCCCGAGTCGCCGGCCACGAGGACGAACTCGCCCTCGACAACCTCGAGGTCGAGATCGGCCAGTGCCGGCCGTGCGCGTCCCGCATACGTGTAGGAGAAAGCACGCGCGCTCAACAGGGGCTCGCTCATCTGTCTCCCCCGCCGAGCCCGTCCGCGCCCGATCGCCGCAGCCCGAACGGCATCGCCATCGCGAGCATCAGCGACGCCGCGGCGATCAGATCGGAGGGACCCGTTTCGAGATGCAGCAGCGGATAGGGCTCGAACCCCGCCAGACCACGCAGCCCGATCGCCACGGCCAGCGCCAGGACGCACAACGCCGCGGCCGCGAATCTGAAGTCCTGCACGGACCACGGCTCGGGCGCCCGTACACGGGCAGCATTGCGCCTGGCGCGCACCGAGTACCCGCGTACCTCCAGCGCAGCCGCCATGTCCACCGACCGCTCGAGCGCGCCCGCTGCGAGCGCGCGGGTCAGCACCGCGCCGCGCCGCACGCCCGTCGCCGGCAGCGGCGCCGCGCGCAGCGCATAGGCCTCCGAGAACCGAGCCGCGTCGCGACCAAGCAAGGGCACGAGCCGCGTTGCGAGCGAAGCTGTCAGCGCCGAACGCGGCGCGATCCGGCGCGCCAGGCGAAGCAGCTCGTCGGGATCGACCACCGCCGAGAAGAGCGCCGCCGCCATCCCGACGACGAAGACCCGCAGCCCGGCGACCGCACCGTATGCAAGGGCCTCCAGCGTGATGTCGAAGTTCCCGAACAGCGGCACGGTGGGCCCATCCCAGAGCACGGTCAGACCCCGGCGCGAGGCGATCGGGTTGACGAGCGCCACGACCACCGCGAGCGGTAGGGCGATGCGGGCCGCTCGCCACAGCTCCCGCCCCACTCCCGCCCGCGCCCCCGCCCAGATCAGGCCCGCCAGCATGGCCGCCAGCGCCAGTGGGCTGTCGAGGAGCAGCGCGACCGCAGTCGGCACGGCGCAGTAGAACGCCGCCACGCCGGCACGCGCGCGGTGCAGCGGAGAGTTCCCCGGACGGTAGGAGAGCAGCGTGCTCATCGTTCGTCTGGGCCTTGTCGAAGCGGCAGCGGTTCGGCCCTCCCTTCCAGCGACGCGAGCGCGAAGCGGTCGCGCAGCGCGCGCGGTGTGAGCAGGCGCACGGCGGCGTCCAGCCCACGGCGGTCGGTGCCCGTCACGACCCACGTCGGCTGCTGTTCCTCGAAGCGCGTGGCCGCGACGAGCCCGGTGCCGGGCCCGCCCTGGCGCACCACCTGGCCGGAGTCGTTCAGCAGGTCGATCTCGTAGCCGCCGCCGGGCGCCGGACCGGGATGAGCGAACACGCCGCTACGGTCGGGACCCTGCGCCAGCTGGTTCGAAGCGGCGTCGGCCCGCACGTCATCCCACTCGCCCACCACCAGCCGCAGGAGGTCCTTCCCCGCCCCCGAGCCGATCGCTGCGAAGCTCGGCGCGACATCGACTCGCTGGAGCGCATCCGCCACCGCGTCGCAGGCGTCATCGGCGTCCTGGGCGCAGTCAATGCGCACGGGGAACCGCTTGCCGTCGATTCCGTGCAGGAACGGCTCGGGGAAGGAGCCCACCACCGCGGGCACGCGCATCGCCGCATCCCAGCGGTGGTAGTCCCACCACACGCGATCGTTGGGATCGACGTCGCGCTCGGCCGCGCCAACGTCCTCCTCGATCCCGTTCACGTAGTAGAACCAGTCGCGCCGACCGCCGGTCGTGCCCGACTCGACTCCCTCGATCGACTCCACGAACCGCCCGCCGTAGCGCGTTTCGATCTTCGCGTTGCGCTCCAGCAGTCGCAGCACCGTCTCGCCATCCGGGACCTCCTCCTCGGTCGCGCGGAGGACCACCTCGGCACCGAAGTCACGCGTGACGGCGAGCCGCGCCTCGCCCGAGCCCGAGCTGTCGGGGCCGAGCGAGCAGCCGGCCAGCACGAGCGCGGCGAGCACGCCGGTGGCGAGCCACGTCGCGCGCCGGTGTATCACCTCACCGCGACCCGCTGCGGAAAGGCGGCCACCATGCCGGCTCGCTCGGCGTGCAATGCGAGTGACCCCGACGCAGTCGCCGCAACGCTGCAGCGCCCGTCGGGGCCGGTGGTGGCGCTGGAGTCACCGAGCGTCACGAG
>CAWACB010000005.1:0-564676 GCA_963780475.1 uncultured Solirubrobacterales bacterium
CTAATTGCCGTCCCCCGGTCACGGCGACCGACAATCCCTTCATCTCGGCAGACGCGCTCACGCGCGCATCCTAGGCGGTCAGGAGTACCACCGGCGGACAATAAGAATGGCGCGGTCGCCGAGATCGGCCTAGCGTTCGTAAACGTGACCCCCCGACCGCTTCCTCCGGCGTGTCGCCGCGCTCCATCGCTTGCCGCGTTCCGCTCCTCGCAACCCGAATACTCCGCGGTCGGAGATGCCGGGGACTGCGTGAAGGTCTACGGCAAAGGCGGAAAGGCCTCGAACGGGTACGCGAGAGTGTGCATCGACTTCTTCGATCCGGAGACAGGCACCGCGAAGCGAGGGTGACCAAGCAGAAGCGGAACTCGGCGCCGAACAACGTCTACGTAAAGGCCGGGTTCGCCTTCGGAGGCTTCAACACCGGCCTCCCGCCTGGGACCGAACGCTCCGAAGAAGTACACGGAGACCATCGAGACACGTCCGCCGAGCCCGAGGGCGTGATCGTGAAGCTCTGCTACGACAAGACCTCAGGAAGGACCCGTGCTTCAAGTCCAAGGTCAGCAGCGGGTCCGATTGGCCAGCTGAAGAAGAAGAAGAAAAAGAAGAAGACTTCCTCGCCTGGCTCGAGCCTTCCAGCGGCTCCCGCACTGCCTCTGGCGAACGGCTAAGCAGCCCTGGTCACCGGCGACCGGCCCTAGTGGTCAGTCAGGCCCGTCGCTGACGAGCGCAGTGCGGCTGCCGGCGAGATCGCGCACGTATACGGCTCGGGGCCCGCGGCTGCGCTGCGGGGCGATATCGCGCCGGGTGGAGGAGAACGCGACCCGCTCGCCGTCCGCGGACAGGGACGGGTCGAGCGCGATGCCTCCCTCCCCGCTGCCGCTCACGGCCAGCGTCGTGCCGCGCGCGACGTCGCCGACCAGCACGCGGGCGTGACCGGCTCGCCCGAGACGAACGCGACCCGCTCGCCGTCTGCGGACAGCGCGGGCTGGAATGCCGCCCCGGTACCGGCGGGGCCGACCGCGACGGTGGTGCCGGCGCTCAGGTCGCGCACGTAGATGCGCACCCGGCCCGCACCCGCGCCGAGGTTGCCCGCAGCCGAGCTGAACGCGATCCGGCGGCCGTCGTGCGAGAGCGCCGGCTGCGAGGAGAAGCTGTCCGCGATCGCCCCGGCGGCTCCCGTGGCGCGGTCGGCGAGCGTGATCGTGCCGGCGGCCAGGTCGCATACGTAGACGTGCGAGATCGCGCCGGTCCGCGGCACCCACGTGTAGGCGACGTGCCTGCCGTCGCCGGAGATGACCGCCCCGTGCGCGTCGCCCGCCGGCTCGCCCGGCGGGCGCGGGGTGGCGAGCGTGGTGGCGCCGGTGTCCAGATGGCGCACCCAGGCGACCGCGTGGCCGTCGGCGGCGGCGCCGGAGAACGCGAGCCGGAGCCCGTCGCCCGACAGCGATGGGTTGAACACCGAGCGCGACTGTCCGGCGCGGACCGCGGGTGAGGTGACGTCGACCGGCGCGCCCCCACGAGTGTCGCGCACCTGCACGTGGATGCCTCCGTAGCGCTTGCCGAAGTTCAGGTTCCCGTTCGCCAGCTCGAAGGCGACGAAGCGCCCGTCGGCGGAGGTGGTCGCGTTGTAGGCCGAGCGCGGCCGGTTCAGCACCGGTGCGGAAACCATCTGCGCGCCCAGCTCCGGCAGCGCGCTCGAGTACACGTTGATCTCGCCGAAGCGCAGGAGCCGCGGGAGCCGCTGCTCGTAGCCCTCGTAGACGACATGCGCGCCGTCCGCGGACAGCGCGGGGTTGGAGGCGTAGTTGCGCGGCACCTCGAGCAGCTGCCCGCGGTGTGAGCCGTGGTGGTGGGTCTTGGGCGGGCCGTTGTAGCGCGCCTGCTGGAGCCACCGCGGGACCTGCGAGAGCTGGCGCGAGAGCAGCAGCTCGGCCTGTGCCCGGGGAGTCGACCTGCTTCGCACCCCGGCTCGCGCACACGCGCGCAGCGTGTCCATTACCGCGGCCTGGACCTGTCCCGGCGAACGGCCATAGAGCATCCCGATCTGGAGGGGGCTGAGCTCCTGGCGCCGCAGCTCCGTGAAGCGGTCGCGCCGCACTCCGAAGATGGAGCGGGCACGCTGTGGCACGGCGAACTGATGCAGCGAGTGGAAGAAGATGTGCTGCGCCATGTGCCCCTGGGTGAGGGTGCGCAGCGCCCGCGAACGCAGCAGCGCCAGTCGGCCCGCGGATACCTTCCCCCGCCATGGCGCTACCAGGGCGGCCGCGAGGCGGCTCGGACGCCAGCCCTTGCGGCGAGCCATCTGGGCGAGATTGCGGCGGTCGTCGCGGAGCTGCCGCCAGACGTCGATCCGCTTCACCTTCAGCAGCCGGTTGAGGCGGCCCTCGTCGTATGGCAGCCAGTGGTTCGACACCCATGCCTCGCCCGGTAGCCAGTGCGGCGGGGAGTCGGGCGGCGCCTCCGGATCCGCAGCCTGCGCTGCGGCGGGCAGCGCCGCCGCCAGGACAAGGACCATCGCGGCCGACCTCAGGGCACGTCGCACGCGACCGAGAATAGTTGCCCCGGGCGCCCCGCGACTGTTGACTAACTGTCAGTAGACCCATACCTTTTGGGCCCGCCAACCGAAGCCATCGGGGAATGGGCGGCCAAGACTGCGAAACGGGAGGAAGCATGGCCAAGACTCAGATTGCCGTCGATGGAAAGGTCGTCGCCATCACCGGCGCGGCGCGCGGCATCGGCAAGGCGACCGCGCTCGCGCTGACGCGCCGCGGCGCGCGTGTGGCGATCGGCGACATCGATGCCGAGCTGGCCCAGCGCACGGCGAGCGAGATCGGTGGCGGGTGCACTGGCTTCCCCTTGGACGTGACCGACCGCGCATCGGTGGACGGCTTCGTCGACGCGGTCGAGGAGCGGCTCGGGCCGATCGACGTGATGATCAACAACGCCGGCATCATGCCGACGGTCCGGTTCCTCGACGAGAGCCAGCTCAGCATCGAGCGCCAGTTCTCGATCAACATCATGGGCGTCATCCACGGCATGCAGGCCGTGATTCCACGCATGCTGGCTCGCGGCGACGGTCACGTCATCAACATCGCCTCGACGGCCGGCAAGATCACCGTCCCCGGCATCGCCACCTACACGGCGACGAAGCATGCCGTCGTCGGCCTCACGGGCTCAGTGCGGGCCGAGCTGAGAGATACGCCCGTCGATCTGTCGGTGGTCATGCCCGTCATCGTGCGGACCGAGCTCACCGACGGTGTGCCGGACACGCGCGGTCTGAAGTCGCTTCAACCCGAGGACGTCGCGGAGTCGATCGTCGAGGCGATCGAGACCCGCCGCTACGAGGTCTGGTGCCCGCGGTCCACCGTCGGCGTCTACAAATTCGGTGTGATGCTGCCGCTGCGCGCCTCCGACGCGCTCGGGAAGATCACCAAGAGCGATCAGGCCCTGCTCGAGTCGATCGACAGCCCGGAGCGCCAGGCCTACAACGAGCGGATCGAGTCCCTGCCCGTGCCGTCCGAGACTGCGTCCGACACGACCGACCGCGAGCTGGCGGAGGTGGCAGACAGGCAATAGACGGCAGCGCTCGGCGCATCGCGCCCCGAGCTATCAGCGCCACGCGAAGACCGGCTGCTCCAGGTGGTCGACGCGCTCGCCGGCCCGGCCGAGCAGACCCACCTGCCGCAGTTGGAGGAGGATCGCTGCGGTCGGGGCGTGGATCAGGTCGTTGCCGAGGGGCAGCTGCACGACCGGGCGGTCGCTCTCCGGAATCGAGATGAACCGGGCTGCGCTGTCACGAAGGGCGTGCAGGCCGATCCGGTAGACCGCGAACACCTCGTCGGGCGCCGGATCCAGGTCGCGGGTCGGCGCCGCCCCACAGCACGACCGGCGTTATGACGTAGCCCGAGCGCGTCGGGTAGTCGTCGAGCCAGCCGACGACGCTGTCCGGGTCGAGCCGCAAGCCGAGCTCCTCGTCGAGCTCACGCAGCGCGGCGTCGAGCGGTGTCTCGCCGTCGTCGATTCGCCCGCCGGGCAGCGCCCACTGGCCTGCGTGCCGGCTCAGCCGCGACGCGCGGCGGCACAGTAGGAACGCGGCTCCGCCGGCAACGCCGATCATCCGGCCGTCGAGCCGTCGGCGTTCGGCGGCGGAGCGGTCTCCCGGCACGATCGACATGTCGATGTCGCCGGCCGTGAGCGGGTCGCCGTCGTGGCGCTCGGCGTCGCTGTCTACGAGCACCACTGCGACCGCCGCGTGCCGGCGCCCATCGAGCGTGTGCTCACGCCGCTCGTGCGCGCTCAGCGCCACTTGTAGACGGGCGCGAAGGTCGGCGGTGAAGTCGATCAAGGCGCTTCGAAAGCCTACGGCCGTCCGCTATCACTTCCCGTCGATGAGCCACCACGCAGGCGCGCTCGGTCCGGCTGAGGCGCAGGTCGCGGCCGTGCGCGACAATCCGGCGGCGCGTCTCGCCTTGATGGCGCGGGTGTTCCGCGGACCGACGGGCCGCGCACCGCGGCACCTGCCGTTCCGGCGCGCGGCGCTGTCGTTCATGCGCTGGCAGGCGCGCCGCGGTGTGCTCAATCCGCTCGACGCGTCGCCGCCCGGCAGCGTGTGGTGGCGGGCGGTCAACGAGCGACTGCTGCGGGACGGATGCGAAACGGTCGCGCTCCTCGGTGGGTTGGCCGGCGAGCCGTCATCGCAGGCCGTCCGCCTCTGGCTGGCGTTCGGCGCGAGACCGACGGGGCGCAACTGGTACCGCGCGCACAACGCGAGCATCGTCGGCGGCTACCTGGAGCACCGGGATCTCGCCGAAGCGGAAAGCGCACCGGAGCGTTTCTTCATGAACGTCGCGCTGGCGCGCGTGCTGTACGCGCACGCACTCGTCGCGGCGCCGCGGCTGGCGCTGGGGCGGTTGGCGCCGCTCGGCCGCCTGTTCGGCGATCCGCGGCTCGGGATGGCGGGAGTCTTCCTCTCACTCGGGCGCGTGCTGCCGGACCGCTATCCGCTCGACCGCGACGTCGAGCGCTACATCGCCCAAGAGCAGCGCCTGGGCCGGATGCTCGACTACGCGGTGATCGTTCCGCGGCTGCAACGCCTGTACGAGTGGTCTGCCGAGGAACTCTCCGAACCACGCCTGCTCGGACTTGTGCGCGACGGCAGCCCCATCTACGCCTGGCCGTTCGAGGAGCGACACGTATGGCGCACTGGCGAGATGCCGTTCGCCGGACGCGTACTCGAACGTGTCACACGCCGCGTGGAACGCAGCGTCGCGCACGCTTCGCTCGACGGCGACGTAAGGCGAAGGGCCTGCGTCACGGTCAGTCGTCGATCGTCAGGTCCAGCCGCGAGGCGTGCGGCCTCCGCGAGGATCGATGGCGACGATTCTTCCGTTCGGGACGGTGAACACCGCCGACCGAGAAGGGCTCGCCGTCGCGCCTCGACGACGAGCCCGGCGGCGCCGTTGATGAGCGCCGGTGTCATGAGGAGGCCGAGCTGCGCAGTAGAACAGTGCCTGGCCGATCACTGTGGCCGCCCCGGACTTCGCGCGATCCGGCAGCGCCGACGTCGGCGCGCAGGGCCACCTCGGGGTCGAGAACGGCGAGCAGTCCCTCGAAGTCGCCGTCGCGCGCGGCCGCGAGGAAGGCATTGAGACCTCTCGCTGCGCGTCGACGTCGGCGTCCGGCGCGATGCTCTCAGCCCGGACGCGGCGGCGCGCGCGGCTGGCGAGCTGGCGAGCCGCTTCCGGGGAACGGTCGACGATCGGCGCGATCTCGTCGAACGACACGGCAAAGATGTCGTGGAGCACGAACGCGAGCCGCTCGGCGGGGCTGAGCGTCTCGAGCACCACGAGCAGCGCAAGACCGACGGCGTCGGCGAGCAGCGCCTCGTGCTCGGGATCGGTCCTGTCGGCCCGGTCGACGATCGGGTCGAGGCACGTGGACGCGTCGATGAGCTCTCGCGCCGCGCGTTGCGTGAGCGCAGCATGTTCAGCCGAGACACGCGCGACGACGGTCGTGAGCCATCCACCGAGGTTCTCGATCTCGTCCGCGACCGCTGCGGCGAGCCGGAGCCACGTCCTTCTGGACGGCGCTGCGCGCCGAGGCGATCACCGCTCGACAAGCCTCGACCTCCACGCGGGCCTCGCGGCGGGCGGTCCTCGAAGCCCAGCCCGACGTCGATCGTCCACCTGGCGACCGCCCTCCCCGATCTAGCGATTCTCCAGGCATTTCGACCGCGCGTCCGCGCAGACCAACCGGCTGCGCACGGAGGGCACCGACGCGCTGCTAGCCGCCGCCCGCGAGGCCGGCGTGACCCAGGTGCGTCGCCCAGAGCTACGCGAGCATACCGCTACGCCGCGAGGGCGGGCCGAGTCAAGACGGAGGACGACCCGCTCGACCCGAACGCCGGTGCCCGCCATGCGCGAGACCGACGCCGCGATGCACTACCTCGACGACGCCGCCACCGCCGCAGGCGGACCGCGCTCCGCTCGAGCGGGACGCGGCCGGCATCTACAACATCGCGGACGATGAGCCCGCGCCCGTGCGGGAGTGGCTGCCGGTGCTCGCGGAGGTGCTTGGCGCCAAGCCGCCCCGGCGCTTTCCCCGCTGGCTGGCGCGGCTGTTCGCGGGCGAAGCACTGGTGATGATGGGAACCGAGTCCCGCGGCGCCTCGAACGCGAAGGCCAAGCACGAGCTGGGCTGGGAGCTGCGCTACCCGAGCTGGCGCGAGGGCTTCGTGGCCGCGTCCGCGGCAACCGCGCCGACAAGATGGGGGCCACCGTATCGCGCGGCGAGGGCGAGCCACTCACGGACCTAAGCGCTTCAGGAGGAGTCTGCGTGAGCGTCTTGCTCTGACAGCCCGTTCCACGTTCTCCTGCGACATCGCCTACTCCGAGAGGCCTACGGCTTCGCGGGCCGCCGCTCGGTCTTCTCCGAAGTACGTCCACTCGACGGGCATACCGTCCCGGAACGTCCACACATTCCACACATGAGCCTCAATCTCGACCCCGCTCGCCTTCCCGCGACCGCTCGCCCGGATGAACGCGAGCACCTTGTCGCCCGCGTCGATCAGTTCTAGGGGTTGCCACCCGGTGTGGCCCCCTTCCCAGACCTCCGCCACCTCGCGTTCAGACCAGGCAAGCACCTGCTCGCGACCGCGCAGAACCACGGGATCTATGAGGCGCCGCGAGAAGTCGACCACGAACCCCGGCGGGGCCAGGTCCCAAACTGCCGCGTCCCCTTGATCGAGCAACGCGTAAACGCGCCGCACAAACTCCACGTTCTCCCGCGACATCGCCCGCGCAGTATCCCGCAGGCTTACAGCGCGGCGAGCATCCGACCGGTCACGGGCGCACGGTCTGCGATCCCAGGGGAAACGCCTTGCGCTCCTCGGGTGTCATCTGCCGGATCACAAGCGACCCGTTCTTCATCTGCCGACGCACGCTCGCCAACTTCTGCTTGCGGCGTTCCTCCTTCTGGTCTCGGATCGTGCTCATCGGAGGCCCCGGAACGTCGCAGTGTGAAATTGGCCCGGCCTTAGCGGATTCTGCGTGCCTCGATTGGAGATCGAGGCCAGGGCAGCCTTGATGTCTGCGAACGTCGAGAAGCCTCTATCCAGCCCGGCCTCCTCGAAGCGCTCCCACACCTCTGCGCCCGGTCGGACGAGCGCCAATCGGCTGTCCTGCCCCATCCGGATGAGAGCGCGAAACAGCACCTGGAGGATCGGGCGGTCGAGAGACGTGACGCCCCGCAGGTCAACGATGAGGTCTGTCGCGCCGCCGTTGATCGCTGAACCGATTCGCTGTTCGGCCTGCAGCGCCGCTGACAGGTCGCAGTGGCCGGTCAGCGTAAGAATTTCCGTGCTGTCGACGAGCGTGTCCGACGACAGAGAGGCGGTCTGGATCATGGTGAAATCCCTTGCGGCGCTTTCAGGTAGAGATCCGGGGGGCTAGGAAGCGCCGTGACGTAACCGACTCGGTCTACTGACACTAGCAGCCCACGGAGAGTCTGACGGCATCACAGGCGCTCCGCTCGTTTGCGGTCGAGTCCGCCGGTTCAAGGAACGGCTCCTCCAACACAAACATCTCGGCCGCAAGGTCGGGCTCGACGTGGTTGGCGCTCATGAACGCCACGACCTTGCGCCGCGTGAGTCGTTCAACGGCGGCGGTCAGATCGTGCCGCATCGCGTTCTGGATCGCGAAACGCATTCGAATGACGAAGTCGTCTTCGCCTGCTGTAACCAGCGTTCGCTCCGCCTGCGTCATCGTCTCTTCGAGCACGCAGAGCACGACCTTGCCGCTGTGGATCGTGCGCGCAGGATTTCTCCGCAAGGTGCGGAACGCGCGTTTGCAGTTCAGGGTTTCAGGCGTAGCGTGCCTATTAATCAATTGGGACTGCGGGCTGCCCGCAATCGAGAAAGCAGCGGCGGGACCAGGAGGGCACGGTGCATATGCACACAGCCCCGGCGCTCGGCTATCACCAGGACGTGGTCAAAGGCATGATGGATGCCAGAGAGCCGTTCGGTGACGTCGAGACATTCATCGACGAGGCGGCGGCACTCGACCAGGGCGAGAAGGCAGCTTTGTGGTTACTGGCGTGGTCACTGCGCGAGGGATGGATCCAGCAGCGCGAAGCGCTGGCCATGCTCAGCTCGCTCGCGTGGAGGCAAGGCCCCGGCTGATGCCGAAGCGGCGGCGGCAGCGGGGGCTGTGCTTGCGCTGTCGCCGGCCCCGCCCTGGCTGAAGGCGATAGAGCTAGCCGGGTTCGGTGCCCAGCATCCCAGGCCTGTTGGGTCCTGCGCCCTGCACGCGCTCGCCGTCGGTACGAGATGCGAGACTCGATGCATGGGCTGCTTCCTCGCTCTCCTGGCGCTGATCTCGCCGCGGCTCGTCCTCGTCCTGGTATGGATTTTCAGCGACGTCCTGAGCCGCGCCTTCGACAGCTGGATCATTCCGCTGCTGGGCTTCTTCCTGCTCCCGTGGACGACACTGAGCTATGTCGCCTTTTGGGACTGGGGATCCGGACACCACGTGACCGGATTCGAGTGGTTCTTCGTCATCTTGGCCTTCCTGATCGACCTCGGCGCGTTCGGCCAGGG
Organism: uncultured Solirubrobacterales bacterium; assembly: GCA_963780475.1. Taxonomy (GTDB): domain Bacteria; phylum Actinomycetota; class Thermoleophilia; order Solirubrobacterales; family JBBDJG01; genus CAWACB01. The sequence continues at coordinate 9,095 of CAWACB010000005.1, forward strand.
GCGCAGGGCGCAGTTGACGCGCCCGTAAGGACTGGCGCCCACTTCACCAGCGTTGCCGACCAGTTGCCCACTGAAAGAATGGCGTCATCTCCGCCTACCGCACGCAGGCCCACATCGATGCGCCGCTGGAAGACGTCTGGGCGCTGGTCGGCAACCCCGCGACCTATCCAGAATGGTGGCCGGTTGCAGTGGAGATCCGGGGCGAGAGGTTCGAGGTTGGCGACCCGTTCACGCAGGTGGTCGGGGTTGCCGGAGGACGGTTGGAGTACGTCCGGATCATCGACCGTCGCGAGGAGCTCAAAGAGCTGAGATGGCACTGCCCGACGACGGGTGGCTTTCAGCATTGGCTCCTGACGGAGGCCCAGGGCGGGACGTTCGTGGACATGGAGATGGGAATCGACGACCCGCCTGCACTGCGATACGGATTGTTCGACAAGACGGCCGGGCGCTGGGTCATCAAGCGCTGGGCAGAACAGGCCGTCAGCGGGTTACGCCGGACACTGGCTTAGCTGTCACCTACCTGTACTCGCTCTCCTTCAGCTCGATCACCCACGCGCGCCGTTCGACGATCTTGCCGTCGCGCATGACGAACACCTCGGCCATCGACATGCGTATGACGTCACCGGTGTCGCGCGTCACCGCTCCGGTGAGTTCGGCCATCACCACGTCGCCTTCCTCGACCATGCGCACCACATCCAAGGTCGGCGGGGCTATGAACCCCGGCGCCTCGATCGCGTCGTCGTAGGCCTGCTTGCCGGTCAGGTGAAACGCGCCGAACACCGTCCACTCGATGTCATCGGTGAGACACGACAGGATCTGGGCGTGGTCGTTCTTGCGGAAGCCGTCGAGGTAGGTTTCGACGGTCTTCTTGTTCTGGGACATCGGTTCTCCCCTCATCTTCGATCGGCGCTCTAAGTGCAGGGGACCTTGGTTTCCAGGAGCTCGCCGAGGCGTTGCGCGGGGCGTACGCGGCGGTGCTTCCCGGCTACCACCTCAACAAGCGGCACTCGAACACCGTGATTATCGACGGATCCCTACCCGAGCAGACGATCAGGGACATGATCGAGGACTCCTACGACCTGCTCCTCAAGCTTCGCTGAGTCCAGTTCGGCGTCCTTGAACTCGTTGTAGAGGTCTCCCCACGGGATGCCCTTCATCTCCCTGCGGTACTGCGGGAAAGTGGCCTGCACCCAGAAGTGCGTTCGGAGGGGTTACAGCGCGATCGTCAGAGAGGTCTGATCGGACTTGATCTGGCCGCTGACGCTCGATGCCGACGAGCAGCGGCAGAGCGTCGCCAGCTGGCGGCAGGCCGACACGGCGTCATCGACGCGGCCGGTGGCCAGGAACTCGAGCGTCTTCTCCAGGCCATCGGCCACATTGACTGGATCGAGGCGCCCTATCTTGGCGTGAGAACGACGTCTGATGGTGAGACGCTCGATCCGCTTGTCGATCGCGCCCAGCGAGTACTTGTACGGCTCGTTGCCGTGGCATAAGTCATAGGTGCGCAGTTTGTTCTCGATCGCCCAGCGGATCGCATGCGTATGCAGCAAAAGGCCGATGAACGGCTCGGAAGCATCTTCGTCGCGTGCGGCCACGATGAAGTACATCTCACCCCTGAGCCGGTCGACGACATTGACGAGACCGCCGAGCAGGGTGCCGGCCGACCAGAGCATGGGCATGAACACCGCGTCACACGCCATGCTCTGCCCAAGTATCTCTCGATACTTGCGGACGGCTCGCTCGGCGCTGGCTTGACCTCGGGTCGGCGCCCACTTCCGCAGCCACAGCTCGAGCAGGGCATCGAGATGGGTATCAAATCGATCGGGGCTGGTGGACGTCACGCGTTGATCAGGCGATCGCTCCACCTTCCTCGAGAAGCGCCTGATCTTCTGGCGTGTGTTCGAGCTCACGCGCGTCATCAGGTACTCGTCGTAGCTGTCCGGCAACGGAACGAACGGACATACGCGGTTGTCAATCTCGCCCTCGGCGCGTGCTCGATCCTCGTCCGAGACTTCGTACTCGTCCGGCGCGAAGGAACTCAGAAATAGCGCGCGGCGATGGTCTGGCACCAGCCAGTTCTTGAGACTGAAACGAGACCACGGCAGCATCCTGAGCGCGCTCGCCAAGCCGACCAGCGCTTTTTCGTCCCATTTGGGCACGCACATGAACCCGGTGTATTGCGCCCACGACAGCCTGCCCGCGGCTTCGAGCTTAGTCTGGAGCTCGACTCTGCTGCGGCTCCATCTGAGGTCCAGGCGCAGCGGCAGGAAGCCCACGTAGCCGGCCGGCTCATCCTCGGGTCGAATCGCCAGGACGCGCCATCTGCCCGGATTGGCCCGGAATACAACGTCCAACCACCGCCAGGACAGGAAATACCCTGCGTCCGGGTCCGCCGCCTGTACGCGATTCCAGCTCGACTCAAGCTTTTCGAACGCCTCGGGCGTATCGATGAGATCAACTCGCATGAGAGTCTCGCTCGGCACTTTGATGAAACGGTGACAGATCGGCCTTCAGATGGGCCTTCGGGAAACGCTCCCTTCGCGGGGGCGCCGCTGCTTCACCGCGCGCCGGGTCCGGTGATCGTTCCGCTTGCGGCATGGTGAGCCGATGGGGCGGCAACCGTATGCGTCCGGGGCAGTGGTCACACGACCAGTCAGCCGCCGCTCGAGGAGTAGGTCTACCGCGTCGCCACCGAATCCGTCGCCATCCTGCGGTCGGCCGCGGGTCGCGACCCGTACAACCGCGACCTCTAAGACCTTGTCGGCGAGCTCGCAACACAGAGCGAGGCGTTCCGGACCCGCTGGGCCGCGCACAACGTCCGCTTCCGCAACACCGGCGTCAAGTACTTCAATCATCCCGTGGTTGGCGAACTCCACCTGAGCTACAACCGGCTGGACCTCGCCGCGCCGAGTCCGCGCGCGCGACCGACCAAAGCTGAAGCAGAATACGAGACTCGCGCGGCGCCAGAGCAGACCCCCGCCATAGCTACGTTGTTGGCGCCCCCTCAGCCCGCGGAGAGGAGGAACTGCTCTAGCCGGTCCGTGAACCCCGGCGCCGCTGCGACGAAGTGCCCGGCCCCGGGCGCGACAAGCCGCTCGGCGCTCAGCGCCGTGGCGAGGGCGTCGCAAATCCGCTCCAGCCCCGCGGCGTGGCCTCCCGAGGCCACAAGCGAGGGGATGCGGGCGTTGCGAAGTACCTCGAGCGCCGGGCGCGCCTCGCCTGGCAGGCGACCGCCCTGCGCGCGACGCACTCCATGCGCGACCTCGTCCGGGAGCGGCCCCTCATCGACCCCGGGCGCCCCCGCAAGGCGAAGAAACTCCCGCAGCGTGTCCGGGTCCGTGTCCAGGCCGTGCGTGAGAACTGAGTTCCCCATCCGCTCGAGGCGCGCCACCTCGGAGTCACCGGGCACAAGGTAGTAGAGGGGCGGCTCGATCAGCGTCAGCGAGCGCACAAACGCAGGTCTGCTGGTAGCCGCAACAAGCGCTCCCAATACGCCGTACGAGTGCGCCACGATGTGCGGGCGCGTGTCCAGCAGTGGGAGGAGGTCTGCCGCGTCGGTCTCGAAGTCCTGGCGGCCGTCACGGGGCGGTGGACTAGGTGGATACCCGCGCCGGTGAACGAGAGCAAGCGTCCAGCGTGCCTTCAGGGGTGCCAGCGCCCCCCACGTGGTCGCTGGGCTCGCGCCCCCGTGGACGAGCACGACCTCGCTCCCAGCGCCCTCACGAACCACCGCGATCGCGCTCATCGCAACCACCGTAGCGAAGCGTCCGAGCGGGCTTGCCTCCGGCCCGCTACCGTTGCCCTGTGAGCAGCCAGCGAGTGCCTGGTGGGGTGGTGCATAAGTTGCCTGCAGACCTGCGGGAGGCGCTGATCGCCAACACCACGGCGCTCGATGCCTGGAAGGACATCACCCCCTTGGCGCGCAACGAGTTCATCTGCTGGGTCGAGGATGCCAAGCAGCAGACGACCCGAGTCCGTCGCATTCGTCGGACCCAAGAGGAGCTGGAGGATGGCGAGCGCCGGCCCTGCTGCTGGCCGGGGTGCAAGCACCGCGACCGCACCGGCAGGTAGCGGCTAACCGCTGCGATCTCGAGCGAGTCGTTTACCTCGTGTAGCACGGGGACGCCGGAAGCGCCGGGCAGGCGAAACGCCGCGAACGCGAATCGCTATCCGGCGATAGCAACTTGCGCTCGCGCTCGGCCGGGCCAAGTTGGAGGCATGAGCCGTGCCTGGCTGCTTGCCCCGATCGCCGTCGCGGTGGTGGTCACCATCGTGCTCTCCACCACGGGCGCACCGGCGACCGAGAACGCGTCGTCCACCGTCGACAGACTCAGACAATGCCGGTCGGGCGATACGGCCCCGACGGTCGTCCTCGTCCACGGCGCCTGGGCGGACGCGTCCAGTTGGGGCGGCGAGGTGCGGATGCTGCAACGCGCGGGCGTCCGCGTACGCGCTATCGCGAATCCGGTCGAGGACCTCACCACCGACGCGCGATACGTCGCAGACTTCCTGCAGACGATCCGCGGGCCGATCGTGCTCGTCGGGCATTCGTACGGCGTAGCGGTGATCACCAACGCCGCAGCCGGCCTCGCCAGAGTGAAGGCCTGGTCTATGTCGACGCGGCGGCATCTGCGCCCGGGGAGACCAACGGGCAGCTCAGCGGGTCTCCGATCGGTCCTCACCAGCGGCAGTCCGGCGACGCTGTATAGGACCGTCCCGCGCCCGTCGTGACGCCGGCCTCACAGCTGGCCATGGGCCCGCGCGCGCGGGCCCGCGTGACGACATTCCGCGGCGGCTCGCACCTGACGCTGATCTCACATCCGGAGGCAGTCGCGGCGGTCATCGCCTCCGCGATCTGCCACACCACCCGATGACAGCACCGTCCTCGGAGTGGAGCTAGCCGGGCTCGAACCGGCGACCTCCTGGGTGCGATGCGGGGGCGCCACTTCACCGAACCTGGGTCGTCATTGGGCTCTGGAAAGGCAGAAGCAGGCATAAAGCCTCGGTCGGAGCCGCGCCGCGATTGCTTTCGATTGGCGCCGATTCCCTTCGATTCGGGCACCAGAACGACTCAGTGCCCAATCGACCTGGGCACCGACTTCCGAAGCCCGTTGGGTCGGCGCTCACGGAGGATGCTCACACCTACCATCGCGGCCAGTCCCGCAAGGAGCGCTAGCCCGGCGCCAATTCCCGCGTCGGCCCAATCGAAGGTGTCGGTCGCGGCGTTCGTCTCCGGGCCGACGTTGGCGACGAATGGCACGGCCTTCGAGCCGTCGCGACGGGGAACAATCTCGCTCGACGAAGCATCTCTGCCTTCGTTGAGGTTGGCCACGAACGGCACCGCCTTCGAACCGTCGCGACGCGGGACGACATCGCTGCTCTGGCCCATTGCGGGGGTCGTGAGCGCCATCAGAGCGCATCCCGTAAGAGCGGTGGTGGTCAGTCGTGTCCAGATCGAGGTGTTCATGGGCTCCCCCTTCGTTTTGAACGATTGGGGGGGAGCATCGACCCGTCCGCCAAAGTCGCGCTTAAGCGATCCTGAAGCCCCGAAGGGGTTGCGGTAGCGTTGGCAGGCGGGGGACGCGATGGACTTCAAGATCCTGGGACCGCTAGAGGTGCATCGGGGCGCAGAGACGCTCACGATCGGAGCGGCAAAGCAGCGGGCGCTGCTTGCGATCTTGCTGTTGCATGCGAATGAGGTCGTTTCGAGCGATCGCCTCATCGACGACATGTGGGGCACGCAGCCTCCGGACACCGTCGCGAACGCCCTCCAGGTATATGTGGCGCAGCTCCGCAAGGTGCTGGAGCCAGAGCGGCCGAAGGGAGCACCGAACGAGTTGCTGCTCACACGCCCCGGGGGCTACCAGCTCAGCGTCGGGTCAGGCCAACTGGATGCGGAGAGCTTCGAGCGCCTGTTTGGCGAAGGATCGAGGGCGCGGGCCAACGCAGACTTGGCGCTCGCCGCGAGGCTCCTGCACGAGGCGCTGGCCCTGTGGCACGGCCCCGCGCTGGCAGATTTCACGTACGAGCCGTTCGCGCAGCCGGAGATCGCCCGACTGGATGCGTTACGCCTCGCCGCGCTCGAAGAGCGGATCGACGTCGACCTCGCCCGGGGAAACCATTTCGTCGTAGGTGAGCTGGAGGCCCTGATCCGCGAGCATCCGTTGCGCGAGACTCTGCGCGGCCAGCTGATGCTCGCCCTGTACCGGGCTGGGCGCCAGGCCGAGGCGCTGGAGGCCTACCAGGACGCCCGCCGCACGCTGACAGAGGAGCTGGGCATTGTTCCGCGGCCCGAGTTGCAGCGTTTGGAGGGCGCGATTCTGCGCCAGGACCCGGAGCTCGACCTTCCTGATGAGATTTCCGTTCCGCAGCCTCCGCCGGTGGTCAACGCGGCCACGCCTAGGCCAGAGACGCGTAAGACGATCACTGTTCTCGTTGTGGGCAGAACAACGTCGGCTGGCACGGATCCCGAAACGCTCCGCCGCCTCGAAAAGGATCACCGCAGAGCTGTGGTGAAGACCGTGGAGCGCCACGGGGGCTGCGTCGAGAGCGTGCTCGGGGACCGGGTGGCGGCGGTGTTCGGTGTTCCCCACGTGCGCGAGGACGATGCTCTGCGAGCGGTATCCGCGGCCGTGGAGTTGCATCAGCAGCTTGACTCCGAATGGGAGTTGGCAGCGGTGCGGACCGGCATCGCCACCGGGGAGGTGGTGACCGGAGATCCCGAATCCGGTGAGGACTCGCTAACCGGAGAACCGATCGCCCTGGCCGCGCAACTCGAGATTGCGGCTCAGGCCGGCGAGATCGTGCTCTCCGAGGCGACCCGCAGATTGCTTGGAGAAGCCGCGCGCGTCGAACCCGCCGACGGTGCAGACCATTGTGGGTGGCGCCTGCTCGAGCTTGTCCCGCGCCCGCCGCCACTGACGCGACCACCCAGGACGCCGATCATCGGTCGAGACGCTGAGCTGGCCCAGTTCCAAGGTGCGCTCGACCGCGCAGCCCGCGAGAGGACCACCCATTTATTCACGGTTGTGGGCGCAGCGGGGATCGGCAAGTCCAGGCTAGGGGAAGAGTTCGCCTTCCGTGCTGCCGCAGGGTCGACTGTCGTCGGCGGCCGCTGCGTTGCATATGGGGAGGGGATCACGTTCTGGCCCCTGCGCGAGATCGTCGGCCAGCTCACCGCCGACGTGCCACTTTCCGTGCTCGTGGGCGGGAACGACGACACCGAGCTCATCACAGATCGCCTCACTGAGGCGATCGGGCTCGCCGAGGCGACGAGCAGCCTGGAAGAGATCTTCTGGGCCTTCCGGATGCTCTTCGAAGCGGCTGCGCGGGAGCGGCCACTCGTCGTGCTGTTCGAGGATCTCCATTGGGCGGAGCCCACGCTGCTCGACTTCATCGAATACCTGTCGGAACGCGCGCGCGGCGTGGCCATTCTCCTCGTGTGCCTCGCACGCCCCGAGTTGCCCGAGGTCCGGCCTGCTTGGGGTGGCGGGCAACGAAACGCGAGCTCGGTATTTCTCGAGGGCCTCACAGAGTCCGAGAGCGAACAGCTCATCGACACCCTCGCCGTGGCTCTGCCCGAGACCACGCGGGCCGTGGTCCTCGAGACGGCCGAGGGCAATCCCCTGTTTTTGGAGCAGATCCTCGCGATGCTCTCGGAGCGCAATGCGCCTGAGGGCGAGATCCCGATCCCTCCTACGATCCAGGCGGTGCTCGCCGCTCGTCTCGACCGACTGGGTCCCGGGGAGCGTGCGGTGATCGAACGTGCGGCGATCATCGGGCGAGACTTCTGGGAGGACGCTGTCGTCGACCTGCTTCCCGATGACGCGCGCTCTTTCACGGTGCGCCATCTCGAGGGGCTCGTCCGCAAGGACTTTCTGCACCACGCTCGCGCTCGCCTTTCCGGCGAGGACGCCTTCCGGTTCCAACACGCGCTCATCCAACAGGCGACCTACCGAGCGATCCCCAAGCGACTGCGCGCCACGCTCCACGAGCGGGTTGCGGCCTGGCTCGAGGAGCGCTTTGGTGAGAGCACCCCCGAGTTCGCGGAGACCGCCGGCTACCACTTGGAGCAGACCTATCTCTACCGAGCCGAGATCGCTCCAACCACTTCGGAGGACCTGCAGCTGGCCGGTCGCGCAGCCGGACTCTTGTCGACCGCGGGGCGGCGGGCGTTCCGTCGCGGCGACATGCCTGCTGCTGTCAACCTGCTGCGGCGTTCCGTCTCCCTCCTGGTAGCGGAGCCATTCGCCGGGCTAGAGCTCCTGCCCGACCTGGGCTACGCGCTGTTCGAGATCGGCGAGCTCGACCGGGCGGACGCTGTCCTGGGCGAAGCGATAGAGAAAGCACGTGCCTGCGGCAATCGCTGGGTCGAGACGAACGCAGCTGTCAAACACGCTCACGTGAGGATCTACACCGATCCAGAGAACATGGCTCCGGAGAGCCTCATTCGCGACGCCATCGCCGCGATCGAGGTGCTCGACGAACTCGGTGACGATCTCGGCCTCGCGAGAGCCTGGACCCTGCTGTCGGAGGCCAACTGGCCACGCGGTGAGATGGCGGAAGTTGCGAAAGCCGCACGGCGGGCGGCCGAGCACGCGCGCAGGGCGGGCAGCCGCCGCGAAGAGGCCTGGGGACTCGGCGAGTACGCGTTCGCCTTGCTCTACGGGCCAACGCCGGCCACGGAGGGAATCCGCACCACCGAGTTCCTGCTCCGGGAGGCGGCGGGAAACCTCGTCATGGAGGCGGTTCTGTCGGGCTTCCTTGCCTTGCTCGAGGCCATGCGCGGCCGCGTCGACGAAGCCCGAGCACACAACGCTCAGAGCCGCCGGCGGCTCCACGATCTCGGCCTGGGATGGCAGGCTGCCGTTCAGGACCTGCTTGGCGGATACATCGAGCTCCTGGCGGGCGCTCCGGTCGCCGCCGAGCGCCACATGCGCGCGGCAAGGGATTCGTTCATCGCGATCGGGGACAGGTGGTTCCTGTCCACGGTCTTAGTGGACCTGCCGAGGCCCGTCTACGAACAGGGGCGCTATCGGGAGGCCCGTGCTCTGGTCCGGGCGATCGCTGAAGTGCCCGCCCCCGCCGACCAGGAGTGGCAGATCAAGCGCAGAGGCATTCAAGCGAGGTTGCTGGCCAGGGAGGGTAGGGTCGAGCAGGCCGAACGACTAGCGCGTGAGGCCGTCGCCATCGCCGCAAAAACAGACCTGGTGTGGTTCCACGGCGATGCCTTGATCGACCTCGCGGAAGTGCTCGAGCTGGCAGGCCAGCTCGAGGAGGCATCCGGCGTGGCCCGGGATGCACTCGCACTGTACGAGCGAAAAGGCAACGTGGTTTCCGCGGCAACCACGCGGACTCTCATTCAACAGCTCCAACTCAGAAGCATGCAGTAGCGCTATGAAATGGAGCTAGCCGGGCTCGAACCGGCGACCTCCTGGGTGCGATCCAGGCGCTCTCCCAAACTGAGCTATAGCCCCGTGGTCGTTCGATTATAGGTAGCGGTCTGGGCGCCGACTCCCGCTCAGCGCTCCGATGCCGCCAGGCGCCGGCGCCGCTCGAGCTCCGCGTCGGTCGGCTCGTCGAACTCGAACGACCCGCCCTCGATGTCGCCGGCCGGCTCGTATGTGTTGGTCGTGACCCCGGTCTTCGACACCTTGCTGTCGGTCAGCTTCAATCCGGCGGGGATCGTGCCGTCACCGAAGAAGCGCTTGCCGGTGCCGATCGTGAGCGGGAAGATCCAAAGGCGATATTCGTCGATCAGGTCGTGCTTCAGCAGTGTCTGGATCAAGCCCGGGCTGCCGTGCACCTGGATCTCGGGGCCGTCCTCGCTCTTGAGCTTCTTCACGTAATCGGCGACGTCGCCCCGGATCAGTGTGGAGTTGTTCCAGTCCACGCCTTCCAGCGTCGTCGACGCGACGTGCTTCCGAGTGCTGTTCAGGTGGTCGGCGATCGGGCCCTCGTCATAGGCCCAATGCGCGGCGAAGATCTCGTAGGTGCCGCGGCCGAGGAGCAGCTCGTAGGGTGCGGACTCGGACATACGCTCCATCATCTCGTCGTCGAAGTAGCTGGTGGCCCAGCCGCCGTGCGTGAATCCACCGGTGGGGTCCTCCTCCGGGCCGCCCGGCGCCTGCATGACGCCATCGAGGGTCATGAACGTGTTTACAACGAGGATTCTCATCAGGTCTCCTTGGTCGGGATGGCGGCTCGTCATCCAACACGACTCGCGTTACCAGCGAAACTCATCGGCCCTCGACCGGCAACTCCGACCAGTGCTCCGATTCGAACGGGACGGATGCGGCCTGCACGGTTGGGTAGTGGTCGGCCATGAAGGCCGCCGGGTTCTCGTACGCCGCCTTGACCAAGTCACGCGCGCTCGCGCCTTCGCCAAGTGTCTTGTGGGCAACGGCCTCCATGATCTCGGTCTGCGTCAAAGCTGGGAAGCGGCGGGCGCGGGCCGGCAGGGCGGACATCACGACCGGGGTGCCGTCGATGCATAGGGCGCCGTAGCGTGAGACGAAAACGATCACCCGGTCGATCGGTTCTGCGCGGCCCTCGATCGTCAGATTCACACCCGACAGTGCGCCGACCTTGTAGCTCAGCTCGGTCCACCAGAGGGCTGTGAACTGGACCGGCGTCAAGAAGAGCACCGCTATGCGTAGCGCCGTGCCGGAGCTCGGAATCAACGTCGCCGCCATCGAGCTCCACACCGGCAGCTGCGCCGCGGCGCCGGCGTCGAAGCCATCGAGCTCCCCCGCCAGGATCAACGCCTCGCGATTACCGTCGGGAAGATGGCCGAGCTTGAGTGACAGGCGCTCCGGCGAGCCGTTGGCGCCGTAGGCCAGCAGCGGGATGCGCTCGGCGGAGTCATTGACGTACCGATCGATCAGCGCGGCACGGCTCTCCGCATCCATGTCGGCGAGGTCCTCCACGCCCAGGTCCGTCACGAAGCACGAACCCGGCGGACGCTCCCACGGATAGCCAATGGCCCGCTCGTAGTGCTCGTCATCCAACTCGCGGGAGCCGACCGCCTCTAACAGACCGGCCTGGAACCGCAGGTACTCCTCGTTCGTCATTCCCTGTCGCTCCCGCAGCAGCGGCTCGGTGATCTCCGGCCACGCGCGCACAGACGCTGCCTCAGGGATGCGGTGCAGCGGCGAAGAGGCCGACGATCTCGCCGGCCTCGGGCGGGCCGCTCACCTCCAAGGTGAGCCGGTCGTCGCCGTGCGTGAGGTTGAAATCGAGGAACGCACAGCACTGCGCCTCGAGATCGATCAGCTCTTTGAGCTCCTGCTGGACCGCCGGATCTGCACGGTAGATCTGCCGCGCGCCGTCGGAGGTGCGCTCAGACGTGAGCAACGCGTCGTGCGCGACTGCCAGCCAGCGCTGTTGCCGAGTCTGTGCGTCGGCGGGGCCCAGGGTGCAGGCGATCGGGAGCTCGCGGCCCATGTCTTGATTGTAGGAGGCGGCGGAATCGGTCTTACTTGGCGGAATAGGCGCCGCGATAGGGTCCTCCGCCATGTTCTCCCCGGAGCGGCTATCCGCGGCGCTCGCGGCGGAGCAGGAGCGCTTCGAACGCGCCCACCCGCAAGCTGCCGCCCAGCACGCCGCCGACTCGGCGATGCTCGGCGCAGTCCCGATGCCTTGGATGATGCGCTGGGCCGGTGGGTTCCCGATTGTCGCGAGCCACGCGAAGGGCGCTCGGCTGTGGGACACGGACGGTCACGAGTACGTCGACCTGTGTCTGGGAGACACCGGCGCGATGGCCGGTCACGCACCCGATCCGGTGGTCGAGGCAGCGTCGGAGCGGCTGGCGGCCGGCGTCACGCTGATGCTGCCGACGACGGACGCCGAGGTGGCGGCCGGTGAGCTGCGGCGGCGATTCGACCTCCCGCGCTGGCTCTTCACGCTCAGCGCCACCGATGCCAACCGCACCGCGCTGCGGATCGCGCGCCACGTCACCGGGCGGGACAAGGTCCTCTGCTTCTCCTACAGCTACCACGGGTCCGTCGACGAGACGTTCGCCGTCCGCGACACGAGCGGCGCAACGATCGCGCGGGAAGGGAGCGTCGGGCCGCCGGTCGACGTCGCGCTCACAACCCGTGCAATCGAGTTCAACGACGCCGATGCGTTGCGCGAGGCGCTTGCGCCAGGAGACGTCGCGTGTGTGATCGCCGAGCCGGCGATGACCAACATGGGAATCATCCTCCCCGCCCCTGGCTACCACGACGAGCTGCGCCGGCTGACGCGCGACGCCGGAACGCTGTTGATCCTCGACGAGACGCACACTTTCTCCGCCGGGCCGCGGGGCGCGACCGGCGAGTGGAACCTGGAGCCCGACATGCTCACGATCGGCAAGGCGATCGGCGGCGGCGTGGCAGCGGGCGCGCTTGGACTCAGCGGCGCCGTCGCCGACCGGATCCTCGGGGACCCGCAAGCCGACCTCGAAGACACGGGTGGCGTGGGCGGCACGCTGGCGGGCAACGCCCTGTCCCTGGCCGCGACCCGCGCCACACTGACCGAGGTGCTGACCGAGGAAGCCTTCGCACACGCGATCGCGATCGGCGCGCGCCTGCGCGAGGGCATCGAGGAGCGTGATCGCCCGCCACCAGCTCCCCTGGCACGTCCAGCAGCTCGGCGCCCGTGTCGAGTACCGCTTCTCTCCCGAGCCGCCGGCGAACGGCAGCGAGTCACACCGGATACAGGAGCCCGAGCTGGAGCGCTACCTGCACTTGCACGCGCTCAACCGCGGGGTGCTGATCACGCCTTTTCACAACATGCTGCTCGCCTGCCCCGCCACGACGGGATCGGACGCCGACCGGCATACCGAGGTGCTCGACGAGGCGGTGAGCCAGCTCCTCTAGGGAGTACAGCTCTCCACGCCGCCGGCACCGGGTAGCCGCCCCAGCAGCTCGGCGAACACCTCGAGCTCCTCTTCCGAATAGCGCTCCTCCATGAGCGCGCGGATCGCGGCCACGTGAGAGGAAGCCGCCTGCTCGAGCTTCTCGCGGCCCGCCTCGGTCAGCACGGCATAGGTCACGCGTGCATCACGCGCACAGGTCGCCTTCTCCACGCACCCGAGATCGTGGAGCCCATCGAGCAGGCGCGTGACCCCGGACGGCGTCAGCTGCAGGCCATCGGCCAGGTCGACCCGCCGCAACCTGCCGTCTTCCGCCCGTGACAGGAGCAGGAGCGCCTCGTAGTCGTTGACCGTCAGGCCGTGCTCGGCCTGCAGGTCGGCGCTGAGAGAGCGGCGCATCGCCGTGTGGCTGCGCAGCAACCGCGCCCAGGCGTCTACCGAAACATGTTGCTTGCTCAATAGTTGACTACTCATGCTTTATTGCTATCCTCTTTGTTGATGGCTCAAGTATATCCCCTCAAGGAGGTCCTTCAAATGAGCACGACCACAGTAGAGAAGCGCAACACCCTCCCGACCGGAGACTGGAGTCTCGACTCCGTGCACTCCCAGGTCGGGTTCGAAGTCGACTATCACGTGGGCACGTTCCGCGGGACGTTCTCGCCGGTGACGGCGAGGCTAGAGGTGGCCGACGACGGTAGCGCGAGGCTGACAGGCTCGGCGCCGGTGACCGGTGTCCGCGTGCAGGACGAGAACCTGAACGCACACCTGCTCTCGCCCGAGTTCTTCGACGCCGAGCGGACGCCGGAGATCACCTTCGCGTCCAGCGAGGTCAGCCAGTCCGGCGATGAGATCGAGGTCCGCGGCGAGTTGTCGATCAAGGGCACCAGCCTTCCGGTCCGCGCACGCGGCACGGTCGGCGAGCAGACCGAGTACGGGGAGCGTCCCTACTTCGGGTTGAAGCTCGAGGCCGAGGTCGATCGCACGCAGTACGGCCTGAACTGGAACAACCCGCTGCCGAACGGCAAGCCGGCGCTCGCGAACGACGTGACCATCACCGCCGAGCTGTTCTGGACGAGGTCGTAACGATGCGAGTCCTCGGAATCTCCGGCAGCCTTCGCCGCGACGGCCACAACACGCGCCTGCTGCACGCGGCCGCGGAGCTCGCTCCGGCGGACGTGGAGCTGCTGGTCTGCGGAGGCCCGCGCCTGAAGGCGGTGCCGCCGTACGACGAGGACGACGAGGCCGGCGCGGCGCCGGCAGCCGTGGCGGAGCTGCGCGCGGCGATCTCCGGCGCCGATGCCGTCCTGTTTTCGACGCCGGAATACAACTCGTCGGTTCCGGGCCAGCTGAAGAACGCGCTCGACTGGCTGTCGCGGCCGCTGGCTACCAACGTGCTGCGCAACAAGCCGGTGGCGGTCGTCGGAGCCAGTGCCGGGGCGTTCGGCGCCGTCTGGGCCCAGGCCGAGCTGCGCAAGGTCCTGGCCGCGATGGGCGCCCGCGTCGTCGACGCGGAGCTGGCGCTCGGGCATGCCGACACGCGTTTCACCGAAGACGGCGCGCTCGCGGACGATGAGGTCCGCAGGGAGCTGACCGAAGTCGTGGACACGCTGGCCGCGGAAGCGCGGCCGGCGGTCGCTCAGGCCGCCTAGCTCAGCGCCTCGACCCGGGCGCGCACGTGCTTGTGGTGCGGGGTCCCGGCGAGCCAGTCGCGGTCCTCGGAAGCGGTCAGCTCGTTCGGCGGAACGCCGTGGACGGCATCGCCGCCGTCCGGGCGCCGGGATAGCTGGTGCCAAGGCCGTTCGGCAGCGTCACGTATCCAGGCTGCAGCGTGTCCGTCACCTCGACGACCGTCTCGACGCTGGCACGCTTGGTCGTCAGGCGGGCCATTCCGCCGTCCGCGATTCCCAGCCGCTCGGCGTCTTCCGGGTGGATTCGCAGGGCGCCGGCGGCATCCGTCTTGCGCCAGGCCGGATCGCGATAGATCGTGTTGGCGGTGTGAGAGCGCCGCTCGCCGGCGGACAGTACGAACGGGTAATCGCCCGTAGCGAAATCGGGCTCGTCGTCCAGGTGACTGAGCTCATCGAGCAGCTCGGGAATCGAGAGGCTCACCCGCCGGTCGCTGTTCGCGACCCGGTTCCAGCTCTCCTCGTATCCGTCGACCGTGAAGACGAGTCCCGACTCGCGCGCGAGAATCGCCTCGAACAGCGCCTCACCCAACTCCAGCCCTTCGCCCTCGAAGCCTGCGCGCCGCACGGAGTCGGGCATCAACTGCGCGACGCCGTGGGCCTGAAGCCAGAGCACGGCGGCCGCCGCGGCGCCGTCGGGAAGGGTCCTGCCGAGCGTCTCGTGGACGATCACCGGGAGCAGGCGGCGCACGTCGGGTCGCTCCCCAACGAGGCCGAAGAGCATGCCCGCGAACTCCGCCCGGTTGCGCTCGGCCGCCGCCCGCAGGCCGTCGAGGTCGATGTCGTCGAGCGCGCCGGAAGCGCGCACGAGCCGCGCGTGGATCTCATCCTCGGTGAGCAGGCCGGGCGGAGCGGGAAGCACCGGGCGCCGCAGCTGGAAGGCGTTCGACGGGAACTCGAGGCAGAAGAAGCTCGCCTCCCACTTCTCGAACTGCGACGGCGAGGGCAGCACATAGTCGGCCAGCTTCGCGGTCTCCGTCATTGCGATGTCGAGCACGACGACCACGTCGAGTCGCTCGAGCGCCGCGCGCATCCGCTGCGAGTCGGCCAGCGAGTGGGCCGGGTTCGAGCTCTCGACGATCATCGCCCGCAGGCGCTTCGGATCGTCGGTGAGGATCTCGTCGGGGATCGCGTTCCCGGGGACGAGGCCGACGATGATCCGCTCGCCCGGACACCGGCGTCTGCGTGTCGCGCGAGAAGTCGCCGCCGAGGCTCGCCATGCCGGAGTGCAAGTTCATGCCGCCGGGCTTGCCGAAGTTGCCGGTCAGGAGGAACAGCAGCTTCTCGAGGTACGAGTTGAGCGTCGAGTGGGGCGCCTGCTGGATCCCGAGGTCCTCGAGGATCGAGACGCTCGAGGCGGTGGCCAGGCGCCGCGCGACCGCGCGGACCTGGTCCTCGGCGAGCCCAGCGCGGCGGCTGTACTCGCCGACCGGCACGCGCTCGAGCTCGGCGAAGAGCGCTTCGCCGTCGCGCGTTCGCTCGGCCAGGAAGTCCTCGTCGATCAGGCCCTCCTGCACGAGGACTCCGAGTAGCGCGGCGAGGCAGAACGCGTCCATACCGGGCCGGACCTGGAGGTGGTAGTCGGCCATCGCAGCCGTCTTGGTGCGGCGCGGGTCGATCACGATCAGCGACCGGTCCGGGTCCTTGGCGATCTGCTTCAGGACGACGCGCGAGCGCGGGAAGCCGTGCGAGTGCCAGGGGTTCTTGCCGACGAACATCGCGACCTCGGCCCGCTCGAAATCCGGGCGTCGTATGACAGCGCGGGCGGCCGAACAGCTGCCCGTCGACCCAGAACTCACCCGTCTTCTCCTGCGCGAGCGCGTTCGACATGTAGCGGACGCCGAACACCTCCCGGGTCGACGACGCGTACGTGCCGCCGAGGTGGTTGCCCTGTCCGCCACCGCCGTAGTAGAAGATCGACTCGCCGCCGTGCTCGTCGCGGACCGCGCCCAGGCGCTCGGCGACCTCCGCGATCGCGGTGTCCCAGTCGATCTCCTCGAACGTGCCGTCGGGACGCCGGCGCAGCGGGGCGGTCAGCCGGTCGCGCGGCGTTCTGGTAGTGATCGAGCCGCTGCGCTTTCTCACAGGCGTAGCCATGCGAGCGCGGGCTGTCCTTGTCACCGCGGATCGACGTCAGATGGCCGTCCTCGACCTTGACCTCGATGCCGCAGTTGAGGCTGCAGAGGATGCACGCGGTCTTGAGCCAGGGCGTCGTCTCTACCGGTACGACGGTCACGCGCGGGACCGTACACTATGATGATCGTCATAGCAAGGTATGGGGAGAGAATTCTTGGGAGCTGAGAGCAAACGGCAGATGGTCGAGAGCGCCGCGCTGCTGTTTCGCGAGCAGGGCTACAGCGGGACGGGTTTTCGCGACGTGATCGAGCACAGCGGTGCCCCGCGCGGCTCGATCTATCACCACTTCCCCGGCGGAAAGTCCGAGCTGGCGACCGAGACCGTGCGTTATGCGGGATCGGTCATCGAGAAGCAGATCGACCGGCTGGCGCGCGACGGCGACGCCATGGCGGTGCTGCGCGCGTTCGTCGGCTTCTGGCAGCGGCTACTCGAGAAGAGCGAGTTTCGCGCCGGCTGCCCGGTGGTGGCAGTCGCGGTCGAGGCACATGACGACGCGGCGGTCGTCGACGCCACCGGTGAGGCGTTCGAAGCCTGGGAGCGCGCGCTTGCCACAACCCTGCGCCGCTCGGGGGCTACGCCGGCCCGCGCGCGTCGCCTCTCGACGCTCTGCATTGCGGCAATCGAGGGCGCCGTCGTGATGTCCCGTGCCCAGCGCAGCACCAAGCCGCTGGCCGACGTCGGACGCGAGCTCGAGGAGACGATCGCGGCCGCTCAGGCCGGCTGATCGGCCGCGCAGAGCGTCGCGCGCGCCATCTGCTCGGCGGCTTGGCTGCTGCTCAACCCACCGCGGTCCACCAGCAGCTGCCAGGTGCCGAAGTCGAGCCCCAGCTCGAGCGCGGCGCGCGTCGCCTTGCTGCGCGGCCGCGGCAGCCCCTCGCCCAACGCCTGCACGATCGCCATCAGCCCCGGCTCGAAGCGCATCGCGCTCGCCTCCCGCGTCAGCTGGTGCACAACGGCATCGCGGATGACACAGCCGAGCATGTCCTGATTGCGCTCGAAGAAGTCGTAGAGATCTTCCAGACCGGCGCACAGGCGCGACCTCGGGCTCGGAAATCTCCCGCCACGGTGCCGGGTCGGGCAATGGGTTGCGCTCGGAGTAGAGGCCCGAGCATGCGAGGATGAGCTGCGCGCTCGTCCGGGAAGTGCCGGTAGAGCGTGTGCCGCTGGACGCCAGCTCGCTCGGCGACAGCGCTGAAGCTGGTATGCGCGGGGCCGAGCGTCCCGTGAAGCTCGATCGCCGCCTCGACGATCCGCCGGCGGGTTTCCTCCTGGCGCTCGGCGCGCGCCTTGAGCTCGTACTTCCTTGCCATGACCTAATGATTGCACAGAGCTGTGCCGTGAAACTTGACAACCGCTTTGCGGTCCGGTAGACATCGCTGCACAGTGGTGTGCAACGAAGGTCAGGAGAGGTAAGCAATGATCCACATCGATGAGATCGTCGACGGCATCTACCGGATCTCGACCCCGCCGACCGAGTACCCGATCACCTTCAACCAGTTCCTGATCGACGACGAGCAGCCGACGCTGATCCACACCGGCGTCCACTCGGCGTACGACGACATCCGCAAGGCGATCAGCGAGGTGCTCGACCCGGCGCGGCTGGCGAACGTGGTCCTGCTGCACTTCGAGGGCGACGAGTGCGGAGGGATGGAGCGGTTCATCGCGGAGGCCCCACAGGCCCGGCTGGTCGGCAGCGGCCTGTCGGCCGGGCTGAACCTGACGCAGTTCGGCTTCCCCTACGTGGACCGCGTCCACGGCGTTCTCGACGGGGACACCATCGACCTCGGCAAGCACAAGCTGCGCTTCTGGGAGACGCCGCACGTCCACCACTGGGACTCGATGATGGTGGTCGAGGAGTCGACCAAAAGCCTGTTCCCGTCGGACCTGTTCATCCAGCCGGGCGACCAGCCGGCCGTCGTGACGGAGAACCTCGGCTCCGAGATGTGCGCCTACTACCGCGAGATCGGGATCTTCGCCCACGAGGACCCAGTGCGCCGGGTGGTCGACCGGATCGAGCAGCTGGACCCGCAGTGGGTCCACGGAATGCACGGCGGAACGCTGACCCGCGGAGGCGCTCCCGCACTACATGGACGCGCTGCGCCGCGAGCCGTTCGGGTTCCAGGGCAAGTCGCTGGGCCGCGAGATTCCCGCCGACGAGCCCGCCGCGGTCAGCGGCTGACGGCCAGGCGGCTCGCCACGAACAGGGCGGCAAGGCCGGCCGCGATCGACGCGCCTGCCGCCGTCGCGGCGTAGTAGGAGAGGTAGAGACCGCCGAGACAGCCGGCCGCCGCGACCACCACCGACGCCGCCATCATCGGGCCGATCCGCTTGGTGATGGCGGCTGCCGTGGCTGCCGGCGCAATCAGGATCGCGACCACGAGCAGGTTCCCCATTCCCTGCACGGCCACCAGCAGGGCCGCGGCCAGCAGGACCAAGAGGACCGCATCGGTGAGCGCCGGCCGGAGCCCCATGGCCGACGACGAGTCGCGATCGAACCCCGACGCCAGCAGGCGGTGATGCAGCAAGGGGAGCCCCAGGCTGAGCGCCGCCGCCAGCGCGCCGGCCCAGAGCAGATCGGAGTCGGTGACACCCAGGATGTCGCCGAACAGGAGGTTCTGGATGCCGGGCGGGGACTCGGGTGACAGAGCGAGCACGACCCCGAGGCCGAACAGCGTCGTGACCGTGACCGCAACCGCGGTGTCGCGGCCGACCAGCCGTACGCGGGACGCGGCGGCCACGCACGCGGCCGCCACCACCAGCCCCACGGCCCCGCCGAGAAGGAGCGGGACGCCGAGCAGCGTCGCCGCGACCAGGCCGGGCAGCAGACCGTGTGCGAGCGACTCGGCCGCATAGGAGAGGTGATGGAGGACCAGCCAGCAGCCGAGCAGGCCGCCGCTCCAGGCGAGCAGCGCGCATTCCAGCGCGGCACGGCGCATGATCGGCTCCGACCACGGCTCCGAGAGCCAGTGCAGAGCGGCGATCAATGATGGTGCGGCGGCAACACCGCCAGCCGGCCCCCGTCCGGAAGCTGGACGAGGTCTCCGCCGTAGGTCGCCTGCAGCACATCTGTCGTGAGCACCTTCGCCGGCTCGCCCCAGGCGATCTGCACCCGGTTGAGGCACAGGACGCTGTCCCAAGCGCGGGCCTGCGGAAGGTCGTGCGTCGCGACCATCACCGCCCGGCCCTCTCCAGCCAGCCGCTCGAGCAGAGCCTCGAGCCGTTGCGCCGACTGCGCGTCGAGGCCTGTAAAAGGCTCGTCGAGCAGCAGCAGCGCCGCGTCCTGAACCAGCGCCCGTGCGATCAGCACCCGCTGGCGCTGGCCGCTGGACAGCTCGCCGAAGGTCTCGCGTGCCTGATCCGCCAGGTCCACGCGGTCCAGCGCCACCGTCGCGGCCGCGCGCTGCTCGCGCGTGGGGCGCCGCCACCACGGCCGCAACGCGATCGTGCCCATCAGCGACGACATCGAACGCGCTGACCGGGTAGTCGAGGCGCGAGCGATCCGTCTGCGCGACGGTCGCCGCTCGCCCGCTGCGCTCGACGGCTCCGGCGAGCGCGGGCAATTGGCCCAGCAACACCTTGAACAGGGTCGTCTTGCCACCGCCGTTCGGGCCCAGGACCGCGAGCCGCTCGCCTCGGCGCGCCTCGAAGCTGACGTCACGGATGACCGGCGTTCCGCCATAGCCGGCGACCAGTCCCTCGACGCGAGCGGCCGGGCGCTCGAAGCGGCGCGTCCTGGGGCGGGGATCCGTGGCGCTCATTCGATTCCCTGGATCCGGCAACCGCGGCGGCCGCCGGTGAAGCCACGCGTCATCGCGTCGGCATTGGCCTGCTCCATGTCGAGGTAGGTTCCGCCGGACGAATCCGCGGGCCCGAGCGTGTCGCCGTAGAGCGTGTGATCGGCGGAGGCGCCAGTCTGCGCCGCCAGCGCGCGGGCCACCCTGCCGTTGACCGAGCTCTCGGGGAACACCGCCCGCACGTGCTCATCGCGGATCGTCTCCGAGAGGCGGGCGAGGTCGCCGGCCGAGGCCTGCGCTTGGGTGCTCTGCGACGGGATCACCGCACCGACCACCTGGATCCCGTAGCGGCGCGCGAAGTAGCCGAGCGCATCGTGATCGGTGACGAGCTTGCGCTCCGGCTTCGGCACGGAGGCGAAGCAGCGCGCGATGCCGCGGTCGAGCGCGCGGAGCTTTGCGACGTAGGCACGTGCGTTGGCTCGGACCGCTTGGGCGGTCACCCACTTCTCGCGCAGGAGCGCGTCCCGGATGCGGCCCACGGCGGCCTCGACGTTACGCGGGTCGTGCCACCAATGCGGATCGACGCCGCCCTCGTCTCCGGGCAGCTGCTCCGGCAAGTCTTCCCCAACGTCCAGTACGGCCGGGTTGCCACCGGCCTCGTCGACGACCTCGTCCATCCACGGATCGAGGCCGTCACCACTGACGATCACGAGCTTTGCGTCGGCGGTGTCGCGGATGTCCTGCGGCCGCGGCTCGTACTCGTGCGGGTCGGTGTTGGCGTGCAGGATCCCCAGCACGTCCGCGTCGGACCCCGCGACGTTGCGGGTGATGTCGGCCAGCTGGGTCGTGCTCACGACGACCTTGTTCTCGGAGTCGTTCGAGCTGCCGCAGCCGGCGATCAGGAGCGCCGCCGCCAGGGCGACCGGAACGGGCACGAGCCGGGGCCCGAGCGCCCGCACGGCGGCCACCAGCACGAACACCGTCGCCCGCCAGCAGAGCGATCGCCGCCCCCGGCGGTGTGTTCGTCTCGACGGACAGCCACAGGCCCGCCGATTCCCTCCACCGCGACGAGTGCGACGCTGGCAACTCGCCAGGTCACCAGGCGGCGGCAGACGAGGCGCGTGGTGGCAGCCGGAAGGACGAACAAGGCGCTGACGAGCAGGCCCCCGACCGCGTCGAGCGCGGCGACGACCGCCATGGCGAGCAGGCCGAGCAGCACGAGTGTGGGAACCGGCGAGCGCACGCCAAGCGCATCGGCGCCCTCGCTGTCGAAGCCCTGCGCGAGCCAGCGCTCGCCGAGGAACATTGAAATCGCGAGCAGTCGTAGCGCTGCAGCACCCGGCGAGAACGAGGTCGCCCGTGCCGATCAGGAGCAGGCTGCCGAACAGCAGGCTCTCGACCTGCGCGCCGGACTCGAAGACGTCGGACGCGAGGATCGCGCCGGCGGCAAGGCAGCCAACCAGCGCGACGGCCACCAGTGCGTCCTGCTCGGCGCGGTGGCGGCGGCCGAGCCCGGTGACGAGCAGGGCGAACAACCCGGCCGCCCCCAGCGCGCCGAGCGGGGCCGCGAACGCGAGGCCGTCGGCGACCACCAGGCCCGGGAAGGTCGCCGTTCCCGCCGCATGGACGAAGAAGGCCTGGCCGCGCAGGACGACCCAGGTTCCCAGCAGACCGGCAGCGGGCGCGAGCAGCAGCACCTCGAGCAGGCCACGCTGGACGAAGGGCAGGTCGAAAGGCTCCGGCATCGCCGGGAAGTAAATCAGGTAACGAGACTCGTTATCGTTATCGCCTGCAGGCTGTTGCGGGCACCGATCGCACCGGCAACTGCAAGCTGTGGTGCAACGTCCGCGCGCGGACCTAGCCTCGAACAGATGTTCTGCGCGGACGACTTGAACGCCGAACAGCGGCGCGCCGCCGAGCACCGGGGCGGACCACTGCTGGTCCTGGCGGGTGCGGGCACCGGCAAGACCGCGACGCTCAGCGCCCGGGTCGCTTCGCTGATCGCCGACGGCGTCGACGCGCAGCGGATCCTGCTGCTCACATTCACGCGCCGGGCGGCGCGCGAGATGATCGGCCGCACCGCCTCGCTGATCGAGGAGAGAGCGCGGGCCGGAAAGGTGACCGGAGGCACGTTCCACTCCGTCGGTCATCGCTTCGTGCGCAGCTACGCAAGCCCGCTCGGGCTGAGCGCCGACTTCGGCCTGCTCGATGCCGGAGACGCGGCCGACGTGCTCGACCTCGTGCGCAACGAGAGCGGTCATCCCGCCGACGGCCGGCGCTTTCCGCGCAAGCGGACGCTGGCCGACATCTACTCACGCACGATCAACGCGCAGCGCCCCGTGCGCGAGGTCGTAGCGGAGCTGTTCCCCTGGTGTGAGGAGCACCTCGACGCGATCGCGGACGTCCTGCGCGGCTACACGGCGCGCAAGCGGACCCTCGGCGTGCTCGATCTCGACGACCTGCTGCTGCACTGGCGCGCGCTGGTGCGCGACGACGCGACCGGCCCACACATCGCCGGAACCTTCGATCACGTGCTGGTCGACGAGTACCAGGACGTGAACGGGATCCAGGCCGACATCGTGCGCCACATGCACGAGCGCGGCTGCTCCGTCACGGCCGTGGGCGACGACTTCCAGGCGATCTACTCCTTCCGGTCCGCATCGGTCGAGCACATCCTCGGCTTCCCGGAGCGGTTCGACGGCACGACGACCGTCACGCTGGAGCGCAACTACCGCGGCACACAGCCACTGCTCGACGTGGCAAACGCGGTATCGGCCCAGGACACGCGCGGCTACCGCAAGGTGCTGCGGGCCACCCGCCCGGGAGGCAACCGGCCCCAGCTCGTCTGGTGCCGCGACCAGTGGCAGGAGGCGGAGCTGGTCTGCGAGCGGGTCCTGGCTGACCGCGAGGACGGCCTGCTGCTGCGCGAGCAGGCGGTGCTCGCGCGTACGGGACACGACACCGACCTGCTCGAGCTGGAGCTGTCGCGGCGCAGGATTCCCTACGTCAAGTACGGCGGGCTGCGCTACCTCGAGGCGGCGCACGTGAAGGACTTCCTCGCCGCGCTGCGGCTCGCGGATGCGCCGGCGGACGAGATGTCCTGGTTCCGCCTGCTGCAGCTGGCGGAGGGTGTCGGGCCGGGCCGCTCGCGCCGCGTGCTGGACATCCTGCTCGAGCCGAGTGCTGGAGCGGCCGAGCTGTGGGAGCGGTGGCCGGCGGCCGAAGCCGAGCTGCCCGCGAGCGCCCGGCCGGCGCTGAGCGCCCTGGCGGGCGCGATCCGTGCGGCGGGCGGCACGGAGCTGCCGCCGGGGCCCGCGTCAGACCGGCTGCGCAAGGCACTCGATCCGCTGGTGCGCGCGCACTACACGGACGGGGCGGTCCGCATGCAGGATCTCGCCGCGCTCGTGACGGCAGCCGGCGAGGCCTCCGACCTGCGGACGTTCTTCGCCGAGGTGCTGCTCGACCCGCCGGCCTCGTCGCAGGACCTGGCAGGCCCACCCCACCTCGACGAGGACTGGCTCGTCCTCTCAACCGTGCACTCGGCCAAGGGGCTGGAGTGGCAGTCGGTGCACCTGATCGCGGCCTACGACGGCAACTTCCCGGCCGACATGGCAGCCGGGAGCGCCGAGAGCATCGACGAGGAACGGCGGCTGCTGTACGTGGCACTCACGCGTGCACGGCGCAGCCTGCACGTCTACGCCCCGCAGCGCTACTACCACCGCCCGGGCGGCAGCGGAGACACGCACGGGTACGGAAAGATCTCGCGCTTCCTCGACGACGAGGTGCAGGCTCTGTTCGACCTCGTCGCCGCGCCCACGGACTCGCACCGGTTCAACCCAGGGATCGCCGGGGGCGCCCGCGTACGGGTCGACGTGGACGAGCTGTTCGCCTGAGCTGACCCGGCGATGGCTGGATTAGTGGGGTTGGTGGCCTTGTGGACATGGCTGCCGGATGACAGCATGGCATCGTGCGGCGTGTTCTCATCATCGCCTTCGACGGCTTCCAGATGCTCGATGCGGCCGGGCCGGCCGAGGTCTTCGACGGCGCGAAGAACCTGACCGGCGGCGGTTACCAGGTCCGGCTCGCCACGCCCGGCGGGAAAGACGTCCGCGCCGGCAGCGGCCTGCGGCTGGGCGCCGACCTGGCGCTCGAGTCGGCCCGCGGCCCGCTCGACACGCTCCTGGTCGCCGGCGGATTCGGCGCACGCGCGGCGGCCGAGGACTCCGAGGTAGTCCGTCACGTCGCCCGTCTCGCCGCCCGTGCCCGCCGCATCACCTCGGTCTGTACCGGCGCCGAGCTGCTCGCCACCGCCGGCCTCCTCGACGGCCGCAGGGCCACCACTCACTGGGCCTGGTGCGGGGCGCTGGCCGAACGGCACCCGAACGTGACCGTGGAGCCGGACCGGATCTTCGTCCGCGACGGGAACGTCGCCACCTCGGCAGGAGTGACCGCCGGAATGGACCTTGCTCTGGCTTTGGTCGAAGAGGACCACGGACCGGAGATCGCGCGCACGGTGGCGCGCTGGATGGTGCTGTTCCTGCAACGCCCCGGCGGCCAGTCGCAGTTCTCCGAGCGGCTCGCCCCGCCGGCGCCGCGCACGGCCTCGCTGCGCCCGGTGCTGGATGCGATCGCCGCCGACCCGACAGCCGATCACCGCCTCGAGACGCTCGCGGAACGCGCGGCCATGAGCGAGCGGCACCTGGTGCGACGCTTCGCCGCCGAGCTGCACACGTCGCCGGCCCGCTTCGTGGAGCGGGTCCGCGTCGAGGCTGCGCGCACCGCACTGGAGGAGGGCTCGACGGTCGAGGAAGCGGCGCGCCGCAGCGGCTTCTCGAGCGCCGAGATCATGCGCCGCGCCTTTCTGCGGGTGCTCGGCGTCACCCCTTCCGACTACCGCCAACGATTCACGACCACTCTGGAGGAGGCAGCATGAAACTCGCATTCGTCCTGTATCCGGACATGACCGCGCTCGACCTGGTCGGCCCTTACGAGGTGCTCTCGAAGTGGCCCGGATCGGAGGCCGTCTTCGTCGCCTCCGAACCCGGCCCGATCACCGCGGACAACGGCCTACCGCTGCGCGCGACACACTCGCTCGGCGAGGTGCCCGACCCGGACGTGGTCGTCGTCGGAGGCTCGACCCGCCCCGAAGCGCCGCTGGAGGACGAGGCGCTGATCGGCTGGCTCGCCGAGGTGCAGCCCAAATGGCTCACGTCGGTCTGCACCGGGTCCGGCCTGCTCGCGAAGGCGGGCCGGCTCGAGGGGCGGCGGGCGACGACCCACTGGGCCTGGCGGGAGCGGCTCGCCGAGCTGGGCGCCGTGCCGGTCAGCGAGCGGGTCGTGTTCGAGCCGCCGGTCGTGACTGCCGCGGGCGTGTCGGCTGGGATCGACATGGCGCTCGAACTGACGGCGAGAGAGCTCGGGGATGACGTCGCGAAGGCGATCCAGCTTGGGATCGAATACGACCCGGCGCCGCCGTTCGACGCGGGCTCGCCCGAGAAGGCCGGTCCCGACCTGACGAACCTCCTGCGCGAGCTGATGGCCGCATCCGCGGCCGCGTAGGGCGAGGACCGCAGCGCAACTTCCGTTCGCGGCCAGGTATTTGGCGTGCATGAGAAGGCTGATCGCCTGCGTTGTCGTTTGCCTGAGCGCCGTCCCGGCGCCAGCCGGCGCGGCGCAGGCGTGGTCGACTCCGCGTGAGATCCAGGGCGCGACGGTCCCCGCGCCACCGGCGGTCTCGTTCTCGCGCACGGGCGCCGGGCTGGCCGTCTGGCCCAACTACGCCGCGCAGGCGCCGCTGCTGGCATCGCGCTGGGACGGACAGGGATTCGGGCCGGCCGGCCCGCTGACCGGCGGCCCGCGGCTCGACCCCTTCGCGGGCGGCATCACGCTCTACGGCCAGCAGCGTCTGGCGGCGGCCGGCCTGGTTGGCAGTGGCCAAGTCGCCGCCGCAGTCGGCTCGGTGGAGGGCGGCCTCGGCAAGCCGGTGCGTCTGGCCAATGCCAAGGCGAGCGGGATCGTGGTCACCAGCAACGTCGACGGCTTCGTCGCGGTCGCATTCACGGACCGCCACGGCGTGCATCTGTCCGCCCGCCGTCCAGGGAGGCGTTTCCCCCGGCCCGTGCTCGTCTCGCGAGCACGGGGCGCCCGCTTCCCGGCCGTTGCGACAAACGTGCACGGCGACGTGCTGACCGGCTGGTACGCGCGCGGAAGGGTCTACACGCGGTTCCGTTCTGCGGCAGGCCATTTCGAGTCCCGTCGCATTGTCGGGCCGGCGCCGGGCGGGCGTGTCCGGATGTCCCTGGCGCTGGCCAAGCGGCGCCGGGCACTGGTCGCCTGGACCTCGGAGCCGATCAGCGAGGCGCTCGCCACGGGGCCCGCGGTCCAGTCCATCGCCTACGCATCCCGGCGCGCGCGATTCGGCCAGCGCCAGGTGCTCGAGACCTTCGACGACGCGCCCTTCACCGCACAGCCGGGGACCGGCTACGTCGAGGGCATCGGCATCGCCGCCGCTTTCGCGACGACCGGCGAGCCGCTCGTGACGTGGACGGGCCGCTCGGGGAACGTGCACGCCGTCCGATCGACGCGGCTGGTGAGCGGCCGGCCCGAGCCCGCGCAGACCTTGAGCACCCCCGGCCGGGAGGCAGAGGTGCAGGCGCTCGCGCCAGGGCCGCTCGGCGAGGCACTCGCGGTGTGGACCGAGGCGCCCGACCAGGTGACGGGGCAGACGACCGTCTTCGCCGCTCCACGAGCCGCGGGCCCCGCGCCATTCGGCCCTGCGGAGCAGGTGTCGCCGGAAGGAGACGCGGTCAGCCCGGGTGGCGGGACCTTCTACCTCACGAGCGCCACCGCAGCGATCGACCCCTCGAGCGCCCGCCCGGTCGTCATCTGGCTTGCCGGCTCCCCGGGGCAGCCACGCCTCGCCAAGCGGTCCGCGCGCCGCTCGGCTAGAGGATCGGCTCCGCGCCGTCGACCGGCGCCGGCGATGCCGCCGCGGTCTTCGGCAGCCCGACGCCCTCGGTGAGAGTCTCGTGGTTGTGCACTTGGCCGCCGGCCATCTCGTCGAGCCGCTTCACGCGATCCTCGGTCGGCGGGTGGGTGGCGAAGACGCGTAGCGCCCGCTCGCCCGGACGCAGCGGCGGCGCGATCATCATGTGCGCGATCGCCGGGTTGGAAAGCGCCGCCGAGGGCTTCATCGACCCCTCGATGGTGCGCAGCGCCGCGGCTAGCCCCGCCGGGTAGCGCGTCAGCTCGGCGCCACCCGCGTCGGCGACGTACTCCCGGCGGCGGCTGATGGCGGTTTGGATGATGATCGCCGCGACCGGCGCCAGCACGAGCGCCAGGATCACGGCGACCAGTGCGAGCACGTTTCCTCCGCCACGATCGCGGTCACCGCCGCCGAAGAACAGGCCGCGAATGAAGATCTGCGAGATCAGAGCGATCGATCCGGCGAGGACGGCCGCGTAGGTCATCAGTCGCACGTCGTAGTTGCGGATGTGCGTCATCTCGTGCGCGAGGACGCCCTCCAGCTCCTCCTCGTCCAGGCGCCGCAGGAGCCCCGTCGTCGCTGCGACGACAGCCTGTTTGGGAGTGCGGCCGGCCGCGAACGCGTTCGGCGCGTCGTCTTCGATCACGTAGACCCGGGGCATCGGCAGGCCGGCGGTGATCGCAAGGTTCTCGACCATCCGCCACAGTCCCGGCGCCTCTTCCTTGCGATGGATCTGGCGCGCGCCGCTGACCCGCAGGACCAGGTCGTCGCCCATGAACAGGTTGACCACGATCATCACGATCGCGATCACGATCACGACGACGAAGACCCATTCGCCGAACCACAGCGAGAGCAGGAATCCGAGCGCGCCGTAGAGCAGCAGGAAACCGAACAGGAGCGCCAGCGACTTCCGCTTGTTCGAGGTGATCTGCTTGTACATGGCCCGCTCCGGGCGGCGCTGCCCACTACGCCTGCGCGGGCGGTGCAGCACCCCCGCCGGCTCCCGCGCCGAACGACACGGCCGGCACGTCACGCTCGGATGGCTCTTCGAGCTCGAAGAACGTCCGCTTGGATGCGCCCGCCATGCCGGCGAGGAACCGCGACGGGAACTGATCCACCTTGATGTTCAGATCACGGACGGTCATGTTGTAGAAGCGGCGCGCGGCCTGGATCTTGTCCTCGGTGTCGGTGAGCTCGTTCTGGAGCTCGAGGAAGTTCTGGTTCGCCTTAAGGTCCGGATAGGCCTCTGCGACCGCGAACAGCTGGCGCAACGCGCCGGTGAGCGCCGTCTCGGCCCGGCCTTGCTCGGCGGGACCTTGCGCCGCGACGGCGTTGCTGCGAGCGGCGGTGACGTTCTCGAACACCTGCCGCTCGTGCTGGGCGTAGCCCTTGACGGTCTCCACGAGATTCGGGATCAGGTCATGACGGCGCTTCAGCTGGACATCGATGTCCGAGAAGCTCTCGTCCGCGCGGATGCGCAGCCGGACCAGAGCGTTGAACGTCACTACTGCGTAGATGACGAGCAGGACAACTACGACTATGGCGATGATTGCGCCTACGGACATCGGCCCTCCTAAGGGGCTGGGTGGTGACGAAAACCGCACCGCGCACGATACCTGCCACCCGTGGCGCGATCGCCGGAAGAGAGTATCGTTGAGCTTCCTGGCACCGGTCCGTTCGGCCGGTGCGGGTGCATGACTGTGTGGAGGGCACCGTGGGACTCGAAGTAACCAACAGTACGAACGGCGGTTCGCAGTTTCGGATCGCCTCCGAGCAAGACGGGGGCACCTCATATGTTCGCCTCGAGGGCGAATTCGACCTCGCCTGCAAGCAGGCCTTCGAGCAGCACCTGCTGAACGTCACAGCGCAGCAACCGGCCGGCGTGATCGTCGATCTGAGCCGGCTGGAGTTCATGGACTCCTCGGGGCTGCGAATGTTGGCCGAGGCCGAGGCGCTGTGC
Source organism: uncultured Solirubrobacterales bacterium (assembly GCA_963780475.1). Lineage (GTDB taxonomy): Bacteria > Actinomycetota > Thermoleophilia > Solirubrobacterales > JBBDJG01 > CAWACB01. The sequence goes on from CAWACB010000005.1 coordinate 38,451, forward strand.
CGCCAATCCGGCATCGACTACGGCGTGATCGCAGGCACCGGCCAGGCGCGCCGGGTGTTCGACCTCACCGGCATGGACGACGTCCTGCCGGTGCTTGACGTACCGGGCCAGACGTAAGCGGCCCAACCCCCAGGGCGTCGTGCCTTCAGCCGAGGCGCGGCGCCCGCCCCTGCGCCGGGGCCGCCCGTCTCTAAGCGGTCTTCACTTCCTGGACGAGCTTGTTGACGGAATCCTTCGCGTCGCCGAACAGCATCACCGTCTGCGGCTCGTAATAGAGGTGGTTCTCGATCCCGGCGAAGCCGGGGTTCATGCTGCGCTTCAACACGACCACGTTCTGCGCCTTGTCGACGTCGAGGATCGGCATGCCGTAGATCGGGCTGCTCTGGTCTGCACGTGCGGCCGGATTGGTGACGTCGTTCGCGCCGATCACCAAGGCGACGTCGGTGGACGGGAACTCGGGGTTGATCTCGTCCATCTCCTTCAGCGCCGGATACGGCACGTCGGCCTCCGCGAGCAGAACGTTCATGTGACCGGGCATGCGGCCCGCGACCGGATGGATCGCGTAGAGAACCGAGACACCGCGCTTCTCCAGCTCGTCGGCCAGCTCGCGCACCCCGTGCTGGGCCTGGGCCACGGCCAAGCCGTACCCGGGCACCACGATCACGCGGTCCGCGTAGGCGAGCATCGCCGCCACGTCGTTGACCGTCGCCTCGCGCACGCTGCGGTCGCCGTCCATGCCCTCGGCGGCCGGGCCCGCGACGTGGGCCCCAAACGCACCGAACAGCACGTTCGAGAGCCCGCGGTTCATGGCGCGTCCCATCATGATCGTCAGCAGCGTCCCGGAGGACCCCACGAGTGAGCCGGCGATGATCAGCGCGGTGTTGTCGAGCACGAAGCCGGCGCCGGCGGCCGACAACCCGGTGAACGCGTTCAGCATCGAGATCACGACCGGCATGTCGGCGCCACCGACGGGGATGATCAGCATCACGCCAAAGACCAGCGAAGCGATCAGCATCGCGACGAACAGGCCTTCGCTTTCGGTCCCCGCCATCAAGGCCACTGCCGCGACGACGATTCCCAGCAGCAACAGGCCGTTGATGATCTGCTGGCCCGGGAAGAGGATCGGGCGCCCCGTCATCAGCTCCTGCAGCTTCGCGAAGGCGATCATCGAGCCGGCAAAGCTCACCGCTCCGATGATGCACGCGAGGACCGTCGGGATCAGCGTGTCGAGCGCGATGTTGCCGGTCGCGGGAATGCGATCGTGGTATTCCGAGAGCGCCACCAGCGCCACAGCGCCGCCACCGACGCCGTTGAAGAGCGCCACCATCTGCGGCATCGCGGTCATCTTCACGGCGCGCGCCGAATAGGCCCCGATCACCGTCCCGATGGCGATGCCGAGGATGATCAGCCCGTAGTCGTGGATCTCGCGGTCGAGCAGCGTTGCGGCAATCGCGATCGCCATGCCGACCGCCGCGAGCATGTTGCCCTGGCGCGCCGTGCGGGGGTGGCTGAGGCCGCGGATGCCGAGGATGAAGAGCACCGACGCCACCAGGTAGGCGGAGTCGATGAAGTTGGGGTCGCGGAGGCTGAAGGCGGCCATTACTCCTCCGGCTTGGCAGCCGGGCGGCGTTCGCCGCGCCCCTTGAACATCTCGAGCATCCGGTCGGTGACCAGGAATCCACCGACGACGTTGATCGTTCCGAAGGCGACGGCGATCGTGCCCGCGATCTTGGTCAGCGTGTCCGCGCCCTCGGCGCCCACGACCAGCAATCCGCCGAGCAGCACGATGCCGTGAATTGCGTTGGTGCCCGACATCAGGGGCGTGTGCAGCATCGTCGGCACCTTCGAGATCACCTCGAAGCCAACGAACACGGCCAGCACGAAGATCGTGATCTCGTTGATCAAGCTCATGCTGCGACGGCCTCCCGTACGCGATCGTTGACGATTTTCCCGTCGTGGGTGATGCAGGCGCCGGCGATGATGTCGTCCTCGAAGTTCAGGTTCAGGTTGCCCTCCGGCGCGAGCAGCTTGAGCAGGTTCGCGACGTTGTTCGCGTACAGCAGGCTGGCGTGGAACGGCATCTGGCTCGGCAGGTTGAGCGTGCCGTCGATCGTCACGCCCTCGCGCACGACGACCTCGCCCGGCACGGTCAGCTCGCAGTTGCCGCCTGTCTCGGCGGCCATATCCACGAGCACGGAGCCCGGGCGCATGCGCGCGACCATCTCGGCCGTGACCAGCTTCGGCGCCGGACGGCCCGGCACCGCGGCGGTCGTGATGACGCAGTCGGCGGCAGCGACGCGATCGGCCAGCAGCTCGCGCTGGCGCCGCTGGTCCTCCTCCGAGAGCTCCTTGGCGTACTGGCCCGAGCCGCCTCCCTCGGAGTCCTGCTGCACCTCGATCTGCACGAACTTGGCGCCCAGGCTCTCGACCTCCTCCTTGACCGCCGGCCGCACGTCGTAGGCCTCGACGATCGCGCCGAGCCGCTTCGACGTCGCGATCGCCTGCAGTCCGGCGACGCCGGCGCCGAGCACGAGCACGCGGGAAGGCTTCGCGGTGCCGGCGGCGGTGATCAGCATCGGGAAGAACTTTCCGAGCTCCTGGGCACCGGCCAGCGCCGCCCGGTAGCCGCCCACGACGGCCTGCGAGGACAGAGCGTCCATCGCCTGCGCGCGAGTCGTGCGGGGGATCACCTCCATCGCAAAGGACGTGACCTTGCCCTGGGCCAGCCGCTGCACGAGGTCGGGGCTGTTGAGCGGAGACAGGAAGCCGACCACGACCTGTTGCGGCTTCAGCATGTCGAGCTCCGCGCCCTCCGGCGCGTGCACCTTGGCGATCACCTCCGCCTGCCCGTAGACGTCAGCGGCCGAGGCGGCAATCTGCGCGCCGCTCTCCTCGTATGCGGAGTCGCTCAGCCCGGACTCGTCACCGGCGCCGGTTTCGACCAACACCTCGAATCCGCCGTCGACGAGCTTCTTCGCGACCTCAGGGACCATGGCCACGCGGCGCTCGCCCTGCGCGATCTCTTTGGGCACACCAACCTTCAAGAGCAGCGCGGCATCCTACCTGGAAAAGCTGGCAAGCCGTGTTCCGTCCCCGGTAGGATGCGCCTCGCATGCCGCGCTTCAAGCACGCAGGTCACGATCTCCACTACGAGATCTACGGTGAGGGGAGCCGCAACCTGGTGCTCATGCCCGGGCTTCTGTTCCCGAGCCGCATGCACGAGCCGCTCGCCACCGCACTGGCGGACCGGGGGAATCGCGTGGTCACCTTCGATCTGCTCGGTCACGGCGAGTCGGACAAGCCGCGCGACATGTGGCGCTATTCGATGCCGATCTTCGCGCGCGAGGTCGTAGCGCTCCTGGACCACCTGAAGATCGACGAGGCCGTGATCGGCGGGACGTCACTGGGCGCGAACACGACGCTCGAGGTTGCATCGCTGGCGCCGAACCGAGTGCGCGGAATGGTGGTCGAGATGCCCGTGCTCGACAACGCGTTGCTGGCGTGCGCGATCGCATTCACGCCCCTGATGGTGTCGATGACCTTCGGCGCCCCCATCACGGCTCCGGCCGCGGCGCTCACGCGCCGGGTGCCGCGGATCTTCGGGCACTATCCGAACATCTTTCTCGACGTCCTGAGTCGCGATCCGCGGACCTCCTCCGCCGTCATGCAGGGCCTCTTCTTCGGCCGCACCGCGCCGCCACGCGAGGAGCGCAAGACCTTCGTCGCCCCGTCGCTCGTGCTCGGGCACCCACGTGACGCGATCCATCCCTTCTCCGACGCGAAGATGCTGGCCGACGAGCTGCCCAACGGGCGGCTGATCGAGGCCGAGTCGCTGTACGAGCTGCGACTGCGGCCGCAGCGGCTGACGAACGAGATCTCCTCGTTCCTGAGCGAGTGCTGGATGCCGCGCCGCGCAGGCCAGCGCCGCCAGCGCGTTCGCGCCCAGGCAAGCGCTCCCTAGCCGACCAGCTCGCCGGCCGGCGCCCGTTCCCCGGCCAGCGCTGCCACGACCTCTCGTGCCGCGCGCTCGCCGGACTGGATCGCTCCGTCCATGTAGCCGTTCCAGACGGTCGCGGTCTCGGTCCCGGCCCAGTGCAGCGGGCCGATCGGCTGCCGCAGGGCCGGCCCGAACGAGGTCAGCACCCCAGGTGGCGTGTAGCCGACGTAGCAGCCGCGGCTCCATTCCTCCTCGGCCCAGCTCTTGTCGACGTAGTGCTCCGGCTCTGCCGCGCGCGGTCCGAAGAGACGCGCCAGCGCCGCGGTGACCTCCGCACGCCGCCGGGCCGGATCGATCCTGCCGAGCTCGCGCGCCCAGTGAGCCTCGAGGAACGCGACCAGGACACCGGGGCTGCCGGAAGGCGGCGAGTTGTCGAAGATCATCGTCACCGGCCCGCCGGGGCTGACCGCAGAGCCGCTCAACCCGTCGGCGCGCCAGAACGGCTCCGGGTAGACCGCCAGGCACTTGATCACGGCGCCCATCGGCACCCGCTGCGTGAGCTGGTCGCGATAGCCGGGCAGCGGCGGGTCATAGGCGATCCGCCCCGCCAGGGTCGGCGGCACCGCCACGACGGCGTGGCGGCCGCGCGCCACCACGGTGTCGGCCAACACTGTCACACCGTCTGGCCCGTGCTGGATGGCGCGCACCGGCGCCCTCGTGATCAGGCGGTCGCCGAGCGTGTCTCCGAAGCGGCCAGCGAGATTGCCCGCGCCCTCGACGAACCGGTCCTGCTGCGCTCCGCCATCCGTGTCGAACAGCGAGTCGAGGCCGCCGCCCGAGTGGATGTAGAAGAGCATGTGAAGCAGCGAGACGTCGGCCGGCATCGCGGCCCACACTCCTTCCACCCCCACCTCGAGCATCGCGCGGCCGGCGCGCGTGGCCATGTTGCGGCGCATCCACGACCAGACCGTCTGGCTGTCCCACTGCTGCGCCTTCGGCGCCGTCCACGGCGCCTCGAGCGGCACGCGGCCGGCCATCCGGTCCAGCCGGAACATCGCCTGGCCGACGTCAGCGAGCACGTGCGGGCCGAGCTTCGGGATCGTGCCCGTGTAGCTGATCCGCCGCCCGCCGTACTCGAGCAGGTTCTCGCCGGCGGTATGGGTGGGGAACGTGGCGGCGCCGAACTCACCCGCCAGCGCGACGATCCGGTCCTGGGTCGGGCCGATCCACTGGCCACCGACGTCCATCCACGCGCCGTTTCCGATGTCGACGGACTCGAGACGCCCGCCGGCACGCTGCCTTGCCTCCAGCACTGTGACGGTATGGCCGGCCCGCTCGAGCTCGCGCGCGGCGCTGAGCCCCGCGAGGCCGGCGCCGACCACGATCGCATCGGCCTCTATGGTCCGGTCGATGTCGGCTGACCGCTGGAAGGTGGTCACCGCCCAACCCTACCGGCGAGTGGCTCCCATGTGCCACGGGTCGGCTAACCTGCGGCCCGGTGTCAAGCCGCAAGGAGGAAAAAGAGCAGCGCCGCCAGGAACGGCTCGCGCGGGAGCAGGCCGAGTCTGCCGCGGCCCAGCGCCGGCGGCGTTACGGGATCATCGTCGGAACGATCCTCGGCGTGGCCGCGCTCGCTGCGATCGGGGTTGGGATCGCGGGCATCGGGAGCGGCGACAGCTCGGGCACGACGGGCAACGCGGAGGACACGTTCCCCGGCGCCGTGGACCCGCCCGCCGTGAACCAGACCGACCTGATCCGGGCCGCCGAGGCGGCGGGATGCACGCTCAGCAACCCGCAGATCCAGGGAAGAACCCACGTCCCGGACGACACGAAGGTCACCTACAACACGACGCCGCCGACGTCCGGTAACCACAACCCGGTCCCGGCAGAGGACGGGTACTACCCGCAGAAGCCGGACGTCCGCAACACCGTGCACACGCTCGAGCACGGACGGATCTACGTCCACTACAAGCCGACGATCCCGCGGCGCCGGATCGCCCAGCTCGGCGGGCTGTTCAACGAGGACCCCTTCCACATGGTCCTCTCGCCCGACCCCGACATGCCGTACAGGGTGGCGGTCACGGCCTGGGGCCACCTGGCCGGCTGCAAGCGGGTCAACGACGAGACCTTCGACGTGATCCGTGCCTTCCGGGACCGCTACCGCGACCGCGGCCCCGAAGCCGTGCCCTGATCGACATCCTCTGAGCGGTCCGCAACCCGCCGCGAGCCGGCGTGTTGTGAGCCTTGCGGGCAGCGACGTGATGGGAGTGTGTTGAGCGTCAGGCCAACGACCAGGGGGGCAGCCGTGGCAGGGGCCGTGCTGGTGCTCGGGATTGCCGTGTTGCTGTCTGGAGCAGCGACCGCGCGGACGGTTGACCATCTGCCGCGGGTCGCCGACTTCGAGCTGCGCGCTCCCGCACAAGGCGCCGCCGCGACCAGCGCGGCGACACGCACTGTCACGGTGCGCCCGCGCCGGCGCTTCAGCGTCTTCGGCATGCGCTGGCACGGCGGCCACGCGCGAAAGCTGACCGTCCGCGTGCGCGACGCCCGGGCGGGCTGGCGGCCCTGGGTCGAGGTGTCCGCCGACCGCGACCACGCTCCCGACAGCGGTGGGGGCGAACGGCCACGCCGCGGATGGAACTTCTCCGATCCGGTGTGGGCCGGCGACGCCGTCCAAGTCCAGTACCGGCTCAGGGCATCCGGCGCGGTCCGCGCACCCACGCTGCACTTCGTGGACACCCGCGCTGCCGTCTCCTCCGCACGCTCGAGCGCAACTCCGCGAGCGATCGGCGGCCCACCGGCACTCGTCACCCGCGAGGGCTGGGGAGGGCAGCAGTGCCCACCCCGCGCGACGCCTGCCTATGGCCGCGTGCAGCTCGCCTTCGTACACCACACCGTGAGCGCCAACACCTACGGGCCCCAGGACTCGGCCGCGATGGTGCTCGGCATCTGCCGCTACCACCGTAATTCCAACGGCTGGAACGACATTGGCTACAACTTCCTCGTCGACCGGTACGGGACGATCTTCGAGGGCCGTGGCGGCGGGATCGATCAGGCTGTGATCGGCGCGCAGGCGCAGGGATACAACTCGCAGTCCACCGGCGTGGCGACGCTCGGCACCTTCAACACCGCCGCCCTGCCCCAGCCGGGGCTCGACGCGATTGCGCGGATCTTGGCCTGGAAGCTCGGCATCCACGGCGTGCCGCCCACCGGAACCGTGGGGATCGTCTCCGGCGGTGGGTCGCTGAACCGCTATCCGGCCGGGCGAACCGTGCAGTTCCAGCGGATCTCGGGCCACCGGGACGGGGACGCCACCAGCTGCCCGGGCAACGCCCTCTACAACCAGCTGCCCGGCCTGCGCTTGCAGGTCGCCGCCCTCCCGCGGCCGGCCGTGGCGAAGGTCTCGCTCTCCTCGACACGCCGCCGGGTGACGTACCCGGAGAAGGCGGAGCTCTCCGGGGCATTGGCCGGTCCGGACGGAGCCGGGCTTGCCGGCAGACCAGTGGCGATCCAGATCCTGGCCCGCAGCGGAGCATGGACCACCCTCCAGAGCATCAAGACCGGCTCCGCCGGCACCTACCGGACGCGCATGCCGCTGTCGTACAACCGCTCGGTGCGAACGCAGTTCGCGGGAGAGCCAGGCGCCGGCGCCACACGCTCCGTCCCGGTCGCGATCGGCGTGCGGCCGCAGGTCACTGCCACGCTGGGTGTGTCCGGAGAGGGAGTCTCACCTGGCGACCGGGTGGCGGTGCGGGGCCGTGTCAGACCGGCCAAGCGCACGGTGCTGCTGCTGGCGGAGCGGCGCAGCCGCGGGACCTACCGTCGGGTGGTGCGCCGCGTCGTGCGAGCGCGCAGTGGGCGCGTGAAGACGTCCTTTCGCTTCGCGCGCACGGGGACCTACCGCTTCCGTCTCGCCGTGCTGCGCGACGCCCGGAACCTCGCTGCTCGCTCCCCTGCGATGGATGTGAACGTGACAGCGGCGACCAGCCCGCCCGCCGGTTAGGAGCCCTCAGGCGGGCGCCAGCCGCCGGTCTCGCCCCGGTAGAGGCCCTGCCCGGTCACGAGCAACCGCGCCGTCTCGGCCAGGATGCGCACGTCGAGGGCCAGGGACCACTGCTCGATGTACCAGAGGTCCAGCTCGATGCGCTCGTGCCACGGCAGGGCGGCGCGCCCCTTCACCTGCGCCCAGCCCGTGATCCCCGGCTCGACCGACAGTCGCCCGAGCTGGCGGTCGGTGTACTGGTCCACCTGCACCCGCACCGTCGGCCGCGGGCCGACAAGGCTCATCTCGCCGCGCAGCACGTTGACCAGGTTGGGCAGCTCGTCGAGCGAGAACCGCCGCAGCAGCCCACCAACACGGGTGATCCGCGGGTCTCCCTCGTCGACCGCCAGCCCGGCGCCCATCCGCTCGGCGCCCGTGACCATCGTGCGGAGCTTCAGCAGGTCGAAGTCCCGGCCTCCCTTACCCACCCGGCGCTGGCGGTAGATGGGCGAGCCGCGCGACTCCAGCCGGATCGCGAGGCAGGCCGCGCCGAGCAATGGCACGGTCACCAGCAAGGCGATGGCGGCGAGGCCGAGGTCCAGCGCGCGCTTCAGCACGCGGGCTGCGCGGGGCCGGGGATCGGGCGGGACGTCAGTCACGTCCCTCGGCGCGCTCCCAGGTCGCCGGCGTCCCCTTCGTGAGCCAGTCCCACAACCCAGCCGCCAGCGACCCGGTCACCAGCACGTAGTAGTGGGCGAGGGAGGCGAGCCTGATGCGCCCCCCGCTTGCCCGCCCAGAGATGGCCGCGGCCGCGAATGCGACATGACCGGCGAGCGCGACGAAATAGACATGGCCGGCGCGCCGGCGCACAAGCGCGATGTTGGCCAGGAGCGCAAGCAGATGCAGGAACGGAGTCGCGTAGCGCAGCAGGCGGTGCGAGTAGACCTCGAGGGCGAAAAGGGGACCGTAGCCGCGCGGGTCGAGCATCCCGCCGGTGACGACCGCCGGCCAGGCGTGGCTCATCATGCGGCGCTTGCGGGCGAACTCGCCCTCGTTGGTCGGCAGGGGCCGCTCGAAGGCCACCGCGGAGGGCGCGCAAACGGCCCGCCAGCCGCGCTTGACCATGTTGAACGGAAAAGCGAGGTCGTGGCTGGTGCGGGGGTCGAGTCGCATGTAGGCCTCCGAACGAACCGCGTAGATCGCGCCGTTGCCCGCCGTGATCGAGCCGAGCTCGCTCTCCATCCTGCGCACGGCCGTCTCGTAGCGCCAGTAGGCGCCCTCCTGGTTCGAGCCGTCGGCGCTCAGGTAGCGCAGCTCGCCGCAGACGTAGCCGACGTGCGGATCGGCGAACGGGGCGACCAGCCGGCGGAGCGCATCGCGCTCCCACAGCGCGTTTGCGTCGGAGAAGGCCAGCACGTCGCCCGTGGCGGCCGCGACGGCCGCGTTCTGGGCGAGCACCTTCCCGCTCCGCGGCAGGTCCAGCACCACGACCCGCGGATCAGCCGCAGCGCTCGCGCGGGCGGACTCGACGGTGCGGTCGGACGAGCCGTCCGAGGCCACGATCACCTGCAGCAGGCGCGCCGGGTAGTCGAGCGCGAGCGCGTCGTCGAGCTTGCGTGCGATCACGTCCTCCTCGTCGTGCGCCGCCACGATCAGGGTGACGGGCGGAAGCCGGCCGCTGTCATCCGGCACGGCCTGACCGGGCCGCACAAGCCGCAGCCCACGCAGGAGCAACGGGTAGCCGGCATGTGCGTAGGCGATCAGGCCCAGCGAGCCCCAGAAGGCGGCCTTCGCCGCCCTCACGAGCGCATCAGGTCCGAGTAGAGGCGCTCGGTCAGCTCGGCCACCCGGCTCCACGAGTAAGGGCCTGCCGCGGCGCGCCGGGCAGCCTCTGACAGGCGCGCCCGCTCGCCTTCGTCGTCCAGGACTTCGCGCAGCGCGGTCGCCAGGGCAGCGCTGTCGCCGGGCGGGACGAGGCGCGCCGCGCCGTGCTCGGCGCCGACTTCGTGAAAGCCGCCGGTGTCGCTCAGCACGAGCGGAGTCCCGAACGCGAGCGCGGTGTTCAGCACGCCGGATTGCTCGGTCTCGCGGTAGGGCAGCGCGATCACGTCGGCGCGCGCGAAGTAGGCTGCGGCCTCCGCGTCGGACACGAACCGTGTCACCCACCGCACCCGGTCGGCGATGCCCAGCTCACCGGTGCGGCGCTGCAGGGAGTCGATCTGCATGCGAGGCATCCCGACGACGAGCAGGACCGTATCCGGGGGCGTGGCCGCGAGCGCCTCGATCAGGGTGTCGAGGCCCTTGTAGGGGCGCAGCAGGCCAAAGAACAGCACCACCCGGTGACCGTTGAGGTCGCCGGCGGCGGGATCGAGCGCTGCATCGCCGGGCTGTGCCGCGAGGTGCTCGAACGCGCCGTGGGGAATCACGTGGGTCCGCGCGAGCGGCACCCCCAGCTGCGCGAGCCGGTCGCGTCCGGACTCGGAGTGCGCCACCACCGCGTCCATCTCGGTGAGCAGTGCGCGCCACGCACGTAGGACCCGGCGACCGGCCTCACGAGGTTGCACGTCATGCGCCGTGAGTACCCGCGGGCGAGGAAAGGCCCGCACGAGCGCCCGGTCCACGACCGGGAGAGGGAGCCACTGGAAGTGCACCACTCCCGCTTGCCCACGCGCCAGCCGGCGACCGAGGCGCAGCATGTCGAACGGATGCGCGAGCGCCTTGGCGACGCTCCTGCTGCCCGCGTGACGATAGAAGCACTCGTTGCGCCAATAGCCCTCGGGCACCGGGATGTCCGCGTAGCGGAACCTCGCGGTGGCGAGCTCGACTTCGTGCCCCCGCACGGCGAGCGCCGTGCACAGCGCATGGTCGTACGGCGGCGTGTAGGCCGGCGGGTCGACGACGGTCACGCGCATCGGCGAGCATTATCGGCCCTCGCCGTAGTGCCCGCAGCTCCCCAATACGGGCGGCCACCGGAGTCTCCATCTGCATAGTCAGCACCAACGCGCGCGAGCACCTGGTCGCCTGTCTCGAGTCGGTGTTCGCCAATCCGCCCTCGTCGCCGTTCGAGGTGCTGGCGCTCGACAACGGATCGACCGACGGCACCGCGGATGCGGTGCGCGAGCGCTTCGGCGACCGCGTCGAGCTGATCCGGCTGGAGCGACCGCGCGGCAAGGCGGAGAACGACTCGGATCTGATGACCCGCGCGCGCGGGCGATGGTGCCTGTTGATGAACGAGGACTCGCGGCTCGAGCGCGGAGCGGCCGACAGGCTGGTCGAAGCGCTCGAGGCCGACCCGCGCGCGGCCGCAGCCGGTGCGCGGCTGCTCGACCCGCAGGGACGCCCGCAGCCATCCGCCTGGCGCTTCCCGGGAGTGCGATCGGCCGTCGCGGGAGCGCTCTTCCTGCACCGCCGGCTGGTGGTGCAAAGCGGTGGCGAGAGCACGCGGGAGGTCGACTGGGCGCAGTCGGCCGGATTGCTCGTGCGGCGCGCCGCGTTCGAGGAGGTCGGTCCGCTGGACCCAGCCTTCTTCGTTTATTCGGACGAGGTGGACTGGCAGAAGCGCGCCCACGACGCCGGCTGGCGCGTGCTGTTCGTGCCGGCAGCCCGCGTCGTCCACCACGAGCAGCTCTCGACGGGAGAGTCGGCGCGGCGGCGCATCGTCGAGTTCTCGCGCAACCGGGACCTCTACGTGCGCAAGCATCACGGCCCGGTGGCGGCGCTCGCGGTGCGGATCCTGACCGCGTGGGCATACGCGGTCAGGGCGCTGGTGTCAGTCGTGCTCCCTGGCCGCGACGCGCGCCGCTACTGGGTGCACGCATACCATTCGCTCTTCCCCGGCCGCGGCGAGGGGATCCGAGAAGCCGCCAACCCGGCATGAAGACCCACACCGTCTACAAGACCTTCCAGACCTCCCAGCGGCGCGAGTTCGTCCGGATCACCGAGGACGTGCAGGAAGCCGTCGACGAGTCCGGCGTGCTGGAGGGCATGGTGCTCGTGTCAGCGATGCACATCACCGCCGGGGTCTGGGTGAACGACGACGAGCCGGGCATCCTGGAGGACGCGCTGGAGTGGCTCGACAAGCTGGCGCCCGCGACGTGGCAGGAGCCTCCCAACGACGTCGCGCGCGAATTACTGCCCGACGACGGCGACTACCGCCACCATCGCGGCGGCGAGGACAACGGCGACGCGCACTTCAAGAACATGCTCGTCCACCACCAGGTCGTGCTGCCGATCACCGAAGGCCGGCTCGACCTCGGACCCTGGCAGGCTGTGTTCTACTGCGAGTTCGACGGCCGGCGGCGGAAACGGCTCGTGATCAAGGTCTTAGGGGAGTAGCGGCAACGCAGGCGGTGGAGCACTAGCCGCGAACTTCGTCGATCGCGAACCTCAGCACGTCGTCCGACAGCTCGACCTCGTCCAGCACCGTGTGGCGGCCGGGCCGGGTGGCGGGCGCGGCGCGGACGGCTGCGGCCAGCTCGTCGGTGCGCGAGGCCGAATCCCTGGAGCGCCTGCTCCATGCCGGCGGCGGCCATGCACTCGCGCGCGCGGGCGCCAGTCCTCGCCCTGCAGCAGCGTGCATACGAGCGTCCCGAACGCGACCTGCTCGCCGTGCGAGGCGGTGCCGGGATGGAGCTGGTCCAGCGCGTGGCTGATCAGGTGCTCGGAGCCGGAGCACGGTCGTGAAGATCCGGCGATCTCCATCGCCAGGCCGCTCAGGACGAGACCGCTCAGCAGCCGCTCGAGCAGCGCCGGCGCAGGATCGCCGGCGCCCAGGGTCACGGTGTTGGTCGCGTACACGAGGTCGGCGGCCACCTGCGAGAGGAGCGCTGCGAAATCATCGACCTCTTCGCCGGTCGTGGCCGTCGCAGCTCGCCGCCAGTCGCGCAGCGCGCACGGGTTGGCGAGCAGGTCGCCGAGCCCGGCCCGCGCGCGGTCGGCGGGTGCCTGCTCGATCAGGTCCATGTCGACCGTGACCGCGATCGGCAGCCGCGCGTGGCGGCTCTCGAACGCGCCGGACTCGTCGCGGATCACCGCCACCGGGGAGGCGATGCCGTCTGCGGTCAGCTGCGTCGGTACGACGACCACCGGCCGTCCGGCCCGCTCACACGCGGACTTGGCGACGTCGATGGTGCGACCCCCTCCGATCGCAACCAGGGCGTCGGCGCCGGTGAGTTGCTGCGCCCCGGCCAGCTCGGCGACGTCGGCGGTCGAGTTGCCGCGCACCCGGAGCGGCTCCGCGCCCAGCGAGCGGGCGAGCTCCTCGCCGGGGCCCGCGGTGAAGCCGGTGCCGCTCACGACGGCCAGCGACCCGAAGCCCAGCTCGGCGCAGATCTCCTGCACCATTCCCGTGAGCGCGTGACCACCGCGAACCACCCGCAGGTAGCGCGGCAGCTCCATGAAGCGCCGGAAGACCGACACCGCCTCGTCCGGCTCACTCACGAGCCCGGGCGCCGCGCCGCCCATGTCCGCCGCCCCGCTCACGCGACCCGCGCCAGGATCTCGCGCTCTGCCCGCTCGAGGTCCTGGTGATCGTCGATCTCTATCCACGCCATCCCGTCCACGGGCACCAGTCTCACCGAAACTTCGCGCGCTAGCCACTCGATCGCATCCTCGTAGTAGACGGACGTGCGGCCGGACTGGACGAACTCGTCCAGGATCGCGGCCAGCCGAGGGCCGTCGGCGGGATCGATCCGGGCCAGGCCGATGTACTCGGGATTGCCCTCGGACGGCGCCTCCTTGGTCAGCCGCTCGAGACGCCCTTCGGTGGCGACCGCCTTCATGGACTCCGCATCGACACCATGGTCGGAGGCGCACAGAACCGCCGATCCCGGCGCCGAGACGAGCCGCTGGGCGATCCCGTCTTCGAACAGCACGTCAGAGTTGACGATGCAGCATCCCTGCGCCACGACGTCGCGCGCCAGCCACAGCGAGTAGATGTTCTCGAGCTCGGCGTAGCGCTCATTGGGGCGCTCCTCGGTGATCAGCTCGCCAAGCGGCGCGAGCGCTTCCGGCCGGTAACCGGTCACCGCCACGACCCGCTCGAACCCGGCGGCCCGCAGGCTGCGCAGGGCGCGCTCGGCGAGGGCGATGCCGTCGATCTCGATCATCGCCTTGGGGCGGTCGCCGGTGAGCGGGCGCAGGCGCTTCCCTTCGCCCGCCGCCAGGTAGACCGCGGGGATCACTCCAGGCACGTACCTATTCTTCCGCACATGGCAGCCCGTTCCGCCGTTCCGACCCTCGATGAGCTGGAGCAGATCTGTGGCGGAGAGGGGCGCATGGCCGGCGAGCCGCGCGACTTCCGCCGCTCATACGCCCGCTTCGTGCGACGGATCTCGATCCGGATCACCTGGCTGGCCCTGCACACACGGCTGAGTGCGAACCAGATGACGGTGCTCGGCATCCTGGTTGGGATCGCCGGCGCGCTGCTCCTGGCGTGGAACGAGTTCTGGCCGCTGGTGATCGGGCTGGTCCTCCTCCAGCTGTCCTTCGTGCTCGACTACTCCGACGGCGAGATCGCCCGCTACCGGGCGGTCCGGGAAGGGCGCCAGACGGACGCCGGTGGCGCCTACCTGGACTGGATCGGCCACTACTACGTGCCCGCGATCGCGATCGCCGCGCTCGCCTGGGGTGTCTACACGTCGAGCCACGACGCGTGGGTGCTGCTCGCAGCGCTGATCGCCGTGCTGAGCATCCTGCGAGTCCCCTACTCGGCGCGCGACCACGTGCTGCTGGGGCTGTTCCGCGACAAGCCGGAGCTGCGCAACTCGCCGGAGTTCCTGCGCGCGGTACTGGCACGCCAGGGCGGGAACCCCGAGCTGGTCGACCTCGACGCCCCCTACGAGCAGCGGCGGGCCGGCACCAGCGGCACGGGCTTCCTGTGGGCGCGGTGGACCAACCTGGGCCAGGTGCTGGTGTTCCCCGGCTTCGTGAACCTGCTCACCCTTGCGGTCGTGCTGGACCTGCTGGTCGGAGGGCTCGACGGCCAGTACCCGACGATCCACCAGGTCGCCGCCCGCAGCGTGCTGCTTGGCCTACTGGGCGTCGTGCACCTCGTCCACCAGGTCCGCGCGGCTTCGCAGGGCTACGAGGTCCTCCGGCGCCTGCGCTGAGCGCCCGCCGAGCCGGGCGCTGATCCGGGCCGCGACGTCGCGCGCGCCGCGCAGCTCCTCCGGGCGGAAGAAGCGCGTGACGTACAGCAGGCCGACGTAGACCGGGACGAGCATCGCGCGCAGGACGAAGCCGTCCACGCCGGACTTCGGCAGCAACAGCTCACCGAAGGCGAACATGGCCGCCGCGAGGCCGACGATCCGCACCAGCCGGCTCCACTCGAAGGGCACCGGGAACAGCCGCCGCGAGACGACCTGCATCAGCGCCAGCATGACCACGTAGGAGACGACCAGCGCGATGCCGGCGCCCACGATGTCGTAGGGCGGCACCAGCAGCAGGTTCAGCCCCAGGTTGACTCCGGCGGCGATCGCGGTGACCGGGAAGTTGAACTCGGTGCGCCCGGTGCGCCCGATCGCCACCACCAGCACCAGGTAGAGCGCGTACAGCGCCGCCCCCGTCGCGACCAGCGGCACCGCTTCGTAGGAGTCGAAGAACTCCGGCGCAGCCAGCGCCCGCGCCACCCAGCGCGCCTCCAGCGACAGGCCCAGGACGACCGTGAACGAGGCCAGCACGTAGTAGGTGACGATCACGGCGTAGGTGCGGCGCGCCTCGTCGTCGTCCCGGATCGAATAGGCGAGCGGCGGCCAGGCCAGGTTGAAGCCGCGCACGAAGACGGTCACCACCTGGCTGAACTTGACCGCCAGCGAATAGAGGCCGGCGGCGGCCAGGCCCGAGACGCGAGCGAGCACCACGCGGTCCATGAAGTTGAGCGCGTACAGCGACAGCTCCGCGGGCATCGTGGGCAGGCCGAAGCGCAGCATCGGGCGCAGTGCCGCCGGGGACCGGGCTTGGCGCAGCCTGCGGCGCTGCAGCCAGAAGAGCCCCGCCAGCACGACCGCCGAGGCGCAGAAGTTCCCCAGCAGCAGGCCGCGCGCGCCCTCGTCACGGCCGACGACCAGCCACAGCGTCAGCGCGATCGTGAGCAGCACGTTCACGATGCTCGCGGTGAAGAACGCGCGGGCGCGCTCGTCCAGCCGGAAGAGCGCCATCAGCAGCTCGTAGTTGCTGAACACCCACAGGCCGCCGATCGCGATCCGCATCAGGCCCGGCTCGCTGCGACCGAGCAGCAGCTCGGACAGCGGGCCGGCGAACGGCAGCGCCAGCAGCGCTCCGATGGTGGTCGTCACGAGCAGGAACGCCGAGGCCGTCGCGACCACCTCGTCGCGGCGCCCCTTCTCCTCCCAGCTGTAGTAGAAGCGCAGCAGCGCCTCGATGATCCCCAGGCGCAGGACGATGCTGGCCGCCACCACGAACGCGAGCAGCACCTCGGCGGCGCCGTAGTCGGCGCGCGTCAGATGCCGCGTGTAGACCGGCAGCAGCGCGACTGCGAACAGCTTCGAGATGACGCTCGAGGCCGTATAGGCGCCGCCCGTCCGGACCAACCGCTCGAGATAGCCGCGCATGCTGCCGTAAGCGGGCGCGGGCTCCGCCGCCGTCTTGCGCCGGGACGGACGCACGATCGCCAGCTGCGCGGTCGGCGCGGCCGCCAGGCCGAGGGCGAGGATCACCCAGGTGAACGGATCCTCCAGGAACGCCGCGTAGGTCATCGTGTGCAGCACGAGGGCGCAGTACATCGCCGCTACGGCAGCGCGCACGACGCCGTCGGTCGCGGACGGGGCGGCCCGGGCCATGCGATTCCCGAGCAACGTCATGAACGCCGCGACCAGCACCGCACACGTAGACCGCGAGACCGATCAGCCCCTGCTCGGCCGCGACCGTGATCGGCAGAGTGTGCGAGGCGGACACGGCCTCCTGCTGGTTCCCCTTGCGCTCGCGCCTGAACGCGCGCCCAAAGGAACCCGATCCGTAACCGATCAGCGGCCGGTCGGCGAACAGCTCCACGCCACCCTCGATCAGGTCCGAGCGGCCGCTCGTGACCTTGTTCAGGCCGGCGTCGCTGCCGAGATCGATCTTCAGCGTGCTCTGGAAGGCGAGCACGAAGATCGCGGCGGCGGCCAGCCCGACGGCGGCGGCCGCGGCGGTGCGCCGCACGTCCCACCGCAGGGCGGCGAGCACGATCAGGCCCGTCAGCAGGGCCGCGAAGCTCGACTGCGAGAAGGTCAGCACGAGTCCCGCCCACAAGACGGCAAGCACCGCCCCCAGGCCGAGCGTCACCCGCGGCTGCCGGCTCCACAGCATCCACGCCGTGGCGCCCAGCATCACGAGCATGAGGAAACGCCCGTAGATATTCGGGTCCCAGAAGACGGAGTTGACGCGGAAGTAGGACTCGAACTGGTTCGCCGCGATCACCTTCGGGTTCCACAGGAGCTCGCGGCGCTCGTACTCCCAGAAGCCGATCGCGACGAACACCAGCGCCAGCACGATGGCGACTGCCAGGCAACGCAAGACCAGCTCGCGGCTCCATCTGACCTCGGTCAAGAGGCCGAACAGCACCGCGAACGGGATCAGGAAGAAGACGACCTGCTCGAGCGCCGTGTCGAAGTCCTTCGAGTAGAGGCTCTGCAACGCGTACACGACCACGTAGGCGGCCAGGGCCCACTGGAGTGCCGTCGGCTGCGAGGGGGGCGATTCGGCGCCACGAGTGAGAAGCCGGCGCCACACGAGCGCCGCGCAGCCTGCCGCGATCACGACGTAGAGCGGCACGAGGAGGTTGGAGGTGCTGCCCGCGGCCTCGACGGGGATCCGGAACGGGAGCGCCGCAACGACCAGCGGGGGAAACGCGTCCGGCCGGCGGACGAAGACCGCCGCCAGCCCGACCACGACAGCCACGCCACCCACGATCAACAGCGTCATCTTGGCGGCGTCGTCGCTGATCGACTGGAACTGCTCGGTGTCCGAGATGTGCTGGACCAGGATCACGGCCGCGAGTGCAAGCGCGCAGGCCATCCACGTGACCCGGCGGCGGCTGTCGGGATCCACGAGCGAAGCTGCCGCGACCAGCGCGGCGACCACGACTCCGGCCTTGGAGACGCCCTGGACTACCGCGAAAGCAGGGTCCATAGCCTGCGCATTATCCGCGTGGCGTCAGGCGACGTGGCCAGCGACGACGCAAAGCCGCGCGCCCCCACTCGCGCGACGACGCCGTCGGGCACGCGATAGACGGTGATCGCCCCGCGGCCGAGCCGCGCCCCCGCTGCCGCGAGCAGGCGGGCACGCGGGGCCAGGCGCGGAGACTCCTCCAGCCGTGGATAGGGACCAAGCGCCGAGACGAGCCCGGCGAAGAAGCCGATGCGGTCCTCCAGCACCGACAGAGCGCCCGGCCGGCGCCGGCCGGACCGGCTCGCCGAAGAGGTTCGTCGCAGGCCGGGGAGAGGGTCGCGAGAGATAACCGCCCGTGAGTGCGGCGGTGCGCAGGAGCCCG
Source organism: uncultured Solirubrobacterales bacterium (assembly GCA_963780475.1). GTDB lineage: Bacteria > Actinomycetota > Thermoleophilia > Solirubrobacterales > JBBDJG01 > CAWACB01. Next base: position 56,859 of record CAWACB010000005.1, read on the forward strand.
TCTGTCCCGAGCCAGCCGACCCGGCCTCCCACCCGCACGTATGAGCGCAGCACGCGAGCCGTCTCGCGCGGCGTCCAGACCGGCGCCGAGGTGAAGAGCACGCCGCTGTAGCGCGCGAGCGAGCCTGCGCCGGGGCGTGCCAGCGCGATGTCCGTCGTCAGGTCGAAGCGCCGCTCGTCGCGCCGCAGCGAGAGCAGCGCCGGCGCGTCGCCGGTGAGGAAGCCGCGCGGGAGTCCCGTGCCCGCGAACGGCCGGCGCAGGGAGACCCTGCGCGACTCGGGCAGCACGTCGGGAAAGCCGTCGCCGTCGGCCTCCACCGGATTGATGCGCCTGCCAGGTGGCGGCCGGCAGGACGACCAGCACTCCGCGCCCGCGCCGCTCGTTGACCGCGAACGGCGTCGTGTAGCGCCGGCTTCCGGCACGCAGCTCGAGCAACGCGACGCCGGACCGGCCAACCGGCGCCCGCACGGTGAGCGAACGTGCGCGCGACGATCCACGGTCGACCGACCGGGAGGAGCCAAGCCGCCGCACGCGCCACCGGTAACGCCGCCCTTCGGCGAACACGGAGAACCGCACCGGGGCCTGCGGCGCGACCGGCGTGAGCGGGCCGCGCGCGGCGAGGTAGCGCACCGTCACGCCGGGATTGCCGGGCAGGCGGCCGCGGCGCGGCGGGATCCGTGGCCCGACGTTCCCGGCGGCATCCCGCGCCCTGACGATCAGCGCGTAGCTGCCGGTGGGTGCGCGCCGGCGCGCGGCGCCGAGACCCACCAGGCCATCCCAGATGACGCGCTCGCTGCCCCGCTCTCCCGGCCGGCGAGCGACGAGCCGCGGACGCGGAAGATCGGTCCGGTAGACGAGCAGCTCCGGCGTCCGGGTCGGACCGGTGAACCTGGCCACCGCGCGTTCACCGCCGTCGATGCCGTCGGGCGAGATCACGTCCGGGGTGACCGAGCGCACGACCACCCGTGGCGGGCGCGTGTCGAGAAAGACCTTGCGCGGCGACGTGACCGTGCGGCCCTGGCGGCGCAGCCCGAGTCTCAGGTGGTACTCGCCGTCGCGCGCTCGCCTCCCGGAGTCCGTGCGTCCCTCCCAGCGGAACCGATAGGTGCGATGAGCGCGCACGTCGCGGTCCTCGGCCAGCGTCCGGACCAGGTCGTCGTCGCGGTTGACCACTTGGACCGTCACGTCGTCGTTGCGGCGCAGCCGAACGGAGAACACGACCACATCCCGACGATCGTCGCCGTTGGGCGAGAAGTGCCTGGTGAACGTGAGGCGCTCGATCACCGCTGGAGAGCGCTTGAGCCTTGTGGTGACGAAGAACGCGCCGACGGTCGCGATGACCAGCGCCGCAAAGACGAGCGGCGCTAATGATCTGTCACGCAACGAGACAGACCACTCGGTTCCTTCTCACCCGCCGCGATCTGCGCCGACCAGGACCACGGCGTCGAAGGACCCCGCGATCTCACGGTTGACCGCGTCCACGGGACGAACCGTCTTGATGCCGAGCCGGTTTGCGACGGCGCGCGCCGCACGCTGCTGGCCGGGGCTGTAGAGCACCTCCGAGCGGTTCTGGTCGATGCGAGCCGCGTTGCCGATCGTCCCGGGATTGAAGCCTCCGGCGCCCACCTCCTCACCAACCGTCGCGGCCAGCCCCTGCACCGTGGTGCCGTTCAGCACCGCCACCGTCACCGACGCCGGATCGATGTTGATCTTCTGCCTGTCGCTCGAGGAGCCACGGTCGCGCTTGCGCTCGCTCGTGGTGGTGCTGCCCGAGGAGGAGCCGTCGCCGGAGTCGTCCATCAGCTGGACGGCCGCGTACGCGGCCCCGCCGAGCAACAGCAGCAGGCCGAGGGTGGCGCCGACGTAGCGCAGGTTCGGTACGTGGATGTTGCGCAACCTGTCACGTACCCGCTTCCGTGGGCGGGACTCGTGCTCGGCGAGTGTCAGCGGCGGCAACCCATGGCGGGCCGCCGGAGTCTGCGCGGTCGTCTCGCCCGTGCGTTCCGGCGCACGGCCGGCCCATTCCCGCAACCGCCGCACGTCCCGGGCTTGCGAGAAGTACAGCAGCGCGAGTATGGCCAGGCCTAGGAAAGCGCCCAGCCCCGCGTACGAACCTACTCTCTCGAGCAGGTCCAATCTAGATGATCGAGTCCGTGGCCATGGATTCGGTCATCTCCTACCGGGCCAGGGCCTTCAGGTCTCTTGCGGCGCTCGCCCGCGCGCTCTTGGCGACCTCAGAGAGGTGCTGGGCGAGGAAGGTCTCGTCGCCCTGCTCCACCAGCCGCTCGATGCGCTCGTAGACCGTCTCGACCCACTCCGGGTCGAGCGCCGGACGCTCTGCCTTCAAGATCTTCTCGGCCGGAGTCGGAACAGGCCGCTCGTCATCGTTGAAGAGCTCCTCGCGCAGCTTCTCGCCGGGCCGCGGGCCGACGATCTCGATCGAGATGTCGCGCCCCTCCTCCTGGCCGGAGAGCCGGATCATGTTGCGCGCCAGGTCGATGATCCGGACCTGCTCCCCCATCTCCAGCACGAACACCTCGCCGCCGCTGGCGAGGTTGCCGGCGCGGATGATCAGCTGCACCGCCTCGGGCACCGTCATGAAGTAGCGCTCCATGTCCGGATGGGTGAGCGTCACGGGACCACCCTGCTCTATCTGGCGGCGGAACAGCGGCACGACGCTGCCGCTCGAGCCGAGCACGTTCCCGAACCGCACGCAGCAGAAGACGGTCTCGGGATAGCGGTGGCCCCATGCCTCCACGATCCACTCGGCCATCGCCTTCGACGCGCCGAGCGCGGTCGCCGGGTTGACCGCCTTGTCGGTCGACACGAGCACGAACCGCTTCGCTCCGGCCTCGGCCGCCGCGGTCGCGGCCACGCGCGTGCCGATCGCGTTGTTGCGCAGCGCCTCCAGCGGGTTGTCCTCCGTGAGCGAGACGTGCTTGTAGGCAGCGGCGTGGAAGACGACCTCCGGGCGGAAGCGCTGCATCACCTCACGCATCCGGTCGGGCTCCTTGCAGTCGGCCAGGATCGACTCGCAGCCGGTGAAGTGGCGCTCGGAGATCAGCTCGCGCTCGATCTCGAACAGGTTGTCCTCGGCGTGATCGATCATCACCAGCAGACGCGGCCGCACCCGGGCGATCTGCCGGCACAGCTCGGAGCCGATCGAGCCGCCCGCCCCGGTGACGAGGACCGTGCAGTCGTGCAGCCAGGCTCCCGCCTGCTGGATCCCGACCGTCACCGGCTCCCGGCCGAGGATGTCCTCTACCTGCACCTCGCGGACCTGCCGGATCAGGTCGACCGATCCCGAGATCAGCTCGAAGACGCCGGGCAGCGTGCGGACCGGGATGTCGCGGTCGCGGCACGCGCGCACGACCTTCTCGCGCACGATTCCCGGCGCCGAGGGAATCGCGATGATCACCTCGTCGGGCTCGATCTCGTCCAGCAGCAGCTCCAGGTCCGAGGTGGTGCCGAGCACCTTCAGCCCCAGCACCCGCATCCCGCGTTTGCGCGGGTCGTCGTCGACGAAGCCGATCGGCGTCTGGCGCAACTCGGGCGCACGCTGCATCTCGCGGCAGATGAGCTGGCCGGCCTCCCCGGCGCCCACGATCAGGACCTCCTGTCCCTTCGGCAGGACGGCGCCGCGCGGCGGCCGCTCCAGCGCGCTCCGCACGACGAGCCTGACGCCGCCGACCAGCGCGGCCGTCAGGAGCAAGTCCATCACCACGATCGAGCGCGGCAGGTCGGGGTCCGTGGGGGACCAGACATACAGCACGCCGACCAGCGCAAGACTGGCGACCACGACCGCGCGCAGGATCGACTCGAGGTCGCGCAGGCCCACGTAGCGCCACCATTTGTTGTAGAGGCCGAATGCGGCGAAGATCGCGACCTTCCCGATCACGACGAACAAGATCGTGTCGGTCAGGAGCTCTTCGTAGCGCGGGGGAATACCGTTGTCGAAGCGCAGCAGGTACGCGAGCGAATAGGCGGCCGCGACCAGCAGCGCGTCCACGGCAAGCTGCAGCATCCGGTGCCGGTACACCGGGTCGGTGAGGCGCGTGCGCATCTGGGCTGTGATCTTACGGCTTGAGGTCGGAGGAAAGTTCCGGCGTTTAGGCCTGCAAAGCCTCGAACACCGCCCGCGCGACATCGGAGTCGTATGCCGGTCCCATCGGCAGCGCGAGATTCTCGCGCGCAGCCTGCTCGGTGCCGGGCAGGTCGGCCCCGGCGCCCCAGCGCTCCATCGCCGGCTGGCGGTGGACCGGCGTCCGGTAGTACGGGCGCGTGTCGATGCCCCCCTCGGCGAGGCGCCGCGCGAGGTCATCCGCCGCCGGCGTGCGCACCACGTACAGGTGGTAGACGTGGCGGCCGCTCGGCGGATCCTCCGGAAGCTCGGCGTGCTCGGCGAGCCCGGATTCCGCGTAGGCCGCGGCGAGTTCCCGGCGGCGCTCGTTCCAGTCGTCCAGGCGCTCCAGGGTCAGTCGCAGAACGGTGGCCTGAAGCGCGTCGAGTCTCGAGTTGAAGCCCACGCGGGTGAAGGTCTGCTTGTCGCGCGAGCCGTGTGCGCGCAGCTCTCGCGCCCGCTCGGCGATCTCCGGACGCGACGTCGCAACCGCGCCTGCGTCGCCGGCCGCGAACAAATTCTTGGACGGGAAGAAGCTGAAGGTCGCAACGTCGCCGAGCGCACCGGTCCGCCTGCCGTCGAGCTCCGCGCCGGCAGCCTGCGCGGCGTCCTCGACCACGGCGATCCCGCGTCCGGCCAGCGCCTCGCGCAGCTCGGCGACGGGCGCTGGGCGGCCGAACAGGTCGACCGCGATGACCGCCTTGGTCTGCGGCGTCAAGGCCCGCTCGACCGTTTCCGGCGTGATGCAGAAGGTCTCCGGGTCCACGTCGCAGAACACCGGCCGTGCGCCCGTGTGAGGGATCGCCTCGGCGCTCGCGTAGAAGGTGAACGAGGGCACGACGACGTCGTCTCCGGCGCCGATGTCGAGACACATCAGGGCGATCGTGATGGCATCGGTGCCGTTGCCGACCCCGACCACATCCGATACACCCAGGTACTCTGCGAACTCCCGTTCGAAGGCCTCGACCTCGGGCCCGCCGATGAAGCGCCCCGAGTCCAGCACGTCATGGATGCGGCGATCCAGCTCGGGCCGGATCTCACTCAACTGGCTGTCGGTGCCGAATAGAGGAATGGTCATAAGCGCATGACAGTATGTTCGCAATGCTCGTCGTAGCCTCGCTGACCGAGCCGATCGTCGACTTCGCCACGAACCTGATCGGCGACCTCGGCCTGGCCGGCGATCTTCGTGCTGATGCTGGCCGATAGCGCCTGCATCCCGACCTCGAGCGAGGCGATCATGCTGTTCGCCGGCTTCGAGGTGGCGGACGGCCGCTTCTCGCTGTTCGAGATCGTGGCCGCGGGCGCGCTGGGCAACCTGGTCGGCTCCTGGATCGCCTACTGGATCGGGTACGCCGGCCGGGTCGAACTGCTCGAGCGCCACGGCAAGTGGCTGCACATCACGCCCAAGCACCTCGCATGGGCCGATCGCTGGTTCGAGCGCCACGGTGACGCAACCGTGTTCTTCTCGCGAATGCTGCCGGTGATCCGCACGTTCATCTCGCTGCCGGCAGGCGTGGCGCGAATGCCCTTCTGGCGCTTCACGCTGATGAGCTTCCTCGGGATCGTGCCCTGGGTGCTCGGGTTCGCGATCGCGGGGCGCGCAGTGGGAGACAACTGGGAGGACCTCCAGCAGAAGCTCCACTACGTGGACTACCTGATCGTCGCGAGCATCCTCGCCGGCATCGTTTACCTGCTGATCAAGCGCCGGCGCTCGGGCCGCCCCAAGCCGGCAACCGAAACGACCGGTTGACGCGTCCCCCGGAGCGCCTGCCACTTCGCCATGCCGTCGTGCTCGGCGCGGTGCAGGGCCCGGCGGAGCTACTTCCAGTTTCGAGCTCAGGACACCTCGTGCTGGTGCCCGCTCTGCTTGGCTGGAGCTACGGCGACCTCGATCCGGAGTTGCGCAAGTCGTTCGAGGTCGCGCTGCACGCCGGCGGCGCGCTGGCGCTGCTGATCGGGCTGCGCCGCGAGGTGGCCGAGTACGTCCGGTCGTTCGGCCCTCACAACGTGATGACACTCGGTCTGTCGTTCGCTCCGGCAGCGGCCGCCGCCACCCTCTTCGAGCGCGGCATCGAGCGGCGCCTGAGCAGGCCGGCCCCGGTTGCGCTCGCACTGCTGGCCGGATCGGTGGCGATGGCGGTGGCCGACCGGCGGCCCGAGCGGCGCATCCGTGACAGCGCCGGCGCCGCCGACGCGCTCGCGATCGGCTTCGCGCAGGCGTTCGCGCTGATGCCGGGCGTGTCGCGCAACGGAGCGACCCTGACCGCTGCCCGCTGGCGCGGCTTCCGGCGGGCGGACTCGAACGTGATCTCGCGCCAGATCGCGCTGCCGGTGATCATCGGGGCGGCTGCGCTGAAGGGCGCCCGGCTCGCGCGACGCGGGGTTCCACCGGATGTCGGGCGCGGCATGGCCGCCGGGTCGGCGGCCGCGTTCACCTCGACCCTCGCCTCGCTGCGGCTGATCGCGATGCTCGAGCGCAGCCGCTCCCTGCTTCCCTACGCCGCTTACCGCACGGCGCTTGCGGGGGTGGCGCTGTGGACGCTGCGACGGCGTGCGCGCTCGGCGCCTGCGTCCGTGCAACCCGCCGTCGCCCCCCCGCCGGCGCCGGTCACGGTCGCGGCCGGGTGACGCCCGCGAAGGACTCCTACGCCGCGGCCGGGGTCGACACCGGTGCCGCCGGCTCGGCGCTGGGCGGCCTGGTGGCCGCGCTCGCTGCGATCGACCCGGGCCGCCCGCGGCGATCGCTGCTGCGCTCGGGCCACTACGCGGCTGTCCTCGCTCTGGACGAGCGGACCGGCATCGCGCTCTGCACCGACGGAGTCGGCACCAAGCTGATCGTCGCCGAGCAGGCGGGCCGGTTCGACACGGTCGGCATCGACTGCATCGCGATGAACGTCAACGACCTGATCTGCGTCGGCGCAGAGCCGCTGGCGATGGTCGACTACCTGGCGGTCGAGCAAGCAGACCCGGGCGTCCTGGCCGCGGTCGGAGCGGGTCTGCGCCGTGGTGCCGAGGAAGCAGGGATAGAGATTCCCGGCGGCGAGCTGGCGCAGCTCCCGGAGATGATCCGAGGGCACCCCTCGCCCAACGGCCTGGACCTCGTCGGTGCGGCTTTCGGCGTCGTCGAGCTGGACATCGATCCTCGACGGAAGCGCCGTGGCGGCCGGCGATGCGGTGATCGGCGTGCCCTCGAGCGGAATCCACTCGAACGGGTTCACACTCGCGCGACGCGCGCTACTCGAGGACGGCGGCCTGTCGCTCGACACCCACGTGCCGGAGCTTGGCCGCGCGCTCGCCGACGAGCTGCTCGAGCCGACGGCGATCTACGTACGGGCCGCGCTCGAGCTGCTGCGCTCGGACTTGGGCCTTCACGGCCTGGCCCACATCACCGGCGACGGCCTGCTGAACCTGCGCCGGCTTAGCGAGCAGGTCGGGTTCGAGATCGACGCGCCACTCGAGCCGCAGCCGGTCTTCGGGCTGATCGCAAAGGTGGGCGGGATCGAAGCGGCCGAGATGTGGGAGGTGTTCAACATGGGCACCGGCCTGTGCTGCGTGGTGACGGAAGCCGACGCCGAGCAGGCGACAGAGCTGCTCAGCAAGCGCCACCCAGGCAGCAGGCGAATTGGCACCGTCACGGCGGAAGCGGGAGTCGTGACGATCCCACCCAAAGGCCTGCGCGCCGAACCGAATCAGAGCTTCCGAATCGCCTGACTGCTGACCTGCCGACTGCCGACTGCCGACTAGGCCTTCTCCCACAGCTCCCCGGTAAGACACCGCCGCGCGCGCACCTTCCACTCGCCGGCCAGCCGCCACAGCTCCGCCGCGGCGCGCGGCCCCGGCAGGGCACAGATCTCCACCACCTCCTGTGTGGTCACCCGGCCGAACCGCGCGATCAGCTCCTCGGGCGATGGCGCCGGATTGCCGGCTGGCGCGGCGCCGAGCTCCTCCAGCGCGGACCGGCACTCGTCGAGGCTTCGCAGCCCGGCGACCACCCGCCGCTCCTGTGCGTCGTTCGAGATCACGAGTGTCGGCAGGACCGCCCCGGCGGCGGTGCGCGAGCCCAGCACGTCACCCGCCCCTACTTCCTGCGCGAGCGCCGCGGTCGCGTCGAGGTCGCCGGCAAAAGCCTCGGTGATCGCGTGCGAGCGCAGGTCGATGCGGAACCGGTCGACGTCCAGGCCGGCAGCACGTGCCTCCTCCACCAGCGCCTCGACATGATCGAGGCGGCGACGCTCGCACAGGATCCCTTCGCGCAGGCGGCGCAGGTACCGGTACCCGCCATCCGGAGCCTGCTCAGCCGCCGCCTTGACGGCCATGCAGGCCGGGAAGGTGGACCGCAGCGGGCTCTCGAACCACATCAGCGGGTCGAGCGGCGCGGCCGTCGCCTCGGCGACCGTCAGCCACTCGCGCGTCAGGCGCGCGGCGGCCGCCGCGCTCAGGTGCCGGCCGGGGCCCGACCCCTCGTCGAGAAGGTCGCGGCCGAGGCCTCCCATGACGAAGCGCCAGCGCAAGCCGTCGTCCCCGAACGCGACCATGAGGCCACGGATCGCCGGCTCCATCGCCCAGCTCCACGGGCAGGCAGGATCGGTGTGACAGCGAATCTCCACCATGGGGCGCAAAATACCGTCACGCCCCCAAACCCACGCATGGGGCCCGGACCAAAGCCAAGCCAGTGATCGGCACCACACTCTCAAGTCGCTACCGGATCGAGGCCATGATCGGCTCGGGCGGAATGTCGACCGTCTACAAGGCCTTCGACGAAACGCTCGAGCGCGACGTCGCCCTCAAGATCATGCATGCGGCCGGAACGCAGGACCCAAGCTCCCTGGAGCGGTTCCGGCGCGAGGCGCGGACGGTCGCCCAGCTCTCACACCCGCACGTCGTGATGGTGATCGACGCGGGCGAGGACGAGGGCCACCCCTACATCGTCTTCGAGCACGTGCGCGGCGAGACGCTCAAGGACCGCATCCGCCGCGAAGGCGCGATGCCGGTGAGCGAGGCGGTCGCATACGCGATCGAGATCGGGCGCGCGCTGCAGGCGGCGCACGAGCGCGGACTCGTGCACCGCGACGTGAAGCCGCAGAACGTGCTGCTCGACGAGGAGGGCCGTGCCAAGGTGACGGACTTCGGGATCGCCAGCGGCCTCGAGTTCGAGCAGCTCACCGGGACCGGCCGCGTGATCGGGACGACGGACTACGTCTCTCCCGAGCAGGCAATGGGTGCACCGGTGACCGGGCAGTCCGACGTCTACTCGCTCGGCATCGTGCTTTACGAGATGCTGGTCGGCGAGGTTCCGTTCAAGGCCGACAGCGCCGTCAGCGTCGCCATGAAGCACGTGCGGGAGGGGCTTCCCGACGTCCAGCGCCGCCGCCCCGAGGTGTCGGCCGCTCTGGCCGCCGTCCTGGAGCGCGCCACCGCGAAGGAGCTGCAGAACCGCTACGCGACGATGGGCGACTTCGTGCGCGACCTGGAGGAGGTGCTCACCTACGAAGCCGCACGGTCCGGCGAGGCCACCGGGGAGGCCACGGCCGTCCTGCAGGCGCTGCCGGGCGAGGCGGAGCGCCGCGGGATGCGTGGCCGGCGCATCGCGCTGGTCGGCCCTATACGTCCTGGTCGCCGTCGTGGTCGCCGTGGGCGCGGCGCTCCTGTTCGACTCGGACGACGAGAGCCCCGCGCCGGCCGCCGGCGGCCTCTCCCCCATTCCCCTTGGCCAGCAGGACATCGCCGACTTCGACCCGCCGCCCGGCGACGGCAAGGAGAACTCGGAGAACCTGGACCTCGCGCTGGACGGCAAATCGACCACCGCCTGGGAGACGGAGAACTACGACACCCCCGATCTCGGCGGGATCAAGGACGGCGTCGGCGTGTACCTCGACACGGGCCGGCCGGTGGTCGCGCGCGGGTTGCGCATCACGACGCCGAAGAGCGGCTGGAAGTTCGGCCTCTACACCGCCGACGCCGGGCCGCCGGCGGCGCTTTCAGGCTGGGAGCCGGCGGGCGGCGGAGAAATGACGCGGATGCGCGAGGCCTTCCGCCTCAACACCCGCGGCCAGGCCAAGCGCTACTACCTCGTATGGATCACGGGGCTTACAGAAGGATCACACGGGCGGTCGAACGCGGCGATCTCGGAGTTGGAGTTGGCTCGGGCTAATACAAGTAAGCCGCGGCGCGCTCGTGGCGCTCCAGCGCCAGGCCGAGCAGCCGGTCGAGCAGCTCGGCGTAGCCAAGCCCGGACGCGTCGAACAGCTTTGCGAACACGCTCGTCTCGGTGAATCCGGGCATCGTGTTCAGCTCGTTCAAGAGAACGCGGCCGTCGTCGGTGACGAAGAAGTCCACTCGCGCGAGACCCGCGCACCCGGACTCGCGAAAGGCGTCGGTGGCGATGCGCTTCACACGCTCGCGCTGGGCAGGCTCGATCGGCGCCGGCACGCGCAGGTCCATGCCGCCGGCCGTGTACTTCGAGTCGAAGTCGTACCAGGCGCTGCCCACCGTGACGACCTCGCCGGGCTCCGAGGCCACCGGCTTGTCGTTGCCGATCACGGAACACTCCACCTCACGCCCGATCGCGGCGGCTTCGACCAGCGCCGTTGGATCGTGCGCGAGCGCCAGCTCCAGCGCCGGCTCGAGCTCGTCCGCAGAGCCGACCCTCGAGATCCCGACGCTCGACCCGAGATGCGCGGGCTTGGTGAACGAGGGGAAGCCGACGCCGGCGGCGCGCTCGAGCGCGGCGGCCCGGCCGGCGGCCCACTCCGCCTGGGTCACGACCTCGTAGCGCACCTGCGGTAGCCCGGCCTGGCTCATCATCCGCTTGAACGCCGCCTTGTCGAGGCACAGCGCCGAGGCAAGCACGCCGGCGCCGACGTACGGCACGCCGGCGCACTCGAGCAGGCCCTGAACCGTGCCGTCCTCGCCGAAGGGCCCGTGCAGCACGGGGAACGCGACGTCCGCACCCAGCAGCCCTTCACCGGGAACGATCTCCACCGGCTCGCCATCCTCCGAGCCGGAGCGCGGGTCGGCCAGCGTCCAGCGCCCGTCGCGGGCAATGACCACCGGCAGGGTCTCGTGGCCACCACTCTCGAGCCCATCCAGCACGGCCGCGCCCGAGCGCAGGGAGACGTCGTGCTCGCTCGACCGCCCACCCGAGAGCACCGCGACTCTCAGGGCGTTTCCTCCGGCAACGCGCTCAGTTCACCGACGGTGATCGTGACCACCGCGCCCTTGCTGCGCTTCGTTCCACCTTCGGGGCTCTGGGAGATCACGAGCCCGTTCTCGGCCGAGTCGGTGGTCGGCTGAGTGCGGACCGAGACATCGAAGCCCTCGCGGGCAAGCCGCGACTCCGCGGTCGACTGGCGCAGGCCCGTCACTTCCGGGACCTCGCCGACGTCGGCGTTCGAGACGAAGATCGTCACGGTGGTTCCCTCCGCCACCTGGATGCCGGCGCCGGGCGTCTGGCTGACGACCGTGCCTTCCGGTTCGGCGGAGGACTTCTCGCGGATCTCGGGGCTGAGGTTCAGATCGCGCAGCTGCGTCGCGGCGTCCTCCTGCTCGCGGCCGACGAGATCGGGGATCGTCACCTGTTCCGGGCCTTTGCTGACGACCAGCGTGACCGCCGATCCACGCTCGGTGAGGCGGCCGGGACCGGGATCGGAGCGGATCACGATGCCCGGCTCGACTGCCCGCGACGACTCGCGCTCCGCGTCCGCGCGCAGGCGTGCCCGTTTCAGACGCGCACGCGCTTGCTGCAGCGTGAGCCCGACGACGTCGGGGATCTTCACTGTGCTCGGGCCGTTCGAGACGATCAGCGTGACGGTCGAGTCGCGATCGACCTTCGCCCCACCGCCCGGCACCTGGTCGATGACGGTGTCGGCAGGCGCCGGGTCGGCGCGCCGCTTGACGTCCACGCCCAGGTTCTTGGCCCCGATCTCGACCCGCGCGCTGTCCAGAGTCTGGCCGACCACCTGCGGCACGATCTCGGTCGGCTGATCGCGCAGCAACAGGAACGCCAGGAGCGCCAGGAGAGCGGCTGCTGCGAGGCCCACACCGAGTATCAACGGGCGCCGTCGATCGTCCCCGTCCGCTGGCGGCGGAGGCGGCGCCGGGGTTATCGGAGGCGGCGGTTCGGCCATCGCAGCCGGCGACTCCGGCGGCGATGGCGGAAGGGGTACCGGGCACCGGAGCGAAGACGGCGGTGCTCTCCGTGTCCACGCGGTCCGTGCCCAGGCGGGACTGCGCCACCTCGAGGTCGCGCATCATCGCCTCCGCGTCCGGATAGCGGCGAGCGGGGTCCTTGGCCAGCGCCTTCAGGACGATCGCCTCCAGCTCGGGCGGCACGGACGGAACGAATTCGCGCGGCGACGGGGCAGGCTGGTTGACGTGCTTGAGCGCGACCGCGACCGGGCTCTCGGCCTCGAACGGTGCCCGGCCGGTGAGCATCTCGAACATCACGACGCCAATCGAGTAGAGGTCCGAGGCGGCCGTCACGGCCTGGCCCTGGGCCTGCTCCGGTGAGAGGTACTGCGCGGTGCCCATGATCGCGCCCACCTCGGTGATGTCCGAGCCGGATGCCCGCGCGATGCCGAAGTCGGCCACCTTGATGTGGTCATCGGCCTCGACGATCACGTTCGCGGGCTTCAGGTCACGGTGGATCACGCCGCGCTTGTGCGCGAAGCGGGTCGCCGCCAGGATCTCCTTCACGATCCCGATCGTCCGCGCCGGGTCCATCGGCGCCTCGCGCCGGATGACGTCCTTGAGCGTCTCGCCCTCGACGAACTCCATCGCGATGTAGTACGCGCCGTCGGAGTCGCCCCGGTCGTAGACGCCGACGATGTTGGGGTGCTGCAGGCCGGCCGCCGCCGAGGCCTCCCGGCGGAAGCGCTCGACGAACTCGCGGTCCTGCGAGAACCGCTCGTGCAGCACCTTGATCGCGATCGTGCGGCCGAGGCGCGTGTCCTCCGCGCAGTAGACGTCCGCCATCCCGCCCGACCCGACGCGCTCGAGCACCCGGTAGCGCCCGTCGATCACCGTCCCGGATGCGACCTTCATAGCGCGGACTCCATCACGCGCTTGGCGATCGGTGCCGCCACCGTGCCGCCCTGCCCCGTGGTCTGCTCGACCGTCACGGCCACCGCGACGCGCGGGTCACGCACCGGCGCGAAGCCGATGAACCAGGCCTGGTTGGCCTGGCCCTTCTCCGCGGTGCCGGTCTTGCCGGCCACGTCGATGCCCTGCAGCGCCGCTGCCGTTCCCGTTCCCTCCGCCACGACACGGCTCATCATCGCCGCCAGCTCCGCCGCGGTGCTTTCCTTCATCACCTGGCTCTCCTCGCTGGGACCGAAGCTCGTGACCGTGCGGCCGTCACGGTCACGGATCTTGGTCGCAAGCCGCGGGCGCATCAGGCTGCCGCCGTTGGCGACCGCGGAAGCCACCATCGCCATCTGCAGCGGCGTCACCTGCAGCCGCTCCTGGCCGATCGCCACGCGCCCGATGTCGATCGCGTCGCTGTCGTCGCAGCAGCCTGCGCCCGTCGTAGACGCCGCTCGAGCGCTTCTCGCTCGCCGGCAGGTCGACCTGCGGCTTACGGTTGAAGCCGTAGCGCTCCATGTACTCGAACATGGTGCGCTTCCCGACGCGCTCGCCGACCTCGCCCCAAACCGTGTTGACCGAGTTGGTCAGCGCCTGCGTGAGGGTGACCGGGCCGAAGTCCTCGCCGCCGAAGTTCGCCAGCGGCACGCCACCGATCTCCTTGGGCGAATTGCCGTCCACGACCGACTGCGGAGTGAACTTCCCCGAGTCGAGCGCAGCGGTGGCGGTAACGACCTTGAACGTGGAACCCGGCGGGTAGCCCGCCTGCGTCGCGCGGTTGAGGATCGGCGACCCCGGCGCGTTGCGCAGATCGTCGAAGCGGTTCAGCACGTCGTTGGGGTCGTAGCTCGGGATGCTGACCATCGCCAGCACCCGGCCCGTTTGCGGCTCGAGGGCGACGACCGATCCCGCGCGACCGGCAAGCCCGTCGCGCGCCACCTGCTGCGTCTGGGGGTCGAGTGAGGTGATCAGGTCGTCGCCCTCACGGTCGGCGCCGCGGATCTCGTCCAGCAGCGTGCCGAACTCGCCCTTCTCCCCCGCCAGATCGTCCTCGTAATAGCGCTCGAGGCCCGTGCGTCCGCGCTCTACGAAGCTGTATCCCACCGGATGGGCAAACAGGCCGGCGGTCGGGTAGGTGCGGCGGTAGAACCGGTCCGAGCCGCGCCCGCGCGAGACGTTGCGCGCCAGCACCGTGCCGTCGCGCGCGTAGATCAGCCCGCGCCGTACGCGCTGCTGCTCGAGGAGCGGCCGCCGGTTGGCCTCGTTGTCTTCCAGGCCCTCCGCGTCGATCACGGACCAGTACGACGTGAACCCGATCAGGACCGCGAACAGGATCACGACCAGGAAGAACAGGCGATTGATGCGCGCGTTGACCGGCATGGGTTAGCGGAACCACCGGGCTCGGGCGCACCTGACGGGGAGCGCGCGCCTCTTGGGAGACGATGAGGAGCAGCGCCAGGAGCACGAAGTTGGCGACGATGGAGCTTCCACCGTACGAGATGAACGGCAGCGTCACGCCGGTCAGCGGGATCACGCGGGTGACTCCGCCCACGATCACGAACGCCTGGAACGCGAACACCGCCGTCAGGCCGGTCGCGAGCAGTTTCTGGAACCCGTCCTGCGCCAGCATCGCGACACGAAAACCGCGCTCGGCGAACAGCAGGTAGACCATCACGACCGCGGCTGCTCCGAACAGGCCGACCTCGTTCGTGATCACCGCGTAGATCAGGTCGGTGTCCGGGGCGGGCGGGATCTGTGCGCCGCCCGGGAGCTCGAGCAGCGCGCGCCCGAACCCCCTCCCGAACAACCCGCCGTCGGCCTGCGAGAACAGCGACTGTGCGATCTGGAACCCCGACCCACCCGGGTCCTTCCAGGGATCGAGCCAGATGTCTACGCGTTCCTGCACGTGGTTGATCGTGCTGGCGAAGAACCATGCGCCGCCGGCGAAGAGCCCGGCTCCCGCGAGCACGAACGACAGCTCACCGGTCGCGACGTAGAGGAGCGCGAGGAAGGCGGCAAAGAACATCAGCGAGCTGCCGAGGTCGCGGATGAAGACCAGCATCAGCATCGCCGCGCCCCATACGACCAGCAGCGGCCCGAAGTGCTTCAGCGGTGGAATGGTGATGCCGGCCACCCGCCGCGCGCCCGCCACCAGCATGTCGCCGCGCTCGTGCAGGTAGCTGGCCAGGAAGATGACGATGCAGAGCTTCGCGAACTCGGTCGGCTGGAAGGCGAGCGGCCCGATGTCGACGCCTAGGTAAGCGCCGTTGACGCGCGCGCCGACCCCGGGCAGGCGTGGAAGCACCAGCAGCCCGATGCCGGTGGCCGCGATCACGTAGCGGTAGCGCTCGAGCGCGTCGATGTCCCGCACCAGCGCCACGGTCCCGACGAAGAACACGATGCCGACCAGGAACCAGCCAGCCTGCTGGCGCGCGAGGTCTTCGTCGATCCGGTAGATCATCACCAGGCCGAAAGCGGCAAGCAGCGCAACCAGCGGGAACAGATAGGGGTCGGCATCGGGCATCCGCGCTCGGATGAACAGGTGCAGCGCGAGGCACAGGACGAGAAAGATCCCTCCCCACGAGAGCGTGGTCGAGCCCAAGTCGTCCTGGCGCGCCATGAAGACGGCCGTGAAGCCGGCCGTGATCAGCAGCGACACCGGCAGGAGGCCGAGCAGCTCGCGGCCGCGGGCGCTCACGGTTCGCTCCTTCGCTCGAGCTGCTTGATCAGTTCGCTCGCGTCCTCGCGAGAGCGCAGCTTGTGGTCGAGCAGCCGCCGCCGCTCGACGGGAGTCAGACGGGCGACCGGCACCGAGCTGACGTAGCGGGTGTCGTAGAGATCGACGCCGGCCGGGAGGTCGTAGGGCACGCCCCGGTAGAGGGTTACGAGGCCATGGTCCTGGCCGATGAAATAGACGTTCCTTAGCGCCGCGCGCGCGCCGATCACGCCGGCGACGAGGACCGCCGCCACGACGATCAGCACCGCGGTGACGACGAGGCGGCGGCGGCGCGCGGGGTCTCGCTTGCGTTTGGGCCGAGGCGCAGCGACCGGTTCACGCGGCTCCGCCACGGTCTGGGGCTCATAGACGTCGGGCTCGGCCGCCTGCGCCGCCTCCAGGTCGGCGGTGCGCATCCCGACCATCGTGTCGCCGAGATCGCCGGTGTCCTCACCGGGATCACCGGTGGGCGCGCCGCCAAGGCGGAACGCCACGACCGTGATGTTGTCCCGCCCGCCCCTGTCGTTGGCCTCCCGCACCAGGCGATCGGCGGCCTCGCGCAGGTCCGGGCTGGAGGACAGGATCTCGCGCACGCGGTCCTCGCGAACCATGCTCGTCAACCCGTCGCTGCAGAGCAGGTAGACGTCGCCGGGTCGCGCCTGGTGGGTGTGAACGTCGAGCTCGACCTGGGGCTCCGGGCCAAGCGCCCGCGTGATGATCGAGCGCTGCGGATGCTCCTCCGCCTCCTCGCTCGTGAGCTGGCCCTGGCGCCGCAGCTCCTCCACCAGCGAGTGATCGCGCGTCAGCTGGCGCAACTCTCCGTCGCGATACAGGTAGGCGCGGCTGTCGCCGACGTGGACGATGCTCACCTCGTCGCCGGAGACCATGGCGCCGGTCAACGTCGTGCCCATGCCGCTACGGCTCGCGTCCTCGCGCGCCAGGTCGAAGATGCGCCGGTTGGCGGTCAGCGCAGCACGTGCCAGCTCCTGTTCAGGCGCGCCGTCTCCGAGCCCCTCTTCGAAGGACTCGGCCGCGATCCGCGAGGCGACCTCGCCGGCCTGCGCGCCGCCCATGCCGTCAGCCACGACGAACACCGGCGAGCGAGCCAGGTAGGAGTCCTCGTTCGCGTGCCGCTGGCGGCCCGTGTCGGTGCGCGCGGCCTCGTCGACCACTCTCAGCATGAGCAGCTAGCCATCCAGGCGGAGCTCCGCCTCGCCGATCCGGACCAGGTCATCGGGGCGCAGTTCGGCGCGGGTCGCGACGCGCCTGCCGTTGACGTAGGTGCCGTTCGTGGAGTTGAGGTCCTCGAGGAACACGGAGCCGTCGGCCCCGTACACGCGCGCATGGCTGCCCGACGTGTAGCCGTCGTCGATCACGATGTCGCTCGCGGGCGCCCGGCCGATCATGATTCCCGAGCCGATCTCGAAGAAGTCCCCCACACGCAACCCGCCGCCGCCCTGGACGACGATCAGCCGCGCCCGCGCATCCGACGCGCGGCCGGCGACCACGGGGCCACCTGCTCCCGTGCCGGCCGAGGCGGGGCGGCGCAGGTCCCGCAGCGCACTGCGGGCGATCCACAGCAGGAACAGGTAGAGGACCGCCAGGAAGGCGAACTTGAGCAGGACCTCGATGGGATCGGACATCTTTCGGTCTCAGGAAGGAAGCTAGTCGACGTCGAACCGAAACGCCGACGTCCCAATGGTGATCTGATCACCGGGGGAAAGCGCAGCCGAGCGTACGCGCTGGCCGTTCACCGAGACTCCGTTGGTGGACTCGAGGTCCACCAGCTGCCAGCCGTCGCCCTGCTGGACGATCTCACAGTGGCGACGCGAGACATTCGGGTCGTCGAGCACGAAATCCGCCCGCTGGCTGCGCCCGATCACCGTTCGCGGGCGGTCGATCACGAAGGTCTTGCCGTCAAGCGTCAGGAGGCCGCGGTGGACCGGCTTGGAGGCGCCGACGTCCTCTCGCAACTCGCGCGCCTTGGCCGCCGAATAGACCATCGTCGCCCCCAGCTCGCCCTGGGAGGCTTCTTCGTGCTCGGCCTGCGGCGGCTTCACGAGCCGCGGCTGGATGCCGAATTCGCCCATTCGCAGGCGTTGGTCGGTCTCGAAGCGAACCTGCGGCCGGGTCAGGAGCGACAGCCCCTCCCTGCCGGCGTGCTCGAGCAGGTGCTGCGAGAGCTCGTCCTGGAGCGCCTGCTCGTAATTCTCGAACTGCCGCCGGTCCTCTCGGGAAAGGAAGACGATGTACTCGTTCGGCACGTAGGTGCGGGAAACGGAGACGGTTTTGTAGGAATCCATCTCCTTTTCCAGGCGCCGGGCCAGCTCGACCGGCTGCACGCGGGCCCTGAAGGCACGGTTGAACACGCCTTCGACCAGGCCTTCCAGCTTCGTTTCGAGCGTGCGTAGGGCGCCCATAAGGGGGGAGAGACCGGCGCCTCGCGCCGGTGCGGGAAGCCGACAATGGTACCCCGGCGCCTTATGCGCCCGCTTACCCCGTCATACTGCCCGCCGGGTGGAAGGTAGGCGACCCGCACGATCGAGAATGGGCCGGACAGCCGGCGGGACGACCGACCCCCAAACTCTGCGGGTGCGGCGCGCGATCGCCCTCGGAGCGGGCGTCGTGATCATCATCCTGATCGTCCTGGGCCTGAACAGCTGCCTGGACTCGCGCAAGGACCGCGCCTTCCGGTCCTATGCCGATGACGAGCGAGCGCTGGTCAACAGCTCCCAGGACGTCAGCGACAGGTTCTTCGAGGTGCTCTCGAAGCCCACCCGGGCCGATGCCCTCGACGTGCAGACCCAGGTCAACACGCTGCGCGTGGATGCGCAGCAGCTGACCGACCGGGCGGAGGACACCGACCATCCAGACGAGCTGAACGGTGCGAACTCGGACCTTGTGGACTCCTTCAAGTTCCGCGAGGACGCGATCGCGCGTATCGCGGAGCTGCTGCCCACGGCGCTCGGCGACCGGGGCAAGCAACAGGCCATCGACCTGATCGCCGGTCAGATGCAGGCTCTGCTGGCGAGCGATGTTGTCTACCTCCAGCGCGTCCTGCCGGAACTGCGCGACGCCTACGACGAGCGCGGCATCGAAGAGCGCTTCCCGACCTCCCGGTTCCTGCCGGATCTGGGCTGGCTGGATCCCGACGTCGTCGAGACGCGGCTCGGCAAGCTGGGCGGAACCGGCGAGAAGGCAGCCACACCCGGCCTGCACGGGACCGGCCTGCAAGGAGTGACCGTCCAGCCGGCGGGCACGGTCCTCTCGCAGCAGGGCGTGAACAGGATCACCCTGTCGGACCAGCTGTCCTTCGACGTCGAGGTTCAGAATCAGGGCGAGTCCGAGGAGACCGACATCCCGGTGACGATCACCATCACCGACGGCAAGCGGGTCCAGGTCGACCAGACGATCCCGCGGATCGCAGCCGGCCAGACCGAGACCGTCAGCATCCCGCTGACCGAGAAGCCCGAGGCCGGCGACGTGGCCAGAATGACGGTCGAGATCGCGACGGTCCCTGGCGAGGGCACGAAGGAGAACAACACGGCGACGTATCAGGTCGCGTTCGCGGAATGATTCCGGGGTGCGACGTAAGGAGCCCAAGGGCGACTGGAGGAGCGCCACTAGCAGGCAGCGGCGAAGCCGCCCGATATGACAAACGACCTCACATCAACCGTTGGCATCGTCGCGCTGGCAGCGGGTGGGGTTGCGCTGCTCTCGCTCCTGATGTGCATCGCGCTCTGGGTGCGCGTGCGGCGCCTGCGGGTGGCACAGAAGGCGGTCCTCGGCGAATCCGGCAGTCACGATCTGGTGACTCACGCGGAGCGCCTGCAGTCGAACTTCGAGGAGATGCGCCAATCGGTGCAGCACGCTGTCGAGCAGCTCGACTCTCAGCTGGCCGCCAACGAGCAGCGGCTCGACCGGACGATCAGCAAGACCGCCGTGGTCCGCTACGACGCCTACAACGAGATGAGCGGGCGCCAGTCGAGCTCGATGGCCCTCCTGGACGAGGAGGGCACGGGCATCGTGATGTCCTCGATCCTCCACCGCGACCAGGCCCGGCTGTACGTGAAGGGCGTTCGGGCCGGCGAGCCGGAGTACGAGCTGTCGCCCGAGGAAGACGAGGCGGTCCGCCTCGCGCTGGCCGGCCAGCCGGCCGCCGAGCCCAGCAGCTGAGCTGAAGACGCCGCTCGTGCGAGTCGCGTTCCTGGGCCCGGAGGGCACCTTCAGCGAAGAGGCGTTGCTCTCGTCGCCGCACGGAGAGGGCGCCGAGCCGGTCCCACAGGCGACGATCTTCGACTGCGTGATGGCCGTGCAGGAGCGCACCGCCGAGCAAGCGCTGGTCCCGATCGAGAACTCGCTCGAGGGATCGGTGAACGCCACGATCGACGCGCTCGTCTTCGAGGCCACCGACGTCACGATCGTCGCGGAGCTGGTCCACCCGATCCGCCACAGCCTGATCGCCCACGATCAGATCGAGCTGGGAGCGATCGAGCGGGTGCTGTCCCACCCGCAGGCAAGCGGACAGTGCCGGCGCTTCCTGCGCGAGCGCCTGCCGCAGGCCGAGGTCGTGCCGGCCGACAGCACGGCGGATGCCGTGCGCATCGTCGCCCGCGAGGAGCGCCCGTGGGCGGCGCTGGGCCCGCGTCTGGCGGCCGAGCTCTATGGCGGGCGCGTGCTGCTCGACGGCGTCGAGGACCGCACCGACAACGAGACGCGGTTCGCATTGCTCGAACGCGCCGGTCACGACGGATGGACCCCCTACGCGCCAATTGCCGGCGCCTGGAAGACCTCGGTCGCCTTCTGGGGCCTCCCCGACGCGCCCGGCAGCTTGGTGTCGGCGTTGCAGGAGTTCGCCAGCCGCGGCGTGAACCTGAGCCGGATCGAGTCGCGGCCCCGGCGGCAGGGACTCGGCCGCTACATCTTCTTCGCAGACCTCGAGGGCCACGTCTCCGAGGAGCCGATCGCCGCCGCGCTGGAGGCGATCAGATCGACGGCCGAGACACTGCGGGTGCTCGGCTGCTACCCGGCTGCGAACCCCGGCTGAACCCAGTCCGCGGCGCGCTATTTCGCGCCCTGTCTACAATTTTCGGCCAGGGATGGAAGTGTCAATGGCCGTGCGGGGCTCAGTTGGTCAACCGGAGGAGGGCTTAGACCCACCCGGCCCATCCGTGCGACCGGCGCGCGAGTCCGGGCGCGTGCTGGTCCTGAACGCCTCCTACGAGCCGCTCAACGTCTGCACCGTTCGCCGCGCGGTGGTCCTGATCCTGAAGGAGAAGGCCGAGCTGGTCGAGCGCGGTGAGCGGCGGCTGCGTTCCGAGAGCTGCACCTTTCCGCGGCCGGTCGTGATCCGGCTCGTCAGCTACGTCAGGGTGCCGCGCGACAGCGCTCGCCGGCGGATCACCCGCCGCGCGGTGTTCGCCCGGGACTCCTGGACCTGCCAGTACTGCGGAACCACAACCCACCTGACCGTGGACCACGTGATCCCGCGCAGCCGGGGCGGCCCCTCGAGCTGGGACAACATCGTCACCTCGTGCGCACCCTGCAACCGCAGGAAGGGCGCGCGAACGCCCGCGGCCGCGGGCATGCACCCGCGCAGCAAGCCGAAGGCTCCCGGGCCAACGGTCTTCATCCGAGTGGCAGCGCCCGTCGTGCCAGACGCCTGGCAGCCGTACCTGATCACGACCAGGCCGGCGGCAGGGCTGGCTGCGCTAGGTCTCGGAGCCGTTCGCGTCTGGGCCGGCGCCGTTGGGTGAGGCGCCGTCGACCTGGACATCCACGCCGTCCAGCTGAGCCGCTTCCTCGTCGTCGCCGTCAGACGCTGCGACATCCGGCTCGGACTCGACCACCAGCGCCACTGCGCTGACGCGGTCGTCCTCGCGGATGTTCATGACCTTGACGCCCTGAGTGGCGCGTCCCATCTTCGAGATGCCGCGGACGCTGGTGCGCTGCACCATTCCGTTCTCGGAGATGAACAGCAGCTCCTGGTGCTCCTTGACGACCAGCGCGCCGGCCAGCGCGCCCTTGCGGTCGGTCATCTGGATCGTCTTGACGCCCTTCGTGCCGCGGCCCTTGACCGGGTACTCGGGAATCGGCGTGCGCTTGCCGTATCCGTTCTCGGTCACGACCAGCAGCTCCGCGTCCTCCCGGGCGACGTCCATCTCCAGGACCTCGTTGCCCTTGTCGGAGACGTTCATCCCCTTCACGCCGGAGGTGTCGCGGCCCATCGACCGCACGCGCGACTCGTTGAAGCGCGCCGCGTAGCCACGCTTGGCGACCATGATGATGTCGTCGTCGCCATCCGTATTGCGCACGGCCACGAGCTGGTCGCCGTCACGCAGCTTGATCGCGATGATGCCGTCGCGGCGGATCGGCGTGTTGTAGGCAGCCAGCTCCGTCTTCTTGATCAGTCCGCGGCGCGTGCCGAACACGAGGTACTTGCTCTCGCCGAAGTCCCGGGTGGCGATCACCGCGCGCACGGACTCGCCGTCGGTCAGCGGCAGGAGGTTCACCAGCGCGCGGCCCTTGGCAGTGCGAGCGCCCTCGGGCAGCTCGTACACCTTCAGCCGGTAGACCTTGCCGCGGTTCGTGAAGAACAACAGGAAGTCATGCGTCGAGCAGATGCGCAGGTGCTGGATGTAGTCCTCGTCCTTGGTCTCCATCCCCATCACGCCGACGCCGCCGCGGTGCTGCTTGCGGTACGTGGACAGAGGCAGCCGCTTGATGTAGCCGGAGCGCGTGATCGAGACCACCATCTGCTCCTCGGCGATCAGGTCCTCGAGGTCGATCTCCCCCTCGGCCGGAACGATGTCCGTCCGCCGCTCGTCGCCGTAGATCTCCCGCGTCTCGAGCAGCTCCTCCTTGATCAGGCCGAACAACCGCTCCTCGTCGCCGAGGATCGCCCGCAACTCCTGGATGCGCTCCATGAGATCCGCGTGCTCCTGCTTGATCTTGTCCGACTCGAGCGCAGTGAGGCGCTGCAGGCGCATGTCGAGGATCGCCTGCGACTGCTCCGCCGAGAGCTCGAACTTCTCGATCAGGCCTGCGCGCGCGGCGTCCGGATCGGCGGACCCACGGATCAGCGCGATCACGGCGTCGATGTTCTCGAGCGCGATCAGCAGCCCCTCGAGGATGTGCGCGCGCCGCTCTGCGCGGCGGAGCTCGTACTGGAGCCGGCGGGTGACGACCTCGCGCTGGTGCTGGACGTAGTGATGGACCAGCTCGCGCAGGTTGAGCGTCTTGGGGACGCCGTCGACGAGCGCGACGGTGTTGACGCCGAACGTGTTCTGGAGGTTGGTGTGCTTGTAGAGCTTGTTGAGCACCACCTCCGGCATCGCGTCGCGCTTCAGCTCGATCACGAGCCGCATGCCCGAGCGGTCGGTCTCGTCGCGTAGGTCCGAGATCTCGGAGATCTTCTTGTCGCGCACGAGCTCGGCGATCTTCTCCACGAGGTTGCCGTCACCGCCCTTCTTGACCATGAACGGCAGCTCGGTGACGATGATCGCCTCCTTGCCGCTGCGCAGCGGCTCGACGTGCGCGCGTGCGCGGACCACGACGCGGCCGCGGCCGGTCTCGTAGGCCTCGCGGATCCCCTCCTTGCCGAGGATCATGCCGCCGGTCGGGAAGTCCGGGCCCGTGACGTGCTGCCTCAGCCCGGCCACGTCGATCGAGGGATCGTCGATGTAGGCGATCACCGCGTCGATCGCCTCGCGCAGGTTGTGCGGCGGGATGTTCGTCGCCATCCCGACCGCGATGCCCGACGACCCGTTGACCAGCAGGTTCGGAAAGCGGGCCGGCAGGATCAGCGGCTCATTGCGCGACTCGTCGTAGTTGGGCGTGAAGTCGACGGTGTCGGCGTCGATGTCGCGCAGCAGCTCGGTGGCGAGCTTCGCCAGGCGCGCCTCGGTGTACCGCATCGCGGCCGGCGGGTCGTCGTCGATCGAGCCGAAGTTGCCCTGTCCGTCGACCATCGGGTAGCGCATCGCGAAGTCCTGCGCGAGGCGCACGAGCGTGTCGTAGATCGCCTGGTCGCCGTGGGGGTGGTAGTTACCCATGACGTCACCGACCACGCGAGCGCTCTTGCGGTACGCGCGGGTCGGCTGCAGGCCGGCCTCGTGCATCGCGTACAGAACGCGGCGGTGCACGGGCTTGAGGCCGTCGCGGACATCCGGGAGCGCGCGGCCCACGATCACGCTCATCGCGTAATCGAGGTACGACGAGCGCATCTCCTCCCGCAGGCCGCGGGGCTCGACGTTGCCTGTCAGAGCTTCAAGCGTCATCTCTTAACGTCCGAGGTAGCTGACGTCCCGTGCATGTTTTTCGATGAACTCGCGGCGCGGCTCGACCTGATCACCCATCAGCTTCGAGAACAGCTCGTCGGTGGCGAGCGCCTCGTCCTCGTCGATGTTCACGCGCTGCAGAGTTCTCGTAGCCGGGTCCATCGTGGTCTCCCGCAGCTGGTCGGCGTTCATCTCGCCGAGGCCCTTGAAGCGCTGCAGCTGGACGCCTCGGCGGCACAGGTCCAGCACCGCCCGGCGCAGTTCCTCGAAGGACAGCGCCTCCGCGTCGTGATCGCCGAGCTTGAGCGAAAAGGGCGGGACGCCGCAGAGCTTCACCAGCTCCTCATGAACTCGAACCAGCTGCCGGTACTCGCGCGACTCGAACAACGTCCGTGGAAGGCGGTGCGTGCGTGCCAGACCGGACTTGCGCTCCACGACCCGCACGACGATCACGCCGTTCTCCTCCGACTTGAGATCGGTGTCGTACGGCTCGCCCTCCGCCGGCTTCTGCTTCAGCTGCTTGACGACCTGCTCCGGATCGGTCAGGCCCTTGTCGAGGATCTCCGACTCCTCCAGGAAGGTGACGGTCTCGTTCCCGTACTCGGCGCGCAGGCTCGAGGCCCATCCCTCGTACTCCTTCAGCAGGCGCGTGAAGCGCTGCCAGCGCTGGTGCGTGAGGTTGAACGGAGACGCCGCGCGGTCGAACACCTCCATCTTCTCGAGCTTGTCGCGCAGCAGGATCTCCTCGAGCTCCGACTCCTTCTCCACGTAGGTCTCGCGGCTGCCGACCTTGACGCGGTAGAGCGGCGGCTTGGCGATGTAGATGAAGCCGCCGTCGAACAGGGCCTGCATCTCCCGGAACAGGAATGTCAGCACCAGCGTGCGGATGTGCGCGCCGTCCACATCGGCGTCCGTCATCAGGATGATCTTGTGGTAGCGCAGCTGCTCGATGTCGAAGTCCTCGCGCACCCCGGTGCCGATGGCGGTGATCAGGGCCTGGATCTCGTTGTTCGAGAGCACCTTGTCGATCCGGTTCTTCTCGACGTTGATGATCTTGCCGCGCAGCGGCAGGACGGCCTGCGTGTTGCGGTCGCGGCCCTGCTTGCCGCTTCCGCCGGCGGAGTCGCCCTCGACGATGAAGATCTCGGCCAGCGCGGGGTCCTTGACGGAGCAGTCGGCGAGCTTGCCGGGCAGCATCGAGTTTTCCAGCGCCGACTTGCGGCGCGTGAGGTCACGTGCCTTGCGAGCGGCCTCACGTGCCCGTGCGGCTGAAATGGCCTTGGAGATGATGGCCCGCGCCTCGGTGGGGTTCTCCTCGAGGAACTCCGCCAGGCAGCGGTTGACCGTCGACTCCACGAAGCCCTGGATGCCTGGGTTGCCGAGCTTGGTCTTGGTCTGACCCTCGAACTGGGGGTCGTGCAGCTTCACGGACACGATCGCCGTCAGCCCCTCGCGCACGTCGTCACCCGCGAGGTTGTCCTCCTTCTCCTTGAGCAGCGCCTTCTGCCGCGCGTAGGCGTTCAGCGTCCGGGTCAGCGCCGACCGGAAGCCCGACAGGTGCGAGCCGCCCTCGTGCGTGTTGATGTTGTTGGCGAAGGAGAAGATCGTCTCCTGGTAGCTCGAGTTCCACTGCATCGCGACCTCGACCTGGCCCTCGTCGCCGTCGCCCTCGATGTAGGCGATCTTGTTGTGGAGGGGCTCCTTCTTCGCGTTCAGATAGGAGACGAAGTCCCTGATGCCGCCCTCGTACATGAACTCGACCCGCTCACGGGAGCCGCGCTCGTCGATCAGCTCGACGCGCAGGCCGCGGGTGAGGAAGGCCGTCTCGCGCATCCGCTGGGAGAGCACCTCGAAGTCGTACTCGACGGCATCGAAGATCTCGCGGTCGGGGTAAAAGGAGATCGTCGTGCCGGTGTCCGCGGCCTTCTCCCCCTTCTCGAGGTCGCCCTGCGGGATGCCGCGCTCGTAGCGCTGGCGCCACACGTGGCCATCGCGGTGGATCTCGAGCTCGAGCCGCTCGGACAGCGCATTCACCACCGAGACGCCGACGCCGTGCAGACCGCCGGACACCTTGTAGCCGCCGCCGTCGCCGAACTTGCCGCCGGCGTGAAGGACGGTCAGCACGACCTCGGCGGCCGGCCGCTGCTCCTTCTCCATCGTGTCGACCGGGATGCCGCGGCCGTCGTCCGAGACCGTGACGCTGTTGTCGGGGTGCAGCGTGATCGACACGTGGTCGCAGTGGCCCGCGAGGGCCTCGTCGACCGAGTTGTCGACGACCTCGTAGACCAGGTGGTGAAGGCCACGCTCACCGGTCGAGCCGATGTACATGCCGGGCCGCTTGCGAACCGCCTCGAGCCCCTCCAGCACCGTGATGTCGGATGCCTTGTAGCTGCCCTCGTTCGCAGCGGGGCCGCCGTTCTTCTTGGACGCGGCCTTGCTCGCGCCATTGTCATTTTTGCGCGCCCCGTCTGGTGGCAAAGAAAGTCCTCCTGGTCAGGCTGTCGGTGTGTTTCTTGACGCCTTTCGGGGAGCGCGTGCGCGTTCAGCTCCAAGCAGGAAGCGCGCGCTCGAGGGCGTCACGAATCGGCCCTTATAGGGTAGCAGACCGACTCGCGAATCGGTTCGGTTCGACCGTCAAGATTTCCCATCAGAAAGCCGAAAAACGCGCACATACGAGGAACGGCTCGCGGCCCTGGACCGGCTATCGCGGACCCGCCGTGAACTTTATTGCCAGCACGGGACGACGCCCCTCGAAATACCCGTTGAGACGGTCGCAGAGAGAACGCGAGAGCATCGTCAGCTCGGCGGCCCAGACCGCCGAGTCGCAACGCGCCGTGATCACTCCCGCCCGCTCGGAGACCGGCTCGGCGTGTGCCGCGATCTCCTCGCCCAGCGCCGGCGTCCAGTGGCGCTGCACCTCACCGAGGAGCGTCGGTGGAGCGACACGGCTCTGGAAGCGGGCGATCGCCTCGGCCAGAGGTCGGGGGCGGCGGCGCAGGCCCATCAAGCGGCCCGCTCGACGGTCAGGGCACCGCCCGGCGTGACGTCAAGCCGGGCGGCAGCGCTTTCGACGAGGCCGGCGGCTCCCGGATCGGCGGTCGTGATCAGGGTCTGCCCCCCACGTTCCACGAGCGCGAGCAGATCCGCGCGCCGTGCGGGGTCCAGTTCGCTCAAGACGTCGTCCAGCAGCAAGAGCGGTGGTCTGCCCCGCTCGTCACGCAGAAGCTGCCACTCGGCCAGCAGAAGCGAGAGCAGTCCCAGGCGCTGCTGGCCCTGAGAGCCGAACCGCCGCAGCTCGTCGCCCCCGGCCGCCAGGCGTAGCTCGTCACGGTGCGGGCCGTGGGTGGTGAACCCGCGCTCGAGATCGGACGTCAGGTGCTCCGCGAGCTCAGCCTCGAGCTCCTCGGCGCTCGCGGCCTTGGACCTGGGGCGGTAGGAGAGCTCACCCGGCTCCGGCAGTCCGAGTTCCGTGGCCTGAGCGGCAAAGCGGGGCGCTAGCGCGGCCAGCGCCTCCGCGCGCCGCTGCATCAACTCGAACCCGTGGCGCGCCACCTCGCGGTTCCACCCCGACAGCGAATCCTGGCCGGCTGCTCCGGCACGTACGCGGCCCAGAAGCGCGTTGCGCTGGGCAAGGGCACGCAGATAGAAACGGCGCGCGGCTCGAGCAGTGGGCCACAACCCGCCCACCACGTCATCGAGGTGCGCGCGCCGAACGCCGGCCGGGCCTTTGACCAACTCGAGACGGTCGGGGGCGAAGACACAGACGAGCGGGCGCGTGTCGGGATCCGGAGCCCGCTCCGCCCGGACGCCGTCGACCCGGAACACCTTGGGGCGACCACGCTCGATCCCCGCTTCGATCACGTGTGGCTCCGGCGCAGTCGTGAGCGTCACCCGCGCCGTGCGCTCACCGCGGCGGATCAGATCCGTCTCACGGGAGGTCCGGAAGGAACGGCCAAGGCAGCCCAGGTGGACGAGCCTCCAGCAGGTTCGTCTTGCCGATCCCGACCGGTCCCTGAACGATCGTGATCCCGGGCGGCAGGTCGACCTCGGCACGCTCATAGCTACGGAAATTCCGGAGCGTCAGTGAAGCGACGTGCATGACGCGGCGCCTCGGGCGCTCAGCCTCTAGACGTTGAGGCGCACGGGCATGATCAGGTAGAGGAACCGCCCGTCGGCCTCATCGGCGCCGGCCGCCTCGAGCAGGCCAGGCCGCACCGGACTGATCAACTTGATCTGAACGTCATCCGACTCGACGCTCTCCAAGCCGTCCTGGAGAAAGGCCGGATTGAATCCGATCTCGAGCTGCTCTCCCTGAAAGTTGACCGGCACGCTCTCGACCGCCTCACCGATGTCCGGCGTCTGAGCGGACACCGTCAGCGTCCCCTCCTCGAAGCGCATTCGCAGCGGGCTGTTCCGTTGCGCCATCAGCCCAACCCGGCGCACCACGCCGGCGAGCTCCGGCCGCGACACCTGGATCTCGTGCTCGAAAGAATCCGGCAGCAGCCGCTCATAGTTCGGGAATTGACCATCGATCAAGCGCGACGACAAGAGGACCCGGTCGATTCCGAACACGATCTGGTTGTCCTGTGACGTGAGCGTCACCTGGTCAGCACCCGTCTCCCGCACCAGGCGGCCGGCCTCTTGCAGCGTGCGGGCCGGGATGTTGGCCTCGAACTGGCTCGTGGCGCCATTGTCGAGCGCGGTCTCCTTGACGCTCAGGCGATATGAATCGGTGGCGACCATCCGCAGCTTGTTCTCCTCCAGGGAGACGAGGATTCCTGTCAGGACAGGCCGCGTCTCGTCACGCGATGCCGCCTTGGCCACCCGCTCGACGGTCTGAGAAAAGACGTCGCCGGCAAGCCCGATCGCTCCATCGCCAGGATCCGGAAGACGCGGAAAGTCCTCGGCAGGCAACGTGCGGATGTGGAACTCGGCGCGTTCCGACATGACCGCCACGTGACCCTGGTCGGCGCGGTACTCGAGCGTCACCGACTCGCCGTCCAGCGCCCGCACGATCTCGATCAGCAGGCGCGCGGGCAGCAAAACCCGGCCAGGCTGCTCCACCTCCACCTCGACCTGCGAACGAAGCGCCAGCTCTGCGTCCGTGGCGGCCAGGGCAGCGTTGCCGTCTCCGGTCTCCACGAGGATTCCGCCCAGGGCAGCGATGGTGGTGCGTGTCGATGCAGCCCTGCCGACGAGCTGCAGCTCAGAGAGAAAGGTTGCTCTGTTGGCGGAGATCTTCATCTTCAGGACCTAGTCAGAGATAGAGGAGGAGTGATGGAGGAGGAAGTTCGGGGATGAACCATTTCATTTCCCGGCTTGAAGCCGATTGTGGCTGTGGACGCCGGCGGGGAAACCTGTGAGCGTGTTTGTGGATCGCGATGCTCTGCGCTCATGGAGCGGACTTCGTCCCCAACTGGCGGATCAGGGAATCCACAAGGGAGCGAGTGGCGGGTTCGGTGAGGAGCTCGCCGGTGATTCTCTTGTGCGCGTGCATGACCGTCGTGTGGTCCTTGCCACCGAAACTGCGCGCGATCACTGGGAACGACAGGGGGGTGAGCTCGCGGGTCAGATACATGGCGATCTGGCGAGCATAAACGACCTGACGGCTGCGTCTTTTCGACGTCAGGTCGGCGATCTCGACGCCCATCACGCTTCCTCACCGCCTCCTGGATCTGCTCCACGGTGGGCGTTGGAAAGCCCTCCCGAATGTCTTTCGTGCCGATGCTCGAAACCACATGGCTGGCGACGTCGGTGGTCAGCTTCTGCTCGGTCAGTGAGGCAAAGGCTCGAGCGCGAATGAGCGCGCCCTCGAGGGTGCGGATATTGGGGGCAACGACGCGCGCCAGCAGCTCGAGCGCTTCACTTTCGACCGGTGGGTCGTCGCTGCCGATCCGTTTTTTCAGGATCGCCAGGCGCATGTCGAAGTCCGGCGGGTCGAGCTCGACCACCAGGCCGGCTTCGAAGCGGTCGCGGAGGCGGTCGTGGAGCTTCGTGATCTGCGCCGGCACGCGGTCAGCTGTGAGGATGATCTGCGCGCCGCGTCCGTGCAGTTCGTCAAACGTGTGGAAAAACTCTTCGACGGTACGGGGACGATCTTCGAGCAATTGGACGTCGTCGACGATCAGGACGTCCGGGTTCCGGTAGGTCGCCTTGAAGGCATCGATGCGGTTGCGGCGCAGCGCCCCTGTGAATTCAGTTGTGAATGAGTCGACGGTCGCGTACAGAACGGTCATCGATCCGTCGTGGGTGTTGATGTAGTTGCCGATCGCCTGCGCGAGGTGGGTCTTGCCGATGCCGGGTGAGCCGTGGAGGAACAGCGGGTTGTAGGCATGGCCGGGCAGCTCCGCGACCGCCAGCGCGGCGGCATGGGCGAAGCGGTTCGGCGTTCCGATCACGAACTGGTCGAAGGTCTTGTCGAGGCTGAGCTGCGCACGAGTCTCGGTCGGCGGCGGCGTGGCCGCTGTGGATTGACCGTCGGAGTCGATCCACTCGATGGCCGTCACCTCGGGCACGGCGCTCGTGACCGCTTGGGAGATCTGACGGCCGAAACGCCTCCGGACCCACTCCTGGGTGCGCTTGGGCGCCTGCACGTAGAGCGTCGAGCCGGACACGGATGCCGGCCGGACGTCACCGAGCCATGTGCTCAGGACCTCTGGCGGAAGCCTGCGCCGGAGGTGTTCCTGGGCGTCCGCCCAAACCTGGGCCGCGTCGTTTGGTGTGTGCGTGCCCATGCTCTTTGTCGTCCCCCAAGAGCAAAAATCGGAGTTTGCGGCGGGCCCGGAGGCCTCGAAGGGCGCGCGATGTTAGCAGCGCGAAACGGCCAGAAATCCCGGTTCAGGGGACTGTTTCCGACGTTGGCGGAAATCGCGCCGAAAAGAGTGCCGGAGCAGTTGCGGGGACGACCGGCGCACCCCGAAGGCCGGGGGTGACTCTCTATACTCGGACGCTCGATTCGTGCCCCGCCCGCCGCGCGGAGCAGTCCTCACCCGGAGTTCTCTCCCTTGAAGCGAACGTACCAACCCAAGAAGCGCAAGCGTGCCCGCACGCACGGGTTTCGTGCCCGCATGAGGACTCGCGCCGGTCGTTTGACGATCCAGCGCCGCCGCAAGAAGGGGCGCTCGCGGCTGACCGTCTGACGGGGCCTGGTCAGATGGAGCCTTCGCAGCGGGAGACGCGGCATCGCCGTCCGCGGCTCTCGAAGTCCGCCGATTTCGACCGCGTCTACAGGAAGGGCCGCTCGGTGGCGTCCCGGCATCTGGTGCTCTACGGGTTTCCGCGTGCGGAAGAGGAGGCGGCCGGAGACGACGCCGACTCCCGGCTGGGGGTATCGGTTGGGCGCAAGGTGGGTGGTGCGGTGGAGCGCAATCGCGTGAAGCGCCGCATCCGGGAGGCCTTCTGGTCCGTGACCGAGGCACTGCCCGCCGGGCACGACTTCGTGGTGGTTGCCCGGCCATCTGTGACCGCGCTCGTCGACGCCGAGGGTCTCGATGGCCTGCGGCGCGACCTGAGTGAGCTGGCCGGCCGGCTCGCCGGTGCGGAGAGCCCGCCGCGGAGCTCCTCGGCGGAGGCGGCGTGAGGGCCTTCGCGATCAAGGTGGTGCTGGCGCCCGTCTGGCTCTACCAGCGCCTGATCTCGCCGCTCTTCCCGCGCCGCTGCCGGTACGAGCCGACCTGTTCGGCGTATGCGGTCGAGGCGGTCAAGACCTATGGGCCGATACGCGGTGTCGTGCTCGCTGGCTGGCGCCTGCTGCGCTGCAACCCGTTCAGCTCAGGCGGGCTTGACCCCGTCGGCGCCCAGCGGCTGTTCGAGGTGCGTCACTGATGCTGGTCTACGCGAACGTCCTGCAGCCGCTCATCGACCTGTTCGACAACCTGCTCACGTGGCTGCACGACGACGTGGGGCTCGGCTGGGGCATCGCGATCGTGGTTCTGACGATCCTGGTGCGGCTGGCGATCCTGCCGCTCACCATCAAGCAGGTCAAGTCGATGAACGCCCTGCGCGCGCTGCAGCCGCAGGTCAAGGAGATCCAGGAGAAATACAAGAACGACCGGCAGCGCATGAACCAGGAGATGATGGCGTTCTACAAGGAGAACAACCTCTCCCCGTTCGCCTCCTGCCTGCCGCTGCTTCTGCAGCTGCCCGTCTTCCTGGCCCTCTTCTACCTCCTGAACGGGGACGAGTTCAAGGAGCAGGTCCGCGCGACCGGCAACGCCGGGTTCCTGTTCGTGGACGACATCACCAAGTCCGCCCACGGGCTCGAGCTGATCGTCCTGATGGTGCTGTTCATCGCGTCGCAGATGGCCTCGACGCTCGTGATGACGGCCACCGCGGACAAGACCCAGCAGCGGATCTTCCTGCTCCTGCCGCTCGTGTTCGCGGCCCTGATCCCGAACTTCCCCGCCGGTCTGATCGTCTACTGGATCACCACGAACTTCTGGACGCTCGGTCAGCAACTCGTCGTGCGCCGCCTGTCGCCTCCGCCGGTGGCGATCGCCGGCGCACCCGCCGCGGCCCTGGTCGACGGGAACGGAAAGAAGAAACGCGGGTCGCCCGGCGCTGCCGGTGGCGGCGATGGCGGTGGCGGGACAGCCACCAAGGCTCCCGCCAAGGCGCCCCCGCGCCCGCCGCGGAAGAAGAAGCGCCGGCGGCGCTAGACGCAATGGCGGAGCCGCGCGAAAACGGGGCTGCGGACCAGCGCTGGCGTGGCACGGACCGAGGCGGAGGGAGACAGCCTCGGCGCGGCCAAGTGGGCGGCGATGAAGGATCTCGAGCTGTCCTATCCGGGACTCGCGGTCGAGCACGTCAGTTTCGACGTCCTGGAGCAGGGCGACGGCGAGGACGCCCCGGTGCGCGTCGTGGCCGTCGCGGACCTTGATGCCTGGCGGGCCGCGGAGGAGGGCTTCGAGTGGCCGGAAGAGCCGGCCGAGCGGGCCCGCGAGCTGGTGCGGCGCACGCTCGCCCACCTCGGTGTCCGGGCCAGCGTCGATGTGCGGGAGACCGATGAGGAGCTCCACGTGGAGATCAGCGGCCCGGAGCTTGGTCTGCTGATCGGCAAGCACGGCCAGACGATCGATGCCCTTCAGTTCATCACCTTGCAGGCGGCCTACCGTGGCGGGGAGGACCGCAAGCACGTGGTTGTGGATGCGGGCGGCTACCGGGAGCGCCGCCGCTCGGTGCTGGAGCGCCAGGCCGATCGCGGCGTCTCGGACGCAATGCGCTACGGCCGGCCGGTGGAGCTGGACACGATGAGCGCCCAGGAGCGGAAGGTCGTGCACAACTACCTGGCCGAGCAGCCCAGCGTGGAGACGCACAGCGAGGGCGACGAGCCCTTCCGGCGCATCGTGATCACGCCCGTCGGGCGCGCCTGAGCGTGGCCTGAGGGTGTAACGAAACAGCAACGTTCCACGTGAAACGCTCACAGGAGCTGACCGCCACCTGGCGGCTGCCTCCGTCGGCGGCGGCGCAGCTGGAGCGGCTCGCGGAGCTTCTGCGCACCGATCCACACGCCCCGACGTCGGTGACCGATCCGGCTCAGGTCTGGAAGGTCCACCTGGCCGACTCGCTCCTGGCGCTCGCGCTCGAGGACGTGCAGGCGGCTGCGGTGATCGTCGACATCGGCAGCGGCGCGGGGCTGCCCGGACTACCCCTTGCCGTGGCCCTGCCGAGCGCACGGGTCGACCTGGTCGAGTCCGTGGGCCGCAAGAGCGAGTGGATCGCGGCTGCCGCCGACGCGATGGGTCTGCAGAACGCGCGGGCCGTGCCGGCGCGGATCGAGGATTGGGGCGCCGGCGAGGGACACGCCGCCTACGACGTCGCGGCCCTGCGGGCGGTGGACGCGCTGCCCGTGCTGGCCGAGTACGCGGCGCCGTTGCTGCGCCCGGGCGGGGTCATGGTCGCCTGGAAGCGGAACCTGGATCCGGATGAGCTCGACCGCGGCGCCCGCGCCGCCGAAGCGCTCGGGATGACGGCAGAGGGGTTCGGTGCGACCGATGACGAGCGGCTCGCCGGCACCGACACGCGCCTGGTCGTCTACAGGCAGACCGCCCCGCTGCCCGAGGGATACCCGCGCCGCCCGGGCCGGGCGCCGCAAGCGGCCGTTGGCCTAGCTGCCTTCCGCGCAGTCGCCTCCGGCGAACGCTTTGGCCCTTCGAAACCGGCTCGGTAGGAGGTTGCTGTGTTTCTTGCGCTTTCGGTGCGTTTCCCGCGCGGGTCGTGCCTCGTACGTAACCGCCCCGAGTCGCCTTGGGGAGTTGAGGTCGGATAGCGACCTGAAGTCCCCACAGCGGCAAGGACCGCGGTGCCAGCTGCGCCGAAGGGGCCACAGTCGCCAAGCACAGCCGCGCGATCCGTTGCTCTTACGTGCTGGTTTTCGTTTCGGAGCGGCGCGCGGCCAGGCGGGGCGGGGTCGGCCCGCGTCAGCCGAAGAAGGGAAATCTGGTTCGGGCCCGAACCAATCTCGGGACGATCGTTCCGACTGGACCCGGGTCTATCGTCGCCCGCGTCATGGCAACCGTCTACGCAGTCGCAAACCAGAAGGGTGGGGTCGGCAAGACCACCACTGCCGTGAACCTCGCCGCCTGCGTCGCCGAGGCGGGTTACGGCACGCTGCTGGTGGACCTCGATCCGCAGTGCAACGCAACCGTCGCGCTCGGTCTGCCTCGCGGCCAGGAGCACAACACCTATACGTGCCTGCTCGGCGGCTCGCAGATGGCCGAGGCCGCCGTCGCATCCGCAGTCCCCAAGCTCTCCGTCATCCCGTCGACGCCCGACTTGGCGGGGGCCACCGTCGAGCTGCCCCGGATGCCGGGCTCGGAGCGGCGCCTCGCGCGAGGCGCTCGCGCCCGTGCGCGGGTCATATGAGTACGTGGTGCTCGACTGCCCGCCCTCGCTTGGGCCGCTGTCCGTCAACG
The DNA here is from genome assembly GCA_963780475.1 of uncultured Solirubrobacterales bacterium. GTDB lineage: Bacteria > Actinomycetota > Thermoleophilia > Solirubrobacterales > JBBDJG01 > CAWACB01. Next base: position 91,968 of record CAWACB010000005.1, read on the forward strand.
CGCTGGTCGCAGCCGACCGGGTGATCGTCCCTGTGCAGGCCGAATACCTGGCGCTCGAGGGCCTGGCGCAGTTTCTCGACACGCTCTCCCTGATCCAGCGTGAGCTGAACCCGCGCCTCGAGATCGCCGGGATGCTGCTGACGATGCACGACAGCCGTACCCGCCTCGCGCAGGACGTGGAGCAGGAGCTGCGGCGCCATTTCCCCTCTCTTGTGATGCGCACCGTCATACCCCGCAACGTGCGGATCGGCGAAGCGCCCAGCTACGGGCGGCCGGTGATCCACCACGATCCTCACTGCGCCGGGTCGGACGCCTACTTCGAGATGGCCAAGGAGGTCGCTGAACGTGGCTGAGCGTGGAATGGGACGGGGCCTTGCGGCGATTCTGCCGCCGCCGGAAGCGCGCGAGGAGGGCATGTTCCAAGAGATCCCTCCGAACCTGATCGACGCGAACCCGCTCCAGCCGCGCAAGCAGTTCCTGGAGCCGGAGCTCGAGGGCCTTGCGGACTCCATTCGCACGCGTGGCGTGCTGCAGCCCATCCTGGTGCGCCCCTCCGCCGGCGGGCGCTTCGAGCTGATTGCCGGCGAGCGCCGCCTGCGCGCCGCCCGGATGGCGGGCCTCGAGCGCATCCCCGCGGTCGTGCGGACCACGGAGGAGAACGAGCGGCTCGAGCTGGCCCTGATCGAGAACATGGCCCGCGAGGACCTCAACCCGGTCGAGGCGGCGCGGGCATGTGCTGCGCTGGTCGAGGACCTGGGGCTCACGAAGGAGGAAGTCGGGCGCCGCTGCGGGCGCAGCCGGGCCGCCATCTCGAACCTGATCCGCCTGCTCGAGCTTGCCCGACGACGTGCTCGCGATGCTCGAGTCCGGCCTGCTTTCCGAGGGCCACGGCCGCGCGCTGCTGCAGGCGCGCGACCGGATGACGCAGCGCAGGCTGGCCGCCGATGCCCGGGACCGCGGCTGGTCCGTGCGCGAGACCGAGGCGATGGCACGTTCCGCGGCCGCCGAGCCGGCGCCCGCGCCGCAGCGCCTGCGCCCGGTTCCGGCGGACGTCACCGCCGCTCAGCGGGGCGCCGAGGAGGAGCTGGCTGCCGCGCTCGGCCGCGACGTCCGGGTGCGCCTGCGCCGCCGCGGCGGGGTGGTCGAGATCCCGTTCGAGGACCTCGCCGAGCTCAAGGGCTTGGCGCTCGTCTTACGCGGCCGTATGGCCGCCTGAGGGTCGCTAACCTTCGCATCCGCGGGCGATTAGCTCAGTCGGTCAGAGCGCCTCTCTGATAAGGAGGAGGTCCCTGGTTCGAGTCCAGGATCGCCCATCCTCGCGTAGTCAGCAGCGGGTCATCCCCTGTCCGAGATTTCGCGGCGCCGGCCCCAAGATAGGTAGCGCTCAAGCCCAAATTGGGCATCTTGCCCGATGCGGTGGGGCCCCCGCTCGCCGTACGGTCATCGCGATGTTCAAGAAGCGGACAGCTCTTGCGACGGGCGCGGCGTTTTTGGTGATGCTTGCGGTGGTCGTTTCATCCAGCTCGGCGGACCATTCGATGTTCGAGCGGATCTCCACCGGGCAGTCGAACGGAAATGGATCCTTTGGGACCTTCATAAACGGCGCCTCGGCGGACGGGACACGCGTGTTCTTTTCGACCGTGGAGTCCCTCGAGCCGGGCGACACCGACACGACGTCAGACATCTATGAACGCAGTGGCTCGACCACCACGCGGATCTCGACCGGCCCGAGCGGCGGCAACGGCGCGTTTTCTTCCACCTTCTGGCGTGCCTCGGCGGACGGGACGCGCGTGTTCTTCTCCACACAGGAGAACCTCGTGCCGACTGATACGGATAGCTACGTCGACATCTACGAGCGCTCCGGCTCGACCACCACGCGGATCTCGACCACGACAGGCCCCTTCGACGCCGACTTCGTTGGCAGCTCCGCGGACGGTTCGCGCGTGTTCTTCACGACGTTGGCGTTCGCTTCAGGCGACACCGACTCGGCCGAAGACATCTACGAACGCAGTGGCTCGACCACCACGCGGATCTCGACCGGCTCGATCGGCGGCAACGGCGCGTTCACTGTCGCTTTCGAAGGCTACTCAGCAGATGGCTCCCGGGTCTTCTTTACGACCGCGGAGCCCCTCGAGCCGGGCGACACCGACTCGGGGTGGGACCTCTACGAACGCAGCGGCTCGACCACCACGCGGATCGGCGGCAACGGCGCCTTCAATGACGTGTCCTTTTCCCGTGCCTCCGCGGACGGCACGCGCGTGTTCTTCAGGACCGCGGAGCCCCTCGAGCCGGGCGACACCGACTCGGCGGAAGACATCTACGAGCGCTCCGGCTCGACCACCACGCGGATCTCGACCGGCTCGATCGGCGGCAACGGGGCCTTCAATGATTTGTCCCTTGTCAGCGCCACCGCGGACGGCACGCGCGTGTTCTTCAGGACCGCGGAGCCCCTCGAGCCGGGCGACACCGACTCGTCAGCCGACATCTACGAGCGCTCCGGCTCGACCACCACGCGGATCTCGACCGGCTCGATCGGAGGGAATGGCGCGTTTGGTCCCTCGTTCAATGGCTCCTCAGCAGATGGCTCCCGGGTCTTCTTTACGACCGCGGAGCCCCTCGAGCCGGGCGACACCGACTCGTCAGCCGACATCTACGAGCGCTCCGGCTCGACCACCACGCGGATCTCGACCGGCTCGATCGGCGGCAACGGCGTTGCCAATCCAACCTTCCGTCGCGCGTCTGCGGACGGAGCGCGGGTGTTCTTCGAAACGCCGGAGCCCCTCGAGCCGGGCGACACCGATTCAGAGTTCGACGTCTACGAACGCAGCGGCTCGACCACCACGCGGATCTCGACCGGCTCGATCGGCGGCAACGGGGCCTTCTACGCTGGCCTGGGGGTCATCTCGACCGACGGTGCGCGCGTCGTCTTCACTACCAGCGAAGCGTTGACGGCGTCCGATTTGGATGCCGCGGAGGATCTCTACCTGGCTCGGTATCCCGTCACCAGTGGCTATCCGCGCCCCAAGGGCGCTACGCCCGTACGGGTACCGCTCGTGCCGGCCTATGGCGAATGCACCGAACCCTCGACGACCCATCAGGCACCCTTTGCATTCGGATCCTGTAATCCACCCGACCTCGTCTCGGAATACCTCACAGTCGGCTCCCCCGACGCCAATGGCGCGCCTGCCAAATCGGTCGGTTTCGTCTCTATCGTCGCTCAGCCCGGCGTCCCGGGCGGTGCTGACGATGCGGACGCCACGCTTGCGGTCTCGCTGGAGGACGTGCGCCGGCAGACCGACCTGGCCGACTTCACGGGCGAGCTGGGCCTCCAGGTCACCTTGCGGATCACCGATCGGGCGAACGGGGCTACGCAGAACCTGCCCGGCACGGTCATGGACCTGCCGCTCACCGCAGCCGTGCCGTGTACAGCCACAGGAGATACGACGGTGGGCAGCACTTGCTCTCTTGTCACTTCGCTCGACACCCTGCTGGGCCCGAGCGCAACGCCGGAGGGCAAGCGCGCGATCTACGGCGTGACGAGCGTGGGCGTCTGGGACGGCGGCCCGGACGGAGACGCGGACACCGGCGCGGGCAACACACTGTTCGCGATGCACGGTTTCTTCATCCCGTAGTAACCCCATTTGCAGGGAGATCGCCGTGCCAACGGCGCCCGGCAGGGCGCCGCGCGCGAGCCGCGGTCGCAGCCCGCATGACCGCCCGCGCCCCGTTCCTATAATCAGCCGCATGGCATTGGCGCGGGATCAGGGGCCCTGATGCAGGAGATGGTCATCTACGGCGTGAGCTTCGACATGGTCGGCAAGCAGCCCATCGTCCTGTTGAAGACGGTCGATGGCAACAAGTTCCTGCCGATCTGGATCGGCCATCCCGAGGCTGCCGCGATCCTGATGAAGCTTCAGGGCGCCTCGACGCCGCGGCCGATGACGCACGACCTGATCACGGAGGTGATCGGAGAGCTCGAGGCCCAGTGCACGCGCGTCTCGGTCACCGAGCTGCGCGACAACACGTTCTACGCCTCGATCACGCTGAAGATCAACGGCCAGGAGGTCGAGATCGACTCGCGGCCGTCCGACGCGCTGGCCGTCGCCGTGCGCACCTCGGCCCCGATCTTCGCGGCCGAAGACGTGATCCAGGAGAGCGCGATCGAGTTCGAGCACGAGGTCGAGGACACGGAAGAGGTCGTCGACAAGTTCAAGCAGTTCCTGGACGAAGTGACGCCCGAGGATTTTGCTTCGGGGAGCGGCTAGGCCGTAACTGCCTGACGGCGAGCGACGGCGAGGTCGACCAGCCGCTCGACCATCTCCTTGAAGCTGATGCCCGCCGCCTCCGCGGCCTGGGGCAGGAAGCTGGTCTCGGTCATGCCCGGGATCGCCTGCGCCTCGAGCACGTGCAGCTGCTCGTCGGCGTCCATGATCATGTCGACCCGTGCGAAGCCCGAGCAGCCGAGCAGCTCATAGGTCTGCACGGCAAGCTCCTGGGCCCGCTCGCCGGCGTCGCCGGGCAGGTCGGCGGGGCAGAAGTAGTCGGTCTTGCCGATCTCGTAGCGAGCCTCGAAGTCGAACCGGTACCCCTCGTGCGGGCGTGCCTCGACGGCCGGCAGCGCCTGCACGCCTCCGTCTGGCTCCTCCAGCAGGCTGACCGCCAGCTCGCGCCCGCTGATGTGCCGCTCCAGCAGCACGCGGTCGTCGTAGCTGAATGCGGCCACCAGCGCCTCCGGCACGTCGCTCGCGCGTTCGGCGAACCGGATGCCGAGCGCGGAGCCCTGGGCTGCAGGCTTCACGACCATGGGAAAACCGAGCCGTTCCTCGATCGCCGGCAGCGCGTCGGCGGCGCCGAATTCCTTGAATGCGACCTCGTTGAAGGCGAAGAACTCGGGCGTCGGCAGTCCGTTGCCGATCAGCTTGTGCTTCGTCAGCACCTTGTCCATGCATCGCATGCACGCCAGCACTCCCGAGCCCGTGTATGGAATGCCGATGATCTCGAGGATCTCCTGGACGGTCCCGTCCTCGCCGCCTCGCCCGTGCAGCGCGATGAAGGCCACCTCGACTTCCGCTTCGCGCAACCGCCGGGCGAGCGTCACGTCCACGTCGATCGGCACGACTTCCGCGCCGAGCTCCTCGAGCGCGTCCTCGACGCGGCTCCCCGAGCGCAGCGAGACCTCTCGCTCGAGCGACTGCCCGCCCTTCAGGACCGCGACGCGACGCGCGTTCATGTGCCCTGCCGGCGCGCCCGCCGGGGAAGGTGAAGGACGTCGGCCAGCGGCTCCTCGCCCTTCTGCTCGGGCGACCGCCTGGGCGGCGCTGCCGGCTGCGCGCCCGTGAAGGTCCCGTACAGGTCGATCTGCTCGTTGACGACCTTGCCGATCCGCCGCACGCCCTCGACGATGCCGTCGATGTCGACTCCCGAGAAGTTGAGGCGCATCGAGCTGCCACCGCGGCCGTCCACATAGGCCGCCGAGCCGGGGACGAACGCGACGTTCTCCTCGCGGATCGCCTTGGCGAGCAGGTCGCTGGTGTCGATGAAGTCCGGCAGCGTGGCCCAGATGAACAGGCCGCCGCCGGGCTGGGTCCATTCCGCCTGGGGCGGGAAGTACTCGGCCAGCGCATCCAGCATCGCGTCCCGGCGCTGACGGTAGATCGCGCACAGGCTCTGGATGTAGTTCTGCCAGCGGCCCTCGGCGAAGTACGCGTCGACCAGCTGTTGCGTGAGTGAGGAGGTGCACAGGTCCGCCGCCTGCTTGCCGAGCTTGATCTTGTCGAGGACGGGCCCGGGCGCCGCGATCCAACCGAGCCGGATGCCCGGCGAGAGGATCTTGGAGAACGTCCCCAGGTAGAGCACGTAGCGCCCGCCGTCGAGCGAGTACAGGGTCGGCAGCGGCTCGCCCTCGTAGCGCAGCAGGCCATAGGGATTGTCCTCGAGCACCAGCAGCTCCCGGCGCGCCGCAAGCTCGACCAGCGCGGTCCGGCGCGGCTCGGACAGCGTCACCCCGGCAGGGTTCTGGAACGTCGGGACCGTGTAGATGAACTTCGGCCGGCGCCCGTCCCGGTCCAGCCGGTCGAGGGTCTCCTCGAGCAGGTCGATGCGCATCCCGTCGCTGTCCATCTCGATCTGGATCACGTCGGCCTCGTAGCTCGAGAACACCGGGACGGCGCCGGGGTAGGTCGGCGCCTCGCTGATCACGACGTCGCCCGGGTCGATCAGCGTCTTCGCGACCAGGTCGATCACCTGCTGGCCGCCGGTCGTGACGACGACGTCCTCGATGTCGATCCGCATGCCCTCCGCCGCCATCACCTCGGCGATCCGGAGCTTGGTCGCGTCGAAGCCCTCGGTGGGGCCGTACTGAAGTGCGCTCGCGCACGACTCCTGCGCGATCTTGGCCATCAGCCCGGCAAAGGTCTCAGGCGGGAAGGTCGAGGTGTCCGGCAATCCGCCCGCCAGGGAGATGACCTCGGGCCGGGCGGTGATCGCCATCAGATCTCGCATCGCCGAGGACCTCATCTGGCGGGTCCGGCGCGCGAAGAGCCCGGCGTAGCGCTCGATGTCGTGGCTGGTTCTGTGCTCCCGATCCGTCACGAAGATGTTCTGAAACGGTGCATTCGGGGTCTCTCCGAGCCGCCCTGCGGAGCGCCCGCTCGGTGCAGGCGCGACGGCACGTGCACGCCGCCTTGAATCCGCAACAGCGACAATGACGATAGACCATCGCCGATGGACCTCTTTCTCGCCATCACACAGGGAATCGGGACCTCGCTCGCCGCCGGCGTGCGTGCAGCCGTGTCCGCGCTGGTCGTCGGGCTGCTCGCGCTCGCGAACGTGGGGATCGATTTCGAGGGCACCGACTTCTCGTTCCTCGAGTCGCCTTGGTGGCTGGCGCTGATGGCGGTCGCGGTCGTGCTGGCGTTTCTGGCGGCGCGCTCTGGAGCGCCCGTCCCGACGATCGTGACGGCCGGCATCGCGGCGGGGATCGGTGCGCTGCTGTTCTCGGGATCACTCGCCGACGAGCACTACGAGAGCTGGCCGGGTCTCGCCGCCGGGCCGGCGTGTGCGGTGCTGGCGTTCGTGGCGGCGAGCACCTTCCTGCTGGGAGCGCAGTCGCGGCTGCGCGCACGCGGGGACGAGGACACCGCGTCCTTCCTGCTCGTTTACGCCGACGTCGCGACGGCGGCGCTGGCCGCGCTGTCGGTGCTGGTTCCGCCGATCTCGATCTTGGCCCTGGCCGTCGCCGTGTGGGCGGTCGTGTCGCAGCGGCGCCGCACGCAGCGCAAGTACGAAGGCCTCCGCATCCTGCGTTGAACCAAGTCCCCTCCCTGCGTTGAAAAAGCTCGTCCTCGTTGTCGTGGACGCCCTCAAGCCGGCGATGCTCGAGCGCGCCGTCGAGCAGGGCAAGGCGCCGATGTTCGCGGAGATCCTGAAGCGCGGCGTGTACCACCCGGACTGCGTGAGCGTCTTCCCCTCGGTGACGCCCGCCGCGTCGGCGTCGATCACGACCGGCGTCACGGTCGACCGGCACGGCGTCCCCTCGATCAACTGGTACCACCGCGGCGAGCGGCGCTACGTCGACTACGGCTCGTCCGGCCAAGCGGTGCGCACGTTCGGTCTCCTGCGGTCGATGCTCGACACGGTCTACAACATGAACTTCGACCACCTCAGCCGCGCGCATCTGACGGTGTTCGAGCGGCTCGACGACGCGGGGGTGCGCACGGCCTGCACTCCGTTCCTGATCTTCCGCGGCCGCACGCGGCACGAGCTGGCGGTCCAGGGCTGGCTGCGGCGGGTGGTGCAAGCGGCGAACTTCCGCCACGCGGTCTACGGGCCGGCCGAGCTGTTCTATGGAGAGCTGTACTCCTCGCAATCCGTCGACTGCCGTTCCACGCTCGCGCGGCCGGGCACGCGCGACCCCTACTCCGGCTGCGTAGGCGCTCACCTGGAGGAGTACGACCTGTACGACTTCATGCTGTTCTCGCTGCCCGACAACGACAACTACTCGCACCGCCTCGGGCCCGACGCGACGGTCACGTCGATCGCACGCGCGGACCGTTACCTGGAGCAGCTGGTTCAGGCGGGCGGTGGCGCGGAGCGGTTCTTCGACGAGCACGCGGTGATCCTGATGGCCGACCACGCTCAGATCGCGGTCACCGAGCGACTGCACCTCGCCGAGTACCTCGGGGAGTGGAAGGTCCTGCAGCCGAACGACCAGGATCCGGAGGGCGCCGAGCTTGCCGTCAGCCCGGGTGCGCGATCGGCGATGGTCTACGCGCTGGGCCCGGAGGAAGCTCGCGCCGAGCGACTGCCGGCGGTGCGCGCGAAGCTGCGAGAGCTGGAGGGAGTCGACGTGATGGCCTGGCTCGAGGACGGCGAGGCGCGCCTGTGGACCCCGCGGGGTGAGCTGCGGTTCGTGCCCGGGTCCGCGGTGGCCGACACCCGCGGCATGCGCTGGGACTTCGAGGGTGACCCGGCGGCGCTCGAGGCGCACGTCTCGGGCGATGAGTGGGAGAGCCGCGCCTACCCGGATGCCCTGGGGCGCCTGTGGTCGGCGCTCGAGTGCGCGGGCGCAGGAGACATCGTCCTCTCGCTCGCGCGCGGCTACGAGTGCGTCGACTGGGGTGGCGCGGACCATGTCGGCGGTGGCAGCCATGGGTCGTTGCGGCGCGGCGACTCGCTCGGGCCGCTGGCGTTCGTCAACTGCGGCCCGGATCTGAACGGCGGGGCCGCGCAACCGCGCCAGTGGTCGGTCACCGACGTTGCCCGGGTGGTGCTGGACCACTTCGGCGTGGAAGCGTGATTCGGAAGAGCCTCCGCGTAACCGGAAGGGTGCAAGGGGTGTTCTTCCGGGACAGCCTTCGCCAGCGTGCCCGCGCGGAAGGGGTCGCGGGATGGGCGCGGAACTGTTCAGACGGATCCGTCGAGGTGGTGCTCGAGGGTGACCCTGCCGCAGTCGAGCGCCTGATCGACTTCTGTCGTATCGGCCCCGGCGCCGCGCGTGTCGATGGTGTGGACATCGAAGACGAGCGCCCGGAAGGGCTGGTCGAGTTCGAGATCAGATCGTGAACCCAAGCCAAACCGAGACCCGACCCGCACCCGGTGCTCTATCTTCGGCGGCCATGCCGGGCGAGACCTACACCGCCAGGACGACCGCCGGGGCGCACGCCCGCCGCGTCGGCCGTGGCCTGCGCAAGCCCGCCAACTGGGTGCAGCTGATCAAGTTCTCGGTGGTTGGTGCGACCGGCTACGTCGTGAACCTGTCGGTGTTCACTGCCCTGGTCGCGCTGGGCGACATGCACTACATCCCGGCGGCGATCCTCGCCTTCTGCGTCGCAGTCACCAACAACTTCCTGCTCAACCGGCATTGGACGTTCCGCGCCAAGGAGGGCCACGCCGGATTCCAGGCGGCACGGTTCCTGACCGTCAGCCTGGTCGCGCTCGGCTTCAACCTGATCGTGCTGGAACTCCTGGTCAGCGTGGCCGGCTTCGAGAAGGTGGCGGCTCAAGCGCTGGCGATTCTGGCCGCGACGCCGCTCAACTTCATCGGCAACAAGCTGTGGAGCTTCAGGCTCGGCGGGCCGAGCCACGGCCGTCGCGCTCACGGCGGCTGAGCCGCCGCTGCGTCCACCTACTGGTCGTCGCGGCGCTCGGCGTCGCAGCGATTGCAGCTCTTCCGCAGGTCGCCTCCGCTGCCTCCAGCCAGGCGGTCGAGTCCGAGCCGACCCTGACAAAGCCGGCTTCGCCGACGCGGCCGCCGGCCGAGCACTTCCTCACCGCGCGGGAAGTGGAGCGCATCGCGAGGCTGTCGCCCAAGCTGCGGGAGGAGTTGCGCCGCCACCGCAGGGTGCGGGTCGAGCCCTACGCGAAGGGCCCGGGCCGCTGGCAGGTGAGCTACTTCGCGGGCGGCGAAGAGGTCGCGCAGGTGATCGTCGACGAGCGCCGCGGCCGCGCGGTCGAGGTGTGGACCGGCCCGCAGGTCAAATGGCAGATGGCCCGCGGGCTGCCCGGCGCGTTCGGGCGCCGGTTCAACTCCCCGGCGGTCTGGGCGCTGCTGATCATCGCCTTCCTGGTGCCATTCGTGGACGTGCGCCGGCCGCTGCGACTGCTGCACCTGGACCTGGTCGTCCTACTCGGCTTCGGCGTATCGCACATCTACTTCAACCGCGGCGAGATCTTCACGTCGGTGCCGCTGGTCTATCCGGTGCTGATCTACCTGCTCGTGCGGATGCTGATGCTCGCGCGCAGCCGCGCCGGCCCGGGGCTGCCGCACGTCTCGATGCCGCTCGCCTGGCTGGGCCTCGGCCTGGTCTTCCTGGTCGGATTTCGCGTCGGCCTCAACCTGACCAACTCGAATGTGATCGACGTGGGTTACTCGGGGGTGATCGGAGCCGACCACATCACTCACGGTCGCGACGTCTATGGCGCCTTCCCGCAGGACAACCCTTCCGGAGACACGTATGGGCCGGTCAGCTACCTGGCGTACGTGCCGTGGGAGCTGGCGTGGCCGTGGGGCGGGACCTGGGACGACCTGCCGGCGGCGCACGGCGCGGCGGTCTTCTTCGACCTCGCCACGATCGCGGCCCTGTTCGTGCTGGGGCGGCGGTTGCTGCCGGGCGCCGACGGCAACCGGCTCGGCCTGGTGCTCGCGTACGGCTGGGCGGCCTATCCCTACACGCTGTTCGTGCTCAGCTCGAACGCGAACGACAGCCTGGTCGCGCTGCTGGTGGTGCTGGCCTTCGTGGCGCTCGCCTCGCCGGTGGGCAGGGGCGCATTGCTGGCGCTGGCGTCGGCCGCGAAGTTCGCGCCGCTCGCGCTCGCGCCGCTGTTCGCCGGCTTCGAGCGTTTCCGATTACGCGACGCGGCCATCTTCACCGCGACGTTCGCCGTCGTGACCGCGGTCGTGTTCGTGCCGCTGCTGCCCGACGGCGGGGTGTCCGAGCTGTGGGACCGGACCCTCGGCTTCCAGCTCGATCGCGACTCACCCTTCAGCATCTGGGGTCAGGAGGACTGGCTCGACCCGCTGCACGTCGCCGTCACCGCCGGTGCTGCGCTGCTCGCGCTCGCAGTGGCCTTCGTCCCGCGGGAGAAGAGCGTGACGCGGCGCGCTCGCGCTCGGCGCGGCGGTTCTACTGGCGGCGCAGCTCGCGATGTCGCACTGGTTCTACCTCTACATCGTCTGGTGGTTCCCGCTCGCTTTCACTGCTCTGCTCGCGCGGGAACCAGAAGCTGCTCGATAGACGCGGCCCGGCTGCCGCCGTCGGTGGTGACCAGGCACGCCATCACCCAGGGATCCTCCTCGGCTGTTTCGAAGCGCACTGGAAGCTGGGTCAGGAACCGCTCCAGGATCTGCTCCCGCTTGACGCCGATCACGCCGCCCCGCGCCCCCGTCATCCCGACGTCGGAGATGTACGCGGTCCCCTGGGGCAGCACGCGAAGGTCCGCGGTCGGAACGTGGGTGTGCGTTCCCAGCACCGCCAGCACACGTCCGTCGAGGTGCCAGCCCATCGCGACCTTCTCGCTCGTCGCCTCGGCGTGGAAGTCGACCAGGATCAGGTCGGCCTCCTTCTCGAGCCGCTCCAGCAGGCCGTCGATCACCAGGAACGGCGAGCGGGCGGCGTTCAGGAAGACGGTCCCGCTGAGGTTCACGATCCCCCAGCGCACGCCGTCCTTCTCGACCACCGTGTAGCCACGGCCCGGGTTGCCGTCGAGATAGTTGGCCGGACGAACCACGCGGTCGGTGCTGTCGAGGTAGCTGTACGCGTCCCGATGGCGGTAGACGTGATTGCCGGTCGTGATCACGTCGGTGCCCGCGGCGAAGATCTTCTCCGCCGTTCGCTGCGTGATGCCGAGACCGCCCGCGACGTTCTCGCCGTTGGTCACGACGAAGTCGGGCTGGTGCTCCTCGATCAGTGCCGGCAGGGTCGCCGAGAGCGCACGCCGGCCCGGCTCTCCAACCACGTCCCCGCAGAACAGCACTCGCCGACGATCCATGGCGGGGAAGATATGCCCTTATGAGTGCGCCGGTTCTGAGAGCGGTGGATCTGCACAAGCGCTATGGCGCGCGCGCGGCACTGGCCGGGGTCTCGATCGAGGCTGCTCCGGGCGAGCTGGTCGCGTGCATCGGGCCGAACGGCGCCGGCAAGACGACGCTGCTGTCGGTGCTCGCCGGCGTGATGGACCCTGACGAGGGCGAGGTGACTCGCGACGGCGTGCGTGTCGGCTGGGTCCCCCAGCGACCGGCCGTCTACGGCAAGCTCAGTGTCGAGGACAACGTGCGGCTGTTCGCGCATCTCGAGCAGGCCGCCGATCCCGATGCGGCCGTCGAGCGGATGCTCGCGCAGGCCGGCCTCGTAGATCGGGCCGCCGATCCGGTCTCGCAGCTGTCGGCCGGTAACCGCCAGCGGGTCAACATCGCCGCGGGTGTGGTCGCGGAGCCGCCGGTGCTGCTGCTCGACGAGCCGAGCGCCTCGCTGGACGTAGGGCAGCGCGCTGTGCTGTGGGACTTCCTCGAGCAGCTGGCCGCGCGCGGGACGGCGATCGTCTACTCGACCCACATCGTCGAAGAGGCCGAGCAGTACGCCGACCGGGTCCTGGTGCTGGCCGCCGGGCGTCCGCTGCACTGGGGCACCGTCGCCGAGCTGCGCGAGCGAGTGAGCGCGGGCGGCGGATCCCTGGAGGATGCATTCGTGTCCTTCCTGCAGGAGCACGCGTCCTGAGTCGCCTGCCCCGGCTCGCGCCGATCAGCCGGCTGCTCGCCAAGGACGTGCGCATCCTGCGCCGGTCGCCGGTCACGGTGGCGATCCTCGTGCTCTACCCCGTGGTGGTGGCGGTGCTGGTCGGGCTCGCCCTCAGCCGGCCACCGGAGCGGCCCGAGGTGGCGGTCGTCGGTCCGCCTCCGGGTGAGGCGGCGGTTCAGGTCGGAGGGCAGGAGCTCGACCTGGCGCTGGCCGAGCGCGAGCTGCGCGGCCGCGTCGACGCGGTGCGCGTGAAGTCGCGCGAAGAGGCGGTCGAGAAGGTGCGTGACGGCGACGTTCTCGGCGCGCTCATCATCCCGTCGGTCACCGAGCAGCGCCTGCGCTCGACGCTCGACCGCCCGCGGGTGGAGGTGCTCGTGAACGATGAGGACCCGCTGCGCGCCCGGGCCGTCAGGGACGCGATCGAGAGCGCGGTCGCTGGTGCCAACCAGCGCGTCTCGCGCGCGCTGACCGGGGTGGCCGTGCGCTACCTGCGGCTGTTGCAAGAGGGCGGATCGGTGAACGTGCTGGGGAGCGACTTCGAGGTCCTCGGCCTGGACCGCATCTCCGCCATCACGCGCCGTGCGGCGCGCCGGCTGCCGCGCGACTCGGCGGAGCGACGCGACCTCGAGCGCGTGTCGCGCTTCGCCACGCTGGCGCGCGAGAACTTCAATCTCTCCGGCCGCGCGCTGAACGCGATCAGCCAGCCGATCCGCGTGAAGACGACGACCGTGGCAGGCGCCGAGGTGGAGCTGACCGATTTCGCCGCGGCGGTCGCGGCCGCGATCTCGCTGATGTTCCTCTGCGTCCTGCTTGCGTCGGGCTCGCTGGCGCTCGAGCGCGAGGAGAACGTCCTCGGCCGTCTCTTGCGCGGGCCGGTGCGTCCCGCCGAGCTGCTCGCCGAGAAGATGCTGCTGGTCGCGCTGGCCGCGTTTCCGGTAATGGCGCTTCTGCTCGTGCTCCTCGGTACCTTCGTCGACCTGGACTGGGGGCGGGTCGCGCTGTGGGCGCCGGCGGTGATCGCCGGCGCCTTGGCGTTCGGAGCGCTCGGTCTGCTGATCGGCGCGCTCGCCCGCGAGGTGGCCGCAGCTTCGCTGGCCTCGTTCGCGCTGCTGCTTCCGCTTGCCTTCGCCGGTCTGGTTCCGTCGGGGTCCGTGAGCGAGGGGGTCCACGACGTGACCGCGGCGGTGTCGGCCGCCTTCCCGTTCAAACCCACCCTCGACGCCCTCACAGCGGCGCTCTACGGGTCCGGCGACCTGGGCGGGCCGCTGCTTCACCTGGCGCTGCTTGCAGCGGTTTTCGCCGTTGCAGCGCGCATCGCCATCACCCGGGCCGCCTGACGCAGCCCGGGTAGACTCAGGACGTGTCCTTTCCAGCTACGCGCTTGCGCAGGCTGCGCCGGACGGGCGGCCTGCGGGACCTCGTGCGCGAGACCGATCTGGCGGCCCGCCATCTCGTCCTGCCGCTGTTCGTCACGCACGGCACCGACCGGCGTGAGCCGATCGAGTCGATGCCGGGAGTCGAGCGGCTGACCATCTCCCATCTCGAGGAGGAGGCCGGTGAGGTCGTGTCGCTGGGAATCCCGGCCGTGCTGCTGTTCGGCATCCCGGCGCACAAGGACGAAGCCGCGTCTGGCGCCTACGACGGCGAGGGAATCGTGCAGCTGGCGGTGCGGGCGCTGAAGCAGGCGCAGCCGGACCTGGTCGTGATCACGGACGTGTGCCTGTGCGAGTACATGTCACACGGGCACTGCGGCGTGGTGCGCGACGATGGTGACGTGGACAACGACATGACCCTCGAGCTGCTCGCCAAGACGGCGCTCTCCCATGCCGCGGCGGGCGCGGATGCGGTTGCGCCATCGGACATGATGGACGGCCGGGTCGCCGCGATCCGGTCGCAGCTCGACTCCGAGGGGCACACCGGCCTGCCGATCGTCGCCTACAGCGCAAAATTCGCCTCGGCGTTCTACGGGCCGTTTCGCGAGGCGGCCGACTCGGCGCCGGCATTCGGCGACCGGCGCGGCTACCAGATGGACCCTGCCAACGGGCGCGAGGCCGTGCGCGAAGCGGTGATCGACGTCGAGGAGGGAGCCGACGTAGTGATGGTCAAGCCGGCGCTGCCGTATCTGGACGTGATCGCCCGGGTGCGCGACGCCGTACAGGTACCGGTGGCGGCCTACAACGTCTCCGGCGAGTACGCGGCGCTGAAGGCGGCCGCACAGGCGGGCTGGCTCGACGAGCGGGCCGCCGTGCTCGAGTCGCTGACGGCCATCCGCCGGGCGGGCGCGGACATCGTCATCACCTACCACGCAAAGGAGGCAGCCCGGTGGCTGCAAACGTAGGCGCCATCCCGAAGCTGCGCTCGCGGGCGCACGGCGCCGCCGTACCGCTCAGCGACGACGACCGCCGGCTGCTCAACCTGCTGCAGTCGAGCTTCCCGCTCTCCGAGCGGCCGTTTGCTGCGGTCGCCGAGGCCGCCGGCGCGACCGAGGGCGAGGTGATGGAGCGCACCGAGCAGCTGATCGCCGATCGCATCATCCGTGAGATCACGCCGATCTTCGACACCCCCGCACTCGGATACCAGTCGATGCTGGTCGCTGCCAAGGTGGACAGTGAGCATCCACATCGCGCGGCGGCGATCATCAACGAGCATCCTGGCGTCTCGCACAACTACCTGCGCAACCACGAGTTCAACCTCTGGTTCACGATCGCCGTGCCGCCCGACACGGGTCTCGGCCTCGATCGCACGCTCGACGTGCTCGCCGAGCGCACCAGCTCCGAGTCGATCCGCCAGCTGCCCACGATCACGATGTTCAAGATCAACATGAACCTCGAGATGGAGGGCGGGACCGAGGCGCTTGCCAAGACGGCCGAGGCAGTCGAGCCGATGCCACGAGAAGCCGTGCCGATCGACGACTTCGACGTCGCGCTGATCAAGGCACTGCAGGGACCGATGGAGGTCCGCTCGGACGCCTACGTCCCGGCCGCCGAGCGGCTCGGTGTTCCGGTGGAGCGGCTGCTGGAGCACTGCCGCGGGATGACCGAGCGAAAGCTGCTGCGCCGCGTCGCCGCGATCCTGTTCCACCGCCGTGCCGGCTTCTCCGCGAACGGAATGGGCGTCTGGAAGGTGCCGGAGGCAGAGATCGCCGAGACCGGACCGCGGATGGCTGCGGTGCGCGGCGTCTCGCACTGCTACCGCCGGCCGACGTATCCGGACTGGCCCTACAGCGTCTTCACGATGGCGCACGGGCGCTCCAAGGAGGAGTGCGACGCCGTGCTGGACAGCGTCGGCGACGTGTGTGGGCTGTCCGGCACCGACCGCGCGACGCTCTACAGCTCCACCGAGTTCAAGAAGGTGCGCCTGCGCTACTTCACTCCGGACTACGAGGAGTGGGAGCGGGCGGCGCTCGGCGGAGGCGCCGCATAGCCGGCCTCAGGGCGGCCGTGCGCTCCGCGACTTCGCACGACCGATCACGCGCGCTGTTCGAGCGCGCCACCGGGCTGATACCCGGAGGCGTCAACAGCCCCGTGCGCGCAATGCGCTCGGTGGGTCGCGACCCGCTGTTCGTGGACCGCGCCGCGGGCGCCGAGCTGTTCGACGCGGACGGCAACCGCTACGTCGACTACGTCTGCTCCTGGGGTCCGCTGATCGCCGGGCACGCCCACCCGGCGGTCGTCGATGCCGTGACCGCGGCCGCGGCGCGCGGGACCAGCTACGGCGCTCCGACCGAGGCCGAGGTGGACCTGGCGGCCGAGGTGGTCGCCCGGGTGCCGGGCGCCGAGATGGTGCGCCTCACCTCGTCGGGAACCGAGGCGGCGATGACGGCGGTGCGGCTCGCGCGCGCCGCGACCGGCCGCGAGCGGGTGATCAAGTTCGCCGGCTGCTACCACGGTCACGTCGACGGACTGCTCGCCGAGGCGGGGTCCGGGCTCGCGACCCAGGGCATCCCGGCCTCACCCGGGGTGACGGCGGCGCAGGCTGCGGACACGATCGTCGTGCCGTGGAATGACCCGGCCGCCCTCGATGCCGCGCTCGAACGCGCCGGCGAGGCGCTCGCGGCCATCCTGGCGGAGCCCGTGCCGGCCAACATGGGCCTCGTTCCACCACAGGAGGGGTTCGTGGCGCTGCTCGCGTCCCGCGCCCGCGAGGCGGGCGCGCTGCTGGTGCTGGACGAGGTGATCAGCGGCTTCCGCGTCGCGCGCGGCGGAGCGCAGGAGCTGCTCGGCGGGACGCCCGATCTGACGCTGCTCGGCAAGGTGCTCGGCGGCGGACTGCCGCTTGCGGCCGTGGCGGGGCGGCGTGACGTGATGGAGCTGCTCGCGCCGGCGGGCGAGACGTACCAGGCGGGCACCCTGTCCGGGAACCCGCTCGCCACCGCCGCCGGCCTGGCGACGCTGCGGCTGCTGGACACCGGCGCGTACGAGCAGCTCGCAGCCACGACGGAGCGGCTCGCATCCGGGCTGCGCACGGCCGCCGCGGACGCCGGCGCGCCGGTCCAGGTGGTTGCGCAGACGGGCCTCCTGACCGTGTTCTTCTCGGACCGGCCGGTGCACGATTACGCCGGTGCCAAGGCTTGCGACCAGCAGGCGTTCGCTGCCTTCTTCGGTGCCATGCTCGACCACGGGGTCTACCTCCCGCCGTCGCAGTTCGAGGCCTGGTTTCCCTCGCTGGCACACACGGACGCGCAGCTCGACGAGACCCTGGCGGCCGCGGCCGAGGCGTTCCGGGCAGTGCAGGAGGGACGTGCTTGAGCTCCCGGGAGGCAACGTTCGGCGCGCTGGTCGCCGCCGGCCCCCGGACCGGCGAGCACGCGGCTGACTACGCCTTCGTCTTCGAGAGTGTGCTCGAGGGTTACCTCCTGCACTACGGGGAGCCGCGGCCCGAGGCGCCGGACGACCCGGACCAGCGGCTGCTCGAGGGCGACCTCGCCTACGCGCTCGGCCTGGCGCGGCTCGCCGAGCTCGGGGATCTGGAAGCGGTTGCCGAGCTGGCCGACCTGATCTCCTTCTGCGCGCAGGTGCACGTCGAGGATCGTGGCGACGCCGATCCGGGAGCCGACTCCCTCCCGGCGGTCCTGTGGGCGCTCTGCGCTCTGGCGGTCGGGACCGGCCCCTGGGCCGGCCACGCTCAGGTCAAGGAGGCGGTCCGCTCGCAGCGCGCCGACGCGCTCGCTCTGGGGCTGTCCGAGGCAAGCGCGCGGGCCGACGCGACGGGAACCGAAGCGGAGCTGAATTCCGCCCTGATAGCGTTCAGGGAGATGGGCCGGGCCGCTTCGAGGAGTACGTAACAGAGGCTACTTGGATGGCTGACGGGACGAGCATTTCCGGCTCTGAGCCGAATGGAGCGGACGGAGCGCCGGACGGCGCCCAGGGCGCCGCCGGGCGAGGCCGCGTTGCGGTCCCGGCGCAGCCGCCCGAGTCATATCCCCTGCGCAAGGCGAAGATGCCCGGCGCCTTCGAGGGCGAGACCGTCACCCGCCGCGGGCTGTTCTCCGCGGGGGCGCTGGCAGCGGGGGGAATCGCCGGCGCGGCGATCATCTTGCCCGCGGTCGGCTTCGCGCTCGGTCCCGTGTTCGAGGAGGAGGACGTCGAGTGGCGCACGATCGGGTTCGTCAATGAGTTCACCGACGACAACTACATTCCCGGCGTGATCTCGCTCGTCAGCGGCCTTGGCGAGGCCGGCAAGACCACGGTCTACGTGCGCAAGACGAATCCCGCCCTGCCCGGCGAGAAGGCGGGCGGATACGTCGCGATGTCGACCCGCTGCGCCCACCTCGGCTGCCCGGTGCGCTGGGTGAGCGCCGCGGAGCGCTTCGTGTGCCCCTGCCACGGCGGGGTGTACGACTTCCAGGGCAAGGTCGTCGACGGCCCGCCGGTGCGGCCGCTGGACCGCTTCGAGACGCGCGTCAAGGGCAGGGAGGTCCAGATCGGCCGCCGCTACAGCGTCAACTCGGACCTCAAGCGCTACTCGCCGCGCGACCCCGGGGAGCCCATCGACGGGCTGTGGCAATACCTCTACCCGAAGCGGTTCACGACGCCGCCGCCCTCCTGATGGCGATCGGGACTCCAAAGCCCCCGCGACGCGGCATCCGCCGCAAGCCGCCGCCGCCCCCGGGCGAACAGCAGAACGGCGGGCCGCCCGTCAAGGAGCAGGCGGTCGAGGTCGGCGCCGACGTCGTCGGCTGGGTCGACGAGCGCACCGGCGCGAGTGGGTTCCTGCGCGGCTTCCTGTTCCGCAAGGTCCCCAAGGGCACCAACTGGTTCTACACGCTCGGGTCCGCGACGATGTTCGCGTTCCTGTCGCAGGCGGTCACGGGCGTCTTCCTGGCGATGTACTACGACCCGAACCCCAACAACGCCTACGACAGCGTTCAGCACATCACCAACGACGTCTTCCTGGGCAGCCTCGTACGCGGCATGCACCGCTGGGGCGCGACGGTGATGATCGTGCTGGTGTTCCTCCACATGGCCCGGGTGTTCTTCTTCGGCGCCTACAAGTACCCGCGCGAGCTGAACTGGGTGATCGGAGTCGTGCTGCTGGTGCTGACTCTCGCCATGGGGCTGACCGGCTACCTGCTGCCGTTCGACCAGCGGTCCTTCTGGGCCACGGTGGTGGCGGTCAACATCACCGGGACCGGGCCCGTGGTGGGGCCGTACCTGGCCGACTTCCTGAGAGCCGGCCCCGAGTTCGGGGCCACCACGCTGACCAGGTTCTATGCGATCCACATGCTGCTGATACCGGTCCTGATCGCGGCACTGATCGGCCTGCACCTCTACCTGGTGGCCAAGCTCGGCACCACCGCGCCGCCGTGGATCAAGGCGAAGATGCCGGAGCCCTTGGAAAAAGAGCGTGTGTAGCGGCCCGGCCGCTCGACCGGCATGAACCGAGAGCAGAAGGAGCAGTACCTCCGCGAGTACGCCGTCCTGAAGAACCAGGGCAAGGCGTTCTTCCCGTATGCCGTGCTGAAGGACTCGGTGATGGCGGCGATCGTGATGGCCGTGATCATCACGATGGCGATCGTGCTCGGCGCCGGCGAGCTGCAGAACAAGGCCGACCCGACCACCACCACCTACACGCCGCGCCCGGAGTGGTACTTCTTCTTCCTCTTCGAGCTGCTGCGCGTGATCAAGCCGCCGTCGCTCGTCGTCCTGGCGTCGGTCGGCATTCCGACGCTCTGCATGGTGCTGCTGGCGTTGCTGCCGTTCTATGACCGCAACCCCGAGCGCCGGCCCGAGCGGCGCCCGATCGCCACCACGACTGCCGTCGCGGTGATCGCGATCATGGCCTACCTCACCTACCTGGGCGCACACGCCGAGGCGCCGGACAAGATCGAGATGGACGTCGCGAAGACTTCGGCTGCGCTGGAGAAGGGCCAGCAGGTGGCCAACCAGTCCGGCTGCGGCGCCTGTCACAAGTTCGGCGAGGCGGGCAACGCCGGACCCGGACCCGACCTGTCAAAGGTCGGCGAGACGCTTCCCAAGGAGGCGATCGCGCGGACGCTGCGCAACCCGACCGCGCCGATGCCCTCCTACGCGGACCTGCCACCTGAAAAGTTCAACGCGCTGGTCGACTACCTGGCTGCGCTTCGCTGACGGCTTCGTCCGACTCCGAAAACCGGGAGGTGCAGGTTCGGTCGATGTTCGACCGGATCGCCGGCCGCTACGACCTGATGAACTCGGTCATGACGGCGGGCCTTCATCACCGCTGGCGCCAGCGCACGGTTGACCGCGCTGGAGTCGGCCCCGGGGACCGCGCGCTCGACGTCTGCTGCGGAACCGGTGACCTGTCCCTGGAGCTGAAGCGGCGCGTCGGACCTGCGGGCGACGTGATCGGCGTGGACTTCTCCGAGCCGATGCTGGACCTGGCACGGTCAAAGGCGGCCGAGGCGAATCTGCCCGTCGAGTACAAGCCCGCCAACGCTCTGTCGCTGCCTTTCGCCGACGGCGAGTTCGATGCGGCCACGGTCGGCTTCGGCGTGCGCAACGTGGTCGACCTGCCCCGCGCGCTCGCGGAGCTGCGGCGCGTCGTGCGCCCGGGCGGCACCGTGGCGATCCTCGAGATCACGACTCCGGAGCGGCCGCCGCTCGCCTGGTTCTACTCGGTGTGGTTCGACCGCATCGTTCCCTTGCTGGGCAAGGCGGGTGGCGAGAGCGACGCCTACAGCTACCTGCCCGAGTCCGTGCGGAGCTTCCCTCCGGCAAGGGAGCTCGCCGCACTGATGGACCGGGCGGGCCTGGGCGACGTGCGCTACACGCTGCTCGCCGGCGGGATCGTCGCGATTCACCGCGGGACCGTGCCTGCAAGCGCCCCTCGGGACGACTCCCGCACGGCCGAGATCGCATCCGCCAACGGCTCGGCCGACGGCGCGTCGGATGCGCCTTTCGGAGCGCTGCTCGAGCTCGACTCGGGCCGCATGCGGGTGCTGATGGAACGGGCCGAGCGCCTGCTCGAAGACGCGCCTGCAGGGCACGGCGTGCAGCTCACAGAGGCGGCGTCAGAGACCCTGGCCGCCGGCGGCAAGCGGCTGCGGCCGCTGCTGGTGTTCATCTGCGGCGGCAACGACGCCGGCGAGGAGATCGCGCGGGCAGCGGCGGCAGTCGAGCTGATCCACATGGCGACGCTGGTGCACGACGACGTGCTCGATGCGGCACCGCTGCGCCGCGGCGCAGCGACAGTGTTCGCCAGTCGCGGGCGTGAGACGGCGCTCGGAACCGGCGACCTGCTGTTCTCGCGTGCGTTTCATCTCCTGGCCCGCAACGGGAGCGCGGAGCAGGTGCAGGCGCTGTCGGCAGCGTGCGTCGCGCTCGCTCGCGGCGAGCTCGCGCAGCGGCATGATGCCTGGGACGTCACGATCGACGTCGAGCGCTACCTGACCCGCTGCGAGCTCAAGACCGCGAGCCTGTTCGCAGCCGCCTGCCGCCTGGGCGGGCTGTCGGCCCGGCGGGGCGAGGAGGAGGTGGGCGCGCTCGAGGCCTACGGAACGCGCGTCGGCATCGCGTTCCAGCTGCTCGACGACGTGCTCGACGTCAGCGGGCCGCCGGAGCGCACCGGGAAGGAGCGCGGCACCGACCTGCTCGACGGGACGGTGACCCTGCCACTGATCCTGGCCCGGGAGCGCGACCCGGTGCTGACGGCGCTGGACCTGCGAGACGTGCGCGGCCGCGCGGACGCGGAGGGTGTGTGCGACCGGATCGCGGCGAGCGGCGCGCTCGGCGACACACGCGCCCGAGCGGGCGATCTGGTCGAAGAGGCGAAGTCCTTCCTGGCGGGCGCCGTCGACCGGGAGCTGCGTGCGCGGCTCGACGACGTCGCCGATCGCATCGTCACCCGCTACTCGTAACGGTCACGGCAAAAAGAGAACCGCCGACCAGATTCGGGCCGGCGGCTCTTCCCTGGGGGGGGAGGGGGTACTGCGAAGCGGCGGCGTGAGCCGCTCCTTCCCCTGCTGTGGGGGGAACTAGAAGTCCTCGGGGAGGATGTGGTCGCCGGTCAGGGCGCGGGAGAAACGCTCGATCTCCTCCTCCATGTTGGCCGCGACCAGGCGCTTCAGGTCGTCGACCAGTGAGTCGGTGCCGCGGTCGAGCTCCTCGTCGAAGCGCTCCACGGTGTCCTGGTCGTAGATGTCGGTGATCTCCCACTCGCAGTTCGGGCAGCGGAGGCTGACCTCCCACATGCAGCGCTCCACCTCGCGCCACTGGGTGGGATAGACGAGCTGGGAGTCACAATCGCAGCAGAGGTGCAGGTCCTGAGCCGGGGCGGCCTCGGCGGGGGCCGTCTGGTTGAAGTAGACGACCTCGATCGTCTTGCCGCTCGGCAGGGCGACCCGCTTGACCTTCTGCCCCTGCTGTTCGTTGCGTGCCTCCATCGTTGCCGCAGATATCGGCGGCACGCAACCGAAGCTTTAGAGGAGAACGCGGGCGTCCGAAACGGCTCGCCGGAAGCTCGCGGACCGGCCACTAGACTGCCGGTGCTTTGGTTCTCAGCGACCACACGATCCGGTCCGAGATCGATGCGGGGCGCATCGTGGTCGACCCCTACGACGAGAGCCTCGTGCAGCCCTCGAGCATCGACGTCCGGGTCGACCGGAAGTTCCGCGTCTTCCACAACTCGCGCCATCCCTACATCGACGTGCGCAAGCCGATGGAGGACCTGACCGAGCTGGTCGAGGTGGCCGGCGATGCTGCGTTCGTTCTTCACCCGGGCGAGTTCGTGCTCGGGCAGACGCTCGAGTCCGTGACGCTGCCCGACGACATCGTGGCGCGCCTGGAGGGCAAGAGCTCGCTCGGCCGCCTCGGGCTGCTGATCCACTCGACCGCGGGGTTCATCGACCCCTCCTGGCACGGGAACCTCACCCTCGAGCTGTCCAACGTCGCCAACCTGCCGATCACCATCTACCACGGCATGCCGATCGGGCAGATCTCCTTCATGCGCATGGACCGCGCCGTCGAGCGGCCCTACGGCTCCGCCGAGGCCGGCAGCAAGTACCAGGGCCAGGATGAGCCCACTCCGTCCCGTTACTACAGGAACTTCGGCGACAACGGTTAATCACTAATTCCCACATCTGTATGGGAGTGGGCCGCTACCATTGAGCCGACCCCCAGAAGGGAACCGCATGCCGAATATCGGACCTCTCGAGATCATCCTCGTCCTGATCATCGCCCTGGTGGTGTTCGGGCCGAAGCGCTTGCCGGAGCTCGGCCGCTCGATGGGCCGCGGCCTGCGCGAGTTCAAGGACTCGGTGACCGGCAAGGACGACGACGACGACGAACGACCCCGCATCCAGCGTGCCGAGCGCTCCGAGGAAGACGAAGCTCCGCTCGAGGGCGAGGTCGTCCACGAGCGCAAGACCTGACCTCGCCTAGCTGAGATGGCGCGCATCAGGCCGGTGCGGCACGATGACCGGCTGACGCTGGTCGAGCATCTCGATGAGCTGCGCACGCGGCTGATCATCTGTGCCATCACGATCGCGGTCGCGTTCGGGCTCTGCTTCTGGCAGAACCACCTGATCCTCGATCTGCTGAACGAGCCGCTGCCCGACGGGACCGAGCCGCTCACCCTGTCCGTGACGGAGCCGTTCATCACGACGATGACGGTGTCCGCCTACATGGCGCTGGTGCTGGCGGCGCCGGTGGTCCTGTATCAGCTGTACGCGTTCGTCCTGCCCGCCTTCAGCCCGACCGAGCGCCGGGTAGCGTTGCCGATCCTGCTGCTGTTCCCGGTGCTGTTCATCGGCGGGATCGTGTTCGGGTACTTCGTCGTGCTGGGTCCCGCGGTGAAGTTCCTGACGAACTTCAACGACACGCAGTTCGAGATCCAGGTCCGGGCGCGCGACTACTACAGCTTCGTGTCGCTCACCCTGCTGTCGATGGGGATCCTGTTCCAGATCCCGATGGTGATCATCGCGCTGACTCGCCTCGGGATCACCACCCCCCGCGAGCTACGCCGCCACCGACGCTACGCCTACCTCGGGATCGCGGTGCTGGCCGCATTGCTGCCCACACTCGACCCGGTGACGATGGTTCTGGAGATGGTGCCGCTACTCCTCCTGTACGAGTTGAGTATCTTGCTTGCAACGCTACTCGGTCGCCCGAAGAGCGATCCCGCTCCGGCGGCCGTGACGACCGAGGGCTCGAGCTAGCCCCCCAAACTTCACTCAAGAAGAGACCCAGATGCTGTTCGACGTCAGAGGCCGCCGCAAGCGCCTCATCCAGGTTGTCTACGTGGGCCTCGCGGTCCTGTTCGGCGGGAGCCTGGTCTTCTTCGGCACCGGCAGTGGCGTCCAGGGTGGCCTCTTCGATGCCTTCAGCGGCGGCGGGGGCGGCGACGGGAGCGTCTTCGAGGATCAGTACGACGAGGCGCGTGCCCGGGCGCGCGCCGCTCCGCGCAGTCCCGAAGCTCAGGTGGCGGTCGTGCGAGCCTCCTACAACTACGCCGCCGACGAGTCCGAGACCGGGACCCCTCCGGACAAGGCCCAGGCGGCCATAATCGCCGCCGCCACCGCCTGGGAGCGTTACCTGGAGCTCAAGCCCAAGAAGATCGAGTTCGGGCCGGCGGCCACCGCGGCCATCATCTACGAAGCAATGCGGGACTACCCATCAGCGGCGAAGGCACAGCGCCTCGCCGTTCGAGATCGGCCGAGCTCGGCGGGGTGGTTCAGCTTGGCCGGCTACTACTACGGCGCGGGGAATGTCGAGGCAGGTGACCGGGCCGCAAAGGAGTCATTGCGCAAGACCCCAGCGGATTTGCGCAACTCCGTCAGGGCGCAGATCGCAGAGGCCAAGAAGGAGGGCGCCAAGGCCGCCAAGGAAATCGCCGCAGCGCGCAAGCAGGCCCGCGAGCAGGGCAAGAAGGCCGGCACAGAGGCATTCGGCCCGCTGCCGGGCGCCGGGGCGACCGGAGCCGGCGGCGTTTCGCCCTAGCTCCCAGCCCCGTTCGGGGGAGCGCGAGGCATTCATATAATCGAGGCGCGGCCTATCCACGGGCCGCGATTTCGCGCGGCTCTCCAACCCGGCCGCGCGACCCGGGCCGTTAGCTCAACTGGCAGAGCAGGGGACTCTTAATCCCAAGGTTGCAGGTTCGATTCCTGCACGGCCCACTGCAGCGCATACTCCTCAGTCCGCCTGGCCCAGCCTCCCCCAGAGCAGGATGCGCTTGAAGGCGAACGGGTACGGCCGCTCGTCCGGAAGCTCTGCAACGAGCAGCTCCCGGTAGCGGGCTGTGAACTCGTCGTAGGCAGTCTCCGGGAGCCGTTTGCGGTAGTCGGTCAGCAGCGTTCCCTTCACCCAGTCGACCACCGCCTCCGGCCGCGGCAGCACGTGCAGATAGACCTGTAGCCGCACCTGCTGAGATCCGAAGCCGAGCCGGTGCAGCAGCTTGGCGTACAACGGCGCCGAACGCTCACGCTCGAACTGCTCGTACTGCGCCGGATCCCAGCTGTCGGCGCGCAAGGCGGCTCAGGCCGGCTGGCCGGACCCGTTGCGGGTCCCGCTGCCCGACAGTGCCCGCTCGCGCTCACGCTCGCGCGCGATTCGCTCGGCCCACTGCGCGTCGCCCATGTACTGGGCGAACACCTCGCGCGCCACGGCCAGTGCCCGCTCGGCGATCACTTCGCCGGGCTCGTCGGGGAATCTCTCCCGGGCGTTCGCCCACGCGACTCCGTAGGTGTAGCCCCAGTCCGCGATGTCCCGTTCGAGCTCGGTCAGCAGACCGCCGGCAGGCGAGCCGGGTGCGGGCGGCATGACTTTCAGCACGCCCTCCTGGGCGGCATCGTCCTCCAGCGCGGTCGCCACGACCGCCGCCAGCGGCTCGTCAGGCTCCGAAGGCATCTCGACCGGCTCCGGCGCGGGCATGGCGTCCGCGGCCGAATCCGTTCGCGAGACGCCGCGCGGCTTCAGCGGCATCGAGCGGTGGAGCATCACGAACAGGGATATCCATAGGAGGCTCAATGCCGCCGCCCACGCGGACCCGTAGTTGTCCGCGAACGACCCGAACGTGATGACGTAGTAGGCGAAGCCCGCCAGCGAGATCGCCCAAACCGGCACCGCGCTCCAGCGAGCCAGTGTCCCCTGGTCGTCGTCTTTGTAAGTGCCGGTAGCCATCCAATGCCACCGCCGCCGCAGTCTGAAGAGTTCCCGCCGGCTTTTTGCGCATTTGGCGGGATCAGGTCCCACGAATTCCCGCTATTTGCCAAGAAACTGTCGGTCGGATAGCGTGTCGAGTCGCCAGAGGGCTATCGAAGGTGGTAAATCCTCTGCGGGCAGGGGCTCGGGCGCTGTGCCAGGAACCCTGCTCCACTCGAAAGACGCGGACGGGCAAGTGCAGCGGGGACGGACGCCGTGTGAACGGCACCCATGAGCAACAGTGGAAGACGCGGTTCGAGCACGACGCGCGGTTGCGGTCGGCGCTCGAGGGCTTTCTGATCCCGTTCGATGCCGTTGTATCGATCGCCTACGGCGCGGGGGGCTCCGCCGTCATTGGCACGCCCGCCGGCATTCTGGTCTACAAGCGCGGCATCAAGGCAGGCATCCCGTTCGGATACCGGCTGAAGGCCTTCGAGTTCGAGAGCGTCGTGGCGGTCAACGTCCGCGAGATCGCCGCGGGCGTCGTCCTCGCGGTGCACGCGCCGCTCAAGGTCGGATCGTGCCTGGTCTACTGGCTGGACGAGCGCGACAACGCCTGGAAGGCGCGCAACGCCGTGCTCGCGGAACCCGGGGAGGGCAGCTCGTTCGAGGACGTGGCCGAGGAGTTGCGCGAACTGATGGCGGCACACCGCGCCCGTCATGGTCGCGCGACCCCGGCTGCGAAGTCGCGCATCAGGCCGGTTGCTGCCTCCGCCGATCCGCTGGCTGCCGCTCACAAGTCCTGTGAGGCGTGCGGCGCCGAGGTCGTCGCAACATGGCGCTTCTGCCCCGAGTGCGGGACCTCGTTCGGCCGGCCGGACCGGGTGGATGCGCTGGCCGCGCGCCACGCACGGCGCAGGTCGTTGAGCCGGCGCGGCTGACCCACCAACGGCGCGGGGACACCGCAACGGCGCCGCTCCGCAGGGGTTTCTCTAGCATGGAGGGCGATCGCCGCCGCTGCGCGGTCGTCCAGGTACGGGGAACAGGAGACTCTCTTGAAGAAGATCGGGATCGCGGCAGTGCTGCTCGGGTCGCTTTGCATGGTGGCCGTGGCGCAGGGCCGCGTCGTGCAGCAGTTCAACTTCACGCTGAAGGACATCCGGCCCGACGGCCGCTACACCGTGGTCTTCGAGTCGCGCAGCTTCGACGACGCCGGTGCGATCCCGGCGTCTTTGAACGAGAACACGATCCGCATCCCCAAGGGCGCCACGATCCGCAAGGCGTTCCTGAACAAGCGCTACTACTGCCCGCTGAAGAAGCTCGTCGACCAGATCCGCCTCGAGAAGCCGCGCGCGACCCGGTTCATCGACTTCATGAACAAGAAGCTGAAGGGCAAGAAGACTCCGCCCAAGAACTCGAAGAACATCGTTTCGGTCTGCCGCTTCGCGCGGATCGGCAGCGGCGAGGTTGCCGTCGACGCGCGGCCGTTCGCTGATCCCATCATTCCGGCGAACATCGAGATCTTCCTCGGCAAGCCGACCGCGCCTGGAGCGGTCGCCTCGTTCGTCGTGGTGGGAATCCCCGACGAGCGCGCGGCGATCGTCCGCGACAATCCGACGATCCGCGAGACGTATCCGGTCGTGAACGTCAACTTCTTCAACCAGCCGAGCCCCGACGGCAAGTACGGCTACAAGGTCGTGCTGCCCGTCGGCCCGATCAACGGGATCAACATCTCGGTCGAGCGCCTCAAGGTGACGATGCCGGCGTTCACGCTGACCAAGAAGAAGGTCACCTGTGTGAAGAAGAGCGGCGGCAAGTGCAAGAAGCGGAAGGTCAAGAAGACGCGGACCTTCATGTGGACCAGGCCGGACTGCCCGCCGAGCGGGAAGATCGCCTTCGAAGCGTTCTACGGCTACGCAAGCGAGCCGGACGAGACGAAGACGATCGAGATTCCCTGCCCGAAGTTCGAGTAGCTAGTGGGTCTGGAACTTCGGCAGGATCCGGTCTAACCAGGCCGGCACCGCCCACGTGCGCTCGCCGAACAGGCGGATCAGCGCCGGCAGCAGGATCAGCCTGACGACGGTCGCGTCGAGCACCACTGCCACGGTCAGCCCGATCCCGAACTGGCGCGTGTTCGCAACCGGTGAGACGGCGAATGCGAGGAACACGAACGCCATCACGGCTGCGGCGCCGGTGATGATCGTCGCGGTCTTCTCGAGTCCGTAGCGGATCGCGCCCTCGGTCGTACCCGTCAGCGCACGGCCCTCGACCAGGCGGCTGAGCAGGAACACCTCGTAGTCGATCGACAAGCCGAAGATGATCGCAAAGATGCCGCTCAGCGCGATCGCGTCGAGGTAGCCGGGCCCGCCGAAGATGGGTGGATCGCTCTGGAATCCGATGATGAGGATGCCGACCGCCGCCCCGACGGTGACCAGGTTGAGCAGCACCGCGATCAGCGCGAGGATCGGTGCCCGGAACACGATCAGCAGCACGAGGAAGGTGACGAGAACGAGCGTCGCCACGAGCAGCGGGAAGCGCGCGGAGGTCGCCTGGTCGAAGTCGTCGAGCAGCACGGCGGGCCCGCCCACGACCCCTTCGGCTTCGCCCCCGAGGTCCTTGGCGGTCTTGGCCGCCAGGTCCTCGAGCGGCTTGCGCAGCGCCTGGGTGTCTTCGTCGAATGCGCCGCCGTCGGGGATCACGATCACGCGCGCGGTGTTGCCGCCGCTGTCGGTGTTGATAGCGAAGCCGGCGTTCGACCGGCTCTGTGGCTCGGCGCCCTCGATGCCCGCGAGGACGAAGTACCCGGATGCCGCGGCCTTGCCCACGTCGATTCCCTGCCGCCGGAGCTGGCCCTCCTGACGGTCGTTCGCCTGCCGGACGGCGACCACATTGTCGAGCAGTCGCTGCAGGCCCCGGCCGATCGCGTTCGCTCCGGCGCTCGCCCGGTCGAGACCACCCGCGAGGCCCACGGCCCCACCGCTGCCCTCGGCGCCGCCGCTGTGCAGCTGGTTGATGCCCGAGTTGAGCTGCTGCACTCCGGCGTTGAGGACACCGGCGCCGCTGGCGAGCTGGGTCGCTCCTGACGCGGTCCGCGCGACGCCTGAGTCGAGCTGGGTGCTGCCGGACGAGATCTGAGCGAGGCCCGTCACGAGTCGCTGCATGCCGCGCGAGATCTCCTTCGCCGCGGCGGTGTTCGCGTTCAGCTCGGTGGCGTAGGAGCTGAGGTTGGACTGCACCGTCCCGAGCGAGGTGAGCGCCTGGCTGATGCTCTGTCTCGCGCGCTGCACGAATGGGTCGGCCTGCGCGGCCGGGCTTGCTGAGCCAAGGTTGCGCAGAGCCGCTTGTACGTCGGACTGGGCGCTGTCCAGCGGGTCGCTGAGCTTGGCTTCGAAGTCGCTGTCTTCTTGAGTGAGGACGCGGGTGAGCTCGTCGATCGCCGTGTCGAGCCGCCTTGCTCCGCTGTTGGCGCGGCCGCTGGCGGAGGCGAGTTGGTCGGCGCCCTTGCTCGTTTGCTGTACGCCGTTGGCCAGCTGCTGGGTCTGCGGCACGGCGGCGGCTGTGCCGCCGGCGATCTGGCCGGAGCCGGTCGCCGCCTGGCCGAGCCCGTCTGCGAGCGCTTGCGAGCCGGCCGATGCCTGTTCGAGGCCCGCGTCCAGCCGCGCCTGCCCGCGCACGAGCCGGCGCAGGCTACGCTCGAGGCGGGCTATCTGCACCTGGCCCGTGACGACCGAGCGCGTGATCTGGCGCAGGATGCGCGTGCGGTCCAGCAAATCTGCGGGCCCGAGCACGGCTTCGACCCCCTTCTGCTTTGCCGCCTGTTTCTCGAACCGCGTGAGGCGGCGCAGCCGCCGGTCTGTCGTCATCGGCCCGTTGCCGGTGAAGGTCACCTCGAACGGCGTCGCCCAGCCGGCGCCCCGGTCGCGCTCGAACTCCTCGTAGCTCTTGCGGGCGCTGTTCTCCGGCGGCAGGTTCTCGACGTTCGGCGGGCCGGTGTCGAGTGCCAGCGCGGGTGCCGACAGGAAGAGCAGCGGCAGCGTCGTGAGAAGCACCGCGATGCCAGGCTTGCTCGAAAGGCGTTCGGAGAGCCGCACCCAGGGGTTCTCCCGGCGCGCCGACCACAGCTGCCAGCTATTCACGCGTGTGCCGAGCAGCGCCAGGCTGGCCGGTATCGCGAGCAACCCCACCGCCACGGCCAGGACGCAGGCGACGATCACGCCGATGGTCGCGGAGACGAGCAGGTTGCCGGGTGCGATCAGCAGCGCGCCGAGCATGCCGACCGCCAGTGCCGTTCCGGCGAACACGACCGTGCGCCCGGCGCGGGCGAGTGCTTCCTCGAGCGCCTCCGAGACGCTGGCGCCGGCGGCCAGCTCCTCGCGGAATCGCGACACGATCAGCAGCGAGTAGTCGACCCCCAGGGCGAGGCCGATCATCGTCAGCATGTTGAGCGCCAGCGCGTCGAGCGCGAACCAGTCGTTCAGGAAGCTCATCGCACCCGTGCCGATGCGCGTCACGAACAGGCCGCTCATCAGCGGGACCAGCGCCGCGATCGGGCTGCGGAAGACCAGCAGCAGCAGCACGATCAGGATCGGGAACGCGATCAACTCGCCCTTGTCGAGCGAGTTGAGCGACTCCTCGTTGAGCGCGCGAACGAGCGGCGCGCGGCCCGACAGCTCGGTCTCCAGCGGTGGCCGGACCCGGTCGAGCTCTCGCTGCACCGCCGGGACGGTCTCGTCGGATATGTCCTCCTGCGAACGCCGCACCTGCAGCGAGAACAGAGCTTGCCCACGCGGCTCGCGCAGCACCCGGTTGCCGCCGATCGCGAACGGGCTGAGGACCTGCACGCCCTCGATGCGCTCGAGGCGATCCGCCAGGCGCGGGCCCTCGCGCGCGAGGAGCCGCTCCTGCCCGGGCGGCGCCTTCAGCAGGACGGCGAGTGAGAGCGACCCGCCGAAGCGGTCCTCCGTGATCTTCGCCGCCCGATCCGCCTTGGTCCCGGGGATCTGGAGGTTCGTCTCGTGGAGGTCGTCGCGGGCATTTCCGCCCAGCGCGAGCGACGCAAGAAAAACGCCTATCCAGACGACGAGGATAGGCACCGGGTTGCGAGTCGCGAATCTCGCAAGCAGCCTCATGGCGGCAGGGTCCTGTTGTTCATTCGGAAACCTTTATACAGCGCCCTTCCGGGCGCCGGCGCCGCTTGCCCGCTGGCTAGCGCGCGACGTGGTACGCGACGTACCTGGCGATGTGGCGAGCCAGGCCGATGCCGGTCCTGATGGTGCCCTGCGCCAACTCACGCATAAGATCCCCGCCCCCATGACGATGCTGCGAACTCGTGCGATTCTAACCAAACAAGCGCGCAATTTGGTGCTTTTGACGGGTTGTCACAGGTGATCGCCCGAACGTGTCCAAGCCGGCACATCGAGCCGTGCGGATAGTCACGCTGGTGGGGAACCGCCCGCAGTTCGTCAAGGCCGCGGCCGTGTCGAACAGGCTGCGGCGCAAACACGAGGAGGTGCTCGTGCACAGCGGCCAGCACTACGACGACGAGCTGTCCGCCGTGTTCTTCCGTGAGCTCGGATTGCCCGCTCCCGACCACCGGCTCGGGATTGGATCGGGATCCGATGCGGATCAGGTCGGCGGGATCATGCACGCGTTCGAGCCGGTGCTGACGGAGGTGCGCCCCGATGCCGTGCTCGTGTACGGGGACACCAACACGACGCTCGCCGGCGCGCTCTCCTGCTGCGCGGCTCGAGATACCGCTGGCGCACGTCGAGGCCGGCATGCGGTCGTTCGACTTCGAGATGCCCGAGGAGCGCAACCGGGTGCTGACCGACCATCTCTCGCAGCTGCTCCTGTGCTCGACCGAAGTGGCGGTCGCCAACCTGAGCGCGGAGGGAATCACCGACGGAGTCGCGCTGGTCGGCGACGTGATGGCAGACGTCAGCCTCGCGATGGGCGACGGCGCCGACGCGGCCGGGGTACTCGAGCGCTACGAGTTGACGCGAGGAAAGTACCTGGTCGTGACGGCGCATCGGGCCGGCAACGTCGATGATCGGGCGCGGCTCGCGGCCCTGGCCGAAATCCTCGGCCACCTGCCCCTGCCGGCGATCTTCCCGGTTCACCCGCGTACCCGCGCGCGGCTCAACGAGGCAGGACTTCTGGAACGCCTCCAGCAGGCCGACTCGCTGCTGGTCACCGAACCGCTGGGGTACCTGGACTTCCTGGGTCTCGTGCGTGGCGCGGCGGCGGTCCTGACCGACTCGGGCGGCGTCCAGAAGGAGGCCTACCTGGCCGGGGTGCCGTGCCTGACGATGCGCTCCGAGACGGAGTGGCCCGAGACGGTCGAGAACGGCTGGAACCAGCTGGTCGGAATGGACCCCCAGCGCGTGCTGGCTGCGCTGGAGGGCCTCGAGCCGCCCGCCGAGCGCCCCGAGCTGTATGGCGGCGGCCACGCCGGAGAGGCGATCGTGGCGACCCTGGAGGCGTGGGCCGACAGCCCCCTCTCCTACACTGAAACAGGATGAACGTTGGGATAGTGGGCCTCGGCTACGTCGGCCTGCCGCTGGCGCTGGCGTTTGCGCGCGAGGGCAACCAGGTGGTCGGGCTGGACGCCGAGAGCCGCCGGATCGAACAGGTCAACCGCGGCGAGAGCCATGTCGAGGATGTGCCGGCAGACGCGCTGGCCGCCGAGATCGAGTCTGGACGCCTGCGCGCGACCGGCAACTACGACGATCTCGCGCCGATGGACGCGATCGTCATCTGCGTCCCGACTCCGCTGACCGTCAACCGCCAGCCCGACCTGAGCGCCGTGGTGGACGCGGCCACGTCCCTGTCACGCGTGCTGCGCAAGGGCCAGCTCGTGGTGCTCGAGTCGACCACCTACCCGGGGACGACCAGGGAGCGGCTCGTGCCGCTGCTCGAGGAGTCCGGGCTCGCCGCGGGGCGCGACTTCCACGTCGCCTACTCACCGGAGCGCGTCGATCCCGGTCGCACCGACTTCACTCTCCGCAACACGGTGAAGGTGATCGGCGGGCTCACGCCCGACTGCGCGGAGCACGCTCGCAGGCTGTACGAGACGGTGGTCGACGACGTGCTGATGGTGTCCGCGCCCGAGGCTGCCGAGCTCGCGAAGCTGCTCGAGAACATCTTCCGCTCGGTCAACATCGCGCTCGTCAACGAGCTGGCGGTGCTGTGCGACCGGATGGGGATCGACGTCTGGGAGGTGGTCGACGCGGCGGCCACCAAGCCGTTCGGCTTCATGCGCTTCGATCCTGGGCCCGGCATGGGCGGCCACTGCCTGCCGGTGGATCCCTTCTACCTTGCGTGGCGGGCGCGGGAGTTCGACTTCTACACCGAGTTCATCGAGCTGGCCGGGAAGATCAACCAGAGCATGCCGTACTTCTGCCTGAGCAAGATCGAGCGCACTCTCAACGATCACGGCAAGGCGGTCAACGGCGCGCGCATCCTGCTGCTGGGCATGTCCTACAAGCCGGGGGTCGGCGACACGCGCGAGTCGCCGGCGCTGAAGATCTTCAAGCTGCTGCAGGGACTCGGGGCGGCGGTCGCCTACCACGACCCGCACGTCTCCTCGCTGCCCGAGCTCGCGGTCAGCTCGACGCCGCTGGAGCCGGAGCTCGAGGCCGCGGACCTGGTCGTGATCGTGACCGCGCATCCGGAGATCGACTACCGGCGGGTGGCCACGGACGCGCGCCTGGTGCTCGACTTCCGCGGCGTCACGCGCGGCATCGAGACCGGCAACCTGGTGCGGCTCTAGCACGGTGCGGAGCGGTTGGTGACCAGGGACGGCGACGTGACCGTGGGCGTGGTCGGCCTCGGCTATTGGGGGCCGAACCTCGCGCGCAACTTCGCCGCACTCGAGGGATGCCGCCTGGCCTGGTGCTGCGACCGCTCCGCGGAGGCGCGGGCGCGCTGGGAGCGTTCCCTGCCGGGAGCGCGGTTCACGGGCGAGCTGGACGACCTGCTGTCAGACGACGAGCTCGACGCGGTTGTGATCGCCACCGACGTGCCCTCGCATGCGGCGCTCGCGACGCGCGCGCTGTCGGCAGGCAAGCATTGCTTCGTCGAGAAGCCGCTGGCCCAGTCGTCCGCGGAGGCCGCCGAGGTGCTCGCCGCCGCGGAGGCGGCCGGCCGCACGCTGATGGTCGGCCACCTGCTCGAGTACCACCCGGGCATCGCCAAGCTGAAGGAGATCGTCGCCGCGGGCGAGCTGGGCGACGTCTATTACGTCTATTCCAACAGACTCAACCTGGGCAAGATCCGTGACGACGAGAACGCGCTGTGGAGCCTCGGCGCACACGACGTCTCGGTGCTGCTGTACCTGTTCGACGGCGAGGAGCCCTCGGAGGTGCTGACTCGCGGCGAGTCGTTCGTCCGCCCGGGCGTCGAGGACGTCGTCTTCTGCTACTTGCGCTTCCCGTCGGGCCGGGTCGCCCACATGCATCTCTCCTGGCTCGACCCGCACAAGGAGCGCCGCCTGACGGTCGTGGGCTCGCGCCGGATGGCCACCTTCGACGACATGGCGCTGGAGCAGAAGCTGACGATCTACGACAAGGGCTTCGATCCGGACTTCCGCAACTACGGCGAGTACATCACGCGCTCGGGGGACGTGATGAGCCCCCGGATCCCGAACGAGGAGCCGCTGCGCATCGAGTGCCGGCACTTCGTGGAGAGCGTGCGCACGGGCGTCGAGCCGCAGTCGGGCGCCCAGAGCGCGATGCGTACGGTGCGCGTCCTC
Organism: uncultured Solirubrobacterales bacterium; assembly: GCA_963780475.1. Lineage (GTDB taxonomy): Bacteria > Actinomycetota > Thermoleophilia > Solirubrobacterales > JBBDJG01 > CAWACB01. The sequence goes on from CAWACB010000005.1 coordinate 127,010, forward strand.
GAGAGCCTGCAGCGCTCGCTCGACGAGGGCGGCGTCCCGCAGGCGATGGCCGGGAGCAACGCCTGAAGCACTGCGTGCATCCCTCCGATCGCGCGCCCGGCCTGATGCTCGGTCACGACGTCAAGATCGCCGACGACGCCGAGATCGGCGCCTGCGTCGTGGTGCACAGCGGCACGGCGATCGGCTCGGGCTGTGAGGTGCAGGACGGCGCCGTCCTGGGCAAGCGGCCGCGGCTCGGGCGCCACTCGCGCGCCACCGTCGGGGACCTGGAACCGTTGGTGATGGAGGCCGGCAGCGCGATCTGCGCGGGCGCTGTCGTCTATGCGGGCGCGCGCATCGAACACGCCGCAGTCGTCGGTGACCAGTCCCAGGTGCGCGAGCACAGTGTGATCGGCGCGGAGTCGGTGATCGGGCGCGGGACGGGCGTCGAGAGCGATGTGCGGATCGGGGTCGGGGTCCGCATCCAGTCCAACTGCTTCATCGCCGCATGCACCGTGATCGAGGACGGGGTGTTCGTCGGTCCCGGCGTCTTGACGACGAACGACGACACCGCCGGGCGCCGGCCCGCGGACGAGCCGCTCCGGGGAGCGATCCTGCGGCGCGGCTGCCGGATCGGGGCCGGGGCCGTCCTGCGACCGGGCATCGAGGTCGGCGAGGAGGCGTTTGTGGCGGCGGGCGCCGTCGTCACCGGCGACGTGGCGCCTGGGACATTGGTGATGGGCGTTCCGGCAAAGGCCGCCGCATGATCATGCGCATGTCTCTGAGCGGACTCGATGCATCTGAGCGGCGCACCGTCGCGCTTGGCGTCGTGGCCCTGGCCACAGTGGGCGCGGTCGCGGTCGGCGAGGTCGGCAAGCTCTGGCGGCGGCGGGTGGTCTCCGAGGACGCGGTCACGACGCCCGAGGTGATCCAGCAGGGCGCCCAGGCGGCGATCGACACGGCGCGAGTGGCGCGTCGCGGCTACCAGGAGGCGCCCACCGGCGAGACGGTCCTGTTCAACCTGCTGTCGGCGTTCGTGATCTCGTCGAGCGTCGTGCGGCTGACGACCTTCGGCGTCCGCCGCGGCGTCCCGCTGCTGTTCAACGTGCGGGTCGGCCGCCGCCACATCCACCACTTCGTGCCGGGCATCGCGCTTGCCTTCGCGTCCGGCAGCGCGGGCCTGTTCGTCCGTGACCCCAAGGTGCGAGAGATGCTCGCGATCCCGCTCGGCGTCGGGATGGGACTCACGTTCGACGAATCGGCCCTGCTGGTCGAATTGGAGGACGTCTACTGGAGCCGCGAGGGCCTGCTCGGGGTGCAGATCACCCTCGGCACCGCTTCCCTGCTGGCAGCCGCGATGCTGGCCCTGCGGATCCTCAGGCAGGGCGAGCGGCAGCTCGAGCAGGAGGACGAGCTCCCGAGCCTCTAGCCAGTTCGCCTTCGTCCACCCGGATCACCTGCTCGCGGCCGGGGCCGACGCCGATCAGCTTGATCGGGACGCCCGTGAACTCGGACACGAACTCCAGGTAGGTGCGCGCCGTCTCGGGGAGGTCGTCGAGCGTGCGCGCATCGCCGATGTCCTCGTCGAAGCCGGTCAGCTCCTCGTAGATCGCTTCGGAGCTGTGCAGGATCGACTGGTGGTAGGGGAACTCCTCGAACACCGCTCCCTCGGCGTGGCGGTAGCTCGTGCAGACCTTCAGCGGCCCGATGCCGGACAGGACGTCCAGCTTCGTGATCACCAGGCCGGTGAGGCCGTTCACCCGCGCGGCGTATCGCAGCGCGACCAGGTCGAGCCAGCCGGTGCGGCGCTCGCGGCCGGTGGTGGTGCCGTACTCGTGACCGCGCTCGAGCATGTGGCGGCCGCGGTCGTCGAACAGCTCGGTGGGGAAGGGGCCCTCGCCGACGCGTGTCGCGTAGGCCTTCGCGATCCCCCAGACGTCGTCGACCTCTGTCGGGCCGATGCCGGCGCCGACGCACGCCGCGCCCGCGATCGGGTTGGAGGACGTCACGAACGGATAGGTGCCGTGGTCGATGTCGAGCAGCGTTCCCTGCGCACCCTCGAGCAGAAGGTTGCCGCCGCCGCGGATCGTCTGGTAGCAGAGCAGCGCCGTGTCGGCGATGTGGGGCTCCAGCCGGTGGCCATAGGTGACGTATTCCTCGGTCATGGCGTGCAGGTCCAGCTCGGGGTTCTTCGCGTGCGGGCGTAGCGCCGGGCGCTTGGGCTCCATCGCGGCCATGATCTTCTTGCGCAGGATCGTCTCGTCGAGCAGGTCCTGCACCCGGATGCCGAGTCGCGCCGCCTTGTCGGCGTAGCAGGGGCCGATTCCGCGCCGCGTGGTCCCGATTCGCAGCTTTCCAAGGCGTGCCTCGCCGGCCTGATCGAGAAGCACGTGGTACGGCATGATCAGGTGCGCGTTGGCCGACACCCGCAGGCCGCTGACGTCGATGCCGCGGCGCTTGAGGCCCTCGATCTCCTCCAGCAGCACGCGCGGGTCGAGCGCCACCCCGTTGCCGATCGCGCAGATGAGCCCCGGATAGAGGATCCCGGAGGGGATCAGGTGGAACTTGAACTCCTCGCCTTCGCGGACGATCGTGTGGCCGGCGTTGTTGCCGCCCTGGAAGCGCACCACCATGTCCGCCTGCTCGGCGAGCAGGTCGGTGACCTTGCCCTTGCCCTCGTCGCCCCACTGGGCACCCACGATGATCTTGACGCCCATACCGGTGAGTGTAGGGAGAGGGGCGCTGGCGCTCAGGCCAGCGCGGAGCGTGCGGGGTCGTAGCCCTCGCGCAGGTCTTCGCCGAACATCGGGATCTGATCCGTCATCTCGGTCATGCGCGACACCGTGCGCTTGCCGACCTGTTCCTCGAGCTGCTCCCAGGTGAGGTTGGTCGTGACCAGCACGGAGCGCTCGGCCTCGTAGCGCTCGTTGACGAGGCAGTAGAGCTGCTCCAGCACCCAGGGGGTCTGGCGCTCTGCGCCGAGGTCGTCGAGGTGCAGCAGGTCCACTCCCACGAGCGCCCGGAACAGGTCGTCGTAGCTCCGCCCGCCGTCGGCGTCGTAGGTATTGCGGATCTCGGCCAGCAGGCGAGGCACCGAGTAGATCGCGACCGAGTGCCCGGCCTTCAGCGCGAGCTTCGACACCAGCATCGCCAGCGAGGTCTTGCCTGTTCCGACATCGCCCATCAGCCACAGGCCGCGGCCCGCGGAGACGTTGCGCTCCAGGTTCTCGGTGAACCGGCGCACGGGGCGCACGGCGTTGGAGGGCAGATCCGAGATCGGCGCGCGGTCGAACGACACCCCGCGGTAGCGCCGCGGGATCACCGACGAGACGCCGACCGAGCGCGACCGGCGGACCATCACCGGCCGGCACTCGCAGGGATCGCGTCGCCCGAGTCGTCGAGGACGAAGCCGTCGCCGCCGCAGCGGGAGCAGGCGGCAGGCTCGCGGCTCTCGAACCGGCGGCTCACTCGGCCGGCTCCGCGATGCCGGCGGGGATCGCCGCCGAGCGGATCGGTACGGGCGAGGTTGGCGAACTTCGGGTAGCGCGACAGGAACGACAGCTCGACGTGCGTGCCGGCGGGCCCGTTGCGGTGCTTGGCGATCGCGACCTCCGCGATGCCCTTGGCCTCCTCGTTCTCGGGGTTGTAGTACTCGTCGCGGTAGATGAACATCACGAGGTCCGCGTCCTGCTCGATCTGGCCGCTCTCGCGCAGGTCCGACAGCAGCGGCCGCTTGTCCGGGACGCTGCTCGGGCGTGCGGTTCAGCTGCGAGACCGCCATCACGGGCACGTTCAGCTCGCGCGCCAGGATCTTCAGCCCGCGGCTGATCTGACCCGACCTGCTCGACGCGGCTGTCGGCGTGCGACTGGGCGCGCATCAGCTGCAGGTAGTCGACCACCACGAGGCCGAGACCGCCGCGGCTCATCTCGCGCGCGTGCAGGCGCCGGGCCTTCGCGCGCAGCTCCAGGATGTCGATGTCCGAGGAGTCGTCGATCCACAGCGGCGCGCGCTCGAGCGCCTGGCAGGCCTTCAGGATCTTCGGCCAGTCGGCGCGCGCGACCTGGCCCTTGCGCAGCTTGTCGCCGGGGATCTTCGCCTGGCTGGCGACGAACCGCTGCGCCAGCTCCGTCTCGCTCATCTCGAGCGAGAACAGCGCCACGGGCTGGCCGTGCTTGACGGCCACGTTCTCGGCGATGTTGGCGACCAGCGCGCTCTTCCCCATCGAGGGCCGCGCGGCGAGCACGATCAGGTTCGACGCGCTGGAAGCCGCCGGTGATGTTGTCGAGCTCGTTGAAGCCGGACGGCGTGCCGGTCACCGCCTGACCCTGGCGCGAGATCTCCTCGAGCTTGTCGAGCTCGTCGTGGAGGATCTCGTCGATCGAGCGGAAGTCGCCGGTGCTCTCCGGCGTGTGCGACGTCGAACAGCCAGCGCTCGGCGTCCTCGACGTTCTGCGCGGGGCTCGCCGCGCCGGTCGTGGACCTTGATCTGGATCCGCTGCGCCACCTCGAGCAGCCGCCGCATGGTCGCTTGCTCCTTGACCAGGTTGCGCGTAGTGGCGGGCATTGCCGGCGGTCGGGAACGGCACGCGGCCAGCTGGTGCACGTAGGGCTTGCCGCCGGCGCTCGTCGAGCTCGCCGCGCTCCTCCAGCTCGGCGCAGACCGTCAGCGCATCGACCGCCTCGTTCTTCTCGTGCAGCGACATGATTCCGCGGAAGATGGCGCGGTGCTGCTCGCGGTAGAAGTCATCGGCCCGCAGCCGTACGTCGACCATCACGGCCGCGATCGCCGCTTCGGAGATCAGCATCGCGCCGAGCACCGACTCCTCGGCCTCGAGGTTCTGCGGAGGGACGGCCCCGTTGGACGGAGCGACCGTCAAGCTTCTTCGACCACGATGGTCTTCACCGAGGCGACCACGTCGTCTGTGACCTCGATGTCGACCATGTGGGTGCCCAGTTCGCGGATCGGCTCTTCCAGGCGCACCTTGCGCCTGTCCACCTTGACCCCGCGCGCCTGGCGGACCGCGTCGGCGATCTCCTGCGCGGTGACGGAGCCGAACAGGCGGCCGTCGGCACCCGCGCGGTGGGAGATCGTGAGCACGGTCTTGGAGAGCAGTGCCGCCGTCTCGCGGCCGCGCTCCTCCTGATCGCGGGCGGCGGTCTCGGCCGCCTCCATGCGGCGCCGGGCCGCTGCGATCGACGCGTCGGTGGCGGTCTGCGCGAGCTTGCGCGGCGCGAGGAAGTTCCGCAGGTAGCCGGCGGAGACGTCCACGACCGAGCCGGCCTCGCCCAGGCCCTCGACGTCCTTCAGCAGGATCGCCTGTGGCACCGGGTTAGCGCTCGCCGACGTAGGGCAGGAGCGCCAGCTCGCGGGCGCGCTTGACGGCGTTCGCGAGCTGGTTCTGATGCCGGCGGCAGCAGCCCGTGATGCGGCGCGAGCGGATCTTGCCCTTGTCGGACAGGTAGCGCCGCAGGGACCCGAAGTCCTTGTAGTCGATCTGATCGACCTTGTCCCGGCAGAAGTGACAGCTCTTGCGCCGTCCGCCGGAGCCGGAGGGCGACTTGGACCGTCTGCTGCTGCTCGTGGGACCGCGCTGCTTTGCCAACTACTGCACCTGCCTGCGTCGTAGAGGTGGAATGCCGTCCGGGCGCGCGCCGGCGCGGATCTGGCTAGAACGGAATGTCGTCGTCCGAGCCTCCGCCGCCACCGCCACCAGCGCTACCACCGCCAACTGCGGCGGTCTGGAAGTCGGAGGTGTCGGCCGGGAGGTCGGACGGGACCGAGCCATTGGCCGGAGCCGCGTCGCGAGAGCCCAGGAACTGGACTGACTCGGCAATGATATCCACAGACTGCCGCTTGTGCTCCCTCCTGCGTCTCGTACTCGCGCCAGTTCAGCCGGCCGTCGACTGCGACGGGACGGCCCTTGCTCAGGTACTGGGCACAGTTGTCGCCCTGCGCTCCGAACACGGTCACGTCGAAGTAGTTGGGCTTGTCGACCCACTGGCCGCTGTCGTCCTTCCGCCGGCCGTTGACGGCGACGCGCAGACTGCAGATCGACATGCCGCTCTGCGTGGAGCGAAGCTCGGGGTCGCGGGTGAGGTTCCCCGTGATGATCACGCGGTTGATGTTCGAGGCTGCCACTGCTGCGTCTCCCTTCTTCGGATGGCGGCTCCGAGCCGCCTTAAAGCTCGGTTCGACAGTGTAAGCAGCGAGGCAGGCCGTGGTCCAGCCCCTGCTCGCAGGAAAAAGTCGGAAAGTCAGGACTTTGACAGTTGTTACCGGCCGCGGGAGTGCGAGCCGCTGCGCGGCCGAGGCCGTTAGCTCTGCTCGGAGGACTCGCCGGCCGGTTGCTCGGCGGCGACCGTTTCCTGGGCCGGAACGGGCTCGGCAGGGGCCTCCTGCGGCCGGGCTCTCCTGCGGCTGGAGCGGTCTCGTCTGCAGGCGCCGGCTCCGGAGCGGCCTCCGAAGCCTCCGTGGGCTCGTCCGGCGAATCGCTGCGCGGCCCACGGCCCCGGCCACGGTCGCCGCGATCACCCCGGTCGCCGCGATCCTCGGTGCGGCGCGGCTCCTCCGGCGCGGGCTTGGGCGGCGTGTCGGGCGCTTCGCCCGGGAGCCGGATGATCCGGTGGCGGATCACCGCGTCCTCGATCGAAAGCGAGCGGTCCAGCTCCGACAGCAGCTCCGAATCGGCCTCGAACTGGAACAGGTGGTACTGGGCCTCCCCGCGGTGGTCGATCTCGTAGGCGAGCTTGCGGGAGCCCCAATCGACGTCGCCCTTGAGCGCTCCGCGCTCCTGGATCTGGCGCCGGATCCGGTCGATGACGCCGGCGCGCCGCTCGTCCGGGGACTCCAGGTCGAGCAGCACGAAGAGGTCGTAGGCGGCTGGCTTTGGCATCGATGCGAGTGGCCGCGGCAAACGCGCTGCATAGCGGCCGCGGCGGCGCCGCACTATAGCCGAGTTCGGCCGACTTTCCGGAGCTTGTGGGGGCGAGAACGCCCGGCGCCGGGCCTTGTACCGGTATGGGGCAAGTGCTCGAGACAGGCCGCGCGGCGCGCGGTTTCGCCCGGCGGATCCGCTGGCGGAACGTCGCCCTGCTCGCTGCCGTCACGGCGCTGATGGCGGTCGCTCCGCAGCTGCTCACACGGCCACGGCCCGCCGCTCCGGCCACACAGGCGGGGCAACAGGTGCCGCGAGCTATCCGCGCGGCCGCGTCGAGCGCCGGCGCCGGCTCGCGCTGCGCCGCGGCGTCGAGCGGGGCGTGGCGCCTCGTCACACCGGCGTCGTCAGAGCCCGGCGAGCCACCGCCGCCCGCCCGGCGCCACCGCCGCGCGCGCCGGCACCACCTGCGCCCGTGTCGCCACAACCGGCCGGCGGAGAATTCGCTCCCTGAGGCGACGTCTACGAGGCCGATGGGGCCTGAGGGGGGTGTTGGCGCGCCTCGATGTCGACCAGCTGCGACTCGATCCAGTCCTCCGGCGTGCGGGAGGCGATGATCGCCCGCAGCCGCGACATCCGGTCGGCGCGCTCCTCCGGCGACGCCGTCAGGGCCCGGTAAATCGCGTCGGCCTGCTCCTGGACGTCGAACGGGTTGACCGACAGGGTGCACTCGCCGAGCTCCTCGTGGGCACCCGTGTTCTCGGACAGGATCATCATCCCGTTGCGGGTGTTGATCAGCGGTCCCTCCTTGGAGACGAGGTTCATCCCGTCCCACATCGCGTTGACCATCAGCGCGTCGAAGTGCTTGTAGAGCGCGACCGCCTCCTCGAAGTCGTCCCGCAGACGCAGGTCGATCGGCATCCAGTCCGGCGTCCCGTGCCGGTGGTTGATCACCGCGACCAGCGCCTCGATCTTCTCGAGGTACTCGACGTACTCGGGCACGTCCTGGCGGGAGGGCTGCAGATGCGCGACGAACGTCACCCGCTCGCTGAAATCCGGGTGCTGCTCGAGGAAGATGTCGAACGCGGTGAAGCCGCGCAGCACGTTCTTGGACAGGTCCGCCCGGTCGACGCGCAGGATCAGGTGGTCGCGCCGGCGGCGCAGGATCTCCTGCTCGTGCACCCGCACGCCCTCGCTGGCGGCGACCTCCTCGAACAGCTCCTCGTCGATCGCGAGTGGGTAGGGGCGCACCAGCACCTCGCGGCCGTCCTCGCGCATCACGGCTCCGCGCCGGAAGTCCGTGTCGAGCTCCATCAGCTCGCGGCAGCACTGCAGGAAGTTGTTGCAGTAAGGGCGCGTGTGGAAGCCGATGATGTCGTTGGCCAAGAGGCCCTCGAAGATCTCCCGGCGCATCTCGGCCGGCAGTACCCGCCAGGCGTCCGGCGCGGTCCAGGGGATGTGGACGAAGTGGTGGAGAAAGGCGTCCGGCCGCTCGGCGCGGATGATTCCCGGGCAGGTGTAGAAGTGGTAGTCGTGGATCATCACGAGCGGGTTCTCGACGTCCTCGATCTCCTCGAGCACCGCGTGCGCCAGGTCGGCGTTGACTGCCTTGTAGCCGTCGCGCCAGGCGATCCGCTCGTGCATGCGGATGTCCGGCACGTTGGAGAGGTCCCACAGGTAGTGCTGGATGAACCACAGCAGCGGGTTCGCGATCACGTTGTAGAAGCCGTCGTAGGCGTCGGGGTCCGAGGAGACCAGCCGGATGCGGTAGCGCGCACTTCCCATGTCCACGTCGAAGGCCCGCTCACCGTGACGCCGGCTCATCTCGACGTCCTCGTCCGTCATCGCCGAGGCGATCCAGATCGCCTCCCGCTTGCGCAGCAGGCCGGTCAGCGCGGTCACCAGGCCGCCGCCTCCACGCCGCGGGACCAGCTCACCGCTCTCGTCGCGCACGAACATCGCCGGGCCGCGGTTGGACAGCAGTATCAGCCGCTGCTGTCCGGGCTGGCCCGGCATGTCAGTGAGACTGCTCGCGGCGGTCCACTAGCTGAGCTCGTTGAAGATCTTCAGCCAGTCGCGTAGCAGGCGTGGCATCAGGAAGTGCGTGCGCACATGCTCCTTGCCGGCGCGGCCGAGCCGCTTGCCGAGCTCGGGATCGTCCAGCACCTTGATGCTCGCGGCGGCGGCCTCCTCGGCGGAGTTGACGAGGAAGCCGGTCTCGCCGTCCATGACCTGCAGGGGGATGCCGCCGACGTTCCCCGCGATCGTCGGGCGCGCCTTCCACAGTGCTTCCGAAACCGTCAGCCCAAAGCCCTCGCGCGTGCTCTTCTGCAGCAGGACATCGGCCTGCGACTGGAACGCATTCACCTCGATCGCGCCGACGTTGTTGAGGTTGTTGAGGATCTTGATGTCCTCGTCCCCGGCGGCGTGCTCGTGCGTCTTCTGGAAGAAGTCCCAGCCCTCGGGGTCGTCGGTCGCCATCGATCCGACAAGAGCCAGCTGCACACCCGGGTGCTTCTCCTTGACGATCCGGTAGGCGTCGATCACGCCGAGCGGGTCCTTCCAGGGGTCGAAGCGGGAGACCTGGCACATCAGCGGGCGGTCGACGTCGACGCCGAACTGGTCGCACACGAAGGCGGCGTCCTCGGGCGACAGCGCCATGTTCTTCGGGGACAGCGGGTCGATCGCCGGCGGCACGATCTCCACCTTGCCGTCGACTCCGTCGGGCACGTACTTCTGGAGGTGGAAGACCTTGGCGTCGTAGGCCTCGACCATCGGGACGATATGCGACAGCGAATCCTGGTTCGGCGTCGAGAGGTCGATGTGGCAGCGCCAGATCCAGCGCGGACGCCGGCGCCCGTTCGGGTGGGCGTACTGGAGCAGGGCCGCCGGTTGCGGGTCGTGGATGATCACGAAGTCGTAATCCGTGTCCATCTCCCCGGCGTTCAGGCGGTTGTACTTGTCGAAGATCTCCCAGTCCTCGGCCGTGAGGCCGCGCGGGTCGCCCTGCAGGGCGTTGTGGAGCGTCTTCGTGACGTTGAAGAACTCTTCCCGGCCCAGGACGATGTGCCAGTCGGCGACCAGCCCGGCGTCGCGCATCAGCGGCACCATCGCGTAGAGGATCTCCGACACGCCGCCGCCCATCGCCGTGGCGCTCACGTGCAGGACCTTCTTGCCGGCCAGCGGCTCGGCCAGCTCATGGATCTCATCGACCAGCGCGCGGCCGATCAGGTGCCTGTAGTCGCCGAGTGCCTTGTGGCCAACGCTGACCGGTTGAAGCAAGGGGGGCTCTTTCCTAGTTTGAGTGGACGGGGACTCAGAGCGGCGCCCGGTTGCCGGGCGGCGCGATTATCGCAATACAGATGTGGTTCGGAGCCGCAGCCTTCGATGTTGACTTGCGACAGCGGCCGTGCGCCGGTGGCTAGCCCGGTTCGCCTACCCGTTCGGACAAGCGCTGGAACCCCCGATCGAGGAGATCCAGGACCTGCCGGTGCAGGTCGGCGTTGGCCGCCGCCACGCACGACATCTGGAACTCGTGGCCCGAGCCGAGCAGCGGCCGCGGCCCGAGCGGGTCCCCATAGGCGTCCGTCACGACGGCCCCGGCCTCCTCCAGGCACAGGGCCGCGGCGGCAAGGTCGTACGGCGAGTTGTTGAGGACGGCGCCGTCTCCCAGCCGCTCGAAGTCCGCTCGGACGGCGGGCACGTCCTCGATCATGCGCGTGCCGACGTCGACGTAGGCGTCCAGCTGCCCCGTGACCAGCCGCGTCATGTCGAACGTCGCCGAGCCGAGGTCGAAGACCGCTCCACCAACCGAGGAGGCGTCGGTCAGCTCGGCCAGCACCGTCATCAGGAGCTCCGCCGGGCGCCCGCGGAATCCGAAAGTCCAGAACATCCGGCTGACATCCGTGGTCGGGCTGAGCGTGGGCTCGAGCCGCTGCACCATCGCCGTCGCGAATCTCGAGGCCCTGGCCGCGCTCGGCGAGGAACTCGGCGCCGCTCTTGATCTCGATCACGCACCCGCAGTCCACGTCGCCCATCACCGGCCCGCTGCCGTCCTTCCACGGCGCGCCGGCAACTGACACGCAGCAGGATTCGAGCCCCGCCATCGCGGGGCGCGTGCCGTCGATCGGGTCCACAACCAGAACGTGATCCGGTGGCGCCGGGTGGTTCCACACCAATCCCCGGTCCTCGGAATAGAACGCGACCTCCGGAGCTCGCTCCGCCAGGAACGCCTCCAGGAACGTCTCGGCCAGCCGGTCGATCTCGAAGGTCACGTCACCGCCGGTGCCCGCGTGCACGTGGGCGCGGCCCGCGTGGGCGCCCAGGAACGGCAGCACGTGCGCGCGCAGCTCGCGGCTCAGCTCGAGGATCAGGTCGCGCAACCTAAGGCGCCTGGACCGTCAGCGGGCGCTCTCCCAGCTTGACCTTGACAGTGCGCTTGTTCTGGCCGCGGTAGACCTCGAGCTCCACCTCCTGGCCGGGCTCGAACTGCGAGATCAGCTCGGTGAAGTCCCGGTCGCGCGTGACGCGCTGGCCGTTCACCTTCGTGACTACGTCGCCGCCCAGCTTCACGAGCGTCGACTGGAACCGGATCTCGCGGTCGCCTCCTTTGATGCCCGCCTTGTCCGCCGGGCCACCCTCGACCACCTCCGCGACCACCGCCCCCTCGTCCACCGGCACGCCGAGTCGCTTGGCGAGCTGCGGGTAGAGCGGCTGCGAGGTGATCCCGATGTACGCGTAGCCGACCTTCCCGTGCTTGGTGATCTCCGAAACGGAGCGCCGGACCATGTCCACCGGGATGGCGAAGCCGACCCCCACGCTGCCGCCTCCGGACGAGCGGATCTGCGAGTTGATGCCGATCACTCGCCCGTTGGCATCCAGGAGCGGCCCGCCCGAGTTGCCGCGGTTGACCGCGGCGTCCGTCTGGATCGCGTCGCTGATCGAGAACTGCGTGAGCGCCTCGATGGTGCGGTCCTTCGCCGACACCACGCCGACGGACAGCGATCCCTGCTCGCCGAAGGGACTGCCGATCGCCGCCACCGGATCGCCCACATGGACGCTCGCGAGACGGCCCAGCTTGAGCGGGACGAGGTCGAGGCCGGAGGGGTCGACCTTCACGACGCCAACGTCGGCGTTGGGGTCGAAGCCGACGATGTCGGCGCGCACCTGGTTCCCATCCGGGAACTGCACGTACACGTCGTTGGCCTTCTTGATGCTGGGGCCGCTGCCCGAGGTGATGACGTGCGCATTGGTCGCGACCCGCCCGTCGCCGTCCAGGACGAAGCCGCTTCCCTGACCAGCGTCATCGGAGCCGTCGCCTCCGAACAGGGAGGTGACCGTGACGACCCCAGGAGACAGCTTGCGGTAGATCTCGGATGGGTTGAACCCACCGCCGGCGGTCCCGGTCACCACGTCCACGCGCGTCACCTGCCCGCCACCGTCCGCGTCGTCGTCGTTCCCGCAGCCGGCGAGGATTGCGAGGGCAAGCGCCGCTATGAGCGCGGCGAGCCGCGCCGGCGTGATCGTGGGCGTCCTCACGCCTCGGGCCCGCCGGTGGACGCCATGGTCGCTGCCGGCACCCCGGCGGCGCCGTCGCGCACATGGCGGCCGGCGAGCGGCAGCGTGAGCGTGAACGCCGTGCGTCCGGGCCGGGACTCCACCTCCAGCCGCCCTCCCATTCGCCGCGCCATCTCTCGGGCGATCGCGAGGCCAAGACCCGATCCGCTGCCCGGATTGCCGGTGTGGAACCGGTCGAATATGTAGGGAAGCTCGCCCTCGGCAATGCCCGGGCCGTCGTCGGTGACGAGCAGCTGTGCGTCCTTGCGCGAGCCGCGGGGCGTGGTGGCCATCACCTGCACGCGCGTGCCGTCCGGAGTGTGGCGCAGGGCGTTGTCGAGCAGCACCCGGACGATCTGAGCGGTTCGCTGCGGATCGCAGATGGCCTCCACCTCTCCGGGCAGGCCGTCGCCGGTGACCTCGATCTCCGCCTCCTTCATCGCCGCCGCGGGGATGAACTCCTCCGCGGCGCTCTGCGCCAGCGACAGCAGCGAGACCGTCTCGCGCTGCAGGTCCAGCGAGTCGGCGTCCAGCTTCGAAAGGTCGAGCAGGTCCGTCGTGAGCTTCTGGAGCCGCTGCACCTGCTCGCGCATCGTGACCAGGAACTCAGCTCGGGTGGTCGTCGTCGAGGTCGTCGTCCTCGAGCAGCTCGGCGAAGCCGCCCAGGGAGAAGATCGGGGTGCGCAGCTCGTGCGAGGCGTTCGCGATGAACTCCCGGCGGGCCGTATCCAGACGGGCGAGCTTGCGCTGCATCTCGTTGAAGGCCTGGGCCAGCTGACCGAGCTCATCGTCGGAATCGACCGGAATCGGCTTGGAGAAGTTGCCCGCGGCGACGTCGCCCGCCGCCCGCTCGAGCCGCTTGATGCGCCGCGAGATGACGCTCGCGGCGTAGTACCCGCTCGCCATCGCGACGAGCAGGGCGATCGCGCCGGCGATCAGGATCTGGCGCTGGATCAGGTCGACGTTGTCGTGCACGTCCGCGAGCGGCTCCGAGAACACGATCACCCAGGCCGGCTTGCCCTGGTAGAAGATCGGCCGCGCCGCCTGGGCGAGGTCGGCTGCCGGTTGCGGACTTGGACGCGGTCTTGACGCCGCCCGACCGCGCCGCGCTGAGGGCGAGCGAGGCGGAGGGGTTCAGCTGGGTCTTGACGTCTTGGGAGTCCGAGATCGTGTACGGACGGGAGTCAGGCGTCGATCCGCCGGCGCCGTTCTCGCTCACCGGGATGCCGAGCAGCGTCACGCGCGTCCCCGTCTCCTCGCTGATCGCCCGCGTGAGCGCGTCGAGCTGCGTGGCGGTCACCTCGCGCCCGATGGCGTTCTGGATCGGCCGGCTATACGAGAGCGAGTCGCGCCGCAGGGCGTCGACCTTCTGCGAGATCAGGTTCGACTCGAGCTGCGGGACGACGTAGAAGTAGATGACCATCACGGCGCCGGCCGTGATCGTGAAGAACAGGAACGTGAGCCTGTTCTTGATCGAGCTGTGCCAGATCCGGTGCCAGATCATTCGTCGCGGAAGCGATAACCGACCCCGCGCACGGTCAGCAGATACTCCGGGTTCTTCGGGTCGCGCTCGACCTTCTCGCGCAGGTGCCGGATGTGGACGTCGACGGTGCGCTGGTCGCGGAACGCCGAATCGCCCCACACCCTGTCGAGCAGCATCTCGCGCGTGTAGACGCGGCCCGGGTGGCGCATCAGCACGGCGAGGATCTCGAACTCGACATAGGTGAGCCGCACGGACTCGCCCCGCACGTCCGTGGTGCGCTTGGCGAAGTCGAGCCGGATGTCACCGCGCTCGAGCGGCTCCTCGTCGACGTCTGGGTCCGGGGACATCTCGGCCCGCCGCAGCGCCGCCCGGACGCGGCTGCGGAACTCCCGCATCGAGAAGGGCTTGGTGATGTAGTCGTCGGCCCCCAGCTCGAGGCCGAGCACCTTGTCGATCTCCTCGGTCTTCGCCGTCAGCATGATGATCGGCACCGCGCTGCGGGCCCGCAGCCGCCGGCACACCTCGAGGCCGTCGACCTTGGGGAGCATCACGTCCAGCACGACCAGGTCGAAGTGCTCGCGGTCGAAGCTCTCGAGCGCCTGCTCGCCATCCGTGGCCGGCACGACGTCGTATCCCTCCTTCTGCAGCGGGTAGCTGAGGAGCTTCTGAATCGGCTGCTCGTCGTCCACGAGCAGGATGCGTGTCGGCTTTCCGGTGGTGTTCACCTGTCTCCCCAAGATGATTCTAGGCCCGTTGTCGGGTTTCCCCTCTGCTATACAACGAGCGCCTTGGTGGATCTCCGCATCTATCGGGCCTCGCTCGTGGTGGCCGTGCTGGCCGTCGTGGTGGTGATGTTCTCGTTGCAGGAGCGTCCCCGCCCGCTCAGCGCACCCATCGCTCCCGACGCTTTTCGCGGCGACACTGCCTGGAGCGAGGGCAAGCGCCTCGTCGAAAGGTTCCCCGAGCGACGGCCGGGAAGCTCCGGTGACGCTGCGCTCGGCGACGAAGTCGAGTCGCGTTTCAAGTCGCTGGGGCTCGAGACCTCGCGGGACCGCTTCAAGGCCGAGTGGGACGGCGAGGACACCTCGATGTCCAACGTGATCGGCGTCCTTTCCGCGAACTCCGATCGCCAGATCCTCGTCCTGTCGCACCGGGACGCCGGGGGGCGGCCGGGGGCGTCGAGCGCGATGGGCACCGCCGCGCTGCTGGAGCTGGCGAGCGCGCTCGACGGGTCGAGCCGGCAAAAGACGTTCGTCCTCGTGTCGACCGACGGCGCCGCGGCAGACGCAGCCGGTGCACGCCGGCTGGCGAAGATCTATCCGAACCCCGAGAAGGTGGACGCGGTCCTGGTGCTCGACGACCTGGCGGCTTCCTCCACCAGGCGTCCGTTCGTGGTGCCGTGGTCCGACGACTCGCGCCGTGGCTCGGCGCAGGTGCTGCGCACCGCCGACGCTGCGCTCACGCGGGAGGCGGACGTGACGGCCGGCGCCGAGTCGGCGGCCGGCCAATTCGTGCGCCAGGCGTGGCCGCTGACCCTGCGCGAGCAGGGCCCTCTGGTCGCCGCGGGGATGGACGCGGTGACGATCACCGGGCACGGCGAGCTCGCGCCCGAGCCGGCGGGGGACACCCTTGACCGCACCTCTCAGGACCGGCTCGGGAGCTTCGGGCGCGCCGCCTTCGCGGCGGCGCTGGCGCTCGACGCTGCGCCCGCGGTGGAAGAGTCTCCCAGCCGCTACATCATCACCGGCAGCCACATCGTGCCGGGATGGGCGTTCACGCTGCTCGCGCTCGGCTTTGCCCTGCCGGCGCTCGTGACGGCGCTGGACGCCTTCGCGCGCGGCTTGCGGCGGCGTGATGACATGGGTGGATGGACCCGCTGGGTCCTCGCGGGGTCGATCCCGTTCGCGCTCACCCTGGCCGTTACGTGGGTGCTCCAGCTGGTCGATGCCCTGCCTTCGTCGATTTCCGAGGCGCTCTCGCCGTCCTCCGCGCCCGACTTCGGCGAGGTCGGCATCGCGCTCGGCGCGCTTGCGGCCACGCTGGTCCTCGGCTGGCGCTACCTGCGTCCCGCGGTCATGGGCCCCGCAGCGCGCAGGCTGGACGCGCCCGGCGCGTCCGCAGAGGTGGCGCTGGCCCTGCTGATCTCCCTCGAGGCGCTGGCCGTCTGCATCACGAACCCCTTCACGGCGCTGTTGCTGGTGCCGGCGGCACACCTCTGCCTGCTGGCGGCCGCGCCGCGGACTCCGAGCCGGCCGCTCCTGATCGGGGCGACCACGATCGGCGGGCTGGCCCTTCCGGCGCTGGCGGTCCTCTACTACGGCGTCCAGCTCGATCTCGGACTGGACCCCTCGGCCTATGCGTTGATGGTCCTGACCGCCGGCACAGGGTCGCTGGGCGGCGCGATCCTCGCGTCCCTGGTGGCCGGCAGCTTCGCGTCCACCGTGGCGGTGGCCCTGGCGCGCGACGGCGCCCGAGCCGGACATGCCGATCACCGTCCGCGGCCCCGCCTCGTACGCGGGACCCGGGTCGCTGGGCGGCACCCGATCGGCCCTGCGCCGGTAGGCACTGCCGACTGCCGACTGCCGACTGCCCAAACTGGACGCTGGTTGGATGAACTGGACGGACACTCGTTCCATCGTGCCGCGTCCAGATGGCACCGATAACCCGTGGCGAGGAGCAATGCGTTTCCAAAACAACAACTCACATCGGGGAACGGTGCGCCGCCTGTCCCGTGCCGGCTACGAGGTCGACCCTCAGCGTGTCGCTGAGGCGATGATCCTGCGGCTCGTCACGGACTCGTTCTCGGGCCCGGCCGGGAGAAGTGGTCCCAGCCGCGCAGGGGACGAGCTGCGCCACCTTCCGCGAGCAGCCTGACACCGTCGCCCTCGCGCACGGTGCCGATCCAGGTGACCGGTGAGCCGGCCGTGCCGGCAGCCGCCGCAACCTGATCGGCGACCGGCTCGGGCGCAGTGAACAGGAGCTCGTAATCCTCGCCTCCGGCTGCCGCCAGCTCGAGGGGGTCGAGGTCGGCCGACACGGCGACCGCCTCGACTCCCTCCTCCAGCGGCAGGCGGGTGAGGTCGATCTCGACCAGCACGCCGCTGCACTCGGCCAGGCGCTCGGCGTCGGAGGCGATCCCGTCGCTGACGTCCAGCATCGCTGACACGCCCGCCCGCGCCAGCGCGGCGCCGGCCTCGATCAGCGGCCGCGGGCGCAGGTGCCGTTCGAGCAGCTCGTCGCCCAGCTCGGGGTCGAGCCCACCGTCCTTGCGCTCGAGCAGCAGGTGGCCCGCCGCCGATCCGCCGAGCGTGCCCGTCACACCGACGCGATCGCCCGGCTCGGCACCGTCGCGGCGCGCCAGATTCCGCGCGTCGTCCGCGTGCCCGACCGCGGTCACGACCACGAACAGCTCCGGGCAGGCGGTCAGGTCCCCGCCGCAGATCGTCATCCCCAGCTCGGCGGCCAGCGCCTCGGCGCCGTCGGTCAGCTCCAGCAGCTCGCGCTCGCCGAACTGCGGCGGCAATCCGACCGTGAAGTAGGCCTCGCCGGGTTCAGCGCCCATCGCCGCCAGGTCCGAGACCGCGGCCGCCAGGCAGCGATGGCCGAGGTCACGCATGGACGTCGTCGCGAGCCGGAAGTGGACGCCCTCGACGAAGGCATCGACGCTCGTGACGGCCAGTCCCTCGCAGCGCACGACCGCGGCGTCGTCGCCCGATCCGATCAAGACGCGATCCCCGCGCCGCTCGATGCGACCGCGGATCTGATCGAGCATTTGGAACTCGTTCATGGTAGGCAGTTGGCAGTTGGCAGTCGGCAGATCACAAGGGCACCGCGATGACGAGCATGTAAGCGCATAGGGCGAGCGAGGCGTAAAGCAGACGCCGGTCATCCGCCAGCGCGGCCAGCGGCAGCAGCCAGATCGCGTACCAGGGCACGAGCCAGGCGGTCGCCAGCAGGAGCGCGAGCGTCGCCCATCCGGCCGGGGCGATCCACACCCCAGGCTTGTCGCGGTGCCTCCAGGTGTGAAGGAGCAGCGCGACCAGGACGGCCAGGAATGCGATCACTGCGACAGCGCGCGTGAAGTCGACGATCGAGTCGGCCGATCCGCCGGTCAGCGCGGCGATTCCGTCGGCGGCGCGCTGGGGGATGCTCCAGCGGGTCGTGCGGTCCTGGTTCTGGCCGAGCAGCACGAACGCTTCCGCCGCGCTGCCCCCGAAGGCGATCACCGCCGCGACCGCGCAGGCCGCCACCGCTCCGAATGCGCCGGCCAGGAACGCCCACGGGCGGCGGGCGACGGCGAGCATGAAGGGCCCGACGAGTCCGCCGGTCACCTTCACCGCCGCCGACACCGCGACGAGCGCTCCGGCGACCGGCTCGGAGCGTCCCTCTGAACCGGCTCCCGCCCGACTGGCCACGGGCAGCATCGCGAGCGCGGCACCCATCCACAGGAGCACGGTGAGCGCATCGTTGTGCGCGCCGCCGACCACGTGCACGAGCACCAGCGGGTTCAGCCCGACGACCATCGCCGGCATGACGGGATCGCGCCCCAGCCGCCGGGCGCAGGCCCAGGTGAGCGCGACGATGCCCAGCGTGGCCAGCGCCGCGCCGGCCTTCAGGATCCAGAAAGCCGTCGCGGGAGCGACCTTCGCGAGCGGCAGCGTCACGATCGTGAACAGCGGTCCGTACGCGCTGGAGGCGTCCTTGGACCCGGCGAACCGATACACGGCGTCGCTCGGAACGGCATCCGGGCTGTGGGTGTAGGGGTCGAGGTGATGGAGGACGTCGAGCCGCGCGTAGGAGATGTAGCTGAAGACGTCCTGCGACAGGAGTGGCGGTGCAACCAGGAACAGCACGTTGAGCCCCACGATCGCCGCGACCGCCAGCCGCGGGCCGATCCCGCGCGCCAGCATCAGGACTCCGACGTAGGCGAGCATCGCCAGCCACAGGCCGAGGTAGAACAGCGGCCCGGCATCCGCGCCGTCGGCGCCGTTCCATCCCAGGCCGCGCAGGGGGCCGAGCAGCCAGTCGGGCGACCCGCCCGCCGTGGCCAGCACGACGCGCGAGCCCGGTGCGGCGAACGCGACCGCGAGCAGGACGTAGACGGCGACCAGCGACGCGAGCGCGACTCGCGCCGGAATCACCGCCTGTCCGCTACTCGCCCTCCCCGCCTGTGCCGTTGCCGGGGGTGCCCCCGCCGTCATCGACATCTCCGCCGCCGGTCCCGTCCTCTGGGGGCGGCGCCGGCGCGGGCGCCGGGGTGGGAGTCGGAGCCGGCGTGTAGCCGCCGTACCCGCTCTGACCCGGGACGCCGTAGTTGTAGTTGTAGGTGGAGCTGCGGCCCTGGCCGTTGTACTTGCTGAAGAAAGGCGTCCACTGGATCGAGCTCTTCGGCTGTGGGAAGTCGCCGCAGAACGGGCCCTTTGCGACCTTCATGAACTTGGCCCAGATCTCGGCGGGGAAGGTACCGCCCGCGACGGAGATGCCGTGGACGCTGCGCATCTCGCGCAGCGCGTCCGGATAGCCGACCCACACGGCCGCGGCCAGGTGGGGCGTGTAGCCGTCGAACCAGGCGTCGTTGAAGTTGTCGGTCGTGCCCGTCTTGCCGGCGGTCGGGCAGCCGGTGTTGGCCCGCGTCCCGGTTCCCTGCTGCACGTTCATCTTCGAGGATCTTCGTCACCTCGTGGGCGACGGCGTCCGACAGCACGCGCTCGCGCTTGGGCTTGCCGAGATCCTCGATGTCGCCGTCGGGGAAGCGGACCTTCACGATCGCGATCGGCTTGTTGCGAATGCCGCCCGATGCCAGCGTCGCGTACGCGTTTGCCATCTCGAGCGGTGAGACTCCGCGCGTCAACCCGCCGAGGCCCTCGGCCGGGTAGCCGTCGAGCTTCGTGGTGATGCCCATCGACTTGGCCGTCTCGGCGACGCTCTTCGGCCCGAGGTCGAGGTCCAGCTGTGCGAACACGGTGTTGTCGGATCGCAGCGTCGCGCGCACCAGGTTCATGTAGCCGCCGTAGGTCTGGTCGTACGTCTGGACCTTCCAGGGCCCGTAGTCCTTGGTGTTCAGGTCCAGCGGACGCGACACGTAGCCGGTCGAGTTCGGGTTGATGCCGCGCTTGATCGCGGTCGTGAGCACGAAGGTCTTGAACGCGGAACCTGGCTGGCGATGACCCTGCGCGGCCAGGTTGTACTGCGCGTGGCGATACTTGGAGCTCGACGCCATCGCGCGGATGTAGCCCGTCCTCGGATCGATCGCGACCACGGCCGAGCTCGGGTCGCCCGGGTAGTAGAGCGTCGAGTCGATCGCGTCGCGGCCCGCCTTCTGCAGCTGCGGGTCGATCGTCGTGTAGACCTTCAGGCCGCCCTTGCGCACGGTGTTGACGCCGAAGCGGTCGATCAGCTGCTGCTTGACGTAGTCGAAGAAGAACGGCTCGCGGATCTTCGTGTAGAGGTCGCCGTGCCGCACGCGCACCGGCGTGCGCATCGCCTCGACAGAGCGCTCCTTGGAGATGTAGCCGAGCTTCGCCATCTTGTGCAGCACCTCGTTGCGCCGCTCAACCGCGCCGCGCGGGTTCTGGAACGGGTTCAGGTCGCTCGGCGCCTGCGGCAGGCCCGCAAGCAGGGCGGACTCCTCCAGCGTCAGGTTCTTGGCCGGCTTGTCGAAGAAGGTCTGCGCCGCGGCCTGCACTCCGACCGCGGTGCGGCCGTCCACCGTGCCGTAGGGAACCGAGTTCAGGTAGCTGCGCAGGATCCACTCCTTGGAGTGATCGTCCTCGAGCTCCTCGGCGAGGCGCGCCTCGCGGATCTTGCGCTGCAGCGTCCGCTCGCGCCCGACGTAGAGGTTGCGCACCAGCTGCTGGGTGATGGTCGAGCCGCCCTCGACCGTCTTTCCCGCCTCGATGTTCTTGAACGCGGCGCGCACGATTCCCTCGTAGTCGACGCCGCCGTGCTTGAAGAAGCGCTCGTCCTCGATCGCGATCGTCGCGGCGCGCATCGAGTCGGGGATGCGGCCGAGCGGGATCGGCGTGCGGATCTCGTCGGACTGGATGAAGCCTAGGCGCGTGCCGTCGGCGGCATACACCGCGGAGCTGGTCCCCTGGTCGATCGGCTTGAGCGACTGGAGCGGGGGCGCCGACGCCGCGATCGACAGCACGTATCCGGCCGCCGCGAGCACCGCGATCAGCGCGCAGACGAGCAGCACGAAGACGGCAAGGAGCATCTTGCTCATCTTGCGCCCGCGCCGGTGGCGCTTTCGCTCTCGGTAGGTCAAAGGAAGTCTGGGGCGCCGAACGGGCGCATCGCTGATCCTGGGCGGCCTCAGAGAGGTTTCAGGCTCGGCCGCATTGCCCCTGCCAGGGCGGTCGAACGAGTATATCCAGGCATTTTTCCGCCCATGCCGTTATTCGGAGCAAACGGCTGACTTGTGCCGGCGATCACTGTTCAGCAACGCGCGGGCGCTTTAGACTGCGGCATCGATGGCAGTTGAGGAGCGCGTCACTTTCTGCCGTATCTGCGAGCCGCTGTGCGGCATGGTCGCCACGGTTGAAGACGGCCGCCTCCAGAAGCTCCGCCCCGACAAGGATCACCCGCTCTCACGCGGGTTCGCGTGCCCCAAGGGCATCGCGATGACGGAGGTCCAGAACGACCCGGACCGCGTGCTGCATCCGCTGAAGCGCGTCGGCGGCCCGGGCGAGTTCGAGCGCGTGTCCTGGGACGAGGCGCTCGACGACATCACGGCGCGGCTCAAGAACGTCCTGGCGCTGTACGGCAAGGAGTCCGTGGGCTGGTACATGGGCAATCCGGGCGCCTTCAGCTACAGCCACGTGCTGTGGGCCAAGGGCTTCCTCGACGGACTCGGTTCCAGGCACTACTACACGGCCGGTTCGCAGGACGTGAACAACCGCTTCGCGGCCTCGGCCATGCTGTACGGCTCGCCGCTGGTCGTTCCCTTCCCGGACCTGAAGCGGACCAACTTCATGCTGATGGTCGGCGCCAACCCGCTCGTTTCGCACGGGTCGGTGATGTCCGCGCCGCGCGTGCGCGACCAGCTCGACGCGATCATCGAGCGGGGCGGCAAGGTGATCGTGGTCGACCCGCGCCACACCGAGACCGCGCGCGCGTACGAGCACCTGCCGGTGCGTCCCGACACGGACGCCTGGATGCTGCTGTCCCTGCTGCACGTCGTATTCGAGGAAGGGCTGACGGACGCCGCCTATCTCGGGGCCCGGACCACCGGCGCCTCCGAGCTGGCCCGCCATGTCGCGCGCTTTTCCCCCGAGGAGACGGCCGCCGCGACCGGCATCCCGGCCGATCGGCTGCGCACGCTGGCGCGCGAGTTCGCTGCCGCCGACGGTGCTGTCGCCTACGGGCGCACGGGCACCTGTCTGGGCCGGTTCGGAACGCTGACCGCGTTCCTGCTCGACGCGCTGAACGCCGCCACCGGCAATCTCGACCAGCCGGGCGGCGCCGTGTTCGGGCGCGCGGCGATCGCGCTCGACGACATCGGCGAGCAGGCCGGCCTTGCGACCTACGGCAAGTTCCGCTCGCGGATCGGCGACTACCCGGACGTGATCGGCAACATGCCGGCGACGCTGATGCCGCTGGAGATGACCACTCCCGGCAAGGGCCAGCTGCGTGCGTTCTTCGTGTCGGCCGGCAACCCGGTTCTCTCGGTGCCCGACGGCGATGCGCTCGAGGACGCGCTCGAGGGCCTCGACCTGATGGTGTCGCTCGACTTCTACGTGAACGAGACCAACAAGCACGCCGACTACGTGCTGCCCTCGACGACCTGGCTCGAGCGCGAGGACGTGCCGGCGGCGCTGATGGGTTTCTTCACGACGCCCTTCGTCCAGTTCAGCGAGGCGGTGGTCGAGCCGGCCGGCGAGGCGCGCCAGGAGTGGCAGGTGATCGACGAGATCTCGCGGCGCATCGGTGTCGCGCCGTACAGCCTGACCGCGCTGCGCGGTCTCGCGCGCCTGGGGATACGCATCACCCCCCGCCGGCTGATCGACCTGGTGCTGCGCACGGGCCCGTATGGCGACCGCCTCGGGCTGCGCCGCTCCGGGCTCTCGCTGCGCAAGCTGAAGAAGACGCCGCACGGCAGGGTGCTCGACGACCACATCGCGACGGACGTGCTGGAGGAGCGCTCGCGCCACAGCGACAAGCGCGTGCACCTGCACGACCCCGCGATCGCGGCCGAGATCGACCGGATGGTGAGCGCCAACGGCGCGCACGCGGACTATCCGCTGCGCCTGATCGGCATGCGAGAGCTGCGCTCGCACAACTCCTGGATGCACAACTCACCGAAGCTGATGAGCGGTGGCCGCGTGCACGCGGTGCGGATGCACCCCGACGACGCGGTCGCGGCCGGGCTGTCCGACGGCGACGACGCCCGGATCAGCTCCCCGGCCGGCTCGCTCGAGGTTCCGGTGAAGGTGACGGACGAGATGATGCCCGGCACGATCGCGCTGCCCCACGGGTGGGGGCACCGGGGCGGCTGGCAGGTCGCCAACCAGGCGCGTGGCGCCAATGTCAACCTGCTCGCGTCCTCCGACCCGGACGGCCTCGAGCGCCTGGCCGGGATGGCATTCCTGAACGGAATCCCCGTACGCGTCGAGGCGGTGGCGCCGGTGCCAGCCTCTGCCGAGCCCGTCGCGAGCCGCGACCGCCTAGGCTCCGCCGCCGGACCCGCCAGCCTCCGTGACCGAGGCCGTCCTGTTCGATGCGCTGGGCACGCTGGTGCGGCTCGAGCCGCCCTGGGACCGGCTGCCGGCGCTGCTGCGCTCGCGGCATGGGATCGAGGTGAGCGAGGAGGACGCGCGCCGCGCGATGCTGGCCGAGATGTCCTACTACCGGGATCACCACCGGGAGGGCCACGACGCGGCGTCACTGGCCGAGCTACGGCGTCGCTGTGCAGCAGTTCTGCGCGAGGAGCTTCCTGCGGTAGCGCCGTTGTCCGAGGACGCGCTGGTCGAGGTGTTGCTGGAGACGATTCGCTTCACCCCCTATCCCGATGCCGCGGCCGCGCTCGGGGTCGTGCGGTCCCTCGGCCTGCGCGCGGCCGTGGTCTCGAACTGGGATTGCTCGCTCGGGTCGGTGCTGGAGGATCTCGGCCTCGGAGGGCTCCTGAACGCCGTTGTCACGTCTGCGGAGGTGGGCGCCGCGAAGCCCGATCCGGCCATCTTTGAGGCCGCATTGCAGGAGGTACGCTGCTCAGCGGAGAAGGCCCTGTTCGTCGGTGACTCCCCGGAGACCGACATAGCCGGGGCGCGCGGGGCGGGAATCAGAGCAGTGCTGGTCGACCGCAGCGTGTCGATCGGCGACACCGGCGACGTCGAGACGATCCCCAGTCTCGAAGGCCTGCCGGAGCTGATCCCGGCGCACGCCGGGTAGAGAAGCCGCAGACTCACAGACATGGAGACCTCCAGCCAGCCGGACAGCCATTTCCGCCCCACGCCGGGCGTGACCGGGCCGCCGGCGCCGGTGGACGCGCCGCCGCCCGGGCGCCGCGATCCTCGCTGGCCCCTGGACGCGTCGCGCGGACTGATCGGGGTGCTCGTCGCGCTGGCGGCGACGCTGGCGCTCACGATGGTGATCGCGATCGCTTTCGCGGCCGGTGGAGCGGGGGACCTGGGCGACAACCGCGCTTTCACGTTCATCGCCACGTTCGCCGGCGACCTTGCGCTGGTCGCCACCGCCTGGTTCCTGGTCTCCGACCGCGGCCGGCCGACCCTCGCGATGTTCGGGCTCCGGCGGTTCCGCTTTTGGTCGGCGATCGGCTGGGTGCTGCTCGCCTTCGTCACCTACCTGGTGCTGGCCGGGATCTACACGGAGCTCGTCAACCCGCCCCAGGACGACCTGCCCGACCAGCTCGGCGCGGATGAGAGCACATTGCTGGCCGTGATCACCGGCGTGTTCGTGATCGGGATCGCGCCGCCGGTGGAGGAGTTCTTCTTCCGCGGCTTCCTGTTTCAGTCGCTGCGCAACAGCTGGGGCCCGGCGCTCGGCGCACTGGGCAGCGCCGTGATCTTCAGCGCCATCCACCTCCAGTTCGACAAGTTCCCCCAGCTGGTGATCCTGGGCCTCGCACTGGCCTTCGTCTTCCACAAGACGGACTCGCTGTGGCCGCCGATCATGCTCCACGCGCTCAATAACACGCTCGCGTTCGCGGTCACGTTGTAGGCGCCCGCGGGGGTGCTGGCGTTCGAGGCTGGTGCGCCCTGTCGGGACGGGCAGGTAGGGAAGCTGGTGCAGAGCCGCGCGTTTCCGATGCATCTCCCACGCGCTCTCGTCGCGCCGGCTGTCACGCATCCGAGCTGGCATCAGCCCATCAGGATCGTGCGCGAAGTTCGCCACCGTATACGGGGGTTAACGTCAGTTCGATCTTCAGGCATTCGGATGTCACGAAGGAGCCCGGCACGCGTGGGAGACGCGCCGCGGGCGTACGAATCGCAACAGCCTCCCTACAAGCCCGTCCCAATCAACCGCAACGCGCAGGTGCTCCAACGGTAGCGCGGAACACGGCAAAACAAAGGGGGCGCGGTTTCCCGCGCCCCCTTCTCGTTGCTCTTCCAGCCCCGGCTTACCGGTGGCTGTCGAAGCTGATCACCTGCTGGAAGGTGGGCCGGTTGGTCCACCGCATGGTGATCGGAATCACTACCGGCGCCTGGAACACGATCCGCTCCGGCACGGCGCTCTTGCGCCACAGGGACGGGTCGTTCGTGCCCTGGGCGGCTGCCAGCTCGTCGCCGGCCACCTTGAGGGCGTTCCAGATCGCGTCGCGGCACAGACCGAGGTCGCCCTGGCCGCAGAACTTCGTCTTGTAGTCGTCCGCCGGCTTGGGTCCGAGGCCGTTCCTGTGCAGGAGGCTCCGGAGGTCCTTGTCGACGTAGCCGTACCAGCCGCTCCCGTAGGCGGAGCCCTGGTTGTTGGCGTTGTTGCTGCGCGTGACCAGCGTGGCCAGCTCAGCCAGGTTCGGACCGAGCACCGGACTCATGACCGCGTCCGCGATCTTGTTCCAGGCCTGGTCCATGATGGCTGCACCGGCGGCGTCGATCGTGTTGTTGCCGTCGGCGTCCAGACGGCTCGATCCCGAGTCCCGCCAATCCTGGAGCAGCTGCAGCATCTGCTGCTCCCGCGGGGTCGGAGCCGTGCCGGTCTCGAGCACCTGCTTGACCACCGGCAGAACCTCGACCGTACGCAGGTCCTGCGTCGCCGCCATGTTCATGGCGTTGGTCAGCGAGCCCAGTGTCTGCGGCTCGGGCTGCTGGTTGGTCGTGTTCTTGAGCAGGTCCTGGCGGTGGACCGACTGGTACGACCACTCGTCGTCCGCGGAGGTCCAGCCGGGTGCCGGCTTGTTGTTCCACTGCAGGATCTCCCCGCTTGCCGGGTTGACCGTCTGCGGGTGGTCGTCCTGCTTCACGAATCCGCGCCACTCGTACTTGCCCGTGCCGTTGGTGGGCAGGCCGAGGTCCACGTCACCGTGACGGATCGGCGTGCGGCCGCTCGAGAACAACGCAATGTTCTCGTTGTCGGCGTAGTGCCAGTTGAACGTCAGCTCGATCTTGTTCGCTGCGTCGAGGAAGCTCCCCGGCGAGTCAACGGTGTCGTTGAACCGCTTGAACCCGATCGCACTGACCGCCTCACGTCCGCGCGTCGAACGCTTGGACGCGAGGGCGACGCTCTCACCGTCGACCGTCGCGTACCCGTTTACCGGGCCGTGCACGGTCTCGTTGAACGTCACCGGTCCGGCCGGCGGGCCGGGGCCCGGGCCGAGCGTGCCTGCGTTGAACGACGTCATGTCGAGGCACTCACCGCGGAACAGGTACTTCGTGTCGCTTCCGTCACACAGCTCCTCGGCGAACGTGTCGATGATGTCCGTTCCGGACGACGTCGCACTCCACGCGAAGTCGGGACCACGCCCGAGCTGCACGTAGGGAAGCGAGCCGGGGAACGAAGCACCACGGGCCGCGATGCCGCCACCGTGCGCATCCCACTCCATCAGGAGACCGGGGTAGGCGTAGCCCACCTGCGGTCCCATGACCGCCAGCGGGCGGCCTGTGGCTGAGCGCTCAGCGCCGAGCAGCAGCGCGTTGCTGGCCATGGCCTGTGACTCCTG
The DNA here is from genome assembly GCA_963780475.1 of uncultured Solirubrobacterales bacterium. Lineage (GTDB taxonomy): Bacteria > Actinomycetota > Thermoleophilia > Solirubrobacterales > JBBDJG01 > CAWACB01. Next base: position 154,018 of record CAWACB010000005.1, read on the forward strand.
TGCCAACGCGGCTGCCTGTGAGCCCGCGGGGTCGAGGCTGCCAGAGTCGATGACCGTGTTGCCCTTGTCCTTGCGGTCGCCGCCGAGCTTGAACGTCTCCGCGACCGTGGTCGGCGCATCCGCGACGTTCTGCCCACGCAGGTCGTTGAAGATGTGCTTCGCACGGCCCGGGCCAAGCCGGTCGCGCAGCGAGGACAGGAACTGTGCCCGACGGGCCTCGTCGCCGCCGCCCTTGCCGAACCGCGCCCCGAGAAGGGCGCCCACGGCGAGCACGTCGTTACGGGTCCATGCCGGCGTCGGAATGCTGGCCAGGGTCCGGGCGAGGTTGATGCCCGCGACGTAGTCGTCGATGTCCTGTACGACCTGGGCGCCCTCGGCGCCTCCTTCGTCCAGGAGCACGTTGATCTGCGACGCCATGAACGCCTCCGTCTGGGCGGACGGTGTGAACGTCCGGCCGGAGAAGACGACAGTGAAGGCGTCAACGCCAGGAGCGTCCAGTGCTGCGAGCCGGCCGGGGAAGCGCAGTGCCTCCATCAGCAGGCCGCGGTCCTGGACCGAGGCGAAGCCGACTCCGAACATCGTGTCGGAGCGCGTCGCGCCCTCGATGTGCGGCACGCCCTTGTTGTCGCGCTTGATGACGACACCCGGGTGACCGGGAGGCGACGTCGTGCTGACCGGGGCACCAGTCACCCCGAACGTGTTCGGCTTGAAGTAGAACGGCAGAAAGGTGTCGTCCACGGTGTTGAAGTTAGGAGTCAGCCCGTCGTACTGGAAGACCTGGCTGAACGAGTTCACGCCCGGTGGGTTGGACCCCTGCTGGCCGGGTGGCAGGATGTTCCATGCCTCGTCCGGCGCTGAATAGTCTGGACCTATGACGGCCATGGCGGCTGGCGCGGCGAAAAGCATCATTGCCACGCCGAGCGCGAAGCCCAATAAGGACTTGCGAAGCGACAAGCGAATCCCCTCCCTCAGCTGTTAATACGGTCCTCCCTAACGCGTGGGAGGTCCCTGCGCCCGTGAGTCTAACGCGGTGTCAGCAAGAACTACAAGGGTCCAGCCGCAAATAGCTGCGCCGCGGCTCTCCGCAAATAGCGGCGTTCAGGCCGTCGCGTCGACCGCGCGCGGACGCGCACCCGCCCGCCCGGCGTTGCGCCGGTAGCGGTCGAGCACCTCAGTCGCGTGCTCGTAGCCCTGCAGCATCAGGCGGGGCCACTTGCGGCGGTCGATGAACAGGTCGTAGAAGCGCCAGCCGTGCACCTCGGTGTAGTCGACGGGGTCGATCAGCACCAGCTTCTTGCCCAGTCGCCGCGCGCTGCGCCGCGCCAGTTCGAGATGCCCCGCATAGCTGATCTGCCGGCTCGCGGCCATGAAGCCCATGGGGCGCTTGGTCCAGCCGGTGATGTCCTCGGCCTCGAAGCCGCGCGGGAGAATCGTGTTGACGCCGATCACGACGTCGAGGCGCTCGTGGTCGATCAGCGGCTGGGCCGGGAAGACGTCCACGACGCCACCGTCCACGTACAGGCTGTCCTCGACGCGCACCGCCTCCACCAGCAGCGGCAGCGCGGTCGCGATTCGCACCATCTCCCCGATCGTCAGGTCGGGCGTGAGCTTGGAGCCGAAGGTCTCGAGCCGGCCGTGGTCGATGTTGTAGACCTCGGAATAGATGGGAATCGCGGTCTCGCCGGCCGACATGCGCCACAGCTGCCGGTCGAACAGCTTCTCGATCGCCTCGCCCTTCGCGAGGCCGGTGAAGCCCCGCATCGCCGCCAGCGCGAACCGCGGCAGCCGCGTCCACTGGATGTCGAGGTAGTCCTCGGGCTGCCAGCTGAGCGACTGGTCGACCATCTGCTGCGCGGTCAGCCCCGCGGCGATCATCGAGCCCCACATCGCGGACCCGGAGCAGAACGAGATCGCGCGCGGCTCGATGTTCGCTTCCTCCAGCGCCCGCGCGACGCCGCAGGCGGCCACGCAGGCGCCGCTGCCACCCGACAGCAGCAGGCCGACGCGCTTGTTGCGCAGCGACGGGATCGGCCGGGAGCGGAAGGGCGGGAAGATCTTCGTCTCGACTCTCCGCGGCCGGTCGACGACGGGCAGTGGCAGTACCGCGCGGCGCACCGTGCGGACCGCATCGAGGTCGCCCATCACGCGTCCTCCCAGGGACCGGACGTCGTTCAGCCGAGCCAGCTGGACCTTCATGTTGAAGGGGTCAAGCGTGTCGAGCGGCGAGGGGATCGGGCTAGGATACCCCCGCCCTGATCCGCCGTTGCAGTTCCGGCGGACCGGCCCCCCTCGATTGGACGCGCGTTCGACACTTCTCGCCGTGCTGCGCGAGCAGGCGCTCGTGATCGGTGAGGTGACCCTGGCCAGCGGCCGTACCGCGCAGTACTACGTCGACGCGCGGCGGGCCTTGCTGAGCGCCGCCGGGTTCACCGCTCTGGGTGAGCTCGTGGCCGCCGAGGCACGCCGCCTGGGCGCCGTCGCGGTCGGCGGCCCGACGCTGGGCGCAGACCCGATCGCCTGCTCGGTGCTGTGCGTCCCGGACTCCCAGCTGAGTGCGTTCATCGTCCGCAAGGACCGCAAGGAGCACGGTCTCCAGCGCTGGGTCGAGGGCCCAGAGATTCCCTCCGGCGCCTCCGTGCTGGTCGTCGAGGACGTGGTCACCTCGGGCGGCTCGCTGATCACGGCGATCGAGCGCCTGCGCGAGGAGCGGATCACCATTGCTGGGGCGGTGTCGGTCGTCGACCGGCTGGCCGGCGGCGCGAACGCGATCGAGGCGGCCCTGGAGGGCGCGCCGTACTCGGCCCTGTTCACGATCGACGACGTGTATCCGGACCGGCCTGATCGCTAGAACCAGGACTTAAGACCCACCAAGTCGCGCCGATGGGCTAAGAAGTGACTGTCAAGGAGTCTTTGGTGGAGGGGTCTCCCAAGGAACAGCAGAACTTGGCGGCCGTGCGCGCGCTGTGGTCCGCCTCGCGCCATGGCGGCACCGACGATGCGATCGCGCTGCTCCAGCCGGACGCCGAGTGGCGGCTGCACATCTACCCGGACCGCGTGCTCACGACGGCCGAGTTCGCCGACACGCTGCGGCATATCGAGCGGGACCGGCGCGTGACCAGCGCGGAGCTCCATCACGTCGAGGTCGACGGGGACTTTGTCCTGGCGGCAGGCAGCTTTCGGTGGTCCGGTGAACGACGGCGGGATCATCGACTTCCGCGGTTACTGGGTGTATGAGTGCACCGGCGGCCGCATCGTCCGCGGCGAGTCCTTCGCCGACTGGTCGGACGCCGTCGAGTCGTTCAGCGCCCAGGTCGCGAACCGGGCTCTCTAAGGGGAAGCAGCGCGCGCAAACGTCGCGGCTCCGCCCGCGCTTGGTTACCCTGAGCCGCGTGGGCTGGGGCAGGAACGCAATCCTGATCGCCGTCTTGGCGCTGTCGCTTGCCGGATGTGGCGGCGGTGACGACGACGGCGACGACAACGCCCAGGCGCCGGCGCCTGGGGGTGTCGCTACGCAGCCGCAGGAGGGCGACGGGTCCGGCGGCGGCGAGGACGGCTCCGGCTCGAATGAGGCGCAGGGCGACGAGGGCTCAGGCGGGGGGGTCTCCCAACTTTGCCCAGGGCACCGGCGGTGCCGAACCCACTGCGCGTCAGCGGCGACAGGCGAAGCGCCGCGCGCAGCGCGAGGGCTCGGACAACGGCGGCGGTGGCGAGAAGCGGCCCGCCAAGAAGCCCAAGTCCGGCTCCGGTCAGATCCCGCAGTCGAGCCCCGGCTCGGGAGTCGGCATCACCCGGCCCGACACTTCGAAGGACGGCGCGGAACGCTGGAAGAGCACCGCTCGCAGCGCCTACGACGTCGCGAAGCTCGTGTGCGGATCGGGCGATTCCCCCACCGAGGTGGCCAGGGAGCTCGGCCTCAAGGCGCGCGAGAAGGGAGCGATCGCGCGGGAGTACTCGGAGGAGTTCCCGCCGAAGTTCCGCCAGGCCGCTGTCGAGGGATGCCTGGCGGGGCTCGACTAAGCCGCGCCTAGACTGGAGGGCGGTGCGAAGAGAAACGGGCATGAAGAAGAGCGAGTCGCAGGAAAGCAAGCCTCCTTCTCAGCTGATCGACGCGCGAATCAAGGAGCTGGGCGACTGGCGGGGCGAGATGCTCGGCCGGCTCCGTGCCTTGGTCAAGGAAGCCGATCCCGAAGTCGTCGAGGAGTGGAAGTGGAGAGGCGTTCCGGTGTGGTCGCACGACGGGTTGATCTGCACGGGCGAGACTTACAAGAGCGTCGTGAAGATGACCTTCGCCAAAGGGGCGGCTCTGAAAGATCCTGCGGGCCTCTTCAACTCCAGCCTCGAGGGGAACACAAGGCGTGCGATCGACTTCCACGAGGGCGAGGAGATAGACGAGGAGGCGTTGAAGACTCTCGTTCGCGCCGCCGTGACCCTGAACAAGTCCAAGGCCCGAAGCTGATCCACGGCACCGTCGCTGGCCGCACGGCTTACTTCCAGCTTGTGGAGAGTTCGGGAAAGCCGATCACCTGGGCGAGCCCGATCAAGATCAGCACCAAGCCGACGTAGAAGAAGAAGCCGTGACCGCCCATCCGTGTCGTGCCTTCGAGAGCGGTAAGTCCCACGCCGAGGAGCATCAAGAGCCACCCCATAATCAATGGTCCTGCCCGTAGTTGTCCACCCGAAACGGGGAAACTCCCCGCGCAGGACGCTGGAAGAGGGAAGCCCTGCTCTGATGGGACGCCCCGAGCAGGATTCGAACCTGCGGCCTACTCCTTAGGAGGGAGTCGCTCTGTCCAGCTGAGCTATCGGGGCCGGTACGCCACGAGGGCGCATAGCGTCTAGATTCTAGGCCGGTGACCTCGGTGGCCCTCGATCGAATCGGCGGCATCGCCTATCGCGAGGCGGTCCCGGATGGCTGGTCCGAGGGCGGGCCGACCGCGCTCTTCCTGCACGGCTTTCCCACCTCGTCTTACCTGTGGCGAAAAGTGCTGCCTGCAGCCGCCGCGGCCGGCTATCGAGCCGTCGCGCCGGACCTGCCGGGGTTCGGCGACTCGCCCCCGGACCGCCCGGGCACGTGGGAGCGCCAGATCGAGAACGTCGAGCGCTTCCACCAGGCACTCGGCGCGCAGCGCGTCGTGCTCGGCGTGCACGACTGGGGCGGTCTGATCGGGCTGCGCTGGGCGTGCGATCATCCCGATGCGGTCGCTGCACTCGTCATCACCGACACCGGGTTCTTCTCGGACGGGCGCTGGCACGGCATGGCGAAGTCGCTGCGCACCGAGGGCGAGGGAGAGCAGCTGATGGAGAACCTGAACCGCGAGCTGCTCGGCATGGGAATGGCCCAGATCAGTCCGGGCATGCCGGGTGACGCGATCGACGAGTACTGGAAGGCGTTCGGCGAGCCGGAGCGCCGCGCGGCCCACCTCGAGCTCTACCGCTCAGGCGACTTCTCGAAGATCGAGCCCTACGAGGGCCGGCTCGACGCGCTCGGCGTTCCCACGCTGATCGTCTGGGGCGCGAAGGACGAGTTCGCGCCGGTCGGGGGCGCGCACCGGTTCCACAAGCGGATTGCGGACTCGCGCCTCGTCGTGCTGGAGGACGCCGGCCACTTCGTGATGGAGGACGACCCTGCGCGCGTTGCAGCCGAGGTCGAGGAGTTCCTCTCCTCATGATGTCGACGATCGTTGTCGGGACCGACGGGTCCGAGACCGCCGAGGCGGCAGTGCAACGGGCCGGAGAGCTTGCCAAGACCACGGGCGCCACGCTGCACATCGTCAGCGCGCACGACGGCGCGGTTCCGCCGGACGTGACGACCGCGCTGCTCGAGCGGTCCTCCGGCGCGCTACATGTGCGCGGAATCGACTGCCAGGTTCACCCGCGCCGTGGTGACCCCGCGGAAGTACTCCTCAACGTCGCCGAAGAGGAGAACGCCGACGTTGTCGTCGTCGGCAGCAAGGGCATGCACGGCAGTCGTCGTTTCCTGCTCGGCAGCGTGCCCGACAAGGTCTCGCACCACGCGCCCTGCAGCGTGCTGATTGTCCGGACTGCTTAGTCGCGCTACTTAGCGACTGAGGCCGTAGCAGTCAGCTCCGCCGCCTCTTCCTGCGAGAGCGGGAAGTGGCACGCGGCGTTCGTGCCCTGGCCCTTGGGCTCGAGCGGCGGATCCACCTCCGAGCAGATCTCCTGCGCTTTGGGGCAGCGAGGGTGAAATCGGCATGCCTGGGGCGGGTTGGTCGGGCTCGGCACGTCGCCAGGCGGCGCCTGCTGGCGGCGGCGGTGTGCAAGGCGCGGGTCCGGGACCGGGACCGCCGACATCAGCGCACCGGTGTAGGGGTGGCGGGGGTGGGCGTAGAGCCCCTCGTTGGGCGCCAGCTCGACCACCTTGCCGAGGTACATGACCGCGATCCGGTCGCACATGTGACGCACGACCGACAAATCGTGTGCGATCAGGATCAGCGTCAGGCCGAGGTCCTTCTGCAGGTTCCGAAGCAGGTTCAGGATCTGCGCCTGGATCGAGACGTCGAGCGCCGAGACCGGCTCGTCGGCGATCACCATCTTCGGCTTCAGCGCCAGCGCGCGGGCGACGCCGATGCGCTGCCGCTGGCCGCCCGAGAACTCGTGCGGGTAGCGGTTGTAGTGCTCGGGGTTGAGGCCCACCTGCTCCATCAGCTCCTGCACCGCGCGCTTGCGCTGCTCGCGGCCCTGCTCGAGGCCGTGGATGGCGAACGGCTCGGCAATGATGGATCCGACGGTCCGGCGCGGGTTCAGCGACGAGTAGGGGTCCTGGAAGATCAGCTGGATATCACGCCGCAGCGGCTTGAGATTGCGGCGCGACAGATGGGAGATGTCCCGCCCGTCGTAGCGGACCGTCCCGCTCGTGGGCTCGAGCAGCCGCATGATGAGGCGCGCCGTGGTGCTCTTGCCGCAGCCGGTCTCACCCACGATCCCGAGCGTCTCGCCGCGCAGGACGTCGAAGGACACGTCATCGACCGCGTGGACCGCGCCGATCTGGCGCTGGAAGATGATCCCGCGCGTGATCGGGAAGTGCTTGACGAGGTTGCGGACCTCGACCAGCGGCTCGCTCATGCGGAGTCCGCCAGCCCCACCTTGTCACGCGCCACGTCGGGCACCTCGCCTCGCTTGAGCTCCTCCCACAGGCCCCGCCGCGTGGGCTCGTCGAGCAGGCACGCGACCCGGTGCTCGGGGTCGCCCGGCACCGGCTCCAGCTCCGGATGCACCCGCTTGTGCCGCTCGCGCACGTATGGGCAGCGGGGATGGAACCCACAGCCGCTCGGGGGTGAGATCAGGCTGGGGGGCAGACCCGGGATCGGGATCAGCGGCTCACCGCGTGAGCGGTCGAGGCGCGGGATCGACTGCAGCAGTCCCCAGGTGTACGGGTGCCGGGGGGAGTCGAAGATGACCTCGGTGGGCGCCTCCTCGATCACCTCGCCGGCGTACATCACGGCGATGTGATCGGTGTGCTCGGCCACCACGCCGAGGTCATGGGTGATCAGGACGACGGCCATGTTCAGCTCCCGCTGGAGTCGCGCGATCAGGTCCAGGATCTGGGCCTGCACCGTCACGTCGAGCGCGGTGGTCGGCTCGTCGGCGATCAGCACCTTGGGATCGTTGGAGAGGGCCATCGCGATCATGGCGCGCTGGCGCATGCCGCCGGAGAACTCGTGCGGGTAGGCGTCGACGCGCCCGGCGGGGTCTGGGATGCCGACCATGCGCAGCAGCTCGATCGACCGCTCCCGCGCCTCGCTCTTGGGAACGTCGCGGTGGGCCTGGATCGCCTCGATCAGCTGGGCGCCCACCTTGTAGAAGGGGTGCAGTGAGGACAGCGGGTCCTGGAAGATCATCGCGATGTCGCGCCCGCGGATCTGGCGCAACTCCTCGCCCGGAAGCGTGACCAGGTCGCGGCCGTCGAACTTCGCCCTCCCTCCGATCGTCGTTCCCGAGCCGCGGGTGAGGCCCATCACCGTCAGCATCGTGACGCTCTTGCCGGAGCCGGATTCGCCGACGACGCCGAGCATCTGGCCGGCATTCACCTCGAGGGAAACACCGCGCACCGCGTGGACGACGCCGTCCTCGGTCGCGAAGTCGACCGTCAGGCCGTCGATCTGAAGCAATGAGGCCAAGGTGACGTGCCTATGAGTACCGCACGCGGGGGTCGAGGAAGGCGTACACGATGTCTACGACCAGGTTTGCCATCACGATGAAGAAGGCTCCCAGCAGCACGGTGCCCTGGATCACCGCGATGTCCGCGTTCTGGATCCCGTCGTACGCGTACCGGCCAATTCCCGGGATGTTGAACACCGTCTCGACCAGGATCGTTCCGCCCAGCAGGATGCCGAGGTCGAGTCCGAGCGCGGTGACGATCGGCGTGATCGCGCTGCGCAGGCCGTGACGCAGCACGACCCGGCGCTCCGACAGCCCCTTCGCGCGCGCCGTGCGGATGTAGTCCTCGGACATCACCTCGATCAGGTTCGCCCGCAAGAGGCGCGCGTAGAGCGCGGCGAACCCGGCCGCCAGCACGAACCAGGGTAAGAGGAGTGACTGGAACCAGGTGGCCGGGTCCTCGGAGAACGGCATGTAGCTGCCGGCCCCCTTGAAGAAGGACACGGGGAACTGGCCGATGTCGGCGGCGAACAGATAGAGGACGACCAGCCCCAGCCAGTAGACCGGCGCGGAGATCGCCACCAGAGACAGTCCCATCGTCGTCCGGTCGAGTGCGGAGCGGCTGCGCACCGCCGAGATGATCCCGACCGCGATGCCGATGACCAGCCACACGAGCGCGGCTCCGAGCGCAAGCGAGATGCTTGCCGGTGCCCGGTCGAACAGCTGCTCCTTGACGTCGGCGTTGTTCTGGTAGCTGTAGCCGAAGTCGAAGTGGAAGACGAGCCGCTCCATGTAGTGCCAGTACTGCTGGTACCACGGGTCGTCCAGCCCAAGCCTGTCGCGGATCTGCTCGACCAGCTCGGGGTTCGGCGAGCGACCGGCGCGCAGCTGCGCGGGATCGGCCGTCGGCAGCGCGTAGAAGACGATGAAGGTGACGAAGCTGACGATCACCAGCAGGACGGCGACCCACAGCAGGCGGCGGATGATGTAGCGGAGCACGGGTTCTAGCTCGTCATGACGGCGCTAAAGGCACAGAGGCCCCGGCGCTTGCGCGCCGGGGCCTCAGATTCTTCGCGGTCGTTTCGGTCAGCTGTGCAGCCCTACTCCTGGGAGCTGAAGGAGTAGTCGAACGCGCCTGAGTTGAACGCGCTCGGCACGCCCTTCATGTTCGGCCCCGCGAGGCTGACGTTGTTGTCCCACAGCCAGTTGACCAAGTACGACTGGTCCGTGACCTCCTTGTCGAGGTCGGCCCAGGCCTTGGCGGCCTCCTCCGGATCGGTGATCTCCCGCGCCGCGTCGATCTGCCGGTTCAGCTTCGGATCGTTCACCTCGGCCCAGTTGACGTTCCCCGACGGCACGATGTTCTTGCCGCTGAACAGCGGGCCGAAGAAGCTCTGCGCGGCGAAGAAGTCCGCACCCCATCCGAGGTTCGGGCAGATCGCCACGTTCTGCTTCGGGACGTTGCAGAACTTGGTCAGCATGGTCGCGTGCGGCACCTCGCGGTACTGCAGGTCCAGGCCGATCTTCTTCACCTGCTCCTGGAACGCTTGCGCTGTCTCCTTCGCCGGTGACTCGTTGTCGGCGATGGTGAGTAGCGGCGGGCCGTCGTACATGCCGTTCGCATAGCCGGCCTTCTTCATGTAGCTCTTGGCCACCTCGACGTTCGCCGTGGGAGGCGTGAAGTCGAACCCGGGACCCTCCTCGCCGCCTGCCTCCTCGAAGCCCGCGATTCCGGGCGGGAGGAAGTGCGTCGCCGTCGTGCCGAGCGTCGGGCCACCACGCGTCTGGCGCAGAGCCGTGCGGTCGATGACCGCGCTGATCGCCCGGCGCACGTTGACATTGTCGAGCGGCTTGACGGTGGTGTTCAGCGAGATGAAGCGGTTACCGCCGCTCGGCTCGATCGACACCTGGTCCCTGCTCTGCGCCAGCGCCTGCTTCAGCACCGGCGTCGGCGGAGCCGCGTAGTCGCCGCCGATCAGGTTGTTCTCCTGGAGCGTCCGTCGGGCCGCAACAGTCGAATCGAAACCGCCCTGGAACTCGATCCGGTCGAGGTACGCCGGTCGGTAGTCCTTCGACTTGTCCCAGCTCGGGTTCCGCACCAGCGTCAGGGTCTGGCCCGGCTTGTAGCCGGTGATGTTGCCCTTGCCGTCGTTGGTGATCATGTACGGGCCGACGAACACCTGGTGCTCCCCGTAGGTGGACTGCTCGCCCTTGTCGTACTTCTGGGCGTAGTCCTTCGGCACCGGCACGGTGCACGGCATGCCCAGCGCGCTGCCGTCTGCGATCACGCCGTTCGGCACGGTGGTTTTGATCACGAGCGTCAGGTCATCCGGCGTCGTGATACCGCTGATCTCGTCGGCCTTCTCGTCCGTGAACTCCTTCACGCCTTCGATGTTGTCGTAGTAGAGGTTGGCGTAGCCGTTCCCGACCTGCGGCAGGAAGCAGCGCTCGAGCGCGTACTTCACGTCGGCCGCCTTGACCGTCTGGTTCTCCAGCGGCGGGCTGTACTTGATGCCGTCCTTGATCTTGATCGTGACGGTCTTGCCGCCGTTGGAGACCTCGGGCAGGTCCTCCGCGAGATTCGGCAGAGGCGTGGTCTCGTCGGGCTTCCAGCCGTAGAGCGCCTTGGAGGTGGTCTGGAAGAGGTTCGCGTAGTCGGTCTGGTAGTACCAGTAGCCGGGGTCCAGGCTGTCCACGCCGCCGGCCGTCTCGAGCGTCTTCGCGGTACCACCGCTCGATGCCCCGCCCCCGCCGCCGTCATCATCGTCACCGCAGGCGGCGACGGTGATGCCGAGCACCAGGCTCGCGATCACCGCGATAGAATTTTCAGGGGCTGGGAGGGCATTCATGTCCTTTCGTTGCGGGGTACTGCTGGTCTTGTTCTCGGTAAGGGTCTTATTTCCCTGTACGGGGGTTCAACGCATCGTGGAGGCCGTCGCCGAGCAGGTTGAACGCCAGCACGGTCAGCAAAAGCGCGATACCTGGGAACAACATGTACCACCACGCCGTGTCGAAGATGGCAGTTGCGTCGGCGATCATCTGGCCCCAGCTTGCATCCGGGGGTTGGACCCCGACTCCGAGGAACGACAGGGCCGCCTCGAAGAGGATGTTGAGCGGGATCACGAGCGTGCTGTAGACGATGATGGGCGCGACCAGGTTCGGGAGGATGTCGCGGAAGATGATGCGCCGGTTCGGTGCGCCCAGGGACTCCGACGCCAGCACGAACTCCTTCTCGCGCAGGGACAACACCTGGCCGCGGATGATCCGCGCGATATAGGTCCAGTTGACCAGCGCGATCACGAAGATCACGAGCGAGAGGCCGGGCTCGATCGCGCCGCCGAGGCACCCGTTCCCGAGCGAGCAAGCCGATGCCAGGCCGATGCCGAACAGCAGGATCGGAAAGGCGAGGACGACGTCGATCAGCCGCGACAGGCCGGAATCGACCCAGCCGCGGTAGAAGCCGGCCAGCAGGCCTACGACGACGCCGATAGTGACGGCGATGGCGGTGGCCACGATCGCCACGATCAGGGACACTCGCGCCCCGTAGAGCACGCGGGCGAAGATGTCGCGCCCGAGCTGGTCGACTCCGAGCGGATGGTCGCTGCTCGGTCCGGTCGGCGTGCCGAACTCGTCCAGCGCCGAGGGGTTCTGGACGTTCGGACCCGTGACGCCGACGATCTCGACGATCAGCGGCGCGAGGATCGCGCAAACGACCAGGAACACGATGAACGCGAGCGCCCCGAGGGCGACCTTGTCCCGCCGGAAGCGGCGCCAGAAGAGCTCGAACGGCGAGCGAGCTGTGATCTCCGCCCCGAGACCGCTGCCCTCGAGGTCCTCGTGAGGCGAGCGGGTCGGATCGAATGCGCTGGTGGTCACGTCAGGGGCGCGAGCGCGCGAATAAAGACGGCCATGCCGCCCGGAGTCTGACCTCCTTCGCGGTCACGACGAGCTCTCCTCGCTCTCGTACAAGGATTCCCTACCCAGAAGCGCTCCGCGCCGATCCCAGATGGCCACTTCGAGGAACAGCGTGTCGCCGTAGCCCTCGACCGCATCGAGGGTCACGAGCGTGAATCCGCCGGCCTTCCCCACCTCGCACTGGTCGACCGTCTCGCCGTCGAGCTCCGCGGTCGCGATCACGGCGCCCCGGCGCAGCGGGACCCCCCACACGAGCGCCACTTCGGCATGCGCGCCGCCCGGTCCGCGCCACGAGCCGATCACCTCGTCGGAGAGGTCGATCTGCCAGTCGGGGTTGTCGGCGGCCGTCTCCGTCGTGACCACGGCGCGCGCGGTGAAGTCATCCGGCTCCTCGCCGTCCGAACCGGTCGAGTAGGAGACGTAGCCGAAGGCCTCGCCGCCACCCGGCGCCGGCGCCGTGGCCGGCACGAAGCCGCGACCGCCCCAGACCCGGGGCGGGAACCAGCGGATCGCGGAGCGGTCCACCTCCTCGACTCCTGCCTCCGCGCATGCCTCCGCGAACAGGTCCCCGAGCCGCTCCCCCCAGCGACCGTAGGGCTCGACCTCGAGCGGCTGCTCGGCCATGAAGCGGGGAATCGGGCGGGGGGTCGGGGCCATCAGCTCGGACTCATGGCAGCGCCGGGGGAGCGGGAGGCTGGGGTTCGGCCGGCACGTCGGTGACCCAGCGCATCTGGCGCAGGCTGACAGCGGCGACGGCAACCACCAAGATGACGCCGAGTCCGGCGGCCAGGAAGGTCACGCGCGGGTCGAACACCGACGCGAGCACACCGCCCAACACGAAGCCAATACCGGGCAGCGCGCTCGAGACCGCCTCCAAGAGCCCAACGACGCGGGCCTGGAACCGCTCCGCTGTCATCTCCTGGACAGCGGTCAGCGTCGACACCCACTGCACTCCGTTGCCGGCGCCGCCCAGCACAGCCGCCGCACAGGCGGCGGTGATCGAATCGGCCGCGGCCATCCCGAGATACCCGAATCCGATCGCGAGCGTGCTCACCGCCAGCAGCACGCGGATCGACGCGCGGGCGAACGCCGTGAACGCGATGCTGCCGGCGACCATCCCGACGCCCCATGCCCCGAGCAGTGCGCCGTACGCCGAATCCCCGGCATCGAGGGTCTCCTTGACGTAGACGATCTCCACCGGCAAGGGGGCGGTGAAGAAGATGATGGCCGCCCCCTGCGCCGCGAGCAGCGCCGCCAGCGGCTTTCGCGCCCAGACGTATCTGATGCTCTCGCGCAGGCGCGCCCGCCATGGGCTCGGCTCGGCTCGGACCTGTGGCAGCGAGCGAGTGGCCGCGAGAACCGCCGCTACAACGAGGAACGAGGCGACGTCGAGCAGCAGCGTTCCGCGGACTCCCAGAAGCGCGACAGCGACTCCGCCCAGTGCCGGCCCGGCGAAATTGGTGATCGACGACCCGATGTTCAAGATCGCATTGCCCTCCCGCAGCAGCCCCTGCGGTGCCAGGACGGCCGCGTTTGCCGCCCGGATGAACGCCCGCGCCGCAATCGCGATCACGCCGTCGACGGTCGCAAGCGCAAGAACGACGGGGAGCGAGAAGTTGTCGGCGCTCAGGGCCAGCGCCAGGAACAGCGCCGCCTCAATCAGGTAGAAGAGCGGCAGCACCACCCGTGTGCCGCTCACCTCGGCGCGCGAGATCAGCGCCGGGCTGAGAAAGGCCGGCAGCACCTGCATTCCCAGGAACAGTGCCGCCGTGGCGAGCGCGCTCCCGGTCTCGCGGTAGACGAGCACGGCCAGGGCGATCTCGCCGATCCAGTTGCCGAGCTCGTTCACCTCGTAGCCGAGGAATAGGGACCGGAAGCCGGCAAGGCGCAGCGGGGCAACGCGCTTTGAAGGGATCCTCCGCATGCGATCGCGCCTGCGGCGCGGGCGGCCGCCGGGCGTCAACAGCCTACGACGCGACGCGCTGGAATGACGGCGCTCATGCAAGTGGGGGCCCAATCCCAAGCGGGGGAAGAAAGCGGCTCGCTGGTCCGTCAACGTTGCGCAGTGCCTATCAAGCCGCACACTGCGGCGGCGCTACGAGACCCCTGGGGGTGCGTAACGTGGGATACACGCGACGGTAAGTACCGCGCGGGAATGGGGCGCCGGCCTGGCCGGCGCCCTTCCTGCTTTTTGGGCCGTCCAAACTTTTTCTCACAGCAGGGAAGATCGCCTGCCCCTCCCTCGTCTATTGGCTGTCCGACACACGAAGCCGTCGCAAAAGGGCACCAAGGGGGACACGAAAATGGGTTACACGCGCCGCTAGAGATTTCAGACAGACCGTCAGAGACAGGGCGCCGGGACAGCAGCCGGCGCTTTTCTCTTGGTTGGGGCCGTCCATAGCAGGCGGGGGCCCTAAGGACGTCCGATCGAGCCGCCGATACGGAGTCTGGACTCTTATTGGAGGTCCCGCTCTGCCTGCAAGCAAAATCCGTCTCCTGATAGCAGTGCAGCTGCTCGGCGTGGCCGGCGCGGCCCTGGTGGCGATCGCGGCTGCGGCCACCGCGAACTGGGACTGGTCCCTGTTTGCCGCGCTGCTTGCGCTGTCGATCGTCAGCGACATCTCGGCGGTGTCGGCTCCCTCGAGCATCAAGATCTCGGGCAGCTTCCTGGCGCTTGTGCTGGCGATGGTCTTCCTCGGCGGGGCGCCGGCGGCCATGATCGGCGCCGCGACGATCTGCGTCGGCTGGATCCGCTGGCGCGAGTCCGTGGCGGACTTCGTCAACAACCTCTTCGCCTACGTCTGGTTCCCGCTGATCGGCGGGATCGCATTCCACGCCGCGACCACGGGACTCGGAGTGACGCAGGACGATCCGGCCTTCTACCTGCTCGTGTTCGCCACGTTCCTGGTCGCGCTGGCCGTCAACGTCGTGCTGATCGGGATTCACTCGGCCCGGCTCGACGGAGTGCCCGTCTTCCGGATGTTCCACGACATGGTCGCGCCGGTGTGGCCTTCCGAGTTGGCAGCGGCGCTGCTTGCCGTCGGCGTCTCCTACTTCTACGTCGAGGTCGGCTTCGCGGCGATCCCGCTGGTGGCGGCCGTGATGCTGACGTTCCAGCACCTGCTCGGGCAGCTGCTGCTGTCGCGGCACCGGGCGGACCGGCTCGAGGAACAGGGGCTCCAGATCCAGGCACGTACCCGCCAGCTCGCCTCGCTTCAGATCGGCGTGCTGACCGCGCTGCTGCGCACCCTCGACCTGCGGGACCGCATGACCGCGCGCCACTGCGCGGCCGTGGCGCGCTACTCCCGTGAGATCGCGATCGCGATGGGCCTCTCGGAGGACGAGCAGGACCTGGTCCACACCGCCGGCCTGCTGCACGACATCGGCAAGTTCATCTTCCCCGACAGCATCCTGAAGGGCGGCTCGAAGCTTTCCGACGAGGACTGGCAGATCGTCAAGATGCACCCCTTCCAGGGGGCGCGCATCGTCGCCTCGGTCGACGGCTACGGGCCGGTCAGCGAGATCATCTGGGCACACCACGAGCGCATCGACGGCGCCGGCTACCCCCGCCGCTTGAAGGGCGAGGAGATCCCGCTGCTTTCGCGGATCATCTCGGTTGCGGACACCTACGACGTGATGACCGCGCGCGACTCCTACCGCGACCCCGTCTCCTCGTTCGAAGCGATCCAGGAGCTGCAGCGGGTCTCCGGAGCGCAGCTGGACGGCCGGGTCGTCGACACCTTCGTCGAGATCCTCGCGGGCCGCGACGTCCGGTTCCGCCACGGCGAGGACGCCGACTTCGACGCCGAGCTGAACCTGAACAAGCGGATCGCCGACTACTCCCAGCCGGTGCCCCCCGCGGAGCCGGCGGCCCAACCGGAAACGCCCCGGCAACGAACGGCACTCAGCCGGCCCACCTGACGGGCCAGGACCGCGCCGCCGAGCCGGTCAGCTAGCGCTCCGGCTCCTCTCGCTGAGTCGAAGCCTCGGCGCCCTGGGGACCCGGTAAACAGGGCTTCTAGGAGTGTGGCGTCGGCGGTGTTCGTGACGCCGCGGTGACTTTCGTAACGCCTCTGTGCCCGCCCGGCGGTGACTGATGAATCTTCCGCGCTATGGCGTGGAAGATTCATCAGTTGACGTTGAAGACACCGACCCCGTAACCGCACGGGAGATGCACCGCGGGCTTACGAGACTGTGCCCACTTCCCTACTAGCCCGTCCCGCCACCATGCGCTATACAACCCCGGCCTAAGTAGCCACCTCCCGCAGCTCCTGCGCTGCCTGCTCGGGCGCGCGGATGTTCACTCCCACGCCCGTCCCGAGCTCGAAGCCGGCCAGGCGCGTGAGCCGGGGCAGGACGTCGATGTGCCAGTGGAAGTGCTCGCCGCCGCGGGGGGCGGTCCGCACCCACAGGTTGTAGGGAGGCATCGCCCCCAGCGTCTGGCGCAGCAGGCTCAGCCCGCGGTCGAGCAGCGGCGCGCATGTCTCCTGGGCCGCGGCGAAGCTCGGCTCGTGGCGGCGGGGCACCACGCGCAGCTCGAAGGGCAGGCGCGAGGCGTATGGGGCCATCAGCACCGCGTCGTCGTCGACGGCGATCACGCGCTCGCGGCGCCGGACTTCCTCGCGCATCAGGTCGCACAGCAGGCAGCCGCCCATCGTGCGGGTGTTGTGCGCCGTGAAGTGCTCGCGCTCGCGCGCGATCAGCGCGGGGACGAAGTCGAGCGCGTACAGCTGCGCGTGGCTGTGCTCGAGGGAGGCGCCCGCGGCGCCGCCCTCGTTCACCATCACGTGAACGTACGCGGCGCCGGGGTGCGCCGCCGCCCGCGCCTGCCAGCCACGCATCGCATGCTCGAGCTGCTCGGGTCCCAGGTCCGCGACCGAGGTGACGTGCCGGGGGGCGTGGACGATCACCTCGTGCAGGCCGGCGGCCGGGGCGGATGCGAAGTAGTCGGGCTCGCCGCGCCCCTCGCCGAGCGGATCGGCCGCGGGCGCCGTCTCGCCCGGCTCGGTCTGGTTCAGCAGCGGGAACTTGTTCGGCACCGAGCGCACCAGCCAGCCCGGCGTGTCGCGGTCGCCGCCCCCGGGCCGTTCCGCCCAGACCTCCGGCGGAGTCAGCTGCTCACGTCCCTCGCACAGCGGGCAGCCGGCCTCGGCGTCGGCGTCTGTCTCGCCGGCCGGCGTGAACTGGAACGGGCGGTCCGCCCGTGCCGGCGCCAGCACGACCTTCAGACCCGTGAGCGGGTCGATCCGGACCTCGGGACCCGTCACTCGGCGGGGTCCGTCACTCAGTCGGGCGGGGGAACCGGTTCGCCGGCTGGGCCGCTCGTCCGCCGGGGTGGTGCGCTCGAGGAACGGGCGTAAGAGGTCGATCGGGAGCGGGAACAGCATGGTGGTGTTGTGCTCGGCGCCGATCTCGAGCAGGGTCTGCAGGAACCGCAGCTGGATCGCGACGGGGTGCTTGCCGATCGTCTCGGCCGCCTGGGACAGCTTGTCGGAGGCCTGGAACTCACCCTCGGCAGCAATGATCTTGGCGCGCCGCTCGCGCTCGGCCTCGGCTTGGCGCGCCATCGCGCGCTGCATCGTCTGCGGGATCTCGACGTCCTTGATCTCGACCGTCGTGACCTTGATGCCCCACGGCTCGGTTTGCTCGTCGATGATCCGCTGCAGCTCGTCGTTGAGCCGGTCCCGCTCCGAGAGCAGCGTGTCCAGCTCCGCCCGGCCGAGGACCGCCCGCAGAGTGGTCTGAGCGATCTGCGAGGTCGCCAGCAGGTAGTTCTCGACCTGCACGATCGCGTTGTTCGGATCGACCACCCGGAAGTAGCAGACGGCGTTCACCGACGCCGGGACGTTGTCGCGGGTGATCACCTCCTGCGGTGGGATGTTGAGCGTCACCGTGCGCAGGTCGACCCGCACCATGCGGTCGATGAGCGGGATCAGGAAGATCAGCCCCGGGCCCTTCTGCGCGATCAGCCGGCCGAGGCGGAAGATCACTCCACGCTCGTACTCGCGCAGAACGCGGATCGAGCTGGCCAGCACGATCACCGCGAAGAAGACGAGGATGCCGACGATCACCAGGGCGGCGGTCATGCGTTCCTCACTCTATACCCGGCTACTCGACCTGGCCCTCGGCTCGTTCGGGCTCGGGAACCTCGGCCGGCGAAACGGTCAGCGTGAGGCCGTCGATGGCATCCACCACCACCGGCTGCCCCGGCTGCAGGACGGATTCGTCGGCCGTCCGAGCGCGCCACAGGGCGCCCTGGACGAACACGTGCCCGACCGGGTCGAGCGGCGAACGGGTGGTGCCGTGCATGCCGATCAGCTCCTCCGAGCCGGTGTGTACCTGCTTGTGCCTGGTCTGGACCGCCTTGCTGATCACCCAGACGAAGAACCCGCCCAGCAGCGCAGCAGTGAAGATCACGACCGGGACGGAGATGTCGAACGCCTCGCTGTCGGTGTCGAACAGCAGCAGGCCACCGGCTATCAGCGCGACCACCCCCCCGGCTGCCAGCGCCCCGTGGCTGACTATGAACGCCTCCGCTGCGAACAGGCCGAAGGCGAGCAGGATCAGCAGCAGGCCGGCCGCGTTGATCGGCAGCTGTGCCAGCCCGAACAGTCCCAGGATCAGCGACACGGCGCCCAGCGCTCCGGGGAAGATCGCGCCCGGGTTGAACAGCTCGAAGCCGATGGCGACCAGGCCGAGCGTGAGCAGCAGGAAGACGGTGCTCGGGTTGACCAGCACCTCCAGCACTTCGAACTTGAGCGGGACGTCGTGCGACTCGATCTGCGCGCCGGTCGTCTCGAGCTTCTGCCGCTTGGGCCCCTTGACCTGGAACCCGTCGAGCTTGCGCACCAGCTCGTCCTGCGAGGAGGCGATCACGTCGACCAGGTTTCGCCGCTGCGCCTCCGTGGCCGGGACGTTGACCGCTTGGCGCACCATCTGTTCGGCGAGGTCGCCGTTGCGCCCGTGGCCCTCGGCGAGCGCCCGCGCGTAAGCAGCGGCATCGTTGCGGATCTTGCGGCCGAGCACCTCGTCCTGCTCTCCGCCGCCGAGCGAGATCGGCGTCGCGGAGCCGATGTTGGTCTGCGGCGCCATCGCCGCCACGTCGGCGGCCTCCGTGATGTACATGCCGGCCGACGCCGCACGGGCCCCGTCGGGCGAGACGTAGACGACCACCGGCATCGGCGCGCCGATGATGTCCTTGACGATGTCGCGCATCGAGTCGTCGAGGCCGCCCGGCGTGTCGAGCCGGAAGATCACGATGTCGGCGCCGTCGCGCTCGGCGTCGTCGAGCGCCTCGTCGACCCAGGCCGCGGACGCCGGGTTGATCGTCAGGTCGAGCGCGAAGGATTCGACCTTCGGGCGATTCTCTTGGGCGTTCGCCGGAAGCACGGCCAGCGCGAGCCCGAGTAGGAGCATCGCCAGGCTCGCAATGCGAACGCGCATGGTCCCTGCATTATCGCGCTGACTACCGCGCGTACTGCTGAATGTCATCCGCCAGCGCCTCGGCCGACGAGTAACCACCCTGCTTGGTGTAGACGAGCTCTCCTCGACGATCGAAGAAGGCCGTCACCGGAAACGCGCGATCACCTTCGATCAGCTCGGCGATGTCCCCGTCTTCGTCGAAGAAGCTCGGGTAGGGAACCGGATACTTGCGCAGGAACTCGCGCGCCCGCTCCCGGCCGTCCTGGCCGTCGACCGCCATGAACGCGATGCGCTTGCCCCGCCGCTTCGCCTCCTGCTGGAAGAAGGGGAACTCGAACCGGCAGGGCCCGCACCACGAGGCCCACTTGTTGACGACCACCGGATATCCGCGCAGCCCGGCGAGAGTGCGCTCGAAGGCCGGCTTGCCGCCGTCCACGAGCTCATTCGGCCGTGAGTAGAGCTGCTCACGCAGCGGCGCCGGGGCATCCGCCAGGGCGGCCTGGTAGTCGGCCGTGGAAGTCGCCGCGCTGGGAGGATCTTCTTTTCCGCACGCAGAGACGACGGCGACGAGCGTAAGAACGATTATCGCCGCGCCGGTGCGCCAGAGTCTCGGCATCGGCGGCTACGCTAGCGAAGCGGTATTTCACGGGCGCCGGCATGCGGCGCGCGAACTACAGGTCCAGACGCTGCTTTAATAGGGTATGAGTTAGTAACCGCGTCTGGCCTCGAGGGGGCCAGGTCGCGGGCCGCGGGGCCGCCGCCAGCAACACTCCTGTTCAGCGGCGACGGTCCATGTAGAGAGTTTGCCGCCGCCGTGTTGGTGCGGTGGCGTCCATTCACAAACGAGCCTGGCAATGGCCGATAGAACCGAAGTGGCCCAGAAGGCCACGCTGCCGTCACCTGACGACCTAGAGCGGGTCGAGCAGTTCACCCGTGAACCGTTCACGCCGGACCTCGATGCGATGGAGCCGGGGACGGCGCGTCGCCGGGCCTTCGACGCTGCGCTGGCCGAGATCGAGGAGGGCCGTGAGTACCCGAGCGTCGAGTGGCGCCGCGACTACTCGCTGATGCTCGGATTGGAGCGGCTGCTGGCGCAGGACGAGCCCAAGCTGGCCGAGGGAACCGTGCTCTCGGCCCACCAGGTGGATGCTCTCTCGGGCACGCTGACCGAGCTGCTGTCCGAAGCTGAGCGGCGGGCGAACGGCAACGGCGCACTGGCCCCTTACGCCGAGTCGGTCGATGAGCCCGAGGGCGACGAGCTCGACGACGAGGAAGTGCTCCCGGACGACGACCTCGACGAGCTCGACGATGAAGACGGCTTCGACGAGGACGACGACGAGGATGAGGACGAGGACCTCGACGGGCAGGCCTCGGAGGAGGAGGAGTGGTCCCCGAACGGAGCCGGGGACGTCGACGAGGACCAGTTGCCCGAGCAGCCCGAGGACCCCGGCGCCGCTCGTCGCTTCTGGTTCGAGCACGCCACCGGGGCCGGCAAGACGGTCGCGGCGCTCGGCTTCGTCGAGGGAACGCGCACCGGCGGCGTCCTGATCCTCACCCACCGCCGCAACCTCGTGGACCAGTTCCTCGGCGAACTGCGCCAGCGCGGCTACTCGAAGCGCATCTCACCAGCGCTCCTGCGCGACAAGGACAGCGCGGACGGCCCGGTGACGGTCGAGACCTACCAGTGGTTCGTACGCAACGCGGGCAACATCTCGGACGCCTACACGATCGTCATCTGCGATGAGGCCCACACGGCGCTGGGCGAGAAGACCAGCGCCTCCATCCGCCGCTGGCAGGGCCCGGTCTTCATCGGCATGACGGCGACCGGCGCCCTGATCGCCCGCCACGTCACCGACCTCTTCCCGACCCAGACCAGCCGCTTCGACCTCGCTCAGGCAGCCCGGCGGGGAGTGATCGCGCCGCTGCGCTGCGTGCGGATCCCGCCCGGGCCGCAGGTGCGCACGCTGGCGAATGTCCCACTCCGCAAGGGTGAGGTCGACCAGGACTTCGATTTGGATGAGCTGGCCGCGCTGCTCGACCAGGCGCCGTTCAACATGGCGGTCGCCGACCTCTACCGCGTGCGCTTCAAGCACCTTCCGGGCATCGTCTACAGCGCCGGCGTGAAGCACGCCAAGAACGTCGCCGCCGCCTTCAAGGCCGCGGGGATGCGCGCCGAGGCCGTGTCCGGGGAGACGCCCAAGCGCGAGCTGGCCCGGATCCTGGCGGCCTTCGAGCGCGGCGATATCGACGTGCTCGTGAACGCGATGCTGCTCGCCGAGGGCTGGAACTCCCCGCGCGCGACCGTCTGCATGCACCTCGCGCCGACCGCGTCGAAGCGGGTCTACCAGCAGCGGGTCGGGCGCGTGACGCGCCGGCATCCGGGCAAGGAGGCCGGCATCGTCGTCGACTTCGTCCACCCGGCGACCATGCACGACGAGCCGATCGTCACGCTGCACAAGCTGCTCGACCGCGACGTCTACCGCGGCGGTGCGATCGTCGTGGGGCCGGTGCGCCGCGGCCGCGGCCGCCGTCTGCGAGTCGAGCGCCGGATCGTCCCGGTCACCGAGGAGCCGGAGCGGCGGCTGCGGGTGTTCGAACGCGAGCTGTGGCGGATCGCTGTGGAGTACCTCGCCCCGGACGAGCAGCATGCTTGGGCGGCGCTCGCCGGCGCGCGCGTGGCGCCGAACGGATGGCGCCGTGCCAAGGCGACGCTTCATCACGACCCCAACGGTGAGCTGCGCCGGCGCTTCTTGCTCAGCTGCGTGCAGCGCAACCGCAACCCGCAGTTGCGCCAGCGAGCTCTCGCCGAGATCGCCGCCCGGCGCGACCCGGAGGCCTTCGACGAGGCGATCGAAATCGTCGGCGGCTGGTCGCGGGAGGAGCGCCGCGAAGGCGCCCGCACCATGCTCCAGGCGCTCGCCGAACGCCGGATCGGCCGCCGCGACCAGGCGCAGGCCTGGCTCTGGCGACTGGCCGAGTACTCGCGCGACGTGCACGAGGAGTACGCGGTGCAGCGCTGGCCGGAGACGAAGCGACTGCTTGGCCTCCTCGTCAACTCCTCCGGCGCCGCCCACGGGCGCAACGCGCGCCGGCTGGTCCACGCGGCCCGCAAGCAGGACCGCCGCCTGGCCGCGGGGCTGCTGGCAGCGGCCCTGGCGCACACGCCGGAGGCGGAGGAGGTCCTCCGCGGCGCGCGCAACCGCATGGCCCGCAAGCCCTCGGCGATCGCGCGCGAGCTGGTGAAGAACTTCCCCAAGGGCAAGCGCCGCCGCAAGTCGTCGCGCAGCGGCCGGTCATCCGGATCGAAGAAGGCCGCCGCGGCAAAGGCAAACGGCCGCGTGCCTGCGGACACCGATCTGGATGCGCTCGAAGCGGTCGATTCGCCGGACACCGGAGAGCTGCTGACGCCCGACGAGGCCGCGGCGCTCGGCAACGGCGACGCCGAGTCGCGGAGAGAGAAGCGGCAAGAGGAGGAGAGCGCCGCTCTAGCGCCGCACCAGATGAACCTCCCCCGACTCGAGCGTCACCAGCTCGCCTTCGGGTGTCAGCACCGCCAGATTCCCTCGCTCGTCGATTCCATGCACCCGGCCGGTGCGGTGCTCTCCGGAGGCGGTCCACGTGATGTCGCTGCCGGTCAGCGCGTCCCGCTCGCGATAGCGGTCGAGCAGCTCGCCGCTGCGGCCCGCAGCCAGGTCGGCCAGGCGCCGGCCGACATGCTCGAACAGGGCTGACAGAGCCGACTCGCGGTCGACCTCGGCGCCCGCCGCGATGCGCAGGGACGTGGCGGTCTCGCGCAGGTCGGGGGCCAGGTCATCCGCGTTCGCGTTCACGTTGAGCCCGATCCCGATCACTGCCCAGCCCTCCTGTGGGCGTGCCTCGATCAGGATGCCGGCTGCCTTGCGGCCCTCGATCAGCACGTCGTTCGGCCACTTGATCCGGCAGCTCACCGGCGCGGCCGCCTCGCTGGCCTCGCAGACGGCGACCGCCGCCACCAGCGGCAGCAGCGGGAAAACCTCCGGGTCGGTGCGGGCGATCGCCGACAGGGTCAGCGAGTGGCCGGGCGCGCTCACCCAGGTGCGTCCCTGGCGGCCGCGCCCCGCCTCCTGCTCCTCGGCCACGAACACCGTTCCCGAAGGCGCGCCGCGCCGGGCCGCGTCGCGTGCCGCGTCATTGGTCGAGCCGGTGCGCCGCAGGTGGACCAGAGGCCCGCCCAGCGGCCCTGTCCCGGCCCGCGGGCGGATCGGTGTCAGAGACTCCAAGGGCGCAGCCGCAGCCGCGTGCCACGCGTGGCCGACAGCGCGTTCGCGGCTCGCCCGCGGTCGACCGCGACGGCGATCATGCCCGAGGAGTCGACGAACACGAGGCCCTCGCCCTCGCCGGCGTCGCGGAAGACGCTTCCCCAGATGGCGCGCAGCTTCTGGTCGCCCGCGCTGACTTCGAGCGCATTCCCGGGGCTCAGCCCCGCTTCCTCCAGCTTGGCCGGCTTCAGATGGAGCCCGAGGTTCCCGAAGCGGTCGACGCTCACCACCTCGGCGATCACCTCACTGCCCTGTACGAGGGGTGGGGGCATCTCCAGTGCCACGATTCCGGACACCGCGATCGGATGGCCGGCGGACTCGAGCTTCGCGCCGCCGGCAAGCGCCGCCGCCACGGGTGCGAACAGGTCACGTCCGTGAAAGGTGTTCGAGATCGGCTCCAGCCGTAGCGGGCTATCGGAGATGTCGACGGCAGCCTCCACGCCGCCGCATCGCCGCGCCGCGGGCCACAGCAAGCCGTTGTCCGGCCCCACCAGCAGCTCGCCGTTCGTGCAGCGCAGGCCGAGCGCCCGGCGGGCGGTTCCGACGCCGGGGTCGACAACCGCGAGGTGGACCCCATGCGGCAGGTAGGGCATCGCATTTCGCAGGGCCAGCGCTCCGCCGGCCACGTCATGTGCGGGGATGCCGTGGGTCACGTCGATCACCCGTGTGCCTGGCGTCACCTTCTCGATGACTCCGTGGCAGACGCCCACCCACTCGTCCTCGAGGCCGTAGTCCGACAGGAAGGTGATCGGGAGGCCGGCCATCAGGTCCGCGCCGCCATCGCGTCGGAGACCAGTGCTGCGACCAGGCCGTCGATGTCGTGACGGGTGGCCTCGACGGCGACGTCGATTCCCAGGTCGCGCGCGGTGGCACTCGTGATCGGCCCGATCGACACGACCCGCGCCCCGTCGGGCAACGCGCCGGCGCCGCCGAGCGCCTCGGTGAAGAACCGCACAGTCGACGAGCTGGTGAAGGTGACGTAGTCGGCCCGCTGGAGCGCCGCGGCCGTGGTCTCGGCGAGCGGCTCTCGGACCGTCTCGTACAGCGCGACCACGTCGACCTCCGCTCCGGCCGTCGTGAGCGTGTCCGGGAGCACGTCACGGGCCTCGAGCGCCCGTGCTATCAGGACGCGCTTGCCCTGTACGCCCGCGGCCGCGATCTCTTCCGCGAGCGACTCGGCGATAGAGCGCTCGGGGACGAGGTCGGCGTGCAGCCCGCGCTCGCGCAGGGCCGCCGCGGTCCCGGCCCGATCGCGGCCAGCGTGGTGCCCGCGAGTGCACGCGCGTCGAGCCCGGCGGCCTCGAGTGCGCCGATCAGCAGCTGTGCGCCGTTGGGGCTGGTGAGGCACACGACGTCGTACTTGCCCTCGGCCAGGGCGGTGACCGCCGCGGATACTTCGGGGGAGTCGATCAGTGGCGCGATCCTGATCGCGGGCGCCTCGATCACTTCCGCCCCGAGCGCCTCCAGCCGCGCCGCCAGCTCGCTCGCCTGTGCCCGCGCGCGCGTCACGGCGATCCGGTGCCCCCGCAACGGGCCGTCTCCGAACCAGGCCAGCTGCTCGCCGAGCTCCGCGACGGCACCGACGACCGTCACCGCCGGTGCGCCGATCTCCGCATCCGCCGCGCGCGCGGCGATCTCACTCAGCGGGGCGGTCACCATCCGCTGGCCGGGCTGGGTGCCGCGCTCCACGACCGCGGCCGGCTCGGCGGGGTCGCGTCCCTCGGCGATCAGCCGCTGCGCCACGCGGTCGAGC
Source organism: uncultured Solirubrobacterales bacterium (assembly GCA_963780475.1). Lineage (GTDB taxonomy): Bacteria > Actinomycetota > Thermoleophilia > Solirubrobacterales > JBBDJG01 > CAWACB01. The sequence goes on from CAWACB010000005.1 coordinate 179,524, forward strand.
CGGCGCACACCCATGTAGAAGACGAGCGTGCCGGGGAAAGCGGCCAGCGCCCGCCAGTCGAGGGCGCTCTCATCCTTGGCCGGGTCCTCGTGCGCGGTTACGAAGGCGACGGCGGACGCGGCTTCCCGGTGCGTCACCGGTATCCCCGCGTAGGCCGGCGCCGCGATGCCGGCCGTGATGCCAGGAACCACCTCGAACCGGACTCCGGCGGCCGCCAGCGCCTCCGCCTCCTCGCCGCCACGGCCGAAGACGAAGGGGTCCCCGCCCTTGAGGCGCACGACCGTCCGTCCCGCGCGCCCATGCTCCACGAGCAGCCGGTTGATCTCTTCCTGGCCGATGCCGGGTCGCCCGGGCTCTTTGCCGGCGTAGATCAGATCGGCGCCGGGCCGTGCGCGGTCGAGCAGGCGCGCGGGCACCAGCCGGTCGTAGACGATCAAGTCGGCGCGCTCGACCAGCTCGAGCGCCCGCGCCGTCACGAGCCCGGGGTCACCAGGGCCGGCACCCACGAGATAGACCACTCCGGAGCTCATCGCCGCGAGCCTATTGGCTTGGGGACGGAGCCCGGGATGCCTGCATGGCCTCGGCACGTTGGAGCAGCTCGGCCGCGCCCGCGGCGATCAAGCGCTCGGCGAGCTTTTCGCCGGCTGCCCGGGGGTCGTCTGCGGACATCTGCAGGCCGTCGCCGATCCAGTCGCTGCCGTCCGGCATGCCGGCGTAGCCGCGGATGTCGATCTCCTCGCCGTCGATGGTTGCGGCGACTCCGAGTGGCGTGTTGCAGGTCGCGCCGAGTGTGGTCACCGTCGCGCGCTCGGCCTCGAGGCGCGCCCGGGAAGAGGGATCGTCGAGCGCCGCGGCCGTCTCCTGCGCCGCTCCGTCGCCACGCGCGGTCACAGCGAGCGCCCCCTGGCCGGGCGCCGGCACGAACTCGCCGATTTCGAGCACCGCGCCGGCGGCGTCGGCGCGGCCAAGTCGCCGCAGCCCGGCGAGCGCCAGGACGATCGCGGCGTGCTCTCCCTCGGCCAGCCGCCGCAGGCGCGTATCGACGTTCCCGCGCAGCGGCTGGATGTCGAGGTCCGGCCGGATCGCCAGCAGCTGCGAGCGCCGCCGCACGCTCGCCGTCCCGACTCGGGCATCGGGTCCCAGGCCGTCGAGCGACTCGGCGCCGCACAGCGCGTCGCGCGGGTCCTCGGCCGGCGGCACCGCGGCGATCACGATACCCGCCGCCAGCTCGCCCGGCAGGTCCTTGGCGCTGTGCACGGCGAGGTCCACGTCACCGCGCAGAAGTGCGTCGTCGATCTCCTTGACGAAGCGCAGCTTGTCCCCGGTGGCGCCGCGGTCGCCCGCGGTCACGATGCGCACCAGCTCGACCTCGCTCGTGCCCTGGGCGCGCAGCGCGTCTGCGACCGCACCGGCCTGGGCGAGCGCCAGCGCGCTGCCGCGGGTCCCGATCCGCAGTGGCGCGCTCAGGCCCGCTTGCGCCGGCGGGCGCTGCGAATCGGCGTGACAGCCGCCTCGCCGGTCGCGCTGTCGCGGCCGCCCAGCTCGGCGGCCGCCGAGTCGAACGCGGACAGGAGCTCCTCCTCCAGCCCGAACAGCTCGCGCAGTGCCTGCACGTAGGCGTAGGTGCGCTGTTCCTCGTCCGCCGCCTTCAAACGCACGACCGGCTGGTGCAGGAGCCGCTTGACGATCGTCGTCGCCATCAGCTCCAGCCGCTCGCGATCGGGCTCGGTGAGGCCCTCCCAGCGGCCGGCGTTCTCGGCCAGGACCTGGCGGGCGATCTCCTCGCCGCGCTCGTGCAGCGCCGTGATGGTCGGCACCACGTCGAGTGTTGCGAGCCAGCGCTGGAAGCGCTCCAGCTCGCGCTCGATCAGCGCGTCGGCATGGTGGGACTCGGCCTCCCGGCCCGAGACATTGCGCTCCACGACCCGCTGCAGATCGTCGACGTCGCGGAGGTGCACTCCCTTCAGTTCGGCGACGGCCGGGTCGATGTCGCGCGGCACGGCGATGTCGATGAGCAGCAGGGGCCGCCCGCCGCGCCGCTCCATCACGGCCGCCAGCTCGTCGCGCCCGATGATGTTGTGTGGCGAGGAGGTCGAGGACAGCACGATGTCGGCTTCCTCGAGCGCGGCCGGCAGCGCGTCGAAGCGGACTGCCTGGCCGCCGAAACGCTGGGCGAGCCCGATCGCGCGGTCATAGTGGCGGTTGGCCACGAACACCGACCGCACGCCCTGCTCGGTCAGCGCGCGGGCCGTCAGCTCCCCGGTCTCGCCGGCACCGATCACGATCACCCGCTTGCCCGTCAGGTCGCCGAGCGTCTCCTGGGCGAGGCCGACCGCGACGGAGCTCATGGAGACGCTGCGCTCTCCGATCCGGGTGTCGCTGCGCACACGCTTGCCCGCGGCCAGCGCCTCGCGGAACAGCCGGTTCATGAAGGCGCTCGTCGTGCCCTCGACAAGGGCCAGCTCGTAGGCGCGCTTGACCTGCCCCTGGATCTCCGACTCGCCCACGATCATCGCGTCGAGGCCCGCTGTGACTCGGAAGAGGTGCCGCGCTGCAGCGGTGTTGCGCAGCGAGTAGAGGTGCGAGATCAGCTCGGTCGGGCGGATGCCTCCCTGCCGGGCGAGGATCGCAAGTGCTGCCGTCTCGGCCTCGACGTCGTCGCCGACGGCGAGGTACAGCTCGATCCGGTTGCAGGTCGAGAGCGCGATCGCCTCGTGGATCTCCGGGGTGGAGACGAGTTCGCGCAGCACGCTGGCGGCGCGCCCCTCGGGCAGTGCGACACGCTCGCGCAGCCCGATCGGGGCCGTCTTGTGGGAGACACCGAGCGCCAGCAGGTCGCTCATCGCCCGTTCACCGCCGACGCGTTCTCGATCTGGAGGGGCTCGAAGCGCAGCTTGCACTCGGGTGACGCCGCGGCCAGCATCTCGGCGTGCTCCGCCGGCGAGGCGTACGCCGGGCCCTCGGCGATGCAGCGCTCGATCCAGGCCTCCAGGCCCTCGGCGTCGCCTGCGCGGATCAGGTCCATGAAGTTGGTGTACACCATCCGCTCGAACAGGATCTTGCGGTCCTCGAACGCGGGGTAGCGTTTCTTCAGCTCCTCGCGCAGCGAGCCCAGGATCTGGAGCCCGATCTCGTACTCGTCGCCGTAGCACTGGCCGATCGCGATGCGGATCCGCCGTGCCATCGCCGGGCTGGCGCCGCCCGTCGAGACGGCGATCGCGAGGTCGCCGCGGCGCACGATGGAAGGCAGGATGAAGTTGCACAGGTGCGTGACGTCGACGACGTTGCAGAGCATCTGGCGCGCCTCTGCGTCCTCGAAGACCTGCACGTTCGTGTCGTTGTCCTCGGTGGCCGCGATCACCATGAAGCAGCCGTCGAGGTCCTCCGAGCGGTAGGCGCGCAGCTCCATCTCGATCCGGCCCTCGTCCGCCCACTTTCGCACGGTGTCGGTGGCGGTCAGCGAGACGACCTTCACCTGTGCGGCGCCGCGCAGGAGGCCCTCGATCTTTCCCTCGCCGACGCTGCCGGCTCCGACCACCAGCGCCCGGCGGCCGGCGATGTCGAGGATCGCGGGGTAGTAGGGGCGCGTCTGCCAGCTACGGCCCTGGTCCTGCCAGCGGCGCAGCATGCTGCGCAGGCCATCGCCGACTGACTCGCGCAGCGTCATCCTTCGCCCCGTCGGCGGCGCTCGACCATCCGCGTGAGGTCGCTCAGCTCCCGCTCGATCCGCTGGAGCCTGGTCGCCATGATCGCGACGTAGACGAGGATCAGCACGACGAAGACGCCGTAGGCGCCCGCGACGTACTTACCGGCTTCGTCGAGAGGCAGCGCGGGCATCTAGTTCTGGGCGGGCCGGCACGGTTGCCACCGGCGGCCCGGCAGCTCCGGCGGCCGGCCGGTCCTCTTCCTCCAGCAGCCGCCGCAGGCGGCGCAGCTGGCCGCGGGCGTGCTTGGAGGTGAGCTCGAACTTCATCAACGTCACGTAGAGCAGGCCGATCGCGGCCAGCGCGACCAGGAACGTGAGCCGCATCTCCCCGGGCATGTCGCCGGCGGTCTGGTTCAGCACCCGCGGGTGCACGAGACTCTCGGCCAGGCGCACGGCGAGGAAGTTGATCGGCACGAACGCGCCGGCGGTGATCGCGAACACCGACGAGTAGCGCGCCCGCCGGTCGGGGTCCTCGATCGAGTAGCGCAGCGGGTAGTAGGTCGCGTAGAGCAGGAAGACGATCAGGAAGCTGACCAGCGTGGGCTCGTCCCAGACCCACCACTTCCCCCAGCTGGCGCGCGCCCAGATCGAGCCGGTGGCCAGCACGCCGACGCCGAAGATGACGCCCATGTGGATCGCGACGTAGGATCGCGCGTCCCAGGCGGAGTCACGGGTGCGCAGGTGCATGATCGCCATCACCCCGGCGGCTATGAAGCCGACCAGCGCGACGATCGCCAGCGGCACGTGGATGTAGAAGATCTTCTGGACGAAGCCCTGGTCGGCGTCGTTCGGCGCGTAGAAGAAGACGAGCGCCAGGGTGACCCCCACCAGCAGCGTTGTAAGGGCGGCGAGCGGCCGCAGTCCCTTGCCGAAGAGAGTCGAATCCAGAGGTCAGTCCTCCATGAGGAAGTCGAACAGCGCGTAGGCGATCAGCCCGAACACAGCATCATAAAGGGCCAGAACCGCCAGCCATTTGCCCACTCCGTCGGTCTCCAGGGGCACTGACAGCAGGCTTTCAGAGGCTGACGCGGCGGCGATGATCGCCGGGATGGCGAGGGGCAGCAGCAGGATCGGCAGCAGCAGGTCACGGGCCCGGGTGTGGACCGCGATCGACGCCAGCAGCGCTCCCAGGACGGCCAGGCCGATGTCGGCCAGCAGCGTCACGGCGGCCAGGCGCGGGAGCGCGCTCCAGAACCCTGTCTCGATGAAGAACAGCGCGAACACCGGCAGCGCGATCGCCTCCAGCGCGACCAGGTAGACCATCAATGCGAGCGCCTTCGCCAGCAGCAGGGACGTTCGGTCGATCGGCGCCAGCAGGATCCCGTCGAACCCGGCCTGCTCGCGCTCGGCAACGAACAGCCGGTTGATTCCGAGGATGGCGGCGAACAGCAGCGTCACCCAGAGCACGCCGGCCGCCAGGTCGCCCTCGAGCCGATCGCGGTCGAGGCCGAAGTGGAACAGGACGAAGGTGGTGACCGCGAACAGTGCCATCGCGGGGACCGATTCCTTCGTGCGCAGCTCGACCAGGAGGTCCTTGCGTGCGATCGTCCAGACGGCGCTCATGTCAGCGGGCTCCGTAGACCGGCCGCAGGTCGGCGGCCGTCAACTCGGCGGCGGGCGCGAACAGCGCCACCCGGCCGCCGTGCAGCGCGAGCACCTGATCTGCCTCGGCAAGGCCGCGGTCGATGTCGTGGGTGACCACCACCCGGGTCGTCCCGCTGGCGCGGCCGATCAGTGGTTCCACCAGCGCGTCCGCTTCGGGGTCGAGATGTGACCAGGGCTCGTCGAGCAGCAGCAGCGGTGGCGCGTGCAGCACCGCCCGGCACACCGCCAGCCGCTGCACCATGCCGCGGGAGAGGCTGCGCAGCGGCTCGTCCGCACGGCGCGACATGCCGGCCGCTTCGAGCAGCGCGTCGATGCGCGCCGCCGGCTCCGGCACTTCATACAAGCGCGCGTAGAACGTCAGGTTCTCGCGGCCGGTGAGGTCGAGGTAGAGGAGCGGCTCGTGGGCCAGCAGCCCGATCCGCTCGCGTACCGCCTGCGAGTCACGGGGCAGATCGAAGCCGAGCACCGACACCTTCCCGCTGTGCGGGCGCAGGAGCGTGGCAAGCACGCGCAGCAGGGTCGTCTTGCCCGCACCGTTGGAGCCAAGCACGGCCAGCGTCTCGCCCGGTGCGAGGCGAAAGCCGACGTCGATCAGCGCGTCGCGCTCGCCGAAGCGGCGCCAGAGTCCCTGCACCGCCACCGCACCGGGGTCGGTGCTCGGCTCCTCGTGAACCGGCGCCGCCGGAAGGGGCGCGTCCATGCTGCTGAAGGGCCCGCGCATCTCAGCCTTCGGTGTGCTCGGCCGGCCCACCCGAGGCCAGCGCGACCGCGTGTGGCAGAGCCGGCGCGATCGCCTCGCCGGCCTGGCGGATGCTGCGGGGACTGCCGGGGAAGTTGACGATCACCGTCTTGCCCCGGATTCCGGCGACTGCCCGCGAGAGCATCCAGTTCCTGGTGTAGGGGCGGCTCGCCTCGCGCATCGCCTCGGTGATCCCGGGTGCCTCGCGCTCGATCACGTCCCGCGTCGCCTCGGGGGTCACGTCTGAGGGTGCGAAGCCGGTGCCGCCGGTGGTCAGGACGAGGTCACAGCCGTCGGCGTCGCAGTAGCGCCGCAGCTCCGTCGCGATCAGCGTGCGCTCGTCGGGGACGACCTCGGCAGCCGCGATCTCCGCGCCAAGCTCGCGGGCGAACTCCGCGAGCGCCGGGCCGCTCTCGTCCGCGGCTGGGTTGGCAGCGCGTGAGGTGCTGACTGTCAGGATCGCGGCCCGCAAGGCGCTATTCGGCCTGCTCCCGGACGTAGTCGTGGCGGCCACCCGACTTCTCCAGCAGGACCAGTTGCTCGATCGACACCCCGCGCTCGATCCCCTTGACCATGTCGTAGACCGCCAAGGCCGCGACCGAGCACGCCGTGAGCGCCTCCATCTCGACGCCGGTCGGGCCGGTCGTCCGGACCTCGGATTCCAGGGTCACGGTTCCGGCGCCGGGGTCGATCTCGGCCTCGACGTCGATGAACGACAGCGCGAGCGGGTGTGCCAGCGGGATCAGCTCCGCCGTGCGCTTGGCGGCCTGGATCCCGGCGATCCTGGCCGTGCCGATCACGTCTCCCTTGGGCGCGTCTCCGCGAGCGACCGTCTCGGCCGTCTCGGTGCTCATGCGCACGACGGCCCGCGCCCGCGCCCGGCGGTCGGTGGCGGCCTTGGCGCCCACGTCGACCATCCGCGCCCGTCCCGCGCGGTCCAGGTGTGTCAGCTCACCCTCGTCCACACCGAAAACCGTAGCGCTGTATCACTCCGGGTATGGCCCCGGCCATCGTCATACACGAACGCTTCCGCGGCCCGGACACCTCCGGCAACGGCGGCTACTCGTGTGGCCTGATCGGCCGGGAGATCGCCGGGCCGGCCTCGGTCAGCCTGCGCGTGCCGCCTCCGCTCGAGCGCGCGCTCGAGTTGCATCGCGGGGAGGACGGGAAGCTGGAGCTGCGCGACGGCGACGTGGTGGTTGCGCAGGGCGAGCCGTCGGAGCTCGATCTCGAGGTGCCGGAGGCGCCATCGGTCGAGGACGCCGGGCAGGCGGTGGAACGCTTCGTCTTCTGGCACGACCACCCGTTTCCCGCCTGCTTCGTCTGCGGTCCGGGCCGGGAATATCCGGACGGGTTGCGGATCTTTCCGGGGCAGGTGGGAGAGCGGTCGATCGTCGCTGCGCCATGGACTCCGGATCCGGGATTGGCCGGTGACGACGGCGCGATTGCGCCGGAGCTGATCTGGGCCGTGCTGGACTGCCCGACCAGCTTCGGCGCGTTCCTGCACGAGCCCGCGGGCACCTCGGTGCTGGCGCGGCTGACAGCGGAGCTGCTCGGCGAGATTCATGCCGGAGAGCCGCATGTGGTGATCGGCTGGCCGATCAGCCGCGACGGCCGCAAGTCCGAGGGCGGCTCCGCGGTCTTCACCGCCGGACGGCGAGCTGCTGGCCCGCGCCCGCGGGCTGTGGATCGAGCTGCGGAGCGCTAGCGCCCGCGTAGCGCCCGGCGCACCGAGCGGCCGGTGACGCGCAGGAGCGGCAGCGCGCCCTCGCGCAGGCCCTGCTTGCGGCGGCCGTCCTTGCCGTACAGGATCCGGGCGGAGGCGCTGATCGCCTTGCCCAGCACCTCGTCGTAGGGCTGCCACCACACGTCGGGCAGCCGCGACGGCTCCCACGAGACCGTCTTGATGTTCACGCACTCGTAGAAGCCGAACTTGGAGTGGGAACGGCCGAGGCCCGACTCCTTCACGCCGCCCCAGGCGCACTGGCACGCGCCGTGCGTGTAGGAGTGATCGTTGATCCACACCATGCCGGCCTCGAGCTGGCGCGCGATCCGCTCGCCCTTGCCGCGGTCGAGCGTCCACACCGAGGCGCCGAGGCCGAACTCGGAGTCGTTGGCCAGCGTGATCGCCTCCTCCTCGGAGTCGACCGTCATGATCGGCAGCACCGGCCCGAAGATCTCCTCGCGCATGATCCGCATGTCGTGGGTTACGCCGGTCAGCACGGTGGGGGCGATGAAGTGGCCGGAGAAGCCGGGCACCTCGACCGGCCCGCCGCAGAGCCGCTGCGCGCCGTGGGCGATCGCGTCCTCGACGAGCTCGTTGACCAGGTCGAACTGCTCCTTGGAGACCATCGGCCCGATCTCGGTGTCCCAGCGGCTCGGGTCGCCGACGGTCAGCGCCGAGGCTTCCTCGACGACGCCCTCGATGAAGCGGTCGGCCACCTCGCGCACGACGTAGACGCGCTCGATTCCCGAGCAGGTCTGCCCGGCGTTCGCGAAGCCGCCCCACACGCCGCCGGAGATCGCGTTGGCCAGGTTGGCGTCTCCGCAGACGATCTGCGGGTCCTTGCCGCCCAGCTCGAGCACCGAGCCCTTCATGCGGCGCGCGCACTCCTCGCCGACGCGGCGCCCGACCTCGACGGACCCGGTGAAGAAGATCTTGGCCGCGCTCGACTCGACCAGCGCCTGGCCGACGGCGCCGCCTCCGTGCACGGTCCGCACGCAGCCCCTCGGGGAATCCGGCGCGCTCGAAGACGTCCTGGATGCGCTGGCCGATCAGCGGCGTCAGGGAAGCCGGCTTCAGCACCACGCCGTTGCCGGCCATCAGCGCGATCGCCACCTCTCCGAACGGGATCGACCACGGGTAGTTCCATGGCGCGATCACGCCCACCACCCCGAGCGGCTCGTAGACGAAGGCCGACTTCTTCTGCTTCAGCATCAGCTGCGGATAGCCCACCGGCTCGTCGGCGAGGATCTCGGGCCCGTTGCCGGCGATCCAGTGCAGCGCGTCGATCGTCGGCAGGACCTCCATCGTGTAGCCCTCGACGCGCGGCTTGCCCTGCTCGTTGGTGATCAGGGCAGCGACCGAGTCGGCGTGGTCGAGCAGCACCGCGCCGGCGCGGCGCATGTAGTGGGCGCGCTCCTCGGCGGAGAGCTGGGCCCAGAACGGCTGCACGCGGGCGACGTCGTCGACGATGCCCTGCACCTCGCCGGGCGTCACGGTCGGGACGGACCCGATCAGGGCGCCGGTAGCGGGGTCGAACGACTCCAGGTGCCCCTTGCGGGCCGGCTCAGCGGCGGGCGGGGCGCTGGGAACTGTCGCCGTGGGCTCCACGGCAGCCAGTCTAGCCCCGCGGGGAAGGCTGGTGGCGTCCCTCCGTCCGGAACTACTTGCTACGCAGGGTGAAAAGCCGCGAAGAGATCCGCGGGTTGCCGCGCAGGTCGATCTCGCGGATCGTCGCCCGCGAGCGCACGCGGCGCAGGCGCTTGACCAGCTTGCGGGCGCTCTTGTTCAGCTTCACCCTGATCAGCTTCTTCTTCTGCGGCTTGATGCGGAACTTTGCCTTGCCGAGCCGCGCGATCTTGCGGGCGGTGATGCGGACCGGGTCGGCGGTGGCGAGCGTCAGGGTTCCCGAGCACACCCGGGAGCCGGCGCAGTTGAGGCTCACCGGCACCTTGCCCGACTTGGACATCTTCACGGTGCGGCCGGAGATCAGCACGATCGAGCCGAGCACGATCACCACCGGCTGGTCGGTGAGCTTCGGCGGAACCGGGCTGCTCGCGGCGACGATGAATCTGCGCGCGGCGCCGGTCTGGTCCAGGTTGCCCGCCGCGTCCTGCGCCCAGACCCGGAAGACGTGCTCGTCGTTCGTCGAGCTCCGGCGTCGTGAACGGCGACGAGCAGGCAATGATGGGGCTGTCGTCGATCTGGCAGATGAACGTGACGCCCGGCTCGCTGGCGCCCAGCTCGAACGTGGGCGTGCGCGTGTCGGTGATGTCCGATGGCCCGGAGCCGATGCTCGTGTTCGGCGGCGTCTGGTCGACGATGAAGGTGGACGTCGCCTCCGTCGGGTCGGTGTTGCCGAACCGGTCCGCGGCTGCGACGCCGAAGGTGTGCTCGCCCTCGGTGAGTAGCGAAGTGGTGAAGGGGGAATCGCAAGCGCCGAGGGACTGTGAGTCGAGACGGCACGTGAATACGGCGTCTGGCTCGGTCGCGGTGAATTCGAGTGTCACGCCGGAACCGCCCGGGTTGAGTAGCCGGCGGCGGTCCGCTCGTCGATCGTCGTGTCGGGAACGCTGCCGTCGTCGGCATCCGGACAGTTCTTGACGAAGGGCGCGTCGACCGTGTCGATCAGAGCCGGAACGTCCGCATCCGCGCCGCAGTCGACGAGCGCGTCTGCGACTCCGTTTCGCGTCCGGAGAAGATCGTTGCCGGCTCCGCCGCTCACACGCGTGCGTAGCGGTGCCGTGATCGTGAAGTCGTCGTTTCCGCCGCTGAGGTTCTTCACCAAGACGCTGGTCAACCCGGCGGCGGGACATAGAGCAACCCCGTCAGTCAATGTGCAGCTCGTATCCGTCTCCAACGGCACGCCCGTATCTGCGACTCGGATAGCGTCACCTTCGGCGCTGACCGCCATCGCGTTCCCAGCGCTGTCAGCCGGTGATACAGGATCCACCACAAGGGTCGCGCCGGAAACGCTCACTCGCGCTGCCATCGCGCTCGGCGCAGCGCAAAGCACGCCGGTCGCCACGACTGCGACGGCTATTGAGAGAAGTACTCCGAAGCGCGAACCGGTGACCTTGACCGGGCGCCCCTGCCTGAGCCAAGAACTCGTTGCCACTGACCAAAGACTCTAGACACTAGTTGCCTTCTTCGCGCCGTTTTTCCTGGATCTCGGCCCATCGCCGGCGCAGCTCTGCCTCGAACCCGTGCTCGGTCGGCTCGTAGTAACGCCGATCCTGCACGGACTCGGGCAGCATCGGCTGCCCCGACACCCCCTCCGGCATCCCGTGTGGGTACTCGTATCCGACCCCGCGGCCGAGCTTTCGCGCCCCGTAGTAATGCGCGTCGCGGAGGTAGTCGGGCGGCGGCTCGGCGCCGTGCTCGCGCACGTCCGCACGCGCCCGGCCGATCGAGGTGATCGCCGTGTTCGACTTCGGCGCCAGAGCGAGATAAGCGGCGGCCTGGCTGAGGTTGAGGGCGCACTCGGGCATCCCGACGTGCTCCACCGCGTGGGCGGCCGCCACAGCCACCACCAGCGCCTGCGGATCTGCGTTGCCGATGTCCTCGGAGGCCAGCACGATCATCCGGCGGGCGATGAAGCGTGGGTCCTCGCCGCCCTCGAGCATCACGGCCAGGTAGTAGAGGGAGGCGTCGACATCCGAGCCGCGCGTGGACTTGATCCAGGCCGAGATGTAGTCGTAGTGGCGGTCGCCGCCCTTGTCGTAGAGGAGCGCCTTCTTCTGCATCGCGTCCTCGGCCAGCTCGACGGTCACCTCGCCGTCGCGCAGGCGGGCCGTCTCGGCGGCCAGCTCGAGCGCGTTCAGCGCGGCCCGGGCGTCGCCGCCCGAGCGGGCCGCGAGGAACTCGATCGCCTCGTCGGGCACCGGCGGCGGGTCCGGGAGGCCGCGCTCGGAGTCGGAGAGCGCGCGGCGCAGGAGCGACTCGATGGCCGCGGCCGGGAGCTGCTCGAGCTCGTAGATCTGCGCCCGCGACAGCAGCGCGCTGTTGACCTCGAAGTAGGGGTTCTCGGTGGTCGCCCCGATCAGCACCACCAGCCCCTCCTCGACCGCTGGGAGCAGGGCGTCCTGTTGGGCCTTGTTGAAGCGGTGGATCTCGTCCAGGAAGAAGATCGTTCCGGTCCCGTCCACCTGGCGGCGGTGCCGCGCACGCTCGATCACCGCGCGCACCTCGGCGCGGCCGGCCTGGACCGCGCTCTCCTCCTCGAAGGCCGCGCCGGCTTGCGCCGCCGCGATGCGAGCAAGGGTGGTCTTTCCGCTCCCCGGCGGCCCGTAGAGGATCATCGAGTGCAGCGCCCCCGACTCGATCGCGGTGCGCAGCGCGGAGCCCTCCGCCAGCACGTGCTCCTGGCCGGCGAACTCGTCCAGCGTGCGCGGCCGCATGCGGGCCGGGAGCGGCTCGTCCTCGAGCGGTACGTTTCGCCGCCGCGATGGGTCCGGCCCGGTGTCGAAGAGGCGCTCCATGAACTGAGCGTAGATCTCCCGCACCCCGGCCCCGGGCTGCCAACTGCCAACTGCCAACTGAATGGAATACGCCGCCCTCGCCATCTGGTGCTTCCTGATTGCCGTGGCCGGCGGGCTGGTCGGGCTCGTGCTCGGGAACATGCGCCTGCCCCTGGTCGTCTCCTCGCGTCCTCCCCGGCGGCGGGTGCGGGCGCCAACATCGGCATCAGCGCCGTCGCGGCCGCGACGGCCTCAGTCGCGCACATCCGCGCCGGGCGCATCAACTGGACCTTGTTCGGATGGATGACGCCGCCCTCGATCGTGGGCGGCCTTGCCGGCGGCTACTTGTCGGGCGTCATCCCAGGCGACCTGCTGCTGGTGTTGATCGCGGTGGTCCTCTTCTACAGCGCATGGCAACTGCTGCGACCTCGGGAGGGCGGGCTGTCACGCCCGCGCGCCGAGTTGGACCGGCGGGCGGCCGTGCTGAGCGGACTGGTCGTGGGCCTGCTCGGGGGCATCGTCGGACTGATCCTGGGATCTCTCCGGATGCCGGCGCTGCTTCGGCTCGTGGGCGAGGTGCCCGCGCGGGCGGTGGGCACGAACACGCTGGTTGGAACGATGGTCGGGATCGCCGGCGTGATCGGGCATCTGGGCTCCGAGGCGCCGGACTGGACCTTGCTCGCCGTGGGCGCGGCGGCCTCGGTGCCGGGCGCTCTGATCGGCTCGCAGCTGACCGGCCGGCTCAGCGAGGCGCAGCTGCTGCGTGCGATCGGCGTCGTGCTGATCCTCGCAGCCACCACGATGCTGGTCGAGGTGATCCTCTAGCCGACTACCATCAGGTCATGGCACAGCCGAGCGTCAACGGCCACGGGCCGCAGTCGACCAAGGTCCGCCTGGGTGGAATGGCATTGCGGAATGGGTTGCTGGTGCACGGTCCCGAGCACTGGGCCGTCGCGGTGCGGGCCGACGACGGGCATGTGGTGGTCGGCTCCGGGCGGAAGCTGCGCTTCCAGGGCCGCCTGGCTCAACTGCCGGGCATCCGCGGCGTCGCGCGCCTGATCGAGGCGTTCGCGGTCGTCCCGATGGCCCGCCGCGCGGTCCCGCAAGCGCGGCTGCCGTTCGAGGACCCGCGCGTGCTCGGCACGATGGCGGGTGCCAGCCTGGTGTCGGCGATCGTGCGCCGCACCGCTCGTGCGGGGCTGCGGCGGGAAGCGCTGGTGTCCGTGCTGGGCGCCGCGCCGGCCGCGGTAGCGTTGACGCGCTCCGACCTCGCCGCCTACCACGGGGCCGAGCACAAGGTGATCGGCGCGCACGAGCACGACGCCGACCCGCGGTCGGTGCCCAAGGAGCATCCACGCTGTGGATCGACTCTGGTCGTACCGATGACGATCACCGGCATCGCGGGGAACGCGGTCGCGCGCACGCTGCTGCGTGCCGGCGGTCCGCTGGTCAGCCCGGCGGTGGCGCTGGCAGCCGCGGCGATCTCGGTGGAGATGTTCGTGTGGTCCGAGCGCCACGGCGACGCTCCGGCGGCGCGGGCATTCCGGTGGCCGGGAATGGAGATCCAGCGGGTCGTCGCGACGCGCGAGCCGACCGAGTCGCAGCTGAACGTGGCGGAGTCCGCGATGCGCGAGATCCTCCGGCTCGAAACGCCCTAGATCCGCGAAAAAGGCAAGCGCGTCCGGCGGCCCGCCTCTACGCTGGGGTTACTTCCCGTCCACCGCCCGCCCTGAGGGCATGGATACACAGCAAGGGGGCACGGATGCCTTTCGACGGTTCCTTCATCGACCAGATCCAGAGCTGGTGCCTGACGTGGCTCCCGATCCTGCTGATGGGCGCGCTGGTCTACCTGATCTGGCGCACTCTGAAGTCGATGCCGCGGACAAAGCCGCAGCAGATCAAGCCGGAGGAGTCCTCCGCGGTCGCCTGGGAAGACGTCGCCGGGTGCGACGAGGCGAAGCACGAGCTGCGCGAGGTGGTCGAGTTCCTGCGCAACCCGGAGCGCTTCAAGGTGCTCGGAGCCACGGTGCCCAAGGGCATCCTCCTGCACGGTCCGCCCGGAACCGGCAAGACCATGCTCGCCAAGGCGGTCGCCAACGAGTCCGGTGCGCACTTCTTCAGCCAGTCCGCGAGCTCGTTCGTCGAGATGTTCGCCGGGCTGGGAGCGGCCCGTATCCGCAACCTCTTCAAGGTCGCGCAGAAGCACGCGCCGGCGATCATCTTCATCGACGAGCTCGATGCCATCGGGCTGCAGCGCGGCTTTGACCTCTCGCGTGAGAAGGACCAGACGCTCAATCAGCTGCTGGTCGAGATGGACGGCTTCCAGGAGCGCACCGACCTGATCGTGATCGCCGCTTCAAACCGGGTCGAGGGCCTCGACGTGGCGCTGCTGCGACCCGGCCGGTTCGACCGTCAGGTGCTGGTCTCGCCCCCGGACCTGAAGGGCCGGGAGGAGATCCTGAAGGTGCATACGCGCAACAAGCCGCTCGAGGGAGTGGACCTTGGCATGGTCGCGCGCCGCACCTCGGGCCTCAGTGGTGCGGACCTGTCGAACATCTGCAACGAGGCAGCCATTTTCGCGGGCCGGGAGGGCCGCTCGACGATCCGCGCCGTCGACTTCGACGGCGCGCTCGAGCGGGTGATCGCCGGCCTCCAGACGAAGCGCGTGATCCAGCCATCCGAGAAGCGCATCATTGCCTACCACGAGGCCGGCCACGCCCTCCTCTCGGAGCTGCTGTCTGCGGTGCCGACCGTGCACAAGATCTCGATCGTCCCTCGCGGGCGGGCGCTCGGCTACACGCTGAACATCCCCGAGGAGGACCGGTACCTGATGTCCAAGCCGGACCTGCTCGACTTCATGAAGATGCTGCTGGGCGGCTACGTCGCCGAGCAGATCGTCTTCGACCGGGTAACCAACGGGGCCGCGGACGACCTGCGCCGGATGGTCCAGATCAGCCGCGCCATGATCGACGAATACGGCATGGGATCGCAGCTGTTCATGCCCGGCGGTGGCTCGGACGGCGACTCCGAGGCGAAGCGCCGCCGCCGCGACGAGGAGCAGCAGGCGCTGATCGACGAGGCGCAGTGGCAGGCGCGCCTGTTGATCGGCCAGAACCGCTCGCTGCTCGACGCGATCGCCGACGCGCTGCTCGCCAAGGAGTCCCTGGACCGGCGCGAGATCGAGGAGATCGTCGCCGCGACCAGCGAGGCTCAGGGCAAAGCAGCGGAGAAGGCGGCCGACAGCGTGCAGGCGCCAGTGCCGGCAATCGAGCCTGTGCCGGCCGCGACGGAAGCGCCCGAGAGTGCGTCGCCGCCCCGCCTGGCAAGCGTGCCGCCACCCGCAGAGGAGCTCGCCGAGCCCGAATAGGCGACGGTCTACACTGCGGCGCGTGTTCGATGCGATCGATCACATCGGCGTCGCGGTGGAGGACCTGGACGGAGCCGTCCAGCTCTACAGCGAGCAGCTCGGCATGCCGGTCCAGCACCGCGAGGTGGTGGTCGAGCAGGGCGTCGAGGCCGTTCTGCTGGGCGTGGGCGAGTCCCACATCGAGCTGCTGCGCCCGCTCGGCCCGGACACGGCGGTCGGGAAGTTCCTCGCCAAACGAGGGGCGGGCCTGCACCACACGGCCTACCGCTGCGCGGACGTGGCGAGTGCCCTCGAACAATGCCGCGCCCGCGGGCTGCGGTTGATCGACGAGAAGCCCAGGCGCGGCATCCGGGACAGCCGGGTCGCGTTCCTGCACCCGTCCGCGACCGGCGGAGTGCTGACGGAATTGGTCCAGCCGGCGGAAGGAGTGCATTGATGGCCGAGCCGAAGCGCGTCGAGGTGGGATTCAGCGGCGGACAGGCGATCGCGGTGCGGCTGTCGGACGATTCGTACGAGCGCCTGCGCCGCGCACTCACGGACGGCGGGCGCTGGGTCGAGGTCGAGACTCTCGACGGGCCGATCGCGCTCGACGCCACGCAGGTGGTGTTCCTGCGCCTCGATGCCTCCGAGCACCGCGTGGGCTTCTCGGGGCTCTAGCGGTGGACAGTCGGCTGCGTCTCGCCTTGGGGGGAGCCGCCGTCGCGATCATCGGCGGCTCGCTGTGGACGCGTCGCAACCCTTCGGCTTGTCCCTACTCGCAGCGTTGGATGGTCGAGCTCCCGCATCCGGGCATCACCCGGAGCGGTCTGATCGAGACCTTGGATCCACGGCCGGGCGAGCGCCTGCTGGAGCTCGGGCCCGGCACCGGCTATTACACGCTGCCGGTCGCGGAACGGCTCGCCGGCGGAACGCTCGACATCTTCGACATCCAGCAGGAGATGCTCGATCACGTGATGCGCCAGGCGGCCGGCCGGGGCATCGGGAACATCCGCCCGCAGCAGGGCGACGCGCGCGCGCTGCCCTACCCGGACGAGCACTTCGACGGGGCGTTTCTGGTCACGGTGCTGGGCGAGATCCCCGACCAGGACGTCGCGCTGGCGGAGCTGGCGCGCGTGCTGCGCCCCGGCGGCCGGGTCGTGTTCGGCGAGATGATTGCCGACCCGCACATCGTCACCGCCGGTGCCCTGCGCAAGCGCGCCGGCGCCGCGGGCCTCGAGTTCGAGCGGCGCCGCGGTAGCCCGCTCGCCTTCTTCGCGCGCTTTCGCAAGCCGTGAAGGTCGGGATCGTCGGGCTCCCCAACGCCGGCAAGTCGACGCTCTTCAACGCACTCACGGGCGCCGCGGCGCAGGCAGCCGAGTATCCGTTCACGACGGTCGAGCCGAACGTCGCCGTCGTGCCCGTGCCCGACGAGCGGCTGGACGCGGTGGCCGACACGCTCGGCATCGAGCGGCGGGTTCCCGAGCGGGTCGAGTTCGTGGACATCGCCGGCCTGGTGCGTGGCGCGCATGCGGGGGAGGGTCTCGGCAACAGGTTCCTGGGCCACATCAGGGAGGTCGACGCGCTGCTGCACGTGGTGCGCGCATTCGAAAGCGGAACGGTCGCGCACCCCCACGGTCAGGTCGATCCGCGGGCCGACTTCGAGGTCGTCGAGGCCGAGCTCCTGATGGCCGACCTCGGCACGGCGGAGCGGCGGCTGGAGGCCAAGAAGCTCTCGGCGGAGGAGACGCGGCACTGGAGCGAAGAGGTGGAGCGGCTGCGGCGAGGGGAGGCTGCGCAGGACACGAGCCTGCTGAGCGCCAAGCCGTCGCTGGTGGTCGCCAACGTCGCGGATCCGGACGTCGGCCCGCCCGCGCCGGCGACTGTGGCGGTGTGCGCCCGCGACGAGGCGGAGCTGGCCGAGATGAGCCCGGACGAGGCGGCCGCGATGCGCGCCGAGCTGGGGATCGAGCGCGACGCGCTCGAGGCGGTGATCCGGGCGGCCTACGACCTGCTCGGCCTGATCACGTTCTTCACCGCGGTGGGAGAGAAGGAGGTGCGCGCCTGGAGCCTGCCGCGCGGCTCGACCGCCCTCGACGCGGCCGGACGCGTCCACACCGACATGCGCGAGGGCTTTATCCGCGCAGAGGTGATCGGCTGGCAGCAGCTCGTCGAGTGCGGCTCGTTCGCTGCGGCACGCGAGCGCGGCCTGCTGCGCACCGAGGGCCGCGACTACGTCGTCGCCGACGGCGAGGTGCTGACGATCCGGTTCAGCTGACGCGCGCTTAACCCGACGAGACGTGGGGCATCTGAAGGTCGTCCCATCTAAGCCAGAGGACGGCCTCGAAAACGCCGTGGTGGGCCTACCGCTCTACCGCACGCGAACGGTGGGCCCCGGCGCCCAGCCGGCCATCACCCGGTACGCGCCCGGCAGCGCCACGTCGAGCTCGTAGCGCCGGCCATCCTTCGTCCGCTGCACGGGCAGCTCGGTGAAGCGCACCCAGCGGCCGCCCTCGCGGCGCTGCAGGGTGACCGGGCCGTTCGTGCCGGTGACGCTGCCGGCGATCGTGGTCGGCAGGCGACCGCGAAATGACGCGCGCGCGAATCCGCTCACCGAGGACGTGCGGGTCCTGACCCGGCGCACGTACAGCCACGTGTCGCGCAGGCCGAGGCGAGCGCGCAGCTGCGGGCCGGTCACTGTGGTCCGGCCGCGGGTGCCGACCACCCGGGCACGGACGACCCGGGGGGAAACTCCGCGCTGGATGATGTCCAGGCGCCGGAAGCGCCCCTTCACCCAACCACCCAGACGGGCGCCCAGTCCCTTGCGCGAATAGCTGAACGGCCCCCAGCGGTGGTAGGGCGAGGAGTCGTCGTAGGGGTCCTTGACGCCCTTCAGCCACGGCTTCGGTGCGCTGCCGACGAACGCGTTCTCGATGTTCTCGGTCTGGCCGCCGGACGTGGAGAAGAAGAAAGTGGTGGCGACGTTCCCGCCGTAGGTGACGACCTGGCCGGCGGTGTCCTGAGTCGCGCGCGTGGTCGAGGGCGTCTCGCTCAGCACACCTCGGTAGACCTGGCTGCGGACGTCCGCGTACTGGTTGAAGCCACGTCCCCCGACGTTGCTCGAGAGGGCGTAGGTACGCGCCGCGACCGCCTGCGCCTTGAGCGCCTCGAGGGGCCAGGAGGAGGGACTCTCGTTGCCGACCACGCCCATCACGTAGTTCTCCAGGCCGAGCGAGTTGATCGCGTTGAGCCCCGGCCCGCGTGCGACGCGGATGTCGAGCGTGCCGCGATAGACGCCGTCGCCGACACCGTTGTCGGCCCGGCCCAGGAGCTTCACCGCGTCACCGCCGGACACGGGCATCACGTCGTTGAAGCGCTCCAGCTCCCGCCCGGTCGAGCTGCGCAGCACGACGCTGTCGCCCGAGCGCGTGGCACGGTACGTCGATCCCTCGTCCAGACTCCGGCCGCCGGCCTTGGTCCCGCCGCGGAAGGTCAACTTCGAGCGATTGGGCTGGAGCAGCACCCGGACGACCTGACCATCGCGCTGGTCGATCGAAATCCCGGTGTAGTAATGGCGCAGGATGTCCCGGTAGCCGGTGCCGTTCTTGGCGAATCCATAGGCGCCGTACTGGCTCATGCCGATGCCGTGACCCCATCCGGCGCCGCGCAGCGACCAGCGCTCGGCCGCCCCGGCTGGGGCGGCGGCGACGAGGGCCAGGAGGGCGGCGATGGCCGCCACGCAGAGGTTGTGAAGCTTCGGGCGCATCTGGGGATACGAACGCGTTCGGCGGTCCGGGGTTGCGGGAACCCCCGTATAACTTGACATCGGAACCACTTGGATGCCCTTGAGCGCCACGGACACATCCGCACGCCAGCGCCCGGATCAGGAGCGGGCGGTCGTCCAATCGGTGCCGAAGCAGCTGCTGATCGGGGGCCAGTGGCGCGACGCCACGGGCGGTGGAACGCTGCCGGTCGAGGACCCCGCGACCGGCGAGACGATCGCCGAGGTGGCCGACGCGACACCCGAGGACGCCGTCGCGGCGCTCGATGCGGCGCATGCCAAGCAGGCCGAGTGGGCGGCGCACCCTCCGCGCGAGCGCGGCGAGATCCTGCGGGGGGCGTTCGAGCTGATGAACGAGCGCAAATCCGATCTGGCGCTCCTGATGACGCTCGAGATGGGCAAGTCGGTGGCCGAGTCGGAGACCGAGGTCGCCTATGCGAGCGAGTTCTTCCGCTGGTTCGCCGAGCAGGCGGTGCGGATCGACGGCCGCTACCAGGTCGCGCCGAACGGCCAGGGCCGCCTCCTGGTGATGAAGCAGCCGGTTGGCCCCGCGTACATGATCACTCCCTGGAACTTCCCCGCCGCGATGGCGACCCGCAAGATCGGCCCGGCGGTGGCAGCCGGCTGCACGATGATCCTCAAGCCGGCAAGCAGCACGCCGCTCAGCGCGCTGGCGATCGCGCAGATCCTGTCGGAAGCCGGGCTGCCCGAGGGCGTCCTGAACCTGATCACCAGCTCCAGCTCGAGCGGCGTGACCAAGCCACTGCTGTCGGACTTCCGGCTGCGCAAGTTGAGTTTCACCGGCTCCACCGAGGTCGGGCGCAAGCTCGTCGAGCAGTCGGCCGAGAATCTGCTGCGCGTGTCGATGGAGCTGGGCGGCAACGCGCCGTTCATCGTGTTCGACGACGCCGACCTCGACGCAGCAGTCGACGGCGCGATGATCGCCAAGATGCGCAACATCGGCGAGGCGTGCACGGCGGCCAACCGGATGTACGTGGCCGAGGGTGTCGCACAGGAGTTCGCTGAGCGGCTGGCCGAGCGCATGTCCAAGCTGCGCGTCGGCCGGGGCACCGAGGAAGGCGTCGACGTCGGCCCGCTGATCAACGAGGAGCAGCTCGAGAAGGTCGAGGAGCTGGTCGAGGACGCGGTCAAGCGGGGCGCGCGGCCCGTGATCGGCGGCGGTCGCATCGATGGGCGGGGCTACTTCTTCCAGCCGACCGTCCTGACCGACGTTCCCGACGATGCCCGTCTGCTCAAGGAGGAGATCTTCGGCCCCGTCGCGCCCGTGAAGGGATTCTCCGGCGAGGAAGAGGCCCTGCGCCTCGCCAACGACACCGAGTACGGCCTGGTCGCCTACTTCTACACCCGCGATCTCGGCCGGGCCCACCGGGTGATGGAGGGGCTCGAGTACGGGATGGTGGGCGTCAACCAGGGGATGGTGTCGAACCCCTCAGCCCCGTTCGGCGGCGTCAAGCACTCGGGCTTCGGCCGCGAAGGCGGCTACGAGGGCATCCAGGAGTACCTCGAGACGAAGTACTGCGCGATCACGCCGTAGGGGGTGCGGCGTGGGCGTGGTCATCTACTCCACCAATGTCTGCGCGTACTGCTTCCTCGCGAAGCGGCTGCTCGACCGCCACGGGATCCCCTATGAGGAACGGCGCATGCGGCGCTCGGATCGTGCACGGCTCGCCTCGCTGGGCGGCGGGATGACGTTCCCCCAGATCGAGATCGGCGGGCGCGTCGTGAACGGCTTCGCCGAGCTGCGCCGGCTCGAGCGCAGCGGCGAGCTCGAGCGCATCGCCTCGTAGCCAAGGGGCGCCATAGTCTTCGTCGATGGACCTCGGGATCCACCTTCCGCTCATGCAGTTCGGGGACGAGGAGCTCTCCTTGGGTCGGCTCCAAGAAGCGGTCGACGCCGCTCGGGAGAACGGGTTCGCGGCCGTGTCGGCCAACGACCACTTCGTCTTCTCGACCCCTTGGCTCGACGGGCCGACGGCGCTGGCGAGCGTCATCGACCGCACCGGCGGCATGACCGTCGCCACCACCGTGACGCTCGCGGTGCTGCGCGGACCGATGGCGCTCGCAAAGACCCTGGCGGCGCTCGACGTGCTCTCCGAAGGCCGGCTGATCGCCGGTCTGGGCCCCGGCTCGTCCGAGCGCGACTACGAGGCGCTGGGCATCCCGTTCGAGGAGCGCTGGAAGCGGCTCGAAGAAGTCATCCCAGTGCTGCGGGCGCTGCTCGACGGAAAGCCGGCCCCCGAACGCACGGCCTACTACCGCGTTCCGCCGGGGATGAAGCTGGAACCGCCGCCACGGCAGGAGCACGGCATCCCGCTCTGGATCGGGAGCTGGGGCTCGGAAGCCGGATTGCGCCGCGTCGCCCGCCTCGCGGATGGCTGGCTCGCTTCTGCGTACAACACGACGCCGGAGGGTTTTGCTGAAGCCCGTGGCCGCCTGGCGCGAGAGTTGGAGGTGCATCGGTCGCGACCCCGAGCGGTTCCCGAACGCGCTGGCCACGATGTGGACCTGGGTCGCCGAGGATCGCGCCGACGCGGATCGCGTCCTCGAAGAAGTCCTCGCGCCGCTTCTGAGGCGAGACGCAGAGGAGCTGAAGGATCAACTCTGCATCGGGTCGGCAGAGCATTGCGCCGCGCTCCTGTCCCGTTACGCCGAGGCCGGATGCCAGCGCGTATACATCTGGCCGCTGGGCGACGAGCGCCGCCAGATCGAATTGATGGCGCGTGATGTAGTTCCTCGGATGGAGCAGGCGCGATGGTGACCGCCGACGAGATAGCGAAGGTCCCGCTCTTCGCCGGCCTCTCGGCTGCGGACCGCGAGCGGCTCTCGCGGAGCGCCGCCGACATCACTCTTGGCACCGGCGAATACGCCGTGAACGAGGGCGACGAGCGTGCTCTCTTCGCGGTGCTGGAGGGCAAGATCGAGGTGGTCAAGCGGGTCGACGGGATCGAGCGCGTGCTCGGCGAGCGTTCCCCCGGCTCGATCTTCGGCGAGGTGCCGATCACGCTTGGGGCGCCGTTCCCGAGCGGCTTCCGGGCCGCCGAGCCGTCGCGGATCATGCGCGTCGAGCCGCAGGGCTATTACGCGGTCGCGGCGACGGCACCGGACGTCGCGGTGAAGGTGGGCGCGCTCGCGCGAGAGCGGATCGGCGGACTGCAGGGCCTCGCGGCGGAGGCCCCCAGCCGCGCGCCGTCGTATTGGGGCATCGCCACGACGCCGCCTGCTCGGAGCTGCGCCGCTTCCTGGACCGCAACCAGATCGTCTTCGAGTGGATCACGCCGGATGCGGCCG
Organism: uncultured Solirubrobacterales bacterium; assembly: GCA_963780475.1. Lineage (GTDB taxonomy): Bacteria > Actinomycetota > Thermoleophilia > Solirubrobacterales > JBBDJG01 > CAWACB01. Next base: position 202,190 of record CAWACB010000005.1, read on the forward strand.
ACGCCGCCGAGGGGCTGGGGCAGCGCCGCTGCCATCACGACGGCGATCTCCCTGCGCTTCGCATCCCGAACGGGCCGACGCTCGTCCGCCCGCGGTTTCGCGAGGTCGCCGAGCTCCTCGGCCTTCAGACCCATCCCTCCGCCGGTGAGTACGACACGGTCGTCATCGGTGCCGGACCGGCGGGCCTGGCCGCCGCTGTGTACGGAGCTTCGGAGGGGCTCCGAACCATCGTGATCGAGCGCGAGGCACCGGGTGGTCAGGCCGGAACTTCGTCGCGGATCGAGAACTACCTCGGCTTTCCATCGGGGGTGTCCGGTGAAGAGCTTGGCAGCCGCGCTCTGCTGCAGGCCCTGCGTCTCGGGGCGGAGATGCTGGTGACCCGATCGATCACAGCGATCGATCCCGCCACCCGCACGCGTCCACCTCGATGGGGGCGACGTGCTGCGAGGCGCGCACGATCATCCTGGCCACGGGGGTGACGTGGCGACATCTGGCGCTCGACGGCTTCGAGCGGCTGATCGGGAAGGGAATCTTCTACGGCGCGGCGCGCAGCGAGGCATCCGGCACGCACGGTCTCGACATCCACATCATCGGTGCCGGGAACTCCGCCGGGCAGGCGGCGCTCTTCTGCGCCGGCCACGCGCGCACGGTGACCATCGTCTCCCGCGCCGGCGCGCTCGGGAAGAGCATGTCGCAGTATCTGGTAGATCAGATCGGCGGGAAGTCGAACATCGCGCGTCGCGCTCGACTCCGAGGTCGTCGCCGTCCACGGTGACGGCTCGCTGAGCGCGATCGACATCCGACAGAACCGAGCCGGGGCGGTCGAGCGCCACGATTGCGGCGGCCTGTTCATCTTCATCGGCGCCGACGCGGAGACGAGCTGGCTGCCGCCCGAGATCGCCCTCGACGGGCGCGGCTACGTGCTGACCGGCGCCGAGGTCCGCGAGAGCGGTCGCTGGACTGCCGAGCGCGACCCATATCTGCTCGAGACGAGCGTGCCCGGAGTCTTCGCCTGCGGCGACGTCCGCTTCGGCCCGGTGAAACGCGTCGCCGTCGGCCGTCGGCGAGGGAAGCATGGCGATCGCGTTCGTGCACCAGTATCTTCGGGACTCGGATGGCTGATTTCGAGAGCCCCACTGACATGAAGTTCAACCGCGGGCTGATCGAGGATCCGGGCGCTCTTGCGCGCGATGCCGGTGCCGCGTCGTGGCTGTTCCTGTGCGGCGAGGAGTTCGCGGCGATGGACGGCGGGATGTCGTATGCCGACGTTCGGGCGGCGGTGAGAGAATCGGCCAACGTCGTCTCCGACCCGCCCGAGGTCATGGACATGGACCTCGCCCGAGAACAGGTCACCGCGCTCGAGCAGCTGCCCCGACCGACGCTGGTGACGTGTCGTATGGGACCGCGATCGTCTGCGCTCGTTTATCTCTACGCCGGTCTAAAGGCCGGCGCTTCGCCCGACCAGGTGCTCGCGCGGGCCGAGGCCGACGAGGCGCCGTTCACACGCTCGGAGGAGCTGAAGGCCTGGGTCGCACAGGGCCTCGACGAGCTCTCCTGAAAACATGGCGATCGCTCTGGCCCTTTCCCCGGCGGGTCTGGCCCGTTAGGGTCGTCATGTGGATGGGGCCAAAGCCGCAAGGACGCGACTCGCAGGACGGTTGACGGCCGCGCCGGCGGCGCTGCTCGCCGCCACGGCTGCGCTTCTTATCCTCGCGACCACCGCCTGGGCCTTCGGGGAGCTCAGCCAGAAGCCCGGCACCGAGGGCTGCATCTCCGACTCGGGCACGGGTGGCGCCTGCCGGCAGGCGCCGGGCCTCAACGGCGCCAACAACGTCGCGGTCAGCCCCGACAGCAAGAACGTGTACGTCGCCGCCTACGACTCCAGTGCGGTCACGGTGTTCAACCGCGACGCTGTGAGCGGTGGGCTGACCCCCGCAGGCTGCATATCGCAACTGGCCATCCCGGGATGCACGGCGGGAGTCGGGCTCACGGGCGTCGTCGGCATCGTCGTCAGCCCGGACGGCAAGAACGTCTACACCTCCTCGGGCGCCGTCGACACGGTCGCGATCTTCGATCGCGACCTCACGAGCGGCGCGCTGACGCAGAAGGCCGGCCCGGCGGGCTGCGTGTCCGAGACCGGCAGCGGCGGCGCGTGCATCGACGGCGTCGGGCTCGACACGCCATACGGCCTCGCGATCAGCCCCGACGGCAACACCGTGTACACCGCGTCTGACGATTCCGGCGGAGTAAGCGTGCTGAGCCGGAACACGACGACCGGCACCCTCGCCCCCGCGGGGTGCCTGACACATGATGGGTACCGGCGGCTGCCTCCAGGGGAACGCCCTCAACGGCGCCTACCACGTCACCGTCAGCCCGGACAGCAAGAACGTCTACGTCGCCGCCAGTGCGCTCGTGATCCTCGACCGGAACCTCGCGACCGGCGAGGTGCTGGAGAAGCCTGGCACGGCGGGCTGCGTGTCGAACACCGGGCATGCAGGCACCTGCCGCACGGGCCCCGGTCTCACGGGCTCCCTGTGGGACGTGGACGCGAGCGCGGATGGCAAGAACGTCTACCTGGCAACGGGGACTCCAGGCGCGGTAGCGATCTTCGACCGTGACTCCGCTGGTGGCCTGACCCAGAAGGCCGGTACGGCAGGCTGTATCTCAGAGGACGGCGCTGCGGGCGCTTGCCAGGACGGCACTGCGCTCCAGGCTGCCTTCAACGTCGCTTCGACCGCGGACGGAAGGAACGTGTATGTCGCCGCTCCCAACTCGGACGGCATCGCGATCTTCGATCGCGATCCGGCCAGCGGTGCGCTGGCACAGAAGGCGGGGACGGCGGGCTGCGTGTCTGACACGGGCACGGCCGGCGCCTGTCAGCGCGGCGTCGCACTCACGAACACCGAGGACGCGGTTCCGAGCCCGGACGGCAAGAGCCTCTACGCAGTGTCGGACATCGTCGACTCTCTCACGATCTTCGACCGCGCTGGCGCGTCCCCGGCGGGTGCCGACACGGTCGCCCCCGCGCTGTCGGGCGTGTCGATGTCGCGCAAGCGCTTCCGCGTCGGCGGCGCGCGAACGCCGGTCACCGCCCGCAAGCGCAAGAAGGCGCCTCGCGGGACTCGCTTCCGCTTCACGCTGTCCGAGAAAGCCACCGTGCGCATCGTCCGTCCAGCGCGCGCTGCGCGGGCGCAAGGTCGGCAAGCGCTGCCAGGCCCCGTCGCGCAAGAACCGAAAGCGCCGCAGCTGCACCCGTTTCAAGAGCGCTGGGACGTTGACGCGCAACAACCGCAACGCCGGCAAGAACACGGTTGCCTTCAGCGGGCGCGTCGGCAAGCGCAAGCTCAAGCCGAGCCGCTACCGCGCCACGATCCGGGCGACCGACCTGGCCGGCAATCGCTCGAAGTCGAGGCGCGTGACCTTCACGGTCGTCCGGCGTTAGGTCTCGCGCGGCGACGAAGCCGAGCCTCGTTTCATAGTCTTTGGCCCATGACGGTGACGCAGGAGCTCTGGGGCACGGAGACCAGCAAGGCAGTCGAGAACTTCCCGGTCTCGGGCGAGCGGGTGCCGCTGCCGGTGATCCGCTGGCTGGGCCGCATCAAGGCCGCCGCCGCCCGGGTGAACGCCGAGCTGGGGCTGCTCGACCACGACCTGGCGCGAGCGGATCGCCACGGCCGGCGACGCCGTCGCGGAGGGCGAGCACGACGACCAGTTCCCGATCGACGTCTTCCAGACCGGCTCCGGAACGTCTTCCAACATGAACGCCAACGAGGTGATCGCCAACCTCGCCGGCGACCCGGTGCACGCGAACGACCACGTCAACATGGGGCAGTCGTCCAACGACGTCTTCCCCTCGGCGGTGCACCTGGCGGCGCTCGATGAGGTGAACGAGGAGCTGCTGCCGGCGCTCGAGCACCTGGAGCGGGCGCTCACCGCCAAGGCGGACGAGTTCGCCGACGTCGTGAAGACGGGGCGCACCCACCTGATGGACGCCGTGCCCGTCACCGTCGGGCAGGAGTTCAGCGGCTACGCGGCACAGGTGCGGCTCGGGCGGAAGCGGGTCGCGCAGACGATGCCGCACGTGGGACAGGTCCCGCTCGGCGGCACGGCGACCGGCACCGGCCTGAACACGCATCCCGAGTTCGCCGAGCGCGTGCGCAGCCTGCTGCACCAGGCGACCGGACTGGAGATCAGCCCGCCCGAGGACCCGTTCGAGTCACAGGGCAACCGCGACGCGCTGGTGGAGCTGTCCGGAGCGCTCAAGGTGGTGGCCGTCTCCTTCACCAAGATCGCCAACGACTTCGCCTGGATGGGCTCCGGGCCACGGGCCGGGCTCGCCGAGCTCTACCTGCCGGAGCTTCAGAAGGGCAGCTCGATCATGCCCGGCAAGGTCAACCCGGTGATCTGCGAGGTGGTCCTGCAGGTGGGCGCGCAGGTGATCGGCAACGACACGGCGATCACGATCGCCGGCACGCAGGGGAACTTCGAGCTGAACGTGCGCGTGCCGCTGATCGCGCGCAACCTGCTCGACTCGATCCGCCTCCTGACCGCCGCCGCCCGGCTGCTCGCCGACAAGGTCGTGGAGGGCATCGAGGTCAACCACGAGATGGTCAAGCGCCACGCCGAGTCGAACCTGATCACGGCGACCGCGCTGAACCCCTACATCGGCTACGACAAGGGCGCCGAGATCGTCAAGGAGGCCGCCGCCTCCGGCCGCACGATCCGCGAGGTCGCCCTCGAGAAGGGCGTCGACGAGCAGACGCTCGACGAGGCGCTCGACCTGCGGAAGATGGCGAAGGGAAACCTGGGCTAGAAGCCCGCTTCACGGCACGAACAAGCCCTGCGTGGCGAACAGCGTGTTGTCGCCCTGGGTGTCGCCGTCGCCGTCGGTCCCGCCGTCATAGAGCCGCACCTGATCGAACTCCCAGTTGGAGCGTGCGCCGGCGACGACGAGGCCCGGGATCAGCGCGTTGACGGTGGTGGAAAGCGAGCAGGTGGAGCCGATCGGCCAGTGGTGCCGGCCGTGCCGGCGCAAGGGACGGCTGGGCCCGAAGGTCACGTCCTGCACGGTGGCCGGGCCCGGTCCGCCGGGGTGAGGAGTGTTCTGCTTGTCGGTGGCCCGCACCACCGCCTGCATGCGCAGCTCGCCCGTGTAATCGGCCAGCGTCGCCTGGTCGCGCACGTCGGTGATCGTCACGGCGAGGTTCACGTCGCCCGGCACGACGGTCAGACGCACGCAGCCGGTGGAGCTGGGCGACCCAGTCCGTTGGCGTCCGGCGTACCCGACGGTCAGCGTGCGTGGACGTCTGCTCGGGCGGCTTGCACGACCCGTACGACAGCGGCGCCGCGTGCACGCGGTTCGGCGTTCCGCAGGGCGCATAGGCCGGCACCAGCGGCACGTGCATCGGCGTGGCGGCCTTGGGCCGCGGGAAGCCGTTGACGGGGATCGGCTGCCAGTCGGCACTCGTCTCGCTGAGGTCAGGCGTATTGGTCAGCCGAGTCTGGTTCGGATCCGTCTGGGTCCATCACGTACAGCTCCGGTTTCCGATCGCGCTTGCTGCTAAAGACGATCTTCGTGCCGTCAGGCGACCAGGCTGGGCTTGAGTCGCCCGTCGGAATCGGGACCCGAGAGCCGAGTCAGGCCGCTGCCGTCGCGACGTACCGAGTAGATGCGCCGGGTCGGCCCCGTGGAAACTGCTGACCGTGAAGACGATCGTCGATCCGTCCGGCGACGGTGACGCTTCGCCGACAAGATCTTCTTCGTTCAGGGCGTCTGAACAGCAAGCGCCCTCCCCCGGGCGGCGGGTAGCCGATAGCTGACAAGCGCGACTCGCTTGAAACGTAAATCTCCGTTCCGTCCGGGCTCCAGGCTCTCGGGAACGTGTGAACGAAGTCGCCCCCTATACTCTTCACGGTCGCCGTCGCCCGGTGTGGTGGTGAAGAGGGTGTGTTGCTCGAACTGTCCGTCGAAGAGTCTCGAAGTCCTCCACGAAGACGAACCGAGTCCCGTCGGGCGACCAATGCGGGTAGCGGTTTGCGACCCCGTGGCTGCCCTGACTTACGCTGTTACATGGGCATGTCGTGAGGATCGTGCCGCTCGGCGTCATGGTCGCGATGCCGCCCCACATGCCGACATCTCGATCCTCGTAAGCGAGCTGCGTTCCGTCAGGTGACCACACGGCCGAGGACGACTCGGCGTTCCGCGAACGCACGATAGCCACGACCACTGCCATCTGGACTGATCGTCTCGATTTGGAGCTCTGATACCGCAGTGAAAAGTCGTCCTCAAGCCGGATACAGCTACTGAACGCGATCAGCCCGTTCTTTCCCGGAAAAGTCGCCTCGGCGGCAGGCGCGGCGCACAGCAACGCCAGCATCACCACAGCGCCGAACCCCCATGCGCGCCTCATGGGCCGATGCTAACGCCGGGTCAAGGGACGAACAAGCCCTGCGTGGCGAACAGCGTGTTGTCGCCCTGAGTGTCGCCATCGCCGTCCGTTCCGCCGTCATACAGCGCCACCTGCCCAAACTCCCAGTTCGATCGCGCGCCGGCAACGACGAGCGCCAGGGATCAGCGCGTTGACCGTCGTGTTGATACTCGAGCACGTAGAGCCGATCGCCGTTTGCGCCGAGCGTTCCGGCAGGGCACAGAAGGCCCGAACGTCACGTCTTGCACCGTGGCGGCGCCCTGGCCGCTCGGCTGCGGGCGAATTCAGCTTGTCGGTTGCGCGGACGATCGCACTGCAGGCGCAGCTCGCCGGTGTAGTCGGAGCTGGACGGCGTTGGTGTCCTCACAGGCGGCGATGAATGGGGTGCAGCGGACGATCGGTGTCGACGCGGTCGCGCAACGTCACCACGGGCACCGCCCGCAGCTTGACGAATCCAGTCGATTGATCGCCGCGCCGTTGGAGTAGAACGTCCCAACGGTCAGGGTCGTCGAGGCGTAAGGTATGGGCGGCTTGCAAGAGCCGTAAGTTGAGGGGCGCGGCATGAACTCGATTCGGGCGGTCCGCAAGTCTGGAACGCCGGCACCAGCGGCACGTGCATCGGCGTGGCGGCCTTGGGCCGCGGGAAGCCGTTCACGGGAATCGGCTGCCAGTCGGGGATGACCTCATTATTCGAGGGTGTATACGTGATCCGGATCGGGCTGGAACCGTCCGCGATTCATCATGTAGAGCTCTGAATTGCCGTCACGCCTGCTCGTGAAAAGGATCTTGGTGCCGTCGGGCGACCACGTCGGGCTGTAGTCCTGAGCCGGCGGCGCTTCCGACAGCCGCGTCAGGCCGCTGCCGTCGCGCTTCACCGCATAGATCGCGTGGTCGCCTCCAGGCGAGCCGTTGGATAAGAGTCGGTCTATGACGATCGTCGAGCCGTCCGGCGAGGGCTCCGGGACGCTGCCGAGGAATGTGTCGGGGAAAGCGTGGACCTGGCGGACTTCAGTGCTGCCCGCTGCCACTTCCCAGGCCTGGATCCCGTCCGACTCGAAGTAGATCTCGGTGCCGTCGGGACTCCAGCCGCCCGGTGAGGCCAGCGGCGCTCCCCCATGAAGATGCCCGGGCTACCGGCGTCGCCGGGTGTAGCTATCCAGAGTTGCTGCCACCCGGAGCCGTCATTGGCATCGTAGTACCGGTGCCTGTACACGATAGCGAGTTCCGTCTGGCGCCCAATTCGGCCAGTCGAAAGAGTTCTCTATCCATCCGGGCGGGTCGTCGCATGGGCATGATCGTCAGCAGATCGCCCGACAGGGTCATCGTCGCAAGCCCGCCATCGGTGCCGACGTCGGGCGCCCTATAGGCGATTCTCGTGCCATCCGGTGACCACGCTGGCTCGCAGCCGTCCCGAATGACCGTTACGATCGCTGCCGTCCGGCCGGATTGTCTCGATGCCGTTCGCGAGGAGCAGAAGCGCGATCTAGCCGTTCTTCCCCGGGAACGCGCCCTGCCGCGGTCAGGCGCCGCGCACAGCAACGCCAGCATCACCACAGCGCCGAACCCCCATGCGCGCCTCATGGGCCGATGCTAACCGCAGGAGGCGCCGAAGCCAAGTAGCCGCGCCTGCCGCTATTTGCGCTCTTCGCGTCCGCACCGCCGCATAGCCTCGAACCGCCCTGGCCTCGCTCTCCGGACTCCTCCAGGACCCGCTCGCGCACCGGGCGCTCGATGCGCTCGTCCGCGCCCAGGCGCGCCTGACGCGGGCGCTCGGCCACGACCTCGAGCGCCACGGCATGTCGGTCACCGGGTTCTCGTTCCTGGTCGTGCTCCAGTCGGCGGGCGGCTCGCTCGAGCTGCGCACCCTGCGCCAGCGCCTCGGGATCAGCAAGGCCAACGCCTCCGAGGTGACGGCGACGCTGGTGGCCCGCGGCCTGGTCGAGCGCCGCCGCAGCCCGCGCGACCGGCGCGCGGTCACGCTCTGGCTGACGCCGGCCGGGGAGCGCACCCTCCTGGAGCTGTTCCCGGACCACGCCGGCCGCGTTCGCGACGCGTTCGGGCCGCTCGAGGCGGAGGAGAAGCGCGAGCTGGCGCGGCTTTGCCGAAAGCTCGATCGGGCGTCAACCTAGAATCAGCCTCCATGCCGCCCCGCTACGAGCCGGTCGACTCCGGCCAGAGCTTCCCTGAGATAGAAGAGCGCGTGCTCGCCCGCTGGCGCGAGCTCGACGTCTTCCACGAGACCCTGCGCCGGCGCGAGGGCGCGCCCCTGTGGGTCTTCTACGAGGGCCCGCCGACGGCCAACGGCGCGCCCGGTTCGCACCATGTCCTGGCGCGCGTGTTCAAGGACATCTTTCCCCGCTACAAGACGATGTGCGGCTATCAGGTGCCCCGTAAGGCGGGCTGGGACTGCCACGGGCTGCCGGTCGAGCTGGAGGTCGAGCGCCAGCTCGGCATCAGCTCCAAGCACGAGATCGAGGAGTACGGGATCGCGGAGTTCAACCAGCGCTGCCGGGAGTCGGTCTTCTCATATGTGGAGGAATGGAACCGCCTCACGGAGCGGATCGGCTTCTGGATGGACCTCGACGATGCCTACGTCACGCTCGCCCCGGAGTACGTCGAGTCCGTCTGGTGGGCGCTGCGCCAGATCTGGGACAAGGACCTGCTCTACGAGGGCCACAAGGTGGTGCCCTACTGCCCGCGCTGCGGCACCGCGCTCTCGAGCCACGAGGTCGCGGTCGGCTACCGCGACGTGGTGGACCCCTCGATCTACGTCCGCTTCCCCGTCCGCGATCCGGCCGGCCTGCTGCAGACCGGCGACTCGCTGCTGATCTGGACGACCACGCCCTGGACGCTGGTCGCGAACGCGGCCGTCGCCGTGGACCCGGAGCTCACGTACGTCCGCGCGCTGTTGGGCGAGGAGGTGCTGGTGCTGGCCGAGTCGCGCGTCGAGGCGGTGCTGGGCGAGGAGGCGCGGGTGCTCGAGCGCTTCTCGGGGGCCGACATCGCCGGCGCCCGCTACGAGCCGCCGTTCCCATACATCGCCGGCGATGACTTCGGCGAGCGTGGGCACACCGTGCTGCCCGGCGACTTCGTCAGCGCGGAGGACGGGACCGGCCTCGTGCACGCCGCGGTCGCCTTCGGGGAGGACGACTTCCGCCTCGGCGAGCAGCACGGCCTCGCGGTCGTCAACCCGGTGCGCGCCGACGGAACGTATGACGAGCGCATCGGCCCCTACGCCGGACGGCCGCGAAGGAGCACCAACCAGGATCTGATCGAGGATCTGCAGGCGCCGCGACCTGCTGCTGCGCGCCGAGGAGCTGGAGCACGCCTATCCGCACTGCTGGCGCTGCGACACCGCGTTGCTCTTCTACGCCAAGGCGAGCTGGTACATCCGCACGACGGCCGTGCGCGACCAGATGCTGGCGGCCAACGAGGAGGTCGAGTGGTACCCATACCACATCAAGCACGGCCGTTTCGGGAAGTGGCTCGAGAGCAACGTCGACTGGGCGCTGTCGCGGGAGCGCTACTGGGGCACGCCGCTGCCGGTCTGGCGCTGCGAGCAGGGCCACGCCCACTGCGTCGGCTCGCTGGGCGAGCTGCGCGAGCTGGCCGGCTCCGCGCCCGAGGACCCGCACAAGCCGTTCATCGACGAGGTCACCTTCCCCTGTCCCGAGTGCGGCCAGGAGATGCGCCGCGTGCCCGAGGTGATCGACGCCTGGTTCGACTCGGGCGCGATGCCTTTCTCGCAGTTCCACCACCCGTTCGAGAACGAGGACGAGTTCAAGCGCCGGTTCCCCGCGGACTTCATCTGCGAGGGGCTCGACCAGACCCGCGGCTGGTTCTACTCGCTGCTCGCGATCTCCACGCTCCTGTTCGGCCGCTCGAGCTACAAGAACGTCCTCTGCCTGGGGCTGATCCTCGACCCCGACGGCCAGAAGATGTCCAAGAGCCGCGGCAACGTCGTCGCGCCCTGGGACGTGATCGACCGCCACGGCGCGGACGCGTTCCGCTGGTACTACTTCACCTCGCAGCAGCCGTGGTCGGGCTACCGCTTCTCGCTCGAGACGGTGGGGGAGAGCGTGCGCAAGTTCCTGCTCACGCTCTGGAACACCTACAGCTTCTACGTGCTGTACGCGAACGTCGACGGGTTCGACCACGCCGCCCACGACGTGCCGGTCGCCGACCGGCCCGACCTCGACCGCTGGGTGCTCTCGCGTCTGCAGGGAACGATCGCGACGGTGCGCAACGAGCTCGACTCCTACGACACGACCTCCGCCGGGCGGAACATCGCCGCGTTCGTCGACGATCTCTCGAACTGGTACGTGCGCCGCAGCCGGCGGCGCTTCTGGAGCCCCGGCGCCGGCGAGGCCGGCTCGCAGGACAAGCTGTCCGCCTACCTGACCCTGCACGAGGCACTGGTCACGGTCTCCAAGCTGCTGGCGCCGTTCACCCCTTTCATCGCCGACGCGATCTACGGCAACCTCGACGGCACCGAGCAGTCGGTGCACCTGTGCGACTTCCCCGAGCCGGACGAGGCCCTGATCGACCGCGACCTCGAGTTCGACATGACCGTCGCCCGCCGGACGGTCGAGCTCGGCCGCCGCGCGCGCAGCCAGGGAGGCGTCAAGGTGCGCCAGCCGCTGCGGGAGGCGGTCGTGGTCGCCGACGAGCGCGAGCGGCGCGCGATCGAGCGCCTCGAGCAGCAGGTGCTCGACGAGCTGAACGTGAAGGACGTCTCCTACGTGCACGAGGCCGGCGAGCTGGCGACCTACGAAGTGAAGCCGAACTTCCGCGCACTCGGCCCGCGGCTCGGCAAGCGGATGCCCGAGGCCGCGGCCGCGATCGCGGCGCTCGACCCGGACCACCTCGCCGAGGCGTTCGACCGCGGCGAGCGGGTGACGATCAACGTCGGCGGCCACGAGCACGCGCTCGGCCCCGACGACGTCATCGCTCGTGATGCAACCGCGCGAGGGCTACCAGCTCGAGCGCGAGGCCGGCTACGCGGTGGCGCTGCGGATGGAGCTCGACGACGATCTGATCCTGGAGGGAATCGCGCGCGAGGTGGTCCACGCGGTGCAGAACGCGCGCAAGGAGGCCGGGCTCGACGTCGAGGACCGGATCGACCTGGTGCTGCGCGGGGACGAGAAGGTGCTGGCCGCGGTGCGCCAGCACGCCGACTACGTGGCCGGCGAGACGCTGGCCGCGACCCTCAATTTCAACGGCACGCTGCTCGAAGCGGCCCACACCGAGCGCGCCCGGATCGAGGGCTCAGAGCTGGAGATCGCCCTGCGCCGCGCGGGTTAGCGGTCCTAACTTGCAAATCGAAATCACTTGGAGGACGCCGATGCCGGACACCACCTGCCACATGTCGATCTCGCTCGACGGCTTCGTCGCCGGGCCGGACCAGAGCCGGGAGAATCCGCTGGGGAAGCGCGGCAGGGAGGTCCATAGCTGGCACCTCGGCGACGAGCGCGCGAACGACGCCGACGCGACGGCAGAGGGCTGGCTCATGCGACCGCGCGGGGCCTACGTCATGGGCCGCAACATGTTCGGGCCGATCCGCGGCGAGTGGGATGAGGACTGGGATGGATGGTGGGGCTCCGAGCCGCCCTACCACGCACCGGTCTTCGTGCTCACCCACCACGCCCGCGAGCCGATCGAGATGGAGGGCGGCACGAGCTTCCACTTCGTCACCCGGGCTTCGAGGCCGCCTACGCGCAGGCGCGTGAGACGGCCGGCGAGGATGGCATCGACATCGCGGGCGGCGCCTCGACCGTCCGTCAGGCGCTCGCCGCCGGAGTGATCGACGAACTCACGCTCGACGTGGCCCCCGTCCTGCTCGGGTCCGGCGAGCGGCTGTTCGACGGAGTCGAGTCCCTCGGGTTCGAGCCGGTCGAGGTGCTCCACTCTCCGCTCGCCACGCACATCCGCTACCGGCGGGCGGGGTGAGGAGCCGATCTTCGGTCGCTAGACCGGGCTGTGCTCCTCCTGCGGTAACGGCTCGGCCTCCGGCGGCAACTCGAGCGCGCTGACCCCTTCACCGGTGCGCTTGGCGTGCGCAGTCCTCGATCTCCCTCACCCAGGTCTCCTCGACGAGGATCACGATCGCCGTGATGATCGGCACGGCGACGAACAGGCCGACGACACCGAACAAACGTCCCACGACCAGCACGCCGATCGCGATCACGGCCGGATGCTGGCGCGTCTTGCGCGACATCACGACCGGGATGATCACGTTGCTCTCGATCTGCTGGACGAGCACGTAGACGCCGAGCACCGCGAGCGCCTTGCCGGGCGAGATCGTGAGCGCGTACAGCAGCGGCGGGATCGCGCCCAGCACCGCGCCGTAGTAGGGGATCACGACCAGCAGCGCGGTGAGGACCGCGAACACGATCGCGAAGTCGAGCCCGACCAGCGTCAGCCCGATGTACAGCAGCGTCCCCGAGATCAGCATGTCGTAGGCGACGCCCTGCAGCCAGCCGATCCAGGCGTTTCGCATCCGCTCCATCACGAGGCGCGCGTGGTCGCGTCGCGCCGGCGGCACCAGCCGCAGCGTGCCCTCCACGAGCGGCTGCGGGCGGACGGCCATGTAGTAGGCGGTGATCAGCATCACCACCAGGATTCCGAGGATGCCGGCGAGGTTCAGGCCGATCGAGGTGATCGGGCCGATCAGGCGCTCCGGGTCGTCGGTGTACCCGCGCAGGAAGTCCTGGACCTTGTCGCCGACCTCCGATGGGCGGTCGCCCGTGATGTCGGCCACGGACGACTCCAGGTCGTGGACGATCCCCGGCACCGCGTCCACGAACTCGTTCGTCTGGTCGATGAAGCTCGGGATGATCAGCGCGAGGATCGCCGCGAGCACGGCCAATCCGGCGAACAGCGTCAGGAACGCTCCCACCGGACGCGGGATCCCGCGCCGCTCCAGCCGCGTCGTCCCGGCCGACAGCGGGATCGCGATGATGATCGTCATCAGCACCGCGAGCAGCAAAGTCGCGAGCTGGCGGAACAGCAGGCCGAGGACCAGCAGGACCGCCGCCAGCACGACGGCGCGGTACACCACATTGGCGCTGGACGTGTTTTCCGGAGTCACGCCCTTAGGCATTCCCATGTGGAGCCGCCCTGACGCGAGCCAAAGCGGCCAGAAGGGCGGTGCAGCGCACCGCCCTCCCGAAAAAAAACTCCTATGCCAGAGCCGGCTCCAGCTCCGCCTCGATGCGCGCCTTCGGCTGCGCTCCGATCACCTTCTTCACGAGCTCGCCGTTCTTGAACAGGATCATCGTGGGGATGGAGAGCACCTCGTAGCGCACGGCGGTCACCTGGTTGTCGTCCACGTTCAGCTTCACCACGCGAAGGTCATCGCGTTCGCTGTTGATCTCTTCGAGAATCGGCGAAACCACCCGGCAGGGGCCACACCACGGGGCCCAAAAGTCGACGAGCACTGCGGTCTCGGACTCGAGCACCTCGGTCTCGAAGGTCTCGTCCGTAACGTCGGAAACCTGACCTGCCACTGCGTTCCTTTCGTCGATGTGCTCATAAGGCTTCGCAGTTCTCACGCGTTATCTAAGCACCTGGTCGTTTCGTACCCGCGTGGTGCCCGGTTCCAAGCGCTTTTGCGGCATGCTCCGCGACACTCGCAGCCGGGGAACCATCCAGATCGCCTCCAAGACGATCCGCCGCGACATCTTGCTGGCGCCCACGCGCCGGTCGGCGAACACGATGCCGACCTCCGCCACCCGGAATCCGAGCAGCAGCGCGCGGTAGGTCATCTCGACCTGGAACGCGTAGCCCTGCGAGCGGACCGAGTCCAGGTCGATCGCCTCCAGCACCGACCGCCGGAAGCACTTGAAGCCGCCGGTCAGATCGCGCACGCGCACGCCGAGCACACGGCGTGCGTACCAGCAGCCGCCGCGGCTGATCAGGCGCCGGCCGGGCCCCCAGTTGCGCACCCCGCCGCCGGGCACGTACCGGGAGCCGAGCACCAGGTCGGCGTGCTCGGCCGCCGCGATCATCGGCGCGAGGTAGGAGGGATCGTGCGAGAAGTCCGCGTCCATCTCGAACACCAGCTCGGCGCCGCCGGCCAGCGCCTTGCGAAAGCCTGCGATGTAGGCCTGCCCGAGGCCCTCCTTGAGCGGCCGGTGCAGCACGCGGACATGGGAGTCCTCTGCTGCGAGCCGGTCGGCGAGGTCTCCCGTGCCGTCCGGAGACGAGTCGTCCACGACCAGCACCACGTGGTCGGGCGTTACCTCGTCCAGGCGCGCGCGGACAGCCGCGACCATCGGCTCGAGGTTCTCGCGTTCGTTGTAGGTGGGCAGGATCACCCACACGGGTCCGGGAGGCACGCCGGGAGTATCGCTTAACGTAATTGCGATGCGGAACGCCGAGATCGCCGACGCCCTGGACGAGCTGGGCGACCTCTACGAGCTCGACGGCGCGGTCGTCTACCGGGTGGTCGCCTATCGCCAGGCGGCCCGCTCGGTGCGCGACTCTGCCCGCTCGGTCGAGCAGCTGGTGCGCGAGGGACGCGCCACTGAGCTGCCGAACGTGGGCAAGACGCTTCAGGAGAAGCTGTCCGTCCTGCTCGAGACGGGACAGATCCCGCAGGCGGTGAAGCTGCGCGAGAAGTTCCCGGGCGAGCTGGTCCGGTTCATGACGATCCCGGGGCTCGGGCCCAAGACCGCACGCAAGATCCACGAGGAGCTCGGCGTGACCACGCTGGCCGAGCTGCGGGAGGCGGCGGCGAGCGAGCGCCTGCGCAGCATCTCCGGCCTCGGGCCGAAGGCGGAGCAGAACATCGTCGCCGCGCTCGACCGGGTGACCGAGGAGGGGCCGCGGGAGCGGTTCCTGCTGTCGGCGGTGCTGGCGATCGGCGAGCAGATCGTCGAGTCGCTGCGTGCCCATCCCTCTGCCCATCGCGTGGAGATCGCCGGCAGCGCACGGCGGATGGCCGACACCTGCAAGGACCTGGACGTGATCGCGACGGCCGACGATGCAGCGGCGCTGACGAGCGCCTTCGGCGAGCTGGACGTGATCGCCGAGGTGCGCTCTACCGGAGAGGCGGGCGCACGCGGTGTGACTCACAACGGGTTGGCGGTCGACTTCCGGGTCGTCGAGCCGGACCAGTTCGGCAACGTGCTGCAGCACCTGACCGGCTCCGCGCGCCACAACGTCGAGCTGCGCGAGCACGCGGTCAGGCGCGGAATGCACGTGAGCGAGTACGGGGTCGAGGAGGACGAGAGCGGCACCGCTCACCGCTGCGCCACCGAGCACGAGGTGTACGAGCTGCTGGGCCTTGACTACCCGGAGCCGGAGCTACGCGAGGGCCGCGGCGAGGTGCGCGCCGCGATCGAGCACCGGCTCCCGAAGCTGGTCACCCTCAGCGACCTGCGCGGCGACCTGCACTGCCACACGACTCTCTCCGACGGGCGCGACACACTCGAGCAGATGGTCGAGGCCGCCCGCGAGCGCGGCTACTCCTACCTCGCCGTGACCGACCACTCGTCCTCGTTCGGGTTTGGGGAGGACGTTCAGACGGAGGACCTCGAGCGGCGCATCGAGGAGGTCGCAACGCTGAACGAGAAGCTGAAGGGCTTCCGCGTCCTGGTCGGGTCCGAGGTAAACATCGGCACCGATGGAGCCGTCGACTACGACGACGACCTGCTGTCGCGGCTCGACTGGGTGGTGGCGTCGGTGCACTCGTCCTTCCGGATGGGCCGCGAGCGCATGACCGCCCGGATGACGGCCGCGATGGACAACCCGCTCGTGGACGTGATCGGCCACCCGACCGGGCGCAAGCTGCTGACCCGCGACCCGTACGACGTCGACGTCGAAAAGCTGGTGGAGAAGGCCGCGAAGACCGGGACGATGCTCGAGATCGACGGCGCTCCGGACAGGCGCGATCTGAACGACCACAACGCGCGGCTGGCATCCGAGGCCGGCGTGCCGATCGTGGTCGACTCGGACGCGCACAGCGCCGGCACGCTGGCGCTGATCAGCTACGGAGTGGCGACCGCGCGGCGGGCGTGGCTCACCAAAGCGGACGTGGCGAATACGCGGACGTGGACGCAGCTGCAGAAGCTGCGGCCGAGGAGCCGAAAGTGCAGCTAGATCCTGCCGGCGCCGTTGTTCTCCCCGCGCAGCCTTCTGAGCCCACCCGCTCGCACCAGCTCGATCGCCTTAAAGGGCGAGCTCTGCTCCACGTAGTACTGCACGCCGTCGCGTTCCTCGATCGCGGTCACGGCGCGCTCCTGCTTTCGCCAGGCGAGCGCGGTGAGAAACAGCCCGCCCGCGGCCACGGCCGCGAACTGCGGAATCAGCCAGGCGGTGGCCGCACCCACGACCGCGACCGCGATCATCAGCCACAGGCGGTTCAGCATCACGAGACCGGGCCGCACCGGCGGGAGGCTCGTGACTGACTTCGCCTGAGCGAGCAGCCGCGAGATGCCGGTGGTGGTCTCCCTCCGCCGGCCCAGCCAGATCCCGAGCAGCCCCGCGACCACCCACCAGCCCAGCGCGAAGTAGAGCGCGGTCGTGTCGTCGTCGCCGGCGACCACCGCGATCGTGACCAGGGCGAGCGCGGTCGCCTCGCCCGCCGCCAGCAGGACCGTGGCCTTGAGGAAGTCCGTGTAGCGCACAGGTGGAGGCGGTCGCTAGGCGGCCAGCCGTTCGAGCAGTTCCACGAATCCCTCGGTCCCGTCGACGACGACGTCGGCATCCGTGACGATCGCCTCCGGGCCCTCGGGTGAGCGGATGCCGACGCACACCGCCGCCTCGAGCCGCCCGTCGCCGCGCAACTGGTGCAGCGCGCGGAAGGCATCGAGATCGGTGGTGTCGTCGCCGCCGAACAGCGCCTGCGCGATTCCGGGGCGCTGCGTCAGTGCAGCGATCGCCGTGCCCTTGTCGGCGGCGATCGGGGGGCGGATCTCGAGCACCAGGCGCCCCCAATGGGGCTGCAGCCCCGCTCCCGTGGCGGCGCGGGCGACATCCTCGAGCGCCGCGCTGGCCGCCTCCTCGTCCGCGGCGCCGCGGTAGTGGAGGGCCCAGATCGCGTCCTTGTCCTCGGCGCGCACGCCGAGCGCCCGCACCTCGTCCGTGAGCGCACGCCTCCACGAAGGCGCGCACCCGCTCCGGCGCCTGCTCGAGGCGCGGGTCCGGGTGGGCCGCTTCCGCGCCCGGCTCGAGCACCTCGAGCCCGTGGTTGCCGACGTAGACGAGCTCCTCGATGCCCACGATCTCTCGCGCCACGGTGGCGCGGCGCCCCGACAGGCAGGCCACGAGCGCGAACCGCTCCGCCAGCGCCCGCAGGACCTCACGCCCGCGGGTCGGAACCGACGCATCCTCGGGCCGGGCGACGATCGGAGCCAGCGTGCCGTCGATGTCGCAGACGACCGCGGTCGCCTCGGGGCGGGCCCGCAGCGGTTCCAGCAGCTGCTCGAGATGCACGGTGGCGCCCAAGGCTCACTCTAGTATCCCCCAACGTGTCCCGGGCCGATCTCGCCAAGTTCGCCGTGATCGGGACGGCGGCCGGAGCCTTCAGCGGGCTGTTCGGCGTCGGCGGCGGAACGGTGATCGTCCCGCTGCTGGTCCTGTGGTTCGGGTTCGGCGAGCACGAGGCGACCGGAACCTCGCTGGCCGCGATCATCGTCATCGCGGCTTGCGGGGTCGCCTTCCAAGGCGCCTACGGGAACGTGGACGTCGGCAAGGGGCTCCTGATCGGCGTCCCCGCGGTGGGCGGCGTGGTGCTCGGCACGGCGCTCCAGCAGCGGCTCTCGGGCCGCGCCCTGTTGCTGATGTTCGCTGCGCTGCTGGTCGCGGTGGCAATCGACCTTCTGATCGGGTGAACGAGCTCGCCGCCATCGTGATCGGGCTGCTCGGGGGAGCGGTCGCCGGGTTGATGGGCGTCGGCGGAGGCATCCTGTTCGTCCCGGCGCTCGTGATCTTCCTGGACCAGAGCCAGCTGCATGCCGAGGCCACGTCGCTGCTGGCGATCATCCCCGTGGCGATCGTTGGCACCTGGCGCCAGATGGAGTACGGCAACGTGCGCCTCGACGCGGCGCTTGCCGTCGGGCTCACGTCGGTGCTGGGCGTCCTGGGCGGAGTTGTCGTGGCGAATGAGGTGCCCGAGCGCGCGCTCGAGATCGGGTTCGCTCTCCTGATCCTGTTCGTCGCGGCTCAGCTGGTGGTGCGCGCGCTGCGCTGGGAGGATCCTCAGCGCTCTCCGGACAACGCCCCGGCGACGACCGACTCGAGCCCGTCGCGACGCGCCGACAGCGGGAACTCCTGAAGCACGCGGTCGCGCGCAGCGGCGCGCCGCTCCGGGCCCGCGTCCAGGGCCCCCCGCACGCCGGCCGCGATGTCCTCCGGGACCGGCGCGTCGATCGGGACTCCCGTGTCGCCCACGACCTCGGGCAGCGCGCCGGCGGGCGTGTATACCGGAATGCAGCCGGCCAGCATGGCCTCCGCCACCGATAGCCCGAAGCCTTCGTGCTGCGAGGGCTGCACGTACACCGACGCGCGCCGGTACCAGTGCTCCAGCTCGTCGTCCTCGACCCACCCGGTGACCTCGAGGTTCGGCGGCGCCTGCGCGCGCAGGCGCTCCCCGGCCTCGTCGTCCCAGCGGCCGACGAGCGCGAACCGCACGTCGGGCAGCAGCGCCGCCGAGCGCGCGAACGGGCCCAATCCCTTGCGCTCGAGATTGCGCTCGTCGACGATCCCGACCGACAGCGCAAGCGGCTCGCGCCCGTCCTGCGGCAGGGCGCCAAAGGGATCCGGGACGCCGTGATGGACGACGGTCACCTTGTCGGGGTCGACGCCGCGGATCGCACTGGTCTCGGCGGCGGTGTAACGGGAGTTGGTGATGATCCGCGTCGCGCGCCGCAGCACCCACCGGCTGATCGGCCCCAGCAGCCGGTGCTGCTGGATGCCGTAGTCGATCTCGGGCATGCGCGCCGTGTCGTAGCCCCCAGCGACGAGCACCACCGGCCGGCGCATGAGCCACGCGAGCGTCACCGGCAGGAACGTGTGCCATGAGGCGAACCAGCCGAACACGAGATCCGCCTCGCGTACCGCGCGCGTCAGCCGCAGGAGGTTGACCCGGGCGCCGCGCTGCTGCCAGTCGCGCACGTCGTGGCGCTCGGCCAGCACCTCACGATCGATCGAGACGAAGCTCGAGTCGCGGCTGTATACGAAGAGGATTCTCGCCAATACGCAACGCGCCTGCTAGTGACCTGAATATCTAAGCTCCTTCGGGGCTCGCCTGTGCCTGGCGTCGCAAGCTCCGCCCCGGAACTACTGCGCCTGGATGAACTCTGGATCCCTCCAGCGCACGTTTTCGCCCTCGCTCAGCATCGGCGTCCAGTAGCGGCAGCCCTCGAAGAAGTAGTGCGTCACCTGGCTGTGGCGCGAGCGCTCGCGGTCGGTCTGGTGCGACCCGCCGTGCAGCAGGTTCGAGGCCCACACGATCGCCTGCCCCTTGCCGATCGTCCCGTACACCGGCTCGAATCCCTCGCGCTCGATCAGCTTCCCGACGAACTCCTCGTAGTGCGAGTAGTCCTTCTTGCTCGCCTGGAAGCCGAGCTCCTCCATCGTCACCTCGGGCAGGCGATGACTGCCGGGATAGAAGACCAGCGGCCCGTTGTCCATGTCCATGTCCTCGAGCGCCACCCAGACGCCGGCCATGAAGCCGGGCGGCTTGGTGCTGAAGTGCAGGGCGTCCGAGTGCGGCGCCTGCTGCGTTCCCTTGCGGAAGTTGAGCGTCTGGAACGGCAGCGGCTTGCGGCCGTAGAGCCCCTCCAGCAGGCCGAGCGCCTTCGGCGCCGTGGCCAGTGCCCGCACGCCCTCGCGTACCCGCCACGCGTCCTGGACCCGGTTCGGGTAGTAGATGAGGCCGCCCTCCTTGCGGTGCGGCCCGCCGTAGAAGCCGTCCACCTCGGCGACCACCTGGTCGAGCACGTCGGGGAAGTACGACGGGTCCTCCAGGATCAGGTATCCGTCCCTGTCCCACTGCTCGCGCTGCTCCGCGCTTACCATCTGCGACTGCGTTTCCGGCCCGGGCGTCAAGGCCGGGCGACCTTAGCACGATGCCTGAGATTTCCATCCACGTTCAGCCCCCCACCCGGCGATGGTGATCGGCGCGCGGTTCGCGTGGGGCCACCTCCAGAAGACCGGCGGCGACGCGACCTGGGAGCTGTTCCGGCTCTTCCCCGACCTGGTCGAGTTCGCGGACCCGCGCAACACCGAGGCGAAGCACGCCTCGTTCGGGGAGCGTTCCGACCAGATCGAGGGGAAGCTGCTGGTGTCGAACATCCGGCGGCTGCCGTCCTGGACCCTGAGCTGGGCGCAGCACCGGGCCCGCCTGTCGAAACGGCCCGACGGCAGCCCGGTCCCGATGAACTCGCCTCGGCAGATGGTCGACGTCCCGCGGGCCGACATGCGGCTCGGCATCCTGACCGCCGATGGGCAGTATCCGGTCCAGCGATGGCTCCGCATGGAGTCTCTGGCCGAGGACTTCGCCGACTTCCTGGCCGAGCTGACCGATGTGACCGAGGAGGACCGCAGGCGCATCGCCGCCTTCGCCCCGGTGAACGCGCTGCAGTACGACCACGAGGTCGGCAACTGGTTCACCCCGGACCAGGTCCGGCAGCTGTATGAGAACAACCCGGTCTGGGCGAGGATCGAGCGCGAGGTCTACGGCGACGTGATGGAGCCGGCGTAAGGCTGTCGGCGCCTCACGGGGTGAGTGAGTCGAGCGCTGCGCCGTTGGGCTAGAGTACCCGCCCGTGCTGGCCCGAAGAATCCCCCTGATCGTGGTACTCCTCGTGGCGCTGGCTGCTGCCGGCTGCGGAGGCGACGACGACGAGAACACTCCCAAGGAGCTGCTGCTCGTCTCGCAGGCGAGTGCTGACGTCCAGGAGTTCTGCGCTGTGTCGGCCAGTACCGGCGCCGTCTACGACCTCGCCTATTTCGCCATGCTGGACGCCGTTGACCAGCTCGAGAACGCCTACCGCACCGATAAGGACTCGAGTGTCAACCTCGACCCCGAGCGCAACCAGAACGTCAAGGTGTCGAAGGTCGTCGAGGACTCGACGGAGCGGCTCGGCAAGGGGTGCGGCAAGGACGGCAAGCAGCAGGCAGCCCGCCTGCAGCAGGTCCTCAAGCAGCAGTAGGCGAGCGCCCGGCTACTGCGTGCCGGCCGCCGCCTGTGCGGCCTCGCGGCGGATCTTGGCGCGCAGCTCTGCGCGGCGCTTGTCGGTGCGCTTCTGCTGGCCCTTCTGGGCTGCCGCGGCCGACTTCTTCGTGAACGGGTTCACCTGCGCGTCCGACCACTGCTTCGGAGGCCATGCCCCCAGCAGCAAGGTCTGGCGGCCAGAGTTCCCCTCCGAGTCACGAGCGTCGAGGATCACCTGGTAGTAGCCCGGCCGCGGGAAGTTGTGCGCCGGGTTCTGCTCCGTGCTCGTGGTCCCGTCGTCGAAGCGCCACCGGTAGAGCACGTCGCCCTCCGCACCGCTGGCCGACGCCGTGAAGTGCGACGAGAGCGGCGTGGGTCCCGCGAATTTGTCTGCGTTCCCCTTGACCTTGAACTCGGAACTCTTCTTTTCGTCGTCCCCGCCGCAGCCGGCTGCGACGAGCGAGATCACGACCGCTGCGATGGCGGCAGGAACAATGAGCTTTCGGTTGCGCCTCAATCGGACTCCATGTCGTGGGGGGTCGCCGGGGACGCCGGGAAGATAGCTGAACCGGAGAGCCGTTGACGCACGTACTTACGGGCGCCGGCCCCGGTCGGATCAGCGCCCGCTATGCGTCGTTGGGTGCTGACGACTAAGGAATGAAGATTCCCTGGACGGCGAACAGCGCCTCGTTGCCGGTGTTCGGAGTCCCGTCCGGCCCGCCGTCGAAGACCCGGAACTGGCTGATCTCGATGACCCCGCGCTTGCCCTCGACGACAGCGCCGGGCGCCGTGGCGTTGGCGGTCGTGTTCGCTCCGCAGTTCGAGCCGATACCGGGGTCGGCCGTGGCAGTGCAGGTGCCCACGATTGGAAAACTTGGCTGGAAGCCGGTGCCGGCGTCATCGAACGGATCGCCTGGCACCAGCGGGTCGCTGTTCTGATGGTCCGTGATGTTCAGCGAGGACGAGCCGAGCACGGCTCCGACGTAATCCGGTCCGGAGGCGGTGTTGGTTCCCGAGCATGCCGCCACCCCGGGGCGACACCGGATGTCTGTGGCGCTGGCCACGATCGCGACGTCGGCGTCGTTTGCCCCCGGCCCGTTCGTCACCGTGACCTTGATGAAGCCGATCGCCTGGGCGGCCGCGCCGTTGGCGTCCGGTGTGCCCATCGTCAGGTTCGGCGAGGTCTGCGCGGGCGGGTTGCAAGAGGAATACGACAGCGGCGCCGCGTGCACCCGGTTCGGCGCCGTGCACGTCTGGTACGCCGGAACCATCGAGGCATAGATCGGCGTGGCCGCTTTGGGCCGCACGTGCGTCGCAGGTGCGGTCTGCGCTAGGGCGGTCAATGCCAGCACCGTCACGATCGATGCTGTCGCAGCGGCCGTCTTCCTCATCGCGGTTCTCCTCTCCCAGGATGGATTGCTCGAGCGACCTCGTCATAGCACGAAGAAAGGGCCAGGATCGCTCCCGGCCCTTTCTCGTGATAGGTCCAGAGGACCGTGGTGCTGTCCTTAGGGAATGAAGATTCCCTGAACCGCGAACAGCGCCTCGTTGCCGGTGTTCGGCGTGCCGTCGGGTCCACCGTCGTAGATCTGCAGCTGGCTGATCTCGACGATTCCGCGCTTGCCCTCGACCACTGCGCCCGGCGCGGTGCCGTTGGCCGTGGTCGTGGCCGAGCAGGTCGAACCGACTCGCCGTGTTGGCCGCCGTGGCGGCGCAGGTGGCGACCACCGGGAACGACGGCTGAGTACCAGTACCCGCGTCCACGAAGGGGCCGGCCGCCGTCGGTGCGTTGTTGTGGTCGGTGATGTTCAGCGATGCCGTACCGAGCAGCGCTCCGATGTAGTCGGGGCCAGCCGCGGCGTTGGCAGCACCACAGGCAACTGTGGCACCCTGGCAGCGGATGTCAGTGCCCGACGAGGTGATGGCCACGTCGGCGTCATTCGTGCCCGGGCCGTTCGTGACGACCAGCTTGATGAAGCCGATCCCGTTCGCAGCTGCGCCGTTGGCGTCCGGCGAGCCGAGCGTGATGTTCGGCGAGGTCTGCACCGGCGGGTTGCAGGACGAGTACGCCAGCGGAGCCGCGTGGACGCGGTTCGGCGTCGTGCAGGCCCTGTAGGCCGGCACCACGGACACGTAGAACGGTGTGGCCGACTTCGGCCGGACGTGCGTGGCGGTCGCCGACTGGGCGACCATCATGAGACTTACGACGAGCAGGACAGCGGCACCAGTGAGCGCCACTTTCTTGCTTACGGTCATAAAGGGCTCCTCTCCCAGGAGTAGTTGCTTGAGCGCCTTCGTCATAGCACCAGACGAGGGATTTCTGGGCGGCGTCCTCCCCGCGGCGAACGATCTTTAAACCTTTCATGGACACAGAAAGGGCAGTCAATCTGTGTGCGCGCAAAGCGAAAGGGCCGGGATTGCTCCCGGCCCTTTCGGAACTTCTCCGGTCCAGCGGACCGGTGCTTCGAGCGACTAAGGAATGAAGATCCCCTGGACGCTGAAGAGTGCCTCGTTGCCGGTGTTCGGGGTGCCGTCCGGGCCACCGTCGAAGACACGCAGCTGGCTGATCTCGACGATGCCACGCTTACCCTCGGTGACCGCACCAGGTGCGGTCGAGTTAGCGGTGGTCGTGGCCGAGCAGGTCGAGCCGATCGTCGTGGTGGCCGCCGTGGCAGCGCACGTCGTGACAACCGGGAACGACGGCTGAGTACCAGTAGCCGGGTCCACGAAGGGGCCGGCCGCCGTCGGTGCGTTGTTGTGGTCGGTGATGTTCAGCGACGCCGTACCGAGCAGCGCTCCCACGTAGTCGGGGCCTGCCGTGGCGTTGGCAGCACCACAGGCAACCGTGGCACCCTGGCAACGCACGTCGGTGATGTTGGCCGTGATGGCCACATCGGCATCGGCTGCACCCGGGCCGTTCGTGACGACCAGCTTGATGAACCCGACGGAGTTCGCTGCGGCGCCGTTGGCGTCAGGCGAACCGACCGTCACGTTCGGCGAGGTCTGAACGGGCGGGTTACAGGACGAGTACGCAAGCGGTGCCGCGTGGACGCGGTTCGGCGTTACGCACGCCTGGTATGACGGCACTGTCGACGCGTAGAACGGCGTCGCTGCCTTGGGCCGGACGTGAGTAGCCGTCGCGGACTGCGCGACGACCATCAGGCCCAGCACCAGCAGCGCACCGAGCGCCGGAAGCGCCATCTTCCTTCTGATGGTCATATAAACGCCTCCCTCCCCATGGGGATGGACTCTGAGCTTGTGCTCTGGTTAACGGTCGGATTCGCTCGGACCAAGAGGCGAACCCGCAGAGAACCTAGCAGAAGGTTATGGGCCTTGTACAGCACAACTTGTTACGGCGCCGTGACCTCAGAGAGCCGATTCGAGCGTCGCGTGACGCGCCGTCAGAGCCTCTTTCCGGATATGCCTCGATTGCGGGGATTTCGCAGGGGCGTATGCGAACCCGACGGAACCGCGACGAAGCTACGGATCTCAGGCTATATTGGCCTGGACGATCGTTCGGGGCAGGAAACGGGAATAGTCGCCTCAACCGGTCGTCTTAGATTATGTTTGATTTGTTGCTAGCGCTGGGGGGCGCGGCGACAAGGGGAGAGAGAGCTAGCTTGTCGAAGTCCAAGACCGCGCCGCACCGGCGCGCAACGGCAGTTCTGATCTCAGCGATGGCGGCCTTCGCCGTGATCGCCGCCTTTGCGTCCGCGGCACAGGCCGCCTCGGTCCGCTATGACGCCGCGCAAAAGAGGATCTTCTACGTCGCCGGCGCCGGCGAATTCAACGACCTCACCGTGATCGTCCTCCGCAGGCCAGTACGTCTTCACTGAGGTGGACGGCGCCACGATCACCGACGGCGACGGCACAGGTCCCTGCACCCCGGACGCGACCCCTGGCATCGCGCGGTGTTCGACGACGGGTGTCGACCTGATCAGCGTGAATGTTCTCGACTTGGACGACATCGCCACCATGAACGTTGCGCCACCCAAGGGAACCATCATCACCGGCGGTGCGGGCTACGACGTCCTCACCGGCGGCGCCGCCAAGGACGTTCTCCAGGGAGGACCCGGGGGTGACCGCATGAGCGGCAGTGGGGGCAACGACACCCTGAACTCGGGTACCGGTGGCCTCGATCCGAACTCCGACGCTTGCGTGCTCGGGCAGATCGGCAACAACTTCCTCGACTTCCCGATTTGCTTCGACGAGATGTCCGGTGCGCAAGGAGAGGACATCATCACCTATGCCGACCGCGATCATGATGTCTACGTCGACTCTCGAGTCTGGGCGGGCATCGGGCCGGGCGGTACCTACGCCGTCGATGGCGGGCCCGAGTCGTGCATAACCACCGACCCGTACGCCGAAGGATGTGAGGTCGACAGCCTCACCGTCACAGGTGGCGAGTCCGGCACGGCCGATCCTGCCAACGTGATCATCGGCGGCAACGGCGACGACGAGCTGATCGGCAACTTCTACGACAACACGCTGATCGGTGGGCCCGGCGCGGACACGCTGTGTGGCGGGATGGGCACCGACGCCGTCAGCTACATGGACAAGGGAGACCAGGGTGTCAACGTGACGCTGAACGGCTCGCTCCCGACCGATCCCGACTCGCAGTACGGCGTCGGCACCGTCGACGGGCAGCAGGGCAACCAGCTTGCCGGTCGCTCGCGGACCGACTGCCGTCAGGTGCTCAAGACGGACCCCGGCTTCCGGCTTCAGATCACCCTTCCGACCGTCGGTCCACGTGATTGCGTCGCTGATGACGGAACGCCGGGCGAAGGCGATTGCGTTGGCCAGGACATCGAGAACATCACCGGCGCGAACGGCAACGACACTCTTATCGGCAGCGACCCGGACTCACTCATCAACGAGGGCCCGCAGGTGGAGCCGCGCGGCTTCAACGTCTTGAAGGGAATGGGCGGGAACGACCTGCTCGACGGCCGGCAGGGTCCCGACGTGTTCGAGGGCGGGAATGGCACGGACACCGTCACGTATGCCGACCGCGCCGAGCCGGTCAATGCGACGATCGACGGCAAGGGCAACGATGGGTCGGCGACCTCCCCGGAGCTCAATTCGATCGGCGGGACGACCGGCGACTTCAACCCGTATTCCGGCAAGTGGGACGACATCAAGAGTGATGTGGAGAACATCATCGGCGGCGCCGGAGGAGACCTCATCGCTGGGAGCGAGGCGGCTAACACGCTTACCGGCGGCGGCGGCAACGACGACATCGACGGCAGTCAAGGCAACGACAGCCTCTCGGGCGCCGCCGGTGCCGACTCCGTGCGCGGCGGCGAGGGCAACGACGCGCTCGGCGGCGACACCGACAACGACGTGTTGGCGGGCGACGCCGGCACGGACACCCTGAGCGCCGGGGCAGGCGACGACCTACTGGCCGGCGGCACCGGCCCCGACACCCTCAGCGGCGGCGAGGGCAGCGACACCGCGGACTGGGCCAGTGCAACCTCGTCCGTCTCCGTGACAGTGAACGGGCTGGATGACGACGGCACCGAGTCAGAGCATGACTACGTGGGCTCCGACATCGAGGGCGCCAACGGTGGCCTGGCGGACGACAGCCTGGTCCTGGGTGCGGGTGACGGCTTCATCGCCGGCGGCCCAGGCAACGACTACTTCGACGGCGGGCCCGGCGCGGACTCGATCGAGGGTAACGACGGCTTGGACGAGGTCGACTACTCGAGCCGTGGCACGGCTCTGAGCGTCGACGTCACGTCGGCCGGCGGCGACGGCGAGGCGGGCGAGAACGACGACGTTCACGACAACGTCGAGCAGCTGCGCGGCGGCCCGGCAAACGACATGCTCGTGGGCGCCGGCTTCGTAAGCGTGCTGATCGGCAACGGTGGCGACGACCAGCTGTACGGCAACAACGGCGACGACCAGCTGTTCGGTGGCCCCGGCAACGACGGCCTGGAGGGCGGCAACGACGCCGACACGCTTGACGGCAGCGATGGCGATGACAACCTGTTCGGCTCGTCGGCCGGCGACACGCTGCTGGGCGGCGGCGGCAACGACAGCCTCGACGGCGGCGCGGGTCCTGACTCCGTCTCCGGTGGCGGTGGCACCGACACCGCCTCCTATGCTGCCCGCTCCAAGGCGCTCAACCTGAGCTTCGACGGCAACTCCAACGACGGCGAGTCGGGCGAGAAAGACGTCATCAAGATGGACGTCGAGAACACCAAGGCAGGCGCCGGCGCCGACATCGTCAACGCGCTCAATGAGCGCAAGAACTCGGTTTCCTGCGGGCGCGGCACCGACTCGATCGCCGCGGACACCTTCGACGAGATCGCCGGTGACTGCGAGCGGATCGTCAACACGAGTCCCTGCAAGGCCAATGCCGACTCGGCCCCGATGAGTGCCAGCGGGGTGGTCACCCTGCGTGTCTCCTGCACTGCCGACGCCTCCGGGACGCTGCAGCTGCGTACAGGCGGCAAGGTCAAGACGTCCAAGCAGGCAAAGGCCAAGCGGCTCACCCTGGGGCGCAAGGCCTTCAAGCTCAAGCGCGGCCAGTCGGCGAAGGTGAAGATTCGCATCAAGAGCGCCGGCAAGCGCGTCATCAAGCGCTCCGAGAACGGCATCAACGCCCAGTCGACGGTCACCGTGCGGCAGAAGTTCGGAGTGCGTTCGATGAGCCTCAAGAAGGGCGACCGGCTGAAGATCAAGGCGAAGAAGTGAGCTGGTGAGATTCGTGCGACGCGGCGACGTAACAGGTATGAAGCTCGGGCTCGCGCTTGTCCTGCTCCTGCTCGGAAGCGCGGCGGCGGGCGTCACGGCGGCCCACGCCGACCCGATCACGCCGAACCTCACCGTGCACCGGCTGGAGATGAGCCGTTCGACCGATCAAGCGGGCGCCCACCCCGACGTGAGCATGCTGTTCCGGTTCTGCGGCGACGGCCCCAAGATCACCGCTGCCACCAACACGGCACCCATCGAGATCACCACTGAGTCGCCGGTCGATCTGCTCACCGGCGGGCGCCGCGAGGGGATCATCCGCTACGCGCAGGGCAACACCGCTGTCAACGGTCAATGGGGCATCGACCCGGTCGTCGGTGACACGACCCGCACCAGGTTCGTCCTCACCGGGACGGACGGGACCGCCGCCGGGCAGTACGTGCCCGGGAGCGCCAACCTTCTCGTCGGTCCGGCCTTCGGCTGCGCGGGCGGCGAGCAGAACGCTCACATCAAGGACTTCACGCTCCGCCTCCCGCCCGGTTTCCTCGGGAACCCCACCGCACCCGTCGCCTGCTCACTCGACCTTTGGCGCGGGGTCTCGTGCCCGGTCGCGGCCAAGGTCGGCTACTCGTGGCCGAACATCGTCACGGGTGCCGCCGAGGGCATCCCGAACACGGCCGGACAGACCGCCATCTGGAACGTCGAGACGTTGGGGCTCGAGCCCGCGCGCCTGGGCACGGGCACGTTCCCCTCGACCCCGGGTGGGCCCTTCCCGGTCACGATCGAGGTGCGCAGCTCGGGCGACCGTGGGCTCGACTCGACGCTGAACAACATCCCGCGCAACCTCGGTGCCGCGATCGGCCTGCCCGCCGACATCTTCAACGTCCTCTGCGCGCGCGTCCCGTGTCAGGAGCAGCTTGGCCCGAACCACGATGTGACGAACAACTTCGTCACATCGGATCCACTGCACAGCCATCCCTTCTTCGTCAACGAGACCTCGTGCGGTACGAAGACCTCCAGTCTCGACGCGCGCTCGTGGCGCACGAATGCAACGACCTCCACGAAGTCGACCACCTTCACCACCACCGGCTGCGAGAACGTGCCCTTCGACCTCACCTTCGACGTCGATCCGTCTGCACCGGCGGACGGCGGCACCACCGAGGCCGGCAAGCCGAGCGCCCAAGACGTGGTGCTCGCCTACCCGCGCAGCCCGCTTTGCGAGGACCCGAATCTGGGCGAGCCCGGCAACCCCGACTGCTGGTATGAGAACGACCCCATCTGGCAGGCGCAACTGAAGGACATCGTGCAGTCGCTGCCCGAGGGGCTGCGGCTCTCGCCCGGCGGCGGCGTCGGCCTCGAGGGCTGCACCTATGACCAGTTCGGCGTCGACTCGACCGGCAAGCAGGTCGACGACGACCCGGTCGCGTGCCCGGCGGGGTCGCAGATCGGCTCGCTGACGGTGCGCAGCCCGGTGGTCCCGAATCCCGATCGGGGGCAAGGTGTTCTTCGGTCCCACCTCGGGCCCCGGCCGCCCGACCGCCGAGAACCCCTGGAAGCTCTTCCTGCTGATCGAGGGCAACGGCCTGCGGATCAAGCTGGCCGGCGACGTGATCGTGGCCGAGGACGGCACGGTCTCGAACGTGTTCGTGAACCAGCCCGAGCTGCCCTTCGGCGAGCTGAAGCTGCGGCTCAAGGGCGGCGACCGCGCTCCGCTGGTGAACCCCGACACCTGCGGCACGCACGAGGGCCACGCGACGCTGACCGGCTGGAACTCGGTCCCCAACGCGGGTGAGTGGTCGACCAACGAGCAGACCCCCTCGCTCGAGATCGACCAGAACTGCCCGCCCGCCGAGGTGCCCTTCGCCCCCAACGTGGACGAGGCCACGGCGACCCCCAAGACCGCGGGCGCCAACTCGGTCTCCAAGATCACCATCTCGCGCGGCGAGGGCCAGAAGAACATCCGCAACATCAAGCTCTCGCTGCCGGCCGGCGCGGTCGGCTCCCTGGCCGCGGTGCCCAAGTGCCAGCTGCACGACGCCCGCGCGGGCAACTGCCCCGCCGACACCCGGGTGGGAACCGTCAAGAACACCGTCGGCTTCACCGCGGGCAGCTCGCTGACCGCCGAGGGCGGCCTCTACCTCGGGGAAGCGAGCCACCCCGGCGACGCGGCCTCGATCGTGATCGACGTGCCCGCCAAGTCGGGCCCGATCGACCTCGGCGACGTGATCCTGATCTCGCGGGTCGTGCTGCGCTCCACCGACACCGGCGTGGACGTGTTCACCAACGACATCCCGAAGATGTTCGGCGGCGTGCCGCTGCCGCTGCGCAAGATCGAGATCACCGTCGATCGGCCGGGCTTTTTCCTCAACCCGACCGGCTGCGAGCCGCGGCCCTTGATCGCCACCTTCGACGCCCACGAGGGCGGCCAGTCCTCCTCCACCCAGATGCTCAGCGCCGAGGACTGCGACAAGCTGCCCTTCGATCCCCAGCTGCGGCTGATCGCCGGCCGCGCGGGCCTCACCGACAAGGGCGACCACCCGCCCCTGACGGCGATCGTCACCCAGTCCCCCGGCGAGGCCAACATCAAGCTCTCGAAGACCGTGCTGCCCGACATCCTGCGGCCCAACTCGCCCGAGCTGAACGAGCCCGGCGGGCTTTGCTCGGAGGCCCAGTTCGTGGTCCGCCAGTGCCCGGCCGGCTCGCTGGTCGGCAACGCGCGCGCGATCTCGCCCGTCTTGCCGTTCGAGCTGGCGGGCCCGGTCTACATCGTCCAGGAGACCGTCGACCCCTTGCCGCGGCTGTTCGTGCTGTTGCGCGGGGGCGGCTTCGAGGTGCCCCTGAAGGCGCGCAACTTCTTCGAGGGGATCCGCACCGTGACGCTGTTCGACAACACCATCCCGGACGTCCCCAACAGCTACTTCGAGCTCAACATCGACGGCGGCCCGGACGGCATCCTGAACAACTGGTCGGACCTGTGCAAGTCCTCCCCGCGCGCCTACAACGCCCGCTTCACCGGTCAGAACGGCAAGACCGTGGACTCCAAGCCGCTGCTCGAGATCAACGGCTGCGAGCCCGGCGTGCGGGCGGCCTCGATCCGCACCGGCAAGGTGAAGATCAAAAACCGGACCGCCAACGTGCGGGTCTCCTGCCGCATCACGAGCGCCTGCAAGGGCCGCCTGACGCTGCGCTCCTCGGGCAAGGTGCGGCTCTCGAAGAACTCGCGCAAGCGCGCCAGCGTCACCTTCGGCGCCAAGGCCTTCAACATCCCGGCGCGCAAGAGCCGCACCGTGAGGGTGAAGATCTCATCCAAGGGCATGAAGGCCCTGCAGGTCAAGCGCAGCCAGCGCGTGCGGGCGACCGCGCGGATGACCGGCCAGAGCGCCGTGGTCGCGGGCCTGACGCTCGTCAGGTAGCGGCGGGCTACTTCAGCTCAGCGGTTCGGTAGCGGCGGGCTACTGCAGGTAGCCGCGCTCGCGCAGCAGCGCCATCACCCGGTCGGCGCTCTGCTCGGCGGTCTCGCCGACGGTGTCGAGCACCAGGTCGGCGTCCTCGGGTTCCTCGTAGGGGTCGTTGACCCCCGTCATGTTGTCGAGCTCGCCGCGCATAGCCTTCGCATAGAGGCCCTTGTAGTCGCGCGCGGCGCAGGCCTCGACCGAGGCGCTGCACCAGATCTCGAGGAAGGCCTGGATCTCCTCGCGGGCCCGCTCTCTGCTCTCGCGGTAGGGCGAGATCGCGGCGACGATTGAAAAGACGCCGTTACGGGTCAGCAGCTTGCTGACGAAGGTGATCCGGTGGATGTTCTCCTCGCGGTCGGAGCGGGAGAACCCGAGGTCGCGGCAAAGCCCCTCGCGCACCTCGTCGCCGTCGAGGATCTCGATGCGGCCGACGCCGGCGGTCCGCAGGCGCCCGGCGACCAGCCCGGCGATCGTGCTCTTGCCCGCACGTGGCAGGCCGGTGAACCAGAGTGTGCAGGCCTTTGTCGTCGCTCATATAAGGGAACCCTAATTCAACCGGTCGGTCGGTGACTCACCGAGCCAGATCCGCGAACGACCACAACTCGATCGCGCGCTCGGCAACCGCGGCGCGGACCGCAGGATCGCACAACGTGTCGACCTCGTCGGCACGCTCGCGGTCGTAGACCGACCACGAGTCTCGCCCCATGCCGGGGTGGCAGCAGAGCTCCGTGATGCCCGAGGGCACCTCGTCCAGCAGGGCTCCCAGGCCGTCCGCCGTGATCGCGCCGTGTACGGGCGTGCCGTCGCTCTCCTGGCCGAAGAAGCCGCCCTCGAACCGGACGCGAGCGTCTTGCTCGCGCAGCGGCACGCCCAGCTCGCCCGCCAGGTCGCACAGCACCCCGGCGATCGCGTCGTCGTTGTGGACGTGCTGGTGGCTGTCGAGGTGGGTGGGGTTGCGCCCGAGCAGGCGGCGGAACTCCGCCAGCTGTCGGCGTGCCTCGATTGTGACGGCGACCGGGTCGTCGAGCGACACCACGCGGTAGACGAGCGACCAGTGGCCGTTCCGCGACAGCCATTCGCCGAGGTCGAGGTGCAGGCCGACCGACAGTCCCTCCAGATCCCGCGCGCGGGCGGCCGCTGCGCGGGCCGCCGGCCAGCGCACCATCAGGCTGGCGCTGGTGACGATGCCGTGCTCGTGCGAACGCAGGATCCCCTCGTTGACCGACGGCGTGCGCCCGAAGTCGTCGGCGTTGACGATCAGGATCCGCCGCTCGTCAGCCATCGGGCGCACCGGTGGCCGGCTTTCGCAACAGGACCTGGTCCTGGCGGACGTCCTGCGCGCCGTCGGGGATCACGCCCAGCAGCTCGAGACCCGTCGCCAGCTCCTCCTCGATGTAGCGCTGCGGATGAAAAGCGGCGCAGGCGTTCGTGCCGGCCAGGTCGGCCCGGCGCACGACCAGCTCTCCGGCCCGGAAACGCTCGAGGTCGGCGCCGTCGAGCTGGCGCTCGGCGCGGGATTCGCCGCCCACCGTCACCAGCAGCACGCCGCCCGGGCTCACGACGCGGGTCAGCTCCCGCATCCACGGCAGCTGCTGGTTCGTGTCGAAGTGGGTGAAGAGCGAGATGGCGTACAGGAAGTCGAACGAAGAGTCGGGGTAGGGCAGCGGCGGCTCGAGCCCATTGCGCTCGAAGGTCGCGAAGTCCAGAGCGCTCTGACACCAATCGACCAGCAGCGGGTTGTAGTCGCAGCCCTGCACGCCGGCATCCAGGTCGCGCCAGTGGCGGATGAGACGGCCACATCCGCACCCGAAATCGAGCACCGAGCCGAAGTCCGCGATCGCCAGGCCGAAGCGCTCGAGCGCGGAGCGGATGCACGCGGCGCCCTGCGCGCCGGCCTCGAGGTAGCTGTCGTACAGCGCCTCCGGGCGGTTGACGGCCTGCCGCAGGCAGCCGGAGGTCACGCGGATCAGGTGCGCGGGCGGCAGCGGCAGCCCGTCCGCAGCCGCCTCCGGTGGGCGCGGGTGGAGCGAGAAGACGGCGTAGCCGCCGGCTTCCGGGACCACCGGAACGCAGGCGGCCTCGATCGCGCGCCAGGTGTCGGCGTCGATGGCGCCGGCACGCGGAACGAGCACGTACTCGCAGCCGTCCGAGCGGGCGGCCGCCAGGTGCTCGCCAAAGCTCTCCGCGTCCGGCGTGGACATCGCCTGCACAGCGCGAGCGCGGCCGAGGTCCGGCAGCTCCGCCGGCGTCGCCCCGATCACCGCCACCCGCGTGCGCCATGGGAGCGCGAAGCGCATCGCGTTGGCGAGCTGTTCCTGCTCCACTCCGGCGCCCGCCGGTGTCCTCACTGCCGGTCTGGCTTTCGCAGCAGCACAGCGTCCTGGCGCACGTCCGGTGCGCCATCGACCACGAAGTCGAGCACCTCCATGCCGCGGGACAGCGTCTCGCGAACGTGCCGCTCGGGTGACAAGGCGCTGCAGAAGTTGGTCCCGTTCTGCTCGGGGTAGAGAACCACCGGCTCACCCGCCCGGAACCGCTCGCGGTCTTCCGGCCCGAGCAGGGCGATCCATCGCTCGCCGGGGACCGTGAGCATGATCAGTCCGCCGGGGCGGACGATGCGAATCAGCTCGTCCATCCACTCGAGCTGAGTCTCGATGTCGAAATGACTGAAAACGGAGAAGGCGTACACCAGGTCGAGCTCGCCGTCGGGCAGTTCGAGTGGCGGCGACGTGCCGTTCACCTGGTAGCTGGCGAAGCGGAGGTTTTCGATGCACCAGTCGACGAGATACGGGTTGTAGTCGGAGCCGTGCAGCCGCGTCCCGTTCTGGTCGTGCCAGTGCCGCAGGATCCGGCCGCTGCCGCAGCCGAAGTCCAGCACGTTGTCGAGGTCCGTGACGTCGTATCCGTGGCGGCCGAGGAGGTTGCGGATCGCGTCGAAGCCACGCACTCCAGTGCGCCAGAAGTTGCGGTACAGCTCACCCATGTCGCCGAGCGCCTGGCGATGCCCACCCGCTGTGATGCGGATCAGATGCGGAGGGGGAAGCGGCAAGCCGTCCTCGCCGAGGCGCTGCGGTCCGCCGAAGTCGTGGCGACGGTGCAGCGAGTAGATCGCGCAGTTGTCTGTCTTAACGACCGGGGTGTAGTGCTCGTCGAGATGCGCCGCCAGCTCGGGCGTCGCCTCCAGCCAGCCGAAGGCGGTCCGCGGCAGGATCAGGTACTCGCATCCGTTCGCGCGCAGGCCTTCGAGGTCCTCGACTGCCTGCGTCCCGCGTGACTCGACGGGCATCCGAACCACGGTGCGGCCGCCGAACTCGGGCGTCGCGTCACGCTCCTCGCCCGGATAGGCGACCGTGCAGCGCGGCACGGACATCCGCATGTCCTCGTCGATCTGCTCGTTGATGTCGAATTTGGTGTGAAAGGGCATCAGTTCTACTCTAGCCTCGGTTCGGTTTCCGGCCCACCGAACCTCAGTGGATCCCCAGTAGCCGGGCCTCTCGCTCGGCCTCGCTGAGCCAGTCTCGCTGGTGCTCCTTTGGCGGCGACCAAGACGGCTCCCACGCCAGCCACTGGACGGCCAGGTGAAGCCGGCACGCCGCCAGTGCTTCGTCGAAGGGCACGGCGCCGGTTGCCGGCTCATGCCGTTCCCGATACGCAGCCTCGATTCCGGCGCTGTTGCTCCGGTCCCATCCGGTCGTGAGGGCCGCCAGGTCGAGCAGGCCTGGGCCGGCCGCGGCGAGTTCCCAGTCGATCGGCGCGATGCGCCGCGCGCCGGGATCGGGTCCCAAGCCGACCAGCACGTTCGAGGGATAGAACTCGCCGTGGATGAATGTGTGCGGAATCTCCGCCAGGCGATCTACGACGGCGTCGTATGAGCCTGCCAAGTGCAGCACTCGCGCGCGGTCTTCGTCGCTCCAGCCGCTGCTTCCGTCGTCACGGGCGAACGCCTCCGCCCGCACGATCCAGCGTCGCCAGAGGTCCCGGTCGTAGCGCAGCAGGAAGTCGTGGGTCTCGGTGGTCCCCGTGAAGCGAGTGTGCAGCGTGGCGAGCCAGCGCGCCGCCGCGGCCCAGGTCTCGATCTCACCGACCTGCCACAAGACGTCGCCCTCTACGTTTTCGATGAACAACCAGTGTCGC
Source organism: uncultured Solirubrobacterales bacterium (assembly GCA_963780475.1). Lineage (GTDB taxonomy): Bacteria > Actinomycetota > Thermoleophilia > Solirubrobacterales > JBBDJG01 > CAWACB01. The sequence goes on from CAWACB010000005.1 coordinate 238,063, forward strand.
TCGCCGGCGGCGTCGGTGGCCTCTCCGTAGTACTCGGGGGTGCCGAGAACGGCGCCGTCCAGAAGCTCGCGATAGGTGCGGATCTCACGGAGCGGGTCATGCAGCGACCGCGGCTTGGCGCGTGCGGCCTCGGGCGCCAGGCTGTCGTGGCTCAGGTCCTTGAGCATGATTCGCAAGAGCTGTCCGCCGCGCAACTGCACGTCGAGCTCCTCGAGCGGGAAGCTGGTCCGGTAGGCGCACGGCCGGCGCTCGAGCCCGGACAACTGAGTCTGCGCGCCGAATCTTTCAGAGAGTGCCGCCTCGAGTGCGGATCGCAGTGACGCGTCGTCGATCGAAGTCATGCCAGGAGGCGGTCGAGCAGCCGGCTCAGCACCTTGTCCGAATCCAGATCCTCCTCCGCCAGCGCTCGTGCCGCGGCGGCGTGGCGCTCGTATTCGGACTCGACCTGCTTGATCGCGTCGGCGGCGCTCGCCGCGTCGGTGAACGACAACAGCCCCTCCCCGGCGGGTAGGTAGTCGCTCCACCCGGTCTCCTGAGCCACCACCGGCCGGCCGGAGGCGAGATAGCAAGCACTTCGGTCACTGAACCAGCCAGAACGCGACAGCACATAGCCCGACTTCGTGACTCCCAGCTCACCGCGCGAACTCTGCACGAAGCGCCGGTATGCATCCGGCGTACCCGCGACGTCGGCTGGGTGTGCGAGCGGCCACTCGTGGCGGGCAAGCGCGGAGACGTCCGGAGTCTCGCCGGGATCGATGTTCAGGGCCAGGAGGAAGCGCGCTTCCACACGCTGGGGCAGGTCGATGTAGCGGCGCATCGAGTGCGCCTTCTGGCCGTAATGCACACCCTCCTGTTCGACCGAGCCGTAACCGCGCCAGTTGCCGATCGTCGTCCACGCCTCACCCGGATCGGTTTGCAGCGGCCACTGTTCCAGCACCACCGGCGGCAGCGTCTTGATCCATTCGCGCCCCAGGGTTGGGATGGGGGATCTGGGGGTTCCGATCGCCTGGCCCACCGTCACGAAGCGCGTGTGGCCGTCGAAACGCATGTCGATTCCCTGTGCCTGCCAGAGCTGGTTGAACGCCGGATCGAGGTCCAGGTAAGCGCGTTCGGCGATCGCTTCGAGGATTCGCTTGTCGGTGAGGATGCCGGAGATGTTCAGCAGGAGGTCGGCCTCGACGGCTCGCCCGACCAGCTCGTCGTAGGAAAGCCCGAGCGTCTCCTCTGTTCCCTCCACCAGCAGGGCGGCGTCCTGTGTGAGACCCGCGCCTTCCATCACCGCGCGAAAGTATGCGCCGCTTCGCGTGTCCTCCAGCGAGGACGCGGCCGACCGGCTCTGCGCCGGGAGCTGCTCGACGAACACCACTTCGTGCCCTAGGCGGCGTAGCCCGAGGGCGTACTGCAGGACAGCCCACGCCGCTCCTCCCTGGTCCGGGTCCGCCGCCACCATTCCGCTCAGCACGGTCTTCAACTAGCTGATCCGGCGACGCGAGGGACGGCTCATTTGGAGAAACGCACCCGCACGCGAACCAGATCGCGATCGAGCGTCTGCACGCAGTTCTTGTAGTGGAACCGGGTGAAGTAGAGATACGGGCTGCGCCCGGCGGTCTCGAAGTTCCGCGAAGAGCTGCTGGGGTCCAGGATCGAGGGCGAGCCCACCGGACTGCGGTCGCCGCACCGGTACGTCCAGGGCATTTCGGCTTCGCGAATCAGCTTTCGCGGCTCCCAGTGGATCAGGTCGTTCGAGAGCGAGTAGTAGAACCCCCACACGTCCCGCCCCTTCCCGCGATCGAACGAACCGGCCGGCCCAACCAGCATGTACTTGCCGAGATACGTGTTGTAGGTGAGGCTCTGGCTCATTCCGGCGATCCGATCCGGGGAGACGGGCGTGCAGACGTGGTCCGCAGCCGAGCGGAGGCCTGTGCCGTAAGGGTTCTCGAAATCGACCGAGAACGCCTCCCCGTCCCACGCGCTCCAGGCTGAGGCCTGATAGAGATCGGGCGTCCGCAGAAGGCACGACCCGAACCGCTGCTTCCGGTACCGCTCGGCGTGAACGAGCGTGTAGAAGTAGCCGTCTTTCTGCACGATGTTGCTCGGCTGAAACAGGCCGAAGGGGCCGTCGTCGCGCTTGTAGCGGTAGGGGACCGAGGCGATCAGGCGCCGCCGTCCCGGTGGCGTCGAGTATGTACGTCCCTCGTCCGTGGAATAAGCGGCCGTGATCGCGTTGTACCAGCACAGGCGATAGAGCCCGGTCAGGCAACGACCCGGGTGCTTGTCGCCCTGGTACTCCTGGTGGACGAGCGCGAAGACGTTCCGGCCGTCAAGCGTGTATGGAGACGCGATCCAGAGGCGATCGTCGAACCGTGCCGGCGCGGCGTCGAAGCCCGAACGCAGGGCTACTGCGCACTGATGCTCGACCTTTCCGAGCGAAGGACCGACGGCACGTCTCGTCACGTAGTGGGACGCGAGCAACTGCACCTGGCCGCTCGCATCACGAAACGCCCGCGCGGGCATGTCCGGGATATCACGGGGTTCGCACGCATCCTTGCTCCAGTCGAACAGCGTCTGCTCTCTCCCGACGATGTCAACCGGCTTGAGGGCCGAGATCTGCGAGTCACCGCCGCCCCGGACGTCACGGATCTGCGAGAAAGACCACAGGGCGAACGCGGCAAAGGCCGCGGTCACTCCGACCAGGCCGATCAGCGCCAGCGCGGTGGTCGTGCGCGAGGCGGGCGCACCAAGGCTGCCGGTCCTGGGGCGCGGTTTCAAGGCACCCCCGCCTGCTCGAGGAAGCGCGGCAGAAGCCGGTCCGAGTCGAATCGCTCCTCGGCGAGCGCACGGGCGGCGGCGGCGTGTGCGGAATGATCCGCGGCGATCCGCTGAGCCTCGCGGGCGGCGTCGTCCGGCCCGGTGAACGCAACCAGCCCCTCCCTCGCCGGGTAGCTGGCGGAGAACCCGGTGTCCTGTACGAGGGCGGGCTTGCCGGACGCCAGGTAGCGCACCGTGCGGTCGCTGAACCACCCGCTGTGGGTCTCCACATAGATCCCCTGGGCGACGGAGAACTCCGCACCGGAGCTCTGCACGTAGTCACGGAACTGGAAAGGTCCGCGCGAGGCGGCGCGCGGGTCGATCAGCTGCCAGCCCGCCTGCTCGAGCGCCGTGCGGTCCCGGTGGTCGCCGGCGTGTATGTCAAGCGCCAGCTCGAAGGTCAGCGGCACGCGCCGCGGCAGGTCGATCACCTTGCGGAACTCGTGCACCTTCAAGCCGTAGCTGTGGCCGTTGTAGTCGACGCGCCCGAAGGCGCCGCGCCAACCCGCCACGGTGGTGAAGCGCCTGGGGTCCCCGGCGGCAGCGACCGGCCAGCGATCGAGCACCACCGGCGGCGGCATGGGACGCCACTCGAATCCCCCAGTCGGGATGTCGCAGCCCGGGCGGCCGATGTTCTCCCCGACCGTGAAGTGGGTGTCGTGTGCGTCGACGCCGAGGTCAGCGCCCTGCACGTGCCAGATCTGAGTGAACCCCGGGTCGAGGTCGACGTAGGCGCGCCGCCGGAAGCGCTGCATGACCTCCGGTAGCCGCAGGTGGCCGCTGATGTTCACCAGCAGGTCGGCTTCACTGGCCAGTTCACTCAGCTCGGCCACGCCCATTCCCACCGACTCACCCGTGTCGGCGCAGATCAGCGTGGACCGGTCGAGCAGCCCGAACGACTCCATAACGTCGATGAAGTAGCGGCGGTTGGCGGACTCTGCGAAGGGTGCCGGCTCGCCATCGTCTCCGACGCAGGACTCCGAGCCGATCTGCTCGGCGAAGACGACCCGGCAGCCGAGTCGTGCCAGACCCTCGACCCAGCTCAGCCGCACCCAGGCCTCGCCGCCGTTGCGCAGCTTGTTCGCGATCGCTCCAGCCACGACGACCGTGGCCATCAGCCGGCCCACAGCTCGTCGAGCCGGCCCAGTATGTCCTGGAAGGAGGCCCGCTCGGCGGCGAGGTCGTGTCGCCGCGCCATCGCGTGGCCGGCCTCGATCATGCGCTCCGCGCTGTCGGTGGTCGCGAGCGCCTCCTCCGCCTGAGCGACGATCGCGTCGCGGTCGTAGTCCGGGCGGTAGCAGTTCACGCCGGGCTCGCAGAAGGAGCGGTTGCCCACGCAGTCGGGGCAGACGACCAGCGTGCCGAGCGCCATGGCCTCGATCGCGGGCAGGTAGAAGCCCTCTTCCGGATTGGGGACGAACACCGCAACGCGGGCGCGGGCGAGCCAGGCCAGCAGCGCGTCACGCGGGATCCTGGTGTCGAGCAATTGAACCCCGCGGCCCGGGCGGCTCAGCCTGCGGGCCACTTCGGCGCCCGCCTCCGGCTGCTTGTTCGCGGCGACGACGAAGTCGAGGTCGCGCTCGGCCGCGGCTCCGAGGTGCTCGAGCGGCTCGACGTCGATGCAGTTCGGGATTGTGAACACCGGACCGCGCACGGTGCCGGTCCTCTCGATCGCGCTCGCAACCTCCGGGCCGACGCAGATGCGGATCGCCTTGTGGGGGAGGAAGCGGTGGCGCAGCAGGGTGTCCTCCGGGTCGGCGTGCTTGACGTGCTGAATCAGGTTGATCACCGGGATGGGCGACTCGGTCCGCACCTTGCCGTCGATCTGCCGCCAGTCGACCCCAGAGACGAAATGCGCGTCGGGATCGAGCGTCGCGCCGTCCGGCAGCACGTGCTCACGCGCGGTGGTCCAGGGATTGGTCGCTTCCCAGACTGTTTCCCCGTAGAACCGGACGTACGGCTCCCACCCCGGCGTGGCACGGACGTGGTTGAAGTAATCCCACACCTTCAGGTCGCCGCCCGTGAACCGGCGGAAGTCCCGGTAGAACAGCATCTTTGCCACGGGGACGAGGTCTTACTTGACCGCTTCGGCGTACAGGCTCTCGCGCTCCCGGCTGTCGTGCTCGACGATGTCGGGAAAGCGGCTGTTGGTCTGTCGATACGAGCACCGGCTGACGCTCGTGAAGCCGGCCTGCATGAGCAGCTCCTCGACCAGGTCGAACGTGAACAGCATCTTCGACCATCCGTACCAGAGCAGCTGGGTAACGAGCTTGCCGCCGGTGCTGCGCGCGTGCTCGTCGGGGACCAGGAAGTAGTCCCGGTCCTGGTCGAGGTAGGCGCGGATGCCCTTGTCCAGGTCCGGCAAGACGAGCCGCAGCACCCCGCCCGGCTCGAGCACGCGGCGCAGCTCGCGCAGCGTCGGGACCTGGTCCGGGTAGGGCATCTCGGGCAGCGCATGAATGCTCGTGGCGTACTCGATGCACCCGGTCTGGAGCGGAAGCCCGTAGCGGATGTCGCGGGCGATCTGAATCCCAGGCGACGCCTTGATGTCGGAGTTGATCCAGCCGAGGTCGGGGAAGTCGCCGCAGCCCCAGTTGAGCCGGCGCACGCCCGCCGCCAGCATCTCGGCCACAGCCGACGGGTCATACGTCTCTTCGCTTGGTTGCAGGAGAGTCATTCTGGAATCAGCGTACCCCAAGGTTTTCCAACAGCCGACGGATGATCCGGTCGGAGTCGAAGTGCTCCTCGGCGAGCTTGCGGGCCGCGCCGGAGTGGCGCTCGTAGTCGCCGGCCACGGCCTCAACGGCGCCTAGCGCCTCGTCGGGATCAGAGAAGGCGAGCATCCCCTCACCGGCGGGATAGAGCTCCGTGAAGCCGGTGTCCTGGGCGATCACCGGGCGCCCGGAGGCGAGGTAGCAGAGGCTGCGATCGCTGATCCATCCGCTGCGCGCACGCACGTACATGTTCTTGGCGATCATCAGCTCCGCCTTCGACCCCTGCACGTAGTCCCGGTAGGCCCAGGGGTCACGGGCGACCTCGGTGGGGTCCGCCAGCACCCATCCGTTCTCACGCAGCAGCTCCAGGTCGCTCACTTCGGCCGCGTCGATGTCGAGCGCCACCTCGAACGTCTCGCTCGACCTGCGCGGCAGCTCGGCGAAGCGGCGGAACTCGTGCACGCGCAGGCCATAGGTCTGGCTCTCGTACTCGATCGGTGCGAACGGCCCGCGCCAGCTCGCGACCGATGTGATGCGGCTGCCTTCACCGGTGGCCGCCGGCCACTCATCGAGCACCACAGGCTGTGGAGTCGTCACCCACTCGTGTCCGCAGGTCGGGATCGTGCAGTCCGGGAGGCCGATCCGTTCGCCGATCGTGACGAAAGCGCGATGGCCCGCGAACGCGTCGTGCAGGCCGAGCTCGCACCACATCTGGCCGAACCCCGGGTCTATGTCGAGGTATACGGGGAGACGCGCGGCGCCGAGGATCTCCGGATCGTCGATGAATCCGTTGACGTTCAGCATCAGCTCCGCCTCTGCCACCGCGGCCAGCACCTCTGGACGCGACCGCCCGACCGCCCGCTCGCCTCCGTCGAGCAGTAGCGCCCAGGCGTCGCCGAGCCCGAATCTCTCCAGTACGGTCGTGAAATAGGCGAGGTTGGCCGACTGCTCGAGCGCCGCAGGGCGGCCCTCGGCATCGATACACATGTCGGGCTCGAGGCGGTCGAGCAGCAGCACGTTCCATCCCAGCCGCCGCAGCCCCAGCAAGTACTGCAGGAACACCCAGGTGTGGCCTCCGTTGTGCGGCCTCTGCGCGACGGAGCCGGCGACGATTGCCGTACGCCCTGCCACTACTTCAGGTAGATCAGATCGCCGTAGAGCTCCCGCTCGAGCTCCGCCCAGATCGGGTTCCTCTCATACATGGTCCGCAGGTGCTCGGGCGTGAACCAGCTGTCGATCTCGCGATCGTACGACTGCGTGTTCACGGGACGGGTTGCCGCCACCTGCGCTCGGCGCTCGGAATCGACCTCGTAGAACTCCGACACGAATGAGAGGAAATCCTCCTGCAGTTGCTCCACACGCAGCCAGCGGTCGATCGACAGGCGCCCGTCGTCGGTGTACAGCAGGAGCCTGCTGTCTGGAAAGTTGCTTTCCGAGAGGGCCTTGGGCGAATCCATCGGGATGGGCACGTATTCGGGCCAGATGCCCCATCGCGCGACATGCTGCGCGCGACTGAGGACCCAGGTCGGCAGGTGCCTGAAGTTGAGCGCCAGGAGCTTGCCTTCCACCTGAGCAGCGCGGTCTCGGAAGGGAGCGTGCTTGTCGTTGCCGTCGTCCGGGTCGGCGAACTGGACCAGCTCCGGGAACAGGCGGAAGAGCTCCTGAGTCGTGCTTCCCGCGGCCTTGGGCAGGTGCGCCCACGCGAATCGCTCGCCTATGACCATGCCTGCGCGCTGGTCGGGTAGCCAAACGCCTCGAGGGACTCGCCCAGCTCCTGCTCGCAATGCGCCTGCATCTCCGGAGAAAGGTCGTTGCGCCACCTCCCCAGGGATGCTTCCGGCCCGGCGGCGGTGCGGTGCGACTCGTCTTCCGGGCGACGCTCGGTCAGCCCGGCCGTCATCGCGGCGAGGGTGACGGCGTCCGAGTCGAGCTCCAGGTACTCGAGAATGCCCTCCAGCGTGTCGCGCGGGTTCGCGATCAGATCCTCGTAGCGCACCAGGTGAGCCCGGTCCGAGCGCTCGCGCCATGCCTGCGCCAGCGCGGCTGCCGAATCCTTCACGTTCTCGGTGACGAACTCTGCGTCGCTCGCTACACGATCGCGCCGAAAGCCCTGGAAGCCACGCTTCGAGTTGAAGGCGAGCATCGAGCTCACCATGTCCCTGAAGTCCCGCACGAGGACGATCTCGCGCACGCGCGGATAAATCTCCCATACGAGGCGTGGCACCCAGTCCGGGCGCAGCTTCTCGGCGAAGTACCTTGCGCCCGGTCGGCCCGCTGTCCCGGCGATCTGCCCGTAGATGGCGTCGACCCGGCTCTGGCAGAAGGCGGCGGTCTCCTCGACCGCGGGCCTTCCGAGCCACTCGTCGATCGCCGGGTCTCCCAGCCGGCGGGGGAGCGGGGGCCGGTCGCCCAGCCACCAAGCCTTGTCGAGCGGACCCGTTGGAGAGAGCTGACGCCGGTAGCTGGCAGGCTCGGAAAGGCCCCTCAGCACGCCCATCCAGTAGCTCGCCACGCGTGGCTCGTTGCGAAAGGGGCGATAGGCGACCACCTGCGGGTGGGCGGCCAGCAGCCGGATCATCGCCGTGGAGCCGGTGCGGCCCAGAGTCGTGACCATCAGCGGTGCCCGCGTGGGCTCGTAGCTCGAGCGCAATCGCTCGCGATGGCCGGCGATGACGCCAAGCGGCACGCGCGTCTTGTCCTCGAGCCGGACTCGCACACCGAGTTCCCAGTCCTCCTCCAGCGAGAGCGCGCTGACCGCCGCGAAGAAGCCGCTGGTATCGGAGCCCGGAGCGTCGGGATATGCCTCGGCGACATCCACGCGCCGGTCGTCGACGGGCACACGCCAGACACAGTCCGCCTTGTGCATCAGCTCGACGGACACAACCGGAACCCTGCCGGCGACGGCCCATCCCCGGACGTCCAACGCGTAGCTGCTCGAGGTGTCGCCTGCGCGGGGCGAGTCGATATTCGCGCCTCGGAGATGCTCTTCGCTTTGCCCGGCTAGCGAGACCCGCGCGACGTTCACGAGCGTCAAGCCGGCACCTGCCGCGTCAGCGGATAGCCGAACGCCTCCAGCGCGAACCCGAGCTGTTGCGTGCATATGTCTTGGAGATCCGGGTGCAGGTCGTTCATCCAGCGCCCGATCGACTGCTCGGCGGACGCCGTCGTACGGTGCGCCAGGCCGTGCTGCGAGTCGCGCGTCATGCGCTTCAGCATCGCGGTCGTCGCCTCACTGCCCGTGTCCAGCTCCAGATAGTCGAGCAGTCCCTCGATGGTCTCGCGAGGCTGCGAGATGAGGTCCTCATACCGCACCAAATGGCCCTGTCGCGCCGCGTCTTTTCCAGGCGTTGACCAGCCGCAGAACCCCGTTTCTCACCTGCTGCAAGACATAGTCGGCGTCGTTCGCGGCCAGGTCGAGGCCGAGCAGCTCGCGGCGGCCCCGCTTTGCGTTGAAGGCGAGCATCGAGGAGACCATGTCGCGGAAATCGCGCACCAGGAACACCTCACGCGTATCCGGGTACAGCTCCCCGACGAGTGTGGGGGTGTTGTTCGGCACGAGCTTCTCGGCGAAGTAGCGGGGTTGCTTGCGCTGAAGCGCGGCGATCCGCTCGTACAGGACCTGAGCGCGAGACTGGAACATGGCCGCGAGATGGCTCGAGGTTCTCGGTTCCCATCCATCGACCCAGCTCCGGCTCGCCGAGCCGGTACGACGTCTTGCGCGGCGCCGGCCGCTCCTCCCCGAGCCACCAGAGTCGCTCGGCCTCGATGTTGACCGGAGGGTCGAGCTGGTTCAGGTAGCTCGACGGTTCGGCCAGCGCCAGGAAGGCGTCCATCCAATACTCGAGCGCGCGCGGCTCGTAATCCAGCGGGCGGTACGCGACGATCTCCGGATGCGCGTCAAGCATGTTGAGCAACATCGACGATCCGGTTCTGCCCAGGGTGGTGACCATGAGCGGGCGCAGCGACGGCTCGAACGACGACACCAGCGGGGCGCGCGTGCCGTGTATGTCCGCGATTTGCATCCGGTTCCCGTCTTCGACCACCGCGACGACGACGCACTCGAAGTCGGTCGGCAGGCGGAGTGCGTTGACGGGACCGTAGAAGCCGATCGCGTGTTCTGCTTCTTCGAGGCCGTAGCGGGAGGCGACATCCGGCCGCTCGACCGCTGCGGGCAGCGTCCAGAGCCGGGTGTCGTCCAGCAGCAGCTCGGCCTGGGCAAAGCGAGAGTCGCGGCCGATCGCCCAGCCTTCGAGGTCGAACGAGTAGACCGAATGACTCGAGTTCCCACGCGGCTTCTCGAGTCCGTGCTGGCGGATGAACCTGAAATCGCGCTCACGCCGGGTTATCTGGCGGATCTCCACCAGCGAAGCCGCGGAAGACGGTTCCCCGGCAGCACCGGCACGGGTCGCTTCCATACGACCGATCATAATGTGGCCCCTTCGGCTTGGCGCGTCGAGCGACGCCGGTGGTGCAGGGGGTTTCGATGAGGTGGAGAAGGCACTCGCGTCAAAAGCACGTCGGCGAGCAGCGCATGGTCACGGCGCTGCAGGAGTTCGACTTCGTGCGCACGATCGCGCCGGACGACGCGATGCACAAGGACGGCGACGAGCCGTTCTACTTCCAGACCGGCCGTGCGGCGCTCGGCCGAATGCGAAGAGCGCTGGCGCTCGCCGGCAAGAGCGATCCGGGCCGGATCCTCGACCTTCCGTCCGGACACGGGCGGGTGCTGCGGATGCTGAGAGGCGCTTATCCCGAGGCCCGGATAACGGCGTGCGACATCGAGGCCGGTGCAGTGGCCTTCTGTGCGGAGGCCTTTGGGGCGATCCCGGTCGTGTCCCGGCCGGATCCGGCAGAGATCGATTTCGGCGCGGAGTTCGACCTGATCTGGTGCGGGTCCCTGCTGACTCATCTCGACGAGGCCCGGTGGCACGCCTTCCTTGATCTGTTCGAGCGCTCGCTGGCCCCCGAAGGCGTCCTGGTGTTCACGACCAGCGGACGCCGCGTCGTCCAGATCCTGAGCCGGGGCCTCGAGTTCGGGGAGGAACAGGAGCGGCTCGCCGGCTTGTCTCCGGCGCAACACAGAAGGCACGCGAGGAGCGGCAAAGCGCGTGCTTCGACCGCCGAGCTTTGCGATGCCTCCGTCGCGAAGCGCTGGTACGACCTTCCAGCGAGCACGACGGAGAGGGTGCTCCGCGACTACGCCGAGACGGGGTTCGGCTTCTCGCCCTACGAGTGGACGGATGACTTCGGCCTGACCGTGGCGTCTCCGGCCTGGGTTTGCCGCGCGCTCGAGCGTCTCCCCTCGCTGCGCCTGCTCGGGTATACCGAGCGCGCCTGGGTCGATTCGCAGGACGTCGTGGCGTGCGTCAAGGAGGAATGACTGGCGATCGATTGCGGCGGAGTCCGCTCTGCTCAATCGGGTGAGAAGTCGCGCGCCATCAGGGAGGCGATCTCGTCTCCCCAAATGTGGGTGTGAAGCCACATGTTGTACCTGTTGGCGGGCGTTCGCAGATCCGCCGTGTACGACTGGGCCTCCAGGTGATACAGCTGCGCGTCCGGGAGATACCAGCTGTCGAGGCCTTCCTTGCGCAGGCGCAGGCAGAGGTCGAAGTCCTCGTAGTCGCCGCGGACGAACATCCCTCGCAGGCCGCCGAGCCGCTCGTAGTGCTCGCGCGCAACCATCATGCAAGCGCCCGACACCGCCGGCACGATCCGTGCGACGTTGGCGGCGGGAAAGCTCTTGTGCAGCCCCTTGTAGTAATGCGAGTCGAGCCATACGGACCGCCCGGGCGGCTGGAAGAAGTACATGCCGGCGTGCTGAATGGAGTCGTCCTCGTAGATCAGCTTCGGCCCCAGCGTGCCGATGTTCGGAGTGGAGTCGTAGAAGTCGCGCATCGTCTTGAGCCAACCAGGCGCGCTCGGCAGCACATCGGAGTTGAGCAGGAGCAGCAGCCGTCCCCGGGCTAGGCCGGCTCCGGCATTGTTCGCACCGGCGAAGCCCACGTTCTGCTCGAGCACGGCGACTCTCAGCGGCACCCTGTAGATCTCGAACAGCTCCGGAACCATGTCGAGCAGCTGGTCCCCCTGTTCCGGTGAGTCGAGTACGTAGATGATCTCGGTCTCCTGCATCTCGGGGTCGTCGGCGAACTCGGCCAGCTGCGACTCCACGTGGTCGATGCGGCGGTACAGCGGGATCACGATCGTCACCTCGGGCGCTTCCGGGAGCGGGCCGACGTCGGTCACGCTGTCGACTCCGACGTGGGCGGCCATGCGCTCCTGCATGCGTGTCATGGCCGGCACGATGTGCTCCGCCATCAGCTCGTCTTCGGGCATACGGTCGCGCACCGGGTCATTCAGGAGCGCCTCTCTGATGGTGGCCTGCTGGCGGACGACCGGCGGACCTTCGACCTCCACCTGGGTCCCCTCGCCATTCTCCATCTCCAGAAGCCAGCCGGTCGGCAGCATGCTCGGTGCCGGCAGCTCGAAGAACGCCACGAACCCACTCTGGTCGTTCCCGTCATCGTCCGCGCCGAAGAACTGCGTGACGTCGGGTCGCTTGAAGAAGTAAGCGCGGTCGCGCAGCTCGGCGCGGCAGCCTTCCGGAGAGACGATTGTCAGCCGGCTGATCTCAGCCTCCGTGTCCCGTGCCCAGCCCTCGACATAGAACGATCGCTCGTCGACGCCCAGGATGGAGTCGATCGCAACCCCGCGTGCCTGGGAAGGTTCGTTCTCCAGCCGCGGGAGCCGCTCCCTTAGCCCCTGCCGCAGTGCGAACAGCCCCCGATTGGAGCGCGCGCCGCCGGCGGTCAGGCGCGACTTCGCTCCCCGGGCCAGGAACTCGAGCATCGCATTGCGTTCGGCCGCCGGGAGCGGAGCGATGTGATGGCGGCTGATCGTCTTGACGTCCTCCGAGATTCGCCGCAGCCCGTCACTATCGAGCTCGAAGCGCCGGCTGTCGCCCTCCTCGAGCGCAAGGCCCTCAGGGGTCCCCGCCGCGGGCAGTACTACCACGGAAAGCCGCGCCGCCTCCTGCTCTGTACGAGGTCCGGGCGCAACGCACTCCGTGGAGCTCGATTCGAGCGTGGTCCAGCTCTCCCCCTGGCGAGCGTAGAACGAGACGCCGTTCCCGCCGGCCGGGGGCCGGTCGACCACGAGCAGCACCCATGGCGACAAGTGCCCGACTCGGAGAATCGCGAGGTCCGAGTCGCCGCGAGCCGGCGATGCGGGCGCAGCGGTCATCTGTCCCTCAGGCATCCTGCAGCACGCGTTGTCCGGTCTTGTCGCCGCTCGACTTCAGCCGCCGCTCTGCGATCAGCCTCTTGTAGACGTCCGTCACCAGAGCGGAGTTGTCGGCGATGTCGTAGACCGGCGGTATGCCGTTCCGCAGCTCCTTCCACAGGAACGGCGTGTCGACGGCGCGCCGCATCGTCTCGGCCAGGCTGTCCGGGTCTCCGCGGCGGAAGTGCAGTCCGCTGACCCCGTCCGCCACCTTCTCCGACATCCCGCCGATGTCCGAGCAGATCACCGGACGCCCGTGCTGGAAGGCCTCCAGCACCACGAGTCGGCCCGGTCTCCCACCAGATCGACGGGACGATCACCCAGTCGGTGCGTGCCATCAGCTGCCGCAGCTCCCGGTCGTGGTCGTATGGGCCCGCGAACGTGACGGTCTCGCTCGTTTTCGCGAGCAGTCCGGCGAACCGGGACTTGAACTCGTCCGACTGGGTCTCGAGGTTCGCGCCGTGGATCCAGAGGTGCCCGTCGAAATCCGGCCCGAGGCTACCCATGGCCTTCAGCAGAACGTCCGCGCCCTTGTAGGGCGTGAATTGCCCGAAGAAGGCGAAGCGGTTCCGGGGCCGGTCCTCACCGGGTCCGGCCGGGTCCGGCTCCGGCACACATGCGTAGGGCTCGACCATGATCTTCTCCGCCGGGATGCCCCACTGGACGTAGCGCTCACGGACGTAATCGCTGGGGGCGACGAACAGGTCGACCAGCGAGAGGTGCGACTGGATGAAGCGCTTGCGCATGAAGAACGCCTGCGGGCTGATCTGCGGGAAGCACTCGTGGCAGCGCCGCGGCGACTCCTCCTGGCACAGCTCGCTGTTCTTGGTGCGCACCATCTGCCCGTCCCTGAAGCAGATCGGTAGGTACTCGTGCAGCATGTAGACGATCGGCGCGTTGGGAAGGGTGTTGCGGGCGACGCGCACGAAGTCGTAGCCCAGGAACAGCGTGTGCTGGAAGTGGATCAGGTCGGGCTTCTGGTTCAGCAGGAATTCCCTGAAGAAGCGCGTGGCCATCGACCGCTGCGGAGACTTTCCGTACAGCCAGTCATAGTCCCCGAGGTCGTTGTAGAGCAGGTACTGGTTGGGGTCGTCGTTGACCGTCGTGAAGGGCGTGCCGGCGTGGTAGCGGGGAACCGACGTGAAGGGAGGTCCCGTCCGGGCAAGGAAGATCGGCTCGAGCTCTCCTGCATCGCGGATCGTCTCGTAGAGGTCCAGGGCATAGCCCTCAGCCCCGCCAGGCCGGATCTTCGGGTGGTTCATCGAGACCAGCAGCACCCGTTCCTTGCGCGATCCGTTGGTATGTATGGCGTCTCCCATGGCTGCTCGTGTCTCAGGCCGGAAGCCCGGCCGCCTGCTGGGCTGAAGTAGTGCGGGCGAGCAGCCGCTCGTAGGCGGCGGTCACCACGCGGGCGTGGCTGCCGATGTCGTAGACGGGCGGGATCCCCTCCCTCAGGCGCGGCCAGAGCTGGGCGTCGGTGGCCGCCCGGCGCATCGTGTCGGCGAGGCTCTCGGGGTCCTTGGTGCGGAAATGCAGGCCGCTCACGCCGTCCGTCACCTTCTCGGACATCCCCCCGATGTCGGACGTGATGACGGGGCGCCCGTGCTGAAACGCCTCGAGCACGACCAGCGGACCGGTCTCCCACCAGATCGACGGGACGATCACCCAGTCGGTGTGCGCCATCAGCTGCGGCAGGTCGCGTGCGTGCTGATAGGGACCGGCCAACGTGACCGTCCGCTCGATGTCTCCCGCCAGCGCGTAGAACTCGTCCTGGAACTCCTGCGGCTGGTTCTCGAGGTTCGCGCCGTGCATCCAGAGATGGCCTTCGAAATCCTCTCCCAGGAGCGCCATCGCCTTCAGCAGCACGTCTGCTCCCTTGAAAGGGGTGAACTGCCCGAAGAAGGCGAACCGGTTGCGCGGCCGGTTTTCGTCCGGCTCCACAGGCATCGGCACCGGGGCGCAGGCGTAGGGCTCGACCATGATCTTGTCGGCCGGGATGCCCCACTGGACGTAGCGCTCGCGGACATAGTCACTCGGCGCGATGAACTGGTCGACGAGCGACAGGTGCGACTGGATGTAGCGCTTGCGCATGAAGAAGGTCTGCGGGCTGTACTGCGGAAAGCATTCGTGGCAGCGGCGCGCGGACTCCTCCTGGCAAAGCGCGTTGTTCTTCGTCCGCACCATCTGCCCACTTCTTTGGCATATCGGCAGGTAGTCGTGCAGCATGTAGACGATCGGCGTGTCGGGAAGCGCGTTGCGCGTGATCCGCACGATGTCGTATCCCAGGAAGACCGTGTGCTGGAGATGCACGATGTCCGGCTGCTGCGCGAGCAGGAACTCCCTGTAGGACCGGGCCAGCGCGGCGCGGTCGTTCGACCGGCCGTATAGCCAATCCCAATCGGCCGTGTTGGTGTAGAAAAGGAACTGGTTGGGGTCGTCGTTCGCGGCCGTGAACCGCCCAGATTCGGAGTCGCGCCTAGGCGCCATCTGCTCGCGCTCGGCGCGTCCGATCAGGAGCGGCTCGAAGTCACCCTGCGCCCGCATCGCCTGATAGAGGGCCATCGCGTAGCCCTCGGCCCCACCGGGACGCAGGTCCGGGTGGTTATGGCAGACGAGCAGTACCTTCGGGCTAGACCGGCCGGCCATTGGCGCTCGGCCGGCGGATCCAGCCAAACAGCGACTCGAAGATGGACTTGCTCGCCGGCCGCTCGAGGGCCGCCGCGTCATCTGGCATCGCGTCGTGCTTGTCTTTGGCTTGCGAAGGACACATCTCGTAGATATCGCAGACGTGCTCCTGATGCGTCACCAGGACGTGATCCCTAAGCAGACGTTCGGCCAGATCGCCGTGCTCCTCGAGCCACTCGAACGCCGACTTCGGGAGGATCAGGAACTCGGCGCCGTTGCGCTGCATGGTCTCGAGATGCGCCTCCGGCGCCCCTGCGCCGGCGGTCGAGGAACCAAGTGGCAGCTGCCACATCCGAAGGCCTTCGAACGAAACCTGGTCTTCATCCCCCAGGCTGGCGACGACCACCAGCGCTCCAGCCGGAAGCAGGTGCTTCACGAGGTCCGCCATCGGGTCTCGTGTGGCTTCGTCTGAGCCCACCGCCTGAATGCTCGGCGGAACATCCCCCAAAGCGAAGATCAGCGAGTCCCGCTGAGAGCTGATGAGGTGGTAGTTGTCCTGCAAGTGGCGCCGTAACCCGGCGTAATGCTCCAGCCACCAGAAGGCTGTGCTCGGGAAGACGATGTACTGCGACCCCGCGGCGCGCAGCGTTTCCAGCATCGCGATGGCGGACTCGCTGTCCTCCGGGTAGTAGCCGAGATACCTGCCGTCCTCGGCCTGAGGGAAATGCCCTGCGACGCGGTCGCCCAGGTTGAGCAACTCGTCGTCGCCTCTGCTGAGCACCAGCACGTCTTCGCCCGCCGGCACCACCTTCCGAACGTGGTCCCTGACGCTGCGTACGACTCGGCCGTAGTCGGCGGACGCCAGCCGCGTCGCTGCGCCACCCGAGGCGCTTGCTCCTGCTGCCACTGGGTACTTCCCCTCCGCGTTCCTGCTTACAAAAGCCAGCACCTTGTGGAAAGGTCCTGCAAAGCCAGTCTACCAACGGGTTGCGGCCCCGCCTGACGATAAAACGGATCAGATCGCAGGCGACGGACGCGCGGCGGGCTCGTCGGCCAGCTCATAGCCGAATTCGAGCAGCGGCTCCCGGAAGACGTCCGTCAAGAGCTCCCTGAATGCCTCGTCGGGCTCGCGGCGCCAGCGTCCGATCGAGGAGCCGAGGTCGGGCGCGGTGCGGTGAGCGTCCAGCTCTGATGCGTCCTTGCTCGTTCCAGGAAGGTCCGGCGCGGGCTCCGCGGCGAGGGCCAGCACGTTCTCGACCGTCTGCTGGGAAGCTTCGACCTCGAGGTACTCGAGGAGATCGGCCACCACCCGGGCCGGCTCGGACGCGAGGTCCTCGTAGCGCAGCAGGTGTCCGCGCTCGCCGCGGGTACGCCAGCTCTGCACGAGATCGGAGGCCATCGATGCCAGCTCGTCGCGCACGTAGTCCGTATCGCTCTTGCCCTCCGGATGGCCGAAGCCCGAATACCCCCGCTTTCGGTCGAAGGCGAGGATCGAGCACGCCATGTCGCGGAAGTCCCGCACCAGAAAGATCTCTTTCGCCTGCGGGTACAGCTCCCAGGTAAGAACCGGGAGGAAATTGGGCCACATGTGCTTCTCGGCGAAGTAGACCGGCGCATCCTGGCTCTGGTTGCGGGCGAGCGTCGTGTACCAGTCCTCGATCGAGTCCTGGCAGAAGTACGCCAGCCGCTCGATGTAGTTGCGTCCGAACCAGTTCGCCAGCGCCGGCTGTTCGAACACGCTTTCGTTGACATACGGGTTGTGCCCCACCCACCACGGATTGTTGTGGAAGGTGTCGGTGTCGGCGGACTGGACGATGTTGGCCGGCTCCGAGAGCACCTTGAGCATGTGCAGCCAGTACTT
Organism: uncultured Solirubrobacterales bacterium; assembly: GCA_963780475.1. Classification (GTDB taxonomy): domain Bacteria; phylum Actinomycetota; class Thermoleophilia; order Solirubrobacterales; family JBBDJG01; genus CAWACB01. The sequence goes on from CAWACB010000005.1 coordinate 255,349, forward strand.
GGCGGGAGTGGCCTCGTAGGGAAAGCGCCGGAAAGTGACGATCTGCGGATGGGAGGCGAGCAGCTTCATGACCCACGTCGTCCCGGTGCGCCCGAGGCACGTCACGAGCAGCGGCTGCAAGCGCGGCCTGAAGCCGCTCTCCAGCGGCCGTCGCGCGAGCTTGATGACGGCGAGCGGCACGCGAGCTCCATCCTCGAGCACCACCCGAAGCGCCAGCTCGCAGCGCGGCTTGAGCCCGACGAGGCTGAGCAGAGCATGGAAGTTGCAGTCGATGTCGTCCGGAGTCCCGGGGAATGCCGCGGCGACGTCCGGCCGGCGCCCTCGTACGGCCGATGCACGGATCACGCGGCCGTGGTACAGGACCTCCACCTGCACCGGTCGCGATTCGCGCCCGAGTACCCAGCCGACGATGTGCAGCAGGTGCAGGTTGCCTTTGCTGCCAGGGCCGGGAGTGTCGATGTGGTGGCCGAGCAGGCGCTCGTCACCGTCCGAGGCACTACTCAGCTCGAGAACTTCGTACGTGACCATCCTAGGTCGCCGGCTGCAGCGATTCCGACTCTGAGAGCTCCGTGATCAGGTCGTTCCACAGATGGGTCTGGAGCCACATGTTGTACCGGTTGGTCAGCTGCCGGAGCCCCTCGAAGTAGAAGGACTGTGCCTCGAGGTGATACAGCTCGACGTGCGGCAGGAACCAGTTCTCGCGGCCGGCGGCGACGAGGCGCAGGCAGAGGTCCGAGTCCTCATAACCGCCCTGGACGTAAAGCGGGCTGAAGCCTCCCATCTCCTCGAACAGGGCCCGATCGATCATCAGGCACGCGCCGGTGGTGGCCGGCACGGGGCGCGCGACGTTGGCATCCGCGAGGTCTCGGTGAAAGCCCTTGTAGTAGTGGTGATTGCCCCACAGCCCCGTGCGGGGCTCCCGCTTGAAGTACATGCCGGCGTGCTGCAGCGAGTCATCCTCGTAGAGCAGCTTGGGCCCCATTGCTCCGATGCCCTCGGTGGCATCGTAGAACTCGGCCATCCGGCCCAGCCATCCCGGCACGTCGGGTATCACGTCTGAGTTCAGGAGCAGCAGCAGGCGACCCCGAGCGAGCTCGGCTGCGGCGTTGTTCGCGTTCGCGTACCCGTAGTTCTTGGCCAGGTCGACGACCCGGAAGGGGACGCGGTAGAGGCTGTGAAGATCGGCTGCCGATTCCGCCACTGCGGCCTGGGCCTCGGGCCAGTCCAGCACATAGATGATGTCCGCGGCGGCGAGCTCGGGATCGTGGACGAACTGAGCAAGCTGATGCTGGAGGTAGTCGATCCTGCGATACAGCGGAATGACGACGGTCACCTGCGGGTCCACGGGCGGCTCGCCGTACTGAGTGACGCGCTCGACCGAGACCTCGTCCCGCTCTCGCTCCTGCAACCGGACCAGAGCGGGGTGGACGTGGTCGCGGATGAGTGAGTCCATATCCGTGTTGTGCTCGCCCAGATGCCTGAGGATCCTGTCCCGTACCTGGAGGCGATCGCGGGCGATGGGCGGGGCGTCGGTCTCCAGGACCGGTCCGGAGGGCCGCTCGATGGACGCGATCCAGCCGCTCTCGAGCCTGGTGGCGGCGGGGAGTCGCAGACACGCGGTGAACCCGAACTTGTTGGGCGATCCGGTCACCGGGCCGTAGGCCTGCTCCACGTCGGGACGCGCGCGCCGGTGAGCCCCCGCCAGAAGGTCGACCCGCAGGCCCTCGGGCGACGTGCCCCGGACCTCGGAGACGGCGCTGTCGGCGTCGCGCACCCATCCGTCGACCCAGACCGTGTGGTCGTCGATCGCCATCAGCGTCTCGACGTTCAGCCCGAGTGGCTCGTCTCGGCCGCGGGGTGGTGACGGGGCGGGCTCTCGCAGAGCGTCTCGGATCATGCGGAGGCTCCTCGCCAGCGAGACTCCGCCCGGGCGTTCGAGATGTGGTGCCGCGCGGGCGATGATGAACTCGAGGAGGCCTACGCGGGTCTCGGCGTCGAGCCCGGCCAGGTCCTCGCGCAGGACCGTGCGCGAGGTCGGTGTCCGCCTGGCGGCCTTCCGGCTCCGGCAGCTCCAGGACCGTCAAGCCCGCCGCTCGCCTGCGTGCTCGTAGGTGAACGAGTCGGCCTCGCGTTGCGAGCCGTCTTCGGACTGGTTCGTGGCGAGCGCCAATGCCAGCGTCTCACCGAGTCGCGCGACCCTCATCCGGTCACCATCAGCTGTGGCTCGGGAGCGGCGGCCCGGCGCGCCTCCATCAGCTCGGTGTAGGTGTCCGAGAGTGCGGCGGTGTGCTCTGCCATGGGGTAGATCTGCGGAATTCCCGCACGTAGCTCCTCCCAGAGGCCCGGGGTGGAAACGGCCCGCTTGATCGTCTCGGCGAGGCTGCGGGGATCGCCGACGTTGAAGTGGAGGCCGTTGACTCCGTCGGTGACCTTCTCGGCCATGCCCCCGATACCGCTGCAGATCACCGGGCGGCGGTGCATGAAGGCTTCCTGGATGACGAGTGGCGAGTTCTCCCACCACGTCGACGGGACCACCACCCAATCGGTGCGCGCCATGATCGCCGGAAGACTCGCGTGATCGTACGCGCCGGTGAAGGTCACCATGTCGCGGGTCGCATGCAGCAGGTCCCTGATCTCGGCCTGGAAATCGCTGGTCTCCACGTCGAGGTTGGCGCCGTGGAGCCGCAGGTGGACCTCCGGCAGCTCGTCCGCCAGCTGCGCCATGGCCTCGAGCAGGACCTTGACACCCTTGTAGCGGTTGACCTGCCCGAAGAAGGCGATCCGCGTGCGGGGCCCGTCTGGACGCGGCACCTCGGGCATGGGCGTCGCCGGGAGCCGCCCGTAGTCCTCGAACACGATGCGGTCACGCGGGATTCCCCAGTTGACATAGCGGTCGAGCAGGAACCGGCTGGGCGCGAGGAAGCGGTCCACGTGGGCGAAGTGGGACTGTATGAAGCGCTTGCGCAGGAAGAAGTTCTGCGGCGACCACTCGGGATAGCACTCGTTGCACCGCCGCGGCGAATCATGCGTGCACAACTCCTCTCCCTTGGTGCGCACCATCTGCCCGTCTCGATTGCAGATCGCCAGGTACTCGTGGAGCGTGTACAGGATCGGGACGTGTGGCAGGAGCTGGCGCGTCTTGGTGATCAGCTCGCAGCCGATGAAGTGCGAGTGCTGGAAGTGAACGATGTCCGGGCGGAACGCGCGCAGGAAGTCGTCGAAGTAAGTCGTGTAGAGGGTCTTCTCCCTGGCCGTTCGCCAGAAGAAGTCGAACGCCTCGTCCTCGACGAAGACGAAGTACTGGTTCGGGTCGCCGCCGACCGAGCTGAACGGGGCGCCCGCGTGCACCGGCGTCGGGCCGGTGCGGCTGCGGCCGACACGTGCGACGAACACCGGCTCGAAAGTCTCGGACGCCCGCATCGCCTCGTAGAGCTCGAGCGCATATGCCTCCGCTCCGCCCGGGCGCACGCGCGGATGGTTGTGACACACATAGAGGATCTTCGACTTTGCGGCCACTGCTACCTCTGGTCGGCTGCCGGGACAAGCTCCGCCGCACCGGTGGCGGCAATCGCACGGGCGGCGGTCAATTCATAGTAGAAGCCGGTGAGCCGCGCCACATGTTCGTCGATCGTCCTCACGTGGGGATCCCCTCGCGGAGCTGCTCCCACAGCCCGGGGACTTCGGCTGCCCGCCGCATCGTCTCCGCCAGGCTGCGCGGCTCGCCGACGTTGAAGTGAAGGCCGTTCGTGTTGTTGGTGACCTTCTCCGCCATACCTCCTATCCCGCTGCAGATCACGGGGCGGCCATGCATGAAGGCCTCGTGGATCACCATCGGCGAGTTCTCCCACCAGATGGACGGCACGATCACCCAGTCCGTCTGGCTCATGAGCCGCCCGAGGTCGCTGTGCGCATACGGCCCGGCGAACGTAACGTTGCGCCGGGTCTCATCGAGCAACTGCTCGAACCGCGCGATCTCTGCATCCGGCTGGGCATCGAGGTTGGAGCCGTGAATCGTGAGATGGCCGGAGAAGTCGTCACCGAGGAGGCTCATCGCCACCAGGAGGACGTCGGCCCCCTTGAACGGCGTCAGCACGCCGAAGAACGAGAAACGGTCACGCCGCCGGTCCGGTCCCGGGCCCGGCGCCGCAACCGGGGTGTGGCCGTGATCTTCGAGACGGATCTTCTCCACCGGGATGCCCCACTCGATATACCGCTCCATCAGGAAGCGGCTGGGCGCCACGAACAGGTCGACGTGCGCGAAATGCGACTGGATGAAGCGCTTGCGCATGAAGAAGTCCTGCGGCATCAGGGCCGGAAAGCACTCGCTACAGCGGCGCGGGGACTCCTCGGAGCAGAGCTCGCGGCCGATGCTGCGGACCATCTGGCCATAGTGGTTGCAGATCGGCAGGTACTCATGGAGCGTGTACAGGATCGCGGTCTCCGGAAGCGTGCGCCGGACTTCCGTGATCAGCTCGCAGCCGACGAAGAGCGTGTGCTGGAAGTGCACCACGTCCGGCCTGTGCGCCAGCAGGAAGCGGCGGAAGTGATCGGTGTACAGCGACTTGTCGCGCGCCGTCATGTAGAGCTTGTCGAAGTCCTCCTCGGCGACGGTCAGGAGGAACTGGTTCGGATCCTCGGGAAGCGGGCTGAACGGGGAGCCGGCATGCTCGATCGGCTCGGTCGCCGGGTTCGGCGGTACTCGAGCGACCACCATGGGGTCGAACTCGTCCGTCACCTGGAGCGCTCGGTAGACCTCCATGGTGTAGGCCTCCGTGCCGCCCGGCTGGACGGAAGGGTGGTTGTGAAGGACGAACATGACTCTCATCAGGCGGGCTCCTCGTCGGGGGCCTCTTGCAATGAGAATACGAACGCCACCTCTGCTCGCCGCGCTACCTCACGGTGCTGTCTGCGCACAGCGGGCAGGAAGCCGGGCGTGAGCCCCGTCCAGCTGGGGGCGAATGCCGGTATGACCAGATATTCGACTCCGGCGGCAGCGTGCTCCGCGAGCTGCTCGAGCGCGGCCTGGCACTCGCGTATCTCTTGGCCCGCATATTCGCCGGCTTCGCCGGCGGGGAAATGCGCAGTCCGGCGCCGGCCGAGGTCCAGGAGCGAAGGCAAGCCCGAGCTCGCCACTGCGACGGCGCAGTCTTCCGGCAGCAGGCTCTCAGCGAGCTCCCGGAGCGTCCGGGCGCGGGGATCGGAGAGCCCGTACACGGTTGCGGCGGGCGTTTGCGCGAGGAGGGGACAGTGGGCCTGCAAAAGGCGATCCGTCGAAGAGTGGCGCTCCTCGTTCATGCCTTCTACGCGAGCCGGGAGGAGCAGGTAGAGGGCACCGGACCCGCGCAGGCGCTGGACTTCCCCCGTCACGGCCGGGGCCTCCGCCGCCGGGCCGGAGTCGACGGGTTCTTCCAGCAGCGGCGAGGGCAGCGTGCGGTAGCCGTCGCGCTTCAGAGCATGGAGCAGCTCCGCGGCGCCGGGCATCACCACGGCAACCGTGCTGTGTGGCTCCGCGACGCCACGAAGCGCCGCGCGTGCGCCGGCCAGAGCGGCCGGTGGCAGAGCCGGCGCGGGTGCTGCTGCGGCCGTGGTCATCCTTCTCTGGCGGCCTTCAGATCGAAGAGCTCGAACGGCGCATCTTCGGCGGCCAGCTGGATGTGACGCTCGCGCACGTGGCGGCCGAAATCGGCGTAGTGGTCGAGCCACCACGAGGCAGTGGCCGGCACGAGGAGATAATCGGCTCCGGCGTCGCGCAGAGCGTCCAGATGATCGATCACGTCTCCTGACGACTCGGGATAGTGGCCCAGAAAGGTTCCGCGCTCGTCCTGGGGGAAGTGCCAGCCGGTGCGCTCCGGCAGGGTGGTCAGCTCGTCGTCGCCACGGCTGATCACGACTACGACCGAGCCCGGGGGCGTTGCGCGCTGTGCTCCTGCCCGGATCTCGGCGAGCATGCGCTTGTAGCCGAACTGCTCGGCCGGTACGAAGGGAGGGCGGGCTGGGCGGTCATCGCCGGCGGCTCCGTTGCTCGACAAGCCCTCGGCGAGCGCGACTTGCATGTCGTAGATCTCCAGCTCGAGGTCGCGCGCCTGCTCGAGCAGGCGCTGCTGGAGGGGGGTCGCAGGCGCCGCCGGATCGCGCGCGGGCGGCCCTCCCTCGGGCGCTGCGCGACCCGTGGAGACCCCCGATGACGGCATGCCGGCCGCCAGCTCGAGCTCGGCCACGTGCGCCGTCAGCCGGATCGTCTCCCGCAGCAGGTCCACGATCTCCCGGGACTGCGAGTTCAGCATTCGGTCGCGCTCGTCGCCGGCTTCGCCGTCGGCGGCAAGGGCAAGGAGCGGCGAAGCCTCGATGCCGAGCGGATACACGTCCCGGTAGTGCAGGCTCAACAGCCCGTCGGAGACGTAGTAGTCGAGGTCGTCGCGTCGCGCCTTGTCGCCCCATCGCTCCCGGAAGATGCGCGCATTGCGCTCGATCTCCTTCGAACGCCGTCCGCGCGACACCGACTCCAGGTGATAGAGGACGCTCTGGTGGCAGTAATGGACCTCGTGACCACGCTCACCGATCTTCAGGCACAGATCGACGTCCTCGAGGCAGTTGCGAAACACGGGATCGAAGCCCCCGGCCTCGTCGAAGGCCGTCCGCCGCACGAGCATGCAAGCCGCCGTCACGGCCTGGAACCGGCGCGAGACGTTGACGACCGGATGGTCCGCGGGGAACCCGGCATAGATGTGCCGCGGATTGCCGTCCTGGCAAATGACCACACCGGCGTGCTGAATCGAGTCGTTCGGGAAGAGCAGGCGGCTGCCGACCACCGCGGCCTTCGGGTTACGGGCAGCATGCTCGACCAGCGCGTCCAGCCAGCCACGCTTGGGGATCGTGTCGTTGTTCAGGAAGACGAGGCCGGCGCCCCGCGCCTCCGCCGCGCCATCGTTGCAGGCCGTGGCGAACCCGCCGTTCTCGGCGCGCGAAACCACGCGTACGGGATCGCCGAACGCCGCAAGCATCTCCGCGGTCATGTCCGGGGAGGCGTCGTCGACGACGACGATCTCGAACGGACCGCCGGGAGGCTCGCCGAGAATCGTCTCGATGCACTGACGCGTGAGCGCAGCCCGGCCGTGGACGGGGATGACGATCGACGTCAGCTCGCTCATCGCGGGTGGCCGTTGAGAGCGAAGATGACGCCGCTCTCTTCCTCGCGTGCGATCTCAGTGCAGCTGCTCTCCAGGTGTGCCCGGAAGCCGGTGTAGTGGTCCAGCCACCAGAGGGTCGTGTTCGGCATCACCAGGTATTGCGCCCCGGCGCCGCGCATCTCCTCGAGGGCCGCGACCGCCTCGTCGCTGTCGGCGGGATTGTGGCCTGCCCACGTACCGCCCTCCGACGGGGGGAAATGCCGCGCCGTCCGTCCGCCGAGCTGCAGCAGCGCATCGTCACCACGGCTCACCACCAGGACATCCGCGCCGGCGGGCAGGTTCTCCTCGGCCAGCGCCCGGATCCGCTCCGCGATGCGCTCGTAGCGTGGCTTGGAGCGCCTCGAATAAGGCTGCCAGGGCCGGCCCCACTTCTCTTCGAACAGCCGCTTGTTGGTGTCGAGCAGCTCGTTGTACTTGCCCGAGGGAACGAGCTTGCCGAACGACGACTCGCCGAAGTGGTGCACCAGCGTGTCTTCGAGGCAGACGACGCGATACCCGCCGGTGCGGGCACGGAGCGAGTAGTCGTCGTCCTCCAGCATTCCCAGCCCGAAGCGCTGGTCCAGCGGGCCGATGGCCCGATATGCGTCCCGGCGCATCGCGAGGCAGAACATCGTGAGGGTGGGAATGTCAAATGTGCGGCCGGCGTATTCCGCGGCGCGGCGCCCGCTCTCCTGAAGGTATCCGCGCCAGGTGTCGTAGTCGACCTCGACCTCGGCTTCGTTCCCGATCCGGTTCGTCACGGGTCCGGCCAAGCCGACCTCGGAGCTCTCGAGCGCTCCCGTCAGCCGGGCCAGCCAGCCCGGAGGCACCATCGCGTCATTGTTGAGGAGCACCAGGATCCTGCCGCGCGCCACTGCCAGACCCTGGTTGCACGCCGATGCGAAACCCAAGTTCGCGCCGTTCATGACGAGCCGCACGTTCGGATTGCTCCGCGCGAGGTGGCGCAGGTACTCCGGGGTTCCGTCCGTGGACCGGTTGTCGACCACGATCAACTCGATGGCCGGATACTCGGTATTCGCCAGCACCGTCTCCAGGCACATCCGCGTGAACATGTGGTTGTCGTGCGTGACCACGATGACGCTCGCCTCGGGCACGCGCTTGGCGGCGGCAGGCGAGCGCGGGGCCGGGATCGCGTGTTCCATCACCTCGGCCACCGTTGCCTCGGGGAGCCGGGTCGGCCGGCGGGAGATGGGCACCAGCGACAGGTCGTCGCTGTAGACGCTCTGCCGCAGCCTGCGCTGAACGGGATAGCCGCGTCCGCTCGACAGCTCGACACCGACGTCGTTCAGCAGGCGTCGCAGGACAACGTCGTGGCTGAAGTACTCGCGCGCAATCTCGGTAGCGGCTCGCGAGCTGCGGGCGTAGTCCGAGTTGACGACCTCTATCGCCTCGAGGATCTCCTCCATGGAGTCGAAGCCGAACAGCCCCTCGCCGGTGGGGAGGACGTTCGAGAACCCGGTCTCCTGGCTGATCACGGGCCTGCCTGCCGCCAGGTAGGTGGCGCTGCGGTCGCTGAACCATCCGGTTCGCATCCGGACGTTCTGCTGCTTTGCGACCGTGAACTCGCCGCGCGAGCCGGCGATGTAGTCGCGGTACGCGTCCGCGTCGGTGGAGAAGTCGAGCGCGTTGCATACGTGCCAGCCGTGCTCTTCGAGCATCTGCCTGTCCTCGGGCTCGTAGCTGGAGAGAGCCAGCTCCACCGGCTGTGTGGTCCGTGACGGGAGGTCGATGAACCGCAGGAACTCCTGGTGCTTGCTCCAGGAGAGCCGCTCGCCTTCGAAGGTGACGTCGCGCCAAGGCTGCCGCCAGTTTCCGACCGTCGTGAGGCGCTCGCCACCGGGCCTGCGACCCTCCCACAGATCGCAGACGACCGGCTGGCGCGTTGGGTGCATGGGGAACCGGTCCGATACGGGAAGCTCGCAGTCGGGCGCGCCGAGGTTCTCGGCGAAGCTGAAGAACGCGCAATGTGGCTCGAGGAAGTCGACGGTGTAGGGAACGCCGGCCGCCAGCTCCAGCTGGAGCTGAACCGGGTCGGTCTCCAGATACACAAGCCGGTCTGTCGCCCACAGCTCCGGCAGCGGCTCGGTTCCACCGTGCAGGTTGATCAGGATCTCGGCCGAGTCGTACAGGCGGCGCAGCTCCCACCGCGGCATGCCGAAGCACCGGCGCTCGTCGTGCAACTCGAGGAAGGCCCAGCGATCACCGAACCCGAAGCGATTCATGACTCCATCGATGAACGCGGCGGCGCGCGCCGATCCGTCGTCGTCCTCGCGCTCCATCAGCATCGCCGGAGTGCGCGCGTGGGTCTCGACGTAGTAGGTCTCGTAGCCGAGCCGCTCGAAGCCGAGCATGTAGTGCGCGGTCTGCCAGACGACCCCGGAGACCGGGATCCTGGTCATCATTCCGAGCAGTACTACTTTCTTGCTACTTGGGCGGATCATGCTCCCCCGCCGGTGCTGCGGGCGGGGCTGCATCGCCGTCACCGTCCGCAGGCGGGTGGGTGCCGTTTCCGTTCGGCTCGTCGGCGCTGTCCAGGGCCACTCTGATCCGCCGCCGCACGGCCTGCGTAAGGCTCTCCGCTACCTGTGTCTCGACGCCGGTTCCCGCCGGGGTGACGATGTGTGCCGGGTCGGGCGCGCCTGCAATTGATGGCTGCGCCTCCTGGCTGCGGTGCAGGTGGTCTGCTTCGAGCTTCGCCATGTCGCCGCTCTGGGCCTCGTACAGGCGGTAGTAGAGGCCGCCCTTCATCACCAGCTCCTCGTGTGTGCCCTGCTCGACGAGGCGGCCCTGGTTGATGACGAGGATCTTGTCCGCCTTCCGAATCGTCGACAGTCGGTGCGCGATCATGAACGACGTGCGGTTCACCATCAGCCGGTCGAGCGCGTCGAGGATCACGAGCTCGGTGCGAGAGTCGATCGATGAGGTGGGCTCGTCCAGGATCAGGATCGGTGCGTCGCGGATGAACGCACGCGCGACGCAGATTCGCTGGCGCTCACCGCCGGAGAGCTGCGCGCCGCGCTCGCCCAGCTCGGTGTCGTAGCCCTCCGGAAGCTTCGAGATGAAGTCGTGTGCGTTCGCCGCCTTCGCAGCGTCGACGATGTCGGACTTCGTCGCGTCCAGCCGGCCGTAGCGGATGTTGTCCTCGATCGATCCCGAGAACAGGAGCGGCTCCTGGAGCACGAGGCTGATCTGGCTGCGCAGGCAGTCGAGCTGTAACTTCTTCATGTCGATGCCGTCGATGGTGATGGCGCCGGCCCTCGGGTCGTAAAAGCGCACCAGCAAGCTGATCATGGTCGTCTTTCCAGCCCCGGTGGGCCCCACGACCGCGATTCGCTGTCCGGCCTCGGCCTTGAAGCTGATGCCCTGCAGAGTGTCCTTGCGGCCCTTGTAGGCGAAGCCGACGTCGTGGAACTCCACCTCGCCGCGCGCACGCTCGATCTCGACCGGGTCCGGATCCTCCATCACCTCGGGGTCCTCGATCAGCAGCGCCACCGAGGCGTTGAAGTAGACGAAGAACTGGTGCAGGTGCCCGATCGTGAGGCTGATCGACTCGAGCGGCTGGTAGACGGCGGCGATGTAGGAGATCAACACCGTCAGCTCACCCAGCGTGATCTGGCCCTGGATCACGTGCAGCGCGCCAAAGCCCAGGACGAGGGCCGTTCCGAGCGCGGTGGCAGTGGTCACCATCAGCGCGAACAGCGTCTGCCATACCGTCAGCCGCACGCGCGCGTCGACCGCGACACGACCCTGCGTGACGAAGCGGTAGTGCTCGTGGCGCTCGCGACCGAAGGAGACGATCACGCGCAGCATCGACATCGCCTCGAAGACGATCGACAGCGAGCGGAACTCGAGGCTCTGCACCCGCTGGATCTTCGGGACGATCCGAGTGCCGTAGACGCCAATCGAGTAGTAGATGAACGGCACCGCGGTCAGCGATACGAGCGTCACCTGCCAGTCGATCAGCAGCGCGATCACGAGCATCCCGATCAGCATCAGGAAGCTGTCGAGCAGCGGCGGGAACGCCATTACGATCGAGCCGATGGCCGACGCCTGCATGTTGATCTGGCTCATCAGCTGGCCGGTGTGGCGCTCGTCGTGGAAGGTGAGCGACAGCCGCTCGCAGTGGGCGAACATGTCGCCGCGGAGGTCCATGACGATGTTCTGCTCGACCTTGGCGTTGACGTAGTCGTTCAGGACCCGTACGCCGTGGCTGATGATCACGATCAGGAAGCCCGCGCCGACGATGAAGGCCAGTAGCCGGTACTGGTCAGGACTGCTGCCGAAGAGGCTCTGCAGGAACTGCGGAGGCGGATTGGTGTCGATGACGTTGTCGATCACCAGTGCGAGCGGCCAGGGCTCGGCAAGACCGACGACCGCCCCGATCACCGTCAGGAAGAAGGAGAGGACCACCAGCTTCCGGTACGGCTTGAGGTAGGGGATGATCCGGGGCCAGGTCTTCCACTGGTCCCATGCGCCGGCCCGACCCGCCTTGTTGTGCTTGCGCCGCTCGTTCCAGGCGCGCAGCCGCCCGAACACGTTCAGTCGTCCTTTTGGCGCGCGACGTCCAAGGGCGAGTCCACCTGTACGGCGCCGTTGACGTCACCATGGCCGTTCGCCGGCACCGGGTGAGCGCCGTTCATGTCCGCCTGCGCGCCGTTTGCGCCGCTGCCGTTCGCGGAGAGGATCGGCTCGAGCGCCGCCGGCGGTTGCGCCGGGTGGGCGGGTGCGTACTCGTCCCGGTCGTCGAGGGCGTGCATCACGATGCCGCCCGCGGCCGCACAGTCGTGCAGCATCGAGATCGCGAGCAGCAGGGCGCCGGCCGCGAGGATCGCCGCGACCAGCCAGCTCTGCTCGAGCGCCGCCCATGCAGCGAGCACCGCGAACAGAGAGCTGCCGGCCAGGCCCAGACGGGAGAAGCGGGGCCAGTAACGGAACCGCATCTGCTGTCGTCCGGAACCGTGCTCCTCGACTGCCATGCGCATGCGCATCGAGCCCAGCAGGCCGCCGCGGACGTGCAGGTCCCAGCGCTCGAAGTCGCCACCGCAGATCACAACACCATTGTGCCTGCGAATTGCCGCTTCGACACCACGAAGCCGCTCATCTGGTGCGGCCCATTCCTCGCTCCACAGGCTGCGGGTGCGCGGGAAGGGCAGCACGAGGCGCGGAGAAGCGCTGCGCCGCCACGGCGCGAGGCCCCTGCGCAACCGCCCACCGAGCCGCGCGGCGGGCTGGAACATGAAGAGCATCGTCACGAGCGCGCGGCGCCGCAGGGCGGCGAAGCGGCTGGGCGGTCGTTTCGAGAAGCTGGCCGTCCCAGCGCCGGCCATCGATTCGCCGACCATCGCGATCACCGCCAGCGCGAGCAGCGGAAGGGCCAGCAGCAGCGGCGACCAGATGGCGCCGAGCAGCGAGATGAAGCTCAGCGCGGCGATCACCAGGTACCACTCGGGCATCAGCGGGAGCGAGCGGAAGACGCCCGGCGCCGGCGCGTAGACGGACTGGAACAGGCCGGTGCCCCAGGTCCCGTAGTAGATCTTCCAGCGCCGCCGCTCGAGGCTGCGGGTGGAGGAGTTGGCATACACGCGGCCGGCCCACGCGAGGTGCCCGGCGCGGTTGTAGCGCTCGGGCCACTTGCGCTCGAGCAGCGCCTCCGCCTTGCCGTACTCGAACTGCTGCTTGAGGTAGTTGCGCACGGAGCCGCGGCGGTGGTGCCAGACCACGGCGCCGGGGCTGAAGCCGACCGTCCAGCCGCGCTCCTGGAGGCGCCAGCAGATGTCGACGTCGTCCCCCGCGATCCGGAACTGGCTGTCGAAGCCACCGATCTCGTCCAGGCGGTGCTTCCAGAAGGCCATGTTGCACCCGGGGATGTGCTCGGCGATCTCGTCCGAGAGCAGGACGTGGATCGGTCCGCCCGGAGCGTTCGCCACGCACTCCGCGACGTCGCCGTCGCCGGGGGGCGGGATGTTCGGACCTCCGATGCCGGCGTGGTCGGCGCGCAGGAAGCAGTGGGCCAGATGCGAGAGCCAGTGCGGGTCGGGGTAGGCGTCGGCGTCGATGTAGGCGACGATCTCGCCGGAGGAGGCCTCGAGGCCCGAGTTGCGGGCGCAGGCAAGGCCCTTGTTCTCGGTGCTGATGAGCCGGAATCCGCGCGCGAGGACGATCTCGTCGGTGCGGTCGGTCGAGCCGTCGTTGACGACGACAACCTCGTAGTCGGGGTAGTCCAGCCGCTGCATGTGGTCGAGGCACTCGGGCAGCGTGGCCTCGCTGTTGTAGGCGCAGACCACGACGGAGATGCGGGGCCAGTCGGGGTCGGGGCGGAACGGTGCGTCGGAGAAGGCGCGCCCGACTGTCGCGAGCGCGGGCTTTGGGGCCCGGCCGCGGTCGACCAGGCCGAACGCCCAGTCCTCGATGTCGAACCCGCCGCGGTACCACTCGTCGGTCCAGCTGAACACGAAGGTTCCCGCGCAGCCGGAGGCGAAGGCGGTGCGTACCTGCCAGTCGAGCGCCCGGGCCTGGGCGTCCTCGGTGTTGCGCAGGCTGTCGAGACCGGTCTCGGTCAGCACCAGCGGGCGGTCGCCGGCGATGTTCTGCAGGCGCCACAGGTAGGACTCGAACGCCTCGCCGGCCTCGAGGAAGACGTTGAAGCAGCACATGTCGAGAAACGGGAGGTGGAGGTACTCGGTGCTCGGGTAGTTGACGTAGGTGACCAGCGCTTCGGGGTCCTCGTGCTTGGCCCCTTCGTAAAGCCGCTTCAGGAAGCGCTCGATTCGCTGGCGACCGTGCCAGCGCACGATCGAGGCGGGGATCTCGTTGCCGATCGCCAGGCAGAGGAGGGCGGGGTGCCCTGCGATCGAGCGCACGTCCGCGCGGACCTTGCGCTCGATCGAGGCCGCGCGTCCCGGCTCGTCGAGGAAGGTGATGTGCTGCTCCCAGGGCAGTCCGGCCATGACCCACAGGCCGTGCTCGGCGGCCGTGTCGAGCAGCCAGCGCGGCGGGATCGTGTAGGTGCGCACGGCGTTGACGCCGTTCTCCGCCATGCCGGCGAAGTCGGCGGAGACCGCCTCGCGGTCCGGGAATTCCTCCTCGGACTCGTCATCGGGGCGGAAGGTCCCGTACGTCACGCCCCGGATATAGAGCTTCTCCGAGCCCAGGTAAATCGATTTGCCCAAGGCTCTCGGCCTGCTTACGCAGGTGTAGTCTTCCCCGCCGCTACTCAACCTGCTCCGTTCGCCTTTCGAGGTCGAAAGTTCCCCGTAACTCCGCCTTCCCCCTGAAAATCCGCGCCTAAAGCCCGGTTTTTCCCTGGAAAGCCAAGGTACCAAGTACCCCATCACGGGCGGGGCAGCTCGGAACCGGCCGTCTTGCATCCCCTCCCAAAGATGGACGGTTCCTGAACCCCTACCGCGCAGTACCTATCGTAACGCTGTAGGCGTGACCTTGCCACCCACCGGGAGGCGGTGGAGCGGACCCTTTGTCCGTGGTTTTCATCGGCTGGGGCGGCAGTTTGATGAACGCCGGCGCCTTTGCTGTTGCGCCCTTGTCAACGGCGGCGGAGCCGAGATACTTCAACGATGAGCACCGAGCACGCCCAGGAGCCGATCGAGCAGACGATCGAGCGCCTGCGGCAGGGCATCGACGCGTTCAACCGGCGCGACCTGGACGGGGCGATGGCGCCGCTCGATCCCGATGTCGAGCTGGTCTCCTTGAAGGCGGTTCTCGAGGGCAGCTCCTACAACGGGCGCGAGGGGATGCGGCGGCTGCTGGAGGACATGGGAGAGGACTGGGAGCAGTTCCAGCTGAGCGCGGACGAGTTCCTCCCGGTCGGCTCCGACCGCGTGCTCGTCATGGGCCACCTGCAGGCCCGCGGCAAGGCCAGCGGAGTGGAGGTGAACTACGCCGCCGCCTGGCTCTGCTACCTACGAGCGGGAAAGGTGGTCCGCGTCCGCTTCTACGACGACCGCGAGGAGGCCCTGGCCGCGGCGGGGGGTTAGGGGCGTCGGGCTCGGGTCGCCCAGGCGATTGCCGCCGCATGGCACTCCCAGGGCGCCGGCCGCTCCTAAGGACCGGGCAGGTAGGGAAGGTGTTGCTGTTCGTGCGTGCGTGGCTCATCTCCCACGCGTGGCGTGACGCTCTCGTCACTCTCGCCCCAGGGCCTTGGCCACTGGTCGAGATAAGGCGCGGATAGCGCGCAAAATCTCGACCAGTGGAATGGCGGTCCGCTCAAACGCAACGAGAGACGCAGTGAAACGCGCGACTCCCACGCTGCTTTCCTACCTGCCTGTGCCGAGCGGGACGTTCGCGCCCCCGTCACGGGGCACGGGACGCTCGGTGATTCCCACCAGCGGTCGGGCGGCCGCGAGCGCTCTACGCCATCGCCGGCACGTCGCTTGTCAGCGACGCGCGCAACGGGCCGTGGCGGCTCACCTGGGCGACCAGCAGCGCGATGTCGTCGCGGGCCACCGCGCGCATGTCCGTCAGTGCCTGCTCGATCCGGTCGGTGACGGCCGGGGGATCGAGGCCGCCGCAGCGCTCGAGTGTCGCGATCAGCCGCTGCTCGTCGAACAGGCCGTCCTTGGTGCGGGCCTCGGTGAGGCCGTCGGTGTAGAAGACCACGCAATCGCCCGGCGCCAGCTCCGTCGTGGCCGCGCTCAGCGCCGGCTCCGGCATCACGCCGAGCAGGGTCCCGGGACCGCCGATCGGATTCACCCTTCCGTCCGCGCGGACGACCAGCGGAGTCGGGTGGCCGCCCGAGGCGACCGACAGCCGGGCGATGCCGTCGCTCAGGTCGAGCGTCGCGTAGGCGACCGTGCAGAAACGGTCCGGCGAGACCTGCGCCATCAGCACGTCGTTCAGCAGCCGCAGTGCGTGCTCGGGGCCTTCCTCGGCCTGCATTGCCGCGGCGCGCAGGGTGTAGCGCGCGATCGCCGTGACGGCGGCCGCGTCCGCGCCCTTCCCGCACACGTCGCCGATCACCAGCGCCCAGCGGCCGTTGGCGGTCTCGAAGATGTCGTAGAAGTCGCCGCCCACCTCGTTCGCCTCGCCCGCGGGGCGGAAGCGCGCGGCGATCTCCATGCCCGGCACCTCGGGCAGGTGGGGCGGCAGCAGGCTGTGCTGGAGCCGCGAAGCGATGTAGCTGCGTTCGCTGTAGAGCCGCGAGTTGTAGACCGAGACCGCGGCGCGTCGTGCCAGCTCCTCCAGCAGGACCACCTCGCGCCGCGTGAACACGCGGTCGCCGAAGGAAGCCATCGCGATCGTTCCCAGCACCCGCCCGCGGGCGACCATCGGGCGCCACGACGGCCGATCGCGCGGGCCAGTCGCGCAGGTCACGCAGGTAGCTCTCGTCGGGTGACCACGACTCCTGCAGCTCCGGAGTGATGTCCTCGACGACCTGGACCTTGCCGGAGCGCATCGCCTTTGCGATCGGATGACCACCGCGGAAGTCGAGCTCGTGGGCGCGCAGTCGGGAAAGAACTGGAGAGACCTCGGGATATGCGCTGGCGGACGCGACTCTGCGCATGCGGTCGCCATCCTCGAGCAGGTCGACCATGCAGCCGTCTCCGAGGTACGGAACCGTGAGGTCGGCCAGCCGCTGCAGCGTCTGCTCCACCTCCATGGTCGTGTCCAGCTCGATCCCCGCACGCGCGAGGAACTCGATCTCCTCCTGGCGCTGCTGCACCTCGTGGTAGAGCCGCGCATTGCTGATCGAGAGCGCGCCACGGCGCGCGACCTCCATCGCGAAGGCCAGGTCCTCGGCGTCGAAGCGCTGATCCGACTCGGCGACCGCGAAGCTGATCGCGCCCATCACCTGGCCACGCGCCCGCAGCGGCACGATCATCGCCGAATGCAGCCCCAGGGTGCGCAGGATCTCGGCGTGCTCGGGGTCGCGGGCGACTGCGTCGAGGAGCTTGGGGTCGAGCTCGCTGATCAGGCTCGGCTTGCCCGTCGCCAGCACCTCGGCGAGGTTGCGGTCGACTTCGAGATTCGCGGGGTAGCGGCGCTGCAGGTCCCACGCCATCGCTCGCTTGCTCGGGTCCGAGTGCTCGACCGCGACCATCCGCAGCTCGTCGTCCTCCAGCGTGTGCACGACGCACCAGTCGCCGAGGCGCGGCACGACGAGCCGGGCCAGCTTGCGCAGCGCGTCCTCGTAGTCGTCGATCGACGCATCGAGCGCGCGCTGCACCTCCGAGAGATACGAGGCGCGGCGCTCGAGCTGTTGCGCCCGCAGTCGCTGGTCGCGCTCCCGGCCGAGCAGACGCTCGCGCTCCTCCTCGGACTGGCGGCGGGCGGTGATGTCACGCAGGTAGCCGGCGAACACCGGCGGATCGCTGCCGGCGACTCGCGTGACCGAGACCTCGACCGGGAACTGGCTGCCGTCGCGACGCATCCCGGTCAGCTCGAGCCGGCGGTTGAGGATTCGGGCCTCGCCGGTCTCGATGTAGCGCGCGAGCCCGGCCTCATGGTTCTGGCGCAGCTCAGGAGGGATGATCAACTCGGCAAGTGTCTTGCCGATCACCTCGTCGCGCGCATAGCCGAAGGTGTCCTCCGCGGCGCGGCTGAAGTCGTGCACCCGGCCCAGGTGGTCCATCGTGATCACGCAGTCCAGCGCCGAATCGATCACGGCGCTCTTGAGCGCTCCGCTCCGCTCCGCCTCCGCCGACGCGTGCCGGCGCTCTATGTACTGACCGAGCGTCGCCCCGACGCTCGACATCGCCCGCAGCAGCGACTCGTCCGGCCGGGGCGTGCGGCGGGTGAAGAACTCGATCACGCCCTGGACGCGATCCGACGCCACGATCGGGAATGCGGCCGCCGCCGCACAGGCCCGCCGCTGCGGCGCTCTCGGCGCGCACGAAGCCCGCGTCGCTGTGCACGTCGCTGACCCACGCCGGCTTCCCCTCGCGCCAGACCTTCCCCGGGAGACCGGCTCCGCCCTCCAGCTCGAGCGCGCGCGTCGCCTCGAGGAACCGGTCCGCCTCGAGGCCCGGCTCGTGCCAGAGCGCCACGCAGCGCAGGACGTCGCGGTCCGGGTCGGCCTCCCAGAAGGCGCCGGTCTGCCAGCCGAGCACGTTGGCGATGCGCTCGATGACCAGTCGCGTCGCCTCTTCGGGGCTCGGCGAGCCGGCCAGCGTGCGCGCGGTCACGTGCTCCAGCTCGGCGGCGACCTCGTTGCGAGCTCGCAACGTCGCCACCTGGATCGCCACGGCACAGGCGACGACCACGGTCAGCATCCGTGCGAGGTACTCCAGGTCGCCGAAGATGCCGTCGGTGACCCCGACGACCACTCCGGCGACGATCGCCAGCGCGGCGACGAGGACGGTGTTGCGCCTGCTCGCGCCGACCGCCGCGATGAAGGGAGCGACGCCGTAGGCGCCAACCAGCGAGAAGCGATTGCTCGAGACGCCATCGATGACGGCGAGCGCAGCCAGGAACGCGACAGCCGCGAGCGTCCAGCGAACATCCCTGCGCCGCGCGTCGTCCGGGAAAACTCCCTCCATCCCGCTCAAGCTAGCACCGCGGAGGTCGCGCCTCCACGAACATCGGGCGGCTTCGCCGCTGCCTGCTACTGGCGCTCCCTACGGTCGCGCCCAACCTAGGGTTCAGCTACGAAGCGCCTGCACCTCGCGCATCCGTGCCAGGCGGGCCAGGCCCTCGGCCTCGGTCCTGCGAACCTCGCGAACGGACATGTCCAGTAGCCGGGTGACCTCCTGTATGGACTTCGGGGTCAGCTGTCCATCGAGCCCGTAGCGCAGCTTCAGGACCAGCCGCTCGCGCTCCGGCAACTCGCTCACCGCCTGCTGGACCGTCTCGGTGCGCAGGCTCAGCTCGACCTGCTCGTCCGGCTCGCCGGACTCGTCGTCTTTCAGCAGGTCGCCGAGCGAAGTCTCCTCCTCCTCGCCGACCGGGCGGTCGAGGCTGGTCACCGTGCGCGGAGTGGCGCGCGCCTCCTCGACCTGGCGGACGGAGATCTGCGCCGCCTGCGCAGCTCCTCGTCGGTCGGGATGCGGCCTTCCCGGATCAGGATGTCCCGCTCGATCCGGTCGATACGGCGCTCGCGCTGCAGGACGTGGACCGGGACGCGGATCGCACGGGCCTTGTTCTGGAGCCCGCGCTCGATCGCCTGCCTGATCCACCAGGTGGCGTAGGTCGAGAACTTGTAGCCGCGCCGCCAGTCGAATTTCTCGGTGGCGCGCATCAGGCCGAGCACGCCCTCCTGGATCAGGTCCAGCAGCGCCAGCTCGCCTGTCGGGTACTTCTTGGCGATCGAGACGACCAGCCGCAGGTTGGAGTTGATCATCTGCGACTTGGCGTCCTCGTCGCCGCGCTCGATGCGCTTTGCCAGGTCCACCTCTTCGGAGGCGGTGAGCAGGTCGTGACGGCTGATCTCGTTCAGGAAGAGCCGCAGCGCGTCCATCGTGACGCCGGCGAGGCCGTCGTTGTCGTAGGTCGCCTCCGGCGCGCCCTCGCGGGAGCAGTCGTCGCTGATCGTGATCCCGCGGCCCGAGATCTCGATGTACAGGCTGTGGACGTCTGCCTCGGTGAGGTCCAGCGCCTGGATCAGGTCGCTGATCTCGGAAAGGTCGAGGCAGCCGGCGTCGTCACCCCGGTCGAAAAGCGCGTTCAGCTCGGGGCTGTCTGGCAGGCCGCTCCCCTGCGTCTCGGCCCCGGCACCCTCTCTCACCTTCACAGCCATGGGTGTGCTTATGCCCAGAGAGCCGAGCGTTATTCCAATTGCCTCGAATATCCTGGCTGCCGGCCGCCTCGAAAAGGATTGGGCCCCGCGCTCAAAAAGTGCGGGGCCCAATCGTGCAGGGAGGGGTCAGTCCCCCAGAGGTAAGGTTCGGGCCCTAGGACCCGCGCCTCTGCCGGGAGGTCAATCTGCGTTACCGGCTCCTACTGGACTCCATGGGGACTGTTCGGTGAGTACCCGGGATGCAGGCGGTTAAACCTTTCCGGACAAAAAAACTTTCGATCTGCAACGAGGTGTCCAACGGGGTCAGTAAATGGGCGGCGGATCGCCGGCCGGGAATGACTCCGCGCTGCGGCTAACCGGTCGCGAACTTCATGCGCACCTCGGTGCCGCGGCCCTCTGGCCCGTGGCCGACCTCGAGCGCATCGGTGAGCGACGCGATCAGTGGCATGCCGAGTCGCCATGAGGCATCCTCGGCGGTCGAGACGCGTGGCCGGAAGCCGCTGCCTTCGTCGCGCACGACGACGGTCAGTTCGCTGCCGTTGGGCAGGATCTCGAGCTCCATGTCCCCCTGGCCGTCGTAGGCGTGGACGACGACGTTGGCGCATGCCTCGCTGACGGCCACCTTCATGTTGGTGAGGACGCCGTTCTCGAGCCGCATGCTGTCGGCAAGCCCACTCAGAGCCTGTCGCACCACCGCGACGTTCTCCGGCCGGGCCGGAATCTTGAGTGAGATTTTTGGCACGTCGGTCCTTCCAGTGTCAGCCGGCGTCATGCCGGGCGGCCTGATCGTTGTTCATGGCCTTCATGGCTTCTTCCACACTCGGCAGAACGGGCATCGCCGGGATCAACCCCGTGATCTCGAACACCTGCCGCACCGTCCGGCTGGCGTCCTCCTGCAGCGAGACCGCGAATCCTTGGCCGTCCTCTGCTGCCCGCTGACGGGCGCTCAACAGCGCGCCGAGGATCGAGGAGTCCACGAACGTCGCCCCGCTCAGGTCCACAACCACCCCGCCGGCGGACAGGCCTTCCTTCAGCCGGTCCCGCAGATCGGGCGCCGTGTAGAGGTCGTGTTCCCCGCTCACCTTGAGCACGGTCACACCCGGGCGCGGCGTTTCGACCGCGATAGAGCCTCTTGACACGTGGGCAGAATAGCCGCGACGGCCGCTTTTTCGGTTTTGCTGTCAACGTCTCGGCACCCTTACCGCTCCGTCGTTTACGAATCATCTATCCCTCCGGTCCCGGTGTCCCGGGGGAATATCTGCTCGGTCGACCTCGCTCAGGTCATCGCATACGCCTCCGGTGTACCCCGCACCCGGGTGCCGAAACCGATCTGACAGGGAGGCGTCAGCCGGTCGGACGTGCCTCGTCCAACAGGCGGCGAACCGCCTCCAGATCGGCAACGAACTGCTCCGCCGCGGTCGCTCCAAGGACAGAGGAGGAGCCGGTCGGCTGCACTTGAGAGGACGTATGCGCGGTTTGCCGCGCGATTGGGTCGTCCCGACCCCGGGTAGGCGAACACGTGACCCTCGATAGAGCCCAAGGAGCAGCCTCCAAATGAAAGATGTGAATCCACGCGACGCGAAACTGATCCAGTATCTGAATGAGGCCTACGCGAAGGAGAAGGAGCTGGAGCGGGCGCTCGAAGGACACATCCAGATGACGACCCGCGCTCCGTACAAGAAGCGGCTTCAGGACCACCTGCGCGAGACCAAGTCCCACGCCACGACCGTGTCCCGGCGCATCAAGCAGCTGGGCGGTACGGCGGAGGAGATCAGCATGCCCGGTCCGGGTGTTGTTGCCGCGGCGGCCGGAGTCGGCGCCAGCGTGGTCCAGCAGGCGACGGCTGTGGTCAAGGGCGGCGTGCACGCGGTGCGCGGCACCAGCGAGCCGGAGAAGATGCTGAAGAACGCCAAGACCGAGGCCTTCAACGAGGAAGAGGAGATCGCCAACTACACGGCGATCGAGGCGCTCGCGAACACCGTCGGCGACAAGGAGACGGCTCGCCTGGCGCGCGACATCCGCCGGCAGGAGGAGCGCATGCGCGGCTTCCTCGAGCGGCTCATCCCGCAGCTCTCCCAGGCGGTCGCGAAGGAGGAGATCCCGGCGCAGTTCCGCAATGGCGCGACGACCCGCCGCCGGTCCTCCCGTTCCCGCAGCACCGGTCGCGCCCGCACGACCACGTCCCGGTCGAACGGCAAGCGTTCGACGACGGGACGGTCAGCAGCTTCACGGTCGACCTCTCGCTCGGCGAGCTCCCGCTCGACGGGCTAGCTCGCGGCGGAGCACTTCCGCCAGCGCCCGGACCAAGAAGTCCGGCTCGAGCGGCCGCTCAACGCGGTCGAGCCGCTCGGGCGGCTCGAGTCGGGGGCGCTCCTCGTAGGTCTTCCAAAGCCGTGCTGGTCGCAGAGTTCCCTGCCGTCCAGTACGACGCTGCGCGCGCCGGTCTGAGGTCCCCCCCGTCAGGCCGGCGTCGCAGCTTTCGTCGCGCGCCGCCGCTGGAGGTCGATCGTCTGGCGCGGGTCCGCCGCTGAGGCGAACCCCGCCTTGAAGATCGCCCAGCGCGTCGCGGCGCTGCCGGCGACCAGCAGCGCTCCGCCGGCAGCCGCCGCGCCGCGGTGGCCGCGTGAAGCGGCGACCAGGGCGCCACCTGTGGTGGTCAGCACCTTGGCGATGCGCGCGTACCTGCCCGCCGCGCCGCTGCGGTAGTTCCCGGCCAGCGTTCCCAGCCGCCGCTCCATCGCGAGCATGGCTGCGGTTTCCAGGGTGACGCCCATCACCGCCAGCCGCCGCGCCGGGCGCGCTGCCGGCTCCGGCGTGACGATCAGCGCCGCGCCGGCCGCCGCGGCCGCGGCGCCGCCGGCGAAGGCGAACGGCAGCTGGTCGCGCGCCTCGTGCCAGACCGGCACCGCCGTGTTCGCGAGCAGCACACCGGTGTAGGTGGCGAGCGGCAGGCCGAGCAGCCCGGCCGGCAGCTTGGCCGCTGCCCCGGCACGCGGGAACCGGCCCGTCAGCTCGCTCGCGGCCGCGGCGCCCGTCGCGGTTCCCATCAGCGCCAGAGTCCACGAGCCGACGCTCATCGGCGAGGTCGGCTTCACCACCCGCAGCATGTGGAGGAAGCGCTCCGGTCGCCCGAGGTCGGTCACGAGCAGCGGCGGGCTGGCGCTCACGCCCGCGAGCGCGATCAGCCACGAGCGCCGCTCGAGCACGCGGTTGCCGGACAGGTGCGCCGCCAGCGCCTGGGCCGCCGCCGCGCCGGCGATCCCGCCGGCGAACAGGTACCACGGGACCTGTGGCTTCCAGACCGGCGGCTTGATCACCGGGCGCCCGTAGTAGGAGTCCGGTGCCTCGAGGGTCGCGCGCGGCACGACCGGCCGCTCGCCCTTCATCGCCGCCCCGCGAGCGCCGCCGCACCGACCATCGCACCGAGCGTGGCGGCCGCCAGCCCGGCCTTGCGCCACATCGACCCGAGGTGGTGCGTGGTGGCGATCGGGTCCGGCGGCAGCCCATAGACCTGCGGCTCGTCCAGCAGCAGGAAGAAGGCGCCACAGCCGTCCACGCCGTCGTCGGGGTCCGCGCCGTAGAGCCGCGCGCCCGGGGTGCCGCGGCGGCGCAGGATCTCGAGCCGGTCCTCGGCGCGCTCGCGCAGCTCGTCGAGGTCGCCGAACTGGATCGACTTGGTCGGGCACGCCTGCGCGCAGGCGGGCTCCATGTCGTCCTTCAGCCGGTCGTAGCAGAGGGTGCACTTCCACACGCGGCCGTCCTCGCGGCGCTGGTCGAGCACGCCGAAGGGGCATGCGACCACGCAGTAGCCGCAGCCGTTGCAGACGTCCTCCTGCACGACGACGGTGCCGAACTCGGTCCGGAAGAGGGCCCCCGTCGGGCAGACGTCGAGGCACGCGGCCCGCGTGCAGTGCTTGCAGACGTCCGAGCTCATCAGCCACCGCAGGTCACCGTCCTCGGCGACGTCGAGGCCTGACTCGTCGCGCAGCGTCTGCCGCGCCGCCTCCTGGACGAGGGAGTCCGGGGCGCCGTGCTCGGTGCCGAGCGGCAGCCGCTGCTCGATGAAGGCCACGTGCCGCCAGCGGTTCGCGCCCAGGGAGCCGCTGTTGTCGTACGACTCGCCGGTGAAGCCGACCGGTTCGTCCGGAACGTCGTTCCACTGCTTGCAGGCGACCTCGCAGGCCTTGCACCCGATGCAGATCGAGGTGTCGGTGAAGAAGCCCTTGCGGGGACGAGCCTCCGCTCCGTACCCGCTCATTCGATCCCCGCTCTCCGCCGGTATTCGCCGACCAGTTCCAGGAGCGCGGGCCCGCGCGGGCGGCGGCCGGCGATCACGTCGCAGGTGGCCGCCTTCACCTCCTGGATGTGGACGTTCGGGTCGAGCGCCAGCTCGAACAGGTCGTTGGCGCTGTCGCCCTTCACCAGGCCGCGGGTGCCCCAGTGGTAGGGCAGGCCGACCTGATGGATGACACGCCCGCCCGCGCGCAGCGCCGGGATACGGTCCGTCACCATCACCCGCGCCTCGATGGCGGTCCGGGCGGAGACGATCGTCGCCCACCCGCCGTGCTCGAGGCCGCGCTCGGCGGCCAGCTGCGGGCTCACCTCGCAGAACATCTCCGGCTGCAGCTCGGACAGGTAGGGGAGGGTGCGCGACATGCCGCCCGCCGTGTGGTGCTCGGTCAGCCGGTAGGTCGTCATCACGTACGGGAAGACGTCCCAGCCGGGCTGCGGCGCAGGCGGGTGGGAGCGGTTCTCCGGGCGCTCGAACAGCTCGATCGCCGGGTTCGCGCGCCGCCCGTAGAGCGGGTTGTCGAGCGGAGACTCGTGCGGCTCGTAGTGGGTCGGGAGGGGGCCGTCGGCGAGGCCGCTCGGGACGAACAGCCAGCCGCGGCCGTCGGCCTGCATGATGAACGGCTCGTCCCCGCGCAGGGCCTCGGGGCCGGTCGCGTCCTCGGGCGGCTCGTAGTCCGGCGGCGTGTCCGCCGCGAAGTCCGGCACGTCCTCGCCCACCCAGCGGCCGCGCTCGTCGTCCCACCAGACGTAGCGCTTGCGCTCCGACCAGGGCCTGCCGGATGGGTCCGCCGAGGCGCGGTTGTAGAGCATCCGCCGGTTCATCGGCCATGCCCAGCCCCATTCCGGCGCGACGATCCGCTGCTCGGAGCCGGGCCGGCGGCGCGCGGTCTGGTTGACGCCGTCCGCGTAGCAGCCGCTGTAGATCCAGCAGCCGCAGGCGGTGGACCCGTCCGGGCGCAGCTCGGCGTACCCCGAAAGCATCCGGCCGGAGGCGTCGAACCCGCTGACCTCGCGCAGCACCGCCTCGGCGCTCGGCTCATCGATATCGCCCTCGGTCGGGTACTCCCAGGTCAGCTCGAGCAGCGGCCGGTCGCGGGCCTCCGCGCGCGCCGCGAGCTTCTCCCGTATACGGCGCCCGAGGTGATAGGCGAACCACAGCTCCGAGCGGCAGTCGCCCGGCGGGTCGATCGCCTTGTGGTGCCACTGGAGCAGGCGCTGCGTGTTGGTGAACGTGCCCTCCTTCTCGGTGTGCGTCGCCGCGGGCAGGAAGAACACCTCGGTCCCGATGTCCCCGGTGCGCAGCTCGCCCGTCTCGATCTCGGGCCCGTCGCGCCAGAAGGAGGCGCTCTCGATCTCCTGGAAGTCGCGCACCACCAGCCAGTCGAGCTGCGCCATCGCGAGCCGGTGGAGCTTCGAGTTGCCCGACCCGACGGCCGGGTTCTCGCCCAGGACGAAGAAGCCGTTCACCTTGCCGTCGAGCATGTCCATCATCGTCGGATAGGTCGAGTGGTCGCCCGTGATGCGCGGCAGGTGGTCGAAGCACCAGTCGTTGTCGGCCGTCGCGGCATCGCCCCACCAGGCCTTCAGCAGGCTGATCACGTAGGCATCGGCGTGACCCCAGAGGCCGGTCGTCGGCGTGTTGCGCGCGACGTACTCGGCGACGCTCTGATCCAGGCCGGCATGCGGCATCGGCAGATACCCGGGCAGGATGTTGTAGAGGGTCGGGATGTCCGTCGACCCCTGGATCGAGGCGTGCCCGCGCAGCGCCAGGATGCCTCCGCCGGGCCGCCCGATGTTGCCGAGCAGCAGCTGGATGATCGCCGCCGTGCGGATGTACTGGGCGCCGACCGAGTGTTGGGTCCAGCCGACGGCGTAGCAGAACGCCGAAGTGCGCTCGGGGCCCGAGTTGTCGCACAGCGCCTCGGCGACTTCGAGGAAAGCCGCGCGCGGGATCCCGCACACCTGCTCGACCACCTCCGGCGTGTAGCGCCGGTAGTGTCGCTTCAGCAACTGGAAGACGCAGCGCGGGTGCTGGAGCGTGGGATCTGTGTTTGGGCGCCCGCCGGCGATGGCTCCCGCACCGTGCGCGGCTAGGGCCTCCTCGCCCCTGGGCCCGGTTTCCGTCTCTCCGAGCGCCATGAGCGGGCCGGTGCCCTCGTACCGCCACGTGTGGATGTCGTAGCTGCGCGACTCCGCGTCCCACCCGGAGAACAGGCCGTCGAGATCCTCGGTGTCGGCGAACTCCTCCGTGATGATCGTGGCCGCGTTGGTGTAGGCCAGCACATAGGGCTCGAACCAGCGGTCGTGCTCGAGGATGTAGTTGACGATCGCGCCCAGGAAGGCGATGTCGCTGCCGGCGCGGATGGGGACGTGCAGATCAGCCAGCGCGCTCGTGCGGGTGAAGCGCGGATCGACGTGGATCACGCGCGCGCCGCGCTCCCGCGCCTCAACGACCCACTGGAATCCGACCGGGTGGCACTCGGCCATGTTCGACCCCTGGATCACGATGCAGTCGGAGTTCTGGAGGTCCTGTTGGAAGGTGGTGGCCCCTCCCCGGCCGAACGACGTCCCCAGACCGGGAACGGTGGAGGAGTGTCATATGCGGGCCTGGTTCTCGATCTGGATCGCCCCCAGAGCCGAGAACAGCTTCTTCAGCAGGTAGTTCTCCTCGTTGTCCAGCGTCGCGCCGCCGAGGCTCGCGAACCCGCGCGTGCGGCGCAGCGTCGTGACGCCGTCCGGCGCGGTCTCCTCCCAGGTGAGGTCGCGCGTGGCGATCACGCGGTCGGCGATCATGTCCATCGCGCGGTCGAGGTCGAGCGACTCCCATTCCGTCCCGCCCGCCCGCCGGTACTTGACACGGTGTTCGCGCCCGGGGTTCGTGACCAGCTGCTTGGTGGCGGATCCCTTCGGGCACAGGCGTCCACGTGAGATCGGGCTGTCCGGGTCGCCCTCGATCTGGGTGATGCGTCCGTCGGTCACAAAAACGCGCTGACCGCATCCGACCGCGCAGTAGGGGCACACGGACTTGACGACACGGTCGGCGGTGGCGGTCCGCGGGCGCAGCTCCTCCGATCTCTCGGAGCGCGCCGCGCGGCCGAGTGCCAGCGGGTCTCCAGCCAGCTGGCGCAGTATCGGGATCGGGCGCGGCCGTTTCATCTTCGTCTTCATGTGGTTAATACCGTTTCCCGCCCGCGCGCGGGGGTAGGCACCATTCATGGGGCCCGAGCAGTCGTCGTCGGAGAGGCCGCGGACGCGGCTGTGCCGTGTGCTCGACGTGGACCCGGATCTGGCGGGGGACCTGGACGGGGACGCCCTGCGGGTGGCGCGCACCCGCGCCGTCGCCGCCGTGCTCGTGCTCGACCCCGGCCCGTGTGACCTCCGACGCCGGCGGCCGGAGACGTCGCTGGACGCGTTGCTGCTGCTGGACGGCACCTTGACCCGAGAGGTGCGGGTGCTGGGCCGGATCTTCACGGAGCTGCTGGGCCCGGGCGACGTGCTGCGGCCGTGGGGCCGCGAGGAGGTCGAGCTGGTTCCCTGCGACGTCGAGTGGCACGTACTCACACGCGCGACGCTCGCGCTTGTCGACGCGCCCTTCCACGAGCGGGTGCGCCCGTGGCCTCAGATCGCCGGCGCGCTGGTGGAACGCGGGGTGCGGCGGGCGCACCGCCTGGCTCTGCAGCGGGCGCTCTCCTGTCACAAGCGGCTGGAGGACCGGATCTTGATGCTCTTCTGGCACCTCGCCGAGCGTTGGGGCCGCGTCGGGCCGGACAGCACGATGCTGCTGCGCCTGCCGCTCACCCACCGCTTGATCGGCGAGATCGTCGGGGCCGAGCGCCCTTCGGTCTCGGCCACGCTGGGGCGGCTGGCGGCGGCGGGGAAGCTCGACCGCGCCGGCGTTGACTGGGTTTTGCACGGGACTGTCTCCGAGCACTTCGGGGACGGCGCGGACGAACCGCACGAAGCCGGCGGGAACGGGGCGCACCCCGTCGCCGCCGCCGCCCTCAGCTGAGCTGCCGCTCCAGCGAGGTCTCGATGCCCGGCCGCCGCCAGTTGCCGGGCAGGATCTTCTCGATCCGAAAGCGAGCCTCCCGGCCGTCCAGCTCCAGCGTCGCGAACTGGTTGTCGAACGTCGGTCCCTGAGCCAGGCGCCAGCGGATGTCCGGATCGGGCACGCCGGCCAGACGTGCCAGCATTCGCATGAAGCGCGCCACCATCGGCCGTGCGGTGCCACGGATGACGGTGCGCTCGTGCCGGGCGAGCGCGTTCCTGAACGGCGAGCAGACGGCCTGGTAGACGGCGCTGCGCACGCCGGCGTCACGCCTGAAGGCGACCTCCGCCAGGTAGGCGTGGTGGACGTCGCCCCCCAGCATCACGACGGTGGCCGGCGGGCTCCCGCGTTCCCCCGCGCCGATCGAGCGCAGCAGGTCGGCCATCTTGCGAAAGGAGTGGTTGAACGCGGGCCAGTGCTCCATGTCCAGCTCTCGCCGCAGCCATTCCCCGGGTCTCCGCAGGAAGCGGCCCCACGCGCCCGCACAGATGGCCTCGTTCCAGGCCTCGAGATGGTGCGCGCCGGGCGACATCATCATGGGCAGCGTGTCGGCCAGGATCAGGTGGTCGAAGTCACCGGTCACCTCCTCGACGATGTGCTGCCACTCCTTGTCGTCGACCATCCTGCGCGGAGTCGCGTCGAGCACCCGCCCCTCGCGGGAGTCGAACACGACGATCTTGATGCGTCCGAAGTGGCGCGAGTAGCTCCAGCGGCTGCCGTTCACCTCGAGGTCGGCCTGCTCGGCCCAGTCGCACAGGAACTCGCCCCCGTCCGGCAGTGACAGCACCTTCTGGAACACCTCGCTCTCGGCCAATCGGGCGGGGGAGAGGTTGCCGAGGTGCTGGTAGACGTAGTAGGAGCCGAGCGCGGCCCGGATGCGATCCGACCACCAGGGCTGTGCGCGCATCTCGCGCACCCACTTCGCCGACGCGTTCCAGTCGTCGTGCACGTCGTGGTCGTCGAAGATCATCATCGTGCCGACCGTCGAGAGCAGCCAGCGGATCTCCGGGGCACCCCATGACTCGCGGTACAGGCGGGTGTACTCCTCGTAGTCGAGCACCTCGTCGTACGGCGGCTTGCTCGTGTCGCGCCGCGCGCGAATGAACTCACGCGTCTCGGGCGCGTCCTCGTCCGCGTACACCTGGTCCCCGATCGACATCAGCAGCTGGGGCCAGTCGGCCGGAGTGTGCTCGCGCATGCGCGTCGCGAGCGCATACAGCGCGTCGATCTCGCGGCCGTGCTGCTCATCCTCGTCCTTGGTGAGCGTCCACGGCGGCTGATGGGGCACAGCGACGCGGCAGGAGCCGAAGACGATCTTCAGCGGCCCCTCGGGGTCGATCGTGCGGATGACGCTGGGCGGGAACCGGGATCCCTCCTCGGGCCAGCGCCGCTGACCGTCGAGCGCCACCTCGTAGGGCTGGATGCTGCCGGGCTCGAGGCCCTCGATCACGACCAGCGCGTAGTGGTGGCCGTTGACGCAGAAGGTGCGCGCCGTGCGGCCCAGGATCTCCACCTCGCAGGGCTCGTCCGTCTCCATCCAGATCGTCGCCGACGTCTCGTCGACGTAGCGCAGCAGTGGGCCCAGGATCAGCTCCGCCATCGTCTACGAAGCCTCCGGGGCCGGCGCGCGGCCGAGGTTCACGAGCGCCATCTGCGCCAGCGCCTCGTTGAAGCCCGGCTGCGGCTCGGGCAGCAGCGACAATCCATCCGCCTCGACACGACCCAGGACTCGCTCCTGCGACTCGCGCGCGAGACGGCCGACGCGCTCGAGGTCGACATCCACCAGCTCGCCGTCGCGCTTTGCGAAGCGGCCACCGAGCAGCACGTGGCGGACGTTCGAGGCGTTGGCCTGGAGCACAACCGCGCCCGCCGCGTCGATCGGCGCCGCCATGTTGAGCCGTGGGCCGCCGAGGACGATCACGTCCGCCTGCTTGCCCGGGGTCAGGGAGCCGGTCACGTCCTCGAGCCCCATCGCCGCAGCGCCGTTCACCGTTGCCCACGCCAGCGCGTCCCGCACTCCGAGCTCGACTTGCTCGGGCATGTCCCCGCGCTGGTTCACGGGGTCGTTGTCCATGCAGCGCTGGAACTGAAGGCCGAGCCGCATCTGGGCGAACATGTCGCCCGAGTTGACCGAGATCACGTCGCAGCTGAGGCTGGGGCGCATGCCGCGCTCCATCGCGCGGCGCATGATCGGGTGCCCCATTCCCATCTGGATCTCGGTCTCGGGGCTGCACGAGACCTTCGCGCCGGCTCGTGCGATCGTATCCAGCTCGTCGTCCGCGAGCGCGTTGCAGTGCACGTGGACCTGGTGCTCGTCGATCAGCCCCTCACGGTCCAACTCGGGCACGCCGCCGGTGACCGCGGATCCCCACACGCACCCGGTGTGGGCGACCACCAGCGCGTCCATCTCGCGCGCGGACTCGATCTCGGCGCGCGTCAGGTCGAACGGCAGCAGGCCGACCTCTGTGAGCGCCACGCCCATTCGCACCCGGCCGCTGTCGTCGGCCAGCCGCTCGGCCCGGATACGGCGCGCGTCGTCGATCCGCTCCTGGTGGTCGGTGAAGCCGGGCGGCTCGGCGGGGGCCGGGAAGTAGCCCAGCCCGAAGACCGCCCGGATGCCGCTCTCGAGCAGCCCGTCGAGCGCCGCGTCGGCGTGCGCGGGCGTGTTCACGCAATGGGAGAAGTCGAGCAGCGTGGTCACGCCGGCATCGACCGCCTCGAGTGCGCCGACGTAGTTGCCGGCGTAGACGTCTTCTGGCTCGTAGCGTGGCGAGATCGTCTGGCGGATGCCGCGGAAGTACTCCATCAGCGACCAGTCCGAGCACAGCGCGCGCATCGTCGCCTGCCACGTGTGGCGGTGCGTGTCCACGAAGCCGGGCAGCACCACGTGCCCGGAGACGTCCAGTACGTCCGCGTCCCCGGCGTCCACCGTGGGCGCGACCGCAACGATCCGGGCGTCCTCGATCAGCACGTCGCCGGCGGCGAGCTCTCCGACGGTGGGGTCCATGGACAGCACGTGGCCGCCCCGCAGCAGCACCCTCTGCGTCATTCGTCCGGCAGGATCGCGACTACGCGCGCGGGCGCGGCGCTCGCCTTGACGATTCGAAGCGGGAAGCAGGCGACCGTGAACCCCGACGGCGGCAGCGCATCGAGATTGCACAGGCGCTCGATCTGGGAGTAGGCCAGGTCCGCCTGGTGCGCGGCCCAGAAGATGCCGCGCTCGCCCTTCTCGCGCGCCTCCTCGGCCTGCATGTGCAGCGGCGCGTCCCAGCCCCACGCGTCGATTCCCATCACCCGCACTCCTCTGTCGTACAGCCAGTGCGTGGCCTCCGCCGTGACGCCGGGCCCGCGCGCGATGTAGTCGAGCTCGCCGTAGAACTCGTCGCGGCCCGTGCGCACGAGGACGATGTCGAGCGCCTCCAGTGGGCGCGGCAGCCGCTCCTCGGCCTCGGCCGCCGAGAGAGCCTCGCCGTCGGCCTTGTCGGTCGCATCGATCACGACGCCCGGAGCGTAGAACCACTCCAGCGGCAGCTGGTCGATCGTCTGCGCCGGCCGCCCGGCGATGGTCGAGTTGTAGTGCCACGGGGCGTCGACGTGAGTGGAGTTGTGCGTGCCGAAGCGGGTGAAGGTCTCGACCGCCCAGCCCTCGCCGTCGCGCAGGAGGTCGCTGGGCACGCCAAGCATCGCCTCGACCTGCTGGGCGCCCGCGTCGTGCGCGACGTACTCGATGTCGGTGCGCAGCGCCTCGGGCAGCTCCGCGGGACTGGCTTCGATTCGAGCTGAGAGGTCTACGAGGCGCACGGGCACGCAAGCCTAACCAGAACTTGCTCTACGCTTGCCAGGGAGGCAACGAGGAGGGGCATGACTCGCAGAATGGACTCGAGGAAGGTGTTGGCCGTGGTGGCCGCGTGCGCGGCCGTGCTCGTGCCGGCGACCGCTGCGCAGGCCGAGAAGCCGCCGGCGTGGGAGTACAACGGTCATTCCGAGATCCTGTCGGAGTACTTCCAGGGCATCACCTCGGACGACCGGAAGAACCTCTACTTCGCCGGCCCCACCGTCGGCCTGTACCGCACCGACTACCAGCTGCACGAGGAGGCCCGGAACGTCGCCGCCATTCCGCCGCAGGTGTTCTTCGGCCGCGGCTACAGCCACATCGGGGACATCACATGGGACCGCGCCGAGGGCGGGCGCATCCTGCTTCCGCTCGAGTGCCTCAACCAGCAGTTCTGCCAGCGAGGCGCGATCGGCGTCTCGGACCCGGAGACCCTGGGCTGGCGATACCACGTCGAGCTGGACCAGGCCTTCATCGACAAGGCGATGTGGGCCGAGGCTTCGCCGAACGGCAAGCTGCTGTGGACCTCGAGCGGCAGCGGCGACGACCTGCTCGCCTACGACATGAGCGAGATCAACCCGGCCAACGCGTGGCCTGACGGCGCAGAGCTGAAGCCGGTGATCCGCTTCGAGGGCGCCGTCCCGCCGAACGGGATCACCGGAGCGACCTTCCACAAGCACCGCCTGCTGCTGGCGAGCGCCCGCGGCCAGGACTTCAAGGTCTGGTCGGTGAATACGAGCGACGGCTCCCGGGAGCTGCTGATCTCGCGCACGATCGTGGGCGAGTCAGAGGGACTCGACATCGTGAAGGCGCTCGACGGAGTCCTGCACTGGATGGTCACGCCATTCCAGACCGCCGGCCTCCCGCCGACGTACGGCACCGGCCACAGCGCACTGCTGCACTTCGACCCGGGAACGGGAGGGATCGGCCCGCAGTTCTAGGGGCGTCCGGGCGCTCTGGCCCGCCGCTGTGCCGGCGTCTCCGGAGGGACGTGAGCAAAGTTTGCCCCCTATACGGTGGCGAACTATGTCCACGTCTCTCAGGAGCGAGCGAAACGCAACGAGACTCGCGCGGAACGCACAACTTCCACGCCGCTTCCCTACATGCTCGTGCCGTGAGCGACGTCGGCGCCCCACGCCGGGGGGATAGCCGCGGCCTCGGGATCTCGCCCCGGCCCTCACCGCCTACGGAACAAAAACTCCCTGCACGGCGAACAGCGCGTTTCCTGCCGGCGTCGACACGACTCCGTCGGGGCCGCCGTCGTGGACCGAGACACGGTCAAGCTCCCAGATCGCGCGCTTGCCCTCCACCACCGAACCGGGCAGCACCGCGTCGGCGCTGGTCGCCGAGGAGCAGGTCGACCCCACCGTCGTGTCCGCGGTCACAGCACAGGGAACCGTCCAGGCCCACGTAAAGGTCCCGGCCGTCCCGTAATCGTTGGGGGAGGACCCGTTGTTGCGGTCCGTCAGCCGCACGGGAACGCTCGCCTGCAGCTGCCCGGCGTAGTCGGCGAGATCGCTGCGCCTCCGCACGTCGGTCATCGACACACGCAGCGCCACGTCGGCCTGGTCGCCCGCCGTCCCTGGATCGCCGGGCTGCGCGACGAACGAGACGTGACCGGAGGACTTCGCGGGCTGGCCGTTCGAGTCGGGCGTGCCGACCGTCAGGTGCGGCGATGCCTGTGACGGCGGTGCGCAGGACCCGAACGAGAGCGGCGTGGCGTGCACGCGGTTCGGCGACCCGCAGGGCGAAAATGCCGGCACGAGCGCCACGTCGAGCGGGGATGCGGCCTTCGGCCGGGCGTAGCCGCGCGGAGGTCCCGTGTACTCGATCTTGCGGACCTGGGCGCCGGGAGCATTCAAGGTCACGTAGTAGAGCGCGTGCCCCGATCCGCTCGGGCCGAACGTCGTGCTGACCAGGCTGTAGGAGCCGAACCCGCTCGCCCACTGCGATACGGCGTAGCCCCCGCCGGGCGTGGGCTGCATCTGGAAGATCTTGCCGCAGACCAGGTCCGCGTACAGGTACGCGCCGTCGTAGGTGATCGGCCACAGTCCGTTGGGGACGAACGCCCCGCCGGTGATCGACATGCAGCCGGTGTCGTGGCGGTAGGAGTGGATCGGGTCGGTCAACCCGGCTGGAGTGGGGCTGCAGCCGGTGGTCGTGCCGGGCGGGCACGGCCCCTCGCGCAGATTCCAGCCGTAGTCCGCGCCGGCGATGCCGAGATCGACCTCCTCCCAGGTGATGTCGCCGACGTCGTTGATGAAGAACCGGGTGCCGGCGGCATTGGGATCGAAGGCCAGCCGGAACGGGTTGCGCAAGCCCCAGGCGAAGGTCTCCTGGCAGCGCTTGCCGGGATCGGTCATGCCCGTGACGTTGCAGCGTGCCGTGCCCGCGCCCTGGTAGGGGTTGCCGGCCGGAATCGCGCCGTCGCGCGTGATCCGCAGCACCTTCCCCAGCAGCACGAACTCGTCGCGAGACGCATCGTTGTAGATGTCGCACCAGACCGGCTCGGCGTAGTCGCAGCCGCCGTCACCCGTGCTCACGTACAGCAGACCGTCCTTGCCGAACTGCAGGTCGGCACCGATGTGGTAGCCCTCCGGCGCCGGGATGCCGTCGATCAGAACCGACTCGCTCGCCGGGTCCGCGACGCCGCTCGCCCCCAGCACGAAGCGCGACACTCGGTTCACCGGTAGCTGGGTGTCGCCGTTGCTCCCATACTGGCACGCGCCGCCGAAGCGGTTCCACGTGTAGTAGACGTAGATGAAGCGGTTGGAGGCGAAGTTGGGGTCGACCTGCACGGCCATCATTCCCCGCTCCTGGTCGGAGCAGGTC
The DNA here is from genome assembly GCA_963780475.1 of uncultured Solirubrobacterales bacterium. Taxonomy (GTDB): domain Bacteria; phylum Actinomycetota; class Thermoleophilia; order Solirubrobacterales; family JBBDJG01; genus CAWACB01. Next base: position 290,229 of record CAWACB010000005.1, read on the forward strand.
TTGGCGCTGATGTCGAGCGCGGTGCTGGTCGTGGTGGCGCCGGGCTCCTGCAGCTTCACCCGGCCTGCCTGCTCGGAGATCAGCAGCTGGCGGCTCGGCGTGAACGCGATGGAGGTCGGCTGTGTGGCGGAGGCGACGAGGCTGTCCTGGAAGCTCGGCGGAAGCGTCGGCGCGGCCACGGCGGGGCCGGCAGCGAGCAACAGGGCGAGGCAGGACAGCGCAGCCACCGAGGCGGCTCGGACAGGGCGCATGCGCTCAGGTTAGCGGCGCATCGAGGCCGCTGGACGCGGTTGAACCGGTGAGAGGCGCAGGTGCGTCCCTACAGGGACGCCACGTCCGGCCGCGCATGCGCGAGCCGCTCGCCGATCACTCCCTCGGCCTTCTCGGCCGCCGGCGCGTGCCCGGTGACCGCTGCGATGAACTCTGCCGGCTCGAGCGCCAGCAGCTCCACTTCGCCGCGCGCCCGAACGGTCGCCGTGCGGGGCTGGTTCCGCAGCAGGGAGATCTCGCCGAAGTAGCCGCCCGCGGTCAGCGTCCGCACGAGCCGCTCGTCGACGAACACGTCGACGTCGCCGTCGTCCACCACGTAGAAGCGCTGGCCCGGCGAGCCCTGCGTGATGATCTCGCGCCCCGCCGGCACCGTCACGCGCGAGAGCTCCGCGGCGAGGTGCTCGACGGTCGCGCGCGGCAGCGCGCTGAAGATGTCGATCGCCGCCAGCAGCCGCGTCTCGTGCGCCGGCCACATCGTCGCTGCGTCGATCTGGCGCAGCCGCGGCCACAGGACGAGCACCACCAACGGAAGGAACGATGCGGCGGCAACGATCGCCTCCCGGTCGCCGACGATCGCCAGCAGCAGCGGTGCGAGCAGGCCACCGAGCGCGAGCGAGGCGAGCACCATCGTCTCGAAGGCGGCGATCACGCGCGCCCGCACCCCGTCGTCCACGGCGCGCTGGAGCAGCGTGTAGGTGGACAGGTCGACCACGGTGCTGGCGGCCCCGGCAAGCGCCAGGAGCGGCACCCAGGCCACCACGCTGGTCGACGCCGCGGCCAGCGCGAGCGGAACACCCCACGCGCAGACCGCGACGGCGAGCATCGGCGTGAGGCGGCGCCGCACGAGCGCGGGGGTGAACAGTCTGCCCGCGGCGGCACCGCCGCCGATCGCGGCGATCAACAGCCCCGCGCCGGCCGGGCCGATGTCGAGGATCTCGAACGCCGCGACCACGAACAGCACGTTGAGCGCTCCCAGCACCAGCGTCTGGGCGGTGAACAGGCTGGCGAGCACCCGCAGTCGCCCCTCGAGCAGCAGGGTCGCAAGGCCGGATCGCAGTCCGCGCGCCTCGTCCGCCGCATGCTGTGGGCGGCGGCGCTCCGGCACGCCCGTCGCCGGCAGCCGCGACGATGTCACGGCGGTGGCGGCGAAGATCGCGGCGGCGGCGCCGAACACGACTTCCGGACCGGCCGCCGCGTAGACGAGCCCGCCCGCAGCCGGACCGAGGAACAGGGCCACGCTCTGGAAGGAGCCGGACACGACGTTGGCGGCGGTCAACTCGTCGGCCGAGCGGGTCAGTGGCGGCAGCAGGGCCGACCGGGCGGGCCGCACGGCCGCCAGGCAGACTCCGAAAAGAGCGGACAGGATCACGGCGACCGCGGCCGGCAGTTCCAGTGCGACGGCAGCCGTCGTCAGAGCGAGCATCGCAGCGGCCGCGAAGCCGGCTGCGCTCAGCAGCCGCCTCCCTCCGTAGCGGTCGGCCAGCAGGCCCGTGAACGGCGCTGCGGCGGCGGCGCCGGCCAGGCGGCCGGCGACTGCCAGGCCCACCAGTTCGGCGCCACCCACCTCGTATGCGTGGATGCTGAAGGCGATCCCGAACGCCCACGCGGCCGACTCCACCCAGGCCTGCGTCCAGACGAGCCGGCGCACGTCCCGGTTGCCCCGGACGAGCCGGATGGATTCCCACGCCCGGGCGACCGTGCTCCGATGCATCAGTGCTCTCCCGTCGGCATGCCGGTCTCTCCCGCGGCGGCGGGGTCGAGCATGAAGGTCAGGTCGCCGTCGTGGGGAGAGACGCACCCGGCAGGCAGCTGCGGGTCGCCGGCCATCGCCTGCGCGACGACCTCCGACTTGTCCGCTCCCTCGACGGCGAACAGGACCGACCGCGCCGAGTTGATCGCCGGCAGTGTCAGAGACACGCGTGGCACCAACGGCTCCATCCCGGCGGTCTCGACCCCGACGACAGTACGGTCGCGCACCAGCAGCTCGGGGCGACCTGGGAACAGCGATGCGCAGTGGCCATCCGGGCCGATGCCGAGCAGCACGAGGTCGAGCCGCGGCATGCCGGGGCCGAAGGTGGCAGCGAGGCGCTGCTCGTAGGCGGCAGCGCCTTCCTCCGGGCCGCGCTCGCCCTCTATGCGCTCCACCTGCGGCCCGGGCTGCGGCAGCCGTCCCAGCAGTGCCGAGCGCACCATTCCGTAGTTGGAGAGCTCGTCGTCGGGCGGCACGCAGCGCTCGTCGGCGAACCAGATCGTGCACCGGCCCCAGGGCAGGCTCATCGTGGCAAGCCGCTCGTAGGCGGGGCGGGGTGTCGACCCTCCCGACAGCGCCAGGTGGCCGCCGGCGCGGACGGTCACCGCGAGCCGCTCGGCCACCGCCCCCGCAAGATCGGCCGTGACGACGCGGCGGACCGTGGGTTCAGACATGGTCGCTGGGAAGGTGCCAGCGACGTGGCTCGATCAGCCCGAAGGCGGCCTCGGGTCCCCAGGAACCCGGCTCGTAGGGATGCACCGGCGGCGGGTCCTCGATCACCGGCTCGGCGACCTCCCACAGCCGCTCGATGCCTTCGGCGGTATTGAAGAACCTCTGGTCGCCGACCATCACGTCGTGGATCAGCCGCTCGTAGGGCTCGAGCGTCTGCTCCGCTCCGCCGAACGCGTCGGCGTAGCGGAACTCCATCTCGGCCTCGCCGAGCTGCATCGCCGGGCCGGGCACCTTGGCGAGGAAGTTGAGCGAGATCGTGCCCGGGTCGCCGAGCTGGAAGGTGAGGTGATCGGTTCCGAACGACTCCGCGACCCAGTTGCAGTCGATCGGGAACATCCTCCTCGGCGGCTGGCGGAAGGCGATCGTCAAAAGCCGCCGGCTCTGCGCCATCCGCTTCCCGGTCCGCAGGAAGAACGGCACCCCGTTCCAGCGCCAGTTGTCGACGTGCACGCGCGCGGCGACGAACGTCTCCGTCCGCGAGTCGGGCGCCACGCCGGGCTCGTCGCGGTAGCCGGCGTACTGGCCCCGCACGACATCCTCGGTCCGGAGCGGGGCTATGGAATCGAACACCTTCTGTTTTTCGTCACGCAGCGGCCCGGACTCAAGGGAAACGGGCGGTTCCATCGCCACGAATCCGACCACCTGGAGCAGGTGGGTGACCAGCATGTCCCGGAGCGCCCCGGTCTGCTCGTAGAACTCGCCGCGGTTCTCGATGCCCAAAGTCTCCGGCACGTCGATCTGGACGTGCTCGACGTGGTAGCGGTTCCAGACCGGCTCGAAGATGCCGTTGGCGAACCTCAGCGCCAGGATGTTCTGCACCGCCTCGCGGCCGAGATAGTGGTCGATGCGGAAGATCTGCTCTTCGCCGAAGACGCGATGGAGCCTCGCGTTGAGCTCGCGGGCGGACTGCAGGTCCCAGCCGAACGGCTTCTCGAGGATCACCCGCCCGCGTTCGCCGAGCCGCTCGGCTTCGAGGATCGCGAGGATCGAGTCGAACGCCTTCGGCGGCACGGACAGGTAGTGCAGGCGCCGGGGGGAGCCCGGCATCTCCGCCTCGGCGTCATGGATTGCCGCCGACAGCGCATGCGCATCCAGGTGGACGTAGGTGAGCTCGCGCTCGAACGCCTCCCACTCAGCGCCTGTGGGGGGCATGCGCCCGAACTCCGCTGTGGCGTCCCGGGCGAGGCGCCTGAACGCCTCGTCGTCGAGCGGGTGGCGCGAGGTCCCGATGACGCGAAAGTGCCGTGGCATCCGCCCGGTCTCGAACAGATGGAACAGGCCCGGTAACAGCTTGCGGCGGGCGAGGTCCCCGCTGGCGCCGAACAGCACGATGACCTGGTCCTCGGGCAGCCGCGGCGAGCGGGATGCGGGCGTAGCTCTGACGCTGACCGCCGTCGCGGTCGCGTCAACCACCCGGCTTCTCCTGATGCCCTCCAAACTGTTGTCGCATCGCGGACAGGACGCGGTCGGCGAAGCCTGCGCTGCCCTGGGAGCTGAAGCGGGCGAACAGCGCCGCCGCCAGCACCACGGTCGGCACGCCCTCCTCGATCGCCGCCTGCACGGTCCAGCGGCCCTCGCCGGAATCCGACACTCGCCCGGCGTACTCCTCGAGTGCGGGCGACTCGGCCAGCGCGGCGGCCGTCAGGTCGAGCAGCCACGACGCGACCACGCTGCCACGCCGCCACACCTCGGCCACCGAGGCCACGTCGATGTCGTAGCGGAAGTACTGCGGGTCGCGAATCGGCGCCGTCTCCGCATCACCGCCCGCATCCGCGCTGCCGGCGTCGGCTCCGTGGAGCACGTTCAGCCCTTCGGCGTAGGCCGCCATGAGCCCGTACTCGATGCCGTTGTGGACCATCTTCACGAAGTGGCCCGCGCCCGCCGGCCCGCAGTGCAGGTAGCCCTGCTCGGCCGGTGTCGGGTCGCCGGTCCGGCCCGGCGTGCGGGACGCTGCATCGACGCCGGGAGCAAGTGCGCGGAAGATCGGATCGAGGCGTTCGACCGGCTCCGGCTGGCCGCCGATCATCAGGCAGAAGCCGCGCTCGAGGCCGAACACGCCGCCGCTCGTGCCGATGTCCATGTAGTGGATGCCGCGCGGCTCGAGCGCCGCGGCGCGGTCGACGTCGTCGCGGTAGTTGCTGTTGCCGCCGTCGATCACCGTGTCGCCCGGCGCGAGGTGGTCCGTGACGTTCGCGATCGTCTCGCCCGCGAATGCGGCCGGCACCATCACCCAGACCGCCCGCGGGGCGTCCAGCTTCGCCACCAGGTCCTCGAGCGAGGAAGCTCCGGTCGCGCCCTCGCCGGTCATGCGCTCGACCGCCTGCGCGTCGACGTCGTACACGACGCACTCGTGCCCGGCGCGCATCAGGCGCCGGACGATGTTGGCTCCCATCCGCCCGAGCCCGATCATGCCGAGCTGCATCAGCTCAGGAGTTCTCTCGCGGCTTCGACGATCCGCTCCGGCGTGAAGCCGAACTTCCGCTGGAGGTCCTTGAGCGGTGCGGAGGCGCCGAAGGTGTTCATGCCGATCATCCGGCCCTGGCTGCCGACGTAACGGTCCCAGCCGAAGACGGAAGCCTGCTCGACGCCCACCCGGGCGCGTGACGTGAGGCGGGATCACCTGGTCGCGGTACTCGCGCGGCTGGCGCTCGAACAGGTTCCAGGAAGGCATGCTCACCACCCGCGCGCGCACACCGTCGGCGCTCAGCTGCTCGAACGCGTCGATGCACAGCGGCACCTCGGTCCCGGTCGACAGCAGGATCACCTCCGGGTCGCCGCCGGGCGTGTCGGCGAGCACGTAGGCGCCCTGGCGCAGGCCGGAGGGGGGCGCGTACTTCGTTCGGTCGAGGGTCGGCATCGCCTGGCGCGACAGCACGAGTGCCACGGAGTCGTGCCGCAGCTCCATCAGGAACCGCCAGGCCTCCGCAACCTCGTTCGCGTCGCCGGGTCGCATGGTGATCAGGCCGGGCACCGCGCGCAGCGCCGCGAGCTGCTCGATCGGCTGGTGCGTCGGCCCGTCCTCGCCGAGCCCGATCGAGTCATGCGTGAAGATCAGGATCGTCGGGATCTCCATCATCGCTCCGAGGCGAATGGGCGTGCGGAAGTAGTCCGAGAAGATCAGGAAGGTTGCGCCGAACGCGCGCAGCTTCGACAACGCCAACGCGTTCACGGCGGCGCCCATCACGTGTTCGCGAATCCCGAAATGCAGGTTGCGCCCGGAGCGGTCGGTCGCGCTGAAGTCGCCGGCACCTTCGAAGGTGAGACGCGTCTTGGTCGAGGGGTCGAGGTCGGCAGCGCCGCCGATCAGCCACGGGACATGCGGGGCGATGGCGTTCAGGACCTTCCCGGAAGCCTCGCGGCTGGCCATGCCTTTTTCGTCGGGCGGGAACTCGGGAATGTCCGCGTCCCACCCGTCGGGCAGCTCGCGACGCTGCATCCGCTCCAGGTGGTCGGCCTTCTCCGGATGCTCGCGCCCGTACGCGGTGTAGAGCTCCTCCCATTCCTGCCGCAAGCGGGCGCCGCGCTCACCCAAGCGGTCGCGGAAGTGCTCGCGCACGCCGTCGGGGACCAGGAACTGCGCGTCCTCGGGCCAGCCGTAGGCGCGCTTGGTGGCGCGCACCTCCTCCTCGCCCAGCGGCTCTCCGTGCGCGGCGCTCGTGTCCTGCTTGTCGGGCGCGCCCCAGGCGATGTGGCTGTCGACGATGATCAGCGTCGGCCGGTCTTCGCACGCCTTGAACGTCTCGAACGCGCGCGCGCAGCGTCTCGAGGTCGTTCGCGTCGCCAACGCGCGTGACGTTCCAGCCGTGTCCGAGGAACCGCTCCGCCACGTCGTCCGAGAACGCGAGCGAGGTGTTGCCCTCGATCGTGATGTGGTTGTTGTCGTAGATCCAGCACAGGCGGTTGAGCTTCAGGTGACCGGCGAGCGAGGCGGCCTCGGCGGAGATGCCCTCCATCATGTCGCCGTCCCCGCACATGGCGTAGACGTCGTAGTCGAACAGCTCGAATCCCGGCCGGTTGAAGTGGGCCGCCAGCCACTCGCCCGCGATCGACATTCCGACCGAGTTCCCGACTCCCTGACCGAGCGGGCCGGTGGTGGTTTCGACGCCCGGAGGTCCAGCGGTACTCGGGGTGGCCGGGGGCCTTGGAGTCGAGCTGCCGGAAGCGGCGGATGTCCTCCATGCCGACGGCCAGCTCGCCAACGACCTCGTAGTCCGGGTCGACCGACTTCACGCCCGCCAGGTGCAGCAGCGCGTACAGCAGCATCGAGGCATGGCCGTTGGAGAGGATGAACCGGTCCCGGTTGGGCCAGATCGGGTCCTCCGGGTCGAACCGCAGGAAGTTCTGCCACAGCACGTAGGCCACCGGCGCCAGCGCCATCGGCGTGCCGGGATGCCCGGAGTTGGCAGCCTGGACCGCGTCCATCGCCAGCGTGCGGATCGTGTTGATGCTCAGCTGGTCGAGGGAGATGTCGGTTGTGGTGGCGGCTTGCATCGGCTCGGGGTGATCCGTAGGCCGAGATACGTTAAGGCACCGGATGCCCAATGCGGAGGACGAAAAACGTGTTGCAGCCGAAGCGGCTGCGGCGCTGGTGCCCCGCGGAGCGCTCGTCGGCCTCGGCACGGGATCGACGGTCGAGCTGCTGCTGCCCGTGCTCGCCGGCCGCAACCTCGGCCTGCGCTGCGTCGCGACCTCGCCGCGCACGGAGGGAGCGGCGCGGTTGCTCGGCCTCGAGTTGGAGCCCTTCGACACGCTCGACCGGCTCGACATCGCGATCGACGGCGCCGATCAGGTCGATCCCGCCGGCTGGCTCGTGAAGGGTGGCGGCGGCGCTCACACCCGCGAGAAGGTGGTCGCGCGGGCGGCCGAGCGGTTCGTCGTGATCGTGTCCGCGGACAAGCTCGTTACGCGCCTGACGCCGCCCGTGCCGCTCGAGCTGCTCGAGTTCGGCGTGCGCGCGACGCTGCGCACCCTCGGCGAGGCAACGCTGCGCGAGGCGCCGCCCAGCCCCGACGGCGGCCTGATCGCCGACTACAACGCGGACTTCGAGGACCCGGCCGAGCTGTCGGCACGGCTGTCCTGCACACCGGGAGTGCTCGACCACGGCCTGTTCGAGCGAGACCTGGTGAGCGAGGTGGTCGTGGGCGAGGGCAGCTCCGCGCGCGTGATTCACGTCGGTTCCGGCGCAGCGCGGGTAGCGAGCGCGCACGCGCGTCGACGAACGCCGCCATCTCCTCCGCGAGCGCGGGGTCCTCGATCTCGAGCACGTTCTCGGCGTTCATCTCGCCCGAGTGCGAGAGGTTGAAGCTGCCGGCAAAGACGACGTCGTCCGCGACGGTCACCTTCGCGTGCATGTAGTCGTGGACGGCGTCGGGGCTGTAGGGGGTGGAGGGCTTCCCTGAGAAGTCGGCGAGTTGGAGCACCTGGCCGAGCAGGTCGAGCTTCCAGGCCGAGCGCCCGTTCTGGCGCCACTGCCCGTAGACCTCGCGGATCTGAGTGCCGTCGAGAACGCCGGCCACGTCGACCTTGCCGTCCGCCGCGACCTCGGCGAGCGTTCCCAGCACCGGCCCGGAGGTGAGCACCGGCGAGGCGATCCGGACCCGCCGGCGGGCCTCGCCGATCCGCTTCGCGATGCGAGCAGCCAGGCGCGGGCCCGCGCTCGGGGCAGAACCACGCCCGCACGGGCACGCCGCCAACGCTCTCCTCCCGCGGATCGACCCGTCCGGAGCCGGCGACCTTGCCCCGGCGCCAGATCTGCTCGAAGTCCTGGGCGAAGGCGGCGGCGATTGCCCGCGACTCGGCAGTCACGATCACGTTCTCCTCGCGCGACCACGAGTCGTCGGTCCAGTTGGTGGAGCCGGTCCAGACCGCGCCGCCGTCCCGGATCGCGAACTTGTGGTGCATCAGGTCGGGGATGCCGGGGATCGGCTTGCTCACGACTTTCAGCTCGTGCGGCTCGATCTCGACTCGCGGGGGAGGCGGGACCGGGATCGGCTTGTCGAAGTCGAGGTTGTAGGCGAGGCGGAGCTCGACGCGGCGCCGGCGCGCGGCCTCGAGGGCCTCCGTCACGGGCGCCGCGGTTCCGGGCACGAGCTTCACGTCATACAGCGCGAGGTCGAGTGACTCGCGCGCGCGGTCGATGAACTCCGCCAGCTCCGCGGCAACGGCAGCCGGCTCCTGGCCGCCGTCGGTGAGCGTCCGGATGGCGATGCTCACGGGACGGGTCGCGGCGGCAGCAATCCCATCGCGCACGCTCCGTTCTTCACCAGGCGCGCGATCTCCTCCGGGTCGTCGGTGAGCACCAGCAGCTCGAGCTCGGCCTCGGTCACCTTTCCCTCCGCGACCAGGCGGGCGCGCATCCAGTCGATCAGTCCCTGCCAGTAGTCACGGCCCGCGAGCACGAGTGGGAAGTGCTCGACCTTGTCGGTCTGGATCAATGTCAGCGCCTCGAACATCTCGTCGAGCGTGCCGAACCCGCCCGGAAACACGACGAAGGCGCACGCGAAGCGCACGAACATCACCTTGCGCGTGAAGAAGTAGTGGAACTCCAGCCCCAGTTCGACGTACGGGTTGAGCCCCTGCTCGAACGGGAGCTCGATGTTGAGCCCGACCGACGGCACGCCGGCCTCCCGGGCGCCGCGGTTGGCGGCCTCCATCAGCCCCGGGCCGCCACCGGTGATGATCGCGAGGCCGGCCTCGCCGATCATGCGCGCCGTCCGGCGCGCGAACTCGTACTCGGGGGTCCCGGGGGCGGTGCGCGCGGAGCCGAACATGGACACGGCCGGGCCGATCTCCGCCAGGCGCGTGAACCCCATCTCCAGCTCGTGCTGGATCCGCTCCAGCCGCTCCTGCTCCGTGCGAGTCGCACGGATGACAGGCGATTCGCGTTCAGAATCTCCTCGTCCGGGGTCGCGGGCGAGCGGGGCTCCGGCATCGCGCAAGCATAGGCGTGTAGCCTCAGGCGAAGCCGATCAGGAGGTGTGAAATGCCACGGGTTTCCGAGCGGGATGGGATGTTGGTGAAGTTCGTCAACTGGTACACGCGGCGGACATACGGCCGTGACACGGCGGTCGCCGGGGTGATGGCGCACACGAAGGCGAACCTGCTCGGCTACGGGGCGCTGGAGTTCGGCCACGAGCGCTCCCACGTGACGCCGGAGCGCCTCAAGGTGCTGGCCGCGACGGGCGCGTGGCAACGCTCATGGGCTGCGAGTTCTGCATCGACATCGGCTCTGCCCTGGGTCGCAAGGAGGGCGTGACCGAGGAGCAGCTGCGCGACTTCCACGACTACAAGGAGAGCCCCGCCTTCTCGGAGGAGGAGCGGCTGGTGATGGAGTACGCCGAGGAGGTGTCGCACGAGAACGTCGCGGTTCCCGAGGAGATGACGGAGCGCCTGCGGCGCCACTTCAGCGAGGCCCAGATAGTGGACCTGACGTTCGCGATCGCGATCGAGAACCTCCGGGCCCGCTTCAACAACGCGCTCGACATCCCGGCGGCCGGCTTCTCGGGTGGGGCGTACTGCCCGCTTCCGGCGCGGCAGGTGACGGCTGCCTGACTTGAGCGACTCACCCCAGGCTGTACGTGTTCAGCTGCGGCTGGCAGATCGGACCGCTGAAGGGAGCCGAAGGCGGCGAGGTCCGGGTTCCCGTGCCCGTTTACCTGATCGAGCACCGGGCCCAGACCGTCCTGGTCGACACCGGCGTTCATCCCGACATGCGTACGGACGCCAAGTCGCGGATCGGCTGGGTGGCCGACTTCATCAAGACCGACCTCCCCGCGGACCAAGATCTCGGCGCCCACCTGGAGCGCCTGGGAAAGCGGCCTGCCGAGCTGGATCTGGTGGTCAACACGCACCTCCACTATGACCACTGCGGTGGCAACGAGCTGCTTCCGGCGGGAACGAAGGTGATGGTGCAGCGCAGCGAGTGGGCAGCCGCGCACGACCCGGCGGAGATCGAGGCCAACCATTACGGCCCGGCTGACTTCGACGGCCACGGGCACGAGATCATCGAGGTGGAGGGGGAGCACGACCTGTTCGGGGACGGCTCGGTCCTGCTGCTGCCCACCTTCGGGCACACGCCGGGCCACCAGTCCGTGCTGCTGCGAGCCGAGAGCGGCGACGTCGTGCTGTGCGCCGACGCCTGCTACTTCCTCCCCTGGGTCGACACGGAGGAATCGCCTCCGCACGGCCGCGACAAAGAACAGGAGCTCGAGTCGCTGCGCCGCCTGCGGGCACTGCGCGACGGCGGCGCGCGCCTGATTCCGGGCCACGACTCCGCCTTTTGGGAGACACTGCCGCAAGCGCCGGAGCCGGCCGCTTGAGCGCCTTCTTCCTGCCCCGCGGGGACGGGGAGTGGGAGGCGACGCAGCACACCTCCGGCCCGTGGAGCCAGGAGCATCAGCACGGTGGGCCACCCGCCGCGCTGCTGGCTCGCGCGATGCGGCTGGTCGCCACAGATCCCGGGATGATGTTCGCGCGCCTGACGTTCGACCTGCTCGGCGCGGTCCCCGTCGGCCCACTCTCCGTCGAGGCTCGCGTCGTGAGGCCCGGCCGGAGCGTCGAGCTCTTGGAGGCGTCGCTCTCGGCCGGCGGCCGAGAGGCGATGCGCGCCGCCGCGTGGCGGGTGAGCGCGACAGACGCGCCCGAGATCGGCGCCACCGATGCGCCGCCTGCTTTACCTGACACGGAGACCCCGCTGCCCGAGGGATGGAACGAGTCGGGCTACCTGCGTGCGCTCGAGTGGCGATTCGCCCGCGGCGGCTACGACGGGCGCGGCCCGGCGATCGTCTGGACGCGGATGCGGATGCCACTCGTGCCGGACGAGGAACCGGATCCCCTGACCCGCGTGCTGGTGCTCGCCGACAGCGGCAACGGCGCCAGCGCGGAGCTGGACCTCGCGCAGTGGCTGTTCATCAACCCGGAACTGACCGTGCACGTCCACCGCCTCCCGGAGGGCGACTGGATCTGCATGGACGCCCACACGACGATCTCCCCCGGCGGCGCCGGCCTCGCCGAGTCGGTGATCTCCGATCCCCGCGGCCCCGTGGCGCGCGGCGCCCAGAGCCTGCTGGTGCGGAGGCGGTAGGGAGCGACGGGCGGCACGGCTCCCCGCCACGGCGACTTGCCCCCGGGGCCGTCGTGACAGGCCGAGGCAGGTAGGAAAGCCGTGTGGGATTCGTGCGCTCGCGGTGCGTCTCCCACGCGGGTTTGCGCACGCGTGTTACGGGTCCGCAGACTGCTCGCAAGTGCGGATTGCCGCGTAACCTAAGGCGAACATAGGTTTGCCTTAGTTCTAAGCGGGTAAAAACGCCGCCGCAAACCAAACGATGGAGGCACTCATACATGGCGCCCCGACCCGCACAAAGCGCCAGGCTACGGCCAAGAAGGCCGCGGCGACGCGCAAGCGGAACGCCGCCAAGGACAGCGCCTCACGGACGCGGTCGTCTGCCCGCAGGACGACGAGTTCCGCGCGCTCGACAGCGCGCTCGGCTCGTGAGACGGGCAGCGCGGCGCGCACGACGGCTCGCCAGGCGGCTCGCGCTACGGCCCGCAGGGCGTCCGCCGAGCAGACTCGCCTGGAAGGCGTCACCCGTACGGCCGAGCGTGCAGTCCTGATCCCGATCGGCGCCGCGCTGGAAGCGCGCGACCGCCTCGTGGACACGGCGCGTACCTACACGAACCGCAACAAGGCTCAGCGTCAGCTCAACAAGTTCGAGCGACGCGGCGCCACTGCCGTGAGACGGAACCGCCGCGCTGTCGAGCGCCAGGTGAACGGGTTCAGCGTGCACCGGGGCGAGGTCGCAGAGCGCGTCCGCAGGATCGCCTAACCAGACGTTTCACAGTGACGCCGTAAAGAAGAGGCCCGGGCTTGACCCGGGCCTCTCTTGTTCTGTCCTTGCTCAAAGCCTCCCGTGCCCGGCCGGCACGGAGCCGACTGAGCGATCTGACAGTTGTTCCTGTGCCTCGTGGGCACGGTCCTCGTGGAAGGCAGCGTTGCGGTTTGCGTGCGCTGCGCCCTCCTCAAGCTCGTTTGCCTTGGCAGCGTGCTCCTCTGCCTCACGACGGTGCTCCTCGGCCTCCTGCGCTACGCGCTGTGCGCGCTCCTGCTGCGCAGAAGCCTCCTCTCGATGGCCTTCGACCTGGCGTCCTAGCCGCTCCTGCTCCTGGCGCCGCTCGATCTGTCGCTGCCGCATGCGCGGCAGAACGACAAACGCGACCAGCGCTGCCACGACCAGCACCGCGACTATCACGATGACTGCCGTCATTCGTTCACCCTCGTTGGGATCTCTCTTACTCCGCAAGTCAGTTCTCCTCAACCAGCGCGCTTCGCCGGCGCTCCGCCTCGAGCCGCGCCTCGATCGCCGCGCGCTCCTCCTCTGCCCCGGTGGGATCTGGGTGGGCTCCTGCGCCAGGGTCTCCGCGTGCGACTGGCTCGCGCGGGCGCGGATCCTCAGCCGCCGCTGGCGGTCCGGGTCGGCGGTCCGCCGCCCGTCGGCCACGATGAAGACGATCAACCCGATGCCGACGATCGCCGCGCAGAAGATGACCGTGGTGACCACTGCGTCCGCGGCGTCAGGACGACTTGCCGCTCTTCTTACCGCCGCGGCTCGAAGCGCCGGGGCTGTTGGCGATCTTCGCGGCCCGCTCCTTGCTCATGCCCTTCTTGCGCAGGCCTTCGTACTGCTTGTCGTTCTTCACGGAAGGTCCGTGGTCCTTAGCCAATTGTCACACCTCCTTCACCACTCTTACCCCTGCGTAGAGCGGTCAATCGCGCGAGCGCAGAGCCTGCGTTGAGGCGTGCGACGCGGAGTCCCCGCCCGGGCCGTGGTGACGGGACGAGGCAGGTAAGGAGGCGGCGTCGATGCTGGCGTAACGCCGCGTCTCCCGTTGCGTTTCGCCCGGCTCCGCTGGACGTGGACAAAGTTCGCCACCGTATAGGGGGCGAAGTTTGCTCACGTCCCCAGAATTGGACGTGTGCGAACTTAGGCCCCGATAACGTGCTTCAAGTCGCAGACGCTCAGATGGCGACCGGAGCGTCGTGCTGCACGCCCACCATCGCCGCGTAGCGGCCGCCTGCTTCGAGCAGCTCCTCGTGGTTGCCGAGCTCCGCGAGCCGGCCACGGTCGAGGACCGCGATCTGGTCCGCGTCGCGGACGGTCGAGAGGCGGTGCGCGATCGCGAGCGTCGTGCGGCCCGCGCGAGCTCGTCGAGCGCCGCCTGGACCGCGCGCTCGGTCTCGCGTGTCGAGCGCGCTGGTCGCCTCGTCGAGGATCAGGACCGGCGGGTTGCGCAGGATCGTGCGGGCGATCGCGATGCGCTGCTTCTCGCCGCCCGAGAAGCGGTAGCCGCGCTCGCCGACGATCGTCTCGTAGCCCTCGGGCAGGCCCGTCGATCAGCTCGTGGATCTGCGCCGCGCGCGCCGCCCGCTCGATCTCGTCCTGGGTCGCGGCCGGCTTCGCGAAGCGCAGGTTGTCCGCGATCGAGGCGTGGAAGAGGTAGGTCTCCTGCGAGACGACGCCCACGATCGCCGCCAGCGATGCGTGGCTCATGTCGCGCAAGTCGATGCCGTCGATCGTCACGCGGCCCTCGCCGACCTCGTAGAGGCGGGCGAGCAGGTAGGCGAGCGTCGTCTTGCCCGAGCCGGTCTCGCCGACCACCGCGAGCGTCGTCGCCGGCCGGCACCTCGAGGTCGATGTCGCGCAGGGTCCACTCGCCGTCGGCGCGCGTAGCGGAAGCCGACGCTCCTCGAAGGCCACCGCGCCGCGGACCTCGTGCGGGGTCGAGCCGCGACCGCGCCGTCGCGCTCCTCGATCTCGACCGGGATAGTCGAGATACTCGAAGACGCGCTCGAACAGCGCCAGCGAGCTCTGCACGTCGACCCCGACGGAGAGCAGCGACTGGATCGGGAAGAACAGCCGCGTCTGCAGGGTCGTGAAGGCGACCAGCGTGCCGATCGTGATCGTCTGGCCGCCGCTCGCGATCGCGAGGCCCGCGAACAGGTAGATCAGCGCCGGCATCGCGGCGAAGGCGATCTGCACCGAGGCCATCCGCCAGCGCCCCGCCATCCGCGAGCGGACCTCGAGGTCGGCGAGCTCGCTCGGACTCGCGCTCGAAGCGCTCGGCCAGCTCGCCCGAGCGCCCCATCGTCTTGCCGAGCAGGATGCCCGGAGACCGACAGCGACTCCTCGACCAGCGCGGAGATGTCGGCCAGCCGGTCCTGGCGCACGGCGGTGATCCGGCGCCGCTCCTCGCCGACCCGCCGCGTGAGCCAGACGAAGAACGGCAGCAGGCCGAGCGCGGCCACCGCCAGCCGCCAGTCGAGCAGGAACATCGCCACGGTCGCCGCGAGCACGGTCGTCACGTTGGAGACGATCGAGGTCGCGGTGCTGGTGACGACGTTCTGGACGCCGCCGATGTCGTTCGCGATCCGCGACTGGATCTCGCCGGTGCGCGTGCGGGTGAAGAAGGCCAGCGAGAGCCGCTGGAGGTGGCGGTAGACGGCGGCGCGCAGGTCGTGCATGACCCGCTGCCCGACCGTGTTCGAGAGCAGCGTCTGGCGCGACGCCGAGCGCGCCGGTCGCGACGGCGATCGCGATCATGCCCGGCGACCAGGGCGGCGAGCAGCGTCGTGTCCTGCTCGGGGATCGCCTTGTCGAGCACGGCGCGCAAGCAGGAACGGGGAGACCATCCCGAGCGCCGGCCGAGAACAGGATCAGGCCGAGGACCGACGCGAGCCGCCTCCGGTAGGGCCGGAAGAGCGCGAGCAGCCGGCGGCGGTCGAGCTTCGTGGGCGCTCTGCGTGCTCAGCAGCGCCCGCCCGCCCGGGCGCGCAGGCGTCGCTCGGCGAGGCGCTCCAGAAAGCCGACGAAGCTGCGCGCGCTCCGCCGGGGCGAGCGGCGCGAGCAGCTCCTGCTCGGCTGCCTCGGCGGCCTGCCTGCGCGCTGGCAGCCGGCGGTTGCCGGCGGGCGGTGAGCCCGACGAGGTGGCGGCGCCGGTCGCGCGGGGTCGCGGGCGCGCACGATCAGGCCGTCGGCCTCGAGGGCGTCGAGCAGGCCGACGAGGTTGCTCGGGTTGATCCGCAGCGCCCGGCCCAGAGCCTGCTGGGAGAGCGGGCCCGCGTCGCGCAGGTGTGCAGGACGGCGAACTCGTGCGTGCGCATCCCGAGCGTCTCCGAGCGCGTGGCCGAGCCGGTAGCCCGCAGCCCGGGCCAGCCGGATCGCCAGGAGCGTGCCAGCCGGCAGTGGCCTGCTTCGGGGGCGGTTCTGTGGTCGCGGTCGTCTCGCTCGTCTCCTGTTGCTATGATAGCCGAGAATAGTTGTTTACAAACGATTGGTATACTATCAAGTATTTATCGCTACACTTATCGAAACGTTGCTTCGAAATGGAAAGAGGCCACATGGAAACACTGCTTCTCGTCCCGCTCGACGACACCGTCGTCTTCCCCGGCATGATCGGCGACCCTCGCTCTTGAGGTCGGCGACGAGGAGCGCGTGCTGCTCGTGCCGCGCACAGGAGGCGACTTCGCCGCCGTCGGCACGGTCGCCGACGTCGCCGAGCAGATGCGGATTCCCGGCGGCGCCAGCGCCGTGACCGTGCGAGGGCCTCCGCCGCGGCATCCCGGGCGCCGCCCGCACCGACGACGGGGGCACTTGCGCGTCGAGGTCACCGCGCACGAGGATCCCAACCCGCGCGACGAGCGCATCCGCGAGCTCGAGCGCGAGTACCGCGCGGTGGTCGAGGAGATCCTCGAGCTGCGCGGCGCCGACGGCCGCATCCGCGCGTTCCTGCGCTCGGTCACCGAGCCGGGCGCCCTCGCCGACACCTCCGGCTACTCGCCGGACCTCAGCCTCGAGCAGAAGATCGAGCTGCTGGAGACGCTCGACGTCACCGAGCGCCTCGAGAAGGCGCTCGCGACTGCAGCGCGAGCGGCTCGCCGAGCTGCAGGTCCGCGTGCGCATCCGCGACGACGTCCAGTCGGGCGCCGAGCAGCAGCAGCGCGAGTACTTCCTGCGCAAGCAGATGGAGTCGATCCGCAAGGAGCTCGGCGAGGACGAGGAGCTCGGTCGTCGACGAGTACCGCGCCAAGATCGAGGAGGCCGGCATGCCGGACGACGTGCGCGAGCAGGCCGAGAAGGAGCTCGGGCGGCTGGAGCGCATGGGCGACGGCCTCAGGCGAGGCGTCGATGATCCGCACCTACCTCGACTGGCTGGTGTCCGTGCCGTGGTCGAAGCGCTCCGACGAGCGGCTCGACCCCGTGCACGCGCGCGAGGTGCTCGACGCCGACCACGCCGGCCTCGAGGACGTCAAGGACCGGATCACCGAGTACATCGCGGTGCGCAAGCTGCGCCGCGAGCGCGGCATGGAGGAGGAGGGGCGCGCCGCCGGCGCGATCCTGACCCTGATCGGACCGCCCGGCACCGGCAAGACCTCGATCGGCGAGTCGATCGCCCGCGCGACCGGGCGCGAGTTCGTCCGCATGTCGCTCGGCGGCGTCCGCGACGAGGCCGAGATCCGCGGTCACCGCCGGACATACATCGGGGCGCTGCCGGGCCGGCTCGTCCGGGCGCTGCGCGACGCCGGCACGATGAACCCGGTGATCATGCTCGACGAGGTCGACAAGGTCGGCGCCGACTGGCGCGGCGACCCCTCGTCGGCGCTGCTCGAGGTGCTCGACCCGGCACAGAACCACTCGTTCCGCGACCACTACCTGGACGTGGAGCTCGACCTGTCCGCAGGTGCTGTTCATCGCGACGGCGAACGTGGCGGAGACGATCCCCGGCCCGCTGCTGGACCGGATGGAGGTCGTGCGCTTCGACGGCTACACGACCGAGGAGAAGGTCGCGATCGCGCGCGGCTACCTGCTGCCGCGCCAGCTGGAGCGCAACGGGCTGCACGACGAGCGAGGTGACGTCGCCGACGACGTCGTGCGGACGATCGTCACCGAGTACACCCGCGAGGCGGGCGTGCGCAACCTCGAGCGCGAGCTCGGCAAGCTGCTCCGCAAGACGGCGACCAAGCTGGCCGCCGGAGAGGCGCAGGCGCCGGTCGCGTCGACGTCGACGCGGCTGCGCGCGGGCTCGGGCGCCAGCGCTTCTTCCAGGAGGCGGTCGAGCGCACCGCCGTCCCGGGCGTCGCCACCGGACTGTCGGTGACCGGCGCGGGCGGCGACGTGCTCTTCATCGAGGCGACCTCGATGCCCGGCAAGGAGGGCTTCGTGCTCACCGGCCAGCTGGGCGACGTGATGAAGGAGTCGGCGCGGATCGCGCTCTCCTACGTCCGCGGCCACGCCGATGAGCTCGGCATCGCGCCGGACGCGCTTCGAGGACCGCGAGTTCCACCTGCACGTGCCCGGCGGGCGCGATCCCGAAGGACGGCCCGAGCGCCGGGCATCACGATGACGACCGCGCTGGCGTCGCTGCTGAGCGGGCCGCCCGGTGAGCCACAGCGTCGGGATGACCGGCGAGGTCACGCTTCAGGGCCGGGTGCTGCCGATCGGCGGCCTCAAGCAGAAGGTGCTCGCCGCCCACGCGGCCGGGCTGACCGAGGTGATCCTGCCGGAGCGCAACCGCGGCGACCTCGAGGACGTCCCCGAGGAGGTGCGCGAGCAGATGACGTTCCACCCGGTGATGACGATCGGTGAAGTCCTCGGGCTCGCATTGGAGCCCGAGCCCGCTCAGGCTGCCTCCCCCTCCCCGCGTCAGCCACGGCAGGGAGTTGTCCCGTGTCACCCCTCCCCAACCTGGACCCCGCGCCGTTTAGGCGGCGCGGGTCTGGGTGAACCTTCTTGAGCGAGAGTCGAAATGGAAGAGGAGGTTCTGATGCCCGCCAGCAAGGAGCAGTTGCCCAGCACGCTGGAGCGCTCGCCGAAGAAGGTGCGCGAAGACCTACGAGAAGACGCTTGACTGCAGCCCACGAGCAGTACGGCAGCGAGGAGCGCGCTCACCGCACGGCGTGGGACTCGGTCAAGCACGTCGCCGAGAAGAAGGGCGACCACTGGGAGCTGAAGGATCGCAAGGGCCCCTCCGACGCACAGGCGGCGAAGAGCGGGCCCGCGGCGCGGCGCGGCGGTCGCACCTACGGCGGAGTCGACGCGATGAAGCCGAAGTCGCAGCTCTACGAGGACGCCAAGCAGGCCGGAATCGAGGGCCGCTCGAACATGTCCAAGCAACAGCTGGCCGAGGCGCTCGAGAAGCACTCGCGAGCGCGCGACGCGCAAGGCTCGACGCGCTAGACGCGCAACAACGGCCGCCGCCCCGGTTTGAAAGGGTGATGCGGCGGACACTCGTCACTGGTGCTGATGGCGGCGGCGGTTGTGCCGCCGGGCGCCGGCGCGGCCGACCGCGTTGTCGGGACCGTCGACGCGCCGACCCACCTGAGCGGCTACGCCGGCGGCCTGGTGTGGAGCAGCCGCGACCCGGCCACCGGCTTGTTCGCCCTCATGTACACGGACCCGCGCGCCGGCCGCCCGGCGCGCTGCCCGTTCCGCAGCGCTCGGTCGCCGTTCGACGCGGACATCGGCCCGGGCCCGAGCGGCACGCCCTGGATCGTCTATTCGCGCTGCCAGACCGAGCCGCCGCTCTCGACCCCGCTCTCCACGTCGACCGTCTACACGCAGGGCCGCGGCTGCCGCCTGTACCGCTTCGACCTCACGACCGGCGAGGAGCGCAGGTTCGGCCCGCCGCCCGTGGCCGCGTCCGACGTGCTGCCGTCGATCTGGAGGGGCCGGGTCGCGTTCGCGCGCGTGTTGGACCGGCACCGCAACTTCCCCTACGTGTACGGAGAGCCGTGTAAGTGGGCGCAGCGCCAGCCGTCTGCCCGGCGGCCCACGCCGGGCCTGCGCGATAACGGACCCGGGCCGGCCCCCGGTCTGCGGCGACCGGCGCCGTTCACGTCCGACCGCGCTCGACCTGCGCGGGCACACGCCTGGCGCTGGCGTGGGAGTTCAAGGGAACGCTCGACGGGCCGGGCAGCCAGATCCGCCTGATCGACACACGCGCGCGCACCAGCCGGGTGGTCGACGGCATCCGGGGCGGCGGCCTGACGAACATCCCGCGGGTGGCTCCGAACTTCGACGGGGGCGACCTCTACTTCGCCCGTCTGTGTGTGGGCGACCAGAGTGGATGTCCGCACCGCGCCGCGCTCGTCCGTTACCGGATCGCGACCCGCAGGCTGCTGTTCGCGCCGATCAGCCGGGGCGACGTCTGGCAGGCGCGCACCGGCGGCGCCACCTACGTCCTGCGCGACTCGATCTCCGACCACCTCTGCCATCCGTTCGACGGACCGCAGAGCGCGACATGCCGGATCCTCGCGACGGACCCGGCGTACAGATCACGCATCTGACGCTGGGTTGGGTCCGTCGTGGACCCCGGTGTCCAGTCGCTTCGAGAGCATCGCCGCCTGACGCGCACGCTCGAAGCGCTCGTAGAAGCTCGTCGTGGTCAATCCGAAGGCACGTCTGAACGCGACCTGCCAAGGCACGCCCGTGCCGGTCAGCCGGCACCAGCGCAGCAGCGGCCGCACCGGCGAGCCCGGCAGCGCCTCCGTAGCTGCGTGCCAGAGCGCGTACTCGGCGTCCCGGCCGCCGACGGTCTCGTATCGCTGCAGCTGCGAAAGGTTGGGATCGAACGCTCCGCCGTCGGGAATCGATTCGCGCATCTGGCTCCATGTCGCGCGTCCTGCCCCGATCATCGCGCGCCAGCCGATCTCGGTCGCCATTCCCTCCACCAGCCAGCGCGGCGCCTGCGAGCCCTCCGGCAGGCAGCCGAGGTCGGCCTGCACGACGTGCGCGTACTCGTGCGCGGCGATCACGGCCGCGGCGGTCGGATCCTTCATCGCCAGCCACTGCCAGCGCAAGCTGTGCGCGTCGATGCAGAGCCGCCCCCGTTCGGCCTCACCGACCGGTATTCCCGTCGGTGTGCTGCAGCAGCCGGCAGCCGCTGCGGCCGGAGACGCGCGCCTCCACCGAGCCGTCCATCGGCGATCGGCAGGCGCGACGCGGCCAAGCGCGGAGCGCGCCTCGCCGCGGACGCGCTTCGAGCTCAACCACGCGGCCGCGAGCGGGTTCAATGCTCCCGAGGCGCGACCGGCGCGACCTCGGTCCCGGCGACGAACGGGCCCGAGTCTCCGGACGGGCGGCTGCAGCGTCATTCCAGGCGTGCCGCCGCGAGGGGGCGCGGAGCGGGTCTTCGAGAGACATGCAGTCGTCGTCGAGGGAAGCCGATCACCCGCCTTCCGGTGAGGTCCTCGACTGCCGTCACCATCTCGTCCCGCATCGTGTCCTGCAGCATCCTGCGCGTCTCCCGGACCGCCGCACCCTGGCCACCCTCGATCAGCTTGCGCTCGGCCTTGGTGAGGGTCTCCTCGTCCATGATCGCGGACCCGGTCACGATCGCGCGTGCTTTGGTGGGCCCGCGGCCTACTCGGCGAAGAGCCGCACGATCGCATTCGAGACCGCACTCGCGATCCGGCCCGTCCGCCGGGCTGCATGGGTGGGTGAGACCTGGGCTGATTAACTTGGGATCCGTCGACATCGGCGCACCCACATTGCTGGCTATACGGTCGGACGAGCGTATCGCGATACCGACACCGATATCGGATCATCGATACTGACGGGATGCCGGTCGCCGAGCCGCAGGAGTGACGCCCTCTCCTCCCACGGGCCGCACCGCATGGGCGCGGAACCTGGCGGCGCCGGTGCGGAACTTTCTCACCACGGAGACCGGCGGCGCGGCGGTCTTGCTGTTCGCAGCGGTCGCCGCGCTGGCGTGGGCGAACTCCCCATGGCCGGACTCCTACGAGTCCGGTTTGGACCACCAAGCTCTCGATCAGCCTCGGCGACGCCGGCATCTCCCAGGATCTGCGGGAGTGGATCAACCAGGGCCTGATGACCTTCTTCTTCCTGGTCCTCGGCCTGGAAGCCAAGCGGGAAATGGACGTGGGACAGCTGCGCGACCGGCGCCGGATATCGCTTCCGCTGGCGGCCGCGTTGGGCGGAATGACGCTTCCCGTCCTGATCTACCTCGCGTTCAACGCGGGCAGCTCGACCGCAGATGGCTGGGGCGCGGCGATGTCCACCGACACCGCCTTCGCGCTCGGAGTGCTGGCTCTGGTCGCTCCCGGCGGCACGCGGCTGCGCCTCCGCCTGCTGACCGTGGCGATCTTCGACGACCTCGTGGCTTTGATCGTGATCGCTACCGTCTACACGGACCACGTGGAAGTGGTGCCGCTCGCGATCGGGATCATCCTGTTCGGCGTGTTGGTGGCGCTGCGGTTCGCGCCGATCGAATGGCGTGGGCAGGCCGCCGTGATCGTCGGCGTGGCACTCTGGGTGGCGATCTACGAGTCGGGGATCGACCCGGTGATCACCGGCCTCGCGGTCGGCCTGGTCACCAGTGCCTATCCGCCGGCGCGCGCCGACCTCGAGCGGGTGACGGACCTGACGCGCTCGTTCCGCGAGCAGCCGACGCCTGAGCTGGCACGCTCCGCCCAGCTCGGTGTGGCGTCTGCGATCTCGGTCAACGAGCGGCTCCAGTACCGGCTGCATCCGTGGACCAGCTTCGTGATCGTGCCGCTGTTCGCGCTGGCGAATGTGGGCATCCATCTCGACGGCACAGCTGATCGGGGACGCCGCCACGTCAAGCGTGACCCTGGGGATCCTGTTTGGCTACGTGGTCGGGAAGCCGCTCGGGATCATGGGCGCGGCATGGCTCACATCGCGGATCGGCGGGGTGAGGCGCTCCCTCAGCTGGCCCGAGATCCTCGGCGGTGGAATCGTCGCCGGCATCGGCTTCACGGTGTCCATCCTGGTCGCGACCCGTGCGTTCGAGGGCCAGCATCTCGAGGAGGCAAAGCTCGGCGTGCTGGCGGCGGCCGTGGTGTCGTCGCTGGTGGCCGCGGTGGTGTTCAGGATCATGCGGAGGCTGCCCGCCACGATGCGCGCCCGCGCGCTCGCGGGCACCGCCGAGGACCTGGTCGACCTCTCCGAGGACGTGGACCCCGACCGCGACCACGTTCGCGGGTCAGACGACGCGCCGGTCACCCTCGTCGAGTACGGCGACTACGAGTGCCCTTACTGCGGCCAGGCCGAGGTGGCGATCCGCGAGCTGCTCGACTCCTTCGGCGACGACCTGCGCTACGTCTGGCGGCAGCTACCCCTGAACGACGTCCATCCCAATGCTCAAATGGCCGCCGAGGCCGCCGAGGCCGCCGCCGACCAGGGCGCCTTCTGGCAGATGCACGACAAGCTGCTCGGCCACCAGGACGAGCTCGACTCCGCTGCGCTCGAGCGCTACGCGCGGGAGCTCGGCCTGGACGTCGATCGCTTCGACACCGCGTTGCGCGAGCGCAGGCACGCCGGGCGGGTCGAGGAGGACGTCGGCAGCGCCGACGCGAGCGGCGTCGCGGGCACGCCGACCTTCTTCATCAACGGCCGCCGCCACCAAGGCGCCTACGACGTCGGCACGCTGACCGCCGCGGTCGAGAAGGCCCGGCACCGGGTGCGGCTACGGCAGAAGGCGGAGCATGCTGCTGAGCCTCAGGAGGTGGGGTGAGACGCTCTGGTCAAGGGACGAAGACACCCTGCGTTGCGTAGAGCGTGTTGTCGCCCTGCGTGTCGCCGTCGCCGTCTGCGCCGCCGTCGTATACACCCAACGCGCCGAGCTCCCAATTGGATCGAGCTCCCGCCACGACGACGCCGGGGATCAGGGAGTTCACGGTCGTGGACAGTGAGCAATCCGCGCCGGTCGTCGCGCTGGTAGTGCTCGCACAGGGGATCGAGGGGCCGAAGGCCGAGTCCTGGACGGTTGCGGATCCCGCTCCCTCCGGATCGGGCGTGTTGAGCCTGTCGGTCACGCGCATGACCGCCTGTAGGCGCAGCTCGCCGGCGTAGTCGCCGAGCGTGCCCGCCTGACGCACATCCGTCATGTGCACGGTCAGGTTGACATCGCCGGGCGTGACCGTCCACCGCGCGAAGCCCGTTTGGTTGGCGGCAGCGCCGTTGGCGTCAAGCGTGCCGGCGGTCGCGTAGTCCGAGGTCTGCTGCGGCGGGCTGCATGACCCATGCGAAAGGGGTTCCGCGTGGACGCGGTTCGGAGACGCGCAAGCGGCGTACGCCGGGACAAGGGAAACGTGCGTGGGCGTGGCGGCCTTCGGATGAGGAAAGCCCGTCGGCGGCCCGGCGCCCATGACTTCCGCAACGGTTCGCACGAAGGTCTCGTTGGCCGTGCGCGGCTGGATCCAGTCCAGAAACGCCGACAGCCGCGCGGGAGTGATCGACAGGCCGTCGTCGTCGTCACAGCCGCTGCAGACCGAGTGAAAGACGAACTGGATCCAGCCGCCGCCGTTGTTCTCGGCCTCCGTCACATAGCTCTGCATTGTGGACAGTGTCGTGGTCGATGCGACGTCCGGCAGTGTGCGAGTGGCGAACGCGTCGACCGGCGGTATGGGCTCCGCGATCTCACAGCCCTCGAAATCGCAGGCCAGCCCACCTACGTCTCTGCCGGTGGTGTAGCCGCACTCCTGCACGATCGACTTGGTGGTCGCGTTGTACTCGGCGAAGGGGTAGGCGAAGCTCACCACGGGCGCGAAGCCCAAGTCGAGCAGATTCTGCCTGTCATCGCAGATCTCGTGGCGTTGCTGATTGGCGCTCAGCGTGGTGAGGTGGGCGTGGGTTAGCGAGTGCCCTGTGATCTCGTGACCGTCTGCGCCCAGATCTTGTATCCGGCTCAACGGCATCCGGTAGTCGTTCTCGTCGACGCCGAACACCCCGCTGTTCACGTAGAAAGTGGCGTGCATGCCGTGGCTCGCGAGGATCGAGCGCGCCGCCCACTGGCTCTGGCGCCCATCGTCGAATGTCAGCGAGACCGACGTGGTCGCAGCGCTCGCCGACGCGAGGCCCAACCCCGCGATCCCCACCATCACCGTTGCCAAGAGTGTTGCTGCGAGACGTCCTGTCACCGCACCCGTTCCGTCGAGTCTCCACCTAAATGAAAGGAGAGAGACCAACCCCAGATGGCGCCGATCCTACCCATTTCCAGCGAGAATCTGCAAACCCTCCGCCGGCAACGGGCATAACGAAGCGGCGATGGAATCGAACCATCCAGCCGTGGGGCTGCCACGGCCTGCCGGTTTTGAAGACCGGATGGGCCACCAGACCCCTGCCGCTCCGAGCGCAAGGCTAGGGACGCGGGCGCGACACTGCCGCTCGCCTTATTGCGTCAGCCGGATCAGTTCCGGAAAAACGTAGACCTCGATCGAGACCGACAGGATCAGCGCTGGTACCGCGATTCCGACCGTCACGAGGGTCGCCGCGAGCAGCTGGTCCCAGTCACCGCGGCGGCTGGCCACCAGCCAGGCCGCGAGGGGCAGGAACAGGGCGGTCAGCTCGAGCAGCGCGTGCGGCAGCAGCAGCACCAAGAGGTGCAGGTTCGAGACGCTGAGCTGCGCGGCGGCGGTGGAGAGCACGCCGCCGATGAAGTAAGCCTGCGTCGCGAGCGAGAAGAGCGTCGCGCCGGCGACGAACAGCATCGCGAACGGCCCCGCCTTCTCGTGCACGATGCGCGAGATGCCGCTCTTGTGGGCGGCCGAGTAGGGCAGGGAGTTGAGCGCGATGAAGCCCGCCACGCACGCGAACCCGTGCAGGGCGAGCACGAGCGAGTTGCGGAACAGGATGAAGCCGATGTCCTCGATGTCCGCAGGCCGGTTGAAGCCGGGGATCCGAATGCCGGTCGGGTCCGGCTGCGAGTAGTGCGCGACCGCGAACACGGCCGCGAGCAGCCCGCAGGCGACCAGCAGGCTCCATGCAGCCCAGACGCCGATCACCTTCCAGGGGTTCTCGTTCCACTTCCGCAGGGTCTGCTTGGTCGCACTGATCCCCTGCAGGAAGACAAGGTCCTCCACCACGGTCACGTCCTCGTATATCGGCAACCGGCCGCCGCGCCTGAGCCGATCGGCTAGTTTTGCGCCATGGCATCCGTCAACTGGGAGCAGCGGCCGCAGTTGCGGCGACCGGCGATGATCTGCGCGTTCAAGGGGTGGAACGACGCCGCCGAGTCCGCCACCACCGCGCTGCGTTATCTCGCCACCCAGTGGGACGCCGAGCGTTTCGCCGCGATCGACCCCGACGACTTCTTCGACTTCCAGGTCGCGCGGCCCACGGTCACGCTGACCGAAGGAAGGACGCGAAAGATCACCTGGCCGGAACATGTCTTCTGGAGTGCGCGAACCGCTGCGACGGGTCGTGACGTTGTCTTCCTATCAGGGAGCGAGCCCAATTTGCGATGGAAAGGCTTCTGCCAGACCGTCGTCGACGTTGCGCACGAGCTCGGAGTGGAGCTGATCGTGACGCTCGGCTCGCTGCTCGCGGACGTGCCGCATACGCGCCCCGTGTCGATCACCGGCATCGCCGGAGACCCGGAGCTGGTCCAGCGGCTCAACTTCACGGAGACCCGCTACGAGGGACCGACCGGCATCACCGGGGTCCTGCACCACGCGTGCGCCGGGGCCAAGATCACCTCGGCGAGTCTCTGGGCGCCGGTTCCGCACTACGTCGCTACCGTGCCCAGCCCGAAGGCCGCGCTGGCGCTGATCGAACGCGTCGAGACGCTGCTCGCGGTCGAGGTCGACACCACGGAGCTCGAGGTCGCGACCGAGGAATACGAACAGCGGCTCGATGCCGCCGTCGCGTCAGAGCCTGACGTGAAGCTGCTGGTGGAGCGCCTCGAAGCGCAGGCCGACGAGGTCGATGATGAGGAGACTCCGCTCGGCGACCTGCCGTCCGGCGACTCGATCGCCCGCGAGTTCGAGCGCTTCCTCAGAGACCAATCTGACGACTGACATGTCCCAGGCGGATGTGGACGTCGTTCGCGGGATGGTCGAGGCATTCGTCCGGGTGGTCGGCGGCGACACGACCGCGCTGGCAGCGGCGACGGATCCGCTCGACCCCGACGTCGTCTGGTACGGAACGGTGGGCGGCCTCGATGAGCACCACGTCTACCGCGGCGCCCAGCAGGTTGCGGAGTCGGTCGCCGAGAGCGTCGCGACCTGGGAGAAGCTCGTTTTCGAGACCGAGCGCTACATCGATGGCGGCGACGGGCGCGTGATCGTGCTCTTTCACGAGATCGCGCGCAGTCGTCACAGCAGCGTGGAGATGGAGACACGCACGGCGGTGATCTACACCGTCCGCGCCGGCAACATCGTCGAAGTGCGGGGCTACATGAACCGCGACGACGCGCTCGAAGCTGCGGGCGTCAGTACCTAGCGCTCAGCCGCGGGACAGATCAGCTGGAAGTCGCAGGTCGAGCAGGCCGCATACGACGGCTTTGGCTCGAACTGCTGGGCCAGGATTCCGGCGGCCACCTCCCGCGCGGTGTCCTGGATGCGCGTGACGTCCTCGTCGGTCGGCGCCACGGGCACCTTCTGGTCATCGAGCACGTAGTAGTAGCTCTGCTTCGAGGAGTCGAGCTTCCACGCCTCGCGTGCGCCCAGCTGGTAGAGCGACAGCTGGATGTCGTCCTTGAGCTGTGAGGGCGTGCGCGCGCGGCCGGTCTTGTAGTCGATCAGCTCATACGACCCGTCGGGATGGCGGTCGACGCGGTCGACGCGGCCGCGCAGCAGGTGCGGCCCGATGTGGAAGGCGAAGCTGCGCTCGAACCAGACGGGCGAGGTCTCCTCTCCGCTGAAGCGCTCGTGGTAGCGCTCGAGGGCGGTCACGGCCTTGCCGTACAGCTGCACCTCCTGGCTCGACTCGCCGAAGCCGAGCCTCCGCCAGCCGTTCTCGAACAGCGCCATCAGCTGGTGTAGATCCGGTGGGACCTGGTCGCCGGTCGGCAGCGCCTCGTCGTTTGCGACCTGGGTGTGGAAGCGCTCCAGTACCTGGTGGAAGAGGATCCCGAACCGCTGCTGGAGCGTTTGCTCCCGGGGGATCGCGAACACGCGCGCGAACTTGTAGCGCAGTGGGCACGTGCGGTAAACGTCGATGTCGGTCGCGGACATCATCAGCCCGTCGCCCCGGATCGGCAGGAATGCTTCGAGCGTGCTCTCGGCCGCGTCTGTCACCAGGTCCTCGCGCCGCAGCCGGTCGCGCTCCTCGGCGAGCAGCAGCTCGTCGAGGTTCGACGCCAGGTAGAGCTCGCGCTGCTCGGGACTGGCGGCCTGTGCGAGCACCTGGTTGATCTCGGCGATCGCGCCGGGCAGCTCGTCGCGCCGTGGCCGGCGCTCGACCAGAGTGGCGAGCTTCAGCAGCTCCATGTAGCGCGCCATCGCGCCGACCGCCTCGAGGTGCGCGTCGAGGCGCAGCTCGCTCATCGCCCCACCGACCTGCGCCACGCTGCCGAGCACCTCGTCGCGCATCATGCGGAAGGTGGCGTAGAGGTCCTCGTGGATCCCGAGCAGCTCCTCGCGGCGCTCCTCCTCGGGCACGTCGACCGCGGCGCGCGCCTCCTCGTAGAACTGCGAGGGCTTCTGCTGGGACTGCTCCGCGGTGCCCGAGCCGGTGCACTCCGGCCACGACAGCACGAGCCGCCTGCGCGACCGGGTCATCGCCACGTACAGCAGCCGGCGCATCTCGGCGATGTGCGCCTCGCGCGTGCTCGCAGGCAGCTCCTCCTTCAGCAGCTGCTCGGGAACCGTCTCGCCGCCGCGGCGGTGGCCCGGCATCCGGCTCTGCTGCACGCCGAGGACGTAGACGCAGTCGAACTCGAGCCCCTTGGCGCCGTGCATGGTCATCACCTGCACGGAGTTGGGCCGCCCGCGCACCGTCGCCTCCTCCTCGCGCAGCCCGGCGGCCGCGACCGCCGCGATGTACTGGGCGAAGTCGCGCGATCCGCGACCGGGCTCGCGCCGCACCCAGGCGGCGGCGAGGTCGGCGAACTTGGCGAGGTTGACCAGGCGCTCGAGCGACTCGGTGCGGTCGCTGAACAGGTACTGCTTGCGCAGGCCGACCCGCTCGATCAGGCGGTGCACGAACAGGTCGGGCCGCATCTCGTCGAACGCCGACAGGGCTGCGCGGTGCAGGCGCAGGAAATGCTCGATCCGATCCCTGGCCTCGGGCGACACCTCGGGTGACTCGAGCGCCATCCGCAGCGCCGTGACCATGTCGGCCTTGCGCCGGCGCGCGATCAGCGTCGTGCGGGCGAGGTCGACCGGGCCCAGCTCCACCGGCGGGCGCACGAGAGCGCGCACGACCGCACGACCGTCCCCCGGATCGGCCAGGAGGCGCAGCCACGACAACAGATCGCGTACTTCCGCGCGCTCGAAGAACGCCGCCGACCCGACCAGGCGGTAGGGGATGCCGCGCTCCTCCAGCGCCGTCGCCACCTGCTGGCCCTCGTTTCGCACCGAGCGCACCAGCACGGCGCACTCGCTCGGCGCGACACCGTCGGCGATCAAACGCTCCAGCTCGGTCGCCACCGCCTGCGACTGGGCGCGCTCGTTCTCGCAGCGCCAGAAGCCGACGGGCTCGAGGCCGCCGACGGCGGTCATCTTCCGGCCCGAGCGCAGCTTCTTCGGCAGCCGCTCGTCGCTCGGCTCGACGACCGCGTGCGCGGCGTCGAGGATGCGCTGGTTCGAGCGGTAGTTGACCTCCAGCCGGAGCAACTTGGCGTCGGGGAAGGTCTCCTGGAAGTCGTGGATGTTCTTGCGCGAGGCGCCCCGGAAGCGGTAGATCGCCTGGTCGTCGTCGCCCACCACGACGACGTTGCGGTGCTCGCCGACCAAGCGCTTGAGCAGCTCCTTCTGCGCGTAGTTGGTGTCCTGGTACTCGTCGACCAGGACCGCGCGGTAGCGCTCGCCGAGCCGCCGGCGGGCGGCGGGGTGCTCGTCGAGCAGCCGGATCGCGCGCAAGATCATCTCGCCGAAGTCGAGCGCGCCGGCATCGTCGAGCAGCCGGTCGTGCATCTCGTATACGCGCGCGAACTCGCCCTCGCGCTCCGCGCGGTCGCGCTCGGCCTCGTCCGGCGAGTCGGCCAGCGCGTGCGCCCAGCGCAGGTACTCGTCCGCGGTGACCATCTCGTCCTTGAGGCGGTCGATCCGCCCGATCATCCCCGCCAGGACGGGCGCCGGGTTGCCACGCAGGTCGTGGTGGCGGATCGCGAGCGCGTCGAGGTTGTCCATCAGCATCGCCAGCCGATCGGCCTGCGTGACGGCGTGGAAGAAGGGCTCGTAGCCGGCAGACACCGCCTCCTCGCCGAGCAGCCGCGTGCAGAAGGCATGGAACGTCGAGCAGACAAGCTCCTCGTATGGGTCCCGGAGCAGCTCCTCGGCCCGGGCGCGCATCTCCTCCGCAGCTTTCGCGGAGAAGGTCAGCGCCAGAACGCTCTCGGGCGGCGTTCCGTTCTGCGCCAGCCACGCGATGCGGCGGGTTATGACCCGCGTCTTACCGCTTCCCGCGCCGGCGATCACCAGCAGCGGGCCGCCGGGATGCGTGACGGCCGCGACCTGCCGGTCGTTGAGGCCGCTCAGCAGATCGTTGGCGCTTTTCTCCTCAACCTCAGGCGGCACTGGCCTATCGTAGCCCCGCGCTAGAACGGGACCGGACGGTATTTGCCGTATTTCCGGCGTGTCAGTACGGCCGCCTGCCATGATCGCCGCCCAATGGGTTCCGCTCGGACACATCCGGCGCTCGAATTCGACTGGCTCGGTGCCTGCCGGCGGGCGGTCGAGCGGGTGGAGGTGGTGCTGGCCGAGTACCCGACGACGGCGGATCGCAATGTCGGAACCGGCCGCGGCGCCGGGGGAGATGAATCGCTGGTGTTCGACCGCGGTGCCGAGGACGCGATCTTCGCGGAGCTCGAGGCGCTGGCGGGGGAGGGCGCCGAGTTCACGGTCATCTCCGAGGAGCGCGGCGAGGTCACCTATGGCGACGGCGCCAGCCCGGTGCGGGTCGTGGTCGATCCGATCGACGGATCCCTGAACGCGAAGCGGCTGATCCCCGCCTATTCGGTCAGCATCGCGGTCTCGGCCGGGGACACGATGGAGGATGTGCGCTTCGCGTTCGTGCACGACCTCGACAAGGGCGAGGAGTTCACCGCCTCGCTGCACGGCGGTGCGCAGCGCAACGGCGAGCCGCTGGCGCCCGAGCCGGCGAGCGAGGACGCGAGGCTCGAGGTCGTCGGCCTCGAGGCGGCGCGGCCGGACTGGATCGTGCCCGTGGCCCAGCAGCTGAACGAGTCCGTCTACCGGATCCGCGTCGTCGGCAGCGTGGCGCTCACGCTCTGCTGGGTCGGGGCCGCCCGCTTCGACGGCATGGCGACCGCGAATACGTGCCGCTCCGTCGATGCCGCCGCGGCGCAGCTGATCGCCCGCGAGGCGGGCGCGTTCGTCAGCGTGCTCGGCTACGGCGGGGTGGAGGCGCCGCTGGCGCTTGAGGCCCGTTACCGGGTGGTGGCGGCGCGCACGCCGGAGGGGTTAGACACGCTGGCTAGGGCGCTGACGGAGTCGCGCGCCTAACTTTCCGCGAGCAACCGCCCCAGCATCGCCGCGTTGCGCACGCCGTAGTCGGCGTAGCAGTTGTTCATCAGGGCGTGGAGCTTCTGTGACTTTCCGGCCAATTCCTTGAGCGGCGAGACCCATTCGCGCAGCTCGTCCTCGCTGTAGAGGTAGCGGAACCGCTCCGCCGCGGTCAGGCCTTGCTTGTCCCACGTCTCCGCGTTGTGGCCGTGGAAGCGCACCATCGCCAGGTCGGGGTTCGTCGCCGCCACCACGGGGGGAACGGACGACGGGAAGCCCTGCGGCTCGTCCACCACCACGTAGGTGAAGCCCAGTTCCTCCAGCAGCCCGAGCGTGCGCTCCTGGCGCTCCGCGGCCATCCACGCGCCACCCCGGAACTCGACCGCCACCGGCCAGCGCGAACGCTCGGCCACCTCGCGCAGGTAGGCGGCGTTGCCGCGGGTCGCCGTGAACCACTTCGGGAACTGGAACAGCACCGCGCCCAGCTTGCCCGCTACCGCCAGTGGTTCCAGCGCCGAGTTGAACATGTCCCACACGAGGTCCATCGCCGGCTCGGGGATGTCCTTGGCGTAGATCCGCTGGTCGTCGCCGGTGTCGGCGGGCAGGTCCCTGCGAATCCGCTCGGGCAGGCCCCGCGGCAGGGTGCCGTGCGTGGTCAGCAGCCCGAACGCCTTCACGTTGAAGGTGAAATTGGCCGGAGTCCGCTCGGCCCACAGCTGCGAGTTGCGCTCGGATGGCAGCGCGTAGTAGCTCGAGTCCACCTCGACCAGCGGGAACTGCGACGCGTAGAAGCGCAGCCGCTCCGCGGGCTTGTTCGCCCCCTGTGGATAGAACTCGCCCGAGTCGAGCAGGGTCTTGTCGGTCCAGCTGGACGTGCCGTACCAGATGTTGCCCACCGGCTTGGCGGTGGCTTCCTCGGAGACGCCCAGATCGAGCTGGCTCATGGGGAATCGCTAGGCCGTGAGCGTGAGCTTCCGCGGGCCGGGGCGGAAGCCGACCTCCTGGAGCAGCTCCTCGATCGCCGAGCCCATTACCGGCTCGCCGTCGAAGCGCTCGACGGCGGCTCGCTTGAGGCCACCCGAGCGCACGAAGCCGGCCAGTGCCTCGAGCGCCGGTCGCAGCGTCTCCGGCTCCGGAGGCGCCAGGGAGACGAGGCCCCGCCCACCGGACTCCACATATAGGACCGGGCGGCCGCCGGTCAGCACCACGTAAGCGCCCGGCACACGTGCCGGCCGTCGCCGGCGGCCCTCGGGCTCCCAGGCGCGCGCCGGCCACGGCAGCGCCGCGCCGTAAAGGTTGGCCGGATCCTGGGCGGCGAGCACGACCGTCTCCTCGGGCGCCTCGCGATGTGTGCGCAGCCGCTCCACCGCCGCGGCGAGGGCGAATTGCGCGCCGCCGAGGCCCGCGACGAAGTACCCGCGCCGCGCCGAGCCCAGTGTCTCGAGCCCGCTGAGCTCCGCGTACAGGGAGGCGAACCCGCCGGGGATCCGTTCGGCCACCACGGTCTCCCGGGTGACGATTCCGTGGCGCTCGAGCAGCAGCTCGGCGCGCGCGGAGGCGCGCTCCTTCTCGCCCGGCGCCGGCTCGAACAAGGCGGCGGTGAGGCTCCAGCGGCCCTGGACATGCGGCTGTGTGCCCGAGCGCCGTGAGCCGAACCGGCCCCGGCGGCGGGATGCCACGGGCGCCGGCGCAACCGACAGGCGCCGCGCGCGCAGCGGAGCGAAGGCGTCGTTGGTCACTTCGCCGGCCCAGACCAGGTCCCACAGCGCCTCGCGCACGTCGGCCGGCGGGCCGTCGACGTCGGCGACCAGGTCCGACCAGAAGGCGGCACCGCGGGTCAGGCGCTCGCGCACCGCCTCGTGAAGCACTCCGCGTGGGCCGGCCGCAGACGCCGGCGGCGGGCCGAGGTAGGGAGCGTCTTCGCGGAAGTAGAGCGCGACCCGCCCGCCGCGACCACCGCCTGCGCCCGCGCCCACCCAGACCACCTCGCCGGACGAGCACAGCGCGTCGAGCCAGGCCGGGTCGTAGCGGCCCATGCGGCGTGGCAGCACCTCGCGCTCCCACACCTCCCGTGGCAGGGCGATGCCCTGGAGCGGCGCCAGCAATTCGCGCAGCCGGTCCGGCCCGCCGCCCACCGGCATCACGCCCTCGGCGTCCTCCTGTGACCAGGCGTGCCGGCCGGCGTGCTTGCGGCCGTCCTGCTCGAGGTCGCCGCGCCGGCCTGGCCGCTGGCCCTCGCCGATGAAGGGGTCGCGCCGGTAGCGGTCGATCCCGTGCCAGCCGAGTGAGAAGCGTTGCAGCGTCGCCTGGTCGGTCGGCTCGATCTCCTGGCGCAGCGCCGCGATGCTCGCGCGCCGGAGACGCCGCAGCACGTCCGGGTCGCACCACTCGCGCCCCGAGGCCGCGCCACCGGGACGGATCTCGCCCTGCACCAGCTCCTCGGCGGTCTCGAGCTCGCGCAGGGCCTCCGTCACGACCTCCTCCGAGAGCGCGTAGCGAACTGCGACCTCGGCCGTCGTGAACGGCCCGTGGGTGCGCGCGTAGCGGCGCAGCAGCCGTGGCAGCGCACCCTCGACCGGCTCCAGGAAAGCCTCCGGCAACCCGCCGGGGGGAACCGCTCCGATCGCGTCGCGATACAGGCCCGCGTCCTGCGCCGCGATCCAGCGGTCCTCGCCGCCGATGCGCAGCTTCACCGCCCGTCGCTCGGTTACCAGCCGCATCGCGAGCGACTGGGCATCGATGCCGGGCGCCGTGCGTGCCGACAGCTCGTCGTCGGACAGGTCGCCGAGCCGCCGCAGGATGTCGTGCGCCTGGTCGGCGTCGCCCGCCAGGCGCTTGGCGCCCAGGTGCTGGAGATCCTCCTCCACACTGGCGAGCGCCTCGGGATCGATCAGCTCGCGCAGCTCCTCGGCGCCCAGCAGCTCCCGCAACAGGTCGCGGTCGAGCGCGAGCGCCGCCGCGCGCTGCTCGGCGCGTGGGACGTCGCCCTCGTACATGTAGGTCGCGATGTAGTCGAACAGCAGGCTCTGCGCAAACGGCGAGGCGTTCGGTGTGTCCACCTCGACCAGCGAGACCTCGCGGCTCTCGAGCCGGGTGAGCAACCGCTTCAGGGCGCCGAGGTCGAGCCAGTCCGAAAGCACCTCTCTATATGTCTCGAGGATCACCGGGAACTCGCCGTACCGGCGCGCGATCTGCAGCAGGCCCTGGGCACGCAGGCGCTGCTGCCAGAGCGGCATCCGCCGGTCCGGGCTGCGCCGTGGGATGAGGAGCGAGCGAGCGGCCGCTTCCCGGAAGCGCGATCCGAACAGCGCCGTGCTGCCCAGTTCAGCGGTGATCAGGTCCTCGACCTCGTCCGCGCTCAGCATCGCGACGTCGGCGGGCGGCGGCTGGTCGGCATCGGGGAGGTGCAGGATCACGC
Organism: uncultured Solirubrobacterales bacterium; assembly: GCA_963780475.1. Classification (GTDB taxonomy): domain Bacteria; phylum Actinomycetota; class Thermoleophilia; order Solirubrobacterales; family JBBDJG01; genus CAWACB01. The sequence continues at coordinate 324,840 of CAWACB010000005.1, forward strand.
CGTCGTCCGACCAGATCGCGTCCGGGTCGAGGCCGCGCTCGTCGCGCAGGCGCGCCGAGATCGCCATCGCCCAGGCGGCGTGCACCCGCCCGCCGAAGGGAGTCAGCACGCACAGCCGCCAGTCCCCGATCTCGTCACGGAATCGCTCCACAACCACGGTTCGATCGGAAGGCACGACGCGCGTGGCGTCCCGCTGCTCGTCGAGATACCGGTGCAGGTTGTCGGCAGCGAACGCGTCGAGGCCGTAGTCGCTCTCGAGCATCGCCAACGCGCGCTCGCGTGGCATCTCGCTCACCTCGCGCTGGAACTCGCCAATCGCCTCTCCGAGCTCGAACGGGCGCCCGATGCCGTCCCCCTTCCAGAACGGAATCGCGCCGGGGACCTCGGGCGCCGGCGTGACGATCACCCGGTCGCGCGTGATCTCCTCGATCCGCCACGTCGTGGCGCCGAGGCGGAAGGCCTGGCCTGCGCGCGCCTCGTAGACCATCTCCTCGTCCAGCTCCCCGACCCGCCGGCCGTCGGGCAGATGCACTCCGTACAGGCCACGGTCGGGAATCGTGCCGGGGTTGGTGACCGCCAGCTTCTGCGCACCGCGGCGCGCGCGCAGGACTCCCTCGATCCGGTCCCAGGCCAGGCGGGGCCGCAGCTCGGCGAACTCCTCGGAGGGATAGCGGCCGTCGAGCATGTCGAGCACGTTCTCGAGCTGCGTGCGCGAGAGGTCTTCATAGGGGTAGGCGCCGGTAATGAGCTGGTGCAGCTCTTCGACGCTCCAGTCGTCGATCGAGACCATCGCGACGATGTGCTGCGCGAGCACGTCGAGCGGCTTGCGCGGGATGGCCGTCTCCTCGATCGCCCCGTCGCGCATCCGCTTCGTGACCACGGCACACTCGACCAGGTCGGCACGGAACTTGGGGAAGATGCGTCCCTTCGAGACCGCCTGCAGAGTGTGGCCGGCGCGCCCGATCCGCTGCAGCCCACGCGCGACCGACTTGGGCGACTCGATCTGGATCACGAGGTCGACCGCGCCCATGTCGATGCCGAGCTCGAGTGAGCTGGTCGCGACCAGGCAGCGCACCTTGCCCGCCTTCAGCTGCTCCTCGATCTCGGTCCGTGCCTCGCGGGAGAGGGAGCCGTGGTGGGAGCGGGCGACCTCCTTCTCGGCGAGGTCGTTGAGGCGCACGGCGAGGCGCTCGGCCAGGCGGCGGTTGTTCACGAACACGATCGTGGATGAGTGCTGCTCGACCAGCTCGAGCACGCGCGGATAGATGCTCGGCCAGATCGAGCGCCGGCTCGCGGTGTCGCCACGCTCGGCAACGAAGTCCATCGGCGCGGCGTTCGGCTCCGACTCGGGGTCGCGCAGGTCGGCAACCGGCACGATCACCTCGACGTCGAGCGACTTGGCGTTCGGCACCTCGACGATCGTCACGGGTCGGGGCGCGCCCTGCGGCTGGACGGTGCCGCCCATGAAGCGCGCGATCTCGGCGATGGGCCGTTGGGTGGCCGAGAGCCCGATGCGCTGGAAGGGTTCTTCTACCAGCGCTTCCAGCCGCTCGAGCGTCAGTGCCATGTGCGAGCCGCGCTTGCTGCCGGCGACGGCGTGGATCTCGTCCAGGATCACGCTCTCGACCTCGGTCAGCGTCTCGCGGGCACGCGAGGTCAGCATCAGGTAGAGGGACTCCGGCGTCGTGATCAGGATGTCCGGCGGCTTGCGGAGCATCGCCTGGCGCTCCTTCTGCGGCGTGTCGCCCGTGCGGATGCCGACCTGGATCTCGCTCGCCCCGTCGATCGACGCCAAAGGCACGCGCAGGTTGCGCTCGATGTCATATCCCAGCGCTTTCAGCGGGGATATGTAGAGGACGCGGGTCCTGCGCTCTTCGCCCGACGGCTCGCGCAGCAGTTTGTCTATCGCCCAGAGAAAGGCTGCGAGGGTCTTTCCCGACCCTGTGGAGGCGGAGACGAGCGTGTTCTCGCCCCGGGAGATCGCCGGCCAGCCGGCTTCCTGCGGAGGCGTGGGATCGCCAAACGCGCGAGTGAACCACTCGCGTACCGCAGGCGAGAAAAGCGACAGCGAATCCTTCATCGAAAGGGCTCCACCTAGGTTAACCACCGCCCGATTCCGGCCCGTCTCCTGACTGCCGACTTCACATCTGACACTTCGGACACCAGTAGGTCATGCGGTTCTCATCCCACTGGCCGCGCACCTTGATGATCGTCCCGCAGCGGCGGCAGCCGTGACCGCCGTGCTCGAAGACCTCACCGCCCGCGAGGCGCCCGCCGCGCCGCACCTCGCGCAGCATCATCCGGCGGGCGACCGTGATGATCTGCTCGAGCTCCTCGTCGCTGACGTCCGACATCGGGCGCCACGGGTTGATCTTGCAGGCGTAGAGGCTCTCGTTCTTCCAGAGGTTGCCGATCCCGGCGAGCGTGCGCTGATCCAAGATCGCGTCGCCGACCGGCCGGGTCGGGTCGTCGTTTCGCAGCCGCATCAGCATCGCCGGCCAGTCGAGCTCCTTCGCCAGGATGTCCGGGCCGAGCCGGCGCAGGTAGGGGTCGAAGCGCAGCCGCGAGTCGCGCATCAGCGTGAGGATCGGGCCGTTGTACTGGACCACCGAGTGGCCGGACGTCTCCAGGACAAGCCAGGCGGAGCGGGCCCGCTTGCCCTGATCGAAGCCCTGCTCGAAGATCCGCCAGCGCCCGGACATGCGCAGGTGCGAGTGCACCGTCAAGGCGTTGTCGAAGCGCACGAACAGGTTCTTTCCGTGCGTGTCGATCGAGCGCACGCGCGTGCCGGCGAGCTTCTCGGGCCAGCGGTCGAGCGCATGCCGGCGTTGCGGCGTCTCGACGCGCTCGAGTGTGTGACCGACCAGCACCGGCCGCAGCCGCTGCGCAATCGACAGGATCGTGTCGCCTTCGGGCATGGCGACCGATGATACGAACGGCTAGTGGCTGTTCTCGGTGCGAACCCGCTAAGCAGTCGCTTTTCCCTGCAAATGGCGCACTTTGCCCTGCCCCTGGACAAACGTGTGTTCGGTCTGTTAGTCTTCCACCAGATTAGAAGTAAGTTGAACAGCAAGTAAGCTTGTTACCGTATCCGCAGAGGAGGAAGACGAGCACAATGGCCGACACCCCCCGCAGCTCCAACGGGAGCTCGCGCACCACCAGCGCAACCACCAAGCGACGCGCCACCGCCGCCCGGCGCCGTAGCACGGCGCAGCGCCGCAAGACCACTACTTCCAGGAGCACCACGGCAAGCAAGACCACTGCTTCCAGGAGCACCACGGCAAGGACCGCCAGCGCCCGCAGGAGCGCGGCAGCCCGTCGCCGGGCCGCCTCGCGTGCCTCCACCAACGGCGGGACCAACGTCACGAACGGCTCCGTCGAGAGCCTGGTCGCCCAGGTGGCCGGCGTGGCGGAGTCCGCTGTCCTCGTTCCCGTCGGCGCAGCCCTCGAGATCGGCGAGCGAGTTGTCGGAGCGGTTCGCCCGTGGACCGCGCCTGAGACTGCCGAGAAGGAACTGAACCGAGTCCGGCGCGACGTCCGCCGCTTCGAGCGGCGCGGCTCCACCGCGCGCAACCGGCTCGTGCGCCAGCTCCGCACCAGGAGAAACCGCGTCACGCGAGTGCTGCGCAAGCGCCGCACGCAGGTGACGCGCCTGGTCCGCGGCCAGCGCCGCCAGGCTCAGAAGACGGTCCGCCAGCGCACACGTCAGGCACGGACGCAGGTACAGCGCCAGCAGCGTCAGGTCGGCAAGACGCTGCAGCAGCAGACCCGTCAGACGAGGGAGCGAGTACAGCAGTACGTCTGAACTTAGGCAGCCGCGGAGGCGGCCGCCGCCGAGTTTCTGTCGGCCTCATATCGGCCTTCGGGCCACGCCGGCAGAAAGCAGCAACCTCTCCTCCCTCAGCCGTCGGGCCCCGCACTCCGGGGCCCGATGGTCTTTTTGATTGGTTTCGGTTGCCTGTCTGAGACAATGGGGCGGCGCCGGTGACACACCGCGCGCGCATGTCCCGCTTTCCAGCAATCCCCTTGGAGGACGCCGCTACATCCATGAATCCGACACGCGAACAGGTCATCGAGAAGCTCACAGGCGTGATCGATCCAGAGCTGCGCCGCTCCATCGTCGAGTTGGACATGGTCCGCTCCATCGAGTTCGGAGAAGACGGCATCGTGGATGTAGTGGTCTCGCTGACCACGGCCGGTTGCCCGATCCGCAACCACTTCCAGGAGGCGGTCACCACACGAGTCTCGGAGCTGGAGGGGGTCCGCGGCGTGCGCGTCGGCTTCGACGTCCTCTCCGACCAGGAGAAGTCCGCCCTGCAGCAGAAGCTCGGGCGCAACCGGCTGCCCGCCGGCGCGCTGGCCGAGGTCAAGAACGTGATCTGCGTCGCCTCCGGCAAGGGCGGCGTCGGCAAGTCGACGGTGACCGCGAACCTGGCCGCGGCGCTGGCGCTCGAGGGACACTCGGCAGCCGCTCTGGATGCCGACGTCTGGGGCTACAGCATTCCGCGCATGCTCGGGGTGTCCGGGCGGCCGCGCGTGAACGAGCAGCGCAAGATCGTGCCGATGGAGGCCGGCGCGGGGGTGAAGGTGATGTCGATCGGCTTCTTCGTGGACGATGACGCCGCCGTCGTCTGGCGCGGGCCGATGCTCCACAAGGCGATCCAGCAGTTCCTCGAGGACGTCGACTGGGGCCCGCTCGACTACCTGCTCGTCGACCTGCCGCCCGGGACCGGCGACGTCGCGATGACGCTCGCGCAGCTGCTTCCGCAGGCGCAGATCCTGCTCGTCACCACTCCTCAGCCCGCCGCTCAGCGAGTCGCCAGCCGGGCGGCCGAGATGGCGGCGAAGTTCGACCTGTCGATCATCGGCGTGGTCGAGAACATGTCCGGCTTCTCGACGCCCGACGGCCAGCGCTTCACGATCTTCGGCGAAGGCGGTGGCCAGCTTCTGGCCGACGAGATCGGCGTACCGTTGCTCGGGAAGATTCCCCTTCAGGAGGAGCTGCGCGCCGCGGCCGACGAGGGCACCCCACTGGTCGCCACCGACCCCGACGCGCCCGCCTCACAGGCGCTGCGGGAGCTAGCGCGCGGCATCCTTGCCGCGACGCCGCAGGAGCTGCCCGTTTTCCAGGCACCGGCGGTCCCGAAGGCACCCGCCTTCGCGGGCCAAGAGCTGCCCGTCGTCCAGTAGGCCGGCGCCCACCGGCTACTGCGTACCGGCCCGGCAGCTGATCCGGCCGGAGTCGAGCACTCTGCCGGCGGCCGAGAAGAACCGGTAGCGAGCGCTACCTCGGCGCAGGTCCAGACGCAGCGCGCCGAAGGTGCTCGCGTCGCCGAAGGCCACGCGGGAATCGAACGGGATCAGCGGGTACAGTCGGTGCCCGCCCGCCCCGGACACGAAAGGCACGATCCCCGCGCGTGCCCGCAGGCGCTGCATGTTGTGGTCGTGACCCCATAGCGCGATGCGCGCCTTCCCGGCAAGCGGCTTCCACAGCGTCTGCGTGCTGACCTCGTCACCGTGCAGCCCCGCGTTGAAGCGCGGCCGGTGCCAGAACGCCATGCGGCAGTTGCCCGGGCCGCGCAGCGCGCGCTTCAGCCAGCGCACCTGCGGCGACCCCGCCCGGTGGTCGGCCTCCGAGTTGAGGCTGAGGATCTTCCAGCCACCCGCGCGCAGCGAGTACCAGCGCGGCAGCGGCTTGCCCCGGACGCCCCTCCAGTACGGGTCATAGCCCTGACTGCGGCTCGCCCACTCGTGATTCCCGGGCGTCGGGGAGGTGATCGAGGCGAGCCTGCCCCAAGAGGGCGCGTAGTTCGTTGCGTACTCCTGTGCCGTGCCGTGCTCGTACACGTCGCCCAGGTACAGGAGCCGGTCCGGCTTGGAGCGACGGATCAGCGCGACGACGGAATCGGCCGCCGCGCCGCCGTCGGCCCCGTCTCCGACCGCCCAAACGACCGCCGGCTTACCGCCGGTCGGACGAGCGGGCGGTGGCTTGGCCTCCTCGCTCGTCTCTGGGTCCGAACTTGCGAGTGCGACGGCAGCCGCGCCGGCTGCCACACACACGATTGCCGCCAGGCCCCAGGCCCGGCGGCGGTTAGGACTTGCCCGCGTAGTACTGCACGTTGATCTCCGAGTACTTCTGCCACTCGGCCGGCAGCTGGTCCTCCGCGAAGCAGGCGTCCACTGGGCAGGCCTCCACGCAGGCGTCGCAGTCGATGCACTCGTTGGGGTCTATGTAGAGCATCTCGACCGACTCGTAATCCGGCTCGTCCGGTGTGGGGTGGATGCAGTCGACCGGACATACCTCTACGCATGAGTTGTCCTTCTGGCCGATGCAAGGTTCCGCGATCACGTAGGTCATTTGTTTCTCTGGGAGCCTTTCGGTTGGGGATTCGAGTAGGTCCGCTGGCCCGCTCCTCGGAGCGGGGCGGAATATTGTTGCGGATTCCAGGGACAGGGCAAAGTATGAGGCGTTTGGCACAAGACTTCTACAGGCCGTGATTCTGCTCACGGGCGCAACCGGCCTGATCGGATCGGCGTTGCTGCGCAGGCTGCTCGGCGCCGGCCTGGAGGTGCGCTGCCTGGTGCGAGATCCCCGCCGGCTGGGGCCCAACAGGGTGCGCGTCAACATCACGCTTGGCGACCTCGCCAGTCCCACGTCGATCCGGCAGGCCATGCGGGGAATCACGACCGTGGTGCATGTGGGCGCAGCGATTCGCGACCAGCCGGCGGGAAGCATCGAGGAGGTCAACGGGATGGCGACCGTCCGGCTGCTGCGGGAGGCCGAGAAGGGGCGTGCAGAGCGGTTCGTCTTCTTCACGGCCGTCGGCGCCAACCCCACCTCGCCGGCCCGGTTCATGCGCGCCAAGGCGCTGGCCGAGCGGGCGGTCCTGAACTCCGACGTCGAGCCGGCGGTGCTCGCGCCTTCCATCGTCTACTCGCCACGGGACCGCTACATGACGCTTCTCCGCGGGCTGACACGCCTGCCGTGGGTCCCGATCGCCGGCAGCGGGCAGTCCCGCTACCAGCCGATTTGGGTCGAGGACGCAGCCGACTGCGCCGCGGCGGTGGTGCAGAACGGCGCATCCAACGGCCGCCGGCTCGAATTGGCCGGCCCGGAGGTGCTCGCCTACGACGACATCGTGAAGCTCGCGCTCGAGGCCTGGGGGCGCGAGCGCCCGCTGGTCCACGTGCCCGCCGGCGCGGTGCGGTCCGGCCTGCGCGCGCTCGAGAAGCTCTCCGGCGAAGCCGCCTTCGCCACCTGGGAGGAGGCGGAGCTGATGGGGATCTCGATGGTCACCGACGCTGGTCCCCGCGACGCCCGCCGGCTTGGGGTGGAGCCCAAGCCGATGCGTGAGGTGCTGGGGCTCTAGCCGCCCCGCTGATGGAAATAGAACTCCGGCAGGGCGGCGCGGGCCACCTCGGCCGTCATCTGCTGCGCGATCTCGAGGTTGCCGGTCCGGACGGCGATGTCGTCGAGGGTCACGATTCCCGCCAGGTGGTCCGCATCCATCACGGGCAAGCGGCGGATGCGGTGCTCGACCATCAGCGCGGCGGCCTCTTCGAGCTCCATGTCGGTGTCACCGGTCACGACCGGCGTGGTGGCGAACCCTTGGACGGACTCCTCGTGGCCGCGCTCGCCGGCGACCACGCAGATGGCGAGGTCGCGGTCCGTGACGATGCCGACGGGCCGGCCGGCCTCGTCGGCCAGCACGACCGATCCGACGTTGCGGTCACGCATCAGCGCGGCCACATCGCGGGCCGGCGCGGCGGGTGGCGCCGTCACGACCGAGGGGGTCATGATCTCCGCAAGCTGCATCTCCTCGGATACTAGGTGAGGAGGCCGTTTGGGAATAGGGTTCACGCCGTGGCCAAGCTGACCCCGGACCAGCAGCGAAACCGCGAGCGCGCGGAGGCGGTGATCAGCGCGATGGCGCCGGCCCTCACGGTGCTGCTCGCTGCGGGCGACCGGATCTCGCGCATCGTGCAGCCCGAGGATCACGAGTACTACCCGGCCCAGCCCGTCGCTGGCCGAGACGCGGCGCCCAAGCGCTGACCGCATCACCGGCGGCGGAACCGCTGCCCGGGCCTACGATACGAGCATGACTCCCGAGCAGCTCGAGTCCGAGCGCCGTCTCAGCCGGATCGCCGGTCTGTGTGCGATCGCCGCCGGCATCGTCTTCGCGGCCGGCGCCTACTGGTACCAGTCGATCAACAGCGACGCTCCCGAGGACAACAGCCCCGCCCTGCTGCGGTTCTTCGAGGATCACACCGGCGAGCTGCTGGGCGCGTCGATCCTGCAGGGCATCGGCATGCTGCTGGTCGTCCCGGTGGCGCTGCACCTCTACCGGGCGGCCAAGAGGCGCGACCCGAAGGCGACTCCGGTCGTGCAGGTGATGGCGATCTACGGCCCGGTCGCGTTCGCGCTCAGCACGGTGATCCGGGCGATCGCGCTCGCAGTTCTCGCCTCCGACTTCACGGGCCGCGAGTTCCAGTCGCTGGACGCCGCCGACGACATCTTCAAGAGCCCGGTGCTGATCGCCGCCACCGTGATCGGCTTCTCCGGCGTGCTGGCGCTCGGCTACTGGTTCGTGAAGGGCTCGCTGGACGCCATGCGCGTCGGACTGCTGACGCGCTTCATGGGCTGGATCGGGGTTGCCCTGGGCCCCGCGCTGATCCTCGGTTTCGGGACCCTGCTGATGCCCGTGTGGCTGATCGCCCTGGGCGCGATGCTGCTCGGCCTGTGGCCGCGCGGAGTGCCGCCTGCCTGGCGCGAGGGGCGTGCCGTTCCATGGCCGAGCATGTCGCCGTCGCGCGCGAGCGGGGAGCTGGTCGGCGGGTCGCGCAACGGCGAGGTGGAGCCGGTGGGACCTGGTGTGCGCCAGACCGAGGAGCCGGACAAGCCATAGGCTTGCGGCGTGCGCGTCGCGGTCACGGGCATAACGAGCGATTTCGGGACGGTCCTCGCGCCGCTGCTGTTCGCGGACCCCGACGTCGAGGAGGTCGTCGGCATCGACCTGCGCGACCCGCGCGTCGCCGATCCGAAGCTGCGGTTCGCGCGCGAGGACGTGCGCTCGCCGCGGATGGCCGAGCTGTTCGAGGGCTGCGACGTGGTCGTGCATCTCGCGTACGTGGTGGCCGAGATCCACGACAAGGAGCTGACTCACTCGATCAACATCGGCGGCTCGCGCAACGTGCTCGCCGCCTCGATCGCGGCGGGCGCGCAGCGGCTGGTGATCGCTTCGAGCGTGGCCTCCTACGGCGCCCACGCAGACCATCCAGAACCGGTCACGGAGGACGAGTTCCCCCGCGGCAACCCCGACAAGTACTACTTCTACGACAAGGCGGAGGTCGAGCACTACGTCGAGTGGTGGCTGGGCCGGAACCGCGACACGCCGCTGCAGGTGGTGCGGCTGCGGCCGGCGATCATCGTTGGTCCGCACTTCTCCAACTCGCTCGTGGACCGCCTGCCGGCCTCGACCGCCGTGCTTCCAGCGGGGCGAGTGCCGAAGCTGCAGTTCGTGTGGGAGGACGACCTTGCTCAGGCCTTCTACAACGCCGTGAAGAAGGATGCCGACGGGCCTTTCAATATCGCGACCGAGGACGCGATCCGCTCGGACGAGTTCGCCGCACTGCACGGTCAGCGCATCCGCCGCGTGCCACGGCGGGTGGCAGGGCCGCTCGCCGACGCACTCTTCAAGCTGCGCGTGTCGCCGGCCTCGTCTGCCTGGGTGACCGATGGCGAGCTGGTCGTGTCTCCCGAGCGCGCGCGCCGAGGACTCGGATGGTCGCCGCGCTTCTCGTCCAACGAGGCGGCGCGCATGATGCTGGTGCAGCACGGGCGGCCGATGCTGGCCGGCCAGTCGCGCGGGATCTTCGCGCGCAAGGAGGCTGCAGAGGCGACCCTGGCGCCCGTGACCGACGCGCTGCGGGACTGGGCGCGCCGGATTCCCGGGCTGCGGGAGGGACTTCAGGGGCCGGACGACGTGGACCGGATCGTCGACAGGGCCGAGCACGAGCTGATCCCCTACCGCGACCTCCAGGTCCACCTCGAGGTGCACGCCGCTGACGCCGGTCCCGGCGCGCCGACGGTCGTCTTCAGCCCCGGCATCGGAGGGCACGCACGCTTCTACACGCCCTTCACGGGCCGCCTCTGCGACGAGGGCTTCAACGTGGTGGCGGTCGACCGGCCGGGCCATGGACTGTCCGAGGGCCGGCGCGGGGACTGTCCGATGGACCAGATCCTCGACGTGGTCGAAGCAGCCGTCGCGTACGCGCGGAGCCGCTTCGGCGGGCCGGTGGCGCTGGCCGGATCCAGTCTCGGCGGGATCATCAACTGGTACGCGCTCACGCGCGAGCCGGACGTCGAGGCGGTCGTGTGCCACAACGTGGCCCACCCGAGCATTCCGCACGAACCGGCCGCGCGACTGAAGGTCCCGGCCCTCAAGCGGCTTGCCCGCATTGCGCCGCTGGCACCCGTCCCGATCAAGCAGATCGCGGACTTCAATGCCGTCGCGCAGGGCCCTGAGCTGCTCGACTGGTTCCGTCGCGAGCGGGATCCGATCTGGTCGTGGCGGCTCAGCGCCCGCTCGGCGGCCTCGATCTTCACGTTCGAACCGCGCCTGGACTGGTCTGTGGTCGAGACGCCAGTCCTGGTGCTGGTCGGGGAGGAGGACCACATGGTCAGCGCCGCCTTCACGCAGCAGGTCGTCGCTGCGGCCACACCGCGCAACTGCGAGGTGCGCGTGATGGGTGGAATGGGCCACATGCTGCTGCTCGAGAACCTCGACCGCACACTGCCGGAGATCGCCTCCTGGCTGCGGGCGACGCTCACCACGCCGGCCGCGCGCGAGGCCGTCGAAGCGTGAGGGCGGCCGCCGCCGCCGCCATCGTCGTGACGGCGCTGCTGGTCTCGGCCTGCGGCGACGAGGAGCTCAGCACGGAGCCGATCGAGAAGGACATCCAGAGCGGGCTGACACGCCAGACGCGCGTGCAGATCCAGTCCGTGACCTGCCCAGAGGAAGTGAAGCCGCAAGCGGGGGACAGGTTCAACTGCACCGCGGTCTACGCCGGTGGCGAGAAGGCGCGCGTGCGAGTGACGCAGCGGACGGACGACGGGGACGTCGTGTGGAGGCTGGCGGTCAGGTAGAGACCCTGGCCTAACCCTCTTCCGACTGGCGTGCCGCCACCTTCTCCGAAAGCGCTTCCATAACGGTCGGGTCGCGCAGGGTGGTCACGTCGCCCAGCTCCTTCCCGTCGGCGATGTCGCGCAGCAGGCGGCGCATGATCTTGCCGGAGCGGGTCTTCGGCAGGTCCTCGGCCCAGATGATGCGCTTGGGCCGCGCCAGCTTGCCGATCTTCTCGCCGACGTGCTCGCGCAGCTCGATGTCGAAGCCCTCCGGCGGATCGCCCCCGCCCTCGATGGTCACGAAGGCGACGATTGCCTGGCCGGTCGTCTCGTCAGCCTGGGGCACGACGGCCGACTCCGCAACGCGCTCGTGCGAGACCAGCGCCGACTCCAACTCCATGGTCGAGAGGCGGTGCCCCGCGACGTTGATGACGTCGTCCGTGCGCCCCACGACCCAGTGGTAGCCGTCGGAGTCGCGGCGCGCCGCGTCGCCGGCCAGATAGGTATCGGGCCCGTAGCGCGACCAGTAGGTGTCGACGTAGCGCTCGGGGTCGTTGTAGAGCGTGCGAGCCATCCCCGGCCAGGGGCGGGTCACGACGAGAAACCCGCCGCCGCCGCCTTCCTCGATCTCGTTGCCGCTCGAGTCGTAGATCGCGGTCTTGATGCCGGGGAACGGCAGCGTCGCCGAGCCGGGCTTGGTGGTCGTGAGGCCGGGTAGCGGCGTGATCATGATGTGACCGGTCTCGGTCTGCCACCACGTGTCGACCACCGGGCAGCGGCCGCCGCCGATCACCTCCTGGTACCAGATCCACGCTCGTGGGTTGATCGGCTCGCCCACCGAGCCCAGCAGCCGCAGCGACGAGAGGTCGTGTCGCGCCGGGTATTCACGGCCCCATTTGAGGCAGCTCCGGATCGCGGTCGGGGCTGTGTAGAAGATGGTCGCCTTGTAGCGCTCGACGATCTCCCACCAGCGGTCCTTGTCCGGGTAGTCGGGCGCACCCTCGTAGAGGACCGACGTGCAGCCATTGGCAAGCGGCCCGTAGACGATGTAGGTGTGCCCCGTTACCCAGCCGATGTCGGCCGAGCACCAGAAGACGTCCTGCTCGGGCTTGATGTCGAACACCAGCCGGTGGGTGGCCAGGGCGCCGGTCAGGTAGCCGCCGGTCGTGTGCTGGACCCCCTTCGGCTTGGCGGTCGTGCCCGACGTGTAGAGCAGGAAGAGCATCTGCTCGGAGTCGAAGCCGTCGGCCGGGCAGTCGGGAGAGGCCTGCTCGCATGCCTCGTGCCACCAGACGTCGCGGCCCTCCGTCCACGGCACTTCGCCGCCGACGCGGCGCAACACGACGCAGTGCTCGATCGACGGGCAGTTGGGCAGGATCGCGTCGACGTTCTCCTTCATCGGGATCGGCTTGCCACGCCGCAGGGAGAAGTCGGCTGTCACCAGCACCTTCGCCTCGCAGTCGTTGATCCGATCGGCGGCGGCCTGGGCGGAGAAGCCTCCGAAGACGACGGAATGGGGCGCGCCGATCCGGGCGCAGGCGAGCATCGCAGCCGGCGCCTCGGGGACCATCGGCATGTAGATCGCGACGCGATCGTCGCGCTCGACGCCCAGGTCTTTGAGGACGTTCGCGAACCGGCTGGTCATCTCCAGCAGGTCCGAGTAGGTGATCGTGCGCCGCTCGCCGTCCTCGCCCTCCCAGTGGAAGGCGACCCGGTCGCCGTTTCCGGCTTCGACGTGACGGTCGATGCAGTTGTAGGAGGCGTTGATCTTGCCGTCCACGAACCACTGTGCCCACGGCGGTTTCCAGTCCAGCACCCGCGCCCACGGCTCCGCCCATTCGAGCTCGCGGGCCCAGCTCTCCCACCATCCCTCGAAGTCGCCGTCGGCCTGCTCGTAGATCGCCGGGTCGCTGGCGTTCGCCTGCGCGGTGAACTCGGGCGGCGGCGGGTAGGTGCGGTCCTCGGCGAGCAGGACCTCCAGGTCGCGGTCGCTGGTGGTGCCGTCGGGCATCTCTCCTCCTTTGGTGCGAACTCGCGGCGAGTGTAACGTCCGGGCAGCTGGCAAATATCTCGCGGCCATGAGCACCGACGCCGCGACGCTGCGAGACTCCGAACGACTCCCCGTTTCCATGCGCGAGACCAATCCGTCCGTCTTCCTGATCGCCCGTCCCTCGCTCGACCTCGAGGGAATCCGGGGCTACCTGGACGACGTGGGCGGCGGTTCCTGGCTCGAGGGCCGGCTGGCGGAGGCGGACGGCGAGCCCAATCCCGCGGAGCTCCTGATCGAGTTCGCCGGCCGCGCTTGCTATCGCAGCTGGGAGCCGGGCCTCAACCCGAACGTCACCAAGGTCCGCACGGACCAGGAGGAGTACCTCGCCAACCTGCTGCGGAGCCTCCACGGCAGCGTCCTCGAGCACGCCAACTACTCGTTCGCGTTCCGCAGCGTTTCGCGCGTGTTCACCCATGAGCTGGTCCGCCACCGCGCCGGCTCGGCGTTCAGCCAGGAGAGCCTGCGCTACGTACGGCTGACCGACATCGGCTTCCGCGTGCCGCCGGCCCTCGAGCCGGTGCGCGAGGAGGTCCTGAACCTGGTCGAGCAGCTGGAGGAGTTCCAGGTCAACGCCGCGGAGAAGCTGGGGATCGACGAAGACGGCCTGCCGTTCGCCATCAAGAAGGAGATCACCTCGGCACTGCGCCGCCTGGCCCCGATCGGCCTCAGCACGGACATCATCTGGACCGCGAACGTGCGCACGCTGCGCCACGTGATCGAGATGCGCACCGCCGAGGGCGCCGAGGAGGAGCTGCGCCTCGTCTTCGACAAGGTCGCGCGCATCATGTGCGCCGAGGCGCCGAAGCTGTTCCAGGACTTCAGCCGCACCGAGGACGGCTCCTGGGTGCCGGAGTTCCGGAAGGTCTAGCGGAGCCGCTCGGTCGAAGGCGACATTCACCCTGAAATCCATGCCGAATGTCGCCCTCGGCAATCGGCGGGCGCTGCGGAGAGTGACCTAGAGCCCCAGCGACCCGGCCGCTTCGCTCGCCACCTCGAGCAGCGGGCCGGGGATGATTCCGAAGAAGAGCGTCGCGGCGCCCATCAGGATCGCCACGGCGACGACCTCGATCTGGGGTGCGCGGAAGGTGGGAGAGGAGTCGGCCTCCGGGGAGCCGCCGGCCATCACCGGCGCGGCAACCGGGTTCGTGGGCGCCGGCCTCCGGCATCCACATCGCCGCGATCACGCGCAGGTAGTAGACCAGCGACACCATCGAGCCGATCACGATCATCACGCCGAGCCAGGTGTAGTCGCCCTCGACGGTCGCCTCGATCAGGAAGAACTTGCCGATGAAGCCCGCGGTGCCCGGGAGGCCGGCGAGGCCGAGCATGCTGATCGTCATCGGCCAGGCCAGCGCCGGGCGCGACGCGCCGAGACCGGTCACGGCCTCCATGCTGTCGCCCAGCGCCGTCTCGCGCTCCCGGGCGATCACCACCGCGAACGCGGCCATGTTCATCATCAGGTAGATGAACAGGTAGAAGACGATGCTCTTCACGCCGATCTCGCTCGCCACGACGACCGCCGCCAGGATGTAGCCGGCCTGCGCCACGCCGGACCAGGCCAGCAGGCGCTTGAGCGACGACTGCCCGATCGCCCCGGCGTTGCCGACCACGATCGACGCCACGGCCAGGGCCGCCAGCGCGGCGTCCCAGTCGTCCACCGCCGGCAGCAGTGCCACCAGGAAGAACCGCACGATGATCGCGAACGCCGCCGTCTTGGTCGCGACAGCCATGAACGCGGTCACGGGGGTGGGCGCGCCCTGGTAGACGTCCGGCGTCCACTGGTGGAACGGGGCCACCGACGCCTTGAAGGCCAGTCCTGTTGCCGCCAGCGCGATCCCGGTCAGGAGCAGCGGATCGCCGAGGATGCCCTGGTTCTCGATCGCCGCCGCGATCGGGCCGAAGTCGGTCGTGCCGGTCGCGCCGTAGATCATCGCCAGGCCGTAGAGCAGCGTCGCCGACCCGACCGAGCCGATCACCAGGTACTTGAGCCCCGACTCGAGCGAGGTCTCGCGGCGCAGGTCGAGCGCGCACATCACGTACAGCGGGATCGACAGCAGCTCGAGGCCGAGGAACAGGGTGACGAGGTTCGACGAGCCCGCCAGCACCACCATCCCGGTGACGCTCATCAGGAGCAGCGCCGAGTAGTCGCCGAGGCGCGTGCGCACGGCGGTCGGATCACGCAGCGAGAGCACCAGCGCGACCGCGGCGGCGACGTAGAAGACGAAGTCGAGCGCCAGGGCGAAGTTGTCCGAGCGCAGCGCGCCCTCCACCAACAGGCGGTTGTCGTCCCACTGCCAGACCGACAGCCCGGCGGCGGTCGCCAGGGTCGCGAGCGCGGTGAAGACCGCGAGGTTGCGGCCGGTACGGTCGGGGAAGAGCCCGACAAGCAGCGTGAGCGCCGATCCGGCCGACAGCGCGATGATCGGGGACATCCCGCCGTAGTGGATGTACGGCTGGGTCAGCTCCGCAACCGGAATCATCTCCGCGCCTCCAGCGGCTGCTGCTCGGCGCGCAGGTCGTTGTCAGCCGCCCGCGCCGCGGGCGCAACGCTGACAGTCGTGCTGGGCTCAGTGCGCTTCAGGACGAACTGCGGGTAGAGCGCGAGCGCCACGATCACCGCGACGATCGGCGCCAGCAGCGCGCCCTGGGCGAGGCTGAGGTCACGCGACTCTGCGCCCTCGGGCAGCGGGTTGTGCATCGAGCGCTGATACAGGCGCAGCGCGTAGACGGCCGCGAGCACGACGCCCGCGCTCGCCACGATCGCGTAGACGATCTTGGAGTCGAAGGTCCCGTTCAGGATCAGGAACTCGCCCACGAAGTTGGCCGAGCCGGGAATCGCGAGCGTCGCCATCGTGACGATCAGGAACAGCGCCGCCAGCACCGGCGCGCGCATGCGCGAGCCCGCCCATCCGCCGCAGGTCGTCCGTGCCGCCGACCCGGCTGGCGAGCACCGCGATGATGAAGAAGAGCGGCGCCACCACGAGCCCGTGGTTGACCATCTGGATCAGCGCGCCCTGGGCGCCGCTGTCGGTGAGCGAGAAGATCCCGAGCGTGATGAATCCCATCTGCGCGATCGACGAGTACCCGACGACGAGCGTCGCCGAGGTCTGGGTGAACGCCATCACCGAGCCGTAGAGGATGCTCGCGACCGCGATCACGAGCAGCAGGTCCTGGTACTGCGCGGCGGCGTCCGGGAAAAGCGGCAGGCAGATCCGCAGGAACCCGTACGCGCCCACCTTCGAGAGGACTCCCGAGAGCACCGCGACCACGGGCGTCGGAGCGTTGCGGTAGGCGGCCGGCATCCAGCCGTGCAGCGGGAAGGCCGGCATCTTGACCAGGAAGGCCGCGGCGAAGAACAGGAAGATCCAGTCCTGCGTGCCCTGCGACAGCGGGCGCCGCGCGAGCTCTGAGAGCTCGAAGGTCGTGTCGGCCCCGTCAGGCGTCGCGAGAATCCCGGTGGCCGCCGCCGCCGAGAGCATCAGCAGGCTGCCCACCAGCGTGTAGATCACGAACGTCGTCGTGGCCCGCACCCGGTCCTCTCCGGTGCCCCAGATCCCGATCAGGAAGTAGAACGGGATCAGCATCAGGTCGAAGAACAGGACGAACAGCGCCAGGTCCTGCGCGCAGAAGGCCCCCAGCGCGGCCGTCTCGCCCAGCGCGAGCATCATGTAGAAGAGCCGCGGGCGCTCCCAGCTGCGCAGCAGCGCGGCGACGGTTGCCGCCAGCCAGAGCAGCGCCGTCAGGACGATCAGGAAGATGTTCAGCCCGTCGACGCCGAGCTTGTAGTGGATGCCGAGCTCGGAGATCCACGTCACGTCGGTCACTCGCTGGAGGCCGGCTCCGGTCTCGAAGTCGGCCAGGATCCCGATCGCCAGCCCGAGCGTTCCCGCCGCCGTCAGCAGGGACACCAACCCGGCCCGCTGGCCGCCGTCCTCGTCGGCATTGGGCACGAGCATCGCGAGGATGCCTCCGGCGAGCGGCAGGAAGATCAGCAGCGACGAGCATCAGCGGCTGACGACCAGGAAGTAGAGGGCCAGTGCGGTGACGCCGGTGGCGAGCAGCAGCGCGTAGTTGCGCACCAGGCCCGACTGGGCAGCGCGCACGACCGAGTTGCCCGCGCGCACGAACTGGGCCGTGCCGGTCATCACGCCGTCCACGATCACCCGTTCGAAGGTGTTGGAGGCGCCGCGCCCGATCGCCTGCATCGGCCGCACCACCAGCAGGTCATAGGCCTCGTCGAAGTACCACTTGTGCACCAGGAACCGGTGCAGCCGCGGCAGCCGCCGGGCCAGCTCGAGCGAGGTGCCGGGACGCCGCACGTACATCCACCAGGCGAGGCCGATGCCGGCCAGCGACGTGAGCGCGCCGACCACCAGGGCCAGCACGTCGATGCCGGTGCTGCGTCTCGACGTCGATGTAACGCGAGTCCTCGAACGTCGGGTCCAGGAAGTGCTCGACGACGTGCGTCACGTTCGGGATCTGAGCGAGCCCGGCGAGCACCGCCAGCACCGCCAGGATCGCCATCGGGGCCTTCATCCCGATCTCCCGCTCGGCGATGTGATGCTCGGGGCCCGGGAAGCCGACGTCGGTGTCCTCCCGCTCGCCGGTGGTGGGGTTGAACGGCTCGACGTGGGCGAGGTGCCCCTGCTCGAGCTCGCGTGCCTCCGCGAGGGCTCGCCCCAGAACACCCGGAACACCATCCGGAACGCATAGAAGGCGGTCATCAGGGCAACCAGGGTGCCGACTCCGTACAGGATCCAGAAGCCGCCTCCACGCTCGGCCTCGAAGGCGAGGATCTCGTCCTTGGAGAAGTAGCCCGACAGGCCGGGGAACGCGCTCAGCGCCAGCGCGGCCACCAGGAACATCGGCGAACGTGAACGGCATCGCCCGCCGCAGGCCGGACATGCGATCGATGTTCTGCTCGCCCGCCATCGCGGCGATCACCGAGCCGGCGGCCATGAACATCAGTGCCTTGAAGAACGCGTGCGTGACGAGGTGGAACATGCCCGCCCCGTAAGCGGCGACGGAGACGGCCATCACCATGTAGCCGATCTGGCTGATCGTCGAGTAGGCGATGATCCGCTTGAGGTCCGTGACCACGAGCGCGACCGAGGCGGCGAACAGCAGCGTGAACGCCCCGATCGCCGCCGATATGTCGGCCGCCGTCGGGGCCAGCTCGAACAGCGGATGCATGCGCGCGATCAGGTAGACGCCCGCGGTCACCATCGTGGCGGCATGGATCAGCGCGGAGACCGGCGTCGGGCCCTCCATCGCGTCGCCAGCCAGGTGTGCAGCGGCACCTGCGCCGACTTGGCGAATGCGGAGATCATCAGCAGCAGGCAGATCGCGACGATCACCCACTCGTTGCTGGAGAAGGACTGCGGCGCGCTCTCGAACGTGCGCGTGTAGTCGAGCACGCCCAGCTCGCGCTGGATCAGGATCGCCGCCAGGACCAGTGTGACGTCGCCGACCACGTTCACGATGAACGCCTTCGCGCCCGCGTAGGTGGCGGTGCGACGGCGGTACCAGAAGCTGATCAGCGCGTAGGAGGCGAAGCCGACGAACGCCCAGCCGACGATCAGGATCACGAAGTTCCCCGCCAGCACCAGCAGCAGCATCGAGAAGACGAAGAAGTTGAGGTAGCTGAAGTAGCGCGCGTAGCCGCGGTCGCCGCTCATGTAGACGACCGAGTAGACGTGGATCAGGAAGCTGACGCCCGACACGACCAGCGCCATCAGCACCGCCAACGGGTCGACGTAGATGTCGAGCTTCACGTCGATGCCCGCGGTCACGGCGTAGTCCCACAGCGACGAGACCAGGTGCCGCTGCTCCTCCGGCTTGTCCTGGAGCTGGACCAGCGCGCCGATCGCGCTCAGGAACGAGAGGAAGATCGCGCTCGACCCGATCACGCCGGCGACCCGACCGCGGCAGGCGAGTCCACGCCAGGGCGATGATCAGCGACCCGGCGAGCGGGAAGGCGATCACGAGCCACCCGTAGGTGGTGGCGCTCATCCCTTGAGCTCGCTCATCTCGTCGACGTCCATGGGCAGCCGGTCTCTGTACATCGCGACGATCAGGCCGAGCCCGACGACCACCTCTGCGGCAGCGACGATCATCACGATCAGCGCGAACACCTGGCCGTCGGCGGTGCCGGTCATCCGGGAGAAGCCGATCAGCGCGAGGTTGCCGGCGTTCAGCATCAGCTCGAGGGAGATCAGGATCACGAGCGGGCTGCGCCGCACCAGGACGCCGGTGAGCCCGATGCAGAAGATCGCGGCCGAGAGAACCAGGTACCAGCCGATATCCATCAAGCTCGGCGTCTCCTCCGGATCCCGGCGTGCCAAGCACGACCGCGCCGACAGCCGCTACCAGCAGCAGGAGCGAGACGACCTCGAACGGCACCAGGAACTTGGTCAGGAACAGCTCGCCGATGCGGTCCGGCGAGCCGAAGCCGGCGGCCACGTCGGGTCCTTCGGTGTCGATCGCCTTCAGGCCGGACCCGATGATCGCGACCGACAACTCGATCAACAGCGCGAGCGCGAACAGCGGCGCCAGCACGCGCAGCACCGGGTTGGGCTCGGTGAGCGGATCCTCGAGCCCGCCCACATACGCGACCACGAACACGTACAGGACCATCACCGCGCCGGCGTAGACGATCACCTGCGCGGCGGCGACGAACTCCGCCGACAGCAGCAGGAACAGGATCGACAGCGCGATCAGGTGCACGACCAGCGCCAGCACGCGAGTAGAACGGGTTCCGCAGCAGCACGACGCCGGCCGCGCCCGAAAGCGCGAGCACCGCCGCGAACCAAAAGAGGACTACCTCCACGCCTGAGCCACCCCTGCCGACTGCCGACTGCCGACTCCGACTTCATTCGCCCTCCGAAGCGGCGTGCGCTCGATCGGATCCGCGAGCAGCATTTCCTTCGTGAAGATCAGGTCCGAGCGGTCGTAGTCGGACAGCTCGTAGTCGTGTCCCATCGTGATCGCGTCGAACGGGCACGCCACCTCGCAGTAGCCGCAGAAGATGCACCGCGAGAGGTTGATCTCGTACACCTCGGCGTAGCGCTCGCCGGCGGACACGCGATCGTCGGGCGTGTTCTCGGCGGCGACCACGCGGATGCAGTCGGCGGGACAGGCAGCGGCGCACAGCGAGCAGCCGACGCACTTCTCGAGGCCGGTGTCCTCGAAGCGGTGCAGCTTGTGGCGGCCGCGGAAGCGCGGGTAGACCGGCGTCTTCTCCTCCGGATACTGGATCGTGATCGGCCCCTCGACCAGCCGCCCGAAGGTCGTCCGCAGGCCGCGCAGCGTCTCGCCGAAGGCGCGCACGAGCCCGCCTGCGCCGCCGGGCTCAGGGCCGCGATCGACTCTGATGACGTCGAGCGCGGTCGCTCATGTCAGCGCCACCAGGGTCGCGGTCACCATCAGGTTCAACGTCGCGAGCGGCAGCAGGACCTTCCAGCCGAAGCTCATCAGCTGGTCGTAGCGCAGCCGCGGCAGGGTCGCGCGCACCCAGATGAAGAAGACCAGGAAGCCGAGGATCTTCAGCAGGACCCAGACGGGATCGAGGAAGCCGGGACCGGGCCCGTGCCAGCCGCCCAGGAACATGGCCGTGCCGATGCCCGCGATCACGAACATGTTGATGTACTCGGCCATGAAGAAAGAGCCGAAGCGCATGCCCCCGAACTCCGTGTTGTAGCCGCCGACCAGCTCAGCGTCGGCCTCGGGCAGGTCGAACGGCGGCCGGTTCGTCTCGGCGAAGCCCGCCACGATGAAGATCAGGAACCCGACGAACTGCGGCAGCACGTACCAGACGCCGTCCTGGGCCTCGACGATGTCGACCAGCGACAGCGAGCCGGCCATCATCACCACTCCCACCAGCGCGAGGCCGAACGCGACCTCGTAGCTGATCAGCTGCGCAGCGGCGCGCATCGCACCCAGGAAGGAGTACTTGGAGCCCGACGCCCAGCCGCCCAGCACCAGCCCGTAGAACGCCAGCGACCCGAAGGCGAACGCGTACAGGATTCCGATGTTGACGTCGATCCCGTACAGCCCGGCGGGCTCGACCTGCGACGTCGCGCACGTCGCCGAACGGGATGATCGCGAGGCTCGCGACCGCCGTCACGATCGCGATCGCCGGCGCCAGCGCCATCAGCAGCGGCACTCCGGTGCTCGGATAGAACTGCTCCTTGCTGAGCAGCTTCAGCACGTCGGCCAGCGGCTGCAGCAGTCCGTAGGGGCCCACCCGGTTGGGGCCGTAGCGCTGCTGGAACCGGCCCAGGAGCTTGCGCTCGAGCAGGAGGACCATCGGCACGATCGCCAGCACGAGGGCGAAGATCACAACCGACTTGGCGATCAGGATGCCAGTCGTCTCGACGTAGTTGGTGTCCGCCAGCGGCAGGTTCACGCGGTTTCCGCCGCCCGGCGAACCTCGACCATCCGCTGCGTGCCGTCGGACAGCGACGGTCGCGTTGTCCTCGGCGATTCCCTCCGTCAGGAGCGCCGTCCCGGGCTTGACCGCGGCCCGCACGCGCACGGTCGCGTCGAGCGCCGAGCCGTTAGCGCCCACCCGCGCGCGGTCGCCGGTCGAGAGGCCCAGGGTGTCGGCGTCGCGCGGGTTGAGCTCGAGCTCCTGGCGGGCCTGCATGAAATGCAGCGAGGGCGAGCGCTCGGTGACCCACGATCCCCAGACGCTGGGGGAGGTGGCGAGCCGCAGCACCCCGTCCTTTGCCATCGCGGCGCCCTGGAGCGTCGCCGGCCGGTCGAAGGCGAGGTCGCCGAGGATGCCGCCCACCGCCTCGATCGAGGCCTCGCGGGCGGGCCAGCGCAGTCCCTTGCCGCCGATCTCGTCGAGGGTCATGCCCGAGTAGGGAGCGACCGCTTGAGCGATCTCGGCGAACACGTTGCCCGCGCTCAGGTTTGCCTCGACGTCGAGGCCGAGGCGGCGGCTCAGCTCGACGAGGATGCGCCACTCGCTGCGCACCTCACCGGGACGGCCGACCGCGGGCCGCAGGCGCTGCACGCGCCCGTCCGGGTGGGTGACCGTGCCCTCCTTCTCGGGGTAGGCCTCCGCTGGGAAGACGACGTCCGCGTGACGCTCGAGCGAATCGGACATGAACTGGTCGTGTGCGACGACGAAGGTGGCTGTGAGCGCGTCCTCCCACAGCGCCCTGCCCGGATGGGTGCGCAGCGGGTCCGAACGCAGCAGGTAGAACGCCTTCAACTCGGCTTCCGCGGCCGCGTTGCGCGCCTGCGCCGCGCTCATGCCCGAAGGAGCGCGGACGAAGCCCGGTCCAAGGCCGGGCAGGAATCCCATCTCGCGCAGGCCGCGCCCGTTCGCCTCGGCCGGTATCTCGATCAGGCCGGAGCCCGGAGCAGCGTCGAGCCCGAGCAGCAGCCCCAGGTCACGCAGGGCGCGCAGTGCCTCAGCGCCCCGCTCACCGTGGCCGAGCCGCTCGCCCCAGACGATCACGACGTTCTCGGCGTCGGTCAGGAGGCGCGCCACGTCCCGCACGTCGTCGATGTCCGTTTCCGCGAGCGAGACCAGCCGGTCGAGCGAGTGGTCGGCGAGAAAAGCGGCCAGCTCCGGCTGACCGCTCATTTCGGCAGAGGCCCCCTCTGCCGACTGCGGACTGCCGACTGCCGACTCTTCCTCTTCGGCCTCCGGCAGCTCCCCTGCGTCCGCCTCCAGATCCACCAGCGCCTTTTGGATCGCTCGCAGCAACGCTTCGGTGGAGCCGGGCGCGCACGTCAGGCGCTCCGCGGCACCCCCGTCGAGCTCGGTCGGGCGCGAGCCGGCGACGACCAGCCGCATGCCGTGCCGGCGGACCGCCTTGCGCAGCCGCAGGTCGATGATGGGCGCCTCGTGCATCGGGTCGGACTCGAGCACCAGCACGACCGAGGCGCGGTCGATGTCGGACACCGCCGCGGACAGGCGCGGGTGAGAGAGCATCCGGGCGGTCGCCGGCTCGAGCACTCCGCTCGGGCGCGAGTCCAGGTGTTGGGATCCGAGCGCCTCGCGCATGATGCGCTGGAGCAGGTAAGCCTCCTCGTTCGGTCGCGCCGTCGCCCGCCAAGGCCGCCGTCGCCGCGCCGGCCTTGCGAAGTCCCTCGACGGCCGCGGTCAGCGCGCGCTCCCAGCTCACCGGACGCAGGTGGCCGCCGTCGCGCATGAGCGGTGTGGTGATGCGCTCCGGCGAGGCGGCCGCCTGGTAGCCCCAGCGGCCCTTGTCGCACAGCCAGCCGTCGTCGACGTCGTGGTTGTCGCGCGCCAGCACCCGCTCGACCCGCTCGTCACGGACCGTGAAGGCGACGTTGCACTGGCTCGGGCAGAGCGTGCAGATCGAGCCGGAGTCCTCGATGTCCCACGGCCGGGCGCGGAACCGGTAGGCGGTGTTGGTGAGCGCGCCCACCGGGCACAGCTCGATGATGTTGCCCGAGAACGGCGCCTCGTAGGGGCGGCCGTCGAAGGTGCCCACGAAGGTGTGGTCGGCCCGGTCGAGGAAGGCCAGCTGGTTGTCCTCGGCGACCTCCTGCGAGAACCGCACGCAGCGGTAGCAGAGGATGCACCGCTCGCGGTCGATCGCAATCAGCGGCGACAGCGCGATCGGCTTGGCGAAGTGGCGCTTGGGCTCGACGAAGCGGCTGCGGCCCGCGCCCCAGCCGTAGGAGATGTCCTGGAGCGGGCACTCGCCGCCCTTGTCGCAGACCGGGCAGTCGAGCGGGTGGTTGACGAGCAGGAACTCGACCACCGCGTTCTGCGCGTGCTTCACGCGGTCGGTCTGCGTGTGGACGACCATGCCGTCCTTGACGGGCGTCGAGCACGAAGTCTGGAGCTTCGGCATTCCCTCGATCTCGACCAGGCACATGCGGCAGGCGCCGACCGGGTTGCCGAGCTTGGGCTCGTAACAGAAGAACGGCACCTCGACGTCGCCGCGCTTGACCGCGTCGACCAGCCACTCGTTCTCCGGCGCGCTCACCTCGCGGCCGTCGACGCTGAACGTGATCCACGCGCGGTCCGGCATCAGTGAGGCCCTCCTGCACTGCGCCCGTCCCGCCGGAGACCCGCCCATTTGCTTGCAAATGGGCGGCCCTCTCCATGTGCTCCTCGAATTCGGGCCGGAACTCGCGGATCATGGACCCGACCGGCATCGCCATCGAGTCACCGAGCACGCAGAGGCAGTTGCCGATGATGTTCTCCTGGACGCTGGCCATGATGTCGAGGTCCATCGGGGTCGCCTCGCCGCGGTCCACGCGCTCGAGCATCTTCACCGTCCAGTTGGTGCCCTCCCGGCAGGGGACGCACTTCCCGCAGGACTCGTGCCGGTAGAACTCGGCCAGCCGTAGCGCGACGCTCACGATCGGCACCGTCTCGTCGATGACGATGATCGCGCCCGAGCCGAGCATCGAGCCGGCCTGGGCCATGCTCTCGAAGTCGTATGGCAGGTCCAGGTGCTCATCGGTGAGGACCGGGGCCGATGAGCCGCCGGGGAACCACGCCTTCACGCGGGAGCCGGGATAGGGACCGCCGGCGAGGTCGTATATGAGGTGCCGCGACGGGACCCCGAGCTCGACCTCGTAGTTGCCGGGCCGGCGCACGTTGCCGGAGACCGAGACCACCTTGGTGCCGGGCGACTTCTCCGTGCCGAACTGGCGGTACCAGTCGGCGCCGTGCTGGATCACGTGCGGGCAGGTTCGAGAGCGTCTCGACGTTGTTGATCAGCGTCGGCCCCTGGTAGAGGCCCTGGTTCGCCGGGAACGGCGGCTTCAGGCGCGGGTTGCCGCGCTTGCCCTCGAGCGAGTCGAGCAGCGCGGTCTCCTCGCCGCAGATGTAGGCGCCGGCGCCCCGGTGGACCACCAGCGAGCAGGAGAAGTCCGAGCGCAGGATCCGCTCGCCGAGGTAGCCACGCGAGTACGCCTCGCTGACCGCGGCGTCGAGGATGTCGGCCTCCTCCTCGTACTCGCCCCGGATGTAGATGAACGCGCGCGTGACGCCGGCCGCGTAGGCGCCGATCACGATCCCCTCGACCAGCTGGTGCGGGTTCTTGTGCATCAGCTCCCGGTCCTTGAACGTGCCCGGCTCGGACTCGTCGGCGTTGCAGCAGAGGTACTTCTCGATCGCGCCGCGCGGGAGGAAGCTGGCCTTCTTGCCCATGGAGAAGCCGGCGCCGCCGCGGCCGCGCAGGCCAGAGGCCTCGAGCGCCTGCAGCACCGCTTCCGAGGACATCTCGGTCAAGGCCCGGCGCAGGGCCCGGTAGCCGCCCAGGCGCTCGTAGACCTCCATCTTGTGCAGGCCCGGCTCGTCGATGTGCTTGAAGAGGATCTGCTCGGCCACTAGCCCTGGACCTCGCGGGCGCGGCGGCCGTAGTCGCCGACGTAGCGGCGCTCGGGCAGCAGATCCTTGGCGTGGCCGCCGGCACGGTAGTGCTCGACGATCGTGCTCGCGTCCTCGGGCATCAGCGGGCCGCGGTAGTGGCCCTCGAACGAGGCCATCGGCGCGATGTCACATGCCCCGAGGCACTCGAACGCGCGCACGTGGAACTCCCCGTCGGGGCTGGTGCCGTTCGGCGGGGCCCCGGTCGCCTCGCAGAGCGCGTGCAGCACGTCCTCGGCACCGCGCAGCTTGCAGGAGAGGTTGGTGCAGACGTAGATCGTCCGCCGGCCGACGGGCTCCAGCTCCAGCATGTCGTAGAAGCTCGCGATCGACTCCAGGTAGGCGGGCGTGACCCGCATCACCGCTGCGACCTGGTACATCGCCAGCGGCGAGAGCCAGCGATGCACGCGCTGCGCCGCCCGCAGTGCCGGCAGGACCGCCGAACGGTGGTCCGGGTACAGCGACATGTGGTGCTCGATGGTGGCCCTCAGCTCGTCGGGCACCTCGACGTCGTGGAGCTCGGGCACCACCGCCGGGTCGGCCTCCACCCGGGCGCCCTCCCACACCTGCGCAGCCAGCCGGTTCCGGGAGCCGGGGGTGCCGCGGAGGTGATCGAACTTCACCTGTCGATCCCTCCGAGGATCGGGTCCAGCATCGCCAGGTTGGTGACCATGTCCGCGATGTACCCGCCGACGCACATCTCCGGCAGCGCCTGCAGGTTCACGAACGAGGGGTCGCGCATGTGCACCCGGACCGGCTTGGCCGAGCCGTCCGCGACCACGAAGCATCCGTACTCGCCGCGCGGGCCCTCGATCGGCAGGTAGGCCTCGCCGGGCGGCACGCGAAAGCCCTCCGTGACGAGCTTGAAGTGGTGGATCAGCGCCTCCATCGAGGTCGCCAGCTCGTGCCGCGGCGGCAGCGCCACCTTGCGGTTCTCGGTGATGTATGGCCCCTCGGGCAAGCCCGCGGCCGCCTGCCGGATGATCGCGCACGACTCCTTGATCTCGGCGATCCGCACGCGGTAGCGGTCGTAGCAGTCGCCGACGGTGCCGATCGGCACGCGGAAGTCGAAGTGGTCGTACGAGCAGTAGGGCGCCGCCTTGCGCAGGTCCCACGGGTTGCCGGCGGCGCGCAGCAGCGGCCCCGTGACGCCCAGCGCGAGCAGCCGCTCGACGGGCACGGTGCCGACTCCCTTGGTCCGCTGGAGGAAGATCTCGTTGCGGTCCAGCAGCGCCTCGAACTGCTCGACGCGCTGCTCCATGTCGTCCACGAACTCGAGCGTCTTGCGGTCCCAGCCGGCGGGGATGTCCTCGAAGACCCCGCCCACCTGGAAGTAGCGCGTGTGCATCCGCTGCCCGGACGAGGACTCGAACAGGTCGAGCACCTTGTCGCGGTCGCGGAAGCAGTACCAGAAGATCGATATGGCGCCGAGGTCGAGCGCCGACGTGCCGAGCCAGACCAGGTGCGAGTGGATCCGGTTCAGCTCGCAGTGGATCACCCGCAGGTACTGCGCGCGCGGCGGGACGGGCTCGTCCAGCAGTGCCTCGACCGCCATGCAGAAGGCGAGCGCGTTGAAGTAGTAGGCCAGGTAGTCCATCCGCTCGACGACGGGGATGACCTTCCAGTAGGACTTGTCCTCGGCGGTCTTCTCGATGCCGGTGTGCACGTAGCCCACGTAGGGCCGCACGTCGAGGACCTCCTCGCCCCGGAGGGTCACGAGCAGTCGCAGCACCCCGTGGGTGGCGGGGTGGTGCGGGCCGAAGTTGACGGTCAGGAGCTCCTGGTCGGTCTCGAGCTCCTGGGGGTGCGGGATGGGCGCGGCGATCACGCCGGCGGCGAGCTCGCGGATGCCTTCGTCAGGGGCGGGGCCGCTGATCCCCTCGTGGCTCACTTGTTCCTGCCCGTGTCGTACCAGCGCGGCGTCTGGAACTCGTTGTGCGTGAACAGCACCGGCTCGCCGCCGATCGGGAAGTCGCGCCGCAGCGGGAAGCCCTCGTAGTCCTCGGGCATCAGGATGCGCCGCATGTCCGGGTGGCCGCGGAAGAAGACCCCGTACATGTCGAACACCTCACGCTCCTGGAACTCCGCCGTCGGGAACAGCTCCACACAGGAGTCGATCTCCGCCAGCTGGTCCTCGCCGGGGCCGGGGAGAACCGCCTTCACGTTCACCCGCTCGACGCGCTCCATGTTCAGCAGCTGGTAGTGGATGCCGAGGCGCGGCTCGGCCGGGAGGTAGTCGGCGCCGTGCAGGCTGGCCATGAAGCTGTACTCCTGGCCGGGCTCGTCCCGGAGCCAGCGCAGGACGTCCAGAATCGTCGCTGGCTCCGCGACCAGGGTCGCCTGGCCGCGGTGATGGACCGTGTCGGTGATCGCGTCGGGGAAGCGGTCGCGCAGCTCGTGGGCGATCAGCTCGAGTCCCGTGGCGTCCGGCATCTAGTGGCGGCCCGCCGGCCGCTACTCCGCCGGACCCTCGCCGAGCGCGGCGGCGACGTTCGGGTGGGGGAGCTCCTCCGTGCCCTCCGCCTGATAGCGCTCCCGCCAGCCCATGTCGGTGTGGCCCGAGACCTTGCGCTGCAGCTTCAGGATGCCGTGGATGAGCGACTCCGGCCTGGGCGGGCAGCCGGGGACATGGACGTCGACCGGCAGGAACTTGTCGGCCCCGGTCACCAGGGCGTAGTTGTTGAACACTCCCGAGCTGGACGCGCAGGCCCCCATCGCGATCACCCACTTCGGCTCCAGCATCTGGTCGTAGATGCGGCGGAGGACCGGCGCCATCTTGATCGACACGCGTCCCGAGAGGATCAGCAGGTCGGCCTGACGCGGGGAGGCGCGGAAGACCTCGGCCCCGAACCGCGCGCTGTCATAGCGCGAGGTGACGATCGACATCATCTCGATCGCACAGCAGGCGAGCCCGAAGGTGGCCGGCCAGAGCGCGTTGGCGCGCGCCCACGCAACGGCCTTGTCGAAGGTCGTAGCGAGCACCCGCTCCTCGACGTACTGGTCCAGGTCGGCGCCCTGCAGGTCGCCGCGCAGCAAGTCGCGCGCGCGCAGCTGGCGCACCCGCAGCTCCTCGGCGGACTTCGGCTGCTCGACGGTGAACGGCTCGACGAGCCGCTCGCGCTTCACTTCCACTCGAGCGCACCCCGGCGCCACACGAACACGAACGCGACCATCAGCAGGGCCACGAAGATCGCGATCTCCCCGAGCACGAACGCCCCCGAGGCCTTCAGGTGCACCGCCACGGGGTAGAGGAAGATCGTCTCGATGTCGAACAGGATGAACAGCATCGCGACGAGGTAGAAGCTGATTCCGAAGCGGAATCCGCGCCGGACGTCGGACGGCAGCCCACACTCGTACGGCTGTGCCTTGGTCTTGTTCGGCCGGCTCGGGCCGATCACCCGGTTCAGGGTTGTGAACGCTGCCCCGACCGCGATGCCGAGCCCAAGGAAGACGAGAACTGGGAGGTAGCTCTTAAGCACGCGGGCGCGCTCCTGTCAGGGTCGGGGCTACTGAGAGGGTGTTATACACCACTCTTGTAACAACCTGTTACATAGTGCAGAACGTCTCAAACTTCCCATGCCAGAGCGGTTCCGCGGCGACGCCGAGGGCACGGTAGCGGCGTGGCCGAGGTGCATCTCGTGGTCGGCGTCGCCGTCATCGTCCTGAACCTCGTCGCGGGAGTGTGGGGACTCGGGGCGTGGGCGGTCGACCGTCCCTCGGTCGGCTTCTGGTACGCGCTGCGGGCCGCCCAGGGGGCGGTGGTGGTGCAGGTGATCCTGGGGGCGCTGTTGCTTCTGATCGGGCGCGAGCCCTCCGACCCTTGGCACTACATGTATGGAACGGCCCCGCTGCTCGTGAACCTGTTCGCGGAGGGAATGCGAGTTGGCGCCGCACAGCGCGAGATTCCCGAGGGGGTCGCGTTCGACACCCTCCCGGCCGGAGACCAGCGTGCCATCGCGCTGCGCATCGTCCGCCGCGAGACGCTCGTGATGGCGCTGGCGGCGCTGCTGGTCGTCGCCTTCTCGGTGCGCGCGGCGCAGGTGTCGGGAAAGATGTTCTAGGCAGTCGGCAGTCGGCAGTCGGCAGTCGGCAGTCGCAGTCAGTCGGCAGACTTAGGGCTCCAGCGCCTCGTCCACCTCGGGTGGAGCTGCTTCGCGGTCGGTGAGCTTCCAGTAGTCGCCGCGGTAGAAGACGAGTGGGTCGCCGTCCGCGGTCCAAGCGTCGACCGCCTCTCCGGTCGCGATCAGGTGGTCGCCGCCGGGCAGCAGGTCGCGCAGCTCGCAGGCGAGGCCGCCCAGGGTGCCGGTCAGTGCCGGGATCCCGGCGCGCTCGTCCCAGGCGGCCTCGTGGAACTTCTCCCGCTCGGGCAGCTTGGATGCGAACCGCGCTGCCAGCTCCTCCTGGTCGTGCGCGAGGAATTGGACCGCGAAGCGCCCGGAGTGGCGGACGGCCGGCAGCGTCCGTGATTCGAGGTCGAAGCAGACGAGGATCAGCGGCGGCTCGAGCGACAGCGACGCAACCGCGTTGGCCGTCAGCCCCGACGGCCCATCCTGCCCAAAGGCGGTGACCACGGCCACACCCGTCGCAAACCGCCCACAGACGTCACGAAAGGCCGGAGGGTCGACGGACACGCCCGCATTCTGCCGCTTCGCCTCGGTGGGGCGGAGCGTCCCCGGCAGGACGGGCTCGTAGGAAAGCGGCGTGGAAGCTGTGCGATCCGGCGCGTCTCTCGTTACGTTCCCGCCCTCGAGCCCGGGTGTGGGTGGTTTTTTCCACGGTATGCGTGGCAAATCCGGCCCACACGAGGATCGAGGACTGAGGTTTTGGATCGCGGAGGCCGCGGACGACCGCGGAAGAACGCACACGCCCGTGCCCAGGCAACGCCGCTTCCTACCTGCCCAGTACCGCGTGGAACGTTGGCGCCCCACGCTGGGAGGTTCGCCGGGCGGCCCATGAAGCGCAAGAACGTCCCGGCGCCGGCTCGTTAGCCGCCGATTCTTGCGGGCTTGCGTCGCCCGATTCTGAGCAACACCACCCGAGGCCGCGCTCGCTCGCGAGCGCAGCCCAACCGGCGCCGGAACGGCGAATGGTTTCTGCGAGACGGCGGCGTTCCCTGCCCCGTGCCGTCGCTGCACGTGGGCACGCATGATTATCATCACGCCCGCATGACCCGGCCATCCCCCGTCCTGGTCCTCCTGATCGGAGCCTGTGCTGCGGCGATCGTCGCCGCCGGCTGCGGCAGCCAGGAGGCAGAGCCCGAGCCCGGCGCGCAGCTGTTTGCGGCGCGCTGCGGCGGTTGCCACACGCTCGAGGCGGCAGGCACGGAGGGGAGCACCGGCGAGCGGCCGACGGGCCCGAACCTCAATCAGCGCCGCGAGACCCACGATCAGGTGCTCTACGCGATCCGCAACGGCGGATTCTCAGGCGCGATCATGCCGCAGAACATCGTGGTGGGCCCAGAAGCCCAGGCTGTGGCCAACTTCGTCGCAAAGAACGCCGGCTCCAAGGCCAAGAACCCGCCGTCGCCACAGTCGCAGAGCCAGGGCGCGACGGGCTCCACGGGGGCCACGGGCGAATCCGGCTCCGGCCAGTGACCTCCCCCCGACCGGCACGCTAGACCTCAAGCAGATACGGCAGGACCCGGAGGGCACCAAGCGCGCGCTGGCGCGCCGCGGCGCCGCGGGGGAGATCGACCGGCTGCTCGAGCTCGATGCCGAGCGCCGCCGCCTGCTGCCCGAGGTGGAGGAGCGCCGCGCGCGGCAAAACCGCGCCTCCGACGAGATCGCGGCGGCCCGGAAGGAGGGCCGCGACGCGGAGGCGGAGATCGCCGCCATGCGCGAGCTCTCGAACGAGATCAAGCAGCTGAGCCAGGAGCTGGGGGAGTTCGAGCGCCAGATCGAGGAGCTGCTGCCGCACCTGCCGAACCTTCCCGACCCCACGGCGCCCGAGGGGCAGACCGAGGAGGACGCAGAGCTGGTCCGCACGGTCGGCGAGCCGCCCGACTTCGACTTCGAGCCGCGCGACCACCTCGACCTGGGCACCGAGCTGGGCGTGATCGACATGGAATCGGCCGCCCGGGCGTCCGGATCGCGCTTCGCCTACCTGAAGGGCGATCTGGTGCTGGTCGAGATGGCGCTCGTGCGCCTGGCCTTCGACCGGCTGGGCGAGCAGGGCTTCATCCCGGTCGCGCCGCCCGTGCTGGTGCGCGAGGAGCCGCTCTACTGGACCGGGTTCCTGCCGACCGACAGGGCGCAGATATATGAGATCGCAAATGACGACCTCTTCCTGGTCGGAACCTCCGAGGTCAGCCTGGCGGCCCTGCACGCGGACGAGATCCTCGCCGAGGACGCGCTTCCGGTCCGCTACGGCGGCGTCTCGACCTGCTTCCGCCGCGAGGCGGGCGCCGCCGGCCGGGACACGCGCGGGATCTTCCGCGTGCACCAGTTCGACAAGGTCGAGATGTTCTCGTTCGTGCGCCCCGAGGACTCCGGCGCCGAGCACGAGCTGATCCTGTCCATCGAGGAGGGGATCATGGGCACACTCGGAATCCCCTACCGGGTGGTGAACATCGCCGCCGGTGACCTGGGCGCCTCCGCCGCGAAGAAGTACGACATCGAGGCGTGGCTGCCTGGGCAGGGCAGATATCGCGAGTTGACGTCCTGTTCGAACACGACCGACTACCAGGCCCGCAGGTTGGGCGCCCGTTACCGGCCGGTGGCCGGGGGCTCTCCGCAGCCCGTGCACACCCTGAACGGCACCGCAGTGGCGGTTGGGCGCACAATCGTCGCGCTAATGGAGAACTTCCAGACCGCCGATGGTGAAGTGTTGGTCCCGTCGGCGCTGCAGGATCTCGGAGCACCACCCAAGCTCCGCCCGCTGGGCGGGCGGGCCGGCCAGCCAAGCTCCACCTGATCCGATCGCCCGCGGGCCGCGTATGGGCCCTGTTGGATGTGCCGGAAAAACGCTCGACTAGTCGCCACACCCTCGATTAGAATGGCCTTCGCTGTCACCCCCAGAGCTGGACATGAGGTCCGGGCACGTGCGGGGAGGTAAGGAGACCTTGGTGACTGTCTGTCGAAGCAGTTGGGGAAATCGCGCCCAGCGCTGCGGCCGGACGGACCCCGCGAATGGCAGCAGCCTGACCCTGAGTGCAAGTTACGACCAGTTCTAGCGTCTTAAGGATGGGACGAAATGGCTAGCGACCCCGTGAGCGAACACGCGAGCGAGCTGCTCGGCAACGACACGTCGGCGACGCCGACGCTGACGAGGCTGCGCGATCGCATCGAGCGTGGGAGCCGCGCCGCCTCCGGGCTGGTGACCACTAGCGGCCACGAGTCGGGAGTGCGCAAGTTCGCGCCGCTCTTCGTCGACCTCACGATGCTGCTCCTCGCGATCGGCGCCACGAAGGTCGTCAGCAGCATGGTCGCGAACCCGTCGGCCTCCATCTACTGGGACACGGCCTTCGTCACGCTGGTGCTCTGCGTGCTGGCCGCGCGCGGCGCCTACAGCCCCAAGCTGCGGCCCCACCTGCTCGACGACGTCCGCATGATCGTGTCTGCCACGGCGGTTACGACCATGGCGCTGATCTCGTTCCGCGTGGTCGTCGCCGACGACCCCTACACCTCTTCGCAGACCGCGCTGACCTGGCTGATGGCCGCCGTCTTCCTCTCGGGCGGCCGGACCGCGCTGTGGGCCAGCCGTGCCCGCGCGATCA
Organism: uncultured Solirubrobacterales bacterium; assembly: GCA_963780475.1. GTDB lineage: Bacteria > Actinomycetota > Thermoleophilia > Solirubrobacterales > JBBDJG01 > CAWACB01. Next base: position 358,102 of record CAWACB010000005.1, read on the forward strand.
GCCGCGGCGAAGGGCGTCCCACCCTGATCGTCGGCGCCGGCCGGATCGGGAACCTCGTCGCCCGCCGCCTGATGCAGCGCCCGGAATTCGGCCTCACGCCGGTCGGCTTTCTCGACAACGACCCGCTGGAGCTCAACGGGCAGCGCGCTCCGCTGCCGGTGCTCGGCGCCAGCTGGGACCTGGAGGAGGTCGTCCGCGACCACGGCGTGGAGCACGTCATCTTCACTTTCTCGACCGCCCCGCACAACGTGCTGCTGGGCATGGTCCGCCGCTGCCAGGCGGTCGGGGTTTCCACGTCGCTCGTGCCGCGCCTGTTCGAGGTCGCGGTAGAGCGTGTGAGCGTCGAGCACATCGGCGGCCTGCCGCTGTTCAACATGCGGCCGGCCGACCCCAAGGGCTGGCAGTTCGAGGTCAAGTACATCATCGACCGGGTCGTGGCCGGCCTGCTGATCCTGCTGGCATCGCCGCTGCTCGCCGGCCTGGCGCTCGCCACCCGCATCTCGGTCGGGAGCCCGATCTTCTTCCGCCAGCGCCGCATCGGCCTGGACGGCAACGCCTTCGACATGCTCAAGTTCCGCACGATGAAGCACCCCACCGAGGCCGGCGAGTCCAAGGACGACGTCGTGCTTCCCTCCGACACCGCACCGGGTGGCGTCGAGGGCGAAGACCGCCGGACCCGGGTCGGCAAGCTCCTGCGGGCCACCTCGCTGGACGAGCTGCCGCAGCTGTTCAACGTGCTGATGGGCCGCATGAGCATCGTCGGCCCGCGGCCGGAGCGCCCCGAGTTCGTGGAGCTCTTCCGCGAGGACATCCACCGTTATTCAGACCGGCACCGCGTGAAGTCGGGCATCACCGGATGGGCGCAGATCCATGGTCTGCGCGGCCAGACTTCTATTTCAGACCGGGCCGAGTGGGACAACTACTACATCGAGAACTGGTCACTCTGGCTCGATTTCAAGATTGCCATCATGACAATCCCAGCTGTGCTGATGAGACATGGAGAGTAGGAACTGATGCACGCATCCGCCCCCTTCGTCACTGGGGCGGGTCGCTTCCATACGCGGCTTGCCCTGGGCGCAGTCCTGGCCCTGACACTGATCACCCTTGCGGCCCTCTGGCCCGCCGCGGCGCGCGCCGCGGACCCGCTGGACTTCTCCGCAGGGGACCAATACGTCGAGACCCTGCCCACGGCCAAGGGACCGAAGGTGACCGAGAACGCGCCCAAGCGGCGCGCCGGCTCCGGGCTTTCGAAGCAGGTCAAGAAGCAGCTCGCCGCCGATGGCGGTAGCCAGGCCGACACGCTCGCGTATGTGGCCGAGGCACCTGAGCTGGGAGCACCTGCCCCCACGGGCTCATCGTCGAGCTCCTCGTCGTCCGACGACGGCGGCTCGAAGAAGGGCAAGAAGAAGGGTGGCGACGCCACGAGCTCGACCTCGGTGCCGTCGGCGGCGATCAACGCCGCGGGTGGCAGCGGGAGCGGCCTCGGTTGGCTCGCACTGGCCCTGCCGCTGATCACAGCGGTGGCACTCGGCGCATTTGGCCTCCAGCAGCGCAGAAACCGGGACGCGGGTTAGCCTCCGCGCTCCCGCCTCCGAGCGGGACGCGACTCCCCCCCAGCCGGCGCCGCCGGCGCGGGGCGATCGGCTGACGTCCGCGGCCGCCGGCCTCGTGCCGGCGATCGCCGCCGCAGCGGCGATCATCGGCCTGGCGCTCGCGAACGGCGCCTACGGAGTGATCGACCGCGGCATCCTGGCGGTCGCGGTCTGGTGGACGGTCGCACTCTGCGTCGCGCTGCGGCTGTGGCCGCGCGACATCGTCCCGCGGGCCGCGCTGGTGGTGGGCGGATCGCTGGCCGCGCTGGCGCTGCTGTCGGCGCTCTCGATCGCCTGGGCGGACTCCGCCGAGCGGGCCTTCACGGAGGCAAACAGGGTGCTGCTGTACGTCGGCATCTTCACTCTCGCCTTGCTGGCCACCCGTCGCGGAGAGGCGTCGCGCTGGTGCGACGGAATGGCGGCCGGCATCGCGGTGGTGGGAGTGCTGGCCCTGCTCAGCGAGCTGTATCCGGACACGATCGGGCCGGGCGAGGCGCCGGTCTTCTTCCCCGGCGAGGACCGCCTGAGCTGGCCGCTCAACTACTGGAACGGCCTCGGGATCTTCATCGGCCTGGGCTACCCGCTGCTGCTGCGGGCGGCCACCGCCGGCACACCGGTCGCCTGGCGCGCCCTGGCGCTGGCGCCGATCCCGGCGATGACGGCAGCGCTCTACCTGACCTCCTCGCGCGGAGCCGCCGCCACGGCGGGATTCGGGCTCCTGGTCTTCGTCCTGCTGACCGGCCGCCGGCTGTCGGCGCTGGTGGCGCTCGCGCTGTCAGCGGCCGGGGGTGTCGCTGCAGTCGCCGTCCTGCTGTCGCGCGACGCGCTCGTTGACGGCCCGCCCGGAACGGAGGCCGCCGCCAGCCAGGCCGACAGCGCGGCGATGCTGCTGGTGCTGCTCGGGGCCGGCGTGACGCTCGCGTACTGGGCCTGGATCCGCTTCGGGGAGCGCCGGCTGGGCGCGGAGCTATCACGCGCAGGGATTGTTGCCGCGGCCGGCGCTGCCTGTCTGGCGCTGGTGGTGGGAGCCGTGGCGGTCGACCCGGTCCAGAAGTTCCGTGATTTCAAGGAGCCGCCCAGCGAGCAGCGGATCGACAACGCGGATTTCACGAAGGCACACCTTCTGAGCGCGAACGGCAGCGGCCGCTGGCAGATCTGGGACAGCGCGCTGCAGCAGTTCGAGGACCATCCGGTGAAGGGTGAGGGGGCCGGCTCGTTCGAGGCCTGGTGGGCCCGGAACGGCACCATGCAGAAGTTCCTCCGCGACGCGCACTCGCTGTACCTGGAGACGATGGGTGAGCTGGGCCTGCTCGGCCTGATCGCGCTGCTGGGCGCGCTCGGCGGCGGCTTCGCGGTCGGGTTGCGCCGGACGTTCATCGCGAGAGGACAGGACCGCGCGACCCTGGCGGCGCTGGTCGCCACGCTGGCCGGCTTCGCGATCGCCGTCGGAATCGACTGGATGTGGGAGCTGACCGTGGTCGCCGTCGTGGCGCTGATCTGCCTTGCGCTCATGACCGGTCCCGCGACGGCGCCGGCCGCACGCGTGCCAAGCACCGCCGACCCGCGCTCGGACGGTACGCGGCGCCGGCTGGCCCTCTGGGCACGAGCGGCGGTGGTCGCGTTCGCCGTCCTTGCCATTTGCGTCGAGGGCATCTTGCTGCTCGACCAGTCGCGGCTCCACGACAGCCGCGCGGCGGCTGCACGGGGAGACTTCGCCGAGGCTCGTGCGACTGCGCTCGACGCGCGCGCGATCCAGCCCTGGGCGGCGTCGCCCTATCTGCAACTGGCGCTGGTCGAAGAGGAGTCGGGGAATCTGAGCGCCGCGCACCGCCGGATCAGCGAGGCAATCGACCGCGACCCCGGCGACTGGCGCCTGTATCTCGTATCGGCGCGCCTCTCAGTCAAGCTTGGTTTGATCAGGGACGCAAGGAAGGACCTCGCGCGCGCCCGCGCGCTGAACCCGCGATCCCCACTCTTCTCGAACTCCGAGTGATCCGGAATATCTGGAACCGCCCGGCGGCCATAGCGCTGCTGGCGCTCGGCTGCGCCCTTGTCGCACCTGGCACGGCCTCTGCCGCGCCGCTCGGGCGGATCGACACCTCCATTCAGGAGCCGGCTTTCTTCAGCTCCCGCGATCGCGCCACCGCGCTGCAGCACACCAGGGACGCCGGTGCCAGCTGGGTCAAGGTCGACATGGACTGGGACCAGGTGGCGCCCAACACCGCATTGCGCCCGCCAGGCTTGGACGCCTCGAATCCCGGCGATCCAAACTACGACTGGGCGGGATTCGACGACCTGATCCGGGACGCGGCCGCGCGCGGGCTGCGGCCCTTCATCAGCGTCCACGACGCCCCGGCCTGGGCAGAGCGAGCGGCCGGTGGCACGCGCGGCACCAACAACCCGCCTCCCGCGGAGGTGGCCGCCTTCTTCACCGCCATCGCGCGCCGCTACAGCGGCACCTATCAGGGGCTCCCGCGGGTGGGCGCGTTCGAGGTCTGGAACGAGGTGAACGCGAGCTTCTTCTTCATGCCCCAGAAGGACGGCAACGGGCGCCCGCTGTCTCCTGACCTCTACCGGGCGATGGTGGAGGCGGTGTCCGCGGGAGTGCACGGCGTCCACGCCGACAACCTGGTGATCGCGGGCGGCCTGTTCCCCTTCTTCATCGACCGCCCCGCCGCCCACAGCATCGCCCCGCTGCGCTTCATGCGCCAATTCCTGTGCATGTCGAAGAGGCTGCGCCCGAAGGCCAACTGCGGGCCGCCGGTGGCCTTCGACGTCTGGAGCCACCACCCGTACACGGAAGGCAACCCGACGCATCCGACCGGCAACCCCGACAGCGTCTCGATCAGCGGGCTGAAGCGCATGGGTGACCTGCTGCGCGCGGCGGTGAAGCACGGCCGTGTCCGGTCGGGCGGCCCGGTCCAGTACTGGGTCTCGGAGTGGGCCTGGGACAGCAATCCTCCCGATCCGCGTGGGGTTCCCGAGGCGCTCCACGCCCGCTGGACGTCCGAGGCGCTCTACCGGATGTGGTCAGCCGGCGTCAGCCTCGCCTCCTGGTTCTTCCTGCGCGACGGCGGGGGGCAGGACGCGAGGTTCCAGTCCGGCCTTTACACGCGCTGCGCGGCGGGCGTCGCGTGTGATCGGCCCAAGCTCGCGCTGCAGGCCTTCCGCTTCCCGTTCGTCTCTTTTCGGCACAAGCGCTACGTGCGCGTGTGGGGCCGGATCCCGCCCAGCTCGACCACGACAACGGTCGTGCTGGAGCGGTCGCGCAAGGGCCAATGGGCCCGGATCGGCACGGCGAAGGTGAACCCGGGCGGGGTCTTCACCCGCCGCCTGCGCCCCGCCAAGCGCGGTCGCTACCGCGCGCGCATCCCCGGCTCCGAGGCGTCACAGGGGTTCTCCCTGAAGGTCCCGGGCGATTTCCGGGTCAGCCCGCCGGTGGGATAGCCGGCAGGTTGGCAGTCGGCAGGCCGCAACCAGGCCACCGCTGCTTCAAGAAGCGCTCCGGCAAGGCCGATTCCCTCACTGGTATCGAGATGAACCGCGCAGCGGCGACAATCAACGCAGTGGACGAGGTCAACGCTTCCGGCGCGCCGGCGGACGGCTCGCGGCATCCGCTGCGGCTGGCGGTGTTCACGGACCACCTGTTCTGGCGCCAGAACGAGCGGATCTACTCGGATCGCGCGTTCCCCAAGTTCGTGGCCGCCCTGGCGCCGCTGTTCGACCGGCTGGTGATGATCGCCCGGGTCCACCCCGAGCCGTCGCGCTCTCACTACGAGCTTCCGCCCGAGGTCGAGGTGGAGGCGCTGCCCTGGGTGGACAACCTGTCCAGCCCGGTGAAGGTCCTCTCCATGACGCTGCGCTCGCTGCGCCGGTTCTGGCGCATTCTCGACGACGTCGACGTGATCTGGCTCGTGGGCTCCTACGCGACGTCGATTCCCTACGCGCTGCTCGCGGTGGCGCGCGGGAAGCGGGTCGCCTTCGGCATCCGCCAGGACCTGCCTCGGTACGCCCGCGGCCGCCATCCCGATCGGCGCCTCGTTCACATCGCCGCCGACGTGCTCGAGGCCATCTACCGCGGTCTCGCGCGCTTCTTCCCCTTTGCGGTGGTCGGCCCCGACCTGGCCGAGCGCTTCAAGCATGCGCCGCGGCTCCTGGACGTGTCTGTCTCGATGATCCGTGAGCGGGACGTCGTGGACGTCGACCGGGCGCTCGAGCGTCCCTACGAGGGCGAGCTCGTGATCCTCAACGTCGGCCGGGTCGACATGGAGAAGAACCCGCTCCTGATGGCAGATGTCCTGGCTCGCCTGCGGGCGCGCGACGCGCGCTGGCGGCTGGTGGTGTGCGGGGACGGGCCGATGCTGCCGGAGCTGGCTGCGCGCCTGGAGGAGCTGGGCGTGGCCGAGCACGCCGACCTGCGCGGGTACGTGACCCTGGACGACGGGCTGCTGGACGTCTACCGCTCGAGCCACGTCTTCCTGCACGTCTCCTGGACCGAGGGACTGCCGCAGATCCTGTTCGAAGCCTTCTCGGCCGGTCTGCCGGTGGTCGCGACCGCCGTGGGCGGGGTGCCGCGAGGAGTGGGAGACGCCGCGCTCCTGATGCCGCCCGGCGATGCGGAGGCCGCGGTCGCGGCGCTCGAGCAGGTCGCCGCCCAGCCCGAGACGCGCGAGGTGCTGATCCGCCGCGGCCACGAGCGCGCGCAGAGCCACACGACCGAGTCCGAGTGCCGCCGCCTGGCCGACTTCCTGGCCGGTGCGACCCTCGACCACTCGGCCTAGCGCCGCAGCGCCAAGCGAAGCCGCGCAGCGGCGCCCCAGGCATGCGAGCCGCGCAGCCGTCGGCCACGCGGCGACACCTTCGCCTTGAAGCGGCGCTCGTCATCGTCGAAGTAGACGCCCACGCGCGGGACCCGCAGCGGGCCCTTCCCGGCCAGGCGGACCGGCAGAGTCCCGGCGGCGGCATAACCGGCCCGCTTCGTCGCCTCCACTACCCGATCGTCGTGGTCGCCGTAGGGATAGGCGATCGAGGAGCAGGGCCGGCCCATCCGGTGCTCGACGACCTCACGTGACCCCAGCAGCTCCTCTCCGAGCGCGTCGTCGCCGATCTCGGTCAGCCGCGGATGCGACCGTGTGTGCGAGCCGACCTCCCAGCCCGCGTCCGCGAGCTGCCCCAGCTCCTCCCAGTTCATCGGAATCAGCTCGGACTCGTGCGGTCCGCCGGCCCATTGGTCGATGCCGGGCCAGGACATCGGGCGCTCGGTGCCGATGTAGTCGGTGGGCGCATAGACCGTTCCAGGCAGGCCGAGCCGCTCGAGGATCGGCGCAGCCAGCCCGATCACCGACCGGTACGCGTCGTCGAACGTCACCACCAGCACCGGGCCGCCTGGCGGCGACGCAACGGATTCGGAGAAGGTCGTGCCCCGGTACCCCCGCTCGACGAGGGAGGAAAGCTGCTGCTCGAGCCGCTCCGGCGTGATCGAGAGATCCGCCGGCCAGGTCGGGCTGACAGCGTGGTAGCAGAGGACCAGCGTGTCGTCGCGAGAGGCGGCAGGAAGCGCCCGCGAGTTCAGTTTTCGTGCGTCCGCGCCGATCTTGATGCAGGATATAGGCACGTGCAGGACGCACTCGAACAGCTTCCAGCCCTGCCCGACGCGCCCGCCCACCCCGATCGATCCCCCGCCGCAGCCGACCCCGGCCGCCGGCTGAGGGTCCTTCAGCTGACCGACAGGGTCGGCACCCACGGCGGCGCCGAGCGGCTCACGATGCAGATCGCGCAGCGGCTCGACCCCGCGCGCTTCGAGAGCTACGTCTGCGCGACCCGCTTCTCAGAGGAGGAGCGCACCCGCCCGACCGTCGAGGACGCGGTCCGGCAGATGGAGGGAAGCGGAGTGACGTTCCTCGGCCTCGACCGCAGCTCCAAGCTCAACCTGCTCGCGTGGCGGCCTCTCTACCAGCTGCTGCGGCGCGAGCGGATCGACGTCGTGCACGCGCACAAGTTCGGCGCGAACGTCTGGGGCGTCGTGATGGGGCGTCTCGCCCGGGTCCCCGTGGTCGTCACCCACGAGCACGGATGGGCGTTCGAGGGCGAGCGGCTGAAGGTCTTCCTGGACCGCGAGCTGATCGCGCGCGGCGGCACGGTGCACGTCGCGGTGTCGCGGGCGGACGAGGAGCGCATGACCTCGATCGAGCGCATCAAGCCGAAGGACACGATCTTCATCCCGAACGGGATCTCCCCGCTGCCGTCGCCGAGCGGAAAGGACGTGCGCGCCGAGCTCGGAATCGCGCCGGAGGTGCCGCTGGTCGGGACGATGGGCTTCCTGCGCTACCCCAAGGCGATCGACAACCTGGTGCGCGCGGCTGACCCGCTGCGGCGCATGGTGCCGGGCGTCAAGGTGCTGATCGCGGGGGACGGCCCCGACCGGCCGATGGTCGAGGGGCTGATCGAGGAGCTCGACCTGCATGACACCGTGGTGCTGCTGGGCCTGCGCTCCGACGTCCCGGACCTGCTGGCGACGCTCGACGTCGCAGTCTGTCCCTCCGACTCGGAGGGGAGCCCGCTGTCGATCATGGAGTACATGGACGCGGGCCTACCCGTGGTGAGCACGAACGTCGGCGGCGTGCCTGACCTGATCGACCCAGGCGTGCACGGCCTGCTGGTCGAGCGCCGCGACCCGCACGCCTTGGCGCAGGCGATGGCCGAGCTGCTCAACGACCGCGAGCGCGCGGCCGAGATGGGCCGTCGCGGCCGCGAGCGGCGCGCGCAGGAATTCGACATCGACGTGATGGTCCGCAACGTCGAGAAGCTCTACCTCGACCTCTACGCGAAGGCTCGCAGCTAGCGGCCCGCGGCTAGCGCGCGTCAGAAGCCGCCGAGCGGCCCGCGTCGCGCCCTGCGCTTCGACAGCGCGAGCAGCGCAGGGCCGAGGCCCAGCAATATCCAGAGCTGTTTGCTGAATTGGCCGGAGAGGAAGAAGTCGGCCGCCAAGAGACCGAGCATTCCGACCACCAGCCCGCGGGCCAATAGCTCCATGTCGCGGTCTCCGGCCCGCTCGAACCGCTGTGCCGCCTTGATCGTCGCGATCACCGAGAAGCCGATCAGCGACACGAACAGTGCCAGCCCCACGATGCCCAACTCGGCCAGCACGTGGAGGTACATGTTGTGCGCCACCTTGGGATGGTCGATGAAGAACTCGCCGTACTGGAGCGCGCCCGGCTCGAGGAAGTAGTGGATCGACGCCTGCGGGAAGTTTCCGCTCCCGATTCCGCGCACCGGGTGCGCCTCGACCATGCGCCAGCCGACGTTCCAGATGTCGGTGCGCCCGGTTCCGCCATCGACTTTGGTGATCCGGTCACGCGCCTCCGGGGGTGCCAGGACGGCGAAGTAGCCCACGGTCGCAAGGATCGCCAGCGTCGCCCCGGTCCACGCGAGCAGGCGGTAGCGGCCGGCAAGGAAGAGCGCGGCCAGCATCGAAAAGCCGAGCGCGAGCAGGCCGCCGCGGGACAGAGTCACGAACAGGCCGCCGGCGCACAGGATGATCGCTCCCAGCAGCGCCAGGCGCGCCAGGGGCGAACTGCGCATGATCGCGAACAGCACGCCGCCGAGGATCATGCCGACGACCAGCACGGCCGCCAGCTCGTTCGGATCCGCGATCGTCCCGCTGGCGCGCGCGACGTCGTACTGTCCGGGATCGACCGGGTTCATGATCGCGAACATCGCCGAGATCGTCGCCCCGGCCACGAACGCGGCGAGCACCCAAACAGCGTGCTTGCGCTCGCGGACGGCGGTGAAGACGATCAGGAACAGGAGCGCGTTCTGCGCGTAGCGGAACGTCGACTGCAGCGACTCGCCCGGGAACTCCGCCCACAGGAGGCTGAGGCCCGACCATGCCACGAAGATGGCCAGCAGATAGGTGACCGTCGGGTGGGAGGTGACGAAATCCTGCTCACCGGCACTCGAGCGCGTGCTGACGTAGGCAAGCCACGACAGCGCGAGCAGGAAGCCGATCACCTTCGTGATCCCGAACGACCCGACCTGGCTCAGCACCTCGAGGAACGAGACCACCACGAACATGCAGAGGCCGACCGTCACGTCGGCGACCACGAGCGCGGCGAACCCGAGCCCGAAGGCGGCGGCGATCGCCAGCTTGGGGTCGATCCCGGCAAGGATGCCGACGAACAGCGCCAGGAACGACAGTCCCACCGGCAGGATGATCGTGTCGATCCGCTCGGGACCCGAAGACGGCGGCCGCCGTCCGGCCGGCGCCCGAGCGTCCCGATCGACAGCCGGGAGGTGGTCATGCCTTCGACTAGGGCCGCAGCGCGGTGGCCCGGCCGCGATCGCCCGAAGGACCGTCTTCCGAGATCGTCATCGGGCGCTCCGTGGTGTAGTAGCCGTACTCGCTGCTGGGGCTGACGCCGACCAGGGCGAAGCCGGCAGGCTTGATGCGGTACTGAGCCAGCAACTCGCCGAGGCGGCGCAGGCGGGTCGTCTGGGTGCGGCCCAGGCGCACGACGATCACGAGGTCATCGGTCATCTGCACCAGCGGCAGCGCGTCGACGACCTCGGTCAGCGGCGGAGAGTCGATGATCACGCAGTCGGCCATCTCCTTGGCCTCTTCGACGAGGCCCCGGGCGGCCGGCAGGGAGAACTGGTCCGCCATCCACTCGCCGGCGCGGTCGACCAGCAGCAGGCGCAGGTTCTCGCCATAGGCGTCGGTCGTCTGCAGCGCCTCGCTGAGCGGCAGGCCGTCGATCAGCACGCTGGCGATGCCGCGCGTCGCGCGGGCTCCGAGGGCGCTGCCGATCTTGGGCCGGCGCAGGTCGGCCTCGATCAGGATCACGCGCTTGCCGGCCAGCGCCATGGAGGCGGCAAGGTTCAGCGCGGTGGTCGACTTCCCCTCCGAGGGTGAGGCGCCAGTGATCATCACCGATCTCGTACGGCCGTCGCTTCCCCTGCCCGCTGTGAGCGTGGCGCGCAGTGTTCGGTATGCCTCGACGCCGGCCGGCGAGAGCTGATGGGGCGCGATCGCGCGGTCGGTCCGGACCCGGCTCTCCTCCGGGATCCGTGCCAGGACGGGCAGCCGGTAGAGCGCCCGCAGCTGGTCCTCGCGGCGAAGCCTGGGGTCGAGGATCTCGGCGGCGAATGCGCCACCGATGCCCAGCGCGAGGCCCGCAATGAAGCCGGCGATGATGCTCAGCTTCGTCTTCGGCCAGGAGGGATCGGTCGGCTTGTCGGCGCGCGTGTCGAGCTGGATCGTCGGGTCGGGCCCGGCGCGCAGCGTCTGGAGCGCGCTCAGTTTGGTGCGCAGCGGGTCGGGAACCGTGCCCGGCGCGGCCTCCGGCAGCGCATCCACGCGGGGGCGCAGGGCCTTGATGGCGTCGTCGAGCTGCGCGTGAAGCTTCTCGGTGCGGTCCTCGACCACCGACTCGCCGAAGACGTTGGCGAGGTTCTGTGCCGACTCCGGCGTGGCTCCCTTCGCCGTGACGGCGACCAGGTTGCTCTGGGCGATCGGGTCGGATTTGACGTCCGACAGCAGCGAGCGGGGGGTGCGCTCGGTATCGAGCTTGGCCACGGCCTTGCGAGCCACGTCGATCGAGATCACCAGGCGTGCGGCGGTCTGGACGTCGCGAGTCGGGTCGTTGGACTCGCGGATCAGCCCGAGGCCGTTGAGGTTGTCGTCGTTGGCCGGGACCGGGGTGACCAGCAGGTCGGCCTCTGCCTCGTAGGTCTTGTCGGCGGTGCCCACGTAGAGTGCGGCGGCCAGCGTGGTCACCAGCGTGGTGAGCATGATCAGCTTCGCCCGCTCCCGGATGGTCTGGACGTAGCGGCGCAGGCCTCGCTGCTCCTCGGCGGGAGCTAGCCAGTCAGCGGACAGTGGCTGCTGATCGGTATCCAAGAAATCTGGTTGGCCGTTTTGGCCGCTCAGGGGCATTACAGAATATCCCTCTGCTTCCAGGCCCCCGCCAATAGGAGCCTACCTTCGAGTTTTTCTATCGGCAGTGCGTCCGGGATTTGAAAGTGACGCAACCCACGCCTGCATAATTGACGCTGCAGCGGCGCCAAACCTTGCGGTGCCGCGGCCCGGAGGGGTGGCAGAGCGGACGAATGCGGCGGTCTTGAAAACCGTTGTCCCGGGTCAACCGGGACCGTGGGTTCGAATCCCACCCCCTCCGTAGCAGTGACAAATCTCACGCGATTTGCGCCCCGAGCGCGACGCTTCAGCCCTCCGGGGGGCGAATCACAGGGCCGTGCTGCATTGAACCCGGTATGCGGGTGCAAAGCAGCACGGCGGACGAAAGAATCGCTCGAATCGCCTTTGCGCAGCATGGAGTGGTGACGCGGAGGCAGCTCCTCGATGCAGGTTTTTCGAAGACTGCGATCGGCCGGCGAGTCGAGCGAGGCAGCCTGCTTCGGATGTATCCAGGCGTCTACCGGGTCGGTCATCGCGCGCCAAGCGTGGACGCCCGCTGTATGGCCGCCGTACTTGCCTGCGGAGAAGGTGCCCTGTTGAGTGGGCGATCAGCCGGGCATCTGCTCGGCCTGTTGAAGGGGAATGCCCCCGAACACCAAGTCACGGCGCCCAAGTACCGGCGGGTGAAGGGTGTCGTCTCAAAGCGATCGCAAGTCGACCCCCGCGACCACACCACCTGCCGCGGCATCCCGGTGACAACCGTCCCCCGCACCCTCGTCGACCTGGCCCCGTCGCTCGATCGCGACGATCTGGCCCGTGCCTGCCATGAGGCCGGAGTCCGGTACGGCACGACGCCGAGACACGTCGAAGCGGTGCTCGCACGCAGGCCCAATGCGCCGGGCGCGCCGAAGCTCCGAGACGTCCTCCACGGCGAGGTCAAGGTCACCCTCAGCGGACTCGAGAAACAGGGCCTCTACGTGATCGAGCAGGCCGGCCTCCCGCCACCCCCGGAAGTCAACCGCCGCGCCGGCAGCAAGAGAGTCGACTTCCGCTGGCCGGAATACCGCCTGACCGTCGAGCTGGACAGCTTCACGTACCACAACTCCCTCTACTCCTGGAAGCAGGACCGGCGGCGCGAGCGGGAGGCGCACGCTCGCGGAGACGAATTCCGACGCTACACGATCGAGGATGTGTTCGAACACCCGCGGCAGATGCTGCGGGAGCTGAAAGGACTGCTCGGTCGCGACCGCGATCGATAGGCTCCCGCCCGTGGCCTCCCTTGCCGGCAAGACCGTCTTCATCTCGGGTGGCAGCCGGGGCATCGGGCTGGCTGTCGGCATCCGGGCCGCGCGCGATGGCGCGAACGTCGTCCTGATCGCCAAGACTGCCGAGCCGCATCCGAAGCTCGAGGGCACCGTCTACACGGCCGCCGAGCAGATCGAGGAGGCCGGCGGGAAGGCGCTGCCGGTGGTGGGGGACATCCGCGACGAGGCCCAGGTCGGCTCCGCGGTCGAGCAGGCCGTCGAGCGCTTCGGCGGGATCGACGTGTGCGTCAACAACGCGAGCGCCATCAACCTCGCGGGCACCGAGGCGATGGAGATGAAGCGCTACGACCTGATGCAGGACATCAACACGCGCGGCACGTACGTCGTCAGCAAGGCCTGCATCCCGCATCTGAAGCGCTCCGAGAACCCGCACGTCCTGACCATGTCACCGCCCCTCAGCCTCGACCCGAAGTGGCTTCAGCACCATGTCGGCTACACGATCGCCAAGTACGGGATGAGCCTCTGCACGCTCGGGATGGCCGAGGAGTTCCGCGGCGACGGCATCGCCTTCAACTCGCTGTGGCCGCGCACGATCATCGCGACGGCGGCCGTCCAGAACCTGCTCGGCGGCGACGAGGCGATGGCCCGCTCGCGGCGCCCGGAGCTGATGGCCGACGCCGCATACGCGATCGTCACGCGCCCGAGCAGCGAGGTGACCGGGAACCTCTTCCTTGCCGAGGACGTGCTCGCCGAGCAGGGTGTCGACGACCTCAGCGCATACTCTTACGGGGACACCGAAGCGGAGTTGCAGACGGACCTGTTCGTCGAATCGCACTGAGCGCGCAGGCGAATTTCGCTATCGGGATCCGCCGTCTTCTGGTAATCGTGGAATAGAGCAAGCGGCCCTTCGAGGGCCGTTCTGCGACCCCTTGTCTTGGCCTGATGGATTCGCGCACGGAGGCGGCGAACTTGGCACCGGAAGCCGGCCGACGGAACGGCAGACTGAAGAGGCGACTGGCCTACTTCGTGTCCCGCTTTCCCGTCACGACAGAGACGTTCATCGTGCGGGAGGTGGATGAGATTGCGGCTCGCCCCGGCGTGTTCGCACGCATCTATTCGCTCTTCCCCGCGCCGGCAGGCGCACGGCACGAGATCGCGCTGCGCTGGCTCCCGCGCGCGCGCCGGAGCGGACCGCTGCGGCGCCCTGCGCGGTCTGGCGTGGTGTCTCGGGCACCATCCGGTTCGGACCGCAAGCAGCCTCGGAGCCGTGTTCGTCGATCACTGGCGCCGGCCTGACCTGGCCGGCCGGGCGCTGTTGGCCTTCGCCGCGATCGCAGCGCACATCCCGGAGATCAGCGGATCGGCCGATCACGTGCACGCGCACTTCGCGACCTATCCCGCGATGGGCGCTTGGCTCTGCCACCGGCTGACCGGAATCCCGTACTCGTTCACGGCGCACGCGCACGACCTGTACGTCCATCAGCATGGCCTGCGCCGCCGCATCGACGAGGCCAGCTTCGTTGTCGCGATCTCCGACTACAACCGCGGGATCGTCGAGAAGCTCCGCACCTCGGACACGCCGGTGCACGTGATCCGCTGCGGAGTCGACCTCGGCAAATACGACTTCCTGCCCACGTTCCCGCCGGCGAGCGGGCCGGTGAGGACTCTCTGCGTGGCGTCCCTGGAGGAGAAGAAGGGGCACCGCTACCTGCTCGAGGCCATCGCCGAGGGTCCCGAGATGGACCGGATCCAGCTCGACCTGGTCGGGTCGGGGAAGCTCCACGTGCAGCTCGAGCAGCAGGCGCGCGACCTTGGAATCTCGGATCGCGTGCGCTTCCTCGGCAGCCTGCCCGAGTGCCAGGTCGCTGAGCTGCTCGGGCAGGCCCAGCTGTTCGTCCTGCCGAGCGTCGTGGACGCGACGGGCGACATGGAGGGCATTCCGGTCGCTCTGATGGAGGCAATGGCGGCCGGCGTCCCGGTCGTCTCGTCGCGGCTCTCGGGCATCCCGGAGCTGGTGCGCGACCGCCGCACCGGGCTCCTGGCCGAGCCGGGTGACGTAGCCAGCCTGCGTGCCGCGCTCACGCTCGCGCTGCGGGATCCGGTCGGCTGCCTTGTACGAGTTCGCGCGGCTCGCCGGCTCGTGACGCGGAACTTCGAGCTGCACGCGAACACGGCGCAGCTCGCGCGACTGCTGGGAGTATCGGGTCCAGGCGTTGGAGCGCCGCGCGCGGGTGTAAGGATTGAGCGCGATGAGGCCGATCATGCAGAGCATGCGTCCTCCGGTGGTGCTCGCCTATCACGCGGTCGGTGACGTTCCGCGCGAGCTGGACCCCGACGGCCTCGTCGTGCCGTACGACGAGCTGCGCGAAGCGGTCGTCAGCCTGCGCGAACGCGGCTACCGGTTCCTGACCGCAGCCGACTTCGTCCGCCAGATGCAGGACGGGCGCCCGCCGCGGGGCATCTGCGCGTTGACGTTCGACGACGGCAGCGAGGACAACGCGACGGTGGTGCCCAGCCTGCTGGAGTCGCTCGACATCCCCGCCACCCTATACGTCTGCCCCGGCCTGCTGGGGCAGCCGCATCCCTGGCTCGAGCCGGGCTCCGGGATGCGCCTCATGACGCGCGAGCAGCTCGAGCAGACCGCCAAGCACGAGCTCATCGAGATCGGCTCGCACACCGTTCGCCACGCCGACCTGGCCGAGGCGGACGGCGAGCGCGCATTCCGCGAGCTCGCCGAATCGAAGCGCCTGCTGGAGGACATGCTCGGACAGCCGGTGCGGAGCTTTGCCTACCCGTACGGGCACTACTCCCCGGCTTGCCTGCCGGCCGCTGAGCGGGCCGGCTACGAGAGCGCGGCGGCTGCCGGCGAGCGCGGCAGCTGGAATCGATTCGAGCTCAAGCGGGAGCTGATCGGCCGCGACGACTGGCGGCTGAGATTCGAGCTGAAGGCGCGTGGCATCTTCCGGCCGCTCGTCCTGTCACCGCCGATGCGCCTCCGCCGGCGGCTGCTCGGCCGCGAGCACGTGCCCTCGCAGGCACGGCAGGGGTCGGTCGGGAACGTCTAGCTCGTGAGGCGGAATATCTAAGGCCCTTCGGGCCTCGCATGCTGGTGGCGTCGCTGACGCTCCGCCCGGCCTACTTCATCGAGCGCGCAATCACCACGCGCTGGATCTCGTTCGTGCCCTCGTAGATCTGGGTGATCTTCGCGTCGCGCATCATGCGCTCGACCGGGTACTCGGTCACGTAGCCGTAGCCGCCCAAAACCTGAATCGCCTCGACCGTGACGTACATCGCCGTGTCTGAGGCGAACAGCTTCGCCATCGAGCTGTACATGCCGAGGCCGGCCTCGTTGCGGTCGGCCATCGAGCAGGCCTTGTAGAGCAGCTCGCGCGCCGCAGCCGTCTTGGTCTGCATGTCGGCGAGCTTGAACTGAAGGCCCTGGAGCTCGATGATCGGCTTGCCGAAAGCGATCCGCTCGCGCGCGTAGCCCACGGCGTAGTCGATCGCGCCCTGGGCGATGCCGACCGCCTGCGCCCCGGCACCAAGCCGCGTTCGCTCCAGCGTTCCGAGCGCGACAGACATCCCCTTGCCGACGGCGCCGATGACGTTCTCCTGCGGGACGCGCACGTCCTCGAAGACCGGCTGCCCGGTGGGGGAGCCCCGGATGCCGAGCTTGTGCTCGAGCTTTGGCATCGAGAACCCGGGGCGGTCCTTCTCGACGATGAACGCGCTGACGCGGCGCGACTCGGTATCGCTGACGGCGAACACGATGTAGAAGTCGGCCACGCCGGCGTTCGTGATCCAGTTCTTGGTGCCGTTGATGACCCACTCGTCGCCATCGAGTCGCGCGGTCGTGCGCATCGCGCCCGGGTCCGATCCGGCCTCCGGCTCCGAGAGGCAAAAGGCCGGTGACCACTCGCCGGAGGCGCAGCGGGGAAGGAAGCGCTCCTTCTGCTCGTCCGATCCGAACAGCTGGATCGGAAGCGTGCCGAGCTCCTGGATCATCAAGATCAGGGCCGAAGAGGCGCACCCCTTCGCGATCTCCTCGACCGCGACGTTCAGCATCAGCGTCCCGGTGCCGGTGCCGCCGTACTCGGTCGGGAACGGCAGTCCGAGCAGGTCCTGCTCGGCGAACAGCTGGCGGATGTCCCATGGGTACTCGCCGGTGGCGTCGATCTCGGCTGCCCGCGGTCGTACCCGTTCGTCGACGATCTGGCGGATCGTGTCGCGGAAGTCGATGAACTCCTGCGGCAGCGCGTAGGTCTCGACGGCGGCGGTCTCCATGGACAGGAAGGCTACCCGCCCGTTTCCTCGGGCGCCCCCTCTGGCTCACCGGCCGCCTGCTGTGCGTCCTCCCGTGTCGTGAAGACTCTGATGCGCGCAAGCTTGCCGGCGCGAAACAGCAGCAGGTGGTAGTGGCGCATGTCGATGTCGAAGCCCCGCTCGGAGCGGCTGCGCAGGCGAACCGACGTCAACAGCTCCTCGCCCACCGGCTCGGCTTCCTCGCACTCGACATGGAAGGTCCCGAGGATCGGCTTGCGCTCCTCCCACAGCGCCACGACCCGGTCACGCCCGCGCAGCACGGCAACGTCCGGCGTCTCCGGCGGGTCGTACCAGACGACGTCTTCCGCGAAGTGGCGCTCCGCGGCGACCGCCGGTCCTTCCCGGCTCCAGACTTCGTAGATCTGGCGCGTCAGCACCTCGCGCTCGTCCACAGGGCGACGGTATCGCCCCGGCGCGCAGGGTGCCAGGACATCTATCCCGAGCGGTCGCGCAGCTCCGTGGGCGTCAGCTCCAGCCGCCGGCGGGCACCGCCCCGCAGCACCTCGACCGCGTACCGGCTGATCGATCCGGTCCGCGGCCATCAGCCGCTGGATGTCCGTCACAGCCTCCACCGGCGCGCCGTCGAGCGTCAGGATCAGGTCCTCGGAGCGCAGCCCGGCGTGGTCGGCCGGGCTGCCGGGAACGACCTCGACGATCTCGACGGCCGCATCGCGGCCCAGTTCTGTCCGGGCGCGGGGCGGAAGCGGACGGGGCCCGCCGGCGATCCCCAGGTAGGCGCGCCGGACGCGGCCATCGCTCATCAGCGCAGCGACGATTCCGCGGGTGGCCGAGTCGATCGGCACGGCAAGCCCGAGCCCGACGCCTGCGACCGCGGTATTCACCCCGACCACCTCGCCGCGGCCGTTGGCGAGCGCGCCGCCCGAGTTGCCGGGGTTGAGCGCCGCGTCGGTCTGGATCACGTTGTCGATCATGCGCACCGCCGGACCGGAGCGAGCCGGCAGCGAGCGGCCGAGTGCGGACACGACACCCGCGGTCACCGAGCCGGCGAAGCCGTGCGGGTTCCCGATCGCGACGACCAGTTGGCCCGACTCGCAGCCGCTCGGCGTCGCCCAGCACGGCAGGAGTCAGGTCGCGTGCGTCGGCACGCACGACAGCGAGGTCGGAGAGCCGGTCGCGACCGGTGAGCGAGAAGCTGAACTCGCGGCCGTCGACGAAGGCCGCGTGTCCCTGACGGTGCTGCCCGGATACCACGTGCGCCGAGGTGAGCAGGAACCCGTCCGGCGTCAGCACCACCGCGCTGCCCGCGCCGGAGGGAACTCGCCCGCGGCGCGTCTGGCGCGTCACCCGCAGGTGAGCGACCGACGGCGACAGGCGCTCCGCCACACCCGCGACGGTGCGCGAGTATGCGTCGAGCGCTTCGGCCTCGCGCTCCTGCAGCTCGCGGTCGGCCTCGGCGGTGGTCATCGGACCTCCTCCGCGGCCGGGTCGAAGGTCACCGACACTTCCAGCTCCTCCACTCCGCGCAGCAGGCCCAGGCTCAGGGGCACGGCCGGGGTCGGCCGCGTCGAGCACGCGATGCAGCGAGTCGAGGCCATCGACCTCCTGGCCGGCGGCGCTCACGATCAGATCGCCGCGGGTGACGCCCGCGCGGTCGGCAGGGCTGTCGTCGGCCACCCCGCGCACGAGCACGCCCGCCCGCTCCGGCAAGCCGACCGCACGGCGCAGGCGCCGGGCGACGTGCGCGGGTGCGACCGCCACGCCGAGCTTGACGGGCTCGGTGCGCTCGCCGCCGGCGAGCTGCTCGACCCGGTCTGCCAGCAGCTGGTTGGCGGGCACGGCGAGGATCAGGCCTCCCTCCAGGCGCAGGGCGTTGAGGCCCAAGAGGCGCCCGTCGAGGTCGACCAGCGGGCCGCCGCCGGATCCGGCAGGGAGTGGCGCGGTGTGCTCGAGGCAGTTCTCGATCCGCCGGCCGCGCGGCCCGCGAAAGCTGCGGCCTGCAGAGGCGACGAACCCGGGCGTGGCGCGCAGGCCGCGGCCGCCGGGATTGCCGAGCGCGACGATCGCGCTGCCGAGCGCGACGGACTCGGCGGCGGCGGGGTCCCACTCGAGCGGCTCGGTGTCACCGGTGTCGACGGAAACGACTGCCAGGTCGAGCGCGGCTGCTGTCCCGCTCACCTCGCCCTCGCCCCGCCGCCCGTCGGCGAATGTGACGCGAACGCGCTCATCGCGCAGGTTGTGGGCGCAGGTGATCACGCGGTCCTTGGCGACGACGACTCCGCTGCCGCGCCCCCAGCCGCGCCCGAAACCGACGACCGCCGGACCAACGCGGGCGGCGATTTGCTGGATGTCGCTCTGAATCTCGGTCAGGGTGCTCAAAATTCGCTCTCCTAGAGTAACTTGCAGATTGCAAGTGACACCCTACCAAGATGAGAAAGCCGCCCTTCACGACTACGATCAACCCCGTGACGCCCGATGAGCGTTCTCCCCTTGCCGAGGCGCTGTCGGTGGTCGGCGACCGCTGGGCTCTGCTGATCGTGGACGCCCTGCTGGCGGGCCCGCGGCGCTTCAACGACCTGCAGGAGCGGACCGAGGGCATCTCGCCGAACATCCTCGCCGCGCGCCTGCGGCGCCTGGAAGAGGAGGGCGTCGTCGTGGCGCAGCCCTATTCGCAGCGCCCGCCGCGCTTCGTTTACGAGCTGACGGCGCCCGGCCGCGAGCTGGCCGGGGCGCTGCGGCTGCTGGCCGGGTGGGGCGCGCGTCATTCCGGCCAGGCGGACCCGCCCCGCCACGACGCCTGCGGCACGCCGCTCGAGGTGCGCTGGTACTGCCCGACCTGCGAGGAGCCGGTCGAGGCCGGCGAGGAGACGCTCCATTTCATCTGACCCGGTTCAGGTGCGCGGCATGCACGCCGCGGTGGTGCGCGACGGAGTGGCGGACGCAGTGCCGGTCGAGGAGCCGCTCGAGATCCGGGTCGACGGCGCGCCGCTCGCCGTCACGATGCGTACCCCGGGGCATGACGAGGAGCTCGCCCTCGGGTTCCTCTACGGCGAGGGACTGATCGACGGTCCGCGCGACGCCGGTCCCGCGCCGGACCTGGCCGCGAACGTCGTCGAGGTGCGGGGGCCGCTCAGCCGCGACCCGGGTCTGCGCAGCTTCTACACGACCTCGAGCTGCGGGGTATGCGGCAAGGGCGCGCTCGAGGAGGTGGCGGTGCGCTCAGACCCGCTGCCGGACGGGCCCGTCGTTGCGCGCGAGCTGCTCGCCGGCCTGCCCGACCACCTGTTGCAGCCGAGCTTCGAGCGCACCGGCGGCATGCACGCGACAGGGCTGTTCGACGCGGCCGGCGACCCGCTGCTCGTGCGCGAGGACGTCGGGCGCCACAACGCGATGGACAAGGTCGTCGGCCGCGCGCTCCTGGACGGAATCGTCCCGCTGCACGACCGGATCCTGTGTGTCAGCGGCCGTTTGTCTTTCGAGCTGGCGCAGAAGGCGGCGGTCGCCGGCGCGCCGATCCTGGTCGGCGTGGGCGCGCCCACTTCGCTGGCCATCTCGCTTGCTGCCGACCGCGGCCTCACGCTGTGCGGCTTCGCCCGCGGCGGCCGGGTGAACGTCTACACGCGCCCGGAGCGGGTTGCCGGCGGCCTAGAATGACCCGCAGCGGCCCGTTCTCCTTCGCGGCCGTATCCGGAGAGGTGGCCGAGAGGCTGAAGGCAGCCGCCTGCTAAGCGGTTTGGGGGGTTCACACCTCCCACGTGGGTTCGAATCCCACCCTCTCCGCTTCAACTGACGGCTGCGACCGCCCCCACGCGCATCAG
Source organism: uncultured Solirubrobacterales bacterium (assembly GCA_963780475.1). GTDB lineage: Bacteria > Actinomycetota > Thermoleophilia > Solirubrobacterales > JBBDJG01 > CAWACB01. The sequence goes on from CAWACB010000005.1 coordinate 378,971, forward strand.
GCTCTCGGCCGTGTCGACCAACGTCTGCTCGATCGGCCGCGGCGACCACCCGAGTCTCGTCTTCGCCTTCTCGGATGACATGACGCGGCGCTGGCCCAACTGGTTGACGACCGAACGCAGGCTGGGATCGAACCGGGCCATTCCGCGAACCACGAAGTTCGGCACCTTGCGCGTGGTCACCTTCACCTCCGGGCCGAGGCGGTCGTCCAGTATCTGTGCGGCGTCGCTCATCCAGAGGAACGGTCCCGCGCCGAGGAACCGCTCACCTGCCGCCTCGGGAGCGGCCATCGCCCGGATCTGCAGGTCCGCGACGTCGCGGACGTCGACGAAACTGAACCCGATCCGGGGCACGCCAGGGGCGCCGCCCAGGAGCCGCTCGACTGCCTGGAGCGAGTAGGAGCGGTCGTCACTCAGCGTCGGGCCGAGGATCGCGCTCGGGTTCACGACTGCCAGCCGGTTCGTGTCGCCGCGCTCCTTTACGAAGTCCCAGGCGGCGCGCTCCGCGATCGTCTTCGAGCGGCCATACGGAGTCATGTCCGGGTTCATCGGATCGCTCCAGTCCTCCTCCGTGAACGCCTCGCCGGAGGCGGGTGGCCGGCCGCTGTTCGCGACCGCGACCGCCGACGACGTCACGACGACGCGCTTCACCCCGGCGTCCAGGGCCGCGCGCAGCACCCGCAGCGTGCCCTCGCGGGCCGGGACGATCAGCTCGTCGGGGTCCTTCGGCTGCTCAGGAGGGAACGGAGAGGCGACGTGCAGCACGTAGTCACAGCCGGTGACGGCTTCATCCCACCCGGCGTCGTCGGTCAGGTCGGCGACGCGCACGGACAGCCTGTCGCCGGGATCCACCTCCGGCTCCAGCATCGCGCGGATCTCCGCTTCCCGCGACGCGTCGCGCACGGAGGTGCGAACGTCGTAGCCGCGCCGCAGCAGCTCCACCAGGCACCAGCTCCCGAGGAACCCCGAGCCGCCGGTGACCAGGACTGTCTGATTGCCTGTCGTTGCAGCTTCCAAGAATCGCCTCCCAGTGGTGGACCGGGAAGGGACGATACTGCGGCAGCTACGCTCTAGAGCATGTGCCGAAACATCAGACAACTTCACAACTTCGATCCCCCGGCCACCGAGGAGGAGGTCCGCGCGTCGGCCCTCCAGTACGTGCGCAAGGTGAGCGGCTCGTCCAAGCCCGCGCAGGCGAACGCCGAGGCCTTCGACCGTGCGGTCGACGAGGTGGCCGAGGCGACGTCGAGGCTGCTCGACGCACTGGTCGCCAACTCGCCTCCGAAGGACCGCGAGGTCGAGGCGGCCAAGCGCCGGGCGCGCGCCCAGCAGCGCTACGCGGCTTAGCTCCCGCCGGCTTTCAGGCGAGCCACTCCTGCATCCGCACGCGGTGCGCGCGCAGGACGGAGAAGTCGCCCTTGTCACGGATCTGCTCCGCGGCCTCGGCCATCGCGCCTACGGCGATCCAGGCCAGCCAGCTGCCGAGGCTGACCCGCTGCGCGCCTGCCTCCACCAGCTCGGGCATCGTCAGCCCGGGCATCGCGAGCGCGTTCACCGGCCTCGAGACCGCCTCGCAGACGGTGCGGATCTCGTCCACCTCACGTAGGCCGGGCGCGTACAACACGTCGGCGCCCGCCTCCTCGTAGGCGCGCAGCCGCGCGATCGTGTCGTCCAGGTCCGGGTTGCCGCGGAAGTGGTTCTCCGCGCGCGCGGTGAGCGTGAACGGAAAGCCCAGTGACTCGGCCGCCTCATGGGCCGCGGCGATCCGCTCGGTGGCGTGGCCGATCTCGTAGATGCCGTTGTCGGCGTCCCAGTCCTCGATCGAGCCGCCGACCGCTCCGGCCTGTGCCACGCGCCGGACCGCGTTCGCAGCGTCGTCCTGCGTGGGACCGAACCCGTTCTCGATGTCGACCGACACCGGCAGCGGGGTCGCCCGGTCGATCGCCTCCACATGCTCCACCAGCTGATCCAGGCTGATCTCCCCGTCAGGACGGCCGAGCGTGAACGCGAATCCCGCGCTGCTCGTCGCGAGTGCCTGAAATCCGAGCGCTTTCAGGACGCGCGCCGAGCCGGCGTCCCACGGGTTGGGGATCACGAACGCTTCGCCCTCGTGGAGCGCGCGGAACTGCTCTGCCTTCTGAGCCTGCGACCCCCCGCTCACAGCGCCACCCGCTCCCACGGCGTGCCCTCCAGCAACGACGGCTCGCGCGCCGCCAGCAGCCCGACGCGTCCGCGTCCCGGAAAAGCTTCCTTTACCCAGCGCACCAATCGCACCTCCTCGAATCCCATCCACCGCAGCATCCGCGCCACCACATGCGGCCCGGTCGGCAGCCAGTTGAGACCGTAGACACCAGACATCACCTCGTCCACCGTCTCCTCCTCGACTGCCAGGTACCCGTCGGGATGGTTCGAGCGCGTGGCGCTCTCGAAGAACAGCAGTTCGCGCGTCAGATCGGCGGCGATCCGTAGCCCCGTGACGGGATCGGCAGGTGGTAGAAGACTCCGGTGAACACCGTGATGTCAAACGGCTCGAGGTCCAGCTTCGTGAGGTCGTAGAGGTCACGCACCTCCAGCCGCATGTCCTCGGCGCCGCCGTCGCGGTGCTGCTGGAGGAACTGGGCCTGGCGGATCCAGTGCTCGCGTACGTCCGAGCCGAAGCAGCGGCCGGCACCGAGCTCCCGCGCCCAGAACAGGTACGCGCCGCAGTTGCACGCGCAGTCGAGGACGCTGCGTCCTTGCAGCCCCTCGGGATAGATCGTGCGCAGCTTGTACCGGAACCCGGCCCGCGCATCCTGGAGCGCCACCGGCCCGAACTCAGCCGGGTACTCCACTTCGCGCGTGATCGCCGTGCTGAGCCCGTCGGCGACCTCGATGTCGAAGTGCCATGGGCCGAGCCGCACGATCTCGTCGCGCAGGGCGCCTCTGTCTCCGGCGCCCACCGCTACGGGACGAAGATGCCCTGGCGCATGAACGTGGCGTTCGGCTCGGTCAGCGCCTGGCCGTCGGCTCCGCCATCGGTCACGTAGATCTGCCCGAGCTGCCACATCGTGCGCGCGCCCTCCTTGACCATGCCGGGCACCAGCGTGTCGGCCGTCGTGGACAGCATGCACGAACCGCCGGGCGGCGTGCCGGGCGTGGCGACGCATGGGACCGTGAAGCCGGCGAGGAACTCCGTCACGGTGCCCGGGTCCTGCGGCACAGAGCCGTTGGAGCGGTCGGTGAGCTGAAGGCCGACGCGCACGCCGAGCTGGCCCGTGTAGTCGGTCAGTGGAGCGGTGTTGGGCGGCTTGTTGAACACGTCGTTGATGTCGGCCAGGATCGCAACGTCCGCCTCGTCGGCGGGCGTACCGGGGTTGCCGAGCACGGACGTGAAGCGCACCGTGCTGACGGAGTTCGGCGAGGTTGCGTTTGCATCGAACGTACCGACCTGCAGCCGTGGGGTCTCCTGGGTCGGCGGGTTGCACGAGCTGTAGCTGAGCGGCGCCGGGTGGACGCGATTGGGGCTCGAGCACACTTGGTAGGAGGGCACCAGCGGAATGTACATCGGCGTCGCGGCCTTGGGCCGCGGGTAGCCGGACGTAACCGCCGCCTGGTAGACGTCGGTCTGCGTGTCGGTGTCCGTCGCCTCGAGCGGCTCGCCGGTCTGGATGAACACGCGCGTGGCGTCGTCAGACGCGCCGATGAAGACCGGGTACTGCGAGGCGTTGCCGCCCGATGGGCCGGTGGACAGCCGCGTCGTGGCGCCGGCAAAGCGCTCGTAGACGTCCGGGAACATGTCTGTATCTGAACTCTCCACCTGTTCCATCGTTTCGAAGATCACGCGCTTGCCGTCCGTCGAGAGGTCTCGGAAGAAGGCGTCGAAGGCGCCGTTGAAAGAGCCGCTGCCCGTCGAGAGGAGGGTGGTGGTCCCGCCGCTGCGCAGGTACAGGTCGAAGCGGCCGTCCGTGTCGGCCGCGACCATCGACTCGTTCGTCCCAAACACGGTCGTCGCGCCATCGGCGGAGTTGGCCTCGAAGATGGCCTCGTTCGGGCCGTTGCCGCCGTTCGGACCGGTGGAGAGCAGCGTCGAGGTGCCGCTGGAGCGCTCGTAGGCGTCGCGCTGGCTGTCGGTGTCGGAGCCGCTGAGCTGGTCGGTGGTCGTGAAGAAGACCCGCGTGCCGCCGTCGGAGGTGCCCTCGAACAGCGAGTCGCCCGAGCCGTTGCCCGTCGAGATCAGGGTGGTGGTCCCGCCGGAGCGGTCGTACACGTCGATGGCCGAATCGGTGTCGGCGGCGACCAGGTGCTCCGCGGTCTCGATGAAGACGTGAGAGCCGTCCTTCGAGGAGCCGCGGAAGCTCGCGTCGAAGCTGCCGTTACCGCCGGCCGGCCCCGTCGACAGCAGCGTGGTGGTGCTGCCCGAGCGCTCGTAGGTGTCAGCGGAGGAGTCGGTGTCGGCCGCGACCAGTGACTCGGCCGTGTCGAAGAACACGCGCGTGCCGTCCTGGGAGGCGCCGCGCCAGTGGCTTTCGAACGCCCCGTTGCCGCCGCTCGGGCCGGTCGTGACCAGCGTCGTGGTGCCGTTGAAGCGCTGGTAGATGTCGCCGTCGGAGTCGGTGTCCGATCCGCTCAAATGCTCCACGGTGCGGAAGAAGACCCGCGTGCCGTCCGCCGAGGCGCCCCGGTAGGAGACGTGGAACGTGCCGTTGGCGCCGCCGGAAACCAGCGTCGTGGTCCCGTTGAAGTACTCGTAGACGTCATAACACGGGCCGGTCGCGACGTCGCCGATGCCGCAGTCGGCGTCGGTGTCCGAGGCGACCAGCGGCTCGTTGGTCTGGAAGAAGACGTGGCTGCCGTCCTCGGAGGCGCCTTTCCAGCCCGAGACGTACTGGCCATCGTCGCCGTTGGGGCCGACCGAGATCTGAGTCGTGACGCCGCCCGCGCGCTCGTAGATGTCGTTGAGCGTGTCGGTGTCGGTCGAGGCCAGCTGCTCCTCGGAGATGAACCAGGCCTTGGTCCCGTCGGCCGAGTTGCCGGCGTGGAGCGCCGACTCCGCGCCGTTGCCGTTGATGGCGCCGGTGCTTATGCGCGTCGGCGCCCCTGCGTGGTTCGCGCCTGCCGGGGCCGCCAGGTAGACGAGGAGGCCGAGCAGCGCGGCAGCTATCAGGAGCGGCCGTCTCATGGCGACCACTGGATCGGAATCCTGGCCATGTCCCGGTCGTCGCCGAGCACGCACTGCGGCGTGTAGTGCCCGATCGCGTAGTAGAGATACGTGGTGTTGTTCATCGTCTCGAAGTTGCGGCTAGGGCTGTCGTGGTCGATGAAGGACGGGTAGAGCCGCACGTCGGGATCGCCGCACATGTGCGACTGCTGGGACTCCACCTCCATCAGCAGCTGGCGCTCGGTCCAGTGGATCAGGTCGTCCGAGAGCGAGTAGTAGAAGCCGGTGACGTCCTCGCCGCGCACGGAGTCGAACTTCGCCGAGTTCCCGACCAGGATGTACTTGTTGAGCTGGGTGTTGAAGACGATCGAGCGCTGCATCGTCCCGATCGCGTCAGGATCGACGGGCTGGCAGGTGTGGCGCCTGATCGGCTCGGCCGACTCGAGGTAGGGATTGATGAAGCGCGAGTTGAAGCCGGTGCCGTCCCACGCGCGCCACGACCGCGGGTCGTCGAGATCCTGCTCACGGGTGCGCATCAGGCAGGCTCCCGGCGCCTGCTCCCTGCGGCCCTCCGAGATCAGCAGGAACGTGTGGAGGAAGCCGTTGCGCTCGAACAGGTTGCTCGGCGAGAAGACCCCGTAGCGGCCGCCGTCAGGCCAGTACGGGTAGGGGAAGGACGCCACCAGGTGGTTGGGCGAGGGCGCCTGCGTGAAGGCGTCGCCGTTATTGGTCGACTTGGCGAGCGTGACCGTGTTGTAGCGGCACCTGATGAAGATGTTGCCCGGGCACCAGCCGGCGTGGCGCTGGCCGTGGTACTCGGAGTGCACCAGCCCGTAGACCGTGCCGTCAGCCTTGGCCCACGTCGAGGCGACCCACTCCGCGTCGTTGAACTCCCACGGGAAAGCGCTCAGGTCGGAGCTCATCGAGATCGCGCAGTCGTGGGTGAGGTTGTTGAAGGTCGTGCCGATCAGCCGCCGGTTGAACGGCTGGGACATGACGATCTGGATGCGCCCCAGGCTGTCACGGAAGGCATTCGCCGTGCCGTCTCCGGTGTCGACGACGTCGCACGCCTGCGGTGCTGTAGTCGTAGATGACCTCCTCCGGGCCGGTGATCGCCACGGAGACCGCTTGGGCGGGCGGGCACAGCGCTCCAGTCAGGAACGCCACCACCAGCGCAGCCCAAAGAACCCTCGCCCTCACCTTGTGTCAACCGTAGCAGGCAGACACCGCGTCGAGTCGGTTTCAGGCCTTCCTTACCGGGGTTCTAATATGGGCCCCCGAGCGCCCGTAGCTCAGTCGGATAGAGCGTCGGTCTACGAAACCGAAGGTCACAGGTTCGAATCCTGTCGGGCGCGCCTTGCCACGCCGCGGTTCTCCCGCGCGCGGCGCGGTTTCCCCGCCTCGACCGCCTCGGCCGTTCGACCGCCTGAGCCGCCTGGGACCGCCTGAGAGGGCGGTCTTTTTCCCGCGTTTTTCCCGCGGGCCTCGGGCCGCCCCGCGCAAGGTGCCGCGCCATTCTGCCTGCGGGATACTGCGCGGGCGATGTCGCAGGAGAACGTAAAGCTCGCTAGTCGGGTCCTGGACGCGCTCGCTCGACGTGACGTTTCGCGCCTGGTCGACCTCAGCGATCCGGAAGTCCGGTGGCATTCGTTCTTCGCGGAGGTGACATTCGGCGCAGGAGGCGGCTATCGCGGCCATGACGGGATACGGCGGTACGTCAGCGACCTCAACGATGCTTGGGAGATCGTGCGAGCCGACGTGGACGACGGTCTCGCCGTAGGCGACATCGCATTGCTCGTGGGTCGTATCCACTATCGCGGTAAGGCCAGTGGCGTGGAGACCGCGTCGGCAGCAGGCTGGATGTTCGAGTTCCGAGGCGGAAAGGTGCTCTACTTCCGGGCGTTCCGAGAACCAGAGCAGGTCCTCGAATCGGCCGGCCTCTCGGAGTAGGCGATGTCGCAGGAGAACGTGGAGATCGTGCGACGGTCCTACCAGCGTTCAACGAGAACGCTGGCGGGGGCGAGTGAATTTTGGGATCCGGGGATCGTCTGGCACACGGACCCGATGGTCCCTGAGCCGGGCGTGTACACCGGGTTCGACACCGTGCGGACGTACATTGAGGGCTTCACCCGCGCGATTGGCACGTGGCACGTCGACCCGCAGGAACTCATCGATTTGGGCGGCGACGAGGTCTTGTCCGTCCTGAGAGTCGGGGGCCGTCCGTTGGGGCAGACTGACAAGGAAACACAGTGGCTCGACTGGACCTGGATCGTCTCGGTCCGGAGGGGAGGATCACCCAAGTCCGCAGCTTCTTCGACAAGGACAGAGCCTTCGAGGCCGCTGGCCTCGCGGAGCAAGACGCTCACGCCGACTCCTGGGCCTGCGGAATACTGCGCCGGCAATGTCGCAGGAGAACGTGGAGATAGCTCGCCGCATGTTGGACGCTTGGAACCGTCGGGACATCGAAACCCTCCGTGCGCTCTCTCACCCTGGGATCGAGTACGTCGATTCCCCGACAGCCGTCGAGCCGGGTACGAGGCGCGGTGCGGACGAGACTGAGGCTGCTACTCGGGCGCAATGGGAGATGTTGCTCGATGCCCGCCAAGAGTCGAACGGATCTACGATCGAGGGGACGAGATCATCGTCGTGGGGCGCCTCTCTCGTCGAATGCCTGGAAGCGACGCGCCGCCTCGAGGATCGACACTCTGACTGCCTGGACGGTCCGTGACGGAAAGGTGGGCCGGGTGCAAGTACTCGGTTTCGGAACCACCAAGTTCAAGAAGCCCTCGAAGCCGTGGGCCTGTCGGAGCAGCGCTCACGCCGACCCGAGGCTGCGGGATACTGGGCGGGCGATGTCGCAGGAGAACGTGGAGACTGTTGCGCGCGGCCTTCGAGAAGTTCCTCGCGGTAAGAGCCGCCTCGGTGGCGGAAGTTTTGGACCCTGAGGTCGAGTGGGATGCCTCCGACCGTTGCTGGACATCGGGTGTTCTACTCGGGCCGGCGGGCTTTCGGCCATTCTGGCCGACTGGCTCGACGCCTGGGTCACCGTCCGATTCGAGTCGACTATTGAAGCGCGGGGACCGTGTCGTTGCGCGTGATACCGGCGTGGGAGGAAGAGCGGGTATCAGGTATCTTTCGGAAGTGCGCCCAGTCTACGGGTCCAGGGACAGGGTTGATGTCCACTGGAGCTCTCGAGCAGTCCGAATCCCTCGACGCACAGCAGTTCGTCACGCACGCCGGCCCTCGAGCCTCGGCCTCTCGAGTAGGCGATGTCGCAGGAGAACGTTGAGACCGTGCGGGAATCTTCGAAGTTTCGGGACGCGGGTGGGACACTCGCACCTCGCCCATGCTGGAGCCCGACGTAATGTGCCCGGTCCTCCGCGGACGGTACAATGACCGCAAACTATCGCCGCCATGAGGCCTTCGAAGGTAACTGAGGACGATTCGGACGACGAGGCTGGGAGTCCGCGTAGAGCTTCACACCTCCAAGACACGCGAGGGGATAGTGATCGTGTCGGGTCCGGTAAAGGCGCGGGGAAAAGAAAGCGGAGCGGTAATCTCGCGGCCGTTGCCCTCAGGTATCGAGTTGACAACGGGAAGTGGTCCGCGGACGAAGACTACCTCGACAAGACCGAAGGGCCCTCGAAGCCGCGGGCCTCTCGGAGCAAGACGCTCACGCCGACTCCTGAGCCTTTTGGGGAACGGACTCCGGCGGCACTTTTCCCGCGCTCTTTCCCGCGGCGGGTCAGATCGGCGCTGCGAAGGGCAAAGCGCCGCACCGGCCTGAGCCTACGAAACCGAAGGTCACTGGTTCGAATCCAGTCGGGCGCGCCTTGCTGAAGCCTATCTGTTCTGCTGTCGAGCGACACGACGACGTTCGTTGCCCGCCTGCGCAGCCACGGTGCCGAACTCGTCGGCGAGATCGCGCAGTACGAGGACATCTACCGGCTCTGCTTCCTGCGTGGCCCTGAGGGCATCATCATCGGACTGGCCGAGCAGCTAGAGGATTCGAACCTCTGATCTTGGTTTCACCGGGCTAGTCACCCCACCAGTCGCGCTGACCCTCCACGTCATCGCGCGGATCCTCGCCGAGATTCGGCGCACCGAAGACGAGGATCTCGAGGACCTCCCGCCCGCCCTCGTAGCCTCGCCACGTGCCGGGCGGGACGCGCACCACGTCCCACTCCTTGATCTCGAAGATCTCGTCGTCGATCTTCATTCGCCCCCCCCCGCGCACGACCACGAACACCTCCTCCTGCTCTTTATGCGTGTGACCGTACGGGAAGCGATAGTCGGGCGGGATGCGCTGGTAGCCAAGACCGGACTGCTCGAGCTCGAGCGCCTTGCTTGCGAGGCGGAACTCCAGGTCGGGCGCGCCGTCGAAGTTGGGACCCGACATCTTCCAGATCCTTCTTAAGGTTCTTGAGCGTGAACGGCACAGGCCGCGACTCCCTACTGTTAATCACCGCCCCGCCGGGCCCACTGGGTCTCTGTGCGACACACGTGTCAATGAGGTGGTTCCGAATCCAGTCGGGCGCGCTCAGGTTATGCGGCGGGGCTGCCCTCCGATGCCATAGGCGGGCGCACCGCTAGGCGCGATACTGCGCGGGCGATGTCGCAGGAGAACGTGGAGATCATGCGTCGAGCCTACGCGGCGTTCAGCGAGGGAAACCTCGGGCCGGTGCTGGAGGCACTGGATGTGGATCTGGAGTGGAACGCCTCCGACGTGTTCTTCGACCAGCCGCGTACGTACCCACGGTCGGCAGGACCTGGCAGGAGCAGTTTCTTCCTGAACTGGCGGAGATCTTCCACGAATACCGGGCGGTGCCGGAGCAACTCATCGACGTCGGAGACCGAGTCCTCGCCGTAGCTCAGGTGGGCGGCCCGGGCAGGCGCAGCGGAGCGGACGTGATGGCGCGAGTCGCCCACGTCCTGACCTTCAGACGCGGGAAGGTCGTGAAGTTCACCGAGTTCAAAGTCGTCGCGGACGCCTTCGAAGCCGTGGGCCTGTCGGAGCAGGACGCTCACGCCGACTCCTGAGCCTGTAGGGCGGGTCAGGGAGTAAAGACGCCCTGCACCGCGAACGGCGTGACCCCGTCGGCTGTCGAGACGAGGCCGTCCGGACCGGCGTCGTTGACCTTGACGTGGCCCAGCTCCCAGATCGCCCGCGCACCGAAGGTGACCGCGCCGGGAATCAGCGTGTTGGCGGTCGTGTTGAGCGCGCAGGTCGCTCCGGTCGAGGCGCCGGCGGTCGGCAGGCACGAGATCGTCGCCGGGAGAGTGACGTCCTCGACCGTGCCCTGGTCGGTCTCCCCACCCGGCGTGTAGGCGTTCCTGCGGTCGGTCAGGCGCAGCGAAAGCTCCAGGCCGAGCTCGCCGGTGTAGTCGGGGCCGGCGACATCGTTCGGGAGGCGCAGGCGCTGGCGGTCACACCGGGCTGACAGCGCACGTCGCTGAGCGTCGCGAGAATCGCCACGTCCGAGCCCGGGCAGGCCGGTCCGGCACCGGTACACACCCGCAGGCGCACGGAACCGCTGAAATTCGCCGCCGCGCCGTTGGAATCGGGGGAGCCCGAGGTCACGTTCGCCGACGAATGCACCGGCGGGTTGCAGGACCGCCCGCGACGAGCGTCCCGTTGTGCACCCGGTTCGGGCTGGTGCACTCGTCGTAGGCAGGGACCAGCGAGGTATAGCTCAGGGTGGCAGCCTTCGGACGGGGGTACTTATGGTCGTCATTCTGGATCGTGCCCACGCCTGTGTAGTCGGCGATGGTGGCGTTGGTGGCGCCGGAGAGCCTTGAGATGAAGGTCTCGTGGTCCTCGACAACGACGTCGCCACCGGCGTGGACGGTGACGCTCTCGGAGGTCTGCCCTGGATCGAAGGTGAGCAGGCCCGAGCCGGCGTCGTAGTCGGAGCCGGCGGTCGCCGTGCCGTCCTCCGTCTCGTAGTCGACGGTGATCGTCTGCGTGCTCGGGCTGGCCAGCGAGACCGTGAACGTCACATCGGTCTGTCCCTGGTTTCCCTCCAGGGTTGAGACGTCGTCGAGGGAGACCTGCGGTTGAGCGTCGTCGTTCTGGATCGTGCCCAGACCGGTGTCGTCGGCGATCGTCGCGTTGGAGGGGTCCGCCAGCTTCAGCGCGAAGCTCTCGTCGGGCTCGAAGCCGGCATCTCCGTTGACGGTGACGCTGATCACGGTCTCGGTCGAGCCCGGCGAGAAGGTGATGGGAAGCGCGGCCAGGGGCTGGTAGTCGAGGTCCCCGGTGGCCGCCGTGCCGTCCTCCGTCGTGCCATCCAGGCTCACCGTCTCGGTGCTCGCGTTCGACAGCGAGACCGTGAACGCGAAGTCCGTCGTGCCGGCTGCCGCACCCTCGGTACGCGCGACGTCGGTGACCGATGCCGCCGGTCGAACGTCGTCGTTCTGGATCGTGCCCAGCCCGGTGTCGTCGGCGATCGTCGCGTTGGAGGGGTCCGCCAGCTTCAGCGCGAAGCTCTCGTCGGGCTCGAAGCCGGCATCTCCGTTGACGGTGACGCTGATCACGGTCTCGGTCGAGCCCGGCGAGAAGGTGATGGGAAGCGCGGCCAGGGGCTGGTAGTCGAGGTCCCCGGTGGCCGCTGTGCCGTCCTCCGTCGTGCCCTCCAGAGTCACCGTCTCGGTGCTCGCGTTCGACAGCGAGACCGTGAACGCGAAGTCCGTCGTGCCGGCTGCCGCACCCTCGGTACGCGCGACGTCGGTGACCGATGCCGCCGGTCGAACGTCGTCGTTCTGGATCGTGCCCAGACCGGTGTCGTCGGCGATGGGCGCGCCGGTCACGTTGGACAGGCGCAGCGTGAAATCTTCGTCGGGCTCGAAGGTCGCGTCCCCGGTCGCCGCGACGGTTACGGTCTTCGAGGTCTCGCCCGGGTCGAAGGTGAGCGTGCCTGAGGTCGCGGTGTAATCGGAGCCGGCCGTCATGGCGGTGCCGTCTTGCGTCTCGAAGTCCACGCCGACGGGCTGCCCGCTGGAGGCGGTCAAGGAGACTGTGAAAACGAGGTCGGTCGTGCCGGAGGAGCCCTCAGCCTGGGTGACATCGCTCGTGATCAACCCGCAGGTTCCGTGTGCCGATGACACGTTCGACTCGAGCCCGCTGCTGTTGACCGAAGTCACGCGGTAGTCGCCATTCCCGGCGCAAGGGGCCGACGGCGTTGACGTGTCGCCGCCGTGCTTGGTCCACGTGCCGTCGGCATTCCGCCTGTAGAGGCGGTACGTGATGCCGGCTCCGGACACGCTGTTCCAGGTGATCGAGCCGGAGTCGTGCCGGAGGCCTGTGGGAGTGGGCGGAGCGCCCAACACGCCACGCTCGGAGCTCAGGATCGTCGAGCGGTCGACTCCCATCTGAACGGACGTCAGGACATTGGACTGCGCCTCCGACGGACCGAACGAACTGCTGGTGATCGTGCCCGTATCGGAGTGGATATTCGCACTCGATGTCGTCGCGACCAGCCGACCGTTCACAAAAAGCTCGGTCAGGGCTTCCCCATCCGTATCGCTGAACTTCTGGTGAACTTCAAGCCATACCCATTGGTTATGGGGGATCGGGCCGGTGGTGGCCGGGTCGCTGGTGGCCAGCGTCTCCACGCCTGAACCGGTCCGTCCCCGTACAACGCTCAAGCTGCCGTTCGAGCCGTCGAAGCCAAGGGCGCCGTACGTGCCGGCGGCTCCGTTCCATCCGAGCAGGTTCGCGCTCGTGAGATTGAAGAAGCTGTCCGGTAGCCAGAACGCCGAGCCGTACCAGACATCGTCACCTGCTTTCCACCTGGTGTTGATTCCACCGACAGCGGAGGTCTGCCCCTCGACGGGGGGCAGCAGATCGGCCGAGGCACAACTCCCCGAACCCTGGTCCGGGATGTCATAGGACCCGTACGTGCACTGGTCCGACAGCTGCTGAGATGTGTCGTAGCCGCTCGTGGCGTCCTCGAGGCCGCCGTTCAGGACCGCCTGGCGCTGACCACGGAAGTCGATCGGCATGCGCGTTACGTTCGCGGCGACCCAGGTTGGAAGGCCGTCCGCTCCGACAGTGGTTGCTCGATCGAAACTGCACGTGCCCCCCGGGCCCGGCTGCACATCTCGGTGGTTGAAGTACAGGTCTGGTTGAGCCGTCGGTCTTTCGAAGTTTGGACTCAGGTCAGCGTCGGGATCCCAGTCCTTTGCTTCGGCGTCATTCGGGTCGAGAATCGTCGGATAAGTTATGCCGTCGTCGTCGTCACACGAGTCGACTTCATCGCGGAACGGCGCCTGCAGGACGACCTGAGCTTCACTCCAGTTGATCAGGTCGTCAGAGAGCAGATAGGACACGCTGAGTTGGGTCACCCGACTCAGCGAGAACGGAGCCGAGCATCATGTATTTCCGCAGATAGGTGTTGTACGTCAGGCTGTAAGGAATCAGGCTGGTGGTCGATACCGGCTGGCAGAGGTGAGAGTCAGGTGCGGCACCTGCCGTCTCGGAGCTCTCGGGATCGACGCTGAAGCCTGACCCATCCCATGCTCGCCACGAGGACGCGTCCGACAGGTCGCTGGTGCGAAGCAGGCACACACCCTGCGGAGGCGTGCCGCCCGGGGTGGAGATGTTGGCGACCATGTAGTACTTGATGCCGCCGTCGAAGGCACGGACGATATTCGAGTGTTCCTTGTACCCCTGCCGGCCCCAGTTGAGAGTGGGGGAATAGGGAATCGTGGCGATGAGGTCCGTCCGCAGGCCGCTGTTGTGCGAGTAGCAGGCGCCGAGCACGTTCGGTGTCGCGGGCTGTGATGGGTGCGTGCAACCGGTGAGGCCGGTGTCGTGAGCCTGGGTGATCGATCCGAGCCAGCAGGAAAGGTGCGAAGCGGGCACATTGCAGTACGGGCTGAAGTAGGTTTCGCGAGCCTCCTGATGCAGCGCGGCGTAGACACCGTCGGGGTGCAGGTAGTAAGGGGCGTCGAGATACTCCGCATCGTCGAACTCTCGCCATTGGCGGTCGGGGTTGGGCCCCGGAGGCGGGGTGTCATTGGTGCCGTCCCCTTCGAACACCACGGATTCGGAGCAGGTGCGGTCCTCGTTCGGACCGAGATCCGCCTCGACGGCGGACTGGAAGTTCTCACGCCGAGCGTCATGAAGATCCTGGCCGATCATGCGCCTGCTGCGGGGCGACCTCGCAAAGCTCATCTGGACGCGGGAGGCCCCATCGGCGTTGACGTAAGCAAACGCCCTGGTGGGTTCGTCGAGGGTGTCTGACTTGTTGCAACTCTGCTGCATCGTCGTCGCCGGGTTGCCATCGACCAAGTAGTCGTAGTCGTAGTCGTACTGAGCGACCATCGGCTTGGGGTTCCCACCGGCCATCTGACGTTCCGCAGACCACCCGAAGGAGAAATCTGTTGAGGCATCCTCGGCGAAGGTCGTGCCGCCGTACCGCGCACTTGTGGCCGGGGCTGTGCAGAGTGACAGCGCCATGAAGATGATTGAGGCCGCGACACACTGCAGAAGCACGGGCTGCCGTCGTACGGCGGCCCGGACCCATGGGCCAACAGCCCCGGGCGCCAGCCGAAGAGCTCGGTGGCCACCTCGTGTGTGCCTATACAATTCGTTGACGGTGTGTCTAATGACGAGCCCGCGCAGCGGTCACGTCATCATCCAGCCGTCGGTGCGCCTGTCCCGCCAGGGTGACGCTCGGCATATAGACCCCCCCCGGGTCCCGTCGAGTGTAACCGGCGCAGCCAGCCACGCCAACCCTACGCGTCGTCGGCTGTCAGCCTGTCGCTGGTGCGTGGAGTATCGACTGCTGTCGCGCGCCCGCCCTGACGCAGCTACGGTGGAGCTTGTCTGGCAGGGATGTTCGGGTATGCAGCGTCGCCGCGTAGTGCACCTCTCGTTTGACTTCAAATCTGGTGCGACCTTGGTCGTCTTGGCGCTCCTTGCGGCGCTCGGCTTCGTCTGGCCTGCGCGTGCCGCCGCCGCCGCGCCGGAGCTCGGCAAGATCGAGACGGCGATTCAGGAGCCGGCGTTCTTCGGCCGCTCCGGCGACAGGAATAGGGCCCTCGACCACGCCTTGCGCGCCGGCACGAGCTGGATCAAGGTCGATATCGAGTGGTACGTGATCGCGCCGGACACTGTGAGCCGCCCGCCGGGCCTGGTCGCGTCGGATCCGGCCGACCGGAACTACGCCTGGTCTCGCCTCGATGCCCTGATCCTGGACGTGACGGCGCGCGGACTGCGCCCGTTCATCAGCATCCATGGCGCTCCGCGCTGGGCCGAGCGGCAGGCCGGGGGGTCCCGCGGGACCAACAACCCTCCGGCGCAGGAGGTCGCGGACTTCTTCACGGCGGTCGCGCGCCGCTACAGCGGTACGTACCGGGGACTCCCGCGCGTGGGCGCCTTCGAGGTCTGGAACGAGGTCAACGCGAGCTTCTTCTTCATGCCCCAGAAGGACAGCAAAGGCCGGCCCACCTCGCCGGACCTGTACCGGAACATGGTGAACGCGGTCGCCGCCGGCGTGCATTCCGTCCATCCGGAAAACCGTGTGATCGCGGGCGGCATGTTTCCCAGCGCCATCGACAACTCCACCACTCAGGTCATCGCGCCGCTGCGCTTCATGCGCCAGCTCCTGTGCATGTCGAGGGACCTCACGCCGAAGCAGAACTGCGGGCCGCCCGTGGCGTTCGACATCTGGAGCCACCATCCGTACACGGAGGGCAGTCCCACGCACCGCAACGACAGCTTGGACGACGTCTCGATCAGCGGCCTGGGGCGCATGGGCGACCTCCTGCGCGCCGCGGTCGCACAGGGACGCGTCCAGTCGAGCCTGCCCGTCGAGTACTGGGTCTCGGAGTGGGGATGGGACAGCAACCCGCCCGATCCCCGCGGCGTCCCGGAGGCGCTGCACGCCCGCTGGGTGTCCGAGGCCCTGTACCGGATGTGGTACGCGGGCATCGGGGTCGCCTCTTGGTTCTTCCTGCGTGACGGCGCGAGGGGTGTGGACGGACGGTTCCTTTCCGGCCTCTACACGCGTTGCGCCTCCGGCGTCCACTGCGACCGGCCCAAGCTCGCTCTGCGGGCGTTCAGGTTCCCGTTCGTGGCCCTGCGCGAGAAGCGGAAGGTGCGGGTCTGGGGCCGCGTCCCGCCCAGCTCCACGACCACGGCGGTGGTACTCGAGCGCAGCCGCAGCGGTGGCTGGGTGAGGGTTGGCTCCACCAGCGTGAACCCCGCCGGCCTGTTCACGCGCCTGCTTCCCTTCAGTCGCCGCGGCCGCTACCGGGCACGCATTCCAGGCGGGGAGGCCTCACTCGGTTTCTCGCTGAAGAAACCGGCGGATTTCAAGGTCAGCCCGGCCGTCGGATAACACGGGGGCTTGCACGAGCGGGCACCGTCCTTTCAAGGACGATGACCGGTTTACCGATTCCCACTACCTGATGTTGATGGGTGCGGGAGCCGCGACAATCAAACCCGTGTGCCACCGCAACCGGGAATAGAGAAAAGGCCTTGGCTTCAGACGAAACGGCCGTTCGCACCGCTCCTGCGCCGGCCGATCAGCCGCAGTCGGCGCGCGCCGACAGCATCACGCGCAACACGGTCTTCGGGCTCGCGACGCAGCTGACGACGGCCGCCTTCACGGCGGCGCTGACCCTGTTCCTGGTGCGCGCGCTCGGGCCGAACGAGTACGGCATGTTCGCCCTCGCCACCGGAATCGGCACCATCCTCGTGATGGTCTCCGACTACGGGCTGTCGGGATCGTCAGGGCGCTTCATCGCAGAGCGCCGCCACGACCCGCGCGACGTCGCGGGGGTCACGTGGGAGGCGGCGCTGCTGAAGATGCTGATCGGGGTCCCGGTCGGGGTCGGCCTGGTCCTGCTCGCCGATCCGATCGCGAATCTGTACAACAACCCCGACCTGGCCTGGCCCCTGCGCGCGACCGCCCTGGTGGTGGTCGGCCAGGGAATGTTCCTCTTCCTGCGCCACATGTTCGTGTCCATCGGGAGGGTCTCGTACACGTGGCAGGTGACGCTGCTCGAGAGCGCGTTCGAATTCCTCGCCAGCGTCACGCTGGTCGCCGCTTCGGCGACCGCCACCGCGGCCTCGTTCGGACGCGGCGCCGGGTATTTGGTGGGCGCGCTGATCGCCGCGGTGCTCGCGATGCGCTTTCTCGGCGCCAAGGCGATGTCCGAGCGCTCCCGCGGCCACATGCGCAGCATGAGCGGCTATGCCGGAGCGGTGTTCGTCGTCACGGTCGCCTACACGCTGTTCGAGCAGATCGGGATCCTGCTGGTCGGCGCGATCGAGGGCACCGAGGCGGTCGGAGTCTTCGAGGCTCCGACCAGGCTGACCACGTTCCTGAGCTACTTCGGCATGGCGTTCGCGCTCGGCGTCGCCCCGCGGCTGGCGCGCGGCCACGAGGGGCCGAACGTCGACGCCTTCCTGCGTGCGACCCGCTACCTGACGATCATCCAGGCGGCGCTGCTCCCCGTGCTGCTGGCCTGGTCGACGCCGATCGTCGATCTGACGCTCGGCCCGGGGTACGAGGAGTCCGCCGACGTGCTGCGTGCTCTGACCCCGTTCGTCTTCCTGTCCGGATTGGGCACCTTCGTGACCGTGGCGGTCAACTACGTCGGCGAGGCCCGCCGGCGCGTGCCGCTAGCGATCGCGTCGGCGGTGCTCGTCGCGGCGCTGAACGTCGTGCTGCTGCACGCCATCGGCGTGGTGGGCGCAGCGATAGCGATGGACATCGCCTTCGCCGTCTACGCGCTGGGACACATCTGGATCTGCCACAAGGTGATGGGCGTGCCGCTGGGACCGATCGCCGCGAGCTTCGCCCGCTGCCTGTTGGCGGCCGGCGCGGCGACGCTGGTCCTGGTGGCCTTCGGTACCGAGTCGCTGTCCCTGTTCGACTGGGTCGTGGGCGGGTTGGCCGGCCTGGCCACGTTCGCGCTCGGGCTGTTCGCCACGCGCGAGATCACCCGAGGCGAGCTGGCGGCCGCCTGGGGCGAGGTCAAGTGGCGGCTGCGCGCCGCCCGCCGATCCTAGAACGGTCTAAGAGAGGAAGCGGAGTCGCGGCCGGGGCAGGACGGGCAGGTAGGGAGTGGTCTGGGATCGTGCGCTTCGGTATGTCTCCCACGCTTTCGTCGCTCGGGCGTTTCAGGCTCGAGGACGTGAGCAAAGTTTGCCCCCTATACGGTGGCGAACTTTGTCCACGTCTGAGAGGCGAAGCGCAACAGAGACGCGCGGATCGCGCAACTTCGACGCCGCTTCCCTACCTGCCTCGTCCTGTCGCGGTGGCCGGGGCGGGGGGCTGCGGCGCGGCGCCGCCGTTATGCGCCGCTAACGGCTAAGAGACGAAGCGGATGTCGCGGCCGCGGTCATCCGTGTCCGCGAGCTTGCGCGAGGTTCCGGGCCAAGTCGTGAGTCGCAGCTCGGGGCGGTCGCCGGCCGGGCCCCATTCGAGGCTCAGCCATGCGAGCGGCGCCTGCTCGGTCGCTCTGCGGCCCGCCTCCTCGAAGGCCGTCTCGACCCGCGCCCGCCGCTGCTCGTCGAGGAAGTGGATGAACAGCGAGTGGAAGACGACCGTGGCCACGCCCGGAACGGGCTCGGCCAGCTGCGCCTCGAGCCAGTCGGCCGCGTCGGCCTGCTCCACGGTGACGGGGACGTCCTGAGCCACGTCGAGCGCGCCCCGCAACAGCTCGTAGCGCCATGCCTCGTCCGCCCACACGAACGACATCAGCGTGAGCCGGTCCTCGGGGGAGGTCGGGTCGAGCGGAGCCGCGTCGCAGGCGTGCCGCTCGGCGACGGTGGCGGTGACGTCGAACGGCGGCTTGCCCGCGGTGAAGGCGCCCTCGAGGTGGACCGGCGAGCCCGCGTCGCCCCAGGTCTGACCGTTCTCGACGTAGTAGTACTCGGGGCAGCGCAGCAGCAGGCCGGCGCTCGATCCCATCTCCAGCAGACGCAGGGGAAGCCCGGTCTCACGCGCCACCGTCAGGAAGCCGCTCATGAGCGCGGAGCAGCGGGCCACCTCGTTGGTCTGCACGGGGTGGTCGAGCAGCGGGAACAGGCGGTCGCGGTACTCCTCGACGACATCACGAAACGCGGGCCAGGGGTCGCCCGTCTCGGTTCCACCGGCCGAGGGATAGAAGCGCGCGAGCTCCGGTGCCGCACCCTCCAGCACCAGCCTGTGTACCGATCCCATCAGCCGCACCGAGATCGGGTCGGTCTGGCCCACCTCGGACGGGGGACGCTCGGACAGCAGCTGCCAGACGGGGCCCTGCGCCTCGACGTCCTCCGCCGCACGCTCGAGCAGCCCGCCGTAGAGCGGCGATCCGAGCTCCCGGCTGCTGGAGGCCGCACCGCGCAACTGCTCGGCCAGTTGAGCGCGCCGCGCTCCGGGTCCCCGGACCCGGTGGTAGACCCGCTTCGCGGTGGGGCGCAGCCGTGCGGGAACCAGCGCCCGGGGCGAGGGCTTACCGGGGAGCCGGGGTCGCAGCTTGCGGCCGAGCTTGCGGACGGCGCTCGCAGCGATCTCGCCGAGGAAGGAGAGCAGTGGCGCGGGATCGAGCAGGCTGAGGCCGCTCAGGTTGCGCACGCCGCGGTAGGAGGCCACCAGCCCTCTCAGCGACAGGTCGCCCGCCCGCATGTAGGCAGGGGCCGCCCGCACCTCGAGGGTCGGGACGACGACGCGCCGGCCGTCGCGCTGCTCGCGCTGCGGCTCCAGCGGGATGCCCGCGAGCGTCGCATAGATGCGCCACGACGCATCGACGCGGCCGGCCTCGCCGAGGCCGATGTTCTGCGGGATCCGGACGTTGACCTCCATCAGGACGTGCTCGCCGGTCTCGGCGTTGCGCTTGGCCTCCAGGCTGCAGATGCCGACGAAGCCGGATGCCTCGAGCAGCCGCAGGGTAAGGGCCATCACCTCCGGCGCGGCCACCGTCTCGAGCACCGAGCCGGCGCCGAAGAACGGCGGGTGCTGGCGCAGCTTGCGCCGCCCGTAGCCGAGCGCGAGCGAGCCGTCCTCGAGCCGCACGGTCACCGCGCCCTCGAGGTTGAGCTCCGGCCCGGGGACGAACTCGGTCAGGAGCCACTCGAGGCCGGCGTCGAGTGCCGGCCCGGCGGCGGTCCGCAGCTCGTCGGGATTGTGGACGAGGATGTTGCGGATGCTTCCGAACAGCTCGCGGTAGACGTGTGAGAGCGTGGGCTTCAAGAGCGACGGATAGACCGCCCGCTCCGCCACGGCTTCGATCTCCGAGCGGCTGCTGATCAGGTCCACCCTGGGCGACCGTACGCCGGCCTCCTCGGCGAGCGAGTAGAGCGACGCCTTGTCCATCAGCTTCAGGTGCGCGCTGTCGGGGCCCTCGAAGGAGCGCAGCGACGCGGGGATCTGGTCGCGCTTCTGCGACACGTACGTCACGGCGCGATCCGAGGCGGGAACCAGCACGCCCGGCCCCTGTGAGCCGAGCTCGTCGAGCGCTGCGACCCAGTCGTCGTCCGACTCGGCAAGCCGCCCGTCGATCCCGCGTGCACGCGTCACCCAGCGGTAGCTGGGCACGGAGATCAGCGTGACGGGGACGCCGCGCTTGCGGAGTGCGCGCCCAAAGGCGAGGCCGCCGTCGGCGGCGTCGAGGACGATGGCTCTTGGCAGCTGATTTGTCATGATCGCAGCCGACCTCGAATCGTTCGGGCCCTGTTCTTGGTCGCGTCGACCGTGGTCACCGCGCGCAGTGCGGCACGCGAGCGCGTGCCCGGGCCGCCCGCGACCAGGTCCGGCGAGAAGCGGTTGGTGGCTCCGTACTGGTACTTGAACGGTTCCGATCCGCGGGTGAAGTCGAAGTAGCGCCGGCCCGCGGCGATGCTGGAGCGGATTCCCTCCAGGATGGAGATCTTGCCCAGTCCGAGCTTCGACTCCGAGGGATCGAACCCGCCCAGGTACCAGTAAAAGCAGCGGTCATCGACCAGGTGGAACCAGACTCCCATCACCTTCCCGCCGACGCGGAACTCCCATACGACCGCCAGCCCTGCCGGCACCAGGTGCGTCGCGGCGGCGAGCATGAAGTCGAGGAAGCGGCTCGTGCGATGCTCGGGGTCCATCTCTTTCTCCCGGCCGTCCCACTGCATCAGGCGCAGCTCCCGCCAGCGGGCCATCGTCTCCGGAAGACGCTCAGGATCAGTCACGCTCACCAATTCGATCTCACCGTTGTCGAGCCTTCTGAGGTGGCGGCGCAGGTTGCTCCGCCGCCGCGAAGGCAACGTCGCCATGTAATCGTCAAAAGAGTCCGGAAGCTCGATCCCCGGGCAGGGTGTCGCAGGCCGGTGGTACACACGCAGGCCATCCGACTCGAGCGCCCGCTCGGTCGGCGTGCCCTGGGGCAGGCAGTCCAGATAAAAGAGATCCCAGTCGCCGCCGCGACGGGCCAGCTCCTCTGCGAGCAGGCGCGACGTCTCCTCCCGCGCCTCGGGCCTCGCCAGCGGCGCCCAGTAGTCACCAGGCTCCTTGCCGAGCACGTGCAGTGTCCGCAGCGGCCCCTGCTTGCGCGTCACCAGCGGTGCGAGGCCGACCAGATCCTCGCCGTCCCGCACCGTCACGATCCAAGGCTGCGCGGAGGGGTCCCAGCGCTCGAGCCACGAGCGGGCCCAGCCCGTCGACATGAACGGCGTCGCAGTCGGGTCGCCGGCAAACAGCCGATCCCACTCGGGGAACAGCTCGTCCACGCCGCTCTGAACTATGTCGACTTGCACAGATCCCACGCTTTTTTGGGCATAGGCGATCCCCACTACGCTGGTAGCGGTCGAATGCCCAGGGCAATCAGACGGTAGAAGGTTTCAGCCGTTTTTCGCAACACGCGTTCCTTCGGCAAAGATGGTTTCCGCGTTAATACAGCGCAACGCAAGCGTCGATGAGATCCCACTGATGAACCACTCTCAGAGCACCGTAACCAGCGGAACGCGCGTCGAGTGGATCACCGACCCGGCACGGCTCGATCAGCTCGCCGAGCCGTGGGACCGGCTGGCGAGCCGCGCGCCGACGCCATTCGGGCTGCACGCATGGTTTTCCTCCTGGTGGTCGGCCTTCGGAGCCGGCGCCGAGCTGCAGGTCTGCGCCCTGTGGCGCGGAGACGAGCTGGTGGCGGCGCTGCCGCTGTGCGTCCGGGACGGGCAGCTCGAGGTGCTGGCGAACGACCATACGCCGGTCTTCGAGCCGCCGGCCCAGGACGCCGAAGCGCTGGCGGCCGTGACCGAAGCTGCCCTCGACGGGCGCCCCGGTGGGCTGATCGTGGAGGCGCTGGCCGATGGCGAGGAGGCAGTGAACGCGATCGAGCGCGCCGCCGGCAATCGGGGCCGCCGCGCGCTCGTCGAGGAGCAGCAGGTGTCGCCGATCGTGGACACCAGTGTGTCGGAGGAGGAGTTCCGTGCCGCCAGCAAGCCGCGCTGGGGTGCTCCATTGGACCGGTTCCGCCGCAAGATGGAGCGCGAGCACGCCGCCGAGCTGCGCCTGCTGGAGCCTCCGCGCGACCTCGATTCGGAGTTGCGGGACGGCTTCAAGGTCGAGGCGAGCGGATGGAAGGGCAGTTCGGGCACCGCGATCCTGTCGTCGGATGAGACGGTGAATTTCTACACGTCGCTGGCGCGGGGGATGGCGACTCGCGACGCGCTGGCGCTGTCCGGCCTCTACTACGACGGCCAGCTGGTCGCCTTCGACTATTCGCTGCTCTACGGGAATCGCCTCTGGCTCCTGAAGACGGGCTTCGACGAGGAACACCGGCGCCTGGCCCCGGGCCTGGTGATGCGCCTCGCGATCATCGAGCGCTGCATCGAGCAGGGGCTCAAAGCGCACGAGCTGCTGGGAGCGGCCGAGGAGTGGAAGCTGAAGTTCTCCAGCACCGAGCGCCGCCAGAGCATCCTACGGATCTACCCCCGCGGCCCGCGCGGCTCGATCCCGTACGGCTACCGGCGCCACCTCCGCCCGCGCCTGCGGACCGCATACCGGGCGCTGCGCCGGGGCGACTCCGACTGAGCTGGCCGCGGCGAGACCCATAAGGGCTCGGACCGCGACGAGGGATTGGGCAGGTAGGGAAGCGGAGTTATCTGAGGCTCAGACCTCGCGCGTTCTCCGCGGCGGCGGTGTGTGGGCCGGATTTTCCACGCATAGCGCGTAAAAAACTACCCACACGCCTGCCGGACGATTGGTCGCCGGAGCGCTCCGCCCGGGCAACGGTAGATTGGCCGCGTGGTTGCGACAACTGACGTCCACGCCACGATCGACGCGGTCTGGCGGATCGAGTCGGCTCGCCTGATTGCCGGCCTGGCGCGGATGGTGCGCGACGTGGGCCTCGCCGAGGAGCTCGCCCAGGACGCCCTCGTGATCGCGCTCGAGCGCTGGCCGGAGACCGGGATCCCGGAGAACCCTGGCGCCTGGCTGATGGCGACCGCGAAGAACCGGGCGATCGACCAGCTACGCAGGGGCAAGCGCCTCGAGCGCAAGCAGGAGGAGCTGGGGCGCGACCTGGAGCTTGAGCTCGAGGCGGGTGCGCCGGACATCGACGCGCAGCTCGATGACCAGATCGGCGACGACCTCCTGAGCCTCTTGTTCACGACCTGCCACCCGGTGCTGTCCACCGAGGCACGCATCGCGCTGACGCTGCGGATGCTCGGAGGCCTCACGACCACCGAGATCGCACGGGCGTTCCTGGTGTCGGAGTCGACCGTCGCCCAGCGGATCGTGCGCGCCAAGCGCGCGCTGGCAGATGCCGACGTGCCGTTCGAGGTCCCGCGCGGAGAGGAGCTCGACGCGCGGCTCGAGTCGGTTCTCGAGGTCGTCTACCTGATCTTCAACGAGGGCTACGCCGCGACTGCGGGTGACGACTGGATGCGGCCGGCGCTGTGCGAGGACGCGCTGCGCCTCGGTCGCATACTGGCCGAGCTGGCGCCGCGCGAGCCGGAGGTGCACGGGCTGGTGGCGCTGATGGAGATCCAGGCCTCACGCTCGCGGGCGCGCACCGGCCCCGGAGGGCGGCCGATACTGCTGCTCGACCAGGATCGCGGCCGCTGGGATCACGTGCTGATCGGTCGCGGCCTGGCGGCTCTCGAGCGCGCCCAGCCAGTTGACGGCGTGCCCGGTCCTTACGTCCTGCAGGCGGCGATCGCCGCCTGTCATGCGCGCGCCCGCACGCCGGAGGAGACCGATTGGGACAGGATCGCCGCCCTGTACGGATCGCTCGCCACGTCCACTCCTTCGCCCGTGGTGGAGCTGAACCGGGCGGTCGCCCTGTCGATGGCGCATGGGCCGGCGGCCGGGCTGGAGATCGCCGACGCGCTCAGGGACGAGCCGGTGCTGCGCAACTACCACCTGCTGTCGAGCGTCCGTGGCGACCTGCTGGCCAAGCTGGGGCGCACGGCGGAGGCGCGGGTCGAGTTCGAGCGCGCCGCGTCGCTGACCGAAAACGTGCCCGAGCGCGAGCTCCTGCTCGAGCGTGCCGCCGCCTGCGCGCCGTGACCGGCGGGGGAACGTAGACTCACGCCGATGCAGATTCGTGCCGCCGTTCTGGAGGAGTTCGGGTCGCCGCTCGCGGTCCAGGATCTGGATCTGCAGGAGCCCAGTGCGGGCGAGGTGCTGGTGCGCCTGGTCGCCTGCGGTGTCTGCCACACCGATCTCTACACGGCATCGGGGGCCGATCCCTCCGGCTACGCGCCGGCGGTCCTGGGCCACGAGGGCGCCGGCGTGGTGGAGCAGGTCGGAGAGGGAGTCCGGCTGGTCGCGCCGGGCGACCACGTCGTGACGCTCTTCTCGCCTCAGTGCGGCGAGTGCGTGCACTGCCGTGATCCGCGCACAAACCTCTGCATGGCGATCCGGGAGCAGCAGAACAAGGGCTATCTGCCCGACGGCACGACCCGGCTCTCGCGCGGGGGCGAGCCGATCCGCCACTTCATGGGCACCTCGACCTTCGCGGAGTACACCGTGATGCCGGAGATCGCGCTGGCGAAGGTCTCCCAGGATGCGCCGCTCGACCGCGCCTGCCTGTTCGCGTGCGGGCTCTCCACCGGGCTCGGCGCGGCGATGTTCACGGCGCAGGTCAAGCCCGGATCGACCTGCGTCGTCTTCGGTGCGGGAATGGTCGGCCTGGGCGCCGTCGCCGGCTGCCGGCTCCAGGGTGCGGAGCGGACCGTGTGCATCGACATGTCCGAGGACCGGCTGCGCCTTGCGACCGGGCAGGGCGCAACCGACACATTCGTGGGCGGCGACGACGCCGTGGACCGGATTCTCGAGATGACCGGCGGCTTCGGTGCCGACTACACGTTCGAGGCGACGGGGAACGTCGCGGTCATGCGCCAGGCGGTCGAGTCGGCCCGCATGGGCTGGGGCCTGTGCACGATCGCGGGCGTCGCCGGTAAGGGTGAGACGCTCGACATCGTCCCGCGCTTCCTGATCACCGGCCGCCGGGTATGCGGCTCCTCGTTCGGAGGAGTGAAGGGACGCGACCAGGTGCCGCAGCTGGTCGAGCGCTACCTGGCGGGTGACATCGACGTCGATCCGTTCATCTCGCACCACCTGACGCTCGACGAGGTGAACCGCGGCTTCGAGCTGATGGAGGCACAGGACGGCATCCGCAGCGTGATCGCGTTCAGCGACGCCGGCTGACGCTAAGAACCAGAGCTCAAGGAACGAACACGCCCTGCACGGCGAACAGCGTGTTGTCGCCGGACGTGGAGGCGATGCCGTCGGCCCCGCCGTCGAACACGCGCACCGGGCGGAGCTCCCAGATCGACCGCTGTGACTCTCCCACCATGCCCGGCACCACGGTGTCGGCCGTCGTGATCACCGAGCACTCCGAGCCGATCGCCGGATCCGGTGTGCTCGTGCACGGGACCGCGAAGGCGAAGTCGAAGCCCGCGGCGGTCGCGGCCTCCGTGCGAAATGTGCCGTTGAGCCGATCGGTGAGGCTGACGCCGGCGGTCGCGTACAGCTCGCCCACGTAGTCGCCGAGTCCGGCCTGCTCCCGCACGTCGGTGATGTCGAAGATGATCGCCACGTCGGCTTCGTCGGCAGCGGTCGAGGGGTCGCCGCTGACGGCGCGGAAGCGCACCGAGCCGACCGAGTTGGCGGCGTGCTGGTTCGCGTCCGGCGTGCCGAGCGTCAGTCGACCGGATTCCAGGTCCGGTGGCGCACACGCGTCGAAGGACAAGGGCTCGCCGTGGACGCGGTTGGGCGCCTCGCAGCGTGCATAAGCGGGCACCAGCGGAGCAAAGAACACGGAGCCCCCGCTCTGCGGATGCGGATACCCGCGCGCTGTCGTGCCGCGGCTCTCGAGATAGGTGGCCACGCCGACGACGTCGCGCACGAAGACGTCGAGGCCGTCGGCGAGCGTCGCGTCCGGATGCAGGTTCGAGGCATCCGAGGCCATGGCGACGTACCTGCCGTCGGGAGTGATGGCCTCCGGCATCGAGCTGGCGCCGTTGCCGTTCGCGCCCGAGGCGCCGTCGGCCCGGCTGACGAGCGCGGTCGTCTGCGCCTGCAGGTCGCGGAGATAGCCGCTCTCGCTTGCCGACAGGTCGTCCGGATCGAGGTTCGAGGCGCTCGAGCGCATGCCGAGATAACGCCCGTCCCGGGACAGGAAGGTGGGCATCGTGGAGCCGTTGGCCTTGACGCCACCGGCGCCGCTGGCCAGGCTCGCGAGCGTCGTGGTGTCCGTCTGGAGGTCGCGCACGTATGTGTCGGCGCCCGTGGAGGTGTCCCCGGGGTCGAGGTTCGCCGCGTTGGAGCCGAACGCGACCGTGAGCCCGTCTCCGGAGAGGAAGGCGTTGGACGAGCCGAGGTTCGCGTTTGCATACGAGCCCTTGGGGCCGAGCGCGCCGGACGCCCGGCTGACCAGCTCGGTGGCGCCTGTTTGCAAGTCGCGCACGTAGACGTCCCGGCTGTTGTCGAGGTCCGCCGGATCGAGGTTCGTCGCGCGCGAGTCCCAGGCGACGAAGCGCCCGTCGTCCGAGAGGCTCGGGTTGATCGAGTCCGCGTTGCCCTTGACGCCGGCGACCCCGGTCGCGCGGCTGACCAGCGTGGTCGTCTGGGCCTGGAGGTCGCGCACGTACACGTCGAGCAGCGTGTCGCGGTCGGCGGGATCGAGGTTGGACGACTGGGAACGGAAGGTGACGTACCGGCCGTCGGCCGCGATGACCGGGCTGTCGGACCCGAGATTCCCCTTCGCCCCGGCGGCGCCTGATGCGCGGCTGACCAGAATCGTCGTGTCGGTCTGCAGGTCGCGCACATAGATGTCGGCGACCGAATCCGGATCGGCCGGATGGATGTTCGTGGCCGCCGACATGAACGCGACGAAGCGGCCATCTGCCGAGACCGAGGCGGACTCCGACGTGAGGTTCGTGTTGGCGCCCTTGGGGCCGCTGGCCCGGCTGACGAGCACGGTCTCGCCCGTCTGCGTGTCGCGCGCGAACACGTCGTCGCGTGCGTCGGTGTCGTCGGGCGTGAGGTTGGACGCCGCGGACATGAACGCCAGAATGCGCCCATCCGCGGAAAACGAGGCGGAGGTAGCAGCGCCGTTCCCCTTCACTCCGCCTGCGTTGAACGCGTAGGCGACCGGCGCGCCAAAGGCGCAGATGCCGGCGACCACTACGGCAAGAGGCGCTATTCGATTGAGCAAGGGGGCTGACCTTTCGCTTGAGTTGTCGCCATAACGGCGCACTAACCCCAGTCCGGGTAGCCCCAGTTGGACTAAGTTACGAATGTCGCGAATGCCCGACTGGCTGACCCACGACTGAACCGCCGCTCGGCGGCTTCTGCGAACCCCGCTTCGTGCCGGTGCGCGAGGCGCTCGCAACAAATCTGCGCGAGCGCGGGGATCTGGGCGCCGCGGTATGTGTGGTGCTCGATCGGCGGCCGGTCGTGGACCTGTGGGGCGGCTGGATGGACGTCGAGCGCACGCGGCCGTGGGAGCGCGACACGCTCGTGGACGTCTTCTCCGTCGGAAAGTCGATGGCGCCGTGTGCGTGCTGCTGCTCGCCGAGCGCGGCGTCGTCGACCTCGACGCGCCGGTGGCGAGGCTACTGGCCGGAGTTCGGCGCCCAGCGGAAAGGACGCGATCACGGTCCGCATGCTGCTATCGCACCGCGCGGGGGTGCCCGGGATCCGGCGCCCGCTGCCGGCGGGCGCCATGTACGACTGGGACCTGATGACCGGCGCGCTGGCCGCAGAGGAGCCGTGGTGGCCGCCCGGAACCAGACACGGCTACCACGTCAACACGTTCGGCTTCCTCGTCGGCGAGGTCGTCCGGCGGGCCGGCGGCGAGGGCGTCGGAGACTTCTTCCGCCGCAACGTGGCGAGCCCGCTCGCGGCCGACTTCCACTTCGGCACGCGAGCCGGGAGACGACGCGCGCACCGCCGACTACACGTTCGGCGACATCGCCTCACCGGCGGAGACGGACCTTCCGCCGGAGGCGTTGCAGTTGTACATGAACCCGCCCGGCGTCTCCGGCCCCGGCCCGGTCAACACGCGCGCGTGGCGGGCCGCGGTGATGCCGTCGACGAACGGCCACGCGACCGCGCGGGCGGTCGCGGAGATCTACGACGCGCTGATCGACGGGCGCGATCGTGCAGCCCGCGACGCTCGACGAGGCGATTGCGGAAGCGTCCGCCGGAGCGGACGCGGTGCTCGGTCGCGAGTCGCGGTTCGGGCTCGGCTTCCAGCTGACGCAGCCGGAGCGGCCGCTGGGGCCCAACCCGCGCGCCTTCGGCCACTTCGGCGCGGGCGGCTCGCTCGGGTTCGCCGACCCCGACGCCGGACTCGCGTTCGGCTACGTGATGAACCGCTCCGGGCCGCGCTGGCAGAACCCGCGCAACCGCGCCCTGATCGACGCGGTCTACGCGAGTCTCGAGCCTTGACGGGGTTACTCGTCGATTGACCCGGCGGGCCTGACGCGCTAGCCTCGCCCCTTCGGTGCTGACACAGGGTCAGCAGCGTGTTAAAGGGGAAGGGGAAAACATGCCGCATCGCCCTGGGCGGAAGGCTGTCGGCCTCCTGGTCGTCGTCTGCACCGTCGTTGCCGCACTGACATCTGCCGCGCCCGCAAGCGCGACGATCACCAATGTCTTCAGCGCCACAGCTGCGCCGATCCCATGCGCCACGCAGGGAAGCGGCGTGCGGCTCTGTGACCAGACGATCGCCGGCAACCCGGGAGGCACCGCGCGCAGCACGGTCCCAGGTTTCGACGGCGTTCCGACCGACGTCCGGGTCGCCTTCCCGCCGGAGCCGGTCTCCGGGCCGGACGGCCCATACCCGCTGATCATGCTCTTCCACGGCTACGCCGGGCTCGAAGCTCCCGCTCGCGAACATGACGCCGTTCCTCAACAAGGGCTACGCGACGATGAGCATGACCACGCGCGGCTTTGGCCAGTCCTGCGGCACCGCCACCTCGCGCACCGAGCTCGGGGCGGCGTGCAACAACGGCTACGTCCGCCTGATGGACACCCGCTACGAGGTGCGCGACGCGCAGGAGCTTGCCGGCCAGCTGGCCGACGAGGGCCGCACGTCCTTCACCCAGATCGGCGCGATCGGCGGCTCCTACGGGGGTGGCATGTCGATGGCGCTCGGCGCGCTGAAGAACCGCAAGATGCTTCCGGACGGCTCCCTGACCGCCTGGCAGAGCCCGAACGGCACGCCGATGCAGATCGCAGCGGCGACTCCGGAGATCCCGTGGACGGACCTTCCCTACTCGCTCGTGCCGAACGGCGGCACGCTCGACTACGTCTACGACGCGCCATACCAGGGTCGCACGGGCGTGTTGAAGTCCTCCTGGGAGAACGCGTCTCTACAACTCCGGCCTGTCGTTCTTCTACGCGGCGGCGGGAGTCGATCCCGACGCGGACCTGCGCAACTGGCACACCGCCTTCAACGCGGGCGAGCCATACGACGACGGCGCAGGTGTCCCGAACCCGACGTTCGCGGACATCCGGGACGAGCTCACGACGCATCACTCGTCGTACTACATCGATCACTCGCAGCCACCGGCTCCGATGCTGATCTCAAACGGCTGGACCGATGACCTGTTCCCGGCCGACGAGGCGATCCGCTACTACAACCGCACCAAGACGGAGTACCCGAACGCCGACATCGCGCTGTTCTTCGCCAGCCTGGGACACCAGCGCGGGCAGAACAAGGCAGCCGACATCGCGGTCCGGACCGCGCAGGAGCTGGCGTGGTTCGACTACTACGTGAAGGGCGAGGGCAGCGTGCCGTTCCACGGCGTGACCGGCGTACCGACGGTGTGTCCGACCGCCACGCCTTCCGGTGCTCCGGTCCAGTCCACGGACTGGGCGCACTACGCGCCCGGCGAGATCCGGATCGACGGGCCTGACCCCAAGACGATCCTGCCGACCGCGGGAAGCACGGCAATTGCAGCGCCGTTCGACCCGCTCACGGGCCCGGGCACTTGTGCCACCAGCTCGGCGACCGACCAGGCGGACACCGCCGACCTACCGGTCCGACCCCGTGCCGGCCGGCGGTTACACGCTCGGCGGCTCGGCGACCGTGGTGGCCGACATCACCTCGCCTGGCTCCAACTCGCAGATCGCCGTGCGGCTGCTCGACGTCGACCCGGGCGCCAACACGCAGGCCCTGGTCGCGCGTGGGCTGTGGCGTCCGGCGATCAGTGCCGGCCCGGTGCAGCAGGTGTTCCAGGTGCACCCGAACACCTTCAGGTTCGCCCCGGGTCACGTGGTGAAGCTGGAGCTGCTGCCGAAGGACTCGGGCACGGTCGCAGGCAACAGCTACGGCCGCACCTCCAACGGGCAGCAGAACGTGACCGTCGAGAATCTGCAGCTGCGGCTGCCGGTGCTCGATGCGCCGGGCTCGCTCGACGGCCTGGTTCAGAACCCGCTCCCCCAGGTGGTTCCTCCGGGCTACGAGCTCGCGCGGGACTACCTGCCGAACACCGGCTATGCGCGGCCGAAGGGCGCAACGCCGCTCTACGTGCCGCTCGTGCCGGCGTACAAGGAGTGCGCGGACGCGAACCGGGTCCACGCCGAGCCGATCGCGTTCGGTTCGTGCAGCCCGCCGGAGCAGACCTCCGACATACTGACCGTCGGAACGCCCGACGCGAACCTGCTGCCGGCCAATTCGAGCGGCCACGTTCGGCTGGCGACGCTGGTCGGCGATCCGGACACCCCCGCGGACGAGGCGGATGTGAGCGTCGATGTGACGCTCACGGACGTCCGAATGAAGGAGTACGACCTGGACCCCTACCCGGGGCAGGTGCAGGTGAGGACGTCCGTCCGGATGACCGACGGCCTGACCGGGCCGGCATCGAATGAGCCCGGGACAGTCGCGGACTTCGACTTCCCGTTCGCGGTGCCGTGCGCCGGAACGGGGGACACGTCCGTTGGAGCAACGTGCTCGGCGTCAACCAGCTTCGACGCGATCGTCCCGGGCTCCACGCCCGAGGGCAGTCGCGCGATCTGGGAGCTCGGAGACGTTCGCGTTTACGACGCAGGTGATGACTGGGTGGCGAGCACCTCGGGCGACAACGGGCTGTTCGCGGTACAGGGCATCTTCACCCCGTAGGCCCGAACCTATGAGCGGCTGGTGAGCAGCGCGTCCACCATCCAGGTGGTGTGCTCCATCAGCCGCTCTATCGGGTAGCGCCCGGGATCGGTCAGTACAAGCCGCGCCAGCTCGTCCGAGTAGGCGGAGGCCATGTGCGCCGTGATCTCGGGATCCGGTGAGCCGCGGCCGTCGGAGAATCCGTCACGCAGGCTGGCCTCGAGACGTGCGAATACCTGCTCGCGGGCAGCGGTGACGCGGGCGCGCAGGGAATCCGGCGCGCCCTCGGGCGGCATCAGGATCAGCCGCCAGGTGTGCGGGTGCGCGCGCACCGCGTCGAGATAGCCGCGCACGGAGATGAGCAGCGCATCACGCGTCGAGTCGACCGCCAGCCGGTCCGGCATCACGTCCTCGAGCTGGGCCAGCGCCTGCTCGGTGACGCGGTCGAGCAGCGCGTCGACGAGGCCCGGCAGATCGCCGAAGTGCCCGTAGATGACGGGGCGGGTGACCCCGGCGGCACGCGCCACGGCCTCCATCGTGAGAGCGTGGAACCCCTCGCGCTCGGCCAGCGCCTCGGTCACGCCGAGGATCTGGTCGCGCCGCTGAGCGCCGGTCAGCCTGATGCGGGTTTGGGCGGCCACTTGACAGGGATGTTACACATGTGTAAGTTTCACCACCGTAACTTATGACGCGGCCGAGGAGAACAACATGAATCTGTTGCGGGAGAACATCAGCGCCGGGGGCGGCGGGGGCGTGGAGCGCCCGGTCAGGCCCGAGCACGTCGACGTGTGCGTGATCGGCAGCGGCTTCTCCGGGATCGCGATGGCGGTGCGGATGCTGGAGGACGGCATCCGCGACTTCGTCGTGCTCGAGCGCGGCGACGACATCGGCGGGACCTGGCGCGACAACGCATATCCCGGCTGCGCGTGCGACGTCCCGAGCCACCTCTACTCGTTCTCCTTCGCGCCGAACCCGGACTGGAGCGCGACCTTCTCGCCGCAGTGGGAGATCCAGGAGTACCTGCGCCGCGTCGCGCGCGAGCGCGGCGTGCTCCCGCACGTGCGGCTCAACACCGCCCTCGAGGAGGCGCAGTGGGACGCCGAGGCAGGGTGCTGGCAGATCACCACGTCGGCCGGTCCGATGACCGCGCGCGTCCTGATCGCAGCGCCCGGCGGCCTCAGCGACGCGAAGCTGCCCGACGTTCCCGGCATGGACCGCTTCGAGGGACGAATCTTCCACTCGGCCGGCTGGGACCACGACCACGACATCACGGGCGAGCGGGTGGCGGTCGTCGGCACCGGCGCGTCCGCGATCCAGATCGTGCCCGCGATCCAGCCGCGGGTCGAGAAGCTGCACCTGTTCCAGCGCACGCCGGCGTGGGTGATGCCGCGCCGCTCGCGCCCGATCAGCCGCTTCGAGCGCTTCGTGTACCGCCGGTTCCCGGTCGCCCAGCGGATGATGCGGGCCGGTATCTACTGGGCCCGCGAGCTGTTCGCCCTGCCGATGCTGCACCCGCTGCTCGCGCGTCCCGCCCGCCGGGTCTCGCTCCGCTTCCTCGAACGGCAGGTGCGCGACCCGGAGCTGCGCCGCAAGCTGACGCCGAGCTACCTGCCGGGCTGCAAGCGCATCCTGGTGTCCGACGACTACTGGCCGGCGTGCACGCGGCCGAACGTCGAGGTGCTGCCGACCGCGGTCGCGGAGATCCGCGAGCGGTCGATCGTCGGCGCCGACGGCACCGAGCGCGAGGTCGACACGATCGTGCTCGCGACCGGCTTCCACGTGTCGGACATGCCGCTCGCCGAGCACATCCGCGACGCGTCGGGCCGCACGGTGGCCGAGGTGTTCGCCGGCAGCCCGCGCGCCTACAAGGGCAGTGCGGTGTCCGGCTTCCCAAACCTGTTCTGGGTGCTCGGGCCGAATACCGGCCTCGGGCACACGTCGGTCGTCTTCATGGCCGAGGCGCAGGTGCGGTACGTGATCGGCGCGCTGCGCCGGATGCGCCGGGACGGCCTCGGCACGCTCGAGGTGCGCCCGGAGGCGCAGGACGCCTGGTGCCGCGAGATCGATCGCCGCATGGACGGCACGGTCTGGATGCGCGGCGGGTGCTCCTCCTGGTACCTCGACGAGAACGGCCGCAACTCGATCCTGTGGCCGGGCCAGACGTTCACGTTCGCCCGGGAGCTGCGGCGCTTCGATGTCGAGGCGTACGAGGCGACGCCGGCTTCCGTCCCGGCCGCCGCGCCGGCGACCGCGGTGCCGGTCGCCGCGTAGGTCGGGGCCGCCTCAGCGTGGCCGCGTAGGCCGGGGCGCGATCGTGCGTGAATTCTCCGGAGCCCGCGCCGACCGCCCCCCGGATAGGCTCCCCCCGTGCCTGCGCAGCGCCGCGCCCGCAAGCTGACGATCGCCGTCACCGGGCCCACCGGGACCTTCGGCCACGGGCTCGTGCCGCTGCTTCAGAAGTCGGCCAAGGTGGGGCGGATCATCGGCATCGCGCGGCGGCCGTTCGACCCGGCCGCGCTCGGCTGGACCAAGATGGAGTACCGGCGCGGGGACGTCCGCGAACGGGATGCGCTCGCGGAGGCGTTCGCCGGCGCTGACGCCGTCGCCCATCTCGCGTTCGCGATCTACGGGAACGCGTCGCGCGAGACGCTCGAGGCGATCAACGTCGACGGCACCATGAACGCGTTCGGCGCGGCGGCCGACGCAGGCGTGGGGCGCTTCGTCTATGCGTCGTCGGTGGCGGCCTACGGGTTCCATCCCGACAACCCGATCGGCATCACGGAGGACTGGCCCGCGCGCGGCTCGAGGCGGATGTTCTACTCGCGCGAGAAGGCCGCCATCGAGCGCCGCCTGCAGGGCGCCGCGACGGAGCACCCCGAGGTGAAGCTGACCCTCTTCCGGCCGCCGATCGTGGTGGGCCCCCACACATCCGGCGGCGCGGAGGAGGTCGTGCCGCGGCCGCTGCGCCCGATCGCCCACGGCGTCGCGGGGCTGGTCGGGAAGCTGCCGGTCTCGCTCCCGGCCGTCCCGATCCCGCAGCCGGTGCAGTTCGTGCACGAGGACGACGTCGGCCAAGCCTTCGTCAAGGCGCTGCTCGGTGGCCCGCCCGGCACCTACAACCTGTCCGGCGACGGTCAGCTGAGTGGAGCGCAGGTGATGCGCGAGCTGGGCTTCTACCCGATGCCGTTCCCGGCCCGCGCGACCCGGGCCGCCGCCTCGGCGCTGGTGCGGCTCCCCCGCCGGCCGGCGGCGTTCGACTGGGCGGAGGCCGCGACCCACCCGCTGATCGTCGACTCGTCCAAGGCCAAGCAGGAGCTGGGGTGGAAGCCGAAGTACTCGAGCCTCGAGGCGCTGCGGGACGCGGTGCGCTCCGCGGCGGCGTGACCCGGCGGCAGCTGACGGACTGGATCGCGGGCTACGAGCGCGCCGGGACGGTGGCCGGCGGCGCCTAGCGCGTACGCGCTTCCTCGCCGGCCCAGATCGCCGGGCGCCG
The DNA here is from genome assembly GCA_963780475.1 of uncultured Solirubrobacterales bacterium. GTDB lineage: Bacteria > Actinomycetota > Thermoleophilia > Solirubrobacterales > JBBDJG01 > CAWACB01. The sequence continues at coordinate 414,124 of CAWACB010000005.1, forward strand.
GTCGGCCCACGGCAGCGCCTGCTCGAGCTGCCCGGACAGCCGCAGAAGGATGTCCTCGCGGGCGGGCGCTCCGACCAGCTGCACGCCGACGGGAAGCCCTTCGGCGCTCCAGTGCAACGGCAGCGAGATCGCCGGCTGCCCGGTGATGTTGGCGAAGGCCGCGAAGGCGACGAGCTGGATCACCTCCAGCACCGGCTCCTCGGGCGCCGCATGGGTCTTGGGAATGATGTCTCCTGCACGTGGGGGCACGAGCGCCATCGTCGGCGTGACCAGGACGTCGAAGTCATTCCAGCGCCCGAGGAGCTCGCGCGATGCCAGCTGGAGGATGCGGCCGGCCTCGATGTAGGTGAGGCTCGACACCGCCTCCGCCGATGCGTGCTGCGCGGCGATGTGCGGCTCCACCTTGGTCCAATCGACGTCCGGGTAATCGGCGAGCCCGGCGCGGGTGAGCACGATGAACGCCGGGGTCAACTCCTCCGAGAGCGTGGGCACGTCGACCTCGGTGATCTCGTGGCCCAGCTGCTCGAGCGCTCGCGCGGCGTTGCGCGCGGCTGTGGCGCATTCCTCGTCGACAGGAAGGCCCTGCGGCCCGCTCGCCATCAGCCCGATGCGCAGCTTGCCCGGGTCCGCTCCGACCTCGTCGCGGTAGGGGCGCTCGGGTGCCGGCAGCCGCATCCAGGCGGCCGCGTCGTCCGCTGCGATCTCGTCGAGGATCGCGGCGGTGTCCGCGACGTCGCGCGTGACGACGCCTTCCACCACCGCGCCCTCCCACGACTGCACCGCCTTGGGCACCCGTCCGCGGCTCGGCTTCAGGCCCACGAGGCCGCAGCACGACGCGGGGATGCGGATCGAGCCGCCGCCGTCGTTCGCGTGCGCGGCGGGGAACATCCCGGCGGCCACTGCCGCCGCTGCGCCGCCACTCGAGCCGCCGGGCGTGTGATCGGTGTTCCACGGGTTGCGGCTCGTGCCGAAACGCAGGTTCTCGGCGATTGGAATCAGGCCGAACTCCGGCACGTTCGTGCGCCCGGTCGGGATGAAGCCGGCGCGGCGGAACGCCGCGATTACCGCCTCGTCCTGGTCGCGCGGCCCCTCCGGTGCGCCCCGCGAGCCGTAGTAGGCCGGCTGACCGATGGCCAGGTTGAGGTCCTTGACCGGAATCGGCACGCCGCCGAACGGCAGGTCCGAGCCGTCGAAGTTGTCTGCTGCCGCCCGGGCGGCGTCATCGTCGCGCCAGATCACCGCGTTGACCTCGTCGTTCGTGCGGTCAACCGCGTCCAGGCATGCGTCGAGCGCCTCGCGGGCGGTCAGCTCACCGGTGCGGATCGCGGTGGCGATCTGGAGCGCTGTCATCTCCGGGACGTTCACGCAGCTGAAGCATGTCATGACACGGAGAGTGAGGGACGCCCGCTCCTGGGTACAAGCCAAGGATGCTGCGCGAACTCACCACCCTGCCGACCGCCCCGGCGCGGCTCCTCGAAGACATCCACGAGATCAAGCTGCTCGTGCGCGAACTGCTCTCGACCGAGGAGGATCTGACCGAGACGTCCCGGTCGATGGACTCCAAGATGGACAAGCTCGACACGGCGAACGAGCGGCTCGAGAGGGCGCTGGAACAGCTGCGCGGCTTCAACGAGAAGCTGGACCGGCTCGACGGGCGGCTGGTCGGGGTCCAGGCGGAGCTACGCGCGATGCGCAGCGACGTGCACGAGATCGCCGACCTGGTTCCTGAGATGAACCGGGGGCCGATCGACAAGGTGAAGGACGCGATCGCCGGCGAGTAGGCCGGCTGCGCACCATCAGTCGTCGCCCGAGCGCGTTCTTCAGGGCGGAGTGCCGGGCTGCTTGAGCCCGAGCGCCGCAACGCGCGCGTCGCGGCTCACCACCGCGACCTCCGCCGGCACGGCGGCGACCTTCACGTTCGCCGCAAACCCCATCGGCTCTCCGAGCGGCCGGAAGAAGTCGTCGTAGTGACTCGGCACGACCACGCGCGGATCGAGCTTGGGGAGGATGCGCGACCAGTACCGCGGCGTGAAGCTGCGTCCCGGCGACACCCGCGAGGAAGACGTCCACGCCGCGGTGGCGCATCGCGTCGTCGACGAGGTCCGCACTGCCCTGGTGGTAGAAGGTCATTCCGCCGACGGCGATGTGGATTCCCCACACCTGACCACACCGGTATGCGCTCGGCGCCAGACCATCGAGGTGCGCGCAGGTGAGCTCGCCGTCGTAGGGGATCCGCAGGCCGAGCAGCAGCTTGGAGTGCACGCTGGGCACGAAGGTGAGCTCGAACGGCCCGGCCTCGTAGACGCGGTACGGGAGTCACCTCGACCGCCTGTTCTGAGAGGCCGTGCAACCGCATCAGCGCCGCGAGCGACGCCGAGCCGTAGACCGGGGCACCCGTGCATCCGGGCGATCGCGGGCGCGTCCACGGCGTGATCGAAGTGCGTGTGGCCGATCGCCACGGCGGTCACCTGCTCGGACGGCTGGGACGTGGCGCTCGATCAGCTCGAGATCGGGCAGCGCCGGCAGCCGGCGTACGACGTGGCGGAGCGGGACGCGTGAGAAGTAGGGGTCGAGCAGCAGGCTGTGTCCCTCGAACGTGATCCGGTAGCCGGCGACGCCGAGCCACTCGACCCCGACGCCGGGCGCCAGGCCCAGCGCATCTGGTTCCACCTCCAACTCGCCCAGGGCGGCGCGATCCTCGCGCTCGTGCGTAGCCACGGCGGGCCCTGTAGACGGCCAGGTCCGCGGCGTGCCGAGAAGGCGCCGATCACGCCGGCGCCGCGGGCGCCGGGGCCGGCGCGTCGTCGCGGACAGCACGCCGCAGCGGGACTTCGGGAATCATCGACACCAGCACGAGGGTCACGGCCATCAGCGGAATCCCGATCACGAAGACCGGGTGGATCGCGTCCGCGAGCGCCTGGCGCGCGGCGAGGGTGTCGCCGGTCGCGCCGACCTGCCCGAGTGAGCTCTCGGTGCCGGCCGGCAGCCCGGCGGCGAGGATGGCGCCCATCACCGTCACGCCGATCGTCCCCCCGACGGAGCGGAAGAACTGCGTTGCGCTGGTGGCCGCTCCCATCGCGCGCGCCGGCGACGTGTTCTGCACCACCAGCACCAGGTTCTGAAGAATCAGCCCCAGCCCGAACCCGAGCACGACCGTGGCCACCGCCGCGTCGCGGGTCGTGGACTGTGCGTCGAGCGAGCTGAGCAGGAACGAGCCCAGGCCGATCACGACCGGCCCGGCCAGGAGCGCCCAGCGGTAGCGGCCGGTGCGGGAGACCACCTGGCCCGACACCACGCTGCTCGTCATCAGAGCCAGAATCAGCGGGGTCAGCACGACGCCGGAGTTCGTCGCCGACGCGCCGATCACTCCCTGCACGAAGAGCGGCACGAACATGATCGCTCCGAACATCGACACGCCGACCGAGAACGCGGCCATGTTGGCGAGCGTGAACGAGCGCCTGCGGAAGAGCCGCACCGGGACGATCGGTGTCGGGGCGCGCTTCTCCTGCCATGCGAAGGCGCCCAGCAGGACAGCCCCCGCGACGTACAGGCCGACGATCTGCGCGGAGTCCCACGGATACTCCGTGCCGCCCCAGACCGTGGCGAGCAGCGTGATCGAGGCGCCCGACATCAGCAGCAGGGCGCCGAGCCAGTCGACACTGCCGGCTGACGTCGGGATGGATCGGGATGCGCAGCGTCCGCCACCCGACCGCAAGCGCTATCAGCGCGACGGGCATCGAGGCCAGGAACACCCAGCGCCAGCTGGTGTGGTCGACGATCCAGCCGCCCGTGAACGGGCCCAGCACCGACGCGAGCCCGAATGTCGCCCCCGTCAGCCCCTGCCAGCGCCCGCGCTCGGACGGCGGCACGAGGTCGCCGATCACGATCACGGCGAGCGGTATCAGCGCGCCCGCCCCCAGGCCCTGGATCGCCCGCGCCACGATCAGCTGGGTCATCGAATCGGCCATCGCCCCGACGACGCCTCCGGCCACGAACACCAGGATCCCGAGCACGAAGAAGGGCCGCCGCCCGTAGATGTCGGACAGCCGCCCGTACACCGGGACGGTCACCGTCGCGCCCAGCAAGTAGGCGGAGAAGACCCAGGAGTAGTGGTTCGCCCCGCCCAGGTCGCTGACGATCGTGGGCAGCGCGGTGACGACGATCGTCTGGTTGAGCGCCGCGACGAGCATGCCGAGCAACACGCCGGCGATGGCCAGCAGGGTCTGGCGGGTCGAGAGCAGGTATCCCGGCCGCGTCTCGTCCATCACAGCTCGTCGATCAGCGCCGCCAGGCGGCGCAGCAGTGCATTGGCCTGGCGGCGCTCCGCCGGCGACAGCTGCTCGGCCAGGGCACGGCGTTTGCGCTCCAGCCGCCGCCGCTCGGCGCGCTGAGCCTGCCGACCCGCCTCGGTCAGGCTGACCGACACGGAGCGCCGGTCCTGCTCGCGAGGGTGAGCGCTCGATCAGGCCGTCGCGCTCGAGCCCGTCGAGCATCCGGGTGGCGGTGGGGGAGCTCACCCCGGCGGCTTCCGCCAGCCGGCCGACCGCCAGCGAGGGCGAGCGCTCGAGCGCGGCGATCAGGTGGTACTGGGACAGCGTCAGCGGCGCCGTGGGGTCGTTCGACTGCCGCGCGCGGGACCGCCGCAGCGCCGCGAGGAAGTCGCCCCATGCGGCGGTGAAGTCCTCGGCGTCCTTCGGCAGGGCGCTTTTGGTAGCGGGGCTAATAGATAGCCATGCTAACAAAGCACCGCGCGTGCTCTCGAGCGGCTGACATCTACTCCCGCTCGGACTCCGCTCGCTCGGCGAGCTTCTCCTTCAGGTAGGCGGATTTCTCCGCGCGGCGCGCGTGCTGGTCGGCCTCGTCGCCGGTGGCGGATTCCTCAGCAAGGCGCTTCTCGGCCACCTCCCGGGCGGCCTGCTCGGAGCGCAGCTCCTCTGTGTCGTGCCGCTCTTCGGCCACGGAGGGGAGGCTACCCGCAGACGCCCCGAGCTACGCCACGCGCACTTCGCGTGGCCGGGAGCGCAGCAGCATGTGACGAGGTGGGTAGGAAGCAGACGAGGCAGGTAAGGAAGCGGCGTGGGAGTCACGCGTTTCGCCGCGAGTCTCGTGACGCTTCGCGCCTGGCGCCAGCCGTTGCGGTCGATTTTGTACCTGTGAGGTACACAAGTGACCGCGACCCCGCCAGCCAACCCGCCGGTTCGTTGCTCCTACGTGCCGGTTTTCGAAGCGCCGGCCTCCCCTACGCCGCGCGATGTGCGCCACTGGACGCCGCCGCGGGCGCCACCACTCGCGCCGCGCGCGGCGGGGCTCCGGCCCGCTCGTCACGGCGAGGCGGTGCAGGCCGGCGGCGAGCGCCGCGAGGATCGCCAGCGCCAGGCCGAGCACTCCCGCGTAGGCGGCCACCGTCAGGACAGGGGGAGCTGCCCTCCTTCGCCTCGCGCTGCAGGATCTTGCGATCGGAGACGAAGCCGCGCTCGAAGCTCGGCTGGGCGGCCAGCCCGGGCGCCGGGATTGCCGGGTCGACGGGCAGGTAGACGGGCAGCGCGGTCAGCGAGCGTGCCGTCGTGCAGGCGGATCAGCGCCTTCCACTCGCCGTGTACGGGGATCGGCTCGCGTGGTCCGGTAGACGCCGGGCGCCGTCTCGCGCAGCCGGTCGACCACCAGGCCGCCGCCCTGCCATGCCGTCGCGGTCAGCCACTCTGCGTGGTCGGCCGCCGCGGGCGGGTCGAGCCGGACGGTCGCGTTGACCATCCGCTTGCCACCGGGCAGGGACTCGGCGTTCGTCGAGCGTCACGTCTGCCCGGACGCCCTGCTCGGGCACGGTGAGAGGCTGTAGCCGACCACCGCGGCCAGCACGGCGGCGCCGGTCACGGCGGCGACGCGCATCGAGGGCATGCGCGGCACGCTCGTCGGCGGCCAGGCGGGATCCGATCCAGCCGCCCACCAGGGCGCCGCCGATCGCCATCGCGAACGCCGAGCAGCGCACCCTCGGGGAACAGCGCGGGCGGCCACGGGATCGGGCATCCAGACATGCGACCAGGCCCACTCGGCGGCCAGGCCGACCGTGCCGATCGCGGCGCCGCTCGACGAGAGCGAAGCGCAGCGGGCGCTGGGTGGGCGGAACGCACAAGGGCGACCACCTCGACCAGCAGCGCCTCGACGATGTAGAGCGGGAAGTGCGGCGATCGACTCGCCCAGCACCGGGCCGACCAGCAGCGCCATCGCGCCGCGGATGGCGAGGAAGAACGCGACCGCGCCGAGCGCCGCTGCCGCGGCCCGAGCCACATGCGCGTCGCGACCAGCGCCGACGGCCGCCGCGAGCATGATCAGCACGGGCTGGAAGACCATGCGGAACTGCGGCACGCCGAAGTCGAACTCGGCCTGGAAGGTGGACAGGCCGATCAGGAGGCCGCCGGCCAGCGAGACGCGGCGCAGGTGCACGGCCAGCCGAGCTCGCTGCGTCGCCGCGCGGCTGATGCCCTTCGCGCGGCCGCCCTCGACCTGCAGCACGGCGAGGCCGATCAGCGTCATCGCCGCGCCGCCGATCAGCATCAGGTGCGTCGGGCCCCAGAGCGTCACGTCCTGGCCGAACAGCCGGTGCCAGACGTCGTCGAGCGGGAAGCCGACCAGCGCGAACGCGCCGGCGGCGCAGATCAGCACGCCGCCGAGCGGCGCGTGCCAGTCGTCGGTGATCCGCAGCGCGCTCGGCGCCGGATCTGCTCGCGCGGCAGGCACAGACGGCGAGGAAGCCGGCGCTGAAGACGCCGAACAGCCCGGCGAGGATCAAGTAGTGAGCCGGGTTGGTCAGCGGGCCGCTCGTCGCGCGCCGACGTCGATGTGCAGCGAGATGTCCCAGTACATCCCGAACAGCGCCGTCAGCAGCGAGACGCGTTGCCAGCGCGGAGGGCAGGGCCGTCCAGCCGGGCAGCCCGGTGGCGCGCTCGGTGACGGCCGCGGCGCGGCCGAGCAGCGCGACGCGGCCGGAGCGGTGGCCGGCGCCGAGGAACAGCAGCAGCGACGGTCATGACGCTGGCGCCGACGGTGGCGATCGCGATCTCGCCGGTGGCGGCGCCACCGGCGGGCTTGGCGGCGGTCTCGGCCAGCGCGGGGGCGGCGAGCACGAGCGATGCGAGGGAGGCGAGCGAGAAGGAAGCGGTTGCGATTCGGCGGCGGCTGCGGCGGTGCGACATGTCGGGCCCTCCTGTGGGTGTCATGTCTCGATGTACCCTCAATCGATGTAACATAACCCGACGATACAATCTTTCCCGTGGCGCGACAACCTCTCAAGGCCGTTGGGGATGTGAATCCGGTCACAGAGCAGCCGGTCAGCGGGGACGAGCTCACGATCGAGCAGCTCGCCCAGCAGACCGGGATGTCGGTGCGCAACATCCGCGCGCACCAGAGCCGCGGGCTGCTGCCGCCGCCGGAGCTGCGGGCGCGCACCGGCTACTACGGGCCCGCGCACGTCACGCGCCTGCGCCTGATCCAGGAGATGCAGGCGGCGGGATTCAACCTGGCGGCGATCAAGCATCTCGTCGAGGACGCGGGGGAGCCCGCCGGCGACCAGGTGATCGACTTCGCGCGCGCTCTGATGACGCCGTTCGAGAGCGAGCGGCCCGAGATGATCGACGGAGCGGAGCTGGCCGAGCGCCTGGGCGGCGAGCTGACCGACAAGCTCGTCGCGCGGGCGGAGAAGCTCGGCCTCGTGGTTCCGGTGGGCGGCGGGCGCTACGAGGTCCCGAGCCCCACTCTGCTGGCCGCCGGCGAGAGCGCTGTCCGCTACGGGATCCCGCTGCCGATGGCGCTCGACGCGATCGAGCAGGTGGTGCGCCACGCCGAGGGCATGAGCCGCGTGTTCGTGAAGCTCTTCCTGGACGGCCTGTGGAAGCCGTTCGACCGCGAAGGGCAGCCGGAGGCGGATTGGCCCAGGGTCAGAGAGGCGCTCGAGGGGCTGCGCCCACTGGCAAGCGACGCGGTGGTGTCGGTGTTCCAGCAGCGCATGAGCAAGGCGGTCGAGGAGGCGTTCGGCAAGGAGCTGGCGACGCAGCCGCGGCCGGAAGTAACCCTCCCGCGCCCGCTACGATCCTCCATTCCCATGGCCCAACCAGGAACAGCGCAGCAGCCCCTGCGCGTCGCGATCGTCGGCTCGGGACCCTCCGGCTTCTACGCCGCCGGGCACCTCCTGAGCGCGAAGGAACTGGCCGTCGAGGTCGACATGTTCGACGCGCTGCCCACGCCCTGGGGCCTGGTGCGCGCGGGCGTGGCGCCCGACCACCCCAACATCAAGGCCGTCTCGCGCGTGTTCGAGAAGACGGCCGCCAAGCCGGGGTTCCGCTTCTTCGGCAACGTGACGGTCGGCTCCGAGGTCGAGCACGCCGAGCTCGAGCGCCGCTATCACGCGGTCATCTACGCCTGCGGCGCGCAGACCGACCGGCACATGGGCATTCCCGGGGAGGACCTGCCCGGCAGCCGGCCGGCCACCGAGTTCGTCGCCTGGTACAACGGCCACCCCGACTTCCGCGACCTCGAGTTCGACCTCTCGGGCCGCACCGCGGTGATCGTCGGCAACGGCAACGTCGCGATGGACTGCGCCCGCATGCTGGCCCTGGCGCCCGACGAGCTTGCCAAGACGGACGTCGCCGACCACGCGCTCGAGGTGCTGCGCGCGAGCAACATCACCGAGATCGTGATCCTCGGGCGGCGCGGGCCGGCGCAGGCCGCCTTCACCAACCCCGAGCTGCTCGAGATGGCCGATCTCGAGGAGGCCGACGTGATCGTCGACCCCGCCGAGATGGAGCTCGACCAGGCCAGCGCGGCGTCGATCGAGGAGGAGGGCGAGCTGACGGCCCGTCGCAACGTGGAGATCCTGACCGACTACTCGGCCCAGGAGCAGTCAGGGGCGCCCGAAGCGCGTGCAGTTCCGGTTCCTGGTCTCGCCGGTCGCGATCGAGGGCGATGGCCGCGTCGCAGCGGATCGAGTTGGTGCACAACGAGCTGTACGTCACCGACGACGGCGCCATCCGGCCGCGCCCGACCGAGAGGCGCGAGGTGATCGACTGCGACCTGGTGCTGCGGTCGATCGGCTACAAGGGAGTCGAGAGCCCGGGTGTCCCCTTCGACGACGGCCGCGGGGTGATCCCCAACGACGCCGGGCGGGTCCTGACCGAGGCCGGGGGCGAGCCTGTCAGCGGTCTCTACTGCGTCGGCTGGATCAAGCGCGGCCCGACCGGCGTGATCGGCACCAACAAGAAGGACGCCCACGAGACCGTCGAGATGATCCTCGAGGACCTGCAGCACGGGCGGATGCCCGATCCGGCGGATCCGGACGCGGCGGCGGTCGAGGTGCTGGTCGCGGAGCGCAAGCCCGAGCACGTCACGTACGTGGGCTGGGAGGCGATCGACGCGGTCGAGAAGTCGCTCGGCGAGCCGCAGGGCCGCCCGCGCGTGAAGCTCTGCTCGCGCGACGAGCTGCTCGAGGCCGCGAAACAGCCGGCCTGACCGCCAGCCACGCCGACCTCACAAGGTAGGCTGGGCGGCGATGCGGCGCACGCTCTTCGACGACGAGCACAACTCCTTCCGCGAGAGCTTTCGCCGGTTCCTCGAGCGCGAGATCGCGCCGCATACGGAGGAGTGGGAACGGGCCGGGATCGCGCCGCGCGAGGCGTACGCCGCGGCGGGCCGGAACGGGTTCCTCGGCATGGCGGTTCCCGAGGAGCACGGCGGCGCGGGCGTGACCGACTTCCGCTTCAACGTCGTGATCGGCGAGGAGGTGCAGCTGGCGGACGCGGGCGGCTTCGGGCTGGGCATGACGCTGCACAACGACATCTGCCTGCCGTACTTCCTCGAGTACTGCACCGACCGAGCAGCGCGACCGCTGGCTGCCGGGGATCGTCTCCGGAGAGCTGATCACGGCGATCGCGATGACCGAGCCGGGCACCGGCTCCGACCTGGCCGGCATCGCGACGCGCGCCCGGCGTGAGAACGGGCACTACGTCGTGAACGGGACCAAGACCTTCATCACGAACGGCATCAACTCGGACCTGGTGATCACGGCCGTGCGCACCGACCCCGATGCCGGCCACCGGGGCCTCAGCCTGCTCGTGATCGAGCGCGGCATGGAGGGCTTCGAGCGCGGGCGCAACCTGGAGAAGATCGGCCAGCACTCGCAGGACACCGCCGAGCTGTTCTTCAACGACCTGCGGGTACCCGAGGCGAACCTGCTCGGCGAGGAGGGCGCGGGTTTCTTGTATCTGGTCTCGAACCTCGCCCAGGAGCGACTCTCGATCGCGGTGGCCGCGGTCTCGGCGGCCCGGGCGGCGCTCAACTGGACGCTCGAGTACGTCAAGGACCGCAAGGCTTTCGGCCAGGCGGTCGGGACCTACCAGAACTCGCGTTTCGAGCTGGCCGACTGCCTGACCGAGGTCGAGCTCGGGCAGGCGTTCGTCGACCGCTGCGTCGAGGCGCTGGTCGCCGGCGAGCTGACTGCCGAGGAGGCCGCGATGGCCAAGCTCTGGTGCACGGAGATGCAGGGCCGCGTCGCGGACCGCTGCCTGCAGCTCCACGGCGGCTACGGCTACATGGTCGAGTACCCGATCGCGCGCGCCTACGCCGACGCTCGCGTGACGCGCATCTACGGCGGCACCAACGAGATCATGCGCGAGCTGGTCGGCCGCAGCATGGGCTTGCGGGACTAGCGTCGCACTCGATAGGCGGGGCTCGAAAGGGGCGAAGGCCCGCCGGGGGAGACGGGCCTTCGAGGGGGAGGGGTGTTGCATGAGAGACAGTGAGGTTTTGGGGGTCCGAACTGCCTCTGTGTGGCGTCTACGGAGTTCATTGTGGGCGCGATCCATTAAGGCCGCCTAAGAGAGTGGTGGGCGTTCCCTAAGAGGTATGTGAAGCTTTCATTCGATGCCCGAGCTGCCCGAGGTTGAAATCACCGCGCGGCGGATCGGCGCCGCGGTCGCCGGCGTGCAGGTGGAGTCGGCGACCGCCCCCGGTCTGAACGCGCTCAAGACGTTCGATCCTCCCCTCGACTCCCTCGCGGGCCGGGAGATCACGTCGGTTGGCCGGCGTGGCAAGCACCTGGTCGTCGGGTTCGAGGGCGACCTGTTCCTGCTCACGCACCTGATGTCGGCGGGCCGGCTGCAGCTCTATGACTTGCGGGCATCGCTGCGCGACCGCACCTCGCGGGTGCTGGTGCGGCTTGCGGATGGGCGCGAGCTGCGGCTGCGCGAGTTCGGCAAGCGCCAGCGCGCGTGGGCGAAGCTCCTTGCGGGCGAGGAGGCGCTGGAGAGCGACGAGGCGATCGCCACGCTCGGGCCGGAGGCGTGGCCCGACCCCCCGCCGATGCTCGAGCTGCTCGATTCCTCGCGTCCGCTGCACTCGGTGCTGCGTGACCAGCGCGTGATCGCGGGCATCGGCCGCTCGTGGGTGGACGAGATCCTCCACACGGCGCGCCTGTCGCCCTTCAAGCGGGCCGACGACCTCACCGACGAGGAGGCAGAAGCACTCGGCGGCGCGATCCGTGAGCGCCTCGGCGGGGCGATCGAGCACTACGAGCAGACCGTCGCGCTGCCGATCCCGGACAAAATGCCGATCCCGCTCACGGTCCACCGACACGAGGGCCAGCCGTGCCCGCGGTGCGGCACGACGCTCGAGGCGGTCTTCTACGAGGATTACGTGATGAGCTACTGCCCGTCCTGCCAGACAGGCGGGCGAGTCTTGAAGGACCGGCGTCTCTCGCGCCTGCTGAAGTGAGACGAGCCGCGCTCGCCACCGCGGTCGGCCTCGTGCTCGCGGACTCCTCGATCGTGACGCTGGCGCTGCCGGACATTCTGCGCGAGTTCGACGCAGAGGTGGCGGAGGTGGCTTGGGTTCTGACCGCTTTCAACCTCGTGCTGGCGCTGGCCGCCGTGCCGGCCGCGCGCTGGTCGCGGCGGCGCAGCGGGTTCGCACTGAGCGCCGGCATGGTGGTCTTCGCGGTCGCCTCTGGGCTGTGCGCCGCGGCTCCGTCGCTCGAGGCGCTGGTCGCGAACCGATGCCTGCAGGCGCTCGGGGGCGCGGTGATCGTGACCGCCGCGCTCGAGCAGCTGGTGGCGCTGGAGCGTTCGGACCAGCGGGCAATCGCCCTCTGGGGGGCAGCCGGCGTGACGGGGGCCGCGATCGGCCCGGCGCTCGGGGGGATCCTGACCGGCGCCTTCTCCTGGGAGGCCATCTTCATCGTGCAGGTTCCGGTGGCGCTCGCGATCGTGGCGGCGCTCGCGCTCACTCGCGCGCCGGCGGTCGAGGCGCCCACGGTCGCGATGCGCGGGGAGGACGAGCGCCCGCACGTGCCTGCCAACATCGCCCTGTTGCTGATCTCCGCCGCGCTGACCGCGGCGCTCTTCCTGCTCGTGCTGCTGCTGATAGAGGGTTGGCGCGAGGAGCCCGCCGCCGCCGGCTTGGCGGTGTCCGTGATGCCCGCCGCGGCTCTGATCGCGAGCCTCCTGGCGCGCCGCCTCCCCGACATCCGGACCCGGATCGAGGCCGGCACGATCGCGATTGCCGGCGGCCTGGCTGCGCTCGGCCTGATGCCCGGCGCATCCGTCGGCTGGACGATCGCGCCCCAGGTGCTGGTCGGCGCGGGTCTGGGGCTGACCGTCTCTGCCCTGACGGAGGTGGCGCTGCACGGGCGCTCCGCGCCGGCGCTGCACGGCGGCTGGACGATCGCCGCCCGTCACGCCGGCGTGGTCGTCGGCCTGCTGCTGCTGACCCCTGTGTTCACATCGGACCTCGAGGAGAACGCGACCGACGCGCGGCTGGCGGGGACGGCGAAGCTGATCGATGCGCCGCTGCGGCCGCTGCACAAGGTTGACCTGGGCCGGTCGATCGCCGACCAGATCCGCAAGGCCGACGGCCGGCTCCCCGATATCGGCCCTGCCTTTGCGGCGAACCCTCCGGCCGCCGGGGAAGAAGCTGCGCAAGCCATGCTGCGCGAGGAGCTCGAGGACCAGATCGACCGCGGAGCGACGCATGCCTTCAGCACGTCGTTCCTGCTCGCCGGCCTGCTCGCCCTGTTGGCGCTCGTGCCGATCCTGGCCCGGCGCGGGGAGATCGACCTGTGAGCGCGGGGAACGTTCCGGCCGGGGCACCCCCGGCCCGCAGCGGCGTATGGAGCCGCGCGGCGGTGCTGGCGGCAGCCGTTGCCGCGTCGGTCGTGCTGATCGTGGTCTACGTCGCGGCCGGGGGGACCGACTACAAGCCGGCCTCCGTCGCGGACCCGTGCAAGCCGCGCGAGTGGCGCACGACCGGCGGGTTCCAGGGACTCGCCGACCAGGTCGCCCGCTCCGCCGCCGACGGTGCCGCCTGCCGGCTGGGGGTCTCGCGCGAGGAGCTCGTGACCGCGCTCGCTTCCCCTGGCGGCCGGCAGCAGTTCATCCGCGAGCACGGCCTCAGCCAGGAGGAGGTGGACCAGGCGGTCCGCGCCGGTCTCGACCGGGCGATCGACGACGCTCGCCGCGCCGGGGCGATCGGCGGGATCGAGGAATTCCTCCTGCGACAGGCTGTGCGCGGCCTGCCGGTCGATTTCTTGCTCGACCGGTTGCTCCCCGAGGGCGGCTAGGGCGCGTACGTAGAATCACGCCATGATCGGAGCAATCATCCTCGGCATCCTGGCCGGCTACATCGGCAAGGCGCTGATGCCCGGCAAGGACCCCGGCGGATTCTTCGTAACGATCCTGCTCGGCGTCGCCGGGTCGCTGGTGGGCTTCCTGGTCTTCACCGAGCTGCTCGGGATCGGCGACAACCAGGCGTTCGACCTCGGCGGCCTCATCGGAGCGATCATCGGCGTGATGATCCTGCTGTTCATCTACAGGCGCGCCGTCGACTCACGCGCCCGCCGCGCCTAGAGCGCCAGGCGCTAGCAGCCCTTGTCGACAGCCGGGGCTGTCGGCGACGCGCGCCAGATGCGGCCGGAGCCGGGGTCGACCTCGCCGCGCTCGATCTTCTCCGCGGCGAAGTCGCGCGTCGTGCGCGCGGGCAGGTCGTACATGACAGTGCTCAGGCCGCGCTCGTTCATGACGTTCACTACGACGTCCGGGCGGCACTCCTCGACCAGGTCCTGGTCGAGCGAGTGCAGGTGCACGAAGTAGAGCTTCCGGAAGCTCTCGGCCATGAACGGCATCATCTGGTAGTTGAACGAGTCGCCGATCAGCATGCAGCTGGTGTCGGGGGCTTCCGGACACTCGAGCTCGGCGATCCGACCGCGCCGCAGGACGCGGTTGTCCGTCATCAGCCGCGCCCGCTGCCCGATCACATTGGCGAACGTGATCACCGACTTGCGCGGTGGCTCCACCTTGATGCCCAGATCCGCGAACCGCGGGGCATCGAAGTATTCGACCCGCTCTTCGGGCACCACGTACACCGGCGCCACCTCGCCGATCTCCGCGATCAGCTTCCGGTAGGCGGCGTAGGCTCCGACGGCATTCCAGTGACTCGACGTCTTGCACGCCACCGGGCGCTGCTCCTTCGCGGCGAGGATCTCCGGCAGCGGGTAGATCACCCGCGCGTAGGAGCCGCTCTCCTCGAGATAGGAGATCAGCTGCTCGACCGTGCGTTCCTCCGCCATCACATACTCGTCCGGCATCAGCTCGGGGTAGAGCGTGTGCGGGTTGATCGACAGCATGAAGAAGTAATGGATGCCGACCTTCTCGAGCCACGCCTCCCGGCCCTCGAGCACCAGCCGCCAGTCGCGCAACTCGCGCTCGCTGAGCCGCACCGTTCCCGTGTGCTGGCCGATCACGTCCAACCCGTCGTAGGCGACGAACAGCCAGCCGTCCTTGCCCTCGATCACCTTTCCATCGAGAGTCGGCGGGCCGGCCTCTCCCTCGCGCGCGGCGGTCGCGAGCGCGTCCGCCTGCCCCTGCGTATCCACCGGATCCATCAGCAGAATCGTAACGGCGACTCGCGGAGCGGGCGAGGGTTTTCACGCTTTCAAGGGCCTGCCGCGGCGCGTCGATGCAATTGAGGCCGTTCCGGCGGCGGGGTATGAAGGTGCGACGCGCAATGACCAAGGGTGTCTGCGCAGCGCTGTTTGCTGCGCTGGCCCCGCTTGCCATAAGCCCCCCCGCCGAGGGCCGGGACATCACCGGCACGCTGTCCGCCTCGGGCTATCGCGTGGTCGCGCTGGCGCCCTCGGGACGCACCGCTAAGAGCTCGCCCGGCCGCCGCTTTCACATTCAGGCTCCCGCTCGGCGGGTGACACTTCACCTGCTGGATCGCGCGGGCGGCTACTTCGGCCCGGTGATCGTCGGGCGGCGCGGCAGCCGGCTCTTGACCGGCGTTCGCACCGGAGCCGAGCTCGGGCGCGTGCACGTGTTCCGCGCGCGCAGCTTCGCACGCACGGAGAAGCGCCTGCGGGGGCGCGATCGGGCATCGGTTGCGGGGGTCCTCGCTCGAGGAGGAGCACCGGCCGGTGCAGGCGAGTACGGCCGGGTCCGCGCGCGTGCTTCGGGGCCCGGGCGTGCCGGGACCGACGCCGACCACGACGGGATCCCGGGCCTGTACGACATCGACGACGACGGCGACCTGGTCCCCGACGCAGGCGAGCGCCCTTCCGGGCGTGCACTGGTGCCCGTCGCGGCGGGAGTGCCGCTCGGCCTGGCGTCCACGTGTCCGCAGCTGGTTTGCTCGGGCCGGCTGGGGGCGGAGGTCAGCGACGTGGAGGACACCGACCTGGCGCTCCTGCTGGCCGGGTTGGCCGCGCTACTGGCTGCGATCAGCCTCGGCTGGCAGATCGCATCCGCCCTCAAACGCCGCCATCGCCGGGTGACAGTCGAGGCGCGACTCGGCCTGCCCGTCTACCAGCAGGGCGGGGGAAGCTGGGCGGTCTTCGTCGAGGTCTACAACCGCACCGACTACCCGGTGCGCTGGGTCTCGGTCACACTCACCACGTCGGACGAGCGGTCCCTGTACCTGATGCAGTTTCCGCCCGGCGGCGAGCTCCCGGCCGTGATCGAGCCGGGCGACTCGCATCACACCTGGGTCGCGGCCTCCGAGCTGGAGCGCAGCGGACTCGACCTTCGCGCGCCGATCGCGGCCGAGGTCAAGCTCGCGGACGGCAAGCTGATCCGGTCACGCTCCCGGCGCCTGGTGTCGCGCTCGTTCGCCGACCGCCTGCGCGGCCAGCGCTAGACAGCTAGCTCTTCGTCTTCTTGGCGCCGGTGATCTTCTTCAGCTGACCCGGCGGGATGTGACCGCTGTTGCCCGCCTCGAGGCTCTCGAGAATCGCCGGATTGATCGGGTTGCCGGCGCTGTCGAGCACGGGCTCGGCCGCGCCGCCGGCCGCGTCACCGCCCTCGGCCGCCGGCAAAGGACCCGCTGCGGGGTCCGTCACGGTGGACCCGGGACTGGGGCTGGCGTCGTCCTTCTTGTCGTGCCCATTGGCCTTTCCGTTGCCGTTGCCATTGCCTTGGCCGTTGGCGTTCCCGTTCCCATTCCCGGGAGGGTCAGTCGCCTGTGGATCACTAGTCACGGGGCCGATCACCGGATCGATCAGGTCCGGGGCGTCGGCGGCGGGTGAGCTGTCGGACGAGCCAGGCGTCACGGCAGCGCCGTCGGGCGCGGGCGAGCCGTCGCCGGGGATGGTGGGAGGCTGACCGGGCGGTCCAGTGGCGTCGCCGCCGGCCGGAGCCTGCGGAAGCGCGTTCATCAGCGGCGCCGGGACCACCAGCGGCATCAGCTTCCCGCCGCCGGGGTGGGTGCCGCGCGCGTGGCCCCCGTACAGCACCTCAGCCGCCTTGCGGGGGTCGGTGGGCAGGCCGTCGGGGCGGACTGTGTCTGCCTTCACCTCGCTCCCGGCGGTGCCGGTGATCTTGGACAGGGGAGCCGTGATTCCGCCGTTCTTGACGGCCATCCCGCCGCCGCCGACGACCGCGACGGTGGCCAGGACCACGGCCGCCTTCTGCGCCAGTGAGGCGGCCTGCTCGGCACCGGCGTGGCCGGCGGCGCTCATCTGCATGAGCGTCGACTGAGCCTGAGCCGTGAAGCTCGACCCGCCGGCAGCGGTGCCGCCGGGGCCCGACTCGGCACCCCGCCGGAAGAAGACCAAGGGCAAGGGGATGATCGCCGCCGCACGGTCGGCCGCCCGCCGCAGCGTGCCGGCCTGGGCGGCCTGGTGAGCGACCCCGTGCAGGCCCATGGCGGCCGCCTCGCGGCGGCAGCCCTGGCAGGTCCGCAGGTGCCGCATGGCGAGCCGCCGCTCGCGGCCCGCGCCGAGGCCCTCCGACCAGCCGGCCATTGCCGCTCGCACCCGGACACAGCGGGCACCGGTCGAGATCTCCGCGAATTCGCCCTTCAGACCGCGCCGGGCGCGGAACAGGATGCTCTCGACGGCCGGCCGGGTGAGCGACAGGCGGCGCCCGATCTCCTCGTAGGAAAGTCCCTCCAGCTCGCGCAGGACCAGCGCCTGGTGCTGGGCGTCGGGCAGCTCCCCGAATGCCTGCCGCAGGTGATCGATGTCCTGCTTGCTGGACACGTGAGCATGAATGCTCGGCGAAGGCGGCCGCAACTGGCGGCCGTCCGGGACGTCGAGCAGGTACGAGTCGATCGAGACCTCCTCCCGGTTGACCCGGCGGAGGTGGTCGATGCACGCGTTGCGGGCGATCCGGTGTAACCAGGGCGCGAAGGCGTCCGGGCTCTCGAGCGTGCGCAAATTGCGCAGCGCGGACACGAATACCTCCTGAACCACGTCGTCGACACGGCCATCGTCCGGCACGCTGCCACGAACGAACGCGGTTATCCGGGGCCTATAGCGGCGAAACAGCGCCTCAAATGCCGGCTGGCTGCCGGTCTTGGCGGCTGTCGCGAGTTGCGCATCCGTAGTGTCAGCGCAGGCAAAATCTTCGATCAGCGCCTTCAAACCCGTCCCCTATGCGAATCCACACGTGCTCGGAAAGCCGCCGAGCCGGCCCGTATCCCGCCGGGTGAGCGGGACCGGCTGAGAGGCATCTTACCCCCCTTCGTGGGACCGACAACCCCCTTGGGTTTCTCCGCTAGGGTTCCACGCGATGTCGACGCGGGCGAAGACCGCGATGCTCCTATTGGCTGCCATCGCGGCCGCTCTGGCGATCGCTTTCGCCGCCACGGGATGCGGCGATGACGACGACGACAATTCGGCCTGACGAGAACCTGGTCAGCACGGAGATCCTCGACCAGGCTGAGGACAACTCCTCCAAGGCGTCGCTCGAGTCCGCCCAGAGGGCCGAGGACAAGTACCTGCCGGGTCCGATGGAGATGCGCGCCGTGTGCTCGCAGCCGACGCCCCCGCCCCTACCGGAGACGCCCTACCAGCTGCGGTGCCACGTCGAGGGCTTCGGAACTCCCCCCAACGCAGACAATTTCTCCTACATGACCTACGAGGACTGGCTGGTGCCGGTCGACTCCACCGGCAAGGTGGGCGAGCCGACGATCCAGGGCACCTACCGGATCCGAACCTACCGGCGCAAGGACAACCGGCTGAACTGCACCAACCGCAAGGCGCGGCCCGAGAAGTGCGCACCGCCCCTGCCGGGCCAGGAAGTGACGCCGCCGCCGACGGCGCCGCAGGGCGAGGGCGCCCCCGCGCAGCCGGCGCCGCTGAATCCGTAGCTGCCTGACGTAGCGGCGGCCGAGGCGCAGCGACGGCGCTGACGCTTCTCACGGCACGGGCACGTAGGGAAGCGGCGTTGAAGTTGTGCGGTACGCCGCGTCACTCGTTGCGTTTCGCCGCTCCCGGCGGACGTGGGCTAAGTTGGCCACCGTATAGGGGGCGAACTTTGCTCACGTCCCTGGGAACCGGACGTCTGCGACCTGAGGCCCCAATACGGTGCTTTAAGTCCGCAGACGTCGCGCTAGTCCCGGTAGCCGAATACCTGCAGGGCCTCGCCGAAGGCGCGGCCACAGGCATCCTGCAGCTCGTCGGGAAGGTCGGTCTGCCAGCGCCCGATCGACTCAGACGCGCTGCGCGTGCGGTGCCCGGCGAGCTCGGGCATCTCGGTCGCGAGCGCCGAGCGCATCTCCTGCACGCGCGGGGCTGAGGAGTCCGCTTCGATGTACTCGAGCAGCGCGCCGAGCGTCTCGTCGGGGCTCGTGACCAGGTCCTCGTAGCGGACCAGGTGGGCACCGCCCGCGCGGCGCTGCCAGGCTCGCACGAGCGAGGTCGCCCAGCCGGCCAGGCCGCCGATCCACTGCTCGTCGCCCGCGGCGCCGGAGCGGCCGAAGCCCTCGACGCCGCGGCGGCGGTTGAAGTCGATGATCGAGGCCACCATGTCGCGAAAGTCGCGCACCAGGAACAGCTCGCGCGCGCCCGGGTAGAGCTCCGCGCCGAGCGCCGCCGTGCGCAGCGAGTGCTTCTCGGCGAAGTAGCGCGCCTGCGGCTTGTTCGCGCCCGCGGCGATCTGGTCGTAGACGGCGGCGATCCGCTCCTGGGAGACCCGCGCCAGCTGCTCGAGCGCCTCGGAGCCGAGCCAGCGCTGCAGGGCGGAGTCGCGCATCCGGGGCGGCGGGCTGTCGGTACCCAGCCACCAGAGTGGGTTCTCCAGGTTCCCGGCGGGGGCGATCTGCCGCGTGTAGCTCGACGGGTCCGACAGGGTCAAAAGGACGTCGAGCCAGTATCCCGCGACCTGCTGTTCGTAGCGGTAGGGCCGGTAAACGAGCACCTCCGGGTGGGCCTCGAGCATGCGCATCAGGGCCATCGACCCCGTGCGGCCGAGCGTCGTGACCATCAGCGGCTGCAGCCGCGCTTCGAAGCCCGTGCGGACCGGCTCGCGCACGCCGCGTAGCGAGGCCATCCGCTCGCGCCGCCCGCTCGCGAGCACGGCGCGCACCTCGAGCTCGAATCCGGCCGGCAGGGCCAGAGCGCTCTGGGCCGTGGCGAAACCGATCTCCGTGCGCCCGTTGGCCGCGGGATGGGCAGCCGCCAGTCGCGGGCGGCCGACGTCGAGCGGCACCTGGCGCAGCGGCTGGCCATCGTGCACCACCTCCGCCGCGACGGCAGGCTCGGACTCGCCGATCGCCCACCCGCGCAGTTCGAGGGCATAGGTCGCGAGCTGCTCTCCGGGCGCCGGGGCGTCGAGCGCCGCGCCGGCCAGAGCCTCCAGGTGCTGCTCGGGGGAGACCTCCTGTACGCGTACTACCGCGTTCAAGCCGGTGCTAGGGGGGCGTGGCCGCCGATCACGGGACGAACACGCCCTGGCGGGCGAAGACGGTGTTGTCGTTCGTGGCCAGCGAGCCGTCGGCGCCACCGTCGAGGACCTCGATCGGCCCGAGCTCCCAGATCGCGCGCTTGATCTCCGCCACAGCGCCGGGAACGACGGTGTCGATCGTCGTGGTGACGTCGCAGACGCCGCCCTCCGTCGTGCTCGGGGTCTGCACGCAGGGCATGGGCACCATCAGCGACCCCAGCTGGGTGGTGCCGATCTCGGTTCCGCTCGGCCCGTTGGCGCGGTCCGTGATCTGCAGCGGGATCGTGATTCCGAGCTGGCCCGTGTAGTCGGTGTTGATGTTGCTCTGCATCCGAACGTCGCTGACGTGCGCGATGATCGACACGTCGGCCTCGTCGGCCGGCGTGGACGGGTTCCCGTTGATCGTGCTCATCAGCACGCTGCCGACGAAGTTCGCCGTCTTGGCGTTGGCGTCCGGCGTGCCGGCAGTCAGGTAGTCGGAGCTCTGGCTCGGCGGGCTACAGGAGCTGAACGACAGCGGATTCGCGTGAACTCGGTTCGGGGTGGTGCAGTTCGTCGTAGGCGATCACAAGGGAGAAGTTGTTCGGGGTGGCAGCTTTGGGTCGAGCGTAGCCGCGGATGTTCGTGAAGGTACACGTGACGCTCTCGCCGGCCGCGACGTCGATGTTCGCCGGTGAGCTGCCGTCGCTGCAGGTAGCGGATGCCTGGGTCCAGGTGGCGGGCAGCGTCTCGGCCAGGGAGTAGCCGGAGCCCGGCACCAGGCCGGCGAACGTGCGCGTGTTCGAGAGCGTCGCGTCCGCGTCGTCGTCGAGGCTGAAGCTGGCCGGCGACAGTCCGCCGCCCGCCGTGAAGCTGAAGTCCTGGGCGTCGTTGGGCTGCGCGTCCTTGACGACGACGATCTCACCGCGCTTGCGGTTCGTGAAGGTGCAGGTGACCGTCTCGCCCGCGGAGATCGAGATGTTGCCGAGCGGGCTGCCGTCGTCGCAGGTGGCGGCTGTCTGGTCCCAGCCGCTCGGAACGGTCTCGGCGAGCGAGTAGCCGGACCCGGGGTTGAGGTTCGAGAAGGTGCGGGTGTTGGACAGCGTCCCGTCAGCGTCGTCATCGAGCTGGAACGACGCCGGGCGAGAGGCCGCCGCCCGCGGTGAAGCTGAAGTCCTGCGGGTCGCTGGGCTGCGCGTCCTTTACGACGACGAGCTGGCCCCTCTTGTCGTTCGTGAAGGTG
This sequence comes from uncultured Solirubrobacterales bacterium, assembly GCA_963780475.1. Classification (GTDB taxonomy): domain Bacteria; phylum Actinomycetota; class Thermoleophilia; order Solirubrobacterales; family JBBDJG01; genus CAWACB01. Next base: position 435,544 of record CAWACB010000005.1, read on the forward strand.
CAGGTGACCGTCTCGCCCGCGGATACGCCGATGCTGCCGGGCGAGCTGCCGTCGTCGCAGGTCGCGCTCTGCTGCACCCATCCGGCGGTCGCCTGCTCGGTGACCGAGTAGTTGCCGGCGGCAACGTTCGTGAAGGTGCGCGTGTTCGACAGCGTCGCGATCGGCGTCGTCGTCGAGCGAGAAGGTGGCCGGCGAGAGCCCGCCGCCCGCCGTGAAGGCGAAGTCCTGCGGGTCGTTCGGCTGGGCGTCCTTAACGATCACGATGTTCCCGCGCTTCGTGTTGGTGAACGTGCACGTCACGACCTCGCCCGGGCTGACTGAGATGTTGAACGTCGGGCTGCCGTCGTCACAGGTCGGCGCTGGACAGGTCCCAGCCAGCGGGTGGCGACTCGCTGACCGTGTAGCCGGTCCCCGGAGCGACGTCGTTGAAGTCCTGAGTGTTCGACAGCGTCGCATCGGAGTCGTCGTCCAGCGAGAAGCTCGTCGGCGAGAGGCCGCCGCCCGCCGTGAAGGCGAAGTCCTGCGGGTCGTTCGGCTGAGCGTCCTTCACCACGTGGACCTGGCCGTGGCGCAGGTTCGTCCACGTGCACGTGACCGTTTCGCCCGCGCTGACGGAGACGTTCGACACTGGGCTGCCGTCGCTGCAAGTCGCGCTACCAAGGCTCCACCCGGCCGGCACCGACTCGGATACCGAATAGCCGGACCCCGGCAGCACGTTGGCGAACGTGCGCGTGTTCGACAGCGTCGGGTCCGCATCGTCATCGAGCGCGAACGAGGCCGGCGACAGGCCGCCGCCCGCCGTGAAGTTGAAGTCCTGGGCGTCGTTGGGCTGGGCGTCCTTGACGATCACGATGTTCCCGCGCTTGGCGTTCGTGAAGGTGCACGTGACGGACTCCCCGGCGGCGAGGTCGATGCTCGCCGGGGCGCTGCCATCGTCACACACGGCGCTGGACTGGTCCCAGCCGGGCGGAACGGTCTCGGAGACGGAGTACCCGTTCGCCGGCATCAGGTTGGGGAACGTCCGCGTGCTCGGAAGCGTGCCGTCGGAGTCGTCGTCGAGCGAGAAGTCCAGCGAACCATCGCCGGGAACGGAGGCCGTGAAGTCGAAGTCCTGCGGGTCGTTCGGCTGCGCGTCCTTGATTACGGTCAGCGTGGCTCGCTTGCGATTGGCGAACGTGCACGTGACGACCTCTCCGGCCGCGACGTCGATGCTGGCCGGCGCGCTTCCGTCACTGCAGGTGGCCGACGTCTGGTCCCAGCCGCTCGGCACGGTCTCGGCGAGCGAGTAGGAGGAGCCCGGGACGACGTTGCTGAAGGTGCGCGTGTTGGAGAGCGTGCCATCGGAGTCGTCGTCAAGCGAGAAGCTCGCGGGCGAGAGGCCACCGCCGGCCGTGAAGGCGAAGTCCTGGGCGTCGTTGGGCGTCGCGTCCTTGACCGCGACGATCTGGCCGCGCTTGCGGTTGTTGAACGTGCAGGTGACCGTCTCGTCCGGCCCGACGTTGATGTTCGACACCGGACTGCCGTCGTCACAGGTCGCCGAGGTCAGGTCCCACCCCGTGGGCACCGTCTCCGAGACCGAGTAGCCGGCGCCGACGGCGACGTTGCTGATCGTCTGCGTGTTCGACAGGGTCGGGTTGGCGTCGTCGTCCAGCTGGAAGCTGGCCGGCGAGAGGCCGCCACCGGTCGTGAACGTGAAGTCCTGCGGGTCATCGGGGGTCGCGTCCTTGACGATCACGATCCGCCCGCGCTTGTGGTTTATGAACGTGCAGGTGACATGCTCGCCCGGGCTCAGCGCCACGTTCGAGGGGGCACTGCCGTCGTCACAGCCACTGGCGGACTGATCCCACCCGGGCTCGGGCGTCTCGGTGACCGTGTAGCCGGAGTTCGGCACGACGTTGTTGAAGGTGCGCGAGCTGGACAGCGTCGGGTCGGAGTCGTCATCGAGGGAGAAGTTGAGCGAGCCGTCGCCGGGCACCGCGACGGTGAAGTCGAAGTCCTGCGGGTCGTTGGGCACGGCGTCCTTGACGACCGTCAGGACCGCCCGCTCGCGGTTGTTGAAAGTGCAGGTGACGGTTTCGCCGGGCGCCACATCGACGTTCGATACCGGGCTGCCGTCACTGCAGGTGGCTGACGTCTGGTCCCAGCCGCTCGGCACGGTCTCCTGGATCCCGTAGCCGGTCGCCGGAACGACGTTGGTGATCGTCTCGGTGTTCGACAGCGTTCCATCGCTGTCGTCGTCGAGATCGAAGCTCGAGACCGGCAGGCCGCCGGTGGTCGTGAACGAGAAGTCCTGCGGGTCGTCCGGCGTCGCGTTCTTGACCACGTTGATCTGGCCGCGCTTGCGGTTGGAGAACGTGCACGTGACGGTCTCACCAACGCTCACGGAGATGTTGGATACCGGGCTGCCGTCGTCACACGTGGCGCTTGTCTGGTCCCATCCGCTCGGCACGGTCTCGGAGAGCGAATAGCCGGATCCGGGCAGCACGGTGGCGAAGGTGCGTGTATTGGAGAGAGTCGGGTTGGCGTCGTCGTCCAGGGAGAAGCTCGCGGGGGAGAGACCGCCGCCCGCGGTGAACGAGAAGTCCTGCGGGTCGTCGGGGGTGGCGTCCTTGACGACCACGATCTGGCCGCGCTTGGCGTTCACGAACGTGCAGGTGACCGTCTCGCCCGCGCCGACGTCGATGTTCGACACCGGGCTGCCGTCGCTGCACGTGGCCGATGTCTGGTCCCAGCCGCCGGGTACCGTCTCGCTCACGGAGTAGGTGGCGCCCGGAACGACGTTCGCGAAGGTCTGGGTGTTGGACAGCGTCCCGTTGGCGTCGTCGTCGAGCGAGAAGCTGCCCGGCGAGAGGCCGCCGCCCGCCGTGAACCCGAAGTCCTGCGGGTCGTTCGGCTGGGCGTCCTTGACCACCACGATCTGCCCGCGTTTGCGGTTGTTGAACGTGCATGTGACCGTCTCGTCCGGCCCGACGTTGATGTTCGACGACCGGGCTGCCGTCGTCACACGTCGCCGAGGTCAGGTCCCAGCCGGTACGGCACGGTCTCGGCGACCGAGTAGCCGGAGCCGACGGCGACGTTGGTGATCGTCTGCGTGTTCGACAGGGTCGGGTTTGCGTCGTCGTCGAGCTGGAAGCTCGCCGGCGACAGTCCACCGCCCGTCGTGAACGTGAAGTCCTGCGGGTCGTCGGGGGTGGCGTCCTTGACGACCACGATCCGGCCGCGCTTGTGGTTCGTGAACGTGCACGTGACGTTCTCGCCGGGCTGAAGCTGATGTTCGACACCGGGCTGCCGTCGTTGCAGGTCGCGCGACGCCTGATCCCAGCCGGACGGCACCGTCTCCGACACGCTGTATCCGCTGCCGGGCACGATGTTGGCGAGGAGCTGGCTGCTCGAAAGCGTGCCGTCGGAATCGTCGTCGAGGCTGAAGCTCGCCGGGCGACAGGCCGCCACCGGTCGTGAACGCGAAGTCCTGCGGGTCGTTGGGAACGGCGTCCTTGGTCACTGTGAGCGTTGCTCGCTTCGTGTTCACCCAGGTGCAGGTGACCGTCTCGCCTGCGGCCACGTCGATGTTCGACACCGGGCTCCCGTCGCTGCAGGTGGCAGACGTCTGGTCCCAGCCCGATGGCACCGTCTCGGCGAGCGAGTAGCCCGATGCCGGGCACCACGTTGGCGAACGTCTGGGTGTTCGACAGGGTCGGGTTGGCATCGTCGTCGAGCTGGAAGCTCGCGGGCGAGAGGCCGCCACCGGCGGTGAACGAGAAGTCCTGCGGGTCATCGGGCACGGCGTTCTTGACGGCCACGATCTGCCCGCGCTTGCGGTTGGCGAACGTGCACGTGACGGTCTCGCCCGCGGCCACGTCGATGTTGGCGGGCGGGCTGCCGTCGCTGCAGGTGGCGCGACGTCTGGTCCCAGCCGCTCGGCACGGTCTCGGTGATCGAGTAGCCGGCGCCCGGGACGACGCTGCTGAAGGTCTGGGTGTTCGACAGCGTCGGGTTCGCATCATCGTCGAGGCTGAAGCTCGCGGGGGAGAGACCGCCGCCCGCGGTGAACGAGAAGTCCTGCGCGTCGTCGGGGGTGGCGTCCTTGACGACCACGATCTGGCCGCGCTTGGCGTTCGCGAACGTGCAGGTCACCGTCTCGCCCGGCCCCGACGTCGATGCTCGACACCGGGCTGCCGTCGCTGCAGGTGGCCGATGTCTGGTCCCAGCCGCCCGGGACGCGTCTCGCTGAGGGAGTAGGAGGAGCCGGGAACGACGTTGCTGAAGGTCTGGGTGTTGGACAGCGTGCCGTTGGCGTCGTCGTCGAGCGAGAAGCTCGCCGGGCGAGAGGCCGCCGCCCGCCGTGAACGCGAAGTCCTGCGGGTCGTTGGGCTGGGCGTCCTTGACCACCACGATCTGCCCGCGCTTGCGGTTGTTGAACGTGCAGGTGACCGTCTCGTCCGGCCCGACGTTGATGTTCGACACCGGGCTGCCGTCGTCACACGTGGCCGAGGTCAGGTCCCAGCCGGCGGGCACCGTCTCCGACACCGAGTAACCGGAGCCGACCGCTACGTTGGTGATGGTCTGCGAGTTCGACAGCGTCGGGTTGGCGTCGTCGTCGAGCTGGAAGCTGGCGGGGGTGAGACCGCCGCCCGTAGTGAACGTGAAGTCCTGCGGGTCGTCGGGGGTGGCGTCCTTGACGACCACGATGCGGCCGCGCTTCTGGTTCGTGAACGTGCACTTCCACGCTCTCACCAGGTGAGAGCGTGACGTTGGACGGCGGGCTGCCGTCGTCGCAGGTGGCCGACGTCTGATCCCAGCCGGACGGCACGGTCTCGGAGACCGTGTACCCCGAGGCCGGCGCCACGTTGTTGAAGGTCCGCGAGTTCGCAAGCGTCGGATCGGCGTCGTCGTCGAGCGAGAAGTTCAGCGAACCGTCGCCAGGCACGGCGATGTTGAAGGCGAAGTCCTGCGGGTCGTTCGGCAGGGCGTCCTTCGTAACCGTGATGCTCGCGAGCTTTGTGTTGACCCAGGTACAAGTGACCGTCTCGCCGGGAGCCACGTCGATGTTCGATACCGGGCTGCCGTCGCTGCATGTGGCGCTGGTCTGGTCCCATCCGGGCGGCTCAGTCTCGGCAAGCGAGTAGCCCGAGCCGGGGACCACGTTGCGCGAACGTCTGGGTGTTCGACAGGGTGCGGGTTGCGCGTCGTCGTCGAGGCTGAAGCTCGCCGGCGAAAGCCCGCCGCCCGCGGTGAAGGCGAAGTCCTGCGGGTCGTTGGGCACGGCGTCCTTGATGGCAACGATCTGGCCGCGCTTTCGGTTGCTGAACGTGCAGGTGACCGTCTCACCGGAGGCCACATCGATGTTCGCGGGCGAGCTGCCGTCGCTACAGGTCGGCCGACGTCTGGTCCCAGCCCGCCGGCACCGTCTCGGCGACCGAGTAGCCGGACCCCGGGACGACGCTGTTGAAGCTCTGCGTGTTCGAGAGCGTGCCGTTGGCGTCGTCGTCGAGGCTGAAGCTCGCCGGTGTCAGACCGCCGCCCGCGGTGAACGAGAAGTCCTGCGGGTCGTCGGGGGTGGCGTCCTTGACGACCACGATCTGCCCGCGCTTCGCGTTGACGAACGAGCAGGTCACACGCCTCGCCCGGCGAGACATCGATGTTCGAGACGGGGCTGCCATCGCTGCATGTCGCGGACGTCTGGTCCCATCCGGACGGCACCGTCTCCGCGACCGAGTAGCCCGAGCCGACTGGAACGTTCGCGAAGGTCCGCGTATTCGAGAGCGTCGGGTTCGCGTCGTCGTCGAGGCTGAAGGTGCGGCGGCGACAGGCCGCCACCCGCGGTGAACGAGAAGTCCTGCGGGTCGTCCGGCTGAGCATCCTTCACGATCGTGATCTGGCCCCGCTTGCGGTTGGTGAACGTGCACGTGACGGTCTCATCGGGACCCACGGAGATGTTCGAGACCGGGCTTCCGTCGTCACAGGTGGCGCTCGACTGGTCCCAGCCGGACGGCACCGTCTCCGAGACCGAGTAGCCGGATCCGACGACGACATTGGAGATCGTCTGCGTGTTCGACAGCGTGCCGTCGGAGTCGTCGTCGAGCGAGAAGCTCGCGGGCGAGAGCCCGCCGCCGGTCGTGAACGAGAAGTCCTGGGCGTCGTTGGGCTGGGCGTCCTTCACGACGATGATGCGGCCGCGCTTGTTGTTCGTGAACGTGCACGTGACGTTCTCGCCGGGACTGAAGCTGATGTTCGACACCGGGCTGCCGTCACTGCAGGTCGCGGATGCCTGATCCCAGCCCGGGGGCACCGTCTCGGAAACGCTGTACCCGCTGCCGGGCACGATGTTTGCCAGCGCCTGGCTGTTCGACAGCGTGCCGTCGGCGTCGTCGTCGAGCGAGAAGCTCGCCGGCGAGAGCCCGCCGCCGGTCGTGAACGAGAAGTCCTGGGCGTCGTTGGGCACGGCGTCCTTGGTCACTGTCAGCGTGGCTCGCTTGGTGTTGACCCAGGTGCAGGTGACAGTCTCGCCCGCGGCCACGTCGATGTCCGACGCGCGGGCTGCCGTCGCTGCAGGTCGCGCTTGTCTGGTCCCAGCCGCTCGGCACGGTCTCGGCGAGCGTGTATCCCGAGCCTGGAACGACATTGGCGAACGTCTGCGTGTTCGACAGCGTCCCGTTCGTGTCGTCGTCGAGGCTGAAGCTGCCCGGAGACAGGCCCCCACCGGCGGCGAAGGAAAAGTCCTGCGGGTCGTCCGGTACTGCGTCCTTGACGGCGATGATCTGGCCCCGCTTGCGGTCGTTGAACGTGCAGGTGACGACCTCGCCGGCCTGGACGTCGACCGCAGAGATCGGGCTCCCGTCGTCGCACGTGGCCGACGTCTGGTCCCAGCCAGAGGGAACCGTCTGGGAGACGGACACAGCGGATCCGGGGGCGATGTTGTTGAACGTACGCGTGTTCGACAGCGTCGGATCGGAGTCGTCGTCGAGCGAGAAGTTCACGGATCCCGCGGTCGTGGATGCTGTGAAGGCGAAGTCCTGCGCATCGTTCGGCGTCGAGTCCTGGACGACGATCAGCCGGGCTCGCTTGCGGTTGGCGAAGGTACACGTGATTGCCTCGCCGGGGGCGACGTCGATGTTCGAGACGGCGCTGCCATCACTGCAGGTCGCCGACGTCTGGTCCCAGCCGGCCGGCACGCTCTCCGAGAGGGAGTAACCGGAGCCCACCGGCACGTCCGTGAAGGTCCGTGAGCTCGCCAGCGTGGGATCGCCGTCGTCATCGAGGCTGAAACTCGCCGGCGAGAGCCCGCCACCCGCGCTGAACGCGAAGTCCTGTGCATCGTCGGGCGTCGAGTCCTTGACGACCGTGATCTGACCCCGCTTGCGGTTCGTGAACGTGCAGGTCACCGTCTCTCCGCCGCTCACCGAGATGTTCGAAGCCGGGCTGCCGTCGCTGCAGGTCGCGCTCGACTGATCCCATCCCGAAGGCACCGCTTCGGAGATGCTGTAGCCGCTGCCGGCGACCAGGTCGGTGAACGTCTGCGAGTTCGACAGCGTTCCGTCGGCGTCGTCGTCGAGGTCGAAGCTCGCCGGCGAGAGTCCACCGCCCGCGGTGAAGGAGAAGTTCTGTGCGTCGTCGGGCTGCGCGTCCTTGACCACCACGATGGTCGCGCGCTTGTTGTTCGTGAACGTGCAGGTGACGTTTTCGCCGACAGCCAGGTTGATGTTCGACACGGGGCTGCCGTCACTGCAGGTCGCCGATCCGAGATCCCATCCCGCCTGCGCCTGCTCTGACACCGAATAGCCGCTGCCCGGCGGGAGGTTCGAGAACGTCTGCGTGTTCGACAGCGTTCCATCGGCGTCGTCGTCGAGGCTGAAGCTTGCCGGCGAGAGACCGCCGCCCGCCGTGAAGGAGAAGTCCTGGGCGTCGTTGGGCACCGCATCCTTCGCGATGGTGAGCGTCGCGCGCTTGCTGTTCACGAATGTGCATGTGACGACCTCACCCGGGCTGACGTCGATGCTGCCGATCGCGCTGCCGTCGCCGCAGGTGGCCGAGGTCTGGTCCCAGCCGGTGGGCACCGTCTCGGCGAGCGAGTAGCCGGAGCCGGGGATGACGTTGGCGAAGTTCTGGGTGTTCGAGAGCGTCGCGTCGGCGTCGTCATCGAGGCTGAAGCTGGCCGGCGAGAGGCCGCCGCCCGCGGTGAAGGCGAAGTCCTGCGCGTCGTTCGGAATCGCGTCCTTGACCGCGACGATCTGCCCGCGCTTGCGGTTCGAGAAGGTGCAGGTGACCGTCTCGTCGACGCTGACGTCGATGTTCGTAGATCGGACTGCCGTCGCTGCAGGTGGCCGACGTCTGGTCCCAGCCCGTGGGCACCGTCTCGGCGAGCGAGTAGCCGGAGCCCGGCACCACGTTGTTGAAGGTCTGCGTGTTCGACAGCGTCCCGTTGGTGTCGTCGTCGAGGCTGAAGCTCGCCGGCGACAGGCCTCCGCCCGCTGTGAAGGAGAAGTCCTGCGGGTCGTCCGGCGTCGCGTCCTTGACGACGATGATCCGTCCGCGCTTCCGGTTCGCGAATGTGCACGTGACCGTCTCGCCTGATCCCACGTTGATGTTCGAGACCGGACTGCCGTCGTTGCAGGTGGCCGACGTCTGGTCCCAGTCCGAGGGCACCGTCTCGGCCACGGAGTAACCGGCCTGCGGCACCAGGTTCGTGAAGCTGGTCGTGTTCGGGAGCGTGGCGTTGCCCGGATCGTCGTCGAGGCTGAAGCTGGACGGCGAGAGGCCGCCGCCCGCGGTGAAGGAGAAGTCCTGCGGGTCGTCGGGCGTGGCGTCCTTGACGATGTTGATCTGGCCGCGCAGCAGGTTCGTGAAGGTGCACGTGACCGTGGTGCCCGGGGTGATGTTGATCGCCGTCGGCGAATCGCCGTCGCTGCAGGTGGCGGCGGTCTGCGCCCAGCCCGCCGGGACGCTCTCGGTCAGCGAGTAGGTCGCGCCGGAGCCGGTCGGGATGTTCGAGTACGTCTGCGTGTTCGAGAGAACCGGATCGCCGTCGTCATCGAGGGTGAAGCTGGCCGGCGAGAGGCCGCCGCCGGCCAGGAACGGGAAGTCCTGGGCCGCGTTGGGCTGCGCGTCCTTGACCACGGTCAGATTGCCGCGCAGGTTGTTCGTGAAGGTGCAGGTCGTGCTCTCGTTGCCGCTCAGGACGATCGCGTTGACCGGGCTGCCGTCACTGCATGTTGCGCTGGCCAGGTCCCAGCCGGCCGGGATCGGGGTCTCGGCGACGTTGTAGGTGCCCGGCACCACGTTTGCGAACTGGCGCGTGTTCGACAGCGCGGGGTTGGCGTCGTCGTCGAGCTGGAAACTCGACGGGCTGAGCGGAGCGCCGGCGGTGAAGTCGAAGTTCTGCGCGTCGTCGGGATTCGCGTTCTTGACGATCGTCAAGGTGGCCGGCCGCTGGTCCACGAAGGTGCAGGTGACCGTCTGGGCAGGCGCCACTGTGATGGCCGCGGCAGAGTTGCCGTTGCTGCATGTGGAACTGGCGAGGATCCAGCCCGAGACCCCGGCCTGCGTGATCGAGTAGCCCGCCTGCGCCGGGACGTTGCTGAAAGTCTGGGTGTTGGGCAGGGTGGGGTTCGAGTGGTCGTCGAGCTGGAAGCTCGAGGGCGACAGTCCTCCGCCCGCCGTGAACGAGAAGTCCTGCGGATCGTCGGGCTGAGTGTCCTGCACCACCACGATCGAGCCCTGCCGCTTGTTGGTGAAGGTGCAGGTGAGCGTCTGCCCGGCCGCAACCGTGATGCTCGAGGGCGAATCACCGTCGTCGCAGGTCGCGCTGGACAGGTTCCAGCCGCTCGGGTTGGCGCCCTGGGTCACCGAGTACGACCCCGGCGTGATGTTCGCGAACGTGCGCGTGTTGGAGAGCGTCCCGTTCGTGTCGTCGTCGAGGCTGAAGACCGAGGGAGACAGGCCGCCGCTCGAGGAGTAGGTGAAGTCCTGGGCGTCGTCGGGCTGCGAGTCCTCGACGATCACGAGCGAGCCGCGCTTGGTGTTCGTGAACGTGCAGGTGACGTTTTCCCCTGCGCTGAGGTTGACGTTCGACACAGGGCTGCCGTCGCTGCAGGTCGCCGAGCTCTGGTCCCAGCCGCCCGGCACGGACTCGCTGACGCTGTAGCCGCTCCCGGGCGTGACGTTGCTGAAGGTCCGCGTGTTCGACAGGGTCCCGTCCGCGTCGTCATCGAGCGAGAAGCTGGACGGCGACAGTCCGCCGCCCGCCGTGAACGAGAAGTCCTGCGGGTCGTCGGGCACCGCGTTCTTCGTCACGGTCAGTGTCGCGGCCTTGGTGTTGACCCAGGTGCAGGTCACGACCTCGCCGGCGGCCAGGTTGATGTTGCCGGGTGGGCTGCCGTCGCTGCAGGTGGCGGATGTCTGAATCCATCCGCCCGGCAGGGTCTCGGACAGCGAGTAGCCCGAGCCAGGCACCACGTTGTTGAAGGTCTGCGTGTTGGAGAGCGCCCCATCGGAGTCGTCGTCGAGCGAGAACGAGGACGGCGACAGGCCCCCGCCCGCCGTGAAGGCGAAGTCCTGCGGGTCGTTGGGAACGGCGTCCTTGACGGCGATGATCTGCCCGCGCTTGCGGTTGGCGAACGTGCAGGTGACCGTCTCGTCGGCGGCTGACGTCGATGTTCGAGATCGGGCTGCCGTCGCTGCAGGTGGCCGCCGTCTGGTCCCATCCAGACGGCACGGTCTCGGACAGCGTGTAGCCGCTTCCCGGCACGACGTCGTTGAAGGTCTGCGTGTTCGAGAGAGTCGCATTGGCGTCGTCGTCGAGGCTGAAGCTGGAAGGCGACAGGCCGCCGCCCGCGGTGAAGGCGAAGTCCTGCGGATCGTCGGGCGTGGCGTCCTTGACCACGATGATGCGGCCGCGCTTGCGGTTGCTGAAGGTGCAGGTGACCGTCTCCCCGGCGCTCACGTCGATGTTCGCAATGCGGGCTGCCGTCGCTGCAGGTCGCGCTCGTCTGGTCCCAACCGGAAGGCACCGTCTCGGCGACCGAGTAGCCGGACCCCGAGGCCACGGAGTTGAACGTGAGGGTGTTGGAGAGCGTGCCGTCGGCGTCGTCGTCGAGCGAGAAGCTCGCGGGCGAGAGGCCGCCGCCCGCGGTGAACGCGAAGTCCTGCGGGTCATCGGGAGTGGAGTCCTTGACGACCACGATCTGCCCCGTGGTGGCGTTCGTGAACGTGCAGGTGACGGTGGTGTTGAACGGAACGTGGATCGCCGTCACCGGATCGCCGTTGTCGCAGACGGCACTCTGCTGGCCCCAGCCGGGGGGATCGGTCTCGGTCACCGAGAACGTGGCGCTCGCGGAGAGGTTCGGGAACGTGCGCGAGTTGGAGAGCGTCCCGTCGCTGTCGTCGTCGAGCATGAAGGTGCCCGGCGTCAGACCGGTGGTCGTGAAAGTGAAGTCCTGCGGGTCGTTTGGCTGAGCGTCCTTGACGACCACCAGCGAGCCGCGCTTGCGGTTCGTGAAGGTGCACGTGACCGTCTCGCCGGGCGCCACGTCGATGTTCGAACCCGGGCTGCCGTCCGAGCAGGTGAGGCCGGTGATCGCCCATCCCGGCGAGGGCGACTGAGAGACGGAGTAGCCGGCGCCCGGGACCAGATCGTCGAACGAGACCGTGTTCGGGTTCGTCGGGTCCGCGTCGTCGTCGAGGGTGAAGCTCGCCGGGGCCGAGGCCCCCGCCGGCCGTGAAGCTGAAGTCCTGCGGGTCGTCGGGAATCGAGTCCTCGACCACCACGATCCGGCCGCGCTTGCGGTTCGTGAACGTGCAGGTGACGGTCTCGGCCGGGGCGACGTTGATGGCCGCCGGCGAGGAGCCGTTGTCACATGAGGCCCCTGTCTGATCCCAGCCCTCGGGGATGTCCTGGCTGACCGAGTAGCCCGTGCCTGGAGAGACGCCCGTGAAGCTGCGCGTGTTGGAGAGCGCCGGATCGGAGTCGTCGTCGAGCTCGAACGTGCTGCCGCCCCCGAGGCCGAGGCTGAGGCCGCCGCCGATCGTGTAGGTGAAGTTCTGCGGGTCCTCGGGGCTGTTGTCGAGGACGATGTTGATCTGACCGCCGACGTCAGCCGAGTAGATGTCGTCGGAGTTGTCGGTGTCCTGCGCGGTGAGCTGCTCCCTGGTGCGGAAGAAGACGCGCTTGCCGTCCAGCGTCGCGCCCGAGTAGGCGACGTCGTAGGGGCCGTTGCCGCCGGTCGTCCCGGTCGAGATCAGATAGATGGTCCCGCCGGTGCGCTGGTAGAGGTCGACCGAGTTGTCGGTGTCGGCGCCGACCAGCGGCTCGTAGGTCCAGAAGAAGACGTCGTTGCCGTCCGCCGAGTTGGTGGCGGGATGAGCGTCCACGTTCTGGCTTCCGCCCGAGAGGAGCGTGCGGGTGCCTGACTGCCACTGGTAGACGTCGTCGGCGGGATCGGTGTCGGAGGCGGACAGCTTCTCCTCCGAGCGGAAGAACAGCTTGCTGCCGTCGTCGGAGACGCCTGTGGTGAGGGCGTTGCTGGCGACCTGGTTGCCGCCTCCGCCGGTGACCAGCGTGGTCGTGCCGCCGGAGCGCAGGTAGACGTCGGTGTAGGCGTCGAGGTCGGCTGCGTCGAGCTTCTCCGCGCTCTCGAAGTAGATCTTGGTCGCCGTCCTGGGATGCCGCGGCGAAGTTCGCGGCCGTGCCCGGGACCGGCGACTGGTTGCCGATCGAGACGAGGTTCGTCGTAGAGCCGTTGACGCGCTCGTAGACGTCACCGCCGTTGTCGGTGTCCTGCGGTCGTCAGCTGCTCCCGGGTGTTGAAGATCACCCGCGAGCCGTCGCTGCTGGCGAACCTGAAGGCGGCGCGCGTGTCCGGATCGGACGAGCTGGTCGGGCCGGTGGACGACCAGGCTGGTGGTCCCCGACGAGCGCTCGTAGACGTCCTGGACGTTGTCGGTGTCCGCGGCGACCAGCGACTCGTCAGTGTGGATCCAGACCTTGCTCCCGTCGGCGGTGGCTCCCGCCCACTCGGCCATGTCGTCCCCGTTGCCGCCTGTCGGCCCGATCGAGACGAGCGTGGTGTTGCCCGCGAACCGCTCGTATACGTCCCGGAACGTGTCGGTGTCGACCGGAGGCCAGCCGCTCGGCCGTCTCGAACCAGACGCGGCGAGCCGTCCGCGGAGGAGCCGGCGAAGAAGGCGTCGTGGGGGCCGTTGCCTCCCGATCGACCCCTTGGAGACCAGCGTCGTCGAGCCGCCGGAGCGCTCGTAGACGTCCAGGAAGGTGTCGGTGTCGTCGGTGGTCAGCTTCTCGTTCGTCGCGAAGAAGACCTTGCTGCCGGCGGAGTTGGTCTTGCCGTAGCTCATCGCGAAGGCGCCGTTGCCGCCCGCGGGACCGGTCGAGACGAGCGTCGTGCTGGACCCGGTGCGCTCGTAGAGGTCGATCGAGCCGTCGGCGTCCGTGCCGGTGAGCGACTCCTTCGTCCAGAAAAGGGCTCGGGTGGCCGTGTCGGGAACACCCGAGAAGTCCGAGTAGTACGGGCCATTGCCGCCCGCGGGGCCGGTCGAGATCAGCTGCGAGGAGGAGTTGACGGCGACGCTGTCGGCCGCGGGCATGCAGCAAGAGCTGGCCACGAGGACCAGCACCAGCACGCTCAACTTCATGACGCCGCCGTAGCGTGCGCCCCTGCCAAGGCGTGAAATCAGTTCGCCCCCCCGAACTCCCAGCCGCTGCTCACCGAGGATTCTAGGGATTAACGTCCGGCAAGGCGCGAATGGCGGACGAAGTGCTGGTAGCCTCACTTGCGCAATGGGGGGCGGCAAAGCAGGGGCCAGGGACCGTTCGGTGTTCCTTAGGCGGGCGATCGTATGCGCCTGCGTGTTGACCGTGGCCGGCGCGGCGGTCGCGTTCGCCGGCGGCGGAGCGACTGACCCGGAGGTCGCAGCCGCGCTTACGGATCCCCCGAACGTGATGTTCATCGTGACCGACGACCAGCGCCTCGACGGCACGATGGTGATGATGCCGCAGACCCGGCAGTGGTTCGAGCAGGGCGGCACCTTCTATCCGCAGGCGGTCGCCACGACTCCGCTTTGCTGCCCGTCGCGGTCCTCGATCTTCACCGGGCGCTACGTGCACAACAACGGCGTCCGCACCAACCAGAGCGCGACGTTCCTGGATCCGCGCAACACGCTCCAGCGCTCATTGCACGACGCGGGTTACTTTACGGGCATGTTCGGTAAATACTTGAACGAGTGGAGCGACCTCCGCGGTCCGCCGCACATCGACCGCTTCGCCATCTTCGACAGCGGCTACAACAGCTTCCGCGCGAACGAGCAGGGCACGCTCAAGCAGATCACGCAGTACTCGACCAACTACGTCCGCGATCAGGCGCTCGCGTTCCTGCAGGAGTCGGAGGCCAACGACAGCCAGCCCTGGTTCATGTACGTGGCGCCGTTACGCGCCGCACCTGCCCGCGGTTCCCGAGACGCAGTACGAGAACGCCCCGATCGACCCGTTCACGCCGAATCCGGCGACGTGGGAGACCGACCGCAGCGACAAGCCGCCGTGGGTGGCGTTCGCGCGGCTCGACCAGACCGCGACGATCGCGACGCGCGACAACATGCTGCGGACCCTGCCCTCGCGTCGACAACCTGGTCGAGGCGCTCATGCAGGATCTGCAGGCCAAGGGGGAGACAAACACGCTGGCGGTGTTCACGTCCGACAACGGCTACATGTGGGGCGAGCACAACCTCGAGGGGAAGAACCGGCCCTACACCGACTCGATCCGGGTTCCGATGTACGTCCGCTGGCCGGGCCAGGTCACGGCCGGGGCGACCGACAACCGCCTCGTGGCGAACATCGACCTCGCGCCGACCGCACTGGCCGCCACGGGCGTCAGCCAGGGGGTGGAGATGGACGGGCACGACATCCTCGACAACGCCTGGTCGCGCGACCGGATGCTGACCGAGTTCGACTTCCAGGGCGACGTCCCGACGTGGGTCTCCCTGTCGACCGCGACCTCGCAGTACATCGAGACGTACCGCCGCGACGACCCCTTCAGCGTGGCCTTCCGCGAGTACTACGACCTCGTGAACGACCCGTACCAGCTCGACAACCTGCTCGCGGACGGGAACTCGGCGAACGACCCGCCGGTCGCGGCCCTGTCGGCGCAGGTAGCCGAAGACCGAGTCTGCGCCGGGTCGAACTGCCCTTAGAGGGCGCAGGCGAACAGACCTGCACCGGATTAAGCATCCTCTTAAGCAACCTTGGCTATCCTGGCCGCGATGAAGACCTTCATAGCGATATCAATGACAGTGTTGGCGCTCGGGCTGGTGGCCTGCGGCGACGACAACGACGACAACTCCGCCTCGGAGGGCACGAACGCGCAGACGGCCACGACCGGCACGACGACGCAGACCAAGACCACCGAGGAGAAGAAGTCCAAGTCGAGCTCCTCGAAGAAGAAGAGCTCGAGCGGGTCGTCATCGGACGATTCCAGCTCCTCGAAGAAGAAGTCCAGCTCCGGCAGCTCCGGCAGCTCCGAGAGCCCCGCCGCGGGCGATCCGATTACCGCGGAGCCCGATCCGGACCGCAACGACAACGCTGGCAAGAGCAAGCAGCTCTACACGCCGAAAGAGGCCGAGAACCTCAGCTCTCAGCTGATCGCCAAGCGGGTGTGCCAGGGCTTCCTGCCCAAGCAGACCGAGCGCGACCTGGAGAAGGGCCGGACGACAAAGGAGAAGGTCGCCGCCCAGTACGCCAAGGGCTGGCCCGAGAGCAAGCAGGCGGTCGCCCGCCGCGGCTGCCTCCAGGGGCTGAACGCAAGAGATAAGTAGTTCCCGACGTAGTTCCGGCAAGTCCACGCTGGGGCAGCTTGCCCGCCTGACCGCCGAGATCGAGCGTTGCCACCGCTGTCCGCGCCTGGTCGACTGGCGCGAGGAGGCGGCGGCCAATCCGCCGCGGCGCTACGCGGGCGAGCGCTACTGGGCCCGCCCGCTGCCGGGCTTCGGCGATCCGCAGGCCCGCGTGCTGATCGTCGGCCTCGCGCCCGCGGCGCACGGCGGGAACCGCACCGGCCGGATCTTCACCGGCGACCGCTCGGGCGACTGGCTGTTCGCCGCGCTTCACCGGACCGGTTACGCCAACCAGCCTGAATCGGTGCGGCGCGACGACGGCCTGCGGCTGACCGGCGCCTACATCGCCGCGGTCAACCGCTGCGCGCCGCCGGCCAACCGGCCGACGCCGGCCGAGCGGGACAACTGCCTGCCATATCTGGCCCGCGAGATCTCGCTGCTTCCAAAGGTCGAGGTGATCGTGACGCTCGGCTCCTACGCCTGGGACGGCACGCTGCGCGCGCTGGCCGAGAACGGGATCGAGCTGCCGCGGCCCAGGCCCCGCTTCGGCCACGGCGCGGAGGCGACGGTCGGGCCGTACATGCTGCTGGGCTGCTTCCACCCCAGCCAGCAGAACACGTTCACGGGCAAGCTCACCGAGGAGATGACGGATTCCGTGCTCACCCGAGCCCGCGGCCTGCCACCGGCACGCTGCTAGGTAGGCTCCGCCGCTCGTGAAGGAACTCGCCTCGGATCTCTGGCTGTTGAGCGGCATGCCGCCTGCAGCCTTCAACGTCTATGCGATCCGCTCCGAGGGCGGCTGGATCCTGATCGACACCGCCACCAGGTTCGCTCGCCGGCGGATCACGCGGCAGACGAAGGGTGAGGTGGAAGCGCTCTTCATAACCCACGCGCACCGGGACCACGCGGGCTCGATGCACGCGATCGGCGCGCGCCACCGGCGCCCCGGTGTGGGCGGGCACCCCCGACGCGGACGCGCTCGAGGGCAAGGTGCCCGCGCCGGCCCCGCCGGAGGCAGAGCACTCACGGCTGAACCGGGCGATGAGCAGGGTGCTGAGCTGGGACCCACATCCGGTTGCGCGCCGGCTGGCCGAGGGTGACCACATCGGCGATTGGGAGGTGATCGCCTTCCCCGGTCACACGCCCGGCCAGATCGGCCTCTGGCGCGAGTCGGATCGCACGGTCGTCTGCGCCGACACGATGCGCACGGTGAACGTCTTCACCGGCCTGCCGCAGGTCGGCGAGATGCCGGAACTCTTCACGGTCGACGTCTCCGAGGCCCGCCGCAGCATCCGCAAGCTCGCAGCGCTGGAGCCACGGGTAGCCTGCTTCGGCCACGGCCGCCCGATGGTCGGTGACGCGGCCGGAAAGATCAACGCATTCGCAGCATCCCTGCCCGTCGAGCATCCCACTCCGTAGTCGGGAGGCGGGAGGCGGGAGTCGGGAGAACTCCGGACTCCGGACTCCGGACTCCGCTCGACTAGACGGTGTGCGTCGCTCCAGGCTCCAGTACCACAACCTTCGAAGAGGTTTTCGCCTCCACCTCCTGCTTGAAAGCTCGTGCGTCCGTCTGGATCGGCGGGAAGGTGTTGTAGTGGCAGGGGATCACCGTTCCCGCGCCGATCAGCTCGGCTGCGACCACCGCGTCGTGGCGGTCCATGGTGTAGTGGCCTCCGATCGGCATGATCGCCACGTCGACCGGCGTGCGCCTGGCGATCAGCTGCAGGTCGCCGAACAGGCAGGTGTCGCCGAGGTGGTAGACGGTCTGGCCGGCGAAGTTGATCACCAGGCCGCTCGCGTAGGTCACTACTCCGTCGGGCGTGGTCGAGCTGTGGAAGGCCTGCACCAGCTTCACCCAGCCCCAAGCGAACTCCACCGTGCCACCCAGGTTCGGGTCGGAGACGTTCTCGATTCCCTGCCCTTGGAGCCAATTCGCCGTCTCGACCAGCGCCACGCAGGCTGCGCCGGTGCGCTCGGCTACCGCCACCGCGTCGGCAAGGTGGTCGACGTGGGCGTGCGTCAACAGCACGTGAGTCGGGTTGACGTCGCCGGCGCTGACTGGCGCCGAAGGGTTGTTCGGCGCCAGAAATGGGTCGATCAGGATGCGCGTGTCGCCATCGGACAGCTCGAACGTGGCGTGACCGAGAAAGCGGATGTCCATCGATTACCTCCGTGGAGTGTTGGGGGGCGTCGAACGATCAGGGGGAAGGAGTTCTAGCGCGAGTTCCCATCCCACGGCGACGCCAATCAGCATCCCGATGCGCGTCTCCTCGGCCAGAAGGGTGCGTAACTCGGCCAGCCGCTGCTCTGGATCCTCGATCGCCGCGAGCTTTGCAAGGTGCTCTTGCTGGGCTCCCTCGAACCATCCACCTTCGGCGAGCGCGGCGGCGAGCACCCGCTGCAGCTGGGGAGCGGCCGCGGCCACCCGGCGTTCGGCCGCGCGGAAGCGCTCCGGCTCGACCAGCGCTTCGATCGCTGCCTCGAGCTGCTCGTCCGAGTAGGCGGCCTCCATTTAGACGAATCTTCCTGGTGACACCACCCGGCGATAATAGGCCGATGGAGGCCACCTCCATGACCCGGCTGACGGAGCTCTCGCACGGCGCAGGGTGCGCCTGCAAGATCGGCCCGGAGCAGTTGCAGGAGATCATCGCGACGCTGCCGCGGTCGGACGACCCTGGGTTGCTGGTGGGCGCAGAGACCCGCGATGACGCCGGTGTCTTCCGGATCACCGACGATCTGGCCATCGTCCAAACGGTCGACTTCTTCACCCCGATCGTCGACGACCCGTACGACTTCGGCCGCATCGCTGCCGCGAACGCGATCTCGGACGTCTACGCGATGGGCGCCCGTCCGGTGACCGCCCTCAACCTGGTCGCCTTCCCGCTCGAGCGGCTCGGTGCGCCGGTGCTGGCCGAGATCCTGCGCGGCGGCGCCGACGTCGCGACGGCCGCCGGCGTGGCGATCGCCGGTGGTCATTCGATCGACGACCCGGAGCCCAAGTACGGCATGGCCGTCACCGGCGTCGTGGACCCGGCGCGGGTGGTGCGCAATTCCACCGCGCGCGCCGGCGACGTCGCTCTACCTGACAAAGCCGATCGGCGGTGGGGCTGTGACCACGGCCGCCAAGCGCGGGATGGCGCCGGCGGAGGTGGTGCGCGCGTGTGTCGAGGTGATGACCGCCCTGAACGATCGCGCGGCCGCCACCGCGGTCGAAGCCGGAGCCAGCGCGATGACCGACGTCACGGGGTTCGGACTGCTGGGCCACCTGCACGAGATGACGATCGCCAGTGGCGTGGCCGCGCGCGTCGAGTCGGCTCGTGTGCCGCTGATCGAGGGCGCGCTGGAGCTGATCGAGGCCGGCGCACTGGCCGGCGGCAGCCGCCGCAACCGCGCGTGGGTCGAGCCGCACGTCGAGTTCGGCCCGCAGGTGGCGGAGCCGATGCGGGCACTGCTGTGTGACGCCATGACCTCCGGCGGCTTGCTCGTCTGCGCCCCGCCGGGCCGGGACCTCGCTGGCGCCCAGCGAATCGGCGAGATCAAGGCCGGACCAGCCGGCCAGATACAAGTCAGCTAGCAGTCACTGCCGACTGCCGACCTAGCCGACTGCCGACTGCGGTCTAACTAGTGCCGCTCGGGTAGCAGCAGCCCGAGCACGGCGCCCGTCGCGGCGCCGCCGAGGCCGGCATAGACGTCGGCCGTGGGCTCCAGCAGTGGCATCGCGACCAGCACCGCGGCGATCGCGGCGACACCCAGCAGGTCGCTCTCGGTGTCGTACCCGCCGCGGCGGTCACGAACGTCGCGCACGAGCCAGGCGCACAAGAGGCCCAGCGCGGCGCCGTTGCCGCCGAGCGCGATGGGGACATCCTGCACGACGGTCGCGAGGTACATGCCCGCGGCGCCGGAGATCAGGAATACCGCTGCGGTCACCACCGCTCCGTAACGCCGCTCGAGACTGGAGCCGAAGATCGCCGTGGCGACGCCGACCGCGAACAGGTAGCCGACGTTCTCGTAGACGAACGGTGCCGCGACGAGCCGCCACCAGTCGCCGTCGAGCGGGCCGATGATCGCTCCGAGCCCGAAGAGGCCGAGATCGCTGGCGCGGTCGGCGATCAGCAGGCCGGCGCCGACCAGCACGAGCGCGATCGTCGCGTAGGGCCGCTGGGCCGCGAGCCAGGCGAGTGGCTGCTCCTCTTCCTCCCGCTGCGCGCGCCGGCGCAGCTTCGGGCGTGGCAGCCGGAACCGCCGCTTGCGCGCCGGAACGACCTCGAAGGCGTCCTCCTCCTGCTTCAGCTTCGGCGCCCGCTTGCGCAACCGGTGCCCGCAATACGGGCATTCGGTGATGTAAGGGCTCACCTCGGAGCCGCAGTTCCTGCAGACGACGTTGAGGTCGACCTCCGCCACGAGACAAAGATACCCACGCGCGGCGCCGGGGGCTTGGGTTTGGCCGTGTTATGTGACCAGCTTGTGGCCCGCTGCCGCGATCGTCTTCACGCCGCCATCCGCGACGTGGATCACGGTCCGGGCGCCGTGACGGGCGAGGAGGCTCGCGGCGACCGCGCTGCGCTGGCCCGACGAGCACATCGCGGCGACGGGGCGCTCGGGATCGATCGCATCCGGCACCTTGCGCAGGTCGTGGTACGCGCAGTGGGCTGATCCCTCGAGGTGCCCGTCGTCCCACTCCGAGCGCTCGCGCACGTCGAGGACCTGGATGGAGGGCTCGGACTCGAGCCGGGCAGGCAGGTCCTGCGCTCGCAGGCGTTCGACGCCGCCCACCTCGCGGTGCTCGTCTCGCCAGCTCGTCATCCCACCGGACAGGAAGCCGCCCATCCGGCGGACTCCGACCGCCACGGCCAATGTCGCCGCGGCCCGGGCGTCGGCGTCGTCGCGGCCGACCAGCACGATCTCCTGCCGGGGCTCGACCACCCACGCCAGCCGGGTGCCGAAGCCCGCGTGCAGGCGAGTGATGCACACCGAGCCGGGGATATGCGCCTCGTCCCACTGGATGTCCGTCCGGACGTCCACCACCAGCGTGCCGTCTGCGCCCCGCAGCTCCTCGACCTGGCGCGGCGCCAGCGGCAGCACCTCGACCCCCGCCGTCAGCAGGGGCCCCCGGTTGATGTCGACGATGCCCTGGAAGTTCGGCGGCTGCGGCGGCAGCTTGGCCGTCGCCCGCTCGATGAAGCGCTCTCCGTCCGCCTCGGAGAAGAGCGAGTTGTGGCGCAGCTCGTACCCGATCGTCGAGGACGTCTTCAGGTCCATCCCCGGCCCGCCGCACAGCGACCCGCCCAGGTGCCCCGGCCACACCTCCGTCTCCGGGGCCAGTGCGACCAGCTTCGACTGCAGGCTCTCGAAGATTCCGCGGGCTCCCTCGGCGCGGTCCACCGCCAGGTCGGGGCGCGCCACGTCGCCGACGAACAGCGTGTCGCCGGTGAGGATGGCCCAGGGCTCCTCACCGCGAGCCGTGTCGATCAGGGCGAAGGCAGTGTGCTCGGGCCGGTGGCCCGGCGTGTGCAGGGCGCGCACCGTCAGGCGCCCGAGCTCCAGCTCCCAGCCGTCGTCGAACGGGTCGTGGTCGTAGTCGGGGGCGGCGATCCGGTGGATGTGGATCCGCGCCCCTGTCGCGGCGGCGAGCCGGCCGTGCCCGGAGACGTGGTCGGCGTGGTTGTGCGTCTCGAGGATGTGCTCGATGCGCACGTTCATGAAGCGCGCCAGCTCGAGGTACTCGTCGATCTCGAACCGGGGGTCGACGACGGCTGCGATGCCCGCGCTCCCGTCCCCGATCAGGTAGGAGGCACAGCCAAGGTCGTCATGGATGAGCTGGCGGAAGAGCAAGATATGAGGGGGCGGAGCTTGCGACGCCACTAGCAGGCGAGGCCCGAAAGGGCCTGATTATGTAGGGGGCGGAGCTTGCGACGCCACTAGCAGGCAGCGGCGAAGCCGCCCCATATATTCATCCTATGTTCCGGGGCTCTCCCTCTGACACCTGCGGCGGTCGCCTCGACGATCCGCCGCGCGAGCTCCTTCAGGTCACGGCTCGCCTGCCACTCCGCGAGCTGGCGGTGGGCTCCGGTGCCGTTTTCGATCATGTCCTCGATGCCCTCGAACTCGCGCTCGCAGCCGAGATCCTGGGCATGGGGAAGCAGGCGCTCGGCGAGGCGGCGCGCCAGGTCCCCGGCCCCGACCCGGGTCGGCTGCGGTAGGTCGATCAGGGTGCCATCGAGCCCGTAGCGGGCCGCCAGCCACTTGTTCTCCTCGAGCACCTCGCGGGGAAATGTCCCGAGCTGGTACCCGGACTCGTAACTCTCGGCGAGCTCCTTGCACATCGATTGGATCAGGGCGGCCAGGGCCAGGGTGTGGGTCAGCCGGGTCTGGGCGTCGCAGACCCGGATCTCGACCGTGCCCAGGTTCGGATGCGGCCGCACGTCCCACCACACGAAGGTGTAGTCGGGCACGGTTCCGGCGGCGACCATGAACTCGATCCGGGCCTGGTATTCGCTCCAATTGTCGAAGCGAGGCGGGATCCCGACGCGCGGCAGCAGCTTGAAGATCGGCGTCCGGCTCGACATCAGGCCGGTCGGGCTCCCCTTCCAGAAGGGCGAGTTGGCGGACAGGGCGAGCAGGATGGGCAGGTGGACACGCATCCCGTTGGCGACGTGGATCGCCTTCTCCGGGTCGTCGATGCCGACGTGGACGTGGAGGCCGAAGAGCAGCTCCTGGCGGGCGACGAAGCGCAGCGCGTCGACGATCTCGCGGTAACGGTCTCCCTCGACGATCTTCTGGTCCTCGGGGTGGGCGAAGGGATGCGTGCCTGCCGAGCCGATCGTCAGGTCCTTGGACTCGGCCGTCTCGCGGACGCGGCGCCGCAGGTCCTCGAGCTGACCGCCCGCCTCCGCCACATTGCGGCAGACGTCCGTGGCGATCTCGAGCACGGACTGCATCAGCTCCGGCTTCACGCGGCCCTCGGTCTCGGCCGGGACGGCGCCCATCAGCTCCTCGATCGCCGAGACCAGCTCCATCGAGTGCCGGTCGACGATCATCAGCTCCTCTTCGACGCCGATCGTGAAGGAAGGGCCCGAGAAATGGTGCTGAAGGGCCATACGTTCTTATACTGGCCGGAACGGCAGCCAGACCTACTACAGCGGGGCGAGGAGATATGGAATTGAGCGTCGGCAAGGTCGAGATATCGGGTCAGCAGCATGGTTCGCTGCTGGCGACACTGGCTCCCGGCAAGCGCACCCGCCTGCGCCGCCTGCTCTACGACTACGGGCCCGGGCAGGGAACCCTGCTGCTGCTGCCGATCGACCAGGGGATCGAGCACGGACCGCGCGACTTCTTCCCCAACCCCGCCTCCAAGGATCCCGAGTACCAGTTCCGGCTCGCGGTCGAGGCCGGCTATTCGGCCATCGCCTGCGGCTACGGGATGGCCTCCAAGTACTACCCGGACTACGCCGGTCAGGTGCCGCTGCTGCTGAAGCTCAACTCCAAGACGGAGATCCCGCCGGCCGACGAGGCCTTCTCGCCCTGCAACGCGAGCGTCGAGGACGCCCTGCGGCTAGGCGCCGACGCCGTCGGCTACACGCTCTATCTCGGCTCACCGCGGCAGGACGACGACTTCATCCAGCTCAGCAAGGTGCGCCAGGACTGCGACCGCTACGGGATGCCGCTCGTGATCTGGGCCTACCCGCGCGGCCGCGACATCGAGAAGCAGGGCGGCCGCGACTCCTTCTACGCGATCGACTACGCCGCGCGCGTCGCGATGGAGATGGGCGCCGACGTGGTGAAGCTCAACATGCCGAAGCTGAACCCCGAGAAGGACAAGGACTCACCGGCTCCCTACAACGACTGGGACGTCTCGCTCGACGAGGCGATCCGGCACTGCGTCGAGTCCGCCGGCCGCGCGCTGGTCGTGCTGTCGGGCGGCTCCAAGGTCGACGACGACAAGCTGCTCGGGCAGACGCGGATGATCATGGAGGCCGGCGGCTCGGGCGTCATCTTCGGCCGCAACGTCTGGCAGCGCGAGTGGGGCGAGGCGCGCAAGATCATCGACCAGATCAAAGACACGCTGAACAAGTCGCGCACCAGGATCCCGTAGATATTCCAGTCTCAGCCGATCTGAAGCGGCGGCGACTGGCCCGGCGCGGGAGTAGCCGGCGCCTGCTCGAGCTCCGGCTGCGGCACCCCGAGGGTGTCGGCCAGCTCACCGGTCTCGAACATCTCGGTCACGATGTCGCAGCCGCCGACCAGCTCTCCATTCACGAACAGCTGGGGGATCGTCGGCCAGCCCGAGAGCCCGGAGAGCTCCTGGCGGATCCGCGGGTCGGGCAGGATGTCGAGCGCCGAGTACTCGGTGCCCATCGAGTCGAGCATCGAGACCACGCGGGCGGAGAACCCGCACTGGGGCTGGTCCGGCGTGCCCTTCATGAAGAGCATCACCCGCTCGCCCTTGATCGCCTTCTGAAGCTCGTCGCGAATCTCTTCGTTGGTCATCGATGTTCTCCATCCGGAGTAGAGGTTTTCAGCGAAAGTGCGTGGATTGGCCCGCCGATCTCGCTCCCGAAGACGTCGTAAACGAGCTTGTGCTGCTGAATGCGCGACAAACCGGCAAAGCCGTCATACACGACCTCGGCACGCAGATGATCTCCGCCGCCCGTCAGATCGCTCACGTCGGCGCGCGCCCCGGGCAGGGCAGCCTCGATCCGCGCCTTCACGTCGTCGGTGCTGGGCATCGCCTGACAGGTTAGCTACCGGGTTGCTAGATCCGGAAAACCGGAACCAGCCGCTTCTCGTGCTCGGCATCTATCCGCGCCAGGACCTCGATCTGGTCCTCGACGCCGGAGCCGCGCAGCTTGGTCGCCAGGAGCTCGTCGACCTGGAAGATGCCCGCCGAGTTGTTCATCGTGATCTCGATCCGGACGGCTTTCTCGTCCCCGGGCTCGATGCTGACCTTCTCGATGGCCTGGGCGGACAGCGAATGTATGTTGGGCCGGCCCGACTCGAAGGGCACACGAGAGCGCCCCTCCGCCATGTCGAGGGCGTCGGCGACTCGCACGATCCCGCCCTCAACCGACAACGGCTCGCCCCGGCGGCGGTGAGCGATGATCGCGTGCAGCGCCTCGGCGACGATCACGCTGCGCTCCGGATCCTCGTAGACGCCCGCAAGTAAGGAGGGCAGCTTGTCGGCGGCCAGGAAGAGGCTGTAGGCCTCGTGGTCGGTGCGGTGGATCGACATCCCGGCGTCGTGCAGCAGGCACCCGGCCACGATCACGACCTCCGCATCGGCGGGCTTCATCCCGTGCAGTCGCACCGTGTCGGGCTCCACGCCGCGGCGGTTCAGCAGCCGGAACAGGCGCAGTGCGATGTTGGTGACGATCTGGATGTGCACCCAAGAGTGATCGGACATCCGCAGCCGGTCGGCGGTCACCTGGCCGGCGTACCACCAGGCCTTCACCTGGTCGTCGGCGTTCACGGCGTCGAGCAGGCCCTCGAGCCGGCGGTTGCCGCGGGTCGGGACGCGGATGCGCATCGCCGCGACCGCTTCGCGCGGAGTGGGAGCGTCGGGCCGTGTGCTGGACACGGCCGCTGAAGTTAGCCGTGACGCAAGTCGGCTAAGGCGCCGTCCTGCCCTCGTGCCTGCTGACGAGTCGATTTTCTTCTCGATATACGAGCCAAAAACCAGCAAGTAAGAGCAACCATCCGCGCAGAAGCTCGGCGACGTTCGCAGAAGATCACGCGCCCCCTGAACGGGCCGGGGCGTTGGGGGTCACTTTTCCGTGTATGGGCCGGAAAAGTGACCGCGACACCGGAAACAGCGGCCGGGCAGCGCGGCGAAGGACTTGCGGTCGTTCTTGTACCTCACAGGTACACAATCGACCGCAACCCCTGGGCCGGCCGGCGGAACCGCAACGAGAGGCGCGCCGAAGCGCGCAACAAGCTCAGAACGTGCTCACCACCGCAGGGGCAAGCCTCACACCCGTCTGGGCCGGCTAGGCCCCGCCGGCGGGCTCCGGGGCCGAGGGGTCCTGGCCCTCGGCACGGCCCGGGTTCTCGCGGGCGATGAACTCCTCGAGCGTCATGGGGAAGTCGCGCACGCGCTCGGCCACGTCGAGCAGCTCCGACATCGTGGCCACCTCCTCGACCTGTTCCTTGAGGAACCACTGGACGAACTGCTCGCTGAGGTAGTCGCCCTCCTCGCGGGCGGTGCGGAACAGGTCGCCGATCTGGACGGAGACCTGCTGCTCCTGCTCGAGTGCCGACTTGATCGGGCCGATGTGGTCGGCGAAGTCGGTCGAGGGCGCGGCGACCTCGCGGAGTTGCACCGGCGCCCCGGTGTCGAGCAGGTACTTGATCATCATCATCGCGTGCCCGCGCTCCTCGAGCGCCTGTTCGTAGAAGAACGTGGCCAGCTGGGGAAGGGTCTGCGACTCGTAGTAAGCCGCCACCGCGACGTACTGATGGGAGGCGGCGAGCTCGTTCGCCACCTGGTCGTTGAGTGCTTCCACGAATCGTTCGGCTGGCATGGGACCTCCGGGGTCGGTAGCGGGCCTGTCCGGCCAGCGTATTGCAGCCGTCCGCTCGGCGAGGTCTAGGGCGCTATGCGCGGCGCTTGACGTGCGAGCGCGTGACCGCTTCCGGCCGGGCGCACCCGGTCAGCGCGAGCGCCAGCTCGACCTCGGCGTGCAGCATCTCCAGCACCTCGCGGGCACCTTGCTCTCCGCGCGCGGCCAGTCCCCAGAGCGGCGCTCGGCCCGCCAGGACGGCGCGCGCGCCGAGCGCCAGCGCGCGCACCACGTCCGCGCCCCTGCGGATCCCGCCGTCGACCAGAACCTCGGCGCGGCCCTCCACGGCCTCGGCCACCTCCGGCAGGGCATCCACGGTGGGCCCCACGCAGTCGAGCTGGCGACCGCCGTGGTTGGAGACGACCACCCCCGCCGCCCCGTGCTCGCAGGCGAGCTGGGCGTCCTCCGCGGTCATGACTCCCTTGACCAGCACCGGGAGGTCGGTCGAGGACGCCAGCTCCTCCAGGTCCCGCCATGTCACGGAGGCATCCATCAGCGCGAACAGGTCCGCTGGGGTTCCGCCGATATTGGCGCCCGAAGCCGCGTCGAAGCTCGGGACCGTCACCTCGGCGGGGACGGCGAACCCGGTCCTCAGGTCGCGCTCGCGGCGGCCCAGGCGCGGCGCGTCGACGGTCAGCACGAGCGCCCGGTATCCGGCGTCGGTCGCCTCGTCGATCAGCGCCTGCGTGACACCCGAGTCGCGGAAGCGATAGACCTGGAACCAGCGCGGCGAGTCGGGGGCCGCGGCGGCGATGTCGCCGAGGCTTGTGGTCGCGAGCGAGGAGACCACCATGATGGTTCCTGCCGCTGCGGCAGCGCGCGCCATCCCGGCCTCTCCGTCGTCGTGGGCCATGCGCTGGATGGCGACCGGCGCGACCAGCAGCGGCATCGAGACCGGTGTGCCGAGCACCGTGGTCTCGGCGGTCGTCTCGCTCACGTCGACCAGCACGCGGGGCCGCAGGACCCAGCGTCGCCACCCCTCGACGTTGTCCGCAAGCGCGCACTCGTCGTCGGCGCCCCCCGCGAAGTAGCCGTAGGCGCCCTCGGCGATGCGCTCGCGCGCGATGCGCTCGTAGTCGCCGACGTTGCAGGGTTCGATGGCCGCCATCAGGCAGCGATCACGTAACGGAGCGCTTCCACCACCTGCTCCGGCGTGGCCGCGACGGCAAGGGCGGCGCGGTCCACCTCCTTCAGGGCGTGGTTCAGGTCGCTGTCGTGGAGCGTGATGATCGGCTTACCGAGCGCCGCGGCGAAGCCCGCGTCGAAGGCCGCGTTCCACTGGCGGTACTTGTCGCCGAATCGCACGACGACGACGTCGGACTTCTCGATCAGCGTGCGCGTGCGGATCGCGTTCAGTCCGGCGCCCTTCTGGTCGTGCCAGAACGACTCGCTCTCCTCGCCCAGGATCTCGGCACCGCGGTTGTCGCTGGCCGCATGGTCGGTCACGGGCGCGACGACCTCGACTGGCAGTCCCGCTTCGGCGATGCCCCGCTCGATCCGGTCGCGCCAGTCGGTGTGGATTTCTCCGGAGAGGTAGACCTTCCAGTCCATCGCCGGAAAGCTAGCGGCTAGCGGCGGCGCTCCCACATCTCGAGCGGGCCGAGATCGCGGTAGCCCAGCTTGCGATAGATCGGATAGCCGGGCTTCGACGCCTGCAGCGTGGTGGTCGTGCATCCCTCGGCCTGCGCATCGGACAGCATCCGGGTCATCAGGTCGGTCGCCAGTCCGCGACCCTGTGCCGCGGGCAGGCAGGCGACCATGTAGACGGTGCAGTCGTCGCCGACGCGCAGCCAGGTGGCGCACGCCGCGGGGTCACCGTCGACGCTGGCGCCGTAGCGGCGCAATTCCTCCGGCGCATGCGTGAACCCCCGCGCGAACTCCCCGTCCCATCCGTAGGCGGCGTCGTTGATGCGCGTGATGTCGGCGACGTCGATCGGCCCGACCTCGGCCCCGCGTCCCGCGGCCGGCTCCCAACCTGCAAGTGGCATCGCCATCGCCGCCGGGGTCGCGTCCAGCACGTGTCCGGCTCGCTCGAGCGCTGCGGCCGCGTCCCGGTCACCGGTCCGAGCCCACACCGTCCACGCGTTGACGCCCGCGGCGTCATAGATGCCGGTCAGCTCGGGCAGCGCCGCCCCGAGTGCCGCCGAGTCGTGATAGACGACCGCGTTCATGAACGAGCGCTCTGGAACCTCGGGCACGACGCACGCCTGGATACCGTCGACACGCTCGATGCGAGACGCCTGAGAGCCCGCGGCAATCAGCTCGTAGAACGGATACAAGCTCTCGTAGGCGAGGCGGGCGAGGCGGGCGTCGTCCATCGGAGGGGCGACTCTACATTTCAAGGCGCTGCAAGCTTTCAAGTCCCGCCCGCTGGCGGTCGATAGATGACCGAGGGCAATGGTCATGTACGTGCTTTTCGGATGTCTCGTGGCCGCCACCGCTTGGGCGGCGCTGACCTTCAACGTGCTCGTGCGCGGGCGTCACCGCGTGGATGAGGCGTGGAGCGACGTGGACGTCCAGCTACGCCGCCGGCACGACCTGGTCCCCAACCTGACCGAGGTCGTCCGCGCCTACGCGGACCACGAGCAACAGCTGATGACGATCGTCGCCGACGCGCGTGACGAGGCCAGTGCCGCCGCACCCGTGGACGGCGCGCATCGCGAGCGCGCGGAGACGGACCTGTCGGACGCCCTGTCGCAGCTGCGCGCGACCGCAGAGGGCTATCCCGAGCTGGCCGCGTCGGAGAACTTCCTGCGCCTGCACCGCCAGCTCGCCGAGATCGAGAACGAGATTCGCGCCGCGCGCCGGATCTACAACTCGAACGTCGAGGCATACAACGTCCGGGTGCAGTCGGTGCCCAGCTCGCTGATCGCGGTGCTCGGCTCGTTCCGGTCGCGCCGGTACTTCGAGGTGGCCCCCTCCACGGCCATCCCGATGCGCGCCCTGCAGCCGGCGTGATCCCGAGGAACGCCCGCGCCACACGAGCGGCAAGGCTGAGCGAGCTGCTCCGGGGCCGCGCGGTCGGCTATGCCCTCGGCCTCGGCATCGTCGCGGCCGTGATCGGCGGAGCCGCGCTGCGTTCGACGCTCCTGATGCTGGCCGCCCCGGTGGCGGTCGTACTGCTGGTGCTCGGGCTGGCGCTGTATGCGGCCGGCCGGCGTGCCGCATCGGACTTCTTCACCGCCTTTGCCGCCGGTCACGGGCTCACCCACTACCGCGACTTCGAGCTACCGCCGCTCACGCCCCTGCTCGGGGCTGGCGACCGGCGCCAATGGGAGCACTTCATGACCGGCCCGCTCGAGCCCGGATCGGACCTGAATTGCGGCCTTGGGCTCTACACCTACGAGCGCCGCGGCGGCGACGACGATGACCCGAACGCCAGCTGGCGCTCCCACCACTTCACCGCCTGTGTCGTAGACATGGAGGAGGCGATGGTGATGTTCCCGGCGCTCTTCCTGCAGCGCCGGCGCGACCTGGTGGGCTGGGTGACCGAGGAGGAGTGGCTGAATCGCCATGGACGCCAGGAGGTCGAGCTCGAGAGCGTCGAGTTCGGCCGCCGCTACGAGCTGCTGGCGGACGGCCGCCTCGACCCGATCGCATTACGCGAGCTCTTCTCGCCGTCGTTCATCGTTTACCTCGCCGGTCACCCGCTGGCGCCGTGTTTCGAGTACCGGGCGGGAGCGCTGGTCGTGTACGTTCGCCGCCGCCGGACCGACGCCGGTTCGCTGAACATGCTGCTCGAAGCCACGCGTCGGATCGCCGGCCGGCTGCGCGAGGAGGTCGACGAGCAGCCGCGCGCCGTTCTGCGCACAGCAGCACGCTGAGAATCCCCCGGTAGGGGCTCTGCGGGTCGCGCCCCGGAATAATCGGCCCATGAGTCTTGGCACCGCAGACGACCGCGAGACCGGCGGTCTCGCACACGTCGCCACCGCTTCGTTCCTCGCTTCTCGGGCGGCGCCGTCGATCGGGTTCTGGATCGCGCTGGCCGGCGGTGTCGCGCTGGCCCGATCGGGCCAGCAGCGCGGCCCGCGCGTCGGCTACGGAGCGTCGATCGCGGCGATGCTCCAGACGGTTGCGATCATCGGGCCGGCCCGGTTCGCCGTGCCGCTCACACAGGCCCTGAGCGCACCGCTGCTGGGAGTCATGGAATCGCGCGGCCGCGGGACTGCGGCGCAGGTGGGCGCCTGCGCGGCCATCCGCTTCGCTCACAACCTCGTAACCGCCGCCTTCGCGATCGTCGTTCTCACGGGTGGGGTGGGCGCCTACACCGACAGCTACGACGCGATCGTCGACCGGCTCGGCTTCCTGCCGCAGGGGACAACCGCGGCGCTCGTGTTGACCGGGGTGGCGCTCGTGGCGTGGACCGCCTTCGCCAGCGTGGTGCAGGTGCTGGTCTACCGCCGCGGCATGGCGCACTGGCCGTCCCAGCAACTGGTGCCCGATGACGGCCGCCCCGAGCCCGCGGAGCCGGTCGCCTCGGCCCGCCGGTTCGATCCGCGCGCCGCAACGCTCGCGAGCGGCATCGCATTCGTGCTGCTCCTGTCGGGGACCTCCTGGGTGCTGCTCGGCTCGGTCGCCGCGTGGCTCGCCCTCGCATGGCTGGTGGCACGCGGCGACCGCTCGGTCGTGCCGGCGGGCGTCGCGTTCGCCCTGCTGATCGGCGGCGGTGTGCTGGCCTTCACGGCGATCGGCGGTCTCGGCCTGGACCAGGCCGCGCGGCGCGGCGCGCGCGCGGCGCTCCTCGTACTGGTTGCAACGTGGCTGCGCGCGGCGGCGGGCTCGGACGGACTGCGGGAAGTCTCACGCCGGGTGCTGGGCAGGGGGCGCCGGGTGCCCGCGCGTCGGCGAGGCGGCGGGTGTGATGGACCAGCTCGGCTCCGGGGGCCAGCTCGGGCGAGCGGGCCGGGAGGCGGCGGCCGCCCTGAGCGGCGTCAGGCCGCGCCCGCGGCCGGTCGTCGATGCGGCGCTCGGCTGGGTCGAGGCGGAGGCGCGCCGCTTCCATCCCGCTCCGCCTGCGATTCCGGCGGTGCTGCACGCGGCGGTCGCCGACTACGTCCTGGTGGTGCTGGCGATCGCACCTCTGGCGATCGTTCTGTCGGTCGGATGATCCTCCCGGACCGGCCCGAATCGATTTGAAGGCTCATGGGTACGATGCAGGTCGTACCTCGACTTCACCCCCGCATGAAGACAAATTCGTTCGATCACATCGCCCTATGGGTCAACGACCCGCAGGCAGTCGCTGACTTCCTCGACCCGCTCGAGGGGATGCACGTGATCGAGCAGACCGACGACTTCACGCTGATCGGGGGCGACGCGCGCGAAGGAAAGCTGACGCTTTTCCTCGCCGAGGGCGAGCGTTCGCCGGGCTTGATCGGCCGGATCGTCCTGCGCGTGCCGGACCTGGACCAGGCGCTCGGGGCGCTCGCGGCCGATTCCGTCGAGCGCCGTGGCGGCGAAGCCCGCTTCACCGGTCCCGAGGGAATCCCCTTCGGGCTGGTCGAGGACGCGGATGCCACCGCGTGCGATCTCGACCACCTCGTGTTGAAGGTCACCGATCCGGATGGCGTGCGCGCTGGGCTTGCGACCCTTGGGCTCGAGCCTGATGGCGACTTCCTGCGTCTGGCCGGCCGGCGACTGCTTCTCGAAGCCGGTCCCCCGCCCGCGGGCGAGCCGATCCTGAATCACATCGCGCTGCTGATCGACTCGGGAGAGGAAGGCCTCGCCGAGGTCCGCCGCCGCGGCCTCGAGGTGACCGCGATCAAGGACACCGACAACACGTTCGCGTTCTTCATCGACGGGCCCGAGAAGATCTCGATCGAGTACGTCGAGCACAAGCCGACCTTCTCCCTCACTTAGTTGGCGCCCGCCGATCTGCTGGTCGCCGGCGCCGGCATGGCGGGCCTGGCAGCCGCCGCGCGGGCGCGCGAGCTGGGCGCCAGCGTGCGGCTCTTGGAGAAGGGAGACCGGGCCGGCGGATCGATGCTGCTCTCGAGCGGGGTCGTCTGGCGCCACCGTGACCTCGAGTGCTTCGAGGCAGAGTGCCCCGCGGGCGACCGGCGGCTTCAGCGGATGCTCCACGAGCGGCTCGACGACGGGCTCGGGTGGCTGGAGCGGCTCGGGGCCCGGCCGCTCGGCCGCGACACCGGCAACCTGCTCACGACCGGTACCCGCTTCGACACCGTGCAGCTGACGGAGACCCTGGTGCGCGCGGCGGGCGGCATCGAGCTCTCGGCGCCGCTCGAGTCGGCGCCGGTGGACGTGCCGGTGATCCTGGCGACCGGTGGCTTCCACGCGAGCCGTGAGCTCCTGCGGCGCCACGTGACGCCGGAGGCCGATGCGCTCGCGATCCGCGGCAACCCGTGGAGCACCGGCGATGGTCTGCGGCTCGGGGTCGAACAGGGCGCGGCGACCGGCGCCGGCCTGGACGAGTTCTACGGGCGCAACATGCCGGCGCCCGCCGGCCCGCTATGGCGAGCGGGACTTCGTGCGGCTGGCGCAGCTGTACGCTGCGCACGCGACGGTGACCAGCGCCACCGGAGAGACCTTTCGCACTCGCACCTGGTCGGAGATCGACGTCGTGCAGTGGACCGCCCGCCAGCCGGGGGCGCGCGCCTGGTACGCGGTGGCCGACGCAGCGCTGTCGGAGCGCGTGCGCGATCGGACGGTCGGCGAGATGATCGAGTCTGCCCAGGCGGCAGGTGCGCCGGTCGAGCGCCGTGACTCGGCCACCGTGGTCGAGGTGGCGGCGGCGGTGACGACCACGCTCGGCGGCCTGCTCATCGATCACCGCGGGCAGGCAGCACCCGGAGTGTTCGCGGCGGGCGCCGACGCGGGCGAGATCTTCACCGGGGGATATGGCAGCGGGCTGGCAGCGGCACTGGTGTTCGGCCGCATCGCCGCCGAATCGGCGCTCGCGACATGACTCTCCCGCCCGCCTTCACCGATCACGGCTTCGGACGCTCCGATCCCTTCACCGTCGGCGTCGAGGAGGAGCTGTTGCTGGTCGATCCGGTGACCCGCGCTCTGTCGCACACGTCGTCTGAGGTGCTCGAGGCCATGGGTGCGAGCCCCGCCAACGCCGGGCACGAAGCCTTCGCCTCCGAGATCGAGCTGCGGACCTCAGCCTGCCGGACGGCGGGTGAGGCGCGCGCGGAGCTGGCCGCCCTGCGCTCTGCCGCGCGTGAGGCCGGCGCGACCCTGATGGGTGCCGGGCTGCACCCCACCGCGGGCTGGGGCGAGGCGCCGCTGGTGGACTCCGACCGCTACCGCGTGGTCGGGGAGACCATGCGCGGCCTGATCACTCGCACGCCGGACTGCGCGTTGCACGTGCACGTGGCGATGCCGGACCCGGAGACCGCCGTGCGCGTGCTCTGCGGCCTGCGCGCGCACCTGCCGGTACTGATCGCGCTGGCGGCCAACTCGCCCATGTGGTTCGGCACGGACTCGGGAATGGCGAGCGCGCGCTACTCACACGTGCGCGCCTATCCCCGCCGCGGGGTGCCGCCCGCCTGTGGCGACTACGAGAGCTACGGGCGCTCGGTCGCCGAGCTGATGCGCGCCGGCGGCTTCGACGACTACACGCTGGTGTGGTGGAACGTCCGCCTCCAGCCGCGGATCGGGACTGTCGAGGTGCGCGAGATCGATGCGCAGGCCCGGCTCGGTGACGTCGCCGGCCTCACCGCCCTGGTTCAGGCGCTCGCGCGCATGGAGGCCGAGCGCGGTGACAGTGGCGAGCCGATGCCGTCCGCAGCCGCGCTCGACGAGCTGTCCTTCCTGGCTGCCCGGGACGGGCTCGAGACCCAGGTGCCCCGCGGCAGCGGCCGGGCATCGCTGCGCGACCTGGCACGGGAGCTCCTGGAGCAGGCTCGACCGCACGCCCGCACGCTCGGCTCGGAGCCCGAGCTGGAACGCGTCGCGACGATCATCGAAGCGGGAAACGGCGCCCAGCGCCAGCGCGCGGCACTCGGGAACGGCGGCGAGGAGGCCGTTCTCGACCTGCTCGTGCGTGAGACGGCGCAGGCGTGAACGTGATCCCCGATGACTACGCTTTGGGACATGGATGACGACGGCCACGCGATCTCCTACAAGCTGCTGCAGCGCGGTACGGCGGTGCAAGCCTCCGGCGGCGAGCGCATCGGAACTGTCGAGCAGGTGCTCGAGAACCCGCGCGAGCACATCTTCGACGGCATCGTGATCTCAACCGAGCGCGGGCTGCGCTTCGTGGACGCGCCGGAGGTGGGCCGCATCACAGAGCGCCGCGTGACCCTCACGATCGACTCGGCCGCGGCGGCGCGGCTGCCCGAGCCTGATGCCGGCGCGCCCGAGTACCAAGCGCGCGCCACCCGCGGCCCCATGGGCCGGCTGTTCGGTCCCTGGCGCCGCCGCCGGTAGGGATCGCAATCGACAAGTGGTCCGTCGGCCGGTGATCCGGTCACATCCAGCCTGCGTAGAGCCTCACCAGACCAACAACTTTGGGAGGCACGATGCGCAGATATTTGGCAGGAATGACGTTGGCCACGGTGATCGCCGTCGCCGCGTTCTCGCCGTCGGCAATGGCGAAGTCGCACTGCGGGCTTCGGGCCTATGGCATCTCGGATCAGCAGGAGCTGGTGTCGTTCCGGGCCAGCAAGCCGCAGCACGCGAACGTGGTGGGGCCGATCAGCGGTCTCGCTTCACACGAGCAGGTGGTCGGAATCGACTTCCGGCCCTTCACCGGTGAGCTGTACGCGCTCTCGAGCGCGTCGAAGCTCTACACGGTAGACACCTCCACCGCGGTCGCGACGCTGCGGTCAACTCTCAGCGTCCCGCTCTCGGGCAACGCCTTCGGGGTCGACTTCAACCCGACGGTGGACCGGCTGCGAATCGTCAGCGACACGGGCCAGAACCTGCGGGTCAACGTGAGCACGGGTGCCGCGACCGTGGACACGCCGCTCGCCTACGCCGCGACGGATCCGAACGCCGGTGTGACGCCGAGGGTCGGTGGAGTGGCGTACACGAACAACGACAACGACGAGATCGTCGTCGCCCCGAATCCGCCCACCGCGGGTACGACAGGCACGACCCTCTACGACATCGACGCCGCGCTCGACGTGCTCGACACGCAGGCACCGCCGAACGCGGGCACGCTCAACAGCGTCGGGTCTCTCGGCGTGAAGACACGCACGACGATCGGGTTCGACATCTACAGCAGGCTGAGCATGGGCCGTGCGGTGTCCAACACCGCGTTCGCGTCGCTCGGCCGGCGAGGCACGGAGAAGCTGTACAGCGTCGACCTCGCTACCGGAGCGGTCCGGAAGCTGGGGTCATTCGGCAGCGTTGGCATCGTCGACATCGCATTGCGCCCCGCCCAAGGCTAGACCGCGCGTAAGGAAAACCCGACTTCCATCACCGGACACGATCCGGGGGCTCTGGCCTCTCGCGAGTCGTCCGGTGGTGGAGGTCGGCGCCGAAAAATTTCACTCGCATTGGCCGCCGAGACGCTCATAGACTCGTTGCGCCGGGAAGGGATACCCGGCGTGGTTAAAACAAGGGGTATGCATGGATGCGAAGCGGATTTCCCCGCTCCCGCGGGGCGGGCTTTGGGTAATCGTGATGCTGGCCGCCTCATGGGCGGTCATTTGTGCTTGGGCGCAGCCCGCGCACGCCGTCGGCCCGTCGGTTGAGCTCAGCTTCTCGCCGCCGGCGCCGCTGGTCGGCCAGACGGTAATTTTCACCGCCGTCGGTGAGCCCGAGGAAGGCTCCGAGCTGCAGAGCTACCGCTGGGACCTCGACGGGGACGGTTCGTTCGAGCTGAACACGGGCCTGGTGCCGACGGCGACCTTCATCTACACGGCCGCGGGTGTCTTCTTCCCCACCGTGCAGCTTCGCGACACGTGGGGCAACCGGCCCGAGAGCTCGAAAGTCCTGATCGCCGGCGGGGAGCCGCCCGTCGCGGGCTTCACCCTCTCACCGGCGGCGCCGGTCGTCGGCCAGCCGGTCCTCTTCGTCTCCACCTCGACCGACGCGGACGGAACGGTCGCCGACCTGGCCTGGGACCTGAATGGCGACGGGCTGTACGACAACGGCGGCGGGCCGTCGGCGCTGCGCAGCTTCACCGCGCCAGGCCAGTACGTGATCGGCCTGCGGGCCACCGACAACGAGGCGCACACGTCGTTCTATTCGCAGGCCATCTCGGTGGGAGCGCTGCCGGGGGTCACCACGCCTTTCAGCGGCCTGCGACTCCTGAACCCGTTCCCGGTCGTGCGGATCTCAGGATCCCTCACGAGGCGCGGCGCGCGTCTGCGCACGGTCGCGGTCGACGCGCCCAACGGCGCCACGGTGCGCGTTTCGTGCAGGGGCCGCAGCTGCCCCTACCGGGTTCGTACAAGCGTCGTCTCCAAGCGCACGAGCAGCCTCAGGCTCTCGCGGCTGGAACGGCGGCTGCGGGCCGGGGTGCAGATCCGGATCTTCGTGACGAGCCCCGGCACGATCGGCAAGTACATGTCGTTCAAGATCCGCCGCGGCAAGACGCCCCGGCGAGTAGACCGCTGCGTGCACTACGGGTCGACACAGCCGATCCGCTGTCAGACCTAGATGACCATCTAGCGCGCGATCCGGGCTGAGTATTCCACCGAAAACCAGTCGACCCCCGGGGGACGGGGGCCGACTGAGTGGGTCTGTCTGGTGAGGAAGAGGCTCTTCTAGCCGCCCAGCGGCTGCGAAAGGATCGGCCTGGTGTCGACCTGCGCCTTCATGTGGCCCATCTTCAGGCCGGCCGTGAACACGTCCGTGTCGAAGTACGTGTTCAAGACGAGCGCACCGGCGGATCCCACCTCTGCGTCCGCCTCAAAGAGCAGCTGGCCGGTCGCCGGGTCGTAGGAATGGGTCGGGTTCTTCAGGTCCGCCGCGGGGGAGGGGAGCAGCCCGAATGCGTCGCCCACGAGCTGGTTCGTGACGAGCGCGTTGAGGATCCTCACATTCGTGATGTCGATCGACTTCTCGACGTTCGTGTACGTCTCGTCGATCCGGTAGATGTTGATCCCGCCGGCCATGTTGATGGTCCCAGTCGCCGTTGCGGTCTCGACCAGCCCTCCCGTGATCGGGAAGCTCACGACCGGGAAGAAGTTCGGGAATGTCAACGTCGCCGGAGCGATGGGACGCACGAATATGCGGTCCGCGCCCAGCGCTGCACCAGCGAGAACGGCACGTCCATCGTGGTGACGCCGCCGGCCACCTGGTTGGCGCCGATGCTGGCGTCCGCTTCTTGTGCGTGCGCCCGTGGCGCTGTGATCGTCGCGACGGTCAGGGCGACCAGCGCGAAAACGAGCGCGACCGAGGCTCGGCTCCTCGAGATTTGCATGCGGTAGTACCTCCCAGGTCGATGACGTGCCTGACACGCCGTCAGTGACGCATCACCTCGGCCTTACCCAGAAAAAACGGCCGGTAAACCGGCCGCTTTTTCTGCTGACAATTCCTCCCGGTTATGGGACGAAGACGCCCTGGACAGCGAACAGCGTGGCGTCGCCGGCACCCGCCGTGCCCGTAGAGCCGCCGTCGAAGACGCGCACCTGGTCCATCTCCCAGATCGCGCGCTTGCCCTCGCGGACGGCGCCCGGCATCAGCGTGTCGGCGGTGGTGGCGACCGCGCAGGCCGCGCCTATGTCCGTGGCGGGCGTTGCCACGCACGGCACCGGGACGTCGAAGTTCACCGATTGGCCGGTGGCCGCGTCGGTCTCCGACGGCCCGTTCGTCTTGTCGGTGATCTGCAGCGTCGCCCGTGCCAGCAGCTCGCCCTCGTAGTCGCTCAGGTCACCCGCGTTGCGGACATCTGTGAGCGAGGCGTTGATGTGGACATCGGCCTCGTCTGCCGGGGTGCTCGTGTTGCCGGGCATCACCGTCTGCCGGAAGGAGCCGATGAGCTGCGACTGCAGCAGGTTCGCGTCCGGGGTGCCGGTGGTCAGGAAGTCTGACCGCAGGCTGGGATTGCTGCACGAGCCGTATGAGAGCGGCGACGCGTGCACCCGGTCCGGGTCGCTGCAAGGAGTCTGAGCCGGCACCAGTGCCGTGTGGGTGTTTGCGGCTGCCTTCGGCCGCGGGTATCCGGTCGGCGGCTCCGGGATCACCGGCGTCGTGTTGATGTAGGACTTCAGGTTGCCGAGCACCTCGCCGCCGACGAAGACGTCGGTCTCGAAGTAGATGTTCAGGATCACTGCTGCCACGGCGTTCAGCTGTACCTCGGCCTGGTAGATGATCTGGCCGGTCTCAGGGTCGTACGTGTGGGTGGGGTTGACCAGATCGGCTGACGGCCCCGGGAGCAGGCCCGCCGTGTCGCCCCAGAGCTGATTGCCGTTCACGATCCGCAGGTTCGTCACATCGAGCGAGTGCGTGACGAACGTTCGCGTCTCGTCGTACTTGACGATCTGCTGGCCACCCAGGTGGTTGACCGTGCCGAGCATGTTCGTGTCGTCGACGAGACCGTCGCTGATCGGGAAGGTCGCGAGCGGGAAGAAGAACGGGAAGGTCAGCGTCGCCGGAGCGATCACCGTAATGGAGATGTTGTCCGCCCCCCAGTGCTGAATCAGCGAGAAGGGGACGCTCAGCTCGGTACGGTCACCGTTGACGGTCCGTGGCGCGGCGTCGGCGCGCGCGGGAATGATCGCGACGACGGCCAACGCCGCAACGGCAAGCACGGTCGCCAGAACGCCGTGGCTCCTTCTCAGCCCCATGCGGGTCCCCTCCCTGTAAGTGATTTAGCGGGTGCCCAGGCCTGCAAACTCCGCTTGAGGGCGCCCTACCCAGAACTCTCAGCCGTTAAACAAAAGTGTTTCTACACCAACCGGCTGGTTAGTCGCATGAACTTAGCGATTTCGCGCTCCGGCCGTAACAGATGCCTGCCTCGCGAGTCGGAGGCCGCATGAGCGCAATCAATACAACTTCAGCCATCCCAGAAGCTCCTACCGCACCCGCATCACTCGACGAATTCCGGCCCATCGCGGACTACGGGCTGCTTGCCGACTGCAACTCCGCCGCGCTGGTGAGCCGCGACGGCTCGATCGATTGGCTGTGCCTGCCTCGCTATGACAGCCCCGCGATCTTCGCTCGGATCCTCGACCCGGCAGCGGGCCATTGGTCGATCCGGCCGGCCGAGCCGTTCACCACCGAGCGACGCTACCTGCCGGGCACGCTCGTCCTCGAGACGACCTTCTGCACGGACTCGGGCGAGGCGCGGCTGACCGACGCGATGGCGTTCGCGGACGGCCAGCGCGGACACGAGGTCGGGCTGGGCTCGCCGCACGAGCTGCTGCGGTCCGTCGAGGGCATCTCGGGCGAGGTGCAGATGCTGCTGGAGCTCGTGCCCCGCCCGGAGTTCGGGCTCGTTCGCCCGCTGCTGCGGCGCACCGAGAGCGGCGGCCGCACGTTCGGGGGACCGACGCCTTTGAAGATGCAGGCGGGCGCCCCGCTCGAGGTCGCGGATGCGGCAATGCGGGGCTCCTTCACGGTGTCCGGCGGCGACGTCGTCGGGTTCGCAATGCGCTTCACGCCGGTCGAGCACCCCGACCTGGAAGCCACCCCAGCGGCGGCGGTCGCTGACCGGATCGCCGACACGGTCGAGGCATGGCGCTCGTGGGAGGCCGAGCACGACATCTACAGCGGCCCGAACCAGGATCTGGTCCGGTTCAGCGCGCGGGTGCTGAAGGGCCTCACCTACCGTCCCACAGGCGCGATCGTCGCCGCGGCGACCACCTCCCTGCCCGAGCACGAGGGCGGTGAGCGCAACTGGGACTACCGGTTCGCCTGGATCCGTGACTCGAGCCTCACCTTCGAGGCGCTCTACATCGGCACCTGCCCGGAGGAGGTAGAGGACTTCGTCTCCTTCATGACGAGCGCCGCCGGCGGCCGCGCGAAGAACGGCGCGCTGCAGATCATGTACGGGATCACGGGCGAGCACGACCTCTCCGAGCGGACCCTGGACCACCTGCGCGGCTGGCGCGACTCGCGCCCGGTGCGGGTCGGCAACGGCGCCTGGGGCCAGACTCAGCTCGACGTCTACGGCGAATTGCTCAACACGCTCTACCTCTACAAGGAGCGCCTCGGCGAGCTGCATCCGGAGATCCAGATCTTCGTGGCCGAGCTGGCCGACGCGGCTGCCGAGGGCTGGCGCCAGAAGGACTCCGGCATGTGGGAGATGCGCGGTGAGCCACGACATCACGTGTCCTCGAAGGTCCTCTGCTGGACCGCGCTCGACCGGGCCGTCAAGCTCGCGCCCGCGCTGGGCGAGTACGCCAAGGCGGAGGCCTGGGCGCAGGAGCGCGACCGCATCCGGGCGGCGATCCTCGAGCGGGGGTGGAGCGAGAAGCGCCGGGCCTTCGCGCAGTCGTTCGACTCGGACGAGCTGGACGCCGCGGCGCTCCTGATGCCGCTGCTCGACTTCCTCCCGGCGGACGACCCCCGGATGCGCTCGACCATCGACGCGATCGCGCGCGACCTGACCGAGGACGGCATGGTGCTGCGCTACCGCAGTGAGGAGGGCATGAACGCCGACGGCCTGATGGGGGAGGAGGGGACCTTCGTCATCTGCTCCTTCTGGCTGGTGTCGGCGCTCGCGATGGCGGGAGAGGTCGAGCGGGCGCAGGAGCTGTTCGACCAGCTGACGGCCGCCGCGAACGACCTCGGCCTGCTGGCGGAGGAGATCGACACCAAGCGCGGCGAGCTGCTCGGGAACTTCCCGCAGGCCTTCAGCCACATCGGCCTGATCATCGCGGCCTCCAAGCTCGACGGTGCTGCTTCAGATCAGGGGAGGACCAGCTAGTCGAGGGTGACCAGCTCGAAGCCGATCGTGCGCGGAGAGATGCGCGCGAGCCCCATCGTGTGACGGGGCGCGCGGCGGCGCTCGGTCGGGCTGCCGGGATTGAAGACCTGGAACTCGCCGGCGCGCTCGTGCAGCGGTATGTGCGAGTGCCCGAAGACCACCGCCGCCGCCTCCGGATAAAGGCGCTGCAGGCGAGTCAGCCGGCCCGTTGCCGCGCCGCCGTCGTGCACCACGATGATGGTCCCACCCGGTGTATCCACCCGGGCAGTCGCCGGAAGCTGCAGCTCCGGTGGGTCCATGTTCCCCGCTACGGCCACCAGCGGCGGGCCGATGGCCTCGATCTCCGCGAGCGCCGCTGCGCTCATCACGTCCCCGGCATGGATCAGCAGGTCTGCACGCTCGATCACCCGCACGCACGCTTCGGGCAGCTTGCGCCCCCCACCGGCCATGTGGGTGTCGGCGATCACGGCGGCCAGCATCAGCTGGTCTGAGCGTGCCGGGGCTGAGCCTCGAGCTCGTCGTCGTCGGCGAGCACGGGCAACTGCATCACGAACAGCGCGCCGCCGTCGGGCGGCTGCTCGGCATGCACCGAGCCGCCGTGCGCCTCGGCGACCTGACGCACGATCGCCAGCCCGAGGCCGGAGCCTGGCAGGCCGCGCGCGGCCGGAGCACGGTAGAAGCGGTCGAAGACGAACGGCAGGTCGGACTCCGAGATGCCGGGCCCGTAGTCGCGCACCTGCACCTCGCCGTCGGCGACGAGCACGACGATCCGGCCTCCGGAAGGGCTCCACTTGGCCGCGTTGTCGAGCAGGTTGGTAATCGCCCGGTCGAGCCGCGACGGCACGGCCCGGACGAGGCACGGCTCCAGATGTGTCTCGAAGCGGCGGTCCAGCGCGTGGCGGCGCGCCCGCTCGACGGCATCGCCAACCAGCATGTCGAGCCGCACGTCCTCCGCGACCGAGGCGTGCTCGTCCCCGCGCGCGAGGTCCACCAGGTCGGTCACGAGCACCGTCAGCTCGTCCAGCTGCGCGAGCACGTCAGCGAGCAGCCGCTCGCGGTCCTCCGCCGGCAGGGCATCGACCTGCGCCAGGACCTCGATGTTGGTGCGCAAGCTGGTGAGCGGCGTCCGCAGCTCGTGGGACGCGTCGGCCACCAACTGGCGCTGGGCGTGCTCGGAGCTCTGGAGCGCTTCCAACATGGTGTTGAAGCTGGCGCCGAGGCGGCTCAGCTCGTCGGAACCGCTCGTCTTCATCCGGCGGCTGAGGTCGCGCGTCCGGGCCACCTGTTCGGCGGCGCTGGTCAGGTCGCGCACCGGTCGCAGGGCGGCCCGCGACACGAGCAACCCGAGCCACACGGCGACAGCGACGCCGCCGGCCCCGATCAGCAGGAGCACCAGCGCCAGCTCCCGCAGCGTGCGGTCGACCGGCTCGAGCGATTTGGCCGCCTGGATGGCGAAGCCGGCGGCGTACGGGGTCGTGTACACCCGGCTGTGGACCCCGTTGAGCGTCTTGTCCTCGAAGTAGGCGCCGCGCTTGCCGACTGCCACCGCGATCGTCCCCTGGTCGACCGGTAGAAGGACGGTCGCGCCCGGAGGCCGCATGACCTGGCGGTTGGCGCTCACGATCTGGGCGTATCCCTCCTTGCCCCCGAGTGGCTCGTCCGGCGGGAGCACCACAACCCCCGGGAAACCGGGAGGGTTGGAGAACGAGGCCGGCGGTTT
The DNA here is from genome assembly GCA_963780475.1 of uncultured Solirubrobacterales bacterium. Taxonomy (GTDB): domain Bacteria; phylum Actinomycetota; class Thermoleophilia; order Solirubrobacterales; family JBBDJG01; genus CAWACB01. The sequence continues at coordinate 478,442 of CAWACB010000005.1, forward strand.
CACCTCGCCGGCCAGGCTGCGGAGCTCGTCGTCTGTGTGGCTGCGCAGCTGTTCCCGAACCACTACATACGCGATTCCCGAGGCGATCAGCACGGCCAGGGCCACGGCCGCCGCGGATAGGAGCACGAGGCGCTGGCGGAACGTCAGCATGGAGATGCGGTGTTGCAGCGCGTTCATGACTCCCGCATCACGTATCCAACGCCCCGAACCGTGTGCAGCAGCCGCGGCTCGCCGCCGGCCTCGGTCTTCCGCCGCAGGTAGCTGACGTAGACCTCGAGCGAGTTCGATCCGGGCCCGAAGTCGTATCCCCACACGCGCTCGAAGATCACCGATCGCGTCAGCACCTGACGCGGGTGGGTCATGAACAGCTCCAGCAGGAGGAACTCGGTGCGGGTCAACTCGATCGGGCGGTCTCCGCGGCGGACCTCGTACGACGTAGCGTCCAGCTCGAGGTCGGCGAACCGCAGGACGCCGGATTGATCGGCGCCGCCGCTGCGCCGCAGCAGCGCGCGCAGCCGGGCAAGCAGCTCGTCCAGCGCGAAGGGCTTCACCAGGTAGTCGTCCGCGCCCGCGTCGAGCCCCCGCACCCGGTCCGAAACCGAGTCGCGCGCGGTCAGGACGAGGATCGGCAGGCGATCCCCCTCGCCGCGCAGCTGGCGGCAAACCTCGAGGCCGTCCACCTCGGGCATCATCAGGTCAAGCACCATCGCGTCCGGCGCCTGTCCGGCGACGCTGCCGAGCGCCTCCGCGCCGTTGGCGGCCTGGACGACCTCATAGCCCTCCAGCCGCAGCGCCCGTTCGATGGACTCGCGAACCGCTCGCTCGTCGTCCACGACAAGAATGCGCATCTACCTAGCCTGGTCTAGCAACCTGAAAGGCACCTTAGGACGTGTCGCTTCACGCCGGCGCCTCGAACAGCCGCGGGTCGTTGGTGATCACCCCCGTCACCCCCAGTGCCTCGAGGGTGCGGATACGGGGCGCGTGGTCGACGGTCCACACGTAGAGGTCGCCGCCGGCGGCTTGCACCGACCTCACAAGGCGCGGCGTCACCAGCCGCCAGTAGACCATCAGTGCATCGCACAGCCCCGTGCGCAGCGCTTCCCCGGCGCGCCGGGGAAGCGTCGCCCGCATCCCGGCCAGGATCGCCATCGCCGGCACCTTCATCGTGACGGACTTGGTGTAGTCCCGTTTGGCGCGGGGAACCGACCAGCCCAGGTCCGCGGCCGTCCCGGTGGCGCGCAGCAGGGGGAGGCTCTCGCGGTACGTGGTTGAGATCAGGGTCCGCTCGGCGAGGCCGGCCGCCTCGATCGCCTCCGCGACCGGCTGCTCGTATCCCGGCAGCTTGAGGTCCACGATCATGCCGATCTCCGCGAAGCGATCGGAGGCAAGGTGGGCGAGGCCCTCGTCGAGCGTCAGCGGATCGCGCTTGCGGAGGTCGTGGTAGTCGTGCGCCAGGAACATGCTGCCGCTGCCGTCGGTGTGCTCAGGCAGCACGTCCAGCTCGATCATGTGCACGCCGTGCAGCAACGCGACGTCGAAGCTGGCCAGGGTGTTCCCCGGCTCGATCAGGTCCGCGCCCTTGTGGCCGATGCGCTTCACGAGCCAATTATTCCGGGGTGGCGCCGAGGGGCCAGTTCGGCGCCACGGCGAGCGCGCTACGGCTGGTCCGGGACGCCGGTCTGGCGCTGGTGCTGCACCTGGTCGACCGCGCGCACCACTTCCTCGGGGTCGCTGACGCCGACGAAGGCGAAGTCGTAGTCGCCGCTGCCGGCGGTGTCGAAGTTGACCGTGCCGACCTGGAGCATCCGGTCGATCACCGACTGGTGGGTGTTCACGTTCTGTGCCCGGTGGACCTGAGTCTCCTGCGTGTGGCGGGCGATGATCCCGCGCTTGATGTGCAGCCGCCGGTCGGTGATCGTGTACTCGGTCGCAATCCGCTTGATGAACCCGACCACGACTGTGAGCACGACGCCCGCGATCAGGATCCCGGATGCCAACCCGTCCTCTGCTTCCCCGAACAGCCCCGTGATGAGCCAGACGATCAGCGCCACGGCCACGCTCAGCAGGACGCCCTTGAGGTAGAAGGACAGGATCCCGCGCCAGGACGGATGGCCCTGGTAGATGATCTGCTCACCCGGGTCGACCTTCACGAAAGCGAGCGTACCCGACAGGGCTGACTTCACTGGAGGCCGATCCCGATCCTCTAGCATGCGCCCGATGCCCGCGCTGATTCACACCTGCTACCGGATCACGGACATCGACCGCTCGACCGCCTTCTACAACGCGCTCGGGTTCGAGGAGATGGGCCGCATTCCGATCCGCGACGAGGCCATCAACGTCTTCATGAACCTCCCCGGAGACGGTGACATGCCGCGGCTGGAGCTGACCTACAACTTCGGCGTCGATTCGTACGATCTCGGCAGCGGCTACGGCCACATCGCGATCACCGCCGAGGACCTCGACGGAACGCTCGACCGGCTCAAGGAGCAGGGGATCGAGCCGGAGAAGCCGCCGTACACCGTCCGCGAGGGCGGCTCACGCCTGTGCTTCGTGCGCGACCCCGACGGCTACCGCGTCGAGCTGATCGAGAAGAGCTAAGCCTCCGCCGGCAGGCGCAAGAAGTGTTACGCGCATCTTGTGATTCGCGCGCTACGCGCTCCGCAGCGGTTTCATGGGGGTACGCATCAGCCACCTTCACCCATTCACCCCTGAGGAGGAAGCATGTCTAGGCTCGATATGGAAGATCGCGAGTGGTCCGACGCGATCGAGCGGTACGCACGGCAGGCGAGCCGGAAGCCGGCCCGGCGCAAGGGAATTCGCACCGCCCATGTGGTCGCGGCGGCCGCGGTGCTCGCAGTTCTGATGTCGCCCTGGGCGGTCGCGAAGACAGGCGACGTGCTGCGGGAGGGCAAGCGAAACCCAAACAGCGGCGCGTCCACCCGTGAGACGGAGATCATCTCGACCTCGAAGACCTACGGCACGCGCCAGTCGAACACCCGCGACGGGAATGGTGGCGGGGCCATCTACGGATGCCGGGCGTCCAGCGGCCGCGAGCCGTGCATCCGCGCCAACAACCTCAAGACCGGGCGCGCGTTCGAGTTCGAGACCGAGGGAGCCGAGGCGGGGCGCATCGAGGCCTCGGGAACGAACGCACGACCCTTCACCACCAACGCGACGGGCGTCGCGACCGGGCTGAACGCCGACCGCGTGGACGGCATTCACGCAGGCAAGTTCACGTTCTACGCGCCGACCGGGACGGCGCTGACCGAGGTGTTCAACACGGGCGGCCTGGTCCTGCGGGCCAGCTGCGGCGCGGGCCCCGAGCTCGACGTGCAGGCCGACAGCACGATCCCGAACGCTCTGATCCAGACCAGCTTCATCCAGGGCGGCGGCGCCACCGACACACCGGTCCATCGTCAGGACAACGACTTCGACGCGGGGAGCAACTTCGACGTGCTCGCCGCGACGGACGACTCGGTCCAGGGGACGATCGCCTATGCGGCGCCCAACTCGAACGTCGTGACGATCAACTTCGTCGCCGAGGAGGCCAACGGGTTCGGCGGTGCGACCCCGTGCGTGTTCACCGGGACCGCGCAGGCCTTCGTGAGCTGACCTGAACACGATGCGCCGCCTCGCGTCGGCATTCGCGCTGGGGGCGGTCCTCGGGACCGCCCTCGACGCGATCCACGTCTACGGCGACGTCGAGACCTACGCCAGCGAGGCGATCGGGGAGCTGGCGTGGTTCGTGCCGCTCGAGTTCGGCCTCGCCGGGGTGGCGTCGGCGCTCGCGATCCCGGTCCTGGAGCGCCGCTTCGGCCCCGGCGCTGCGCCGCGGTGGACCGCCTGGGAGCGGTGGCGCGAGGTACCCGTGCTGGCCGGCCTGTACCTGGTGAGCGTCGGGGCGAACGGCTCCGAGGCCTGGCTCTTCGCCGTCGCGCTCGTGGTCGCGGTGGCGGCCCGAGCTGGCCGTCGCCGGCGTGCGAGGCGACTGGGCCTTCGCACTGGTCGCGGCGGTCGCCGGGCCGGCCGTCGAGGCGACTATCCACGCCCTCGGCGCGTTCGACTACACCGAGCCCGACGTGCTCGGCCTGCCGGTCTGGCTCCCCGCGCTGTGGGCCTGGGGCGGCCTCGCGATCAGGCGCCTTTTCGGCCAGCCGGCGCGGAAAACCGTGCGGGTGACGACCGGTTGTATATAGGCTCAATGCGTGGAAGAAGGGCTGGTCAAGACCGTCTACGACGGCAAGATCATGGAGGGCCGCGACGGCTGGTACTTCCTCAGCAACGACACCAACAACGTCGTCGATCAGCTCTGCGGCAAGCTTCCCCTGACCGCCGTCGAGCTGCGCGCCTGGCGGCGCCTGCTCGAGTCCAGAACGGCATGGCTCGGCCGGCTCGGGATTCCGTACTTCTTCCTGGTCGCGCCGAACCCGCACATGCTCTATCCGGACAAGCTGCCGGAGGGCCTGGAGCTCTCGGACCAGCGGCCGGTGACCCAGCTGATCGCGTACCTCCGGGAGCGGGAATCGTTCGGCCGCGTGATCTACCCGCGCTCCGAGATCGTGGCCGCGCGAGACACGCGGCCGGTCGCCACGCCCAACGACACCCACTGGAACCAGTTCGGAGCCTTCGTCGCCTACTCGCTGCTCCTGGACGAGATCTCGGAGGACGTGGCGGTTAGGCGGCTGACCGACGAGCAGGTGGTGTTCTCCGAGCGGCGGCGCATCGGCGACCTGGGCGCCAAGCTCGATCCGCAGCTGTCGGCCCCCTCGGTCGTGGCGCACGTGATCGGCAGCGGCGTGCGCGTCGTGTCCGACAACCAGGTGCACAACCGCGGCCGCTTGGCCGAAATCGAGTGCACGATCGCGCCCAGCACCACGTGCCTCCTGATGGGTGACTCGTTCACCTACGCGATGCTGCCCTTCGTGGTGGAGAGCTTCGGCCGCACGGTATTCGCCCAGACGTCCACGTTCGACTACGAGCTGGTCGAGGAAGTCCGGCCGGACGTGGTCGTGACGCTGATGAACGAGCGGTTCATGCGCATGCGCCCGGCGGAGTTCGGCGCTCCGACGACGCGCGATGTGGCGGCGGCCAAGGTCAAGCAGGGACTTGCGGACGGAGATCCATCTGAGCGTGTTGTTCGGGCAGGACAAGCCCGAGCCCGCCGGCGCGGGTCTTCGCCGACCCCGCCCTGTGACGCCGGAACGCGGCCGCCCACTGACACCCGCCCTGCGGCTGCTGTTCGCGGGCTTCGCCATGCTCGCGCTGACCGCCGGAGCGCTTCTGTTCATCGGCAGCGAGGACACCGACACCTGGTTCTCGTGGGACATCAAGCCGCCGCTGACGGCGGCGTTCCTCGGCGCCGCGTACTGGGCCGCTTTCGTCCTGCTCGCCTGGACCGCCGCCCGGCGCTGGTGGGAGGACGCGCAGGCGACCGTCGTCCCCGTGCTGCTGATCGCGGTCCTGCTGCTGGTCGCGACGCTCGTGCACCTGGACAAGTTCGATCTCGACAGCCTCGCGGGATGGTTCTGGCTGATCGCCTACATCTGCGTGCCGCCGGTGATGGCCCTGCTGCTGTGGCGCCAGACGGCGGTGGCGCCGGTCGAGCGGGCGGATGAGCGCGGCGCCGATGCGCTCGCGCCGGCGCTGGCTGCGGGCGCTGCTCGGCCTGGAGAGCCTCGTGATGCTCGGCGCGGGCGTAGCGCTCTACGTCGCGCCGGTCGGCGCGGCGGATCTGTGGCCCTGGACGGTCACGCCGTTGACGGCCCGGGCGATGGCCGCCTTCGTGATCGGCTTTGGCGCAGCCGCAGGGTGGGCCGCGCTGCACCCACGCCTGCGCGGGCTGGAGGGCTCGGCCTACGCCTACGCCACCCTCGGCGCGCTGGAGCTGGTCGCCCTGGCTCGCTACGGCGACACGCTGGACGCGAGCTCGCTGGGCGAAGCGGTCTTCGTCGGCTTCGCGGCGCTCGTGCTGCTCACCGGACTGGCCGGCGCTGTTCCTCGCCTATTCGCTCAAGGGCTTCCTCGGCGTCGCGCGGGTCGTAGTAGGCGTCGACGCGCACACCCTTGTCCCCGCGCAGCGTCCAGAGATGGGCGTACCGGGTCTCCACCTCCACGCCGCTTCCCCGACCCTTCCCGCGGAAGTGCAGCTGCACCAGAACGCGGTCCTTCTCCGAGCGCGTGTCCTCGACCTCCTGGTGCACGTCGTCCCAGCTCTCCAGGAAGCTCTCGAGCAGCGCGCGGATCGAGTCGATGCCGCGGTAGCAGCCGGCCTCCGGCAGGTCCGAGTGCTCCATCCACTCCGCGTCGTCGGCCAGCGGCTCCAGGGCGCCCTCGACGTCGCCGCGGTTGAGCGCGTCGTAGGCGCCGGTGACTATCTGGGCGCCCGCCGCCACCTGGCTCACGTCGTCTTGACGATCATCACGGAGCAGGGCGCCTTGTGCGACACGCTGTTCGGCACGCTGCCGAGCACGCGGCGGTGCATGCCGCGGTTGCCGACCACGAGCACGTCGGCGTTGTGGTCCTCGGCGATGCCGCAGAGAACGTCCGCCGGATCGCCCTCGCGTGCCTCGCTGACCGCCTCGACGCCGCGGTCCCGGGCGCGCTCCTCGACGGCGCGCAGGGTCGCGTCGACCTCCTGGGTCGGGTTGATCGACCACTGGATGTCCTCGGGCGCCTCGCGCTGGTCGTGGCGGACCTTGTCCTCCGAGACCGGTGTGTAGGAGCTGACCACCACCAGGCGGGCGCCGTACTTCTCCGCCATCTCGAGCGCGAACTCGACCGCCTTGTCCGCCGTTTCGGAGCCATCCGTGCCGACAGCGACTGTCTTGATCATCCTGTTCCCCTCTTCTCGTTGAGTCCTGGTTTGAGCCTGGACGGCTGTTGAATTTGGCAGGTGCGGGATATGATCTCGCGCAAGCGAGCCTGGAGGAGTATTTGCGCTTCCCGATTTGGATGCAAGGCCTACTGGTTGTGGCGCTGGCCGTCGTGCTCGCTCTTGCGGTCACCGACGTGGTCGACGACTTCACCGATTGGATCGTGCTGGGCGGGATACTGGTGGCGGTCTTCGGCCTCATGATCGCGGTCAACACGCGCCGCTACCCGACCCGCAAGCGCACGTTCACCAGGGACTCGGACAGCCGCTGGTAGAGACCCCGGCGGCCGCGGTCCGCAAGGCCACGGTCGATGACGTTCCGGTTCTCGCGGACGTCTTGGCGCGGGCGTTCGACGAGGACCCCCCGATGCGCTGGTTCATCCCCGATGACCGGCAGCGGGTCCGGCGGGCGCGCCTCCTGTTCGACGTGATGCTCCGCCGCCTGCATCTGACCCGGGACGTGTGCTTCACGACCGAGGGCGTCCTCGGCGGCGCGCTCTGGGTGCCGCCGGGAGCGCGCACCCTGACCCTCGGCCAGCAGGTGCGTCTCCTGCCGGCGATGGTGCGGGTGTTCGGCCGGGGCATGAGCCGCGCCCAGCGCGGTCTGGCCGTGATGGACTCGGGTCACCCGCGCAAGCCGCACTACTACCTGGACACGCTCGGCGTCGCACCCGAGTACCAGGGCCGCGGCCTCGGCTCGGCGCTGATGCAGCCCATGCTCCGGCGTTGCGACAGCGAGCGCATGCCGGCCTACCTGAACGCGGGCTCGTGGCGCAGCCGCGACCTGTACCTGCGCCACGGCTTCCAGGTGATCGAGGAGTTCAGCTTGCCCGAGGACGGCCCGGCGCTGTGGCGGATGTGGCGCGACCCGCGATGATTGATTCCTCAGTCATCTAGGTCTCCTAAGAAAATCCCTGCTGCAGAGCGGGACTGCGCGGCTTAAAGCTCACGCGGCGCTGCGGACGACCTCAACCTCATAGCCGGGAAGCGACCGACGGTTCTCACCGGCGTTGTTGATAAAACGACCGCGAAATTCGCCGAGTCCGGTGGCCTTCCGGGGCCACTGGAGCGGGGGACCCAATGGCGCCCAAGGGCGCCGGGGGCAAATCGGCCGCAGCTGTGGCCGGCGCGCAACCGCTTAGCGCGAGCCCGACAGCTCACCTCGTAGGCGAAAGAAGCGGTTTTGAACGGCCCGACGAGTGCGGGCCAGGAGGGCGCGCGGCACGATGCCTGGAGGGAACGCCGGAATGGCGTTGGTGTTGAGGTGATGACTCGCTGGCGCATCGCGTTGGCAGCCGCATGCGCGCTCTTCCTGACGTGCGCGCTGGTGGCCGACGCCTGGGGCGTGCGCCGCACCGCGAAGGGATCGCGAGTGGTCGTGTCCGGAACATCCGGGCCGGGACACCCTGCGCGGCAACCGCCTCGACAACCGCATCTACGGCGGGCGTTCGGCGGACCGCCTGTTCGGCCGCGCGGGCAACGACACCATCGTGGGCGCCACGGGGCGGGACCGGATCGACGGCGGCCGCGGCAACGACTTCCTGAAGGGGAACGAGGCGCGCGACCGGATCAGTGGCCGCTCCGGCGCCGACCACCTCTGGGGAGGAACGGCCGGAGACCGGCTCCGCGGCGGCGCCGATGACGACATGCTCTACGGCGAGACCGGGGACGACCGCATGTACGGCGGCCGGGGCAACGACGGGTTCGACGGCGGCTTCGGGCGCGACCGCATCAAGGGCCAGGGCGGGAACGACTGGATGGCCGGCGGGCCGGCGGGCGACCAGCTGAGCGGCGGCCCCGGCAACGACACGCTCGACGGAGGCAGCGCCCCGGATCGCCTGCGCGGCGGCCCCGGCGACGACAAGCTGATCGGCGGGAGCGGCCAGGACCGCATCGCGGCCGGCCCGGGCAACGACATCATCGACGCGGTCGAGCCCTACCACCCGCTGTCCGAGCGCAAGGTCAACTGCGGCACCGGCTGGGACATCGTGCACGCGGACCGGCGCGACATGCGGCGCACGCGCTTCCGCAACTGCGAGCAGATCATTCCCGGCGAGCCCTCGGCACCGGCCAACCCGGCGCGCGGCGTGCAGCGAATCGGAGGCCGCCGCGGAGGCACGGTGCGCGGCAGCGGCCTGCAACGACAACCTGCTCGCGGGCGCCGGCCGGGACACGGTCTTCGGCTACGGCGGCGATGACGTCATCTGGGGCGACCACGTCCCCGGCACGTCGGGTCGCGACCGGCTCTTCGGCGGCCCGGGCAACGACACGATCTTCGGCAACCGCGGGCGCGACCTCCTGCGGGGCGGCTCCGGCAACGACCGCCTCTCCGGCGGACCGGGCCGCGACCGGCTCTTCGGCGGCCCCGGCGACGACGAGCTGCGGCCCGACACGGGCAAGGATCGTGTCCGAGCGGGCGCGGGCAACGACACGGTGTTCGCCTTCGGTGGCGGCAAGCGGGACCGGATCAACTGCGGCCCCGGCTACGACACCGCCTACGTCGACCGCAAGGAGCGGCGGCGTACCCGCGCCTGCGAAGTGGTTCGCACGCGCTAGCCGCCCACCCTGGGCAGCGCCCGGGCCGTCGACACCGGCGAGTTGTACCGTTGACTGATGGTCACGGCGACGCCGCAGCTCGTGAGCGTCAACGTCGGCCGCCCGCGGCTAGTCCCGCGCGGTGGGCGGACCGAGCCGACCTCGATATGGAAGGCACCGGTTTCGGGGCGAGTGCGCGTAGCTGGCGTGAACGTGGAAGGGGATGAGCAGGCCGACCGCAGCGTCCACGGTGGTCCCGACATGGCCGTCTACAGCTACGCGCTGGAGGACTACGAGTGGTGGGCCGGCGAGCTCGGCCGCGCGCTCGATCCCGGCACCTTCGGCGAGAACCTGACCGTGTCAGGAGTTGACGTGAGCGGCGCCGTCATCGGCGAGCGCTGGCGCATCGGCAGCGTGCTGCTGGAGGTGAGCCAGCCTCGGATTCCCTGCTGGAAGCTCGGCGTGCGCATGGAGGACCCGACGTTCGTGAAGCGGTTCGCCGCCGCCGAGCGGCCGGGCGCGTACCTGCGAATCGCCGCGGAGGGAGAGCTCGCCGCGGGCGACGCCGTCACGATCGAGTCGCGGCCTGCGCACGGTATGACGATCGCGGACGTCAACCACATCTACCTGCGCGACCACTCCACCGCCGCACGGCTGGTGGACGTACCGGAGCTGAGCGCCTCCTGGCGCGACTGGGCCCGCGGCGAGGCCGAGCGCCTGGCGGGGTAGCTACAGCGCCGCGGCGGCGATCTCGCGCACGTGGCGGTGATCGGTGCCGCAGCACCCGCCGAGGACGCAGGTCTTCGGCAGCCGCTCGCGTAGCTCCCGGTACTGGCCGGCCAGCTCGGACGGGTCGCCCTCGTCGAGCGCTTCGGCCTCGTCCAGCTCGGCGTGGCTCATCCGGGAGGCATTCGCGCGGATCCCGCGGATCCGCTCCAGCCATGGGCCGCCCTCCTCGAGCACCCTCACGAAGTGGGTGGGGTGCGCGCAGTTGACCATGTAGTAGTCCGGGCCGCCGTCGGTCTCGGCGTCGACCTGCTCGATCGCCTCACGCAGGTCCTGCCCGCTCGGCAGCCGGCCATCGGTCTCGACCGTGAACGACACCGCTACCGGGATGCCGGCCGCGCGCGCGGCGCGGACGATCCCGGCCGCCTCCTCGGCGTAGGTCATCGTGATCGCGCTGACGAGGTCCGCGCCGGCGTCGGCGAAGACGCGCGCCTGCATCGAGTGGTACTGCTCGGCGTCCTCTGGGCTCATCGATGTGTCGGCGACGTAGCCGTCGCCGCGCGGGCCGATCACGCCGTCGATCAGGATCGGGCTCGTCTCGGACTCGTGCTCGGTGCGCAGCCCCTCGGCCAGCGCGACGGCATCCCGGTTGGCCTGCTCGAGCTCGTCGGGCGAATAGCCCAGCTCCGGTCCCCAGTCGGGATTGGCGCGCCACGTCGCGGTGTCCAGCACGAACCCGGTGCCGCGCTCCGCGGCGATTGCCGAGGTAGGGCTCGAAGTAGTCGCGCAGCGCCTGGCGGCCCGCGTCGTCCTTCAGCAGCACGAACGACGCGAAGCTCGGCAGGTCGATGCCCTGATGGAAGATGAGCGTCGTCTCGAGCCCGCCGTCGGTCAGGAAGGGATGCTCGTCCAGCACCTCGGGAACGCGGCCGCTCATGGCGCGAGGATCTCGTCGAAGTGGCCGGGGCGCAGGCGCTGTGCCGCGACGTCGTCCGGAGCCGAGGATTCCGCGATCTGGATCAGAGTCCCGTGCGACCGCGAGGGCCGCAGGAAGGCTTCCTTCCAATGCGGGTCGGTGATGTTCACGTCCACCAGCTCGAATCCTCGCGACTGCAGGTCGGCGATCGCTGCGCGGATGTCGTCGGTTTTGAAGGTGACATGGTGCAGGCCTTCGCCGCGCTTGTCCAGGAACTTGGAGAGGAAGCCCTCGCCGAGCGGCTCGAGCAGCTCGACCTTCCCGCCGCCGGGGTAGCGGAGCTGCAGCCAGCGCCAGGTAGCCTCGACATCGCCGCCCATCAGGTATTCGCCTCCGAGCGCGTCGCGGAACAACGGCAGCGCCGGCCGGATCGAGCGGGTGGCTACGGCGACGTGATCGAATCGATATTCGGGCATCGCTCCTCCTGGTTGATCTGCAGGCGGCGGCTCACGGGCACTTCTTCTTGCTGCCCCATGGCAGGCGCACGATCCGCTGCGCGGCGTTGTTGGTCTCGTCGGTCTCCCAGAGCCCGTTGCCCGGATCGGCGCGCTGCAGGTAGGAGAAGCAGCCGCGGAACCCGGTCACGTCGAGATAGTTCTCGTAGTACGTGGACGGGTAGATGTCGGACCAGCCCACCGACGTCCCGAGCGTGACCCCCTTGGCGCGCGAGTTCTGGCTGCACCCGGGGAACACCCGCGTTCGCGGGGAGCGCTTGTCGGGGCGGGTTCGCCGCAGGTCACGCAGGCAGTAGGTGAGCTTGGGGCCCGTCCGCACCAGCCGGTCGCGATGCCCCTCGTCGTCGAGCGACCACAGCTCGAACCGCGCTGCGTCGTGGAACTTCCAGTACCGGCCCTGGCCGGGGATGAAATAGAAGTAGAGCTCCGCGCCGGTCTCGACGACCTTGCGCGTGCCGTCGACGCGGTAGATGTGCTGGCGCGCCTCCATCTCGATCCGGGACGTGCGCCGGCCGCGCAGCATCGCCGGGCCCTTGCCGCGGCTCTTGATGTCGTTCGCCGCGTGCAGGAGCACCCGCCCGCGAGGGGTGCGCGAGGCGAACAGGCCCGACGGCGTGCCCATCAGCAGGTCGGGGCAGCGCAGCCGCTTGCGGTGCTTGCCGAGGCATGGGTTGGGTTGCTCGTCGCCGGCCGGCGGCTCGTCGGCCGCCGGCCCGCGGGCAGGCACGAGGGCCGCAACGCCGAGCAGGCAGGCGATCAGGGCGAGCGCGAGCGTTGGTGGACGGGGCGTCACAAAGGCGCACAGGCTACCCGGCCCGCTGACTCAACAGCGTGTTTAGGTCGTCTCCATATCGTGTATAACTTGTGTCGCTTACCTCAACAAGTTGATTAGGAGTCGTAAGATGGTCGATCTCAATGATCCGCAGCAGTTTGCGAGCGCCTACGAGAAGCTCTCGCCCGGGGTCCGTGCCGCAGCCAACCAGGTGCTGCACGACTTGGCCGCAGCCGAGGATGTGATGCAGGACGTCTTCACCCAGCTCTGGCAGCGCCCCGGCAGCTACGACCCTCGCCGCGGGTCGCTCGAGACCTACGTCTGCATGGTGGCCCGTGCCCGCGCCATCGACCGCTGGCGCTCGGGCAAGGCGCTCGCCCGCGCCGTGGACCGCTCGGGAGAGGAGACCCGCACCGGGGTCGCCGCCCAGGAGAGCGCGGCCGACGGAGTTCTGCGCCGCGAGCAGTCCCGCCAGCTGGTCCAGGCCCTCAAGGGGCTTCCCGCCGAGCAGCGCCGTGCGCTCGTGCTCACCGGCCACGGGTTGGCGCAGTGGGAGATCGCCAGGCTGACCGGCGCGCCGCTGGGCACGGTCAAGGGGCGGATCCGGCTCGGTCTGCGCAAGGCCCGCACCAACCTGGCGCCGGCGTGAGGCGGCGATCGTGAGCGAGGCCGGGTTCGGCATCGGCGAGGTCTCCGAGCGGACCGGCATCGCCGTGCCGGTGCTGCGGATGTGGGAGCAGCGGTTCGGCTTCCCCCGCCCCGAGCGGCGCGCCGGGGGCCGCCGCCGCTACAGCGACCGAGAGATCGAGGTGCTGCGCCAAGTCGTCCGTGACCGCGACGGGGGCCTGTCGCTGAAGGCCGCCATCGACCGCGCCCGGGGGGCGGCTACCGAGGCCTCGGCCTCGCTGTTCTCCGGATTGCGGCGCACCCGCGCCGACCTCGCTCCCTTCCTGTTGCGAAAGCGCACCCTGATGAACCTCAGCCACGCGATCGAGGACGAGTTCATGGCACGCTCGGAGCCCGCGGTGCTGTTTGCCTCCTTCCAGCGGGAGCGCTTCTACCGCGGGTCTTCGGAGCGGCGCTGGCGCGACCTGGCGCGCGGTGCCGAGCCTGGCGATCGTGTTCGCCGACTTCGATCGCGTCCGGCGGCCGGCCAAGGGCCCGGTCGAGGTGCCGCTGGATCCCGATGACCCGCTCGCACGCGAGTGGTCCCTGATCTGCGACGCCACCACGTACGGCGCCTGCATGGCCGGGTGGGAGCGTCCCGGCCAGGAGGAGGCGCCGGACTTCGAGCGGCGCTTCGAGACGATCTGGAGCGTCGAGCCGGACGCGGTGCGCGACGCGACGTCGGTCGCCATGGAGCTGGTCGAGCAGGCGGTCCCCGATCTGATCGATGACCTGCCCGCGCGGCTGCGCGAAGCGCCTGCGCCCGGCGCGGGCGACGTCCGCACGCTGATCGCGCTGACGAACCGGATGATCGGCTACTCGGAGGCCGGCGAGCGGGTCGTCTGAGCGGAGACGAGCGCCGCAATGCGCTCGCGCCGGTAGTCGAAGATCTGCCGCAGGTCGCGGCGCACGAACAGCCGGTGCGCGAGGCGCCCGAGCGGTCCGAACGGCATCGCGTAGCGGACCCGGTCGGTCATCATGGTCCCGCCCTGCCCGTCCGGCTCGAACCAGTGCGTGTGCTCCCAGAGCTTGTAGGGGCCGCGGATCTGCTCGTCGACGAAGCGGCGCCCCGGCTCCCAGGAGACGATCCGGGTCGTCCAGCGAACGGGAATCCCGCGCACACGCAGGCGGTACTCGATCAGGGCCCCTTCCTCCAGTCGCGGCGAGTCGAGCGACTCGATCCGGAAGTGCAGCCAGTCGGGGGTGACCGCCTCGAGGTTGCGGGCGTCTCCGAAGAACTCGAAGGCCTGCTCGGGTGGAAGCGGCAGCCGTTGACGCTGCTCGAAGTGGTTGACGCGCACTGCCGGCTATGCGGCCCGCGCCGAGGGCACCAGGCGCACGCGCCCGGGTAGGAACGGGACCACGAACCGCTTCACGTACTCGGCGCCGCCGGCGACCATCAGCCGGCGCAGCCAGGTGGGCGGGAGGGGTGAGAAGCCGTACTGGCTCCGGATCGGCTCGGGCAGCAGCGTGATCGTGATGAAGTTGACCGTCTCGACCAGCGGCTCTGCGACCAGCGGCACCGGCGGATCGAGCACGATCTCGCGCGCGCGGTTACGGGCCCACGGAGTCACCACCAGGCGGCCGCTCGCGAGCATCTCCTCGCCGTAGGCGCGGAAGTCGTCCAGCGTTGCCGGGCATGTCCCGCTTGCGCAGGCCGAACAGCTTGCCGACCACCTTGTAGTCGTCCCAGAGGGCCGCCCGCTCGTCCTCGGTCAGGCTGCGCACGTACATGTCGTAGACGAGCATGCCGCTTTCGACCAGGCTGTAGAGGACCCACATCAGCAACTCGGGGTCGTCGGCCCGGTAGGGGGTGCCCGGCCGGGAACGGCCCGGCGGCCTTGCGCAGTGTTCCGTTGACCGTGCGATGCATCGCGCGCACGCGGCGCGTCATGCGGTCGGCGTCCGCGCGCGAGCCGAAGGTGATCTTGTCCATCACGACCGCGGTGCGGGCCAGCCGCTCGTAGGGCTCCTCGAGCGAATCTGTGTGCGCGAGCAGCCCCGAAACGGCGAGCGGGTGCGCCGCTTGCATCAGCAGGGCGCGCGGCCCGGCCAGCGCGAGGGCGCGCTCGCGGTAGACGCGACGGATGACCGAGTCGTCGGTGAAATAGCCCGTCATCTGTACGGATACGGGCGTTCCCAGCTGCTCAGATCAACCCGCAGGCGCGAGACATGGTCCGATCGGGTGGAGTGGAATCGGTCATTAGGCCTGGGCCTGCGCGAGCAGCGCTCCCATCGCCTCCGCGAGGGCGGTCAGTCCCGACAGCGGCCTGATCAGCACCGTCAGCCGTTCGACCTGACCTTGCGCGTTCAGCTCGAGATAGTCGATCCCGTGCAGCTCGCGGTCGCCCACGCGGGCCTTGAAGACGAGGCAGACCGAGCTGTCGGACTCGACCTCGTCGGTGTACTCGAAGTCCTCGAACACCTGGACGACCATCCGCAGCAGGCCCATCGTCGCCTCGCGGCCCTCGTAGGGCTTGAAGACGACCGGGCTGCGGAACACGACGTCGGGAGCGAGCGCCGCCTCCATCGCGTCCAAGTCCTTCGCTTCGACTGCCTGGCGGAAAGCTGTGCTCACGATCCCCTCCTGTTTGCCCTTGTGAACAGGTACACGCCGCCCCCGATCAGTGCGACGCCGCCCACGACCAGTATGGCGATCAGCCAGCCGCTGATACCGCCGTCATCGTCCTCGTCCTCCGATTCGGGCGCGGTGGTGGCGGTTCCGGTCGCGCCGGTGACCGACGTCGCGCCGGTGATCGGTTTTTCCGTCACGTTGCGGGTCGAGACCCTGACGGTCGGCGCCGGCTCCTCGGATCCCGGCGGCCCGATCCAGCGCACCTTCTGGCCGTTGTCGTAGGTCTGCACGCCCTTGAAGGACAGGGTCGCGCCGGGCGTCTTCGGCAGCCGCAGCGACACGACGAACTCTTGGTCCGCCTCGCCCGGACCGAGCGGCTGACGGGCCCGGAAGGAAATCGTGCGCGGTCCGCCCCGGCTCGGGGCACGCTGCAGCTTCCACCCGCCGAGCGAGCGCGCCCCGAGGAACTCCACGCCCGTCGGCAGCTGCACGTCGAAGCGAACGGTGGCGGCGTTGGACTTCTCGTTCTCGATGCTGAATGTGAACGCGCGCGCGTCGTTGGGGTCTCCCCGCCGCGGTTTGACCTCGAAGTGCGCCGGCGCCGCGGAGGGCAGCAACAGCGCCATCGCGGCCACGGCGACGACTGCGAAGGGCCGGCCGGCGCGGAGCGGTCCTACCATTGAGCGCTACACCGCGGACTAGGAGAGCTGAGATGGAGACAGAGGTCAACAAGACGGAAGAGGAGTGGCGGGAGTCGCTGACTCCGGAACAGTACGAGGTGCTGCGCCGCCAAGGTACCGAGCCGCCCTTCAGCGGCCGGTACGTGTACTCGAAAGAGGACGGGATGTACCGCTGCGCGGCCTGCGGGAACGAGCTGTTCAGCTCCGACACGAAGTTCGACTCGGGGACGGGGTGGCCGAGCTTCTACGAGCCGGCGGCGGCTGGCCGCGTGGAGCTGCGCTCGGACGACAGCCACGGCATGGTCCGGACCGAGGTCGTGTGCGCGCGCTGCGGCTCCCATCTTGGCCACGTGTTCGACGACGGCCCGGCGCCGACCGGGCAGCGGTACTGCATCAACTCGCTGTCGCTCGATCTGGATACCGAGCCGGGCGGTTCCGGCTGATTCAGATCGCCGGCTGACGGACCGCGGTCGTGGGCCTCGCGGCCGTGGCCGCGGCGATCGTGTTGTCCGCCTGCGCCGGAGTGGCGGCCCGCAGGCGCCTCGGCGAGCCGGCCGAGCACGACGCCGCCCGCCTGCTGAAGGCGATGCTCTTCGGGGCGATGCCGTTCGTCACGTTCTTCAACGTCGCGCACGTCGAGTTCGACTCCGACGTTCTGGGCGGCGTCGTGATCGGATGGGCGGCACTCGCCTGCGCGGCCACGCTTGCGCTGGTGGCTGGTGCGGGACACGCGCCAGCCGGCCGGCGACCGGCACGGCGATGCTCGGCGCGATGCTCGCGAACACCGGCTACCTCGGCTACCCGCTGGTGACCGTGCTGCTCGGAGCGTCGTCGCTTCCGACCGCGGTCGTGTATGACCTGCTGGTGGCGGGACCGGCCCTGTTCATCGGAGCGTTCGCCGTCGGCGCGGCGTTCGGCGACGCGCACGGCGACTCTCTGCGCGAGCGGCTGCGCGCCTTCTTCTTCCGCAACCCGTTGATGCCGGCGTTCGTCGCCGGCCTCGTTGCTCCGGCGGCGCTTGCTCCGGATGTGCTCGTGGACGCCTCCCGGATCCTCGTGTTCTGCATGCTGCCGGCGGGGTTCTTCGCGGTCGGCGTGTATCTCGACTCGATCCTGGCTCCGCGGCGCGCCCTGCCGCCGCTGAACCGGGAGGTGGGTGTCGCGGTCGCGCTGCGCCTGGTCGTGGCCCCGCTGCTGCTGTTCGGGCTCGCGCTGCCCTTGATCGATCTTCCTGACCCGTACCTCCTGCTGGCGGCGATGCCCTGCGGCATCAACACGCTGCTGGTGTCCGGGGTCTACGAGCTCGACCGGCGCCGCGCGGCCGCGATGATCGCGTGGAGCACGACACTGGTCCTGGCGGCCGTGCTGGTCGTCTCGGCGGTGCAGGCGTGAGCGCCGTGGCGGAGCGCCCGTTGCTGTACCAGCGCTTCCCGGCCCTGCGGGAGACCCTGCCGCACCTGCAGCTCGGCCCCGGCGCCACCCCGGTGCGGCCGCTCGACCTCGGCGATTCAGTCGAGGCCGATGTCTGGGTGAAGGACGACGGCGCGTTCAGCACGCCGATGGGCGGGAACAAGCCGCGCAAGCTCGAGTGGGTGCTGGCCGATGCACTGCGGCGCGGAAGCCGGTCGATCCTGACGGTCGGGGCGCTGGGGACCAATCACGGCCTGGCCACCGCGTTGCACGCGCGCGAGTCTGGCCTGCGGGCGATCCTGGCGCTCGCGGACCAACCGCTCGACGAGCATGTCCGCGCACAGTTCGAGCGCATCCTGGCGTCCGGCGCCACGGTTTACCTGACGCACGGCACGGTCCGCACGGCGCTCACGGTCCCCTGGCTGATGGCGCGCCACATCGACCTGCGCCGGATGCGTCCGCCCTACTTCCTAGGTGTCGGAGGATCTTCGCCGCTCGGCTGCGTCGGATTCGTCGAGGCCGCGCTCGAGCTGGCGGCGCAGGTCGAGGCGGGCGAGCTGCCCGAGCCCGCGCACGTCGTGCTGGCCGCCGGATCAGGCGGCAGCGCCGCCGGCATGACGCTCGGGCTGCAGCTGGCGGGGCTCCGAACCCGCGTGGTGGCCGTGCAGGTGAACGACCGCTCTCCGCTCGACCCGGGCCGGATCGCGCGGCTCGCGCGAGGTACCGAGGACCTTCTGCGCCGGCGCGGGGCGAGCTTCCAGACGATCGCGGTGTGCGAGCACGACTTCAGCTTCGAGCGCGGCTTCCTTGGCGCCGGCTACGGGCATCGCACGGCGGAAGGGGAAGCGGCCGCTGTGCTCGCGAAGTCGAGCGCCGGCCTGGACCTGGAGCCGGTCTACACCGCCAAGGCGATGGCAGGACTGATCGAGTGGGCGCGCCGCGGCCGCCTGCGCGGCGGACCGGTGCTCTACTGGCACACCTACGACTCGGTTCGCGCCGGCACTAAGAGCGGCGCAGGAAGCCGCGGGGGTTCGACGTGAACAGGAACTTCTCGCATCCCTGGTCGATCTCGAAGCCGGCCTCACCGGCGAGGAATTCGTCCAGGGCCTCCATCGGGCCCGGACCGAAGTCGGGCGCGACCGGATGGCCGTTGATGTTCGTGTCCTCCACAACCAGGTAGCTGCCCGGGGTGACCAGCGGCGCATAGGCGTTCAGCTCCGCCAGCACGTGGTCGCGTGAGTGGTCGGAGTCGAGAAACACCAGCACGCGCTCGGCGCCGGCAGCCGCCTCTCGCACGGTCGCGAGCGTCTGCTCCGAGACCGAGGAGCCGTGGATGTAGGTGATCCGTGGGTGGTCGACGCGGTGCTTGTAGGCGACCGATACGTCGATCGTGATGATTTGTCCCTTCTCGATCAGGTCGCAGACGCCCGCCATGAAGTAGGCGCTGCCGCCAGGGCCGGTGCCGCTCTCGACGATCAGGTCCGGCTGCAGCCGGTGCAGCAGCTCCTGGTAGACCCAGAGGTCGCTCGGGTTCTTGAAGGCCCGCGGGCCGAGCCACTCGTTCCGCTTCCAGGTCTCCCGCCCGAGGTCGTAGAAGAGCTGGTGGAAGCGGTCCAGCGTGTCGGGCTGAGGCTCGCTGTGTGGCTCGGGCGTGGGTGCAACCGCCGCCGCAGCGACGCCCGTACGCTGGAGGTAGCCGCTCGGGTTGAAGGTCGCGAGCAGCCGCTCGCGCTCGCGGTCGATCTCGAACGGCGCCCCCGACGCCAGCAGCGCGCCCACTTGGTCGGTGTCCGCTTGCTCGGCGACCAGGTAGCAGCCGTCGGTGACCAGCTCGGCATGCGCCTCGAGGTCACCGGCGCCCGGACCGGCGATCACCATCACTCGCTCACCCGGAGCGATCTGGCCGGCGAGCGCTCGCGCGTCCGGGCCCTTCAACTGCGCGGCCGCTGCCGAGCAGCTTCTGCACCGACTCCATGTAGAAGCGCACTCCCGCTGCGCCGTCGCCGCTCACCGCGACCACCTCCGGGCGGGTGTGGAATGCGATCTCCTGGTAGATCCAGAGGTCGAACGGGAAGCGCGCGACCGGCGCCCCCAGCCACGTCGCGCGGTCGAGAGCCCCGCTGCGCTCGTAGAGGGCGACGAACGCGTTCGCGCATGCGCGAACCTCCGGATCGATCGCCGGTCTCGCTCATGGTCTCGCGCTCAGCCCGCGCGCCGGGCGATCAGCCGGTCCATCGCCCGGTCGGGAAGCAGTCGCGAGAGGGCGGCCATGACTCGCGTGTCGGGCCCGACCAGGTAACGCGTGCGCGGACGGCTCGAGGTGAGGGCGTGTGCCACGACGTCGGCGACGGCAGTTGGCGGGATCGCCTCCTCGGCGCGTGCGCGCGCAGCCGTTTGGGCCTTATCCATACGAGCGCCGTACAGCGCCTGCGCCTCGGCCGGCATGTCCGCGCGCAGCGACTCCGCCTTGGACTGGCCGCGCTCCCAGATCGAGGTGGCGATCGGGCCAGGCTGTACCAGCGACACCTTGACGCCGAGCGGCGCGAGCTCGCGCCGCAGCGAGTCCGACAGGCCCTCCATCGCGAACTTCGAGCCCGCGTACGGTCCGAGGAACGGCAATGCGACGCGGCCACCGATCGAGCCGATGTTCACCACGCGTCCATTCGCCTCCCGCAGCATCGGCAGCGCCGCCTGGGTGACGGCGATCTGGCCGACGACGTTCACCTCCAGCTGGCGCCGCAGCTCGTCGAGCGGCAGGAACTCGAGCGGACCGCTGACCGCTATGCCGGCGTTGTTGACCAGGCCCTTGAGGCGCCCGTTCGTGGCCTCGCGCACGTCCTTGGCGGCCGCGTCGATCGACGCGCTGTCCGTGACGTCGAGAAACAGGGTCGTGACCCCGGGTGCGTCCGCCGCCAGCCGGGCCGCATCCTCCTCGCGCCGCACGCCGGCGAACACGGCGAACCCGCGCCGCGCCAGGCTGACCGCGGTCGCATGCCCGATGCCGGTCGAAGCGCCGGTGATGAGGACCGCCGGAGAGGCCGTTGCCACGGCGCGGATTCTGTCAGGCCCCGCGGGCCTTCGCGATGCCGGTCAGACGGCGCGCGAGGGCGTTCATGCCGAAAGCCTCCGCCGCGGCGGCGCCACCGGCCCAGTCGGTCGGCGCGTCCTCCGGCGCCGGCACGTCGAGCTGGCGCAGCGTGGCCACGTCCTTGAAGGCGCGCAGCTCCTCGGCCTGCTCGCGCAGGGCATGCATGACCCGCTTGGATTCGCCGATCGGGCTGTCGAGCGCCGCCTCGAGCGACCCGTGCCGCCGCAGCAGCTCGGCGGCGGTCTTCGGGCCGATTCCGCGTGCGCCGGGAATGCCGTCCGAGGGGTCGCCGCGCAGGGCGATCAGGTCCGGAACCAGAGCAGGCGGCACGCCGTAGCGGCGCTCGACCTCCTGCGCGTCGATCACCTCCGGTCCCTTGCCCCGGCCACCCACGTAGAGCACACGGCAGGAGTCGCCGGCGCACTGGTACATGTCGCGGTCGCCGGTCATCAGCAGGGACTGGCCGCCGCGCTGCGCTTCGGCGTGGGCCAACGAGCCCAGTACGTCGTCGGCCTCATAGCCCGGGCGCTCGTAGACGCTCCACCCGAACAGCTCGAACAGCTCCGGCGCGACTTTCCACTGAGCGGCCAGCTCCTCGGGCATCGGCGGGCGGGCGGCGTGGTATCCGGGAAACAGGTCGAGCCGGTAATCGGCCGCGTCCTGCCCGAAGCAGAGAACGACCGCCCGCGGCGCGTGCTCCTCGACCGCCTGGACGAGCGCGTTGATGCTCCCGAGCAGGGCGTTGACCGGTGCGCCGGTCGCGCCCTTGATGCTCTTCGGCAGCGCGAAGAACGAGCGGTACATCAGGTAAGGAGTGTCCGCCGCGAGCAGCGGGGCGGTGGTCTTCCGCGGCACCTGGCGCCTATCCCTGCCGGCGGCCGGCCGGCCGGGGCGGGTGCCTCTGCGCGCGCGAAGTCACGGCCCGGCGCCGGCCGCCGTTCCACCAGCCGCACGCGCACGCCCTTGGGCGGGATCAGAGTCACGTTGTGCAGCCGCGAGCGCTCCGGGCGATCCGATGCGGACTCGAGGCGGGCCGCGGACAGGATTGTCGGGACGGCGACCTTCATCTCGAGCTGGGCGAACGCCGCGCCGACGCAACGGCGGGTCCCGCCGCCGAACGGGATCCACGTGTACGGCTCCGGCTGGCCGTCGAGGAACCGCTCGGGCCGGAACTCGAACGGCTCCGGGTAGCGGTGCGCGTAGCGGTGCACGGCCGAGATCGCCGGCACGACCATCGTCCCGGCCGGCAGCTCGTAGCCGGCGATCGAAGCGGGCCGGCTCAGCACCCGCCCGACGTCCGCCACGACCGGGCGCACCCGCAGCGATTCCTTGATCACCGCATCGAGGTACTCGTCCTCGCCCGCCGCCAGCGATGCCTCGAGGCGCTCCAGGACGGCGGGGTGGTGCAGCAGCAGGTCGAAGGTCCACGACAGGCCGGTGGCGGTGGTCTCGTGCCCGGCCGTGACCGCGGTCATCAGCTCGTCGCGGAGCTCGGTATCGCTCAGCCCGCGCCCGTCCTCGTCGGTCGCCGCGAGGAGGATCGACAGCACGTCGTCCCCCGTCGGGCCCGACTCCCGCCGCCTGCGGATCTCGTCATAGAGCAGCTCGTCGATCGCGTCGCGCACCCGCTCGAAGCGACGCGCCGGGCTCCAGCGGCCGAACCGCCGCTGCATGACCGGCAGCCACATCAGGGCGGTGCTGCGCGTGAGCAGCTCGGGCAGCAGCACGCGCAGGCGCTCGAGCCGCGCCGCCTCGCTGATGCCGAACACGGCCCGCAGAATCACCTCGAGCGTGATTGCCTGCATCCGCGGCCGAAGCTGGAAGGTCCGCCCGAGCGGCCACCGGCCCACCTCGCGCATGGTGATCTCCGCGATCAGCTCCCGATAGCGCTCGATGCTCTCGCCATGGAAGGGCGGCAGCAGCAGCCGGCGCCGGCGCAGGTGCTGGTCGCCGTCGATCAGCAGCACCGAGCTCTGCCCCAGCACCGGCTCGAGCATCTGGTTCGCCTCGCCGGCCCGGAACAGGTCCGGGTCGCCCGTGAAGACCTGTTTGACGTCGGCGGGGTCCGTCAGGTACACGAGATCCCCGAGGCCCACGAACCGGACCGTGAAGGTGCTGCCGTAGCGCTGTACGCAGCGCGCCATGAAGCCCTCGAAGTCGCGCACCGTCCGCAGCGTCTGGACGATCGGCGGCGAGGACGGGCCGGGCGGAAGCGCCGTGCGAGCCATGGTTGGGACTCTATGCTGCCGCGGCCGTCCCTTCCAGCGCGCCGAGCACGGTCATGCGCTCGTTGCCGTGCAGACCCTCAGGCTCGGCGAGAGATGCGTTCGGCAACCGACCGTGCCGTGAATCGCGTGCCGGACACGAACCGCATCACCGGACCGAAGCTCGGCGCCGCGTAGGCTCCGGCGAAATGGAGTCCCGGCACAGACGATTCCATCCCGCGGCTGAGCAGCGGATACCCGGCGTTCACCGACAGCGCCCCGGCGATCGACCGCCCCACCAACGGCTCGCCTGCGACATCGACGGCGTAGCCCGTGGCGAGAACAACCGTGTCGACACTCCGCCTCGTGCCGTCGTCGAGCGTCAGCCGCGCGCCCGCCGGGCCACCGTTTTCGGCACTGACGACCCGCCGGCCGAGCGTCAGCTTGACACCGCTCGTGCGGTCGACGAGCCAGCCTGCCGCGGCCGGCCTGATCGCACGGTACGCAAGCCGGCTCTGGGTCCCCTGGGGCAGACGGCGGAAGGCATTGGGAAGCGCGACGATCCAGCTCAAGCCGGGCGGCCCCACGTCGGTCGGCGCGTACAAGATGTACTCGACGATCCGGCTGCCTCCGTGCAGCCGGGCGCTGCGTGAGAGCCACCGGATCGCGGGAGCGCGGGCAATCAGCTCGACCGCCGCGCCCGCCTCGTGAGCCAGCGCCGCTGTCTCCACGGCGCTCTGGCCGGAGCCGATCACGGCCACCGAACGCCCTGCGTAGCTTGGGGGATCTGTCACGTCCATCGAGTGGGCCGCGACCTCGGGCGCGAGCCGGTCGAACTCGGGGGGCCGCTGGGGAAAACGGCGCAGCCCGGTGGCGATCACCACGTGGCGCGACCTGCGCCGTTCGCCATCCGCGCAGGCCACCGTGAAGCCGTCGCCCTCACGCTCGACCAGGGCCACCTCGCGGTGGTCCACGATCGGGGACCGAGTTGACCTGGAACCAGTGCCCGTAGGAGACGAAGTCGGAGCGGGGCAGCGGCCGGCGCAGCGGCCCGGACTGGCGCTCGTAGGCGTCGAGCGTCATGTCCGCGCCAGGATGCGCGATGCTCGAGGCGTGCCAGGCAGAGCGCAGCAGCATGCCGCTCGGCATGTGGTCCTCCCAGAAGCTCATCGGGCGGCCGAAGACATGCGGCTCGATGCCGCGCGCGCGAAGGTGGGCCGCCACCGAGAGCCCGTAAGGGCCGGCACCGATGATCACGACCTGTTCGTCGGCGCCCGTCATCGCACCTATTTGTTTACCGGAGCGCCTGCGCGAGTGCAGTTGCGACACGTCCCTGTTCCTCCTCCGTGAGTCCCCGGAGGCCGGAAGTGACAGGCATGAGTCCGTCATGCGCTCAGCAACCGGGAAACCGCCGGTAGCCTATCCGAGAGACCGCCACGCCGCTTGGAAAGTGAACGTCGTCCTTGTTCACCCTCGGCTCGAGAGGCGACGATTGATCATCCGGCGTGCATGAACGGCCGCCGTGACAGGCAAGTCGGCGAATCCCGGCAGCGGATCGTCCCATGCGAACATCGCGTGCTCGAGCGGGCCTCGCAGCGACGCGAGATAGCCGCGCACGGACATCCGCCGGGCGGCGATCTCGCGTGCGACGGTGGGTAGATCGGTCGCCATCCGGACCCAGCGCACCCCCGGTCGCGCATGTGCCTCGGCCACGGGCTGGCCGTGGAGCATGCGCCACTCGAGGTAAGGAAAATCCACTCCGGCTCGCGCGCCGAGCGTGTGCCAGCCCCACGCGCGGGGGTTGATGTCCAGGAGCTTGCTGCGCCCGTCGCGCGCGTCACGCTTGAACTCGACCTCGATCAGCCCGGTGTAGCGGAGTGCCTCGATCACCCTTCGTCCCGCCGCGGCCACCTCGGGCGCGATGATCGACTCGACATAGGTGCTCTGGCGGCCGAAGTCCATCGGCTGCTGGCGGATCCGCCGCGCCGTGATGGACCCGAGCACGCGACCGCGGTCGGCCAGCGCCGCATAGGAGAGCTGCCCCTGGCCATCGCCGGGTATGAGCTCCTGAAGCATCACCTCGTCTGCCGGCACGGATTCCCGGGCGCGCGCGAGCAGGTCGTGCAAGCTCGCCCGGTCGGCAACGGGCCAGGCCTTGTCCCTGACCAAGCGGCTGGACTCGTGCTTGATCGCCGGCTTCAGGATCGACGGACCGTCCCATGCCGCGCCCGGCTCATCGATATCCGCCCCGAATCGCGTCCGCGGGTGATCCACGCCGAGCTCCTGGCACAGTTGACAGGTCAACCGCTTGTCATGCGCGAACCGCATGGCGTCCCACTCCGCAGCGGCGACCAGGTAGTGAGTCCCGAGACGATCACGGCCACGCGAGACGAGTGCAGCCGTCTCGTCGTCGGTCGGAATCAGGGTCCAGCCCTCGAGGCGATGCCTTCCAGCAATCTCGAGCAGGCGATCGATTCCATCTTCACCGTTGCCCGGCCTCCACCGGATCGGACGGCGCGCATAGCGGGAAAGAGCCGCGATCGTGCCATCGTCGCTATCTACCAGCCGGACGGCGATGCCATTGCGCGCCAGGCTGCGGACGACCCCGAGAGCCCGGTACGTGGTGCCGAGAATCAGCGCGCCGGTCTGTTCGGTGTCCATTCCATCGCCCCGGCAGATAGTCACATTTCCAGGCGCATCGTATCCTTGGGGCCCTGAAATCTGTATCGCCTGAGCGTGTGACTCGTAATGTTGATCCACTGGCCGACCGTGCATGGTCGGAATTGGTGGCCCGGGTCCCGACCGCCACGATCTTTCACCACCCGCAGTGGTTGCGGCTTCTGCACGAGCACTACCGGTATGAGATCTCCGCGTGGTGCGTGACCGGTGACGAGGGGCAACTCGCCGGCGGGCTGCCCGTGGCAACGGTACGCAGCCGCCTGACCGGCTCTCGGTTGATCTCGCTCCCGTTCTCCGACGCATGCGAGCCGCTGCGCGACCCGGCCGCGAACATGGACCCCGCGGCGCTCGGCGGGGCGGTGGAGAGGGAGCGGGCTCGCACCGGCCTCCCACTGGAGGTTCGCGGAGAGCTCGCAGAGGTGCCTGACGGAGTCGTGGTGCAGAGATATGTGCAGCACCGCCTGCGGCTCGACCCGGACGTCGCGAGCGTTCAGCGGCGCTTCGCGAAGTCGCAGGTCAAGCGCGGCATCGCCAAAGCGGTGCGCGAAGGCGTCACTATCGAGCGCCACCACGAACGGGATGGGCTGGAGCGCTTCTACTCGATGCACCTGGAGACACGCCGGCGCCAGGGGATGCCCACTCAGCCGCGTGGATTCATCCTGCGCCTCTCGGATCTCTTCGAGGCCGGGCTCGGCTTCGTATTGCTCGCGCGTTACCGTGGGCGCGACGTGGCCGGCGCAGTGTTCCTGGTGGCGGGCGGCACGGTGACCTACAAGTACGGCGCCTCGGTGCGCCGCGACCAGTCGCTGCGTCCGAACAACCTGCTGTTCATGGAGGCGATTCGCTGGGGATGCGAGCACGGCCAGCAGTTCCTCGACTTCGGCCGCACCGACCTCGGCAATCACGGGCTCATGGCCTTCAAGCGAAGCTGGGGGACGGATGAAACGCCTCTGCGCTACACGTACATCGGAAGCGAGCCGCCCGGCCCGGACGGCTTCGCGCGGCGTGCGATGGGCGGTGTCATCCAGCATTCGCCGATGTTCGTCGGGCGTCTCGTCGGAGAGGCTCTGTACAAGGACTTCGCGTGAGTGACGTTCCGGACCGGGCGCGCCGGCGAGGTGCGGAGCCCTTTGATCCCGAGACTTACCTGCGCGAGCGCTACGAGGACCGGCGTGCACGGGGCCTGGCGCTGCGCGCCTACTACGCGCTCAAGCCGTTCATACCACGCAAGCTGCAGCTCGCCGTGCGACGGCGCTACGCCCGCAGGCAGGCGCAACGGACGTTCCCGGCGTGGCCGGTCGAGCCGCTCCTGGTCGAGCACCTGCACCAGGATCTGCTCCGCCGCGTGCGGAGCTCGCCGGGAGGCACGGTGCCGCTGGTGAACTTCTGGCCCGATGGGAAGCGATTCGCCGCCATCGTCACCCACGACGTCGAGACGGCGGCTGGGATCGAGAACATCGACTCGCTCCTCGATCTCGAACGCCGGCACGGGATCGTGTCGTCGTGGTACTTCGTGGCCGAGGACTACCCGATCCCCGAGGGAACCTTCGACACGATCCGGGCGGCTGGCGGCGAGGTTGGTCTGCACGGGATCACACACGCCGGAAAGCTCTTTACGAGCCGCCGCACGTTCACCGCAGCGCTTCCGCAGATCGCCCACTACATGCGTACCTGGGACGCGGTTGGCTTCCGCTCGCCCGGCACACACCGGAACGCCGACTGGATGCCCGACCTGGGGTGCCTGTACGACTCCTCGTTTCCCGACACCGACCCGTTCGAGCCCCAGCCGGGCGGCTGCTGCTCGATCTTTCCCTACTTCCTCGGGAGCCTGGTCGAGCTTCCGATCACGCTCGTGCAGGACCACACTCTCTGGGAGATCCTGCGTGAGCCCTCCATCGACATCTGGCGGGCGAAGGCGGATTGGGTGATATCGAGCCGGGGACTGATCAACGTGATCGTCCACCCCGACTACGTCTCCTCCGCCCGGCGACTCGCGTTGTACGACGAGCTGCTCGGGTACCTGCGGGCCCGGTTGGACGCGGACAACGGCTGGCACGCCTTGCCGCGTGACGTTGCCTGGTGGTGGAAGGCGCGCGCCGGCCTGAGCGTCGATGGCAGCGACGCGGTGGTGGGCGCCGTCGGAGCCGGCGAAGCTGCGCCCTACCGTGCGCGAGGGACCGTCGCACGTGCACGCGAGGAGCACGGCGCCTTGGTGATCGACTCCTAGTTCCCGCGGCCGGGCGCCCGTTCCGGGAGCGGGACCTATGCTGCCGCGGCGCTCCCTTCCAGCGCGCCGAGCACCAGCTCGTCGTGCTCCGCGGGCCGGACTTTCCGGAAGATGCGCTCGACCTTGCCGGTCGGCCCGATCAGGAATGTCGTGCGCTCGTTGCCGAAGTACTTGCGCCCGTACATCGACTTCTCGACCCACACGCCGTAGGCGTCAGCCACCTTGTGGTCGGGGTCGGACAGCAGCGTGAAGCCCAGGGCGTGCTTGTCGGCGAACTTCGCCAGCCGCTCGGGGGGATCGGGGGAAACTCCAAGCACGATCGCATCCGCGGCGTCATATGCCTGTTCGTGGTCGCGGATGCCGCAGGCCTGGGTGGTGCACCCCGGCGTGTCCGCCTTCGGATAGAAGTAGAGGACCACGTGGCGGCCCTTGAAGTCGGACAGGCGCACGGGATTGCCGTCCTGGTCGTTCAGCTTGAAGGCGGGTGCCTTCTTGCCCTCTTCGATCATCGCCTTTCCTTTCGTTCGCTTGGATCGAATGGGATCACGTTTTTCGTGACGGGGAAAGGCGGGCGTGTGAAAAAAGCCACGCGGCTCCGTCAAGAAGTTGTAGGGTCGCGCTCATGACCACCCCGACCCGGCCGGCCACCGACCAGGCCGCCCTCGCCGCCCAGGTCATCGACGCCGTCAACGCGCTTGCAGGCCGCCACGACGGCAAGCGCGCGCTCCACACCAAGGGCACCCTCTGCGCCGGCACGTTCACGCCCTCACCCGAGGCGGCGGACCTGTCCACCGCCGAGCATCTACAGGGCGGGCCACTCCGCGCGCACGTGCGCTTCTCGAACGGCGGAGGTGAGCCCGAAGGCCGCGACGGCGCCCGCGAGGCGCGCGGCATGGCGGTCAAGCTGTACCTCGATGACGGGACCACGACCGACATCGTGTGCGTGACCACACCGGTGTTCGTCGTGCGCACGCCGGAGGACTTCCACGAGCTGATGGTCGCGCGCAAGCCCGATCCCGAGACGGGTCAGCCCGACATGGAGCGGCTGGGCGCGTTCCTGGGCGCGCACCCGGAAGCGATGCCGGCGATCCAGCACACGCTCGGCAACCCGCCGCCGGTCAGCTACCTCACCTGCGCGTACAACTCGCTGCACGCCTACCGGATGACCAACGCCAACGGGGAGCGGCGGTTCATCCGCTATCGCTGGGAGCCGGCGGCGGGCGAGGCGAACGTCTCCGAGGACGAAGAGGGCGGGCTGGAGCGCGATTACCTGCAGGACGATTTGCGCGAGCGGCTCGAGCAGGGGCCGGGCGCCTTCACCCTCACCGCCGCGGTGGCGGCCGAGGGTGACCCGACCGACGACTCGACCGCCGGCTGGCCCGAGGACCGCGAGCGCGTCCCGCTCGGCCGGCTCGAGATCACCGGTCTCGCCACCGACCGTGAGCACGACGGGGACATCCTCGTGTTCGACCCGACGAGGGTCACGAGCGGCATCGAGTGCTCGGATGACCCGATCCTGCACTTCCGCCCGCACGCATACGCGGAGTCGGTCTACCGCCGCACCGGCGTGCGCCGGGACGCTTAGCTAGGCCCGCTCCAGCACGTCTCGCCCGCGACTGCGGAGCGGTTCGAGCCGCACCAGCTCGGACGGGTAGGGCTCGAAGAACGTCTGGCCGGCGACGTACGCGGCATCGAAGCGCGCCGCCCAGGAGCGCAGCAACGCGTTCACCGCGCTGAGCGGGACGCGCCGGGACCGGTAGTCCTCGAGCATCTCGAGGAAGTGCTCCTTCTCGCGCCGCGTGAGCAGCCTCTTGAAATGGCCGAACGCGTGCGTCAGCACGTCGACCGTGGCGGGGATCCGCGGCGCCCGGCGCAGTGCCGCCGCGAGCTCCGCGCGGTAGCGGTCCATCGCCGCGCCGATCGTGTCGCGCTTCTGGTCGGCGACGATTCGCCCGAGCGTTCGCATCCGCGTCTGGTTGAAGCCCATCAGCAGCAGCTTGTTGCGCGCATGGAACTCCCCCAGCCCCGCGGGCGAGCGCTCGGCGGCCGTCGCGCGGAAGCTCGCGAGGGTGAACAGCCTCGTCAGGAACAGGTCCCGGATCAACAGGTTCCCCAGCCGCGTCTCCTCCTCGATCGCGGCACCCGGGAACCGCTCCTGCACGCCCGCCGCGAACATCCCCGATCCGCGGCTATGCGGACCCTGGCCATCGGGCTGATGCACCTTCGCGGAGCCGACGCCGCACGACGGCGAGCGGCTCTTGAGGATGAAGCCGTCGACCGCGCCGACGTTCGAGAGATAGTCCTCGGTGAACCGCGTCATCGGCGCGGTCAGGTCCCTGCCGGTGCTCGGCTGCACGAGACGCGGTCCGGCGCTGTCCGCGCCCTTCGCCGCGACAAGGTGAATCGGGTCACGCGGTACGCCCAGGCCGATCTCGAGCTCCGGGCAGATCGGCGCGAGCTCGACCCACGGCTCGAGCTCCTCGCGCAGGGACGCGTGAATCACCTGGCCGTTGTAGCGGCAGGCGTCGAAGTCGATGCAGCGGCTGATCACCACGCGCGGGCGTGCGAAGGCGTTCATTTCGTCTTGTTCGGTCGGGACGGCAGTGCGGTTCACCTTAAACGCGGGTAAAAAGCGTCCAGGACCTCTTGATCCTCCGCCCGGGGGCGGTCATGCTTGACGAGCCGTTGAAAGCTGCGAGCAGAAGGAGACTCGATGCGCATAGCCGACGTGATGACCCGCGACCTGCCCACGGTGGGACCTAGCAGCAGCGTGCGTGAGGCAGCTGCCTCCATGACCGAGCGCGGAGTCAAGGCGCTACCGATCTGCGAGGGCGATCACCTCGTCGGGATCGTGACCGACTGGGACCTGGCGAAGGCCGTGGCGGGTGGCGAAGACCTCGACAGCCTTCAGGTCGGGAGCGTGATGAGCACGGACCTCTGCGAGGCCGCCCCGGATGCGACGTTCGCGGACGCTGCGCAGCTGATGGCCGATCGCCAGGTTCATCACCTGCTCGTCAGCTCCGAAGGCCGCTTCGAGGGCATGGTGCATCTGGACGTCGAGTGGTCGGAGCTGACCGAGTCGCTCGGTGCCCCGATGGCGACGTTCGCCGCGCGGATCTAAGCGCTCAGAATCCAGGCAGGTTGACGTCCCGTGGGCGAGCAGCCCGCTAGCCGAGCACGAGCTCGGCGATCTTGCGCAGCTGCTCGACGTTGCCGCCGACCAGCAAGGTCGTGACAATCGAGTCGCGCCAGGCGTCGAGGTCGTGGCGGATCTTGTCCTCCGGGCCGATCAGCGCCAGCTGCTCGACCAGCTCGATCGGCACGGCGGCCGCCGCCTCGTCCTTCTTGCCGTCGAGGTAGAGGTCCTGGATCTGCTTCGCCTCGGCCTCGAAGCCGAGCCGGATCGCGACGTTGTGATGGAAGTTCGCGTCGCGCGCGCCCATCCCGCCGAAGTAGAGGGCGTACATGGGCCGGATCCAGTCGGCCGCCTCCTGCACGTCGTCATGGATGATCACCGGCACCGTGGCGCAGACCTCGAAGTCCTCGGCCGAGTGCCGTGCGCCATCGCGGGCGAATCCCTCGGCCAACGCGTCGCGGTAGAAGGTCTCGTTCTGCGGCGAGTAGAAGAGCGCCAGCCAGCCGTCGCAGATCTCAGCCGCAAGCGCAACGTTCTTCGGTCCCTCAGCGCCCAGGAAGATCGGGATGTCCTCCCGAACCGGGTGCAGCGTCGAGCGCAGCGGCTTGCCGAGCCCGGTGCCGTCGGGATACGGCAGCGGGTAGTGGGGACCCGGCGCGGTCACGCGGTCGCCGCGCGCGACGATGTCGCGCACGATCTGCACGTACTCGCGGGTGCGGGCCAACGGCTTGGCGAACGGCTGGCCGTACCACCCCTCGACGACCTGCGGGCCCGAGACGCCGAGCCCGAGGATGAACCGCCCGCCCGAGAGATGGTCCATCGTCATCGCTGCCATCGCTGCTGCCGCGGGAGTGCGGGCCGACATCTGCATGATCGCCGTGCCGAGCTGGACGTTTTCCGTGTGCGAGCCCCACCAGGCGAGCGGGGTCAGGACGTCAGAGCCATAGGCCTCCGCGGTCCAGATCGAATCGAGGCCGAGCCGGTCGGCCTCCTGGACTGCCTCGAGGGCGCCCGGCGGCGGTCCCGCCGACCAGTAGCCCGTGTTGAGGCCGAGCTTCAATTCGCGTGCCATCAGTCGCGCGCCACCGTCACGCGGCGGCGTCGTCGGCGACCCGCACCATCAGCTTCCCGTAGTTGTCGCCGTCGAACAGCATGTTGACCGCCGCCGGCGCCTTCTCGAGTCCCTCCACGATCGTGTCGCGGTGCTTGAGCTTGCCCTCCATCGCCCACTGCGCCAGCTGCTGCGTCGCCTCCTGGGAGTGGGGGAGGAAGTCGATGATGATGAAGCCCTGGAGCAGGACGCGGTTCACGAGCAGGTTGGCGAAGCTGCGCGGGCCGGGCGGCGGCGCGGAGAGGTTGTAGGAGGAGATCAGCCCGCAGAGCGCCACGCGCGCACGGACGTTCAGCATCGCGAACACCGCCTCCATGATCTCGCCGCCGACGTTCTCGAAGTCGACGTCGATCCCGTTCCGGCAGACGTGCCTCAGCTGATCGTGCCAGTCGTGGTCGCGCCGGTTGATGGCGGCGTCGAATCCCAGCTCATCGACGAGCCAGTCGCACTTGTCCTCGCTGCCGGCGATGCCGACCACGCGCGCGCCGTGGATCTTCGCGATCTGACCCGCCACGGATCCCACGGCGCCGGCGGCTGCTGAGACGAAGAAGGTCTCGCCCTCCTTCGGCTTGCCGATCTTCTCGACCCCGTACCAGGCCGTCAGGCCGGTGATGCCGAGCAGCCCGACGACCATCTCCGGCGGGACGTTGAGCTCCTCCGGAATACGCGTGAACGGGATCCCGTCCTGGTCGCCGGCGACGGCGTAGTCCTGCCAGCCGGTGAGGCCGGTCACGAGGTCGCCCTCGGCGAACTTCTTGCTGTTCGACGCGACCACACGGCCGACGCCGCCGGCGCGCATCACGTCGCCGATGCGGACGGGCGGCAGGTAGGTCGGCGTATTGCGGATCCAGGCACGGTTGGTCGGATCGATCGAGATGTAGAGGATGCGGATCAGAGCCTCGCCGTCGCCGATCTCCGGCACCGGCTCCTCGACCAGTTCGAACGTCGAGTCGTCGATCCGGCCCTCCGGCCTCTGCCGCAGCCGCAGTGTGCGGTTGCTGCCGTTGCCCTGAGCCATGTTCCCCTCCCTTGCCCCGGCTGTCAGCCGGTATCAGTTAGCTGAGCCTTAGTTGAGCCGCTCCACGATCATCGCCTGGCCCTGACCGCCCGCCACGCACATGGTCTCCAGGCCGATCGTCTTGTCGTCGGTTTCGAGGTCGTTCAGCAGCGTGGTCATGATCCGCGCCCCGGTCATGCCGAACGGGTGCCCGAGTGCGATCGCGCCGCCGTGCGGGTTCATCTTCTCGAGCGGGATGTTGCACTCGGCCATGATCGGGATCACCTGCGCGGCGAATGCCTCGTTCAGCTCGACCACGTCGACGTCCTCGATCTTCATCCCGGAGCGGTCGAGCACCTTCTTGATCGCGCCGATCGGGCCGATGCCCATCAGCTCCGGCTCGAGCGCGGCGGTGCCGGCCGTCACGATTCGTGCACGCGGCTGCAGCCCGAGCTCGGAGGCCTTGTCCTCGGACATCACGAGCACCGCCGCGGCGCCGTCGTTCAAGGGACAGGAATTGCCGGCGGTCACGCGGCCGTCCTCCCTGAACGCGGGCGGCAGCTGCGACAGCTTCTCGAGCGTCGAGCTCGCGCGCGGGCCGTCGTCCTTCGCGACCAGGGTTCCGTCGGGCAGCTCGACCGGGACGATCTCGCGGTCGAAGAACCCGGACTCCTGCGACGCGACGGCCAGCTCCTGCGAGCGCTGCGCGTACTTGTCCATGTCGGCGCGGCTGACCTCGTACTTGTCTGCCACGTTCTCGGCGGTCAGCCCCATCGCGATGTAGGCGTCGGGCTGGCCGTTCTTGCCCTGCAGGTTCTCGTTCTGGTCGGCCTCGCCGGCGGCCTCGGTGCGCTCGTTGTAACGGCTCACCCACTCGACCCCCGCGGCGATGTACGCGTCGCCTTGTCCGGCCTTGACCGAGTTCGCGGCGTTGCGGATGGACTCCAGGCTCGAGGCGCAGTAGCGGGAGATGGTCACGCCGCCGACGCCGATTGGAAGCTTCTCCGACAGGAGCGAGACGATCCGGCCCATGTTGAAGGCCTGCAGCCCCTGCGGCATCCCGACTCCGCACAGGACCTCCTCGATCATCTCGGGCGAGACGTCGGGATTGCGCTCCAGGAGCTTGTCGACGACGAACGCTCCCATGTCGTCCGGGCGCTGCTGGGCGAGCGAGCCCTTGAAGGCCCTGCCGATCGGGGTGCGAACGGCGTCGACGATCACTGCTTCGGGCATTGCGGTCCTCCTGCGAAGTGCTTGAGCGGGCTGAAAGAGCCTATCCCAAGCAAAAGGGAGGGCCCGAGAGCCCTCCCTTTTCTGCCGACTGCCGACTGCAGACTGCCGTCTGCCGTCTGCCGACTGCTACGCAGCCGCCGGCTCCACGGCCTCCTCGCCGCGGGCCTTCGGTAGCCACTCCAGCTTGCTCGGCAGGTACCAGTTCCACTCGCCCAGCAGCTTCATCGTGGCGGGCAGCAGCACCGCGCGGACGATCGTGGCGTCGATGGCGATCGCGACCGCCAGGCCGACTCCCATCTGCTTGAGGTCGATGACGCTCAGCGTGGCGAAGATCGAGAACACAGCCACCATCACGAACGCAGCGCTCGTGACGACTCCCGCCGTGCTCTTGATCCCGTAGGCGACGGCGTCCTCGGTCCGCATGCCGCGGTCCACCGCCTCGCGGACCCGGCTGAGGATGAACACGTGGTAGTCCATCGACAGGCCGAACAGCACCACGAACAGGAACAGCGGGAGCCAGCTGGTCACTCCACCGTTGGACTCGAAGCCCAGCAGATTCTCGAAGTGACCCTTCTGGAAGACGTACACCAGCACTCCGTACGCCGCGCCGACCGACAGCAGGTTGAGCAGGATCGCCTTGATCGGGATCACGATCGAGCGGAACGTGACCAGCAGCAGGCCGAACGCCATCACGAGGACGAACGCGAACACGATCGGAATGGCTGACTTCATCTGCTCGTTGCTGTCCGCGTTCTGAGCGGTCATGCCCGAGACGTCGACGCTGGTTCCGGAGACCTTGCCGACAGTGGCCGGAATGACGTCGTCCCGCAGGGCCGACAGCGCCGCCTTGGACTCGTCGTTCGCTCCGTCGCCCACCATCGGGATCTCCAGCTTGGCGACGGCGCCGTCCTTGCTGTAGGTGGTCTTGATCGGATCGAACATCTCGCCGGTCGCCACGGCCTCACGCTTCAACTCGGCCACTGCCGACGTGACCTTGCCACTCCGAACGTCGTCGCCCTTGATGACCACCACGGCGGGAACGTTCTCTCCCGGAAACTCATTGTTGATGCGGTCGTAGGTCTTCATGACCGCCAGGTCCTGCGGGAAGTCGGAGATGCCCGAGACCTTGGTCTGCATTCCCAGGGCGGGGTAGGCCAGGGCGAGCAGGACAGCTGTCGCGGCGACTGCGGACACCAGCGGGCGACGCAGGACCGCGTTCACCACGGCACCCCAGATACGCGACTCCCGGCGAGCCGAGTGCCGCCGCCGCACCAGCGGCACGCGGCCCTTCTCGACGCGGTCGCCGAGCCAGGCGAGCATCGCCGGCAGGACCGTCAGCGAGCCGACCATGGCGACGCCGACAACCAGCATCGCCCCGAGGCCGATTCCGACGAATCCCTTGTCGCCGGAGAAGAACATCCCGGCCATCGCGACCATCACCGTCAGGCCGGAGACCAGCACCGCACGGCCCGACGTCTCCGCGGCGCGCTGCAGTGCGGTCTTCGGGTCATGCCCCGCGGCTCGCTCCTCACGCTCGCGCCGCATGTAGAAGAGCGAGTAGTCGACGCCGACCGCCATCCCGATCAGGAGGACGACCGAGGCCGCCGCGTCGTCGACCGGGAAGACCTGGCTAGGCAGCGCGACCAGGCCGAAGGTGGCCAACACAGCCGAGAAGGCGAGCAGCAACGGGATACCCGCTGCGACCAGGGAGCCGAACGCGATCAGCAGGATGACCAGCGTGATCGGCAGCGACAGAGTCTCGGCCTTCTGGAGGTCCTCCTCGAAAACGCCGCTGATCGCCTTCCGGGCGCTGCCCTCGCCGAATTCCTCGATCCGCAGTTGCGGGTGCGCGCGCTGGGCGGCCTCGACCTGCGCCATGACCGGGGCGACCTTGTCCTCGGCCTTCTCGGCGTCGCCGCGGATGTCGAACTCGACGAGCGCCGAGTGCCCGTCCTTGGAGACCGAACCGCCCGGTGAGTACGGGGACCTCACGTTCTTGACGACCGGCACCCGGTCGACGCGTCTCGTCACGTCCGCCACCGCGGCGCGGAACTCGGGGTCGCCCGCCTTTGGGTGTGCCTTCGCTTGCCTGCTCTGCACCAGCACCATCTCCGAGGCCGGCGGCGTGAGACCGGCGTGGTCGAGCGTGCGCTCCGCGCGAGCCGACTCGCCGGCGTAGTAGTCGGAGTCGGTGAGCGTCTTCTGGCCGATCTGGCTGCCGGCGAAGAGCGCGACGACGACGAATGCGAGCCAGCCCCAGATCGCCAGCTTGCGGTGCGTGGCGCTCCAGTGACCGGCGCGTGCTGCGATGCCCTTGATCTTGCCTGTGTTCGAGTTCATTTCCCCTCCCCGGGATCCGGTGGACTGCACGGGAGGAGAATCGCTTGGGCCGCAGGCTTGGCCAATGCGGCTGTCCGGCGTCTTCGAGGTGCGGTTTACCGCCTGGGGTGGTACGGCTTACGCATGGCAAAGCCTGCCGGAGCAGCAAGAATGCGGTCTATGACGTTGGCTCGGATCCTCGGATGAGGTCTCTACGCAGGGCACTGGTCGGCCTCGCGCTGGCGGGATTGCTCTATGGCCTCGCGGTCGGGGGGCTGATCCTGGGCAGCGACCACGTCGAGGCACGCGGTGTGTACGCCGGGGTGGGCCTGTTCATCGGCTGGTCGTTCATCGGCACCGGACTGTTCGCTTGGTGGCGCCGGCCTCAGAACCGCTTCGGCGCACTGCTGGCCGCGGTGGGATTCGCCTGGATCACGTCCGGCCTGTACGCGGCCAACCCCCCGGGCTTCTTCCTGCTCGGCCTCCTGCTCGGCAACGTCTGGATCGTCCTGCTCGCCCACACCCTGATGGCGTATCCCTCCGGGAGGCTGGAGACGGACCGCGAGCGCCGGATCCTGGTCGCGGCCTGGACGTCGGGGCTCCTGTTGCAGATCGTGGCGGCGTTCTTCCTCGGGACGCCCGACAAGCACTACTGCGAGGACTGCCCGCCCAACCCGGTCCTGATCGCTGACAACGAGACGCTGCTGCAGGTGACGCTTGTGATCCAGGGCATCGTCGGCGTGGCGGCGCTGGTCGGCCTGACGGTCGTGCTCGCCCAGCGCTGGCGCGCGGCGACACCCGCCCGCCGCAAGGAGCTCGGCAACGTTCTGTGGCTCGGCCTGGCGGCGACCGTGCTGTTCTCGCTGCAGCTCTCGATCCAAACCCTCGAGCTGTCGGATGGGGTCGCTGACCTGATGTTCCTGGCTGCGATGGCAGCGGTGGTCGCAGTCCCATACGGCTTCTTGGCGGGAGTGCTGCGCACCAAGTTCTCCCGCGCCGACGCGGTCAACGAGCTTGTGGAACGCCTCGGGACGACTCCCGCCGGCGAGGCCGGGCTACAGGATGCGCTCGCGGACGCGCTCGGCGACCCCGAATTGACGCTCGCCTACTGGATCCCGGACCAGAAGCGCTACGTCGACGCCCTCGGGCGGCCCGTGCAGCTGCCACAGCGCGGCTCCGCACGCGCCGTGTGCCCTGTCCAGCGCGAGGGACGGCCGATCGGGGCGATCGTCCACGACGCCGAGCTCTCGGAGCACACCGAGCTGATCCGCACGGCTGGCGCTGCTGCGGCGCTGGCGATGGAGAACGAGCGGCTCGACGCAGAGGTGCGCGCGCGGGTCGAGCAGCTGCGGGAGTCGCGCGCGCGAATCGTCCAGGCCGCCGATGAGGAGCGCCGCCGGCTGGAGCGAGACCTTCATGACGGCGCGCAACAGCGGCTTGTGGCGCTCGCTTTGACGCTGCGCGTGGCGCGCTCCAAGCTGGAGGGCGATCCTGGCCAGGCCGCGGCGCTGCTCGAGGAGGCGGCCGCGGAGCTGAGCGTCGCGACGGAGGAGCTGCGCGAGCTTGCACGTGGTATCCATCCCGCCGTGCTCACCGAGCGCGGACTCGCACCTGCCCTCGACGCACTGGCCGGACGGGCGCCGGTTCCCGTCGAGCTGAAGGATCTTCCGGACGACCGGCTCCCCGCGCCGGTCGAGTCGGCCGCCTACTTCGTCGTCTCGGAGGCGCTCACGAACGTCAGCAAGTACGCGCAGGCCACGCATGCGGAAGTCAGCGTCGAGCGCACGAACGGACGGGTCACGGTCGAGGTACGCGACGACGGGATCGGCGGTGCGGACCCCACGCGCGGCTCGGGTCTGCGCGGCCTGGCGGACCGCGTCTCCGCGCTTGACGGCCGCCTCGAGGTCGAGAGCGACGCCGGTCGGGGAACGACGGTGCGCGCGGTGGTGCCGTGCGAGTAGCGCTCGCAGAGGACTCCGTGCTGCTGCGCGAGGGCATCGTGCGGCTGCTGACCGAGGCCGGAATCGAGGTGGTCGCGCAGGCCTCGGACGCCGAGGACCTGCTGCGGAAGGTGCGTGCGCACAAGCCCGACGTCGCGATCACCGATATCCGGATGCCGCCTTCCCACACCGACGAGGGGTTGCGCGCGGCGCACGAGATCCGCTCGGAGCTGCCCGGCGTCGGAGTGCTGGTTCTGTCCCAGTACTTGGAGGAGAGCTATGCGATGGAGCTCCTCGCCGACAACGCGGCCGGCGTTGGGTACCTGTTGAAGGACCGGGTATCGGATGTGGACGCGTTCCTCGATGCCGTACGGCGCGTTGCGAATGGAGGCTCTGCGCTCGATCCCGAGGTCGTCTCGCGGATGCTCGGGCGGCGGCGTCGGGACGACCCCCTCGAGGAGCTGACTCCGCGCGAGCGCGATGTGCTCGCGCTGATGGCCGAGGGCCGCTCGAACTCGGCCATCGCGGAGAAGCTCGTGGTAACCGATCGCGCTGTCGAGAAGCACGTGACCAGCATCTTCTCCAAACTGGACCTCACCAGCAGCGGACAGGACCACCGCAGGGTGCTGGCGGTGCTCGCGTACCTGCGGGGCTTGGCCCGGCCTGGAGGCGATTGAACCCAGAAGGTCGCGGCGTCGCGTCCGGCGGGTAACTACCCTCCCGGAACGATGCAGACGACAACCGAGGCACAAAGGGATCTGCTCGATGCCGTCGCGAGCGCGACGGATCACCTGGGCAGGGCGCTCGCATCGCTGGGCGCCGCGTTCGAGCAGCTCGACGAGAACCATGGGGCGGCGGTGGAGGAGAAGCTCTTCCGCCCGATTCAGCTCGCGTACGGTCGGGCCAGGCGAACCCATGCGCGATTCGCCGAGACGCACGGGCTGCCTGCCCGCAAGTTCGAGGCGCCGTCGCCGGGGCTTGCGTCGATCGGCGCCCGCACCTTCATCGACAACGCGGCTGTCGAGGTGGGCCAGGCCGAGAACACGCTGACGACGCTGCAGGACTCGATGCTGCCGGTCGACGTCGGCGACCCCGAGCTGCGCGCGGCGCTGGCGGACCTGCGCGGCTTGATCGCGGAATTCACCGCCAGCGCGCGTACCGTGACGGGCTCGCTCGGGCGCTAGGGGCTGCGCGTGCCGGTCTCACGTGTACCGGCACCTGAATCGTGCGGCCCTGAATGATGGCACCTCAGGTGCCGCACGTCTCCAGGCGCGTGACGAATGTCGGACGAAATGCGTGGGTGATGCGCCGCTAACGCACGAAACCAACGCCGGCTCCCTACCTGCCTCGTCCTGCACGACGGCCGGCGCTGCGCTCGGGGAGCGGTGCAGCGCCCCGCTGCGACGCCCGTTAGGAGTCGTAACCCATGCCCAGGCGGTCCAGCGCTCGGAGCCACGGGCCGCGGCGGCCCTGGCGGTGGTCGGCGCGGGCCAGGGCGCGGCGGGTCAGCTGGATGCCGGCGTAGCGGAGGGGCTCCGGGGGAACGGGACCGGGCGCGACCGCACCATCTTCAGGCGGGTGCGCTCGCTGTCCAATCCGTCCGCCAGGTCGAGGGCCGTCCGGGCTGCGAAGCGGCTCGCGCCGACGCCCAGGCCCGTGAAGCCGACGGCGTACACGGCCCGCCCGCCGAGCGCGCGCCCGAACGTCACGCAGAAGCGGCTGCAGGTGTCGATCGCGCCGGCCCAGCGGTGGGTGAAGCGCAAGCCCTCGAGCTGGGGAAAGGTCGTGAAGAAGTGCGCCGCCAGCTTCTCGAAGGTCTCGGGGCGGTGCTCGAGCCGCGGGTCGAGCCCATTGCGGAAGTGGTAGATCGCGTCGTACCCGCCCCACAGGATGCGGTCGTCGCGGGTCAGCCGGTAATAGTGGAACCGGTTCGCGGAGTCGCCGATTCCCTCGCGCCCGTGCCACCCGATCGACTCCCTCTGCCCGGCATCGAGCGGCTCGGTCACCAGCACGTAGTCATAGACAGGCACCACATACCGGCGGATCTGTCTTACGAGCCCGGGGTAGGCGCTGGTCGCGAGCACCGCGCGCCGAGCTCGCACCCGCCCCCCGGCGCAGATCGCCTCGACGCCGGCGCCCGCCCGTTCCAGCTCCGAGACCGGCGTCCTCTCGAAGACCTGCACGCCCGCCGCCTCCGCTGCCTCCGCCAGCCCCCACGCGAGCCGGGCCGGGTCCACCATCGCGGTCGTGTCCCGGTGCCGCGCGGCAGCCCGGTACGTGGGCGAGCGGACCTCGGCCTGCGCCGCCTCGCGGTCGAGCAGCTCCGAATCCCAGCCGAACCGGCGTGAGATCTCGACCTCCTCGGCCATCCAGGGAACCTGGTGCTCCGCGGTCGCGACGGACAGGATTCCGGTCCGCTCCCAGGCCGCGTCGATCCCGAGCCGCTCGACGATCGCCTGCATCTCGTCGAGGTTCTGGCGCCCCATCTCCTCCAGCAGCGCCATCTCCTCCGGCCAGCGGGACAGCCCGTTGTCGATCCCGTGCGTGAGCGAGGCGTCGCAGAAGCCGCCATTCCTGCCCGATGCTCCAAAGGCGACCCGCTCGCCCTCCAGCAGGATCACTTCGCGGCCCGGATCGCGCTCCTTTGCGTCGAGCGCCGTCCAAAGGCCGGTCAGGCCCCCGCCGACCACCACCAGATCGCCCTCCACGGCACCTTCCAGAGGGGCGCGCGGCGCGGGCGCATCCACTTGATCAAGCCAGAAAACGCGGTGCTGTGTGTCTCTCAGGGCTTGCGAAAGTAAGGTGGCCACTCCGCTAGTTGCAGTTGACGCTTTGTCCAGGCACCGTTTTACTGTTTCCGCACCATGTCACTGGCACTTGTAGCCGATGCCGATCTGGTCGCCCGCTGCCGCCGTGGCGACCAAGAGGCCTGGAATGAGCTGGTCAACCGCTTCTCGCGTTACGTCTTCGCGATCACGACGCGGATCTACCGGCTGGAGGAGCACGACGCCGAGGACGTCTTCCAGGAGGTCTTCACCCGCACCTACGAGCGCCTGGACGAGTTGCGCGACGACGCGGCCGTGCGGCCCTGGATCGGGACCCTCACCCGGCGGCTCTGCCTGGACAAGCTGCGCGGCGGCGGCCGCGAGCAGCCGATCGAGGAAGCGGCGGAGATCACCGAGGACGGCGATGCCTTCGCCGAGCTCGACGAGTCGCTCGCCGTGCGCGAGGCGATGAAGGGCCTGCCCGAGCACTGCGCCGAGATCCTGGACCGCTTCTTCGCGCGCGACGAGAGCTACAAGACCATCGGCGAGTCGCTGGACATCCCAGCCGGGACGATCGCCAGCCGCATCTCCCGCTGCCTCTCGAAGCTGAAGTCGAAACTAGAGGGAAGAAAGCCGCGCTTTCAGCCGTCAGGGAGTTGATGACGAACAATCGGTCATACGACGAAGAGCGGATTGCGGACCTGATCGCGGCGATGCCACCGGCACCCGCGGGTTGGGTACGGGCCGCGCAGGAACTGCCCGCGGCGCGGGCGGAGATGGACGAGATCGTCGCCCGCGCCGAGGCCGATCAGCGGTTCCGTGAGGCCGCGATCGCGAACCTCGAGGCGGCGCTGGCGGCCGAGGGCTACGACGTCGATCAGCGCATGCTGCCGGCACTGCGGCAGCGGCTGGCCGCGCAGTAGCCTCCCTCCGGCCTCGCGCTCCCAAAACTTCCTGCAAGACCCATGATTCCGCTGGGCGGGAGCTTGAAGCTCCCATAGACTGCGGCACGTGGGGGCGTGCAGAAGATGCACCGCGCAGAACCCGCCCGAGGCGGTGTTCTGCATGAAGTGCGGGCTGCGGCTGATCGACGTGCCGCAGGCCGAGCGACGCCAGCCGGTTTCCGTGCTGTTCAACGACGTGGCCCAGAGCACGGCCATGGGCGAGCGGCTCGAGCCCGAGTCGTTGCGGCGGGTGATGTGGCGCTACTACGAGACGGTTGCGCGCGCGTGCGAGCGCCACGGGGGAGTAGTCGAGAAGTTCATCGGCGACGCGGCGATGGCGGTCTTCGGCATCCCGGTGGCGCTGGAGGACCACGCGCTGCGGGCGGTGCGCGCGGCGGCCGATCTGCGCACGGAGATCGAGGAGCTGAACGACGAGCTGGAGCGCGAGTGGGGGGTGCGGCTCGCCACCCGCACCGGAATCAACAGCGGCGAGGTCGTGGCCGGCGATCCGGCGGGCGGGCAGGCGCTGGTGACCGGCGACGCCGTGAACGTCGCCGCGCGCCTCGAACAGAGCGCCGCACCCGGTCAGGTCCTGATCGGAAGCGCCACCTATGCGCTCGTGGAGAGCTCCGTGAGCCGCCACGGCGGTTGCGCCACTTCAGGTGCGCGGCAAGAGCGAGCGGCTGTCCGCGTGGGACCT
This sequence comes from uncultured Solirubrobacterales bacterium, assembly GCA_963780475.1. Lineage (GTDB taxonomy): Bacteria > Actinomycetota > Thermoleophilia > Solirubrobacterales > JBBDJG01 > CAWACB01. The sequence continues at coordinate 521,451 of CAWACB010000005.1, forward strand.
GAAGGAGGTGCTCACCGCGACCGGCCAGGCGCCGCGGCCCGCGGCGGCGAGCCGGATGCTGGGCCGCGACGACGAGCTGCGCATGCTGCGGCGCGCCTTCGACCGGGTGACACGCGACCAGACGCCGCGTCTCGTGACGATCGTCGGGCAGGCCGGTATCGGCAAGTCGCGGCTGGCCCGCGAGCTGAGCGCCGAGTTGTCCGGGCGCGCCGGCGTCCATTCCGGCCACTGCCTCCCTTACGGCGAGGGCGTCACCTTCTGGCCGCTCGCCGAGATCGTCCGCAGCGCCGCCGGCCCCGATCCGCGCACCGCGATCGAGGAGCTGTTGACGGCCGAGCGGCGCCCGGCCGTGCTCGCCGACCGGGTCCTGCAGGCCGCCGGCCTGGAGGAGGGCGTCGCCTCCGGTCCGGACGTCACCTGGGCGGTGCGCTCCTGGGTGGAGGCGCTCGCGCATCGCGGGCCGCTGGTGCTGGTGTTCGAGGACGTCCACTGGGCGGAGGCGCCGCTGCTCGACCTGGTCGAGCATCTCGGCATCCAGTCCCGTGATGCGCCGATCCTGATCCTCTGCCTCGCTCGGGAAGAGCTGCTCGAACGCCGCCCTGGCTGGCCGTCCTCCGGCCCGCGCGCGGAGACGCTGACGCTCGACCCGCTGCCGGCGGGCGCGGTCTCGGCGCTGATCGACGAGCTTCCCGACGGCAGGGCCGTCGATGAAGACGTCCGCGCCCAGGTCGTCGAGCGAGCGGCCGGAAACCCGCTGTTCATCGAGCAGATGGTCGCCCTGCTGAAAGAGGCGCCGGACGCCGAGGGCCCGGTCCCGATCCCGCCCACCATCCAGGCGCTGCTGGCCGCGCGCCTCGATCGCCTGCCGATCGCCGAGCGCTCGGCAATCGGCGCCGCGGCGGTGATCGGGGCGGAGTTCTGGAGCGACGCCGTCCAGGCGCTGGAGGAAGGGCCCGGTGTCCGCGACGCGACAGATGTGCTCGATGCGCTGGCACGGCGCGAGCTGATCGACGTGGCCGATGCCTCCGCCGGCCCGATGCCGGGCGGGAGCTTCGCCTTCCGCCACGCGCTGATTCGGGACGCGGCCTACGGGTCGCTCGCGAAGCGCACGCGGGCGGAGCTGCACGAGCGACTGGCGGAGTGGCTGGAGCGGCACCCCGACACGGCGATCGCCGACGATGCCGTGCTCGGCCATCACCTCGAGCAGGCCTACCGCTATCGCGTCGAACTGGCGCCCGAGGACGATCGCGCGCGGGGCCTCGCACGGCAGGCGGCCGATCATCTGACCGCGGCCGGAAGGCGCGCGCTGAGCGCCCGCGAGGATGTGACCGCGGAGAGTCTGCTCGGGCGCGCCGAGCAGCTGCTGCAACCCGGGTCGCCCGACCGGCGCGGCCTGATGCCTTTGATCGGCGAGGCGCTCGAGGGCACCGCCAATCACGCACGCGCCGGAAGGATCTACGAGCAGGCGCTTGCGCAGGCGCTGCGCGCGGGCGACGCGTGGGTGGAGGGCCGCGCGCGCCTGGGCCGCGCGCACGTCTGGTTCGTCGCCGAGCCAGACGTGAGCGTCGAGCAGATCGCCTCCGAGACGGAGCGCGCGCTGACGCTGCTGCAGCCGACCGGCGACCGGCAGGGCCTGGCCGACGGTTGGCGCCTGATGGGCGAGGCGCGCATGTACGACGGCCGTGCGGCGGACGGGCGCGACGCGCTCGAGCGAGCGCTCGACCGGATCGACCCCGACCGCTCACCGCGCAGCTACAACGCGGTCTCCTTCTCGCTCGGGATGTGCATGCTCGAGGGCCCGGATCCGCTCGATGCCGCGGTCGCGTTCTCCGTCGAGCATCTCGACGAGGCGCGGGCCCGAGGGCTGCGATCGCTGGAGGCGGACATGCTGCACGTCCTGGGCATCGCCGAAGGCCGCCGCGCGCGCTTCGACAACGGCCGCTCCGCCCTGCGCGCCGCAGTCGAGATCAGCGAGGACCTCGGGCTGCGCTACATGGGGCAGTGGGCGCACCGCTCGCTGGGTCAGCTGGAGCTGAACGCCGGCGAGCCGGCGGTGGCGGAGGAAGCGCTGCGGGTCAGCTACGACGTGCTGGTCGAGATGGGGATCAAGGGCTCGCTGTCGGAGAGCTGCGTGCTGCTGGCCGATGCGCTGCTCCGGCAGGGACGCCTGGAGGCCGCGGCGGAGATGCTCGACGCTGTCAGGGAGGACTGGATCGGCGGCGATGCGAGCACCGACGCACCGCTGCTGGCCGTCCGCGCCCGCTTGCTCGCGGCCGAGGGCCACGGCGCCGCGGCACAGGCCAAGGCGGAGGAGGCGCTGCGCCTGGTCCGCAGCACCGACTGGAGGTGCCTGCACGCCGACGTGCTCCTGGCGACCGTCGAGGTGCTGCGCGCCGCAGGTCCGGAGGGTCACGAGGCAGCCGAGGCCGGCCTGCGCGAAGCGGTGCGGATCGCAGCCGCAAAGGGATACGAGGCCGCGGTGGCCAAGGCCCGCGCGCTCGACGAAACAGCAGCGGCGCACGCCCGCGCGGGATAGGGTCGTCTGATGGCCGGGCGCTTTCCACGCAGGAGCACGTTCCTCGACCTGCCGCTGGGTGAGTTCCTGGACGAGGTCGCCTCGGCAGAGTTGGTGCCGGGCGCCGGATTCTCCTCCGCGGTAGCCGTGGCGATGGGCGCGGGGCTCGTGACCATGACCGCGCGCCGCTCGCTGGAGGTCTGGCCCGAAGGCGCCGGAGCGGCAGCTCAGGCCGAGCGGCTGCGAAAGCGAGTCATCCCGCTCGCGGAGCAGAACGTCGCGGCGTACCGCAAGGCAGTCGCGATGCTGCGCGGCGAGGAGCAGGCGGATCGGCCGCAACCGCGATTTCGACCTGTCCCGCTCGCTCGAGGAGGCGGCGCGGATACCACTCCAGATCGGCGAGGCCGCCGCGGACGTCGCTGCCCTGGCGGCCGACGTCGCGGAGTACGGTGAGCCAAGCGTGCGCGCGGACGCGGCGGCGGCCGGGGCGCTGGCGCTGGCCGGCGCGCGCGGCGCGGCAATCCTGGTCGAGGTGAACCTCACCACCACCTCGGGCGACGAGCGTCTCACCCGCGCGCGCGAGCTGGTCGCCGACGCCGAGGCGGCGGTAGAGCGCGCGACTGCCCAGGTTGGATAACTAACTGACCAGTCAGCCGTGCGACGGAGGGGCGTACCCCTCCAACTCGAACGCGAGCTGGTCCTCGTAGCACCAGCACCAGTCCTCGCCGGGCTCGAACGACGCCACTACCGGATGGTGGTCCGCCGCCGCGTGCTTGCTGGCGTGCTTGTTCGGGGACGAGTCGCAGCAGCCCACCTGACCGCACTCGAGGCACAGCCGCAGGTGCATCCAGCGGTCGCCTGTCTTGAGGCACTCGGAACACCCGACGTCGCTGCTGGGCGTGACGTCGAGGTGGACCGTGTCGAGGTGGGTGCAGGTTGCTGCCACGGGCTGGTAGCGGAGCATAGGACACGGCCCCCTCTCGCTCTTACTGAACCGAAAGAAGTCAGCCGGTAAGAGAAAGAGCCGACGCCTCGCGGCGCCGGGATGCGTCCGCGGACGCTTCGCGCTTCACTGGGCCGTGCTGGTCGCAACCGACCAGGCTGACCTGCCCTCCGCGCGCAGTTTGCGTGAACCGCCCGGTGCGGGCCACGTACGACTTAACACCCTCCGCCCGCGCCTGCCGATCCGCCATCCGCGCTAGGTTCAGCGCCGCGTTGAGATCGCGGTCCTGGATGTGCCCGCAGGCGTCGACGTCGCAGGCAAAGACGCGCTCTGCGAGGCCCAGCTTGGCTTTCACAGCGCCGCAGGCGGAGCACGCCTTCGAGGAGGGAAAGAAACGCTCGGCGGCGAAGAGCCGGCTGCCCTGCGACCACGAGGTCTTGTAGGACAGCTGCGCGAGCAGCGTGCCCCAGCCGACATCGGCGATCTGCCGCGCGAGGCGGCGGTTTGCGATCAGGTTCTTGATCGCGAGCGTCTCGATCCCGATCACACCGAACTCGCGCACGAGCGCGGTCGTGAGCACGTGGGCCTGCTCGCGGCGCAGGTTGGCGACGCGCGCGTGGAGCCTCGCGATCCGCCGCTCGGTGCGCACCATCCGGGCGCTCTTGACCCACGCCTTGGGGTCGGGCTTAACGCGCCCGTCGGGGCGGTAGTTGCCGGCGTTGTTTACCCGCCGCTGGCGCTCGAGCCGGCGCTGGAGGCGGCGCAGCGATCGCAGAGCCGCCTGCAGTGGTCGCGCATTTTGCGCGCTGTGGCCAGTCGACAGCGTGGCCAGCCTCCTCAGACCGACGTCTACACCGACCGCGGCGTCGGGCCTGCGCGGGCGGCGGAGCTTCGGCGAGCGCTGGACAGCGAAGCTGATCACCCAGCCGCCGCCCGAGCGTTGCACGGTCGATCGCAAAACGCGGGCTTGTGGGTCGTTCGTCAACAGCCGCGTCAGCTTGCGCAGCGACTCCCGGGTACGAAGCGGCCCGAGTCGTCGGTCGAGGTCGACGTGGCGGTTATCCGGAATCCGAGGCCGTTGGAAGATCACGGCCTCGTGGCAGCGACCCTTCGCGCGGAAGCGCGGGAATCCGACGTGGCGGCCGGAGGTGCGGCCCTTGGAGAAGTTCTGGAGCGCGATGCCGAGCGCCTCGAGCCCCGCCTGGTAGGAGCCCGTCACCACCTCATCGCGCCAGGGCGCGAGCTGGTCCTTGATCGCGGCGCCGCGGAACGCGACGCAGAGCCCATGGTAGGACCACGGAACATCTGACTTCTGTGCCCGCGGCGCGCTGTTCCAATCGCTGCTTGACGAGCGCGAGTCCGTGGTTGAACCAGAACCGCGACGCGCCGCAGCAGGCGACAAGGAACGCCTCTTGATCGCGCGTCGGAGCGAGCGCGAAGCGGTAGGCCTGCTGGATGTGGGCGCAGTCCACTCTACGAACATACGTTCGTCGGCGGACGGCGTTCTGCGGACTTCAGCTCCCGTGGATTCGTGAGAACGACGCAGGTAGCCTCGTAGGGTGCTGAAGACCGAGCAATTCGAGCGGCTGTATGCAGATCACGCGGCCTCGCTGTACAGCTTCCTGGCCTACCGGACGGGCGATCGGGGGCTGGCCGAGGACCTGCTGGCCGACACCTTCGAGCGCGCGCTACGGGGGCGGCGGGGCTTCGACCGCCGCAAGGCGAGCGAGAAGACCTGGCTCTACTCGATCGCGCTCAACTGCCTGCGCGATCAGGTTCGGCGTGGCGCCACCGAGGCGCGCGCCTACGAGCGGGCGGTCGCCGGCGTGCCGGGTGGACAGGAGCCACCCGGGCTCGAAGCCGTGGAGCGCTCGGGCGATCTGCAGCTGGCACTCGAGCGACTGAGCGAGGAGGAGCGGGAGGCGATCGCGCTGCGGTTCGGCGCCGACCTGACCGTGCCGGAGATCGCGAAGCTGACCAACGAGCGGCTCACGACGGTCGAGGGGCGGGTCTACCGGGCGCTGCGGAAGCTGCGGGAGGAGCTGAGGTTCGGAGTAGAGCCGCGGCTCAGCAGCCCAGCTGCCGCGCGATCACCATCTGCTGCACCTCGTCGGTGCCCTCGCCGATGGTGAGGATCTTCGCGTCGCGGTAGAAGCGGCACACCGGGTACTCCTCGATGTAGCCGTAGCCGCCGTGGATCTGGACCGCCTCCTCGGAGGCGCGCACGGCCAGCCGGCCGGTCTTCAGCTTCGCCTGCGCGGCGGCGAGCGTGAAGTTCTCGCCCCGGTCCTTGAGGATCGCTGACTTATAGGTGAGCAGGCGCGCCGCCTCGAGCTCGGTCGACATGTCCGCGAGCTTGGCCTGGATCGCCTGGAACTTCGCGATCGGCTGGCCGAACGCCCTGCGCTCCTTCGCGTACTTCAGCGCCTCGTCGAGCGCGCCCTGCGCGAGGCCGATGCCCATCGCCGAGACGCCGATCCGCCCGCCGTCGAGGATGTGCAGGAACTGCTTGAAGCCGTCGCCGCGCGGGCCGAGCAGGTTCGACTCCGGCACGCGCGCGTCCTCGAACGACAGCGGCCGCGTGTCGGACGCGTTCCAGCCCATCTTCCGGTACGGCTCGCCGGCCGAGTATCCGGGCGTGCCGTTGGGGACGATGATGTTCGAGATCTCGCGCCGCCCGTTGGACCCGCCGGTGACCGCGGTGATCGTCACGCAGCCAGAGATGTCGGTGCCGGCGTTGGTGATGAACTGCTTTGCGCCGTTCACGACCCACTCGCCGTCCTCGAGCTTCGCGGTCGTGCGTGTGTTGCCGGCGTCGGAGCCGGCCTCGGGCTCGGTCAGCCCGAAGGCGCCCAGCCGCTCGCCGCGGCACAGGCCCGGCAGCCACTCCTCCTTCTGCTCGGCGGTGCCCCAGAGGTGGATCGGCATCGTCCCGAGCGACGTGTGGGCCGCCATCGTGATCGCCACCGACGAGTCGATCCGCGCCAGTTCCTCGACGGCGATCGCATAGGAAAGCGTGTCGGCGCCGCCTCCGCCGTAGTCCTCCGGGAAGGGAATTCCCATCAGCCCCAGCTCGCCCAGCTTGGCGACGATCTCGTAGGGGAAGCGCTTCTCCCGGTCGAGCTCCTCCGCCACTGGCGCCACCTCCTGCTGGGCGAAGTCGCGCACGGTGCGCTGGATCAGCTGCTGCTCGGTGCTCAGGTCGAAGTCCACGGCGGGGGAGCAGTCTAGCCACGGGCGAAACAGCGGCTCCTTAGGATCAGTGGATGTCGGACGGTGAACTACTCCTCACCGCCGGCGCCCTGCTCGCCCTCGCGCTGGCCTCGATCCTGCTGGCGGAGCGGCTGCGGGTGCCCGGCCTCTTGCTCTTCCTCGGGCTCGGAATGCTCGTCGGCTCGGACGTTCTCGACTGGATCGACTTCGACGACGCCGAGCTGGCGCGCACGATCGGCGTCGGCGCTGTCGCACTGATCCTGTTCGAGGGCGGGCTGGTGTCCGGCTGGCGCGAGCTCCGCCCGGTCCTGGTCCCGTCGCTCTCGCTTGCCTTCCTCGGCACGATCATCACCGCGCTGGTCGCGGGCGTGGCGGCGATGTGGATCTTCGACCTGTCTTTCGAGGAGGGAATTCTCGTCGGGGCGGTGATCTCGGCCACGGACGGCGCGGCGATCTTCTCGGTGCTGCGCAAATCCTCGCTCGAGCGGCGCCTCGCGCTCACGCTCGAGGGCGAGTCGGGGTTCAACGACGCGGTGGCGCTGATCCTCGTGGTCGGCCTGATCGACCTGATCCAGAAAGCCGACTACACGGTCCTCGACCTCGCCGCGTCGATGGTGACCCAGTCGGCGATCGGCGCCGTCGTCGGGATCGCGGCCGGGTTCGCCGCGGTGTGGCTCATGCAGCGAACCGACTTCGCGACCCCAGGTCTCTATCCGGTTATGACGATCGCGGCCGGCGCGATCGCCTTCGGCGGCGCCGACGTGCTGCACGGGTCGGGCTTCCTCGCCGTCTACATAGCCGGGCTCGTCCTCGGCAGCTCGTCGATACCGGCGCGGCGCACGGTCACCGCGTTTCACCAGGGACTTGCCGAGCTAGGGCAGATCGGCGTGTTCTTCACGCTCGGGCTCCTGGTTTTCCCGTCGGAGCTGGGCGACGTCGCTTTCAAGGGCTTGCTCCTCGCCGGCGTCCTGATGCTGATCGCGAGACCGCTCGCTGCCCTGCTTGCGGCAAACGGAGGGGGCTTCGGCTTCATGGACCGGATGCTGCTCGGATGGGCCGGCCTCCGAGGCGCCGTTCCGATCGTGCTCGCGACCTACCCGGTGACCGAGGGGCTGCCCGCCGGCAGCCTGTTCTTCAACATCGCGTTCTTCGTGGTCGTCACTTCGACGCTGGTGCAGGGAGCGACGTTCGAGCCGCTGGCGCGCGCCGTCGGCCTGACGACCCCGAGCCCGGCGCTGCCTCGGCCGATCACGGACGTTGGATCGATCCGTGCGCTCGGCGCCGAGGTGGTCGAGTTCCCGGTGCGCGAAGGCGACGCGATCGTCGGCAAACGGGTGCGCGACATGGGACTGCCGCGCACGGCGCTTGTGAACGTGATCGTGCGCGGGGACGAGGCGATCCCGCCGCGCGGTTCGACCGTCCTCCAGGGCGGGGACCGCCTCCACATACTCGTGCGCCGCGAAGGGCGGCGCGACGTCCAGGCCCTGATATCGAGCTGGCGGGGGACGGTCGGTCAGCCGGCCCGTGTCGCCAGAAGGCAAACCCCGGTCAAAGACCGGCACCGCTGAGCGTCCGCGCCAGCTCGACCAGCAGCCGCACGCCGTAGCCGGTCGCGCCCTTGCCGACGTAGTCGCGGTTGTCCTGGTCCCAGGCAACCCCCGCGATGTCCAGGTGGACCCAGGGCGTACCGTCCACGAACTCGCTCAGGAAGGCGGCGGCGTATGCGGATGACGCCTTGCGCTGCTCCGAGGCGTTCACGAGGTCGGCGATGCGGCCGCTCGTCAGCTCGCTGTAGTCGGGGTGGAGCGGCATCCGCCACACTGGCTCGCCGGCGCGAGTCGCGGCCGTCGCAACGGTCTCGGCGAAGTCGTCGTCGTTGGAGAAGGCCCCCGCGTAGGTCGATCCCAGCGCAGTGATGATCGCGCCGGTCAGGGTGGCGAGGTCGACGATCCGCTCGGCGCCGTTCTTCTCCGCGTAGGCGAGGCCGTCCGCCAGGATCAGGCGTCCCTCGGCGTCGGTGTTGTTCACCTCGACGGTCTTGCCGTTGGAGATCGTGATGATGTCGCCCGGCCGGGTCGCATGCCCGGAGGGCATGTTCTCCGTGGCCGGGACGACCGTGAGCAGATTGACCGGCAGCCCGAGCCGCGCGATCGCGGCCGTGCCCTCGATGGCCGCCGAGCCGCCCGACATGTCCATCTTCATCTCCTGCATCTTTCCCGAGGGCTTGATCGAGATCCCGCCGGTGTCGAAGGTCACCGCCTTGCCGACGATCCCAAGGGAAGGCCCGCCGCCCTCATAGCGGAGCACGATCAGGCACGGGTCCTCGTGCGAGCCCTTCGCGACGGCCAGGAGCCCGCCCATGTTCAGCTCCCGGATGCGGTCCGGGCCGAGCACCTCGATGTCGAGACCCTTGATCTCATCGGCGCGTGCGGTCGCGTGCTCGGCGAGCTCCTCGGGTGTCAGCTCGTTGGCGGGCAGGTTCTGGAGGTAGCGCGCGTGGTTGGCGTGCTCGATGACAATGCCGGTCTCCTCGACCACCTTGCCTAGATCGGACCCCGCGACGATCTCGACCTCCTCGAGCTCGTCCGCGTCCGGATCCTTCTTGCTCTTGCGGTCGAACCGGTAGGCGCCCAGCAGCGCTCCCTCGGTCAGCCCACGCGCGATCGCGGCGTCACCTGGCGCCGGCACGGCGAAGGCCGCCTTGCGGGCTCCGGCGTCCCGGGCGCGGGACATCGCGACCGCGGCCGCGATACGGGCCCGCTCCGCGTCGAACTCGTCGCGCTTGCCGAGGCCGACGGCGAGCACACGGGCCGGTCCGTCGCCACGGGGATGGGCGACCGCGACGCGGCGCAGCTTGCCCTTCGCCTCGCCGGATGCGATCAGGGAGCCGAGTGCTTCGGCGGCCGCTCCGGTCAGCTCGGCGGGTACGGATTCGTCGCCTTCGAACAGGCCAACGCAGAGAGTGTCGGCCGTCGTTTCCTGCGGAGGGCCTTGGCGGAAGGAGGCGCGCACGGGGCGGAACAATAGCCTGCGTTACGATCTTCAAAGGGCTACGACACCGCCTGCAATCGACCCGAATCGAGGTTCACCACATGCCACAGACCGTCATCCTCGGCGCCGCGCGGACGCCATTCGGCAAGCTCGGCGGCGCTCTGGCGGGGTTTGACGCCACCGATCTCGGAGGCACCGCGATCAACGCCGCGCTCGACCGTGCCGAGGTCGATCCCGGTCAGGTGCAGAAGGTCGTGATGGGACAGGTGTTGCAGGCCGGCCAGGGTCAGATCCCCTCGCGCCAGGCCCAGATCAAGGGCGGGATCCCGAAGGAAGTTCCCTCGGAGACCGTCAACAAGGTGTGCGCTTCGGGTGTGCGCGCCGTTGCCCTGGTGGACACTTCGGTGCGCGCGGGCGACCTCGACACGGCCGTCGCGGGCGGGATGGAGAGCATGTCGAACGCTCCTTACCTGCTGCCCAACGCCCGCTTCGGATTCCGGATGGGCGACGCGAAGGCGATCGACGCGATGATCAACGACGGCCTGCGCAACCCCTTCTCCGGCAAGCACATGATGGAGGAGGCCAGCGAGGTCGCCTCCGAGCTGGAGCTGACCCGCCCCGACATGGACCGCTGGGCGCTGCGCAGCCACGAGCTCGCGATCAAGGCCACCGACGAGGGCCGCCTTCCCGAGGAGATCGTCCCCGTGACGGTCAAGTCCAAGAAGGGCGACTCGCAGGTCGAGATCGACGAGGCGCCGCGCCGCGAGACCTCGCTCGAGGCGCTCGCCAAGCTGCCGCCGCAGTTCGTCAAGGACGGCTCGCACACCGCCGGCAACGCCCCCGGGGTCAACGACGGTGCCGGCGCGCTGGTGCTCGCCTCGGACGAGTGGGCGAAGAAGGAGGGCCGTCAGGTCCTCGCCAAGATCATCGCGACCGCCGAGGTCGCGGACGACTTCGCTTACCTGGCCAGGACGCCGGCGAAGGCCTCCAAGCTCGCGCTGGAGCGCGCCGGCCTGAGCGCCGACGAGATCGACCTCTGGGAGATCAACGAGGCATTCGCCTCCGTCGCGATCAACTCGGTCCGGATGCTCGGCATCGACGACGAGCGGGTGAACGTCAACGGCGGCGCGATCGCCCTCGGGCACCCGATCGGGGCCTCCGGCGCGCGCATCCTGACGACGCTCGTGTATGAGCTGCGCCGTCGCGGCGGCGGGCTCGGCGTTGCCGCGATCTGTTCGGGCGGCGGGCAGGGCGACGCCGTCATCATCGAGGTCAACGGGAACTGACCGCCGCCGAGGACGGACCGGGACGCCGCTTCCCGTACACGGTCCTCGACGTCTTCAGCGCCACGCCGCTGGCGGGCAACCCGCTTGCGGTCGTCCACGACGCCGACGGGATGGATGAGGACACGATGCTGCGCTTCGCCCGCGAGACGCGCCTGTCGGAGACGACGTTCGTGCAGGCGGCGCGTGTGCCCCGAGCGGACTACCGCAACCGCATATTCACGATCGTCCGGGAGATTCCGTTCGCGGGGCACCCATCGCTCGGCACGGCCGTGGCGGTGGCACGGCGGCGTGGCGAGCGTAAGGCGCGCTACGTGCAGGAGACCGGGGTCGGGCTGCAGCCGATCGATGTCGAGCTGGACGGGGAGCGAGCGACCGCCTCGATGCTCCAGAACCCGGCCGAGTTCGGCGACGAGCTCGATGCCGGCGTGCTGGCCGGACTGAGCGCGCACCCGGACCTGCCGTTACAGCTCGTGTCACCGGGCTGCCGACCGTCATCGCACCCGTCGTCGCGGGCGCTCTTGCGAATGCCGGAGCCGGGCATTGTCGGGCGCGATCGACGGGCCTGCCGGTGAACGCAACCCTCTACGTCGTTGATTGCTCGGATCCCGGGCGGCCGCGTGCACGCATGTTCACCCCGATGGTGCGAGGGCGGTGAGGACCCGGCGACAGGCTCGGCAGCCGGACCGCTGTGTGCGTATCTGCACCGCATGCCGGAGTCGAGGAGATCGAGATCACCCAAGGGGTCGAGATGGGGCGCCCGAGCATCCTGCGCGCGCGGATCGAGGACGACGGCGTGCGCGTCGGCGGCGACGTCGTGACGATCGTCGAAGGGACGCTGACGCTGTGACCGTCGGGGCGGCCTTCTTCGATCTCGACCGCACGCTGATGGCGGGCGCGAGCGCCTACCACTTCGGCCGCGCGCTCTACAAGGGCGGGCAGATGACCCGCACGCAGCTGGCCCGCGACGCGGTCGAGCAGATCCGCTTCCGGCTCAGCGGGGCCACCGACGCGGCGGTCAACGTCCTGATGGACCGCATCATGGAGGGAGTGCGCGGTCAGCGCGCGGTGGACATCGCGCGGCTCGCGCCCGACGTCGCTGGCGGGCATCCTGCCCCGGATCTATCCGCAGATGCTGGCGGTGGTGCGATCTCACCAGGACGCCGGCCGTCCTGCCTTCATCGCCACGGCGGCGTCCTCGGCAACGTCGCCGAGATGCTGGCTCACGTCCTTGCCATGGACGGCGCGGTAGGGACGCGCTGGGAGATCGTCGACGGCCACTACACCGGGCGCCTTGCCGGCCCGTTCGCCTACGGAGAGGGGAAGGCGGTCGCCGTGCGCCAGTTCGCTGCCGAGCACGGAATCGACCTCAGCGCTTCGTACGCCTACTCCGACTCCGCCTCGGACCTGCCGATGCTCGAGGCCGTCGGCCACCCGGTCGCGGTCAACCCCGACGCGCCCCTGGCGGAGGTCGCCAAGCGCGAGGGCTGGGAGGTCCTGCGCTTCGAGAAGCTCGGCCAGCGCCTGCGAATCGGCGGCGGGATGCTGGTAGCCGCAGCGGTCGGCGGCAGCGGCACCTGGCTCGCAAGGCGCCGGGCGGCGGCGGCAAGCTCCCGCCGGCGGCTGCCGCGGCGCTGACCGTTCCAGCGCCTCCTCGGCAATCGCCCCAGTGCGAGGCGCCCTGAAAGGACTTGGCAGGTAGGGAGGCGGTGGTGATTCGTGCGTCGGCGGTTCGTCTCCCACGCGATTTGTGACACCCACGTCAGCGCCCCTGACCGACCCTGACGTTAACCGTCTATATCCCGGTTAACGTCGGTCTCGCTGCATCCCCTGGTGTGGGCCGGAAAAACCACGCATACCGTGGAAAATCCGGCCCACACCATGGCCTGGCCGGCGAACTGCAACAGAAGACGCGGCGGGCCGCGCGACTTCCACGCCGCTTTCCTACCTGCCTGTCTCTCTCGCCGCCCACTGCACCGCGCTTGGCTTTCGCGCCCCGCTCGGTTAGCGTACGCGCGTTGTCCGGGCGGGGGCCCGGTGGGACCAGGGAGGGGACTCACTCGATGAAGAATTTGCTGCGGGCGGGAATCAGCAACGCTCACGATCGCTTTGGCATGCCTGTTCGGGAGCACCGGCACGGCGCTCGCCGACGTGGACATCACCTCCGCCGGCCCGCTGAGAAGCGTCTACCTCGGCGAGCTGCTCGACTGCCAGGTCGATCACGCCGGATCCCCGGACAATGACTTCTTCGGCTTCACGCCCGGGGCATGCGGGACCTTCCTCGCGCTGGCCGGCACCACGGACCCGGAGGAGGTTTACGGTCCGGACGTCCCGGCGGGCGAGCCGAGGATTCCCTACGAGCCGGTGAGCCAGTCCTCGATTGCGGGAACCGGCGATCCGAGCGATCCCTTCCAGGTGGTCACGGTCGTGGACCTCCCAGAGACCGGCCTGCAGATCCGGCAGACGGATTCCTACGTGGTCGGCGAGGAGTCCTACCGCACCGACATCGAGGTCGTGAACAGCACCGAGGAGCCGATCGACGCGGTGCTCTACCACGCCGCCGATTGCCAGTTGGCGGGCTTCGACGAGAGCTTCGGTTTCCTCGACCCGGTTGGCGGCGGGATCTACTGCTCGGCGACCGCGAACAACTCGCCCGCTGGGTGGATCGAGGGGTTCGTCCCGCTCAGCCCTGACAGCCAGTACGTCGAGGACGAGTACGAGGCGGTCTGGCTGTCGCTCGACGGCAGCCCGCTCCCGAACACCTGCATCTGCGACACCGAGGAGGACAACGGTGCCGGCATCAGCTGGGAGATCACCGTTCCGGCGGGCGGATCGGTGACCCGCTCGCTGCTGACCGCCTTCTCGCCGATCGGCGAGCCGCCACCGCCGCTCGGCCCCGGGCCGCCGGCGAGCGTCACGCTGACTCCCGCCACGGCCACGAACGTGGTCGAGACGGAGCACTGCGTCACGGCCGCGGTCGCGGATGCGTCGGGTGACCCGACGCCGAACGTCTCGGTGCGCTTCACCGTCTCGGGCGCCGGCTCGGGCTCCGGCAGCGCCAGCACCGACGCGAGCGGCAATGCCGAGTTCTGTTATACGGGCCCGGCGCTGCCTGGCAGCGACACGATCAGCGCATTCGCAGACACCGACAACAGCGGAGCCCAGAACGGCACCGAGCCGAGCGGAACCGCCACGAAGACCTGGGTGCTACCCGAGGGCAACTGCACGAGGAAGATCACCGGCGGAGCGTGGATCTCGACGGACGGCGGCTGGGCCCACCTGAACATCAACGTCAAGACCAAGAAGAAGAAGGGACTCGAGGCGAAGATCCGCTACGCGGCCCGCGGCTTGTCTCTCAATGCCTGGGACGTCGACGTCATGACGTGCGACTCGTCCGGCCACGTGACACTGTTCGGCTCCGCGAAAGTCAACGGCTCCGGGGCGGAGTTCCGCATCGACCTCGTCGGCGACACGGCACGTGTCAGGACCGACACGGGCTATGACTCGGGCACGCAGCAGGTGGCCCGAGGCAACATCAAGGTTCACAAGAAGTAGCGGCCGGCCGACATAGAATGGGCAGATGGCAGTAGAGCCCGACTCAATCCGCCGCGCTCACGAGTGGCTGAAGGAGGAGTACGCGCGCCAGCCCGAGCGCGACGAGCTCTTCACCACGATCTCCGGCCAGGAGGTCAAGCCGCTCTATACACAGGAGGACCTGGCCGAGAACGACCCCGAGCGCGACATCGGCTACCCGGGCGAGTATCCGTTCACCCGCGGGGTCTATCCATCGATGTACCGGGGCCGGCTGTGGACGATGCGCCAGTTCGCCGGTTTCGGCACGGCCGAGGAGACCAACGAGCGCTTCCGCTACCTGCTCGACCACGGGCAGACCGGCCTCTCGACCGCCTTCGACATGCCCACTCTGATGGGCCACGACTCGGACAGCCCGCGCTCGCTGGGCGAGGTGGGGCGCGAGGGCGTGGCGATCGACACGCTCGACGACATGGACACCCTGTTCGCCGGCATCCCGCTGGGCGGGGTCACGACGTCGATGACGATCAACGCCCCGGCGGCGATCCTGCTCGCGTTCTACGTCTGCGTGGCGGAGCGGCAGGGCGTCTCGCGCGACCAGCTCGGCGGCACGATCCAGACCGACATCCTCAAGGAGTACATCGCCCAGAAGGAGTGGTGCTTCCCGATCGATCCGGCGATGCGCCTGGTCACGGACCTGATCGAGTTCTGTGCCCGCGAGCTGCCCCGCTGGCACCCGGTGTCGATCTCCGGCTACCACATCCGCGAGGCCGGCTCGACCGCTCAGCAGGAGCTCGCGTTCACGCTCGCCGACGGTTTCGCCTACGTCCAGTCTGCGATCGACCGCGGCCTCGACGTGGACGACTTCGCGCCGCGGCTGTCGTTCTTCTTCAACGCGCACATCGACTTCTTCGAGGAGATCGCCAAGTACCGCGCGGCGCGCCGGATCTGGGCGCGGGAGATGCGCGAGACATTCGGCGCGCGCGACCCCGCGTCGTGGCGGATGCGCTTCCACAGCCAGACCGCGGGCGTCTCCCTGACCGCGCAGCAGCCGCTCAACAACGTGGTCCGCACGGCGCTCGAGGCGCTGTCGGCGGTGCTCGGCGGGACGCAGAGCCTGCACACGAACTCGTTCGACGAGGCGCTCGCGCTGCCCACGGAGGAGGCGGTGCGGCTCGCGCTGCGCACGCAGCAGGTGATCGCCCACGAGACCGGCGTGACGAGCACGATCGACCCGCTCGGCGGGAGCTGGTTCATCGAGTCGCTGACCGATCAGATGGAGCAGGCCGCCTACGCCTACTTCGAGCGGATCGAGGAGCTCGGCGGGATGGTCGAGGCCGTCAAGCAGAACTTCCCCCAGCGCGAGATCGCCGAGGCATCGTGGCGCTACCAGACCGAGGTCGAGGACGGCCGCCGCGCTGATCGTGGGGGTCAACACCCACGAGCAGGCCGACGAGGTGCCGCTCGAGATCCTGCGGATCGACCCCGACCTGGAGCGCAAGCAGATCGGGCGCCTGCAGGCCACGCGCGCCCGGCGCGACTCGGCCGCGGTCGAGGCCGCCCTGACCGCTCTCGGCGAGGGTGCCGCTGACCCGAGCCGCAACCTGATGCCGCTGCTGATCGACTGCGCCCGCGCGCTCTGCAGCGAGGGCGAGATGATCGAGACGATGCAGCGCGTGTTCGGCTCGTATCGCGAGACACCAGTCTTTTAGCGTTATGTGAAGCCGCGCCGACACCGGCGCCCGGCGGCGGAGGTCGGCCTATGATCCGCTGGCGGATGGGGTTCATCGGTACGAGAAAATTGCTGCTCCTTGGCATGATCCTGACCACGGCTCTGGTGACCGGGACGGCTGCCTGGGCCACGGTGGGATCGCGCGACACGACGGCGGCCGGCACCGTGAAGCCCCAGAAGGTCTGGGTGCACGACAACTTCTTCGATCGTCGCTCCATCCAGGTCGCGCCGAGCGAGAAGGTCGTCTGGGTCTGGAAGGGCGCCAACCGCCACAACGTGCGGTTCACCAAGGTGCCCAAGGGCGCGGCCCGCGGCGGCTCGAAGACCAAGACCGAGGGGCGCTGGCGGCGCACCTTCAAGATCGAGGGCAACTACCGCTACATCTGCAAGCTCTACACGGGCATGCGCGGGACGATCACCGTCCGCGAGGAACCGCCGGAGTCCAAGAGCACCGCTATCCTCCGGGGAGAGCAAGGGAAGTAGCCCTGCGAACGGCGCGTTCGTCAACCCGGCCTTAAAGCCCGGCGCGTCGGCCTAAGCACAGGCGGGCAAAACCTTCGAGTCCGTTCCCGACCTCGAGGGGCCGCAATTGCTGCTTGCCTGGGTAGCGCTCTGCATCTTCATCCTCGCCGCGCTGGCGTACGACCTGCGCGCCGGCATCCGCCAGACCGAGGAGCCCTCGATGGGCTCCTCCATCGCGTGGTCGATCGTGTGGACGGCGCTCGGCGTCGCCTTCGCCTTGGTGGTCTTCGGGATCGACGGCGGCGGGGCGGCGAGCGAGTACCTGGCCGGCTTCCTGATCGAGAAGTCGCTGTCGCTGGACAACCTGTTCGTGTTCGCGGTGCTGTTCACGTTCTTCGCCGTGCCCGACGACCAGCGCCAGCGGGTGCTCGTCTACGGGATCGCCGGAGCAATCGTGCTGCGGGCGCTGTTCATCGTGGCGGGAACGGCCGCGCTGGAGACCTTCTCGTGGGCCACCTACGTTCTGGGTGGACTGCTCGCCTTGACCGCCTGGCGGATCGCGCGGCACGGGGGAGAGGAGATCGACCCCGGCGAGACCCGCATGATGCGGTTCCTGCAGCGCACGCTGCCGCTGACGAAGGACTACGACGGCGATCGCCTGGTGACGAGGCAGGACGGACATCTACTGGGCACTCCTCTGCTGGCGGCGCTGCTGATGGTCGCCGCCTTCGACGTCATGTTCGCGCTCGACTCGATCCCGGCGATCCTCGCGATCACGACCGACACCTACATCGTGTTCGCGGCGAACGCCTTCAGCCTGCTCGGCATGGTGAGCCTCTACTTCGTGCTCGAGGGCCTGCTGAGGCGGTTCCGCTATCTGCATCTGGGCCTCGCGGCGATCCTCGCCTACGTGGCCGCCAAGCTCCTGCTGGTGGACGTCTGGCACCCGCCGATCGGCCTCTCGCTGGGCGTGATCGTCGCGTGCCTCGCGATCGCGGCGCTTGGCTCGGCGATCGCGGAACGCCGCGAACGGCGCGGAGCGCCTCAGTAAGAGCGGGGCAGCCCCAGCGAGTGCTCCGCCACGTAGTTGAGGATCATCTCGCGCGACACCGGCGCCGTCCGCACCAGCCGCACGCCCCACCACATGTCCGCCAGACCGTACTCGAGCGCGAAGCCGTTGCCGCCGTGCGTCTGGATCGCCTGGTCGACGCAGTGGATCGCCGCCTCCGCGGCGGCGTACTTGGCCATGTTGCTGGGCTCGCCCGCGGGCGCCCCGGCGTCGTAGAGCGCGGCCGCCTTGTAGGTCATCAGGCGCGCCAGCTCGAGCTCGATCTTCGCCTGCGCCAGGGGATGAGAGAGACCCTGGTGGGCGCCGATCGGCTGTCCCCAGACGACTCGCTCGCGGGCGTAGGCCGACGCCATCTCGAGCGCCCGCCGGCCGGCCCCGCAGGCCACGGCGGCGCCCATGATCCGCTCGGGGTTGAGGCCGTCGAAGGCGGCCTTCAGGCCGGCTGTCTCCGAGCCGATCAGCCGCTCGGCGGGGACCTCGACGTCGTCGAAGTGCAGCGTCCACTGCTTGTCGGCACCGCGCAGGGCGGTCGGGATGTGGGTGCGCTCGATCCCCGGCGCGTCCGAGTCGACGATGAACAGCAGCGGCAGCCCGAGGTTGCCGTCCTCCATCCGCTGGCGCGTGACGACCAGGATCGCGTCGGAGTCCTCGACCGCGGAGATGTAGGTCTTCTCGCCGCGGATCACGTAGCCGCCGTTCGAGCGCCGCGCGGCGGTGGCGAGGTTGTGCGAGTTCGAGCCGGCGCCGGGCTCGGTGATCGCGAACGCGATCTTGGTCGTGCCGGCGCAGATGCCGCGCAGCCAGGTGTCCTTCTGCTCGGAGGTCCCGTGGCGGACCAGGATGCTGCCCACGATCGCCGGCGACACCACTATCAGGAGGAGCGAGCAGCCGGCGGCCGCGATCTCCTCGCCGACCGCCGCCAGCGCCGACATGCCGAGACCGCCGCCGCCGTATTCCTCGGGCAGGTTGACGCTCAAGAAGCCGCGGCTCGCGAGCGCGTCCCAGAGCTCACGCGGCGGCTCTCCGGCTGCCGCCCGCTCGCGCATGTAGGCGGGGCCGAAGCCCTCGCAGATCGAGCGCACCGTGTCGCGCATCATGCGCTCCTCGGGCGAGTCCACGAGCCGCAGAACGGGCTCGGCGCTGGTGTCGATCGTCGTCACGTCGCCTCCCTCTCGAGATCCTTCAGCTGTTGTGCCGGAGTAAAGAAGTTCCTGTACGCAAGCCCTGTGGCCGTCAGTGCCGACAGCGACACGCTGCCGAGCAGCGCCCAGAGCAGGATCAGCTGCAGCCGGACGGCGTCCACCGGGTCTGCGCCTGCGAGCAGCATGCCGACCATCGTGCCAGGAAAGAAGATCACGCCGGTGGTCTTGGTCGAGTCGATCAGCGGGATCATCCCCGAGCGCAGGCTGCGGCGCAGGGTTGGAAGCATCGCCTGGCGCACCGTCGCGCCGAGCGCGAGCGTCGCCTCGATCCGGCCGGCGCCCGCTCGCACCTCGTCGCCGAGCCGGTTGAGCGAGACGGCCGCCGCGGTCATCGCGTTGCCGACCACCATGCCGCCCACCGGCACCAGGAACCGCGGCTTGGGCTCGAAGATCCCGAGCCCGACGACCAGCGCGAGCGTCGACACCGCCGCCACCGACAGGGCGATCAGCAGCGGCATGAAGGAGCCGGGCACCGACTTGGCGCGGCCGCGCGCGGTCCAGGCTCCGAAGACCACCATCACCGCGATCAGCGCGAAGACGAATACGAGGCTGTCCTGCTCGAAGATCGCGTTGATCACGAAGCCGATCGCGGTCAGCTGCAGGAAGGACCGCAGCACCGCGATCCCGATGTCGCGCTCGAGGTCGGCTCGCTCCCACAGCGAGACGGCCACGGCCAGCGCGACCAGAACCAGCGTGGCGGCTACCTCGCCGAACGTGACGTCGATCGAGCTTGTCACCGGCGCAGCAGCTCCCCGACCGGTCCCTGGCCGACCAGGTGTCCGCCCTTCTCGAGCCGCACGACCCAGCTCGCGAGGCGGGCGGCCTGGTCGAGGTCGTGCGTGACCAGCACGAACGAGGCGCTCACCTCATCCTGGAGCCGGCGCAGCGTCTCCTCGACGGCGCGTCCGCGCCTGCTCGTCGAGCGCCGAAGTCGGCTCGTCGAGCAGCAGCACGTCCGGCTCGAGCGCCAGCGCGCGGGCCAGCATCACCCGCTGCTGCTCGCCGACCGAGAGCTGGGCCGCGTCGCGGTCCGCATATGAGTCGATCGAGACCGGCGAGCTCGAGCATGCGAGCCACGTCGGCATCACGGCCGGCCAGGCGCACGCCGTAGAGGACGTTGTCGGTGACGGTGCCGGGGAGCAGCGCGGGCAGCTGCGGGACCAGGCAGACCTCGCGGCGCAGCTCGAGCGGGTCGTATTCGCACACGTCCGTGCCGCGGTAGCGAACCGTGCCGCGATCGGGGTCGACGAGCCGGTTCAAGAGGCGCAGGAGCGTCGACTTCCCCGAGCCCGACGGCCCGGCCACGCAGCTGGCTCCCTGTGGCAGCGACATCGTCAGGTCGGGCAGGATCACCGTCCCGCCACGGGTCAGGTGCACGTGGTCGAGCTCGAACAGGGACTCCATCGAGTCGATTATCGAGCCCTTCCGATAACGTCGCGGGTATGGCGACGATGCAGGCCGTGACCTTCTGGGGTCCCGGCGACGTGCGGGTGGAGGAAGTCGACAAGCCCTCGATCGAGGAGCACACCGACGTTCTGCTGCGCGTCGACCGGGCGGCGATCTGCGGCACCGACCTGCACCCCTACCACGGGCGGATGGAGCTCGAGGAGGGGTTCATCCTCGGTCACGAGTACCTCGGCACGATCGAGGAGAAGGGCGACGGGGTCATGTACCTCGAGGAGGGTGACCGCGTCGTCGGCTCTTTCTACGTCTCGTGCGGCAAGTGCTGGTTCTGCCGGCGCGGCATCAACCAGAAGTGCGCGGCGATCCGGGTGTTCGGCATGGGCATGGCGATGGGCGACCTGCCGGGCGCCCAGTCTCAGTACATCCGCGTGCCGGAGGCCGACCGCACCCTGCGGACGCTGCCCGCGGAGGGGGTCGAGGACGAGGACATGCTGTTCGTCGGCGACATCCTCGCGACCGGGTACGACGCGGTGCGCAAGGTGAACACCAAGCCGGGCGATGTGGTCGTGGTGATCGGCGCGGGGCCGGTCGGGCTCTGCACGGTGATGGCCGCCCGAGCGCTGGGCGCCGGCAAGGTCGTGGCGGTCGACATGGTGCCCGAGCGGCTGAAGCTCGCGGAGAAGCTCGGCGCGATCGCCGTGAACCCGAACGAGGACGCCACCGACGACGTCGTGCTCGACCTGACGGAATGGCGCGGCGCCGACGTGGTCGTGGACGCCGTCGGCCACCCGTCCGCACTCGAGTCCTGCTTCCCGCTGGTGCGCTGGGGCGGGTCGATCTCGCTGCCCGGCATGTACGTGGAGGACTCGGCGCCGGTGCCGATCGGCGACATGTGGCTCAAGAACATCACGATCACGGCGGGGGTCGCGAACGTGCAGGACCACATGGACGAGCTGATCGAGCTGATCCGCGACGGGCGGATCGATCCTGCGCAGATCATCTCCCACCGGATGGCGCTGTCTGACGCCGCCGAGGGCTATGAGCTGTTCGACTCCAAGGAGGCTTTGAAGGTGGTGCTTGATCCACATGCTTGAGAACAAGAGCGGAATGCTCCAAGGCCAGATGCAGGACCACCCGCTGACGCTTCAGATGGTGCTGGAGCGGATGCGGACGGTCAACGGTGACAGCGAGGTGGTGACGCTCACCGACGACGGCCCCGTGCGAGCGTCGTATCGCGAGGTGGGGGAGAGGGCCGACAAGCTCGCCGCTGCGCTGACGAAGCTCGGCGTCAAGGCCGAGGACCGCGTCGCGACGTTCATGTGGAACT
Organism: uncultured Solirubrobacterales bacterium; assembly: GCA_963780475.1. Classification (GTDB taxonomy): domain Bacteria; phylum Actinomycetota; class Thermoleophilia; order Solirubrobacterales; family JBBDJG01; genus CAWACB01. Next base: position 543,123 of record CAWACB010000005.1, read on the forward strand.
CGCAGCAGCACCTCGAGGTGTACCTGGCCGCGCCGAACATGGGCGCTGTGCTCCACACGCTCAACATCCGCCTGTTCCCGGAGCAGCTGGTCTACATCGTCAACCACGCGCGCGACAAGGTGATCATGGTCGACGACTCGCTGATCCCGCTGCTGGCGCCGCTGGTGGACCAGTTCGAGCACGTCGAGCACTACATCGTGAACGGCGACGGCGACGCGAGCGCCCTGCCGAACCCGCTGCGCTACGAGGAGCTGCTCGCAGCGGAGGACGGCGGCTTCGACTGGCCCGAGCTCGACGAGCGCCAGGCCGCGGGCCTCTGCTACACGAGCGGCACGACCGGCAACCCGAAGGGCGTGCTGTATTCGCACCGCTCGAACATCCTGCACTGCCTGGCGACGACCATGGCGGACACGGTCGGGATCACTTCGTCCGACCGCGTGCTGCCGGTCGTGCCGATGTTCCACGTGAACGCCTGGGGCTTCCCATACGCGGCGTGCGCTGGTGGGCGCCGACCTGGTCATGCCGGGCCGCTTCCTCCAGGGCGAGCCGCTGGCGAAGCTGATCGAGTCGGAGAAGGTGACGCTCGCGGGCGGTGTGCCGACGATCTGGCTCGACGTGCTGCGCGTCGCGGACGAGACGAAGCCCGACTTCTCGAACGTGCGCCGGATGATCTGCGGCGGCGCCGCAGTGCCGGAGCGGCTGATGCGCGACTTCCAGGAGCGCCACGGCGTGCGCGATTATCCAGGCCTGGGGGATGACCGAGACCAGCCCGATCGGCTCGGTCGCGAACCCGCCCGCCGACACGGAGGGGAGCGAGGACGAGTGGCGCTATCGCACGGCATCGGGCAAGCTCGTGCCCCTGGTCGAGGCGCGGCTGGTCGGAGACGACGGGGCCGTGAGTGCCGTGGGACGGCGAGAGCACGGGGGAGCTCGAGGTGCGCGGGCCCTGGATCGCGGCTGACTACTTCGAGGACCCGACATCGCCGGAGAAGTTCCACGACGGGTGGTTGCGAACGGGCGACATCGCCTCGATCGACCCGCAGGGCTTCATCCGCATCACCGACCGCGCAAAGGACCTGATCAAGTCAGGCGGCGAGTGGATCTCGTCGGTGGAGCTCGAGAACGAGCTGATGGCGCACCCCGCGGTACGCGAGGCGGCGGTGATCGCGAAGCCCGACGAGAAGTGGACCGAGCGCCCGCTGGCCTGCGTCGTGTGCGAAGAGGGCGCCGTGGACGCCGAGGCTCTACGCGCGCACCTCGAACCGCGCGTCGCGAAGTGGTGGATCCCGGACGACTTCGCCTTCATCGACGAGGTGCCCAAGACGAGCGTCGGCAAGTTCGACAAGAAGGTGCTGCGCAAGCGCCTGGCGGAGGGCGAGCTTACAGCCCAAGTAGGACCTGTTCGGCCCCGGCCCCGGGTGCTAGGCTCGCCGCGGGGTTCGAAATAGGGGGTTCGATGCGGGTTCGCTGTGGCGCGCCGCAGTACTGGCGATCTGCGCGTTCGCGCTGTCACGTGCGTGCCCGCGCATGGCGGCGTTCCCCGGCGAGAACGGCAAGATCGCGTTCTCCAGCTTCCGTGACGGCGATCAGGAGATCTACATCATGAACTCCGACGGGTCTGCGCAGACACGGCTGACAAACGTGCTGCGAACTGATTTCGACCCGGAATGGTCACCGGACGGATCGCGCATCGCGTTCACGTCCCGGCGCGACGGCCCGTACGACATCTATGTGATGAATCCGGACGGCTCCGGCCAGACAAACTTCACGGCCGGCTTGGGCGGCGACCAGTTCAATGCCGGCTGGTCGCCCGACGGAACGAAGATCGCCTTCACCCACAGCACGCCGGGCGCCGGGCAACGGCAGCTGTGGACGATGAACCCCGACGGAAGCGGCGCTGCGATGCTCGACCCAGTTCACGGTGGAGGGCGCCGCCTGGTCGCCGGATGGCAGCACGATCGTGGGCTACCGGCCGACGATCGACCGTCTCGGAGGGCCCAGCCCCCTCGTTTCCGTTAATTCAAACGGGACCGGGTATCAGACCATCAGCTGCTGCGCCGGGCAGACCTGGAACCTCTTCAGCTCACCAAAGTGGACGCCGGACGGCAGCCGCATCGTGTTCATGGCTGGAACGGATCCCAACGGGACCTGCCAGTTCCTCGCGCGGTCCAACCCCGATGGAAGCGCGCCACAAATAATGCGCTCCGGCTGCTACTCCACACCGGACCCATCGCCGGATGGAACTCGTATCCTCGCGGGACACGGGGGCATCGTGCTGCTTGATTCGACCGGCAACGACGTGGCGCAGCTGACCACGGATACCTCCGACGGCTGGGCGAGGCTGGCAGCCCATCCTGCGCGGCTACCCGCGCCCCAAGGGCGCCGGCACCCTGCACGCGCCGCTGGTGCCGGCCTACCAGCCGTGCGCCGCGCCGAACCGGGTGCACGCCGCGCCGCTGTCCTTCGACAGCTGCAACCCGCCGAGCCGCTTCTCGACCGACCTGACGCTCGGCACCCCCGACGCCAACGGCGCGCGCGGCCAACTCGGTCGCCTCGCTGCGGTGGGCGTGATCCCCGGCAACCCCGGCACGCCCGCCGACGAGGCCGAGGCGCAACCTGATCACCTCGATCACCGACGTGCGCAACTCCGACCTCACCGACTACACCGGCAACCTGGAGATGCGCGTCCCGCTCGCAGATCACCGACAAGTCCAACACCCCCTATCCGGGCGGACCCGGACCTGGGACCGTGCAGGAGTTCACCCTCACCTGGAGCGTCCCCTGCGCAGCCACGGCCGACCCGAACATCGGCGCCAACTGCTCGCTGTTCACCACCGCCGACACGCTGCTGCCCGGCTCGGCCCTCGAGGGCCGGCGCGCGATCTGGCAGACGGACCAGATCGAGGTCCGCGACGGCGCGGGCCAGCCGTTCCTGCGCCAGGGCATCTTCCTGCCCTAACGCCAGCGCCGCTAGAATCTCGCCGCTCGCCGCGGCGGGCACCTCATCCATGGAAGCAACCGCCGACACGCCTGCTGACGCGCCCGAATCGCGGCGCAAGATCCGCGTGGTCGTCGCGAAGCCGGGCCTCGACGGGCACGACCGCGGCGCCAAGATCATCGCCCGCGCCCTGCGTGACGCCGGCATGGAGGTCATCTACACCGGCCTCCACCAGACGCCGGAGCAGATCGCCGAGACCGTGATCCAGGAGGACGCCCACGCGGTGGGCCTCTCGATCCTCTCGGGCGCCCACATGACCCTCGTTCCCCGCGTCACCCAGCTGCTGCGCGAGAAGGGCGCCGGCGACGTGGTGGTGATCTTGGGGGGAACGATCCCCGGCGACGACATCGCCGAGCTGAAGGAGGCGGGTGTCGCCGAGGTGTTCACGCCCGGCGCTTCCACTCAGGAGATCATCGAGTTCGTGCGTGGCGCAGTTTCCGACCGCTAAAAGCGCGGTATAGAGCCGTATTCGGCCAGATTGATCCGTCAGTCAGTTATAGTTTTGGCCCCAGCAGCCGCTCCAAATCGCCCTGACCGGGATGCGGCCTGCCCCGACCCAGGAGGCAAGCTTTGAAGATCTGTGTGCTCGTCAAAGAAGTGCCCGACGCCGCGGTGGAGAAGCGGATCGACCCGGGCACCAAGCGGCTCGACCGCTCCGGCGAGAAGAACCTGAACCCCTTCGACACCCACGCCATCGAGGCCGCCATGCAGATCAAGGAGGGCGGCGCGGTGCCGGTCGAGGAGGTCGTCGCGGTCACGATGGGGCCCGAGTCCTCCGTGCGCGCGCTGCACAAGGCCGTTTCGCTCGGCGCCGACCGCTCGGTCCAGCTGACCGATGAGACGCTGGCCGGCTCGGATGTCTGCGCGTCGGGCTACGCGCTCGGCCAGGTGCTGAAGAAGGAGAGCCCCGACATCGTGCTGCTGGGGCAGCAGTCGGACGACGGCGAGTGCTACACGATGGGCGCGGTGATCGCCGACCACCTGCAGATGCCGTCCCTCACGCAGGTGATCAAGATCGACGTCGAGGACGGCAAGCTGGTCTGCGAGCGCCAGGCCGAGTACGGCTACGACACCGTCGAGGTGGAGCTGCCGGCAGTGATCAGCGTCGGTGACGCGATCAACGAGCCGCGCTACCCGTCGCTGAAGGCGATCATGGGCGCCAAGAAGAAGCAGCTCGACACCCTCTCCGCGACGGACGCCGGCATCGAGCCCGACCGCGTCGGCGAGTCCGGCTCCCGCACCCAGGTGCTCGAGCTGAGCCCGCCTCCGGCTAAGGAGAAGGGGACGATCATCGAGGACGAGGACACGAACGAGACGGTCGAGAAGATCGTCGCCTGGCTCGACGAAAGGAAGCTGATCTAGATGGCGGGCATCCTGGTTTACGTCCTCCACGACGACGAGGGGAACTTCAACAAGAACTCCCTGGGCGCCGTCTCGGAGGCCTCGAAGCTGGCCGGCGAGCTCGGCACGCAGGCCGCCGCGCTGGTGGTCGGCGACGTCTCCGACGAGGCCGCCCAGAGCCTCGGCGGCTGGGGCGCCAGCAAGGTCTACCGGGCCAAGAACGTGCCCGAGGGGCTCGCCCAGCCGGTCGTCGACGCGATGGCGAAGGTGATCTCCGACGACGGCTTCTCCTACGCGCTGTTCGGCGGCGGGCTGCTCGGCTTCGAGATCGGCGCCGGCCTCACCGCGCGCCTCGGCGCGGGCGTCACGATGGAGGTGACCGCCGTCAAGGTCCAGGACGGCAAGCTGGTCGCCGAGCGGCCGATCCTCCAGGACTCGGAGATCGCCGACGTCGCCTACGTCGGCGAGCCGGGAATCATCATCGGCCGCCTGAACGCGTTCGACGCGGTGCAGGGCAACGGCGCGTCGGCCGAAGTGGCCGACGTCGACGTAGAGCTCTCGCCCTGGTCCACCAAGGCCAAGATGCGCACCCGCGGCGAGCAGCGCGGCGCCGACGTGAACATCGAGGACGCCGACGTGCTGGTGGCCGGCGGCCGCGGCCTCGGCAAGGCCGAGGGCTTCGAGGAGCTGTGCGAGCCGCTCGCCCAGGCGCTCGGCGGCGCAGTCGCCGCGACGCGCGCCGTGGTCGACGCCGGCTGGTACCCCTACGCCGCTCAGATCGGCCAGACCGGCAAGACGGTCGCGCCGAAGCTCTACCTGGCGGCCGGCATCTCCGGGGCGATCCAGCACAAGGTCGGCATGCAGTCCTCGGAGAACATCATGGCCATCAACAAGGACCCGAACGCGCCGATCTTCGAGTTCGCCGACTTCGGCGTGGTGGGCGACCTGCACAAGATCGTCCCCAAGCTGACCGAGGCGATCAAGGCAAAAAAGGGCGGCTGATGAGTCATCAAGGTCGCCCCCGCAGAGTTCCCTCCGCCGCTCGACCTCGCCGAGTTCGTCGGCCCGCCGACGGACGCCGAGGACGAGCGCATCGAGGTCGGCGTCGCGATCGTCGGCGGCGGGCCGGCCGGGCTTGCCTGCGCGATCAAGCTGATGCAGCTGCTCGAGAACGAGCCCGAGCTGACCGAGAAGCTGGGCGAGGTGCCGGTCGCGGTGATCGAGAAGGGCCGCTCCGCCGGCGCGCACCTGCTGTCGGGCGCGAACATGCGGCCCTCGGCGATGGAGGAGCTGTTCCCCGACCTGCCGCGCGAGGAGTGGCCGGTGTTCGGCGAGGTGGAAAAGGACGCCGTCTACCTGCTGACTTCCAAGCAGGCGCTGCCGCTCAAGCCGATGCCGCCGAACTTCCGCAACCACGGCAACTACGTCACCTCGGTCGCGCAGCTGGGCCGGTTCATGGCCGAGAAGGCCGAGGAGGCCGGCGTCTACCTGCTCTCGGAGACCAACGCCACCAAGCTGCTGGTCGAGGACCGGATCGTGGTCGGCGTGCGGACCGGCGACAAGGGCCGCGGCCGGGACGGCCAGCCGCTCGGGAACTTCGAGCCCGGCTCCGACGTGATGGCGAAGGCGACCGTGCTCGCCGAGGGCACCGTCGCCCACCTCACGCTGGCGGCCCAGGACTACTACGACCTGCACGGCGAGGACCCGCAGCGCTGGGAGCTCGGCGTGAAGGAGGTGTGGGAGGTCACCAAGCCGCTCGACCGCGTGATCCACACGCTGGGCTGGCCGCTGCGCAAGGGGCCGAAGTACAACGAGTTCGGCGGCAGCTTCATCTACCCGATGGGCGAGGACAAGGTCTGCATCGGGTTCGTCGCGGGCCTCGATTACACCGACGCCACCTTCTCGGTCCACGACACGCTGCAGCTCTTCAAGACCCACCCGTTCGTGCGCGACATCCTCGAGGGCGGCAAGCGGGTCGCCTGGGGCGCGAAGACGATTCCCTCCGGCGGCTACTTCTCGATGCCGCGCTCGCTCGCGGTGCCCGGAATGGTGATCGCCGGCGACGCGGCCGGAATGGTGAACATCCCGGAGCTGAAGGGCATTCACTACGCGATGCACGCCGGGATGTACGCGGCGGAGGAGATCGTCAAGTCGCTCAAGGAGGACTCGATCAACTTCGAGGCCTACGACCAGCGCGTGCGCAAGAGCATGATCGGCGAGGACCTCTACCGCTCGCGCAACATGCGCCAGCCGTTCTCGAAGGGCTTCTTCGTCGGCGGCGCGATCGCGAGCGCGATGACCATCACGCGCGGCGCCTTCCCGAACGGCCACTGGAAGCAGGAGCACGACTCCGAGAACAAGATGTTCATCGGCAAGGCCGGCGAGCAGTACCCCAAGCCGGACGGCAAGTACACGTTCGACAAGCTCTCGTCGGTGTTCCTGTCCGGGAACGCGACCCGTGACGACGCGCCGAACCACATCCGCGTGCAGACCGAGGTGCCACTCGAGATCGCCCAGACCTGGGTCTCGATGTGCCCGGCCCAGGTGTATGAGATCCCCGAGGACCAGCTCGAGGCCGCGGCGCAGCCCAACGGCGACGGCGAGCGCAAGGTCGACGTGCACGTGACCGCGTCGAACTGCGTCCAGTGCGGCGCGATCACCGCCAAGGGCGGGCGCCTGACGCCGCCCGAGGGCGGCGACGGGCCGCTGTACACGCAGGTCTAGCTTCTTCCGCGCTTGTCGCCGGCTGCGGCCGGTTCTAGACTCGGACCTTCACTCCGGGAGGAGAGGTCGTGGGGTTCGTGGGTCGCATCGCCGTGATCAGCCGCGCTGGCGCTGCTGGCTGTGCCTGCCGGCGCGCAGGCGGCGTTTCCGGGGCAGAACGGCAAGATCGCCTACTCCGATGCAGGATCGAACGATCACGCCAGTGAATCGGACGGCACGGTGCACGCCCGACGGCTCGGACACGCCCTGCCATGGGACGGTTCAATCCGGCGTGGTCCGCGGACGGGTCGAAGATCGCCTTCGTAGCAACCGGCGTGATGGCAACTCGGGAGATCTACGTCATGGATGCCGACGGGTGCGAACGAGACCCGCCTGACCAACACGGCGGCGAACGAGTCCGAGCCGACCTGGTCGCCCATCGGAGACCGGATCGCATTCACACGGCGACGGGGCTGGCGGGAGATCTGGTCTCGATGAACGCCGACGGCACGGGCGAGACGCAGCTCGAGCGCAACGGCTTCGCGGCCCGCGTGGTCGCCCGACGGCGACTCGCATCGCCTTCTCGAGACTCGGCAACCCCGTCACGAACGGCCTGATGACGATGAGAGCGACCGGCGGCGACGAGCGGCACGTCGGCTCCCTTCGACTGTTGCGGCATTCGGAACCCGAACTGGTCCCCGGACGGGTCGCGGATCGTCTACGAGGACCCGACCGACTGCGATGGAGAGAGTTGCATCGACATCATGTCCGTCAAGGCGGACGGGACGGACCAGTCGTCACGCTCCTACACGGGCGATTGGCGCCGATTCGACTCGAACCCTGCGTGGTCACCCGACGGCAGCAGGATCGCGTACTTGGCACAAGTTCAACGGGACCGCATTCATCGGAATCGGAAGCCACTTTCATCGAGTGATCTGCGGTTGCTTGCGTGAACGACTCGACTGGCAACCCCTCCCCGTCAACACCCCCTCCACTTATGTGCGGCCCAAGGCCGCCACCCCGATCCACGTCGCGCTCGTGCCCGCCTACCCCACCTGCACGTCGCCGAACCGCGTGCACGCCGCGCCGCTGTCCTTCGGCTCCTGCGCCCCGCCGCAGCACCTCTCGCCGACGCTGACGGTCGGAGTGGGAGACGGCAGCCCGGCCTTCTCGCGCTCCGTGGGATCGGTGCGCCTCAAAGCCCTGGCCGGAGTGCCCGGCGGCATCGATGACGCCGACATGGCGATCCGCCTTCACATCACCAACGTGATGCGCAAGTCCGACCTGTCCGACTACACCGGCGAGCTGGGCGTCGACCTGTCCTTCCAGCTGACCGACCGCGAGGGCTCGGTCTCGCAGACCAGCATGGCCTCGGGCGGCTCGTTCACTGCTCCCTGCACGGCCACCGTCTCCACGATCGACGGCGCGACCTGTGCGGTCGACACCACCGTCGAGGCACTGATTCCCAGCGCGATCACAGAGGGAGCGCGGGCGATCTTCGAGCTCGGCCCGATCAGGGTCCGCGACGGCGGGCCGGACGAGGACGCCGATACGCCGGCGGGCGACGGGATGCTGGCGACGCAGGGGGTGTTCGTGCCGTGAGGCAGCTGTCGCGCGTAGTGAGCTTGGGAATCATGCTCGTCTTGGTGATCGGGGTCGACGCACATGCAACGTTTCCCGGCCAGAACGGCCGCATCGCGTACGAGCGCTAGTTCGATACGGGCGAAGGACAGTTCGACATCCGCACGATCGACCCCGACGGCAGCAACTCGCAGTCGACGATCGTCGGCGCGAACGACTCCCACCGACCGGCTTGGTCGCCGAGCGGTCAGCGGATTGCTTTCGACCGCTTCACGGAGGTCGGCTGCAGGTCCTCAGCGTGCTCTCCGACGGTAGCGGCCTCGTGCAGCACACGAACAACAGCACCCTCGGCTCACACTCTCGACATGGTCACCGGACGCTCAACGACTGGCGTTCATCCGCAGCGGCGACATCTTCATTCGGGAGCTCGGAACTGCGACGGGAACTCGAATCGTCGACCTCGACGACTTCGAGGCAATCGCCGCGAACCTCGATTGGACTCCTGACGGTTCGAAGATCGCCTTCCAGCACGAGGAGTGCTATTACTTCTGGACGAGCTGACGTGTATTCGGGATTCGACCAGCCGACATCTGGGTGGTCAACCTGCTCAGCGGGGCCATCCCCACTCACGACGAACAACGCGAGCTTAGTATCCAACGTGGTCACCTGACGGTGAGATCGCTTCGTCTTCGAGAATCGGTGCGACCGGAATTGCGGGTCATGAACGCCGACGGCCAGCGGACGTGCGCCGCGCGGCGTCCGACCGGGGCTTGACCGAGCCGGCGGTCGCCGGATGGGACGAGGATCGCGTGCACCGCTCCGACCGGGAACCACCCGAGCGGTGTGTCAGATGAACACGACGGCGGCGACGGCAACAGATCACAACCTGATGGCGGACAGTTCATGCAGCAGCCTCGATTGGCAACCCCTGCCCGTCAACACCCCATCCACGCTATGTGCGACCGAAGGCCGCCACGCCGATCCACGCCGCGCTGGTGCCGGCCCACGCCACCTGCGCCTCACCCAACCGCGTCCACGCCGCGCCGCTGTCGATCCCCACCTGCTCGCCGCCCCAGCACCTCTCCCCGACGCTGACGGTGGGAGTGGGGGACGGCAGCCCGGCTTTTTCGCGCTCAGTGGGCTCGGTCCGCATCAATGCACTCCCCGGCATCCCGGCGGGATCGACGAAGCCGACATGCGATGCGACTGTCGATCACGAACGTGATGCGCAAGTCGGACCTGTCCGACTACACCGGCGAGCTGGGAGTCGACCTGTCCTTCCAGCTGACCGACCGCGAGGGCTCGGTCTCCCAGACCAGCATGCCCTCCGGTGGCTCGTTCACCGCTCCATGTACCGCCACCACCTCTACGATCGACGGTGCTACCTGCGCAGTCGACACGACCGTGGAGGCATTGATCCCGAACGCGATCACAGAGGGAGCGCGGGCGATCTTCGAGCTCGGTCCGATCAAGGTCCGCGACGGCGGGCCGGACGAGAACGCCGATACGCCGGCGGGCGACGGGCTGCTGGCGACGCAGGGGGTGTTCGTGCCGTGAGAGTCGTCGCGAGGTTGATCTTGGTGTCTGCTGTCCTGGCCATGGCACCCGCCGCGCAGGCGGCGTACCCGGGGCAGAACGGCGCGATCGCATACGAGCGACCAGGACGGGGACGAGTCGGTTCGACATCCACACGATCGACCCGGATGGAAGCGACCGCAGGCGACCATCGTGGGTGCGAACGACTCGCACCGGCCGGCTTGGTCACCGAGCGGTCGGCGATCGCATTCGACCGGTTCACGTGGTCGCAGCAGATATACGTGCACGACGCGCGGCCTGAGTGCGCAGCCGAGAGGCGAACGGTGACCTCGCCATCGTGGTCACCCGGCGGCAGGCTTGCCTATCTCAGTGGGGGTGGCATCTCGACGGATCAACGCGGACAGGGTCTGGTTTTCAGCAGGTCCTCAGCGGCGGACTTCACCGATGTTGTGCGACGGCCGAGGTGGTCCCCACGACGGATGCCGCATCGCGTCAGGACAGATTCGATGGCGAGGCCGACCACGAGATCTGGGTCCTGAACTGTCTGACAGCAGCGTCACGAAGCTGACCGACAACGCCGTCAGCGATACGGCCCCGAGCTGGTCGCCGACGGCGCCGAACTCGTCTTCCTCAGGAGCTTCTCGAACATCCACCGGCATGCCGGCAAGTGGAGGCCCGGGCCGAGTGCGGCTCTTGCCTCGGAAGCGGAGGAGCCCGGACTGGTCGCCGGACGGGACACGGATCGTGTTGCTCCGCCGGCTTCGCCAGTGAGATCGTCTCGATGAACCCGCGACGGAAGCGACCAGCAGGCCGAGTTCAGTATCCCCGGCTTTTGCTGGAGAACTCCCGACTGGCAGCCGCTGCCGGTCAACACTCCCTCCACCCATGTGCGGCCCAAGGCGGCCACCCCGATCCACGTCGCGCTGGTGCCGGCCCACGCGAACTGCACCTCGCCCAACCGCGTGCACGCCGCGCCGCTGTCGATCCGCTACCTGCTCGCCGCCCCAGCACCTCTCCCCGACGCTGACGGTCGGAGTGGGGGACGGCAGCCCGGCGTTCTCGCGCTCGGTCGGGCTCGGTGCGCATCAACGCACTCCCCGGGATTCCCGGCGGGATCGACGACGCCGACGTGCGGGTGCGACTGTCGATCACCAACGTGATGCGCAAGTCTGACCTGTCCGACTACACCGGCGAGCTCGGCGTCGACCTGACCTTCCAGATGACCGACCGCGAGGGCTCGGTCTCACAGACCAGCATGGCATCGGGCGGCTCGTTCACTGCTCCGTGCACGGCCACCGTCTCCACGATCGACGGCGCCACCTGCGCCGTCGACACGACCGTGGAGGCGCTGATCCCGGACGCGATCATCGAAGGCGCACGGGCGATCTTCGAGCTCGGCCCGATCCGGGTCCGCGACGGCGGGCCGGACGAGGACGCCGACACGCCTGCCGGCGAGGGGCTGCTCGCGACGCAGGGAGTCTTCATTCCGTGAGGCGATTCGGCGCTGATTCTGGCGCTCGCGCTGAGCCTCGTCGCCGTCCCCGCGGCGCACGCCGCCTTCCCCGGGCAGAACGGCCGCATCGCCTTCTTCGGCGGGGTCAACGACGTGTACGGGCTCTGGACGATGAACCCGGACGGGACGAGCCCCTCGATGATCGCCGATTCGTTCACCAGTGCCCCGAGCTGGTCACCCGACGGTATGAAGGTCGCCGTCGTGCGGATCGAAATGATGGGGGAGACCGGAATCTGGGTCATGAACGCCGATGGTTCCGGAGCGACGCAGCTGACCACCGAATTCGGGGAGGAGCTGGACCCGGCCTGGTCTCCCGACGGAACCCAGATCGCCTACACGGTTACGACGGTCACCGCGGAGGGTCTACACGATGGATGCCGACGGCACGGACAAGACCCCAGTGGCGGTCGGTGAGAATCCGGCATGGTCGCCGGCGGGTGACAAGCTGGCGATCGAGGAGAACGGCGTCATCCGCACCGTGAACCCCGACGGCTCGTCGCCGTTTTTCCTCTTCATCAACGGCGTCCCTGGCTACAACGGCGAGGCGCACGAGCCGGAGTGGTCTCCTGCGGGCGATCGAGTTGCGTTCGCGTGGTCCGGGGAAGAGCCGGAGGAAAACAACAGCGCGGGTTACATCGGGACGATCCGCCCCGACGGGACCGATGAGCAAAACCTGTACGAGCTCCGGGGCCCGTTGAGCGGTGACATGCCGCAGCACCCGGCCTGGTCGCCCGACGGCACGAAGATCGCGTTCGCCGAAGCCGAACAGATCCTCGTCATGAACCAGGACGGCAGCGGCGCCACCGGGATCCGGACCGCCGCATCCGAGTTCCCTGAGCCCGACTGGCAGCCGATCCTGCGCGGCTATCCGCGCCCCAAGGGCGCCGGCCCGATCCACGCCCCGCTGGTTCCCGCCTACCAGCCCTGCACCAGTCCCAACCGCGTCCACTCCGCGCCGCTCTCCTACAACAGCTGCAACCCGCCGAGCCGCTTCTCCACCGACCTGACGCTCGGCACCCCGGACTCGAACGCGCGCGCCGCGAACTCCAACTCCTGGCTGCGGATCGGCGTCGTGGCCGGCAACCCCGGCACGCCGGCCGACGAGGCCGAGGCGCACCTGAAGACACGGGTCACCGACGTGCGCAACGCCTCCGACCTCTCCGATTACACCGGCGCCCTCGAGATGCGGATCCCGCTCCAGATCACCGATCGCTCCAACACCCCATATCCCGGCGGTCCGGGACCGGGCACGGTTGAGCCGATCAGCTTCACCTGGACCGTCCCCTGCACCGCCACCGCCGATCCCAACACCGGCGCCAGCTGCGTCCTCAACACCACAGCCGACGCCTCTTGCACCCGGCTCGGCGCTCGAGGGTCGCCGCGCGATCTGGGAGACCTCCCGGATCGAGGTGCGCGACGGAGCGGGGCAGCCGTTCCTGCGCCAGGGCATCTTCATCCCTTGACGGACTAACGTTCCGCGGCCCCGTGCCGCTCGCAGCATCGACCTTCCAGCTCTCCCTGCACCTGATCGCCGCCGCGGTCTACGTGGGCGGCGTGGTGTTCCTCGGTCTGGCCGCCGCCTCGGCGCGGGCGACCGTCTCGCCGCGGGAACGGATCGCGTTCTTCCGCGCTGCTGGGGCAGCGCTTCCTGCTGCTCTCCGGCGGGGCGCTCGCGATCCTGATCGGGACCGGCGCCATGATGGCTTCCGACGGCGACTACGGCGAGCGGTTGAACCAGAAGCTGGGCGTCGTGGCGATCGCGGTCGCGCTGACCTACTACCACAGCTTCATCCAGGGACCCGCGCTTTCGCGGCTCCGCGAGCAGGCGCTCGACCGCCCCGGCGACGCCGAGCTGGCCGCCGAGATTCGCCGCCGCTCGGCGCAGGCCGGCATCGTGCAGGTTCTGATCCTCGTCTCGACGCTCGCGATCCTCGTGATGGCGGCCCGGCTGACCACCTGAAGTTAGGCGCCCTTTACGCCCTTGCTAGGCTGATTACAGAGCCATGAAGACAGGAATCCACCCCGAATACGTAGAAGCGCACGTCACGTGCACGTGCGGGAACGACTTCATAACGCGCTCCACCAAGCCGGAGCTGCACGTCGAGATCTGTTCCGATTGCCACCCCTTCTACACCGGCAAGCAGAAGCTCGTGGACACGGGTGGCCGGGTGGAACGGTTCCAGCGTCGCGCTGCGAAGCGGAAGTCTTCCCAGGGCGCGTAGCCAAAAGTCCGGGCGCCGAAGGGCGCTACCGCGGCTACGATTGGCCGGCAAGGAATCGCACCCATGAGCGCTGAGCCAACCCACACGCCGCTGCCGGACTCACATTCAGAGTCCAGTCAGGCGCTCGCGCCGCGGCCCAAGGACGCCCCGATCGGCGGCCAAGCCGTGCTCGAAGGCGTGATGATGCGCGGCATCGGCACCTGGGCGGTGGCGGTCCGGCTCCCCCACGGGAAGCCGCAATCGGGCAACGTCAGCGGAGGCCAATGGCGCATCGCCCTCACCGAACGGGGCCACGGCGTCACCCAACGGGGCGAATGGCTCCGGCAGCAGCGCTGGGCGAGGACTGGGTGGAGGCAGCGCCACCGGAGATCGGCCCCGACGGCGAGCCGCTCGGCGAGATCGACGTCCACCGCGAGCAGTTCACCTCCGTGCTCAAGAAGCGGCGCTGGATGCGGCTGCCGCTGATCCGCGGGGTCATCGCCTTATACGAGTCGCTCAAGATCGGCATGAAGGCGCTCGGCATCTCCGCCAACGCCCAGCTCGACGAGCCCGAGGACGAGATCGGCGGCAAGACCTGGGGCTTCACGATCTTCCTGTCGCTCGCGTTCGCGATCGGCCTCTTCTTCGTCCTGCCCGTCACCCTGGCGAACTTCTGGAAGGACGACGTGGGGAACTCGGTCGCCTTCGTCGTGCTCGAGAAGCTGATCCGCGTCTCGATCTTCCTCGGCTACCTGTGGGCGATCTCGCGGATCCCCGACCTGCGGCGGGTGTTCGAGTACCACGGCGCCGAGCACAAGGCGATCTCCTGCTACGAGGCGGGCGACCCGCTGACGCCCGAGAACGCGCAGCGCCAGTCCCGCTTCCACATCCGCTGCGGGACGAGCTTCCTGCTGATCGTGATGATCATCGGCGTCTTCGTCTTCGCGCCGATCGGCCGCCCGGCACTGCACTGGCTGATCCTCTCTCGCATCGTGGGGATCTTCGTCGTGACCGGCATCGCCTACGAGATCATCCGCTGGGCGGGACGCCACCGGCACAACCGCTGGGTCCGCGGCCTCATGTGGCCCGGTCTCCAGCTGCAGCGCCTCACGACCCGCGAGCCGTCGCTCGACCAGCTCGCGGTCTCCATCGCCGCCCTGAACGCCGTGCTGGAGGTCGAGGACCCGCTCCAAGCGTCAGCGACGAGGACCGGGTCGGCATGGAAGTCGTGGCCTGACCCGGAGGCGGGTCCATGGCATCCGACTCACAGGTGATCGAGCGGCTCGCCGAGCAGGTCGAGCAGCGCTACCAGGAGCTGAACGAGCAGCTCGCCGATCCCGAGACGATGGCCGACCGGGCGCGCTACACCGAGGTCGCCCGCAGCCACCGCCAGCTCGAGGAGGCGCACCGGATCGTGGAGGACTACCGCCGCGCGGCGAGTGACGCTGCGGGCGCCGAGGAGCTGCTCGAGGGAGGCGACGGCTCGCTCGAGGGCGACGAGCGGCGCGAGTTCCAGGAGATCGTCGCCAGCTCGCGGGAGGAGATGGAGCAGCTCGCCGAGCGGCTGCGGCTCGCGATGGTCGAGCGCGACCCCAACGACGAGAAGAACGTGATCGTCGAGATCCGCGGCGGCGCCGGCGGGGACGAGGCCGCGCTGTTCGCCGCCGACCTCTACCGGATGCTGACCAAGTACGCCGAGCGGCGCGGCTTCAAGACCGAGGTGATCGGCCAGAGCCCCTCGCCGTCGGGCGGCTTCAAGGAGATCACTTTCGCGATCAAGGGCGACGGCGCCTACTCGGTGTTCAAGTACGAGGCGGGCGTGCACCGAGTGCAGCGGGTTCCGCAGACCGAGTCGCAGGGCCGGATCCACACCTCGACCGCCACCGTCGCGGTGCTGCCGGAGGTCGAGGAGGTCGAGGTCCAGATCGACCCCAACGAGCTGCAGGTCGACGTCTACCGCTCCTCGGGCCCGGGCGGGCAGTCCGTCAACACCACTGACTCGGCCGTGCGAATCACGCACAAGCCGACCGGACTCGTGGTCTCGATGCAGGACGAGAAGTCCCAGCTGCAGAATCGCGAGCGCGCGATGCGCGTGCTGCGGGCCCGGCTGTACGAGCTGGCGCTGCGCGAGCAGCAGGCTGAGCAGGCGGCCGACCGCAAGGCCCAGGTGGGAACCGGCGAGCGCTCGGAGAAGGTCCGCACCTACAACTACCCCCAGGGCCGGGTCACCGATCACCGGATCAAGCTGACGACGCACAACCTCGAGGGCGTCCTCGAAGGCGACCTCGACGAGTTCTCCGAAGGTCTCTCGGCCGACGAGCGGCGGCGCAAGCTCGAGGCCCAGGCGGCCGCCGCCTAGCCCGCGCGGGAACGTGCTGCAGGCCGGCTCGTCCATCCGCGACGCACTCGTCGGCAGCCACCGAGGCGCTGGAGGCCGCCGGCTGCGACACGCCGCGCCTCGACGCCGAACTGCTCTTGGCGCGGGCGGCCGGAGTCGACCGGGCGTCTCTCCATGCGAGTTCCGACGGCGAGCTGGCGCCGCCGCAGGCACGCGAGTTCTCGGAGCTGGTGCGCCGCCGGGTCCGGCGTGAGCCGGTCGCGCAGATCCTCGGCACGGCGCACTTCCGCGAGCTGGAGCTGCGGGTCGACCACCGCGTGCTCGTGCCGCGCCCCGAGACCGAGCTCCTGGTGGAGCTGGCCGAGGACGGGCAGCGGGTGCTGGACGTCGGCACCGGCAGCGGCGCCATCGCGCTGGCGATCGCCCAGGAGCGCAACGGCGTCCGCGTGACAGGGATCGACAGCTCGCCCGACGCGATCGACGTCGCGCGCGACAACGCCGAGCGGCTGGGGCTCGACGTCGAGCTCATGATCGCCGACCTGATCGTCGGCGGCCCCTACGACCTGATCGTCTCCAACCCGCCGTACGTGCGGGAATCGGATTGGGCGGGGCTCGCGCCCGAGATCACGCTCTACGAGCCGCGGGAAGCGGTGCTGGGCGGGCCGGACGGGCTCGACGTGGTGCGGCGGCTGGTGCCCGAGGCGGCCGCCACGCTGGTGCGCGGCGGGCTGCTCGGAGTCGAGATCGGCCAGGGCCAGTCGCGCGCCGTGGAGGCGCTGTTCGAGAAGGCGGGCCTGCGCGCGATCGGGACGAAGCGCGACCTGGCCGGGATTCCGCGCGTCGTCACCGGCCGCCGTTGACCGCGGAGGAAGTCCGCGAGTTCGAGCGCTGCATCCGCGGCGGCGGCATCGCGGTCTTCCCGACCGACACGCTCTACGGGATCGGCTGCCGGCCCGGGGACGAAGCGGCGCTGGCGAGGGTGTACGCGCTCAAGGGACGTTCACCGGAGAAGCCGTCGGCGACGATGTGGTTCCGGCTCGAGCCGGCTCTCGATGGAGCTCGGCCCGCTCGGGCGCGCGACCCGTGCGGCGCTGGCGAAGCTGCTTCCCGGCCCGGTGCTTGCCGTGCTGCCGGGCGGGTCGGGGTCCGCGTGCCTCTGCTCGAAGGACGCTCGCTCCGCTCGCGGCGGCGCAGGTCGCGGTGGTCCAGACCAGCGCCAACCTCACCGGCGAGCCGGCTCCGCGGCGGCTCGAGGACGTCCCGCCCGCACTGCGAGAAGGCCGCGGATCTCGTGCTCGACGGGGGCAGCCTGCCCGGCACCGCGTCGACCGTCGTGGACCTCACCCGCTACGAGGATGAGGGCGCTGGGAGATGCTGCGGGCGGGAGCGGTGGGGCGTCGAGCAGTGGCGAGCTACTAAGCGGCTCGCTGTCGAGCCCGAGGACGTCCCGAACGCGAGCACGGGGCGAGCGGTTGCCGAGCGCCGAGTGGGTGCGGCGCTCGTTGTAGTGGTCGATCCCAGTGCGCAACGCCTCGCGGCGGGCATCGCTTGAGGCGTATTCGAGCGCGTAGGCCCACTCGCGCTGCAGCGTCTGGTTGAAGCGCTCGACCTTGCCGTTTGTGCGCGGCGTGTAGGGCCGGGTACGGATGTGCCGGATCGCGCGCGACTCGAGCAGCTCGCGCAGCGGACCGAGTTGTCGCACGTAGCTGAAGAAGTTGTCCGTCATCAGCCGCTCGGCCACGATGCCCTGGTCGAGCAGCGAGTCGAGCGCCCGGCGGGTGAAGGCGGTGACGGTTTCCCCGCGCTCATCGGGGTGGATCTCCGAATAGGCCAGGCGCGAGCAGTCGTCGACGATGGAGTCCGCGTCCTCCCAGCCCGCTCCGCGCGCGAGCGCTTGGCTGCGATCAGCAGTCGCGGCGTGGCCGGGCGAGTTCGAAGCGGCCGAGGCTGCTTTGTGTCCATGTGCAGCAGGTTGCCGGGACAGGGCCACTCGTAGCGGACCACGGGCCGGGTGCAGCAGGCCTCGGCCAGCACGCCGGCGGCCGCCCGCGCCGCAGCACCCAGTGGACCAAGTCAGAGTGGGGCCTTGCGATGTCGGGCTCGTCCGCGAGCCGCCTGGGGCTCCAGCGAGTCCGCCAGGCACCGCTCGCAGATCTGGCGCGGCCTCATCGGCCGGCACCTGATTGGGACTTCGGGTGCGGGCGCGCGGGGCGGTCGGCCAGGCAGGCGAGCGTGCGCCGCTGATCGGGGCTTGCCTGCCGCCAGCGGCCGACCCAGGTGCCAGCAGGTCGACCTGGCCACGTTCGAGGCGGCCGCGGCCGCCTCGAACGTCATGCCTTGCTCTTCCACGCGCATCACCATGCGCAGCGGGCCGTTCGGTGTGAGCGGGGCGTTAGCGGTGTTGCATTCCGGGCCTCCGAGAAGGTCGTGAGCTTCGAACACCCACAGCCTCTCGGCAGG
Source organism: uncultured Solirubrobacterales bacterium (assembly GCA_963780475.1). Lineage (GTDB taxonomy): Bacteria > Actinomycetota > Thermoleophilia > Solirubrobacterales > JBBDJG01 > CAWACB01. The sequence goes on from CAWACB010000005.1 coordinate 561,794, forward strand.
CCCGGACCTACTTCAGCTTGTTCGGAACGTGCTTGGGCGCGTCGGCTGGGCCTTGTAGGAGACCACCTCGTCGACCCACTGGTGGTTGCTCGGAAGGGTCGGGTCCATAGGTGTACGTGCCGGTCGAGGGAGACGATCCGGTACGCGCCGTGCAGACTCGCAAGGGTGTGGGGCGGGGGAACGCCGCAGTCCGTGTTGATCGAGGGCAGTGCATTCCGACCCGCCGCTGTCTGGGTCGTCGTCTGGTTGCCCGTCGTGGGCGACCGAGGCCGATGATCAGGTCATTCGCATTGGTCGTGGTGACCGACGCAGATAGGATTTCTGGTTATTCCCGCTGTTTGAAGCTGCCTGGTCCACCCGGCCGGTTGCGTCGACGCCGCGGAACTCGCTCACCGCTATTCCGTTGGCGTCGATGTCCGGGTGGGTCAACGTGATGGTGCCACCAGGTGCGAGCGCGGTTGGCGACGTCAAGCACTCCAGACCTCGCCTCGGACAGGCAACTGGGTGTCGTTGAGGTCACGCTGGTACGTGTTCTCCGGCGGAGTCGGTCACGCTGGTGGCGAATCCGAGTCCGCCTCGCTCACGGTGGGTGGTCCGGGACGATCAACGTGTTCCTGTCTTCGACACCGCTTGCCAGGGACGGTCACAGAGTCGCGGGACGTGCCGCCGCAATCGGCTGTCCCGACGTTTTTGATGAACGCCAGGAACGTCGAAGCCGAGTTGAACGAATTGCCGGAGTTCGACGTCGTGTTGGAGAAGGCGGCGAACGCGGCGCCGATGCCGCTACAGGCGATGAAAAAAGCGATCGCGAGCCCGGCGCGGCGTATGGCCGTGCGTGTCACGTGACCCATATCGGCTGTCTTCGCCGCGGATTGAAGGTCCCGTGATCCGTGCCGATAGGTCTGTCATGAGATCCATGAGCCGCTGGCTCGCGGCATTGATCGCGGTCGCCCTGATCGGCATTGGGATCAGCGCGACGGTCGCGGCATTTTCGAGCTCGACCTCCAACGGCGGAAGCACGTTCAGCGTCGCCGCCACGTGGCCGACCCTGATCAAGGCCCTCGGAACGTCGGCCTGCGGAACGACCTCGGACACGATCACTGCCCGCAGGCGGAGTCTTGGCCGGCAACCGGGTTGTCGTCAGGTCGATCTTCCGGGACCAGCCCGCGCCGGCCGTGGACTCCTTCACACCTACGGCCACGGACTCCAAGGGCAATACGTATACACGCGAGGCCGATGAGACCACCCGGCCAAAGCCGTGTGGTCATCTTCAGCAGCAAGACCACGACGGCGCTCACGCCAGGGGACACCATCAGCGTCAACCACCCAAACATCAACGCGAGCGGCGCCGCGGCCGAGGAGTGGGGTAGCACGCTCGTCGGCCTCGACACGACCGGAGAAGCCAACGGCGCAGGGAACCTGCTTTCCGGGACGGTCAATACGACGCAGGCGCCAGATCTCATCGTCGGCGCGGTCGTCGTGATGGCCTCGACACCCTCACTCAGCCCAGCGGCTGGACCGGTTTGGCCAGCGTGAACGCGGACTGTGGTGGAACCGGAAACCGAGAAGGCGTCCCTCCACGGCGCGTGGCGGCCGACGTCTTCACCGGCTACACACCTATGACCCGACGACCACCGGATTCAACAACTGGGCCGTGGTCCTGACGGCATACCACGAGTAGGGCCCTGCCAGGCCGCCCGACCGGCGGGACTCAAGTGTTGACGGCGGATGCCGATTCCTCTCCTGCGGCCCGCTTCGCAGCGTCCGCCGCATGCCCCCATAGAACGGATTCGAAAGGACCGTCAGACAGATGGCCGACAAAACCCGCAAGTTCCTGCTGAGCGCCCTGGTGGTCGCCGTGTTGGGCAGCATCGCCGCCTTTGGCGTGTTTGCGGCCTTCTCACAGACGACGGTCAACTCGGAAGACTCGTTCGCCGCCGGCATGACGCGATGGTGACAACAACGCCGGCTCGGCGCTCTACAGCGTCTCCAACCGCAAGCCGGGCGACAGCGTCACCAGCTGCATCCGGGTCACCTACTGCGGCACGCTGACCTCAGACGTGCGCCTCTACGCGGCGGAACCGATCGGAGCGATCGGCCCCTACGTGAACCTGACAATCAACCCGGGCTCACAGCCCGCGGCCACCTTCCCCGACTGCACCGGCTTCACCCCCGACGCAGGCGGATCGCTGTTCAACGGCACCCTGGCCGGGTTCAGCGCGGCCCACAACACCTACGCCAACGGCCTGGTCGACTACCCCGGCGCCGGCACCAGCTGGACCCCCGGCAACGTGGTGGTCTACCGGTTCACGGTTTCTCTCCAGGACAACAACTCCGCGGCCGGACTCGCCTCGGGCAGCCACGCATTCACGTGGGAGGCCCGGAACCAGTAGGCAGAGGGTGGCGGCTCCCCGGCCGGGCACCCGCCCCTCTGCGCTCCTTCGTAACCGTCTCGCGGGCGACGGCGTCGCCCGCGCGATGGGGTGGCCCTCGGACTGATCGCGGCCGCTCTGCTGTTCGCGACCGGGAAGTCCTGCAATCCCGAGCCAACCCGCGGCGATGCTCGACGTCACCCCCGTGCGACCGGCGAGCTCGGGTTCGAGCGCAGGGCGCCCTCGTCGACATCCGCGACATGCGGCGGCGAAACGGCCCGGGCGCCCCTACGGAGCAACCATGCTCGCGAACCTGACCGGCAAGCCGATGCACGTTGATGCACGACTGGTGACCGCCGGACACGACCTGGACAACATCGTCCGCGGGCGCCTGATGCTCGGCAACCGCCTGATGGCAACGGGGACGCTGGCCGAGCTGCGGCCTTGGACCCGGACCGGGTTCGGCGTGCCGGTGGGCGGCAAGCAGCCGCTGCAGATGATCGCCTGGATG
>CAWACB010000006.1:0-53896 GCA_963780475.1 uncultured Solirubrobacterales bacterium
AGGGGACAGGTCAGGAATATCAAGCGGCTTCGCCGCCGCATGCTGGAGCGTCTGCAAGCAGCCGCTTGTCGTATCTCGCTTGACTTGTCCCTGCAACGCCGCCAAATTGTGCGGAGTGCCCCTGCCCATGAACCAGCTGGAGCGGCTCACCGTCGCCGATGCCTTGAGCGACGACGTCGTCCGGATCACCATCGACCAGACGCTCGGACAAGCGGCGCGCATGATGCGCGACCGCGGCATCACCGCGCTGGTGGTGATCGATCCCGACGCGAGCGAGCCGGGCATCATCACCGAGGCCGACATCGGCCGCGCGATGGTGGCGGAGAGCGACCCGCGCAGGCAGCTGGTGGGCGATCTTCCGCACGGCGAACGTGATCACCGCGACCACTGACTGGACCTTGGAGCGCGCCGCCAGGACGATGACCGCCGGGCACTTCCGTCACCTGATCGTCGTCGACGAGCAGCGGGTGATCGGCGTCCTGGCGATCTCCGACGTGATCTCAGCCTGGGCGCGCGAAACAGGAGAGCGTCTCGCCCGGCGTCACCTACGAAACCGGCGAGGTGCCGGCTCTCGGGCCCGCGCATCAGTACCTCTACAGCTTGCGCCGCAGCGCCAAGCAGCATCTTGCGGCCGCCAAGTGCCCCTGCGAGTGGGACTGGTACGGCGTGCTCGAGGGCCAGTTGGAGGACCGGCCGGACCTCGACGAGGAGACCCTGCGCCGCCTGTGGGAGCGGCGTGAGCCGTGTCCCGCCCTGCACGCAGAGGGCGGCGGGGCCTTAGCCGATGGAGACCATCCGCTCGATCGGGAGCTTGGCGCGCTCGGCGATCTCCGCCGGCACGCGGACCTCGGGACGCCGTCGCGCAGCGCGTCGCGGAGCTTGGGCAGCGTGATCATCTTCATGTACCGGCAGGCCGCGGCGCGGTTGGCCGGGATGAAGTTGACGTCCGGCGCCGCCTCGCGCAGCGGGTAGAGCATCCCCGTCTCGGTGGCGACGATCGCCTCGTGCGGCGTCCTTGTGGTCCTCGGCCCACTTGAGCATGCCGCCGGTCGAGAGCATCTCGATGTCCTCGGCGTCGACGTCGCCCGCGGCGACGTACTCCATGACCGAGGTCGTGCAGCCGCACTCGGGGTGGATGAGGAACTCGGCCTTCGGGTGCTGCGCGCGCACCTGCGTGATGTCCGACGGGCGGATCCCGGCGTGCACGTGGCACTCGCCGTCCCATACGTGCATCGGCTTGCCGAGCCGCTTCTCGACGAACGCGCCGAGGAACATGTCCGGCCCGAAGAGGATCTCGGTGTCCTCGCCGTTCTCGCGGTAGATGTGCTCGACCACCTTGACCGCGTTGGACGAGGTCAGCAGTAGTCGGTCTCGGCCTTGACCTCGGCCGACGTGTTGACGTACATCACGACGACCGCGCCGGGGTGCTCGGCCTTCCAGGCCCGCAGCTGGTCGGCGGTGATCGAGTCGGCCAGCGAGCAGCCGGCGGCCAGGTCGGGCAGCAGGACCGTCTTGTCCGGCGAGAGGATCGAGGCGGTCTCGGCCATGAAGTGCACGCCGCAGAAGGCGATCACGTCGGCGCCGGCGGCGGCCGCCTGGCGCGAGAGGCCGAGCGAGTCGCCCACGAAGTCGGCGACGTCCTGGATCTCGGGGAGCTGGTAGTTGTGCGCCAGGATCACGGCGTTGCGCTCGCGCGCAAGCGCCCGCACCTCGTCCTGGAGCTTGGGGATGGAGTCGAGCGGTCAGGGGCGGCGGCGAAGTTCATTTGGAGCATCGGACTCACCTCGGCATCCAGCGATGGAGAGGTCGAGGGAGGTGCGCTATGGGTCAGCGCGCCCATCGATATGAAGTCTAGGCCCGGGACCGCGTAGGGCTCTGAGCGTCTGCAGCGTGATCCCGCCGCTCGCCTCGAGCTCGGCCCGGCCGCCGACCTGCTCCACCGCGGCGCGCAGCCCGGCGGGCGAAGTTGTCCAGCAGCAGGCGCTGCGCGCCGGCCCCCAGCGCCTGGTCGACCTCGCGCCGGTCGCGGACCTCGACCTCGAGCGGGAGGTCGGGCGGCCGCCGCGCGCGCGCCAGCGCCGCCGCCGGCGATCCCGCCGGCGGCGGCGATGTGGTTCTCCTTGATGATGATCGCGTCGTAGAGCCCGATGCGGTGGTTGCGACCCCCGCCGGCGGCGACCGCGGCCTTCTCCAGCTCGCGCAGGCCCGGGGTCGTCTTGCGCGTGTCGAGAATCGTCACGCCGGTCCCGCGACCTCCCGCACGGCGCAGCGCGGTCAGCGTGGCGATACCCGAGAGATGGCCGAGGAAGTTCAGCGCCGTGCGCTCGCCGGTCAGCAGCGCGCGTGCGCGCCTCGAGCGACGAGGACGGCGGCTCGCCGAGCCGCGGCGAACCTCGCCTGAGGCCGCCAATCGACCTCCGGGTCGAGCGCGGAACACGGCCTCGGCCAGGTCGAGCCCGAACACCACGCCGGGCTGCTTCTGGACGATCCGGGCGCGCGAGCGGTCCGGGCCGACGAGCGCGTCGGTGGTGACGTCCCCGCTCCCGACGTCCTCGGCCAAGGCGCGGGCGACGAGGTCCTTGACATCAGGGGAAAGGGCCATCAGGGCCTGGAAAATCTCAGCCTCGTGTCGACCGAGACCTCAAACCCCACTCAGCGGTCAGCCGCCGTGCTCCCGCGAGGAGCCCGGCCGCCGTTCCGGGTGTGGCTGAACAGCGTCGAACAGGAGGAGGGCCGGGACTATAAGGTCGGGAAATCGGCTGATATTCGACCGCGAGCTGGCCAAGGAAGGGAAACTCGGCATGTGGAACTGGACTGATGCTGCTCCTGGGCGTGCGCGGCACCTACCGCAAGAATGACAGCGTGGACGTGCAGTACGAGACGGCTTCCGGTAAGACGCGCCTGCTGACGCGCGTCGACTTGAGCCGGTCACGGAATAAAGACTCCCTGCACCAGGAAGAGCCCCTCGCCGTCCGCGGTGGCCGGATCCCCGTCCGCGCCGCCGTCACACCCGTACCTGGCCGGTCTCCCAGATCGCGCGCTTGCCCTCGACCGCGGCGCCGGGGGCGACCGTGTGGGCGGTGGTCGTGACCGAGCAGGTGGATCCGACTGTCGCGTCGGCGTGGATGCGCAGAGCACCGTCACCGGGAATCCAGGCTGTTCGCCGGTGGCGTTGGGTGATCCGCCGCCGATGTCAGGGTTGTTGCGGTCGGTGGTCTGGAAGTCCGCGTCGAGCCGCAGCCCGCCGGTGTAGTCGGTCAGACGAACCGACGTTGCGCACGTCTGTGATCGAGACCTCGTAGCGGGCGTCGGCCTCGTTTGCGGGAGTCGAGGGGTTGCCGGGGATCACCAGCAGACGAAGGTTGGAGACCGACTTGGCCGACTGCGGTTGGCATCGGGGGTGCCGAGCGTCAGATAGTCGGAGACCTCGAGCCGGCGGGCGCGCACGAGTTGAACGACAGCGGCGCGGCATGCATTCGGTTGGAAGAGGCGCAAGCCGCGTAGGCCGGGACGAAGTGGACATTGATCGGCGCGGCGGCCTTGGGGCGGGCGTAGGCGTCGGGGGACGAACGACGGGTAGGTGTCCTGGGGGTTGTCCGCGTCGATCGGGCCGAGTCGCGGTCCGGCGAAAAGAAGACCATTGAGCCGTCGGCGTGATTTGCTGAGGCCGGGAACGTTGGGCTCGGTTCCGCTCTGGGGGAACCAGCGCCAGCTCCCCGGCCCTTCGTTCGTACACGTCGAAGAGGTTGTTCGTATCGGTGCTGAGGAGGTTCTGGTTCGTGCCGAAGAAGAGCGCAGCCGTCGAGGCGACGCGAACGCCGGTGCACGAAAGCCCGTTCGTGCACGGCGACTCTTCCGGACCGCCCGTAACCAACGTGGTCATTCCACCGGAGCGCTCGTACAGATCGCGGCAGGGGATGAAGCATCCGTCGAAGACGTCGTCGAGGGTTAGCTTCTCCGGCGTTTCGAAGAAGATGCGCGATCCGTCGGGCGAGATCGAGAAGAAGGTGCTCGGGTCATGGGGACCATTGCCGCCGGCAGGGCCCGTCGAGACCAGCTTGGTCTCGCTCGCAAAGCGCTCGTAGATGTCCGCCTGGGAGTCGATGTCGGCGCTTACGAGCTGTTCCGCCGTTGCGAAGACCGCATGTGTCCCGTCCTCGGACGCCGCAAAATAGTGCTCGAGATAGAAGTTGCCGGGCGCTCCGCCATCGTTGACCGAAACAAGCCTCGTGACCTCACCAGCCCGTTCGTACATGTCCGTGCACCCCGTTTCCGGGGGTAGTCGGGGTTGCATATGTCGGTGTCCTCCGGCACCAAAGCCTCGGTGGTGTTGAAGAAGACGTGATCGGGATCCGGTCGGTAGTTGAAGCTGCTGCCGAAGCCGGCGGATGCCGCGCCGTTGCCGTTGACAGTCCCAATTGAGATGCGCCGCGTCACTCCTCCTGAGTGCTCGTAGACGTCCCCGGAGCTGTCCGTATCGTCGGGATCGAGCCGCTCGGTGGTCGTGAAATAGACCGCCGACCCGTCGCGCGAAACGATGGACGTGCTCACATCCGCTGAGATCGTTCCGGGGGTGCTGCTGGTGGATGCGAGCGTCGTCACGCCTCCAGTCCGCTCGTAGATGTCCATCAGCCCGCCGTCGTTGTCTTCTGAGACCAAGCGATCGCGGGTCTGGAAGTAGACTCGGGTCGCATCCGGCGAGGCGCCAATGAAAGTGGCGATGGTCGCTCCCGTCGGGGCGACCGGCCCCGTCGAGATGAGCGTCACAGTGCTGCCCACGATCTCGTAGATGTCCATCCCGACGCTGTCGGTGTCGTCCGAGGTCAGGGTTTCGCGGGTTCGAATCAACACGCGCAGTCCGTCCTCCGAGGCGCCCACGAAGCCGGCGTTCGGACTGGCGCCGGTGCTCAGGATCGGGCCCGGTGTGACCAGGCGCGTGAGGCCGTGGGCACGCTCGTAGACGTCCGAGCCCGTGTCGGTGTCGGCGGGTACGAGAGACTCGGCGGTGTCGAACAGGACACGCTCGCCGTCGGGAGTCACATGGGCGAGCAGGGGCCCATGAGGACCGTTGCCGCCGGCCGGTCCAACCGACAGCTGCTCGACGGCGCTGTGGCTGGCACCTGCAGTCGGCGACAGGATCAGCAGGGTGGCCACCGCTGAGGCGGCGATCCCGACGGACCACGCCCGAACCCTCATGGGTGCAAGCTTAGCCGCAGGTTCGAGCCTCGTCAGCCCCCGGATCTCAGGGAACGAAGACGCCCTGCGTTGCCAGCAGCCCGTCGTCGCCGGGCGTGTCGGCGTCCTCGTCCGTGCCACCGTCGCGCACCTCGATCGGGCCGAGCTCGAAGATCGCCCGGGCACCCTCGGCGATCGCGCCCGGGATCAGCGCCTCCACCGTAGTGTCCACCGTGCAGGTGGCGCCGTCGATCGTCGACTCGGTCGCGGTGCAGGGAGCGGTGAACGAGCCGCCGGAGGGCATGCTGGTCCCGGTCACCACTCCCTCGCGGTCGGTCATCTGGAAGGACAGGTCGACGCCCAGCTCGCCGGTGTAGTCGGACAGGTCGGTCTTGCGCATCACGTTGGTGATCGACAGGCGGATCCGTACGTCGGCGTCGTCGATGCCACCCGGGATTCCGGGAAGCGCGTTGATGCGAACCGATCCGACCGAGCGTGAAAAGGCGGGGCTGCCGTCGCCGGTTCCGACGGTCAGGGTCGGGGAAAGGTGGTCGGGCGGCGAGCAGGAGCCGAACGACAGCGGCGCGGCATGGACGCGGTTGGGCGCGGTGCACGTCGCATACGCCGGGACGAGCGCCACGTGGATCGGGGTGGCCGCCTTCGGCCTTGGATACGGATCGGAGCGTGTGGCGACGTAGACGTCGCGGTTGGAGTCGGTGTCCGAAGGCAGCAGTTGGCCGCTTGATATGAACGCGACCGTTAAGCCGTCCGGCGCGAACAGATGATCGTAAGAACCACCGACGAAGAGAAGTCCTCGCGCGATTCCCGCGGTGTCCCGGCTCAGGAGGTGGTGCGCCCCTTCGAAGTACTCGTACAGGTCATCCGTGCCGTTGGAGTCGGTGGGGTCATACGCCTCCTCCGTTACGAAGACCACCCGCCGGCCGTCGCGCGACAGGCCGTAGAAGCCGGCGCTGACGTCTGTGTTCCCCGTCGACACGTGCGTGATGACTCCGTCCTCGTCCGTGTAGAGGTCGTTGCCGGAAGTGTCTCCCGGGACGAGCGCAGCATTCGTGTGGAACGCAACCACGGACCCATTCGCGGAGGAGGCGTCGAAAACCCCGCCGTCCCCGATCAGCCGGGTGCTGTCAGCAGCCACGTCATATTCGTAGAGATCTTGGTCGCTCGGATTGGTGTCAGTGGCTGTCAGCTGCTCGTTGGTGGTGAAGAAGACGTGCTGGCCGTCGGCCGACATGCCCTTGGAGCCGCCAAAGCCGAACACGTCGACGTCGCCGTTGCCGCCAGTCGGCCCCTTCGACACCCGGGTCAGCGAGTTGTCCTGGCTCAAGAAGACGTCCCAGCGGTTGTCCAAGTCATCGGCCGTCAGTGGCTGTGCCGACGAGATGAGCACCGAGTGCGCAGAGGCCGAGACGGCGACAAACACCGCGTAGCCACTGCCCGATGTCCCGGGCCCTTGAGATAGCAGCCGCACCCCGCCGTCCACGTACTCGTAGACATCTTGATCCGTGTCGGTGTCGTCGGCATGAAGGCGGAACGACGTCGAGACAACCACAGCTGGCCCGTCGCTCGTATCGGCGTAGCCGAACACAAACGGCGGGTTACCGAGGTCGCAGGACAGTTTGCCCTCAGTCACCAGCGTCGTGGTTCCGCCGCTGCGCTCGTAGATGTCCCAGCAGCCGTCCGAATCGTCGGCGGTCAAGTCCGCGACCGTCCTGAAGTACACCCGCGTGCCGTCCGGAGAGGCCTCCTCGAAACGGGAATGAACAGAGATGTTCGCGTCCAAGGGGCCGGTCGATATCAACCGCGTCTGCCCCTGGTATCGCTCGTAGACGTCGACGGCGTTATCGCTGTCGCCAGGCACCAGCCGTTCGCCCGTCTCGAACCAGATCCGCGATCCGTCCTCGTTCAGGCCGAGTATGCCGGCGGCCCAGCCGGCGTTGCCGTTGATCTCGCCGGCCGACACCCGGAACGTCTCGCCGCCACGCCGAGCGAAGACGTCCTGCGCGCTGTCGAGGTCGTCGGGGGTCAGAGCCTGGCCCGAGTTGAAGATCACCGTGTTCCCGGAAGCCGAGATCCGGGTCGTCTGGATGTTCTCCCCCGTGTTCGGGTCAGTCGGCCCGGTGGAGGCGTGCTGGATCAGGTTGTGGTTGGCGGCAGCGGCCGTCGCGAGGACCAGCACCGTCGCGATGGCGGCGCCCACCCCCAGGGCTGCCCTCCAGATCCTCACGGAGCTACCTTAACCGCCGAGCGCAGCCAGAACTAGGGGATAAACACCCCTTGGACGAGGAAAACGCCCTCGCCGTCGGTGGTTGCCGGGTTGCCGTCCGCGCCGCCGTCGGAGACCCGGAACTGACCGGTCTCCCAGATCGCGCGCATGCCCTCGACTGCCGCTCCGGGAGCGAGCGTGTTGGCGGTGGTCGTGATCGAGCAGTTGGAGCCGACCGTCGTGTCACCCGTCGCCGCACACGGCACGACCACCGGGAAGCTCGGCTGGGAGCCGGTGGCGTTCGGCGAGCCGCCGTCGACGTCCGGGTTGTTGCGGTCGGTGAGCTGCAGGGCCGTGTCGAGTTTCAGCGCGCCCGTGTAGTCGGTCAGCGAACCGGCGTTGCGCACGTCGGTGATCGACACCTCGTAGCGGGCGTCTGCTTCGTTGGCGGGCGTGGACGGGTTGCCCGGCAGCACCAGCAGGCGCAGGTCGCTGACCGACTTCGCCGGCTGGCCGTTGGCGTCCGGCGTGCCGAGCGTCAGGTACTGCGAGACTTGGGCCGGCGGGCTGCAGGAGTTGAACGACAGCGGCGCGGCGTGCACGCGGTTGGGCGAGATGCAGGCCGTGTAGGCCGGGACGAAGGGGACGCTGATCGGAGTGGCCGCCTTGGGGCGGGCGTAGGCGTTCGGGGCAATGGAGATGTGGTAGTAGTCCGGCTGCCCGTCGATGTCAGCACTGCTCAGTGCCGCGCTCGTGAAGACCAGCAGCGTCCGCCCGTCGTCCGACACGCGGACATCGACGAAATTCGCGCCCACGGGCAAGACACGGTAGTAGTTGCCGTTGAAGCGCTCGTACAGATCGTTGTTGCCGTCGGTGTCGCTCGGGACGAGGGCATCCCCCGTGTTGAAGAAGACGCGATCCGCCGACTTCGATATTCCGGCGAAGCTGGTGCCGTTCGTCGCGCCGGGCTGCACCATCGTGACGGTTCCCCCGTTGCTTTCGAACACGTCGAAAGCGTTGTTTGTGTCCTGAGGCAGGAAGGTCGCGTTGGTGCTGAAGAACGCACGTGATCCATCACTCGAGACTCCATGGAGTCGGCCACCGGCGTTCAACGGCCCGATGTAGCGCGTCGCGCCGTTGACGTACTCGTACAGCGAGCGGACGTCATTGTCGTCAAACGCCAATTTCTGGCTCGTGATGAAGTAGTAGTGACCGCCGAACTCCGACACGGATCCGAACTCGACATCTCTCGCAGGAGTGGTGCCATCCGCAGGTCCGGTCGTGGCGAGCCTTACCGTCCCGTTGTACGCCTCATACGTATCCACGCAGTTGCGCGTCGGCGTTGCCGGACAGGCTGCATCCGTGTCGTCGGGCGTCATGTTCTCGAACGTGCTGAAGAAGACGCGTTCTCCGAGATCCGACGCCCCGGCGAATCCCGCAGGCTGGTTCGCGTCCGGCCCGGACAAGTCGTCTGAGAGCAACCGGATGACGCCGTTGTGCTTCTCGTACAGGTCCGGCGACGTGTCGGTGTCGTTCGGGTCGAGCGACGCCGATGTCGAGAAGATCCAACGGTCACCCGTTGGTGTCTCGAACGGCCCATACATCGTGGCGTCCTCGCACCCGGGGTCATACATGTACACGAGCGTCGTGACTCCGCCGCTGCGTTCGTAACGGTCGGCGCAGGCGTCCATGTCATCAGGCGTCACCTGCGCAAGGGTTCGGAAGAAGAGCCGCGAGCCATCCGGCGTCATCCCGTCGGCCTCGCCGCCAACGGCGCCGAAGGGACCCTTCGAGACCAGGCGCGTTGTTGTCCCGGCGAACCGCTCGTAGACGTCCCAGCCGTTGTTGGTGTCCTCGGATGTGAGCTGGTCCTGCGTCTCGTCGAAGACGATGTGACGGCCGTCTGCTGAGATCCCTTCGAGCGCGTAATCGTCGATCCTGTTCTGGCCGTTCTCGTCGACCGAAGCGAGGTTCGTGATCCCGTTGTGCCAGTCGTAGATGTCCCACGACGAAGAGTCGGTGTCCTGAGGGATCAGCGAGAAGCGGTAGCTGAAGGCGACGTGAGAGCCGTCGGCGGACATCATCGTCACGACGTCGCCGCCAGGTGTCAGCTGGACGAGGTTGTGCTCTGCCGATGCCGGCACGGCAAGCACCAGCACCATCGCGACCGTGGCGCCCACCCCCAGGGCTGCCCGCCAGAACCTCATGTGGCGACTCTAGCTGCTGTCGCCGTTCTTTTGGCGGCCTCCGTTCGAGCCCGCGCTTTGCACCAGGTACGCGTGGACGAAGCCGTCCAAGTCGCCGTCCAAGACCCGCTGCGCGTCACCCATCTCGTAGCCCGTGCGGTGGTCCTTGACCATCGTGTAGGGATGCAGCACGTACGACCGGATCTGGGATCCCCAGGCCACGTCCTGCGACTCACCCTTCTCGCGCGCGATCTCCTCGCGGCGGCGGCGCTCCTCCAGCTCCACCAGCTTCGACTTCAAGAGCTTCATCGCCGTCTGCTTGTTCGATGATTGCGAGCGCTCGTTCTGGCACTGCACCACGGTCTTTGTGGGGATGTGCGTGATGCGCACCGCTGAGTCGGTCTTGTTGACGTGCTGGCCGCCGGCGCCCGAGGCGCGGTAGGTCTCGATGCGCAGGTCGCTCTCGTCGATGTCGACGTCGACGTTGCCCTCCACGAGCGGGCTCACCTCCACCAGCGCGAAGCTCGTGTGGCGGCGGTGGGCGGCGTCGAACGGGGACAGGCGCACGAGGCGGTGGACGCCCTTCTCGGCGGAGAAGAGCCCGTAGGCGTTCTCGCCGCGGGCGATGAAGGTCGCCGACTTGAGGCCCGCCTCCTCCCCGGCCGAGGCCTCGGTCAGCTCCACGCCGAATCCGCGCTTCTCGGCCCAGCGCAGGTACATGCGCAGGAGCATCTCGGCCCAGTCCTGCGAGTCGGTCCCCCCCGCTCCGCTGTGCACCGAGACGACGGCGTCGCCGGCGTCGTAGTCGCCGCCGAACAGGCGCTGCTCCTCGAGCTCGGCCATGCGGCGCTCGATGCCGGCCAGCTGCTCGGCCAGCTCGTCCCGCAGCGACTCATCCTCGTCGACAAGGGCGGCGAGACCTTCGAGATCGCCGATCTCGGACTCGAGCCCGCGGAACGTCTCGACGCGCCGGGTGATGCGGCTGTGCTCGGCGGAGATGGATGCCGCCCGCTGCTGGTCGTCCCAGAAGCCCGGGCTCTGCATCTCGCCCTCGAGCTGCTGGATGCGCTTCTCTAGGGCGGGCGGGTCAAAGGTAGTCCGCGAGCAGCTTCAGCTGGTCGCGGAGCTTCGAAACGCGCGCGGGGATCTGTTCGAGTGCTGCCTGCTGGTCGGCCATCGCTCGAGCCTACGCCCCGTGGCACTTCTTGTACTTCTTGCCCGAGCCGCACCAGCACGGGTCGTTGCGCCCGATCTGCTCCTTCTCGTCGACGTGGCGCGTCTCGACCTCGGGCAGCGGGCTGTACTCCATCTCGCCGTCCTCGGCGGTCGCGGTCGCGACGCCGGCCTGCTCCGCGGCTTCGTATAGCGCCGACGGTTGGTCGGGTCCCCCGCCGGAGTAGCTGATGTTGGCTGCCTGCCTGCGCGAGCCGCCCATTGCCATCATCTCCGCCGCCGCGGGCTCGATCTCGACCTCGACGTGGAAGATGTAGCGGCCAAAGTCTTCCCAGATCGAGTTCATCAGCTCTCGGAAGAACGTGAAGCCCTCGTTCTTGTACTCGACCAGCGGGTCCTTCTGCGCGAACCCGCGCAGGTGGATGCCCTCGCGCAGGTAGTCCATGTCGGACAGGTGCTCGCGCCAGCGCTCGTCGATGATCTGCAGCAGCACCGCTCGCTCGAGCTGGCGCATCAGCTCGTCGCCCAGCTCCTCCTCGCGGCGACCGTAGGAGTCGAGCGCGTCTTCGTGGAACCGGTCGACCATCTCCTGGCGGTCGAAGGCCTCCTCCGTGACGTCGGCCGGGCCGAAGCTCGGGTCGTAGATCTGCTCGACCTGCGTGAACAAGCCGTCGACGTCCCACTCCTCGACGAAGTCGCCCGGCGTGTACTCCAGGACGATCCGCTCGAAGACTCCGCGCAGCTCCTCCTTGGCGGGCACCGACATGTCACGGCCCTCGAGGATCTCGCGCCGGTACCTGTAGACCACGGTGCGCTGCTGGTTCAGCACGTCGTCGTACTCGAGAACGCGCTTGCGGATCAGGAAGTTCTGCTGCTCGACCTTCTTCTGGGCGTTCTCGATCGTGCGCGAGAGCATCTTGGCCTCGATCGGCTGCTCGCGCCCGTCCTCGTCTGTGGGGCCCAGCCGGTCGAGAATGCGGTAGATCCGGTCGCCGGCGAACAGGCGCACCAGGTCGTCCTCCGCGGACAGGTAGAAGCGCGACTCGCCCGGGTCGCCCTGGCGGCCGGAGCGCCCGCGCAGCTGGTTGTCGATGCGGCGCGACTCGTGGCGCTCGGTGCCGAGGATGAACAGGCCGCCCATCTCCAGCACGCGCTCGCGCTCCTCCTTCACCTGCTCCTCGATGCGCGGGAACATGTCGTGGAAGGTCTCGTCCCATGAGTCGTCATGCGGCTCGACGCCCAGCTTTCGCATCTCGATATGCGCCAGGTGCTCCGGGTTGCCGCCGAGCTGGATGTCGACTCCGCGGCCGGCCATGTTCGTTGCGATGACCACGGCGCCAATGCGGCCCGCCTCCGCAATCGTCTCCCCCTCTTTCTCGGCGTGCTCGGGCTTGGCGTTCAAGACCACGTGCTTGACACCGCGCTTCTTGAGCGAGTCCGACAGCGACTCGGACACCTCCACGGAGATCGTTCCCACCAGGATGGGCTGGCCCTTCTCGTGGCGAGTGGCGATCTCTTCCGCCACGGCCTCCCACTTGCCGTCCTTGGTCTTGTAGATCTGGTCGTTCTGATCCGCGCGGACCATCGGTTGGTTGGTCGGGATGTCGACCACCCCGAGCTCGTAGATCTTCATGAATTCCTGCGCCTCGGTGAGCGCCGTGCCGGTCATGCCCCCGAGCTTGTCGTACATGCGGAAGTAGTTCTGGAGCGTGATCGTGGCGAGCGTCTGGTTCTCCTCGCGGACGCCGACGTTCTCCTTGGCCTCGACCGCCTGGTGGAGTCCCTCGGACCAGCGCCGGCCCTCCAGGATGCGCCCGGTGAACTCGTCGATGATCAGCACCTCGCCGTCGATGACGGCGTACTCGGTGTCGCGCTTGTAGAGCGCCTCCGCCTTCAGTGCCTGGATCAGGTGGTTGACCAGGTTCCCGTGCTCTGCGAGGTAGAGGTTCTCGACCCCGATGAACTTCTCGGCCTTGGCGACGCCACGCTCGGTCGGCGCGACGGTCTTGTGCTTCTCGTCGTACTCGTAGTCGTACTCGGGCTCCTGGTCCTTCTCCATCTGGAGCTCCAGCCGGGTCTTCGCATCCGACTTCGGGACGCCCTCCATCATCGGCGCCAGGCGGGCGAACTGCCGGTAGTAGTCGGCGGCCGCCTCGGGAGCGCCGGAGATGATCAGCGGGGTGCGCGCCTCGTCGATCAGGATGTTGTCGACCTCGTCGACGATCCCGAAGGGGTGGCCGCGCTGCACGACCTCCTCGAGCGCGCCGGCCATGTTGTCGCGCAGGTAGTCGAAGCCGAACTCGGAGTTGGTGCCGTAGGTGACGTCGGCCCGGTAGGCGATCTGCTTGTCGGCGAAGGACTGCATGTTCTGGATCACGCCGACCTTGACGCCCAGCATGTCGTAGATGGGGCCCATCCATTCGGCGTCACGGCGGGCGAGGTAGTCGTTCACCGTCACGAGGTGGACGCTCTCGCCGGCGAGCGAGTTGAGGAACACGGGCAGGGTCGCCACGAGCGTCTTGCCCTCGCCCGTCTTCATCTCGGCGATCGAACCGCTGTGCAGCACCATGCCGCCGATCAGCTGGACGTCGAAGTGCCGCATGCTGAGCGCCCGCTTGCCGGCCTCCCGGCAGAGCGCGAACGCCTCGAACATCAGGTCGTCGAGCGTCTCGCCGTTGCGCGCGCGTTCGCGCAGCGCATTGGCCTCCTCCAGCATCTCGCTGTCCTCGAGGAGCTCCATCTCAGGCTCGATCGCGTTGATGCGCTCGACCTGCTTCTCGTATCTCTTGAACTGACCGGCTTCGCCCATGCGAAGCGCGCGGTCTATGAGCTTGCGGGCCACGAAGTCTCAGGTTACCAACGGCGCAACCTGACCCATCCCGGTCTGGAGCGCCGGATGGCCCCTACGGAGTGGCCTCGGCGGCGCGTCCCTGCGCGCCGTCGCGGCGGCCGCGGCGCTTGTCGCGGTGGCGCTTGACCTGGCGCGTCAGCTTTTCCGCGCAGAGGTCGATCGAGTGCTCGAGGTCGTTCGAGGCCTCCCGCACCCGCAGGGTCGTGCCCTTGAGGTGGAGGGTTGCCTCGGCGATCTTGTCCTGCGCGATCGCCGGGTTCTTCTCGACCGTCAGCTCGAGGTCCAGCTGCGCGAGGTCGGACACCTGCTTCGAGATGCGCCGGAACCGGTCCTCCACGTGGTCCCGGATGCCGTCGGTGACTGGAGTGTTGCGTCCTCTCACCTCTATCTTCACCGCGGCCTCCTTCCTCGATCGGCTTCAGTTCTGCATCGCCCATCAGAGGTTAGACCGTATGGCCCGCGCAAACGAGAGGACGGACACATCACCCGCTCCGGCCGCTCGCAGGGCCTTTGCACAGGCATCCGCGGTGGCACCGGTCGTGTAGACGTCGTCGATCAGCACGAGGCGCCCGCCGGGCACCGGGCCGGCCCGGACCCGGACCGCGTCCGCCGCCATGCGCAGCCGCTCCTCGCGTCCCAGGCGGGCCTGAGGCGGGGCCCGGCCACAGCGCCGCAGCACCGGGGCGACCGGCACTCCGGCGACCCCGCCGACCGCCTCGGCGACCAGCGCCGCCGGGTTGAAGCCATCGCGGAGACGCCGGCGCGGGTGGGCCGGACCGGGGACCAGCGCGGCGGCACCCGAGAGTGCCTCGCCGGGCGCCCGGGCCGCGAGCTCCTCCCCCATGAACGCCGCGACGGCCACCCGGCCGCGCGACTTCAGCGCGCCGACGAGCCGCTGGCACGCGCGGTTGTAGGCGAACGCGGCCCACGCGCCGGAGAACGCCAGCCGACGGCCGCGGCACTCGGGACAGGACGGGGCATCGCGGCCGGATGGGGCGCCGCAGCGCGCGCACCGGTTGGGTGGCAGCGGCACAAGGAGGGCGCGGCATCGCGCGCATGCGGCGTCCGCCCGCGCCTGTGGCGCGCCGCAGGCAGCGCAAGCGGGCGGGACGAGGACATGGGAGAGGGCTCGCAGCACGTTGATGGGCATGCCCGCACGCTGCCATGGGACGTCGCACGGATCAGCACGCGAATGCCACAATCTGCCGCGGATGTTCGTGCTGGTGCCGATCCTGGCGGTGGGCGCCGTGTATGCGTGGCGGGTGCGTGACCTGCGCCTCCACCCGGGTCGCTCCACGAGCGCGCCGAGCGTGTTGCGGCGCGGTGCCTTCTACGCCGGTCTGGCGCTGGCGGTCGTCGCGCTGGCATCACCGCTCGACACGCTCGCCCAGGACCGCCTCTTCACCGCGCACATGATGCAGCACCTGCTGCTGGCCGACCTGGTGCCGATCCTGCTGCTGATCGGGCTGACGCGGTCGCTCATGCGACCGGCGGTCAGGCGCCTGCGCCCGGTCGAGGAGCGGCTCGGGGCGATCGCCCACCCGGCCACGGCGCTCGCACTGTACGTGGGGCTGATGTGGGTCTGGCACGTGCCCGCCCTCTACGACGCCGCGCTGTCGAACCCATGGGTGCACGCGCTCGAGCACGCGAGCTTCTTCACCACCGGCTTGGCGTTCTGGTGGTTCCTGATCGAGCCGGTGCCGCCTCGCCATCGGCTCACGGGGCCCTGGGCGGTGGCCTACGTAACGGCGTCCAAGGTCCTGATGGGGCTGCTCGGCGTGATCCTCACGTTCACGCCGAACGTGATCTACGACCACTACAAGGATGCCGAGCGGGCCTGGGGCCTGACTCCGCTCGAGGACATCAACATCGGCGGCCTCGTGATGTCGGTCGAGCAATCGCTGGTGCTGGTCATCTTCTTCGCCATCACATTCGCGCGGATGATGGAGTCATCCGAGCAGGCGCAGTTGCGTGAAGAGCGGCTGGCCGAGGCGGAAGTGAGTCACGGCAAGTAGGGAGGCGGCGTCGTCGTGTGCGTTGGCGGCACGTCTCCCACGCGTTCTGTGACGCCTTCGTCGCGATTAGCGGATGCAGATCATCGAGATCGACGTTGACCGTCTATATCCCGGCTAACGTCAGGTTCGACTCAGTCGGCCGGCGAGATCGACGTTTGCCACCACTATCGCGTGTCCCACGCGGTTCGTCTGCCGACTTCCCTACCTGCCCGTCCCGATCGGGCTAGGGAGGGCGGGAGCTCGAGCCGGGCTCAGGTCCGCGCGCGTAGCGCGGGCTGGAGCTTCTCGGCCAGCGGGCGGGTCCCGGCTACGGCGTCGATCAGCACCGTTCCGGGCGGCAGATCGGTTCCGGGCCAGACGATCGACTCGCGGATGGCAGATCCCTCCCCCACGCGGCAGCCGTCGCCCAGGATCACCGGACCGGTGAGCCGCACGTCGGCCTCGATCTGGCACGCCTCGCCGATGAACACCTGACCCTCGACGATCGCCGAGCCGTCCACCTGAGCCGCCGGCGGCGTGTCCGGAAGCGCGTGCAGCTTCACTGCTCCGGCGAGCGCGTCGAAGTTGCCCTGCCGGTACTCATGCATCGAGCCGACGTCGTTCCAGTAGTCGGTGATCTCGTGGCCGTAGAAGGCGACGTCCTGCTCGAGGAGCGTCGGGAAGACGTCCTGCGCCCAGTCGACGAACGGGCGGTCGGGGAAGTAGTCGAAGATCTCCGGCTCGAACACGTAGATGCCGCAGTTGCCCAGATCCGAGAGCGCCTCGGCCGGGTCGGGCTTCTCCTGGAAGCCCTGGATACGTCCGTCGCCGTCGACGATCACCACTCCGTACTCGCGCGTGTCCTCGACCCGCTTGAGCGTCAGCGTGGCGATGCCGCCGTGCTCCCGGTGCCGGCACCAGAGGGCAGTCAGGTCGACGTCGGTGAGCGCATCGCCCGACACGATCAGGAAGGTCTGGTCCCCGAAGTGGTCGCGCACGTTGCGCACCCCGCCGGCGGTGCCGAGCAGCTCCGGCTCGAACCGGTAGTCGAGCCGTACCCCGTAGTTGGAGCCGTCGGTGAAGGTGTCCTTGATCTGGTCCGGGAAGTAGTGCAGGTTCGCGATCACGTCGTCGAACCCGTGCGCAGCCAGCAGGCGCAGGTCGTGCCCCATCACCGGCTGGCCGAGGATCGGCACCATCGGCTTCGGCAGCTCGTAGGTGAGCGGCCGCAGCCGCGTCCCCAGCCCGGCCGCCAGAACCATCGCTTTCATCTGCAGACTGCCGACTGCGGACTGCGGACTACGTGCCCTGATCCCAGCTGGTGAGGTACTTCTGCTGCTCGGCGGTCAGCTGGTCGATCCGGACGCCCATCGTCTCGAGCTTCAGCGCGGCGATGCCCTTGTCGATCTCCTCCGGCACCACGTAGACCTTCTTCTCCAGCTTGTCGGCGTTGTTCACCATGTGCTCTGCCGACAGCGCCTGGTTGGCGAAGCTCATGTCCATGACCGAAGCCGGGTGGCCTTCGGCGGCGGCCAGGTTTACGAGCCGCCCGTCCGCCAGCAGGTAGATGTTCCGGCCGTCCTTGGTCTGGTACTCGTCGACCAGGGGCCGCGCCTCGCGCTTGCCGGATGAGATCTTCTCCAGCGCCGGGATGTCGATCTCGACGTTGAAGTGGCCCGAGTTGGCGACGATCGCGCCGTCCTTCATGTTCTCGAACAGCTCGCCGCCGATCACGTGCATGTCGCCGGTGACGGAGATGAAGAGGTCTCCCTCGCGAGCGGCTTCCGCAGCCGGCATCACCTCGAAGCCGTCCATCACGGCCTCCAGAGCGGGGAGCGGGTCCACCTCGCAGACGATCACGTGGGCGCCCATGCCCTTTGCGCGCTGGGCGACGCCGCGCCCGCACCAGCCGTAGCCGAACACGACCACCCGGCTGCCCGCGAGCAGCACGTTGGTGGCGCGGATGATGCCGTCGAGCGTCGACTGGCCCGTGCCGTAGCGGTTGTCGAACATGTGCTTGGTGTTGGCCTCGTTGACGGCGATGATCGGGAACCCAAGCCTGCCCTCGGCCTCCAGCGCGCGCAGCCGGATGACGCCGGTGGTGGTCTCCTCGGTGCCGCCGATCACTTCGGACAGCTGGTCGCTGCGCTCGCCGTGCAGCACGCTCACCACGTCGGCGCCGTCGTCCATCGTGATCTGCGGGTGCTTGTCGCAAATGGCGGCGATGTGGGCGTAGTAGCTGTCGTTGTCCTCGCCGTTGATGGCGTAGACCTCGGCGCCGTAGCGGTCGACCAGCGCCGCGGCGGTCTCGTCCTGCGTCGAGAGCGGGTTGGACGCGCACAGCGCCACGTCAGCGCCTCCGGCCATCAGAGTGCGGACGAGGTTCGCGGTCTCGGTCGTGACGTGCAGACAGGCGGCAAGCTTGACGCCGTCGAGGGGCTTCTCGCGCTCGAAGCGCTCCCGGATCGAGGCGAGCACCGGCATGTGGCGGTCCGCCCACTCGATCCGTGCCTGGCCGGCGTCGGCAAGGCCAAGGTCGGCGACGTCGTAGTTCTTCGCGGCGGTCGTCATTCGATCTCCCTGATCCAGTCGATTACGTGAGAAAACGCCGCGCGCGGGAGGCCTGCGCTGCGAGCGGCGACCAAAGCCTAGGCTACCGGCTCCCTGGCAAGTTCGCTCTTCAATTTCTCGATCACCTCGACGGGCGATGGATCGATGTCCCGCAGGACGGCCAGGTAGAGCGAAACCAGGTCGCCCAGCAGCACCAGCGACAGCATGCGGTCGACGGGGTTGTCGCCGCGGCTCTCCAGGCGCAGGACGCCGGCAGCGCTGTGCTCGATCAGGCGGGAAGTGAGCTCGATCCGCTGCCCGACGCGCGGGTGCTGGTCGACGTCCTCGAGGAACACCGCCGTGAAGCTGCCGATCTCGGACGCGCCCTCCCAGCCCACGATCTCGTTGTGGTTGGCCTCGGGCAGCTCGGCGAAGAAGGCGGGAACCTTGCCGTTCTCGTTGATCTGAGTCTTCCAGCGCCGCGCAACAGCGGCCGTCGGGCCTGCGCCGTAGACGCACACGCAGGTCTTCTTGACGCGCTGGGCGACGCGCTTGGCGAGGCTGTCGGAGTCGGCCTCCGGCCCCCATTCGCGCGCCAGGTCCTGGAGGTGGGACGCAGCCGCGTCGATCTCCGTGCGCAGGCCCGGCGCGGCGCCCACCAGGCGCGCGACCTCCAACACGGAGACGAGCATGTAGGCGACGGCGGCGCGCGGCTGCAGCGCGGCGGGCAGCGGGATCACCGGAACGCCGTCCGACCGGGCGAGCTCGGCCAGCCTGCCGCCCGTCGTCACCACGACTCGCGCCGCGCCGATCACGCCGGCGGCCTCGTAGCAGGCGAGGGTCTCCTCGGTGTTGCCGGAGTAGCTCGCACACAGGACCACCGAGTCGCGCGTCGTCCAGGACGGCAGCTCGTAGCCGCGGATCGTGTGCAGCGGCTTGGTGAGGCGCGAGGCGAGCGCCGCCTCGGCCAGGTCACCGCCGATCGCGCTGCCGCCCATACCGCAGACGATCAGCGGCGTCAGGCCGCTGAGGCTCGGCAGCGAGCCCTCGATGCCCGCCGACTCGACGCGCCACAGGGCGTCCTCCAGCTGCTGCGGCATCCCCAGGATGTCGGCGACCTGGTTGGCGCTGTCGACGGCGCGAATCTGCTCGGCGGTGAGGCCCGGCATCTGCGGGAGTCTAGGCCCTCAGCCGAGGCCTACGCCTCGACGCGGTCGCCCTCGACGCGGGCCCCATCCGGGACCGCTGCGCCTTCGCCCACGACTGACAGACCGTCGACTCGCGCATCGCGCCCGATGCGGGCGCCGGCCCCCACGATGCTCTCCCTCACGACCGCACCTGCCTGCACCTCCACCCCGGCCAGCAGAACGGCACCCTCGAGCACCGCATCGGGCCCGATCGTGCACTGTTCGCCCACGACCGTGCAATCCCGCAGCTCGGCGCCGTCCGCGACACGCGCCCCGTCGGCTACGAGAACCGGTGGATCCAACGGCCCGACATGCGTATGCACGTCGCCCCGGAGGATGTCCTTGGTGCCCTGCAGATAGCGCTCCGGCGTGCCGATGTCGAGCCAGTAGCCCTCCAGCTCCATGGCGTAGAGGCCGTTGCCCACCAGAGCCGGGAAGACCTCGCGCTCGAACGACACCGGCCTGCCGGGCGCGACTCCGTCGAGCACCTCGCGCTCCAGTACGTAGGCGCCCGCGTTGATCAGGCCGCGGTCCACCGTCCCGGGCTCGGGCTTCTCGCGGAACTCCCGCACCGACCCGTCCTCCTCCAACTCCACCAGGCCGTAGGCGGAGGGGTCGTCGACCGCCACGAGGGCCAGCGAGCCGCGCGCGCCGCACTCGACGTGGGTGCGCCACAGCTTGCCGATGTCGAGGTCGGTCAGCACGTCCCCGTTCAGGACCGCGAAGCGCTCCTCGAGCACGTCCTCCGCGTACTTGACCGCGCCGGCGGTGCCGAGCGGGTCGGGCTCCTCGACGTAGGTCAGGCTCAAGCCGTCCGCGTGGGCGACCTCGCCCAGGACGGAGCGGACCTCGTCGGCGAGGAAGCCGCACGACATCACCACGTCGCCGAAGCCGTGCTCGGCCAGCCAGTCGAGCATGTAGGAGGCGAACGGGCGGTTGGCCAGCGGCAGCACCGGCTTGGGGACCGTGTAGGTGAGCGGGCGGAGCCTGGTCCCCTCTCCCCCGCGAGGATCAGCGCCTGCACTTTGCCTCCAGAACTACCGGCCGATGCCCTCGTAGATGAAGCCGGCGGCCCGCAGCCGCTCGGCGTCGAGCACATTGCGCCCATCGACGATCACCGGGTTCGCCATCCGCTGGCGCAGCTGGTCGAGGTCCAGCTCTTTGAACTCGGGCCATTCGGTGACGATCACGACGGCCTCGGCGCCCTCCACGGCATCGAGCGCGGTGTCGCACATCTGCACGCGGGGCATCAGATCGCGGGCCGCGTCCTCGGCGACCGGGTCGTAGGCCCGCACGAGCGCGCCCTCGCCCTGCAGCCGCGCGGCGAGCACGACGCTCGATGCCTCGCGCATGTCGTCGGTGTTGGGCTTGAAGGCGAGCCCCAAGAGGGCGATCTCCTTGCCGACCAGAGAGCCGAGATGGCGCTTGAGCTTGCTGACCACGCGCCGTTTCTGGAGCTCGTTCACCTCGATTACGGCCGTCAGCAGCTGGAAGTGGTAGCCGGAATTCCCGGCCAGCTGCTTGAGGGCCGAGACGTCCTTGGGGAAGCACGAGCCGCCGAAGCCGATCCCGGCGCTCAAGAAGCGGTCGCCGATCCGGGGATCGAAGCCCATCCCGCGGGCGACCTGGGACACGTCCGCCCCGGTCTCCTCACATACGTTGGCGATCTCGTTGATGAAGCTGATCTTGGTGGCGAGAAAGGCGTTGGAGGCCAGCTTGATCATCTCCGCGGAGGCCACGTCGGAGCGCACGACCGGGCAGTCGAACGGCTCGTACAGAGCCGCCACCGCGTCCGCCACCCAGGGCGATGCGGGATCGGCGCCTACCACGACGCGGTCCGGGTTCATGAAGTCCACAACTGCCGAGCCCTCCTTGAGGAACTCGGGATTCGACGCGTACCCGAGCTGGTCCTTGCCGAGCTCCGTCAGGCGGCGGCGGACGCTCGCGCCCGTGCCGACGGGCACGGTGCTCTTCATCACGATGCCATGGCGGTCCGAGGCGGGCAGCGCCTCGATCACGGCCTCGACGCGCGAGAGGTCCGCGTCGCCCGAGTAGGTCGGGGGCGTGTCGACACAGACGAACAGGAGCCGCGCGTGCTCGAGCACGGGCTCCAGCTCGTTCTCGAAGTGCAGGCGCTCGGAGTTCCGCGTGATGAGGTCAGCGAGACCGGGCTCGTGGAACGGCACGGTCCCGCCCCGCAGCACCTCCAGGCGGGCGGGGTCGATGTCACGGCACCAGACCTCGTGGCCCAGCTCGGCGAAACAGGCAGCGGTGACGAGGCCAACCCAGCCGACCCCGATCACGCCTAGCGGCGGACGGTCGTTCATAGACATCTGAGCTTAATCGTCGTTCGCCCTAGCGCGCTCTGGTAAGCGACCGTGCCACCGCCAGCATCTCCTTGGCGGACACGTTCTGGAGCAGCGTGTTCGAGATCCAGTAGCTCGCTCTGTCGGTCTTCCAGCCCACCAGGCGCAGGCGGTCGCCGTTGTAGAAGAGCAGGTACTTGCGACCCTTGATCGTGCGCTCCTCCGACGGGTGCTCGAGGATCGGGGGGTCCCGCCAGGACGTGCCCATCACGCCGTAGTACTCGCCGATGAAGCCGGTGAAGACCACCATCTTGTAGGCGCGGTGGCGCCCCCCGCCGCGGTCCTCGATGGTGTAGGTGCGTGGCACGTCTTCGGCGAAGGAGGAGTTCGGCACGAGCTTGCGCGGGTAGTAGATCGGGAACCCGACGTGCGGCTGGGCCAGCTGGGCCTGCTGGCGGCTCGCGACCGTCGCGTCGATCAGCTGCACCCCCGAGCTGGAGCGCTTCCGCCCGCGACGCAGCGGATCGCGCTTGCGCTGACCGGAAAGCGCGCCTCTGTCCTTCTTCACGTACAGCAACTGGCGCACCGCGGCGTTCACCTGGCTGGGGGACGCGGTGACGTATGACTCGCCGAGGCGACCGTGGAACTTCACCTGCTTGATCGGCTTGTCCTTGACTCCGAGCATCAGGCCGAGGAGGCGCCGCAGGCTGCTGCTCGACTTGATGTCGGAGGCGGTGTTGTCGGCGAAGATGTCGATCAGCTCGCCCGTCTTGCCGATCAGCTTGCTGGTGGTGACCTGGCCGCGCACCTGGCGCAGGAAGTCCTGCTGGCGCGCGCCGCGCACGATGTCGGTGTCCGTGTGCCGGTAGCGCACGTACTCGAGCGCGCGCTGGCCGCACATCTTCTGGTAGCCGGGCTTCACGTTGATCACCGCGTAGTTGGCGCCCGGCCCAAGGCCCGAGTTGTCGTTGAAGTAGCGCCGGTCGACGTCCGCGTACACGCAGCCGATCGCGTTCACGCCCTCCGCGAACCCGTGGAAGTTGACGTCCACGTAGTGGTTGATCGCGAGGCCGGTCAGCTCCTTGACCGTCTTGATCGTCAGCTTGGGGCCGCCGAGCGTGTAGGCGGTGTTGATCCGGTCGCTGCCGTGCCCGGGGATCTCGACCTTCAGGTCGCGCGGCAGCGAGAGCAGAGCGACTCCCTTGCCGGGGTCCAGCCGCACGATCATGATCGTGTCCGAGCGCGGCTTGAGGCCGAGCTTCTTGTCACCGTAGCGGCGGTCGGAGCCGACCAGCAGGATCGTCTGCGGCTTGCCGCTCGTCAGCACCGGCGTCAGCTCCTGGCCGGTGTCGACGGACGTGAACTTGTCGACCGTGCGGTCGAAGAACAGCAGCGTGCTGGCGGTCGTCGCGGTCGCGGAGACCGCGAGGATCAGAGCCGCCGCCAGAAGCGAGCGCTTCAGCATGGCCGCTCCATGGTTAGGCGATCCGCAGGTGTGGCTCGGTGAGCCGCTTCGGCACCAGGTTGATGAAGTCCACGAGCGCCTTCCGGTAGCTCACCAGCGACGCCAGGGAGACCCATTCGCCGGGGCCGTGGTGACCGCCTCCGCAGGGACCGAACTCGACCGCCGGGATCCCCGCGGCGATGAAGCAGATCGCGTCGGAGGCGCCGTCGCGCCCGACGCTCATCGTCTCCGCCTCCAGCACCTTGGACACACACTCGCTCAACACCTGCACGAAGGGGTCGTTGCGGTCCACGATCACCGGCGCCCGCCGGAACTGGGAGATGATGCTGACGTCGGGCAGCTCCTCCACCTGGGCGCGGATCTGGTCGGGGTCCTGGACCGGCAGATAGCGGATGTCCACGTCGATCACACATGAGTCGGGCACCTTGTTGAGAGCGTCGCCGCCGAGGATCCGCCCCAGGTTTATGGACGGCCGGTCGAACAGGTCCGAGCTCTCCCGCGCGAAAGGCAGCGATTCGATCGAGCGGAAGGTGTCGAGGGCCTTCAGGATGGCATTGTCTCCCAGCCAGGGCGTCGCACCATGGGCGGAGGTGCCCGCAACCACCAGTCGCATGGCCAGCACGCCCTTCGCCTGCACGCCGATGTGCAGCTCCGTGGGCTCGCCGGTGATCGCGAAATCCCCCCGGAAGCCGTTGCGGATCAGGTGCTCCGTGCCCCGGTCGGCCTCCTCCTCGGACTCCTCGTCGGGGACGACCGCGAAGACCACCCGCACCCCGGACTGCTCGCGGAGGTCCTGCAAGGCATCCATCATCGCCGCGAGCGCACCCTTCATGTCGTATGCGCCGCGGCCGTAGAGGCGGTCTCCGTCGATCTGCGGCTTGAACTGCTCGGGGTGGGCGGGGACGACGTCGAGATGGCCGTGGAGCACCACGGTCGGCCCCTTCTCCGGCCCCACGGTGGCCGCCAGTACCGGCAGGCCGCGGATGTAGATCTCGTCGACCCCGATGTCGCGCGAGTCCAGCCAGCCCTTGACGAAGCCGGCAGCCTCCTTCACCCCGTCCGGAGTCGAGGTGTCATAGGCGATCAGGCGTTCCGTGAGGGCTGTCACCGTCCGGTGCGACACCGCGCGCAAAGCGTATCCTGAGGCTCGGTGAGCACAGCCCCGCCCAAAACCGACCCCAGATCCCAGGTCCAGTCGGGCCTCGAGGGCGTCGTCGCCTTCGCGACCGAGATCGCAGAGCCCGACAAGGAGGGCTCGGCCCTTCGCTACCGCGGCGTGGACATCGAGGACCTGGTCGGCAACGTGCCCTTCGAGCAGGTGTGGGGACTGCTGGTGGACGGTGCCTTCCTGCCCGGCCTGCCGCCCGCCGAGCCGCACACGCTATCGGTGCGCAGCGGTGACCCGCGCGTCGACGTGCAGGCGGCGCTCGCGATGCTGGCTCCGGAATGGGGCCTCCAGCAGCTGATCGACATCAGCGACGAGCAGGCGCGGATGGATCTCGCGCGCGCCTCTGTGATGGCGCTCTCCTTCGTCGCCCAGTCGGCGCGGGGGCCGGGACAGCCGCCGGTGCCGCAGGCCGAGGTCGACAAGGCCCAGTCGATCCCGGAGCGGTTCCTGATCCGCTGGCGCGGCGAGGCCGACCCCATGCACGTCAAGGCGATCGACGCCTACTGGATCTCGGCCGCCGAGCACGGCATGAACGCATCCACCTTCACCGCGCGGGTGGTTGCCTCCACCGGAGCAGATGCCGCTGCCGGACTGTCGTCGGCCGTCGGCGCACTGTCCGGGCCCTTGCACGGCGGCGCTCCCTCGCGCGTGCTGCAGATGCTGGACGAGGTGGAGCAGACCGGTGACCCGGAGGGATGGGTGAAGGCGGCGCTCGACCGCGGCGACCGGCTGATGGGCTTCGGCCACCGGGTCTACCGCGCCGAGGACCCCCGTGCCCGGGTGCTACGACGCACGGCGCGCGAGATCGGCTCCCCCCGGTTCGCCGTCGCGGAAGCGCTCGAGCAGGCGGCTTTGAAGGAGCTGCACGAGCGAAAGCCGGACCGGGTCCTGGCGACCAACGTCGAGTTCTGGTCGGCCGTGGTGCTCGACACGGCGGACGTCCCGGCCGACCTGTTCACACCGCTCTTCACCTGCGCCCGGGTGGGAGGCTGGTCCGCCCACATCCTCGAGCAGAAGCGCGAGGGCCGCCTGATCCGCCCCACAGCCCTCTACGTGGGCGCGCCGCCCCGGCCTGTCTCGGCGGTGCCGCGCCACGTGGACGACCTGCGCGGGTAGCGCGCGCCCTTACGCGGGGCGCGAACGTCTCCGACAGCACAGGCAGGTAGGGAAGCCGTTGCTATCTCGCACGTTCGCGGTGCGTCTCCCACGCGCTGTGTGACGCCGGCGTTCGCATTCACGGGGGTCCCACTCGGTGTGGGCCGTTTTTTACGCGCTATCCGCGTCTTTTCCGGCCCACACCGCCAGCGAGGGCGGTGGATGGGGTTGAGGCCCACGGAGACCGCGGCGGCCGGGACCCAAACCGACTCTGCTTCCTACATGCCCGTCCCGAGAAGACGCCGGCGCCGCATCATCTGGGCCACGGCGCGGCCCGCGCGCCGGGCGGTGCGGAGCCTCGCTACTCGCCGCGCGCGATCCTCAGGAACGTCTCGGCGCGGCGCTTGTCGCGTAGCGCCTGCTGGTAGCGGGCGCTCTCTTCGGGCTCCGCGTGCGAGCCGTGCAGCTCGTCGATCGTCGCCTGAGCCTTCTGCAGGCGCTCCTCCTGCTCGGCCCTGGTCGATCGAGCTCGGGTCGTGGCAGTCCTCGACCAGCACCAGCACGTGGTTGGAGTGGACCTGGAGGTAGCCCTCGCCCTGCGCGAAGTGCTTGACCTCCCCGCCGCCCGTGTGCAGGCGCAGGTCGGCGGGCGCCAGCATCGCGAGCAGGGGCGTGTGGTTGGCCAGCACGCCGATCTCGCCCACCTCGGTACGGGTGGAGACCATCTCCACCTCCCCCGAGAAGACGAGCCCCTCGGGTGTCAGCACCTCGGCCTGGAACTGGGAGTGCTCCGCCACCGTCTAGCTCTTCGCGTCCTCGACCACCTGGTCGATCGAGCCCTTCATGAAGAAGGCGCGCTCGGGGATCTCGTCGTGGCGGCCCTCGATGATCTCCTTGAAGCCGCGGATCGTCTCGGCGATCGGCACGTACTCGCCCGAACGGCCGGTGAACACCTCGGCGACGAAGAACGGCTGCGAGAGGAAGCGCTCCACCTTGCGCGCCCGCTGCACCGTCAGCTTGTCCTCGTCGGAGAGCTCGTCGATCCCCAGGATGGCGATGATGTCCTGCAGCTCGCGGTAACGCTGGAGGATCTCCTTGACCTCGTTCGCGACGTTGAAGTGCTCCTCGCCCAGGATCTCGGGCTTCAGGATCGTCGAGGTCGAGTCGAGCGGGTCGACCGCCGGGTAGATGCCCTTCTCGGAGATGGCCCGGGACAGGGTCGTGGTGGCGTTCAGGTGTGCGAACACCGAGGCCGGCGCCGGGTCGGTGAGGTCGTCGGCGGGCACGTAGATCGCCTGGATGGACGTGACCGAACCCTTGCGGGTCGACGTGATCCGCTCCTGGAGCTGGCCCATCTCGGTCTCGAGCGTCGGCTGGTAGCCGACCTGCGAGGGCATCCGCCCCAGCAGCGCCGACACCTCCGAGCCCGCCTGGACGAACCGGAAGATGTTGTCGATGAACAACAGCACGTCCTGGCCGCCCTGCTCGCGGAAGTACTCGGCCATGGTGAGGCCCGACAGAGCGACGCGCATCCGGGCTCCGGGGGGCTCGTTCATCTGGCCGAACACGAGCATCGTCTTGTCGAGCACGCCCGACTCGGTCATCTCCAGCCAAAGCTGGTTGCCCTCGCGGGTGCGCTCGCCGACACCGCAGAACGCGGACAGTCCGCCGTGCTGCTTGGCGATGTTGTTGATCAGCTCCATGATGATCACGGTCTTGCCGACGCCGGCGCCGCCGAACAGGCCGACCTTGCCGCCCTTGGCGTAAGGGGCCAGCAGGTCGACGACCTTGATCCCCGTCTCGAGCATCTCCGTGGTCGGCATCAGGTCCGCGACGTCCGGGGCGTCGCGGTGGATCGGCCACCGCTCCTCCGCCTCGACCGGGGGGCCGAGGTCGATCGGCTCGCCGAGCAGGTTGAAGATCCGCCCGAGCGTTGCCTCGCCCACCGGGACGGTGATGGGGCCGCCCGTGTCGAGCACCTTCGTGCCGCGCGCGAGGCCGTCGGTGGTGTCCATCGCGACGGCGCGCACCCGGTCGTCGCCGAGATGCTGCTGCACCTCGCATACGAGGATGCCGGCGTCGCCGCGGTCGACCGTGATCGCGTGGTTGATCTCGGGCAGCTCGTCCGGGAAGACGGCCTCGATCACGACGCCCTGGATCTCCTCGATCCGGCCTACGTTCTGGGTCTGGGTTGCTGCTTCCAAGTTCGCTCCTTAGTCCGGGGCCTTTACCCGAGGGCCTCTGCCCCGGCAACAACTTCCATGATTTCTTGTGTGATTTCTGCCTGCCGGGCGCGGTTCGCCTGCAGGGTCAAGCTCTCGATCAGGTCACCGGCGTTCTCCGAGGCGTTGCGCATCGCGGTCATGCGGGCGCCGTGCTCGGAGGCGGTCGACTCGAGCAGCGCGCGGAACACCGAGATCTCCACGTAGTCGGGGATCAGCCGGTGCAGGATCGCCTCGGGATCCGGCTCGTATTCGACCAGTCCACGGAACTCGTCCTCCTCTGAGTCCTCTTCTTCGGTCGCCTCCATGATGCTCGCCTGCTGCAGCGGGAGGAGCGTCTCGTGCCGTACCTCCTGGGTCAGCGGCGAGACGTAGCCGTTGTAGAAGATCTCCACCTGGTCGACCTGGCCATCGACATAGGCGCTCATCAGGTCCTCGGCGATCTCGCGCGCGTTGGCGTACGCCGGGCGGTCGGTGAAGCCCACGTAGCTGCCCGCCAACTCCAGCTGGCGGAACGTGAGCGACGACTGTCCGCGCCGCCCGGAGGCGTAGTAGACCGGCGTCCGCCCGGCCGCGTGATGCTCGGCGCCGGCCCGCAGCCCTGCACGCAGGATCTGCGAGTTGAACGCACCCGCGAGCCCGCGGTCGCCGGTTACGAAAAGCAGCCCGACGCGCTCGATGCGCTCGTGCTCCTGGAGGATCGGCAGGCTGGGGATGTTCTCCGCCGCCTCGGCCGCCTGGCGCGTCATCCGGCGGATCGCGGCCGCATAGGGGCGCAGCGCCTCGATGCGCTGCTCCGCCCGGCGCAGGCGCGCCGCCGCGACCATCTCCATGGCACGCGTGATCTTCTGGATGTTCTTCACGCTGCCGATCCGCTGCTTGATGTCCTTCTGGGCCATGAGTGGTCCTAGACCGCCGCGGGCTCCTGCTCGGGCTCGCCGGCCTCCTCCTCGGCATCCCCTGAAGGGGTGCCCCCGTCGCTGTCGGCCGCCGCGGCCGGCTCGCGCTCCCGGCCGGAGTCCTCTGGGCCGGCGGTCTCGTCGATCGGCTGGCCCTCCTCGTCCAGGTCGTACCCGAAGTCGGAGGCGAAGTCCTTCACCAGCTTGTCGACCTCCGCCTCGATGTCGTCGTCCCACTGGTTGTCGGCGATCTTCTTGCGCATCTCCTGCGTCTCCGCGCGTGCACGCTCCGTGAGTGAGAGCAGGAACTCCTCCACGCGCTCGACGTTGATCCGGTCGAGATAGCCGTTGGTGGCGGCGTAGATCTGGATCACCTGGTCCTCGACGGGGAGCGGCGAGCGCTCCTTCTGGTTCAGCGTCCGGACCAGCCGCTCGCCGCGCGCCAGGGTGCGCTGCGTGTCGACGTCGAGCTCCGAGCCGAACTGCGCGAACGCCTCCAGCTCGCGGTACTGGGACAGGTCGAGCTTCAACCGGCCGGCCACCTTCTTCATCGGCTTCAGCTGCGCGTCGCCACCCACCCGGGAGACCGAGATGCCGACGTTGATCGCCGGCCGCACGCCCGAGTAGAAGAGCTTCGGCTCGAGGAAGATCTGGCCGTCGGTGATCGAGATGACGTTGGTCGGGATGTAGGCCGACACGTCGCCGGCCTGCGTCTCGATGACCGGCAGCGCCGTCAGCGAGCCGCCGCCGAGGTCGTCGTTCAGCTTCACCGCCCGCTCCAGCAGGCGCGAGTGCAGGTAGAACACGTCGCCCGGATACGCCTCGCGGCCCGGCGGCCGGCGCAGCAGCAGCGACATCTGCCTGTACGCGTAGGCGTGCTTGGTGAGGTCGTCGTATACGCACAGCGCCTCGCGGCCGCTGTAGAGGAAGTACTCGCCCATCGCGCAGCCGGCATACGGGGCCATGAACTTGATCGGGGCCGCCTCGTCGGCGGGCGCGGCGACGATGATGGTCGTGTCGAGCGCGCCGTACTCGGCGAGAGTCTCCGCAAGCTGCACGACCGTCGCCATCCGCTGCCCGATCGCCACGTAGATCGAGATCAGCCCGCTGTCACGGTTGTTGATGATCGTGTCGATGGCGATCGCCGTCTTGCCGGTCTGGCG
Source organism: uncultured Solirubrobacterales bacterium (assembly GCA_963780475.1). Classification (GTDB taxonomy): domain Bacteria; phylum Actinomycetota; class Thermoleophilia; order Solirubrobacterales; family JBBDJG01; genus CAWACB01. Next base: position 29,659 of record CAWACB010000006.1, read on the forward strand.
GTCGCCGATGATCAGCTCGCGCTGGCCGCGGCCGATCGGGATCATCGCGTCGATCGCCTTCAGCCCGGTCTGGACGGGGTCCTTCACCGGCTGGCGCTGGACGACGCCGGGCGCCTTGAACTCGGCCGGACGGGTCTCCGTGGTCTCGATGTCGCCCTTCCCGTCGAGCGGCAGGCCGAGCGGGGAGACGATCCGGCCCAGCAGCCCCTCGCCGACCGGGATGTCGAGCAGGTGACCGGTGCGCTTGACCGTGTCGCCCTCGACGACCCTCTCCCAGTCGCCGAACAGCACGGCGCCGACGTTGTCGGACTCGAGGTTCAGCGCCAGTCCCGTCACGTCGTGAGGGAACTCGAGCAGCTCCAAGGACATGCAGTTCTCGAGACCGTGGACGCGGGCGATGCCGTCGGCGACCTCGAGGACGGTCCCGACCTCGGTGAGGTCGGCACCTCCCACGTCAAGGCCCTGGATACGGCTCTTGAGGATGCTGGTGATCTCGTCGGGCTTGATCTGCATGTGTCTCCTCTAAGTGGCTTTGGCTACTTCTCGGCGAATCTTGTCCAAACGGTGCCGGATCGAGGCGTCCATGACGGAGTTTCCGACGCGTAGGACCATCCCGCCCAGGATGTCGGGATCGACATTGCTGCTCAGGTCCACGTTCTGTCCGGTCTGCTCTCCGACCCGCCTGCCCAGCTCGGCAACGACAGCGGGGTCCAGCGCCACGGCGGTGGTGACCTCGACCGGCAGCCGGTGGTTCTCCCGGTCCCAGAGCGTGTCGTACTCCCGCCGCACGCGGAACAGCACCGGCATGCGGTGGTTGTCGATCAGCAGCTCGAGAAAGTTGATCAGCTCCGGCTCGGCGCCTTCGATCGCCTTGCCGAGGCCCTCCTTCTTCTCCTCGGAGGAGAAGTAGGGCGAGAAGAAGAACACGGCCAGGTCGCGGTTCTGCTCGACGGCGTCGCTGAACTGGCCCAGCTGGAGCTTCATCGGATCCAGCTTCCCGTTCTCCTTGGCGACGTCGAACAACGCTCGCGCGTAGACCTGTGCGATCGCCTCCAAGTGCTACCTGCTCCCGTTCGTCTCCCCCGCAAGCGCGGAGAAGTCGATCTCGGACAGCGCCTCCTCGACCAGCCGCTGCTGGTCGTCGGCAGACAGGGTCTTGCGGGTCACCTTCTCGGTGGCCAGGACCGTCAGGTCCGCGATCTCGGCCCGGATCTGCTGGATCCCGGCCCGGATCTCGGCCTCCACGTCACGCCGCGTTTGCTCGAGCAGCTCTTCGCGCTGCTGGCGCGCGGCCTGCAGCGACTCGCGCTCGTGCTCCTCTGCTCCCTTGCGCGCGCGCACGACGATCTCGTCCGCCTGCTCACGGGCCTCGCGCAGACGGGTGCGGTACTCCTCCAGGAGTTGGGCAGACTCGGCGCGGGCCCGCTCGGAGTCCGCGATTGCATCCTCGATCGCCTTCTGGCGCTTGTCCAGGGCCGCCTGGATCTGCGGAAAGGCGTACTTGCGCAGCACCCAGAAGGTGACGCCGAAGGCGAGCAGGGTCCAGATCATCAGGCCCAGCTCCGGCGTGACGAGGAAGTTGCCGCCCTCGTCCTCGCTGCCGGCCGCGGCCTCCTGGGCCAGAGGTATTGCTGTCAGGAACGTCTCGAGCATCAGGCCCCTCTTAGAGGAAGAACGCGATCAGACCGAAGATGAACGCGTAGAACACGATCGCCTCGGTCAGCGCGAATCCGAGCCACTGGATGCTCGTGATCTCGTCGCGCATCTCGGGCTGGCGGGTGACCGACTCGATCACCTTGCCGAAGATGTATCCGACGCCGATACCGGGGCCGATGGTGCCGAGTCCGGCGCCCACGCCGAGCGCGATCGCCTTTCCGGCGTCGGTCCCGTATGCCTCCGGGTTGGCGGCCTGTGCCACCGATACGACTTGACTGAGAACTCCGGGGTCCACGGTTCCTCCTAGTGTTTTGTGTTGTTGAACGTTTTCAAGGTCAGTGACTCTCGGCCACGGCGGAGCCGAGGTAGATGGCGGTCAGCGTGGCGAAGATGAAGGCCTGCAGGGTCGCGATCAGCACCACCTCGAACAGGAAGAAGACGATCGCGACCGGCAGCGTGAAGACTCCCAGCCAGGCGAGCCCGAGCAGCACCACCAGCCCGCCCCCCATGAACAGGATCAGCAGGTGGCCGGCGAGGATGTTCGCGAACAACCGCACCGACAGGGAGATGATCCGCACGAAGTGGGAGATCACCTCGATGAAGAAGATCGGGATCGCTGCAGCGCCCTCGACGCCCGCGGGGACCCAGCTCTTCAGGTAGCCGATCAGGCCCTTCGCGCGAACACCCTCGTAGTGGTAGCTGAACCACACCACGAGCGTCAGGGCGAGCGGGATCGAGATGTTCGCGGTCGCCGCATAGAGAGCGAACGACGGCACCTCGACGCCGAAGATGTCCACCTTGTGCTCGGTGTTGGTGGGCAGCGGCAGGTAGCCGAGGATGTTCGAGAACCAGATGAACAGGAACAGCGTGCCGACGAAGAAGAACCACTTGGAGGCCATCTGCCGGCCCATGTTGCCCTCGGCGATGTTGCTCTTCATCAGCTGGTAGGCCGTCTCGACCGCGGTCTGGGTCCGGTTCGGCTTCTGCTGCATCCGGTTGGCGACGTAGAGCATCGCCCCCATCGTCAGGCCGGAGGCCAGGAAGAGGTAGAGCACCGCCTTGTTGATGCTCATGTCGAACGGGCCGATCTCGAGCGAGATCCAGGGGTCGAGCTTGAACTCGTTCTGCGGCTTGAAGTGGTCGTTCTTGCCCTCGCTGCCGAGCAGCACCGCGAGCAGGATCGCGAGCGCGATCAGGACCCCGAAGATCAGGAGGACCCAGCCGCCCCTGCTGAGGCCGCTGCGCTTCTCGGGCGTCGGGCCGGCCGTCGTCATGAGCTGCCCCGCTCCATCGGCCGGATGATCATGTTGACCGTGAAATAGACCGTGAAGAGCCCGATCACGAGCAGAGCGGCCGCCAGGCCCGCGTCGTCGCCCGCCGCCAGTCCGACCGCGAAGATCGCGCCCGCGCACAGCCAGCCGCGCCCGATCATGCTCGCCGCCGTGACTCCCGCCGCGACGCGCACGTCGCCGGAATCGCGGGCCCGGCGGTGCAGCGTCACCTGGATCGCGCGCTGGAGGATCCAGGCGCCGCCGCCGGCGAAGTAGGCGGCCATGGGCAGGTCCGCGAGGAGGAACAGCGGCAGCACGGCGACCAGCACGATCAGGTCGAAGTAACGAATCCAGACCGGAATCCGCAGCGGCGGCAGCTGGCCGGCGCGCGACACCTCAGAGGTCCCTGTACCTACGGTAGACAAGCCACATCCCCAATCCGAATCCCGCGAACGCGCCCGCCACGGCGAGCGGGGCGGCCGCACCGATCAGCGCGCCGATGCCGAGCCCGATCGCGGCGCAGAAGATGACCGTCCCGATCAGCAGCCCCCCGGCGGCGGCGGGATTCGTGTTCATCGGGGTGTCGGTCTCGGTTCTGCATCAGCATTGCGCGGACAGGCAGCGGTCGGCGGCCCTGCGCCGACCCTGCTCCTTTGAGAGCGGCCCACGCCGAAGAGAGGCTTCGGGAGGCGCTCTCCACCCTTCTCGACCGTTGCCGATCCGGGGGCAGCGACAGCCCGGACTATAGCGAAAATCGCGACTTTGTAACAAGTTTGTAACAGTGGGTACGCGCGCTTGCTCCGGCCGGCCGGAGCTCCTCCCCCGAGCGGCGTCGCCGTACAGTAACGGCGTGGACCGCACAGTGCTGATCACGGGAGGGACCGGGGCGCTGGGTGGCGCCGTGGTCGATTCCTTCCTGGAGGCGGGCTGGCGGGCGGTGGTCACCTGGATCGTCCCCGGCGAGGCCGAGCGGCTGGGCGAGCGCGAAGGGCTCGAGTTCGTGGAGGCGGATCTGTTCGACGAGCAGGGGGTCGGGCGGGCGGTCGATGCGGCGTGCGCGGAGTCGGGGGCGCCCCTACGGGCGGTCGCAAACCTGGTCGGTGGCTATGCCGCCGGCCCGCGGGTGCACGAGACGCCCGTCGAGGACTTCGAGCGGCTCTTCATGCTCAACCTGCGCCCGACGTTCCTCGTCACGCAGGCCGCGCTGCCGCGGCTGATCCATGGCGGCGGCGCGATCGTCTGCGTGTCGGCCCGCGCGGCGCTGCAGCCCTTCCCGGGCGCGGCCGGATACGCGTCGTCCAAGGCGGCCGTGATCGCGTTCGCCAAGACCGTCGCGGCCGAATACCGCAACGACGGAGTGCGCTGCAACGCGATCCTCCCGAGCGTGATCGACACGCCCGCCAACCGGGCCGCCCAGCCCGACGCCGACCACTCACGCTGGGTGGCGCCGGCCGAGATCGCCGACGTGGTCCGGTTCCTGTGCTCGGACGAGTCGAGCGCCACGAGCGGAGCGGCGGTTCCGGTGTACGGGCGGGCTTAGTCTCGCCGAACCCCCACGCTCGCCGCCACCCCAAGGGACGAGCTTGTAAGGAGGTGGTGCTGTCTCGTGCGTGTGCGGTGCGTCTCCCACGCGCATGGTTGCGCGGGCGTTGCGAATCCGCGGCCGACTGAGTCGAGTCTGACGTTAGCCGGGATATAGACGGTTAACGTCAGTCTCGATGATCAGGGCTGGCACATCGCGACGCCCGTGCAACGAAGCGCGTGGGAGACGTATCCGGAACGCACCGCTCTGCACCGGCTTCCCTACCTGCTCGTCCTGATGTGCGACCTGGGAGGAAGACGTTCGCAACCCGGGCGCGTCAGAGCACCCGCACGTCGCGGACTACCGCGCGGTAGCTGTCTGAGGGGCCGCTGTCGGGATCGACCACCTCGTGCTCGACCGGCTCGTAGACGATCTCGACCTGATCGCCCTCCGCCAAGGCCGCGCCCAGCTCGCCCGGCACCTCGAACGTGTGCGGGTCGGCCGGGTCCTCCGGGTCGAGCGTGACCAGCACGCCGTCCCCGTCCTCCCAGAGGAACTCGACGGTGCCGCGTACGGCCCGCGTCACGCCGGGGCGGGCGCCGGCTCTGCGGGCGGTCCGGAGCGGGCGCGCCACGCTGCCACCGCCAGGACGCCCATCCCGAAGACGGCCGCGCCCAGACCGACCAGGCTGCCCAGGATCGGGATCAGCGCAAGGGCGCGCAGGATTCCCCAGCCGGCGAGGAAGGAGACGAACCGGCCGCGCGGCGGCCCGACCACCCGGCGCCCCAGCAGCCAGGCGCTGGTCACGTAGCCCACCGCCAGCAGCGGCACCAGCAGGAGCAGCAGCATCAGGCCGAGTGGCAGGCCCAGCAGCGTCGCGATCAGGATGACAGCGACGATCGGCAGCCCGATCAGCAGGGCAAGCCCTGCGGCGATCGACTGGCCGACGTTGGGGCCCGCCACCGCATACGCGGCCTCGAGGGCGCGCGGCGCCAGCCACAACAGCGCCAGGCCGAGCAGCAGCGACGAGACGGAGACCGCCAGCCAGATGGCGAGCGATGCGAGGAACAGCTCCCCCGGCGAGAGCCACTCGTCAGCCTTGAGTTTCCGCACCTCGCCGCCCACCCCCTCTGAGCCGGCCAGGATGTTCGGCTTCTCCTCTCCGTAGACGACGTCACCATCGACCCGGCCGCCGGGCAGGACGGTCGCGCGGTCGCTGATCGAGATCACATCGCCCTCGACGTGCCCCGACACGCGGGTGTGGCCGGTGATGTTGATCACGTCGTCCTTGACGGTGCCGCGGATCATGATGTCGCCGTCGATCACGAAGATCGTGTCGACCACCTCGCTGGGCTCGATGAAGATGTCGCCGGAGATCACGATGCGGTCCTTGCCGTCGTTCAGATCTGCGGCCGGGGCAGCGGGGGGCGCGACGCAGGCGAGCACCAGGCCTGCCGCGCAGGCGATCAGGGTGCGGCGGATCATTCGGGGCGTACTACGTCGAATTCGCCGGTCTCGAGCTCGTGCGCGACGCGCGCCTCGACCTGCGCCTCGTCCGGTGGCGGCTCGCCCGACAGCTGGCTGGCGCGCCGCAGCTGGAACTGGCGGAAGCGCTTCAGCTTGAGGATCTCCAGCACCAGGACAAGATAGGCGCTGGCCGCCACCGCGCCGGCCGCGATCACCCCCAACGCGACGCACCAGCCGGCGTTCAGGTGCCCATGGTCGTCGGAGTAGGGAATGAAGCGGAGGCCCAGCGCGAGCAGCGCCAGCACCAGCGTCCACGCGTACAGGTAGAGCACCGTCCGCCGCTGGGAGAACCCGATGTTCGCGAACCGGTGGTGGAAGTGCCAGCGGTCGGCCACGTAGACGGGCTTGCCGTACTTGATGCGCTTGGCGATCACGAAGCTCGAGTCGAGGATCGGGACCGCCAGGATCACGAGCGGGAACACCAGGGCGATCACGGCGTTCGTCTTCAGCGCGCCCTGGACCGCGATCGCGGCCAGCATGTAGCCGAGCAGGTTCGAGCCCGAGTCGCCGAGGAAGATCGATGCCGGGTGGAACCCGTGCCGCAGGTAGCCGAGCGACGCGCCGGCGGTCAGCATGGCCAGGACGCCGGCCGCGTTGCGGTCGAGCGACAGCGCGATCACCGCGAAGGTCAGCCCGGCGATCGTGCACACCCCCGCGGCCAAGCCGTCCACGCCGTCGATGAAGTTGACGATGTTCATCACCGCGACGATCCCGATCACGGTCAGCGCATAAGAGGCGACGCCCAGGTCGAGGTGGCCCAGGAAGGGCAGCGTCATGGTCTCGACCCGCACGCCGGCAGCCACGGGAATCACCGCCGCGAGCACCTGGCCAGCGAGCTTCACGTCGGCCGTCAGGTCGAGCAGGTCGTCGGCGATCCCGACGGCAACGATCACCGTCGCGCCCACGAGAATCCCGGTCGTCTGCTGGCCGGGGGGCATGAAGATCAGTCCCGCGGCGAGGATTCCCGCCAGGATCGCGAGCCCACCGAGCCGCGGCGTGGGGAACTGGTGCAGCCCCCGGCTGCGGGGCTCGTCGATGGCGCCGATTCGCCAGGCAAGCGACTTCACCACCGGCGTGGAGATCCAGGTCACCACCAGCGCGAGCCCGAAGGCGAAGAAGGCGTCGGAGAGATTCGGCATGTCGGGGGTCCGGCGTGGGGCTCGAGGAGCCGCGGCTACGCGTTCGCTGCGGCGGGACGGGCTCCTGCCCCGACACCGTAGCGCTCGTGCCACAGGGTGAACGCCAGCAGGCCCCAGAGCTGGCGGCTGTAGTCCTCGCGCCGCTCCACGTGGGCGTCCAGCAGCCCCTTCACAGTGTCGGGCCGGAACCAGCCCTGGCGCTCCAGCGTCTCCCGGGAGAGCACGTCGCGCGCGAAGGGCTCCAGCCCCCCGCGCAGCCAGGCGGCTGCGGGAATCGAGAAGCCCTGCTTGCGCGCGTGCACGATCTCGCGCGGGAGCAGCGTCGACACCGCCTTGCGCAGCAGCCGCTTCTTCGAGAAGCCGCGCACCTTCATCGACCGCGGCAGCGCAAGCGCAATCTCCGCGACGACCTGGTCGCAGAAGGGCACGCGAGTCTCGAGCGAGTGCGCCATGCTGGCACGGTCGGTCTTCACGAGCAGATCGTCGACCAGGTAGATGCCGGTGTCGACGTCCTGAAGCCGGGCGAGCTCGTCGGCGCCCTCCGTCTCGGCGTAGCGCGCCCGGTAGATGTCGAGCGGGTCGAGCGTCCCGCGCCGGCCCGGCGCGAGCAAGGCGGCGCGGGCCTCCGGCGAGAAGATCTCCTTCCACGCGTGGTGGCGCTCGAGCGGCGGAAGGTGAGCGGCGCGCGCGAAGCGCTTGGCGCGGTAGTCGAAGCTGACCTTGGCCGAGGAGCTGGGCAGCATCTCGACCAGCGGCCGTAGAGCGCTCGCCACCGGGCCGACGCGCGGGGCAAGCGTGTCGGCGACATAGGTCTGGTAGCCCCCGAACAGCTCGTCGCCGCCCTCGCCCGACAGCGCCACCTTGACCGTGCCCGCGGCGAGCTGCGAGACGAGATACGTCGGCAGCGCGGACGAGTCGGCGAACGGCTCGTCGAACGCCTCGGCCAGCTTCGGCAGGAGGTCGGCCGCGTCGGGCCGCACGATCAGCTCGTGATGGTCGGTGCCGAACCGCTGCGCCACCAGCCGCGCGCGGTCGAGCTCGTTGAACGAGCGCTCCTCGAAGCCGATCGAGAAGGTGCTCACCCGTTCGCTGCTCTCGTGCGCGGCCAGCGCTGCGAGCGCCGACGAGTCGATCCCGCCCGACAGCAGCACGCCGACCGGCACGTCCGCGATCAGGTGGGCGCGCACCGAGTCGCGCAGCCGCTCGCGCAGCTCGACCGCCAGCTCCTCCTCCGTGCCGGCGCGGACCCGCTCCGGCAGGGCGGGTCGCGGGCGCGAGTAGCGGCGGATCGAGACGTCGCCCCGCTCGCACACCAGCAGGTGCCCAGCCGGGAGCTTGCGTGCCTCGGTGAAGATCGTCAGCGGCGCGGGGATCGAGTTGAAGGCGAGGAAGGCCTCGAGCGCATCCAGGTCCACCTCGCGCGAGAACCCGGGCTGGCGCAGCAGCGCCTTCAGCTCGGAGGCGAACGACAGCGCGCCGTCCGCGACGCGATAGAAGAGCGGCTTGATCCCGAACCGGTCGCGCGCAAGCACCAGGCGCCGCTCGAGCCGGTCCCACAGCGCGATCGCGAACATCCCGCGCAGCTCCTCCACGAACCCCGGCCCGTGCTCCTCATATAGGTGGACCAGCACCTCGGTGTCGCTCTCGGTGCGGAAGCGGTGCCCGGCCGCCATCAGGCGCTCCCGCAGCTCGCGGTAGTTGTAGATCTCGCCGTTCTGGATCACCTGCACGCGGCCGTCCTCGTTGCCGATCGGCTGGTCGCCGCCGGCGAGGTCGATGATCGACAGCCGCCGCATCGCGAGCGCGACCGGGCCCTCCGTGAACGCTCCCGAGCTGTCGGGCCCGCGGTGTGTGAGCGTCTCGTTCATCGCCGCCGCGACCGCGGGGTCGGCGTCTCCCCCGTCGAGGAGGACGAGGCCGCAGATGCCGCACATGGCTAGCGGTCCTTCAGCGCGCGGATCGGGCTGCCGAGGATCCGCCAGGCGGTCGCGAAGCAGACCCGCAGATAGAGGCGCACCGAGCGGTCGGCGATGTACTCGAGATCGTGGGCGAGCTTCTCGGACCACGAGGTCTCGCGCGTGACCCGCAGTTGAGCGAATCCGGTGATGCCGGGCTGGACCACGAGCCGCTGCCAGTACTGGGGGATCTGCTGGCAGAGCTCCTCGAAGAAGGTCGGCCGGATCGGGCGCGGGCCGACGACGCTCATGTCGCCGCGCAGCACGTTCCACAGCTGCGGCAGCTCGTCGAAATGCGTGAAGCGCAGCACGCGACCGACCCGCGTCACCTCCGCCTGCGTGAGGCGGGTGAGCTCGTCGCCGAGATAGGGGCCGAGCCGCGTCTCGGCATCCGGCCGCAGGGTGCGGAACTTGTACATCGTGAATATCCGCCCGGCGCGGCCGACCCGAGCGCCGCGGTACATCACTGGTCGCCCGGTGGTGACGAGGATGGCGAGCCCCGACAGGGCCCAGAACGGGCTCAGGATGAGGGCCGCGGCCCCGGTGATGGTGAGGTCGAGGGCCCGCAGGGCGAGGTCCACCCCGCGTGGGTGCGGGACCTCGTGCGCCATCGCGGCGTAGCGCTCGGCGAGCGACTGGCGCGAACGGTCCGAGCGCTGCTCGGGCGGAACGATCGGCGGCTTCTGCATCTCCGCCTGTGGCTCTGCCGCCGGGCGCACGGCCGGCTTCACCGCGCCGCCCCCAGCATCGTCTCCATCAGGAGGGCCGGGTCGCGGCGGGTGCGGGTCCCCTCACCGGTGCGCTTGACCAGCTCGAGGCCGCGCGGATCTGTCAGCGGGCGCAGGCGCCGCTCGCGGATGAGGGCCTCGTCCACGCCGCCAAGCCTACCGCCGTAGGTGGTGTACACCGGCGTGCCGAGCGCCACCGCCTCGCGGTTCATCGTTCCGCCGGCCGAGACCACGAGGTCGGCCAGCGCCACCAGGCTCTGCGCGTCCACAGCATGCTCGGGTACGAACACCGACGGCAGCTCCAGGGAGCGGACGTAATCCCGCTGCTCGGAGGTGCGCGGCAGCACCACCGCCTGCACGTCGGGCCGGCTGCCCACGTGCGTCAGGACCTGGGGGAACAGCGGGTTCGACTTGCGGTGGTACAGGGAGACGTCCGGAGGCGGCCGGACGACGACCAGAATGCGACCGGCCTCGAGGCCGAGGCGCGCGGGCAGCTCGGTGTCCGCCTGGAAGTCGGCCAGGTAGTACTCCTCCTTCAGGCCCGGGTACTGGAAGAGCTTGTCCGGCCCCACTCCGTACCGGCGCAGCCGCTCCGGCGGGATCGAGTCGGGGACGATCACCCGCCGCGCCGGCCGGCAGCCGACGTTGTGCTGGAGCGTGGCGAACTCGTAGTCGAACATGTCCACCGCCGGGATCCCGAGCCGCCACGCCGCGAGGGCGAGGTCATTCGATCCGTGCGCAAGGGCGAGGTCGAACTTGCGCTTGCGACCGAACTTGCGCATCGCCCGGGTGCGCGACAGCAGCGAGCCCAGCTTGCGCAGCCGGGAGGCGCCGCCGTGACGGCCGAAGGCGGTGTGCTCCATGCCGTGCAGCTCGAGCAGCTCGAGCGTCTGCGCGTAGTCGCGGGCGGTGACCTCCACCTCGTGCCCGGCCGCCTGGAAACGCGGGATCAGCGGCCGGAACACGAGGACGTGCGCCGGCGCGGTCATGTCTATCCAGATGCGCATAGTCCGCAGTCCGCAGTCCGCAGACACGGCCTGTAGGGGGTTTCTACGCCCTGCGTCGGATCAAACAGCCGCTGCGAGGTTCTCGTACAGCGGGTAGCGCTCCATCAGCGCCCGGGTGCGATCCGACAGCTCCGACCGGCGGCTGTCGTCGTAGTCGGGTGACAGCGCCGCGCAGATGACCTCGCCGATCTCCCGCATGTCTTCCTCGTTCATGCCGCGGGTGGTCAGCGCCGGCGTCCCGATCCGCAGACCCGAGGCCTGCATCGGCGGACGCTGGTCGAACGGGATCGCGTTGCGGTTGACCGTGATGCCGACCTCGGCGAGCCGGTCCTCCGCCTCCTTGCCGTTCAGGCCGTCCATGCCGAGATCGACCAGCACCAGGTGGACGTCGGTGCCACCGGTGAGCACGTCGAGCCCGCCCTCCTGGAGGGACCCGGCCAGGGCGCGCGCGTTGGCGATCGTCTGGCGCTGGCGCTCGCGGAAGAGGTCGGTGGCGGCGATGCGGAAGCAGATCGCCTTCGCGGCGATGATGTGCTGGAGCGGACCGCCCTGCTGCCCGGGGAACACGGCCCTGTTGATCTCGGGCGCCAGATCCTCGGTGCAGAGGATCATGCCCGAGCGCGGGCCGCAGAGAGTCTTGTGGGTGGTGGTGCTGACGACGTGCGCGTGCGGGACCGGGCTTGGGTGCTCGCCCGCCGCCACGAGGCCCGCGAAGTGCGCCATGTCGACGAACAGCTTGGCGTCGACCTCGTCGGCGATCCGGCGGAACTCCGCGAAGTCGAGGTGGCGCGGGTAGGCCGACCAGCCCGCGACGATCACCTTCGGCCGGTGCTCCTTGGCCAGGCGCTCGACCTGCTCCATGTCGACCAGGTAGTCGTCCTTGCGCACCTGATAGCCGGCGACGTCGTAGAGCTTGCCCGAGACGTTCAGCTTCATGCCGTGCGTGAGGTGGCCACCGTGCGCCAGCTCCATGCCGAGGATCCGGTCGCCTGGCTCCAGCAGCGCCATGTAGACGGCGTTGTTGGCCTGGGCGCCCGAGTGCGGCTGGACGTTCGCGTGCCCGGCGCCGAACAGCTCCTTGGCACGGTCGATCGCCAGCTGCTCCGACACGTCGACCCACTCGCAGCCGCCGTAGTAGCGGCGCCCGGGATAGCCCTCGGCGTACTTGTTCGTGAGCACCGAGCCGGCCGCTTCGAGGATCGCCCGGGGCACGAAGTTCTCCGAGGCGATCATCTCGAGCGTTTCCTGCTGGCGCTCCAGCTCCCGGTTGAGGACGTCAGCGATCTCGGGATCGACCGCCGAGACGGGTTCGTTGAAGTAGTTCGGATCGAGATTGGGCATGGCGCTGACTATAAAGATCCGATCCGCCGCCACGACTGCGGTGGACGCTTGACCGGATCCGAAGGTTCTGGAAAGGTGACCGCCATGGGGTTCCAGGTGGACTAGTCGCGCTGCTGACGGCTATCACTGCGGCCCTGCTGCGCTTCGCGCCGCGCCCGCCGCCGCACAGCACTCCGCCAGCGACATCCTGTCGGTCGGGCCAGGGGGCCTGAACGGCACTGCGCAGGTGGACTTCAGGGGCGCGAGCCGTGACGGCTCGGTGAGCTTCTTCTTCACGATCAACCAGCTGTCGCCCTACGACACAGATTCGAATTACGACACCTACAGGCGCGAGGGAGACGACGTCAGGCCCGTGACGGCTGGCCCGGGATGGGAGATAGCGCCCAACACCGAATCCCACTTCGGGGGCGTGTCGGCGGACGGGTCCGTGGCAGCCGCGTGACGACGCGGCTGTTCCCTGGCGACACGGAGCTTGTATCGGGTCACCGCCCACCGGAGGCGAGCTGATCGCGCCGGATGTGAGCCAGGTGCTTCGCATGTCCAGCGCGGGCGATCGGATCTTCTTCTCGAGCGACGCGGCGCTCGCGCCGGGGACCAGGAACCGGAGCCGTGCACGGGGGTCTCGATCGAGGGAGACGATCTTCCCCCGCACCCCTGCCTGGATCTCTACGAGTGGCACGCCGGCCAGCTGAGCCTCATCACCCCGAACACGAACTTGGACTTCGGAGGCGGCGACATCAGCGCCGATCGCTTCACCTTCTCCGACGGGGGGGCGTTCTTCGAAACGACTACCGCGCTCACGCCGGACGACACCGACGGACCGGGACGGACATATACCGCTACAGCAGCGGTGTTCACACGCTGATCTCGGCCGGTGGCAGCGTTTTCCACAACCCGGACCTGGCGGCGTCGGACGATGGCGACCTGGTGTTCACCGGTACCGGCTTCGCCGGCGATTCCGATGGTGCCACGGACGTCTTCCGATGGTCGAACGGCACGATCACGCACGAGTCGATCGGACCGACCGGAGGAAACGGCGGCGTCGCCGCAGATTACGCCGGGCTCTCCCGGGACGGCGACCACGGAGGGCTGGCCCTGCGGCTTAAGAGCTATCCAGCTGGGCCGCTGCCGCCGCGGCGGGCCGCCGGATCGCGCTGGACGTCCGAGGGCTTGCGGCGCATCGTCATGGAGAACGGAATCGCGAGCAGGACCACGAGCGCGCCGACGCGGAACGCCGCGCCGTAGGCGTCGCGAAGCTCCTCGCGACCGACCGCGTCGTCCACCGCTCCGGTGAAGACAGCTACGAACAGCGCGACGCCGATCGCGAAGCCGACCTGGCGCGACATGTTCACGATCCCCGAGCCGAGGCCGAGCTCCTGCCCGCGGATCGATCCCATCGATCCGATCGAGACGGCCGGGAAGGTCGCGCCGACCCCGAGCCCGACGAGCACGAGGCGCCAGACCGCCGCGAAGAAGTCGGGCTCGGCCGGCAGCGTGGAGAGCGAGTAGAGGCCGATCGCCATCACGATCAGCGCCGGCACGCCGAACGAGCGCGGGGACAGGCGGTCCGAGAAGCGCCCGACGAGCGGGCGACACCAGCATCGCCGAGACCGCGACCGGCGTGATCGCGAGCGCGGCTTCCAGCTCGCGAGTAGCCCCACAGGTTCACGAACAAGAGGACGGCCAGGAACAGCGTGCCCATCATGCCGACCGCCGAACAGGAGCAGGCTGATGCTGGCGCCCATGAACTGGCGGTTGTGCACGAGCGCTGCGGGTCAGCATCGGATAGCGGCCGTAGCGCTGGGTGAGCGCCGAAGGCGAGCGGCCATCAGCGGCGGAGGCGGCGAACAGGGCGACGATCGCGCGTCGAGCCCCAGCCCCAGTCGTTCGCCTTCACGAGGCCGAAGGTGAGGCAGAAGACCGACAGGCCGAGCGTCGTCATCCCCCCCCAGTCGACCTTGGTGCCCGGCGAAGGGGTCGTGGGTCTCGGGCATGATGCGCAGCGCGAGCGCGATGCCGAGGATCCCGATCGGGACGTTGATCAGCGAAGATCCAGTGCCAGCTCGCGAACTCGATCAGCACCCCGCCGATCGGCGGGCCGAGCGCCGCCGCCGCGTTCGCGATGACCGCCATCATCGCCAGCCCGAGGCCGCGCTGGGCGGGCGGGAAGACGAGCGCCGTGGTGGCCAGCGCGATCGGCGCCAGGATGCCGGCGCCGACCGCCTGCACCACGCGGAAGGCGATCAGCGCGTTGATCGACCAGGCCAGCGCGCACAGCAGCGAGCCGATGGTGAAGATCGACATGCCGATCAGGAAGAAGCGCCGGCGGCCGAACTGGTCCGCGAGCCTCCCCATCGAGACCAGCAGGACCGCGAACATGATGTTGTAGGCGTTCAGCACCCACGAGACCGTTTCCACCGGGGCATCGAGGTCGCGCTGCAGCTGCCGGGATCGAGATGTTCACGATCGTGACGTCGATCAGGGCCATGAAGAGGCCGATCATCACGACGCCCCAGATCTTCCAGCGGTTGGCGTACAGGTACTCCGCGGGCGGGTCGGTCAGGGGCATGGCGAACAGCTTTGCAGAGGGGCGTATCCTGGCTTGCTCGGCACGTTTTCGCTCATTGAGGAGGGCAGGATGGCTCGTCTCGTACGACTTGACCGGACAGGGCACACGGAGCTGGCCGAGTGGTCGGCGGGCGACCCCGATTCGCACGGCCGCGCTGCATCGCTGTTCCAGGAGCAGCTCGCCGGTGGCTACATGGGAGTCGCGCAGCTGGCCGACGGCTCGCTGGAGCAGGTGAAGGAGCTTCCCGCAGGGGCCGAGCTGGTGATGCTGCGGCGCCCGATCGCCGGCGGCTAGTCGGTCGTTGGAGAAGCTGCGTGTAGCACCCGGCGGCTCGCTTCCCGAGCTCGCCGACGTCTGGTGGCGCCGGCCCGTGAACGAGGCCGAGCTGACCCGGCGCGGGCGGATCTCGACCGCCTATACGGCGGTGTACGTGACGCCGTTCATCGTGATCGGCGTCGCGCTGCTGCTGGTCGAGCCGCTGCTGCTGCCGGTGGCGATGTGGAGCTTCGCCCACGCATGGGTGATCCCGGAGCTGTTCGCCCACCGGGGCGCGCGGGTCGCGTTTCCGTTGAAGCGCGGCGGTGACGCCGGGCCCGAGCGGACGGCGCTCGGCCTGCTCGGCGATCTGCTCGACCACGAGCCGCGGCGGCTGATGGCCGACACCGGGCTGGCCCTGCATCATGGCCGGATGGGTGCCTGGCTGGTGGGCGAGGCCGGCGCGCTGCTGGTGCGGCCCAACGGCTGGCGGGTGCATTGCTTCTGCGTCCGGGCGACCGACCCGGAGCTGCCGCGCGGCGACCGCATCGCACACCTGCTGCTCGCGCTCCGTCAGGACGAGGTCGGCTTCGCGACGGTCGCGAACCACGCCTTCACCGGGGCGGCCTGGCGGGTCCGGCGGCGGCTGAAAGAGCACCAGCGCCCCGCGCTGGACGCCGGCATCGCCGCGGCTGTGGGTTAGGCGGCAAGAAGCGCACGGATCGCCACGGCGACCGGGCAGGTTCCTCTCGCAGACCGCTTTGCAGTGATCGTAGAACCCGATAACCCTTGACTAGGAGGTCGGCGTCGCGCGCGCGGTCCAGCTCGAATGCCGCGGTGTTGTCGTGGAACGCACGACTGTCGAGCTCGACGATCAGGCGCTGCCTGGTCCAGACGGCATCGACGGTGTGGGGACCGATCACGGCATTGAAGACCGGGCGGTCGATCGCGTGTTCATCGCAGAAGTCACGGAACTGCTCCTCCAGGCCCGGCTTGGTGTCCGGCGGCGCGGTGCGGTCGGCGAGGAGGGCGCGGAGCGTCCTCAAACCGCTCCGACCAGTGCCGTTCTCGCAAAGGCGCTCGAGGTCGCGGATATCCAGCAGCCGCCGGCGCTCGGCCCCCTCGAACGCGTTGCGCAGCTGCCGTGGATTCAGCCACTTCCGCGAAGTCGAACAGGGTCCGCCCTACCGTCGTTACAGGAATGCCATCTCGAACGGTGCGCATCACGCGAATCGAAGAGTCCGAACCCGATGGACGTTGATCCCCTTTCGCCCCGATCGAGTGCGTCCCGGAGCCAGGACGTCGATGCTCCCGGCAGGGATGGGTGCGATGTCCCAATGAGCCGCTGCGGAGCGGTGGCTGAGGACCGCACCTTCACCACTCGCCAGAACCGCAGCCATCCACCGCCCCTGGACCGTAGAAGTCTGTGGCCAACGTGAATAAACCCCGGCATGTACGGAGTGGAGGCGGCCTGCTTTCAACCGCCGCTGAATCGCTTCCGCTGGCCCACGCCAAGCTCCAGCAGCTCCTGCCGAGACACGACTCCGTGTTGCGCCTCCGCACGTCTCGCCGACCCGAGCCAGTGTGGGCGGTTTTTCCTCGATATGCGTGGTTTTTCCGGCCCACACCCAAAGCGTGGCGAGCTAATGCGCGCCGGTGACCGCGCGGGGGTCACAAGTTCCGCGCGAGAAGTGACGCGAAACGCGTCGCTCTGCCGGCACCTCCGCTCCTACATGCTGGTTTTTTCGGGGGTAGGCGCCGCGGCGGCCGGAGCTAAACGCTCTCGGGCTGCTCGGCCTGCTCGGTCACGCGCACGGTGCTGGCGGCGGTGACGCGGTTGCGGCCTTCGCGCTTGGAGGCGTAGAGCGCGGTGTCGGCGGCCTCGACCAGCGAGGAGCCGTCCATCGAGTCGTCCGGGTAGGTGGCGACGCCGAAGCTCGCGGTCACGCGGGGCTCGGAGGCGTCCAGCTCGATCGCGGTGCGCAGGCGCTCGGCGGCGGCGACAGCGTCGGCCTCGCCGAGGCCGCTGATGATCATCACGAACTCCTCACCGCCGTAGCGGGCGACCATGTCGGCGCCGCGCACCTCGCGGTCGAGGATCTCGGCCACGCGGCGCAGCACGCGGTCGCCGACCACGTGCCCGTGCACGTCGTTGAGCTGCTTGAAGTGGTCGATGTCGAGCATCACGAGGCTCAGCTGGCCGTCGGTGCGGATCGCCTTGGAGACGTCGCGGCCGAGCGCCTCCTCGAAGCTGCGGCGGTTGGCGATGCCGGTCAGGCCGTCGGTCGAGGCGTAGCGCCCGAGCATCTCGAGCAGCCAGGCGTTCTGGAGCGCCAGGGCGGACTGGGAGACCAGCCGCTCGAGCATCGAGATGACCCGCCGCTCGATCCGCGATCCGCTGCGCATCCCGTGCTCGCAGATCAGCAGGCCGACGGCGCGGCCCTCCGCGTTCAGCGGGGCCATCACGAGGTTCTGCGCACCGGGGAGCAGCGCCGCCAGGCCAGGATCCTCCTCGGCGTCGAACTTCGACACCAGCAGCGTCTCGTGCGACGCGGCGACGCGCGCGAGGAACTGGCCCTCGCCCGGACGCGGGCCACCCTCGTCCAGCTTCCTCGGCGCCCATCCCGTGCATCAGGAAGATGTCTCCCTCGCGCGCGCCGAACATCACGATCCGCTCGAAGCCGAACTCGTCGGCGACTTGCTCGACTGAGGATCTCCGCCGACGTCGGAGCCCTTGGTGACCGACTCCAGCCGCAGTGAGAACTTCGCCAGCGCCTCGAGGTCGTAGCGGCGGCGGCGCAGCTCGCGCTCGTTCACCGCCGAGAACGCGGCGGTGACGATCACGACGACCCAGAAGACGATGATGTAGCTGATCAGTAGCCGGAACTCGGTGTCGCCCAGAGCGACGTTGTCTCCGGTCGGCGGTCGGGATCACGCCGCCCTCCTGCGCGTGGAACGTCATCAGCAGGAGCAACGTGTCCCACAGCGCCAGCTTCAGGCCGGTCCGGTATGAGGCCAGCAGGGCGACCGTGATCAGGTGAATCAGGATCAGGAAGCGGACCGGGCTGGCCGTCCCGGCGAGCGCGTAGGTAACCCACGCCAGGAACGCACCGTCGATCATCAGGATCACGCCGAACAGCGGCAGCGAGCGCCGCTTGCTCAGCTTCCAGACGGCCTCGGCGCCGAGCGTGATCGCGAGATACGCGCCGAGGCTGATCCCGAGCTCGAGCAACGCAACCTGACGGAAGTCCGGCAGCGCGACCCAGGAGAGGAAGACCGCGAGGACCGCACCGAAGCGGAACCACCGCATGTAGCGCATGCGCTCGTCGAGCGGGACGAGGTCAGCCGTGTAGTCGGCCGTCCGGACCCTCATCAGCTACCGGCCTTTGCCCAGGGCAGTGGCCCGAAGGGAAGCAGGTCGTCGTCCTTGTTCAGCGGCGCCATCGCGAGCTTCGGGTCACGGCGGTCGAGCCGGTTCTGCAACAGGATGAACAGGAAGCCCAGCAGCGCCAGGAAGCTCGGGAAGGCAATGCGCTTTCCGGCCCCGACTGCGACGTCCTTGACGGAGTCGAGGAAGCTCTTCTCGTCAGCCGCGGGCGGCGCGCCGCCGCCTCCGCCGATCGAGTCGTGGGCCCCGCCGCCGCCGCTGGGAGTGGGCGAGTCACGCCGCGGTGCCTCCGGCTCGGCCGGGGACTCGACCTTCGGCTTCGGATCGGCCTCTGCGACCGGCGGAGTCGCCGGAGTCTCCGGATCGGAAGGATCGGCGGGCTTCACCGGCTCCTCCTCGCCCGGCGCAGACCACTCGAAGTTGACCGACGCGGTCTGGCCCTCGGCCTGTGGGACGTCGCGCAGCGCGACGGAGATGCGGAACGCGCGCGAAGGCTCGGCTTCGCTCGCCGTCCAAGCGGGAATAGCGCTCTCGTCGCTATCCCCCGTGCGGAGGAACTCGGCCAGCGTCCCGCTGAACATGGGCGTCCCGGCGAACCCGCTGCAGTTCCCGTGGGAGCCGCCGCTGCCGCGCTCCACGTCGACGTCGAGGTACTGGTCGAGCGCGCCCGGAGCCGCGGCCGGCAAGTGCCACCGGCGCGTCCTTGGTACCGCTGTACTTGATCTCGATGCAGTTGGTCACGCGTTCTCCCGGCCGCAGTGCGGGGGCCGAGAACAGCGGCGCGCCACCGTCGTCATCGGTGATCTTTCCGTCGACACCCGAGCCACCGGAGTCAGTGCCCATTTCGGCAAGCGACAGCGCCGCGAACACCCCGAGCAGGACGATCGCGGTAAGGGGGAACAGAATCCTGCTCCCCACGCTTTTGCCTACTGGTTCTGGGCCTCCCATGTGAACGAGTGGCTGCCAGAGGACAGGCCGGCGGCAGCGTTGTTGTCCTGGAGCGTGACGGTGAACCGGTAGACGACCACGGCACCGGGCGTCCAGCTTGTTGCGACCGTGCCGGGGTAGTCGACCAGCCCGCTCGCCCAGCTGTTGTGCGCGGCGGAGAAGCCGGCCAGCGTGCCGTTGAAGAGCGGCCCACCGGCGTCCGGCGTGAAGCCGCTGCAGTCGGGGAACGTCGCGGCCGGCTGCCCGCCGCCCTCGATGGTCAGGTCGACGTACGGGCCGATCGCGCCGATCGGGTCGGTCGTGTACAGGCGCACGTTGGAGTTCAGCGTGCCGCTGTAGGTGACGCGGATACAGCTCGTGACGCTGTCGCCCGGGTCGACGTTGGAGACGCTGTAGAGCGCCGAGCCGGCGTCGTTGTCCCCGATCGTCACCGTTCCGGCAGCGAAGGAGTTGTTCGAGTTGACGGTCGTCTGCGAGAACGCGGCGAAGATGCCGAAACCGGCGATGGTGCCCAGCACCGCGACAACCATCAGGCTGATCAGTAGCTTGCGAGTCTTGTCGGCCATCCGGTGACCGGTCCTTTCCGTTCGTTCGTGGGGGCGCACGGACCGCCCACTAACGGGTGGCCGCAAGAGTGGAATCGGCCGTTCGGCCAGCCGCCTTTAGGCGACAGGTACGCGGATTTCAACCCGCGGTGAGTACGCGAACGGCTGCCAGGCTTCGAGCCATTCGTCGTCGGAGAGCTCGCGGCGGATGCGGGGCTTGGCGGCCCCAGCCGGGGAGTCATCGTTGGCCTGCGCCAACACGGGCGCCGGGGCGCCCTTGCGCCGGGCCGGCCGCCATATCTGCCACAGCTCGAGCAACGCGAGCAGAATGGCGGGAACCACCACCATGAGGATCCGGCCGACGGGGTGCGGGTCTTGGCCAGCACGTACCCGATCTTCGGGATCCGCAGCCACACGCGACCGATCTGCCCGTGCGCCGGCACGGACCAGCGCTCCAGTGTGTTGTTCGCGTCGCCCTTGGTGGTGAACAGGTACGAGCGTCCGTCGTTCCTGATTCGCCTGACGCTGTGGGTGATCAGCCTCTTTGATCCGCTCGGGTCGCGGAACGAGACCACCTGGCCCACCTTTGCCTCTCGCGGGGCGATCTGGCTCGTCATGACGACGTCACCCGTGCTGATGGCCGGCTCCATGCTCCCGGACATGACCGTGAAGGAGCGGTGGCCGAAAATCGTTGCCAGCGCGAGGATCGCGACCACGAGCGCGGCAAGCGTTGCCGCGGCCCACACCGCGGCGATCACCGTCTGGCGGATCGCGAGGTGCATTGCCCTTACTGGTTGCGGGACTGCCAGGTGAACGACGCGGTGCCGCTCTTGTTCCGGGCCACCGGGTCGTTTATGCAGCGTGACGGTGAAGCGGTACACGTGATCCTCGGAGGTGGTCCACGTCTCCGGCGAAGCAGCCACGGGATCTTCGATGCCGGTTGCGAACGAGCCGGGGAACGACGTCAGCGGTCCGCTGTAGATCACGCCAGGCCCCGCCCCGATGTAATTCGTGGCGTCCGGCGTGAATCCCGCACACGACGGGAATGACGGTGCCGCGTCGGCGCCGCGCGTGACGGTCAGGGTCAGGTACGGGGCGAGCAGCCCGGACGAGCTTCCGTACAGCCGGACGGTCGAGCTGAGCGAGCCCGAGTAGAGGACCCGGATGCAGCCGCTATCGCTGTCGCCCGGCACGGCGCCGCTGAGCGACATCAGCGCGCCACCCGCGTCGTTGTCGGAGATCGTCACGGTGCCCGCGGAGAAGGAGTCGCCGGGGTTGGTCGCGCTCGACGAGAACGCGGGGTACGTCCCGAAGCCGGCAACCAGGCCGATCAAGCCGATCAGCATCAGGGAGAAGAGGTAGCGGCGGGACTTGCTCATTGCAGGCCTCCGGCCGCTTTTGCGCGCAGCTCGAGCCGCGAGTTCGCCGCGAGGCCCTCGTAGCGGATGTCCTCCTGGACCGGCATCCAGACGAGCATGCGAAGCGGCTTCTTGCCGCCAACGGGCAGGACGCCGCCCGACCGCCACTGGCGCAGCCGGCCAAGCGGACCGTCGGCGATCACCCGGGAGCCCAGCATGACTCGCGCACGCAGGATGCGGTCGAGGTCCCGCCCGGCCGTCACCAGGCGTGCCTGGACCCGCATCGGCTTGCCGGTCAGGTTCGCGAGCATCGTGGACCCGTACGCGCCTTTCGAGGTGTACCGGGCCGAATCTCACGGGCGTCGACCAGCGGGCGTGTGCGCGCGAAGCCCAGCTCGCCCGTCGGAATAGCGCGCGCGTCGTACATCGCGGGTGGGTGGACAGGCCGCGGCAGGACGTTGCCCGTGGCGAACAGCAGTCCGGCGACGATGAGACCAACCGAGATGCCCATCCGCGCGCGACGCCGTCGCCGGCGAGCAGCTTCTTGGTTGACGCAGAGGGGCGGTTGCCCGTGCGGGTGAACCGCCGGCCCCGGCCTACTGGTTGCGGGCTTCCCACGTGAAGGCGTGGCTGCCCGAGGCCAGTCCGGCCGCAGCGTTGTTGTCCTGGAGCGAGACCGTGAAGCGGTAGACGACGACGTTGCCCGTCGCCCAGCTGGTCGTGACCGTGCCCGGGTAGTCGAGGAGCCCGTTCGCGTAGCTGTTGTGGGCGGCGGAGAAGCCGGCCAGCGTGCCGTTGAAGAGCGGGCCGCCGGCGTCCGGAGTGAAGCCGGTGCAGCTCGGGAAGACCGCTGCGGGCTGGCTGCCGGCGTCGATCGTGAGGTTCACGTACGGGCCGATCGCGCCGATCGGGTCGGCCGTGTACAGCTTCACGTCGGATGCGAGCGTGCCGCTGTAGGTGACGCGGATGCAGCTCGTGACCGAGTCGCCCGGCTTGCGGTTCGACACGTTGTAGAGCGCCGAGCCGGCGTCGTTGTCGCCGATCGTGACCGTTCCGGCGGCGAACGAGTTGCCGGAGTTGACGGTCGTCGCGGAGAAGGCGGAGAAGACGCCGAAGCCGGCGATGGCGCCGAACAGCGCCAGCACCAGGGCGCTCAGGAGGATCTTGCGGGTCTTGTTGGCCATCTTCGTGACGGTCCTTTCGATTCGATCGACGCGGCACGGGCCCGCCGTCGGCGGTCCGCAGGCAGTGATCGGCAGGTCGGGGCCAGACTTGAGTTCGGGCTTCAACTTCGGCCCGGAGCCGCCGATACGAGTGACATGACACTGGGGGCTCCGCCGAATGTTGCTTGCGTTCCTGGTCTTCCTCGCGTGTGGAGGCGTGGGCGTGACCTTCGCCGCGTTCTCCGACACGACGTCGAACTCCGGCAACTCTTTCAACTCGGCTACGACGTTCCTGGCGTTCATCAAGAATGTCGGGACGGCCGAGTGCGGCGGCACATCGGACACCGTCACCGTGCCCGCGAGCGGTGTCGCGGCCGCTAACACGCTGATCGTCCGGACGAACTTCCGTGAGCGCGGCGGCCTCGGCTTCGCCACCAGCGTCAGCGACTCCGCCGGCAACACGTACCAGCGTGACCTCAACGACACGCAGGCACCCGTCCGAGGCGAGGTCTGGAGTGCCTACGTCGCAACTGCGCTCGCGCCTGGTGACACCATCACGTCACCCACCCCGACATCGACGCCAACGGGATAGCCGTGAGCGAGTTCCGCGGCGTCGACGCAACCGGCCGGGTGGACCAGGCAGCTTCAAACAGTGGGAACAGCCAGAATCCACTGCGTCGGTCACCACCACGAATGCAAATGACCTGATCGTCGGCTCGGTCGCCCACGACGACATCGAGGGAGTCACCCAGCCCGGCGGCTGGAACGCCCTGCCCTCGCTCGGCATGGACTGCGGCATACCCCCGCCCCACACACTAGTCGAGTCTGCACGGCGCGTACCGGATCGTCTCCTCGACCGGCACGTACACCTATGACCCGACCCTTCCGAGCAACCACCAGTGGGTCGACGAGGTGGTCTCCTACAAGGGCTAGTCGCCAGTAGCTCCGCCACTGCTCGGCGCCCCAACGCTCCCTCCCGCAGGATCTCCCAGCACGCCGTCACCCTCGTAGCGGGTGAGGTCAACGACAGTCGACGCAGTGCCAGGCAGGTGCCGCCGTCGAGTACGAGATCCGAGCCTTGGCGCAGTGCCGGCGGCACGTCCTCGAGCCGCCGTGGAGCCGGCTCACCGGTCAGGTTGGCACTGGTCTGGACCACCGCGACTTGCGCCGCCGCCAGCGGAGCGAGAGATCCCTCGAGCAGAGGCACGCGGACGCCGACGCCGCTCGGCAGCACGGCAAGCACCGGGCCGGGAAGGAGCTTCTCCAGCGCTGCACGGGTCCGCGCTCCAGCGGGCCAAGCTCCTCGAGAGCCGACTCGAGCCGGAACCACATCGTCGCCGAGGGCTTCTCCGGTGAACGTCCCTTGAGCGCGTACACCCTCGCCAGCGCCGCTTCGTCCCCCGGGCCGGCAGCCGATGCCGTAGAGCGTGTCGGTCGGGAACACGGCGATGCCTCCGCCGGCGATGCAGCGCTCGAACTCGCGTACTTCCTCGGCCGTCAACGGCGGCCGGTGACGACGCGCGGAATCCCGGCCAGGTCGCGCTTCGTCCCGATCGAGCGCAGCCCCGCCTTCTCGAACAGCGCCTCCACGGCGCGCGACTGGCCCTGGCCGATCTCGACTCCGAGCAGCCCGCCGCGCACCAGCGTGGCGGCCGCCTCGGGCACCAGCCGCCGCACCACGTCGAGACCGTCGGGCCCGCCCAGCACCGCCTCCTGCGGCTCGTACAGCGTGATCTCCGGCGCGAGCCCCGCCCAATCCGATTCCCGCACGTACGGCGGGTTGGAGACGATCAGGTCGTAGGGGCCGCCGACGATCAGGTCGGCGATCATCAGCTCGACGTCGAGCCCGAGCCGCCCGGCGTTGTC
>CAWACB010000007.1:0-33574 GCA_963780475.1 uncultured Solirubrobacterales bacterium
TGAAGCTCGAGACGATGGGCGTCCGGATCGACCAGCTGACCGCCGAGCAGCAGAAGTACCTCACCAGCTGGGATCAGGGCACGTAGGCGGGAGTCCGGAGTCGGGAGTCGGCAGTCCGGTGACTGGACGCTGACGTGAAGGCCATGGTTCTCGCTGCGGGGCTCGGGACGCGGCTGCGGCCGCTCACCTACGAGCTGCCGAAGCCGATGGTGCCGATCCTCGGCCAGCCGGTGATGGGGCACGACCTGCGCCTGCTGGCCGCGCACGGGTTCGACGACGTGATCGCGAACCTGCACTACTTCCCGGACCAGATCAAGGACACCTTCACCGACGGCTCCAACCACGGGGTGCGGCTCGACTACCGGTTCGAGCCAGAACTGCTCGGCACCGCCGGCGGGGTGCGCAACGTGCGCGACCACTTCGGAGACCAGACCTTCCTGATCGTGTCGGGCGATGCGCTCACCGACGTCGACCTGACTGCCCTCTGGCGGCGGCACCGGGAGCACGGCGGCATCGCCACGCTGACGCTCAAGCGGGTCGAGGACACGCGCGAGTACGGAGTGGTGATCGTCGACGACGATGGTCGTATCCAGGGCTTCCAGGAGAAGCCCGACCCGGCCGAGGCGCTCTCGGATCTCGGCAACTGCGGCATCTACGTGTTCGAGCCGGAGATCTTCGACTACTTCCCCGACCGCCCGTTCGCCGACTGGGCGCAGGACGTCTTCCCGACGCTCCTCGAGCAGGACGTCGCCTTCTACGGCCACGAGATCACCGACTACTGGAACGACGTCGGCTCGATGCACGAGTACCGGCAGGGCAACTTCGACGCGCTCGCCGGAGCGGTGAAGCTGCACGCGCTTCCGGACACGCCGCCGGCGGCCCAGGTGGACGGCTCGGCGATCGTCGAGGGTCAGGTGTTCATCGGCGAGTCGTGCCAGATCGAGGCCACGTGCGGCTCACCGGCCCGGTGATCCTGGGCGACGGCTGCCGAGTGGGGGAGGATCGCCCATCCGCGAGTCGATCGTCTGGCCCGGAACCGATCTGCCGCCCGGAACGGTGCTGATCGACGCCGTAGCCGGGACCCGCCCGCTGGCCGAGAAGCTCCAGCCCGCGCTACGCGCGCGGACCTGAGCCTGGCTCGAGCTCCCCCAGCCCGATCGGGACCGGCAGGTAGGGAAGTCGGAGACGCACTGCGTGGGAGACGCGATAGTGGTGGCAAACGTCGATCTCGCCGGCCGACTGAGTCGAACCTGACGTTAGCCGGGATATAGACGGTCAACGTCGATCTCAATGATCTGCATCCGCGAATCGCGACGAAGGCGTCACAGAACGCGTGGGAGACGTGCCGCCAACGCACACGACGACGCCCCCCCTACTTGCCGTGACTCACTTCCGCGTCGGCGAGCCGTTCTTCCCGCAACTGCGCCTGCTCGGATGACTCCATCATCCGCGCGAACGTGATCGCAAAGAAGATGAACAGCACCAGCGACTGCTCGACCGACATCACGAGGCCGCCGATGTTTATGTCCTCGAGCGGAGTCAGGCCCCAGGCCCGCTCGGCATCCTTGTAGTGGTCGTAGATCACGTTCGGCGTGAACGTGAGGATCACACCGAGCAGCCCCATCAGGACCTTGGACGCCGTTACGTAGGCCACCGCCCAGGGCCCCGTGAGCCGATGGCGAGGCGGCACCGGCTCGATCAGGAACCACCAGAACGCCAAACCGGTGGTGAAGAAGCTCGCATGCTCGAGCGCGTGCACCCATGGGTTCGACAGCGCGGCGTCGTAGAGGGCGGGCACGTGCCAGAGCCACATCAGCCCCACGTACAGCGCGAGCGCGGTGGCCGGGTGAGCGATCGCCCCGAGCCGCTCCTCGACCGGGCGCAGGCGCCTGACCGCCGGTCGCATGAGCGACCGCGTGAGCCCGATCAGCAACAGGATCGGCACCAGGTCGGCCAGCAGCAGGTGCTGCATCATGTGCGCGGTGAAGAGGCGGTCCTGGGCGAGCGTGTCGAGCGGTGAGGCCAGCGCGACGACCGCCAGCGCCAGACCGGCGTAGAAGGCACCGCGCCGCAACACGCTCGGCGCGCTCGTGGAGCGACCCGGGTGGAGGCGCAGGTCGCGCACCCGCCACGCATACACGGCGCCCACCGCCAGGATCGGCACCAGCACGAACATCCGCGGCAGATTGTGGCATTCGGGTGCTGATCCGTGCGATGTCCCATGGCAGTGTGCGGGCATGCCCATCACCGCGCTGCGAGCCCTCTCCCATGTCCTCGTCCCGCCCGCATGCGCCGCCTGCGGTGCGCCACAGGCGCGGGCGGACGCCGCATGCGCGCGATGCCGCGCCCTCCTTGTGCCGCTGCCACCCAACCGGTGCGCGCGGTGCGGCGCCCGTCAGGCCGCGATGCCCCGTCCTGTCCCGAGTGCCGCGGCCGTCGGCTGGCGTTCTCCGGCGCGTGGGCCGCGTTCGCCTACAACCGCGCCTGCCAGCGGCTCGTCGGCGCACTGAAGTCGCGCGGCCGGGTGGCCGTGGCGGCGTTCATGGGGGAGGAGCTCGCGGCCCGGGCGCCCCGCGAGGCACTCTCGGGTGCCGCCGCGCTGGTCCCCGGTCCGGCCCACCCCGCCGGCGGCTCCGCGACGGCTTCAACCCGGCGGCGCTGGTGGCCGAGGCGGTCGGCGGGGTCGCCGGAGTGCCGGTCGCCCCGGTGCTGCGTCGCTGCGGCCGGGCCCCTCCTCAGGCCCGCCTGGGACGCGAGGAGCGGCTGCGCATGGCGGCGGATGCGGTCCGGGTCCGGGCCGGCCGGGTGCCCGGCGGGCGCCTCGTGCTGATCGACGACGTCTATACGACCGGGGCCACCGCGGATGCCTGTGCAAAGGCTCTGCGAGCGGCCGGAGCGGGCGATGTGTCCGTCCTCTCGTTTGCGCGGGCCATACGCACTAGCATCTGAGGAACGCAGAACTGAAGCCGATCGAGGAAGGAGGCCGCGGTGAAGATAGAGGTGAGAGGACGCAACACCCCAGTCACCGACGGCATCCGGGACCACGTGGAGGACCGGTTCCGGCGCGTCTCGAAGCAGGTGTCCGACCTCGCGCAGCTGGACGTCGAGCTGACGGTCGAGAAGAACCCGGCGATCGCGCAGGACAAGATCGCCGAGGCAACCCTCCACCTCAAGGGCACGACGCTACGGGTGCGGGAGGCCTCGAACGACCTCGAGCACTCGATCGACCTCTGCGCCGAAAAGCTGACGCGCCAGGTCAAGCGCCACCGCGACAAGCGCCGTGGCCGCCGCGAGGGCGCGCAGGGACGCGCCGCCGAGGCCACTCCGTAGGGGCCATCCGGCGCTCCAGACCGGGATGGGTCAGGTTGCGCCGTTGGTAACCTGAGACTTCGTGGCCCGCAAGCTCATAGACCGCGCGCTTCGCATGGGCGAAGCCGGTCAGTTCAAGAGATACGAGAAGCAGGTCGAGCGCATCAACGCGATCGAGCCTGAGATGGAGCTCCTCGAGGACAGCGAGATCCTGGAGGAGGCCAATGCGCTGCGCGAACGCGCGCGCAACGGCGAGACGCTCGACGACCTGATGTTCGAGGCGTTCGCGCTCTGCCGGGAGGCCGGCAAGCGGGCGCTCAGCATGCGGCACTTCGACGTCCAGCTGATCGGCGGCATGGTGCTGCACAGCGGCTCGATCGCCGAGATGAAGACGGGCGAAGGCAAGACGCTCGTGGCGACCCTGCCCGTGTTCCTCAACTCGCTCGCCGGCGAGAGCGTCCACCTCGTGACGGTGAACGACTACCTCGCCCGCCGTGACGCCGAATGGATGGGCCCCATCTACGACATGCTGGGCGTCAAGGTCGGCGTGATCCAGAACATGCAGTCCTTCGCCGACAAGCAGGTCGCCTACAAGGCCGACGTCACCTACGGCACCAACTCCGAGTTCGGCTTCGACTACCTGCGCGACAACATGGCCGGCGCGCTCGAGGAGGTCGTGCAGCGCGGCCACCCCTTCGGGATCGTCGACGAGGTCGACAACATCCTGATCGACGAGGCGCGCACGCCGCTGATCATCTCCGGCGCCCCCGAGGCGGCCGCCGACTACTACCGGCAGTTCGCCCGCCTGGCGCCGATGATGGAGGGCGTCCCGAAGTCGGATGCGAAGACCCGGCTGGAGCTCCAGATGGAGAAGGACCAGGAGCCCGAGTACGACTACGAGTACGACGAGAAGCACAAGACCGTCGCGCCCACCGAGCGCGGCGTCGCCAAGGCCGAGAAGTTCATCGGGGTCGAGAACCTCTACCTCGCCGAGCACGGGAACCTGGTCAACCACCTGATCCAGGCGCTGAAGGCGGAGGCGCTCTACAAGCGCGACACCGAGTACGCGGTCATCGAAGGCGAGGTGCTGATCATCGACGAGTTCACCGGGCGCATCATGGAGGGCCGGCGCTGGTCCGAGGGGCTCCACCAGGCGGTCGAGGCCAAGGAGAACGTCGGCGTCCGCGAGGAGAACCAGACGCTCGCCACGATCACGCTCCAGAACTACTTCCGCATGTACGACAAGCTCGGGGGCATGACCGGCACGGCGCTCACCGAGGCGCAGGAGTTCATGAAGATCTACGAGCCCCCGGTGGTCGACATCCCGACCAACCAACCGATGGTCCGCGCGGATCAGAACGACCAGATCTACAAGACCAAGGACGGCAAGTGGGAGGCCGTGGCGGAAGAGATCGCCGCTCGCCACGAGAAGGGCCAGCCCATCCTGGTGGGAACGATCTCCGTGGAGGTGTCCGAGTCGCTGTCGGACTCGCTCAAGAAGCGCGGTGTCAAGCACGTGGTCTTGACCGCCAAGCCGAGACGCCGAGAAAGAGGGGGAGACGATCGCGGAGGCGGGCGGCATCGGCGCCGCGGTCGATCCAACGAATATGGCCGGCCGCGGAGTCGAATCGAGCTCGGCGGTAACCGGAGCACCTGGCGCATATCGAGATGCAAAGCTGGGCGTCGAGCCGGACGACGACGCATGGGACGAGACCTTCCACGACATGTTCCCGCGCATCGAGGAGCAGGTAAAGGAGGAGCGCGAGCGCGTGCTGGAGATGGGCGGCCTGTTCATCCTCGGCACCGAGCGCCACGAGTCGCGCCGCCTCGAAACCAGCTGCGCGGGCGCTCCGGCCGCCAGGGCGAACCGGGCGAGCCGCGTTCGACCCGTCCGCGGCGGACGACCTGCTGCGCCTGTTCGCCGGCGACGGATCGACCGCATTCTCGACCGGCTGGGCCCCACAGACGAGGACGGGGCGAGCAGCCGATCGAGGCGAAGACGCTCTCGCGACGATCGAGAACGCCGAGAAGAAGGTCGAGCAGCAGAACTTCCTGATCCGCAAGCGCGTGCTCGAAGACGACGACGCGCCGAACCAGCAGCGCACGGTGGTCGACAGGGACCGGCGCGAGATCCTCGAGGGCCGGCCACGTCGGTGCCCGCCAAGGAGGAGCTGCGCGGAGTCTTCGAGCGGATCGTCCTGGAGTACACGCCGGGCGACTTCTCGAGGAGGGGGATGTCGACGGCCTGTCCACCCAGGTCGAGCAGATCTACGACCCGAGCTTCGCCCGGCCGACGTCACGGAGAAGGCCTTCGACCGCCAGGAGATGGTCGACCGGTTCTACGAAGACGCGCTCGACTCCTACGGTCGCCGCGAAGGAGGAGCTGGGCGACGAGCTGATGCGCCAGCTCAGCGCGCGGTGCTGCTGCAGATCATCGACGAGCGCTGGCGCGAGCACCTGTCCGACATGGACTACCTGCGCGAGGGCATCCACCTGCGCGGTTCGCGCAGAAGGACCCGCTGGTCGAGTACAAGAACGAGGGCTTCACGTTCTTCCGGGAGCTGATGAACTCGATCTGGGAGGACTTCGGCCGCTACATCTTCCACGTCGAGGTCGAGATCGAGCCCGCGGCGGCGGAGATGATGGCACGGGCGGCGCGCAGGCAGGCAGCCAACATCAGCTACTCGGCGGGGGACCCGACCAGCCGTCGGCGCTATACGAAGCCGCGGACAGGCCGGGGTGGCGACCGCGACCGCCGAGGACGGCGGATGGAGTACAGCCCGCTGCCCGAGGTCGAGACGCGCCACGTCGACGAGAAGGAGCAGATCGGGCGCAACGACCCGTGCTGGTGCGGCTCGGGCAGAAGTACAAGAAGTGCCACGGGGCGTAGGCTCGAGCGATGGCCGACCAGCAGGCGCACTCGAACAGATCCCCGCGCGCTTTCGAGCTCCGCGACCAGCTGAAGCTGCTCGCGGACTACCTTTGACCCGCCCGCCCTAGAGAAGCGGATCCAGCAGCTCAGGGCGAGATGCAGAGCCCGGCTTCTGGGACGACCACAGCGGGCGGCATCCATCTCCGCCGAGCACAGCCGCATCACCGGCGCCTCGAGACGTTCGCGGGCTCGAGTCCGAATCGGCGATCTCGAGGGTCTCGCCGCCCTCGTCGACGAGGACGAGTCGCTGCGGGACGAGCTGGCCGAGCAGTGGCCGGGATCGACGGCGGATGGCCGAGCTCGAGGAGCAGCGCCTGTTCGGCGGCGAGAACAACGCCGGCAACGCCGTCGTTCGGTGCACAGCGGCGCGGGGGGACCGACTCACAGGACTGGGCCGAGATGCTCCTGCGCATGTACCTGCGCCGGGCGGAGAAGCCGGATTCGAGCCTGGACGGACCGAGGCCTCGGCTGGAGAGGAGGGCCGGCCTCAAGTCGGCGACCTTCATCGCGCGGGGCAAGAACACCTACTGCCTGTTCTCCGCCGAGAAGGGTGTCCACCGCCTCGTGCGCCTTTCCCCTTCGACGCCGCCCACCGCCGCCACACGAGCTTTGCCCTCGTCGAGGTGAGCCCGCTGGTGGAGGGCAACGTCGACGTCGACATCGATGAGAGCGACCTGCGGATCGAGACCTACCGGGCTTCTGGAGCGGGCGGGCAGCACGTCAACAAGACCGACTCGGCGGTGCGGATCACGCACATCCCTACCAAGACGGTGGTGCAGTGCCAGAACGAGCGCTCGCAGTCCTCCAACAAGCAGACCGCGATGAAGCTGCTGAAGTCGAAGCTGGTGGAGCTGGAGGAGCGCCGCCGGCGCGAGGAGATCGCGCGCGAGAAGGGTGAGTCGCAGGACGTGGCCTGGGGCTCGCGGATCCGGTCATACGTCCTCCACCCCTACACGATGGTCAAGGACCACCGCACGGGCTACGAGATGGGCGACGCGCAGCGTGTCCTGGACGGCGACTTGGACGGCTTCGTCCACGAGTATCTGGTGCAGAGCGCGGGCTCGAACGGAGGAACGAACGGAGGTCGCGGGACGGGGGCTAGACTCGAAACGTGCGCTGGTGGAGCAAAGCCCTAGGGGTGTGCGCCGCGGCCGCAATGGCGCTGTCCTTCTCGATGCGGCCGTCGGGGAACCACAACCTCATCCAGCTGACCCCTGCCGGGGACAACACAACAAAGATGGCGGCGGACGGCTCCCACGTCGCCTTCAGCACCCGGGACCAGCTGTCCCCAGGAGACACCGACACGCTGTTCGACACCTACGACTGGCACAACGGCATCACGGAGCAGGCATCCGTCGACGAGAACGGTCAGAACCACAACTGGGCAGTACGCGTTGAAGGCCATCTCCGCGGACGGCAGGCACATCGTCTTCGAAGACACGCTCGACCAGCTGGCGGCGGAGGACACGGACAACAATTCGACGTCTACGAGCGGTTCGCCGGCGCCACGCGACTGGCATCGAAGGGGCCTTTCCCGGCGCCGTCGGCGCCGCGTTCTATCGGGATGTCCGAGGACGGAGCGCGGATCTTCTTCCGAACCCGCGCTGACGCCTGATGACATGAACAGCTGCTTCGACATCTACGAGCGGAACGGTGGACCAGCACCACGGTCTCGGCCGTAGATACCGCCTCGTGCCCCAGCTATTTCCACATCGATTTCTCGGACACACCCTCGGGTCCGCGTTAGGATGTTCACAACCGCCACCCCGCTCGTCGCCACGGACACCGACACGTCGTCGGACCTGTACGAGAGCGTCAACGGCGTTGTCACGCTGCGCTCGGACACGCCCCGGGCCTGACGCGGAGGAGAACCGCTTTCGTGTCCGCCCGACGAAGCTCGAGGACGGTCTACTTCAGCACCTTCGAGAACATGACTCCCAACGACACCGATGCTGCCCGTCCGGCCGCCCGACGCGAACTGCGCGGATACCTATGAGGCGTACGGGACGGTGAGGCTCGCCTCGACCGGATCGGCGGACGAACTATTACAGCGAGAGGTGTCGGCCCGGAACCATGGCGGAGTCCGGCGGCCAGTACTTCTTCATCACGAGCCAGAAAGTTGGCATCTGACGACAATGGCGTCCGCTCCTGTACCAATACCCACCGGCGCGACGAGCCCACAACGGGCCATCAACTCGGGTGGCCAATACCCGGTGCTCAGCGACGGAACCCGCGCTTCTTCGGCACGCAGGCGAGCTGGTGCCTCAGGACACGAACACGATTCGACGTCTTCGAACGCCACGGGGGCGCCACACGATGGTCTCTCCCGGCAAGACGAACGGCACCGGCTTCCAGGAATATCGAAGTCGGCAGATCGCGTGTTCTTCTCCACGGAGGCTTCCCTCGTCCCGAGCGACGCCAACGGCAACCCCGACATCTACGAGCGCTACAACGGCAACTACTGACCCTGTCTTCCCCGTGGGCGCGAATTGGCGGCGTCTCCCAAGTCTCGACCGACGGAAGCGGATCCTGCTCGCGAACGCTTCAGCAGTGTCGACCGACGGGCAGCTCGACTACTACCGCATCTCCGTGGCCCCAATGCCTACGCCCGCCCCAAGGCCGCCACGCCGATCAACGTTCACTTCGTCCCGGCCTATGAGGCCTGCTCTCGCCGAACCAGGTGCACGCGGCGCCGCTGTCGTTCAACTCCTGCTCGCCGCCGGCCCAGGCTCGGAGTACCTGACGCTCGGCACGCCGGATGCCAACGGCCAGCCCGCGAAGGCTGTCTCGACCTGCGCCTGCTGGTCCTGCCTGGCAACCCCTCGACGCCGGCCAACGAGGCCGACGCGCGCTACGAGGTCGCGATCACCGACGTGCGCAACGTCGGTCGCTGACCGACTACACGGGCGCGCTGAAGCTCGACGCCGCGCTCCAGATCACCGACCGCAACAACCCCGACCCCGACGGCGGCTCGCCGAACGCCACCGGCTCCCACCAGCTTCCCGGTCATAGTGCCGTGCGCCGCAACTGGCGACACGACCGTGGGCTCGACCTGCTCCATCACCACAACTGCCAACACGATCGCCCCCGGCGCGGCCGTGGAGGGCAAGCGCGCTATCTGGGAGACCGGTCAGTTCCGGGTCTCCGACGGCGGCGCGGACGGCAACCCGGCAACCACCGACGGCGAGGGCGTTTTCCTCGTCCAAGGGGTGTTTATCCCCTAGTTCTGGCTGCGCTCGGCGGTTAAGGTAGCTCCGTGAAGATCTGGAGGGCAGCCCTGGGGGTGGGCGCCGCCATCGCGACGGGCTGGTGCTCGCGACGGCCGCTGCCGCCAACCACAACCTGATCCAGCACGCCTCCACCGGGCCGACCGACCCGAACTCGGCGAGAACATCCAGACCCCGGATCTCGGCCTCCGGGAACACGGTGATCTTCAACTCGGGCCAGGCTCTGACGCCCGAAGACCCGACACCTCGCAGGACGTCTTCGCTAGGCGCGGCGGCGAGACGTTCCTGGTGTCGCCGGCCAGATCAATGGCACGCGGCGCCCGCCGGTGTCCTCGGCCTCTCCGACAACGGCTTGCGGATCTGGTTCGAGACGCGCGAGCAGCTCGTCCCCGGCGACACCGACTCCAACTCGATATCTATGAGCGGTATCAGGGGCAGACCCTGCAGGTCTCGGCGGGCGCGATCAACGGGAACCAGGGCGTGAACTCGGTTTCCAGGAGCGCCTCGCCGGACGGCGCCCGCGTGTACTTCCGGACGATCGAGCGAGTTGACCACGGACGATGTCGACGGGTGCGGGGACATTTACGAGCGCAGCGGCGGAGTCACGACCCTGGTGAGCGGCGGAAAGTTCGAATGCCACGGCGGTTCACCCATTCCCATTTCGATGGTCGGCTATGCCGACACGACCGATGGTCCTGCCGTATCCGTCGGAGACCAGTTACCGGCTGATCGCCGCGGACACCGGAACGCATCAAGACGTCTACGAGTGGTGGACGGCGAGTTCCGGCTGCTTTCCCAGGGGCCCGGAACGTCGGGCACTCCGGACATCGCGCGAGTCGTCGAGATTTCGGCGCAGGCAGCACGCAGTGCTGATCTGGTCGGCACAGCCACTGACGGCCGATGACCTGGACACCCGCCGCGACCTCTTCCTAAGCCAGAACAACTCTCTGGCGCGGGTGTCGAAGGGGCCGATCGGCGGCAACGGCGGCCAAGACGTCTTCGGCGTCGGGGCTGAAGCGGCATTTCGGCTGACGGCCAGCACGTCTACTTCTCCACCAACGAACAGCTGACAGCCGATGACACGGAGCCAGCGACCTCGACCTGTACGAGTACGACGTGGCTGACGGCACCACCCGGCTGATCGGGAACGGGGGGCTCTTCAGGGGCGCCTCGGCCGACGGCTCGAATGTGTGCTTCCTCACGTCCGCAGCGCTCGTGCCGGGTGATGCCGACGGCGGCTTCACCGACATCTACAAGGACGAAGGCGGCGTCGTCACGCACGTTTCGGCGGGCAACTCGCCTACAGCGCCATCTTCGCCGGCATCTCGCGCGACGGGCGCCGGATCTTCTTCCTGACCGAGGACTCGAACAGTCCGAACGACACGAACGGCGCACGGACGACCTGTACGAGCACTTCGACGGGGCGCTATTACCTTCTCAGCCGCGACTCCGCCGGAATCGCCGGCGGGGAATGCGGTCGGCGGGGTGTCTGGGGATCGAACGGACTCGCGCCGGACGGCCTGAACGTCGCGTTCATGTCGGTCGGCCGCCTGCTGCCCTCGGACACCGATTCGAACATCGACGTCTACGTCGCGACCCGCTCCGACCCATACCCCCGTCCGAAGGCGGCCACCCCGATCAACGTCGCTCTCGTCCCGGCCTACGCCACCTGCACCTCGCCGAACCGCGTGCACGCCGCGCCGCTCTCATTCGGCTCCTGCTCTCCGCCGGACCACCTTTCTCCGACTCTGACCGTCGGAACCGGCGACGGCAGCTTCGCCTTTTCACGCTCGGTCGGATCGGTTCGCATCAACGCGCTTCCCGGGATCCCCGGCGGCGTGGACGACGCCGACGTGCGGATCCGCCTGTCGATCACCAACGTGATGCGCAACTCCGACCTGTCGGACTACACCGGCGAGCTGGGCGTCGACCTGTCCTTCCAGATGACCGACCGCGAGGGAGTGGTGACCCAGACCAGCATGCCCTCCGGCGGCTCGTTCACCGCGCCCTGCACTGCGACGGCGTCGACGATCGACGGCGCCACCTGCGCGGTGGATACCACGGTCGACGCGCTGATCCCGAGCGCGATCACCGAGGGCGCGCGGGCGATCTTCGAGCTCGGTCCGATCGAGGTTCGCGACGGTGGCACGGACGGGGACGCCGACACGCCCGGCGACGACGGGCTGCTGGCAACGCAGGGCGTCTTCGTTCCCTGAGATCCGGGGGCTGACGAGGCTCGAACTGCGGCTAAGCTTGCGCCCATGGGGTTCGGGCGTGGTCCGTCGGGATCGCCGCCTCAGCGGTGGCCACGCTGCTGATCCTGCGCCGACTGCAGGTGCCAGCCACAGCGCCGTCGAGCAGCTGTCGGTCGGTCCGGCCGGCGGCAACGGACCTCATGGGCCCCTGCTCGCCCATGTGACTCCCGACGGCGAGCGTGTCCTGTTCGACACCGCCGAGTCTCTCGTACCCGCCGATACCGACACGGGCTCGGACGTCTACGAGCGAGCAAACGGCCTCACGCGCCTAATAACGCCGGGCCCGATCGTGAACACCGGCGCCAATCCGAATGCCGGGTTCGTGGGCGCCTCGGAGGACGGACTGCGCGTATTGATTCGAACCCGCGAGACTCTGACCTCGGACGACACCGACAGCGTCGGGATGGACATCTACGAGATCGTGGGCAGCACTGTGACGCTGATCTCGACGGGGCCGGTCGCCCCGACGGGAGCGACCATCGCCACTTTCATCGGCGCCTCGCCGGATGCGACCCGAGTCTACTTCCAGACCCGCGATCGCTTGGTCTCAGAAGACAACGACGGCGGGCTGATGGACATCTACGAGCGGACTGGAGGCGTGACGACGCTCGCATCCACCAGCAGCACCCCCGGAACGATCTCAGCGGATGTGAGCACGTCCATCGTTTCGCGCGACGGGTCGGCGGTCTATTTCACGACCACCGAGCGGCTCGATCCCGACGATACGGACAGTTCCGGGGACGTCTACGAGCACTCAGGAGGAGTGACGCGGCGCATCTCAATTGGGACTGTCAACGGCAACGGCGCGTCATCCGCCGGCTTCGGCAGCAGCTTCAACTACCGACCGGATCCCGATCACGTCTTCTTCAACACCACCGAGGCTTTGGTGCCGGAGGACACCGACATATGCAACCCCGACTACCCCCCGGATACGGGGTGCACGGACATGTACGAACGGGCTGGTGAGGTCACGAGGCTTGTTTCGGTCAACGATGGCGGAGCGCCCGGCAACTTCTATCTCGAACACTATTTTGCGGCGTCCGAGGACGGGACACATGCGGTCTTCGCAACGGCGGAACAGCTCGTAAGCGCCGACATCGACTCCCAGGTGGACATCTACGAGCGCTTTGCGGGCGAGACCAAGCTGGTCTCGACGGGCCCTGCCGGCGGGAATGGTCCCCATGACCCGAGCACTTTCTTCTCGATCTCGCCCGACGGATCGCGCATCTTCTTCGAAACGTCGGAGAAGCTAACCCTCGACGACGTCTTCGACGGATGCTTCATTCCCTGCCGTGATCTGTATGAGCGCTCCGGCGGAGTCACCACGTTGCTTACGGAGGGCCCGGAAGAGACGCCTTCCACGAACGGGCTTTCGAGCACCGGCGTTCTGGTGGCCTCTGACGGAGCGCTCTTCTTCGGCACGAACCAGAACCTCCTCAGCACCGATACGAACAACCTCTTCGACGTGTACGAACGAAGGGCCGGGGAGCTGGCGCTCATTCCCCCAACCGGAACCGAGGCAAACGGTGCGGGCCTCAACAAGATCACGCCTGACGGGGCAAAGGTCTTCATCACGACGACCGCCGATCTCGGCCCGTTCGACGCGGACAACCAGCAGGACATCTATTGGTAGAGATCGCCCCCGATGCCTATGCGCGCCCCAAGGCCGCCACGCCGATCAACGTCCCCTTCGTCCCGGCCTACGCCGCCTGCGCCTCGCCGAACCGCGTGCACGCCGCGCCGCTGTCGTTCGACTCCTGCGCCCCGCCGGCCCAGGTCTCCGACTACCTGACGCTCGGCACCCCCGATGCCAACGGCGCAGTCGGCCAAGTCGGTCTCCAACCTGCGCCTGCTGGTGATCCCCGGCAACCCCTCGACTCCCGCAAACGAGGCCGACGCCCGCTACGAGGATCGAGATCACCGACGTGCGCAACACGGGTCGATCTGACCGACTACACCGGCGCGCTGCAGCTCGACGCGCGCTCCAGATCACCGACCGCAACAACCCTGACGTCGGCGGCGGCTCGCCCAACGCCACCGGCTCCCAGCCGAGCTTCCCGGTGATCGTGCCGTGCGCATCCACAGCCGACACGACCGTCGGCTCGACCTGCTCGATCACGACCACCGCCAACACGATCGCTCCGGGCGCCGCGGTCGAGGGCAAGCGCGCGATCTGGGAGACCGGCCAGGTGCGGGTGTCGGACGGCGGCGCGGACGGCGACCCGGCCACCGCGGACGGCGACGGGCCTCTTCCTCGTGCAGGGAGTCTTCATTCCGTGACCGGCTCGAAGTCGACGCGCGTCGCCAGGCGCGTCTGACCGGAAGCCGTCTCGTACTGCACGTCGACGCTGTCGTTCTTGCGGTAGGTGCCGCGCACGCCCAGCAGCAGCATCAGTCCAGTTCCACATGCCGAGCTTCCCTTCCTTGGCCAGCTCGCGGTCGAAGATCAGCCGGTTGCCCTCGACCTGGTAGTCGCGGCCCTCCTCCTGCTCGACGCTGTTCAGCCAGACGCGGAACGGTGGCCGGGCTCCGCGCGGCAGACGGCGGCTGATCGCTGAGTGGGGTGTGAGGTCTCGGTCGACATGAGGCTGAGAATATCCAGGCCCTGATGGCCCTTTCCCCCGAAGTCAAGGACCTGATCTCCCGCGCCCTCGCGGAGGACGTCGGCACCGGGCGATCTGACGACCGAGGCGCTGGTCGAGCCCGGACCGCCGGGCGACGGCCCGCATCACCCAGAAGCAGCCGGGGGTGATCTTCGGGCTCGAGGTGGCGGAGGCCGTGTTTCGCCGGCTCGACCCAGAGATCGATTGGCGCCCTGCAGGCGAGGAGGGCCGCTGGCTCGACGACCCGCCGGCAACTATCGCCAAGCTGGAAGGGGACGCCCGCGCGCTCCTGACCGGCGAGCGGGTGGCGCTCAACTTCCTCCAGCACCTGTCGGGCATCGCGACGGCGACCGCCCTGGCGGTGCGGGAGCTCGAGGGGACCGGGCGTCGAGGTGCTCGACACCCGCAAGACGATCCCGGGATTGCGCACCCTCGAGAAGGCCGCGGTAGCCGCCGGTGGGGGGCGAAACCACCGCATCGGCCTCTACGACGCGGTCCTGGTCAAGGAGAACCACATCGCCATGGCCGGCGGCGTCGGCCCTGCAACCCGCCTGGCGCTCGAGCGGCGGCCCGCCGGCGTCCCGGTGGAGGTCGAATGCCGCACTCTGGACGAGGTCGAGGAGGCCCTGGAGGCCGGTGCAGAGCGGATTCTGCTCGACAACATGACGCCCGACCGAGGTGGCCGAGGCGGTCGCCCGGATCGGCGGCCGCGCCGTGACCGAGGCGTCCGGAGGAATATCACTTCAGAATCTGAAGCAATACGGTGAAACTGGCGTAAACTTCGTGTCGATGGGCTCGTTGACCCATTCTGCACCTGCTCTCGACCTCTCCCTCACATTGGTGCCATGAAAACCCTCCCGATGCTCCCCAACGCAGCCTCCACCGCGGCGCCGCGTCGCGCTCGAGGACGTGCCGGCCCTCCACGAGGAGGTGCGCGCGCTGGCCGCCGAGAAGAACGCGGTCATCCTGGCGCACAACTACCAGCGCCCCGAGGTCCAGGACGTCGCTCATTTCGTCGGCGACTCGCTCGGGCTCTCCCGCGAGGCCGCTGCCACCGGATCCGACGTGATCGCCTTCTGCGGCGTCCACTTCATGGCCGAGACGGCCTCGATCCTGTGTCCCGACAAGACGGTGCTGCTGCCCGACCTGGACGCCGGCTGCTCGCTCGCCGAGTCGATCACCGCCGACCAGCTGCGGGCCTGGAAGGCCGAGCACCCCGGCGCGGTGGTCGTGATGTACGTCAACACCTCCGCCGAGGTGAAGGCCGAGACCGACTACTGCTGCACCTCCTCGAACGCGGTCAAGGTCGTCGAGCACATCATGCGTGAGCACGGCCCGGACACCGAGATCCTGTTCGGCCCCGACATGTGGCTGGGCGCGTACGTCGAGCACGAGATCGGCCGCTCGATGCACGTCTGGGACGGCGAGTGTCACGTCCACGCCGGGATCCGCCCGTCGGACATCAACTCCATCCGGGCGAGCGAGCCCGGCGCCGAGCTGCTCGTCCACCCGGAGTGCGGGTGCACCACCCAGGTGATGGAGTACGTGTCGGCCGGCGACGTCGCCGCCGAGGGCACGCACTTCCTCTCGACCGAGGGAATGATGAACTTCGCCCGCGAGGCCGACCCGGAGGCGCACATGATCGTCGCCACCGAGACCGGCATCCTGCACCGCATGGAGCAGGAGAACCCCGGTAAGACGTTCGTCCCGGCCAACCGCGCCGCGGTCTGCCGCTACATGAAGATGATCACGCTGCCCGGGCTGCGCAACGCCCTGCGCGACATGAAGCCCGAGGTAAAGGTCCCACCGGAGGTCGCGGAGCGCGCAAAGCTCCCGATCGACCGGATGGTCGCTATCGGCTAATCGGCCCCGCCGCCCTCTGCGTGCAGGGCGGGACACGGCTCACGCCGCTCCCACAGGCGGCGCAGGGTCTCCTCGTCGAGGTCCGGCCGGTCCTCCAACTGGCCCTCGAGCACGCCGTACCAGTCCCACTCGCAGGGGCACTTGGCCGCCACAAGATGCTGCTTGGCGCTGCGGCGCAGGCTGTAGAGGTACTGATGCGCGGGCCCGAGAGCCGGCACCTCGCCGGTTTCGTCGGTGACGCCGGGCGAGACGCTCTCCTGTTCGCGCGCCCAGGCTGAGATCACGTCGGAGATCGCCAGGACGCCGATCACCCGCTGCTCGTCGACGACGATCAGGTGACGGAAGTGCCCGGCGGTCATCGTCCTGGCGGCGCGCTCCAAGGTCCAGTCAGTGGTCGCGGTGATCACGTTCGCCGTGCGGAAGTCGCCCACCAGCTGCCTGCGCGGGTCGCTCTCCGCCACCATCGCGCGGCCGATGTCGGCCTCGGTGATGATGCCCGGCTCGCTCGCGTCGGGATCGATCACCACCAGCGCGGTGATGCCGCGGTCGCGCATCATGCGCGCCGCTTCCTCGAGCGTCTGGTCGATGGTGATCCGGACGACGTCGTCGCTCAGGGCATCGGCGACGGTGAGCCGCTCCAGCTGGTTCATGGGCAGGGACACTCCGCACAATTTGGCGGCGTTGCAGGGACAAGTCAAGCGAGATACGACAAGCGGCTGCTTGCAGACGCTCCAGCATGCGGCGGCGAAGCCGCTTGATATTCCTGACCTGTCCCCTTACGTCCGCGGTCGGCCCTACTCTGCCGCTCGTGTCGTCCGCTGCCGCGCCTCAGCCCGCCGCCGCAACGGACGGGACGACGGCAGTGCAGGGGCGCGCCCAGCTGAGCGTCGTCGGGCCGTCGATCGCCGAGCTCGAGCGCCACGCGACCGTGCTGCGGATGGACTGCGTGCGGATGCTGGCCGAGGCCAAGTCGGGCCACCTCGACAGCTCGCTCTCCTCCGCGGACATCGTGGCGGCGCTCTACTACCGCGTCCTGCGGCACGACCCGCAGCAACCGGGCTGGGCCGAGCGCGACCGGTTCGTGCTCTCCAAGGGCCACGCCGCGCCGATCCAGTACGCGGCTCTTGCCCGCCACGGCTACTTTCCGCTCGAAGACCTGATGGGGCTGCGGAAGCTCGATGCGCATCTCCAGGGCCACCCCGACATGACCCGCACCACGGGGGTCGAGGTCTCGACCGGCTCGCTGGGGCAAGGGCTCTCGATGTCGCTCGGGATCGCGCTCGCGCTGCGGCTGGACGGCGTCGACGAGGCGCACGTCTTCACGCTGATGTCCGACGGCGATTGCCAGGAGGGTCAATCGTGGGAGGCAGCGATGGCGGTGGCCCACTTCGGCGCGACGAAGGTGACCGCGATCGTCGACTACAACCACCTCCAGACCGACGGCACGACCGAGCAGGTCATGGACACCGGCGACGTGCGCGCCAAGTTCGACGCATTCGGCTGGGACGCCGTCGAGATCGACGGGCACGACATGCGCGCCGTGGTGGAGGCGCTCGAGTGGAGCCGCGCCTGCGAGCGCCCGGCCGCGATCGTCTGCCAGACGCGCAAGGGCCGCGGCGTCTCCGATATGGAGGGCCGCTTCGGCTTCCATGGCAAGCCGCCCACCCCGGAACAGGCCGAGCGGGCGCTGGCCGAGCTGGGGGCGCTGCTCGCCGAGCAGACCGCGGCGCTGGAGCCCGGCGTTTGAGCGCCACGCTCGACCCGCTGCCCACCCGCAAGGCCTACGGCGACGCGCTGCTGGAGTTGGGCGAGCGCCACGCCGAGGTGGTCGCGCTCGACGCGGACCTCTCGGTGTCCACCCAGAGCGCCGGCTTCGGGAAGCGATTCCCGGAGCGGTTCTTCAACGTCGGTGCGGCCGAGGCCAACATGATGTCGATGGCCTGCGGCCTCGCCGCCACGGGCAAGGTGCCCTACGCGTCGACGTTCGCGATCTTCGCCACCGGCCGCGCCTACGACCAGGTCCGGCTCGGGATCGCCCACAACGAGCTGCCCGTCCGTGTCTGCGCCTCGCATGGCGGCCTGTCGCTCGGTGAGGACGGCGCCTCGCATCAGATGATCGAGGACATCGCGCTGATGCGCGCGATGCCGAAGATGCAGGTGGTCGTCCCGGCCGACTACCACCAGGCCTACCGCGCCGTGATCGAGAGCTACGAGCGCGAGGGCCCGATGTACATGCGCTTCGGGCGTCCCGCCACCCCGTTCGTCTACGACCAGGTTCCCGAGACCCTCGGCAAGGGCGTCGATGTCCTGCGCGCGGGCAGCGACATCTCGATCTTCGCCTGCGGTCACATGGTGTGGCGCGCGCTCGAGGCGGCCGACGACCTGGCGCGCAAGGACGGCGTCGAAGCGGAGGTCGTCAACGTCGCGATCGTCAAGCCGCTCGACTCCGAGGCCGTGCTCGCCTCCCTGGCGCATACCGGGGTGGCGGTCACGGCCGAGGAGCACCGCAAGGCCGGCGGCCTCGCCGACGCGATCCGCACGGTCGCCGCGGAGCACCACCCGGTGCCCGTCCTGGCGGTCGGGGTGGACGACCGGTTCGGCGTCTCCGGCGGCAGCGAAGCGGTGATGGAGCGCTTCGGCCTGACCGCGGATGGCATCGCAGCCGCGGCGCGCAAGGCCCTCTCGGCTTAGCGAAAGAGCGCCTGCAAAATCGGGCAGAAGGCCCATTTTGCGGGATTTTTGCCAAACTCCCGCGTCATGGCTGCGATCGACGAGGTCCTTTACCCGACCCGCGCGCGCCGGCCGGGCGGGCGAACCCCGGCCGTCCAGATGCGCGGCGTGACGGTCGTCTACCCCGGCGGGAACGTCGGGCTGGACGACGTTTCGCTGACCGTCGAGCGGG
Organism: uncultured Solirubrobacterales bacterium; assembly: GCA_963780475.1. Taxonomy (GTDB): domain Bacteria; phylum Actinomycetota; class Thermoleophilia; order Solirubrobacterales; family JBBDJG01; genus CAWACB01. The sequence goes on from CAWACB010000007.1 coordinate 19,092, forward strand.
GCGAATTCGCCTTCCTGGTGGGGGCCACGGGGTGCGGCAAGTCCACCTTCATCAAGCTCCTGCTGCGCGAGATCGACGCATCGCGGGGCGAGATCCTGATCGCCGGGCGCGACATCGCGAAGCTGCCGCGCAAGAAGGTCCCGAAGCTGCGGCGGAACATCGGCACCGTCTTCCAGGACTACAAGCTGCTGCCGAACCGCACCGTCTACGACAACGTCGCCTACAGCCTCCAGGTGATCGGCGCGCCACGCTCCAGCATCCGCGAGAAGGTGCCGGAGATCCTGCGCCTGGTGGGGCTGTCGACCAAGCTGCACGACTATCCCGACGAGCTGTCGGGCGGCGAGCAGCAGCGCGTGTCGCTCGCACGCGCGTTCGTCAACCACCCGCCGCTGCTGCTCGCCGACGAGCCGACCGGGAACCTCGACCCCGAGACCTCGAAGGGCATCATGCAGCTGCTCTACCGCATGAACCGCACCGGCACGACGGTGATCGTCGCCACCCACGACGCCGACATGGTGGACCAGATGCGCCGCCGCGTCAGTGGAGCTGAGCCAGGGGCGCATCGTGCGCGACCAGCGCGGGGGCCAGTACCGCTGCAGCCCATGACGACTGGGTTTCTTCCTCCGCGGAGTCGCTCCGGGCGCTGCGCCGCAACGCCGCGCCGAGCCTGGCCGCCTTCGCGACCGTCCTGATCACGACGCTCGTCCTGGGCGTCTTCATCCCGGTCGTGCGCGCCGCGACCGCGAAGTCCAACGAGGTGCGCAACAAGATCGAGCTCGAGGTCTTCATCGCCGGCGACGCCACCAAGGCCGAGGAGCGGGAGCTCGGCAACATGATCCGCGAGCTAACGCACGTCGACGGGTCGCCTACGTGAGCAAGGACCAGGCGCTGCGCATCCTGCGCCAGCGACTCGGGGAGCAATCCGACATCACGCAGGACCTGCCCGGCAACCCGCTGCCGGCGTCGTACCGCATCAAGCTCGACGACCCGAGCAACGCCGACCTGGTGAAGAGCGCGCTCGCGCCGCAGGCGCCAACGGCGAGCCGCGCCCGATCAGCCCGGCGATCGACGAGATCAAGGACCGTGAGGACGAGACCGAGAAGATCCTCTCGGCCACCAGCACGATCAAGCTGATCATGGCCATGCTCGCGGGCCTTTTGATTCTCGCCTCGGTGCTGCTGGTCGCGAACACGATCCGCCTGTCGATCTTCGCCCGCCGGCGTGAGGTCGAGGTGATGCGCCTGGTGGGGGCGACCAACTGGTTCATCCGCTGGCCGTTCGTGATCGAGGGGCTGATCGTCGGCTTCCTCGGAGCACTGGTCGCGGCCCTGCTGCTGTGGCTCGCGAAGGTGACGGTCGTGGACCCCTGGTCGGACCGCTTTGCGCTGATCGCGGCGCCGCGAGACGATCGACTTCACGTTCCTGATCGTGCTGCTGCTGTTCGCCGGGACAGCGGTCTCGGCGCTCGGCTCGGGCATCACGCTGCGCCGCTTCCTGCGCGTCTGACCGACCGCAAGCACCCGGCGGGGCCGGGGAGAAGCATCGGTACGATCAGGCGGTGACCCTCGGAGTGCGAGAGCGCCCGTGAGCAAGGTGATCGCGGCGCTCGTCGCCGTGGCGATGCTCTGCGTCGGCCTGTATCTGGGCGGCCACGCGACCGACCTGCCCGGAGCCGGTGCGCGACGTGTTCGTCGACGACTCCACGTTGCTGCAGGCCGAGGCGCGGGACACGATCCAGGACAACTTCACGAAGAAGGTGTCCGACAAGCAGCTCGACGATGCCTCGGTGCGCGGCATGGTCCGCTCCCTGCGCAGCCGCTTCTCGCACTACTTCACCAAGCGCGAGAACGAGCTGTTCCGTGAGTCGACCAGCGGCGCGTTCTCGGGCGTCGGAATGACGGTCACCGGGCGAAAGCGCGGCCTGCTGGTGGTCGGGACCTTCAAGCGCTCACCTGCCCGGCGGGCCGGCGTCAAGCCGGGCGACGTGATCACCCGGGTCAACGGCAAGTCGATCGCCGGCAAGCCGGAACAGCAGGCCACCGCGCTGATCAAGGGCAAGCCCGGTACGTCCGTGCGGTTGACGATCGATCCCAGGACCGGCGAGACGCGCACCGTGCGTGTCAAGCGCGCGCGGATCCAGGTGCCGGTGGCGGAGGGCACGATGCGAACCGTCAACGGGCGCAAGTCGGGGTGCTGCAGCTGGCCGGGTTCAGCTCCGGCGCGCACGGCCAGCTGGGGCTGAAGATCGACCAGCTCCAGCGCCGCGGCGCCCAGGGCTACGTGCTCGACCTGCGCTCCAACGGGGGCGGCTTGCTCGACGAGGCGGTGCTGGTCTCGAGCCTGTTCGTCCCGCAGGGGGAGATCGTCACCACCGATGGCCGCAAGCGCCCCGAGCGGATCTTCAACGCCACCGGCGAAGCGGTGACGCGCAAGCCCGTGGTCGTGCTCGTCAACGGCGACACCGCCAGCGCATCGGAGATCGTCACGGCCGCGCTGCACGAGTGTTGGGCGCTCCGGTGGTCGGGCAGCGTACGTTCGGAAAGGGAGTCTTCGGCCAGGTGTTCGACCTCGACAACGGCGGCGCGCTCGACCTGATCGTCGGGCGACTACTTCACGCCCACGGGCCGAAACCTGAGCGACAAGGGGATCGGGCCCGACGTGCGCGCGGTGGACGATCCGCGGACTGCGCGGCGACGAGGCACTCGACCGCGCATTGCGCGAGGTGCCGAAGGCGAGGACCGCCGACGGCTGCTTATGACTGACCTGCGGATCCCGGCCGAGCCGCGGGTCGGAGTGCTCGAGCGGCGGGGACGGTTCGACGGTGGTCGAGCCGTTCTTCGAGCGCGGACGGCGGATGCAGGTGAACGCGCGCCGCGGCCCGGAGGCCGCGCCCGGAGAGCTGGTGCTCGTGCGTCCCTCGCGAAACGGCGGCGGCCGCGGCCGCGTCGAGATCGTGCGCGCGCTCGGCAAGCCGGACGTTCCGCGCGACGTGGTCGAGGCGCTGCTTGCCGACCGCGGCTATGAGCGCGGCTTCGCCGAGCGAGTCGAGGAGCAGGCGCGCGAGGTCACTGCCCCCGGGGAGGGCCGGCGCGACCTGACCGCCCTGCCGACGTTCACGATCGACCCGGCAACGGCGCGCGACTTCGACGACGCGATCTCCGCCGAGCGCGATGGGGACGGCGTGCGCCTCTACGTCCACATCGCGGATGTGTCCGCCTATGTGCGACCGGGCGGCGCCCTCGACTCGGAGGCCGGCGCGCGGGGCAACAGCGTCTACCTGCCCGGCACCATGGAGCCGATGCTGCCCAAGGCGCTGTCGGCGAACGCCTGCAGCCTCGTTCCGGGCGAGCCGCGCGCTGCCGTGACGGTGGAGATGCACATGGACGGAGCCAACGTGCGCAAGGCCTCCTTCTACCGCAGCACGATTCGCTCCGACCTAAGGCTGGACTACGACCAGGTGGACCGCATGTTCGCCGGCTCTGAGCAGCCGCCGGACGCGGTCGCCGAACCGCTCGGATTGGCGCGTGAAGTCGCTGCGCGCCTGCGCGAGCGGCGCATGACGGCCGGCGGCCTGGGAGTCGAGACCTCCGAGCCGGAGTTCGAGTTCGATTCGTCCGGCGCCGTCTCCGCCGCGCGGGACGTGGTGCAGACGGAGTCGCACGGCACGATCGAGCAGCTGATGGTGTGCGCGAACGAGCAGGTGGCGCTGCGGCTCGAGACCGGCAAGGTGCCGGCGATCTTCCGCGTGCACGAGCAGCCGGACCCGACCGCGATCGAGTACCTCGTCTCCCAGCTGGCCACCCTGGACGTGCCGACGCCGCCGATCTCCAAGGACATGGGCCCGAGCGAGGCGGGCCAGGCGGTAGGGAGGATCAGCAACCGGCTGCTCGAGTACCTCGACACCCGCGGCGGCCACGGGCGGGAGGCGCTCACCTCGCTGATCCTGCGCTCGCTCAAGCAGGCCGTCTACTCGCCGCTCAACATCGGTCACGCGGGCCTCGCGAGCGCCAGCTACTGCCACTTCACCTCGCCGATCCGCCGCTATCCGGACCTGGTCGTGCATCGCGCGCTGCTTTCCACCCTGGGCTTGGAGGACCGCCCGGCGGCACACGAGCTGGACGAGGTGTCGGCTCACTGCACGGCCACCGAGCGGCATGCGATGGCGGCCGAGCGCGAGGCCGACGACATCTGCCTCGCCTTCATGCTGCAGCGCGAGCTCGGCGAGCGTGGCTGGGACGAGGTGTTCGAGGGCGAGGTCACCGGTGTGATCGGCGCCGGCGTCTTCATCAGGTTTCGCTGGGCGGGAACCTCGGCGGCTTGCGAGGGGTTTTTGCCGGTGCGGCGGATCCGGGTGACTGGTACGACATGAACGAGCAGCGCACGATGCTGATCGGACGCGAGAGCGGGCGCCGGATACGCCTCGGCGACCCGGTCGACGTGCGCGTGCGCTCGATCCAGGCGCCGCGCGGGCGCGTCGACCTCGAAGTCGCGTGAGCAAGAAGTGCGAAGGGCAGGAAGGCCGGCGAGGGACAACATCGCGGTCAACCGGCAGGCGCGCTTCCGCTACCACCTGCTGGAGAACTTCGAGGCCGGCATCGCCTGACGGGCAGCGAGGTGAAGTCAGCCCGCGAGGGCAAGGTGAACCTGAAGGACTCGTACGCGCTCGTCCGCGATCAGGAGGTGTGGCTGCACAACTGCCACATCGCGCCCTACGGCCCGGCGGCACGCGAGAACCACGAGCCCGAGCGGCCGCGCAAGCTGCTGCTGCACCGCAAGGAGATCCTGCGCCTGATCGGCAAGACGGCCGAGAAGGGGCTGACGCTGGTGCCCGGTGCGGATGTACTTCTCCGGCCCGCGGGTGAAGGTCGAGCTGGCGCTTGCGAAGGGCAAGGAGCACTCCGACAAGCGCGAGACGATCCGCAAGCGCGACCAGGACCGGGACATGGAACGCGAGTTGCGGATCCGCTCGCGCTGAGCGGCGGACGGTTAGAAACTGCCCAGGAATGGGTAGGCCTCCACTGCTTTGAAGGGGAGGATCTGGGGGACAGTTATCTGCGTCGCGGTCGCCGCGCTAGCGGCGGCTCCTGTCGCGCGGGCCGACCTCGCCCCCGGACTTCCGCCACCGGGGGCCAACGACTGGACCTGTAAGCCGTCGGCGTCGCGCCCGCACCCCGTGGTGCTCGTCCACGGCACCTTCGGCGACATGACCGTCTCGTGGAACCTGATCTCCCCGGTCCTGGCGATGGACGGCTACTGCGTCTTCGCACTCGACTACGGCAACCGGGGGATCGGGCCGATCGAGGATTCCGCCGCGCAGCTCGAGGACTTCGTCGACCGGGTGCTGGCATCCACCGGGGCTTCCCGCGTGTGATCTGGTCGGCCACTCCCAGGGCGGCATGATGCCGCGCTACTTCATCAAGTTCCTGGGTGGGAAGTCCGAGGTCGACGACCTGATCGGGCTCGTGCCGTCGAACCACGGCACGACCAATCCGGCTCGCTCCACCTGCCGGAGATGTGGGGTGCGTCTCGTGCGATCAGCAAACCGCCGGTTCTGCCTTCCTGCAGAATCTGAACGCGGGCGACGAGACGCCGGGCGACATCTCCTACACGCAGGTGACCACCCGCTACGACGAGGTCGTCATCCCGTACCGGTCCGCATATCTGGCCGCCGGCCCGCGGACGACCAACATCACGCTTCAGGACCGGTGTCCGCTTGACCTCACGGACCACCTCGGAATCATTTACGACCCGGTCGCCCTCCGGTGGGTCAAGAACGCGCTCGAGCGGCCGGGGCCGGCCGATCCGGCCTTCCGGCCGAGCTGCCTGCTCTAAGCAGCGGCAGCGCCGTTAAGGCTCTTAGACGTCGCCGAAGGTCGCGCTCGATGTGGGTGTGTTGCATGCCCACCACGAGCAGCGCGATCAGGCCCACGTAGACGGCCGCGACGATGAACCGGTCGCGCGGCGACACCTTGTAGTACTCCTGCGCCTCCGGCGTCCTTGCGCTCCCGCCAGCGGCGCCAGGTCTCCATGCCGCCGAACAGCAGGATCAGGAGCATGATCGGGTTGGGGAACGACGAACAGCAGCGCGACCAGCGCGGCGAAGCCGACGAACCACACGACGGCGACAGGGCCGCCATCGCGCGGCCGCCGTCGAGCGGCAGGACGGGCAGCAGGTTGAACAGGTTGAGGAAGAAGCCGGTGAACGCGAGCGCGCGGAAGAGGTCGTTGCCGGTCGCGTCGGCGACCGGGATCAGCGCGGCCGTGCCGAGCGTGCCGAGGATCGGGCCGGCGAGGCCGACGCGCGCCTCGGCGAGCGCGTTGCCGCCCAGCGACTTGGCCCAGATCACCGCGCCGAGGAACGGGATGAACATCGGCGCCGAGGCCTGGACGCCCTCGCGCCGCAGCTGGATCACGTGGCCCATCTCGTGCACGAGCAGCAGCAGCGACGAAGCCGACCGCGAACTTCCAGCCCCAGATCAGCGAGTAGGCCGCGATCGAGACGAGCATCGTGGCCGACGTCGTGAACATCTTGATCTTCGGCAGCAGCAGCAGGAGCGCCTTGGCCTTGGCCCCGAACTTCGCGAGCACCAGGGCGGCGGCGCCGAGCGGCGCGAGGATGCGCTTGCAGTCGAAGCGCTTACGGCCGGATCCGGGATGGATCGGACCATCTCGGCTGATGTGGCAGCTCCGGATGGGCGGCAGGGAGGGTGGGTAGCGGGAGGCTTCCAATGCTTTCAGCTTCTGTAGTTAAGATTAGCCATGGGTCTCGAAAAGACCCAGGTTTCACTCCACGGGGACGACAGGTTTCGACGTGGTCGGTAAGTGGAGGAGGCTGCAAGCCGAGGTCCCCGGTCGGCCTCGTAAAACAACCGGGAAACAAAGTACGTGCGGACTCTCACGAGTACGCCCTCGCTGCCTAGTCAACTAGCGAGTGAGGAGTCGGCCCGTCCCTCGGCCCGTGGGACGGGGTTCCGGCTTCAGCAACGGGCTCGCCCCGAGCGGTCTACCCTCGCCGCTCAGGGGACATCAAGAGGGTTGGCCTCCCGGACGTGCCCGTCGGCGCGGACGCCGGGAGGCGAGATTCAAGCGCCGACTAAGCTTGTAGACGCTTCCTCTCACGCCACCGCGGACGTGGGTTCGATTCCCACCGTCTCCACTATCGCGCCGAATTTCCCGCACTCCGGTCCTAGCTGGCGCCGGCCAACGCAGCAGTAGTACTGGGGCTTCCCAACGTTGCGGGTCCGCGCCTTCCCGGCGGGGCCGCACGGTGGTACGCTCACCCCAAAGTCACGCGGGGAGGGGGGCGCCCAGATTCGCACCTGGAGAGGGAACTGGATGGGCCATATACCGCGCGCCGCTTTGCTCATCCTTTTGGTCGCGGCGGGCTTGGTCTCGGCGCCGGCTGCCCGAGCGTATGTGTTCGGCGACACAGTGCGCCAACTCGCGCCGGAGGAGACCGTCTTCGATTGGACCACCGACAGGTGCGAGGACGCTCACATCCCGGACCTTCCGGCGCGCGCATTCCGGGACGCGTCCAATCAAATCCAGCTGACGACGTCCCATTCCCCCAACAATCGCCGCATGATCGGCCCGACCCTCGGCACCGTGGAGGTCGACTGTGGCGTGACGATGTCGTCGCACCTCGATGCCGATCCGGCTCGCTACGACGACTCGGAGTGGATCGGCTCGCCGTACACGCTCAACGGCACGAATGTCGTCGCGCTCGTACACGAGGAATACCACGGCTGGGACCACCCGGGCATGTGCTCGGAGACGCCCAACCGACCAAGGCGCTCCAGCTCGCCAGCGCCGATCGCCGGGTTCGATCCCGCCTGCTGGTACAACGCGATCACGCTCGCGACGTCCTCCGACGCCGGGGCGACCTACACGCATGCGAGCCCACCCGGCCAGCTCCTCGCAAGCGTCCCCTACCCATACATCCAGAACCAGGGTCCCTACGGCTACTTCGAGCCCAGCAACATCATTCGGAGATCGGACGGCTACTTCTACGCGATGATCCATGCGGAGGCCTACGGCGCGCAGCAGCTCGGCATCTGCGTCATGCGGACTCGCAACCTGACGGACCCGAAGTCGTGGCGCGCCTGGGGCGGTGCGGGCTACAACGTCAGGTTCATCAACCCCTACATCGACTCCGACCCGCCCGAGCAGCACGTCTGCACGCCTGTGGCGTTCACGCAGATCGAAAAAATGGTGTCGAGCCTCACCTACAACACGTACCTCGGCAAGTACCTGTTGGTCGGCCACACCGGCGCCTGGGACCCGGAGCAGGGCCGGATCGTCTACGGGTTCTATTACTCGACCTCGAGCAACCTGATCAACTGGTCCCAGCGTGAGCTCTTGATGGAGGCCGAAGTCCCTTGGTCGTACCAGTGCGGCGACGACAATCCGGTCCTCTACCCCGCCGTCCTGCAGCCGCCCAACGTTACGCCCACCGACCCGCCCGCCACGACAACCGCCTCGAGGAACTTCGAGACCACGGGCAAGAAGGGCTACCTGTACTTCTCGCGCTTCAACTACGACGCCTGCATCCAGACTCTCGATCGAGACCTGATCCGAATCCCGTTCGAGTTCCTGTAGGCGCCGGAGCACACGGTCTGAAGCCATGCTGATCTACTCGATGAGCGTCTCGGTGGACGGCTTCATCAACGACCGCGAGGGCGCGTTCGAGTGGACGGCCCCATCGAGGAGCTGTTTCGTTTCCACACCGCGTTGGTAAGTGAGCTCGGCGGGTAGCTACTCGGCCGCAGGCTCTACGAGACGATGCTGGTACGCATCTTCCGCTACCCGATCGTCGTCGGTGGCGGCACGCCGTTCCTGCCGCCGGTCACCGAAGACGTCCCGCTGGACCTGGTCGAGACCAGGACGTTCGGCTCGCGCGTGATCTACGAGCGCTACCGGTCGCGCCGGGTACCGTCCGCCTTCCGGCAGATGACGAGGGCCTCGATGTAGTCCCAGCGATAGCGGTCGGGGGCGTCCGCGACGCGCTCCTCGAGCTCTCCGAGGAAGTCGGCGAGGAGACCGGGAGCGCGGTCCTCCCCCTCGCGCGCGAAGGCGCGGAGGAGGAGCGGCCCGCCCCATGCGGTCACGCTCCGCACGTAGCCCCGCGCGAACACGGCAGGATCGTCGTGCCAGTAGGGATTGTCGAGACGGAAGAGCTCGGCGCTCTCGAGCTCGAGGTCGGCGACTCGCCCGCCGCCCGCCTCGAAGGGGCCTCGGATCTCGTCGAGCGTGCGCATCCACACCGGAACGACGACCGCGGCGACGGTGGCGGCGCCGACGCGCCCCGCGCGGCACCAGTCGGCGAGTATCCGGTTCATGTCCCCGATGATCTCCACATAGAGACCCGTCCGCTCGGGGCACGGAGCGGGAGAGGCCGGGAGCGCGGCGATGAAACGGCCGCCCGGCGCGAGCTCGATGGCGCGCATCTCGAGGAGGCGCTCCCATTGCCGCGCCGCGGCCACCCGCCAGGCTCGCCGCTCGGCCTCGTCTATGTGGTCCGGGTAGCCCGGGAAGACCGACCCGTCGAGGCCAAGCCGCCCGCGTCGGCGACCCAGTGCATCGCCGTCCCGGTGACCGCGACGTGCACGCTGCCCGACGGCAGGCAGGGCGCCTGCTCAAGGGGGATGCCCGCCATACTCATCACCGTGGCGGGGGGCGGGCTGTACTCGACCGCTCGGCGGCAGGCCTCGCCGTGCGCCTCCGGCGAGGCGTAGTGGGTCCCCGTGCCGACATCGGCGACCCCCGGGCCGGCGTCGCCCGGCGCGGGGATGACGACGACCCCGGGCCGGTCCGCCGGTCCGCCGAAGGCGTGCCGCAACTGGTCGGCGGCGACCCCCCAGGCGTTCGTCGGGAGATCGACGAGCGCGTAGATCAGCGGCCGGCCGGCGCGCTCCTCCCCGAGATCGCGGATGAGGCCGTGGGAGTTGACCCCGTCGGCGGCGCCGAGATCGACCACGCGGAGCACCGGCTCGTCCGCAAACAGCCGCGCGGCGGCCAGCGCGGCCGGGCGGGTCGCCTCGAACGCGGCGCGCTGCGAGAGCGCGTGGCGCGCGTAGTCGTCCGCCATACCCGAGAGCTCGGGGCGATCTAACCGGCGTGGCGCCTCCTTCCTGACAGCAGCGCCCGATCTCGGCGCGGTCGCTTAGCGGCCCTTGGAGGCCTTGGCGATCAAAGGACGTGCTCCACGACAAGCATCCCCCGACTCGAGACCAGATGCCCCAGGTCGTCCGCCATGTGCTGGACCAGCTCGGTCGCCTGTTCCTGCCAGCGCTGGATTTCGACGATTTCCGCGATCAGGACGTAATCGGCAGCTTCAATTGACTGTCCGGGCAAGTCCAGCGGCCGCGTCAGGCGCCACTCCGACACCGTGTCCAGCGACCCGCGGACTATGTCCCGATCACCCGCCATCAGGCGCTCAAAGTCCTCTGCCAGCTCCGGCGAGCGCAGGGAAAACCACATGACAAGGGTCGCGGCAGAAGCCATCGACGCACCCTAACGCACCCCCCGCTCGAGCCGAGGGAACAACCGGCACACACAGACTTTCGCACTCTTCCAACTCACCGTCTCCATCCTCGGGCCGGGCTCAACCGCTCCATCGCGGAGCGGTACGGTCTCCCGGTGCGCGTTCTCCTTACGACCACACCGGGTCGGGGTCACTACCACCCGATGCTCGGGCTCGCCGACGCGCTGGCCGAGCGCGGGCACGAGATCGCCTGGGCGGCCGCCGAGCCGGTGTGCGTCCGCCTGCGTGAGCGCGGCTACGTGGCGATGGTGTCAGGGAGCCCCGAACCACCTGCTGGCCTGTCGTTGAACGAGCGCTATCCCGAGTTCGCGTCGCTCCGGCCGGAGGAGCGCCCGCGCTTCCTCTTCGCGAAGATCTTCGGGCCGGAGCGCGCGGCGCCGATGCTCGAGGACCTGCTCCCACTCGCGCGTGAGTGGTCACCGTCGGTGATGGTGTGCGAACAGGCGGAGCTCGCCGGCCCGATCGTGGCGGCGGCATTTGGCATACCGAACGTCACCCACGGTTTCGGTCATCCGCTGCCGGCGGACCGCGTGGCTCGCGCGGGGAGCGAGATGCAGCCGCTCTGGGAGGCGCACGGCTTGACGGCTCCTGCGTTCGCCGGCACGTATCAGCACCTCTACGTCGACATGTATCCCGAAGCGCTGAAGGCATATGGGAACGAGCACATCGAGCACATCGTCAAGAGCCGGCCGCACGACCCGGCGCCGCCCGCCGCCACGCCCGGTCCGCCACTCGTCTACGTGACCTTCGGCACCGTCTTCAACCGTGACCTCGGCCTGATCGCGACTGTCGTCGAGGGCGTCCGCGCCCTTCCGTTGGAGGTTGTCGTCACGCTGGGGCCAGGCAACGAACCGGGCGCCCTGGGCGAGCAGCCGCCGAACGTCCGTGTCGCGGAATTCATCCCGCAGGCGGAGCTGCTGCCGCGCTGTGCGGCCGTGGTCTCGCATGCGGGCTCGGGCACATTCCTCGCGGCGCTCGCACAAGGCTTGCCTCAACTTCTGCTGCCCCAGGCCGCCGATCAGTTCCTGAACGCAAGCGCCGCGACGCGCGCGGGCGTCGCGCGCGAGATCCCGGCCGGCGAGATCACAGCGGAACACGTACGTGAGGAGCTCGAGCGTGTTCTGGACGATCCCGAGATCGCGGGGGCCGCGCGAGCCATGAGCGAAGAGATCGCCGCCATGCCGTCGGCGAGTGACGCCGCGGACGAACTGGCACGGCGCTACGGGTGAGGCGCAGAGATCGCGGCCCCGGTTGATGGGCGAGGACTAGCGAGGCCGCTTCACACGCCGACTCTTGAGCCAGAAAGGCCAGGCATGGCGGATCGGCTACCAGCACCCCTACCTCCGCGATGCGCCTACTCCGACAGCCCGACGGCTTCGAGCGCGTCCGCCCTCTCCCAGTAGCTCTGCATCCGAACCGCCTTGGCGTCTCTCAGTGTCCAAAGGTGAGCGGTCAGGTGCGTTTGGGCAGGAACCCGATCACATAGGCTGCTCGAATGTCGCGTCGGTACTGGCCAGGCCTGATCGTCCTGCTATTGGTGCTTGCGTTCCTGTGGTGGGTGCGGCCGATCTTCCACGGGTTCGTCATGTTCTTCTACACGAGCCCGATCGTCTGGCTCCCGCCGATTGTGATCCTGGCGATCGGGTTCGGCATCCGTCGTTTCCGCCGCTCCGAGCTGAGCAAGCGCGACCTCGAGCTGCTGACCGGCGGGGAACGGGACGAGTCCGACGCGTCGCCCGTCTGCGCCTGCCCTCCGTCGAAGTCGGAGTCGGAGTCATCGCCGGGCTTGCGTTCTTCGACGTTCGTGCTCGGCGCGGCATTCAAGGGCCCGCTCACGAATCGCGCGATCTACACCCACACGGACTACTCGTCGATAGGTGGGCTTCCCGAGGGCGGCGTCGTCCGCCTCATGCCGCAGGAGGTCGCGGTCCAGATCGCCTCCAGCGGCTTCAACTCTCCGACCGAGAAGCTGACCGACTTCCGCAGCGTGTCGACTCCGGACGGGCTTGCCTGGACCGCATTCCGCACTCCCGATGGCGCCTTCCGGATCTTCTCGAAGAAGACCCAGGGGATCGTCACCTTGAATGCGGAATCGACCGAGCGGCGCGTGAAGGCGAGCGATGCCGAGCTCGATATCGCTCCGGGACAGCTGCTGACCGACAACCTCCGCTGGCGGCTGCTGAAGAGTCACTACCTGATCGACCTGGCAAACCCGGTCGGCGCGCTGGACGCGCAGGGGCGACCGATCATCATCGTTCCCTACGTCTCGTACAAGGGCTGGCTGATTCGCCGTCCCGTGCTCGGAGGCGTGTTCGTCGTTCATCCCGACGGGGAGATAGAGGATCTCTCGCCCGATGAAGCGCGCAAGCGGCCCGAGATCACTTCGACGGGCCGGCTGTTCCCGGACACGCTTGCCCGCCGGATCCAGGACGCGTATGCCTACAAGCGCGGGATCTGGAACCGGTTCGTGCTGCACGAGGAACAGACCCAGATAAGCGACACGGAGAGCAATCAGCAGCCTTACCTGATCGACTTCGGTGAGCGCGGCACGAAGTGGGTGACTGTGGCCGAGCCCTACGGTCAGGCCTTCGCGGCCAATGCGATCTTCCTCACCGACACGGTCACGGGGGAGACCGAGATCTGGCGCGTGCCCCGCAACGCGAGTCTCAGCGGGAACCGCCGCGCGGTTCAGACCGTGCGGTCGGTCTCGATACCCGGAGTCGTGTTTGCCGGCGAGGATGCCCGGGAACCGGCGGCAGGTTCAAGGTCGTGGAGCCGAGGCCGGTGTTCGTACGCGGGCGCTTGCTGTACCTGCTGTCGATCATCCCGGAGAACGCCAACTCGGTTTCCAAGAGCGTGGTCGTCGATGCCGCGCGCAACAAGGTGGTGGCGATCTTCGACAACGACACCGACCCGTCCGCCGACGAGAAGACCTTGCGCTACCTGGCGACCGGGGAGCTCGATCAAGCCGCAGTGCCGGACAGGAGGCTGGCCACGGGCGGTGCCGCCCAACCGGCGACCACGCGCGGCGGCGAAACGGGCCCTCGAAAACCCGCACTGAGACGCCGAGTGACATTCAGCGGCGGCTGGAACGGCTGGTCCAGCAGCAACGTGAGACTCTGCGCGAAACCCAGCAGTTGCGGCGCGAGATCGAACGCGGCGGTAGCGGACCGTAGAGCTCGTGAGGTGAGAGCGGGCGGCTGTTGACACTCCGTCGACGCGCTAGGATCGGACCCACAGGGAGGAGCGTCACTGCTTGGGGAGGAGCTAAATGATTGGGCACCGGAACGCGACTGCATGCGTGGCCGCGAAGCTGTCGATCGCGGCAATCGTTGCGTTCATCGCCACCTTCGGGGTTTTCGCGCTGGGTCGGCGCTCGCCGGTGTCGTGCCGACGGTCAGAGGGACCCGTGCGCGGTGTCACGACGGAGGCCACAAACCAGTACCTCGGCATTCCCTACGCCGCCCCTCCAGTCGGCGATCTGCGCTGGCGCCCGCCGCGGCCCGGTCGAGCGCTCGGCACGGCCCGCGCGACGTCGACCAGCTTCGCTCCGTCACTGCGCCTCAAACGGAATCCCCGTTCGGCTTCGGCCTTCGACGTCCCAGAGGACTGCCTGTACCTGAACGTCTTCACGCCGAACACCGGCAAGAAGGGGAAGGGGTCACGGACAAGGACCTGCCCGGTGATGGTGTGGCTCCACGGCGGTGCGCTGGTGGTGGGGGAGAGCGACGACTACGACCCCGGCGCGACTCGTCTCGCAGGGACGCTATCGTCGTGACCATCAACTATCGCCTCGGCTACCTGGAATTCCTTGCCCACCCGGCGTTCAGCGGCCGAGATGCGGGCGACGAATCCGGCAACTACGGGCTGATGGACCAGCAGGCCGCCTTGCGCTGGGTGCAGCGCAACATCAAGAAGCTCGGCGGAAAACGACAACGCG
>CAWACB010000008.1:0-1179523 GCA_963780475.1 uncultured Solirubrobacterales bacterium
CACCGTAGGCAATGACCGGAAGCGACGAGCGCATCGCTCCGACCAGGAAGCGGAACACCCCCGCGGTAGCGGCCCGTGAACAGGATCGCGAAGAACACAGATCGGAACGGAACGACGACGCCGCGAGCCAGACGAATGTGGCACGATCAGGTGGGGAAGATCGAGAAGCGACTTAACGAAGATCAGCCAGCGCGAGGGCTGTCGCGGTTGGTCGATAGGGTGTCACATGTATGGCCGGCTCGCATTGAAGGGCGGGTACTCGTCGTGCGTCAGAGGACGCGTAGGCGACATGTTCGCGGTTCAGCGCTCGATCTGGACGGCAAATTCCGCCCCCTGCCAGGCCTTCGTGGACAGGATGGCGAAGAAGGCGATGAAGACCATCACGCGAGGACGATCTGAACAGGTACACGATGATGAACTGCGGGATGGCGAACAGCCACGGAGGGAGCACTTCCAGTTCGAGAGCTTCTCGGGTATCCACGTCGAAGCGGAGCGGGTAGTCGGGCTCCGTGACGACGGCTGGGGCGATGCGGCTTCCATCGGGAACCCTCCGGGGGTTGCGTTGCGCTGTAGATAGGCTATCCGGGGCCGAGGGACGGCCGCTACCGCGGGCGGCCTTGCACTGCCCTCGCGCGGCCACGCATTGGCCATCGCGATGCGCTCGAGGATCGGCGGATGGTTCTGGAGCAGCGCGACCGCCCATCCGGCGGGTCTGGGATCGACAGGCTTCGCGCGCGAGGCGATGAAAGAGGCGCGGGGCGGCCCGGGGCTCGCGGGCGGTCTGGAGCCCCACCCAGTCGGCCTCCTGCTCGTATTCGACCGCTGCGTTCTGGGCTGGGCGTGACGGCAGCTGCAGCACTACGAGAACGAAGATCGCCAGCGGCACCGCTGGCGTTGCGTACACCCGCCACGCCGGCGAGTGGCGAGCGCGATCACGAACGCCAGCGGCAGCGCGTAGCACCGCGAACCAGCCGACGAGCTTCCAGGGTGATTCGCGAGTGGTGGGCCAGCTCGTGCGCGAGCACGAAGTCGACCTCGGGCCGGCTAAAAGCAGCGTCGACCAGCGTGTCCAGAGGTACGCGCCTGGTCGGTCCGAGCCCGGTCGCGAAGGCGTTGGGCTCGTCGTAGACTCCTTCACCTCCTCCACCTTGACCGGGATCTCGGGCAGGCCCTGATCCGCTCGTAGTTCGCGCGCCTTTGCCACCAGGCGCTCGTCCGCTGCGGCGACTCCACTCCGGAATCAAGGAAAGGCGACACAAGGACGACGAGCAGGCCCAGGCCGACGAAGATCGCGCTCCTGCCACCCACCACCAGTTCTTCAGGAAGGCCCGCCAGCCCCATCACGATGCGATCGTGAGGCAGATGAATATGAACTCTCCACCCAGACCGAGGAAGCTGTCACGGCCCACTCTAGGTAGCCCTGCCGGGCACGTCGTGGCGGCGCTCCCACCACAGCGCGGCGACTCCGAACGGAAGCTGGGTCAGCCACACGATCCCGAAGCCCAGCATCGCCAGCAGCATCCCCGTCCCCACACGGCCCGCGGCGGACTCGCGTCCGAAGACGGCGCCGCGCTGCGCGTAGATCGCGAGCACGGCCACGAGTGCGATCGTGGACAGGATCGTGTCGATCAGCAAGAACCGCTCGTAGTCCTTGGCGCGATCGAGGAAGGACGGCGAGAAGTACCGCGTCGCCGCCGGGTCGCCGAGGGCGAGGTCGTCGGGACCACCGTGTCCCAGAGCTGCGTCGCCGCATACGCGCACGCCGCCGCCAGCACCAAGCCCGCGGCGACCCAAGGCAGGCGCCGCGACCCGTCGCATCGTCAGCGGTTCCGGGCTGAGCGCCGGCTCGGCCGCGGGCCCGCTGTACGGGTAGTGATCGGTCAGGAGCAGGCCGTATCCGGACAACTGCGCGCCGTAGCGCAGCGAGTAGATGACGATGTTGGAAAGGCGAGCGGCATCCGGCCGGTCAACAGGGCGACGAACCAGCCGAAGATGGCGGCCAAAAATTCCGACCCCGCCAAGGGCACCGCCGAACAGGAGGGCCGGGAAGGCGAGTATCAGCCTGAAGCCGGTGATCCAACGGTTCTGGCGCTCGGGCGGAGCGATCTCGACGTCGACCGGGTAGCTGCCGCCTTGCCCGTGAAGCCCGGAAACGGGTTGGCCGCGAGCTCGAAAAACGCATAGACGTGGGTCTGGTAGCGCACATAGGCCGAGTTGAACCGGTGCAGCGCCGTGGCCGAGCGGCCCCGGAACAGGGTGATGAACCAGTTCACCACCGCCGCCAAGAACACCACGATGCCCCAGAGGATCAGCCAGACCAGATGCGGAGCGGCGAGCGGCAGGCGGAAGAACACCATCAGCCTGGAGCGCGCGAGATCGTCGTCGACCGTCACCGTTATCGGATGTGGGCGGTCGGAGGCACCCAGGGCCCGTGATAGGGGTCTGGTTCGGGTAGCGGTCGATGAGGATCAGGAGATAGGCGGTGACGCGCGCGGAGTAGCCGATCGCCCAGGCAGCCGCGTCGCGCAGGCCGCGCGGCATTCGCCCGCGCGCCAGGATCGCGAACCATGCGAGGAAGGCTGCCGTGGCCGCCACGCCCCCCCGCCGGCGGTCCAGCCTCCGGCAACGCTCGTGCCGGCGCCGATCATCGCGTCGGCCAGCAGTGCCGCAGGCAAGACCAGCAGCAGGCGAAAGCCCGTCACCCAGCGGTTCTGGCGGCCGGGCGGTGCAATCTCCACGTCAACCGGTAACTGCCGGCCCTGCCGGTGAAGCCGGGGAACGGGTTCGCCGTCAGCGTCACGTAGGCAACGACGTGGGTGACGTAGCGGATGTAAGCCGACAGGAACCTGTGCAACGTCGGCGACGACTCGCCCGAGATCAGCGCGGCGATCCAGTTGGCGAGCGCGAGTGGCACTGCCACGGCGGAGAACCACAGCGCGGCCCAGATCAGGTGCGGCAGCGCGAGGAAGAACCGGAAGAACGTCGTCAGGCGCGAGCGCTCCAGGTCGTCCAGCAGGACGAGCCGGACGGGGTGGGTCTGCGCAGAGGCCTGCGTTACTTGTCGCCCGCGATCCAGGGCATCATCGAGCGCAGTTCCTTGCCCACCTGCTCAACCTGGTGGCCCTGCTGCTCGGAGCGCATGCGCTGGAAGTTCTCCTGCCCGGCGCGGTTTTCGGCGATCCATTCCTTCGCGAACTCACCGGACTGGATGTCGCTCAGGATCTGCCGCATCGCCGCGCGCACCTCAGGCCCGATCACGCGCGGGCCGCGTGTCAGGTCGCCGTACTCGGCGGTGTTGGAGATGGAGTCCCGCATGCCCGTGATGCCCTTCTCGTACATCAGGTCGACGATCAGCTTCAGCTCGTGGAGGCACTCGAAGTAGGCCAGCCGAGGGTCGTAGCCCGCCTCGACCAGGGTCTCGAAGCCAGCCTGGACCAACTCCGTTGCGCCACCGCAGAGCACCGACTGCTCGCCGAACAGGTCGGTCTCGGTCTCGTCCTTGAAGGTGGTCTCGATCACGCCTGTGCGCATGCCGCCGATGCCCTTCGCGTAGGCGAGGATCGTGTCCCTTGCCGTGCCGCTCTCGTCCTGGTGGATCGCGACCAGGCAGGGGACCCCGCGGCCCTCGGTGAACTGGCGCCGGACCAGGTGGCCCGGGCCCTTCGGGGCGACCATCCCGACGTCGATGCCCGGCGGAGGCTCGATCTGGCCGAAGTGGATGCTGAAGCCGTGCGCGAACAGGAGCAGGTTCCCCGGCGCGATCCCGTCCTTGATCTCGTTCTCCCAGATCTCCGCCTGCTTCTCGTCGGGCAGCAGGATCATGATCACGTCGCCGCGGCTCGCCGCATCCGCGACGTCGAGCACCTCGAGGCCGGCGGCCTCCGCCTCGGGCTTGCTCTTCGAGTCCGGTCGCAGGCCGACGACCACCGACACGCCGGAGTCCTTCAGGTTCAGCGCGTGGGCGTGGCCCTGCGAGCCGTAGCCGATCACGGCGACGGTCTTGCCGTCGAGCTTCGAAAGGTCGGCGTCGAAGATGACCTCGGACATGGAAGCGGCAGTCTACGAGGTCGCGCATCGGCGCAGCAGCTTGCCCTGGCGAGTTCCGGGGCAGCCGCTCGACCACCTCGAATGCCTTCGGGACCTTGGCGCCCGCAAGCCGCTCGCGGCAGAACGCGCGCAGCTCCTCCGGCGCGGCGCCGTCGCCGTTGATGACGACGTATGCGACCACGGCCGTCTGCCACTCAGGGTCTGGACGGCCGGCGACGGCCGCGTCCGCGACCGCCGGATGTGACAGGAGCACCGCCTCCACCTCCTCCGGCGAGACGTTCTCGCCGCCGGTGACGATCACGTCGTCGGCGCGGCCGAGGACGTGCAGGTGGCCGCCGGCATCGATCTCGCCGAGGTCGCCGGTCTCGAGCCAGCCGTCGGGCCCGGCGGCGCCGGGCGCGACGCTCGGCCCCTTGATCGCGATCCGCCCGCTGCCGGTGATCCGGACCTCGGTGTGAAAGAAGGGCGTGCCGACCGAGCCGGGACGGTCGCGCACCTCCCCGGGCGCGATCGCCGCGATCTGGGAGGCGGTCTCGGTCATCCCGTAGGTCGGCGCAACCGGGAAGCCGGCGTCGAGCGCGCGCTCGACAAGCGGAATGTGGCGCAGGGCCGCCGCCGAGCAGCACCCAGCGCAGCGTGCCCGGCTCGACCCCGGCATCGAGCAGGCGGTCGAGCATCGTCGGCACCAGCGAGGCAAGGGTGATCGGCTGCTCGGCCAGCGCGCGTGCGATGCGCCTCGGGATCGAACCGCTCGATCGCGACCGAGGCGCCAAAGGCGGCGCAGCGCAGCGGGATCATCAGGCCGCCGACGTGGTGCAGCGGCATGCAGCAGAGCCAGCGGTCCGAAGGCGAGATGCCGATTCGCGCCGCCGACGCCGAGCGCGCTGGCGCTGAGGTTCGCGCGCGTCAGCTGCACAGGACGGGGCCGGCCAGAGGTGCCGGACGTGTGGACGATGCAGGCAACCGCCGTTTCGTCGTGGACCGCGATCCAGCTCCGCGGCCGGCGACTCAGGCGCGGCGCGCGACCTCTTCCAGGTGCGCACGACCAGATCAGCGGTTCAGCTCGCTCAGCCGCTCCTCCGTCTCGGGCGCCGGCGCCCGCGGGTCGAGTGGTGCCGCGACCGCTCCGAGCCGCGTCAGCGCGTGCCATGTGACGACGTGCTCCGTCGATGGCGGCAGCAGCATCGCCACGCGCGCGCCGGGGCGGGCGCCGAGCGTCCAGAGGCGCCCGGCGGCCTCTTCCACGTGCTCGCCTGAGCTCCGAATAGCTGAGGGTGCGGCCGTTCTCGGCAAGGGCCGGGTTATCGTTGCCGCTCTGAAGAGAAATTCCGAGGAGGTCCATGGCAATCAGCTGGAACAGGCGGCCAGCTACACCGACATACGCTACGAGAAGGGTGAGGAAGAGGCGGCGGGGATCGGGAAGATCACCATCAACCGGCCCGAGGTCCGCAATGCCTTCCGGCCGCAGACGCTGTTCGAGCTCGAGAAAGCGTTCGACGCCGCGCGCGACGATCCCGACGTGGGCGTGATCGTCCTGACCGGTGAGGGCGACCAGGCCTTCTGCTCGGGCGGAGACCAGCGGATCCGCGGCGACGACGGCTACATCGGCGACGACGAGGTCGCACAGCGCGGTATCGGGCGGCTGAACGTGCTCGACCTGCAGGTCCAGATCCGCCGCCTGCCGAAGCCCGTGGTGGCGATGGTGGCCGGCTACGCGATCGGCGGCGGCCACGTGCTGCACATCGTGTGCGACCTGACGATCGCGGCCGACAACGCCAGGTTCGGCCAGACCGGGCCGAAGGTGGGCAGCTTCGACGGCGGCTACGGCGCCGGCTACCTGGCCCGGATCGTCGGGCACAAGAAGGCCCGCGAGATCTGGTTCCTGTGCCGCCAGTACGACGCCCAGCAGGCGCTCGACATGGGGCTCGTCAACACGGTCGTGCCGCTCGACCGCCTCGAGGCGGAGACCGTCCAATGGTGCCGCGAGATGCTGGAGCTGTCCCCGATCGCGCTGCGGATGCTGAAGGGCGCCTTCAACGCGGACACTGACGGGCTGGCGGGCCTCCAGCAGTTCGCCGGCGACGCGACAATGCTCTTCTACATGACCGAGGAGGGCCAGGAGGGCCGCGACGCCTACGTCGAGAAGCGCCGGCCGGACTTCTCCAAGTTCCCGCGGCGGCCCTAGATCACTTCTCTAGGGTCACGAGTGCCGTCACGGATACCGCTGCGGATATGGGTGATCGCCGCGCGGCCGCGCACCCTGCCCGCCGCGGTCGCCCCGGTGCTCGTCGGCACGGCGCTGGCGGCATCGGAGGACGTCTTCCGGCCGCTGGCATTCGTCGCCGCGCTGATCGGATCGATCTTCATCCAGATCGGGACCAATCTCTCGAACGACTACTCGGACGCGCGCCGGGGCGCCGACACGGAGGAGCGCCTCGGACCGGTGCGGGTGACGGCCGGCGGCCTCGTGCCGCCGCGCAAGGTCCTGGTGGCGACCTGGCTGGCGTTCGGCATCGCCGTCGCGGCGGGCATCTACCTGATCGCGCTGGTCGGCTGGGAGCTGTTGCTGATCGGCGCCGCGTCGATTCTCGCCGGCGTCCTCTACACAGGAGGGCCGCGTCCCTATGGGTACGAAGGCCTGGGCGAGCTGTTCGTCTTCCTCTTCTTCGGCCTGGTGGCGGTCGCCGGCTCCTACTACGTGCAGACCGAGGAGCTGACCCGGCTGGCGGTCGACCTGGGAGTCTCGGTCGGCCTGCTGGCCGCGGCGATCCTGGTCGTGAACAACATCCGTGACCTCGAGACGGACCGCCGGGCGGGCAAGCGCACGCTCGCCGTGCGGCTCGGACGCGAGCGCACCCGGTGGCTGTTCGTGGCGATGATGGTGCTCGCCTTCCTGAACATCGTCGTGGTCGTGGTGAGCGGCGAGGCCGATGCGTGGCTGCTGATCTCCCTGGCCGCCGCGCCGCTGGCCGTTCCCCTGATCCGGACGGTCCGCACGCGCACCGACGGGCCCGCGCTGAACCGCGCGCTGGCGGACGCCGGCCGGCTGCTGGCCGTGTTCTCGATCCTCCTGTCGGCCGGGCTGCTGCTCTCGGGATGAGGATCGAGCGCCTCGAGATCGTCCCCTACGCGCTGCCGTTCCGGGAGCCGTACGTGACTGCACGCGGACGCCTCGATCGGCGCGAGATGCTGCTCGTGCGCCTGTGGGCCGACGACGGGACTGTCGGAGTCGGCGACGCGGTGCCGTTGTCCCTGCGCGGCGGGCCGGGTCTCGCGCAGCTGGCCGGCGAGCTGGCCGGCGTGTGCCGGGTGCTGGCCGAAGGCGAGCCGGTCGGCTGGAACCGCCGCAACGCGCTGATCAAGGACTGCGTGCGAGCGGAGGTCCCCTCTCCCGCCGTCGCCGCGATCGACATGGCGACGCTCGACCTCGTCGGCAAGCAGCTCGGCCGCCCCGCGTGGCGAGCTGCTGTCGGCGGAGGAGGCGCGGCCCGTGGTCTGCAACGCGACGCTGGTGGCCGGCGAGCCCGCGGCGGTGGCCGAGAGCGCGCGCCACTGGGCGGAGCGCGGCTTCGAGACCTTCAAGCTGAAGGCGGGCGTCGACGGCGACGTCGAGCAGCTGGCGGCCGTGCGCGAGGCGGTGGGACCGGACGCGCGCATCCGCGTGGATGCCAACGGCGCATGGTCATTGGAGCAGGCGCGGGAGCGCCTGGCGGGGATGGCGGCGAGCGACCTGGAACTTGCGGAACAGCCGGTTGCGGACCTGGAGGAGATGGTCGCGCTGCGCCGCGACGTCGTGGTGCCGATCGCCGCGGATGAGTCCGTCAACGACGCATTCGACGCGCGGCGGGCGGCGCGGCTCGGCGCCTGCGACAGCGCGACGGTCAAGCTCTCCAAGGTCGGCGGCGTCAACGCGGCGCTCGACGTGGCGGTCGAGCTGCCGGTCTATCTGTCGAGCGCGCTCGACGGGCCGGCCGGCATCGCGGCCGCGGCTCATGCGGCTCAGGCGCTGCGCGAACGCGGCGGCGACGCCGGCGTGGCGCACGGCCTCGCCACGGCCGAGCTGTTCGACGGGACGATCGCCTGGCAGCAATGCACGCTCGACGGGGACGAGCTGTTCGTGCCCGATGCGCCCGGCCTCGGCGTCGAGATCGATGAGAACGAGCTCGAGCGGTACCGGATCGGGCTGACCGGATGAGCGACTTCACCAACCGCAACACGGCACTGGCGTCGGCGTTCGCGGACGAGCTCTCGCGGGCTGGCATCGAGCACGCCTGCATATCGCCTGGCTCGCGCAGCGCGCCCCTTGCACTGGCGCTTTGGAACGCGCCCGGCATGAAGGTATGGAGCCACGTCGACGAGCGCTGCGCCGGGTTCTTCGCAATCGGCCTCGCCCAGCAGACCGGCCGCCCGGTGGTCGTGCTGACGACCTCCGGAACTGCCGGCGCGAACCTCCATCCCGCGGTGGCGGAGGCCGCGGAGGCGCGCGTGCCACTGATCGTGGTCACCGCCGACCGCCCGCCGGAGCTACGCGGCCGAGGAGCCGGGCAGACGATCGATCAGCTGAAGCTCTACGGCGCGAGCGTGCGCTGGTTCAGCGAGGTCGGAGTGCAGCAGGCCGACGACACGGGGCTGCTACCACGTGCGCGCGGCGGCGATCCGGGCGGCCGCCGAATCGGTCGGGCGCCCGCCCGGCCCGGTGCACCTCAACTTCCCCCTGCAGGAGCCGCTCGCTCCCGACCGGGTGGACGGCGACGTCGCTGCCGAGGATCCGCTGGCACGCGAGGGGCGTCCGGGGAGGCGGCCGCTCACATCGGTCCTGCGCGGCGTCACGACCCCGGATGACGAGCTGGTCGGCGAACTCGCGCGGATGATCGACGAGCGGCCCCGCGGCGTGGTGCTCGCGGGCCGCCAGCGCGACTCCTCGCTCGCCGCGGCCGCGGTCGCCTTCGCCGACGCGTGCGGGTATCCCGTGCTGGCGGAGCCGACATCCCAGATGCGGGCGGGCGTGCACGACCTCGGCGGCGTGATCGCTCCTTACGACGCGGTGTTTCGGCAGCTGCCGGAGCGGCTCGCGCCCGAGCTGGTCGTCCGCGTGGGCGACATGGTGACCTCGAAGGCGGTGCGGCAATGGCTCGCGGCGCACCGCACCTGCCGCCAGGTGGTGATCGACCCCGATGGCGCATGGAACGAGCCCACCTGGAGCGCGGACCTGATCGCCCGGGCCGACCCCGAGCCGCTACTTGGCGCGTTCGCCGAGCAGCTCGAGCGGCGCGATGATCGCTCGTGGCTGGAGTCGTGGCGACAGGCCGCAGAGGTGGCCGAGCGGGAGATCGACGCCTTCCTGGGCGACCTTGGAGACGAGCCGTTCGAGCCGCGGGTGCACCGGGCCCTGGGAGAGCTGCTGCCCTCGTCGGCGACCGTCTACGTCGGGTCGAGCATGCCGGTGCGGGACCTCGAGACCTTTCTGCCGTCCGTGCCGCAGCCGCTGCGGTTCCTCGCCAACCGGGGCGCGAACGGGATCGACGGGCTCGTGTCGTCCGGCCTCGGCGCGGCCGCAGTCGCGCCGGGGCGGACCTTCGTGCTGACCGGCGACGTCGGGCTGTACCACGACATGAACGGGTTACTGGCGATCAAGCGGCTGGGAGTGGAGGCGACGGTCGTCGTGCTGAACAACGGCGGCGGCGGGATCTTCGAGTTCCTCCCGATCGCTCGCCACCGGGACGGCTGGGACGAGCTGTTCGGGACGCCGACCGGGCTCGACCTCGCCCGGGTGGCGGAGCTCTACGCCCTGCCCTTCACGCGGGTGGAGGCCCACTCCGCGCTGGGCGCAGCGCTCGAGCAACCGGGAATGGTCGAGGTGGTGCTCGACCGCGAGCGCAACGTGGAGCTGCACCGCGTGCTGTTCGAGCGTGTCAGCGCTGCGCTGAGTGCCTAGCCGCGCATCGCTGAGCGCACCCAGGCGATGAACAGGCCCTGGACCGGCAGGCGCGCGTACAGCCCTGCCCGCGGCATCTGCTTGTAGCGCTCGGGGTGCTGCGCCATGTGCACGTTCGCGGGGAAGACGGCGATCAGCGTGGCGATCAGCCACCAGCCGGCCGGCTTGCGCGTCGCAGGCGCCATCAACCCGAGCCCGCCCGCGATCTCCGCGACCCCGCTGGCATAGACCAGCTCGCGATGCGCGGGCACGTAGTCGGGCATGATCGCCACGTAGAACTTCGTGTGCGTGAAGTGCAACACGCCGGCCAGCACAAAGAACGGCCCGGCAAGGAAGCGCACGACTCTCATGCGCGCACCTTATCCGTCACCCGCGAGGGGGGCGAAAACCGGTCGACTGATGACTTTCCCTTGTGATGGCAGGGAAAATTCATCAGTCGGCAGAGGCGGTCGCTTCAAAGGCGGCTTGGGAGCGCGCCAAGAGGCAGCACGGGGTCGTCACTCGGAGCCAGTTGATCGAGCTCGGTTTCACTACTGGCGCGATCGAGCATCGCCTACGTACTGGGCGACTGCATCCCACCGCGCGCGGGGTCTATGCCGTTGGCCGACCGCAACTGACCCTTCACGGCAAGTGGATGGCGGCGGTCCTCAGTTGCGGCCCACTTGCGGCTCTGAGTCACTTCGCTGCTGGCGCGCTCTGGCGGATACTGCCATCGGACTTGATCGAAGTCTCGATTCGGGCCGACACCGCTCGTCGCCGACCTGGCATCAGGATCCACCGGCGTCCGACCCTGACCGTGGGAGAGACCACCACCCACCTTGGAATCCCTGTCACCACCCCTACCTGCACGATCGTGGACCTGGCCGCTCGGCTCCCCGAGCTGAAGGTGGAGCGGGCGATCAACGAGGCGGACGCGCTCGATCTCGTGCACGTCGGCGATCTGCGGGAGGGACTCGACGCGATGCCGCCGCGGCCAGGCGTTGCGGTGGTCCGGACACTAATCGACCGCCGGACCTTCCGCCTCACACGGTCGGATCTCGAAGCCATCTTCATCCCGCTCTCCGTACGAGCCGGTCTTGGAATCCCGCTCACGCGCGAGTGGGTCAACGGCTTCGAGGTGGACTTCTACTGGCCGCAGGTCGGCCTGGTCGTCGAGACCGACGGTGGCCGCTTCCACCGCACGCCGTCGCAGCAGACGGCGGACAGGCGTCGCGACCAGGCTCACGTTCGCGCCGCGCTGACTCCGCTTCGCTTCACCCACGAGCAGGTGTTCTTCGAACGCAGGGACGTCGAGGCGACCCTCGCAACGGTCGCCCGGCGGCTCAGTTCCCCGTCAGCACCGGCAGCAGCGCGCCGAGCTTGACCTCCGTCTCCGCCAGCTCTGCCTCCGGGTCGGAGTCCGCCACCACCCCGACGCCTGCGTAGCAGTGCGCGGTGCGCCCCTCGAGCAGGGCGCAGCGCAGCGCGACGCAGAACTCGCCGTCCTCGGTGGAATCCATCCAGCCGACCGGGCCGGCATACCAGCCGCGGTCCATCTGCTCCAGCTCGCGCATCGTCGCCTCGGCCCCCGGCCAGGGTTCGCCGCCAACCGCGGACGTCGGATGCAGCGCGCCGGCCAGCTCGATCGCGCTGCGCGGCTCGGCCAGCTGCGCGCGCACCGGGGTGCCGAGGTGCTGGATGTTGGCGACCCGCACGAGCACCGGCTCCTCGGCCGCCGCCACCCAGACCGAGAGCGGGTCAAGCGAGCGCTCGATGGTCTCCACGACGATCCGGTGCTCTGCGAGGTCCTTCGCGCTGTGCAGGAGCCGCTCGCCCAGATGGTCGTCCACCGCCGGATCGGCGCTGCGGCGGGTCGAGCCCGCGAGCGCCACGGTGCTGAGGCGCGCTCCCTCCCGCCGGACCAGCAGCTCCGGGCTCGCGCCGATGAACGCGGCGGTCGGCGTCCCGACGCAGAAGCAGAAGCAGCTCGGATACCCGGCGCGCAGCCCGGCGAACACCGAGCCTGGGTCGAAGGGAACCGGCGCGCTGACCTGCACTTCCCGGGCCAGAACCACTTTCTCGAGCCCGCCGGCGCGGATCCGGGCCGCTGCGCGGGCCACCGCCTCCTCGTAGCGCTCGGGCGGAAGCACGCTTTCGATCTCGTAGCCGCCCACCGGGTCGGGGTCGACCATCGGGAGCGGATCGGCGCGCAGCGACTCGAGCCGCGCCGTCGCCTGCGCGACCAGTGAGTCTCGGTTCGAGCGTGCGCTGCATACGACGTTCGCCGTCGCGGCAGCCCGGTCGCCGTGGCGGACGAGCGAAACCTCGGGGAGCGTCATCAGCGTCGCCGGCAGCGACGACCACTCGGGCGCCGATCCGTCTCCGGGGCCGAACGCGAAGCCGCCCATCCACACGGGCCCACTCGCGGCCAACCCCTCCTCTGCGTCGGCGACGGCCTCGTGTGTCACTTCGATGCACTGCGCCGCCGCAGCGCCGAACCGGTCACGACCGGGAACGGCTTCCACCGTCCACGCCGCTCCGATTCCGCCGAGCGCGAAGCCGTCGCGGTCGGGTTGCTCCCACACGAAGTAGCGCTCCTGGGCCCGCCGCGTGCCAAAAACGCAGGCAGCCACGTCGATCTCGGCCGGCAGGGGGACCGTGATGCTCGCGATCACCCTGCGCGACGACCGGCGGGCACGCTCGATCGCCTCGACCACGCGCGCTTCGAGCTTCGACCGGAGCAGGCCGGCCGGCAGGTCTGTCAGGACGTCGGTCAGCTCGAGACGAGTGTACGGCGGGTCGTTGACTCCAAAGATGCCGCATGGGAGCATGGCTCCAGGGTCATGGGCAACTTCGGGGTTCTCCGCGTCGACCGGCGGATGACGCTAATGCTGTCATCCGCCGCCATCACAGCGCTAGCGGTCTCGATCGCGCTCGCGGCCTCGGCGCGGATCGCGGATGAGGCGGCGCCCGCCACCGGGCAGGCGTCCGACCAACGCGTTGCGCGCGGCTTCGCAAAGTTGCCGGTGGCCTTCGTTCCCAACCGGGGCCAGGTCGACGCTCGTGCCCGCTTCTACGCCAAGGGTGCCGGCTACAGCTTCTTCTTCAGCAAGTCCAAGGCGGTGGTGTCACTGACGAAGGGCAGCGGCACGCAGGTGCTCGACCTCGACTTCCTGGGCGCCAACCCAGAGCCGGCGATCACCGCCCAGCGTCCGACCGGCGCCACTGTCAGCGAGCTCGGGCAGGCAGGCAATCAGGCCAGACTCGCGACCTTCGCGCGGATCACCTACGAGGACCTGTGGCCGGGCGTCGACATGGTCTTCTTCGGCACCGAGGGAAAGCTCAACTACGAGTTCCATCTTGCACCCGGCGCTGATGCCGCGGACATCAGGCTCGCCTATCGCGGTGCGGACGACGTATCGCTGGCGCCAAATGGCGACCTCGTCCTTCAGACGGAGTACGGCCGGCTGACGGACACCCGGCCGCGCAGCTTCCAGCGACTGGGGGAGCGGCGCGTGGGCGTGAAGAGCGACTACGTCCTGTCCGCGAAGAGGTCATTCGGGTTCGAGGTCGGTGAATACGATCGGGGACAAGCGCTCGTGATCGACCCGGGTCTCGAGTACTCGACCTATCTGGGCGGCAGTCCAAGCGAGGACCCGTTCGAAGAAGAACAGGGCGGCGGCGACGAAGCCAAGGCGATCGCCGTCGACAGCGAGGGCAGCGCATACGTGACCGGCACGACGTCATCGGCTGACTACCCCACGACGCCGGGCGCTTACGACACGTCGCTCAACCCGATGGTCTCAACCTGGTGGGATCCCGACACGAGGGTCTATTCCCTCCCCACCGACGTATTCGTAACCAAGCTGACCCCGTCGGGCTCGGGGCTCGTGTACTCGACGTTCTTGGGCGGAACCTCGGACGACGAGGGCGCCGGCATCGCAGTGGACGCCGCCGGGAGCGCGTACGTCACCGGCACGACGACGACGAACAACTTCCCGGTCACGCCAGGGGCCTACGACACGAGTTCCAACGGCTACTACGACGTCTTCGTCGCCAAGCTGACGCCCTCCGGCTCGACGCTCGAGTACTCGACTTATCTCGGCGGAACAGGCGAAGACCGGGGCAACGCTGTCGCCTTGGACAGCTCCGGCAGCGCATACGTCACCGGCAGGTCTTCCTCAACCGACTTCCCGACGACGGCGGCGGCCTACGATCAAAGCTACAACGCATCCCTCGATGCCTTCGTAACCAAGCTCTCGCCCTCGGGCGCCGCCCTCGAGTACTCCACGTATCTCGGCGGCGGGGAAGTGAATGAGGAGGACATCGGCGACGGGATCGCCGTCGACGGCAACGGGAGCGCCTACGTCACCGGTCTTACTGGGCGCGGCGAGTACCCCCCGGACGCAGGTTGGCCGACGAGCTTCCCCACTACGCCCGGCGCGTACGACAGGACTTTCAACGGCGGTTGGGAGGCATTCGTAACCAAGTTCACTCCCTCCGGGACGGCGCTGGAGTACTCGACCTATCTCGGCGGCTCGGACTACGACCGCGCCTTGGCTATCGCGGTCGACAGCCACGGGAGCGCGTACGTCGCCGGCCATACGCCCTCGGCCGACTTCCCGACGACCCCGGGCGCGTTGGACCGAAGCTACAACGCCGCGTACTACGGGAAGGCCTTCGTGACCAAACTCTCCCCGTCCGGCGGGGCGCTGGACTACTCGACCTACCTGGGCGGAACCAATGGAGGCGGCGCGAGCGGAATCGCGGTCCGGAACGGCACGGCCTATGTCACCGGCGGCGCCCATTCCGGCTTCCCCACGACCTGGGGGGCGTTGGATTCGGAGTACAGCGGTGGCGGGGGAGGCGACGCCTTCATGACGGCGCTGTCTCCGTCGGGCGGGGCACTCCAGTACTCGACATTTCTCACCGGGAACGGCGGGGGACCCTCCGACATCGCGGTTGACGGCGAGGGCGACGTCTATGTGACGGGCTCGACATACACGGGTGCCGTGCCCACCACGGCGGGCGCGTACGACCAGACCTTCAATGGCCCGACGGACGCGTTCGTGATGAAGATCAACATGGGCAGCTATGCCCGCTCCAAAGCCGCCACGCCCCTCTACCTCCCGCTCGTGCCGGCCTATCTGGCGTGCAACACCCCGAACCGCTCGCACGCCGCGCCCCTGTCCTTCGGTTCCTGCGCGCCTCCGCAGCCGGCCTCGAGCCACCTGACCGTGGGGACGCCTGACGCGAACGGCAACCAGGCAAGATCGACCGGCTCGGTGCGGCTGGCCGTGACGGCGGACAACACCTCGACGCCCGCCGACGAAGCCGACGTCAGGCTGGCCGTCAACGTGACCGACGTGCGACTCGAGACGCTGTCGGACTACACCGGGTCGCTCCGCCTAAGCGCCGTGGTGCGCGCAACCGACAAGCTCAACAGCCCTAGCCTGGAGCCGAGCGGGCTAGGCGCCGGAACGGTCCAGGACGTCGGGTTCGGGCCCTCGATACCTTGCACGGCCGATCCAGACCCCGGCGTCGGCTCGACCTGCTCCCTCGTCACGACCGTCAACTCGCTGATCCCGGGCCTGGTCGTCGGCGGGGCACGTTCGATCTGGGAATTCGACCGGTTCGGCCTCTTCGACGGCGGACCGGATCAGGACGGCGACACCGTCCCAGGCAACACGCTCTTCATGAACCAGGGCGTGTTCGTGCCCTAAGTCTGCCCCCGGCCGCGGGCGATCGCGATTTCGCCCGTACGCACCATCTCGACCAGCCCGAACGGCCGCACCATGCCCTCGAAGGCCTCGATCTTGTCCGACGTCCCGGTCACCTCGATCGTGACCGTACGGCTCGAGACGTCGACTATCCGGGCCCGGAAGATGTCCGCCAGCTGCATGATCTCGCCGCGCGTCTGACCGTCCGCGTTGACCTTGAAGAGGGCCATCTCGCGCGCAATCGTCTCCTCCGGCTCGAGGTCGCGGATCCGCATCACGTTCACGAGCTTGTGGAGCTGCTTGGTGACCTGGTCGATCGGATGCGCGGCGCCGTCGAGAGTGATCGTGATCCGGGAGATCGTCGGGTCCTCGGTCGGGCCGACCGCGAGCGTGTCGATGTTGAAGCCGCGGCGCGCGAACAGGCCCGAGATGCGGGTCAGCACGCCGGGCTTGTTCTCGACCAGCACGGAGAGCACGTGCTTGCGCCCCGTGCGGATGTTGCCGGCCGCCTCGAGATCCTCCAGGCGGAGGACTTCCTTGGTTCCGGGCTCACCCATGACTCATCCGACCATGTCCCGGGCGGCCGCGCCGGCCGGGATCATCGGGTAGCAGTTCTCCTCGCGGCGCACGTGCACGTCGAGCACCACCGTGCCGGGGCTGTCGATCGCCTCGCGCATCGCGCCCTCGAGGTCGCTGTCAGTGGACACGCGCATGCCTTTCGCGCCGAACGCCTCGGCCAGCTTCACCCAGTCGGGGCTCTTGCCCATGTCGACGGCGGAGTAGCGGCCGTCCCAGAACAGCTCCTGCCACTGGCGGACCATCCCCAGGTAGCCGTTGTTCATGATGAAGATCTTCACGTCGATGTTGTGCTCGACGGCGGTCGCCAGCTCCTGGCAGGTCATCACGAGGCTCCCGTCGCCGGCAACGCAGACCACCAGCTGGTCCGGCATCGCCGCCTTGGCCCCGATCGCGGACGGCAGCCCGAATCCCATCGTGCCGAGCCCGCCCGAGTTGATCCAGCGGCGCGGCTTGGGGAAGTGGTACCACTGCGCGGTCCACATCTGGTGCTGGCCGACATCGGAGGTGATGATCGCGTCGCCGCCGGTCGCCTGGTAGAGCGCCTCGATCATCCGCTGCGGGGGGATCTCGCCCTCGCGCGTCGGCTCATAGGAGAGCGGGTACTCGGTCTGCCAGCCGCGCAGCTGCTCCCACCACTGGTCGAGCCGCGCAGCGTCCGCCTCCAGCGCCCGGTACTCGGCGGTCAGCTTGGGCAGGATCTTCTTGCAGTCGCCGACGATCGGGATGTGCGCGGGGACGTTCTTGTGGATCTCCGCCGGGTCGATGTCGATGTGGACGAACTTCGCGCGCGGCGCGAACTCCGGCAGCTTGCCGGTGATCCGGTCGTCGAACCGGGATCCGACCGCGACGATCAGGTCGGCGTTGTCCATCGCGTAGTTCGCGGTGCGCGTGCCGTGCATGCCGAGCATGCCGAGCCACTGGTCGTGCGGCGCCGGGAAGGCGCCCAGCCCCATGAGGGTGCAGGTGATCGGGAAGCGACCGGAGGTGACCAGCGCCGTCAGCTCGTCGGCGGCGTTGCCGTTCACGACGCCGCCGCCGGCGTAGATCACCGGCCGGCGGGCGTTGGCGAGCGCCTTCGCCGCCAGGCGGATCTGCTTCGCGTTGCCCTCGTCGAAGTGGGTGTAGCCGGGCAGTTCGACCCGCGAGGCAGCGCTCGGGTCATACGGGATGTCGGCCCGCGAGAGGTCCTGGGGAACGTCGACCAGCACGGGGCCGGGCCGCCCCGTGCGGGCGACGTAGAAGGCCTCGTGGATGATGTGCGGGATCTCACGCGGGTCCAGCACCTGGAAGGAGTGCTTGACGACAGGCATCGTGATGCCGATCGTGTCGGCCTCCTGGAAGCCGTCGGTGCCGATCAGATCGGTGCGCACCTGCCCCGTGATGAAGACGGTCGGAACCGAGTCCAGCATCGCGTCGGCGATCGGCGTGACCAGGTTCGTCGCGCCCGGGCCAGAGGTCGCGAGCGCCACGCCGACCTTCCCGGAGGCCTTCGCATAACCCTCGGCCGCGTGACCGGCGCCCTGCTCGTGGCGACACAGCACGTTGCGGATGCCGGCGTCGTAGAGCGCGTCGTAGGTGGGGAGGTTGGCGCCGCCCGGAATCCCGAATACGGTGTCGACGCCCTCGGCCTTGAGGCATTCCATGATCGCGTCGACTGCTCTCATCCGCTTTGCTCCTCGCTGTTTTCGCTTACTGCTGGAGAAGCGAATGTACCATCGGGGCTCCGCGGCCCCGCGGCTACTTCAGCGACGCGGTGAGCGAGGCGGCGACCGGCAGGCTCGCCGGCGGGCCCAGCTCGGAGTCCTGGTGTGCGCCCATCAGCCGGGCCTCGATCTCTTCACAGAGCGCGTCGACCACGCGCGGGTCGAACTGGGTGCCGGCGCCCGCGCGCAGCTCCTTCAACGCGGTGGCCGTCTCCATCACGCCCTGGTAGGGGCGTTGCGAAGTCATGGCATCGAAGGCGTCGCAGACCGAGATGATCCGCGAGCCGAGGGGGATCGCCTCGCCGGCCAGGCCGGCCGGATATCCCTTGCCGTCCCAGCGCTCGTGCGAGCTGCGGACGACCTGTGCGACACCCGAGAGCATCGGCGCGGCCCTGATGATGCGGTCGCCGACCAGGGTGTGGCTGCGCATCAGCTTCCATTCCGCGTCGGTGAGAGGAGCGGACTTGTCGAGCACCGCGTCGGGAATCGCGATCTTGCCCACGTCGTGGAGCTGTGCGGCGCAACCGAGCTCCAGCAGCTCCTGCTCCTCGAGGCCGATGCGCTCGCCGACCGCCACCGCGAGCCGGGCCACGTCGCGGACGTGGCGGTCCAGGTCGGGCGCCCGCTCGCTGAGGGCCGCCATCAGCACGTCCTGCGCCTGCTTCAGCGCCGACGCGCGACCGCCGCGGCCCTTCTGCTGATACAGCCGGGTGTCCGCAATCCGCAGCGCTCCCGAGACCGTTCGCGCCTCCGCCGGCAGCACGACTCGCCCGCAGGACGCGGTGATGGAGAATCCGCTGCCGCGCTCGGTCAGGCCGGCTTCGCAGATCGCCCCGATGTCGGTGTCGGCAAAGTCGCCGTCCAGCACGACGCAGAACTCGTCCCCGCCCAGCCGGTAGGCGCGCCCGCGAGGCGTCACGGTCGCCGCGAGCCGCTCGCCGAGGGTGCGCAGCAGGGCGTCACCCGCCGGGTGCCCGTAGGTGTCGTTGTAGTCCTTGAAACCGTCGAGGTCGAACAGCCCGAGGGTATGTGTCGGTATCTCTTGCCGGCGGCCGTCAGTGAGCATCTCCTCGAGGTCCGCGATCAGCTTGCGCCGGTTGCCGAGGCCCGTCAGCTGGTCCGTCACCGACTCGCGGCTGATGTCGCGCAGGAGCCGCACGTTCTGCGCGAGGCTGAGCGCCAGCCGGGCGATCACGAAGCCGAGCGCCGCCGTGGCGAGGACCAGCGAGGTCGTGTTCGTGGCGGAGATGCTGCCGAGCACCACGAGGCCGAGCGCGAGTGCGGCGAACAGCCCGGGAGCCAGCAGCATGACCAGGCCGCTCAGCATGTCGCCGGCCTGCTTGCGACCGGCCGACACCCAGGCGGCATAGGAGAGCAGCAGCGACGAGGCCGGCCACATGGCGTCGAGGAGCGTGCCCTCTGTGTACGTGCCGTGGGCGCTCAGGTAGAGGAAGACGACATCGGCCGTCGCCATCGCGGCCAGACCGGCGCCGACCAGCATCCAGTCTCGCCCCGGGCGCCAACCGGTGACGGCGAAGAAGCCGATCACGAGTGCGAGCAGCAGCGTGTCCCCCACCGGGTAGGCGAGGCTGACCGCGATCTCGGCCGTGTCGCGTCCGGTGCTCTCGAGAATCGGCTCCAGGAAGATGGCCGTCGCCGCGGCGCCGATCGCCAGGGCGCCGATCAAGCCGTCCAGCCACATGCTGGCCTGGAAGCGGCGCACGCGGGCGCGAACCATCAGGATCAGCGCGACGTAGCTGGCCGGGTAGAAGGCGAGGCTCAGGTAGTCGCTGACGGACGGCACCGGCGTGAGCCGGATGTCCGCCAGCTCGAGCGTGAAGTAGACCTCGCCGGCGAACCAGCAGGCGAGCCCGAGGCCCAGGAATGCCCACGCCAGGCGGTCGGCCGCCACGAAGGCCGCTCGCGCGAGGCACAGCAGGGCCGCAACGCCGAACAGCGAGTTGTAGGCCCAGGTGTCGAAGTCGACCGACTCGCCGCCTAGGCCGGTGAGGTGCAGCGCGTAGGCGAACAGGACCATGGTCGCTCCGAGCTGGACTCCCCAGGCGACAAAGGTGGTCCACGCGGGGAGCGGGCATCGCGGAGTCACGGCGCACGCTGGTGCGACCGGGCCCTCTCCGGAGCTTGTGGCTGACGAGCATCGTCGTGATGCGGCGGCCGCCGGATGCGGGAAGCGGCCGACGGAAGCCGCTTTCGGCTTCTCGAGGGTCTATCGACCGGGGAGGGGCCGGGATTTAGCCCCAGAAGTCATCTCGACACCTTGACCTGGTGCGGAGTCCAGTCCATGTCCTCGCCGCATGTCGTGCAGACCTGGTCGGAGATCGGGTGCAGGGCCCCGCAGCGCGGACAGCGGCGGTGCGGCTCGTCGACCTCCCAGCGGTGAAGGAGCGACGCGATCAGCCCGATCCCCGGCAGGCAGAACCCGACCAGGAACCAGATCCAGAACGAGTTCCCCTTGATCTTCGCGACCACCCCCGTGGCGAGGCCGAAGAAGAACAGGAGGACCAGGAACCGCATTGCCTTACTAAGGTACCGCCGTCGGAAGCCGGGTCAGACCGCGACGGTGACGCGAGGCCGCCGCCCGCTCCGGCGCGTACAGCTGCCGGATCGCGCTGTTGGTCTGGCGCGTCAGGCGCAGGCCGACCCGATGACCTCCCAGGTGGCCGCGAATCCGGTTGCGGGCGAAGTCGAAGCGCAGCGTTCCGCGCGCGGCGGCGCGGCCCGTGACCCGCACGCGCAGCGACTTGGGCTCGAGCGCAGCCATCGGCGCCGAGACCTCGACCCCGGGCACGTAGGAATAGCGCTCGATCCGCTGCCTGCGCCCGCGGATCACCGCCCGGCCACTGCGCAGGCCGCCGATCCGGACGACCCGGGACTCCGGCGTCAACGTCTCGGTGATCGAGAGGTCGACGAGGGTCAGGACGACCGCCCTCACGGTCCGCCCCACTCGCGAGGGGAACCCGTGCACGCTCTCAACCGCGCTCAGACGTGCGGGGCGCCACAGGATCCGCGCGTCCGGGTGCCAGCAGCCGCAGGATGGGCGCGGACGAGGGCGGGCAGGTCGGGCTCACCGGGCGGCCGGCGAAGAACCGGCGCACCGCAGTGTCGGCGCAACCCGAAAGATCGCTGGGCAGCACCCCGTGCCCGGCGCCCGGCACCACGACCAGCGAGGAGTGCGGCTGGGCAGCGGCCAGCGCGCGCGCGGGCTCGCTCGGAGTGCGCAGATCGCCGGAACCACTGAAGATCAGCGTGGGGACGTCGGGCAGCGGGCCGACCGGTGTCAGCGGGGCGCGCGCGACCGGGGGCCAGAGCGCGCAGATCCGAAACAGCGACGAGGCGCGCGCCGTCGCGCGGTCGAACGGCGCGAAGGCCGCGTCCGGGATGCGGTCCGCCGCCGCCATCACTTCAGCCCAGCGACGCTCCGGCTGCGACGCGGGACTCCACGGGAAGCCCTGGTCCGCACAGCTGGTCGCGACGAACGTCCCGACGTCGAACAGCCTGATCGACTCCTCCGGGACGCTGCCGAGCACCAGGTGCACCAGGCGCAGCAGCGGCTGGGGATCGCCGTTCAGCGCGGAACGGACCGCCCCGGGAATCGTGGCGCGTCCGGCGGGGTCGTAGTCCCACTCCACCAGCAGGTCGAGTAGCGCTCCCCGGCCCATCTGGCGCATCCGGCGGCGGCCATCGCCACCGACCACATAGCCTGCGAGCGGCGCGCGCGCCAGACGCTGCACGAGTGTCTGGAGATCCGCCACCGGGTCGTTCGTCACTCCCCGGCAGCGGCCCCCGGCGCAGGCCTCGCGCATCACGCGCGAGACTGCCGAGAACAGGTCCAAGTCGAAGGGGTCCGGCCCGAACGGATCCACCACCGAGTCGAGCACCAACCGTTCGACCCGGTCCGGGTAGAGCGACGCGTAGACCATCGCGACCTTGGTGCCATAGGAGATTCCGTAGAGCGTCAGCTTGCGGGCGCCCGAGGCCACCCGCACGGCCTCGATGTCGCGCGCCGCCTCCTCGGTGTTGTACGAGGCGGCGGCCGATCCGAGCCCCTGGGCGCACTCCCGCGTGGCCGCCGCGAGCCCGCCGAGCACTCCGCGCTGGAAGCGCGGGCACCTGACCGGAGAGGAGACGCCGGTCCCGCGCTGGTCGAAGACCAGGAGGTCGCGGGTCGTAAGCGCCGGATACATCTCGCCGAGGAAGTCGACGATGAACGGGATCGCCGACTCTCCCGGCCCGCCGGAGAGGGCCACCACCGCGTCGCGCGGCCGGCTGGCGCGTCGCGACCTCGCCCGCACGCGAATCGCGGCCAGCCGGATGTTGCCCGCGGCGCGGCCGGCCCGGTCGAGCGGCACCAGGACGCGCCCGCAGTCGACCCCGGGCCCGCACGGGCTGAACACCCGCGCCTGCGCCCCGCCGGAGAGCGGCCCCGCCAGCAGCAGCGCCAGCACGACGCCGCTGAGCGCGGACCTAATCCAGCCCCAGCTTTGCCTTGATGAGCCGGTTGACCTCGGCGCCGTCCGCACGACCTTTGGTCTCCTTCATGACGGCGCCGACGATCACGCCGGCAGCCTGCGCCTTGCCGCCGCGGATCCGCTCCACGGCGTCTGGGTTTTCCGAAATTGCGCGATCCACGATCGCCCCGAGCTCGCCCTCGTCTGCGATTGGCGCCAGCCCGCGGTCAGCGACGATCGCTGCCGGGTCGCCACCCTGCCGGGTCAGCTCGCCGAGCACCTCCTTGGCGGCCGACTGCGACAGGGAGCGGTCCTCGACCATCTTCACCAAGTCCCCGAGCGCACGCGGCGAGAGCTGCGACTCACGGGGGTCCTCTACGCCTTGCTCGCGCAGCCGCGCGACGACCTCGCCCGTCGTCCAGCGCGCAAGCGCCGCCGGGTCGATGCCGCCGTTGCCCGAGCTGGCGGCCAGCGCGTCCTCGAAGAACCGGCCCAGCTCCTCCCACTGGACAAGCGTGCCGGCCACGTCCGCGGGGAGCCGGTAGTCGGCCTGGTAGCGCTCCAGGCGCGCGGCGGGCAGCTCCGGCAGCCCGCTGCGTGCCCGCTCGAGCATCTCTTCGGTTGGCGCCAGCGGCACGAGGTCCGGCTCGGGGAAGTAGCGATAGTCGTGCACCTCCTCCTTGGAGCGCAGCGCAGTCAGTGAGCCGGTCGCCGGGTCGAAGTGCAGCGTCTCCTGCTGCAAGGTCTCGCCGGACTCCCAGATGCGGATCTGCCGCTCGATCTCCGCCTCGATGCCGCGCTCCACGAACCGGAAGCTGTTCATGTTCTTCAGCTCGGTCTTGGTGCGCAGCTCGTCGGAGCCGGCCGGCCGCACCGACACGTTCGCGTCGCAGCGCAGCGAGCCCTCCTCCATGTTCACGTCGGACACCCCGATCTGCTTCAGCGTCGTGCGCAGCAGCTGCAGGAACTCCCGCGCGTCGGCCGCCGAGCGCACGTCGGGCTCGGTGACGATCTCGACCAGTGGAGTGCCGCCGCGGTTGAAGTCCACCACCGAAGTGCCGGCGCCGTGGATGCGGCCCGACTCGCCCAGGTGCACGAGCTTGGCGGCGTCCTCCTCGAGGTGCACCCGGTGGATGCGGACCTCGGGGCCGTCCGGGACAGTCAACCCGCCGGTGGACGCCAGCGGAATGTCGTACTGGCTGATCTGGTAGCCCTTCGGCAGGTCGGGATAGAAGTAGTTCTTGCGGTGGAAGATCGACCGCGGGGCGATCTCGCAGTTGAGGGCGAAGCCGATCATAAGGCCGAAGTGGACGGCCTCCGCGTTCAGCGTTGGCAGCGTGCCCGGGTGGCCGAGGCACACCGGACATGTAAGCGTGTTTGGCTCCTCGCCGAACGACAGCGCGCAGCCACAGAACATCTTCGTGCGCGTATGCAGCTGTACGTGGATCTCGAGACCGATCACCGGCTCCCATTGCGTCCCGGAGCGCTCAGCCAACGAACGCCTCCGTCGGGTCGAACCCGATCGCCTGCTCGATCGCATAGGCAGCGTCCAGTAGGCCGTTCTCGGAGAAGGCGGGGCCGGCGATCTGCAGCCCGACCGGAAGACCCTCCGACTTCCCGGCCGGGATCGAGATCCCGGGGATCCCGGCCAGCGGCATGGGGACGGTGCAGTAGTCGGACATGTACATCGCGAGCGGATCGCCGGTGCGCTCGCCGAGGCCGAAGGCCACGGTCGGCGAGGTGGGCGTGACTATGTAATCGCAGCTCGCGAACGCGGTGCGGAAGTCCTGGGAGATCTTCGTGCGAACGCGCTGCGCGCGGCCGTAGTAGGCGTCGTAGTACCCCGAGGAGAGCGCGAACGTGCCCAGCATGATGCGGCGCTTGACCTCGGGGCCGAAACCCTCGGCGCGCGTCTGCTCGTACAGGTCGAGGAGGGTGCCGTTGCCGGCCCGCTTGCCGAACCGCACGCCGTCGTAGCGGGCCAGGTTCGCCGAGGCCTCGGCAGGGGCGATCAGGTAGTACGCCGAGATTCCGTGCGGAGCGTGCGGAAGGTGGACGTCGACGATCTCACCGCCGAGTCGCTCGATCAGGCTCAGCGATTCGCGGAACACCTCTGCGACGCCCGCCTGCATTCCCTCCGCGTCGGGTCCCAGCTCCTCCGGCACGCCGAAGCGCAATCCCTCGAGGCTCTCCCGCTGTGGCAGCCGGACCTCTTCGGGCAGGCCGACGGAGGTCGAGTCGCAGGGGTCCCGCCCGACCATGTGGCGCAACAGCAGTGCCGCGTCGGTCACGTCCCGCGTGAGCGGGCCGCACTGATCGAGCGACGAGGCGAAGGCCACCATGCCATAGCGCGAGACCGTCCCGTAGGTCGGCTTCAGGCCGACGATCCCGCACAGCGCGGCGGGCTGGCGGATCGAACCGCCGGTGTCGGTGCCGATCGCCCAGGGAACCAGGCCGGCCGCGACCGCCGCTGCGGAGCCGCCGCTCGAGCCTCCCGGGACACGCTCACGGTCCCACGGGTTGCGCACCGGCCAGTAGCCGCTGTTCTCGTTCGAGGAGCCCATCGCGAACTCGTCCATGTTCGTCTTGCCGATCATCGCCGTCCCGGCCGCGGTCAACTTGCGGACCGCCGTCGCCGTGTAGAGCGGCAGGTGCCCCTCGAGGATCCGCGATCCGGCGGTGGTCGGAACGCCCTCGGTGCAGAACAGGTCCTTCACGGCCAGCGGCACGCCCGCGAGCGGAGTGCCCGGGTCGACCGCCGGGGGCTCGTCGGCCGTCCACAGGAACGCCCCGATCTCGGAATCGTGCTGCTGTATGCGCTCGGCGTACGTGTTCCACAGCTCGCCGGCGGAGAGGTCGCCGCGCTCGATCGCCGCGATCGCCTGCGCCGCTGTCAGCTCGAGCGACGCTGTGCTCATCGGCCCGGCGTGGGGACGCGGAAGCCGCCGTGACTGGGATCGGGGGCGCTCGCGAGCACCCGCTCCTTGGGCCAGCTCGGGCGCGGCTCGTCCGGCCGCAGTACGTTCTCCACCGCCACCACGTGTGAGGTCGGCTCGACGCTCGAGAGGTCGAGCTCGGAGATCTTCTCGATGTGATCCAGCACGGAGGAGAGCTCGCGCGACATGCGGTCGATCTCCTCGTCGGAGAGCCGCAGCCGAGCGAGTCGCGCCACGTGGAGGACCTGGTCGCGATCGATCATCGCGGCAATGCTAGTGGCATCACGGCAGGGTCAAGTGAGGTCCTGAGAATGAAAAGGCCCCTCACATGGAGGGGCCCACCCAAACTCCAAATAAACCGGCCCCGATCTAGACAGGCCGCACCTCCGATGCCTGGAGGCCCTTCGGGCCTTCCTGCACCTCGAAGGCCACGCGCTGTCCCTGCTCCAGCGTCTTGTAGCCATCCAGGTTGATCTGCGAGAAGTGGACGAACACGTCGTCGCCTTCCTCGCGCTCGATGAATCCGAAGCCCTTCTCGTTGCTGAACCACTTGACGGTTCCCTCTGGCACAGCCCCTCCTAATGCAAACGCCCCGCTCGTAACGCGGCGAGCGGACCGGACTTTCCAGTGGCGTGGCTAGCCTATCCGATCGCACCCGCGACGCAAGGCCGCATCGACGCGTTGTCGAGCTACCTAGGCAGAAGAAGAGGAGGGGGGAGGCTGTTGAGGGGGAAAGGTGTCTTCGGGAGGCGGGTTAGCAAGCGGCGACGCCTCCGGCGGGAGGTTGGGGTCGGCGGCCGGGGCGGCCGATGGCGCGTAGGGCCCCATCTCCTCCTCCATCGAGCGCCAGCCCCCGTAGGTCACCAGCGCCGCCCCGGCGAGCGCGACGAAGATCCCGGCCTCCAGCTCGACGAACTCGTTCGGTCCCGGCTGGAAGATGATGCGCAGGATCACCATCACGACCGCGCCGGCGCCGAGCTGGGCGGTCAGCGCGCTGGCCGCCACGGGGAGGGCCACGGTGCGCGATGTGGCGGCGAGCACTGCCAGGCCGATGCCGGAGATCGCCGCCGCGAGGATCACGAGGTTGGCGATCGTTCCGGTGAACCCCTGGCTCTCCCAGGCCTTGATGCCGGTCTCGGCCTGCACGCCGGCCGCCCCTAGCGCATCGATCGCCGGACCCGCGGCGCCGCCGATCTCATACCAGTCGAAGCCGAACATCGAGACGAGCACGACCAGGCCGGCGATGCCGGCCAGCCATTCCGAGTTTCTGACTCTGCCCAGATCCAAGAGATCACTTGCCGGCCGGCCAGCGCGGCGCGCGCACTAGGCCCCGGCAGCGGGTGTTCTACCGACCCGCCCGGATGCCTGCAGCCCAGCGGCCTTCAGGGTGTTCTGTAGCACCATGGCAATGGTCATGGGGCCAACCCCGCCCGGGACCGGCGTGAGGGCGCTCGCGACGGCGCTGACCGGCTCGAAGTCGACGTCCCCGACGAGGCCCTCCTCGATGCGGTTCATGCCCACGTCGATCACGGTCGCGCCGGGCTTCACCATCTCCGCCGTGACCAGCCGTGGGATGCCGACGGCGGCCACCAGCACGTCCGCCCGGCGGGTAACAGCTCCGAGGTCGCGCGTGCGCGAGTGGCAGACGGTGACGGTCGCGTTCTCCCGCAGCAGGAGCGCGGCGACCGGCTTGCCGACCAGGTCGCTCCGCCCGACAACGACCGCCTCGGCGCCCTCGAGCCTGGCGCCCGCCTCGCTCAGCAGGACCATGACCCCGGACGGGGTGGCCGGGAACAGCCCGTCGCGGCCCAGGGCGAGCAGCCCGGCGTTGACGGCCGTCAGCCCATCCACGTCCTTGAGCGGGTCGATCGCGGCGATCACCTGCGCGGCGTCGACCTGGGCGGGCAGCGGCAACTGGACCAGGATGCCGTGCACGCGCGGGTCGGAGTTGAGGTCCCGGACGAGGTCGATCAGGTCCTCCTGCGGCGTATCTGCTGGAAGCTCATGCCCGATCGAGGTGATCCCGGCCTCGGCGCAGGCCTTGTGCTTGTTGGCCACATAGATGTGCGAGGCCGGGTCGTCGCCCACCAGGACGGTCGCGAGTCCGGGCGGCTCGTCGCCGGCCGCCCGCAACCGCTCCACCTCCTTGGCCACACGGGCGCGGACCCTGTCGGCGACCGCCTTCCCGTCTATCACGCGCGCCGCCAGATCAACTCCCCCGCCGGCGCAGCGGCGCGTAGTCGGCCATCAGCTGGCGCTCGCGGCCGTCCGCCGCGAAGTGCACCGTCACGACGCCGCCCTGCTGCACCCCGGTCACCACGCCCTCTCCGAACGAGGCGTGGATCACGTCATCGCCGACGCGGAACGGAAGTGGCGCTCCCCCCTGCTCCGTATCCCGCTCCCACACGTCAGGCGGTGGCGCCTCCTCGGTGTCGGTCAGCTCGGCCGGCAGCTCGTCGAGGAAGCGCGAGGGCATGTTGTAGGACCGGGCGCCGAACAGCGAGCGCGTGCGTGCGCACGTCAGGTAGAGCCGTTCGCGGGCGCGGGTGACCCCGACGTAACACAGGCGGCGCTCCTCCTCGAGGTTCCCCTCGTCGACCGAGCGCGAGTGCGGAAAGACGCCCTCCTCGCAGCCGATCATGAACACGACCCGATACTCGAGCCCCTTCGCGTTGTGGAGCGTCATCAGGGTCACCTGCTCGTCGTGGTCCTCGAGCGCGTCCTGCTCGGAATACAGCGACAGCTGCTGGAGGAATTCCGCCAGCCCGGCGATGCCGCGCTCGCCCTCCCAGTTGTCGTCGAACTCGCGCCCGACGCCGATCAGCTCGTGCAGGTTCTCGAGCCGGCCCTGAGCCTCGATCGTGCGCTCGGCCTCGAGCCCTTCCATGTAACCGGTCTCCTGCAAGGTGCTCTCGAGCAGCTCCGCGACGGACGAATGCTCGGCCAGCTCCCGCAGCCGCTCGATGACGGAGGCGAAGCGACCGACGGACTTGAGCGCCGCCGGGGACAGTCCGGGCACGCCCGCGGCGTCGTATGCCGCCTCCAGCACCGGGATGCCCATCGTGTTCGCATGCCCCAGCAGGCGCCCCTGCGACGTCTGGCCGATGCCGCGCCGCGGAGAGTTGATCACGCGCCCGAAGGAGACGGTGTCGGCCGGGTTGGTGAGCAGCGACAGGTATGCGAGCGCGTCCTTGATCTCCGCACGCTCGTAGAACTTCGTGCCGCCGATCACCTGGTAGGAGACGTCGAACCGCACCAGCGTGTCCTCGAGCACCCGGCTCTGCGCGTTGGTCCGGTAGAAGACCGCGATGTCGCGGCGGGAGATGCCCTCCTCCTCGTCGAGCCGCTCGATCTCCGCGGCGACGTGGCGCGCCTCCGCGTGCTCGTCCTCGAGCTCCGCGACGTGCACCGGCTCGCCGCCGCCGATGTCGCTCCACAGCTCCTTCGGCTTGCGTCCCTGGTTGTGCGACACGACGGCGTTCGCGGCCGACAAGGATCGTCTGTGTCGAGCGGTAGTTCTGCTCGAGCTTGACGACGTGCGCGCCGGGGAAGTCGCGCTCGAAGTCGAGGATGTTCGAGATGTCCGCGCCGCGGAAGCTGTAGATCGACTGGTCGTCGTCGCCCACCACGCAGACGTTTCGCTGCTCACCCGCGAGCAGCTGCAGCAGCCGGTACTGGGCGTGGTTGGTGTCCTGGTACTCGTCCACGAGTATCCAGCGGAAGGTCTGCCGGTAGCGCTCGGCCACGTCGGGGAACAGCTCCAGCACGTTGACCGTGCGGAACAGCAGGTCGTCGAAGTCGAGCGCGTTCATCTCGTGGATGCGTTGCTCGTACAGCTCGTACACGTCCGCGACCGTCTGCTCGAAGAACGAGCCCACGCGCTGGCGGTAGGCGGTCGGCGTCCTCGAGCCGGTTCTTCGCCGCCGAGATCTGCGACTTGATCGCGCGCGGCGTGAAGCGCTTCGGGTCGATGCTGAGCTCCTCCAGGCAGCGCCGCACGACGCGCAGCGAGTCGGCCTCGTCGTAGATGGAGAAGCGCGATGTGTAGCCGAGGCGCTCCGCCTCCGCGCGCATGATCCGCGCGCACGCCGAGTGGAACGTCATCACCCACATGACACGCACCATCCGGCCGACCAGCGCCTCGACGCGCTCGCGC
Source organism: uncultured Solirubrobacterales bacterium (assembly GCA_963780475.1). Classification (GTDB taxonomy): domain Bacteria; phylum Actinomycetota; class Thermoleophilia; order Solirubrobacterales; family JBBDJG01; genus CAWACB01. Next base: position 29,525 of record CAWACB010000008.1, read on the forward strand.
ATCTCCCCGGCCGCCTTGTTGGTGAAGGTGATCGCGAGGATCTCGCCGGGGCGGGCGCGCTCGGTCGCCACCAGGTGCGCGATCCGGTGCGTCAGCACACGGGTCTTGCCGGAGCCCGCGCCGGCGAGCACCAGCAGCGGGCCGGTCCCATGAGTGACCGCCTCGCGCTGCGGCGCGTTGAGGCCCTCCAGCAACCGCGCCGCGCGCTCCTCGGAGCCCTGGCGCGGACGCGCGACGGCGGCGGACGTGGCGCTATCCGGCGGCAGGGTTCTGCCCCTTCCCGCGGCGTAGCGGCTGAACCGACGCCGGCTCCTTGCGCTCGCTGCCGGTCAGCTCCGCAACCTGATGCTCCAGCGCGGCGATCCGCTCCGACATCGCCTTCATCGCGTCGGCGACCGGGTCGGGAAGGTGGACCCAGTCGGTATCCGGTCCCTCCGGCCGGAGGCCGTCGACGCGCACGGGGTGACCGGGGTTGCCGACCACCGTCGCGTTCGGCGGCACGTCGTGGATCACGACGGAGTTGGCGCCCACCTTGGCGCCGTGCCCGACCGTGATCGGGCCCAGCAGCTTGGCGCCCGAGCCGATCGTCACGTTGTCCTCGACGGTCGGGTGGCGCTTGCCGCTCGCAAGGCCCGTGCCACCGAGAGTGACTCCCTGATAGAGCGTCACGCGGTCGCCGATCTCGGCTGTCTCGCCGATCACCACGCCCCCGCCGTGGTCGATGAAGAACTCGTGTCCGATGCTGGCCGCCGGATGAATCTCGATGTTCGTCAGCGTGCGGCTGACGTTTGCGAGCACCCTTGGCGCGACCGGCACTCCGGCACGGTGCAGCGCATGGCAGACCCGATGCGACAACAGCGCGTGGACTCCGGGGTAGCTGAGCACGATCTCCGCCGTCCCGGCCCCGCGTGCGGCGGGGTCGCGATCGCGCGCGGCCTTGACGTCCTCTCGAATCTCGCGGGCGACCTGCGCCAGCGCGCCGAGGCCTCTCATCGCGCCCCCTCGGGGACCGCGGCGCAGACAGCGCACTCCGGATCGCGCTCGAGCGTGTCGGTGTCGATCGCCGGTGGCAGGCTGATGGTGCGCAGCAGCGCCTGGGTCGGCCATTCCGTACCGATCACCGCCGCGACATCGGCGGCGACGACAGCACCCATGAGCCCGGCCAGCAACGAGCGGTCCGCGGCGGCTCCATCTGCCGACTGCCGACTGCCGATCGCCGACTCTTCTGCGCACCCGATGCAGGCCGTCTGGCCGGGGCGACTGACGAGCACCGCGCCGCCCTCGCCGGCGCACGACACGTGGACGACCGGGACGCCGAGCTCGGTCCCTGCCCGAGCCAGCAGCGCACCCGCCGAAGCGTCACCCGTTGCGTCGACAACCGCGTCGTGGCCGGTCGTGATCGAGACGGCGTTCTGGTCTTCCACCGGAACCGGATAGGGGTCGGCGTGCAGGTCCGGCCGAAGCAGCGCCAAGCGGGCGCTCAGGATCTCGGCGCGGTTGAACCCGTCGTCGCTCGCGCCGTCCGCGACGGCGAGGTAGCCGGCTCCGGCCGCCGCCAGGTGCGCCGCGGCTGCCGCGCCGGCACGGCCGGCGCCGGCGATCAGGATCTTTGCCTCGTGTAGCTCCACGACCTAAGGGTACGCACGGTCAGCCGCGGCTCTGCCCAGCGGAGTCGGGGCCGAAGAAGGGGAGCGAGATGTAGCGCTCGCCCGCGTCGCAGATGACGGTGACGATCCGCTTGCCCCGCATCTCGGGTCGGCGTGCGACCTGTAGGGAGGCCCACGTGTTGGCGCCCGCCGAGATGCCCGCCGAGATGCCCTCGACGCGGGCGAGCCGCTGCGCGGTGGCGATCGCATCGTCGTCCTTCACGGTGATCAGCTCGTCGATCACATCCCGGTTCAGCACGTCGGGCACGAAGCCGGCCCCGATGCCCTGGATCCGGTGCGGTCCCGGGCGGCCGCCCGACAGCACGGGCGAGCCGCTGGGCTCGACGGCGACCACCAAGGCGTCGGGGCGACGGTCCTTGAGTACCTCCCCCACGCCGGTGATCGTCCCGCCGGTGCCGACGCCGGCGACGAACGCGTCGACCTTCCCGTCGAGCGCAGACCAGATCTCCTCCGCAGTGCCGCGCCGGTGCGCCTCCGGGTTGGCCGGGTTGCTGAACTGGTCGGGCTTGAACGAGTCGGGTGTCTCGCCGGCGAGCCGTTCGGCTTCGGCCACCGCCTCGTGCATGCCCCCCATCGACTCCGTCACCCGCACATCGGCTCCGTAGAGGCGCAGCAGCGACTCGCGCTCGCGGCTCATTCCCTGCGGCAGGGTCAGGATCAGCTTGTACCCCTTGGCGGCGCAGACGAAGGCGAGCGCGATCCCGGTGTTCCCCGAGGTGGACTCGATCACGGTCGTCCGGCCGGGCTCGATCTCCCCTGCCGCCTCGGCCGCCTCGATCATCGAGACCCCGATCCTGTCCTTCACCGACCCGGCAGGGTTGTACGCCTCGAGCTTTCCGTACACCTCGGCGCCGGTGTCCGCGTCCATCCGCTGCATGCGCACCATCGGCGTGTCACCCACGATCTGCGCCGGGTTGGTCGCAATCTCGATCCGCTTTGACGCCATTGCGGCCACGATATCCGGTGGCGCGGTTGCCGCCGCAGGGCTTCGCCCCATAACGCGACCGGCCCGCACTTGGCGGGCCGGTCGCTTACATCAGGAACTTCTAGCGGGCGCTACTTCTTGCAGGAACTCGAACCGTCCACGGTGGCCTTCTGGCCATTCACGAACGTGAACTCGCCCTGGTAGTTCCACTTGCCCGAGCACTTGCTCGGCGCGGTGATCAGGTAGCGCTTCTTCTTGCCCTTCTTCACGGACTTGACCGGAGTATTGGTCTTGACCGAGATGATCGCCGCGTCAGGCGCGTTCGGCAGGGTCTTGATCGGGTCGATCGAGAAGGTCAACTCGTAGCCGAAGTTGCCCTTGTTGACCTTCGAGATCGTTCCGACCACGACGAATGTCGGGCCGACGTCGGGAAGCGTGAACACGTAGACCGTGTCCTTGCCGCCCTTCTTCTCGCCGTTGAACAGCGTCAGCTTGGCGCTGACGGAGTCCAGGATCGGCTTCGCCGATCCGGTGCCGACGCCGGTGCCGATCTTCGACTTCGACGGACACGCGGACGGGCCCTTCGCCTGCAGCGCTGCGAGCTTGCAGCGGGCGAAGTACTTGCCGCCGAACTTGCCGCCCTTCTGCAGGCGGATGACCTGGCGGTTCTGGGGCGGCGGCTGGCCCTTGACCTGGTAACCCGGGTCATCGGCCGTCAGGCTGGTGCCCTCGCTTACTGCGAGCGCGACCGGCTTCTTTGCCTTCGCCGGCTTGACTGTGGCTGTGAACGTCTGAACGATGGCGGCCTGGGCGACGACCGCAACGATCGCCAGCACGCCCACGCACAGGCCGGCCATCAGCAAGAGCTTCTTACGCAAAGGGAATTCCTCCTCGTAGTGCAAGCGGCAGCCGATACGGGCAACCGCGCCGGATGGTCAGTTCGGAACCCTCCGCTGGGGAGCGTAGCTCAGCGGAGTTGAAGAGGGGGTGCTCAGTGTGGGTTTCTTGTTAAGCCCCTCTCCAAGGCAAAAGAGAGGAGCCGGCTCCTCAGAACCGGCCCCTCCCTGCTCAAGCAACCACTCCATGAGAGCGGCTGTACGTCAGGCGCTTACTTCTTGCACTTCTGCGTTCCGTCCACGACGGCCTTCTGGCCATTCACGAACGTGAACTCGCCCTGGTAGGCCCACGTCTTCTTGCAGGTCTTGGGGGCGAGGATCAACGCGTACTTCTTCTTGCCCTTCTTGACCGTCTTGGTCGGCGTCTGGGTCTTGACCGAGATGATCGCGGCGTCAGGCGCGTTCGGCAGCGTCTTGATCGGGTCGATCTTGAACCGCAGCTCGTAGCCGAGCTGGCCCTTGTTGATCTTGTTGATCGTCCCGACCACGACGAAGGTCGGTCCAACGTCGGGGAGCGTGAACACGTAGACGGTGTCCTTGCCGCCCTGCTTCTCGCCGTTGAACAGCGTCAGCTTGGCGCTGACCTGGTCCAGAATCGGCTTCGCCGACCCGGTCCCCACGCCCTTGCCGATCTTCGAGGCCGACGGGCAGCCGGCGGGGCCGCGCGCCTGCAGAGCTGCGAGCTTGCAGCGCTTGAAGTACTTGCCGTTGAACTTGACGCCCTTCTGGACGCGTATCTGCTGCTGGTTCTGGGGCGGCGGCTGGCCCTTCACCTGGTAGCCGGGGTCATCGGCGCTGATACTCGTGTTCTCGCTCACCTGGTAGGCGGTCGACTTGCCGGCCTTGCCGGTGAACTGGGCCTGAAACGTCTGCACGATGGCGGCCTGCGCGATCGCAACGATCGAGAAGATCGCAGCGCCGATCACCGCCAACAAGAAAAGCTTCTTCACAGGGAATTCCTCCTCCGGCGACAAGGCCCACCGACCATACGGCCGGCCCCCGCCCTCTGTCGAGACGTGACTCCTCCGCCACGGAGGTTAACGGAGTTTGCGCCCTCGGGAGCCGGTATACCGGCTCCCGGGAGCTAGGTTGCCGCGGGCGTGCGCTCCGCCGTTTGGCGCAACGCGTCCACGGACTGCTCGAGCCAGCGGCCGTAGTAGCGTTTCCCAGCGAGCCGGTCGAACACGCGGTGCTGGAGCGCCTCCGGCTCCATCCCGAACTCGACATCGATAAAGGTGCCCTCGCGCAGGCCGGCCAGCTTGAAGAGCATGTAAGTGCCGCTTTCGCACCGGATCTTGATCTCGCCGCAGTCCTCGAGGCTCTCCACGAGCGCCATCTCCTCGGCCGCGCCCATCGGTCCCTTGATGACCATCCGGTACGAGCAGCCTTCCTCGATTCCCTCACACTCGGCCTCGACGACCTTCGGGAACCACTCCGGGTGCCGGTTCGGATCGCCGACCAGCTCCCAGACGACCTCCAGCGGCGCGGCGACGTGAGTCTGGCGCCGCACCGAGCTCATGATTCCGGCGCGCGCGGTCCTCGCTCGGGGCGGCTGGCCCGGGTCTGGGCGACCTTGCCCATGAACTCGCTCAGCGCGGTGTCCGGCTCGGGCTGCTCGGGGTCGCCTTCGGAAGGCGCCTCGCGCGCTTCGGCGGCCGGCCGGCGGCCGTCCTCGAGCAGCCGCGCCCACGACTCCTCGCTGTACATGCGCCACGCGAGCGCGGTGCCGCGCCGGGCCAGGTCCGCGACCGCCTGCGAAGACATCATCGGATCGGCCGCGCGCACCAGCGCCCAGGCGACCCCGTAGCCGTAGCCCCAGTCCGCGAGGCTTGCCTCGAGCTCTGAGAACTCACGGTCCTCCGGGGCGCGGTCGCGCACCTCGGCGAGCGGCTGGGCGGAGCTGTCGGCGAGCGCCTGCAGCACCTGCTGTGCCAGCTGGGCCGCCGGGTCCATTGCGTAGCTCAAAAGAATCCCTCCTCGCTGGAGCCCACCGGACTGGGCGGCCAATATACCTGCCCGGACCGGCTACCAGAAGACGTCGTGGTCCTCCATGACGCCGTAACCCTCCGCCAGCTCCACGCCGCCGGGGAGCTCGCCCGTGAAAGTCCCGAAGGGCTGACGGTAGCGGCTGCGGAACAGCAACAGGTTCGTGTTGTCGGTCCGCGCCCCCCACTCCGAGAACGCGAGGCGCGATCCATCGTCGGACTCGATCGAGTCGAGGTCGCCGCCGAAGCGGACCGGAGGCGCTTCCGCCGGACGCCCGTCGACCCAGACCGTCCGCTCACTTCCCACCGGCGCGTCGTGGACGCCGGTCACGAGGTTCCATGCGACCCGCTCGCCACCGCTTGCCATGCCCACTCCGGCGGACCACTTCCACTGCGTGTGGCGCTCGTGGTAGCCGGCGCTGTCGTCGATGAACGCCTCCTGGTCGATCTCGCGCCGCGCCCCGCCGGCCTCGAGCAGGCCGCGAGCGCGCATCAGGTGCTTGCGGGTCCAGACGTAGTGCGGGCCGGCCGGGGAGACGACTTCGACCGGCTCATAGCCCGCGAGCGGTGAGAGCTCGAGGTCCACGCGCGCGTCACGAGCCTTGACGCTGACGCGGTCCTGGCCGACGTGCACGCCGCCCGCGGAAAGCGTCGTCCGCTCGAGCAGTCGTCCGTCCGGCTCGATCACCGCCCAGAAGTTCAGCGGCGCGACTCCGACACGGGCGGAGCCGACGCAAAGCATGAAGTCGGGGCCGTAGAGACCCGACGTAGCGCCACCGCTTCAGGGGACGCCGCCCGCGCAGCAGCGGCATGCTCGCCGGCGGCACCGAGACGCCACCTGCGATCGGGCTTCCCGATCGCACCGGCAGAGTCACCGCCGAGGCGATCAATGCCGAAGTGATTGGCGGGCGGGCGATGCGGCTACGGCACGAACAGCGCCTGCGTCTGGAACAGGTCGTTGTCGGCGGTGGACGCCAGGTTGTCGGGACCGCCGTCGTACACGTCGGCCTTGCCGACCTCCCAGATCGTCCGTCGGCCCTCGGGCACCATCCCGGGCAGCTGCGCGTCGGCCGTCGTGCTGAGAGTGCAAGTGGAGCCGACCGTCGTGCTGACCGTCGGACTGCACGGGATCGTCCACTTGAGCGGCACCGGCGCGAGCGTCGACGGCAGCGTGTTGGCCGGGTCCTTGTCGGTGATGTTGAGCGTCACCGAAGCCTGCAGCTGGCCGGCGTAGTCAGTCAGGTCTGAGGTGTTGCGCACGTCGTTCAGCGTCGTGAACAGCACCACGTCGCTGTCATCGACGCCGCCCGCGGCACCTGTCACCCGGAAGGCCATGTATGCGTTGTTCGCAAGCGCCGCCTGGCCGTTCGCGTCCGGGCTGCCGAGCGTCAGCCGCGGCGAGGTCTGGACGGGCGGGTTGCACGACTGGTAGGAGAGCGATGGAGCGTGGACGCGGTTCGGCGTCGTGCACGGCGTGTAGGCCGGTGCCAGCGCCAGCCGCACGGGCGTCGCGCCCTTGGGCCGCGGGAAGCCGCCCGGCGTTCCCTGTGTGGCGGCGTAGGTGTCCTGGATGGTGTCGGTGTCGCTCGCCAGCATCGGCTCGATCGTGTCGAAGAACGCCTTCGTGCCGTCGGCCGAGTTGCCCCGGAACATCGGGTTGGTCTCGTCGTCGGGCGGAGTGTGTCCCCTCGAAATCAGCGTCGTGGCTCCGCTGTAGCGCTCGTAGATGTCGTTCGTGGCGTCCGTGTCGGCGCTGGTGATCAACCGCTCGTCGGTCGTGAAGAAGACCCGCTGCTCGAGCGCCGTGCCCCCGACCCCGGCGTAGAAGGCTGGGTTCAGCCCGTTGCCACCGTTCGGGCCCGTCGAGACCAGCGTCGTAGTGCCGGAGATGAACTCGCGGTGGTAGACGTCCTCGAAGCCGTCGATGTCGCCGGTGACGAGCGACTCGGAGGTGGTGAAGAACAGGTCGGTTCCGGTGGCGCTGTTGATGCCGCCCCACGAGACGAACTGCCCGCCGTTGCCGCCGTTCGGGCCGATGGATGCGAGCGTCGTCGTCCCGCCCGAGCGCACGTAGATGTCCGTCGCCGGGTCCAAGTCCCCCGTTGGACCACCCACCAGGGACTCGATCGTGTCGAAGTAGACACGTGTGCCGTCGGGCGACCCGGCGTCGAAGAAGGCGTCGAGAGCGCCGTTGCCGCCGTTCGGGCCGGTCGAGACGCGCGTGGTGGTCGCGCCCGAACGCTCGTAGATGTCATAGGCGGTGTCCATGTCGTCGGCGGTGAGCGCCTCGTCGGTGTCCATCCAGACCTTCGTCCCGTCGGCGGAAGCCCCGTCATAGAGCGCGTCGCAGGTGCAGTTGACGTTCCCGTTGCCGCCGGCCGGACCGATCGACAGCTGGGTCGTGGTCGAGCCGAAGCGCTCGTATACGTCCGTGGTGCTGTCGCCGTCCGTGCCATTGAGAGACTCATCCGTGCTCATGAACACTCGCGTGCCGTCCGTCGACGAGCCCTCGTAAGCGGTGTCGAAGTCGCTGTCGTTGCCGCCAGGCGTCCCGACCGAGATCCGGGTGACGGCGCCGCCGAACCACTGGTAGACGTCGCGCGCGGTGTCGGAGTCGCCGCCGGCCCCGGTGACCAGGGGCTCCGCGGTCTCGAAGAACGCCCGCGTGCCATCAGGGGTGTTCGCCCTGAAGATGACGGTCTGGATGCCGTTGCCGCCGTTCGGCCCGAGCGAAAGCAGCGTCGTGGCGCCGGCGGAGCGCAGATACAGGTCCATCGCGTTGTCGGTGTCGGTGCTGACCAGCTTCTCGGCCGTGCGGAAGAACACCTTGGTGCCGTCCTGGGAGATCCCGCCGTAGGTGGCCGGGAAGGCGCCGTTCCCGCCGTTCGGCCCGATCGAGATCAGCGTCGTGGTCGTGCCCGAGCGCTCGTAGATGTCGATCGCAGAGTCGGTGTCGGTGCTGACCAGCTTCTCGTTGGTCGTGAAGAAGACGCGCGAGCCGTCGCTCGAGTTGCCCCTGTAGGTGACCGCCGAAGTAGCGGCGTTGCCGCCGGTCGGCCCGATCGAGAGCTGCTCGATGACATCGTGGCTGGCATAGGCGCTCGAGCTGAGCACGAGCAACGAAAAAAGCGCCGCCAGGCCGGCGCAGAGCCTCTTCACCCTCACTGGACCCCTCCGAAAGTCGAAACGTCCCCTGCCCACGGCTCCCTGCAAAGAACCGCAGTCAGAGCAGACTACCGATGACGGTAGCCGATCGCCAGTGGCGCCGTTACGGGAAACTGCTCAGTCGAGCGGAGTAGCCTCCGTCATATGGAGAAGGCGGAGGCCCAGGAGCTGGCGACCCGGCTCGGCCTGGAACATCCCGAGCGGGCGAAGTACAGGTGGCTCGCGCGCGAGCAGGCCGACGGCGATTGGTCGGTCGTCAAAGTTGCGCTTCCTTCGAGCGGTCCGCTCACCTCCACGGTGGAGACCAAGCCCAAGCCGCCGTACGACGACTCGAAGCAGCCCTGGGAGTCGGCGGGTGGATTGCCGCCCTGGGCCGCCGGCGGCTAGGGGTTCAGGCACCAGGCCGCGCACTTCCGCGGCTACGACGCTAGGCGGGATACGAGCAACGCGATGTCGCAGGAGAACATGGAGATCGTGCGGCGGTTCTACGACGCTTGGTCCCGCAACGAGTTTCCGGGCCCCTTGGAGCTCATGGACTCTGAAATCGAATACGTCAACCCGGCCGGGGCAATTGAGCCTGGGACCCAACGTGGCGTCGATGCCTTTACAAGAGCCGGGGAGAAGCTCCTCGAATCGTGGGAATTCTGGCGAGCGGAGCCCGAGGATTTCAAGAGTGCCGGCGACCAGGTTGCCGTCGTAGTGCGATATCGGGCACGCGGGCGCAGTAGCGGTGTCGACGTGGAGGGCAGGGAATCGGCTCTCTGGACTTTTCGCGATGGCAAGGTCGTTCGCTACGAGTGGTTCCACCAGCCCGGCTGACGCCCTTGAAGCCCTTGGAACGTCCCGGCAGACCGGGGACGCCTCCTAGATGTGGTACATCGGCGTCCCGGCCGCCTGGGACTCCTGCTGCACGATGTCGGCGATCGTGGTGCTGCTCAGGACCTCCCGCAGTGACGCCACCGCGCGGGTCCACACCTCCTGGCGGTCCGGATCGCCGGACAGCTCGCCGCCAATCTCCCCGTCGAGCAGCTCCACGACTTCCAGCACGGTGAGCTCGCTCGGGTCCTTGACGAACGTGTAGCCGCCCTTCACGCCGCGCTGGCTGTGCAGCATGCCGGCCCGGCGGAGCGTCGCGAACAGCTGCTCCAGGAACTGGAGCGGGATGTCGCGCCGGCGCGACAGCTCTGCGATCGGCACCGGGCGGCCGCCCGGCATGGCGCCGAGAGCGGCGAGCTCGACCAGCGCGCGGACTGCATAGCGTGACTTCGAAGTGATCGCGATCATCGTGGTGCCGGCGCGGACCGCGGCGGCTGCGACCATTCAACCATGACCGCGCGATCCCACTCGCGACAGATGACCCCTGCCGGCATCGCCTTCCTGCTCGGACCGCCCGTGCTGGTGATGGCGATCATCTTCTACCTCTCCTCGCAGACCAGCACCGCCGACCACTCGGCCTTCGAGGTGATGCTGCGCAAGGTCGGGCACGTCACCGAGTACCTGGTTCTCTCGCTGTGCTGGATCCGGGCGATGCGCGGACTCGGAGTCGGGGGCGACCTCAGGGGCGCGGTCGTGGCCGGGATCGCCGCCACTTTCGCATTCGCGGTCACGGACGAGATCCACCAGACCTTCGTCGACGGGCGACACGGCACGCCGGTCGACGTGCTGATCGACTCGATCGGGATGACGCTGGCCGCAGCGCTGGTGCTCTGGGCCGGCCCGCGTCGACTAAGCCCGGCGACGGAGCCGGGGACCCTCCCGCCCGAGCGCCGCGTACGCGAGCGACTCGATGGAGTGCGAGAGCCGGGATAGCTCCTGCAGCCCGGGGCCAAGCGCCTCGAGCAGAGCCAGCCTGCGCTGCACCGTCTCCAGCTCGTCGCCGATCCGGCGCAGCTCGGCCAGCAACAGATCGAACTGCTTTTCCTGTAGCTGAAGCTCGGCCATCGCCCTGCGGCGATGCTACAGCCAGCCGCGCTCTGAAGCGATCAGTACGGCCTGGGCCCGGTCGACCGCGCCGAGCTTGCCGTAGACGTTGTGCAGGTGGGTCCGCACGGTGCTCGTCGAGAGGCCGAGCTCGAGGGCGATCTGCTTGTAGACCTTGCCCTCCGCCAGGCGCTTGAGCACGTCCAGCTCGCGTGCAGAGAGCGGGCACGGCGCCGAGGAGCGGCGGTGGTCCGGCGGCGGGCCGGGAAGCTCGAAGAGCACCTCGCGCAGGTCCTGCGGGCCGAGGCCGACGCGGCGCGCGACGGCGAGCAGCTGGTTGGGGGCGATCGCCTGGCCTTGCGCATAGTGGGCCAGCATGTCGGCCAGCCGCACGACCGCGGCCTCGCCGGTGACGTCCTCCGCGTGGTGGTGCTCGATCACGGCGGCGAGCTGCTGCGGCAGTCCCCACCGGCGGGCCATCACGCCGCCGACCAGCGCGTGGTCGATACCGAGCTCACGCCGCTCGGCGTGAATGCGCTGCTCGGGCGTGCGGGCGGTGGTGTGGACCTGACCGGGGTAGCCCGGGTAGGCCTGCACCAGCACGAGCTTGCCGATGTCGTGCAGCAGCGAGGAGACCAGCACCTCGTCCCGCTCGGGGAAGTCGACGCGCAGGCTGAGCCGGTCGGCCGCCCGCTGGGTCGCGACCGCGTGCAGGCGGAAGCGCTCCGGCGCCGCGTCCCAGACCGGGGTGCGCTCGAAGAAGTCGAAGGTCTTGGTGGAGCCGATCAGCGCCTCGACGCCGGCCGTCGTCAGTACCTCGATCGCCTGCGGGACGCTGCGGATCCGGCCGCGGCTGTCCGCGTGGCGGTTCGACAGGCGCAGGACCGCGATCACCAGCGCGACGTCGGACTCGATAGCCGAAACCATCTCGCCCTCGGAGGGCTGCTCCTGGCTGACGACGCGCAGGACCCGCTCGCGCGACTCCGCCAGCGCCGGGAACGCCTCGAGTGCCTCGAACGCGGCGGTCAGCCGGCGTCCGTGTCCCTCCGGGCGCGGCGCCGCGGCGGGCGGGGCGTGGCTGTGGCCTGCTGAGCCGGAGCGGCTCCAATGGGTCGTGCTTTTGCCATCACGCTTCCTTGCCTGGACTGCTTTTCTAGACCACTTGCTGGTCCGGTCTCTGGACATATCGGCAATTGCCCCGGCGAAGTTGAACGCGCAGTTGAACCCGTCCATGGCGGGCTTCCGGGCGATGGGGCCGGCGCGAGGCTAGAGGCGCGCCAGCGCGGCGTCGACCCGGCGCAGCGACTCCTCGCGGCCGAGCAGGGCGAGGCTCTCGAAGATGCCGGCCGAGACCGTCCGGCCGGTGATCGCCACGCGGACGGGCTGAAACAGCGCGCCCGGCTTCATCTCCAGCCGCTCGGCGAGCGCCCGCAGCGCCTGCTCCACGCCCGCCTCGTCGAAGGGCTCGACGGATGCGAGCGCCTCCCGCGCCTGGGCGAGCGCTTGCGCCGCGCCGTTCTTACCCATCACCTTCTCCCAGGCCTTGGGGTCGGCATCGACCTGGTCCCTGAAGGCGAAGCCGACCAGGTCCGGGATCTCGGCCAGGGTCGAGATCTTCTCCTGCACGGCCGCGACCGCCGCCGGCAGCCGCGGGTCGCCCGCGCCCGGGAGCGCCTTCCCGCGCCAGCCACTCGGAGGCCACCCTGGCGAGCTCGTCGGTCTCCATGCGGCGGATGTAGTGCCCGTTCATCCAGGCGAGCTTCTGCTCGTCGAATACCGCCGGCGAGCGCGACACCCGCTCGATCGAGAACAGCTCGATCAGCTCCTCTGTGGTGAAGAAGGTCGTCGTCTCGTCGTAGCCCCAGCCGAGCAGCGCGAGGTAGTTGCGCACCGCCTCCGGCAAATAGCCGGCGGCCCGTAGCTCTTGGACCGAGGCGGCGCCGTGGCGCTTGGAGAGCGGCTTGCCGTCGGTGCCGTGCAGCAACGGCAGGTGCGCGTATACGGGAGCCTCGGCGCCGAGCGCTTTCAGCACGAGCAGCTGGCGAGGAGTGTTGGAGAGGTGGTCGTCCCCGCGCACGACGTGCGTGATGCCCATCTCGTGGTCGTCCACGGCGACCGCGAAGTTGTAGAGCGGCGTGCGGTCCGCGCGCGCGATCACGAAGTCGTCGAGCAGCCGGTTCTCGAACGCGGACGACCCGCGGATCACGTCCTCGACCACGGTCTCGCCCTCGTCGGGGACGCGCAGCCGCACCGCCGCGCCCTCGGTTCCCTCCGCCACCGGCGTGCCGCGGTAGCCGGCGCCGCCGCGCGCCTCCTTGCCCGCGCGGACCTCCTCGGCGGTCGCCGTGTCCCAGTAGGCGGCCCCCGACTCGAGCAGCCCGTCCAGGTGCTCCGCATAGCGCTCGTCCCGCTCCGTCTGGCGGAACGGGCCCTCGTCCCAATCGAGGCCGAGCCAGTCGAGCGCGTCGAGGATCTGCTCGATCGCCGCGTCTGTGGAGCGCTCGCGGTCGGTGTCCTCGAGGCGCAGGACGAGCGCGTTCCCGGCCGACTTCCGGGCCAGGAGCCAGTTGTAGAGTGCCGTCCTCGCGCCGCCGATGTGGAGGAAGCCCGTCGGGCTGGGAGCGAATCTCAGGCGCACGCGCGCCCCCTGAAGCGATGACTCCGCACGACGGCAGATGCTAATCGGCGCCCACGTCTCCACCGCGGGGGGCCTCGTCAACGCGCTCGAGCGCGCCGAGGCGATGGGCGCGGAGACGATGCAGATCTTCCACCAGAGCCCCCGCGCCTGGCGGCCCACCGCCTACACGGAGGACGACTTCGCGGCGTTTCGCGAGCGGCTGGCGGCCAGCAAGGTGGAGTCGGTCTACATCCATGCCGTCTACCTGATCAACGTCGCCAGCAACGACGCCGAGGTGCGGCGCAAGTCCCTGAGCTCCCTCATCCATGCGCTGCAGGTCGGCGACGGGATCGGGGCCGGCGGCGTCGTCTTTCACCCGGGCAGCGGGAAGGGCCTGCGGGCGGTCTCCCGCTCGCTGAAGATGATCGCGGGCGCCGCCGGCAAAGCGCTCGCGGCGACCGAGCGCTGTGCCCTGCTGCTCGAGAACACGGCGGGCGCCGGCGGGACGATCGGCCGCAGCTTCGAGGAGCTCGGCGACCTGCTGGGACTGATCGACGACGCGCGCGTCGGCGTGTGCCTCGATTCGTGCCACCTGCTGGCCTCCGGCTACGACATCCGCACCCCGGCGGGGATGAGCGCGGTCACCGACCAGTGTGCGGCCGAGATGGACCTCGACCGGGTGCGCGCCCTGCACCTGAACGACTCGCAGGCGAAGCTGGGCGCCAACGTGGACCGCCACGCGAACCTCGGCGAGGGCGAGCTCGGCCGGAAGGGAATTCGCGCCTTCCTCGGCGAGCCTCGCCTGCAGGGTCGGCCCGTCTTGATCGAGGTTCCCGGCCCGGACGGGCACGGACCCGACAAGCGTCAGGTGCAGATCGCTAAGCGGTTACGACCGAAGCCCGGCGCGTAGGTCGAACGCCCGGTACCCGTCGGCCTCGGCGTCGGAGGCGTCGAAGAAGCGCGGGTTGGTGCACGTGAAGGCACCGCCCTCGCCCTCGTATGAGCGCTCGACCGTGAAGGGGCACATCGCAAGCGGCTCGCGCGCCGCCTTGATGCCGCCGAAGCCTGCGCGCGTGCGCTCGGCCTTCTCGAACATGTCGACGTCGATCTCGACCGCGAACACCTTCTGCAGGCACCCCATGTAGCGGTGGCCGCCGGCCTCGTCCTCGTAGGTGTAGAGGAACGGGCAATCCATTTCGATGCACCCACGCGGCTCGATCATCTTGTCGCAGAAGGTGCAGCACTGGCGACACTCGGTCGCCTCTCGGGTCTTGGATCGAACGGCCATTTGCGAAGTGTAACCACGCCTGGGAGGCGGGTTCCAGGTCCAGCCGAACGTCTTACCTGGGAGGTTTGAGGCTCAAGCTACGAGCGCTCCAGGACCCAGCAGGTCGTCCAGCTCGGAGCGCAGCTCGCGTGTGGGAGTGACGCGGTAGCCGGGCCCGAAGCGCAGCTTTCGCGGGCCCGCGCTGGTGGACATCTCGAGCTCGACCTCCGCCTCGCCGGGGAAGTGCTCGAGCAGCGACTTCAGGTCGCCGATCAGCGACTCGTCGCAGCGGCGAGCATCCACCCGCACGACGAACGCGTCCGGCGTGCGCACGGCGCGCAGCGCCGCTCGCCCGCCCTCCTGCTCGGGCGGCGCGCCGGCCGCCGCGATCTCCTCGGGCGTCGGCTCGAACGGCTCGATCGACTGCACGACCAGCTTCGTCTCGCCACGTTCCTTGTGGTCGACGCGGCCGCGCACGATCACGCGCCGGTCGGCGGCGACCTGCTCTTCGTTGCTCGAGTAGGCGGAGTTGAAGATCAGCATCTCGACCTGGCCCTCGAGGTCGTCGAGCGTGGCGAAGGCCATCTTCTCGCCCGACTTGGTCCTGATCCGCTTCGCCTGGGTGATCAGCCCGCCGACCGTCACCCACGCGCCATCCGGCCGCTTCGCCAGTTCGGCCAGCGAGCAGTCGACGCGCTCACGCAGGATGTGACGGACGTCGGCCAGCGGATGGCTCGACAGGAAGATGCCGAGCGTCTCCTTCTCGCCGGCAAGCAGCTCGACGCGCTCGAACTCGGCCGATGGGATCGGCGGGTAGTGCACCGCCGCGGGCGCGCTCCCTCCGCCCGCCGCGTCGTCGAAGTCGAAGATCGATGCCTGTCCCGACAGCGCGTCCTCCTGGGCCTTCGCGCCGGATGCCTGCGCCTGGGCCGAGCACGTCGAGCATGCCCTTGCGCGTCGCGCCGGTCGAGTCGAGCGCGCCGCACTTGATCAGGCTCTCGATCGACTTCTTGTTCACGGTGCGCGCGTCGACCCGCGCGCAGAAGTCCCAGATCGAGGAGAACGGCTCGGCGCCCTCGCGCGCCTCGAGGATCTTCTCCACGGCCGCGTAGCCGACGTTCTTCACCGCGTCGAGGCCGAAGCGGATGTTGCCCTCGACCACCACGAAGTCGTGGCCCGAGGTGTTGACGTCGGGCGGCAGCACCTCGATCCCCATCTCCTCGCAGCGCGAGACGAAGAACGGCACCTTGTCCTTGGTGGACATGACGCTCGAGATGAGGGCCGCCATGTATTCGGCCGGATAGTTCGCCTTCAGGTAGGCGGTGCGGTACGCGATCAGCGCGTAGCAGGCGGCGTGCGACTTGTTGAACGAGTAGTCGGCCGCGGCCTCCATCAGGCCCCAGAGCTGATTCCCGACCGCGGGTGTCGTACCGCTCGCGACGCAGCCGTCGAGGAACTCCTTCTTGAGGCTCGCCATCAGGTCGCGCTTCTTCTTGCCGATCGCCGAGCGCAGCGTGTCCGCCTTGCCGCCCGAGAACCCGGCGATGTCGCGGGCGATCTGCATCAGCTGCTCCTGATAGAGCGCGATGCCGTACGTCGGCTCGGTGATCGCGCGCAGCCGCTCGTCGATGTAGGTGACGCTGCCGGGGTCCTGCTTGCCGCGCGCGTAGTCGGGGATGAAGCGCATCGGGCCCGGGCGGTAGAGCGCGACCAGCGCGACGATGTCCTCGAACTCCGTCGGGCCGACGCGGCGCAGCGCGTCCTGCATGCCCTCGGACTCCAGCTGGAACACGCCCACCGAGTCGCCGCGGCCGAGCATCTCGTAGGTCTTGCGGTCGTCGATCGGCAGCGTCGCGAGGTCGATCCGCTCGCCGCTCGAGCGCTCGATGATGTCGATCGCGTTCTCGATCACGTCGAGGGTGCGCAGCCCGAGGAAGTCCATCTTCAGCAGGCCGATCTCCTCGATCGGGCCCATCGAGTACTGCGTCACCGTCTTGTAGACGCGCTCGGTCTTGCCGTTGCCGCCGCCGTTGCCGTTCTCGCCGGCGGGCTCGCCCGCCGCCCCGCGGTCCTCCGCGAGCTGCAGCGGCACCATCTCCGTCAACGGCCGGTCGGAGATCACCACCGCGGCGGCGTGGATCGAGTTGTTGCGGACGATGTCCTCGAGCCCGCGCGCGACATCGACGATCCGGCGCGCCTCGGTGTCGGTGTCGTAGGCGTTCTTGAGCTCCTGGCCGGGCTTCAGGCAGTCCTCGAAGCTCGGGCTGCGGCCCATGATCGGCTCCGGGATCAGCTTCGCGATCCGGTCGCCGGTGGCGTAGTCGAAGCCCAGCACGCGGGCGGCGTCGCGGGCCGCGGCGCGCGGCTTCATCTTGCCGAAGGTGATGATCTGTGCGACCGCGTCGGCGCCGTATTTCTGCTGCACGTAGCGGATCACCCGGTCCCGCCCGCGGACCGAGAAATCGATGTCGATGTCCGGCATCGACATTCGCTCCGGGTTCAGGAAGCGCTCGAACATCAGGTCCGACGCGAGCGGGTCGACGTCAGTGATGCGCAGCGCGTAGGAGACGATCGAGCCGGCGGCCGAGCCGCGGCCCGGCCCGACCGCGATCCCGTTGTCCTTGGCGTACTTGACGAAGTCCCAGACGATCAGGAAATAGGACTCGAAGCCCATCTCCCCGATCACGCCGAGCTCCATCTCCATCCGCTCGACCGCCTCGGCCGGCGGTGGGTCGCCGTAGCGCCCGCGCAGGCCCGCCTCGGTCAGGGTCCGCAGGTAGCCGGCGGGCTCGGACCCGTCCGGCGGCGCGAATGTCGGCAGCAGCATCTTGTCCAGCTCCAGCTCGACCTCGCACCGCTCGGCGATCTCGACCGACGTCGGCACCGCCTCCGGCCAGGCGGAGAACGACTCCGCCATCTCTTCAGGGCTCTTCAGATAGAACTCGTTGGTGTCGAAGCGCAGCTTCGGCTCCGCGAGCGTCGACTTGGTCTGGACGCACAGCAGCGCCGAGTGTGTGTCGTAGTCCTCGCGCCCCAGGTAGTGGACGTCGGCCGTCCCGACCAGCGGCCGGCCGAGCTCCTTCGCCATCCGCGCGATCCCCTCGTTGGCGCGGTCCTGCTCGGGGATCTTGTTGTTCTGGACCTCGAAGTAGAAGTTCTCGGGCCCGAACACGCCCATCAGCGCCTCGGCGTGCTCGCGCGCCTCGTCGGGGCGCTCCTGGATCAGCCGCTGGCAGAAGCGTGACTGCAGGCAGCCCGAGAGGGCGATCACACCTTCCGAGTGGCGCTCCAGGACGTCCATGTCGACGTTCGCCTGGCCGCGCCGGAAGCCCTCCAGGAAGCCGCTCGAGGAGATCTTGACCAGATTGCGGAAACCCTCGGAAGAGCGCGCCAGGAGCGTCAGGTGATTGCGCTCGTACTTGGCCTTGTCGCGTGCCAGCCGGTCGTCGGCGAGGTAGGCCTCGAGCCCCAGGATCGGCTTGATTCCGTGCTTGCGGCACGCCTTGTAGAACTCGACCGCCCCATTCATGACCCCGTGGTCGGTCAGCCCGAGCGCGGGCATGCCGAGCGCCGCCGCCCGCTCCGCGAGCGCATCGATCTTGCACGCGCCGTCCAGCAGCGAATACTCGGAGTGGACATGGAGATGGACGGCCGCGGGGGCGCTCACGCGGCCAGTGTACGAAGCGGGGGTGACGGCCCGGCCGGGGTTACAGGACTAGCTCGTAGGAAAGCTGCGGAGTTTCGTGCGTTTGGTTTGCGTCTCCCACGCACGTGGAGGCGCCGGCGTCCGCGGGGCGCTTAGCGGGTCAGCACTCCCAGTTCCCGCGGCCGGCGCCGTTGTTCCATAGCTTGGCGGCGAGCTTGTCCTGCTCGGACTTGGGTGCGAGCTGCGGGGCGGCGTACTTGCCGCCGAGGCCCTTGTAGGTCTCGGGCAGCATCTGGTACGCGCCACCGGCGCCCGAGGACGGGTTCAGGGCGTTGTAGTTGCCGCCTGACTCGCACATGACGATCGCCTTCGGGATCGAGAAGCCGTCGAACCACTGCTCGACCGTCGCGGCCGGGTCGCCCTGCTGGGCGGCGGCTTGCTGGAGCCGGCGCACCTGATCGGTCCACGCGGCCATCCGCGAGCGCAGCGTCGAAAGGGCCGACTGCTGCGCTGCCCGCGCCCGGGCGAGCCTGGCAGCCCGCTCCTGCGCCGCGGCGCGCACCTGCACGATCGACGCGCGCGCCGCCGCCAACTGCTGAACCTCCGCGGCCGCCTCCGCGCGGGCAGCTCGCACGCGTGCGAGCGCTGAGCGCACGTCGTTGCGCAGCGCCTCGATGCGACGCACGATCGACTGGTCGGCGTCGTTGATCTCCTGCAGGTAGGCGGCCCGCGTGAGCATGTCGCTGAAGCCGTCGGACTCGAGCAGGACGGTCGCCATGTCGGGCGAGCCGCTCTTGTAGATCGCCACCAGCCGCCGGGCGAGCCGGTTCTGAGCGCGCCGCAGCCGGGCCTGCGCTTCGAGCAGGCGCTCCTGCGCAGCGGTCACCTGCGCCTCGAGCCTGCGGGCGCGCTCGGCGCCGCGGGCCAGCTGCTCCTCCACCACATGCTGGCGGCGGGCGGCGGCGTTCGCCTCGGCGCCGGCGGCCTCCAGCTCGGCGCTGCGCATCTGCACCGCGGCGGCGAGCGTGCGCGCCTCGCTGCGAGCCGAGTCCACCTTCGCCTGCAGCGACGCGATGTCGGCCCCCTGGGCAGGCGTAGCACGCGAGGACCACCGCGGCCGCAAGCGCAACTAGCAACATTCCTATGAGGCGCATGCCCGACTTCCCCTTCCGGTGCCTACGGGGTTAGCTGTCGGGCTCGCGCCGAAGGAGTGGCGCTACACGCTGGTGGTGATTCGCCCCGGCGAGGAGGTCTCGCCATTGGGTTCCCCGTTCCCCCGGAACACGCGTCCGGAGGACTCGGCTTATCTGACGGCGCCGGAAGTTACCAACTTCCCGCAAATTACGGCCTGACACAGGGGTTGCGCCAACCAGTAGGCTCGCGCTGATGGCCAGTGTCGCAACGCAGGAAGGGCCCCCACAGGGTTCGATCACGATCGCCTCGAGCGTGCGACCGCGGCCGTCGAGGCGCCGTTCGCGCTGATCGACCTGGAAGCGTTCTGGCACAACGGCGAGGACATGCTGCGCCGCACGCGCGGCAAGCCGATCCGCGTCGCTTCGAAGTCGCTGCGCTGCCGCGGTCTCATCGAGCGCGTCCTGCAGCGCTATCCCGGCTACCGGGGAGTGCTCGCCTACACGCTGCCCGAGGCCCTGTGGCTCACCGGCCGCGGGTTCGACGACATCGTCGTCGGCTATCCGACCGCGGACCGGCTGGCGATCGCAGAGCTCGGCCGGCTGACCTCGGAGCGCCCCGGCACGGCGCCCGTGCTGATGGTGGACTGCATTGAGCACCTGGACCTGATCGAGTCGGCCGCCGCGGCCGCTTCCGAGCCGGTGCGGGTGTGCATCGAGCTGGACGTTGGCTACTGGACGGCCGGCGGCCGTCTGAAGATCGGGCCGAAGCGCTCGCCGATCCGCACGCCGCGCCAGGCGGTGGAGCTCGCGCGCGCGATCGACGCCCGCCGTGGGGTGAAGCTGGTCGGCCTGATGGCTTACGAAGGCCACATCGCCGGCGTCGGCGACCGGCCCCCCGGCAGGCGCCTGCAGGGCGCCTTGATCAGCTGGATGCAGAAGCGCTCCGCCCGCGAGATCGCCGAGCGCCGGGCGGCCGTCGTGGCGGCCGTGTCGGAGCTGGCTGAGCTCGAGTTCGTCAACGGAGGCGGCACCGGCAGCCTCCACCTGACCACCGAGGAGACTGCCGTGACCGAGCTCGCCGCGGGCTCGGGCTTCTACGCGCCCACGCTGTTCGACGCCTACTCGTCGTTCCGCCTGCGGCCGGCGGCGATGTTCGCGCTGCCGGTGGTGCGCAAGCCGGCGCCCACCATCGCGACCGTGCTGGGCGGCGGTTACATCGCCTCCGGGCCGCCCGAGCCGAGCCGGGTTCCCTCGCCCCACCTCCCCCCGGGCCTGAAGCTCGACAAGTTCGAGGGAGCCGGCGAGGTCCAGACACCGCTCTTGGGACCCGCGGCGGCCTCGTTGACGGTCGGCGACCGGGTCTACTTCCGTCACGCCAAGGCGGGCGAGATGTGCGAGCGCTTCGAAGCCCTCCAGCTCGTCGCGGGCGACGGGATCGTGGAGGAGCTACCGACCTATCGCGGCGAGGGTCGCTGCTTCCTCTGAGCGCCGGCCGATAGGCCCGAGCACCCGCCGGGAGTACTCGTTCTGGAACACCCCGCCGGGGTCGAGGCGGGCGCGAGTCTCCTGGAAGCGGTCCCAGTCCGGATAGCGCGGCGCCAGCGTCGCGGCGGACTGGAAGTGGCGCTTGGCCCAGTGCGGGCGGCCGCCGTAGGAGTCCATGATCGCCTCGACCGCGCGGAAGTACGGCTCCCAGATCATGCCGTTGAACATGTGGACCGCGATGTAGCAGGTGTCGTACCCATGGGCCGTGCTGAGGTGGGCGTCGTCGGGCCCGACGAACCGCATCTCGATCGGGAACGGCACCGCGTAGCCGCGCCGCTCGATCATCTCCAGCACGCGGCGCAGCGCCTCCGGGCCGTCCGCGCGGTGCACCGCGTACTCCATCTCGGTGAAGCGCACCTGGCGGTGGGTGGAGAAGACCTTGTAGCTGGGCGCGACCTTGACGTTGCTGCCCGCCGCCCGCGTGACCAGCCGGCTGATCTGCGGGATGCGGGAGGGGAAGCGGCGCGCCACGCGCATGAACGCGCCGAAGACGTGGTTCTCGAGGAGGACGTCCTGCGCCCACTCCGCGCGCGGCCGCGTCGGCGGCGGCGGGCCCTCGTGCTCGGTCGTCTCGCGGCACATGGCGACGTCGGTGTGCGGGAACGCGTACAGCTCGAAGTGCCGGTTGCGAGCGATCAGCTCGTCGAGGTTGGAGAGCGTCTCCTCGAGCGGCGCCGTGTAGTCGTGGCGGCGCAGAACGAACGCGGGCACCGCGCGCAGCGTCACCGTGGCCAGCACGCCGAGGCTGCCGAGCGACACTCGGGCGGCCCGTAGCGTCTCGGGGTCGGACTCCTTCGTCACCTCGTGCACGGTTCCGTCCGCCAGCACCAGTTCGACGCCCTCGACCTGCGCGGAGACGTTCCCGAAGCGGGGCCCGGTTCCGTGTGTCGCGGTCGAGATCGCGCCCGCGACGGTCTGCACGTCGATGTCGCCGAGGCTCGGCAGCGCCAGGCCGCGGCGCCACAGCGCCTCGCTCAGCTCGCGCAGGATGATGCCGGCCTCGACCTTGACCAGGCCGCTGCCCTGGTCGGCGTCGATGACGCGGCCGAGGCCTTCGAGCCGCAGCATCAGGCCGTCCGTGCACGCGATGTCGGTGAAGGAGTGCCCGGAGCCGGCGGCCCGGACCGTCAGTCCGGCGTCGGCCGCCCGCGAGACCGCGCGGCGCAGCTCGTCGATCGAGCGCGGGCGCTCCATGCGCTCCGGCACGCATTGCTGGTCACCCGCCCAGTTGCGCCACATGGCGAAATCCTAGTCCGCAGTCCGCAGTTGGCAGTCCGCAGACTCCAGACTGCGGACTATTCGTCTTCGTCGTCGCGAGTGAAAAGGTAGCCGGCGCCCAGCACGGCTAGGAACGCGGCTGCGCCGGCGCCTGCCTTGATCCGCTTGCCGTAGTTCTGGCGGACGTACGCGACCGCGAATCGCCAGACGATCAATCCGAGTGCTCTGTAGAACATCCCCTCTCCTTACCCGCGATCTCTGCCCCGCACGCGGTACGCCATCCGGCTCTGCAGCGACCACAGCTCGATGAACCCCGGGCTCGCCTGCTGGCTGAACAGGCCACCGGACTCTCCGAAGCCCGCCAGCTCGGCGTCATACAGGGCGTGCGGCGAGCTGCGCGCGACCGCGTCCGCGCGGCCTTTGTAGAGCCGCATCGTGATCGTGCCGGTGACCCACCGGTTGACGGAGTCCATGTAGGCGTTCAGGTCGCCCAGCAGCGGCTCCTGCCACAGGCCCGCGTAGGCGAGGAACGCCCACTGGCGCTCGAGCTGGGGCTTGAAGTTGTTCTGGTGGATCGTGCAGACGAGCTTCTCCAGCTCGCGGTGCGCGGTCAGCAGGACGGTGGCTGCCGGCACCTCATATATGTCGCGCACCTTGAGGCCCACGATGCGATCCTCGATGTGGTCGACGATCCCGACCCCGTGGCGGCCACCCAGCTCGGCGGCGCGCTCGATCAGCTCCACGAGGCCCAACCGCTCCCCGCCGATCGCGACCGGCACTCCCTCTTCGAACTCGACGTCGACCAGTTCCGGCTCGTCGGGCGCCTGCTCGGGCGGCGTGACGATCTCGAACACGTCCTCACGCGGCGGCTCGCTGAGGTCCTCGATCGGTCCGCCCTCGGAGGAGCGCCCCCAGATGTTGTCGTCGACCGAGTACGGCGGGACCTCGGTGCCGCCCTTGATCGGTATCCCGTGCTCGCGCGCGTAGGCGATCTCCTCCTCGCGCCCCATCTGCCAGCTACGCACCGGCGCGATCACCTTCATCTCGGGGTCCAGCGCCGCCACGGTCGCCTCGATCCGCACCTGGTCGTTGCCCTTGCCGGTGCAGCCGTGCGCGATGGTGTCGCAGCCGCTAGCGCGGGCGTGCTCCACGGCGAGCTTGGCGATCAGGGGCCGCCCGAGCGCGGTGAACAGCGGGTAGCCGCCGCCGTAGAGCGCGTTCGCCTTGATCGCCGGCAGCACGTAGTCGCGCGCGAACTCCTCCCGCGCGTCTATCACCAGGGCATCGAGCGCGCCCAGCTGCAGCGCCTTCTCGCGCACGACCGTGAAGTCCTCGCCGGGCTGGCCCAGGTTGACGGTCAGAGCGACGATCTCCGCCTCGTAGGCATCCTGGATCCACTTCAGCATCACCGAGGTGTCGAGGCCGCCCGAGTAGAGCAGCAGCACGCGCCCCACCTGATCGGGCGACGCCTCGTACGAGGCGGTCGGCTGGGCATGGCCCCGCTCGGCGGCGCTCACAGCGCGTCTGACAGGAAGGCGAGCACACGGTCCACGTCCGCCGTTTCGATCACGAACGGCGGCAGGAAGCGCAGGGTCTCGGGGCCGGTCGCGTTCAGCACGAGGCGCGACCCTAACGCCTCCTCGACGATCGCGGGCGCGCCACCCTCGCGGCCAGCCGTGAGGTCCGCGCCGAACATCAGGCCGCGACCGCGCACGTCCCCGAGGCGGCCGGAGCCACGCAGTCCCTGAAGGCCTCCACCCAGCCGATCGCCGACCTTGCGCACGTGGGCCAGCTGCGCCTCGTCGTCGATCACGTCGAGAGTGGCGTGCGCCGCGGCAGCCACGACGGGCCCGCCGCCGAAGGTCGAGCCGTGGTCGCCGGGGCGCAGCACCTCGGCGGCTTCCCCCGCGGCGAGCAGCGCGCCGGCGGGCAGGCCGCTGGCGAGCGACTTGGCGACCGTCATCACGTCCGGGCGCACCGGCGCCTGCTCGTGCGCCCACAGGCTGCCGGTCCGCCCCATCCCGGTCTGGATCTCGTCAAAGATCAGGAGCGCGCCGACGCTGTCGCAGGCACGGCGGGCGGCACTAAGCATCTCGTCGGAGATCGGCCAGATCCCGGTCTCGCCCTGGATCGGCTCGAGCATCACCGCCGCCGTGCGCTCCGACACGGCCGCTTGCAGCCGCTCGGGGTCGTCGCGCGCCACGACCACGAAGCCCGGCACCAGCGGCGCGAACGGCTCCTGCTTGTCGGGCTGGGGCGTCGCCGACAGCGATCCCATCGTGCGGCCGTGGAAGGCACCCTCGAGCACGACGATCTCTCCCCCGCTCCTGCGCCGGCGGGCGAGCTTGATCGCCGCCTCGTTCGCCTCCGCCCCCGAGTTGCAGAGGAATACGCGTGCCCCCGGCGCGAAGGTCTCCGCGAGCCGCGCCGCGAGGCGCGTGCCTGGCTCCGTGTAATAGAGGTTCGAGGAGTGCATCAGGCGGCCCGCCTGCGTACGGATCGCCTCGACGACGTGCGGGTGGCAATGACCGGCGTTGCAGACCGAGATGCCGGCCAGGAAGTCGAGGTACTCCTCGCCCGCGCCGTCGTAGAGATGGGCTCCGTCGCCGCGCACGAACTCGACCCGCAGCCGCTTGTAGGTCTGCATCACGCTGCGCGCGTCGAGCTCGCGCAACTCCTCGAACAGGGACGTCGTCGTGGGCTCGCTCACCGCACCACCTTCGTGCCGATGCCGGCGTCGGTGAACAGCTCCAGCAGCAGGGAATGCGGCGCCCGGCCGTCGACGATGTGCGCGTTCGGAACGCCGCCCTCGACGGCGGAAGCGCAGGCCTCGAGCTTGGGGAGCATCCCCCCGCTCACGGTCCCGTCCTCCAGTGCGGCGCGTAGCTGCGAGACGCCGGCCTCCGAGATCAGGGAAGCGGGGTCCGGGGGCTCCGCGAGCCATCCCTCGACGTCGGTCAGGAAGATCACCTTGTAGGCGCCGAGCGCGGCCGCGACCGCCGCGGCGGCCTCGTCGGCGTTCACGTTGTAGGAGTTGCCCTCGGCGTCGGCGCCGACGGACGCCACGACCGGGATGTAGTCCTCCGCGATGTGGTTCAGCACGTCGACGTCGACCCGCTCGATCGCCCCCACGAAGCCGAGGTCACGGTCCTGGCCGTCGTCGCCCGTCACCGTGCGCTTGCGCACCCCGAACAGGGATCCGTCATCGCCGCACAGGCCGACGGCGGCCTGCCCGTGGCGGTTGAGCCGCAGGACGATGTCCTTGTTGACCTTTCCGATCAGGACCATCTTCGCCACCTCGACGGTCTGCGCGTCTGACACGCGCAGGCCGTCGACGAACTTCACCTCGAGCCCCAGCCGCTCCATGTACTGGGTGATCTCGGGCCCGCCGCCGTGGACGATCACCGGGTTCATGCCGACGTACTTGAGCAGCACGACATCGGTCGCGAACGCATCGCGCAGGTCCTCCTGCGCCATCGCCGCGCCGCCGTACTTGATCACGATCGTGCGCCCGAAGAACTCGCGGATGTAGGGCAGCGACTCGAGCAGCGTCGCAATCTGTGGATGCGCGCGCAGCTCGCTCACGTCGAGTACTCCGAGTTGAGCGCGACGTAGTCGTGGCCCAGGTCGGACAGGAACAGCTCGGCCTCCTCGGTCCCGCGGTCGATCTCCAGCCGCAGGTCCACCTCGTCGCCGCGCATCGCCTCTTCGGCGCGGCGCAGGTCGCCCGGGTCCAAATCGATCACCGCGCTCGCTTCCGCCATCTGCACATCGCCGACCCAGACATCAATCTTTGGCTGTCTGTCGGCGCGCATCACCTGCCCCGCGGCGGCCATCATCCGGCCCCAGTTGGGGTCGCCCCCGTAGATGGCGCAGCGCACCAACGGCGAGTCCGCCACCGAGCGCGCCACCCGCTCCGCGATGCCTTGCGGTGCGCGCACCAGCAGCCGGGCGGCGCGCCGGGCGCCCTCACCGTCGGCGACCATCTCGATCGCCAGCTGGCGCAGGAGTGCGTCGAGCGCCGCTCCGAACGCCTGCTCCCCGTCGGCACCCGATACCGAGGCGCCCGCGCCGCTGGCGAGAATGAACACCGAGTCGTTGGTCGACATCTGCCCGTCGACCGTCGTCCGCTCGAACGACCGTGCGCAGCCTTCGCGCAGCAGGCGCTCGAGCGTCGCCGCCGGGACCCGCGCATCCGTCTCGACGAAGCAGAGCATCGTCGCGAAGCCGGGCGAGATCATGCCCGCGCCCTTCGCCTGCGCGCAGAGCCGCACCGTCCCCTCCGGCAGCGTCACCTCGAGCGCCGCGCGCTTGGGCCACTTGTCCGTGGTCATGATCGCCTCGGAGAAGGGCTCGCCGCCGCCGGGCGACAGCTCGCCGAGCGCGGTCTCGATGCCGGCGAGCACCCGGTCCCGCGGCAGGTTGACACCGATCACGCCGGTGGAGGCGACACCCACCTGCGCGGCCTCGATGCCGAGGCCCTGCGCCGTAGCCGCGGCCATCGCCTCGGCCGTCCGTAGGCCACGCTTGCCGTCGCTGACGTTCGCATTGCCGCTGTTGACGACCACGCCCCGCAGAGCGCCTGAGTCCGCGCGCCGCGAGACCGTGACGGCCGCGCTCACGACCGCATTGCGGGTGTAGAGCGCCGCGGAGGAGGGCTTTGGGCCGTCGCAGGCCAGAATGCCCAGGTCCATCCGGCCCGAAGGCTTGATCCCGCAGGCGACCCCCGCCGCGCGGAAGCCCTCGGGCAGCGCCACCGGGTCGAGCTCCTCGACTCCGGGTGGGCGCTCGACCCAGCGCGAGCGGAAGAACGTGCCCGCCTGGATGCTCATCGCGGCGCTCCCGCCGCCGCGGGCGCGGCGCCGAGTCCGGCGGTCTCGTCGATCCCCAGCATCACGTTCATGTTCTGCACGGCCTGGCCGGCGGCGCCCTTCCAGAGGTTGTCGATCGCGGCGAAGCACAGGACGCGCCCGTCGGGCGAGCGCGAAAGGTGGATCCGGCAGAAGTTGGTGTCGCGCACGTCGCGCACACCCGGCGGGCTCTGCGGCCAGCTCGATGAAGGGTTCGCTGGCGTAGGCGTCGGCGTACAGGCTCGTCAGCTCATCGGCCTCGAGCGGACGCGTGGTCGTCACGTAGCAGCTGGCCAGCAGGCCCTGGTCGAGCGGCAGCAGGTGCGGCGTGAAGGTGACGGGCAGGCCCAGCTCCTGGTCGATCTCCGGGCCATGCCGGTGTCCTTCGACCTTGTAGGGGGTGACGTTCTCATCGACTGAGACGAAGTGCGTCGTCTCGGTCGCCTGCCGCCCGGCACCCGACACGCCGCTCTTGCCGTCCACCACCGCGTCGCGCGATCAGGCCGGCGCGCGCCAGCGGCGCCAGCGCGAGAATCGCGGCCGTCGCGTAGCAGCCGGGGTTCGCGACCAGCGCGGCGGCCGCGATCTCGTCGCGGTGCAGCTCGGTCAGCCCGAAGCACGCCTCCGGCAGGAGCTGGGGCGCTCCGTGCGGCCCGTACCAATGCTCGTAGACGGCGGCGTCGGTGAGCCGGAAGTCCGCCGAGAGGTCGACCACCCGCATGCCGCGCCCGATCAGCTCGGCCACCACTGGCGCAGCGGCACCGTGCGGGTAGCCGACGAACGCCACGTCGGCCGCGGCGGCCAGCCGGTCGGCGTCGAAGGGCTCCAGCTCCAGCGGAACCCGGTGGCGCGGATAGAGGTGGTCCAGGCGGCGGCCCGGGTCGCTGCGGGCGGTGACCGCCTCGAGCGACACGTGCGGATGGCGCCACAGGATGGCCGCGGTCAACGCGCCCGAGAATCCGGAAGCGCCGACCACGCAGGTGCGCGCGATCACGTCATTCACGCAGGCTCCCTCCGGTCTCGCGCGCGAGCGCGTCCTTGATCTGGTCGCGCAGGCCGGCGACCTCCTCGTCGGTGAGCGTCCGGTCGGGCGAGCGGAACTCGAGCCGCAACGCGAGCGACTTGTTTCCCTCGCCGACCTGCTCTCCGCGATAGAGGTCGAACACCTCGATCGACCGCAGCTGGGGACCGGCGGCCGTCCGCACGGTGTCGATCACGGTCTGGGCCTCGACCGGCTCCTCCACCACCACGGCCAGGTCCTGCAGCACCGCCGGGTAGGTGATCAGGTCCTCGTAGCGGCGTTCTGCCTCGAGCGCCGCCGGGAGCACGACATCGAGGTCGAGCTCCATCGCGACCGGCGCCCGGTCGATGTCGGCCAGGTCCCAGTCGCGCACTACCAGCGGATGCAACTCGCCCAGCCAGCCCGCGTCGTGGGAGCCGACCAGGACCTGCGCGGAGCGGCCGGGGTGCAGGAACGGCGGTCCCCCGTCGGCGAGCCGCCACTCCACGCCCAGGCCGCCGAGCACGGCCTCGACGATTCCCTTGATCGCGTAGAACTCGGCCGGCCGGGCCGGGAACCGCCAGGACGGCGGCTCGAGGTTGCCGGCGAGCAGCGCGGCCAGGTGGAGCGGCTCGTCCGGCAGCTTCCCCGGGCCGTTCGAGAGGAACACGCGGTCGATCTCGAACAGCCGCAGGTCGCCGGCGTCGCGAGCGACGTTGTGCGCTGCCACGGCGAGCAGCCCGGGTAGCAGCGTCGTGCGCATCGCCGACTGGTCCTCGCTGAGCGGGTTCGTGATCCGCAGCACCCGTATGCGCTGGTCGCCACCGGAGATGCGCAGGCGCTCGACGGCGTCCGGCGCGATGAAGCTGTACGTGACGGCCTCGTCGAGCCCGCGTGCGCGCAGCACGTCCTCGAGCTCGCGCCGCAGCCGCTGCTCGGGGGACCACCCGCCCATCGCCTGCCGCCGCGCCGGCAGCGTCGCCGGCAGCCGGT
Source organism: uncultured Solirubrobacterales bacterium (assembly GCA_963780475.1). GTDB lineage: Bacteria > Actinomycetota > Thermoleophilia > Solirubrobacterales > JBBDJG01 > CAWACB01. Next base: position 58,352 of record CAWACB010000008.1, read on the forward strand.
TCAGCCCGTGGATACGGGCCACCTCCTCGATCAGGTCGGCCTCGCGCTCGACGTCGCCGGCCCGGAAGTAAGGGACCTCGGCCTCCAGGTCGCCGTCGGCTTGCGTGACGGAGAAGCCGAGCCGCCCGAGGATCTGCGCGCGACTCGGCCGGGTCGATGCGCTGCCCGAGCAGCTTCTCGACCCGCGCGGTGCGGAGCGTGACGCGGCGCGGCGGCGGAGGCTCGGCCGCCACGTCGACGGTGCCGGGCACCATTCGCGCGCCGCACAGATCGACGATCAGCTTGGCCGCCAGCCGCTGGGCGCGCAGCGCCAGCTCGGGATGCAGCTGCTTCTCGAAGCGCCCGCTCGCCTCGCTGCGCAGCCCGAGCTTCTTGGAGGTCTCGAGGATGTTGCGGGCCGTTCCAGGTCGCCGCCTCCATCGCGACACGCGTGGTCTCGCTCGACACCTCGCTGCGGGCGCCGCCCATGACTCCCGCCGATCCCGGTTGGTCCGTCGGCGTCGCAGACCAGCACCGCGTCCGAGTCGAACACGCGCGCGCTCGCCGTCGAGCGTCACGAGCTGCTCGCCCTCACGCGCGCTGCGAACGTGGAGCTCCGGCCCGGCGACCTTGTCGAGGTCGTATGCGTGCATGGGCTGCCCGATCAGCAGCATCACGTAGTTGGTGATGTCGACCACATTGCTGATCGGGCGCATGCCGGCGGCCACCAGGCGTGCCTTCAGCCAAGGGGCGAGGGGCCGACCTGCACGTCGGTGAACACGCGCACGCTGAAGCGCGGGCAGAGCTCGAGGTCCTCGACGGAGACTTCGATCATGTCGCTCCGCGCGTCCCTCTCCGGTGGCGGCGCGTCGTCGTCCGTGGGATCGGGGGCCAGCGGGGCCGCGGTGACTGCGTGCAGCTCACGCGCGACTCCGTAGACCGCCAGGCAGTCGGGCCGGTTGGGGGTCACCTCGAGCTCGAGCACGTCATCGCCGAGCTTGACCACCGCACCCGCCTCGCCGCCCGGCTGCGTGTCGTCGGGCAGCACCATGATCCCGGCGCTGTCGCCGCCGAGCTCCACCTCGGACTCGGACAGGATCATCCCGTTGGACTCGACGCCGCGGAGCTTGGCGACGCGCAGCTTGGTGCCGTCGGGCAGGACGGCGCCCGGCAGCGCGACCAGCACTGCCTGCCCGCCCTCCACATTGGGCGCACCGCACACGATCGAGCGCACGTCGTCCTCGCCAAGCTCGACAGAGCACACTCGTAGCCGGTCGGCATCCGGGTGCGGCGAGACGTCGCGCACGCGGCCGATCCGGAACAGCTCCGGATTGCCATCGCCGGTGGGGACGCCGACGTGCCCGATGCGCTCCACCTCGGTGCCGCTCATCGCCAGCGCGTCCGCCAGGGCCTTCGAGTCGAGCCCGGGATCGCAGTATTCAGTCAGCCAGCCGACGGGGACGCGCATCAGAACTGCTCCAAAAAGCGCAGGTCGTTCTCGAACATCAGGCGCAGGTCGGGCACGCCGTGCTTGAGCATCGCGACCCGCTCGATGCCCATTCCGAACGCGAAGCCCTGGATGCGCTCGGGGTCGTAGCCCTTGTCGCGCACGAACTCGAACACGTTCGGGTCCACCATCCCGGCGCCCGCGATCTCGATCCAGCCGGTTCCCTTGCAGAGCGGATCGCGGCTGCCGTCGGGAAGGGAACCGCTGCCGCCGCAAGCGAAGCACGACACGTCGACCTCGACGCTCGGCTCGGTGAATGGGAAGTAATGCGGGCGCAGCCGGACCTCGCGCTCGGCACCGAAGATGGCGCGCGCGAACGTGCAGCAGCGTGCCCTTCAGGTCGGCGAGGGTGATGTCCTCGTCCACCGCCAGGCCCTCGACCTGGCTGAACATCGGAGTGTGGGTCGCGTCGGAGTCGCGGCGGTAGACACGGCCGGGGACGACGATGTAGATCGGCGGCTCCTGGTTTTCCATGGACCTGACCTGCATCGGTGAGGTGTGCGTGCGCAGCAGCACCTCGTCCGAGAAGTAGAAGGTGTCCTGCAGCATCCGCGCCGGGTGCCCGGGCGGGTGGTTGAGGGCGGTGAAGTTGTAGTAGTCGAGCTCGACCTCCGGGCCCTCGACGACCCGGTATCCCATGCCGACGAAGATCTCCTCGAGCTCGCGGCGCGTCTGCGTGATCAGGTGCAGGTGCCCGACGGGCACGGCCGGCTCCCCGGGCAGCGTCACGTCGAGGCGGTCCTGGCGCAGGCTCTGCTCGACACGGCGCGAGTCCAGCTCCCGCGCGCGCTCGTCGATCAGGGCCTCGAGCGCCTGGCGGGCCTGGTTGCCGGTCCGGCCGACCGCGGCGCGCTGTTCCGGCTCGAGGCCGGCGATCGAGCGCAGGACCGTGGTCAGCTCGGCCTTGCGGCCCAGGTAGCGGACGCGCAGCTCCTCCACTCCTCCGGCGTGGAAGCCTCGAGCACGGCGCGCTCGGCTTCCTCGGCGAGCTGCTCCAGGCGGCCGACCACGTTGCCTGTCTCGGAGGAGGGCGGATCAGCCATGGTCCGGCGACAGTCTATGAGCCGCTTCGTAGAGACAGAGGGTCGCGGTCATCGCGACGTTCAGGGATTCCGGCCCGTCCTGTGCGAGCGGGACGTGGGCCTGCTCCGTCGCAGGCCGAGGCGATCACCGGAGGCAGCCCGGCGCGCTCGGCGCCGAGCACGTAGAGCGTCCGGCCCTCGGCCCGCGCAGCCGCCGCCAGAGGGACACCCGCCCCGGGGACCAGCGCGACCGTGCGCCAGTCGCCGAGCGCGGCGCGCGCCTCGTCCCAGCCGGCACGGGCCACCGGGACGCCGAACACCGCGCCCATCGCCGCCCGGACCGCCTTCGCGCCGAAGGGATCGGCCGTGCGCTCGCTCAGCAGCACGCCGGCGGCGCCGAACGCGAACGCGGAGCGCAGGATGGCTCCCACGTTCCCGGGATCGGCAACGTCGTGGAGGTAGAGAGCCGCCGTCGCCTCTCGCGCCGCGATGTCCGCCGGCTGGTCCCAGCGCTGGCGCCAGACTCCGATCACGCGCGACCCCGAGCCGAGCGATCCGGCCGAGGCGAGCGCCCGCTGGGTGGCGGGCACCAGCTCGACCTCGGGCGGCAGCATGTCGAGCGGCGGGTCGCTCGGCCCCAGCGCCCCGGCGTCGTGGAACACGATCAGCGGCGGAGCGCCGAGCCGCAGCGCCTCGGTCAGCATGTCCTCGCCTTCGGCCATGAAGAGCCCGCTCCGGTCCCGCCCGCGGCGCTCGCGCAGAGCGCGCAGGTCCTTCAGCCGCTGGTTGTGAGTGCTTGTGATCGTCTCGGTCATCGTCGTTTGCCTGGTTCATCCACGAAAAAAGGCGACTCCGCGAAGGCGGGTCGCCCGTGAGATGCATCGCTGCCGCTCCTGGTCAGGATCCGGCGGCCGCCACCTCCCGGGCCTCCTTGGCCCTCTGCGCAAATCGGCTGAACGTCTCGGGGTCGCGGACGGCGATGTCCGCGAGCATCTTGCGGTTGACCTCGATGCCGGACGCCTTCAACCCGGCCATCAGCTGGCTGTAGGAGATGCCCTCGCGCCGCGCGGCGGCATTGATCCGCACGATCCAAAGGGAGCGGAAGTCGCGCTTGCGCGCGCGCCGGTCGCGGTACGCGTAGGCGTCCGACTTCATCACCTGCTCCTTGGCGCGGCGGTAGCTGGAGTGCTTCTCGCCCCGGTAGCCCTTGGCCCGCTCGAGCGTCGCGCGGCGCTTCTTGCGCGCGTTGACTGATCGCTTGACGCGGGTCACTTCTTACGCCCCGCGTTGCCAGGCAGCAAGGCCTTGGCCTCGGACTCGTCGGCCTTCGAAAGCATCATCGGCCGGTCCAGCCGGCGCAGCCGCTTGCGGGCCTTCTTGCCGAGGATGTGGGTGCGCATCGCGTGGCGCGCCCGAATCCGCCCGGTGGCGGTCTTGCGAAAGCGCTTCTTGGCGCCCGAGTGAGTCTTCATCTTCGGCATGGGCGCTTATTCAAGCAGATGCGCTCCGGCGCACCGTCCGCGTGCGGACGAGCCGGGAATGGAAACGGCCCGCCAGTGGCGGGCCGCGTCCAGGGAGGGATATGTGGGTGTTGCGTATGGGTGCTGCGGTTTGGGAGGAAGCTGTTGCTTACTTGTCCCAGGCGGTCGGACCAGCGAGCTGCGGCTCCACCGCGACCGGGCCGGGTCGATCGAGCCGGTGCTCGAGCGGGAGCAGTTGCAGCTCCAGCTCGAGCGGGACCAGCGCGACCGCAGGGTTCCGGCGGCCGTGGACCAGCGGGAGCGGCTCCAGCGCGAGCGCGTGTAGTCGATCGCGCCGGTCTTGGGCGTTGACCACGGTGTTCGGCGTCAGGCCCTGGTTGGCCGGAGCCGGATGCCGTGGTAGCGCTCCATGCGCCATGGCCGAGACCTCGTCGAACCCGTTCTTCGTCGGGCGCGCCGTCTGCATGACGATCGCCTTGACCTGGTTCGGCGTCAGGGCGGGCCGCTTCTGGAGCAGGTCCGCCACCGCGCCCGCGACCACCGGAGCGGACATCGACGTGCCGCCCGCCCGGATGTACTGACCGGACACGATGCACGATCGGGCACATCGAGGCGAAGGCGCTGCTCGGCGCCAGGTTGGACACGATGTGCGCACCAGGCGCGTTGATCTCCGGCTTCGCGAAGCCGTCCTGCGTCACGCCGCGGCTGGACCAGTCGGCAGCACGTCGTCACTGTGACCTTGGTGCCGCGCGTCGTCGACCGCGCCGACCGAGATCACGTACGGGTCGTTGCCGGGCGAGTAGCTGACCGCGTCGTCGTCGGTTCCGCGGTTGCCCGCGGCGGCGACGACGACGATGCCCGTTCAGCCAGGCCGACTCGACCGCCGCGTCGAGCGGGTCGGTCTTGTAGGACTCGGCGACCGTCGACTCGAGCGACAGGTTGACGACGCGGATGTTGTAGGTGCTCTTGTGGTCGACGACGAACTGCAGGCCGTAGATCACGTCCAGCAGGGTCGAGTCGCCCTTCTCGTCGGAGACCTTCACCGAGATCGAGGTTGGCGTCGGGCGCGACGCCGGCGTAGTCCCCGCGCAGCGAGTCGCCGGCGGGCCGGTTCGTGCTGTTGCCGGCGATGATCCCGGCCACGTGCGTGCCGTGGCCGAACGAATCACCGGCGTCAGTCGCGTAGGGGTTCGTGACGGCCGAACCGATCACGCGAGAGGTCGGAGTCGGTCTCCGACGTGCGGAAGTCCGGCAGGTCGCCCTCGATGCCGGTGTCGACGACCGCGACACCGATGCCCTTGCCGGTGTAGCCGTCGATCCAGGACGCGGGCGCCTGGGCCGACTCGTTGAAGGACGTGAGGAGCTGCTTGTAGTCCGGCAGCGAGTTCTTCTTCACGAGCGAGTTCAGCGAGACGGCGCGGATGCCGTCGTGCTGAGCAAGGCGGACCGCCTCGCCGGCGCTCATGCGCGCCGCCAGGGCGTTGATCAGTTGAACCTCGCCGGTCGTCCGACCGTCGAAGCGCGAGACGAGCGAACGGCCCTCAGCGGGGCTCGTGTCGTTGCCCAGCTGCACGATCACCTCGACGCGAGTCGAGGGAGCGGAGTGGGCCATGCGCTCGAGCTTCGGGGTGACGGGAATGCCGGAGGAACCGGCAGATCCCGAGGCACCGGAAGTGCTCGGAGCGGAAAGCTGGATCGATAGTGCGCAAAGCGCGGACAGAACGAGCGCGGAGGCTGCGTAGAACCCCCAGCGGATCCGGTTCAGTCCCTGAACCGAGTACGTCATCTCAGAGCAACCTCCGTGTCGCTTTAGACAGAGATCGAGCCGGTGGCCGAGCTATCTCGCCTCGCCCCGGTTTGGGAGAGGGAGACCTCTAGCTTTGCGTCCCTGCCTCGCGACAGGTTTGCCCTGAGATCAGCTCAGATGCCGTGTCTATCGGTCGCTCTGTTGCAGAGCTTTAGTTTTTCGGCCTGTTTTTTTAGGCCTGCTGCTCTGCGGCTGGAGCGGGCGCCTCGGAGGGCGTGTCTGCCGGCGACTCGGCCGGCTGCTCTGCTGCGGAACGCCGGAGTCTCGTCGGGAGCCGGAGGCTCGGGGGCCGCCTCGGGCTTGCGGGCGCGCTCCGGTGCGCGCACCGGAGCCATCACCATCGTCATGTTGCGGCCCTCTTGGTTCGGCTGCTGCTCGATGGTGCCGAACTCGGCGATCTCGTCTGAGAGCTTTCGCAAAAGCGCCTCACCGCGCTCAGGATGCGCCATCTCGCGGCCGCGGAACATGATCGTGACCTTGACCTTGGACCCCTGGCGCAGGAAGCGCAGGATGTGGCCCTTCTTGGTCTCGTAGTCGTGGGTGGCGATCTTCGGGCGCAGCTTCATCTCCCGGATCGTCACCTGCTGCTGGTGCTTGCGCGCGGCCTTGCGGCGCTGCTCCTGCTCGTACTTGTACTTGGAGTAGTCGAGCAGGCGCGCGACCGGGGGCTTGGCCTCCGCCGAGATCTCGACCAGGTCGAGATCGCTCTGGCGCGCCCTGGCAAGGGCGTCATCGGTCTTGACGATGCCGACCTGGTTGCCCTGCTCGTCGATCAACCGGACCTCGGGTACCCGGATCCCTTCGTTGATACGAGTGGGGTCCCGCTCTGGCGGGCGCCGATCGAACCTGCGCGGGATCGGCACTAGCTAGTGCTCAAGAGCGTCGCGCGACAAAAGCTATTGGCTCACCTGCATTCGGGGCGAGTATAACGCTGCCATGCCGGTTTTCAGGCCTCATCGCGTATTCGTTCGGCCAGCTCCGCCGCGGTCATGAGTCCTGCATCGCCCTCGCCGTGCCGGCGCACCGAGGCACCGCCGGATTCCTCCTCGCGGTCCCCGACGACCAGCATGTAGGGGGTCTTCGCCAGCTCGGCATCGCGGATCTTGCGGCCGACCGATTCCGAGCGGTCATCGACCTCCGCCCGCACGCCCGCGGCGCGCAGCTCGCCGAGCATCCGCAGCGCGTACGGCAGGTGGCGGTCGGCCACCGGCAGCAGCTTCGCCTGCACCGGCGCCAGCCAGACCGGGAACTCGCCGGCGTAGTGCTCGATCAGGATTCCCAGGAACCGCTCGATCGAGCCCAGCAGCGCGCGGTGGATCATCACCGGCGTGCGCGGCCGGTCGTCCGGCCCGATGTAGGTCAGATCGAACCGCTGCGGCATGAAGAAGTCGAGCTGGCAGGTACCGCACTGCCATGAGCGCCCCAGCGCGTCGGTGACGTGGAAGTCGATCTTGGGCCCGTAGAAAGCGCCGTCGCCCGGGTTGCAGCTTGTACGGCCGGCCGATCTCCTCGAGGGCCTCCTGGAGCGCGCGCTCGGCGGTTTCCCACTGCTCCTCGGTGCCGATCGACTTCTCGGGCCGGGTGGACAGCTCCACCGTGGCGTCGAACCCGAACAGCCCGTACAGCTCGTCGATCGACTCGACGATGTCACGTACCTCGGGGACGATCTGGTCCTCCGCGCAGTACACGTGCGCGTCGTCCTGGGTGAAGGCGCGGACCCGCAGCAGCCCGTGGAGCACGCCCTCGCGCTCGTTGCGCGTACACAGGCCGAACTCGGCCAGGCGCAGCGGCAGGTCGCGGTAGGAGTGGCGATCGGAGCCGAACACCAGGCACGCCCCCGGGCAGTTCATCGGCTTGACGGCGAACTGGCGCGGCGGCTCGCTGTAATCCTGGGTGAAGAACATGTTCTCGCGGTAGTTGTCCCAGTGGCCGGAGCGCTTCCACAGCTCCACGTCGAGGATGTTGGGCGTGCGGATCTCCTCGTATCCACGCTTGGTCAGCTGCTCGCGCACGACGCGCTGGAGCTCGTTGATGACCGTCATCCCGTTGGGCAGGAAGAACGGCATCCCGGGCGCCTCGGGCGCCAGTCAGGAACATGCCGAGCTGCGGGCCCAGCCGCCGGTGGTCGCGGGCCCGCGCCTGCTCGAGCATCTCGAGGTGGCGGTCGAGGTCCTTCTGGGAGAAGAACGCGGTCCCGTAGATGCGCGTCAGCATCGGGTTGGTCTCGTCCCCGCGCCAGTACGCGCCGGCGAGCGAAAGCAGCTTGAACGCCTTGATGCGCCCCGTCGAGGGCGCGTGCGGGCCCGCGGCAGAGGTCGGTGAAGGGCCCGTTCCGGTACAGCGAGACCGTGCTCACCCCGTTGTTCGACGTCAGGTCCCGGATCAGCTCGACCTTGTAGTCCTGGCCCTCTCCCGAGAAGCGCTCGAGGGCCTCCTCGGGCTTGACGTCGGTGCGCTCGAACGGCTCGTCCGCCTTCACGTGCTCGCGCATCCGCTGCTCGATCGCCTCGAAGTCCTGGTCGGTGACCTTGACCCCCTCCGGGAACTCGAAGTCGTAGTAGAAGCCGTTGTCGATCGGCGGGCCGATCGAGATCTTGGTGCCCGGATAGAGCTCCATCACGGCGGTCGCCATCACGTGGGCGGCGTCGTGGCGGATCAGGTCGAGGGCGCCCTCGCTGCGGTCGGTGACGATCTCGACCCGCTCGCCGTCGTGGAGCGGCGCTGACAGGTCGCGGACCTCGTCGCCGACCCGCACGGCGAGCGCCGCCTTTGCCAGGCCCGGGCCGATCGCAGCCGCCAGATCGGTGCCGCTGGCGCCGTCCGGGAGCTCGAGTTCCTTGCCGTCGGGCAGGGTGACCTTCATTGGCCGGATGCTAACCGTGGCGTCGCGGGAGTCCTCGGCGGTAACTACGGCCCGCCAGTCTCAGGGAATCCAGACACAGATCCGCGTTGGACGAAAGCAAGCAGGTAAGGCCCGCGGCGACACCGCTCCCTTACCTGCCCGGTTTCGCTTGCGTCGCGTGCGGCACCACGGATCCGGCGACGAACCGGGGCAAACGGCGGCCATTGCCCCGCATGTGCCAACAGACCGGCAAATCTGTGCGTCTGGTCACATAACCGGAACGATTTACTGACTCGGTGTTAGCTTCATCGATTGACCAATCGGTCGGTGGGTAAGCAGCCAAGGTAAATCCCTGCCCCACCAGCCCCGCCGGGCCTTCCGGTCGCGGGGCGTTGTACGGAAACGACACGGCTACGCCTCCAGGCACGGAGGCCATCAGGGCCGGCGCCAGCGTTTGCGCTCGCGCCGGTTCGAATGGTCTTCGCAGTGTGTCCGAGGTACGCCCCTAAGGAGGTGACTGCCTGGCGAACGCTGCGAGAGGAAGGAGAGGCCGACAACTGACCATCGACATGAGGAGGGCCTTTGAAAGGCTTCCTGATTGCCGTGATCAGCGTCGGCATCGCAGCAGCGACACCAGCAGTTGCGATTTCGGCCAAAGAGCCGACGAACGGAAGCGGTGCGGTCCCGCTCGGGACCGTCATACAAGGGCCGATCGGCCCCGTGACCATCGATAAACCGACGCATACGGAAATCCGACACCAACGACTCGTGAAGCGCTACCTGAGGCTGCGCAACGTCGCCAACCGGCTCCTCGCCAAGCGCGACGAACACCGCAAGCCGAAGGTCGTGCACACGACCAAGCTGAGGCACTGGTCGAACCGCGGCCTGGGCCGCGCTGTCCGCACCCTGCGTAAGCGGATCCGGAGCATCCGGGCCGACCTGCGGGCGCGGCGCGCCGGTCTCACGCCGGCGGTGCGAGCCCATCTGGAGCAAATCGCGGCTTGCGAGTCGCGCGGCAACCCGCGCGCGATTGGCGGCGGCGGAGCGTTCCGGGGCAAGTACCAGTTCACCTTCGGCACCTGGGCTGCTGTAGGAGGCCGGGGAGACCCCGCCTCGGCGCCCGAGCGCGAGCAGGACCTGCGCGCGGCCATTCTGCTGAACCGCAGCGGATCGTCGCCCTGGCCTGTTTGTGGCTAGAGCCGCAAGGCTCTGATTGGTTGGGCCGTGCCTGGCGCGGCCCACGCCGACCTTAGGATGCTCGGCTTGGAGACTCTCCGAGCCGAGTATCCGGTGCTGCGGGAAACCGCATACCTGAACGCGGGCACCGACGGACCGATCCCGCAGCGGTCCGTCGAAGCCGCGACACAACGGATGCGGCGCGAGGCCCAACGCGGCCGCGGGATGGCGAGCCACTGGGACGAGCTGAGCGCGCTGCGGGGAGAGCTGCGGGGCCGCCTCGCCGCGCTCGTGCAGGCCGCGCCCGAAGAAATCGCACTGACCCGCTCGACGACCGACGGGGTCGACGTCGCGCTCGCCGGCCTCGACCTCGGGCCCGGGGACGAGGTGCTGACGAGCGACGAAGAGCACGTCGGCCTACTGGCGCCGCTCGCCGGTGCGTGCGCGGGCCGCGGCGCGAGTCTGCGCGTCGCGCCGTTCGCCGAGGTCGCGAACGCCGTCGGCCCGAAGACCCGCCTGGTGGCCGTCTCGCACGTGTCCTGGATGACCGGGGCCGCCGCGCCGGTGGCGGACCTGCGCGCCGCGGCACCGCTGCTGCTGCTCGACGGAGCCCAGGGCGCGGGCGCCGTGGCGGTCGACGTCGGCGCGCTGGGCTGCGACTTCTACGCCGCCTCGGGGCAGAAGTGGCTCTGCGGCCCGAACGGCAGCGGGTTCCTGTTCGTGCGCTCCTCGCTGCTCGACGGCCTGGGCGTGCCGCGCCCCTCCTACATCACCCTCGACGAGGAGGCGGACCCGCTCGGCCTGCGCCCGCGCGCGGGCGCCGCCCGGCTCGACACGGCGCAGCCGTACGGGCCGGCGCTGGCCGCCGCACATGCGGCGCTCGACGTGCTGGAAGAGCGGGGCTGGGAAGCGGTGTTCGAGCGCTCCCATGCACTCGCCGCGGATCTGCGCGCGCTGCTCGGCGAGCGAGCCCGGCCGCGCTCGGCGCAGCCCACGCCGCTCGTCAGCTGGGAGGCCGGTCGTGACCCCAGCGAGGCAGCGGACGCGGTGGACCGCCTGGCCGCGGACGGAGTCACGGTCCGCGCCGTCCCCGGGCGGCCGTGGCTGCGCGCCTCCACGGGCGCCTGGAACTCGGAAGAGGACCTGGAGCGGCTAGCGGGCGGCTTGGCGCGCCTCTGAGGCAGTCACCAGCGGACCGGACGTGAGGCGGCGGATCACTCCCGCGGCGATTTCCGGGCGGGAGACGGCGCCCGCCTCGACCTCGAGGACGTTCGCTTCCGGCAGCAGCTCGCGGGTGTGCTTGGCGATCTCCCCGGTGAACCATGGGTTGGTCCCGTGCTCGAGGATCCACAGTCGGTCGCCGACCGCACGGGCGGAGTCGAGCGTCTCGTCGAAGATCCAGAGGTGCATGCGCTCGACCGCCGTGTTCTGCGTGCAGTGCTCGACCGTCTCGGTGACGCGGTCGCGCACCTCGGCGTCGCTCAGCTCCGGATTCGACGTCGAGAACACGCTATTGAGTGCGCCTCGGTAGTCGGTCCTCATCATCCCGAGGAGCGCGTCGAGAACGCCCTGCGACGCGACCAGCGCATCCGTGCCCGCGGCGGCGGTACGGCCGACCGGGTTGCCGGCGGGCGTGACGATGCCGGCAACGAGGTCCGGGCGGGCGGCCGCAAGATGGACGGCGCGGTTGCACCCGTCGGCCATCGCCAGCATGGTGCAGGGCGAGCCCACCTCTTCGATCAGCGCGCGCAGGTCGTCGACGTCGGTCTGCATGTCGTAGGGACCGCAGCGTGTGGACTCCCCCGTGCCACGCGGGTCGTACCAGACGACCGTGTGGTCGATCGCGAGATCGTCGAGCAGGCGCGAGAAGACCTTGCGGCTGCCGAAGAACTGGTTTGCGACCACGACCAGCGGTCCCTCGCCCGCGGAGCCCCAGGCGAGCTCGACCCCGTCCGGTCGGCGGAGCTTCTGCATCAGGCCGGGACGGCGCGCGCCCACTCAGCGAGGTGCGCGATGCCCAGCTCGTCGAACTCGTTTGCCGCGCGCTCGAGCGCCTCGCGCCCGTGCGCCTCATCCGTGGCGATCAGCTGGTGGCCCATCAACAGGTCGCAGAGCGCCGCGTCGACGGGCCGCCCCAGGCCGCGCCACAGCTCCCGCGCCTCGAGCATCATGCTCAGCACCTGACCCGGATCCTCCGCGGTCGTGGCGAGCGCCGCCAGCGCGGCGGCCCGGCCGACGGGATAGTGGAGGCGCTCCGCCAGGTGCCCGGCCTCCTCCGCAGCCGCGCGGCCCTGCTCCACCTTGCCCGCCATTGCGAGCGCGATGCCCCGCACCGCTGTGGCCTCGATGGACTGGGCTATCAGGCCCGCGCGCTCGCAGACGTCGAGCGCCCGGTCGAGCTCGGTCACCGCGGCGACCAGGTCGCCGCGGTCGCGCAGCGTGCGGCCCAGCCAGTAGAGCGAGGCGAACGCCACCTCCGACCAGCCGACCTGCTCGGCCAGCTCGTGCGCGCGCCGGCACCACGACTCGGCGCCGTCCCAGTCGCCCTCGCGCCAGGCGAGGATCCCGCGCAGCAGGCACGGGAAGCAGAGCTTGCCCACCAGTCCCTCGCGCTCGGCCAGGTCTCCGCTCGCCTCGGCGGCGCTGCGCATCCGGTCCCAGTCGGCGCGGTAGGAGGCGACCTGCGCGATCGACGCCAGCAGCTCCACCTGCGCCGGCAGGTCGCCGACCTGCTGCGCGAGGTCCAGCGCCTCTCCATAGGAGTGACCGGCGCCGCTGTAGTCGGCCTCGGAAACTTCGAGGTGGTGCCCGAGCGTCAGCAGGGCGCGGATCGTCTCGCCGTCGTCGGAGTCGCGCGCCAGCTCGACCGAGCGCTCGAGGTTCTCGCGCGCCTTGGCGGTGTCGCCGATGCGGCCGAACACGCGGCCGAAGATCCCGTGCGCGCGGCTGGCGACGCGCGTCTCGCCGAGCTTCTCGGCCAAGCGCAGCGCCTTCTCCGAGGCGTAGATGGCGAGCATGTTGTCGCCGGCGTGCATGTAGAGCGACGCGGCTTCCTCGTAGAGGTGGACCAGCTCGAGACAGGGCTCGCCGTCCTTGAGCAGGTTGATGCCCTTCTGGTAGCGCTCGATCGCCTGCTTGCGCTCGCCCATGTTCCACAGCGCCGCGCCCACCTTGCGGTGCAGGTCTGCGACGCGCACCAGGTCCTCCTGGCGGCGGTGGTACTCGAGGCACTCCTCCCACAGCTCGACGGCGGCCGCGACCCGGCCGATGCGGAACGCCACATCGCCCTGCTTCTCCATGACGCGCGCGACGGTGGCGTCCTCGGCGTCCTCGCCACGCAACCGGCGGACCGACTCGTAGTGGTCGTAAGCCTCGGGGTTCGAGTAGAGCGAGGCGGCGACGTCCCCCGCCGACTCGAGGAAGCGCACGGCCTTCGCCATGATCGCCTGGGCCTCGCTGACATCCATGTCGGCTTCACCGGCGAGGGTCGCGGCGCGGCCGTAGTGCTCGGCCAGCAAGGTCACCACCTCGTCGGTGCGCTCGCCCGCTCGGTCCTCGATGAACTGCCCGACCTCGTAGTGCTTGCGGCAGCGGACGGCGCGCGGCAGCATGCCGTACGCGACGTCGCGGATCAGAACATGCCGGAAGGCGTACTCGCGCTCGCCCGCGATCCGCATCGTGGCGTCGGGGACGACGATGTCCTTTTCCTGGAGGCGCATCAGCAAACGGCGCAGCTCCTCCTCGGTCCGCGTCACATTGGCGAGACTGCCTTCCCAGAACGTGCGGCCCACGACGGCCGCGTGCTGGACGAGCAGACGCTCCTCGGGCTCGAGCGAGTCGAGCCGCGCCGCGAGCAGGGCCTGCACCGTGTCCGGCAGCTCGACCATTCCACCGCCGCCGGCCTGGCTCGCGAGGCGGCGCGCCATCTCTTCTGCGAAGAAGGGGTTGCCCCCGGCGCGCTCGGCGATCGCGGCCAGCACCTCGTCCGTCGAGGTGTCCTCGGGCAGCACCGCGTTGACCAGCTCCCGAGTCTGTTCCATGGTGAGCGGGTCGAGCAGGATCGAGGTGGCGTTCACGCGCCCACCGCCCCAGCTCGTGCGGCGCTCGAGCAGCTCGTCACGCGCGAGGCACAGGAGGATCAGCGGCGCCCGCACCCACTGGGCGAGGTACTCGATCAGGTCCAGCATTCCGTGGTCGGCCCAGTGGACGTCCTCGAACACGAGCACCAAGGGGTTTCGCAGCGCCATGCCCTCGATCACCGACCGCACGGCAGAGAAGAAGGCCTCGCGCATCCGCTGCGGGTCGTCGCCGTCGAGCTCCTGCTCGGGCGCGTCGATGCCGAGCAGCCGGCCGATCATCGCCGACTTGCGCTCGCTCGGCTCCGACTGCTCGGAGTCGGCGAACTCCATCAGGCTCCCGACCAACTCGGACAACTTCGCCCAGGCAACCTCGTTCGAGTCGCCGTCCTGGATGCCCGCCTCCGCGCGCAGAACCTCTCCCAGCGCCCAGTACACGATTCCCGACCCGTAGGGGAGGCAGCGTCCCTCGCGCACGGTCGGCACGGGGTCGGTCTCGCGCAGGCGGCGCTCGAACTCGAGCCGCAGGCGCGACTTGCCGACTCCGGCCTGCCCGATCACCGTGACCAGGTGCGGACGGCGCTCGCGCGCAGAACGGCCGTAGATCGACGACAGCAGATCGAGCTTGTCGTCGCGCCCGACGAGCGGTGTCTCGCCCATGCGCGCGCGGCGGGAGGACTGCGACGTGAGCAGGCTCACGGCCTCGAACGCCGGCACGGGCTCCGCCTTCCCCTTCAAGGCCAGCGGCTCCAGGCGCACATACTCGATCGCCTCGCGGGTGGCCGAGTAGGTGCGCTCACCCACGGTGACGGTGCCGGGCTGCGCCGCCGACTGAAGGCGCGCCGCCACATTCACGGTGTCGCCGATCACGGTGTAGCCGTCACCGACGGCTCCTGCGACGACCTCACCTGTGTTGATCCCGACGCGCAGCGCCAGCGTCACGCCGTGTGAGAGGCTCAGCCGCTCGTTCAGCTCGGTCATCGCCGCCTGCATCCCGAGACCGGCCCGCACTGCGCGCTCGGCATCGTCCTCGTGCGCGACCGGCGCCCCGAAGACTGCCATTACGTTGTCGCCGATGTACTTGTCGACGCTACCGCCGTAGCGGTCGACCTCCTCGCCGAGGCGGCGCAGGCTGCGGTCGACGAGGCTCTTCACGGCCTCAGGATCCATCCGCTCTGCGACCGCCGTGTAGCCCGAGAGGTCCGCGAAGACGACCGTTACCTGGCGCCGCTCCTCGGGGAGTGCCGTCGCGGCGGGCCGCGGCGGCGCGGGCGCGGCTGCGGGCGCGGGCGCCGGCTGGTCGCCGGCCAGCGAAGTGCCGCACTCCATGCAGAATTTGGCGTTCGGGGGCGGCTCGGCGCCGCAGTTTGGGCAGGCGCGGGCAAGGGCACTCCCGCACGACATGCAAAAGCGTGCCTGTGCAGGATTTTCCGTTCCGCAATTGGCGCACGCACGACCGGACACGTATCTTCAAGATACGGCATGAACCACCCGGGCCAGAAGGCCCGCGGAGGTCTTTGCGGCGCCTTCCGCGGGGCTAGATCGAGCGGCGCGCCTCGCGCATCAGCGCCACCACCGATGCGGCAAGGAACAGCAGGATCGCCACCGCGGGGAGCAACGGCGGAGCGCTGCCGTCGCCGCCGAGGCCGCGCAGCGTCTCGCCGAACTTGCGCCGGGCGCTGCCGAGCGACGACACCGCGCCACCCGTTCCGGCCGATGCCTCGGCGGCACTGCCGCGGCCCTCACCAGGGCCGAACAGCCCGCCCAGTGGGCTTCCCAGCAGGGCTGGGCTGGCGAACAGGCCGGCCCCGTAGGCGAATGCCGCGCCACTCTCGCACGACCCCGACAGGGAGGCGCCGCGCAGGCCGCGCACCGCGCGGCGCTGGATCGCCTCGGCCCTGGCCGGGCTCACTCCGAGGGCGCGGGACAGTTGCGGGATCGACCGCGTGCCACCCCCGTCGAGCCCCGCGCGGAAGATCAGGACGTCGCGCTGAAGCGGGGGCAGGGCGGTCAGGCAGCCCTGGAGCTGTGTGACCAAATTCACTAGCTGATCAGCACCGATCCGGCCCGATGACGGCACCGATCGAGCGACCGCGCGCATCGTCTGGGCGTTCGCCGGCGGGGGCGCGGCGGGGCCAGCACCGGTGCCGCCCGCGCCGGTGCCTGCGGCGGGTCCGCCGCCGTAGCCGCCGGGGCCGGCCGGGCCGCCGCCCAGGAGCGGGGAGACCGCCGAAGAGGAAGATCCGCCGGCGCCGGTGCCCGTCGCCCGTCGCACGACGTCTGCGGCGCTTCTACCGGAGCCTGCGCCACCGCCGCCGCCGACCGACACACCCGTGCCGCCGGCTCCGACGGACACGCCGCCACCGCCACCGCTGGTGCCGCCGCCGGAACCGCGGTTCACCGGCACCGAAGGCGTCTGCACCGAGCCGACCGGCGTCTTCGCCTTGACGCTCGGCACCGTCACGCTCGGGGTGCTGGGGTTGCTGACCGGTGGCAGCTTGGGTGCCGGGGGCGGGGGCGTCGTCGTGACCACCTTCGTGACGCCCTGGGTGATCTGGGACGGCGGAGGAACCGTCACGGTGGTCGTGGTGCCCGGGACGGTCGTGGTGCCGGGCACGGAAATGGCAGCCGGCGCTGCCGAGGTTCCAACCAGCGCGGCCAGGGCCGCGACCGCGACCCCGACGGAAATCCGTTTCCACCCCTGCTCGAACATCTGTCCAGGTCGTACCCGGGGCAGGAAAGGGCAAAACGACACCGCCGGGCTCCAGGAGGGCCCGTTTTGGGACGCGAGGCCGCTGGCCGGCTAGGCCGCGCGGCTGCTCGGGAGCGGCGCTTGGTCGCGCGTGGTGCGCGCCTCGCGCCAGCGGTACGTGTCCAGGGCGGGCGTCAGATGGTCGCGCAGCACCGCGTCCAGTGAAGCCCCGGGTGGCAGCGCATGGGCAATCCGGCGGACGAGGAGAATCCCGCGAGCGACCAGTCGCTCGTGCTCTTCGGCGCTCAAATAGCCCGATACGCCGTCAACGGCGCCCCGTACGTACGACTCGACGTCGCGTACGTCTCGCTCCGAATACGTCTTGGGTAGCACTTGTGCCATAGAACACTAGGTCGGGTGCAGGACAGACTTTCTTCAGCCGCGGGAGGAAACCTGCGCAGGGGGAGCCCGGCGCAAACCTGCGCTGTCAGGTCCCATACCCAAAAAGGCGCAGTTCCTCAAACAATGTGCGCTCACAAGCATCTTGGAGCTCATCGCTGAGGTCCCTGCGCCAGCGCCCGATCGAGGCGGCCGGGTCGGGAGTCGTGCGGTGGCGCTCCATGGCGACCACCGGCTCCTCGGCGTGCGCCCGCATGGCGGCCACGGCGGCGGGCGAGCTGTCGACCTCGAGGTATTCGAGCACTCCCGTGAGCGTCTCGTCGGGCGACTGCATCAGATCCTCGTAGCGGAGCAGATACGCGCGGTCCGAGCGCGCTCGCCATGCCGCCGCCGCCGCGCCGGCGCGGCGCTTGACGTTCTCGGCGATGTAGGCGACGCCATCGGCGGGCAGCTCCCGGGCACCGCGCTTGGCGCTCGAGGCGAAGATCGAAGCGACCATGTCCCGTAGGTCGCGCACGAGAATGACCTCGCGGGCGCCGGGATACAGCTCCCAGGCCAGCTCCGGAATCCGATCGGGTTGGAACTTCTCGGCGAAGTAGCGTTCACTGCCCCCACCCACTCCCCCGCCCTCGAGGCCGGCGATCTGGTCGTAGACGGCGTCGATCCTGCCCATGCAGAACTCGCCCAGCTCCTCGACTCCCTCGGAGCCGAGCCATTGCTGCATCGCGGGCCGGCTGAGGCGGCGCACCATGGGCGTGCGGCGGCCCAGCCACCAATCGTCGTGAAGGGGTCCCGCCGGCGCGATCTGGCGCAGCCAGCTGGCGGGCTCCGCGAGCGCGAGCAGCACCTCGAGCCAGTAGGTGGCCACCCGTGGCTCATGTTCGAACGGTGGATAGGCAGTGATAGCGGGGTGGCCCTCCAGCAGGCGCATGAAGACGGTCGTGCCGCTGCGCCCCGCGCTGGTCAGCATCGCCGGCTGGCGGCGCGGCTCGAACCGCGTCCGCAGGGGGGCTCGCCGGCCGCGGATGCTCGCGACCGCCGCCCGCTCGCCGTCTCCGAACTCGGCCTCCACCACCAGATCGAAGCGGGCCGCCAGCCCGAGCGACCCGATCGCCGCATAGAAGCGGCCCTCCCCCGTCTCGTCGGGCTCCGCGCCGGCCATGGGGGGCGCGGGCAGCGGGATGCGGGAGACCACGGCGCCGCCGGAGGACAGCTCGATCGCCACGACCGGTCGCTCCTTGCCTGTGACCCGCCCGCGCACGTCGAACGAGTACGTGCCCTCGTTCGTCTCCCCCGCCGCAGGGCGATCGATTGCCTGAATGCCAAAGCGCCCGGCGTCGTCGGGCGCGAGGGCCACCTCCAGGATCTCGATGAGCGCAGGCGCCAAAGCCTTGACTACTGTAATTGCGCGTGACCCATCAGCGTGATCTCAAACAGCTGTTCAACGAGCGCCCGGCGGGCGTCGAGACCGAGATCGACCCCTCCGACGTCATGCAACACGACGGCCTCGACCGGAAGATCTACTTCGGCCATGGCCAGCAGGCCCTGCGCCACGTGCGGCTGGCATTGCTGGCTGCGATGAAGGCCGACGTGCGCAGCATCCTCGACCTGCCCTGTGGGCACGGCCGGGTGCTGCGGATGCTCAAGGCCGCTTTCCCGGACGCGGAGCTGACCGCTTGCGACATCGATCGCGAGGGTGTCGACTTCTGCGCGCGGAAGTTCGGCGCGACGCCGATCTACTCGGTCCCCGACCCGGCGGACATCGAGCTCGACGGGCCCTTCGACCTGATCTATTGCGGCTCGCTCCTGACGCATGTCGACGAGTCCGGATGGGACGGCTTCCTGGGCCTGTTCGAGCGCGTGCTCGCGGACGACGGCGTGCTGGTCTTCACGACCGGCGGGCGCAACTTCGCCGAGCAGGTCCGCGCCGGACGGCGCGACTTCGGCCTCGGCCCCGAGCTGGCCCAGCAGATGGTCGCCGACTACGAGCGCGCCGGCTTCGGCTATCGGGACTGGCCGCAGGTGACCGGCTACGGGATGGCGATGGCTTCGCCGTCGTGGACGTGCCGCAAGCTCGAGCAGTTCCCCTCGCTTCGCCTGCTGACGGTCACGGAGCAGCGGCCGCAGGACATCACGGCCTGCCTCAAGGGATCGATCGAGGACGCGACGCGGGTCAGCCGGTAGGCACGAGGTCGCGCTCGGGATCAATCCCCCAGCGCTCGGCCAGCCCCGCCAACTCCTCGTCGAGCGCCCAGCGGTCGGCGAGCGGCTCGCCCTCGTAGCCGGGCACGGCGCCCTTCAGCGCCATGCAGCCAGTGTTGTCGCCGATAGCGCGGATCTCCGCCACCTCTTCCGCACTCAGTCGCGGCGGATAGCGGGTCCCGGCCAGGTCGCGGCGCTTGTCCTCGACCGGACGGGCCGCGGGGCCGGCCTCCTGGATCAGCGTGGGAACCGCGCACCTGACCTGGTCGTGCGCGAGGTTCCACTCGCACGCCAGCTGGAGCATCGACATGTCGTGGCGCTCGGCGACCGGGCGGATCCGCTCGATCCGGGCGCGGCCTTCCTCGACCCAGCCCGCGGGCCGGAACGTGCGATGGTCGCCGCGGCCGAAGTCGTGCCCTGGCAGGACGTCGTCGTGGAAGAGGCCGCCGTAGTCGGCGACGCGCGTGATCAGGTTGACGCCCGCCCGTTTCGCCGCCGGGATGCACAGCTCGCCTGGCCATGGCTCGAGCGGGTTCAGGATCACCATCGCCCAGTCGATCTCGGCGCCGAAGCGCTCGAAGCAGGCGATCAGGTCGAGCGTGAACCCGTTCGCGGGCCCCGGGGCGACGCCCAGCAGGCGGGTGAGGCCCGCGCGCCGCAGCTCACCCATCGCGTTCCAGACGTCCGGGCTGCGGTAGCCGGTCGCGTCGGGGTTGTGCAGGAGCAGTAGGTCGAAGCTGTCGGCCCCGATGCGCTCGAGGCTGCGCTCGGCCGCCATCCGCAGGTAGCCGGCGTATTCCGCCGGAGAGCGCAACCGCGGGTCGGTGAAGCGTGGAAAGCCTCGCGGGCCATCGCGCTCGCCCTCGTAGAAGTCGTGCCCGACCGCGCCCACCAGGCAGTACGAGTCACGCGGGCAGTCCTCCGAGCGCGCTGCCGAGCATGCGATCCGCTTCGCCGGCGCCGTACACGTCCGCGGTGATGACGGTGGGGATCGAGGCATCCGGGCGCAGCAGCGCCGTCGAGGCGCTCGTCGTCCAGCGGCTCGCCGAAATGCATGAACCGCCCGCCGCTCCAGGCGCCGAGCGCGATGTGACCGGGGTCGGGCATCCGGCCAGATGCTACGCCGCGCCCGTGTTATGCGGCGGTTATCCGTCCAGGCCGACGTTAGATCGACCGTCCATGGGTCGATAATCGATGTATTGAGGAGAGGGCGTGCCCTGCGCCCACCCGCGAGTCGCCCCTCGCGGGATACAGGAGGTTGCAAATGAGACTGAGACTGCTTCTGATGACTGCCTTGTGCTGCGCCTTTTCGGCGGGCTTCGCCGGCGCGGCGCGGGCGCAGGACATCACGATCACCGACTACCGGATCATCGGGAACCTTCCCGGGTTCCCCGGCGTGCCGGCCAACGGGCCCTCGACGCTGCAGGCGGGCACCTTCCCCGACGCCGGATCCACGACGGGCTTCACCTACAGCAATGCGACCGAGGACCTCGAAGAGGCGCTCACCAACTTCGCGCCCGGGCTGCTCGGCGACCCGACCTCCGTGCCGCGCTGCCCGGAGGCGCAACCTACAGGCGAACACCTGCCCGACCAACACGCGGATCGGCACCTCGCGGCTCGAGACCTACCTGGCCGGCACGAACCTCGCTCCCCCGGGGCCGCTGGCTCCGCTGACGAGCCTGCCCGGCACGATCTACAACGCCGAGCCGCTCGCCAACGAGCCCGGCCGCCTCGGCATCGTGACACCGGTCGGCGCGACCAACCTGGTGTCGTCGATCCCGTTCTACCTGACGCCGCGAGGATCCAAGGACTACGGCCTGACAGGGATCCTGAGCGATATCAACCGACTCAACCCGCCCACCCTGCCGGCGAACCTGCAGGTGGCTCGGCTGTCGTTCCTACTCGAAGGGTCGAGCACCAAGTACGTCCGCAACCCGACCTCTTGTGGTTCCAACAACAACACCGGCACCGCGCACGGATGGGACGATAAGACGATCGTCGAGGGCCCCGCATATTCGTTCACAACTAGTGGCTGTGATCAGCCCCCGTTCGGGCCGTCGATGTCCTTCACGGTCGGCGACCGTGGCACCACGCGCCAGTTCGGCTTCCCGCCACTCGACGTGAAAGTCAGCGTGCCGAACAACGACAACGGGCAGGTACAGGCAGACATCCGCAACAACGTGTTCACGCTGCCGATCGAGCTGAACTCGAACAACCCCGTGTACAAGCTGTGCAACCAGGCGCAGGCTGACGCGGACGCGTGCCCGGCGAACTCCAAGTTCGGCAACGCGACCGCCACCAGTCCGTTCCTGCACGAGAAGGTGGGCGGGCCGATCTACCTGATCGAGCAGCCGGGGAACACGCTTCCCGGCCTGCTGCTCGACATGTACGGCCGCGTTCACGTGAAGCTCCAGGTCAGCAGCAAGTTCGTGAACGGGAACCAGATCCAGTCGATCACGTCGGATGCACCTCAGGTCCCGATCACGGAGCTGACACTCGGGCTCAACGGCGGTCGCACGGGCGGCGTGTTCCAGGCACGGAAGGACCTGTGCTTCCGTCAGGGCTCGACCTCGCAGTTCCGTGACGTGATGGGCGAGTACTCGTTCGTCGGCTGGAACGGCAAGGCGACCGGCACGAAGAAGGTGCGCGGCTCGGTCGAGGGCTGCGGCCCGGCCGTCTCGCCGTCGCTGTCCGGTGCAACCGGCAGCAAGCCGAGCCTCAAAGTAAGCGTCAAGGCACACCCAGACTCGCCGGCGATGAAGGAGGTCACCCTGAAGATGGAAGACGGCCTCTCGATGTCGTGCAAGCGCGTGCGGTCCGGTGTCGGCGGCACCGCGTCGGCGAACAACCCCCTCAAGCAGTCGGACTTCCGGTGCGTCAACTCGCGCACGCTCGAAGGTGAAGCTCCCGACACCCGGCGCCCGCAACGTGTCGGTGCGTTTGCGGAACGAGGTCCTGAAGGTGCGATCTGGCGTCAAGAAGTCGCTCCGCCGCGGCACCAACCGGCACCTGACCGTCAAGGGCTCGCCGACGCCGGTGAGCGGGACCGGAACCTCGACCAGCACGAAGTTCACGGTCAAGGGCAACAAGCGGTAGCCCTCCCCTGATCCGACCAACCGCGGCCCGCCGTTCAGGCGGGCCGCGGTGCGTCTCAGATCGAAGGTCGCCCTGCGGGCAGCACGAAATGGGCGCTACTGGGCTCGAACCAGTGACCCCCAGCTTGTCGAGCTGGTGCTCTCCCAACTGAGCTAAGCGCCCGCGGGCCTCGATTCTACATTGGTCGCTTTGGGTCCCTCCGCCCCTAAAACGACCAACGCTCCAGAGCCAGCCGCTATTTTCGCTCCATGTCCACCGAGAACCTGGAGCGCGCGAAGGCCATGTGGCTGGGGGACTTCGATCTGGCCTTGCTGGTCGAAGGCGGCCCTGACCTGGTCGGGCAGGTCTTTCAGTCGCTGAGTCCCGACGTGCGGTCGGAGTTCATCGCGCAGAATGCCCAGGCCACGCTCTCCTATGAGGGCATCGACGGCTTGTACGAGGGCTGGAAGGAATGGCTTGGGCCGTGGAGCAGCTACGTCATCAGTATGCGTGAAGCGGTCGCGGCGGGCCCTGACGAAGTCGTCGTGATGGGAACCGCGGAGGCGCGCACCTCGCGCGACGCGGTGCACATGGAGCATCGGCCCGCCGCCGTCATCACGTTCGACGACGACGGCCTCGTCAGCCGGGTGCGCTTCTTCCTCGACTCCGGCGACGCGCTGCGCGCCGCCGGGGTCGAAGGCTCCTAGCTCGCCACCGGCGCGGCGGGCGGCGCCGTGGCCGTCTGCTGCGGAGAGGCCGCCGGGCCCAACACGCCCTTGGCGCGCAGCGCGATCTCGAAGGTCTCGCGGCTCGTGTACCGCGGGGACCAGTCCAGCTCGCTCTTGAGCTTCTCGTTCGAGGCGATCCACGGATAGCGCACGAACTCGAGCTGCCCGGGAGGCGCCTCGACGTTGGGCAGGTGCATCTTCCAGGATGCCGCGGCGAGCCGGCGGTAGAGCTTGTAGGAGATCTTGCGCACCTTGAGGCCGGCGAGCTGCGGCCGCCTCGGACAGCTTCACCGTGCCGTCGGCGGTCAGGTTGAAGATCCCCGCCTTGCGCTCCAGCAGCAGCCGGGACAGCGCCTCGACCACGTCGTCCTCGTGCACGAACTGCATGTCGAGGTCCACCCCATCGATCAGTGCCAGGAACGGCGCCTTGGTCCAGTACCGGATGATGTAGTTGTCGACGTTGGGCCCGAACACGATCGTCGGGCGCACGATCGTCATCAGGCGATCAGGGTGCTTCGCCGCCCACAGCTGGGAGATCCGGTCGATCTCGGTCTTGTCGCGCGCGTACTCGTAGTTCGGCATGCCGCGCACGGGGTCGTCCTCGGTCAGTGGGACGGGGTTGTCCGGCCAGGCGCCGTAAGCGGTCGTGCTGGAGGCGACCAGCACCTGCGACACGCCGGCCTTCGGAGGCGGCGTCGAGCACGTTCTGGGTGCCGTTGACGTCGATGTCGTACATCGTCTGCTCGTCGCGCATCGGGTTCAGGACGAAGGCGAGATGGACCAGGGCATCGGGCCGCTCGGCGTGCAGCAGCGCCTCCATCCCCCGGTCGCGGATGTCCATGCGGACGAAGCGCGCCCCGGCTCGCTCGCGCTGGGGAGGCTTGATGTCGACGTTGACGATCTCCGCATCGCCGCGGCTCAGGATCAGGTCGACCAGCCTGCCGCCGATGTAGCCGGATCCCCCGGTGATCAGGTACTTCATCGTCGCCTCCTCGTGATTGCGCGCAATCTGCCCCTGGCCGCCGAGCGTACCCGAACGGACGTGGCCAGAGAAGGAACACCGCAACCTCGACGAGAAAACGTGGTTAAAGCTAATCGGAACCACTCCGATAGAAACTGGGAAAGGACCGACGGGCCGGCGGCAACCGTGTACCCCGGTGGCACGTTCTTTCGCAGCTCCAACAGGCCTCCGCTCAAGCGGGGGCCTGTTTCTTTTCGTCCGCCGGAGTAGTCCGAAGCGCTCGTGATACTGCGCCTCAGCGCCCACGTGGGGCGAAACAAGTGCGTGAGGAGGATGCATGAGCGCCAACCGGCTTGCCGCCTTGACAGGGCTTGCCTTCATCGTGCTGGCGGTACTCGGCGCGATCATCATGGGCGAACCGCCCGATCCGGCCGACGACACGCCGGTGGAGATCATCGCCTTCTACAAGAGCAACGACACCGAGATCTGGATCTCGGCCTTCATGTCGGCGCTCGCCGCGACGGCGTTCGTGTTCTTCGCGGGCTACCTCGGGAAGGTGTTGCGCGCGGCCTCGGGCCCCGGCCACATGCTTTCCTCGGTCGTGCTGGCCGGAGCGACGATCGTCGCGCTCGCCGCAGCTCTGGACGCGACGATCAACATCGCGCTCGTCGAAGCGGTTGACGACATCCAGCCGGCGGCGGTGCAGTCGCTGAGTGCCCTCTGGAGCAACGACTGGATCCCGTTCGTGGTTGGCAGCACGGTCTTCATGCTGGCGGCGGGACTGTCGATCGTCCGCCACGGCGGCCTGCCGAAGTGGATGGGCTGGGTCGCGATCGTGTTGGGCGTCGTATCCGCCACGCCGGCCGGCTTCGTCGGCTTCCTCGGCGCCGGCCTGTGGATCGCCATCGCCAGCGTGATGCTGTTCCTGCGCGCCGACGAGCCGGATGCACCCGGCGCGGTCCCGCCGCCGGCGCAGAGTCCCGCGATCTAAGCGGCACCGCCCGTCAGTCGCATGTCGGAAACGCCCCGGGCCGCCCGGGGCGTTTCCACTTACTGCGCGAATACGAAGTTCTTGGCGGCGTCGACCCGCAGAATGTTCAGGAACGGCAACTCGGTGCGGTAGCCGGTGGCGGGATCGATCGTGATCGCCCCGGTCTGCCCGCGATAGCCCTTGGTGCGCTTGAGCCGCTTCTGCACGCGAGCGAAGCCGGTTCCACCGGCGCGCTCGAACGCCCGGAAGAGAAGCCTCGCCGAGTCATAGGTGAACACGCCCCACACGCCCGGCTCGCGCTTGAACGTCTTGCGGTATTGGCGCACGAACTTCTTGGCAGAAGGCAGCTGCGGAGCGGCCGGAACGCCGCTGAAGGTGCAGCGCTGGCTCGGCCCGAGGCCGGCGGCCGTCACGAATCCGGGATCCACGTTCGCCAGGCCCATCAGGCACCTCGGCTGCGGCATGACGGCGAGCGCCTTCGCGATCTCGGCGCCCTCGGGGTAGTAGGTGCTGCTGTAGATCAGGTCCGGCAGCGTGACCAGCGCCTGCAGCACCTTCGCGGAGTAGTAGAGGGGCGGCGGGTTGTTGGCGATCTCCAGGAGCGAGATGCGGTTCACGGTTATGCCGGCGGCGGCCAGCCGTGCCTGGAGGCGGTCGGCCATCCCAACGGTGAACGCGCCGTTCGGCGTGTCGTCGACCAGCATCGTGACCCTCTTGGCCCCCGTCGAGCGGATGTAGGCCTCTTCGACCGGAGCGATCTGGCTGTTCTTGGGCTGGACCGTGATGCCCATCCCGCGCGTGTCGTCGCTGGAGGTGAGGTGCACCGGCACGACGCGATTCTTCAGGTAGATCGGAAGGTTCACGATGCCGACGGAGGAGTTGTAGGGGCCGATCACGGCGGCCACGTTGCGCCTGATGGCCCGGCGCGCGACGCGCTTGGCTTGGGCCTGGTCGCCCTTGTCATCGGCCTTCACGATCTTGATCTCGCCGCCCGAGCACACCGCCGCGCCGATTGGCCTGGCGGACAGCCAGCTGCACGCCGCGCAGCATGTCGCGGCCGTTCGAGGCCTGCGAGCCGGTCAGGGGCGCCTCGAGGGCGATCTTGATCGGCGCGGCCGTGGCATTGGAGGGGCCGAAGAAGCCGAGCGCCGCAAGTGCGAGCGCGCTGGCGAGGATGAACGTGGTTCGGAAGCGTCGAAGCATCTACCCCTCCCAAGGGCCGACTCGAGGACCGGGCGACCCTACCACCGGAGACCTTCAGCGGCGCCTCATGACTCGGTCCCAGGCTCTCGCGAACCACGCCGCCAGGGGCGGACGGGGCGGCTCCTCTTCCTTGCGCCTGCGCTCGGCACTCGGCCCGTGTTCCGGCAGGTCCGCGGCCTCGACAGCCAGCACCACCCCGCGCTCGTGCATCGACTCGATCTGCTCGGGGGAGGCGAACAGGTGCCGCCCCGGCAGCGGGAGCGTGTGGACGACGAGGCCCTCGAAGACGTCGACCTGGAAGTCGGCCACGATCTCGTCGACCACCCCAGTCCTGTTCCCGTTGCGGTCGAAGACAGGGACGCCTTCAGGCAGCAGCGTGTAGGCGATCGGGGGCCCGAGATCCTCCACGCCGCGAGCATACCCACGGGCATGGGACCGGTTGCGCATCCGCCCGCCTTCCTCGACCACGCGAGATGATTGACTATGCCTGACCCGGGCTCTAGGCTCCGCTCCGTGAGGGGTTCGCCAGGCGTCGTTTTGCGATCAGGCCACTCCGCATTCATCGGAGTCGGCATCGTCTGCCTGGTCGTTGCCCTGGCTGCGCCCGCGGCGCGGGCGGATACCTTCACCGGCCCGACGTTCTTCCCGACCGGACTCGGCCCGCAGTCGGTCGCCGCGGCTGACTTCAACGGCGACAGCGACCCCGACCTGGCGGTCGCAAATAGCTTCAGCAACACCGTCTCGATCTTGCTTGGCGCGGCGGGAGGCGGCTTCACCGCTGCAACCGACTTCCCTGCCGCATCGAACCCGGTGTCGGTCGCCGTGGGCGACTTCAATGCCGACGCCGACGCCGACCCCGACCTGGCGCTCGCATCGGGCAGCGGCCTCTCAATCCTGCTCGGCGCTGCGGGGGGCAGCTTCACCGCCCCGACCAGTTACCCCGCCGGAGGAAACCAGCGGTCGGTCGCGGTGGGTGACTTCAACGCTGACACCGACCCAGACCTCGTGGTCGTGAACCAGGCCGACAACAACGTCTCGATCCTGCTCGGCGCGGCGGGAGGCAGCTTCACCGGCTTCGCCAATTTCGCCGTGGGACTCACTCCGACCTCGGTCGCGGTCGGTGACTTCAACGGCGACGCCGACCCAGACCTGGCGGTCTCGACCGCGAACTTCGCCCCCGGCGTCTCGATCCTGCTCGGCGCGGCGGGGGCCAGCTTCACCGGCCCGACCAACTTCGCGACGGCCGCGTCCCCGCAGTCGGTCGCGGTCGGTGACTTCAACGGCGACACCGACCCGGACCTGGTGACCGCGAATGCGAGCAGCACGAATGTCTCGATCCTGCTGGGCGCGGCGGGGGGCAGCTTCAGCGGCCCGACCAACTTCGCCGCCGGGCCAACCCCGGGGTCGGTCGCGGTGGGTGACTTCAACGGCGACACCGACCCAGACCTGGTGGTCGCGAACTACGTCTTTTCCACCGGCACCGTCTCGATCCTGGTGGGCGGCGCCGGCGGAGCCTTCAGTCTGCCCACGAGCTTCGTCGCCGGGAGCCAACCGCGGTCGATCGCGGTCGATGACTTCAACGCCGACACCGTTCCCGACCTGGCGACTGCGAACGAGCAGAGCAACAACGTCTCGATCCTGCTCGGCGCGCCGTCGTCCCTCGTCGTGAACAACGATTCGGCGGCGGAGGGCGACTCCGGGAGTTCGAATCTGACGTTCACCGTCTTCCTACAATCGCGCAGTTATGAGCCGGTGACAGTCGACTACCACACCGAGGACGGCAGCGCGAATGCCGGGTCGGACTACGTCGCGACCTCCGGGAGTCTCACATTTGCCCCGGGAGAGTTGTCCAAGACGGTGACGGTCGCGGTGAACGGCGACTTCGCATTCGAGCCCGACGAGTTCTTCAACCTGGTCCTGTCCGATCCGACCAACGCCGTGATTGCGGTTGGCAGCGGAATCGGCACGATCCAGAACGACGACCAGCTGGGCTACTCACGCCCGAAAGCCGCGACCCCTGTCCGGACGCCGCTCGTGCCCGCCTACCGGAAGTGCAACGACCCGGACAGGGTCCACGCTCCGACGCTGGAATACCAGTCGTGCAGTCTGCCGATGCTCCGCTCCGAGTACCTGACGGTGGGCACTCCCGATGCGAATGGCGCTGCAGCGAACGCCGAGGGATACCTCACCCTCGCTGCGATCCCGGGGAACCCCGAAACCCCGGCCGATGAGGCGGACGTGAACCTCAGCGTCAGCGCGAGTGACGTGCGGGGCAACATCAGGCTCGCGGACTACATCGCCGAACTGTGGGCGACCGTCAGCGTCCGGATCACCGACCGGCTCACCTCGCCTCAGACGGTGACCGACTTCTCGCTGGGCTTCGCCATTCCGTGCACAGCCACGCCAGATACGACCGTCGGCGCCACCTGCTCGGCCAGCACCACGGCAGACGCGGTGCTGCCCGGCTCGGTACCCGAGGGGAGCAGGGCAATCTGGCAGCTCGGCGAGGTGCAGGTACAGGACGGAGGCGAGGACGGCGAGGGCGCCACGACCGCCGACAACACGCTGTTCCTCAAACAGGGCATCTTCACCCCGTAGTCCGCTAGTTCGGGAAGGTCAGCTAGAGGCGACGACCGGAATCGAACCGGTGTAAAGGGCTTTGCAGGCCCCCGCGTAAGCCACTCCGCCACGTCGCCGGGATTGGCAAGGTTAGCGAGGCAGTGCCACGGTCCCAGCGGCGCCCAAGGGCTGGAAGCGCGGGCGCCACTTGATCTGTGGCCTACGGATAGAACGTGCCTCCGACCGCGAAACTACGGGACGAAGTTCCCCGGCACGGCGAAGACCTTTCCTCCAGGCGCGTCCTTCACCCGCACGCCACCGTAGGTCCAGCTCGACCGCCTGCCGCTCACGATCGCGCCCGGGTATTGAGCGTTGATCGATGTGGTCAATGAGCAACTCGACCCTGCGGTGGGGGGAGGGCAGCAGTCGAGGCGCAGGGCACCGCGAAGTTGAACCCGAGCAGGCTCGAAGCCCCAGCCGTCGATCCGGACACACCGAGCGTCGACCGGTCGGCGATGTATGCGTCGTACTCGAGCGAGAGGCTGCCGGTGAAGTCCGACAGTGGACCGCCGGTGCACTTCCCGGCGAGTGGCCGCGCGCACATCACGTCGCTGAGCGAGGCCGTCACCTGCAGATCGGCGCCCAGCGTCCTGATCCGGACGGAGCCCCTGAACAAGGCGGTCCTGCCGTTCACCTGTGGCTCTCCGACTATCAGGTCGTCAGAGGTCTGCTGGGGCGGAACACAGGTCGGGTGGACGAGCGGCGGATCGTGCGAGCCGTTCGGCGCCAGGCAGTCATTGAACGCGGGGACGAGCGCCACGTACACCGGCGTCGCGCCCTGCGGTCGCACCTGGGCCTTGGTCACGGGCTGCCAGTCGGGATCGCGGTCGATCGTGGCCGGCCGCGGCTCCATCACGCCACCAGGGTCCGGACGGCAGGTTCCTGAGCGTGATCTCGGTGTCTGCTCCGCTCAAGGAGTCGTAAGCCATGAGGTTGTCCTTGGGCGCGAAGGCCGGATTGCCCTCGGAATCGGGAGAGTTCGCGAAGGCGGACTGCCCGCTGCCGTCGCGCGTTGGCCGTCCAGATGTCGTCCTGCCCGACCTCCTCGTACCGGTAGGCGATCTTCGTGGCGTCGCGCGACCAGGCGGGCTGCGTCAGGTCGCGCCCGGCCACGGAGAGGACGAGCGTCTGCGCGAGCGTGGTCGGGATTGACCGACCACAGCTGGTAGTCACCGCCGGTCTGACGCGAGAACAAGATCTTCGAGGGATCCACCGGTGACCAGGCGGGGTCGCGGTCGTCGTCCGGAATATTGCCAACGACCAGGCCTGAGTTGACATTGGGACCGCTCGTATCGGCCGCCCCGATGTCGTGATCGGAGATGAAGTCCACTGCGAACGCGATGCGGGAGCCGTCCGGGGACCACGTCGGCTGGGTCAAGCCCAGGGGGCTGCCGCTGACAGTGGAGACGAGTAGCGCCTGGCCGCTGCCGTCGGGGTTCATCGTCCAGATCTCGAACAGCCCCGTCCCGGAGTTGAAGTGCGAGAACGCGATCTTCGAACCGTCGGGCGACCACGCCGGGTCCAGGTCGTCATCGGAGTTGTTGGTGAGCTGGACCGAGCTCGCTGCCGTCGTAGGCGCCGCTCATGATCTCGAAGTCAGCGCCGCCCTGGTTCGACTCGTAGACGACGCGGCCGTTGGCCCCGGGATAGGCGGCCTGGGCCGCTCCCGGCAGTGCCAGGGCAAGGGTCGACAGAGCGAGTACGAAAAGCAGCCATGGCGTGTCGGGAGAGAGGCGTCACGGGATGAAGTTCCCCGGTGTCGCGAACACCTTTCCTCCCGGCGCGTCCTTCACCACGACGCTTCCCAAGGTCCAGCTGGACCGCCGGGTGGCCACGATCCCGCCAGGGAAGACGGTGTTGATGGACGTGGTCAGCGAGCACGTCGACCCGACGTTCGGGTCGACGGTCGACGCGCACGGGATCGGGAAGTCGAACCCGAGCAGGCTTGACGACCCCGCCCTGGACCCAGGCGGTACCGGCGGAGCCAAAGTGGCCATGCGGTCGACCACGTAAGCCTCGTACCGGAGCGAGAGATTTCCTGTGAAGTCGGACAGCGGACCGCCTGTGCAGTTGCCGGTCAGGTACCGCGCGCAGCGCACGTCGTTCATCGAGGACGTCAGCTGCAGGTCGTTCCCCCCAACGGTCCTGAGCCCGACGGACCCGTTGAACCTGGCGGCCTTGCCGTTCACCAACGGCTCGCCGACGATCAGGTCGTCGGAGACCTGCTCCGGCGGGGTGCAGGTGGCGTGGACGAGCGGCGGGGCGTGGGCGGCGTTGGGCGTCAGGCAGTCCTTGAACGCGACGGTCAGCGCCAGGTACACGGGCGTCGCGGCATTCGCGCGCACCTGTGCAGTGATCACCGGCTGCCAGTCGGGATCCGTGTCGATCGTGGCGGGACGCGCTTCCAGGATGCTCGCGCCACCCGAGGGCGTGTTCTTGGTGGCGATCTCGCTATCGCTACTACTGACCGCCTGTTCGTCGTGAGCCAGCATGTTGCCCTGGGGCGACCAAGCCGGATTGCCCTCGAGTCGCGCCGCTGGCCGCGATCGCGGCCTGGCCGGTCCCATCGGCATTCGCAGTGTATATGTCGTCGTCCGGGCTCCAACGTGTACGCGATCTTCGACCCGTCCGCCGACCAGGCCGACTCGAACAGGCCCTTGCCGGCTATCGCGAGCAGCGGCGTCGTCGCGCTGGTGTTCGGGTTGACCGTTCGCAGCTCCACGTCAGCGCCCGGTGTCGCCTCGTACGAGAAGAGGATCTTGTTGGCGTCCACCGGCGACCACGCGGGATCGAACTCGTCGGCGGCCGTGTCCGTGACCAAGGTGGCCGCCGCCGCCGCCGGCATTGACTTTGAAGATGGCCAAATCGGAGCGCGCGAACGCGATCTGGCTGCCATCCGGCGACCACGTCGGGTGCGTCAGGTTGCCCGTAATGCTGAGCAGAGGGAGTCTGGCTACTTCCATTGGCGTTCATCGTCCAGAGTTCGAAGAACGTCCCGTTGAAACGAGAGAACGCGATCTTGGACCCATCGGGCGACCACGCCGGATCCACGTCGTCCACGGTGTTGGTCGTGAGCTGCACCGAGCCGCTGCCGTCGTAGGCGGCGCTCATGATCTCCTTGTCGGCGCCGCCGTTGTTGGACTCGTAGGCGACGCGCCCGTTCGCACCCGGGTAGGCGGCCTGGGCCCCAGCCGGCGCGATGAGGAGGAGGGCAGCCGGTATCACGAGCGCGAGCAGCGTGAGCATCGCTGCACGCCGATCCATCGGCATCGACCTCTTAATGAGTAACCCCTCCTGAAGGCAGCCGTGCCAGCACAACCGGCCGCCGCTTTGTGAGGAGATGACCCTAGCCGGACGCGGAGCCGAATGGAAGGGGCAGCCTCGAAATGCGCCGCATTTGTTGCCCGGCCGCGGCGCCTATAATTGAGCGCTCGCGCGGATGTAGCTCAGCTGGCTAGAGCGTCTGCTTGCCATGCAGAAGGTCGTGGGTTCGAATCCCATCATCCGCTCCTCCGAAGCCCCGCCACTGCGGGGCTTTTCTCTTGGCGCCTCGCTCGGATCAGGAGCCGGCGTGCGCGTCTCGCCCGGACAGCCCCACAGCTTCGAGGGCTTCTTCCCAGCTCGGAGTGGACACCAGCTTCGAAATCTTGGTGCCCGTCACAGTCGCCACTTGACCGACCCGGAGGGAGACCTTGGCGCCGCTCCCTCGACCTGTCCCGTCAAATGTCAACAGAGCGACGAGACGATCATCCAGGTCCTCGATTCGCTCGACGCTCACCGTGATCTCGGCCCATGCGTCATTCCATATCTCGATGAACCGCCGCCAGCCTTCCTTGCCGCGGTAGACGGCGTCGAGACCCGAGAACCCGAGGCCGGCCCAGAACTCGAAGTCCTCCGTCATGTGATCCAGGAGCCAGTCGGGCTCCCCCGGTTCCATGCCTCGTAGGCCTCGTGCATGAGCTCTACGGTCTCCCGCGACATCGCCCGCGCAGTATCCCGCCCTTCAGGCGACGGGCGAGGCTGCCGATGATGGATCCAGGCGGCGGCTGCCAGAATCAAGTCAGCGCGCTGCGACCATCGTGTCTACGATGGATAAGGAAGTCCCCGTGGCCGCGGGTTCATCACGGCCAATCCCTGCGGATGTAGCTCAGTTGGCTAGAGCGTCTGCTCTCCATGCAGAAGGTCTTGGGTTCGAGTCCCAACGTCCGCTCCTCCAAAGCCCCGCCACATGGCGGGGCTTTTTGTTGCCCGTAGCTCGGATCAAGCAGGGGACCGGCGGAGCTTGCCCATCGGTCCCCTGCCGTCCGTCAAGCCTTCAGCCGGCCACGCCCGCCTGCTCGGCGATGTACTCCCGCGCCTTGTCCCAGGTTGCCTCGTTGCAGGGGCGCAGGTCGATCTTCACGCTCTGATCGGCAGTGGTGACAGTGATGGAGAACCGTGTGACCTCAGATACGACCGCGTCGCTGCACGACCCCTCGTTTATCTGCAAGCCGATCGGATCTCCCGGCACGATCGCGTTTGAACCCTCGATGTAAGCCACCGGAGTCCCTCCTCTCTCGGTCGGAATCCCTCCGGTGGCCCGTACCCGCTCGTCAATGAGGCAAACGTCGGCGGTACGCAACTGGACGAACTACTGAATCGCGGGCGGGGGCGCACCGCGTAGCTGCGCGACGAAGGCCTTGGCGGCCGCGTAGGTGAGCGCCGGAGCGATCGTCACGTCGGTTGCGAGACTGCGCCACTCGCGCGCCGTCGGGGAGAGCCTGATCGAGAGGCTGGTGCCGGGCCGCGGGTTGGAGTTCTGCTCGGCGGGCTTCAGCAGCCGCGCGACGGCGCCAGCCGGGAACGCTCCCGGCACCACCGCGTAACCGGTCTCCTCGCCCGATATGTAGAACCAGTCGACATCGGCCATCGAGATCTGCCCCTGGCCGGGAGTCGGCGTCAACTTCTGGACCGCGCCCGTCTTGAGAGTCGCGTCGATCGCCGCGTCGTTGCCCCAACTCGGGAGCAGGGCTTCCGCGGAGAGCGCGTCCGTGCGCCCGCGGGTGATCCGCCAGCCGATCTGGATCCGGTCCGGATAGAAGCGGTAGCGCGAGCGGAACTGGATCCCCGAGCGGTCGAAGAAGCCCTCCGCCTCGAGGTAGTCCATGAAGCCGCCGGCGTAGGGATTCCGCGGGTAACGGCTGCCGTGGTACACGCGGCCCTGCGGCGACTTCGTCAGCTTCAGTGGCAGATTGCCACTCGGGAGGGTGACCCGGTTGCGCTGCGAAGCCGCGACGATCGCGTTCTTGGCGTCGCGGACCACCAGCCCCATCGCCGCCGGCGCGCGGCCGCCGATGTGCGAAACGACGCGCTGGCGCGAGTCGAACAGGCGCGCGAGGTCGATCCCGCCGTAGGGGAAGGCGTCGTTGGAAGTCGTGACGATCGCTGTGTTGTAGGTGGGGGTCGAGACGGTCAGGCGCCCGATCTGCGGGTCGAAGGCGTACAGCGGCGGCGGCTCCGTGGCCGGCTTGTCGCCCAGGCCGCGCAGGACCGCCTCGGCGGCGAGGGCCTGGAAGCGGGCCAACTCGAAGTGCGGGCCCTCGCTGAACTTCGTCGTGATGCCGTACAGGGAGCTGCCCGGCTCGCGCCGGTCATCGGGCAGCCAGCGCTCGCACAGCCGCTCGTAGAGGTCCAGCGAGCGGTCGAAGATGTGCTTCGCCCACCGGCGCTGGTCCTCGTCGACGAAGTTCTGGGAGCTGGCGATCGCGAGCAGGCCTTGGCCGGACCACGCCCAGTAGCGGGACAGGTGCCAGCGGTACAGGTAGAGGCCGGTATCCCAGTTCAGGTATCCGGCGTGGGTCCAGTACGCCGGCAGCGCTCGCTTGACCCATGCGCGCAGGGTTCGCCCCTGGCTGGAGGAGAGCGGGGTCATCCCGGCGCGCCGCGCCTGCTCGTAGTAGTAGATGACGTCCATCACGATGCACGCGTACTCGTTCGACTCGATGTTCTGCCGGTTGCCGGCGCGCGCGAACGGGTTGCGGTGGAAGCTGTAGCTCGGGCTCAGGTTCGGGATCCGCCAGGGGCGCACCGCCCGTCGCGAGCCGTCGAGGAAGCGCCCCAGGCTGGCGCCGGTAGTCACGCCGCAGGAGGGTCGAGTCGCCGGTCATGCTGGCCGTGGAGGCCGCCAGCTCGGCGGCGAAGTTGATCTGGTTGAGGCGGATGTTCGGGTACCGGAAGAAGGGCGAGTAGGCGGTCGCGCGCACCGCCGAGACGATCCGCGCGACCAGCTGCGGCGAGAGCTCGAGCTGCTCGCGTGCGCGCCAGGCGTAGTAGAGGGAGCGGGCGACCTTGGGGTCGACGGTGATGTGCTGGCTGCTGCCGGACTTGCGGATGTTCGAGACCCAGCCGGGAGCGTGTCCCTGGCCCTCCGAGTGCGGGTCCGGGTGCTTCGGCGTCGCACCGCCACGGGGTGTCGGGCGAAACGGCGGCGACTCGCACAGGCGAGCCGCGAGCCGCCGCGCGCGCTCGTCGCGTCGCGCGGCTCCGTCGTGGCCCTGGAGCGCGGCGATGGCGTGCGTGGCAAGTCCGCTGGCCGCGATCCGGGAGTCCGTCGTGTAGGAGCCTTCGGACTCGATCCAGAGCTTGTCCATCTCCGGCTGGAGCCAGTCGGCGAAGCGCCAGTAGTCGGCTTCCGAGAGCGGCGGGCTGGAGACGATCGAGGCGGCGGCATGCGCCCCGTGCTCGTAGGCCCGTGCCAGTTCGGGCGCGAGCGGCCCGACCCGCCTCAGCAGCCCGGAGGGCCCTGCTATCGCGGCTCCCAGGGCCGCCGTCAAACCACCCGCGAGGAACGACCGCCTGGTCGTCCCGGAACTCGTCTTCAGCTCATTCTCCTTTGGTCAGCGGAGATTCAACACGCCGTCAAGGGCGGAGTTTCGGACGCGCGCTAGCATCGCCACATGACCACCGTTCGGGGGGCGTGTCCGCACGACTGTCCGGATACCTGCGCCATGCTCGTGGACGTGCAGGACGGTCGCGCGGTGGCCGTCGCGGGCGATCCCGATCACCCGCTCACTGCCGGCTTTCTTTGCGGGAAGGTCTCCAACTACACCGACCGTGTATACGCGGACGACCGCCTGCTCCATCCGCTGATCCGAACGGGGCCGAAGGGAGCGGCGGAGTTTCGCCGCGCCACCTGGGACGAGGCGCTGGACACTGCCGCCGCCGGAATCAGCGGCGCGATCGAGCGCCACGGCGGCGAGGCGCTCCTGCCCTACAGCTATCTGGGCACGATGGGGCTGCTGCAGGGCGGGTCGATGGGCAACCGCCTGATGAACGCGCTCGGGGCTACCGAGCTGGTGCGGACCATCTGCGCCTCTGCCGGCGTGCGCGGTGTCGACCTGACGATCGGCCGCTCGCCCGAGGTGGACCCCGACCTCTGGCACCACGCGCGGATGATCGTCGCGTGGGGCTGGAACCCGATGTCGACCGCCCCGCACCTGTGGCGGAAGATCCTGGAGGCGCGGCGAGCCGGCGCGCGACTGGTGGTCGTCGATCCCTTCCGCAGCCGCACCGCCCGGGTCGCCGATGAGCACCTGACCCCCTTGCCGGGCACCGACGCCGCGCTGGCGCTCGGAATGATGCGGGCGATCGTCGACGCGGGCCTCGCCGACGAGGACTGGTGCCGCGCGCACACCGACGGCTACGACGAGCTGCTCGCGCGGTTGGCCGAGCACCCGGTCGAGCACTGGGCGGAGCTCTGCGGCGTGCCGGCGGACCGCATCGCCGCCGTCGGGTGCGACTTCGCGACCACCCAGCCGGCGCTGCTGCGGCTCGGCATCGGCGCCCAGCGACATTCCGGAGCGCCGATCGCCTACCGCACCGTGGCGTGCCTGCCCGCGCTCGTGGGCGCCTGGCGCCACGTCGGCGGCGGCCTCTCCTACGTGCCTCGGTTCGACAGCGGCATCGACGAAGTCTCGCTCGACCGCGCGGACCTGCGGCCCGGTCCCGTGCGCTCCCTGAACATGTCCCAGCTCGGTGCAGCGTTGACGGACCCGGCCCTGGACCCGCCGGTCGCCGCGCTGGTCGTGTGGAACTCCAACCCGGCCTCGATCGCCCCCGACCAGGACGAGGTGCTGCGTGGCCTGCGCCGCGAGGACCTGTTCACCGTGGTCCTGGAGCAGTTCATGACGGACACCGCGCGCCACGCGGATGTCGTCCTCCCGGCTACGACCCAGCTCGAGCACCTGGACGCCGTGCAGTCCTGGGGTCACCACTACCTGACCTACAACTCTCCGGCAATCGCGCCGGTGGGCGAGGCGAAGCCGAACACCGAGACCTTCCGGCTGCTGGCGGCCCGGCTGGGACTGACAGACCCGGCCTTCGCGGAGTCCGACGAGCAGATGCTGCGCACGGCCCTCGCCTCGGTGGCGGGCGCGGCCGAGCTGCCCGAGCGGGGTTGGCTGAAGCTGCAGCATGGGCTCGGCGATGCGCCCCACGCCGAGGGCGGGTTCGGCACTCCCACCGGGAAGGTGGCGCTGCACAGCGCCCGGCTCGCCGGAGAGGCGCGCGATCCGCTGCCCTGGTTCGACGCGCCGGCCGAGGTCGCCGACGCGGCGCTCGCGGAGCGGTTCCCGCTGGCCCTGATCACGCCGAAGACGCATCTGTTCCTGAACTCGACCTTCCCCAACCAGCGCCGCCAGCACTCGGCCCAGCCGGAGCCGTTCGTGGTGCTGCACCCCGACGACGCACAGGCGCGCGGGCTCGTGGACGGAGAAGTCGTGCGCGTCGGCAACGACCGGGGCTCGTTCGAAGCGCCGCTGCGGGTGTCGGCCGACGCGCGCCCGGGCGTGGCGGTCGCGCCGATGGGCTGGTGGAACGCCGACTACGCCGGCGGGCGAAGCCCGCAGGCGACCACGCCGCAGCGGCTGACCGACATCGGAGCGGCTCCGACGTTCAACGACAACCGCGTGGAGGTATCGGCGGCGCCCGCGACGTGAGTCAGGCGACCGGCGCGCTTCGCGTCCGCCGCCAAGAAGGTTTATCTAGGAAGGTTTGCCTGGAACGGCGTGGAGCTCATCGTCCTGCTCAACCTCCTGATCCGCGCCTTCTGACGGCGGCGGCGCAGGCATCGACACCGGAACGTGCGGGAGGTTCACGCCCGCCCGCCGTGCGATCGCGCGGCGGCTGCGGTCGAAGGTGGATTCGTTCAGAGGCCGCAGGTCGACCTCGATCTTGCGTTCGGGTGTCGAGATCTCGATGTGGAAGCGCGAGATCGCCGACACCACAGCGCCGCGGCGCTGGCGCCCGTTGATACGCAGACCAACCGGGTCACCAGTAGAAATTGCGTTGGAGCCCTCGATATAAGCCAATAGCCTCTCCTCAAAGACTGGCCTCGAAAGACCGGCTCGCTTGACCTAACTCCCCACGTTGAACAAAAGCAAGTGCAGTGGACGGAAGTTCACCCAAGTTGCGTCCTAAACTCGCTCCGTGAGTTCCTACCTGTCGATCGGCGCCGTCTACCGCAACGAGGGCGCGCTACCTGCGCGAGTGGATCGAGTTCCACCGCCTCGTTGGAGTGGAGCGGTTCTTCCTCTACGACAACCGCAGCGAGGACGACCACCGGGAGGTGCTGGCGCCCTACATCGAGTCCGGCGTCGTCGTGCACCACGACTGGCCCGGCTTCCCCGCGCAGCTGCAGGTGTTCGACGACTGCATCGAGCGCCACCGCGACGACTCGCGCTGGATCGCGTTCATCGACCTGGACGAGTTCCTGTTCTCCCCCACCATGCGGCCGGTCGCCGAGATCCTGCCCGACTACGAGCAGTACGCGGCGGTCGGCGTGAACTGCGTGACGTTCGGCACGTCGGGTCACGCCACCCGCCGGATGGGCTGGTGATCGAGAACTACCTGCGCCGTACCGACCGCGACGCCCGCAACTCGATCATCAAGAGCATCGTGGACCCGGCGCGCACGCTGCACGCGGGACGCACGCCGCACTACTTCCGGCTCCGAAACCACGAGCGCGCGATGACCGAGCGGCACGAGCCGGTCGTCGGTGACGAGAGCGACTCGCTCTCATGCGAGCTGCTGCGAATCAACCACTACTTCACGCGCTCCCAGCAGGAGCGCGACGCGAAGATCGCCAGCCGCCGAGCCGACAACGGCCTGGCGAAGTCGG
The DNA here is from genome assembly GCA_963780475.1 of uncultured Solirubrobacterales bacterium. Lineage (GTDB taxonomy): Bacteria > Actinomycetota > Thermoleophilia > Solirubrobacterales > JBBDJG01 > CAWACB01. Next base: position 97,268 of record CAWACB010000008.1, read on the forward strand.
ACGGCTCCGAGCGCGACGGGACGCTGAACGCAGTCGAGGACCGCACGATCCTGAGCTACCTGCCCGCGCTGCGCGAGGCGCTGGGGGCCCCGGCGCGCCGGGCCTCGGAAAAACCAGCACGTAGGAGAGCTCGGCGGTGTTCGAAACGCCGCGGTGACGTTTGCAGCCGCGTCCAAGAAATCCGGCGAGTCCGCGACCTCGCCATGGATTACCCGTCGTTTGTGAGTGGCGCCGCTTATGCGCGTGAGCAAAATCGACCACACGCGGCGAGTAGCGGACATCAGGCGCGGCTCGCCTGGGGCTTCGACGAGCCGCTAAAGCTCCGGCGGGAAGGGCACGTCTTCGCCGATCTGGATCTCTTCCTTGGCGATCCGGTACGAGTCGTAGGTGCCGGCGGTGGGGTCGCCGCGGGCGCTCAGGTCGATCGGGCCCGATGCGCCCTCGTAGTCGATGTCCTTGCCGCGCTGAAGTGCCTCGACCGCCTCCGGCAGTTGCTGCCAGGTGTACTTCTCGCCCGGGGGCCCGCTCACCTCGCGCAGGTCGTCTGCGATCTTGCCGCTGTTCGCAGAGCCGGCGGACACGGCGCCCAGGTAGCAGAGGATGTACGCGTCGAAGGCCTGAGCGTCGAACGACTGCCGCTTGACCTTGCCCTTGGTGTACTTGGTGAAGGCTTGGTCGAAGGCTTTCCCGGCCTTAGTGTCGTCGGGCGCTCCCGGAGCGACGCCGCGTAGCCCGAACATCGCCGGGTTGGTGGTCAGCAGCGGGTCGGCCAGGCCATCCGCTGCCCACGTCTTGTTGGCGGCCCAACCCTTCACGCCGTTGAGCTGGCCCACGAGGCGGCCGAAAGTGCTCGGTGTTGTCGAAGAAGACGAATGCGTCGGGACGCTTCTCGGTGAGCTTCTTGACCTCCGGCGTGTAGTCGCTCTTGTCCTTCCACGTCGTGGTGGCCGCGATCCGGCCGCCGAGCTTCTTCCACGAGTCGACGAACGACTTCAGGAGGTTGGTCCCGTAGATGCTGTCGTAGGCGCCGATGGCGGCCGTCTTCCCCTTCACGCCGCCCTTCGTCTCCCTGTCTATCAATGCCGCCAGGGAGGGTGCCTGGTTGACGTCGGGAAGCACCGTGCGATTGATCAGGTCGCCATCCCTGATGTTCGAGATCGGATCGGCGGACGCGGCCGGCGAGATGATGGGGATATCCGCCGGGACCAGGACCTGGTTGGTCGCGACCAGTGCGTTGGGAGAGCTGTAGGGGCCGACGACGCAGTTGGCCTTCTTGTCCCTCAGCTTGATTGCGGAATTCGAGGTGGTGCCGGGATCCGGGCCCTCATCCTCGCTGCAGCATCTGCACCGAGTGCTCGGCGCCCACCTTCCGGATCGCGGAATCGATCTCGGCCTGCGCCATTTTGGTCGCCTCCGTGCTTGCCTTCCCGAGTGCGTCGCGCTGCCCGGTGAGCGGGAGCAGGGTCCCCACCTTCAGGTTGAAGTCGCTGCTACGTCCGTCGTCGCCGCAACCAGCCGCAATCAGCAGCAAAGCCACCAGCACCGCGGCTCCGGCCGCGATGCGCACCGGCGGGCCGGCTCAAGCCGGTCCTCCGACGGCCTGCGAGCTCTGGGGCGCCTGCTCGGCCAGCGCGTCGCGCAGCGCCGCCAGGCAGGCGGTCGGTCGCGAACTGGTCGCGCACCGAGGCGCGCACGTAGCGCGGGTCGCCGAGCCGGCTGCCCGGATGCGACCATGCACGCGCGACTGCTCGAGCCGGCGAGCCAGCTCGTCGCCGACCAGGCCGGGCGCCGCGAACCACACGAAGTTCGCCTGCGAGTCGGTCGTCTCACACCCAAGGCCGCGCAGCGAGTTCATCACGCGCACGCGCTGCTCGATCACCGAGCGCGCGCCGGCGCTCGACGTCGCGGTCGCCGATCGGCAGAGCCTGCAGCACGGTCGCCTGGGTCAGCGCGTTGACGCCGAGCATCGGCGCCAGCGACGCCAGCATGTCGGCCGCGGCCGGCGAGCCGACCACGTAGCCCGCGCGCAGCCCGGACAGGCCGTAGGCCTTCGAGAAGGTGCGGAACACGAGCAGGTTGCGGGAACGCGTCCGTCAGCTTCAGCGCCGCGTCCTCGTCCTCGACGTCCTGGAAGTGGATGTAGCTCTCGTCGAGCAGCACGTGCACGTGCGCCGGCAGCGCGCGCGAGCAGCTCGCCGAGCTCGCGGGCCGGCGAGGTATGTGCCGGTCGGGTCGTTCGGGTTGCACAGCATCAGCACGCGTGTGCGGGCGCCGATCGCCGCCAGCAGCCGCTCGCGATCGAGGACCGCCGTCCTCGAGCGCGACCGGCACCGGCGTGCCGCCGGCGCGCGCCAGCGATCGCGTGGAACAGCGGGTTGCTCGGGTGCGGGAACACCACCTCCGCGCCGTCGCGCAGGAGCCGCAGTGGCGGCCGTCTTCATCAGGTCGCTGGCGCCGTTGCCGAGCACGATCTGGCCGCCCCGCATGTAGTGGCGCTCGGCGAGCGCGCGCCGCACGCGCGTGGCGTCGGGATCCGGGATAGCCGTTCAGCCGCCCGCGCGCCTGGTAGACGGAGGCGCTCACGACCTCGGCGTCGGGCAAGTCCGGGCCACTCCGTGCCCGACAGGTCGAGCGGCGGCACGTGCTCGAGCGCGATGGCGCCTCCTCGGCGCGCCGCTCGCGCAGCCGCTCGTTGACCTCGGTCTCGTCCATGTCGTCGAACTGGCGGTAGTAGTCGAGCAGTCCCATCGTCCGTGCTCCTACCGCGGCGCCAGGTCCGAGCCCGGTCCCTGGATGACCAGGAACCAGACGGCGAACGCGATGCCGGCGAGTGCCATGCTGACCACGAAGATGCGCTCCAGCATGCCTTCCTTCTGCTCCTTGCCGGCCGGCGCGGCGAACCAGCTTCCAGGCGCGGTCGAGGCGCATCGCGACGCGCGAGCGTGAGCATGATCGTGAGCAGCATCCCGGCGAACGCGACCAGGATCCCAGTCCGACGCTGTCCGTCTCGTGGTAGATCTGCGAGCCGACCCACAGCCAGCCGGCCGGCTGGGGACCCCACAGCGTCGAGAGGACCAGGGTCTCGAGCGCCAGGATCGCGCCCGCGAGCACGGAATCGATGCGCCGCCGCGCCCGGCCCGCGGGCACGGGCGTATCGCGATAGCGCACGGGCCCAGTTCCCGGCCGGCGGCCGATGAACAGGCCGCCGGTGTTGGTCGGATCGTTCTTTGGCAAGGTCTCGTAGGCGATCGTCGGGCGCCCGGTGATCCGCGGCGCCCTGAATCAGTCTAGTTGGAGGTTCGCCTTTAGCCTGCGGTTGAAGCGCGCGCGTCGATCGCCTCGTTCACGAGCGCGTCGGCGTCCTCGTTGCGCTCGCGCGGCACCGGGCGGATGGACCAGCGCTCGAATCCCTCCAGCGCCGCGCGCGCCTGCTGGTGCAGCAGGCGCAGCGTCTCCTTCTTGACCTTGTAGCTCGCCGGTGATCTGGTGCGCGATCAGCTCGGAGTCGTTCACGACCTCGATCTCCCGCGCGCCGAGCGCGTGGGCGCGCTCGAGCGCCCAGCAGCAGCGCCCGGTACTCGGCCTCGTTGTTGGTCGCCTCGCCGATGTAGGCGTTGGCGCGGTCGATCACGTTGCCCGTCGGGGTCCGTGATCACGACTCCGACCCCGGCCGGGCCGGGATTGCCGCGGGCGCCGCCGTCGACGTGGACGGTCACGCGCTCGGCGCGCCGCGAGCGTCAGAGGCACTGACTAGGAGGGGACTTCGACCTTGGGGAAGGTGCCCGGGCGCCGGCGGCGGCGGTCGCGCAGCTCGCGCTTGCCCGCCTCCGGTCGAGCCGGCGGTGCGACGCTCGCTCTTGCGGCGCTCGACGATCACCTCGACACCGGGGTCGTCCTTGTAGTAGTCGGTGAGCTTGTCGTAGAGCTCGCCGGCGAGCGGCTCCGGTATCACGCAATAGATGGTCACAAGGGGTGTTCTCCAGTTCGCTCGGGAGGGCGGATTCCGCTTTCAAGAGCCTAGTCACTCCAGCCCGCCTCGCTCAACAGATTCTTCTACCGGCTCCGCCGTGGGCGCCTCGAGCCGGCTCATGGCGCCATCCTCGGCCGCCTGCAGGTTCCAGCGCCTTGCCTGCTTCGGGGAGCTCGTCCAGCTCCTGGCCCTGGCCGCGCACCTGGACCGGCTCGCGCCGCGTCCGAGAGGTCGATCACGAACTGGTACCAGGACAGCTCCCAGGCAACGGTCAGCAGCACCTGCGCCGCCGAGACGGGCGACGTGGAGGCGCTCGCATGGGGCGTCCCGAGCGCGCGGATGATCCCGGCCACCGTGCGGCGGTGCTCGGACTCGTTGAAGAGGTCAAGCGCACGGTCGATCTTGAGCTGCGCGTTGGTCGGCACGGCGCGTACGTGGCGCGGGCTGCGGGGGGACGAGCGCTTGCGCCGGAACGGCGCGAGCTCTGCTCGGATCTCCGATGCCTCCTCGCCGCCCGGCTCCTCCTCGGACGCGCTCGCACCGGCGGCTCGGGCGCCGGCGCGTCGGCAACCGGGCTCGCGCCGCCGCCGCGCGAATCGCAGGATCCCGCGCCGCTCGTCCGTGCGCTGCGGCCGGGTCGGCGTGTCGGGCGCGGCGGACTCGCGGATCCAGCCCTCCTGCTGCGCGCGCGGCGCGCACAGCGTGCAAACCATGCGCCGCTCCCGCGAGGGAGTCAGATACGCCTCGGCCTGCTCACCCTTGAGCATCGTGCGCCCGCAGACCTCGCACGCGCGCGCCTCCTCGATGTTGGGCAGTCTCCTTACGCTCACCGAACCTCCGTGCCGCATCCGTCTACGGCGGCTTCTTCCTCGACGCCCGCCGCGCTGATCACCTTCTGCGCCAGGTGCGTCGGGACCTCCTCGTAGCGTAGGAACTCCATCGTGTAGTCGCCCCGGCCGCCGGTGATCGAGCGCAGGTCTGGCGCGTAGTTGAGCATCTCCGCCATCGGCACCTCAGCCTTGATCTCGGTCATGCCCGCCCTTCGGCTCCATTCCGAGCGGCCGGCCTCGACGCCCGTTCAGGTCGCCGATCACGTCCCCGACCGCGTCCTCGGGAACGCTGGCCTGCACCTGCATGATCGGCTCCAGCAGCGCCGGCTGCGCCTGCTCGGCCGCCTTCTTGAAGGCCATCGAGCCGGCGATCTTGAACGCCATCTCGGATGAGTCCACCGAGTGGTATGAGCCGTCGTAGAGCGTCACCCTGATGTCGCGCAGCGGATAGCCCGCCACGACTCCGCCCTTCATCGCCTCCTTGACGCCCTTCTCGACGGCGGGGATGAAGCTGCCCGGGATCACGCCGCCCTTGATCTTGTTGACGAACTCGAAGCCCTCTCCGTCGCCCATCGGCTCGATCTCGATGTGGCAGTCGCCGAACTGGCCCCGGCCGCCGGTCTGCTTCTTGTAGCGGCCCTGCGCCTTGGCGTTTGCCCTTGATCGTCTCCTGGTAGGGCACACGCGGCGGCTTCAGGTTGACCTCGGCGCCGAAGCGGCGCTTCATCCGGTCGACCATCACCTCGACGTGTACCTGCGAGAGGCCGGCGATGATCTGCTCGCCGGTCTGCGGGTCGCGGTGGAAGTCGAGCGTCGGGTCCTCCTCCTGCAGCCGGCGCAGCGCCGTCGCCACCTTCTCCTCGTCGCCCTTCGACTTGGGCTCGATCGCGAACGCCATCACGGCGGCCGGCAGCGCGGGCTGCGGGAACGAGATACCGGTGTCCTTGGAGGACAGCACGTCGCCGGAATGGGTCTCCTTCAACTTGGCGACCGCGCCGATGTCACCCGCGCCGAACTCGTCCGCGTGGGTCATCTCCTTGCCACCGGGCGAGAGCAGCTGGCCGATCCGCTCCTTGGAGTGGGCGCGCGTGTTGGTCAGGTGGGAGTCGTGCTTCACGCATCCCGAGTAGACCCGGAAGAGGTTGATGCGGCCCGCGAACGGGTCCGCGAGCGTCTTGAAGACGTAGGCGATCGTGTCGCCGCTGTCGTCCGGCTCCACGGCCACTTCCTCGCCCTCGGCGCCCCGGGCGACCACGGCGCCCTTCTTGGCCGGGGACGGCAGGTCGCTGACCAGCGCGTCGAGCAGCCGGTCGGTGCCGAGGTTCTTGGTCGCCACACCGCATGTGACCGGGAAGATCGTGCCCGCCGTGACGCCCTCCTTGAGCGCCCCGACGATCTCGTCGTGGGAGATCTCCTCGCCCTCGAGGTAGCGCTCCATCAGGTCGTCGGAGTTCTCGGCGACTTCGTCCATCAGCTTCTCGCGGTACTCCTCGGCCTGGACGGCGACGTCGTCCGGAATCGGGATCTCGGACGCGCTGCCGCGCCCGGAGCCGGAGTACTCGTAGGCCTTCATGTCGATCAGGTCGACGATGCCGCGGACCTCGTGCTCGGAGCCGATCGGGATCTCGGTCGCGACGGCGTGCGGGCCGAAGGAGGCCTTGAGGGAATCGAGCGTGCGGAAGAAGTCGGCCCGCTCGCGGTCGAGCATGTTCACGAACACCAGCCGCGCGAGTCCCCGCTCCCGGGCCCGCTGCCAGAGCCGCTCGGTCGTCACCTCGACGCCCATCACGCCGTTCACGACGAACACGGCGCTTTCGCACACGCTCAGGGCGGCGAGCGGCTCGGCGACGAAGCTCGGCTCGCCGGGAGTGTCGATCAAGTTGATCTTGCGGTCCTCGAACTCGAACGACGAGAGGCTGGCCCCGATCGACATCTCGCGGGACTGCTCGTCGGGCTCGGAATCGGAGACCGTGGTGCCGTCGGCTGTCGACCCGAGCCGGTTGATGACGCCGGCCTCGAACAACAGCGCCTCATTCAGGGAGCTCTTCCCTGACCCCCTGTGCCCCACGATCGCGATGTTCCTGATGCGCTGCGCGCCTTTGTGCGCCACCAGCTTCCTCCTCTCGTTCCGGTACTACGGAACGAGGGAGTTTAGGACGAGTCGAGCTAGTTCCCGACCTCGACTTCGCTCTGCAGGCGCGACTTCAGCCGCAGGACCGCCTTCGTGTGTAGCTGGCTGACGCGTGATTCGGTGACGCCGAGGACCTCGCCGATCTCTCGGAGGGTCAGGTTTTCGTAGTAGTAGAGGGCAATCACGAGCTTCTCGCGCTCGGGCAGCCGGGCGATCGCGTTGGCGAGCCGGTCCTTCAGTTCGCTGACGCCCAGCTCCTTGGCCGGGTCGACGGCGTTGGGGTCCTTCATCGTGTCCAGCAGCGAGACCTGGTCGCCGCTCGAGTCGGACACCGTCCACAGCTCGTCGAGCGCCACCACGGTCGAATTGGCGATCTGCATCAGGGCCTCCTGGAGGGCCTCGACAGTCATCTCGAGCTTCTCCGCCAGCTCGGCGTCGCTGGGGGCGCGGCCCAGCTCGTGTTCGAGCTTCACCTGGGCCGCCTCGATCTCGCGTGCGCGGGCGCGCACGGAGCGCGGCACCCAGTCCAGCGAGCGCAGCTCGTCGATGATCGAGCCCTTGATCCGGGAGACGGCGAAGGTCTCGAACTTGATCTGGCGCGCCGGCTCGAAGCGCTCAATCGCGCCGATCAGGCCCAGCAGGCCGTACGAGATCAGGTCGGACTCCTCGATGTGTGCCGGCAGGCCGGTCGACATCCGCCCGGCAACGAACTTCACCAGCGGGGAATAGGCGAGCACGAGCTTCTCCCGGGCGCGCTCGTCACCGCTCGTCTTGTAGGTGCGCCATAGCTCTTTGAGGTCGATCTCGCGGCGTCTCGTGTCCATACGGGAAGGGCAGTCCTCCTAGGCGCGGGGGTGGCTCTGCTCGTAGAGGCGCCGCAGCCGGCGTGACTCTACCCGAGTGTAGACCTGGGTTGTAGAAACGGACGCATGGCCCAGCAGCTCCTGGATCGCACGCAGGTCAGCCCCGCCTTCGAGCAGGTGGGTGGCAAACGAATGTCGTAGGGCGTGGGGCGATGCGTCGCCCGGTAACCGTGCGTTTTGCAGCCAGATTCGCAGCCGCCGGCGCACGTCCGAGGGGGATAGGCGGCGGCCGGACTTGCTGATGAAGAGGGCCGGCTCGCGCTCGTCGGAGGCCAGTGACGGGCGGCCACTGGACAGATAGCGCTCGAGCGCCCGGCCGGCCGGCTCGCCCAGCGGCACGATGCGCGTCTTGGAGCCCTTGCCGAGCACGCTCACCTGCTCGGAGTCGAAGTCGACCGAGCGCAGGTCCAGGTTGACGATCTCCTCACAGCGCAGCCCGCAGGAATAGGCGACCTCGAACAGCGCCCGGTCGCGCAGCTCGAGCGGTGTGCGGGCCGGGATCCGGTCCAGGAGCTGGGCCACCTCGTCGGCACGCAGCGGCTTGGGCAGCCCGCGCGGCTTGCGTGGCGAAGCGACCAGGTCGGCCGGGTTCTGTGCGATCTCGCCGCGCTCGAGCAGGTGTCGGAAGAAGGCCCGGATCGAGGCGAGCTTGCGCGCCACCGACTGTGGTGCCAGCGCCCGGCCCCCTTCCCGCTCCGTCGAGGACAGGTGAGCGGCATAGCGGCGCAGCACCCGGTAAGTGATCTCTTCCGGCCTGGCACCGTGACCCGCCGCCCAGCGGGCGAGGTCCCCAGCGTCGGCGCCGTAGGCGCGTCGGGTGCGCTCCGCCATGCCGCGGGTCGCGAGCCAGCGGTCGAAGCCGGCAAGCGCCGGCGCCCAGGTCTCGGGTATATCCGTATGAGTCTCCGATTCGCGCGCTGTCATATGCCTGGTTTTTTCATCAACGTCGACACCGGTTCCGTCGCAACCCACCGCCAGCTCATCGAGGCCGGGGAAACGCCCCCGGAAAAGCCGCCCGAGCTGCCATGGCATCAGGTGCAGGGCACACAGGACGCCTCCACCGCCGTGTACTCGGTGATGCGAAAGCGTGTCCAGGGCCGGAACCGCGATGCCTGGATCGGCACGCTCTGTATTCGCTATGGCAGCCAGCAAGCCTTTCTGGAGGAGCGCGGCTGGGAGGAGGTCCCGGTCGAGGAGATCCGAGTCAGTGCGGACGCTGAGAGGCCTACTGAATGAACACCGGCGTCTGGACCGGCACCTTGTCGTACAGCTCCTCCACGTCCGGCACCGCCATGCGGATGCAGCCGTGGGAAGCCGCCGAGCCGAGCGAGGCCACATCGGAGGTGCCGTGGATCCCCGCGCCGTTGTAGATCCCCATCCAGCGTGACCTGAGCGGGTTCTCGGGCACGCCACCCGGGATCACCTTCCCTGCCAGATCCCCGGCCCAGTCGCTGTTGGGGACGTGCCAGGCGGGGTTCTCCGCCTTGTTCTGCACGTGGTAGAGCCCGGCCGGAGTGTCCAGGCCGACCTGCCCCACCGCGATCTTGTAGGTCTTCTTGAGCTTCAGGTCCTGGAAGTAGCGCAGCCTGAAGCCGCCGCGGTCGACGGTCACCACCGCCGGGTACTTCTGGGCCAGCTCGTTCGTGGTCACCTTCGGCTGGGTCTTGACGACCACCCCGCGCACGCGGCGGCCAGAGCCGAGCGAGGACAGGGCGGTCCCGACGTCGCGGCGCAGGCCAGTCCCCCGCAGCTTCAGCCCCGTCCGCGAGGGGATGGCGGGCAGCGCTGCCGTCTCGAACTCGATGTCCGCGTCCCGAGCCGGGCGGTTGACCGACCGGCGTACCTGGCGCACGAATCGGCGCACCGCGACCGCGGAGTAGCTGACGCGGGGCTCGACGTCAGTCTGCACGGTTTTGTCCGTGACCGAGCGCCACACGCGGACCGGCAAGACCCCGTCGCGACTGCGCTGGATGGCCTCGTCGACCATGCCGTCGACGTCGGCGACCAGATGGGCCCGCTCGGCCGTCAGCCTGAACCGCTGGCCCGCGACCGCAACGCGCACGGGGCGCTCGAGCCGGTTGAGCAGGCGGTCGCGCACGCGCTCCTGCGCCGCAGGCGCGTGCAGGCCGCCGACATCCACGCCGGCGACCGTCACTCCTTCGGCGATCAGATCGTCGCGCGAGCTGTCATAGGCATAGGCGCCCGCGACCAGCACGACGGTGCCGACGGCCACGGCCAATACGGCAAGCGATTGCGGCTTGCGCGACATACCCTTCGTTTTCGACACCCCTGAGTCTTTTCCCCGCGATGAGTCGTTTCTTCGGGGGCATACCCGTGAACGCTTCGAAGATTACTCAGACGCCGGGCGGGTTCGGGACAGTGGCACGGGCTCGGATCCCGGCTTGCGGTGCCGCACGCTCGGGCTCCAGCGCAGGAAGTCCTCGACTTCCTTCTCGTAGCGGTAGGGCTCGCCGGCTCCCTGGACGACCGTGCGCAGGCGCAGGTACTCGCCGAACTTGTGCACCGCCTCGCGCGTCGTGTAGCGATAGCGGAACCCGGCCGCCTTCAGCTTGCGGTTGTCGAGGCCGCGGCCGTACCGCAGCTGGCCCAGCATCTCGCGCGTCACGTCGACGCCCGCCCGGCGCAGCGCCGCGGCGGCGGTGCCGGTGCCGAACGGCGGCAGGACGGGCAGCGCGGGCTTGCCCAGCAGGTCGACCACCTCAGACAGCGCCAACACGCCGTCGGCAGCGACGTTGTAGACGCCGTCGAGGTCGTTCTCCACGGCGAACTCAAGCGCACTCACGACGTCGTCGGCGTGGATGAACTGGTAGCGCGGATCGAACCCGGCGATCATCGGCACAGCGGGCAGTGCGAGCAGGCGCGCGTGGCTGGTCCGGATGTCGGGGCCCAGCACGTTGCAAAAGCGCATCACGGTGACCGTCGCCCGCTCGTGCTTGGAGGCGAAGTCCGAGCACCGACGCCTCCGCCTCGACGATGTCGCGCTTCAGCTCGGTCACCGGCCGGTGGGTGCGCTTCATGTCCTCCGTGAAGAAGGCGGGATCCTCGCGCGCGCAGCCGTAGTAGTGCGCGGAGCTCTTGAAGACGAGCTTCCGCACCGGAGAGTCCGGCCCGGAGCAAGCCGCGACGATGTTGAGCGTGCCCATCACGTTGTTCTCGTGCGCCTTGCGGCGGCTGGCGGCGGCGCGCGGGTCCACCGTCAGGCGCGAGTCGACGACGGTGTCGATCTCCGCTGCCTGGACGATGCGCCGCAGGAGCGCGTGCTGGTTCGACACGCGCACGAACTCCGTGCGGTCGAACTCCTGCGTCGGATCGCTCGAATCGACGCCGACGATCACCTCGACCGAAGGGTGGCGCTCGAGCGCCTGCGCCAGACGGCCACCCCAGTACGTCGAGACGCCGGTCACGAGTATGCGCCTGCCGGGGCTCACGGGCGGCGATTCTCCCATACGGGCAAGACCCCCGGGCGGCGTGGGTAGGATGAAAACGTGACACCCCCCAAGGCCAGCGGACGGCTCAAGTCCAAGGATGCGGTACGGCGCTCCGTATGGGCGGCGATGGAGAAGGAAGGGGTGTCGCGGTTTCCCGGCGCGAAGGACCGCATTCCCAACTTCGCAAACGCCCGCGGCGCCAGCGAGCGCCTTGCGCGGCACGGGGCCTGGAAGCGCGCGAAGGTCATCAAGGCAAATCCCGACGCGCCCCAGACGCACTCGCGGCGGCTCGCGCTCGAGCAGGGCAAGACGCTCATCATGGCCGTGCCTCGGCTGCGGGACCAGCACCCGTTCCGGCTGCTCGACCCATCCAAGCTGAACGAGAAGGAACTGCGCGAGGCCGCCACGATCAAGGGCGCGTTACGGCACGGCGCGGTGATCGACGTCGAGCAGGTGCCCAAGGTCGACCTGATCCTGTGCGGATCGGTGGCCGTCAACCTGAAGGGCGCGCGCGTCGGCAAGGGGGGCGGCTACAACGACCTCGAGTACGCGCTGCTGGCCGAGTCGGGCACCGTCTCGCCGCGGACCGTCGTCGCGACCACGGTGCATCCGATCCAGATCCTGCGCGAGAACATGCCCGTGTTCGCGCACGACATCCCGGTCGACCTGATCGCCACGCCGCGGGCCGCGATCGAAGTCGAGCGCGCATATCAGCGCCCTGCGGGAATATTCTGGGACCACCTGCAGCCACCGCAGATCCACGAGATCCCGGTGCTGGAGCGGATGGGGTATGCATAGTTAGTCCGCAGACCGCAGTCGGCAGACGGCAGACACGAATGGCCATCGACTCATATCGCGCGCAGTCACTAGGGGCCACACCGGCGGTGGGGGCGGAACCGTCTGAGGCGCCGCCGGACGATTACGGGGCGCCCGGGCGCTCGGAGTGGCTCGACGTCGACTGGTCGCAGCACCTGCGCAGCACCACTATCCGCGGCGCGCAGGTGAACTACGTGGAGATGGGCACGGGAGCGCCGGTCGTGTTCATCCACGGGCTGTCCGGCTGCTGGCAGAACTGGCTCGAGAACATCCCCTTCTTCGCGCGCGGCCACCGCGTGATCGCGATGGACCTGCCGGGTTTCGGCAGCTCGGACCTCCCGAACGAGGACATCAGCATCCCCGGATACGGCCGGTTCGTCGACTCCTTCCTCGAGAGCATCGGCGTCGAGCGCGCGGCGATCATCGGCAACTCGATGGGCGGCTTCATCGCCGCCGAGACGGCCATCGCCGTTCCACATCGTGTGGAGCGCCTCGTGCTGGTATCGGCCGCCGGCGGCCTGCCGATCGGGACGCGAGAGAAGGCCGGGCTGGGCGCATTCCGCGCCTCGACCCCCATGGTCCGAGCGTTCATGGCACGCCGGGAGACGTTCATGCGCCGCCGGCGCCTGCGTGCCGGGATACTCGCAACGGTCGTGCGCTACCCGTCGCGGATTAGCCCGGAGCTGATCTGGGAGGTCTCCTCGGGGGCCGGCAAGCCGGGCTTCGTCTCGGCCCTCACCGCGCTGGCGGAATACGACTTCCGGGATCGCCTACCGAACATCGAGGACCCGACGCTGATCGTCTGGGGACGCAACGACCAGATCGTTCCGGTCAAGGGCGCGGACGTCTACGAGCGCCTGATCCCCGGCGCGCGCAAGGTGATCTTCGAGAAGACGGGACACGTGCCGATGCTCGAGCGGCCGGCGCGCTTCAACAATCTGGTCGCGGAGTTCCTCGCCGCGCCGGCCTCGATGGACCGCGTCGAGTCGGTCTAGCCGATGCCAGAGCCGGCGTCTGACTTCGCTGCCCGCGTCACCGACAACTTCGAGTACTGGAACGGCGGTGAGCCCGAGCTGATGGTGCATGAGTACGCGGAGGACTGTGAGCTCGACCTAACTGCGGTGTTCACCGACATGGCCGTGTTCCAGGGCCATCAGGGCCTGCGCGATCAGATCGACCAGTTCTGGCAGACCTGGGAAGGCCTGAGGATGGAATCGCTCGACGTCTTGGACTTGGGGCAGGGACGCTTCGTCGTGGACGTCCGCCTCTGGGGCCGCGGAAAGCGCAGCGGCGCGGAGGTGGACCAGCGGTTCGCGTTCCTCTACACGACGCGCGCCTCGGACGGGAAGATCATCCGCGCCCAGCTCTTCCCGACTCAGCACGCCGCAATTGACTTCGCGGCAGGAGCCGCTCAGCCGGGCTAGCGCGTGATCGCGCCCTCGGTCGCCGAGGACACCGAGCGCGCGTACTTCGCCATCACGCCCTTCTCGTACTTGGGGGGCGGGGGCTCCCACTCGGCGATGCGGCGCTCGATCTCGTCCTGAGACAGGTCCAGCTCGAGGCGGCGGTTGGGGATGTCGAACTCGATCATGTCCGCGTCGCGCACCGCGGCGATCGGGCCGCCGTGCGGCGCCTCCGGAGCGACATGCCCGGCCATCAGGCCGTGCGTCGCACCCGAGAAGCGGCCGTCCGTGAGCAGCGCGACCGAGTCGCCCAGGCCCTCGCCGACGAGCGCCGCCGTGACGGCGAGCATCTCGCGCATGCCGGGGCCGCCGCTTGGCCCCTCGTTGCGGATCACGACCACGTCGTTCTCCTTGATGGCGCCGGCCGTGACCGCGGCCATCGCGTCCTCCTCGCATTCGAACACGCGTGCCGGGCCGCGGTGGTTCGTGCGCTCGTGGCCCGCGACCTTCACGACGCAGCCACCGGGAGCGAGGTTGCCGCGCAGGATCACGAGCCCCCCGCTCTTCTTGATCGGATCGTCGAGCGGGCGCACGACCTGCTGGGCCGGAGTCTCCTGCGCCTCGAGCGCCTCCTCGCCGATCGTCCGGCCGGTGACGGTCAGGGCATCCGCGTCGATCAGGCCGCCCTCCACCAGCCGGCGCGCCACGACGCCGACTCCGCCGGCGGCGTGGAGGTCGGCCGCGACGTACTGTCCGCCCGGCTTCAGGTCGGCGAGCAGCGGCGTGCGGGAACTGATCCGGTCGAAGTCCTCGAGCGCCAGGTCGACGTCGGCGTCATGCGCGACGGCCATCAGGTGCAGCACGGCGTTGGTCGAGCCGCCGGTCGCCGCCACGGCGGCGATCGCGTTCTCGAGCGATGCGCGCGTGATCACGCGCCGGGCGTTGAGATCCTGCTCGAGCATCTGCATGATCAGCCGGCCGGCCTCGAAGCACACCCGGTCCTTCTCGGGATCCATCGCGGGAACCATCGCGCTGCCCATCGGCGAGATGCCCATCACCTCGAACGCCGTCGCCATCGTGTTGGCGGTGAACTGGCCGCCGCAGGCGCCGGCGCCCGGGCAGGCCGCGTGCTCGAGCTCGGACAGCTCCGCATCGTCCATGTCGCCGGCCGCGTGGCGGCCGACCGCCTCGAAGACGTCCTGGATCGTGACGTCCCGCCCCTGGAAGCGGCCGGGAGCGATCGACCCGCCGTAGATCATCAGCGACGGCACGTCGAGCCGGGCGAGCGCCATCACGATCCCGGGCAGGGTCTTGTCACAGCCGGAGAGCCCGACGACCGCGTCGAACAGGTGACCGCGCGCGACGAGCTCGACCGAGTCGGCGACGATCTCCCGGCTGACGAGCGAGGTCTTCATGCCCTCGGTGCCCATCGTGATGCCGTCCGAGATCGCGACCGTGTTGTACTCGAGCGGCGTGCCGCCGGCGGCGCGGATGCCCTCCATCACCTGCTCCGAGAGCCGCCGCAGGTGGAAGTTGCACGGCATGGTCCCGATCCAGGTGTTCGCGACGCCGATCATCGGCTTGCGCAGGTCGTCGTCGGTGAGGCCGATGCCATAGAGGTACGAGCGCGCGGCGGCGCGCTCGGGACCGTCGACGACGACGCTGCTACGGCGGCGCGTGCCGGCCGCCGTCTGTGTGCCCGAGTTCGAGCTCACGAAGCCGAGGTGGCGGGGGCGCCGCCGGGAGGACTATCCGTGGCGGCTTCGGGGCCGCTACCCAGAGGCCGCCGAGCGCTGCTGCGCCCGGGCTGGACGCGAGTGCGCTCCCATTCGGCCAGGCGCCAGAGGTCTCGGCGCACCTGCTGCGGGTCCACCTGCCGACCGGGGAGGTGCATGTTGGCGCCGCGGATCAACCGCTCTTCGTCTGCCTTGATCATCATCCACTTCGCCAGGACGTCGTCCGAGTCGGGCAGTTTCGGCCCGTACACATTCTCCTCGCGGTCCGGGAACTCGACGCAGTACTCGCTCAGCAGGCTGTTCGAGCCGTGCAGGTAGGCGACGATCGGCTTGTGCGGATAGATCAGGTACCCGTAGCTCTCGTCGGACCCGCGCCCGCGTGCCTGAGCCCCGTGCACGCGGATGAAGCCGAGGTCCCGGTACATCTCCCACTCCTCCTCGTTGACGATCGAGCCGCAGGAGCATGCGGGCCTTCCGCTCGGCGCGCCGCTCGGTGCCGGGGTCGAACCGCTGCTGCGCACGCAAGGCGCGCGGCGGCCGGTTTCGCCAGCGGTCGCGGAACGCACCCGCGGCGAGGTACGCGCCGAGGGCCAGCGCGACAAGCGCCAGCGTCACGAACAGGACCGACACCTAACCGACCACCCGGCGGCGGGCTGGTCTCAGCCGCCGGCAGCCCGCGGGAAGAAGACGACCCGCTCGGCTCCCTGGGGAATATCGGAGTAGCGCTGCACCATGATCGCCTCGCGCCGCCCCGTGTCGCCCTCGGTGACCGGGACCGCGGCCCACATGCCTGAGTCGAGCTGGCGCCGGAACTCGTCGATCAGGCGCTGCTCATCCTCGGTCAGCTCGGGGTCACCCTCGGCGAGGATCACCTCGCCCTTGCCCGGCATCAGGCGCAGAAACCGCATGGCGCGGATTATGCCATGCGCCCTGCCGGCCACTCACGAGCGTGCCGAGCGCGTTGACCGGCCCCGGACCGCGGCCGATGCCCACGAGGCCGTCGCGAACCGCCTCGGCGGCGATCTCGTGCGCGGCCCGCGCCGCCTCCAGCGGCGTCAGCCCAAGCGCAATGTGAGCCGCGAGCGCGGACGAGTGCGTACAGCCCGAGCCGTGCGCCGCCGCGCCTGGCTGGCGCGGGCCCTCGATCGGCACCTCGTCCTCGCGGTCGAAGAACAGATCGACCACGACGTCGCCACCGCCGTGCCCGCCTGTCACCACCACGTGGGTCGGCCCCAGAGCATGCACCGCCCGCGCGAGCGTCGCCTGGTCGGCGTGCGCGGCCGCCACCTCGAGGCTGGCCGTCTCGATCAAGGCCTTGGCCTCCGCGAGGTTGGGCGTCACGACCGTCGCCACCGGCAGCAGGTCCACCAGCGCCTGGCGGGCACCGGGCTCGAGCAGGTGCGCACCGCTTTCGGCCATCATCACGGGATCGAGCACGATCGGGGTGCCCCCCGGCAGAAGCGCAATCGCCTCCCGGACAGCCTCGATGGTCTCCACCGAGCCGAGCATGCCGATCTTCACGGCGTCGACGCCGATGTCGTCGAGCACCGCCTTCACCTGGCCGACGATCGCCTCCGGCGGAACCGGGGTGACACCCTCGACTCCAACCGTGTTCTGGCATGTGATCGCGGTGATCGCGGTCATGCCGTGCACGCCGCAGCGAGCGAACGCCTTCAGGTCGGCCTGGATGCCGGCCCCGCCGCCGGAGTCCGACCCCGCGATCGACAGAACGGCCGGAATCCGGTCGCGCTGCGAGGTTTCGGCGGGCGCTGCCATGGGTGGGTCCAGCATATGCACGCTGCGCGGAAGGCCTCACGGCGCCGCCCTCAGGTAAGCGCCCGAATCGTCGCGGCGCACCAGGCCGAGCAGCTCCAGCTCCGTCAAGCCGGCCAGCACCTGTGCGGGCTCCATGCTGCCCGCCAGAATCTCCTCCGGCCGGGTCTCCCCGAAGTCGATCGCGTGGAGGATGTTGGTCAGCTCCGGAGACAATCGGGGTGGGTTCTGCATCCCGACCTTCACGACATCCGGCCCATAGAAGAGGTCGAGCACGTCCTGCGCCCCACGAATCAGCTGGGCGCCGTCGAGCAGCAGCTCGAGCGGCCCGACGGCCAGCGCCGAGGTCACCTGCCCGGGCACCGCCGCCACGTCGCGTCCGTACATCTGTGCCAGCTCGGCGGTTATCAGCGATCCCGATCCACGCGCTCCCTCGACAACGACCGTCAGGCCGGTCAGGCCCGCCATGATCCGATTCCGTGCCGGAAAGGAGAGCGTCAGCGGCTTGAACCCAGGCGGCATCTCGGAGAGCACGATGCCCTCGTCTCCGATTCTCCGGTGCAGGTGTGCCTTGCTGCGCGGATAGGGGACGTCGGCGCCGCCCGGCATCACGGCCACGGTCAGGCCGCGCCCCTCCAAGGCTCCCTCGTGGGCGGCCGAGTCGATCCCGAGCGCCAGCCCGCTGACGACCGTGACCCCGCAGGCGGAGAGATCGCGCGAGATCGTCCGCGCCATCTCCAGCCCGTACGAGGATGCGCGCCGGGAACCGACCACGGCGACCGCCGGCTGCGCCGTGAGCTCGAGCATGTCGTCCGGGTCGCCACGCAGGTAGAGCGCGGCCGGCGCGTCCCGCAGGTTGCGGAGCGCGTTCGGGTAGCGCCGGTCGTGCGGGCAGATGCTCGATAGGCCCTTCTCGGCCGCCAGCGCGCCGGCCGCGCCGGCGTCGAACCCGTCTAGCTGCCGATCGACGATCCCGCGCTTGGCCCCGCAGACTCCCTCGATGAGGTCCTCGTCGTCGAGCGCGAGCACCTCGGGGAGGCGTCTCGTCCCGCGATACCCGCGCATCAGCCAGGGCGCGAGCACGGCGAGCAGCTGAGCGCGACGCAAACAGCCCGGACAGGCGTTCATGCCGCCAGCTCCAGCGCGGCGCCCGCGGGCCTCTCCCGATACGCGACCGCCTGGAAAACGTGGTGGCGCTCCACGGTCTCGGATACCTCGAGGTCGGCGAGCGTGCGCGCGACGCGGAGCACGCGGTGGTGGCCGCGGGCTGACAGGCCTACGCGGTCGTGCGCGGATCGCAGGGCGGCGCGCGCCGCCGCCGTCAGCCGGCAGTGGCGGTCGATCAGCGCGTTCGTCATCTCCCCGTTCGAGTGGACGCCGCTCCCGGAAAGCCGGTCGGACTGCAGGCGCCGCGCGGCGACGACCCGCTCGCGGATGGCGCTCGACGGCTCACCGGAGGTGCCGGACACGAGTTCCTCGCGAGCCGGCGGCTGGACGTTCAGGACCATGTCGATGCGGTCCAGCAACGGCCCGCTGAGCCGTGCCTCCTGGCGGTCGATCTGCCCCTGTGTGCACCGGCACGCGCGCCGCGGGTCGCCGCGATGGCCGCAGGGGCACGGGTTCGCCGCGGCCACGAGGGAGAAGGTCGCCGGGAACCGGGCCGTACGCTGGCTACGGGTGATCCGCACGCACCCCTCCTCCAGGGGCTGGCGCAGCGCCTCCAGCGCAGGTCGCGAGAACTCGGCGACCTCGTCGAGGAACAGCACCCCGCGGGTGGCAAGACTCACCTCACCTGGGGTCGGCACCGCGCCGCCGCCGATCAGACCCGGCGTCGAGATGGAGTGGTGCGGCGCCCGGAACGGCCTGCGACGCACCAGCGGCTCGCCTGACAAGAGCCCGGCGACGCTGTGGACGCGGGTGACCTCGAGCGCCTCCTCCATCACCAGCGGCGGCAGGATCGATGGGAGGCGCCGCGCGAGCATCGACTTGCCGCTCCCCGGCGGACCGATCATCAGCAGGTTGTGCCCGCCGGCGGCAGCGACCTCGAGGGCACGCTTGGCCGCGAGGTGGCCACGCACCTGGTTCATTTCGAGCTCGTCGCCGCATGGCGCGTGCAGCAGCGCGTCCCGGTCGACCGTCACCGGATCGGGCTCCGCGGTACCCGCGAGCAGATCGCCGAGCTGGCGCAGACTGGAGACGCCGAGGATCTCGATCCCATCGACGAGGGACGCCTCCCCTGCGCTCTCGGACGGGACGATCAGGCCGTCGAAGCGTCCGCGCGCGCAGGCATCGGCCATCGCGAGCGCTCCTCGCACCGCCCGCGCCGCCCCGTCGAGCCCGACCTCTCCGATCACCGCGACACGGCTCAGCCGCTCGGAGGAAACCTGGCCCGAGGCCGCCAGCAGCGCGGCCGCGAGCGCGAGGTCGAATCCCGGGCCCGCCTTGCGCAGGTCGGCCGGAGCCAGGTTCACTGTGATCCGCTGCAGCGGGAACTCCCAGCCGGAGTTGACCAGCGCCGCCCGCACACGCTCGCGCGACTCCCTGACGGCCGTGTCGGGCAGCCCCACGATCGTGAATGAGGGCAGCCCCGGCCGGACGTCCGCCTCGACCGTCACCTCGACGGCCTCGACGCCGTGCACCGCGAATGTGGCCGCGCTTGCGAGCATGGGCCGAAGCTAGGGCCGCCCAGGTCATGCGGGGCGCGCCGAAGGTGACAACTCAGCGGTGAATCAGGGACGAGTTCGCCCGGTGCCGGAAGCGGCACACGGCCGGCGCGAACTCTTTGCATCCGTCGCACACCCGCGCCAAGTCGACCCGTAGCTTCGCCCCATGAACACGAGGGCGCAGATCGGGCGGCGCGGCGAGCGGCTGGCAGCCGGAAAGCTGGAGGCGGACGGCTACCGGGTGATAGAGCGGAACTACCGTACGCGTGAGGGCGAGCTGGACATCGTCGCCGTACGCGACGGAACGATCGTGTTCTGCGAGGTGAAGACACTGGTCGCGCGCGGCGGACAAGGCGGCGGGCCACTGTTCGCACTCGAGTCGGTGCGCGAGGGCAAGCGCGCCCAGGTGAGGCGGATGGCGCGATCGTGGATCGCAGAGCGGCCGCGGTCCGCCACCACCCGCGGACGCCCGGCGGTCAGGTTCGACGCGATCGGCGTCGTGCTGTCAGCCGCCGGCGAGCTGCTGAGAATCGACCACATCGAGGCCGCTTTCTGAGCCGATCACCAGCTGGGTGTATGCGATGGATTGAAACGAACGGCGGTGGAGGTCGCTGATGCCGATGTCGGCGATTGCGGCGCGATGCTCGGGCGTCGAGTAGCCAACGTTGGAGCGGAAGTGCCAGCCCGGCAGGTCGTCCGCGATCCGCATCATGTAGCGGTCGCGCGTCACCTTGGCGATGACGGAGGCGGCGGCGATCGCCGCGCTGCGCGCGTCGCCGTCGATCACGGCCTGTTGCTCAAGCCCGAAGGGACGGACGCGGAAGCCGTCCACCAGGCAGATGCCATCCGGGTGGCCGACGCGGATCAGGCAGTCACGCAGAGCGGCCAGGTTCGTGACGTGCAGCCCGCGGTCGTCGATGCCGCGCACGCAGCGCGACGTGAAGGCCACCCGGGCGGCCGCCCTCATCACCAGCGGGTAGAGAGCCTCGCGCTGCTCGGGGTCGCAGGCCTTCGAGTCATCGAGCCGCGACAGCGACCTGATCTCCCTGAGGCTCAGCCGGTCGTGGTCGAACAGAACGGCGGCGGCGACCAGCGGGCCCGCAAGGCTGCCGCGGCCGGCCTCGTCGGCGCCGGCAACGAAGCGGCGGTCGAAGGAGCGGTCGAAGACGAACAGCCGCCGCGCGGTGCGCCGGCGCTTGGGCTTCTTAGAGGATCCCGATTCGGTCGATGGGCCAGTAGGTGAGGAAGGCCTGGCCGATGAGCCAGTCCTCGGGGACGGGCCCCCAGAAGCGGCTGTCGTCACTTGCCCCACGATTGTCGCCCATCATAAAAAAGTGACCCGGCGGAACCTTTACCGGCCGTGGAAAGTCGCAACTTCCGGGCGTACAGGGAAGGATGTAGTCGGCCCGCTGCACCTTGCCGTTCACCACGGCGTACCCGTTACGTACCGCGACCGTGTCTCCGGGGAGGGCGACGACCCGCTTGATGAAGTTGATGTTGGACTTCTCGCGCACCGGCCGGGGGCAGACCTGGTCGTCCGAATGAGTCGCCCCGCACTCGTTGCTCTCGGCCCCCTCAGGTGGGTGGAAGACAACGATGTCGCCGCGATCGGGGTCGCTGACCTTGTAGTTCACACGGCTGACGAGCACCCGCTGGCCGACGTCGAGGGTCGGCTCCATCGACTCGCTCGGGATCCGGTACGGCTTGACGAGGAAAGCCTGGATGGCGAGCGCCAGGCCAAGCGCGACCGCCACGATCAGGACCAGTTCGAGCAGGGAGTTACCCCGCAGTGTGCGCAACAAGGGGGCTAGCCCTGGTCCTTGTCAGACTCCTGCGACTCGTCGGCCGGCTCGTCCTCGGACGTGGCGGCCGCCTCCGTCTCCCCCTCCGCTTCCGGAGTCTCCACGCTTTCTGCTTCCGGCTCCGGCGCTGCTTCAGCTGCGGGCTCCGCTTCGGCCTCGGGCTCCGCTTCCGTCTCAGGCGCCTCATCGGCCTGGGCCTCGACCTCGGCGGGCTCGGTTGCCTCGGCGGTCTCGACCGCCTCGGTCACGTCGGCCTGCGGCTCACCGTCTTCGGGGGCGCCGCCATTCGCGGCGACGTCTTCGGCAGCGGCCGCCTCCGCCGCCGCGACTTCGGCCGCGGACTCCGCGTCGAAGCGGGACATCAGCTCGTCGGGGCGGAAGTCTCGGCTCTCCCGCACCCGGGCGCGGCGGCCGATGCGGCCGCGCAGGTAGTACAGCTTGGCCCGGCGCACCTCGCCGCGAGCCATCACCTCCACCCGCTCGATCTTGGGCGAGTGCATCGGGAAAGTCCGCTCCACCCCGACGCCGAAGGACAGCTTGCGGACGGTGAAGGTGCGGCGCGCGCCCGGGCCCTGCTGCTTCAGGACCACGCCCTCGAAGACCTGCGTGCGGCGCCGGGTGCCCTCGACGACCTGGAAATGCACGCGCACGCGATCGCCCACTCGAAAGGGCGGGAGGCGGCGCAGCTGACGGCGCTCGACGCTTTGGATCAGCTCATTCATCAGGAGGTCCCACCGGCGACGTGCGGGGCGGCTGTGCAGGCCGGTCGTGGGCGCGGTGATGTTAGCGAACTATCCGTCGCCGGCCCGCAGCTTCGCCGCCTGTTGCAGCCGCCATTCGCGCACCCGCGCATGATGCCCGGACAGCAGCACCTCGGGAACGTCCCAGCCCCTGTATTCCGCCGGCCGGGTGAATTGCGGGTATTCGGGCCCGCCCTCGAGCGCCTCGGAGAACGACTCCTCGACCGCGCTGTGCTCGTCACCCAGAACGCCAGGGAGCTTTCGAATCACCGTATCGGCGACGACCATGGCGGCCAGCTCACCGCCCGACAGCACGTAGGGGCCGACGGAGATCGCGTCGTTTGCAAGGTGCTCGTGGACGCGGTGGTCCATCCCCTCGTAGCGCCCGCAGAGCAGGGTGAGCCGCTCTTCGCCCACCAGCTCGTTCACGAGCGCGTCGTCGAGCGGCCGGCCGGCAGGCGTCAGCGCGACCACCCGGCGCGAGGCGAGCATCGCCTCGGTGTCCGGTCCGTAGGCCGCCTGCAGCGCGGCGTCGACGACGTCGACCCGCACAACCATCCCGGCGCCGCCGCCGAAGGGTGTGTCGTCGACCTGGCCGTGGCCGAGCGGCGTCGTGTCGCGGTAGTTGAACAGCCGCAGGTCGTGTCCCTGGCGCAGCGCGTTGGTGACGTGGCGCTGGCGCTCGAACCAGCCGAACCACTCCGGGAACAACGTGAAGACGTCGATCTGCACGGCGCCTACTCCTCTGCGGGCGCCAGGAAACCGAGGTCGACGTCGACCCGGCGTGCTTCGACGTCCAGCCGGCGCACCGCGTCGCCGACCAGCGGCACGAGCAGCGGCTCCTCCCCCTCCGCGTCCTGCTCGCCCGGCTCGCCGCGCTCGACCTGCAGGCAGTCCACGGAAGGAAGCTTCAGCACGTCGCGCACCACCCCGACCCGGCGATCGCCGTCGGTGACGATGAAGCCGATCAGGTCGCGCGCGAGATGCTCCCCCTCCGCGAGGTCGCCGAACTCCGCCCGCGACACGGTGAGCGCCTGCCCGCGCAGGCCCTCGGCGCCGTCGCGGTCCTCGATGGAGGCCAGTCTCAGGAGCGGCCGCGTCGCGGTCCCGCCCCGCCAGACGACCTCGTGCCGCTCGCCCCCGACTCCCAGGGTGGCCCCGGGATCGAGCAGGCTCAGGCGGTCGGTCGGGTCGTCGACGTGAAACGCACCGCCGGTGCCGTGCGGCCGCCCCACACGGCCGACGCCCACGTCGCCCGAGTCAGTCGATGACCTCGACGAGGACGCGCTTTCCCTCTCGGATGCCACCGGCCTTCATGATCGCGCGCAGTGCCTTGACCGTCCGTCCCTGGCGGCCGATCACCTTGCCCCGGTCGGGCTCCGACACGCTCAGCTCCAGCACCAGCGTGTCGTCGTCCTCGATGTACTCGAACACCTCGACCTGGTCGGGATCGTCGACCAGTGCGCGGGCTAGGAACTCGAGCAGCTCCTTCAGCCGCGGATCCCCTTCGCCTTGAGCAGCTGCTTGACGGTGCCCGAGGGCTGGGCGCCCTGCGCCAGCCACTTGCGAGTGCGCTCCTCGTCGATCACGATCGTCGACGGCTCGGTCTGAGGGTTGTAGTGCCCCAGTACCTCGATGAACCGCCCGTCGCGGGGCGAGCGCTGGTCGGCGGCGACCACGCGCCAGATCGGATTGTTCCTTGCGCCCACTCGGGTGAGCCGGATCCTGACTGCCAAAAAGACCTCTCTCGTTTCGCGAACGTCCGAAGGGTAGGGGAAACCGCGTGCCGGCGGCGGCCGTCGCCGCTCAGCGCATCCCGCGGATCAGCTGGTCCGGCGAGGGCATCTTGCCCTGCTGGATGCGGCGCATCATCTTCTGCATCTGGCCGAACTGCTTGATCAGCTGGTTGACGGCCTGCACGTTGGTGCCGGAGCCGGCGGCGATCCGCTTGCGGCGGGAGCCGTCGATGATCGAGGGGTTGCGCCGCTCAGCGATGGTCATCGAGGTCACTATCGCCTCCAGGCGGTCCAGCTCGCGCTCGTCGACCTTCACGCCCTTGAGCTGCTTCATCGCGCCCATGCCGGGCAGCATCCCGAGCATGTTGCTGATCGGCCCCATGCGGCGGATCTGCTTCATCTGGTCGAGGAAGTCGTCCAGCCCGAACTGCTTGTCGCGGATCTTGCGCTCGAGCTCCTGCGCCTGCTTCTCGTCCACGGTCTTCTCGGCCTTCTCGATGAACGACAGGACGTCGCCCATGCCGAGGATCCGGGAGGCCATCCGGTCCGGGTGGAAGGGCTCGAACTCGGCCAGCTTCTCGCCGGTCGACGCGTACAGGATCGGCTTGCCGGTGACGGCCTTGATCGACAGGGCGGCGCCGCCGCGCGCGTCGCCGTCGAGCTTGGTCATCACGACGCCGTCGAACTGGGTCGTCTCGGCGAACTGGTCGGCCACGTTGACAGCGTCCTGACCGGTCATCGCATCCACCACGAGCAGCACGTTGTGCGGCCGGACGCGCTTCTTGATGTCGGCCAGCTCCTTCATCAGCGCCTCGTCGATGTGGAGGCGACCCGAGGTGTCGACGATCAGCACGTCGCGCCCCTCGCGCTTTGCCTGGTCCAGCGCCCACTCGGCGATGTCGCGCGGGTCGCGGTCGGTGCCCTGCTCGTAGACGGTTGCGCCGGCCTGCTCGCCGACCTTCTTCAGCTGATCGACGGCCGCGGGGCGATAGACGTCGCAGGCGGCCACCGCCACGTCGTGCCCGTCCTCCTTCAGCAGGCGAGCGAGCTTGCCGCAGGCGGTGGTCTTGCCCGATCCCTGCAGGCCGGCCATCAGGATCACGGTCGGCGGGTTCGGCGACATCGTGATCTGGCGCGAGGAGTCGCCCATCAGGGCGGTCAGCTCCTCGTTGACGATCTTCACGACCTGCTGGCCGGGATTGAGGCTGTCGAGCACCTCCTGGCCGAGCGAGCGCTCCTTGACCGTGGCGGTGAATCCCTTCACCACCTTGAAGTTGACGTCGGCTTCCAGCAGCGCCAGACGGATCTCGCGCATCGCCTTGTTGACGTCGTCCTCGTTCAGCTTGCCGCGGGCGCGGACGTCCGCGAGGGCGCCTTGGAGCTTCTCGGAGAGGGTGTCGAACACACCTACAGAATAGGCGTGGGCGACCGCGTCCCATGCGGCAACTGGAAATACCTAAAACCCGCTCGACTATCCGCTATATTTGCCCGAACGCCCGAGCCCGAAGGCGAGGAGGCCCCGTGGAGCCAGTTTCAACGCAGAAGAAGCCGACCGGACGCGGATCGCTCGAGAGCCCCGAGATCCACGACGACGTGCCGGGGCACGTGATCCCGATCCTCGAGCGGGAGTTCGACGACTTCGACACCGAGGCGGGCAAGTTCCTGCGCGGCGAGACCGAGGAGACCCAGTTCATCGGCTTCCGGCTCAAGCAGGGCGTCTACGGACAGCGCCAGCCCGACGTGCAGATGATCCGCGTGAAGGTGCCCTTCGGCGGCATCACTCCCGAGCAGATGGACGCCTTCGCCGACGTGGCCGAGAACTACGCGCCGCTGCGCAGGGGCCACATCACGACGCGGCAGAACATCCAGCTCCACCACATCCCGCTCGACCAAGCCGCCAAGGCGATCCGCGAGATCAGCGACGTCGGGCTCTCCTCCCGGGAGGCCTGCGGCAACACCGTCCGCAACGTGACCGGCGACCCGTGGGCCGGCATCAGCCCCGACGAGGCGTTCGACCCCACCCCCCACGTCGGCGCCTTCGTGCGCTACTTCGTGCGCAACGACGTCTGCCAGCTGCTGCCGCGCAAGTTCAAGGTCGCGTTCACCGCCGACGACCACGACCGCGCGATCACGCTGATCCACGACCTCGGGTTCGTGCCGCGCATCCGCGAGGTCGACGGGCAGGCCGTCAAGGGCTTCGAGATCCGCACCGGCGGCGGCACGTCGATCATGCCCCGCGTCGGCGGGACGTTCTGGGAGTTCGCCTCGATCGAGGACGGCGAGTACCTGAAGGTCTCGGAGGCCGTGCTGCGCATCTTCGACCGCCAGGAGGACCTGCGCGCCAACCGCGCCCGGGCCCGGATCAAGTTCCTGATCGACCGGGTCGGCATCGAGGAGTTCCAGCGGATGGTCGAGGAGGAGCTGAAGGGCGACTGGGTCGCCGAGCGCGACTTCGATCCGGAGCCGCTGCTGTTCGATGACGACGAGGAGGCCAAGGCTCCCCCGCCCCCGCTCCAGTCCGGCCAGCCCAACGGCGACAGCCGGGCCTTCGACGCCTGGGTGGCGGCCAACGTGCTCCCGCAGCGCCAGGCGGGCTTCTCCTCGGCCGAGGTCAAGGTAACGCGTGGTGACCTGACGCCCGAGCAGTTCCGCGGCCTGGGGCAGATCATGCGCGACTTCACCGGCGGCTACGCCCGCACCAGCGTCCAGCAGAACCTGGTCCTGCGCTGGGTGCGCAACGAGTCGCTGTACGACGTCTGGCGCCGGCTCGACGAGCTGAGCCTGAGCGACGCCGGCTCCAACGAGATCACCGACGTCGTCAGCTGCCCCGGCACGGACAGCTGCAAGCTCGGCATCACCAGCTCGATGGGCCTCAACACGGTGGTTCAGGAGCGGCTCGAGCAGATGCAGATCGACGACGAGCTGACCAAGCGGATCCACGTCAAGATGAGCGGCTGCCCGAACGGCTGCAGCCAGCACCACCTCGCCAACATCGGCTTCTACGGCGCCGCCATGAAGGTCGGCGGCCGCCAGATACCCGCCTACATCCCGCACCTCGCCGGCAGCTACGACGAGGGCGAGGTGACGATGGGCAAGCGGCTCAAGTCGAGGATCCCCGCCAAGCGGGTTCCGGACGCGGTCGAGCGCTGGGTGCGCCACTACGAGCAGAACCGCACCGACGGCGAGCAGTTCAACGACTTCGTCGAGCGCGTCGGCGCCGGGGAGTTCGAGGGCCTGGTCAAGGACCTCTCGCTGCCGGTCGAGTTCGGTCCCGAGCACATCCAGCAGTTCATCGACTGGAACCGCAACGAGCTCTACGAGGTCGTCCGCGGCGAAGGCGAGTGCGCGGTCTGAGCAGCTAGACCGTCAGCGCGCGTCGTCCGTGTAGGCGCGAAACACCTCGTCAGCCGTCCGCAGCGCCTCCGCCGCAACCGCGTCGGGGCTGTCCCCTGGGTCCTGCCTGCGCGCACGCTCCCAGGCCACGCCGTAAGTGAAGCCCCAGTCGGTCAGGTCCTGCTCCAGGTCGCTCAGCTCCATCCCCGGGGTGGCATGGAAGACGCTCTGCATGCTCAGGTTCGCGGCATCGTCCTCCAGCGCCCCCGCGACCTCCTCGACGAGCGGATGCGGCGCATGCCGCCCGCTGCCGGCTGCGCGGCTGACGCAGCCCTGCGATGGCGCCGCCGGGCGATCGCGCCGAACAGCGCGGCGGTCGCCCACCCGGCCACGTAGGCGCCGGCGACGAAGCCGAGGACGATGAGCTGCTCTCGCGTCACGGCACGCAGCGTATCCCTCCGGAAAATTCGCAGTTTGCCTTCTGGAAAATTCGCACTTTGCGCCCCTTGATTTCCGCAGATACCGCATATCCGTTGACGCAGCCTCCGTGGGCCGGTATGCAGCGTCCCTCAATCGCGGTCCGGCATGGTGCCGGGCCCGGGCTTATGCCCCCGCCGGCCCTGAAGTGATGCCTCTCGCAGGCAACCATCCGGCGGGCACCGAATCCAGGAAGGAGCGTGGATGGAATGTCACGATCGGTAGTCCGGCACAGAGCGTTGCTGGTGCTCGCGCTCGTCGCCCTCGCAGTGGGCGCCACCGCCGTGCCGGCCCTCGCGGGAGATAGCGGAGGCTGGGACCAGCACAGCGACTACAAAGGCGGAAAGGGCAAGAACTACGGCAAGGGAAACGATCACGGCAAGGACTACAGCCGCGATCACGACAAGGGCAAGGACCACGGCAAGGACTACGGCAAGGGCAAGGACCACGGCAAAAAGCCCGTGCCCGTGCCCACACCCGAGGTCCCCGTGACTCCGCAGCCCACGCCGACGCCCACACCCACCCCCGCGACCCCGGTCACGCCGCAGGCGACTCCGACGCAGGAGGTGCCCGAGCAGCCCGCGGAGACGACGCCCGACGAGGCGGAGTCCCCGACGGTCGCCCAGACGCCGACAGCCGCCCAGGAGTCGGTGTCGGCCGCGCCTGCCGCGGAGCGTGAAGAGCTCGCCCAGACCGGGATCGACCCCGGCCTGATCGCGCTGTTCGGCGTGTTCCTCGTCGGCGGCGGCGCGCTGCTGTTCCGGCGGGCGCTCGCGAGCAACCGGGAGTGATGCCAGTCGGGAGCGCGAAGCAGCGATGACCAATCCGGGCGCGCAGCCGGCCCCAGGTGCCATCGAGCACCCGGCCCGGCTGCGCGCGCCGCGCCGCCCGAGCGGCTTTGTCGGCGGCCTGATGCTGCTGATCGGCGTCGTGCTGCTGCTCGACGCGCTGATCACGTTCATCTGGCAGGACCCGTTCACCGCCGTCTTCGCCCAGCGCGACCAGAAGGCGCTCAGCGAGCAACTGTCCGACATCGAGCGCGAGCCGCTGCCCGCCAGCACGCTGCAGCTGGTCAAGCACGCGGACACGGGCCCGGAGCGCATGGCGGTGCTCGCACACCACCTGGCCGTGAAGACGAAGGCCGGCGAGCCGCTCGGGCGGATCGCGATCGACCGCATCGGCCCCAAGTACGTGTTCGTCGCCGGGACCGGCAGGCAGAGCCTCAAGAAGGGGCCCGGCCACTACGACGGCAACGCGCTCCCGGGCCAGAACGGGACCGTCGCGATCGCCGGCCACCGCACGACGTATCTCGCGCCCTTCGGGCACGTCGACCGTCTGCGCTCGGGCGATCACATCACGCTCACGATGCCCTACGGGCGGTTCACGTACTCGGTGGAGGGCAAGCGCATCGTCACCCCCGTCAACACGGGAGTTCTGCGGCATGTGGAGCACAACCGGCTGGTGCTGACGACGTGCCACCCGGTGGACAGCGCCGCAAGGCGGCTCGTGGTGACCGCGCGGCTCAAGCAGGCGGTCCCGCGCGGAGACGCGATCGAGCTGACTCCGACGGTGCCGGTGGCGCCGCGGCTCTAGCGCCTCCAGTAGCGCCCGGGCGAAGTCCTCGGAGTCGAACGGGCGCAGGTCCTCGAGGCTCTCCCCGATCCCGATCAGCTTCACCGGCAGTCCGAGCTCCTCGGCGATCGCCAGAGCGATGCCTCCCTTGGCCGTGCCGTCGAGCTTGGTCAGCACGACGCCGGTGACGTCCACCGCCTCGCCGAAGAGCTTCGCCTGACGCAGGCCGTTCTGGCCGGTGGTCGCGTCCACCGTCAGCAGCGTCTCGTGCGGCGCCCCAGGCATCTGCTTCTCGATCACCCGGCGGACTTTCGACAGCTCCTCCATCAGCGGCACCTGCGTGTGCAGCCGGCCGGCTGTGTCGGCGATCACCACGTCGTGGCCGCGGTTGCGCGCCGCCTCGATCGCGTCGAAGACCACCGCGCCCGGGTCGGAGCCGGGCTGCGCGCCGACGATGTCGCAGCCAACGCGCTCCGCCCACAGCGCCAGCTGCTCCTGGGCCGCCGCGCGATAGGTGTCGCCCGCGGCCATGATCACCGACAGGCCGAGCTCCTTCTGCAGGTGCCAGGCGACCTTGCCGATCGTGGTCGTCTTGCCGGTGCCGTTGACGCCGACCAGGAGCAGCACGGAGGGCTCGTGCGAGACGTCGATGCGGTCCTCGCCCGTGCGGGCGATCTGGGCCAGCTCCTGCTGGAGCCGCTCGACCAGCTGGCCCCCGTCGGTGATCGCGCCCTCCTCGGCCTCGCGCTCGAGCCGCTCGACCACCTTGGCGGTCGTGCGCGCGCCGACGTCCGCGTAGATCAGGGCCTCCTCGAGCCGCTCCCAGGTTTCGTCGTCGAGCGGCCCCGTGAAGGTGGCGCGCATCTCGCCCGCGAGCGCCTCGCGGCTGCGCGACAGGTTCTGCCGCAGCCGGCGGAAGAAGCCGCGCCGCTCCTCCTGGGCCTCCTCGGTCTCAGGGGCGGCGTCGGTCGCGCCATTTGCGGTCAGGAAGACGTCTTGCCAGGTCCGGGCCATGGCGGCGGATTGTTTCAGTCAGCTAACAACGCCGATACGGTGACGGGCTCGAGCGCGCGTTCGCGCGCGGTATCGAGGATCACCGGCAGCGCGCCGAGCATCGCGCGGTGGTCGCCGAGCTTGCCGTGGCGGCCGTCGTGCAGGACCACGATGGCGCCTGGCTCGAGGCCCGCGATCACGCGCTCGGCGGTGGATTCGGCGGTCTCGCCCTTCTCCCAGTCGCGGGCCAGGACGCTCCAGCCCACAGGGACCCAGCCGCGCGCCTCGGCCTCGGTCAGCGTGGCCGGGACGAAGTGCCCATAAGGGGCCCGGTACAGCGAGGGCTCGCCGCCAAAAACACGTTCGAGCGCGACCGCGCCGTCCAGCATGTCGCCCAGCGCCACCTCCACCGGCACCCGCTCGTGGTCGAGGTGGTCGAGCGTGTGGGAGCCGATCTCGTGCCCGATCGCGCCCACGGCCCGCGCCAAGGACGGATCGAGGCGCGCCTGGGCGCCCGTCATGAAGAACGTTCCGAAGGCGCCGTGGGTCCCGAGGATGTCGAGCACCTGGGCGGTCGCGTCGCCCGGCCCGTCGTCGAAGGTCAGCGCGATCTCTGGGCGGATGCCCGGACCGCGCTCGACCGGCAGCATCAGGCCGCCTGCGTGAGCCCCGTCTGCTCGGGGTCGGCGGCCGTAGGCTCCGCCTCGAGGCGCCGGGAGACCACCTTCGACACGCCGTCTCCGCCCATGCTGACCCCGTAGAGGACGTCGGCCGCCTCCATCGTGCGGCGCTGATGGGTGATCACGATGAACTGCGCGCGGTCGGAGTAGGCGCGAATCAGGTCGAGGAAGCGGCCGATGTTGGTGTCGTCGAGCGCGGCCTCCACCTCGTCGAGGATGTAGAACGGGCACGGCCGCGCGAGGAAGACGGCGAACATGAACGCCAACGCCACGAGCGACTTCTCGCCGCCGGAGAGCAGGGACAGGCGCCTGGTCGTCTTACCCGCCGGGGTGACTTCGATCTCCACCCCTGCTACGTCGGTATCACCACCGACCTCTGGAGCTTCCGGCTGTGGCGCATCAGTTTCTGTCTGCTCTGTCGTCTCCCCCGCGAATGGGCTGACGCCTTCGGGCTGAGACTCCTCGGCGGCCTCCTCGCCGCCGATCACCGGGCGGGGGCGCTGGGTACTCACACGGCGCAGGCGGCCACTGCCGCCCGGGAACAGGCGCGTGACGACGTCCTCGAAGTTTCGGGCGGCGAGATCGAAGGTCTCGTCGAAGGCCTCGCGGATCCGGCGGTCGGTCTCCCGGATCAGCGAGCGGAGCTCCGTGAGCGCCTGCTCGAGGTCCTCGCGCTGCGTCTCGAGCTCCTCGACGTGGGCGAGCGCGTCCTCGTACTCCTGCTCGGCAAGCGGGTTCACAGGCCCCAGGCGCTCGCGGCGGCGCTCGAGGCGCTCGACCCGGGCCTCGAGGTCCGCGAGCTCCTCCGCGGACAGCGGCTGCGGCGCGGCGGCCAGCTCGATCCCGAGGCGCTCGGCGATTCTCGACAGCTCCGCCGATAGGGCCTCGGCGCGGTCGCGGTCCTGCGCGGCGCGCACCTCCTGCTGGGTGAGTGCCTCGCCCGACTCGCGCAGCGCGGCCTGGAGCTCGTATTCCTTCTGCGCCAGCTCGCGCAGCTCGGCCGCCACGCGCTCGCCGGCGGACTCGCCCGCCGCCAGCTCGCGCTCCAGCTCGGAGTGGCGCCGGCCGACTGCCTGGCGAGCACGCTCGATCGCGGCCAGGAGCCCCTCTGCCTGCGGCAGCAGCGCGCTGTCCCACTCGAGCTGGCCCTTCAGGCGCAGCAGGCGGTCCCTGCGCTCCTCGCGTTCCCGAGCGAGCCGCTCGACCATTCTGCGCTCTGCAGCGATCTCGCCGCTCAGCTCGGCACGGCGCGCCTCCTCCGGGCCGCCGCCGCGGCTGCGGCGCTGCTCCATCAGCCAGGCCGCGCGGCGCTCGGACTCCGCCGCTTCCGCCTGTTCGCGGCGCAGGTCGCGCAGCTCCGCCTCGACCAGCTCCCGCCGGCGCTCCGCCTCGTCAGCGGCCGCAGCGGCGGCGTCGATCGCGGCCTTCGCCTGCGTGCGGCCGCTGCGGGCCTGCTCCAACCGGCTGCGCAGGTCGGCCACGCGGTTGCGGTCCGCGAGCGTGCGCTCCGCGGCACCTTCCGGATGGCGGCGCACCTCGCGCGCGCGACCGTCGTAGGCGGTGCCGGCGCGCGTCACGGCGATGCCGGTGAAGCCCTCGGGCAGGTCGGCGACCGACGAAACGATCCACGCGTCCGCGAGCAGCGCGCGCACAGCTTCCTCAGCCGGACCACGCGGGCGCACGAAGTCGAGCAGCCGCTCGGCCCCGGGCAGGGGCGGGCCGTGGCCGGCGTGCACCGCAGGTCCACTCCCGTCGCGCACCAGCGCGCGGCCGCCGTCAGTGCCTTCCGCGACGGCCCGCTCGCCCTCGGCCAGGCTCGCCACGATGCGCGCCTGCAGCCGGCCGCCAAGTGCCGCCGCCAGCGCAGCCTCGAGGCCGGGCTCGACGTCGACCAGCTCGGAAACGGACTCAGCGCCCGCGGGCGATTCGACCAGGCGCAGACGCTCCTCGATGCGCTGCAGGTCCAGCTCGGCCGCGCTCTCGTCGCGGGACGCTTCGGCCGCGCGCGCGACCGCTGCCTCGCGCTCAGAGCGGGCGGCGGCGGCCGCGGTGGCGGCCTGCTCGAGGCTCCGCTCGGCCGCTGCGATGCGCGCCAGCGCGGCCGCCACCCGGCCCTCCGCCGCAGCACGCTCTTCCTCCAGACCCGCGAGCTCGGCATCGACACGCTCCATCCGCTCGGCCTCCAGCCGCGCGAGCTCGCCTTCCAGCTCGGCGAGCCGGGAGTCGCCGGCCTCGTCTTGTCCACCGTCGCCTTCGCCCATCGCTTCGAGGGCACGTCGCGACCGGTCGATCCTCGTCTCGAGCGTTGAGAGCGACTGGCCGGCCGACTCGCCCCTGATCGTCAGCCGTTCGGTTGCCGAGCGGGCGGCGAACAGCCGCGCGGACGCCTGCTCGCGGCGGCGCCCCTGCTCTGTGAAGGCCTGTTCGACCTGCTGGCGCCGCTCCGCGACACCGCGCAGCTCACCGTCGAGGCGGTCGCGCTCCGCGCGTGCCAGCCGCGCGGACTCCTCGGCCTGTGCGAGCTCGGAGCGCGCGTCGCGCAGCCGGTCGGCGGTCAGGGCGCCGGTCGCCTCGAGCAGCTGGCGCTCCAGGCGGGCGTGAAGCTCGGCCGCCTCCGCCTGCCGCTTCAGCGGCCGCAGCCGCGAGCGCGCCTCGCGCTCGACGTCGAGCGCACGGTCGAGGTTCTCCTGCGTGCGGCGCAGCTTGAGCTGTGCGCGGTGGCGCCGCTTGCGGTGCTTGGTGAGCCCGGCCGCCTCCTCGATCATGGCCGTGCGGTCGGTGGGCTTGGAGTGGACGATCGCCTCGACCTTGCCCTGGCTGATGACGGAGTGCATCTCCTTGCCGAGGCCGCTGTCGGAGAGCACCTCCAGCACGTCCACGAGGCGGCAGCGCGCTCCATTCAGCCTGTAGGAGCCCTCGCCGGAGCGGTCGAGCCGGCGCACGATCGCGATCTCCGAGAACTCCGACTGGAGCCGCCCGTCGGCGTTGTCGATCACGACCTCCACCTCGGCGGCGTCGCGGCCCTTGACCCCGCGGCCGCCGGCGAACACCACGTCCTGCATCGTCTGCCCGCGCACCGCGAGCGGGCTCTGCTCGCCCAGCGCCCAGAGCACGGCGTCGGTCACGTTTGACTTGCCGCTCCCGTTGGGGCCGACGATCACGCTGATCCCGGGCCGGAAGTCGAGCCGCACGCGGTCCGGGAAGGACTTGAAGCCCTTGAGGGAGATCGACTTCAGATGCAAGGCGTCACGCGTCCTCGGCGTCCAGTTTCTCCAGGGCCATCTTTGCCGCCTCCTGCTCGGACTCCTTCTTGCTGCGGCCGCTGCCGGACCCGAGCGCGCGGCCGGAAACCTCTGCGACCGTCTCGAACATCCGGTCGTGCGGGGGGCCCTCCTCGCTCACGACGCGGTAGATGACGATCTCCCCGCGTTGTGCGAGGCGTTCCTGCAACTCGCTCTTGAAGTCCGAGTGGTGTGCGATCGCCCATTCGACCTGCGGCTCGAAGGCCTCCGCAACCGCTTCGGAGGTCTGCTCGAAGCCGAACTCCAGAAAGCAGCCGCCGATCACGGCCTCGACGACCTCGGCCAGCACGCTGTCTGCCTCCACGAGCCGCTCTGACTGGTGCTCGTAGCCCGCCGGCGCCGCGGCGCGCACGCGCTTCGGGATCTCCATCTGACGCGCCACCTCCACACACGAGCGGCGGCTCACCGCCTGCGCGCGGATCTTGGTCAGCTTGCCCGCGGTCGACGAACTGAAGCGCGGAAACAGCACGCGCGACACGGAGATGTTCAGCACGCTGTCCCCGAGGAAGGCCAGGCGCTCGTATGAGTTCTGCCGCTCCTCGGTCCACGACGAATGCGTGAATGCCTGGCTGGCAAGATCCTCGGGTAGGTTCTCCAGCAGGGACAGGAGCTTCTTCAGGGAGCCGTCACCGGGCCGGGTTGACCGAGACGTGTGACAGGACGAAATCGACCGCCTGGCCAACGGTCTTGATTTTCTCGGCCTCGTCCTCGCCGATGCGAATGGCGTAGGTGTCCTCGAGCTCGACGACCAGCTCGACGAGGTCGAGCGAGTCTGCTTCGAGGTCTTCCTTGAACCGGCTCTCCTCTTCGATGATCTCTCTGTCGATACCGAGCTCATCGCAAAGGTGGGTCCGGATCAGCTCCAGCACCTCTCCCCTGTTCGACGGCGCCGCGCTCATGGGACGGCCCTGAAGCTATCAGCGGGCGCGGACGAGCGGAGCACCCCGGCCTCGTCGAGCGCCCGGGCGAGACGGCCCGTCACGTCCTGCTCCACCCCGCGCTCTGCGAGCGCCACCGCGTTGGCTATCGCCTGGCTGGTGGAGGCGCCGTGGGACACGACCACCAGGCCGCGCAGCCCCAGCAGCCAGGCGCCGGCCACCCGCTCGGGGTCGAGCTGCGCGCGCAACTTGCCGACACGCGAACGGATCAGCAGGCCGCCCACCTTCGACAGAGTGCCGCTGCGGACAGCGTCCCGGATGGCCGCCACGACCGTCTTCGAGGTTCCCTCGAGCAGCTTCAGCGAGACGTTGCCGGTGAAGCCGTCCGTCACCACGACGTCGACCTCTCCGGCAGGGATGTCCGCGCCCTCGACGTTGCCCGCGAACTCGAACGGCGCGGAGCCGATGCTCGCGAGGCGCTCGTGGGCGGCGACCACCTGCTCGGTGCCCTTCTCAGGCTCCTCTCCCACCGACAGCAGGCCGACGCGCGGGCGCGACACCCCCAGCACGCCGCTGCTGAAGGCGGCGCCCATGAATGCGAACTGCACCAGCTGGTCCGGCCGCACCTCGAGGGTGGCGCCGCAGTCGAGCAGCAGCACGGGGCGTCCCGGGATGGGCACGAGCACAGCCAGGGCCGGCCGGTGCACTCCACGCATCCTGCGCACGTGCAGCAGCCCCGCGGCGAGCGCGGCGCCGGTGGAACCGGCGCTGACAAGCGCATCGGCACGACCATCCGCAACTGCGCGCGCGGCCAGCACCACCGATGCGCCGGTCTTCGCCCGGACGGCGGCGACGGGGTCCTCGTTGTTGGAGATCCCGTCCGGAGCGTCCGCGATCTCGATCGCAGCTGGAGTCTCTCCTGCCAGCGCGGCCTCGATCTCTGCAGCGGGCCCGAAGAGGATGCAGCGTGTTCCCGTCTCGGCGGCGCGGCGGGCGCCGGCCACCACCTCTGGAAGCCCCCGGTCCGCGCCGAGGACGTCTACTGCGACTGTGGCGACTCGGGCTCCCGGTCCGGCTTTGGCTGGAGCACCTGGCGCCCGCCGTAGTAGCCGCACTCCGGGCAGACCCGGTGCGGCCGCCGCGGCGAGTGGCACTGCGGGCACTCGTTGACGGTCGGGGCGTCGATCCGGTGCTGCGAGCGCCGCTTGTTGGTGCGCGAGTGGGACTGTTTCTGCTTTGGAACGGCCATGTCGAACTGGGGAGGGTAGCGAAAGGCGCCCTGCGCGCCCGCGCCCGGCTAGAGCTTCAGCTCCCCCAGCTTGGCCCAGCGCGGGTCGATGCTCTCCTGGTGACGGTGGTCCTCCGGGTCCTCGTCGTTGAGGTTCCCGCCGCACACCGTGCACAGGCCGCGGCAGTCCTCGCGGCAGAGAACCTTGGCCGGCGTCGCAAGCGCGAGCGCGTCGTGCGCCCAGTCCGCGAGGTGCAGCAGCGGCCCGTCGAGGTAGGGGCTGTGCAGCTCCTCGTCGTCACCCGGCTGGTCGACCTCGCGAATGTCGACCGCGACGTGTGGCCGCGCTTCGGACATGCAGCGCATGCACGTTCCGTCGAGCTGCGCGTCGAAGCGCAGTCGCAGCGCGAACCCTGAAACGGTGCGCGAGATGTCGAGCCGCCCGTCGACCGCGCCGCCGTCCACGACATAGCGCTGACCGGCGAGCGTCAGCGGCTCGACCGGGATCTCCGCATCGATGCGCCGGCCGTCGCCGGAGCGAAGGTGCAGAGTGTCGATGTCCAGCACTTCGATGCGTTGCATTTCTCAGACCGAAGACCGCAGAGTCGCGGGGTTCATATTAGCCACGGCCCGAAGCCGCTCTCGCCTATGCCCCGACGCGGTGCAGGCCCCGCAAGGCCAGCGCGAAAAGCAGGCCCAGGAGGCCGGCGAGGGCCGCCACGCCCGGCAGCGTGTCGTCCCACGTCACATTCCCGATGAAGCCCTGCCGGACTGCGTCGATGATCTGCG
The DNA here is from genome assembly GCA_963780475.1 of uncultured Solirubrobacterales bacterium. Lineage (GTDB taxonomy): Bacteria > Actinomycetota > Thermoleophilia > Solirubrobacterales > JBBDJG01 > CAWACB01. The sequence continues at coordinate 134,432 of CAWACB010000008.1, forward strand.
TCACGGGGTTTATCTCCGCCACGTCGTGCAGCCAACCGGTGAGCAGCTCGAGGGGCGCATACGACGCCGTGAAGAGCACGGCCATGAAGATGCCCGCCTGCATCAGTGGCGCCGCGGACTGCGTCTTGAACCGCAGCGCGAGCATGACTCCCCATGAAGCCGCTGCGGCCGCGAACGCACAGGACAGGACCAGGGCGAGCAGTAGGCCTCCGACACCGGGGAAGTCGACGCCGAAGGCGAAGCCGACGACGAGCAGCGTTGCGATCGGCATCAGCGCGCGGAGGCTGGCGGACAGCACCGTGCCGGTCAGCAGAACCCAGCGCGGAGGCGGCGAGAGGAGCAGCCGGTCGAACCACCCGAGCTCGATGTCGCGCGCGAGGTTGACGCCCGTCGCGGCGCCCGTGAACCCCGCCCCCTGCATCAGGCTGACGGGCAGGATGAAGGTCATGTACTCATCCGTGGTGAAGCCGGGCAGGAGCGTCAGCTTCCCGAACACCGACGTCAGGCCGAGCATGAAGATCGTCGGCGCGAGGATGCCGGGTATCGCGGCGCCGGGCACGCGGATCACCTCGTTGGTCGCCTTGCGCATCAGCGCCCAGACCGACGCCAGGTTGGCCCGCGAGGGCATGCTCACCCGCTCCGCAGGCGCGCGCGCAGCGCCCAACTCGACAGCGCCGCGCCGATTGCACCGACGATCCCGATGCCCAGCAACGCCTTCAGCGTGTGACCGCTGTCCATGCCGAACGCGATCGGCTCCCTGATCCCCTCGGTGATGAAGCTCATGGGATTCCACTGCGCGATCGACTCGGCCGGCTGCAGCAACAGGTCACGGGGGAAGTAGGCCGACGACAAGAACAGGATCACGAACACGAGCGGGAAGATGCCCTGCACGACGCTGGCCTTGCCGCTCTTCAGCGCCAGCGCGGCCCCGATCGAGCCGAAGGCCGCCGCGCACAGCGCGACCAGCACCACCACCAGGAGAAAGCCCGGCACGCCGCCCTGGATGTGCGCGCCGAAGATCAGCCCGACACCTAAGAACCACAGCGCCGAAAGCGCGCCGAGGAACATCGTCGCCACCAGCCTGCCGAGCACGATCGCGCTGCGCCGCACCGGCGCCGCGATCAGCCGGTCGATGAAGCCGATCTCGATGTCGAGCGCCAGGCTTATGCCGGCGGAGACGCCCGCGAGCATCGTGCTCTGCACCATCGACCCCGCGAGCTGGAAGTCGAGGAACCCGTGCACCTGCGGGAAGCTGGGCAGGTCGATCGCCCGCCCGGCGCCGCCCGTGTTGACCGCCAGGAAGAGCGTCGGGAAGACGACGATCGGCGCGAGGAACTGAGGGCGCCGGAACGCCTGCTGCACGGCACGGCGGCTGAGCGCTGCGATCACCCGCAGGTCGGCCGCCAGGCCGCTCACGCCGGCGCAGCCTCCTCGACGGGCGCCTCCGTGGGCGCGGCATCCGGCTGGGCGTGTCCCTCGCCCTCGAGGTGGCGGCCGGTCTTGGCCACGAAGACGTCGTCGAGGGTCGGCTTGACGAGCTCGAGCGACTCGACCGCGAGGCCGGCATCGTCGAGCGCGCGCACGATGGGTGCCACGTCCGATGCTCCGTGTGGCAGCGCCACCATCAGGACGCCGTCACGCTCGGGCATCAGCTCGCCGAACCGGGCCATCACCTCCCGCGCCTGCCCTGCACCACCCTCCGCGATTCGCAGCTCCAGGTGCGAGTTACCGATCTCGGCCTTGAGCGACTCAGGTGTCCCCTCCGCGGAGATCAGGCCCTGATCGATGATCCCGACTCGGTCCGCGAGCTGGTCGGCTTCTTCCAAATACTGCGTGGTGAGAAAGACCGTCGTCCCCTCGTCGTTCAGGTCGCGGACCTCCTTCCAGATCGCCTGGCGGCTGACCGGGTCGAGACCCGTCGTGGGCTCGTCGAGGAACAGGACGCGTGGCTCGTGCACCAGCGCGGCCGCAAGGTCGAGGCGCCGGCGCATGCCGCCCGAGTAGGTGCCGACGCGCCTGTGGGCCGCCTCGGCGAGGCCGACGCGGTCGAGCAGCGCCTCGCTGCGCCGGGTGCCCTCGGCCGACGGCAGGCCGTGAAGAGTCGACTGAAGCAGCATCAACTCCCGCCCGGTCATCAGCGGGTCGAGCGCGGCCTCCTGAAGTGCGACGCCAATCGCGCGCCGCACGCCGCTCGGGTCGTCGACCACGTCGTGCCCGGCAACACGGGCGGTGCCGCCGGTCGGGCGCAGCAGCGTGGTGAGCATGCGCACCGTCGTGGTCTTGCCGGCGCCGTTGGGGCCGAGGAACGCGTAGATCTCGCGCTCGGCGACCTCGAGGTCGATTCCGGCCACGGCCAGCACCTCATCGGAGAACCGCCGCTCCAGCCCCCTCACCTCGATTGCAGGCATCGGATGATCCTAGACGGTGCCTATCGGCGGCTATGTGATGGACGACCGCCCCGACGCGGCGGTCGGAGCGACACGTCCGGTCACTTGAACTCGCAATGCGGGCTCAAGTGACCACACCCCCGGGCGCGGCTCTCGCCGACGCCTCGACCCGCCGGCGGCCTAACCGACTTCGGCGGGCTCTTGCTGCTCGCGGCCGGCCAGGCGGTCGCGGCCGCGCTGCACTGCGGCGAGGAACTTCTGCAGGTTGACCTCGAGCGTGTTCAGGATCTCGTCGGCGTAGTCCTCCGCGCCGAGCCGGATCTCGCGGGCGCGGGCGTTGGCGTCCTCGACGATCTCCTCGGCGGCGCGCTCTGCCTGGAGGGTGATCTCCTGCTCGGAGACGAGGCGCTGCTGCTGGTCGCGCGCCTCCTTCACGATCCGCTCGGCCTCGCGCTTGGCTTCGGCCAGCATCTCCTGGCGCTCCTTGACGATCCAGCGCGCCTGCTTGATCTCCTCGGGGATCGTCGCGCGCATCTGGTCGAGGAGGTCGTAGATCTCCTCGCGGTCGACGCGCACCTGGTCGGTGAGCGGGACCGGCTTCGCGTTGTGCACCAGGTCGTCGAGTTTGTCTATCAGTACGAGAACGTCCAACTGGCCTCCAAGCCGATACTGCCGATCAGAATAGGCGGTTCGCGCCCCGTTGTGCCTTAGTCGCCCACCCGCGACAAGCGTTCGTGCAGCGCTTTGGCGACCGCGTCGGGGACCAGGTCCGTGACGTCCGCCCCGAACGTCGCCATCTCCTTGATGCCGCTCGAGCGGAGGAAGCTGTAGTCGGGCGAGGCCATCATGTACACGCTCTCGATGTTGGGCGCTAGCTTGCGGTTGAGCTGGTTCATCTCGAACTCGTATTCGAAGTCCGAGATCGCCCGCAGCCCTTTGACCAGCGAACGAGCACTGTGCTTGCGGGCAAAATCGACGAGGAGCGTATCAAAGACCTCGACCTGCACGTTGCCCAGTTTTTCGGTCTCTTGCAGGAGAAAAGCGCGCCTTTCCTCAGCCGTGAAGAGTGTCGTCTGCTTGCGCAGCGGCTGGTCCACGACACCGACGACGACCAAGTCGAAGATGCGTGCGGCGCGCCGGATGATGTCCAGGTGCCCGTTCGTGACCGGGTCGTACGAGCCCGGGCAGATCGCGACACGGCCGTCGTTGGTCACGCCGGCTGCTCCCGCGCGGCGTGCACAGCGATCAGCGTGTCGCCGTAGCGGCGCTCGGTGAGAAGCGGCAGATCCAGCCGCAGCGGTTGTCTGGTGGAGCTCTCGGACACGACCCGTGCTTGCGGGGCCAGGACCGGCGCGAACGCGCCCCCCAGATCCTTGGCCAAGCGGTGCGCGAGTCTATAGGGAGGGTCGCAGAAGACCAAGTCCCACTGGTCGCCCCGGGCAGCGGCTTTCCGCAGGAAACCGCGCCAATCCGAGCGCGCGACCGTCGCCCGCGACGCGTCGACGCCGAGCCGCTCGAGGTTCCCGCGCACTGCCTTCAGCGCCGCGGGAGAGGAGTCGACGAACGCCGCGCTGCCCGCGCCGCGCGACAGCGCCTCGATGCCGAGCGCCCCCGAGCCGGCGAAGAGGTCGAGCACCGAGAGGCCGTCGAGCTGGCCGAGGATGCTGAACAGCGCCTCGCGCACGCGGTCGGCCGTCGGCCGGGTGGCGGCGCCGGCGGGTGCCGACAGCCGGTGCCCGCGCCACTCCCCTGCGACGACCCTCACGCCGCGATCGGCTCGACCTCGAGCGCGCCGAAGCGCCGCTCGAGCGCCTCCCGCAGGAGCGCATGCTCGGGCAACGCCAGCTCGGGGTCCGAGCGCACGATCTCGATCGAGTGCCGCCGCGCACGCTCGAGCAGGTCGTAGTCCTCGGGCAGGCGGGCGACCCGGAAGTCCGGCAGGCCCGACTGCTTGGTGCCCAGCAGGTCGCCCTCGCCGCGCAGTGTGAGGTCGATCTCGGCCAGCCGGAATCCGTCGCGCTCCTCGGCCAGCGCCTTCATCCGCTGCTGGGCGAGCGGGCTGTGCGAGTCCGAGAACAGCAGGCAGTAGGACTCGTGCGCCCCGCGGCCGACGCGCCCGCGCAGCTGGTGCATCTGCGAGAGCCCGTACCGGTCGGCCTCCTCGATCACCATGACGGTCGCGTTCGGCACGTCCACCCCGACCTCGATCACGCTTGTCGCGACCAGCAGGTCCAGCTCGCCGGAGGCGAACGCCGCCATCGCCGCGCGCTTGTCGCGCGCCGGCATCTGCCCGTGCATGACGCCAACGCGGAAATCTTTGAACTCCTCCGCCGCCAGCCTTTCCGCCTCGCGTGTCGCGGCACGCGCCTGCAGCTGCTCCGACTCCTCGACCAGCGGGCACACGACGTAGCACTGGCGCCCCTCGCGCAAACGCTCCCGGATGAACTCGTACGCGCCCTCGCGCTTGGACTCGGGCACCGCCCACGTCTTCACCGGGCGGCGCCCCTTCGGCAGCTCGCGCAGTGCGGTCGTGTGGAGGTCCCCGTACAGCGTGAGCGACATCGTGCGCGGAATCGGCGTCGCGGTCATGTGCAGCAGATGCGGAGTCATGCTGCCGGCGCCCTTCTCGTCGAGCGCCGTGCGCTGGCGCACCCCGAAGCGGTGCTGCTCGTCGACGACGGTCAGCGCAAGACGCTCGAACGACACCGAGTCCTGGATCAGCGCGTGTGTCCCGACCAGCAGGCGCAGCTCGCCCGCGGCGAGCCGCTCGAGCACGTCGCGCCGTTCGCGCGCCGGCGTCGAGCCGGTCAGCAGCCCGATCGGCGGCCCGAGCCTGGTCGCCTCCGCACCCGCGAACAGGTCGACCGGGATCAGCCGCTCGAGCGTCGCGTAGTGCTGCTCGGCGAGCGTCTCCGTAGGCGCCATCAGCGCCGCCTGCATGCCCTGCTCGGCCACGCGCAGCATCGAGTACAGCGCGACGACGGTCTTCCCCGACCCGACCTCGCCCATCAGCAGGCGCTGCATCGGGTGACCGCTCGAGAGATCGCCGTCGATCTCCTCGACCGCCTGCTGCTGTCCGTCCGTCAGCTCGAACGGCAGCGACTCGAGCCAGCTGTCGATCAGCGGACCCGGTGCCTCGAGCCGCTCGGCGACGCGTGTCTCGACTCGGCGCCGGCGGCGCCCTACGAGCGCCAGCTGGAACACGAGCAGCTCCTCGAAGGCCAGCCGGCGCCGCGCCTCGGCGGCCTGCTCGAGCGCGGCCGGCCAGTGGGCGGCACGCAGCGCGGCCGCGCGGCCGGGCAGCCGCTCGCTGACCCGGATCCGGGCGGGCAGGGGCTCGATCGTGTTCTCCTCCATGCCGCGCAGCATCCACGCCATGTCACGTAGGCGGCGGGCGGACAGCCCCTCGGTCGCCGGGTACACCGGCACCAGGCCCTGTGTGTGGCGGCCCGCCTCTCCGCCGCTGCGGCGCTCGATCTCGTGCTCGCTGACCCGGAAGCTGGCCCCGCCGCGCCCGCCTTCCAGTTTTCCGCGCAGCAGCAGCCGGGTTCCGGCTGTGAGCTGGTCGGCGAGATAGGCCTGGTTGAACCAGACGGCCTTCATCGGCCCGGACTCATCGGCCACCTGGACCTCCAGGATCGTCAGGCGACGGCGCCTGGTGGGCCGCACCCGAACCGAGCGCACCTCGACCGACACGGTCGCCTCCTCGCCCACCGCCAGCTCGGACACCAGGCGCTGGCGCTCGTAGTCCCGGTGGTCGAAGGGCAGATGCTCCAGGAGGTCGCCGAGCGTGCGCACCCCGATCCGCTTCGCGATCTCAGCCAGCTTTGGACCGACCCCCTCGAGGTCGGTCAGCGGCCGGTCGAGAAGGCTCGGCCGGGGATATCGCGCAGGCAGCTTCCCGAGCGATCGGCGCGACTGTGGCTCGCCGCCACCGAACGCGCGCGGCGGGGCGGGTGATTCCTGCTTCATGTCTTCAGATTAGGGTTGGCCGCCGATGGCCGGCGAGTCCCCGAACCCCGTACGCAGGGCGCTGGCGCCTGTTCTGGGTCGCGCGGTCAAGGGCCGCCCAGGCGCCGTGCGCCGGCTGCCGCTCGGCCCCGGGCGCGGTTTGCGGATGGAGCTCCACCCCACCTCGCCGCTCGATATGTACCTGGGGCTGTACGAGTACGAACTGGCTCGTCACGTCGAGCGGCTCTGCACCCCGGGGGCGGTTTGCTTCGACATCGGAGCATTCGACGGCTACTACGCGCTGCTGTTCGCGCGGCTGACCGAGAGCACGGTGGTCGTCTTCGACGCCGACCCCGAGTCGTGCGTGCGCGTGCGGCGTAACTGCGAGCTCAACCCGGGGCTCGGCGCCCGCGTCGAGGTGCGCGAGTCCTACGTCGCCTTCGAGACCAATCCGGCCCAGAACTGTGTCGCGCTCGACGACGTCTTGGCCCGCGGCGAGATTCCCGTCCCGGGCCTGATGAAGCTCGACGTGGACCGTGCGGAGCTGTCGGCGCTCACCGGGGCCAAGGGTCTGCTCGCCGCCCACCGCCCGCACCTGATCGTCGAGGTTCACTCGGTCGAGCTGGAGCGCCAGTGCGCCGACCTGCTGATCGAGCTCGGATACCGGCCGCGGATCGTCACCGAGCGCCGATGGCTGCGGGAGAACCGCCCGATCGAGCACAACCGCTGGATCGTGGCGGAGGGTCGCTAAGACGCCGCGGCGTGCGCTTCGTCTTCGTCGAGGAACATCTGCATCCGGACGAGCTTTCCGTCGTCGTGCGTCCAGACCATGTACAGCGGGCCCTCGACCACGACGCCGCTCGAGCGGCCGGTCGCGCGCTGGACCATGCTGGCGAGCACGCGGTCGCCGCGGTTCTCGATGACGAGGTCGGTGATCGCGAGCGAGCCCCATTCCTCCAGCCAGTTCTGCATCGAGTCCCCGGCGGCCTGTCTCCCGTGAACCACTTCGGGCTCGGGCGAATCGGGCGGCGTCTCCCACAGGATGTCTTCCGGAACCGCGCGCATGGCCGCCTCGAGGCCGCCGCTGTTCCACGCGTCGTAGACAGCCTGAACCGCCTCGACGGCCGAGCTCACTCCGCGGCTATCAGCCACCAGTAGTGCGCCTGCCCGCCGGAGTGGGTCTCGACGTCCACCCCATCCGGCGCCAGGTCGGCCAGCGCGGAGTCCGACAGCGGCGCACCCAGACCCGAGATCACCGTGATGATCTCGGCTCCGTCGCCGAGGCGAGCGAAGACATCCCGGAGGGTGTCGGCGGGCGTGCCCCAGGCGACAATGCCGTGGTCCTCGAACCCGACGGCGTCGCCGGCCCGGAAGCGGCCGCGCTTGTCGTCCCGCGCTGCCGGTGCGACAGCGCCGACGCTGAGGCCGTCGAGCGCCTCGCGCAGGCGGGCGGCGTTCTGCTCGGCGGAGCGGTCGGGATCATGCTCCACGAGGCAGGCGAGGCCGGCCTGCGGCCAGCGCGACTCGACGACGGCGACCTCCTTCTCCGAGAGCTCGGCGGCCCGGTCCGCGGCCATGATCACGTTGCCGCTGTTGGGGAGCACGACGACTTCGTCCGCCTCGACGGCGTGGATGCCGGCGAGCAGCTCGAAGGTGCTGGGGTTGAGCGTCGCCCCGCCCTCGACGACGTGCGCGCCGAGCTGCTGGTAGAGCTTGCGCATCCCCTCGCCGGCCGCAACGGCAACGACGCCACACAGCGTCTTCGGCGCCGGCGCGGCGTGACCGTTGTGGTCACCGGCAAGCCTTGCCGCCCGCTGCTCGAGCTGCTCGTGCATGTCTGCCACGTCGAAGCGCTCGACCGTCCCGGCACCCTCGAAGAGCGCCGCGGCTTGCTCCGGCTCGTCGGTGTGCACGTGCACGCGCATCGCAGACCGGTCACCGACGACCAAGACGGAGTCACCCAGCACCTCGAGGCGCGTCACGTATGTGGTCTTGCGCTCCAGGCTCCGGCCGGACACGACGAAGTTGGTGCAATAGCGGTAGCGGGAGCCGTCCGCGTGGGCCGGGTCATGTGGCCGCAGCGGAGCGGTGTGGTGGGCGACCTCGTGTGGCTCCGCGCCCTCGCCCCGGAGTGCTGCGACGATGCCGGCGACCAGCAGGGCGACCCCGTAGCCACCCGCGTCGACGACCCCGTGCTCGCGCAGGACCGGCAGCAGCTCGGGGCTGCGGTCCACCGAGCGCTCGGCCGCCTCGAGCGCCTTCTCCAGCACCTCCGCGAGCAGCGCATCCTGCTCGGCGTCGGTGGCATCGGGGCCCAGCCGGGTCTTCTCCATGTGAGCCAGCTCGGTCGCGACGCGCAGAGCCATCTCGCGTACCACCGTGATCATCGTGCCCTCGGCCGGGTCGCGGACAGAGGAGTACGCGGCGTCGGAGGCACGCGCGAGCGCGGCCGCGACGAGCACCGGGTCCACGAGCTCGCCCGGTCGGCTCGAGAGCTCTTCGGCGGCGCCGCGCACGACCTGCGAGAGGATCACCCCGCTGTTGCCCCTTGCGCCCAGCAGAGCGGCACGTGCGACGGTTGCGACGATCTCGTCCCGGCTGATGTTCGGGACGCCGTTGTTGCTGAGGCGGTCCAGCTCGTCGATCACGGCCCGCAGCGTCTGCACCATGTTGTCCCCGGTGTCGCCGTCGGCGACCGGGAAGACATTCAGGTCGTTGACCTCGTCTCGGCGTGCCTCGAGGAGGGCGCATGCCGACGACACGACCTTGCGAAAACGGGCTATGGAGGGGTCGGCCACGCTTGGGGGCGCGAGGCGATGCCCTAGGCCGCTTTGGCTACCTTCCCGGCCTTCAGGCACCGCGTACAGACATAGACGCGGCGGGGGGTCCCACCGTCGTCGATCCGCACCTTCTGCAGATTCGGGTTGAAGCGTCTCTTGCTTGCAACCATCGAGTGACTGCGGCTGTGCCCGAACGCCGGGCCCTTTCCGCAGACTGAACAAACCTTTGCCATGACGGCGGGAGTCTAGCGGGGCGTAAGGCGGGACGCCTGCGGCAGTGGCGGCCCGGGCTCAGTGAGCCAGATCCTGCACGAGCTCTGCCATGTGGACGACCGCCAGCGCGGCGTTGTAGCCCTGATCGCGCTTGTCGCCGCCTGAGCGGGCCAGGGCCTGGGCGAGGTCCTCGACGGTCAGCACGCCGAAGGCGCACGGCACGCCGGTCTCGATCTGGACCGACTGAATCCCGTAGGCCGCGGCGCCGCAGACGTAGTCGTAGTGGTCGGTCTCGCCGCGGATCACGACACCGAGGCAGGCAACGCCCGCGTAGCGCCCCGACTGCGCGCAGGCCTTCGCTGCCAGCGGAAGCTCGAAGGCGCCCGGCACGTCGCGGACATCGACATCGGCCTCTCCCACCCCGCGCTCTGCAAAGCCCTTCAGCGCGCCGGCGGTCAGCCGCTCGGCGAGGTCCTCATAGAAGGTGGCGCGCACGACCGCGAAGCGGTCTGCCATCAGCGGCGCAGATCCTTCTCCTCGACCAGCCCCATCACCAGGCGCGACTCGATCTCCTTCGCGCGGTCGGCGCGCTCTTCCTCGAAGAGCATGTCCTCGTCCAGCGGCAGGCCCTGGTGGTGGAGCGTGTGGCCGAGCTTGTCGCGCTTGGCCTGGAGGTACGCGCGGTTGTGCTGCCCGGGCGCCTGCTCGATCGGAATCTGATCCTTGACCTCGAGCCCGTAGCCCTCGAGCCCGACGATCTTCTTGGGGTTGTTGGTCAGGATCCGGATGGACTTGAGACCGAGGTCCACCAGGATCTGAGCGCCGATCCCGTAGTCGCGCAGGTCGGCGGGCAGGCCCAACTCGATGTTGGCGGCGACGGTGTCGAGGCCGCCCTCCTGAAGCTTGTAGGCACGCAGCTTGTTGAGCAGGCCGATCCCGCGGCCCTCCTGCGCGAGGTAGAGGAGCACCCCGAGTCCCTCGTCCTCGATCCGCCCGAGCGCATCGGCGAGCTGCTGCCCGCAGTCGCAGCGCTGCGAGTGGAACACGTCGCCGGTCAGGCACTCCGAGTGCACGCGCACGATCACCGACTCGCCCCGCTCGGCCGCCGCGCGCACGTCGCCCTTGACGAGCGCCACATGGTGCTTGGAGTCCATCAGCGCGCGGTAGCCGACCACGGTGAAGTCGCCGTAGTCGGTCGGGAGGCTGGCCTCGGCGACCCGCTCGACGAGCTTCTCGGTCTGCCGGCGATACTTGATCAGGTCGGCGACCGTGACCATCTTGATTCCGTGCCGCTTGCAGTACGGGATCAGGTCCGGGACCCGGGCCATGCTGCCGTCCTCGTTCATGATCTCGCAGATCACGGCGGCCGGGATGAGGCCGGCGAGTCGCGCCAGGTCGACGCCCGCCTCGGTCTGCCCGGTGCGCTCCAGCACCCCACCCTCGCGCGCCTTGAGCGGGAAGACGTGGCCCGGCTGCACGAGGTCCTCCGGCTTGGAGCGCGGGTCGATGGCGACCTGGATCGTGCGCGCGCGGTCGTGGGCGGAGATGCCGGTCGTGACGCCTTCACGAGCCTCGACCGAGACGGTGAAGGCGGTCTCGAAGGCGGACTCGTTCTTGGCCGCCATCAGGTGCAGGCCGAGCTCCTCGCAGCGCTCGGAAGTCAGCGCCAGGCAGATCAGCCCGCGGCCCTCGCGGGCCATGAAGTTGACGTTCTCCGGAGTGGCGAACTGTGCCGCGAGGGTAAGGTCACCCTCGTTCTCGCGGTCCTCCGCGTCGCAGACGACGACCATCTTGCCGGAGCGGATGTCCTCCAGCGCCTCCTCGATCGTGGCGAAGTCGCGATGCTCGCTCATGGACTCTGATTCACCAGTCTTTCCACGTATTTTGCGATCACGTCAACCTCAAGATTAACCCGGCGGCCCGGCTCGGCCTGAGTGAGGTTCGTCCGCTCGAGCGTCTCGGGGATCAGCGCGACGGAGAAGACCTCGCCGTCGAGCCGGGAAACGGTGAGGCTGACGCCGTCGACCGCGATCGAGCCCTTCTCCACGATGTAGCGCCCGAGCTCCACTGGCGCCCTGAAGGCGACGTTCCGCCCGGCGCCGTCCGGCTGCGACTCCTCCACGGTCGCCACGCCGTCGACGTGTCCCTGCACGATGTGGCCACCGAGCCGGTCGGACGGGCGCAGCGACAGCTCGAGGTTGACCTGATCGCCAGGCCCGAGGTCGCCGAGCGCGCTGCGATCGAGCGTCTCGGTCGACAGGTCGGCCGAGAAGCGGCCGTCCGCGAGGTCCACGGCCGTCAGGCAGACCCCGTTGACCATCACGGAATCCCCCTCCCGCACGTCGTTTCCCAGGGAAGTCTCGATCGTCACCCGCGTGGAACCGTCGTCGCGCGTCAGCGCCACGACGCTACCGAGGTCTTGAACGATCCCGGTAAACAACTGGCGCCACTGCCGACTGCCGACTGCCGACTGCCAACTTCACATCACCACTCGTTGAATCGAGCGGTGATGAGCAAATCGCCTGCGATGTCCTCCACCGACATCGAGAGCGCGCGCCGGGCGTTGGCGATCGAGTCGGAACCCGCGCCCTCGAGCGCCATGCGGGCGTCGCGTCCGCCGAGCGCGATCGGCGCTATGAAGAGGCGCATCTCGTCCACCTCACCCGCGTCGAGGAAGGAGCCGGCCAAGCGCGGGCCTCCCTCGAGCAGCATGCTTTGGATGCCGAGGGCACCGAGCTTCGCCAGCGCGTCGACTGCGCGCTCTTCCTCGGTGCCGCCGGAGGCGACGACGATCTCCACGCCGGAGGCGCGCAGCGCCTCGACGGTCGAGCGGTCGGCTGCGCGAGAGACGATCAGGATCAACGGCACCTCGGGCGCCGTCTGGACAAGGTTGCTGTCGAGCGGCAGGCGCGCCTCGGAGTCGAAGATCACGCGCCGCGGCTGGCGGACGCGTGTCGCTGCCCCGTGCCGTCAAGAGCGGGTTGTCGGCGAGCGCCGTGCCGATGCCCACTGCGATCGCGTCGACGTCGCCGCGCCACTGGTGGCCGAGGCGGCGGCTTTCCTCGTTCGAGATCCAGCGCGAGTCGCCGCTCTGAGTGGCGACCTTGCCGTCGAGGCTCATCGCCGACTTGAAGACCACGTATGGGCGACCGGTGCGTGCGAGCTTCCGGAAGGGCTGGTTCAGGAGGCGTGCCTCCCGCGAGACGTCGCCGTCCACGCTCACGACCTCGACGCCCTCGTCGCGCAGGATGCCGAGCCCCCTGCCGGCCGCCTTCTCGCTCGGATCGTCGGAGGCGAACACGACGCGCGCGATGCCGGCGCGCAGGATCGCGTCGGTGCAGGGTGGCGTCCTACCTGTATGGCAGCAGGGCTCGAGCGTCACGTAGAGCGTGGCGCCGAGCGGGTCGACCGGAGCGCATGCCTCGAGTGCGGCCACCTCGGCATGCGGCTCGCCATAGCCCGCGTGGTACCCCTCGCCAAGCACTTCACCGTCGCGCACGATGACCGCGCCCACAAGCGGGTTCGGGCTGGTGTGGCCGCTTCCCTGCCGCGCGAGGTCGAGCGCCCTTTCCATGTGGCGCAATTCGTTTTGAGTCACGGCTACCGTCATTCTCCCCGCCAGAAGGGTTCCCTCCACCGCCGCGGCACCCTTGCGGGCCGTCCCGCCGCGACTGCGGATTCGAATTGATTCGATTCTAGTCCTGAGGCAGCGATTTCACGGGCGCTGGCACGCGGAGCCGCGCAGCCGGTAGATGAGAACCGTCGGTCCCGGGCGGTCGTATGACCGCGGGTAGTAGTCGAAGCTCCAGTCGAAATTGAAGTCCTCGGGACCCTCTCCGGAGCGGTACGGATCCTTGCGGTAGACGAGCTGTCCGCGCCGCGCAAGCTCGCGGTAGTAGGCGATCGCGCCTGGCACCTCTTCGGGCGCGGCGAGGGCCCGGCCGTACTGCGTGGAGCCGATCATCACCCAGCAGTAGCCGCCCCGCTCGTAGGTTCCGATCAGCCCCGGGCGCAGGATGCGCTCGTAGTCCTCGGGGCGCACGACACGCGCCTTGCCGCCCGGCAGCAACCGTCCCCTGGTGTCGAGCTGGGTCCTGCCGGTGGGGAACTTCACCCACAGCCGCCCGCCGGGAGTCAGACGGCGCAGGCGGTCCGGGGGCAGGTCGCGCAGCGAGCCCTGCTCGCTGAACCAGCTGTCGGGAACCACGGGCTCGACGACTACCTTGGCGCGCGGCGGCAGGTTCTGCTCCATCCAATCGCGCGCCAGCTGCCGGGTGTCCGAGCGCGCGAGCACGCGGTCGACGTGCACGGAGTAGACGAGCCCCTGCGCCGCCAGCAACAGGCCGGCGCCCGCCAGCAGCGCCGCGCGGACCGACACGGTGCGGCCCAGGCGGTCCGCCAACCAGACTGCCGCGTAGCCGGCCAGCAGCGCCAGCGCCGGGAATGCCGGCAGCAGCCAGCGGCCGAAGTAGCGCTCCTGCAGACCCATGTAGAGCATGAAGAGCGCCGGCCATGGCACCAGCAGCAGGGCGCGGCGCCAGTCCGCGCGCGCGAGCAGCACCGCGCCAGCGACGGCGGCTGCGACCGGCACCCAGCCGAGTCCCCAGGTCAGGACCCACGCGTAGTACTCCAGGCCGGAGTCGTAGTCGAGGCCGAGCTTGCCGAAGCCGGCGGTGCTCTCCTGGGAGCGCACGTCCGACCAGAACTGGTCGAAGGATCCGAGCGAATAGGGGTTGGCCGCCACGAACGCGAGCGCGGCGAGGCCGAGCGCGAGCGCGGTGCCCCACAGCGCCGGGCGGCGGCGCTCCGGCGTTGCGATCTGCAGCGCCGCGGCGGTTAACAGCGGCAACAGGCAGATCCCCGCCGTGTACTTGGTCGCCGCGGCCAGCCCCAGGCCGGCACCCGCAATCGCGAAGTCGCGCAGCCGCCCGTGCATCAGCACTCCCGCGCTGCCGTAGACGGACACCGTCAACGGCAGCAGTGCGGGCACGTCGTTGAGCGCCAGGTGCGAATAGAAGACCGGCAGGAACGAGACCGCCATCACGAGCGCCGCGATGAACCCCGCGCGCCGGTCGAACAGGCGCGCGCCGGTCAGGTAGACGAACCCGACGGCGGCGGTGCCGAGCACCGCCGACGTCGCGCGGGCGAGCACGAACACCTCCGTCGGGTCGGTCGCGTAGGCGTGGCCGACGTCGCGGAACCACAGCGCGAACAGCGCGTGCAGCAGGTACGAGAACGCCGGCGGGTTGACGAAGTAGTCCGGGTCGTAGGTGCCCGTGAAGAAGTAGCTGATCGCCGTCGGGACGAAGTTCGACGCCTCGTCCACGTTGTAGACGAACGGCAGCCCGTGCCGCAGCCCCCACAGCCGCAGCGCGAGGGCGCCCACGAGCAGCGCCCAGACGGCCGCCGGCCACAACCAGCGCCGCTCGCGGCGCGGCTCAGCTACGTCCGGGTGGACAGCGGAGGTAGGCGGCGAAGTAGCGATCGGTCGCGATGCGTTTGAAGCCGGGAGCGGGCACCTGCGCGAGCGCGTCCGTGTTGATAGCGAATCCGGTGCGCAGGACGTTGGTACGCCCGGTCGGGAAGAGCGCGACGCCGTAGCGGGCCTTGCGCTCGGACGACGCGGCCGGGTCCGAGCGAGCGACGACGCGACTCTCGGGGAGGTCGAGCACCCAGCGCACGTCCGGAATCAGCTTGTGGGTCGGCACCGAGACGGCGCCGCAGCGCAGCCCGTTCTGGACCGCCTGCTGGTCGAGCAGCCGGTGCAGGCTCGAGCCCTGGTCCCCGCGGAACGTCAGCTCGTTGTTGAAGCGGGTCGGATTGGGCGGGTTGAGCGCCGTGTAGAAGAGCCCCGCTGCGGTGCCGGCGAGCGCCAGCCCCGCCCAGATGCGCCGCGAGCGCGAGCCGCGGGGCAGCATCGTCCACCCGCCGACCGTGAACGCCGCGAACAGGCTCAGCATCACCGACGGCACCAGCAGGTAGCGCACGATCACCGAGAGCCCGGCCACGCCGGTCGCCACGAACGTGAAGGCGCCCGCCAGGAACAGCAGCAGCGGCAGCACGGTGCGCAGCGGGAAGCGCCAGACTGCGAGCACGATCCCCAGCACTCCGGCGAAGAAGACCGGCGTCTTGACCGTCCCGCGCAAGTAGCTCGGCAGCGCCGAGACCACGTCGCCGGCGGACTTCTGGCGTTCCAGCTCCGCGGCCAGGTCCTGCGTCGACGTGAGCGAGAACATCGGGTCGCCCGTGACGACGTAGTCGGTCACCGCCCACAGCACCGGGCCAAGTGCCGTCAGCACCGCGTACACGGCGCGCTCGCGCCAGGTCGCGTCCCAGCTCATCCACAGGAAGTAGACGCCCGACAGGATCCACGCCTCGGGGCGCATCAGGCCGGCGGCAGCGAGCAGCAGGAAGACGATCGGCCCGCGTCGCGGCCGGGCTGCCTCGAGCGCCGCCGCCCAGACGATCGTCGCCATGAACGGGATGTCGATGTAGGCCCGCACCGCGAGCGAGGGGAAGTCGAACCGGGTCAGGACCAGGAACGCCGCCAGCGCACCGACGAACGGCGTGAAGCACAGCCGCCCGAGCCGGTACGTGCCGCCCGCGAGCGCGATGAAGGCGACGATCGTCGCCAGCACCATCACCCGGTCCGCGTCGCGGCCGAGCGGCGCGAGCATGGTTCCGAACAGGACGCCGAGCGGGTGCTCCGTGGGCGCGCGGTAGGCCTCGAAGCTCGGCTTCACCCCATCGAGGATCTCCCGCCCCCAGAGCAGCGAGTAATAGCTGTCGTAGTTGGGGTAGGTAACCCATACGAACAGCGCCAGGACGAGCGCTACCACCGTGAGCGCCACGAAAACCCACAGCGCTATGGTGTCTGCGGACAGCGACCGGGCACGGCCCACCAGGCCGGTGACCGCGGGAACGGGACGTTCAACGGTTGCGGTTTCCAAGTCGAAAGGAAGCGGCGCGGGTTCTACGTACAGGTACCGGCCGTGCGGGAAACCTCCTGTACGTGAGGAATAATGACCGGCCAGTCTACGCAACGGCGCCGATAGCCAGCCCAGACTCCATATGAAGCTGATCATCCAGATTCCCTGCCTGAACGAGGAGCAGACGCTTCCCGGCACGCTCGCCGACCTCCCGCGCGAGGTCGAGGGCTTCGATCAGGTCGAGTGGCTGGTGATCGACGACGGCTCTACCGACCGCACGGTCGAGGTGGCCCGCGCGCAGGGCGTCGACCACATCGTGCGGCTGACGAACAACAAGGGGCTGGCCTCGGGCTTCCAGGCCGGGCTCGACGCCTCGCTGAAGCTGGGCGCCGACGTGGTCGTCAACACCGACGCGGACAACCAGTACAACGGCGCCGACATCCCCAAGCTCGTCGCGCCGATCGTGCGCGGCGAGGCCGACCTGGTCGTCGGCGACCGCGAGGTGCAGACGATCGAGCACTTCTCGCCGGTGAAGAAGTCGCTCCAGCGCCTCGGCAGCTGGGTCGTGCGGCGGGCGTCCGACACGACCGTTCCGGACACGACCTCGGGCTTCCGCGCCTACAACCGCGAGGCCGCGCTCCAGGTGCAGGTCGTGTCCCGCTTCACCTACACGCTGGAGACGATCATCCAGGCGGGCAAGCAGCTGGTCGCGATCGACCACGTCCCGATCCGGACGAACCCGAAGACGCGCGAGTCGCGCCTGTTCAGCTCGATGTGGTCCTACGTGCGCGACCAACGCCGCCTCGATCTTCCGGATCTACTCCATGTACGAGCCACTGCGCGTCTTCCTGGCCGCCGCCGCCATCGTGGCGCTCGGCGCGCTCGTCGATCTGGGGCCGGTTCTTCGTGCTGCTGATTCAGGGCGAGGGACAGGGCCACGTGCAGTCGGTCGTGCTCGGCTCGACCCTGTTCGTGGTCGCGGTGCAGCTCGCCGCGCTGGGCATCATCGGCGACCTGCTGGCCGCCAACCGAGTCCTGATGCAGCGCACCCTCGAACGCGTCCGGCGCGTGGAGCTGACGCTCGGAGTCGCCGCCGTCGCACTACCAGCCCGGAGCGGATGGCAAGACCGAGCCCTCCCCTGAGCTGCACGAGGAGACACCGACGGCGACCATGCCCGGGCACACCGCACGCGGCGTTCCGCCCGACGAACCGAGCCCCGGCGGCGATACCGAGGAGCAGGAGGCGCTGCCGCTCGGGGGCCGCAGTTGACCCAGGCCGGGGCACCGGCCGGCGCGGCCGAGGTCCCGACCGGCAACACATACGACAAGTACGGCTCGACGAACCCGGTCGTGCGGCGACTGATGGAGGGGTTCGAGCGTGACCTGTTCGAGCTGCTGGACCGCGCCGCGCCGAGCTCGATCGTGCGACGTCGGCTGCGGCGAGGGCGTCCTGACCGAGCGCTGGGCGGAGCGGATCTCCGGGCCGCGTCGCGGGCATCGACCTCGACGACCCCAAGCTGCGCGTCGGAGTGGGAACGGCGGTCCCGCCCCAACCTCGAGTTCCACACCGGCCTCGGTGACCGCCTGCCCTGGACGGACGGCGAGTTCGAGGCCGCGACCGCCATCGAGGTGCTCGAGCACGTGCCCGACCCCGCGGCGGTGCTCGACGAGATGTCGCGCGTGGCGTCGCGCTGGCTGCTTGTGAGCGTCCCGCGCGAGCCGCTCTGGCGCGGGCTGAACCTCGCCCGCGGCACCTACGTCCGCGACCTCGGCAACACACCCGGCCACCTCAACCACTGGTCCAAGCGCGGCTTCGCCCGGCTGCTTGGGCGCTACGGCGAGATCGCCGAGCTGCGCTCGCCGCTCCCGTGGACGATGGCCCTCGTACAAATCCGGAAGTAACCGCCCCGGCCGGCGAGAAGCCGGCGGAGGGCATGTCCTACGGCCGCGGCGCGGCGCTGCTGTCGGGACTGGTCGGCGCGACCGGCCTGATGACGTATGCGTTCCAGTCGATCGTCGCGCACACGCTCGGCCGCGACTCCTACGGTCAGATCGCGGTGCTGTGGGCGGCGGTCTTCCTGACCGCCTCGGTGATCTACCGCCCGGTCGAGCAGCTGCTGTCGCGCACGATCGCCGAACAGGACGCGCACGGGCGCTCGGCCGGCAAGGCGCTGCGGATCGCCGCGACGATCCAGCTCGGGCTGGCGGCTGCTGTTCACTGCGATCGCGCTGGCCCTGCGGACCACGATCGAGGACGAGCTCTTCTCGGGCTCGGCGACGCTCTACTGGTGCCTCGTGGCCGCGGTGCTTCTGTATGCGGCGAGCTACTTCGCGCGCGGCTTCCTGGCCGGCCACCGGCGCTTCGGGCTCTACGGCGGCCTGGTGCTGCTCGAGTCGGCCTCGCGGCTGGTGATCGCGGTGCTGCTGGCCGTCGGCGTGTTCGAGGGCGAGAACGCCGCCGCCGTTGCGATCGCAGCCGCGCCACTCATCAGCCTGATGGTGCTCCCGTGGGCGCTCGGGCGCCAGGTCGCCGCGGCGGCCGAGGCGGACTCAGAGCCCGGCGCCGAGGGGCCGGAGCTGACGATGGCGCACGGGATGGGATTCGCGGCGGCGGTGCTCGTGATCATGTTCAGCGAGCAGGCGATCCTCAACTCGGGCGTGTTGATCGTCAAGGCGGATACCGGGAGCGACGCGCTGGCCGCGCTGATCTTCGCGGTGCTGATGATCGCGCGGGCGCCGCTGCAGCTCTTCCAGGCCGTGTCGACGACCCTGCTGCCGCACCTGACCCGCCTGCTGGTGCAGGAGGGCGACGAAGCGCACGGCGGCGAGTTCGGCCGCAGCGTGCGCGTGACCGTGCTGGCCTGCCTCGGGTTCGGCGCCCTGACCACCCTCGGCCTGTTGTTGATCGGCCCCTGGGTGATGCGGCTGCTGTTTGGCTCCGACTTCGACTACGACCGCTTCGGCTTGGCGCTGGTCGGGGTCGGAACGGGCCTCTACCTCGCGGCGACCACGCTCAACCAGGCGGTGCTGGCACAGGGCCGCTCGCGCATTGCCGCGATGTCATGGGGAGTGTCGGCGGTGTTCTTCGTCGCGTTCCTGTTCATCTCCGACATGGGCGCCGTGCGCGAGGTCGAGGTCGCGTTCCTGGTGACTGCGCTGATCCTGTCCTCGCTCCTGTGGTTCGCGTACCGCCGCCCCGCCGACGCGCGCGAGGTGCGGCTGCGGCCGGGCTCGAGCGAGGAGCTGGAGGCGAGACTGGCCGCGGCGGACGAGGGGACTTAGCCCGGGCAACCGCGGAACGGGCTTCTAGGAGCGTGGCTGCGGCGTTTCGTCACTCGCACGGGCAGGTAGGGACGCCTCGCTGCGGTTCTCGTGCGTTCGCGGTGACGTCTCCCAGCGATGGATGCGTCACGCCAGCGCTTGGAATTCGTCGCGGTCCCTGCGGGCGTGGGCTCGTCCTAAACTGCGTTAACCGCGTCTATTCCGGCGGTCAACTGTCAGTCTCGGTGACGCGCAGGCGCCGCGTCAGTAACGCACGGCGCCACGAAACGCGATGGCGGGACGCATCCGACTCACGCTTCTGCACGAGCCGGTGCCTAGGTGAACGGCGGGAGCGCAGGCGCTGGTCGGCAACGCCCGAGCAGCCGCCCTCGAAGCTGCGCGGCGGGCCTACTCCGCCCCGGCCGCCTCGGCGATCGCGCGGTAGGCCGCGGCTGGGTCGGGCGCTCCGAACACCGCCGAGCCCGCGACGAACAGCGTCGCGCCGGCGTCCGCCGCGACCTTGGCGGTCACGACGCCGATGCCGCCGTCCACCTGGAGGGGAATGTCGGGGCCGAGCAGGTCGCGCAGGCGGAGGATCTTGTCCGGCGAGGTCTGGATGAAGGCCTGGCCGCCCCAGCCGGGGTTCACGGTCATGCAGAGCACCAGGTCGACCGACTCGCGCAGTTCCCGGACCGCCTCCACCGGCGTGCCCGGATTGATCGCGAGGCCCGCGGTGCAGCCGGCGGCGCGAATCTGGCCGAGCGCGTAGTGCACGTTCGGGGTCGCCTCGACCTGGATCGTGATCGAGTCGGCACCCGCCGCGGCGAATTCCTCGATCTGGCGCTCGGGGCGCTCGATCATCAGATGGCAGTCGAGGATTCCGCCGGCCCCGTGGACCTGGTCGCGGATCGACTCCACGATCACGGGGCCGATGGTGATCGGCGGGACGAAGTGGCCGTCCATCACATCGACGTGGATCGCGCGGGCACCGGCGTCCATGACCGTCGCGATCTGCTCGCCGAGGCGGCCGTAGTCGGCCGACAGGATCGACGGCTCGACCCGGCGGGAGCGAATCAGCTCAGCGGCGCCCAACTACTGGGGCTTCAGCATCGACCCGCCGCACTGCACGCAGGTGAGGTGGTCCTCGTTGCTCATCCGCATGATGGTCGAGTGCTCGCCACACGACGGGCAGTAGGCCATCAGCTGGTAGCGGGTCAGGCAGTAGACGCAGCGGTAGCGTCCGGGTAGCTGTGTTTTGCGCAGCCAAGGCTCGCCGCACGAGGGGCAGTCCGCCCCGAACTCGTACGGCTCGCCGCCTGCCTTTGCCGTTTGGTGGTCGCTCATAGCTTCCGTTCCAGCGATGCCACGAAAAACCCGTCCGTGCCATCCCGGTGCGGGAGTGTCTGCAGAAATACTCCCCGGGCGAACGCAGGGTACGCCTTGGAGAGGTCGGAACTTCGGAAACTGCGGTCTTCCCGCGTGAGAGCTGTCACGAGCGCCTCGTTCTCCGCCGGATCGATGGTGCACGTGGAATACACCATCCGACCCCCTTGGCGCAAGGCCTGACGCCCCCGAAGTCGAGGATCCGGCGCTGGATGGCGACCAGCTCGGCGACCTGAGCCGGATCCTTGCGCCACCGCACGTCGGGCCGCGACTGGAGCGTTCCCAGGTCCGAGCACGGCGGGTCGACGAGCACGACGTCGTAGTCGCCCCCAAACGCGGGCTCGGCCGCGTTCCCCTGGACGACCTCGACGCAATCGGCGCCCAGGCGGCGGCAGTTGGCCTCCAGCTCGGTCGCCCGGCGACGGTCCGCCTCCACCGCCACGACCGTGCCCTGGTTGCCCATCAGGGCGGCGAGATGCGTCGTCTTGCCGCCCGGCGCGGCGCACAGGTCGAGGACGCGGTCGCCCGGACGCGGAGCAGCCACACGCGACACGAGCATCGAGCCCCGCGACTGCGGCATGACGAGCCCCTGCTCGAACAGCTCTGAGGCGTGGAGGTCGAACGGCTCGCGCAGGACGACCGCCTCGTCGAGCAGCGGATCCGCCTCGGCCTCGACGCCCGCGCCGGCCAGCGCCTCGATCACCTCGGCGGTCGTGGCGCGCAGGTGGTTCGCGCGCACGGCGCTCTCGGGCGCCTCGTTGTCGCGGGCCATCAGGCTGCGCGCCTCCTGCTCCCCGAGCGCGCTCCACCACAGCTCTGCGATCCACTGCGGATGGGAGTGCTTGAGCGCCGCGTCGGGCGGCGTCGCGTCGGAGAGCCCGGCGAGCAGCGGTCCCGCCTCACGGGTGGCGCGCCGCAGCACCGCGTTCACGAGCCGGAAGCCCGCGCCGCCGGCGCGCTTTGCCAGCTCGACGCTCTCGGTCACCGCGGCGTGGTCGGGCACGCCGTCCATGAACAGGAGCTGGTAGAGCCCGATTCGAAGCGCAGCCAGGACCGGCGGGTCCAGTCGTTCCGGCGGGCGGCCCGACAGGCGGCCGATCAGCCAGTCGAGCGTCAGCCGCCGCTGCACGGTTCCATAGGCGAGCCGCATCGCGAACGCGCGATCGCGGCCCTCGAGGCCCAGCCGGTCGGCCTCGGTCCGGAACGCGCGGTCGGCGTAGGAGCCGTCCTCGAACACCCTGCGCACCACTGCGAAGGCGCAGCGGCGGGACGGTGTCATTGCATGCGGTGGCCGCGGAGGTAGGCGGCGGCGTCCATCGGCCGCCGGCCGGGCGGCGTGACCTCGAGCAGCTCGAGCGCGCCGTCCGCGGTTCCGAGCAGCAGCCGGCCGTCCTGCGCCGACAGCTCGCCGGCCGGGATGTCGCCGGGCGTTGCACGTGCGGCGCTGACCCCCAGTCGCTCGCCGTCCTGCTCGAGGTAGGCGCCGATCGCGGGCGTGAGCGCGCGCACCCGGCGCTCCAGCTCCGTGGCCGGGAATGAGGGGTCCAGGCGCCGCTCCTCCCGGTCCACCTTGTCCGCGTAGGTCACCCCGTCCTCGACCTGTTCGGTCAGCTCCAGCCGGCCAGACTGCGCCAGGTCGAGAGCCTCGACGAGCAGTTCCCCGCCCAGCCCGGCGAGGCGCTCCGCCAGGGTCCCGGCCGTGTCGTCCGGACGGATTTGCTCGGCCCGTGCGATCGCAAGGGGTCCCGAGTCCAGGCCGGCCTCGATCCGGAAGATCGTGATGCCGGTCTGCTCGTCGCCCGCCATCAGGGCGCGCTCGATCGGCGCGGCGCCCCGCCAGCGCGGCAGCAGCGACGTGTGGACGTTCAGCATCAGATACGAGAGCAACGGGTCCTTGATCAGCTGGCCGAACTGGCAGACGCCGATCGCCTCCGGCTGGACTCGGGCGATCGCCGCTACGGACTCTTCGTCGTTCACGTTCGGAGTCTGGAGCAGCTCGATGCCGAGCCGCCGGGCGGCGTCCGCAACCGGCGGCGCGGCGAGCTTCCGGCCGCGGCCGCGTGGGCGATCAGGCGGCGTGACGACCAGCGCGGGCCGGTGCGGCGAGGCGGCCAGCCGGTCGAGCACGCGGACCGCGAAGTGGGATGTGCCGAGAAAGACGGTCCTCATGGACCGGATAGTTAACCGCCGGCGCCGGACTCAGCAGGCTCGACCTCCGCCGTCGCCGAGTCGGGTCCCTCGCGCAGGATCCGCAGGGCCTCCTTGCGCTCCTCACGCGAGACCCGGTCCAGGATCAGGACGCCGTCGAGGTGGTCCATCTCGTGCTGGAGGACGCGCGCGTCGAGACCCGAGGCCTCGATGCTGATCTCCTCCCCGTGCTCGTCGAACGCGCCGACGCGCAGGTGCACCGATCGCTCCACTTCCAACAGGACCCCCGGCAGGCTCAGACAGCCCTCGTCGGCAGGCTCTTTCTCGTCGCTGGCCCACTCCACGCGCGGGTTCACGACCGCGACCAGCGGCGCGCCGGGCCCGGTCCGGTAGATGAGCAGCCGGTGCATCACGCCGAGCTGCGTCGCCGCCAGCCCGACGCCGAGAGCGTCATCCATGATGCGCGCCATCCGCGAGACTTCCGTCGCCAGCTCGTCGTCGAAGCGCGTGACGTCAGCGGCGCGGGAGCGGAGCGCGGGGTCGCCAAAAACTCGCACGAGGCTGAGCGCCGCACGCCGGCGCGCCTCGACCTCGGGATCGAGCTGCGGTCGCTCCTGAACTTCCTCGTCGCCGGACCCGTCGGCCTCCGCCTGCAGGCCGGTCTGCTGCTCTTCGAGGGCCATCGCCGCCTGAGTCGTAGACGGGTTACTGCGGGTCCACGTCGACGGCGAACTTCACGCCTTTGTGGCCGCGTTCGGCGCTCGCCTGGACCGCCGCGCCCACGGCGCGGACCGCGGCCGCGCGCGACTTCGGGGGCGTCTTCATCATCAGCACGCTGCGGAAGCGGTCCTTGTACGCGGAAGAGCGGCACCGGCCCGAGGACCTCCAGCCCGCCACCTGGCAGGCGCGCCGCGACGTCGGCGGCCGCACGGTCGGCTGCCGCCTCGTTCGCGGCCGAGGTGACGACGCGGATCAGCGTCGAGAAGGGCGGGTAGCGCAGCACGCGGCGGCGCTCGATCTCCTCCGCGAGGAAGCCCGGGGCGTCGTGGCGGGCGGCGTGCTGGAGGGTGCGCGAGTCCGGGCACAGCGTCTGGACGAGCACGCGGCCGCCGGCCGGCCCGCGGCCACTGCGGCCGGCCAGCTGCGCGACGAGGGAGAAGGCGCGCTCCTCGGAGCGGAAGTCGGGGAACCGCAGGGTCCCGTCGGCGTCCTGGACGATGGCCAGCTCCACCTCCGGGAAGTCATGCCCCTGCGCGACCATCTGCGTTCCGACCAGCACGCCCGAGGAAGCCCGTCGGAAGCGGTCGAGCAGGTCCGCGATGCCGCCTTTGCGCCGGGCCGCGTCGCGGTCGAGGCGGAACACCGGCATCGGCGCGAGCGCCTCCGCAAGCTCGGCCTCGAGCCGCTGGGTGCCGGTGCCTTGCCGCGCCAGCGACGTCGATCCGCACTCGCTCGCAGGTCGCGGGCGCCGGCTCGGCGTGTCCGCAGTGGTGGCACAGCAGCGATCCGCGGGCGCCCGGCGCGGTGCAGGGTCAGCGTCACGTCGCAGCGCGGGCACGTCCAGCCGTGGCCGCAGGAGCGGCACAGGACGAACGGCGCCCACCCGCGCCGGTTGACCAGCACGATCGCCTTCGCGCCGCGACGGCCGACCTCGTCGAGCGCGGCGCGCGAGTCCGGGTGCAGGGCGTGCCGCAGGCCGCGCATGTCGAGCAGCTCGACGGGCGGCAGCGAACGGTTGTCCACGCGCTCGGGCAGCTCGATCCGCCGCAGCGCGGTCCAGCTCTCGGGGCGCGGCGTAGCGCTGCCCACCAGCAGCACGGCGCCGGCCTGCTGCGCGCGCCGGGCGGCCACGCGCCGGGCGTCGTAGCGCGGGTCGCCGTCCTGCTTGTACGGCGGAGTCGTGCTCCTCGTCGACGACGATCAGGCCCAGGTCGCGCACCGGCGCGAACACCGCCGAGCGCGGGCCGACGCACAGCCGCGCCTCTCCACTGCGCAGCCGCTGCCACTCGTCGTAGCGCTCGCCCAATCCCAGCTTGGAATGCAGGACCGCCACCTGGTCGCCGAAGCGCCGCTCGAACCGGCGCGCCGTCTGCGGGGTGAGCGCGATCTCCGGCACCAGCACAAGCGCTCCGCGGCCCTGCTCGAGCGCGATCTCGGCCGCTCGCAGGTAGACCTCCGTCTTGCCGCTGCCGGTCACTCCGTAGAGCAGGAGGTTGTCGCGTTCCCGCGCCCGCAGGGGCTGCTCGATCGCCTCCAGCGCGGCCTCCTGAGCGGGGGTCAGGTCGCGCGGGCGCTCCAGGGTCGAGGGGGCTCCGGCGCCCCGCTCCAGGGCGCCGGGTCGTCGCCCGGCCGCGCGCTGCTCGAGTGCCACCAGTTCAAGCTCCGCGAGCCGGGCGAGCGTCCCGTGCCCCGCGCCGACCGATTCCCTCAGTTCAGTGGCGGTCATCGCGCCCCCGCCGAGCACCTCCAGGGCCGCGAGCTGCACCGGCCCGAGCCGGCGGCCCTCCGGCTCGGCGAGCGCTTCGCGGCCGGCCGGCGTGAGCTCGGCTGTCAGCAGGGTCCGCGTGCGGGCACCCGCCTGCGCCCGCGTGCCGGTGCCGGTGCCCGGCGGCAGGACCAGCGCCAGGCCGCGTGCCGGCGTCGAGCAGTACTGGTCGGCTACCCACAGGCCGAGGCGCACCAGGTCCGCCGGCACGCCGGATTCGAGAGTCGCGAGCGGCTCCACCAGCCGCTCGGGCGGCACGCTCGCTGCCGGCCGCCATGTCGACGACCAACGCCCAGCACGCGCCGCCGGCCGAAGGGCACGAGCAGCACCGAGCCGACGTCCACGTCGGGCATCCGGTCGGGAATGCGGTAGTCGAACGGACCGCGCAGCGTGCGCGCCTGCGTGAGCGGCTCGACCCTGGCGATGACTGTCACCGCCCGGAAGATATGGAGGCTGACGGACGGGCCCGGCTGGTTCGCCAGGCCGGACGTTAAGCCGGCTGCGCTTCCTTCTCGTCGATGCCGGCTTCCTCGCGCAGCACCTTCGCCTTGTCGGTCTTCTCCCAGGTGAAGTCGTCGTCGTCGCGGCCGAAGTGGCCGTAGGCGGCGGTCTTGCGGAAGATCGGCCGGCGCAGGTCGAGGTCGCGGATGATCGCGGCCGGACGCAGGTCGAAGTGCTTGCCGATCAGCTCGGCGATCTCGCGACTGCGGCACGCGCTCGGTGCCGTAGGTCTCGACCATCAGCGGACTGCGGGTGCGCGACGCCGATCGCGTAGGCGACCTGGACCTCGCAGCGGTCCGCGAGCCCGGCGGCGACCACGTTCTTGGCCACGTAGCGCGCGGCGTAGGCGGCCGAGCGGTCGACCTTCGACGGGTCCTTGCCCGAGAACGCGCCGCCGCCGTGGCGGGCCGCGCCGCCGTAGGTGTCGACGATGATCTTGCGGCCGGTCAGCCCGGCGTCTCCCATCGGGCCGCCGATCTCGAACTTGCCGGTCGGGTTGACCAGCAGGCTCTCGCGCAGCTCGCCCTCGGTGTACAGCTCGCGGTAGTCGGCGTGCAGCACCGGCTCGACCACGTGCTCCCAGAGGTCGGGCTTGATCACGCTCTCGCTGTCGACGTCCGGGCCGTGCTGGGTCGAGATCAGGACCTTCACGATCTCGACCGGCTTGCCGTTCTCGTAGCGCACGCTCACCTGGGTCTTGCCGTCCGGGCGCAGGTAGGGAACGACGTCGGCCTTGCGCACCTCCGACAGCCGCCGCGCCAGCGTGTGCGCGACCTGGATCGGCATCGGCATGAGCTCCTTGGTCTCGCGCGTGGCGTAGCCGAACATCATGCCCTGGTCGCCCGCGCCCTCCTTGTCGAGCGGGTCGTCGTCGCCGGGGATGTGGCGCGCCTCGTAGGCGGCGTCCACCCCCTGCGCGATGTCCGGGGACTGCTCGTCGATCGCGGTCAGCACCGCGCACGTCTCGCAGTCGAACCCGTACTTGGCGCGGGTGTAGCCGATGTCGGCGACCGCGCTGCGGGCGAGCTTCGGGATGTCGACGTAGGTGTTCGTCGTGATCTCGCCACCGATCACGATCAGGCCGGTGGTGACGAACGTCTCACACGCCACGCGGCCCGACGGGTCCTCGGCCATGATCGCGTCCAGCACCGCAGTCGGAGATCTGGTCCGCCATCTTGTCCGGGTGTCCTTCGGTGACGGACTCGGACGTGAACAGGAACTCGTTGTCTGAAAGATTTGTGATTGTCATGGGACCTCTGCGAAGATCTCCGCGGTCTGGGATGTGGGCTGGGACTCAGTTACCACACTCAATGTGTCAATCCTTGTCGAGAGTCTTCTGGAGCGCGCTCAACTCCGGAGACCGCAAGGAGCCTGCCTGCTTGGCGAGGGACGAGAGGCGGGCCAAGTCGAGGAAGACTACCGCGGTCGCGCTGTCGAGGAGGTCGTCCATCCCGGGCGCAAAGGCCGGATTGTCGCTCAGGGAGCCGCTTGGCGTCAGCAATCGATTGATCGCTCGGGGCCCACCACTGGACACATAGAGGCGGCCGCCGAGGGCCGCATATGTGAGCGACAGCGAGGGCGTCAGCTGCAGCGTGAGCGCATCGCCGCCCGAACCTGGCCGGGCTGGATCGTCGGAACCTGGTCCTTGGAGGGCGGATTCTCGATCAAGCGCTCGACCAGCGGCTGGAGTGAGGCCACCAGCTCCCCGGCCTCGTCCTGCGTCGACGTCCGAAACGACCAGCGTGACCGGCGGCGCGTTCGCCGGAGGGATCGCGACCAGGGCCGTTTCCTTGTCCTCCAGCGGCTGGAGAGCTGCGATCAGCTGCCGCTCGCCGCGCGGGCCGAGCGAGCCCAGTAACGGGCCGAGCAGGGGCCCGACGCCGCTTCCGCGCTGGCCGGCGACGCGCGACACCAGGCGCAGCGTCCGCACGACTCCCTTGGAGCCGAAGTACGCGATCGTGTTCCGGCCCAGCTCGTCCGGGATCGATGGCGAGAACACCGCCCGGGCGGCCTCGGGCTCGGCCCCGGCTCCAGCGCAACTTCCGCGTAGTTCAGCCGCAGGCCGTCCGACTCCGGCGCGGCGGTGACGATCGCCGCCGCCAAGCCGGGAGTCGTGAAGCTCCGCAGCAGCCGCGCCAGTTCGCCGGCCTGCGCGGCGAGCAGGCGCCGCGCACCTTCTCCCGGCGCATATGCGTACAGCAGCGGCGTCTTCGTTTTCACCCTGCCGGTCGCCTTGCGGAAGGTCGCGTCGTCGGCCAGCGAATCGCCCTCGGTGGCGACGATCGCGGCCCGCACGTTCGCCGGCGGCCCGACCGCGAGATAGGGCGGGTCACCGGTGAAGGCCGCCTCCAGCCGCCCGTAGCGGCGGACCTCGATGCCGCGGAACCGCGTCACCCTGGGCGTGCGGCTGATCGAGTTGAGGAACGACTGGGCGCCCGCCCGGTCGCGGACGCTGAGCAGGATCAGCGAGGTCGCCTCCCGCCGGCCCGGCAGCAGCGCGAGCGCCGCCTCCTTGCCGAGCCAGGGGCGGATGCGTGCCTGCAGCTCGACCGGGCTGGCGCCCGTCCCCGCCGGGCCAGCTGCTCCTCCAGCAGCCTGCGCAGGCTCGGCAGGCGGATCCGAGGCGCTGACCGTCGCGCCACTGGTCGCTTTGCTCGTCGATCTGCGCATGCATGTAGAGCTGGGCTTCCGCGCGGCACCAGCTTGGCGGCCGTGTCGCTGCGGCCGCCGTCGTCGTCGGAGCCGGTCAGCAGCACGATCAGCGCCACGACCACGATCGCGCGCGGCGCCGAGCGCCGCCAGCGCAAGAAGCCGCCGGCGGCCGTGGACGCCGGCGCCGTCACGCGCCGCCGGCCCGTGCGGGCGTGCGCACCGAGCGCGGGTTCGGCCGTCCCGGCCGTTCGCGGTCCGCGAAGTCGATAACCAGGGGAACGCCCTCCAGCCGGTAGCGCTTGCGCAGCTGGTTCTCGAAGAAGTAGGCGTAGTCCCGGGCATCAGCCCGCGGTCGTTGACGTGCACTCGAAACCGCGGCGGGCCGGTGTCGACCTGCGCGGCGTAGTAGATCCGCAGCCGGCGCCCGCGCACTGCCGGCGGCTGGCGCTGGGCCGTCAACTCGGAGACGAACCGGTTCAGCTCGGGGGTCGGTATACGGCCGCGGGCACGGTCCGCGAGCGCGACCGCCTCCATCAAAAGCCGGGGGACGTTGCGCCCCTTGGTGGCGGAAGCCGTGATCGCCCGCGGACGGAGGCGGAGCTTGGCCGTTACCCGGTGCTTCGCGTCCTCGAGGTCGGTCTGCGTGATGTCCCACTTGTTCAGGACCAGCAGCGTCGCGCATCCGCTGCGCATGGCGAGGTCGGCGATGCGCAGGTCGTCGCTCGTGATGCCCTCGGAGGCGTCGCACACCACCAGTGCCACGTCGGCGCGCTCGGCCGCACGCTCGGAGCGCAGCTGCGCGTAGTAGTCGACCGTCCCGGCCACCTTCGCGCGGCGGCGCAGGCCGGCGGTGTCGACGAGCACCAGCGAGCGGCCGTCGACCTCGAGCCGCGTGTCGATCGCGTCGCGCGTCGTGCCTGCCTCTTCCGCGACGATCACCCGCCGTTCGCCCAGGAAAGCGTTCAGAAGCGAGGACTTGCCGACGTTCGGCCGCCCGATCAGCGCCAGCCGCACCGCGTCGTCGGGCTCCTCGGCGGCGGCCTGCTCGGCGACGGGGCGGATCACCTCCACGAGCCGGTCCAGCAGGTCACCGGTGCCGACGCCGTGCGCGGCCGATACCGGCGCGGGCTCGCCCAGGCCGAGCCGGTGGAACTCAGCCGCCTGGGGCGCGTCGGCGCCGCGGTCGAGCTTGTTCGCGACGACGATCGCCGGCAGGCCGGAGTCGCGGGCCATCACGGCCAGCTCCTCGTCGCCGGGCCGCACGCCGACCGTCGCGTCGACGACCAGCAGCACGGCGTCGGCGTCCGCGAGCGCGAACCGCGCCTGCTCCTGGACCTCCGCCTGCAGCTGCGCCGGATCGGCCAGGTCGACGCCGCCGGTGTCGACCAGCAGGAACTCGACGCCGTTCCACTCGGCCGGGACCTCCTTCCGGTCGCGAGTCACGCCGGGCTCGGCATGCGTGACCGCCTCGCGCGTGCCGCTCAGCCGGTTGACGAGCGTCGACTTGCCGACGTTCGGATAGCCGATCACGGCCACCTTGGGAAGTCGATCAGGCGGCATGGGAATGCGCTACCAGCTCCACGATTCGATCCACGGCTCATCGCCTCGTCGGAGATAGGCCGGTCGTGTCGATCTCGACCGCGTCGTCGGCGGCGCGCAGCGGCGCGGCGGAGCGGGTGGAGTCCAGGCGGTCGCGCTGCTCGATGGCGCGGCGCACGTCGGCTGCCTCGGCCGCCAGGCCCGCGGCGCTCCAGCTCCGCCGTCCGGCGCCGGGCGCGCTCGGCCGGATCCGCCGTCAGAAACACCTTCACGGGAGCATCCGGAGCAACGACGGTGCCGATGTCGCGCCCCTCCACGACATAGTCGCCGGCCTCGATCAGATCACGCTGCTTGGCCAGCAGCGCGGCCCGGACCGGCTCGTGAGCGGCCACCAGAGAGCTGGCGCCGGTGACCAGCGGCGTGCGGATCTCCTCGCTCACGTCCTCGCCGTCGAGCAGCACCCGGACGGAGTCGTTGTCGCGCTCGCGCAGCCCGATTTCGGCCGTCGTGCGCCAGGGCGCCGAGCGCCTCGCCGTCGTCGAGCGGCACGCCTTCGCGCATGCGCCTTGAGCGTCGTCGCCCGGTACATCGCCCCCGAGTCGAGATAGGTGAAGCCAAGCCGCCGCGCAACGCCGCGCGCGACCGTGCTCTTCCCGCTGCCCGCGGGACCGTCGATGGCGACAATCACCGCTAGAGCGTAATTCAGCCCTGGTGGCGCTGGCGGAAGGTGCGGGCCTTGTTGCGGTTTCCGCACACTTCCATCGAGCACCAAGTGCCTGAGCGGTTGCGCGAGCGGTCATAGAAGGCCCACTGGCAGGTGTCCTCCCGGCAGACCTTCAGACGGGCCCATGTGCCCTCCGTCATCGCGCAGAAGACGGCGTCGTAGATCGGCGCCAGCGCCTCGTCGATCGCCGCGCCCGAAGCGGCGAGCGCGGTTTGACCCTCGGAATCGAAGCGGACCGACACGTTTGGCGCCGCCCGGTTCAGCGACTCGATGGCCGCCGGATCGAGCGGCTCGCCATTGTTGGCCATCAGCAGCGCGCGCAGCCCGTCGCGGGCGGCGGTCGCGCGGTCGACGTCGTCCTGGTCGACGCTGCCGGCGGGCAGATCGTTCGCCTCCAGCCAGCTCTGCAAGCCGGCGGGTGTGTCGATCTCGTCCTTGTCCTCATCGACGTCCCGGGTGTTGACGAACTTCCGCACGAGCTCGAGCTCCCGGGGCGCCTCGCTGTCAGCTGCCATACCTAACCACTGTTTGAATTTGATAGGTTACGGTAACCAGTGTACTGTCGATTGCCAGTTTACCCCGCCGAGACGAGAGGAGCCGACATGCATCCCATCTTGAACGGCTACATCGCAAGGGAGATCATCGCCCGCAAGCAGGCGGACGGCGAAGCGTGGCGCCAGTCGCATCGGCGCGTCACCGGGGACCCCGAGCCAGATTCGCCTGCACGGCGGCGGCGTTCGATCCTGCGCCGCCTCAGCAGCTACTCGTAGACGACCACGTCGGGCACGGGCTGCATGGACAGCACGTCGCGCGGAGCTCATCAGTCCCGTGTCCTCGTGGTAGAAGAGCTTGAAGCCGTTGAAGCGATGCGGCTGCTGGCTGACCTGCGTGGCGGACAGCTCCGTGTCGTCGGTCTTGGCCGGCGCCTGGCGCCGCACCGGCGGGTTCGCGAGCTGCGCGTAGACGCCCTTCTTCAGCGGCTGCGTGCCGAAGCCGTCGATGTTGTTCACGATCGCAAGGCCGTCGCGCGGAACGATGCTGTCCGCGTCCGTGATCATCGATTCGGTGAACTGGTGCACGATCAGCAGCTTCTGCGGGAGATTGCGCTCGCGGACGAGGTCGGCGAGGTAGGCGGAGACCGCGTTCACCGTCGCCGCATCGGTGGAGCCGATCTGCTTGCCGGGCTGGACTCCCGCGGGCGTCTTCCACTCGGGATCGAGCGCCAGGCTGACGTCCGGCTGGACCAGGTAGGGCTCGAGGGCGCGGACCTCCTCCATGAAGTCCGCCTGTCCGGGCTGGATGTCGAGGATCAGCAGCGACTTGGACGCGCGCGCCGCGGCCAGGTGGCGGCGGATGGTCGCGTCGGTCTGGCGCAGCCGGTGCAGGCCGTCGTCGCCCGGCGCGGCCTGCGCGAGCGTCGAGATCAGCTCGACCGCCGGCAGGACGGGGCGGCCGGGCTGCTCGTAAGCGCGCGCCTGCGCAGCGAGCTTGGCGGTCGCCTGCTGGAGGTTCGTCTCGCCGAGGACGCCGAGCTGCGGGTCCTGCGGAGCGCCGTAGAAGGCGACGACGCGTGCGCGCGGCAGGATCTCGCGCCCGCCGCGCGGGAGCTGGAGCAGCTCCGGGTCGGCCGTCGCCGTACCACCGCCGCCACCCGAGGAAGCGATCGACACCACGAGCAGCAGACCGACGACCGCGAGCGCCAGCGCGGCCGCTCGGCGGCGCCGGTAGATCTGCTCGCGCTGCGCGCGGGGAAGCCTTCTCAGGTCGGCGCCAAACCCCCGCCGGCGCACTGCCTTTCCGGACATTGGGGGCGAAATGTAGCCCGAATCCCCAAAACTCATCCGGAAACGTTCGCCAAGTCCTCGACAAACCCTGGATACGAGACCGCCGCGGCCTCGAAGCCCACGACCTCGACGCCTTCGCGCGACGCCAGCCCGGCCACGGCGCCGAGCATGGCCAATCGGTGGTCTCCGGCGGCGTCGCAGCGTGCCGCCGCGCAGCTCTCCCGTGCCGCGCACGACGAACCCGTCCGGGCGCGCCTCGATGTCCGCGCCGAGGCCGGCCAGCCCCTCGGTCACCGTCGCAATGCGGTCGGACTCCTTGTGGCGCAGCTCCTCCGCGCCGGACACGACCGTGTCGCCCTCGGCGAACACGCCGAGCAGCGCGACCAGCGGTAGCTCGTCGATCAGGAGCGGGACCTCGGTGGCCGACACGGACGTCGCGCGCAGCGGTGCATGAGCGGCGACGAGGTCGGCGACCGGTTCGCCGCCCCGATGAGCGCTCGGCGCTCTTTGATACCGGGGCGCCCATCCGCGCCATGACGTCGAGCAGGCCGGTGCGCGTCGGGTTGACGCCGACGCCTACGCAACGCGACCTCGGACCCTGGCACGAGCACTGCGGCGACAGCGAAGAAGGCGGCCGAGGACAGGTCGCCCGGCACGTCGATCTCCCCGGCTTCAAGGCGCTCAGGCGCTGTCACCGTCACTTCGGAGCCGGCCTCGGTCGACGGCTGCGCCCGCGGCAGCAAGCATCCGCTCCGTGTGGTCGCGGGTCGGCGCGGGCTCGACCACCGTCGTCTCTCCCTCGGCCACCAGGCCCGCGAGCAGCACGCAGGACTTGACCTGGGCGCTTGCCACCGGCAGCTCGTAGCGGATGCCATGCAGCGCCGACGCCGAGACGGTGACGGGCGGCAGGCGGCCCTCGCGGCATTCCACCCGCGCTCCCATCTCGCGCAGCGGCACCACTACGCGGTCGACCGGCCGGCGGCGGATGCTCTCGTCGCCGTCGAGCGTCCAGCTGCCGCGCGGCTGTCCCGCGAGCCATCCCGGCAGCAGGCGCAGCAGGGTGCCGGCGTTCCCGACGTCGATGTCCGCGCTGACCAGCGGCCCGCGCAGCCCTTGGCCGCAGGATCATCAGCGTCGCGCCATCGTCCGCCACGGACGCTCCCACCCGCGTGATCGCACGCGAGAGTCGACTGCGTATCGTGCGCGCGCAGGTAGTTGCGAATGCGCGTCTCCCCGTCGCTCATCGCGGCGATCAGCGCCGCGCGGTGGGAGATCGACTTGTCCGGCGGCGGCGTCAGCGACCCGTGCAGCCGTTGCGCCGGGTCGAACCTCATGCCACGTGGGCCCTGAAGCCGAGCTCCTCCACCACTGCGATCACCCGTTCGGCGCGAGCCCTCGCCCTGCACCCACAGCGCAATCGCGCCGGACCTCATGTCGGGCGCCGGATAGAGCGCCATGTCGACGATGTTGACCCCCGCCTCGCCGACCGCAAGCGCCAGCTGCGCCACGATTCCCGGGCGGTTCGGGACCGCTGCCCGCACCTCGCTCACGGGGCCGCCGGCCAGCTCGGACTCGAGCAGGCGACGGCGGTCCTCGCGGGAGCGCCCGATGCCGTGCTCGATCGCGTCGGCGTCCCCGGCCCGCAGGTGCTCCTGCACCTCGCGCAGCGCCGCGATCAGCGTCTCGATCTCACGGTCGATCGCCGAGCGGTTGGCGAGGAAGATGTCCCGCCACAGCGGCAGGGTTGGCGCCCGCCACCCGGGTCGCGTCACGGAAGCTCGGGCCGGTGGCCGGGAGCGTCTGGGACTCCTCGACCAGCTCGTGCGCCGCCTGGCTGACGAGCGCGTTGGCGAGCACGTGCGGCAGGTGGCTGACGGTCGCCATCAGCCGATCGTGTTCAGGAGCGCCGATCGCCGCGGGTCGCGCGCCGAGCGCGGACACCGTCCGGTACAGCCGGTCGTAGTGGACTCCGCTGGTCGAGTCGGTGGGCGTCAGGTACCAGCGCGCATCCTGGAACAGGTCCGCGCGAGGCGTGGTCGACGCCGGCGGTCTCGGCGCCGGCCAGCGGATGGCCACCGACGAAGCGCGACCGGTCCTCCTCCGAGAGCCCGCGGGCGGCCAGCCCGTCGAGCACGGAGCACTTGGTCGACCCGACGTCGCTCACGACAGCGTCACCGCCACTGGCCAGCGCCGCGGCGGCGCTCTCGACGACGGCGCTCACCGGCGCGCAGACGAAGCACACGTCGGCGCCCTCGAGCGCCTCCTCCGGCCCAGCGGCGGCGCGGTCGATCGCGCCCAGCTCGAGGGCGCGTTCCAGGGAGCGCTCCGAAGACCCGCCGCCCACCACCTCGGCGCCGTCGATCCGCTCGCGGGCCGCCAGCCCGATCGAGCCGCCGATCAGGCCAACGCCGAGGACGGCGATCTTCAGGACACGTCCCTAGGAGCGCCCAACGGGTCAGACGCTCTCAGACCGCGGACAGCTGCTTGCCGACCACCTCGGCCACGCGCGTCACCTGCTCCACGTATGCCGCGAACTCGTCGGCCGGGACCGCCTGCGGTCCGTCGCAGATCGCCGCGTCGGGGTCGTGGTGCACCTCGACGATGATGCCGTCGGCGCCCGCACCGGCAGCCGCGAGCGACAGCGGCAGCACGAGGTCCCGCCGCCCGGCCGCGTGGCTCGGGTCGACCACCACGGGCAGGTGCGACATCTGCTTGAGCACCGGCACGGCCATGATGTCGAGCGTGAAGCGGGTGGCGGTCTCGAACGTCCGAATACCGCGCTCGCAGAGGATCACCCGCTCGTTGCCCTCCTTGAGGACGTACTCGGCCGCCATCAGCAGCTCCTCGATCGTCGCGGAGAGCCCGCGCTTGAGCAGCACGGCGCAGTCCGAGCGGCCGATCTCGGCCAGCAACGAGTAGTTCTGCA
Organism: uncultured Solirubrobacterales bacterium; assembly: GCA_963780475.1. GTDB lineage: Bacteria > Actinomycetota > Thermoleophilia > Solirubrobacterales > JBBDJG01 > CAWACB01. The sequence goes on from CAWACB010000008.1 coordinate 170,095, forward strand.
TGTTCCGGGCGCCGACCTGGATCACGTCCGCCACCTCGACCACCGCGTCGATGTCGCGCAGGTCCATCAGCTCGGTGACGATCGGCAGGCCGGTCTCGAGCTTGGCCTCTGCCAGCAGGCGCAGACCCTCGCCGCCCAGCCCCTGGAAGCTGTACGGGGAGGTCCGGGGCTTGTACGCGCCGCCGCGCAGCATCGACGCGCCTCCCTCCTTGACCGCCTCGGCGGTCGCGAGCAGCTGGTGGCGGCTCTCGACCGTGCACGGACCCGCCATCAGGGAGAAGTTCCCGCCCCCGACCTTGCGGCCGTCCACCTCCACGATCGACTCCTCGCCGTGGTTGAACTGCATCGATGCGAGCTTGTAGGGCTTGGTGATCGGCACCACGCGCTCAACGCCGTCGGTGCCCGCCAGGTCGAGGTCGGCGATCCGCTCGCGGTCGCCGATGGCGCCGATCACGGTCAGCACCTCGCCCTCGGATACGTGCGCATGAGCGCCCGTCGACTCGACGCGCTTGACGACGGCGTCGATCTGGTCCTGCGTCGCGTCCTCTCTCATCACGATCATCATCTGCTGTCCCTTCTTCTCCTCTAAGTCTCTCTCAAATGGATGCGCTGCGGGTGCTGCTGCCGATTGCGGCGCTCGACCTGTACGCAGAAAAGCGGGTGCGGCGGGCCGGCCGAACGCCTAGCTAAATCGCCAGCAATAAAAGGAGAGAGAGGCGCGCATCAGCGGGCGCCGCACGCTGGTGCGGTCGCCGGAAAGAGCAGATGCGTAAACAACCTCGTTCACTGCGGCTCTTTTTAGCAGGTCGGCACGCGCAGGTAAACGCTTGAGGAAAAGTTGGCAGTCGGCAGTCGGCAGCTGGCTAGGGCGCAAGCGCCTCGCGTAGCGCCGACACAAAACGCTCGTTCTCGGCCCGCGTTCCGTAGGTGACGCGCAGGTAACCCGGGGCGCCGAGCGCGGCCCCGGCGCGCACCGCGACTCCAGCCGCGGCGAGGGTCCGCATCACCTCGCGCCTCGTCGGCATCGCCCAGCCCGAGCCACGCGAAGTTGGCCTGGCTGTCGGCGACCTCGAGGCCCAGCTCTTCCAGCTTTTCGTCCATCCACATCCGCTCGGCGGCGTTCCACTCCGCCCGCCGCGCGACGTCGTCCTGGTGGCGCAGGGCCTCCGTCGCAGCCGCCTGTGCCAGCTTGTTGACGGAGAACGGCTGCCGGACGCGGTCGACCGCGGCGCGGAACTCCTCCGTGCCGAGCGCGTAGCCGACCCGCAGCCCCGCGAGGCCGAATGCCTTCGAGAACGTGCGCAGGATCACCAGGTTCGGATGACGCCGGACGAGATCGAGCGAAGTGTCCGGATCCTCCGCCAGGACGAACTCGACGTAGGCCTCGTCGAGCACCACGAGGACGTGAGGTGGCACGTCCTCGATGAACGAGCCGATGCGCTCCGCGGGGATATGGGTGCTGGTCGGGTTGTTGGGGTTGCAGATGAGCAGCATCCGCGTGTTGTCGTTGACGGCGGCCGCCATCGCGTCGAGGTCGTGGACGTGGTCCGCCGTGAGCGGTACCTCGACCGCCTTGGCGTCGGTACCCGCCGCCAGGTGCGGATACATCGAGAAAGACGGCCAGGCGTAGACGATCTCGTGCCAGGGCTCGAGCAGCGCCTCCGCCGCGGCGAGCAGGATCTCGCAGGAGCCGTTCCCGACCGCGACGCCCGAGATCGGGTAGTCGTAGCGCGCGGCGAGCGCCGATCGCAGCGCCCGCGCCCCGGGTCCGGATAGCGGTTGATGTCGGCAGCCGCGTCGCGCACGGCCTCCAGGACGGCCGGCACCGGCGGGAACGGAGACTCGTTGGACGCCAGCATCGCGACGTCCCCGCTCGGCTCGGCGGCATCGACGCTCTCGGTCCCCGCCTGGTAGTGCGGGATCCGCGCCAGTCTGTCCAGGAAGCGAACGGCCATCGAAGAGTGACGTTACTGGGCGCTTGTGAGGTCGGTCCGCAGCGACCGCGCCTCGCGCAGGTACACGTGCTGCGGCTGGTGCCCGGCCGGCGCGTAGTAGTGCAGCAGGACGCGGATCACGCGCGGGAGCGATCCCGGAACCTCGATCTCCTGTGTGCACAGCAGTGGCACCCGGTCGAGCCCCAGGTCACGGGCCGCGACCGCGGGGAACTGGGCGTTCAGGTCCGCTGGTGCAGCTGAAGACGCAGCTGACCATCTGCTCCGCGTCCAGGTCGTTGCGCTCGATGACCTCGCTCATCAGCTCGCTCGTCGCGGAGAGGATCGCCGCCTCGGTGTTCTCCTCGACCGAGATCGCGCCTCGCAGGGCGAACAGGCGGTTCTTGTTCGGGTCGTCATTCACCGGCGGGATTATCCAGCCCCGCCGCGCGGCGCAGCGCCTCGACCTCGGGCGGCCGCACACGGCGCACGGAGCCCACCGCGAGCCGGCCGAGCTTCAGCGGACCGATTCCGGTTCGCTCGAGCGCGAGGGCAGGATGGCCCACGGCCTCGAGCATTCGGCGCACGATGCGCTTGCGCCCCTCGTGGATGCTGATCTCGAGCAGCGACTGCTTGCCGCGCCGCTCGACCACGTCGACCCGCGCGGGCGCGGTCATCCCGTCCTCGAGCTCGACACCGTGACGGAGCCTGCGGAGGTCCTGCTGCGAGGGAACGCCGCGCACCGCCACCCGGTAGGTCTTCTGCACCTCGTAGCGCGGGTGCATCAGCCGGTTGGCCATCTCGCCGTCGTTGGTGAGCAGCACCAGCCCGGAGCTTTCGACGTCCAGCCTCCCCACCGGATACAGGCGAGCGCCCGACTGGACCATGTCGACCACGGTCGGGCGCCCCTGCGGGTCCTGGGCGGTCGAGACGACTCCGACCGGCTTGTGGAGCGCGTGGTACTCGTGCGGCTCGGGCCGGACGGCCCGGCCGTCGACGCTCACCGCGCTGGACTCGTCCACCCCCGTGGCGGGGTTGGTCTCGAGCCGCCCGTCGACGGTCACGCGGCCATCCGCGATCAGGCGCTCGGCGCCGCGCCGCGAGGCGACGCCGGCGTGTGCGAGGTAGCGAGCGAGTCTCATGGATCTGGTCTGTTCCCCCCGGGGCTTGACTAATATGGCCGTCCCCGACCCCCGTCCGCGCGTCGCGGAGCTTTACGAGGAAGGACGCAATTGAGTCTCAGGTTCTGGATACCGACCCTGCTCATCATCGTGATCTTCGGCGTGACCATTCCCGCCATGGTGATCGGGGACAACCAGGAAGACACCGGCGGCGGGGGCGGCGGCACCGCGGCCTCCACCGAGAGCGGCGGCGGCGAGGGCGGCGCATCCGCGGAGGGCGAAGGCGGCGGAGGCGGCGCTGCGACCGCCAACGCAGCCGGCAAGCAGATCTTCACCCAGTCCTGCGGCACCTGCCATACCCTCTCGGACGCGGGCACCAGCGGTCGGGTGGGCCCCGTGCTCGACGACGTGAAGCCGAGCGAGCAGGAGGTGATGTCGGCGATCGAGAAGGGCGGCCTGGGCAGCGGTTCCATGCCGGCCAACATCGTGACCGGCAAGGACGCCGAGGACGTCGCCGCGTACGTGTCGTCGGTTGCCGGGCAATAGCTCGCCGGCTCACCGCTAGCTCCCAGAACTGAGCACCCGCGCGGCCAGCGCCACGTCGGGCGCGTAGACGACCGTCACCTCGCGCCCCCGGGCGAGCATCCCGATCGCGCCGCCGCGGCTGCGCCACAGGCTGACGCCCGGGCTGCCTCCCGCCCGCTCCGCTGCGAGCTTGCGGCGGAAGACCTGCCGCAGCACCGGCTCCGCCTCGGCACGGTCGTACGGCGTGTCCCAGCGGACGCGCATCAGGGCCGAGATCGCGGGCGATGCACGGCGCCTCGCAGTCGTCATCGCCCGGCCGGCGCCACAGCTCGAAGCGGCCTCCAGCCCAACCCTCGGCTGCCTTGATGTTGGGCGAGCCGCCTGGCATGTCGAACAGCGCCCGCAGGTCGAGCTCGGTCACGCCGGTGGCGGACACCCGGTGCCACTGCTTGCCGACGACGGGCCCGAGCCGCGGATCGGGGATCCTCTCCGGCTGCTCGTCGCTCGCATAGCGGTCGGGGTGCATCACCTGCTCCGCCGACTGTGGCCGGCGACCGCGCAGGACGCGGTCGACGGCGTGCCAGCCGTCGAGCGCGCGCAGGAACTCGACGAACTGGAGCCCCTCGAGGTAGGGGAACAGGAGGACCCGCTCGAGGTAGGCCGGGAGATGCGTCTCGGTGTCCTCGCCTGCGACCTCCGAGAGAAGCTTCCCGGCGCTCAGGTAGCGCTTGGCGTAATCGGTCATGACGGCCGTGGCGGTGCCTTCGGCGAGCGCCTTCTCGCCCAGCGTGAGGTCGTCGTTGAGGTCCTCCTCGGTGTGGAACCCGAAGCGCTGATCCTCGAGCGCGTGCACGAGCTCGTGGGCGAGCGTCAGCTCGAGGATCTGCCGCCCCCGCCCCGGCTCGCGGATCACGACCAGCCGCTTGCGACGGTCGTCGTAGAAGCCGAGCACCTGCTCGCCCTCGACGGACTCGAGCGCTCCCGCGACAGTCTCGTCCTCGCCCAGCAGACCGATGAGCCGCAGCGACTCCTCGTCCACGCGCTGCTCGTAGGGCGTGTACTCCTCGTTGGTCCCGGCGCGCAGCATCTGTGTGGCTCGCCCGCGATCGACGAACAGAGGGCGGACCGGCCGCTCGAACTTGAGCCCCCGCAGACGCTCGACGCGCCGCGCAATCCGTGCGACGTCGGCCTGGGAGAGTTGCGCTGGAGGCTCGCTGACCCGCTCGGGAGGCGGCTCCGGCGAGCTTTGGTCCTGGCGGTCGAGCACCACCGCGAGGGCGATCAGCGCCGCCACCGTCAGGAGGACTCCGCGCTCGAAACCGCTCAGCGCAGTGCCTTGTGCACGGCCGCCTCCAGCTCCGCAACGCTGTAGGCTCCGTCGAGCCGGTCCACGACCCGCCCGCGGCGGTCGATCGCGAACAGAAACGGCTCGGTCTTCAGCCCCCAGGCTCGCACCTGCGGGCGCAGGCCCTTGTTGGGGTCGTTCTCGTTGTAGATCTCCATGTGGATGAAGTCCGCGCGGTCGCCGTACTCGGCCTTCACCTCCTCGGCCACGTCGGTCACCGGCCCGCAGACGCGCGACTCGCACAGCGCGGGCGTGGAGAACAGCAGGATCACGGGCCGGTGGCGGTCGAGCGCGTCGGCGAGGTCGACCTCGTGCATCGTGTCGGGCGGGATGCGCGTCTCGATCTTCTCCACGTCGCCGGCGACGGACTCCACGGTCGGCGTGTGCACGCGGATCGCCCGGTCGCCGATCGAGGGCACGGCGGGCTTATCGGTGACGCGGACCTGGGAAGGTGAGGTGGCGACCAGGTCCGGCCCGAACTTCGCCACGGCGGAGACCAGGTAGGGCCCGGCGGACGTGAAGGGCAGTCTGGCGGTGTAGACCGACCGCGCGGCATCGGAGTCCTCGGCAGTCGTGCGGCTGCGATAGCGGCCCTCGACGTCGATTGGCTCGTACTTCACCGGGTAGGGGCCGTGCGCCGACTCGTCCACTCCCCGCGCGACGTACAGCACCACCTTCAGGCCGCCGATCTGGCTGCTGCCGCGATCGAACAGCGCGAAGCCGAATCGGTTCTTGCCCGGCTCCAGCAGCTGCACGCTCGGAGCGAGCGCGGGGCCCTGCCGCATCTTCCCGATCACGTCGCGCAGGCTGCGGCCCGACGGCCGGGGAAAGTCCTCGGGGCGGCTCTTGACCGTCTCCGTCTGCATGCCCGCGTCGGCCGAGTCATCTCCTCCGTCGTCGTCGGAGCCGCAGGCAGCCAGCCCGAGCGCCCCGGCCGCAAGCGCAGTCGCGAGCGCCGGATACATGAAGGTGCGAACACACCGAGGCGATGCCATCGCAGTCACCGTACCGAACCGCCTCCCTGCGAACGCCGCCTCCGGCAGCGGGCCGAAGCCTCCCTTGGAAGCGCGATCGCACTATGTTTCGGCGGTGCCATTGCCGCTCACCAGGCACGCCGAGACGGTCTTCGTCCTTGCTCGGCGGGGGATGTTCCGCCCCGTCCGTCCGGACCGGCTCGTGCGAGCCGGGCTTGCCTTCCGCCGTTGGGGAATGAGCCCCGCCGCCGCCTACGTGGTCAACGCGATCGTGGACCCGGACCGAGTCGCGGTGATCGGCGACGACCGCGCCGTCACCTACGCCCAGCTCGATCGCCGCACGAACTCGCTGGCACGGGCGCTCGCCGAGGCGGGCGCGGGCCCGGAACGCAAACTGGCGATCCTGTGCCGTAACGGACCGGCTTTCGTCGAGTCGGTCGTGACCGCGGCCAAGCTCGGCGCGGACCCGCTGCCGCTGAACACCTCGTTCTCGGCCGCCGAGGTGGCGGCGGTGCTGGAGCGCGAGCAGCCACCGGTGATCGTCTTCGAGGACGAACTCGCCGGCCTGCTCGATCAAGTGCCGGCCGGCGCGCCGATCGCGCGCATCGTGGCCGGCCCGGAGAACGACTCGGCTGTTGGGCGCTCCTACGAGCGGCTCGCGACCACCGGCCCGGCCGATCCCCCGGAGCCGCCCGCCGACGAGGGCCGCATGGTGATCCTGACCTCGGGTACGACCGGCACTCCCAAGGGCGCCCGGCTCGGACGTCCGGGCGGCCTTGACCCGCTCGCCTGGTTCCTGCGGGTCGTGCCGCTGAACGCGGGGTCGGTCGTGATGGTCCCCGCGCCGCTGTTCCACGCCCACGGCTACGGCCAGCTGGTCGTCGCCGCTGCGATGGGGAGCACCATCGTGCTTCCATCGCGCTTCGATCCCGAGCGGACGCTCGAGCTGATCGAGCGCCACCGCGTGAACTCGATGGCCGTCGTGCCCGTGATGCTGAAGCGCATCATGGACCTGCCGGCCGAGACCAGGCGGCGGTACGACACCAGCTCCCTGCGCGCCGTCGTCGCGAGCGGATCGGCGCTCGAGCCGGAGCTGGCGCGCGCGTTCATGGACGCGTTCGGACCGGTTCTCTACAACCTCTACGGCTCGACCGAGATGGCCTTCGCCACGATCGCGACTCCCGTTGACATGCTCGAGGCGCCGGGAACGGTCGGCAAGCCGGTGCCCAACACGCGCGTGGTGCTCCTCGACGAGCAGGGACGGCCGGTGCCGACCGGCGAGATCGGCCGCATCTTCGTCGGCAGCGAGCTGATGTTCGACGGCTACACCGACGACTCGGCCAGCCGCGACATGGCCGAGGGGATGATGACCGTCGGCGACCTCGGCCACATGGACAGCCGAGGGCCGCCTGTTCGTCGATGCGCGCGAGGACGACATGATCGTCTCCGGCGGGGAGAACGTGTACCCGGCCGAGGTCGAGGCGGTGCTGCGCCGGCACGAAGGCGTCAGCGAGGTGGTCGTGGTCGGCGTCGACGACGAGCGCTTCGGCCAGCGGCTGGTCGGCTTCGCCGTCCCGGCGTCCGGCAGCGATCTGTCGACCGACCAGCTCGACGCGTTCGCGCGCGAGAACCTGGCGCGCTTCAAGGTGCCGCGCGAGTTCCGGCTGCTCGACGAGCTCCCGCGCAACGCGACCGGCAAGGTGCTGAGACGGAAGCTGAAGGAAGCAGGCCGCCAGCGAGTAGGTTGCGCCCCTGGTGACTCGATCCGATTGGGAGGAGACAGGGTGGCGGACAAGGCGGCGTTGATCACGGGAGGCTCGAGCGGCATCGGCCTGGCGGTCGCCAGGGCGCTCGGGCAGGACGGCTACGGCATCACGATCGCGGCGCGGCGGCCGGAGAAGCTGGCCGAGGCGGCCGCGGCGCTGCGGGACGAGGGCCTCGACGTGCTCGACGTGGCCGCCAACATGACGCGAGGAAGAGGACATCCAGAAGATGGTCGACGCGCATCGCGAGCGCTTCGGCCGCATGGACGTGCTGATGAACAACGCCGGCGTCGGCATCGGCGGCACGATCGAGGGCTCGAGACCAAGAAGCTCGACATGCAGCTCGACGTGAACCTGCGCGCCGTCTACCTGACCACGCAGAAGGCGATTCCGATGCTCAAGGAGTCAGCGCGGCGTTCTGATCGTCAACACGGCCTCGATCGCGGGCAAGCGCCCGCAGGGCTTCCTCGCCGCCTACTCGGCGACCAAGGCCGCGGTGATCGCGCTCACCGAGTCGACCCTGAAGGAGCTCGCCGGCGACGGCGTGCGCTGCACCGCGATCTGCCCCGCCTTCGTCGACACCCCGATGACCGAGTGGGTCCGGGGACAGGTCTCGCCGGACGACATGATCCGGCCCGAGGACATGGCGGAGATCGTGCGCTGCCTGCTGCGCCTGTCGCCCGCCTGCATCGTCCCCGAGGTGATGATGGTGCGCCCGGCGGACTTCGTGGGCGGCGCGCTGTCGTAGGGGGAGGCGAGAGACTCCGTAGGGGGCGTAGCCCCCGCAGGCGGCTCACTACGCTCGGCGGTCGCGATGCGAAGCGAGCGATTCCGGCCGGCTCGCGAGGGGAGGCGTTGTCTCGCGCGGCGGCGCCGGCCGGCGCTGACTTGGCCGACCGTGGCCTCCTCGTCTCCCTCAGCCTGTCGGATCGCGGCTGCGACGGCGTCACTGTATCCGTCCCAACGCCGAAACGGGCGCAGCCACGCGGCGCCGACGCGGCGCTGCTTGCGCGGCGCCTCGGGCACCTCGATCGGAGGCGGAGCCGGCATCGCGGGCGTCGGGATGCCGGCGATCTCGCGCGCGCTGCGTCGTCGTCGTGCCACAGGCTCGCCTCGAGTTGCGCGCCCAGCGTCCGCAGCTCTCGCTCGGACGCGCGCGGGCACGGCTGCCGGCGCCGGTGAAGCGGTCCCAGGCGCGCGCGAAGCTCGAGAAGTCGGTGCGCCCGCCGCAGCGGTGAGCGGCGAGCATCGGGCAGACGCCGCCCTTGCGGTCGCTGTAGGCGCCGGCGATGATCGGTCGTAGCGCTCGAGGCCCTCGAGCATCGCCACCCGCGTGTCGTACGGGAGGCAATCGACGACGTTGCGTAGCCGCTGCGCCTGACGGCGTTTCGTGGGGCGAAGTGCCATGCGGATAAGCTTCGCGCCCGCCGGCGCGGGCGATTTCCGCGTCCGGGCGCCACTCCTTTTTACACGACGGACCGGAATATCCAAAGCCCGCGACCGCGCATGAGAGAGAGACCGTCATGAGACTTGGACTGCACGCCGGGTACTGGGGCCTGGGTGTCTCCGGGCAGGAACAGCTCGACTGGCGCAGGAGGCCGACGGGCTCGGCTACGAATCGATCTGGGCCGCGGAGGCGTATGGCTCCGACGCGGCGACCGTGCTGGCATGGCTCGCGGCCAACACCGAGCGGGCGAAGCTCGGCTCGGCGATCTTCCAGATGCCGGCCCGCACGCCCGCGATGACGGCGATGACGGCGGCCACGCTCGACAACATCTCCGGCGGGCGCTTCAAGCTCGGCCTCGGGATCTCCGGGCCGCAGGTGGTGGAGGGCTGGCACGGGCAGCCGTTCGAGCGTCCGCTGGCTCGCACGCGCGAGTACGTCGACATCGTGCGCAAGGCGCTGGCGCGCGAGACGCGTCACCTACGAGGGCGAGTTCTACGAGCTGCCGCGCCCGGGAGGACCCGGCAAGCCGCTGAAGATGATCATCGGCCCGGTCCAGGAGCGGATCCCGATCTACATCGCCGCGATCGGGCCGAAGAACACGGCGCTGGCGGCCGAGATCGCCGACGGCTGGCTGCCGACGATCTTCGCGCCGGAGCACTTCGACACGTTCCGGCCGTCGCTCGAGGAAGGCGCAGGGCGCAGCGGGCGCTCGCTCGACGACTTCGACATCGCGCCCATGGTCTCGATGGCGATCGACGACGACATCGAGCAGGCGCGCAACTTCATGCGCCCGTTCCTCGCGCTCTACATCGGCGGCATGGGGTCGCGCGAGAAGAACTTCTACAACCAGCTCGTGACCCGCTACGGGTACGGCGACGCCGCGCGCGAGGTGCAGGATCTCTACCTCTCGGGCAAGCAGGACGAGGCGATGGCCGCGATCCCCGGCGAGCTGATCGACAAGGTGGCGCTGTGCGGAACCAAGGAAGCGATCCGCGAGCGCCTGGACGCCTACCGCGACGCCGGCGTCGGGACGCTGCTGGTCTCGCCGCTCGCCGAGTCGCAGCAAGGGAAGCTCCAAGCGCTGCGCGACCTCGCGGAGGTCGCGGCATGAGGAAGGTGAGCCCGGCCTGAAGATCCTGATCGGGGCTTTCGGCGACCCCGGTCACGCGTTCCCGGCGATCGCGCTCGGCCGTGCGCTGCGGGCGCGCGGGCACGAAGTCACGCTCGAGACCTGGCAGAAGTGGCGCGAGCACGCCGCGGCCGAGGACCTCGACTTCTCCCCGGCTCCCGAGTACCAGGTGTTCCCCACGCGCGAGCGGCCGCTCAAGCCCTACGCGGCAGCGGCGCGCGCGGCGCTCGAGACACGAGAGCTCGTGCGCCGCGTGCAGCCCGACGTGGTCGTCAACGACGTGCTGACGCTCGCCACGAACATGGCCGCGGAGCTCGAGGGCAGGCCGCGCGCGACGCTGGTCCCCCACTTCTATCCGCCCGCCGCTCCCGGGCTGCCGCCGTTCGGCATCGGCGCACTGCCGCCGCGCACGCCGCTGGGCCGCGCTGCCTGGAAACTGCTGGCGCGGCAGGCGGGCCGGGGCGTCGAGCGCGGGCGTCGCGAGCTGAACGGCACGCGGGAGCGCGTCGGGTTGCCGCCGCTCGCGCGCGCCTACGGCGGAATCAGCACGGACCTCTGCATGGTCGGCGCCTTCCCGCAGCTCGAGTACCCGCGTGCCTGGCCGCGACGGAGTCCACGTCACGGGACCGCTGATGTGGGAGCCGCCCTTCGGCGACGTGGATCTCCCGCCCGGTGACGGCCCGCTGGTGCTGGTCGCCCCGAGCACCTCGCAGGATCCGGACCAGCGACTGCTGCGGGCGGCGCTCGTGGGCCTGGCCGGCCAGCCGGTGCGGGTGCTCGCGACCTACAACCGCCGCCCCCCGCCCGAGCCGCTCGAGGTACCTGCGAACGCCCGGGTCGTGGAGTGGATGTCCTACTCGCGAACCATGCCCCATGCCGACGTCGTGATCTGCCACGGCGGGCACGGCACCATGGCGCGCGCGCTGGCCTGCGGAGCGGCCGTGCTGGCGGTGCCGGCCGGCGGAGACATGGGAGAGAACGCCGCGCACCTGGAATGGTCGGGCGCCGGCCTCGGGCTTCCCAGCCGCTTTCTGGGCGCCGCCACTCTGCGCTGGGCGGTGCAGCGCCTGCTCGAGAACGGTTCCTATCGGACGCGTGCCCGGTCGATCGCGGCGTGGTCGCGCCAACATGACGGTCCTGCGCGGGCCGCCGAGCTGGTCGAGGGATTCGCCGCTATGCAGGGGCCGAGCTCGCAAAAGGCGGCTACACTCGGACCCTGAGGAGTGCTCCTCAGGGGGCAGGGACGAAAGTTGGCGGGGGCGAATTGACCGGGAGGTCTGTGGTCTTGGCAGGGACAGCGCGCCGCGCGATGCTGATCGCGTGCACGATTTTTCTCGCCTTCGGGGCGGCGCTCGCCGCTGCCGGCCCCGCCACGGCCGCTCCCACCTTCCTCACCCCGCTCGACATGTCCGACCCGGGCCAGGACGCTGGTGAGCCCGAGGTCGCGGTTTCGAACGGGGGCGCGACGATCGTCGTCTGGATCCGCTTCGACGGCACGGACTTCCGCATCCAGTCCCGCTATCGGGACCCGGCGGGCAACATCGGGCCGGTCGACACGCTGTCCGTCTCGGGCGAGGACGCCTCTCAGCCCGACGTGGCCTTCGACAACTCGGGCAATGCGATCGCCGTGTGGACGCGCGACGCCGGCGCCGACGTGAGGGTGCAGGCTGCCTTCCGGCCCGCGGCTGGTCCGTGGCAGGCGCCCGTAACGCTGTCCGCTGCCGGGCAGGACGCCGACGACCCGCAGATCTCCTTCGACAACGCCGGGAATGCGCTGGCGGTCTGGTCGCGCGCCGACGCCCCGCTGAGCGCGGTGATCCAGGCCTCTATTCGCCCGCCCAGCGGCAGCTTCGGCGCCGTGCAGGACCTCTCGGTGCCCGGGCAGGTGGCCTACGAGCCACGCGCCGACGCCGGCCCCTCGGTCAACGACAACGCGGCGGTGTGCTGGACCCGCTCCGACGGGTCGGGCCTCAACAGCCTGCGCGTGCAGTGCTCGCGCCGGCGTGACGTGACCGGGTTCCCGAGGCCGAAGGCCGCGACGCCGATGTTCGCGCCGTTCGTGACGGCCTACAACGCCTGCCCCACGCCGAACCGCGTGCACGCTACACCGCTCAACTTCGGCTCCTGCAACCCGCCGGCGCGGAGCTCGGGGGTGCTCACGTCCGGGAGTCCCGACGCCAACGGGTTCGCGGCGAACATGACCGGCGCGGTGAAGCTGGTCGTCATCAACGGCAACGCCGGCACTCCCGCCGACGAGGCGGATGTCGCCATCGAGATCGACATCACGGACGTGCGCAACAACCCCTCGGGAACCGACTACACCGGAAGGGTCCTGGCAACGACGGCGATCACGGTGACCGACAGGCGGGCCGACGCGCAGGAGAACCCGACCCTCGGGACGACCCAGCCGTTCGACCTCGGCATCCCGGTCCAGTGCACAGGCACGGCGAGCACCACCATCGGTTCGAACTGCACCCTGTCGACGACGGTCGACTCGCTGGTCCCGGGCGCCGTGGCCGAAGGCGCGCGCTCCAACTGGGAGCTGGGCCAGTTCGTCGTCAAGGACGCCGGGCCCAACGGGACCGGCTACGGCGCAGGGTGCCCCTTCACCTGCGGCGACGGGGACGAGGGAACGTTCCTGCGCCAGGGCATCTTCATCCCGTAGGAACGCCTACGCCGCGCCTATCATGTGGTTGCGCGGCCCTGAGCCGCGCGTTTCCGGTCCGGGGTAGCTCAATCGGCAGAGCATTCGGCTGTTAACCGAAGGGTTGTGGGTTCGAGTCCCACCCCCGGAGCTTCTCAGTCCTCCAGAGACTCCTTCAGAGCCCGCGCCATCCGGAATGCCTGCAGCCGGCGCAGGGTCTTGATCTCCATCTGGCGGATGCGCTCGCGCGTGACGCCGAAGACCTCGCCCACCTGCTCGAGGGTCATGGGGTCCTGGCCGGTGAGGCCGAAGCGCAACTCGATGATCTGCCGCTCACGCTCGGGGAGGCCGGCGAGGGTCTTGCCGACGTCGTCCCTGACCATCTTCTGCGCGGCGACCTCCTCGGGCGACTGGGTGTGGTCGTCCTCGATGAAGTCGGCGAGCGAAGCGTCGGTCTCGCCCATCGGCGCCTCGAGCGAAACGGTCTCGCGGGCGAGCTTCAGCAGCTCCATCACCTTCTCCGCCGGAAGATCGAGCTCGTTGCCGATCTCCTCCGCCGTGGGGTCGCGGCCGAGGTCCTGCAGCAGGTGGCGCTGGGTGCGCGTGACCCGGTTGATGTGGTCCACCATGTGGACCGGGATCCGGATCGTGCGCGCCTGGTCGGCGATCGCGCGGGACACGGCCTGGCGAATCCACCAGGTCGCATAGGTCGAGAACTTGAAGCCCTTGCGGTAGTCGAACTTCTCGACCGCGCGGATCAGACCGAGGTTGCCCTCCTGGATCAGGTCGAGCAGGTTCAGCCCGCGGCCCATGTAGCGCTTGGCGACGGACACGACCAGGCGGAGGTTCGCCTCGATCAGCGCGTTCTTGGCGTTCTGGTCGCCGCGCTCGATCAGCTTGGCGAGCCGCACCTCGTCGCGCGCACTGAGCAGTGAGACCGTGCCGATCTCCTTCAGGTAGGCACGCACGGAGTCCGTGGACGGCGAGTCGGATACCCGGCTCGGCTTCGGATCCGGCTCGTCGAAGCTGAAAGCGCGCTCGGCTGGGCTCACTTGGGGCTCCTGCGGGTCGCCTCACGGTCCTGCTCGGCCATCAGAGCGGCACGGCGCTCGATCACCTCGATCAGCTGCTCGGTCAGCTCGCGCTGCCGGTCGAACTGCTCGGCCTGGCCGGCGTTGCGGATCTCGCGCTCGAGCCGGGGGCGCTCCAGCTCCAGGAATCCGATCTCGAGCGCGGTGTCGCTGGAGGGCTCGGTCGACGAGCGCATCAGGATCCCGCTGACCGCCTGCGCCACCTGAGGGTCGGCGCCGGAGAGGTCCGCGGTCGGGGAGTCGAAGTTCGCGAGCAGCGTGCGACGCGCGTAGCGCAGGACATCCGAGGAGAAGTGGTCGTCGCTCAGGCGCTCGAGATACGCGCGGCCCTGCTCGCCGCTGTTGACGCACATCGCAAGGAAGGCGCGCTGGCCCTGCTCCTCGCGCTCGGCGCCGCGGCGCGGGGACGCGGGACGGCTGGGAGCGGCGCTGCGCGGTCGTGCAAGCAGCGGCTCGAGCAGATGGTCGGAAAGGGCGAGGCGGCTGGCCACGTTGCGGATCTGCTCGTCGCGCTCGGCGGAAGCCTCCGTGTCGGCGAACACGGGCCGCAGCTCCGCGATGAGCCGGTCCTTGTCGGCAGCTGAACTCACATTCGCACCTTCCATCACGCTCTCCACCTGGAATTGCAGGAAAGACACCGCCTGCTCTTCCAGCGCGGCGAACACCTCCGACCCCTCCCCCTGGAGGAGGTCGCATGGGTCCTTATCGTCCGGGAGCGGGATGACCTTGAGATCGACGCCGCGGCCCTTTGCAGCGCGCTGAACGCGCAGCATCGCCTCGCGGCCCGAGCTGTCGGCGTCGAAGGCGAGCAGCACCGTGCGGGCGAGGCGGGCGAGCTCGGCGACCTGCTCGTCCGTGAGGGCGGTGCCCATCGAGGCGACCACGTTGCGGATGCCGGCCTGGTGGAGCGCGATCACGTCCGTGTAGCCCTCGACCACGATCACCCGCCCGGCACGCGTCGCGTGCTGGCGCGCGAGGTCGATCGCGAACAGCGAGCGCCCCTTGCGGTACACCGCGGTCTCGGGCGAGTTGACGTACTTGGGCTGCTGGCCCTCCCGCAGCGCCCGCGCGCCGAAGCCGAGCACCCGCCCGCGGGTGTCGCGCAGGGGGAACATGATCCGCCCGCGGAAGCGGTCATAGATGCCGCCGCCCCGGCCGCGCTGGGCCAGGCCCGCGTCGGTCAGCTCCTGCAGGTTGAACCCGTCCTGCTGAGCCCGCACGAGCAAGCGGTCCCAGGCGCTGGGGGCAAAGCCGACGCCGAACTCCTCGAGCGCCTCACGTCCGAGCCCCCTGCCCTCCAGGTAGGTGCGCGCGCCCCGCGCCTCGTCGGAGTCCCACAGGTAGCGCTCGTAGAAGCGCGCCGTCTTGGAGAGCATCTCGAGCAGCCGCTCGCGCCGGCGGCGGCGCTGGTCCTCGCCCGGGTCCTTGGTGTCGAACGCCAGCTCGACGCCGTAGCGGTCGGCCAGCTGCTCGACCGCGTCGCGGAACTCCAGGCCCTCCTTCTCCATCAGGAAGCCGAAGACGTCGCCGCCGGCCTGGCAGCCGAAGCAGTAGTAGAGGCCCGCGGAGGGGTCGACCGAGAAGCTCGGGGTGCGCTCGTCGTGGAAGGGGCACAGGCCGGTGAAGCGCGCGCCCGAGCGGCGCAGGTCCGTGTAGCCGGAGACGACCTCGGCTATGTCGGCGGCCTGGCGGACCGCCTCGACCGACTCGGAGGTGACCCGGCTCACGAGAAGTCTCGCGGGACGGCCAGGCGCTGGAAGTCCCGGATGCAGAACCGGTCGGTCATGCCGGCCAGGTAGTCCGTCACCCGCGTCTGCAGGTCATCGCCCCCGGCGTCGGCCCCGCCGGGCAGCTCCTCCGGGTGCGCGAGGTAGTGGTCCAGCAGGATCTCGATCACGCCTGCGACGCGACGTGCCTCCTGGCGCGAGGCGTCACCAAGGTAGACGCGGTCGAACATGAACT
Organism: uncultured Solirubrobacterales bacterium; assembly: GCA_963780475.1. Classification (GTDB taxonomy): domain Bacteria; phylum Actinomycetota; class Thermoleophilia; order Solirubrobacterales; family JBBDJG01; genus CAWACB01. The sequence continues at coordinate 186,027 of CAWACB010000008.1, forward strand.
TCCGCAGGCGCGACATCGCCGCGCCGACCCGCTCGCCCTGCGTGATGTCGCCGGCCCGCTCGGAGTGCTCGACCAGATCGTGGACGAGCAGGTCGATGCGCTCGCTGCCGGACGCGCCGAGGACTGCGATCTCGTCGCGCGGCAGGTCGCCCTCCGCGAGTACCCCGGCGCGCAGGGCGTCGTCGATGTCGTGGTTGATGTAGGCGATGCGGTCGACCAGGCGCACGATCCGGCCTTCGAGCGTGTCCGGCGGCTCGGGACCTGTGTGGCGCAGGATGCCGTCCCGCACCTGCTCCGTCAGGTTGAGGCCCTGGCCGTCGCGCTCGAGCCGGTCCACGACCCTGAGCGACTGCTCGTTGTGGTGGAAGCGGCGCCCGAAGCGCTCGTGCAGCAGCCGGTCGAGAGCCTCCTCTCCGGCGTGCCCGAACGGCGGGTGGCCGAGATCGTGCCCGAGCCCGATCGCCTCGGTGAGGTCCTCGTTCAGCCGCAGTGCGCGGGCGACCGTGCGGGAGATGCCGCAGGTCTCGAGCGTGTGGGTGAGCCGGGTGCGGTAGTGGTCGCCCTCGGGAGCGATGAAGACCTGGGTCTTGTGCTTGAGGCGCCGGAAGCTCTTGGTGTGGACGATCCGGTCGCGATCGCGCTGGAATGGCGTCCGCAGCCGGCAGGGAGCCTCCTCCACGGCCCGGCTGGGAGGGTAGGAGCGGGTCGCGAGCGGCGACAGCCGCGCGTCCTCGAACTCGCGCATGCGCGCCTCGAATGACGCCGCGACATCGTCGCCGGCGAGCGACTCTGCAAGGTCGGCAGCATGAGCTTCCATCACCTGATTCTCCCAACACCCGCGGCGAACCCGTCGCGGGAGATTAAGGTGGCTGGCATGAACGCGGAAGACGTGGAAGTCGCGCGAGCCGGCTACCGCGCCATCTCGCACTTCTACGAGACCGGCGACCCGGAGCCGATCCGCCGGCACATCGAGCGGTTCTTCCAGCCCGACGCCGTGCTCTCCGCCGGCAGCCCGGACGGTCTTCGTGGAGGGCGAGTGGAGCGGTCACGACGGCATCTTCGGCTTCATGACCAACCAGCTCGAAGCCTTCGAGGGGATGTGGATCGAGCCGCAGGACTTCATCGAGGCGGGCGCGGAATGGCTCGTCGTCCCGATCCGGTTCGGAGGGCGCGCTCGCCACACCGGCATGGAGGTCGAGCTCTCGCCCGTGCATGCGTTCCACCTCTCGGACGGCCGGGCGGCCGAGTTCCGGATCTACCGGACGCTGTCCGAGGCACTGCGCCGGAATCGGCGCTCAGCCGCGCGTGACCGACTCGTAGACCGCCAGGGTCCGCTCGCCGCAGCGCTCCCAGGTGAAGTGCTCGGCGACCGTCCGGCGCGCCGCCTCGCCGAGTCGCTCGCGCTCGGCCGGGTCGCTCAGCAGGCGGTCGAGCACCTCGGTCAATCGCGGGACGTCGCCCGCCCGCACGAGCAGCGCCCCCTCCCCCGCCCTGGCGATGTCCTCCGACCCGGTGCCGGCCCCCGCGATCGTCGGCACGCCGGCCGACATCGCCTCGATGTGCGCGGCGCCGAAGCCGTCGTGGACGCTCGGCATCACGTGCACGTGGCCGCGCGCGACCTCCGCGCGGGCCGCCTCGTGCGGGAGCGCGCCCGTGAAGCGCAGCCGCTCGGCGACCCCCAGCTCGCCCGCCAGCCGCTCGAGCGCCTCGCGCTGCGGGCCCTTGCCGACCAGCACGTAGCGCAGGCCGGGATGCTTCGGCACAAGCGCGGCCACCGCCCGGATCACGTCCGCCTGCGACTTGTGGGGCTCGAGGTTCGCCACGGTCACGAGCGTCGGCTCGGCCGCCTTGGCCACGGGCTCCATCAGGTCCGCGCCCGGATGCACGACCGTGACGCCCTCGCGCGGGCCGATCAGCTGCTCGACCCCCCGCCCGGTGAGCGTGCTGTTCACGGTCACCGCATCCGCGCCGGCCAGCGTGCGGGCCACCGCCCGCCGTCCGCGCTCGCTGCGGGGCGCCGCGTAGGTGAGGTCGCCGCCGTGCACCGACACGACCAGGGGCGCGGCCGACCCGCGGCGCTCGAGCCACCGCCGCGCGGCGAACCCGGCGGGCACCGCGTAGTGGGCGTGGATCAGGTCCGGGTTCCAGGAGGCCGCCAGCCGGTCGAGCGCCCGCCGCAGCGGCGGAGCCGCCCACCGTCCCCAGCTTCCGTAGCTCCACGGCCGCGGAGGCGCGACGAACCGCACGTACTCCACCTCGATCCCGTCCATCACCACCTGGCGTGGCTGGGAGCGAGCGGCGCGCGCCCACTCCCGCAGCGGACCGGTGCGCGGCAGGGCGCGCGCCGCCGACAGCGGAGGGATCGGCCGCTCCAGCACCAGCACGCGCACGTCGACGCCGAGGTCGCGCACCGCCATCGCCTGGCGGTGCGCCCAGACGCCCAGGCCCGGATGGCTCGGCCGGGGGTAGTACTCGGCGACGACCGCGACGCGCAACGCGTGGTCAGCCGGCGAGCGCCGCCTGCGCGGCGGCAATCCGGGCGATCGGCACCCGGTAGGGAGAGCAGCTGACGTAGTCGAGCCCGACCGAGGAGAAGAAGCGGATGCTGTCCGGGTCGCCGCCGTGCTCACCGCAGATGCCGAGCTTCAGATCGGGGTTGACTCCGCGACCGAGCTCCGCCGCCGTGCGCACGAGCGCGCCCACTCCGGGAACGTCGATGGTCTCGAACGGCGAGCGGTCGAGCACGCCGCAACTCGATATAGCGCTCGATGAAGCTCTTCTCGACGTCGTCACGCGAGAACCCGAGTGCCGTCTGGGTCAGGTCGTTGGTGCCGAAGCTGAAGAAGTCGGCGGTACGTGCGATGCGGTCGGCGACCAGGCAAGCCCGGGGCAGCTCGACCATCGTCCCGGTCTTGTAGGAGATCGGCTCGGCGTCGCCGATGGCCTCACTGGCGCTGCGATCTACGAGCCCGCGGATCAGCTCCAGCTCGCGCTCGTAGTCGACCAGCGGGATCATGATCTCGATCTCGGGCTGACTGGCCCGTCCGCTCGCGCACCGCGACCGCCGCGCCGATGATCGCGCGCACCTGCATCTCGTAGATCTCGGGGTAGATGATCCCGAGACGGCAGCCGCGCGTGCCGATCATCGGGTTCGTCTCGGCGAGGCTCGACACGCGCTCCATCTGCGCCTCGATGTCGGCGATCCGCTCGACCGGGGCGCCGGCATCACGCAGGTGCGCCAGCTCGACCGCCAGCTCCTCGTGGCGCGGGGAGGAACTCGTGCAGCGGCGGGTCGAGCAGCCGGATCGTGACCGGCAGCCCCTCCATCGCCTCGAAGATGCCCTCGAAGTCCGAGCGCTGGAGCGGCAGCAGCGCCGCAAGCGCCTTCCGGCGCTCCTCCTCGGTGCCGGCCATGATCATCTCGCGCATCTTCGGCTGGCGATCGGCCTGCATGAACATGTGCTCGGTGCGGCACAGCCCGATCCCCTCTGCGCCGAAGCTGCGCGCGCGGCGGGCATCGCCGGGCGCGTCGGCGTTCGAGCGAACGCCCATGCGCCGGATCTCGTCGGCCCAGCCGAGCACCGTCTCGAAGTGCTCGGAGATCTCGGGCGAGATCAGCGGGACGTCCTCCGTGGTGACCGTTCCGGTGCTGCCGTCGATCGCGATCAGGTCCCCGCGCTTCAACACCGAGCCGTTCACCGCGACCGTCTCGGCCTTGAGGTCGATCTGAAGCTCGGAGGCGCCGGCCACGCAGGGACGGCCCATGCCGCGCGCCACCAGTGCCGCGTGGGAGGCCTTGCCGCCCTCCGAGGTGAGGATGCCGCGTGCGGCGTGGAAGCCCGACACGTCGTCGGCCTCGGTGAAGGGACGCACCAGGATGACCGACTCTCCGTCGCCGCCGCGCTGCACCGCCTCGGCGGCGGTGAAGACGATCCCGCCCTTCGCCGCACCGGGGGAGGCGCCCACACCTTGCGCGATCGGCTCGAACTTGAACGACGGGTCGAAGGTCGGATGCAGGAGCGCGTCGAGCCCGCCCGCGTCGATGTTGGCGAGCGCCTCCTCCCTGGTGACGAGGCCCTCGGCGACCATGTCGACCGCCACCCGCACCGCCGCCTGCGCCGGCCGCTTGGCGCTGCGGGTCTGCAGCATGTAGAGCGTCCCTTCCTCGATCGTGAACTCGACGTCCTGCATGTCGCGGTAGTGGCGCTCCAGCGCGGTCAGGATCTCCATCAGCTGCGCGTGTGCGTCCGGCATCAGCTCGGCGAGCTCCGAGATGTCGCGCGTGTTGCGCACGCCCGACACCACGTCCTCGCCCTGGGCGTTCTGTAGGAAGTCGCCGCTCGGCTGCGGCTCGCCGGTGCGCTCGTCGCGGGAGAAGGCGACGCCCGATCCCGAAGTCTCGCCCTTGTTGCCGAACACCATCTGCTGCACGTTGACGGCGGTGCCCCAGTCGCCGGGAATGCGGTTCAGCCGCCGGTAGGCGATCGCCCGCTCGCCGTTCCACGAGTCGAACACCGCCTCGATCGCCTGCCGCAGTTGCTCGCGTGGGGCGTGCGGGGAACTCCTCGCCCGTGTGGGACTCGAAGATCCGCCTGAACTCTGCGACCAGTGCGGCGAGGTCCCCGGAGTCGAGGTCGGTGTCGCGCTCCACCCCCCGTGCTTTCTTGCGCTTCGCGATCGCCTCTTCGAAGTCCGCGCCCTCGATGTCCGCGCACGACATTCCCGAACATCTGGACGAAGCGCCGGTGCGAGTCGGCGGCGAAGCGCTCGTTGCCGGTGCGCGCGCCCAGCCCGCGACCGACTCGTCGTTCAGGCCGAGGTTGAGCACCGTGTCGAGCATGCCCGGCATCGACTCGCGCGCGCCGGAGCGGACCGACACGAGCAGCGGGTCAGAGGGGTCGCCGAGCCGCTTGCCGGCCTGGGCCTCGAGCCTCCCGAGCGCGTCGTCGACCTGCTCCCGGAGGCCGGCGGGCACGTCGCCGTCGCGCATGTAGGCGACGCAGGCCGGCCGTCGTGATCGTGAACCCGGCGGGCACGCGCACCGGCCCGCCGATGCGGGTCATCTCGGCGATGTTGGCGCCCTTGCCGCCGAGCAGCTCCCGCATCTCGCGCGAGCCCTCCGAGAAGTCGTAGACCCATTTCTCCACAGGCGACGGCGCCTACGCAGGCACGCTGCGCAGCCGCACGTGGGCATGGTATTCCAGCGTTCCGGTGACGGCCCGGTCCACCTGGCCGAGTGTCTGGCGGGGCGCCTCGGGAGCGTCGCGCAGCGGCTTTGCCAGCGCATCGGACATGAACTCGAGCGCGCCGCCGTCGAGCGAGAAGCCCTCGCCCGGACCGCACCCTGCGCAGGTGATCCCGCCCGCGGCGGGCGAGAACGCGATGTCGGCCGCGGCGGCGCCCTCGAGCGCCTCGCCGCAGCGCGCGCATGCCGTCAGCTCGGGCACGAAGCCGGCCGCCAGCAGCAGCTTGAGGCGGAAGGCCAGCATGTTCGCCGCGCCCGCAGCCTTGGGCCGGGCGTCGAGCAGCTGGAGCTCGTTGCAGAGCAGGTTGTAGGCGGCCGGATTGCCCTCGCCCTCGCCGAACAGCCGCAGCACCGACTCGCACGCCGCGGCCGCCGAGCTCAGGCACTCGTGGCTCTCCCGCAGGCGCGGGTACCACTCGATCGCCTCCGCCTGCGTGACCGTGTCCAGGTCGCCGCGTCCCTGGTAGAGGACCAGCCGCACCCGGAAGAACGGCTCGAGCCGGCCGCCGAACCGCGACTTCGTGCGCCGCACGCCCTTCACCACCGCGCCGATGCGCCCGTGGGTGCCGGTGTAGACGTTCACGATGCGATCCGCCTCGCGCAGCCGCATCGAGCGCAGGACGACTCCCTCGGTCTTGTAGTAGCCAGGCATGCTTTACTTAATGAAGTAGCGACTTCCCTCCGATGCTAAATATGGACGGGAAGCCGGATGTGATTCGGGGAAGAGAGATGGGCATCGAGACCAAGGCCAAGCGCATAGTCGTCTACACCGCCGATCCCTGCGCGCGCTGCATCAAGGCGAAGGACCTGCTGCGCCGCCACGACCTCCTTTTCGAGGAGGTCAACCTGACCAAGGACCCGGTCGGCCGCAAGGAGCTGGTCGCCTTCACCGGTCAGATGACCTTCCCCCAGATCATCATCGGCCACGAGCCGCTGGGCGGCCTCGATGACCTCGAGCAGGCGGCGGAATCCGGCCTGCTCAAGCAGCTCGCCGGCAGCTAGGCACCCAGCTCGCTGAGCGCCGGGAGTCCCTGCCAGGCCGGTCGCACGGCGCACGCCGTCTCTGATCGCCTCGGCCGTGATGGCCGCCGCGATCACGCCGGCGATCAGCGGGTCGATCTCCGCGGCCGTGCCGGTCGCGAGAGTGAAGACCACGTCGCCGTCGGCGGCGGAGTGAACGGGATCGACGGCGCGCGCCATTCCCGCGTGGGCCATCTTGGAGACGATCCCGCATCCGAGCTTGGTGAGCGCGGCGTCGGTCATCAGGCAGACGAGCGTCGTGTTGCCCGCCGGCTGGCCGCTTCGAAACCCGGCGTGCTCGAAGTCGCCGGCGCGGATCATCTCCGTCGTGGACGAGGAACCCGCCGTCGTCGGAGCGCGGGCCCGCCAGCACCTGCCCGTCCTCTCCGATCACGTCGCCGAACGCGTTCACGACCGCCAGCGCCGCCATCCGCTGGCCCTGCGGCAGAGCTCGGTCACCGCCAGCCCGACTCCGCTCTTGACGGCGTGGTCGCGGCCGAGCAGCTTGCCGACCGCGGCGCCGGTGCCCGCGCCCACGCTGCCGAGCGTCGGGTCCGGCGATGCGGCCTCGCAGGCGGCCTCGCCCTCGCCGGGCCGGGGCGCGCCGTCGGGTCGCCGGTCGACGAGGTCGTAGACGACGGCGCCGGGCACCAGCGGCACGCGGCCGCCCGGCGTCGCGTAGCCGCGCTCGTTTCGCTCCAGCCAGCGCATGACGCCGTCGGCGGCGGCCAGGCCGAAGGCGCTGCCACCCGTGAGCAGCACCGCGTGGACGCGGCGCCGCGTTGGCGAGCGGGTGCAGCAGGTCGATCTCGCGGCTGCCCGTGCCGCCTCCGCGCACGTCGCCCGAGGCGACGGCTCCCGTCCGGCGGCGGAAGCACGACGGTGCAGCCGGTGACGCCGACGCGTGTCGGTCCAGTGCCCGGCCTCGAAACCGGCGGGCAGCGTCGCTCAAGCGGCGGCTCGCCGACCGTGCGCGGGCGCGGTACGGGCTGGCAGCGGCGACAGACGTAGGTGCCGCGGCCCGCCGCGCGCAGCTTCACGACGGGCGGCCGCAGCGCACGCAGGGCAAGCCCTCGCGCAGGTGGATCAGGAACGCGTTCTGCATCGAGCCGCGCTCGCCGTTGGAGTCGACGGTAGTCGTCGATCGAGGACCCCTGGTTGGCGATGCCGGCCTCGAGCGTCTCGACGATCGCGGCATGCAGCCGCTCGATCTCGCCCCGCGCAGCCGGCCCGCCGGCGCGCAGCGGATGGATCTGCGCGCGAAAGAGCGCCTCGTCCGCGTAGATGTTCCCGACGCCCGCGACCCGGCGCTGGTCGAGCAGGAACGCCTTCACCGGGGCGCGGCGCCCCGCCGCCAGGCGCGCGCAGCACGTCGGGTGTGAACGACGGGTCGAGCGGCTCCGGGCCGAGCCGCTCGTCGAGGTAGGCGTCGAGCGCCTCGCGACCGTCGATCACGAGGCCGGTGCCGAAGCGGCGCTGGTCGGTGAACAGCAGCGCGGTGGTCGTCGTCGAGCACGAGGCGCACGCGCAGATGCGGCCGCGCCTCGGCGTCGTCGGCCGGCGTCGACCCAGAGCAGGTTGCCGGTCATGCGCAGGTGCATGACGAGGAACCGCTCGTCCGCCAGCTCGAGCAGCAGGTACTTGCCGCGCCGCCCGAGCGCCACGATCGGCTCGCCGCGCAGGTCGGCCTCGACCTCCTCCGGCGCCGCGCGGCGCGCACCAGAGCGGGTCGAGCACCTGACGCGTCGACGATCGTGCGCCCCGCGACGCGGGGCGCGAGCTGGCGGCGGATCGTCTCGACCTCAGGAAGCTCCGGCACTCCCGCTTCGAAGAGCTACCGAGCCGTCGGCCAGCCGCTCGTGGCTCTCGGGTGCGCGCTGAAGTAGGCGTTCTTCAGATGCTGGTTCGAGAGGTGCGTGTAGAGCTGCGTCGTCGTGACGTCGGAGTGGCCCAGCATCTCCTGGACCGAGCGCAGGTCGCAGCCGCCCTCGAGCAGGTGGGTGGCGAAGGTGTGGCGCAGCGTGTGCGGGCTCATCTTGCCCTCGAGCCCCGCGGCCTTCGCGTGGCGGCCGATGATCTTGTAGAGCCCCTGCCGGGTCAGCGGGCCGCCGCGGATAGTTCACGAACAGGCGCGGTTCGATCCGCGCCCCGACGAGGTGGGGCCGCCCGCGGGCGAGGTAGATCTGCACGGCCCGGACCGCCTCGGAGCCGATCGGGACGATGCGCTCCTTCGAGCCTTTCCCGCGCGCGATCAGTGCCCGCGCCTCGAGATCGACGCGGCGCACCTCCAGGTCCACCGCCTCCGAGACCCGCAGCCCGCACGCGTACATCAGCTCGAGGATCGCCCGGTCGCGCAGCGTCGATCGGCTCGGTGCCGCGCGGCCTGTTCGAGCAGGCGCCTGGACCTCGGAGCGCCCGAGCACCTGCGGCAGCTTCTGGACTGCGCCGCGGCGACGAGACGCCGGCGGTCGGGTCGGAGTCGAGCACGCCCTCTCGCCGCAGATGCTTGTAGAAGGCGCGCAGGCTCGCCGCCTTGCGCTGGATCGCTCGCCGTGGCGAGCGGCACGCCCGCCGCGCCGCTGGCGAGCGCGGTCAGGAAGTCGGAGACGTCGGCGGAATCGGCCCGCTCGGCGCTCAGCCCGCGCTCGGCAAGGAAGGCGCCGAACTGGAGCAGGTCGGACCGGTAGGAGGAGAGCGTGTTGCGCGACAGCCCGCGCTCCAGCTCCAGGTAGGCGAGGAAGTCGAGCAGGTGCCCGCTGAAGGCGGCGTCAGGCGCGGCGGGCTGTGCGGCGACGGTCACCCATGGGTGTTCGGGCAAGGCCGCGGCGCTCCTGTTGAGCGCGCGGCTAGCGCAGGTCGGGCAGCACGTAGTCCCGGAACCAGAACAGCGTGATGATGCTCTTCGAGTCCCTGCAGCTGGCGATCAGGTCGTCGAGCCGCTCGACCGGCTCGGAGACGATCGTGATCCGCTCCTCCTCCTCGGCCTGCGAGCGGGTCGTCGCGCAGGTCGGTCGCGAGGTACGCGTGGATCAGCTCGTCGGTGAACCCCGGGCTCGCGTAGAAGCTGGTCAGGTAGCGCCAGGTGGCGGCCGACTTGCCGATCTCCTCGCGCAGCTCGCGCTTGGCGGTCTCGAGCGGCTCGCCGCCGTTCAGCTTGCCGGCCGGCAGCTCCAGCAGCTCCTCCCCCACCACCTCGCGCGGCTGGCGCACGAGCCAGATCCGCTCGCCGTCCCAGGGCACCATCACCGCCGCGCCGGGGTGGGCGACGACCTCGCGCTGCACCTCCTCGCCGTCGTCGTGGCGGAACCTGTCGACCCGCACGGTGCCGATGTGGCCGCGCCAGATCTCCTCGCTGCCGATCTTCTCGAAAGCCATCGCGGTCCTTTCGTCATGGTCTGCAGGGCCGCCGCCAGCACGGCGCCCGCGGCCAGCGCCGCGGCGAAGAAGTCCGGGTCCTCCTCGATCGAGCGGCCCATCGTGGTGGTCGGCAGGCCGCTGGCCGCATAGGACGTCGAGCAGGTCGGCAACGGCGACATGGTCCGCACGGTGGCGGGTGCGCTCGACCGCTCCCTCCAGCTCGTTCGCGGACGAAGCCGTGAGGGGGCCGGGAACCGCGACGGTGACCGGCGCGAGCAGCATGTCCATCACGGTCCGCGTGTGATGGCTCAGGCCGCGGTGGCGCTCGCGCGGGTCGCCCGCCGACAGTCGCGGCGCCAGCACGACCTCGCATCCGAGCGACAGCGCGGCGTGGGCCGCTGCAAGGGCCGACATGCCGCCGTGGCCGAGCGCCGAGGCCGAGCCGAGGATGCCCGGGCCCGGGCCGACGAACGCGCAGTCCCAGCCGAGGGACGCGGAGCCCGCGTGCAGCGCGCCCTCCACCGTGATCGACTCGCAGCGGGCCGCCGAAGCACGGGGCCGCGGTGACGTGGTCGACCAGCACGTCGCGCTCGAGCAGTGCCGCCACCGTGTCCGACAGCGCGCCCGGCAGCGCGCCGCCCGCGCTCTGCACGTAGCCGCAGCGGGCGCCCGGGCGAAGCTCCGAGAGTGCGAACGCCGCCGGAGCGAGCTGGCCGTGGAGCGCCAGCACGCCGACCGGCATCGCCGAGCGGGCGCTGCACCTCCTCGAGGCCCTGCTCGACCGGCTCGACGGAGTGCTGGAGCGAGGTGTAGTTCGAGCTTCATCACGTGCGCCCCGCCGTGGCCGCCCTCGGGTAGCCGGCGTGAGGTTCGCGTGCACGACGTCGAAGCCGCCGCTGCCGAGGCCGAGGTCCTGCGCCTCGGCGTTGACCATCACCTCGTCGCCGGGCTCGACCGGGCCGGTGAGGCCCGGATACGCGATCGCCGTGCGCTCCTCTCCGTCCTCGAGGCCGACCCGCAGCCGCACGACGCGGCCGCCGCCCGTCTTGACGGCGGACACCGTGCCCTTACGCAGCCGCAGCACCCGGCGCGCTCCGCGAGCCTGAAGGTCACGTCGAGCATCGTCTCGAGCGCCTGCGCGCGTGACGCGCTCGTCCGAGGTGTGGTTTGCCTCCGTCCCGTTCGCGACGTTGAGGCAGCGCAGGCCGCGCTCCTCGAACACGCTGGCGTCGCTGCCTCCGCCGGATGGCGTGCAGCACCGGCTCGATGCCGCAGTCGCGCAGCGCCCCGGAAGCAACCTCCACGCACGGATCGGACGTCGGGGATCCGGTACGCGCGGAAGTGCTCCTCCACGTGCGCATCGACGTCGGTCTCGGTTGCGCTGGCCGCCCACGTGCAGCGCGTCGACCACCTGGCTCACCAGGTCGCTCGCCTTCGCGTTGTCGAGGCTGCGGACCTCGAACTCGACCCGGCAGCGCTCGGCGACGACGTTGCCCGCGGTGCCGCCCTCGATGACGCCGACGTTCAGCGTCGTCTCCGCGTCGATCCGGCCCGAGGGAACCCGGCCGATCGCCTGCGCCGCGGCGACGATCGCGTTGCGCCCCTCCTCCGGCCGGATGCCCGCGTGCGCGGCGCGCCCGAGGAAGTCCGCCGTGATCGCGTAGTGGGTCGGCGCGGCGACGACCAGCCCGCCGATCGGCGCTGGCGTGGTCGTAGACGTAGCCGAAGTCGGCGCTCAGGCGATCGCGGTCGAAGGCCTTCGCCCCGCGCAGGCCCGTCTCCTCGCTGGTCGTGAAGAGCAGCTCGACTCCGACGGGCGGGCGGCGAGCCGTCCAGCGCCGGGCGGCCTGCAGGAAGACGGCGACCGCGGCCTTGTTGTCCGCGCCCAGGATCGCGTCGTTGCGATTGCGAAACAGCCCCTCGGAGCTGTCGACCTCCACCGGCGCGGTCAGCGGCACCGTGTCCATGTGCGCGCAGACGAGCATCGTGGGCGCCTCGCCGGTCGGCGGCGGAATCCGCGCGAGGAGATTCCCGCACGCCGGCCCCGGTCTCCGCCGCCGTGTCGTCCTCCTCGACGCTCAGGCCGGTGGACTCGAGCTCGGCCGCGCACCGCAGCCGCCATCGCGCGCTCGTCGCCGGTCGGGCTCGGAATCTCGCAGAGCCGGACGAACAGGTCGGCGAGCTGCGCCCGCTCGGAGTCGGTGGCGCGCTCCACAGCGCCGCCAGACTAAGCGCTAGTGAGTGGGGGTGGGGTCGGCCCCGCCGGTGATCCTGGAGCGCACCGGGCCGTCGCCCGGCGCCTGCTCAGCCCGACTCGGGCGCCCTCGCCCGGGCGCGCTCGAGCGCCGCTCCCACGAACTCGCGGAACAGCGGCGGCCGGGCGGTTGGGCCGCGACTTGAACTCCGGGTGGTACTGCGACGCCATGAAGAAGGGGTGGTCCGGCAGCTCGATCAGCTCCACGAGCCGGTCGTCCGGGCTCGTCCCGCCGCACACCAGGCCGGCATCCTCGAGCCGGCGGCGCAGGAGGTTGTTGACCTCGTAGCGGTGCCGGTGGCGCTCGTAGATCACCTGGTCGTCGTACACCTCGCGCGCGCGGCTGCCGGCGTGGAGCTTCACCGGGTCGGCGCCCAGGCGCATCGTGCCGCCCATGTCGTCGACCTCCTTCTGCTCCGGCAGCAGGTCGACGATCGGGTAGGGGGTCTCGGGGTCGAACTCGGCCGAGTTGGCGCCCTCCATGCCGACCACGTGGCGGGCGAAGTCGACCACCGCGAGCTGCATCCCGAGGCAGATGCCGAGGAACGGGATCCCCCGCTCGCGCGCGACCCGCGCGGCGTTGATCTTGCCCTCGATGCCGCGCACCCCGAACCCGCCGGGGATCAGGATGCCGTCGGCCTCCTCGAGCAGCGCGCCGCTCTCGCTCTCGGTGAGCGTCTCCGAGTCGACCCAGAAGACGTCGATGTTCGTGCCGTAGTGGAAGCCGCCGTGACGCAGCGCCTCGATCACGGACAGGTAGGCGTCCGCGAGCTTGACGTACTTGCCGACCAGCGCGATCCGGACGGTGTCGGTGGCCTCGGAGGAACGCCGCACCATCGCCTCCCACTGCCCCATGTCGGGTGCGGGGGCGTCGACCTTGAAGTGGTCCAGCAGCAGGTCGTCGAGGCCCTCGGCGCGGAACATCAGCGGCACCTTGTAGATGTCGTCCACGTCGCGGGCCGAGATGACCGCGTCGACCGGCAGGCTCGCGAACAGGGCGATCTTGGCGCGGATCTCGCGCGACAGCGCCTCCTCGGAGCGGCACACGACCACGTCGGGCTGGATGCCGATCCGGCGCAGCTCGTTGACCGAGTGCTGGGTCGGCTTGGTCTTCAGCTCGCCGGCGTGCCCGATGTACGGGACCAGGGTCAGATGGATGAAGAAACAGCGCTCGCGGCCAAGTTCCACCTGCAACTGGCGGATCGCCTCCAGGAAGGGAAGCGACTCGATGTCGCCCACGGTGCCGCCGATCTCGGTGATGACGAAGTCGACGTCCTGCGACTCCGCGACCAGCTTCACGCGCTGCTGGATCTCGTTGGTGATGTGCGGGATCACCTGGACCGTGCCGCCCAGGAAGTCGCCCCGCCGCTCCTTGCGGATCACCGAGTAGTAGACCGCGCCGGAGGTGACGTTCGACGTCCGCGACGTGTTCTCGTCCGTGAAGCGCTCGTAGTGGCCCAGGTCGAGATCGGTCTCGGCGCCGTCCTCGGTGACGAACACCTCGCCGTGCTGGAACGGGCTCATCGTCCCCGGGTCGACGTTGATGTAGGGGTCGAACTTCTGCATCTGGACGCGCAGCCCCCGGCTCACCAGCAGCCGGCCTATGGAGGCGGCGGCGATGCCCTTCCCCAAGGAAGAAACCACTCCACCGGTCACGAAGATGTAGCGCGTTTCGCTCAAGCTCGCCTGCCGATCGAGTCTAGACCACGCATCAGAGGGTTCCTGTCGACGAGGGCCGAGATCGATCGAAACTCTCCGTAAATTGTGATCAGCACGCAGGACGCCGAGGGCCACCGCCTGCCCGGTGGTGGACAGGGAGTAGACGAGCCAGAAGCCGGCCAGGGCGCCGACGAGGTTCGAGCCGGTGTCCCCCAGCATGCCCCGCTCGCCCAGGTCGTACGGCGCCATCGCCAGGACGCCGCCCAGCAGGATGCCGAGCGCGCGCAGCGGCTCGGAGTCCCAGGTTCCGAGCGTCAGCGCGGCGCCCAGCAGGACGAGGGCCTTGAGCGCCCGGCCCGGGCGCAGGTCGAGCAGGTTGAAGACGTTCGTGGCGAGGACCAGCACCCCGACCGCGAGCAGGTACTCGCCGGTGTCGAGGCCCTGATCGGAGAGCACGAGCAGCGCCAGCGCCAGCGCGCCGACGGCCTTCAGGACCCCGGTGCGTGAGGCTCCCGCCCGCGGCGGCCGTGCCGTGGCCGCGCCAGCCCCGGGGCGCGGCGGGCTCGCTCGCGGCCCCCGCTCTCGGCCCGGCCGCCGAGCACGTCATCGACGAACCCCAGGAAGGCGACCCCGATCCCGTACAGCAGCACGTCCTGCGATGCGGGCGGCAGCCAGTTCTCGTCCGCGAGCTCGTCGAGCAGCGCCAGCGGCGCGAGCGCGACCAGGCCGGCCGCCACCGCCGCGAGGCCGAGCGCAGCCGGCAGCTTCTGACCGCGCCAGTTCTCGCGCACCAGGCCGGCGGAGTCCATCGCATCGAGGGCCGCGGGCGCGAGCACCAGGCCCGCCCCGAACGACAGGATCAGCGGAAGCCAGTCCAATGGATCAGTCGGGTGGTGAGGGCAGGTAGCGCTGGGCGGAGCTCTTGACCCCGTAGTGACCCTCGCCGCCCAGCAGTCCCCAAACGAGCGCCGTCTTGCCGGCCACCAGGTCCAGATCGTCCACGCTCGTGATGCGGCGGTCCTTCATGTATCCGACCTGGGAGGGATCGGTGTCGGTCAGCTCGACCCCCGCGACCTTCGCCCGGCTGTCCCGCAGGCCGTCGATCAAGGCGGCCTCGAAGCGCTCCTGCGAGCGCTTCGCCTTCCCCTTCGCCTCGCGCTTGGAGCCGTCACAGCCGCGCGCGAGGACGACTGCGTCGAGTCCCCGGTACTCGCCCGCGGGTGTTCGAGAACAGGTCCTTCCGCAGGCGCTCGACGAGGTCCCCGTCATTGACGAGCGCGCGGCCGACGCGCCGGCCGAGACGCTCGAGCACCTCGTCGGAGCGGTCCACGCGCCGCAGCCGCGTGCCGTCGAGATCGTCGGCGATGCGATCGAGTGGCAGCGGGTCGGCGATCACGGTGACCGAGTCGACCTGCGCGCCGGCCGGCTCCACCGCCTCCCGCACCTCGCTCGTATAGCCCGACGGCAGGCTGCACGTCGCGACGATGCCGACCCGCCAGTCCGGCATCAGGTCGCGGACGAGCCCCGGGTAGGCGGCCAGCGCAAAGCGGTCCCGCTGGTCGATCTCGCGCCGCAGGTCGGTGTTGTTGGAGCGCACCTGGCGCAGGTCACCGCGCAGGGAGTTCTCGAGGTCCTTGCTCGCGTCGGAGACGACCCCGTTCTCGCCGATCGCGACGCCGAGGGCGACGCCGATGCCGAGTGCGAGGAAGACGGCGATCAGCGAGATCGCGTGATAACGCTGGGAGAACACCGACCTAGCTAAAAAGCTTCAGCCAGACGAGGTCGATCAGGTGCTCGATCTGCGGCGAGCTCAGCACCACGATGACGAACGTGGCGAGCGCCGCGGCGATCATCAGCAGGGTCAGCTTGAAGCTGGGGCCCGAGCGATACAGCCGGCTGACGCCCTTGGTGTCGACCAGGATGTCCCCGACCCGCAGCCGGGTGAGGAAGGTGGACGACATCCCCTCGCGGTCCTTGTCGAGGAACTCGATCAGGTTGAAATGGGAGCCGACGGTGACGATCAGCTTCGCGCCCAGCTCGTAGGCGAGCAGCATCGCGACGTCCTCGCTCGTGCCGGTGGCAGGCAGCACCGCGTGGTCGAGGCTCATCTCCTGGAGGCGCTCGCGGCCGGGCGCACTGCCGTCCGGGTACGCGTGCACGACCAGCTCCGCGCCGCCTTTCAGCACCTCGTCCGAGGCCGAGTCCATGTCGCCGAGGATCATGTCCGGCTTCAGGCCTACCTCCCGCAGCGCGTCCCCGCCGCCATCGACGCCGACCAGCAGCGGGCGCACGTCGCGGATGTAGGGCATCAGCGCGCGCAGGTCCTTGCGGTAGTCGGTGCCGCGCACGACGATCAGGACGTGGCGGTCGCGGAACTCCGTTCGCAGGTCCGGGATCGACAACCGCCCGGCGAGCAGCTCCCGCTCCTCGCGAATCCGCTCGAGCGTGTTCTCGGCGAACGCGGCGATCGCTTCCCCGATCTTCTCCTGCTGGGCGCTACGCACATGGGTCAGCTCTTCGAGCGTGCGCACCGCGCCCTCGGCGACGACACCCCGCTGCGTCAGCACCGTTCCGCCACGCACGGTGATCGGGTCCCCGTCCGAGATCTCGTCGAACAGCGGCGCGCCTGCAACGTCGACCAGGTGCACCCCCGCCCGCGCGAGGATCAGCGGCCCGGGATTCGGATACCGCGTGCTCGCCGACGGCGCCACGTTGACGACCGCTGCGACCCCCGACTCGACGAGGTCTTCGGCCGCCATCCGGTCGATGTCGCGGTGATCGATGACCGCGATGTCGCCGGGACGCAGCCGCCGCACCAGCGCCTTCGTGCGCTTGCCGAGGCGCGCCGTGCCGTGGATCTCACGCGGCGGCGGGACGTAGGCCGGGGCCCAAGCCGCCGGACCTCGCGTGCCCTTGGATGTGGAAGTCGGTGTGCGCGGGGCAGCCATATCGGCCCGGCCGCCCCCCGGCGCGGCCGCGCGTCGCCAGATTCTACGCGGCTTTCAGCAGATCTTCGGCATGTCGCCGGGCGCCTGTGTCCGCGGGGTCCGACCCCAGCATCCGGCACAGCTCGTTGACGACCTCGGGCTTCTCGAGCCGCTCCACGCGCGTGGTGGCGAGCACGTCGGGAGCTTTGTCCCCCGCGCCGCGGCCGACGCGCTTGGTCACGCGGAAGTGGCGCTGGGCCAGTGAAGCGACCTGCGGTAGGTGCGTGATGCACAGCACCTGGCGCGCGTCCCCGAGCTCGCGCAGCTTCTCGCCGACGCTGCGCGCCGTCGCGCCGCCGACTCCCGCGTCGACCTCGTCGAAGACCACCGTCGCTGCACCCGCGCGCGCTGACGTGGCGCTCATCAGGGCGAGCATCACGCGGGACAGCTCGCCGCCCGAGGCGATCTCGCGCAGCGGCCCGGCCGGGACGCCGGGATTCGTACCGATCACCAGCTCTGCGACGTCGGCGCCGCTGCGGGTGAAGCGGCCGAGCGGGTCCTCGCTGCCGGTCTCGCGCTGCGACAGCTCGACCGAGAACGAGGCGCCGTCCATCGCGAGCCGGGCGAGCTGCTCGAGCACGGCGTGCTCGAGACCTTCGCACGCCTGCTCGCGTGTGGCGTGGAGATCGGCGGCCAGTTTCTCGACGCGTTTGGTCGCCTCGGCCAGCTTGGCCTCCAGGGCTGCTGCCTCGCTCTCCGCGTTCGTGAGCCGGTCGCGGTCGGCGCGGCAGCGCTCGGCGTGCTCGAGCACCGCGGCGATCGAGCCGCCGTGCTTTCGCTTCAGGCGCGCCAGGCGGTCGAGCCGCTCGTCGATCGCGGCCAGGCGCTCGGGATCGGCCTCCAGCCCCTCGAGGTAGGCGTGCAGCTCGCCGCCGAGGTCCTGCAGCTCGTAGGAGACGGACTGCGCGCGGGCGGCCAGCGCATCGAGCGCCGGGTCGTGTCCCGCCGAGCGGGCGAGCTCGGACTCCGCCATCGCGAGGCGCTCGAGCACTCCGCCGCCCTCCTGCTCGCCGTCGAGCGCCGCGGAAGCCGCACCGGCCGCCTCGCGCAGCGACTCGACCGCCGCCAGGCGGCCGCGCTCCTCGAGCAACTGCGCCTCCTCGTCCTCGGAGGGCGCGACCTCCTCGATCTCGCCGATCTCGAACAGGAGCAGGTCGAGGTCGCGCTCGCGCATCCCGGCCCGGTCGCGCAGCTCCTCGAGCTCGCGCTGCAGCCGCCGCGCGCCGGCCAGCTCGCGCTCGAACGTCGCCCTGCGGTCCAGGTGCTCGGGCCCGCAGTAGGCGTCGAGGATCTCGAGCTGCGCCGATGCAAGCGTCAGCTTTCGGTGCTCGTGCTGGCCGTAGAAGGACAGGAGCTGAGAGCCGAGCAGGCGCAGCTCCGCGGCGGTCACCGAGCGCCCGTCGAGGTAGGCGCGAGTCCGCCCGGCGACGGTGACGCGGCGTGCCAGGACGACCTCTCCGCGATCGAGCGCCAGCCGGTCGCCCAGCTCCGCGAGCTCGGGGTCGCCGCCGATGCGGTCCGCGAACCCATCGGGAAGCGTGAAGACGCCCTCCACGTAGGCCTCGTCCTCCCCCGGCCGCACGCAGCCTCGCTTGGGCTTCCCGCCCAGCAGCAGGTCGAGCGCGTTCGAGAGCACCGTCTTCCCGGCCCCGGTCTCGCCCGTGATGACGTTCAGCCCCGGGTGGAGCAGCAACTCGGCACGTTCGATCAGGAGCAGGTTCTGAACCCGCAGCTCGACAAGCATGGGCTGGTTGTACCGACGCGCCCCGATGGATCGGGGCGGGCTACTGCGAGAGCTGCAGCAGCTTCTCTCGGAAGCGGCGGTAGAAGCTCTCGCCGGGGAGCTGCGCAAGGCCGACCACGTCGGGGCGGAAGCGGACCTCGCTGCGAGCGCCGACCGCCAGCTCTTTGAGCCGGATGCCGTCGAAGACGATGTCGAGCGGCTCGGGCCCCTCGTTGACCACCTCGAGGAGGTCGGTCGGGGAAGCCACAAGGCCGCGGGCGCTGAGGGCGTGGGCCGCGACGAGGCTGACCACGAACGCCCGCACGCCCCAGGAGAGGATCGGGCCGCCGACCGACAGGTTGTAGCCCGTCGATCCGACGGGGGTCGCCGCCAGCAGGCCGTCGCAGGGGACGCGCGCGATCACCTCGCCGGCCAGGTAGTAGGTGATGTGGGTGACGTTCAGGTGTGAGCGGCGCAGGAACGAGACCTCGTTGATCGCGAACATCTCCGGCGACCCCTCGTCGAGCACCAGCGCGGGCATCTTCACCACCTCGAACCGCCCGGTCAGCGCCAGCTCCAGCGCCTCGCGCACGTGCTCCTGGTCGGCCGTGGCGAGGAATCCGACCCGGCCGTAGTTGATCGAGAACACCGGCACGTCCGTGTCGGTGAAGGCACGCATCGCGCGCAGCGTTGCGCCGTCGCCGCCGAGGACGATGCAGACGTCCGCCTCACGGCGGGCACGCTCGTCGCCCTCCGGCAGCAGCTCGACGCCGATTCGCTGGGCCAGCTCGCGCAGCTGCTCGAGCGCCTCGCGCGTCTCGTCGTGACGGTTGTGGGTGAAAATTGTCGCCTTCGCGACGGTGCGGGTCGAAGGAGGAGTGCTCAAGAGCGCACCGCGATCCCGCCCGCCTCAGGCTCGGCGACCAGCGCGGCCGCGGCCAGGTCGGCCACGCCGGGACGCGCCGCCTCGGTGCACCAGATGAAGCTCTCGCGGTTCCCCGCCGGGCCGGGCAGCCCGGAGGAGCAGAAGCCCTGCACGCTCATGCCGGCGCCCAGGGCTGCTTCGCCGGCGCCCACCAGCGCCTCCAGGCGGTCCTCGGCGGAGCGCACGACACCACCCTTGCCGACCCGCTGCGGGCCCAACTCGAATTGCGGCTTTACCAGCGCCACGAGGTCGAACGCGTCCGCCGCCAGCGCGGCGAGCGCCGGCAGCACCTTCCCGAGGCCGATGAACGACAGGTCGGCGACGATCACTTCCGGCCGGTAGGGCAGCGCCGCTGCATCCAGCGAGCGCGCGTTGGTGCGTTCCAGCACGGTCACCCGCTCGTCCTGGCGCAGGGACCAGTGCAGCTCGCCGTAGGCGACGTCGAGCGCGACCACGTGCGCCGCTCCATGCTGGAGCAGGCAGTCGGTGAACCCGCCCGTGGACGCTCCGGCATCGAGGCACCGCCGCCCCGATACGCCGAGGCCGAACTCATCCAGCGCGCGCTCGAGCTTCAGGCCGCCGCGCGAGACGTATCGCGCCGGCTCTCGGACCGCCAGGCCGACCTCCGGATCGACCGGCGTGCCAGGCTTCGCGGCCCGCGCGCGGCCCTCGCCGACCAGCACGTCGCCCGCCACGACCGCCGCGGCCGCCTTGCTGCGCGACTCGTACAGGCCCCGCTCGACCAGCACCGTATCCAGGCGTTTTCTCACCGTTCCCATGGCCTAAAGGTATCCGCGGAAGGCCAACTCGGAGGAGTCCCGAAATAAAGGACCACTGTGATCCGTTTCACATAGAACGCACGTTCGGGGGGGTACTCTCAAACCATGATCACGATCGCAAGAGTTGTGCCCATACATATCCACGCCGCGCTCGAGACTCTGATCGGCCCGGTCCTGATGTTCGCGCCCTTCGCGCTCGGCTTCGGACCGTCCGCGATGATCGTCTCCTTCCTGCTCGGCGTGCTGGTAATGGCCGTCGCGCTGACCGCCAGCGCCAACCTCACTCCGGAGGGCGCACGGCGCTCCTCCTTCAGGGTGTCTGCCCACGCGGAGATGGACCTCGGCATCACCCTCGCCACCGCCGCATGTGCGATTGGCTTCGGCCTCGCCGGCGAGGCGGTTGCTGCGGGCTTCCTTGGCACAGTCGCCATCGCCCTCAGCCTGCTCGGAATGACGACCCGTTACGGGACCATCCGGGCGTAACAAAGCTTCCGCGCACATACCACATAGGGAATCTCTCCTCCCCATAAGGCGCCTCGCGAAAGCGGGGCGCCTCCCCCATTAAACGGCCCGCCTCCCCCGGCGGGCCGTTGTTTTGCAACAGACCGTCCACGGAGGTCCGAGGGCGCTCAAGCCCGAATACGCCATCGCCGATGGGTCGGCTGACCATGCCACGTGTATCTCTAGGCCATTCGTCCACCGTGTTCCCGGCACTGCCGCGGGGGCGGACGCTCCTGACCACCATGGTGGCGCTCCTGGCCTGGGCTGCGCTGGTCGTTCCCGGCTCGGCGCGGGCCGCCGACCCGGCCGCCCAGCCCGCGGTTCCGGGACAGGGCGAGCTGCTGGCCGACCCCAATGTGGAGGCGAATCAGCCCCGCATCACCCCCAAACAGGCGATCGCGATCGCAGACCGGATCCCGGCCGTCGAGGGGGAGCGCAAGCGGCACCCGGACCTGCGCGCCGACAGCGTCACGCTCTTCGATGGAAGCGGTAACTGGGGCATCAAGTACCTGGCAGGCCGCGAAGAGCTGGCGGACGTCACGATCGACGGGCGCACCGGCAAGGTGGTCGAGGCATGGACCGGCGTTCAGGCCGACTGGGTCATGGCCCGCGGCCACAAGGGCTACTTCGGCGACAAGTTCGATGCCTGGTACATCTGGATCCCGATGTGCCTGCTGTTCATGGCGCCGTTCTTCGATCCGCGGCGCCCGTTCCGCATGCTGCACCTCGACCTGCTCGTGCTGATCGGCGGCTTCGGCATCTCCCATTGGTTCTTCAACCAAGGCGAGATCGGAACGTCGGTCTGGCTCGTCTATCCCGTGTTCGCTTACCTGCTGGCACGGATGCTCTATGCCGGCCTCCGACCGCGGCGCGCGCGCCAGCCGCTCGTGCCCCTTGCCCCGATGGCGCTGCTGGTGGCGGGGATCGTGTTGCTCGGAGGTTTCCGCATCGGCCTCGAGCTGGCAACCGGCAAGGTCGGCGACGTCGGCTACGGAAGCGCGGTGGGCGCCACGCGCGTGCTGGACGGCAAGGTTCTCTACAAGGACAGCGGCGTCGAGGACCAGCACTTCGACACCTACGGGCCGGTCAACTACCTGGCTTACGTGCCGTTCGTGAAGGCCTTCCCGCCCTCGCAACAGGAGATCGAGGCGCCGGACGACTACGAGCTGTCATCTGCACGCGCAGCGACGATCGCCTTCGACCTGTTCACCATCATCGGCCTGTTCGTACTCGGCCTGCGGCTGCGCAAGGGCCGCGCCGGACGGGCGCTCGGCATCGCGCTTGCCTACGCATGGGTCGCGTTCCCATACACGATGTTCCCGCTGATGAGCAACACCAACGACACGCTCGTCTCCGCGCTGCTGGTGTGGGCGCTGGTGGCGCTGTCGTCTCCGCCCGCCCGGGGAGCCCTGCTGGGTCTGGCGGCGGCGGCGAAGTTCGCGCCGCTGGCACTGGTGCCGCTGTTCGCGAGCGGGCGCGGCGAAGGATCCGAGCACGGCCTCGCCGGGCGGATCCGCCCGTGGACCATGTTCTCCGCCACCTTCGGCCTGGTCGTCCTGCTCTCCGTGCTTGCCTTCGTGCCCGACGACGGCGGCTTCAAGGTCTTCTACGACCAGACGATCGGCTTCCAGTTCAGCCGCGAGTCGCCGTTCAGCATCTGGGGCCAGAACCCCGGTCTCGACCCGATCCTGAGCGTGATCAAGCTTGCTGTCATCGCACTGGGAATCTGGGTCGCCTTCAAGCCGCGCACGCGCGACGCCTTCCAGGTCGCGGCGCTCGGAGCCGCCGTCCTGATGGGAGTCCAGTTCATCGCGGTCCACTGGTTCTACCTCTACATCGTGTGGTTCGCGCCCTTCGTGCTGGTCGCCCTGTTCGGCGAGTACCGCACGGGCACCGTGCAGCGCGAGCCGCAGGAGCTCGACCGGATCGAGCTGCCCGAGCGCGAGCTCGAGCCCGTCGGCGCAGCCTAATCGCGCTCTCAAGGCGCGATCTGCAGCCGCATGATGCGGTCGCCGGCCAGGGTGAAGCGCCACTTCAGCGCGGCGGTGCCGCCCGGGAAGTTGCCGTCGATGCGGCCGGTGAGGAGATATTCGTCATCGCCGGTGCGGTCGGCGCCGAACAGCTCCGTCGCGTACTCGTATTTCGCCGCCGGGCCCTCCCGCCATGCGCGGATCTCGTCGACGCCGCGCCAGCTGCCGCCCTAGTCGATCACGTCGGCGTCCTCGGTGAACAACCCCAAGATCGCGTCGGTGTCCCGGCGCGCATCGGCTTCGAAGTAACCTGCGATCGCGTCCGGCACCGAGTCATCGAGCGGCGCCATCAGCGATCCTATCCGGCCCGATAGCGCAGGTAGACCATGCCGTTGCCGAAACGGCGTTCGTCCAGCAGTTCCAGCGGAAAGCGGGCACCGTCGGGGAGGGACTGCTTCCCGCCCCCAACGACAATCGGTGTGACGAACAGGTGGTACTCGTCGACCAGCCCGGCCCTGATCGCGTGAGCGGCAAGGTTGGGGCCGCCCACGAGCATGTCGCGCTCCGCCGACTCTTTCATCCGCCGGACGTCCTCGGGTTCGAAGCTACGCTCGATCCGCGTCCGCGCGCTGGACACCTTCTCCAGCGTCGTCGAGTAGACGACCTTGTCCGCCGCCTGCCAGATCCGCGCGAAGTCCAGCATCACGGGAGCTTCGTGGGCGAACGTTTCCGGGTGCTCCCAGGCGACCAGCGTCTCGTAGAGCCGGCGCCCGTAGAGATGGGTGCCGACCGAGCGCTCGAGGTCGTTGGCGAAGGTGTGGACCTCCTCGTCCGGCTCGGCCCAGTCGAACTTGCCGTCCTCGTCGGCGATGTAGCCGTCGAGCGACGCTATAGCGGAATAGATCAGCTTGGCCAGGACCGTCTGCGCCTAGACCCGCTCGCGACTGCGCTCGAGCGCGCCGAGCACCCGCTCGGCGATCCGCTCCGGCGTGAAGCCGATCTCCTCGTGCAGCAGGTCTGGCTTGCCGTGCGTCACGTAGCGGTCGGGGATGCCCGCGCGGATGATCGCGGGACCGCCGGCAAGTGTGCCGCTGTCGGAGAGGTGCTCCAGCACGGCTGAGCCGAAGCCGCCGGCAAGGACGTTCTCCTCCACCAGCACCAGCAGCTCGTGGCGGGCCGCCAGAGACAGCAGCAGCTCCCCGTCGAGTGGCTTGGCGAACCGTGCGTCGACGACGGTCGGATCGATGCCACGCGAGCCCAACTCCTGAGCGGCGCCGAGCGCCACCTCCACCCCGGTTCCGTAGCCCACGAGCGCGACCTGCTCGCCCTCGACCAGCGTCTCCCCTGTGCCGACCGGGATCGTCACGGGCTCGGACGGGATCGGCACGCCGACCGCCGCTCCGCGCGGGTAGCGCATCGCTACGGGTCGAGTCCTGCTCAACCGCGGTCCGCAACATGTTCACGAGCATCGCCTCGTCGCGGGGCGCCATCAGCACCATGTTCGGCAGCGCGCGTAGGAACGAGATGTCGTAGGCGCCGTGGTGCGTCGGCCCGTCGTCGCCGACCAGCCCGGCGCGGTCCATGCAGAAGGTGACGTTCAGGTTCTGCAGGCAGACGTCGTGCACGATCTGGTCGTAGCCGCGCTGCAGGAAGGTCGAGTAGATGGCGGCGACCGGGCGCAGGCCCTCGAGCGCGAGACCGGCCGCGAACAGCACCGCATGCTGCTCGGCGATGCCCACGTCGAAGTACTGGTCGGGCACCTCGGCGGCCAGGTGCGAGAGGCCGGTGCCGCCGGCCATCGCGGCGGTGATGCCCACCACGCGCGGATCGCGCAGCGCCTCCGCCACCATCGCGCGGCCGAAGACATCGGTGTACTGCGGGGGCGGCTTGGCCCCGACGCGCGGGCCCTTGGGCTTGCCCTTGGCCGCGACCGCAGGACGGCGCTCGCTGATGGAGCCCGGCTTCGCGGCGTGCCACTTCTCCATGCCCTCGAGGCCGCCGTCCTCGGCCGCAGCAAAGCCCTTGCCCTTGACGGTCTTGACGTGCACCACGACCGGCCGGCCGGCGCCGAGCGCCTGCTTCAGGGCGCGGCGCACGGCGCGCACGTCGTGGCCGTCGATCACCCCGACGTAGGCCAGGTCGAGCTCCTCGAACAAGAGCCCCGGCGCCCAGAAGGCCTTCAAAGACTCCTTCAGCTGCGGGCCGAGGCGCTCGATCTGGCGGCCGATGCCGGCGGGGAGCTTCGTGAGCCCCGACTCGACGGCCTCGCGCGCCTGGTAGCCCTTGGGGTTCAGCCGCAGCCGGTTGAAGTAGCGCGACAGCGCGCCGACGTTGGGCGAGATCGACATGCCGTTGTCGTTCAGCACGATCACGATCGGCGTTTCGAGGCCGCCCGCATTCAGCAGCGCCTCGAAGTTGACGCCGCCCGTCATCGCGCCGTCGCCGACAACCGCGACCACCCGCGCATCGGGATGCTCGTCCGTCGGAAGCCCGAGCTTCGCGCGCAGGCGCATCGCCTCCTTGATCCCGACCGCGTAGCTCGCGGCCGTGGACGCGTGGCCGGCGCCCATGATGTCGTGCGGCGACTCGGCGCGAGAGCAGAAGGGCGCAAGGCCGCCGTATTTGCGGATGCTCGGCAGCTCGTCGCGGCGGCCGGTCAGGACCTTGTGCGGGTAGGCCTGGTGGCCGACGTCCCAGAGGATCTTGTCCTGCGGCGAGTCGAGCACGCTGTGCAGCGCGACCGCCAGCTCGCAGGCGCCGAGGTTGGCGCCGAAGTGGCCGCCGATCTCCCCGACCGTGTCGATGATGTACTCGCGCACCTCCTGCGCGAGCCGCTGGAGCTGGTCCTCGTCGAGTTCCTTCAGGTCGTCCGGGCCATTCACCCGGTCGAGCAGCGGGCGCTCGGTGTCGGAGGAGGAATCGGTCATGGGTCAGCGCCGCGTCATGCCTTGCGGCTGAACATGAAGTCTGCCACGTGCTCCAGGTCGGAGGGATCGCCGGCCAGCAGCGGTCGCGCGCCGTCGAGCTCCGCGCGCGCACGAGCATGCGACTCCGCCGCCAGCGCCTGGGCCCGCTCGAGCCCGAACACGCTCACATAGGTGCGCTTGCCGAGGCGCTCGTCGGCTCCGACCTGCTTGCCCATCTCGGCCTCGGAGCCGGTCACGTCGAGGATGTCGTCGACGATCTGGAACAGCACGCCGATCTCGGCCCCGAAGCGCTCGAGCGCGGCGCGTGCAGGCTCGGGCGCTCCCAGCAAGGCGGGCGTGACCGCGACGCTGGCCGCGATCAGCCGGCCCGTCTTGAGCGCGTGCATCTGGCGCAGTCCGTCCTCGCCAAGATCGGCATCTCCCGCGACGTCCACGTACTGGCCGCCGACCATGCCGCCCACGCCGATCGCGTCCGAAATCGTGCGCAGCGCGCCCAGCAGGCGGTCGGGCTCACCCTGCTGCTCGCTCAGCACCAGCCGGTAGGCCTCCGCGAACAGGCCGTCACCGGCCAGGATGGCGACGTTCTCACCGTAGGCGATGTGGCAAGTCGGGCGGCCCCGGCGCAGGTCGTCGTCGTCCATCGCCGGCAGGTCGTCGTGGATCAGCGAATAGGTGTGGATCAGCTCGATCGCGGCCGCCGTCGGAAGCACCCCGTCCGGGTCCTCTCCGAGACCGCGCGCCGCTGCGAGCGCCAGCACCGGCCGGATCCGCTTGCCGCCGGCCAGTAGCGAGTAGCGCATCGCCTCCGCAAGGCCCGCAGTGCCGGCCTCGGATGAGAACCGCAGCCCCTCCAGGTAGCGCTCGACCCGCTCCTGCAGGTCCTCTGGATAGCTCAGAGAAGCTCTTCCTGGCCCGGAACCTGGTCCAGCGGGCCGCCTCGTACCTGGCGCTCCAGCTCCACGGCCGCCTCGGATGCCAGCTCGGCGCACTGCGAGGCGAGCCGGGCGGCCTCGTCGGGATCGAGCTCGTCCTCGCCGAGCCGGTCCGCCGCCTCCTCCAGTTGCCTTGCCAGGTCAGCCAGCGCGTCGCTCACTTCTCACCCTCCGGTTCGAGCTCCTTGACAGCGCTCCCAAGTATGCCGTTCACGAACTTCGGCGCGTCCGCCCCGCTGTAGAGCTTGGCCGTCTCGACCGCCTCGTCCAGCGCCACCTCGATCGGCACGTCGGGCCGGTGCAGGACCTCATACAGGGCGACGCGCATGATGCAGCGTTCGAGCGGCGCGATCCGTTCGATGTCCCATCCGATCGCGTGCTCGGCGATCAGCCGGTCGAGCTCCTCGCAGTGCTCGGCAACGCCGTCCGCCAGCTCGCGCGTGTAGGGCTGGACCGGTCCGGCAGGCCGTTCCGGGCCCGGACCTTCCTTCACAGGCTCGATCCCGCCCCGCTCGAGCACCTCCTTCAGCGAGGTGCCGGTGACCGCGCTCTGGTAGCAGGCGAAGACGGCGGCGCGGCGCTGATCGGTGCGGCGCACCGGAGAAAGCTAGACGCGGGACACGTATTCGCGCGAGCGGGTGTCGACGCGCACGACGTCCCCCTCGTTCACGAACAGCGGGACCTGGACACTCACGCCGGACTCGAGCGTCGCCGGCTTGGTTCCTCCGCCGGAGGCAGTGTCGCCGCGTACGCCCGGGTCGGTCGTCGTGACGGACAGCTCGACCGCGCTCGGCAGCTGGATCCCCGAAGGGCGCTCGTCGACGAACAGGATCTCCACCTCGTCGTTCGGAATGATCCAGTCGAGCGCGTCCCCGACGACCGCCTTCGGCAGCGAGAGCTGCTCGTAGTCGGTCAGATCCATCATCACCGTCTCGTCGCCGGACTCGTACAGGTACTGCATCTTGCGCGTCTCGGTCCGCACCGAGCGGACCTTTTCACCCGCCCTGAAGGTCTTGTCCAGCACGGCGCCGGAGTCGACGTTGCGCAGCTTCGAGCGCACGAAGGCCTGGCCCTTGCCCGGCTTGACGTGCTGGAAATCGAGGATCCGGAAGATCGTCCCGTCGACCTCGATGTGGGTCCCGTTCTTGAACTGGTTGGTGGTGATGGTGGCCATCGCGCAGCCGCGAAGGGTAGCGACTGCCTGGATCAGGCCCGGCCGTCCGCCAGGTAGCCCGCCATTGCCTATTGGACGACGGTCAGCTCCTTGGGCACCGACGTGAGCACCCGGGGCCCGTCCGCGCCCACCACCACCAGGTCCTCGATCCGCACGCCGAACGACCCGGGCACGTAGACGCCCGGCTCCACGGTCACGACGTTGCCGGCCGCCAGCTCGCCCTCTCCCGAGGGCGCCAGCCGCGGCGCCTCGTGCACCTCGAGTCCCACGCCGTGTCCGAGGCCGTGGCCGAACAGATCGCCCTTGCCAGCCTCCTCGATGCGCTTGCGCGCCACGGAGTCGACCGCGCGCACGTTCGCCCCCGTAGCGACCGCCGCGAGCGCCTCCGCCTGCGCGGTGCGCACCAGCTCGTAGGTCTCGCCGGCCTCGGCACTCAGCTCACCGGTGGCGAACGTCCGAGTGCAGTCGGAGCAATAACCGTCCAGCTGCGCGCCGAAGTCGACCACCACCAGCGTGTCGCGCGGGATCTCGACGTCGCGCGGCTCGGCATGGGGCAGCGCGCCGTGCGGCCCGGCGGCGACGATCGGCGGGAAGGAGACCGCGTCCGCGCCCATGTCCTGCACGTGGCGCTCCATCGCCCGTGCGACGGCCCGCTCGGTGTGCCCCGCCAGGGCGTGCTCGGAGATCAGCCATTCGTAGGCCTGGTCGGCGAGGCGCGTGGCACGCGCGATGGCCTCGATCTCGTCATCGTCCTTCACCGCCCGTAGCTCCTCCACCAGGCCGCCGGCCGGCTCCAGCGTGGCGCGCTCGCCCAGGTGCTCCGCGAGCTTCTTGTGGGCGCGCACCGACAGGTGGACGTCGTCGAACCCGATCTGCAGGCCGGCGCCGAGCTCGCCGATTATCTCGGCGGCGCTGGCCAGCATGTCGGCCTGACCGCGGCGGCGATCGTAGTCGGGCACCTCCTCGGCCGCGCGCTCGACGTAGCGGAAGTCGGTCAGGAAGATGCGCGCCCGCGGGCCGACCACCGCGATGCCGCTGGTGCCGGTGAAGCCGGTCAGGTAGCGAACGTTGACCAGGTCGGTCACGAGCAGCGCGTCGTGACCGCGCTCGGCGACCAGCTCCGCGAGCCGCTGCGAGCGTTCCGCCAAGCGGCTCATGCGGCGGGCGGCGTGTCGACTCCCATCCTGGCGCCGAGCGTCACGAGTGCGTCGTGGTAGCCGTCGGCGCCTTTCCCCGAGACGGTCTCGAGCACCACGTCGAGGTCCGCGATCACGGAGTGGCGGCGGAACTCCTCGCGCGCGGTGACGTCCGAGAGGTGCACCTCGACGGCGGGCAGTCCGGCGATCTCGAGGGCGTCCCGGATCGCCCAGCTGTAGTGGGTCCATGCGCCGGGGTTGAGGATCAGCGCGTCGCTGGTCTCCGGGGCCTGGTGCAGCCGCTCGACGAATCGTCCTTCGTCGTTGGTCTGGAAGAAAGCCGCCTCGAGGCCGAGGTCGCGCGCCCAATGGCGGATGCGCACCTCCAATTCGACCAGCGTCAGCGTGCCGTAGTGCTCGGGATCGCGCTTGCCGAGCATGTCGAGGTTCACTCCGTGGAGGACCTCGATGCGGTTCGCGACGACCGTCAAGCGGCTGCTTCCTGCTCCTGACGGATCTCGTCGATCGCCGCGCCGATCTCCTGTCGGGGGACCTCGGCTCCGATCAAGACGTCTCCGGGCTCACGCAGCAGGACGAGGTTCTGGTTCTCGCCGTAGCGCTTCTTGTCCGCGGCGTAGAGGTCGAGCAGTTGCTCGGTGGACGGCCCCGAGAAGGAGGTCGGAAGGCCGTGCAGCTCGAGCAGCCCGTGCACGGCTTCGCGCACGGCCTGACCCAGGCCGGCCTCCAGCTCGGAGAGACGCAGCGCAACGAGCAGCCCGAGCCCGACCGCCTCGCCGTGGCGGAAGGCCTCGTATCCGGTCGCGGCCTCGAGCGCGTGGGCGAAGGTGTGGCCGAGGTTCAGTACGGCGCGCAGGCCGTCCTCACGCTCGTCGCGGCTGACCACGTCGAGCTTCAAGCGGATGCAGCCCTCGATCACACTGGTGAGCGTCTCGAGGTCGTCCCGGACGGCGCTGCCGAGCGCGTGGAGGGCGGTCACCTCTCCCCACAGCGGCTCCCCCGCTATCAGGCCGGTCTTGATCACCTCGGCGAAGCCGGCGCGCAGCTCCTCCTCGGGAAGCGTCGCCGTCAGGGCGGGGTCGGTGAACACCGCGACCGGCTGATGGAACGCGCCGACGTAGTTCTTGCCCTCCGGCAGGTCGACGCCGGTCTTGCCGCCGTAGGCGGAATCGACCTGCGCGGCGAGCGTAGTCGGCACCTGCACCACCGCCACGCCCCGCTGGTAGGTGGCCGCGCAGAATCCCGCCAGGTCCCCGACCACGCCGCCGCCGAAGGCGACGATCGTGTCGTGGCGCTGCATTCCCGCCGCGGCCAGGGCGCGCAGCACGCGCTCTGCCTCGGCGAGGTTCTTGTTGCGCTCGCCCGGCGGGACGAGCACGGTCTCCGCGATGTCGACGAAGCCGGCGAGGGCGTCCTCGAGCCTGCCGCCGTGGAGCGCGTGCGCCATCTCGTCGGCCACCACGAAGCAACGCCCCGGGCGGGTCCAGAGCGCGCCGGCGGCGCGCAGGACGCCGGGCCCTACCCACACGGGATGCCCCGGCCCGACATCGGCCCACAGCATCCGCACGGAAGCGGGAGCCTCCGGGCGCAGCAGCGCCTGCACGTGGCCCATGGCGCGCACCCGCGCCTCGCGCTCCGCGCGGGCCGGGACGGTGGCGCGCGCGGCCGACTCGTACAGGGGCCGGCGTAGCGCGTGCAGGCTCTCGAAGGCGTCGCGGTCGCGCGCCAGTGGCCGCTCCTTACCGCCGGCGCGGTCCCACGCAGTGTCGTCGTCGACGTTCAGGTACACGCAGACGTGGTGGGCGAGGGCGTCCGCCACGGCGGGCCGCTGGACCGCCCCGCCGCCCAGCGCGACGACGGCGGGCTGGTCGCCGGCGAGCAGGCCGATGACGACCTCCTCCTCCAGCGCGCGGAACGCCTCCTCCCCCTCGCGGTCGAAGAAGTCGGCGATCGGCTCGCTTCAGGCGCCGCTCTATCTCGGCGTCCGCATCCAGGAACGCCACTCCCAGCGCGGCGGCGCTCTCCCGGGCGGTGGTCGTCTTGCCGGCGCCCATGAAGCCGACCACGACGAGCTTCGCCGGCCGCGCGCCGCGGGCCGGGTCTCGCGGCATGCCGCTCTTGCTCAGTCGCTCCATCCGATCCGCTCGCGGTACTCGCGCAGCGCCGCGCGCACGTCCACCATCGCATCGCCGCCGAACTTCTCGCGCCCGGCCCGCGCCAGCTCGAGCGCCACCATCGCCTCACCGACGACTCCGGCGGCGGGCACCGTGCAGGAGTCGGTGCGCTCGCGCAGGGCCTGGGCCGGCTCCTTCGTTTCGATGTCCACCGAGCGCAGCGGCTTGGTGAGCGTCGGCAGGGGCTTCATCGCGACTCGCGCGACGACCGGGTCGCCGGTAGTCATGCCGCCCTCGATACCGCCGGCGCGGTTCGTCTCACGGGTGTATCCGCGCTCGTCATTCCAGAAGATCTCGTCATGCGCGGCGGACCCGACACGGCCGCCGAGGTCGAAGCCATCGCCGATCTCGACGCCCTTCATCGCGTGAATCGACATCAGCGCGAAAGCCAGCCGGGCGTCGAAGCGCTCGTCCCAGGCGATGTAGGAGCCGAGCCCGGGCGGAACACCGAAGGCGCGCACCTCGAAGATGCCCCCGAGGCTCTCGTTGGCCTTCCGGGCGCGATCGATCTCGGCCACCATCGCGGCGCTGGCGTCCGGATCGAGACAGCGCACGGGCGACTCATCGACATGCTCGAAGTCCTCCGGCGAAAGGTCGTCGCGCACGGGAGCGCGCACGGATCCGATCTGAAGCACGTGGCTGTGTACCGACATGCCGAGCTCCCGGATGAACGCCTTCGCCAAGCCCCCGGCGGCGACACGGGCGGCGGTCTCGCGGGCGCTCGCGCGCTCCAGGACGTTCCGCACGTCCGTTTGCGCGTACTTGAGCACACCGGCGAGGTCTGCGTGGCCGGGTCGCGGCAGGTGGACCTCCTCGATCTCCTCCTCGACCGGCCACGGGTTCATCCGCTCAGCCCAGTTGGCGTGGTCGCGGTTCTCGATCAGAAGCGACACGGGGCTGCCGAGCGTGCGGCCGTGGCGGATGCCGCCCCAGACCTGCGCGCGGTCGGACTCGATCTTCATCCGGCCTCCGCGCCCGTGCCCGAGCTGCCGGCGCGCCAGGTCGCGATCGAGATCCTCCGGTTCGAGCCGGAGCCCGGCGGGCAGCCCTTCGACCACGGCCACCAGACCGGGGCCGTGTGACTCTCCGGCGGTGGTGAAGCGCAGGGTCGCCATCTCCAACAGGCTACTTTCCCCGCCTGCCGCACCCGCCCTCCTGAGATGGACGACCGGGTTAGGCGATTAGAACGGCAGCCGGTGCAGCGCGTGGGCGACGTTGCGGGCTCGGGCGCGCCGCGACTTGCTGGCCTTTGAGCCGCGGGCCTTCTTCGATGCGCCGGCCTTCTTGGAGGCACCGGTCCCGTCCGCGGCCGCGTTCTTCGGTCCATCGGTCTCCTTGACGGAGATGTCGACCAGCTCGAGTTCGTAGCTGACGATCTCTCCCTCCGGCGTGACCGTCTCGATCAGCTGGGCGTCGCCGGCCTTGAGGTAGAGGAAGGTGCATTCGGAGTCGGTCGGCTCGCAGTCGCCGTCGCCGGTGGTCGTGGTCGAGGACGACATCAGGAAGACGGCGGTCTTGCCATCTGTCTTCACGCCCATGAACACCGCGATCGGGTTGTCGGAGCTCGGCAGGCTGCGGAACTCGGAGAGATTGCGGGTCGTGGTGTCGCCCTCCTCGCCGAAGCGGACCTTGGCCGTGTAGGTGAAGTACTTCTTGCCGGTATCCGAGCCGCCACCAGACCCCGTCTGGCCACCGCCTGACTGGGGCGCGGTGTCGCCGCCGGCGCCCACTGCCGTCTCGCCGGTCGAGACCGCGGCGCTGCCGAGGCCGGGGATCGGCTCGACGCTGCCCACGTCATCGGCGGCAGAGAAGTCGATGCCCTTGGGCGTGAACGGGTTCTTGACCCGGCCGCGCAGGCCCTTCGACTCGCCCGTGGTGACACTCGAGCTGACGACCGGCTCGAACGCGGTCAGCGGCGACGAGGCGCCGGAGACGGCGGGCGCCGTCCCGGCCGCGCCCGGGAGCGGAGCGGTTGACTTCGATGCGGGCTTGGCGAGCACCACCGGGATCGCGATCAGGGCGACCAGCAGGATCAGGGCGACCGGCCAGAGCTTGCGCTCGACCATGTCATCGAAGACGTCACGGACAAAGCGCTTGGCCTGGGTCATGGCGTAGTCACCGTTGCCGCCGGAGGGGCGGGAGTCGAGGATCCGGCAGAGGCAGCCTGCGGAGCGTTGGGATCGACGCCCGCGGGTCCGCTGGGGGTCGCGCCCCCGAGCAGGCTCTGGCCGGCCGGCAGCAGGTAGCTGGTGCCGAGGATCGTCACCTTGCCCGCCTTCAGCGTGAAGCCGTCGACGGAGATCAGCCGGCCAGAGATCGCAACCTCGCGGTTACGCGTCTCCACCAGGTCGGCGATCGCTCCGAGGACCTTTTCGAGCTTGAAGAAGTTGCCCCTGAACTTGTATTCGAAGGGAAGCGGCTGCAGGGTCGCGGACGATGCCGCGGCCGCGGCCGGTGCTCCGGCGGCTGCGCCCGGCTCGGTCGGCGAGGGAGCGGCGCCTGCCGCGCCCGTCGCGCCGGTCGCCGGTGCAGAGGCCGAAGCCGAGGAAGCGGACGCGGCCGAAGCTCCTTCCGCGCCGGATCCCTCGGACCCCGCTGCGGACTCTCCACCTGCGGCTCCGGCTGAAGCGGTTGCGGCAGGTGCTGGGGCGGCGGCGGCCGACTGGTTCTTGTCGATCTTGAGCTCGATCGAGCGGAAGTCGACCCGCGACTTGCCGGCGGCGTGGTTCAGCTGAACCAGCAGCGAGGGCACGTCCTCGTCGGCGGGTACGGCCTTCCCGAGCCGTCCGACCGAGGCATATAGCGTCGGGAACTCGGTCTGTGCCTGCGCGAACTGTGCCTTCTCCTGCTCCGCGGTCTGAAGCGACTGCTTCGCCGTGGCGATGTCCTTGTCGAGCTTCGAGAGCTCGGCGCGCTTCGGCGACAGGCCCATGAACCAGAAGACTCCGAGCAGGCCGACGACGGCCACGATGGCGATCACGTAGCGGTCACGGGCGGTCACGGTCCACCTCCTGAAGCCGAGGCGGCACTCGCTCCGCCAGCCGGCTGCGCCGCAGCGGCGGCGTCAGCGGCCTGGGCGACCTGTGCTCCGCCACCCTGAGGGACGCCCGCGGCAGATGCCGTGGCGCCGGCCGGGGCCTCGAAGGCCACCATGATCTCGAACTTGACCACGCGGGAAGACCCAATGCAATCCTCCTGCTCCTGGGTTCCGGCACCACCCTCGGGGCCGGCCGCGGCTCCACCGGACGACTCGGCCTCGTCACGCTTGGCCGACTTCGCGAGCCGCACGTCGGTGACCCCGTCGATGTTGTTCATGCGGGCCATCATGCGCGCGACGGAACGCTGGGAGTAGGTGCAGCCGACGATCGTGAAGGCGGGGCCCGGCACATCGGCACGCAACGTGGAAGCACCGCCGCCGGCGGCCTCGACCTGTACTTCGGGGCGCACCGTGCCGGAGACCGTCAGCAGCCAGACGTTGCTCGGCGTCGTACGGGCGAGCTGGTCGACGGCGTGGTCCCAGTCGAAGCGACCGGTGACGATCTGCTCGATCTGCGCTTCGCGGGCCTTCTGGATGGTGGCGAACTGACCGTAGGGACGTAGCGCGTCGGCGACCGACTTGGAGCCGGCCTCCTTGCTCTTCAGCTCGGCGACCTCGCTGGTCTTCTCGTTGACCTGGTTGCCCGTCAGGACCAGCGCGAAGACGCAAAGAACGCCCGCGCCGAGCCCGCCGAGCACGGCGTAGACCGGAAGGGGATTGCGGCGGCTGCCTCCACGGGCCGATCCGCGCCGCTGGTCGAGTGGAATCAGGTTTACTGGCCTCACGCCGGCACCTCGTCGAGCGCAAGGCCCGTAGCGACGGTCAGGTGAGCGCCGTCCACGCTGTCGAGCGCGCCCGGCCGAACCTCGATCTTGCCCATGCTGCGCGACTCGACGGGCAGCCCAACCTCCTGCTCGAGCAGACTGGCGAGGCCAGCGATGGCGATGCCCGGGCCGGCGAGCACTGCGCTCTCGACACGCGGAGCGTTGGGAACGGTCGAGTGGTAGTACTCGATCGAGAGTCGCACCTCGTCGGCGATCCGGCGCGACCCGCTTTTGAGCACCTCACGCGCCTCCTCGATGATCTCGCGCTCGCCTTCGATGCGGTCGAGGTCGCGCTCGAGGCCGACGTGGCGCAGCCACTCGCGCGCGTGGTCGAGCGTCAGGCCGCGGCGCTCGGCGAGCGTCGCCGCCATCGACTCGAGGCCGTTCTGGAGGACACGGTTGAAGAAGCAGGTGCGACCGACGGCGATTGCGAGGTTCGTGAGGCCGCCGACATAGCAGTAGACGGTGCCGAGCGACTCCGAGCTGGCCGTCGTGTCGTCCCACGCCGGGGCGTCGTCGCCGGCGTCCACCGAGTGCTCGTTGCCGTTGGACTCGGCCGGCTCGGGGGCGCGGTCCGCGGCCGGGTCGCCGAAGTCGTAGCCGGCCGGCTGGTCGACAGAGGAATGCTCCTCCTCGTACCCGGCGGGCTCGTCGTCGGACGCCGGCTGCTCGTCGTCGGAGACGGGCTGCTCGTCGTAAGAGTTGGGCTGCTCGTCGTCGGAGACGGGCTGCTCGTTGTAAGAGTTGGGCTGCTCGTCGTCGGAGACGGGCTGCTCGTTGTAAGAGTTGGGCTGCTCGTCGTACGAGACGGGCTCCGCCTCGATCGCGTACGCGTCCTGCTCGCCAGAGTCGTCTCCGCCGATCGTGATCGAGTCGAGGTCGTAGCCGCCGGTGCCGATGTCGTGCTCCTCATCGGGTCCGTGCGACTGCTCGGCGGCGGGTGACTCGTAGGCGACAGGCTCGTCGTAGGCGGAGGCAAAGCCAGGCTCCTCGGTCTGCTCGACCGGCGCGTACTCGACCTGCGGCTCCTCGTAGACCGGCGCGTGGCTCTCCTCGGCGGCCGCCGGCTCGAGCTCCTGCGGCTCGTCCTCGCGCGGACGCGCCAGGTCGGGCGTGATGTCCTGTGCGTAGTGCCGGGTCTCCGGCACGTACAGCGCCCGGATCATCGCGAAGGCGGAAAGGTCGACCAGCTCGGGAGTCAGGCCGGCGCGTCGCGCGGCGGCCAGCAGGTGCTCCACGCTGTCGCGGCGCGCTGCGACCACCAGGATGCGCATGCGGCCACCCTGCTCGTCATCGATCCGCTCCAGCAGCCGGTGGTCCAGCACCGCCTGCTCGACCGGCATCGGAAGCTCCTCCTGCGCCTGGAAGCGGATCGCCGCATCGAGCTCCTGCTCGTTCTCGATGGCGGGCAGCTCCATGACGCGCACGGCCATCTTCTGGCTCGCGACGCCGAGGCGCACCTTCTTGGGCAGGTCGTTGTCGCGGAAGAACGCGCGCAGCCGGTCGGCCAGCGCGTCGACGTCGACGACCTCGCCCTCGTGGAAGAGACCCGGGCCGAGGCTCGTGGTTGCAGCGCGCACCAGCACCGGCTTGCCGTTCTGGCTGAACTCGGCGGCAGCGACGAAACCGGGCTCGATGTCGAGCCCGACCACGGAGCGTGTCTTTGACTTGAAGAGTCCCATTCCCTGAGAGTTGGCGGGTTCCGTTTACAAGCCCAGGGCCTGGGCCCCCACCTGCCGGAGTTGAACCCGACGCCTCATCTATCGGTCGAGAACAGGAGCGGCTTTAGAGGCTCCTGCGACGGTTGCCTCAGAAGCCGGAGACCGACGTGTACCAGTCGATGATCTCCGGGCCGAACAGCAGGCCGACGATGCCGCCGAATGCAAGGAACGGGCCGAACGGGACGCCCTGCTTGCGGGCAGCCGCGCCGCGCACCGCGACGATCCCCATGCCCACGATCGCGCCGGCCGCGAAGCCGATGAACAGCGCGGGCGCCACCGACTTGCCGAGGTAGAGGCCCATGACCGCCGACAGCTTCACGTCTCCCATGCCCATGCCGGCCGGGTAGACCAGCACGACGATCAGCATCCCCAGGCCGGCGGCAGTGCCGGCGATCAGGTTCTCCGCCAGGACGGACGGGTCGATCACAGCCCAGAGTGCGACGGCCGCCACAGCAGCGGGGGCCGTAATGCGGTTCGGGATGATCTTGTGCTCGAGGTCGATCGCGGCCACTGCGATCATCACGGCGGTGAAGACGAGCGCCGGGATCAATTCCGGCTCCGCCCCGAACTTGAGTCCGACCGCGACGAACAGGCCGGCGGTCAGCGCCTCGATCAGCGGATAGCGAACGGAGATCTTGACTCCGCAGCTGCGACAGCGACCGCGCAGCAGGAGCCATGAGAAGACGGGGATGTTGTCGTAGGGCGCGATGTCCGCCTGACAGGTCGAGCACCGCGACCGCGGGACGACGAGCGACTCGCGCCGCGGCATCCGGTAGGCGACCACGTTCAGGAAGCTCCCGATCGCGGCGCCGAAGACTCCCAGCAGTCCGATCCCGCTCATATGTAGGTGTCTCGGCGGGCCACAGCCTGTCCTTGATGCCGTTGCAACCCCACGTACGCAAAAGGGGCGAGCCCGGCAGGACTCGCCCCTTGCGCATTCGGTTTTACTCGTTGGCCTGGCTTACCAGGTGCCCGAGGTCTGAGCCGAGCAGCCACCCTTGTCGGCGGTGCCGGTGGCGCAGGTGCGGCTCGTGGTGCCGTTCGAGGCGCGAGCCAGCGTGAACGTCGCGGCGTTCGAGTCGCGGTTCGAGGTCACGACGACCGAGTAGCTGTTCGCAGCCGGCGTCACGACCAGACGCGCGGCGGCGTCGTTCAGGGTCGGCTCGATCGAGACGATCGCAGCCTCGGTGCAGCTCGTGTACACACCGTTGTTGTCGGTGGCACACGTCTCGACGGCCTGAGCCGCAGTGACGGCCGTGGACTTCGCCTCGGCGTCGTTACCCTTGCTCCGCTGGTTCAGGAACGAGGGAATGGCAATCGCGGCAAGGATGCCGATGATCAGAATGACGACCAGAAGCTCGATCAGGGTAAAACCCTTCTCGCTCTGGGCGCGCTCGTGGAGCTTCCGCAGCATGTTGGGGGGTCCTTTCTTGGGGGCTGTTGCTTGCCGGCCGTTCGGTGCCGGCAGGGCAGTTATCGACACAGGGGATCGAGACTTGAGTCGAAGGTGGGGTGTTCCTGGACCCCCGTTGGGGTCTGGACCCCCCGAACAAACGTTGAAAGGCCCGCAGGAGCAACAAAAGGGCGGGCCCGAGAAGGCCCGCCCAAAAAAGCGAGAGCGGGCCCGAAGGCCCGCTCTCCAACAACCCTTAGGACTTCCTGATTACCAGGTGCCCGAGGTCTGAGCCGAGCAGCCACCCTTGTCGGCGGTGCCGGTGGCGCACGTGCGGGCGGTGGTGCCGTCGGCGGCACGAGCCAGCGTGAACGTCGCGGCGTTCGAGTCGCGGTTCGAGGTCACGACCACCGAGTAGCTGTTCGCAGCGGGCGTGACGACCAGACGCGCAGCGGCGTCGTTCAGGGTCGGCTCGATCGAGACGATCGCAGCCTCGGTGCAGCTCGTGTACACACCGTTGTTGTCGGTAGCACACGTCTCAACGGCCTGAGCCGCAGTGACGGCCGTGGACTTCGCCTCGGCGTCGTTACCCTTGCTCCGCTGGTTCAGGAACGAGGGAATGGCAATCGCGGCAAGGATGCCGATGATCAGGATGACGACCAGAAGCTCGATCAGGGTAAAACCCTTCTCCTCCTGGGCGCGCTCGCGGAGCTTCCGCAGCATGTGATGGTCCTTTCGTACTGGGGGCTTGGTCCGCGAGCCCGGTCCCCGGGGGGTATGGGCTCGCAGTCTCCGGTATCGACCCCAGCGAAGGAACGTTTAGGTTCTGGACGTCTTCTGGACGGCTTCTGGACGGTAAGTTTCACCCACCTCAGGAGGATCGCCGCTCGGTCCGTGGTCGGATCGCCGTTGGGGTGCGGGTCCTAACCGGGGTATGGGGTGGCGACCCGGGTGATGCTTCGTCAGGCGATCGCGGCTAGGCGGCGCTGAGACCGAGCGCCTTGCGCAGCTCTTCGAGCATCTTCTGCTCGCCCTCGCTGACCTGCACGGCCTTGAAACCCATGAAGCCGCCCTCTTTCGCAGCGTCGGCGGCCCGCTGAGCGCTCTCGAGCAACCACTCCTTGAAGGCCTGGGCCTCCGCTGGGTCGGCCTTGGCCTCAGCGATCTGGCCGGCGCGGCCGACCTCGTCGAGGATCTCCTTGCCGGCAGTCGCACCGCGGGGCTTGAAGTCGCCGACCGGGTTGTGGCGCGCTTGGGCCTGCTCGCGGACGTCCTTGGCGGCCGCTCCCACCAGGTCGTCCCGCTGCGCGGCTGCCTCCGTGACCAGCTTCATGACCGCGGAGGTCTCCTTGAGGACCTCGATCGGCCCGCCGGGATCGGCGAGCGAGATCGCCATTCCGGCGACCAGCGGCGAGCGCCGCAGGGTCACCCATTCCTCTTCGGTGAAAGCAGACTTGTCGGTCATGAACGGCTCCTCGGTGAAAGGGTCGGCGGGGGTCGAGAGGGTATACCCGCCGTGCCACGTGGCCGCGGTGCGGCTCAGATATGAACCAGCAGGTAAGGGTCACGAACCGCGCGCAAGTGCGTCACGCGGCGAGCGACTTCGGCGGTTTCGGCGACGCGTGCTCGATTGTGCTCGCTATGCGAATGCAAAGCAGCACGCGTCGCCGGCGCGCCGCACCCCGATTCCCGCTGGTCGGGAAACATGCGGATAGCGCATAAAAAACCGACCACACCATGATGGCTGGGGCGAATCGCAACGAGAGGCGCAGCGAAACGCGCAACTTCCACGCCGCTTCCCTATCTGCCCGATTTCCGCCCGCAGCGCCGCGCGGGGCGCGCGACAACGCCTAGCGGATGTTCTCGTAGACCTGGAAGAGCGGCAGGTACATCGAGATGACGATGAACCCGACGATCGCGCCGACCAGGATGATCATGACCGGCTCGAGGATCGAAGTCAGCGCCTTCACGACGGCGGCCACCTCGTCTTCGTAGAAGTCGGCGATCTTGCCGAGCATCCCGTCCAGGTTTCCTGTCTCCTCGCCGACGCCGACCATGTGGGCGACCATCGTCGGGAACATGTGGTTCTTGCGCAGCGGCTCGGCGATCGTCCCGCCCTTCTGAACGGAGTCGCGCACCTCGTCCATCGCGCGTTCGATGTGCACGTTGCCCGCGGTGGCGCCCGTGATCTCGATCGCCTGCAGGATCGGCACACCCGCGTGCACGAGGCCGGAGAACGTCCGTGACCAGCGCGCCAGCGCGATCTTGTGGATCACGTCGCCGATCTTCGCCGGGATCTTCAGCTTGATCGTGTCCCACTGCGCGGTGCCCATCTCGCTCTTCTTCCACTTCTTGACCAGGAAGGTGAGACCGATCGTGCCGGCAAGAATCAGGTACCACTGGCCGGTGAGAGCGTGCGAGGCCGTCACGGTGATCTGCGTCACGAACGGCAGCTTTGCGCCCTCCTGCTCCTGGAAGACGTCCTCGAAAACCGGGAT
This sequence comes from uncultured Solirubrobacterales bacterium, assembly GCA_963780475.1. Lineage (GTDB taxonomy): Bacteria > Actinomycetota > Thermoleophilia > Solirubrobacterales > JBBDJG01 > CAWACB01. The sequence continues at coordinate 226,281 of CAWACB010000008.1, forward strand.
CAGGAAGGCGACCAGCGCCAGCAGCACGACCAGCGAGAAGATCCCGATCATCATCGGATAGGCCATCGCCGAGCGCACCTGGCGGCGCAGCGAGTCTTGCTTCTCCAGCTGCTCGGCGACCCGCATCAGCGCGTCCTCGAGCATTCCCGCCATCTCACCGGTGCGCGCCATGGATACGTACAGCCGGTTGAAGACGTCGGGATGCTTGGCAAGGGCATCGGACAGCGAGATCCCGGCCTCGATGTCGGTCCGGACGGTGGCCAGGATGCCCTTCAGCTTGTCGTTCTCGGTCTGCTCCTCCAGCACGTGGAAGGCGCGCAGGATCGACATACCGGACGCGACCATCGTCGCGAGCTGGCGCGTCATGACAGTCAGGTCGCGGCCGCTGATCTTCTTGAAACGGTCGAACAGGTCCTGGCTCGTAACCGCCGTCTTCTGCTCGTTGATGTCGAGGATGATCAGCCCGCGCTGGCGGAGCTGGTCGGTGACGGCCTGCTTGTCGGGCGCCTCCAGCTCTCCGCGGGCGGGGACCCCGGCGAGATCGACGGCCTTGAAGGCGTACGTGGCCATGGGTTAGGCGGCCGCCTTGGCGGCCGGTGCCACTCCGAGCAGACGGCGCAGCTCATCGGGCTCGCTGGAGCGCGACTCGGCCATCTCACGGGTGATCTTTCCGGCGCGGACGAGCTGCGCCAGAGCAGCGTCCATCGACTGCATGCCCTTGGCGCCACCGGTCTGCAGCACCGAGCGGATCTGGTGCGTCTTGCCCTCGCGGATCAGGTTCCGGACGGCCGGGGTGAGCGCCAGCACCTCGCAGCAGACCACGCGGCCGGAGCCGTCGGCGGTCGGCAGCAGCTGCTGGGTCATGATGCCCTGGAGCGTCACCGACAGCTGCACGCGCACCTGCTGCTGCTGGTGCGGCGGGAACACGTCGATGATCCGGTCGATCGTCTGCCCGGTGTCCTGGGTGTGAAGGGTGGCGAAGACGAGGTGCCCGGTCTCGGCCGCGCTCAGCGCGGTGGAGATCGTGTCGAGGTCGCGCATCTCGCCTACGAGGATCACATCGGGGTCCTGACGCAGCGCGGCCTTCAGTCCGAGCGAGAAGCTCTGCGCGTCACTGCCGATCTCGCGCTGGTTCACGATGCACCTCTTGTGGCGGTGCATGAACTCGATCGGGTCCTCGATCGTGAGGATGTGCTCGTGGCGGCTCTCGTTGATCTCGTTGATCAGCGACGCCAGCGACGTCGACTTGCCCGATCCCGTCGGGCCCGTGACGAGCACGAAGCCGCGCGGCTTCTTGGTGAAGTCGTGCAGGACGGACGGCAGCCCGAGCTGCTCGATCGTCTGAATTTCGGTCGGGATCGCGCGGAACGCAGCGCCCACGGAGGCGCGCTGAATGTAGGCGTTGACTCGGAAGCGCCCGTACATCGGGATCGCGTAGGAGAAGTCCACCTGCCACTCGTTCTCGAGCCGCTTGCGCTGGTCGTTGGTGAGGATCCCGTAGACCAGGTCGCGTGTGTCGCCAGAGCCGAGGATCGGGAAGTCGAGCGCCTTCAGCTCGCCGCGGACGCGCACCATCGGCGGCGCGCCAACGGTCATGTGCAGGTCCGATGCGCCGAGCGCGTCGACCTCCTTGATGATTTCTGCGAAATCGACTTCCATCCCAGTCCCCCTAGTCGGCATCCATTGCGGAACCCGTTACTCGCGCAACTTCCTCGATCGTCGTCTCACCGGCGCGGACCTTGTCGATCCCGTCCTGCTGGAGGGTCCGCATGCCCTGCTCCGTCGCGACCGTGCGCAGGCGGTCGGCCGAGTCGCGCTCGATCGTCATCTCACGGACCTCCTTCGTGACCAGCATCGCCTCGTAGATGCCCACCCGGCCCTTGTAGCCGGAGTGGCTGCAGCGCGAGCAGCCGACGTTCCGGAAGGCGTGCAGGTCCTCGTGAAGGTCGTACTGCGTCAGCGTGTGGACCGGCAGCACGACCTCCTCCTTGCAGTGCACGCACAGGCGGCGTGCAAGCCGCTGGGAGATGACGCAGTCAAGTGCCGAGGCCGTCAGGAACGGTGCGATGCCCATCTCCGTCAGCCGCGTGATCGCCGTCGGAGCGTCGTTGGTGTGGAGCGTCGAGAGGACCAGGTGTCCCGTGAGCGCGGACTCGATCGCGATCTGCGCCGTCTCGCGGTCCCGGATCTCTCCGACCATGATCACGTCGGGGTCCGAGCGCATGATCGCCCGCAGTCCCGAGGCGAAGGTCAGGCCGGCCTTGGGGTTGATCTGGACCTGGGTCAGGCCGGGCAACTGGTACTCGACCGGATCCTCGATCGTGATCACGTTGCGCTCGGGCGTGTTGATCATGTTGAGCGCGGCGTAGAGGCTGGTCGTCTTGCCGGAGCCCGTGGGGCCCGTGACGAACGTCGCTCCGAAGGCCTTGGTGAAGCCGGAGCGGAAGCGCTGCATCGTGTCCTCCTGCATACCGAGCGTCTCGAGCCCGATCTGCGCCTGCTCCTTGTCGAGGATCCGCAGCACCATCTTCTCGCCCTTCACCGAGGGCAGAGAGGCCATCCGGAGGTCGATCGGGTGGCCGCCGACGGTAAGGCCGACGCGGCCGTCCTGCGGGATCCGCCTCTCGGCGATGTCGAGGCTCCCCATGATCTTGAGGCGCGACACCACCCCGGGGACCATGCGCCGCGGGACGGTCGTGGCGTCGTGCAGGACGCCGTCGACGCGGTAGCGGACCCGCATCTCCTTGCCGTCGGGCTCGAAGTGGATGTCCGACGCGCCTTCCTCGACGCCCTTGGCGATCACGCCGTTGACGAGCTTGATGACTGGTGCCTCGCCGGACGACTCGCGAATCTCGGTGACCGGACCGCCGCCCTCGTTCTCCTCTTCCTCGTCCTCTTCGATCGCCTCGGCGATCGACGCGTCGAGCTTGCTCGCGTTGGAGATCGCCGACACGATGTCCTCGGCGGAGGCGACCACCGGGCGCACGTCGAGCCCGGTCATGATCGAGATGTCGTCGACGGCCCGCACGTTGGTCGGGTCCGACATGGCGACCATCAGCGTGTGGTCCTCGATGAAAGCGATCGGGATGGCGCCGTAGCGCTTCGCGGCCTGGTGCGGGATCAGATTGACGGCGCCGAGGTCGAGCTCGAAGACGCTCAGGTCGACGTGGTCGAGGCCGAAGCGCTCAGCCGTCGCACGGGCCAGCTGGTCGGTGTTGATTCCGCCGTCGGCGAGCAGCACCGCCTCCGGGGTGCGGCCGCTCTTGCGCGCCTCTGCGATCGCGTTCTCGACCGCCTGACGCGGCGCGAAGCCAAGCTTGACGATGTGCTCGGTGACGAACCCGCTCGAGCCACCGCGCCGGCTCGGCGGCGTCAGGCCGTGGCGCCCACCCGGGTTGTCGGGCGGCTTCGGCTGCACCGGGGATGCCTCGTCGGGCACCGGTCGGAGCACCGTTGCACTGTTCTCGGCTCTATGGGTCTCGTGCGGCACGACGCATCACCTCTAGCGGCGCTTCCCTACCCGTCCAGCGGCGGAAGCTGGCCGCCCCCTGGTGAACCAGAACGTCGAATCCGTCCACGCACCGCAGTCCCCGCTCGCGTGCTGCGAGCGCCAACTCGGTGCTTCCTGGCCGGTAGACGAGGTCCACCACCATTTGTCCAACACGCAATTCATCGGCGGAAAGGGGCAGCGCCTTGAAGGGATCGCTGACTTCCCCACCTGGGTGATCTCCGCCGGGTCGTGCCATGCCGACGGAGGTCGCGTTCAGGATCAGGTCGTAGGTCGATGCGTCGGGGTTCTCGGCCGCTTCGAGCGCTTGGGAAACGGCCTCTTGGCGGAAGCTCTCGACGAGCTCCGCGGCGCGGGCCGGAGTCCGGTTCCAGACCGCCACCGAGGCCGCGCTGCCGCGCAGGAGCCCGTAGACCGCCGCCCGCGCGGCGCCCCCGGCGCCCAGTACCAGGCAGCGCATTCCGGCCGGCACACCCGGTGCGCGCTCCGCCAAAGAGGCCTCGAGACCGGCGACGTCGGTGTTGTCGGCCTCGATCCGCCCGTCCGCGAAGGTGAGCGTGTTGGCGGCGCCGACATGTTGTGCAACCTCGGTTGCAGAGTCGGCGATCTCGAGCGCCGCGAGCTTGTGCGGGATCGTGACGTTGGCACCCGCAAAGCCTTCCCGGGGCATCCCGCGCACCACCTCGTCGAAGCGCTCGGGCTCAACGCCCAGCAGCTCATATGACCAGTCGAGCCCAGCGGCGGCAAAGGCGGCGTTCTGCATGGCCGGCGACCGGCTGTGCCCCACCGGCCACCCCAGCAGCGCAACGCGCTTCATGACTGCCGACTGCCGACTGCCGACTGCAAACTCATCCCGTCGGACAGGTCGTGGGCGACTTCCCCCCGCCGCCTCGCGTGCCGCGTTGTATTTCGCCTGGTCCTGCTCGAACTGCTCGAAGGTGCTCGAGAAGGCGTGCTGGCCGCACGTGCCGGGCTTCACCACGTAGTAGAGGTAGTCCACCTTGGCCGGCCGCGCGGCCGCACGCAGCGATGCGAGGCCCGGGTTGCCGATCGGCGTCGGCGGCAGGCCGGCGCGGGTGCGCGTGTTGAAGGCGGAGTCGCTGGAAAGCTCGCTCTGCTTGAGGGGCTCGGTCCAGTTGCCGGTCGCGTAGCGGATGGTCGCGTCGATCCCGAGCGGCTGGCCCTGCTTGAGGCGGTTGTAGATCACGGCTGCGACCAGCGGGCGCTCCTTGTCGAGCTGTGCCTCGCGCTCGACCATCGAGGCGATCTTCAGCACGTCATATGGAGTCAGGTTCTTGCGGCGCGCGTAGGAGAGGTCGACCGAGCCGAAGTTCTCCGCGAACGCGGCCGCCTGCTTCTGCACCAGCGTGCGGGCGTTGCCGCCGCTGCGCAGCTCGTAGGTGGCCGGGAACATGAACCCTTCCTTGTCCGGGATGCGCTCGCCGCGAAATCCCGGCGGCAGCCTCGCGGAGCTCGTCGCCGCCACGTAGTTGCCGCGCACACCGGCGCGGCCCACGATCGGCGCCACCTCGCGACGCGAGAGTCCCTCGGGAATCGTCACCTGGATCAGCTCCTTGGCCGGGCCCTCCTCCAGCTTGTCGAGGACGTCCCCGTAGGGCGAGTCCTCGCGCAGGTAGTAGACGCCCGGCTTGAGCGAGTCGGCGCTCCCCGACAGCCGTGCGCGCAGCTTGAACAGGGTCTTGTTGCCGATCACTCCCGCGTCGTCGAGGGTGTCCGCGATCGTGCCGAGTCCCGAATCGCGCGCGATCGAGACCCGCACGCGCTCGCCGCCGTCGCCTGCGAACGGCTGGAAGAGCGCCAGCAGGAAGGCGACGGCCGCCACGCCGACGGCAGCCACGACGAGCCGCCGGAGTCCGCGGCCGCTCACCGGGTGCGGCTCGCCAGGTAGCTCTCCAGCAGGTGCGCCGCCGCGCGCGAGTCCTCCGGCGTGCGGCCCGGAGTGCGCTTCGCAAGCGCCGTCGTGAAGCGCTCGTCGTAGGTATCCACGGGGACGGGAAGCTCACCCGTCAGGCGCTCGGCGAACGCGCGTGCCTCGGTCGTCTGCGCGGAGTCCTCTCCGGACAGCGAGACCGGGAGCCCGACGACGACCCGCTCGGCGTCATGCTCGGCGACCATTCGCTTCACGGCATCGACGCCCGCGTCACTCGCGGGTGCCGGGATCACGCCGAGCGGCGTGGCGAGGGTGCCGGTCGGGTCGCTGATCGCACACCCACAGCGAGCGCTGCCGTAGTCGAGAGCCAGGACTCTGATCAGCCCGAGAGCTTTTCGTCGATGGCGCGCCGGGCAACGTCAAGCGCCTCGTCGAGCTTCTCCGCGTCCTTGCCGCCCGCCTGCGCCATCGTGTCGCGTCCACCGCCGCGGCCACCGACCGGCTCTGCCGCGGCGCGGATGATGTCGGCGGCATTCAGCCCCTTTTCGACCGCGGACTTGGTGAGGCTCGCGATCAGGTGGGGCCGGCCCTCGCGTACGGTCCCGAGCACGACCGCGCCGTCACGCAGCGATGACTTCACGCGGTCGGAGAGATCGAGCAGCTGCTTCGGGTCGCCCAGGTCGACCACCGCGGTCACCACCTTCAGGCCGTCGCGCTCGGCGGCCTGCGATGTCAGCTCCCGCGCCAGCTCGTCGATGCGCCCCGCTCCACCGGAGGCGAGCTCCCGCTCGAGCTCCTGGGCGCGATCGAGTGCCGACTCCACCGCGGCGGCTGCATCCTCCGGACGGGTGCGAAGCCGCTCCGCAATTCGGGCCAGCGCGGCGTCGCGCTCGCGCATCAGCCGCGACCGCCTCCGGGCCCGTGACAGCCTCGATCCGGCGCACGTTTGCGGCGCTCGATCCCTCGCCGACGAGCTTGAAGATCCCGACCTCGGCCGTGTTCTGGACGTGCGTGCCTCCGCACAGTTCGCGCGAGACGGCTTCGACTTCGACCATCCGGACCTCGTCGCCGTACTTCTCGCCGAACAGCGCCATCGCGCCGAGCTCCTCCGCGTGCTTGCGGGTCGTGTGGATCGCGCGCACCGGATGGCTCGCGGCGATCCAGCGGTTCACCTGTTCCTCGATCGCCTCCAGCTCCGCGCGCGACAGCGCCGTGCCGTGGGTGAAGTCGAAGCGCAGCTTGTCCGGGCGCACCGCCGATCCCGCCTGGCGGACGTGAGTGCCGAGCTGCTGGCGCAGCGCCGCGTGCAGCAGGTGCGTGGCGGTGTGGTTGGCAGGCGGTCGCGTGCCGCGCCGGCCAGTCCACCTGCAGCCGCACCGGGTCGCCCTCGTTCAGCTCGCCGCTCTCGATCTTCAGCTCTACGGCCTGGTCGTCGCCGATCCGGAAGACGTCGCTCACGCGGGCCGCGCCTGAGTCGGCCTCGACGACCCCGGCGTCGGCGACCTGGCCGCCGCCCTCGGCGTAGAAGGGGCTCTCGGGGAACTTCGCCAGCAGGCGCCCGTCGTCGCGCATCAGCGCGCCGACGCTCGACCGCACGTCGGTCGTCTCGTATCCGACGAAGCGCGTCGGGAAGCCGGCGCGCCGCGCAAACGAGACCACCACGTCGTGATCGTCCTCGCTCCCGTGCGCCGTGGCAGTTCCCATGCGCGCGCGGGTCGCGCTGCTCCTCCATCAGCTCGTGGAAGCCCTCGTCGTCGACCGACAGCCCCTGCTCCGCCAGCAGCTCGCGCGTCAGGTCGTAGGGAAAGCCGTAGGTGTCATGCAGGCGGAAGGCGTCCTCGGCGTCGATCCACGAGGTGCCCTCCTGCTTGGCGCGCTCGACCAGCTCCGCGAGCAGCCGCGTTCCCTGCTCGAGCGTGCGGCCGAAGCTCTCCTCCTCGGCCGCGAGCCATTGGTGGATCGCGGAGCGCTCGGCGCGCAGCTCCGGGTAGGTATCCCCCATCATCTCGATCACTCGGTCGGCGAACCGGCCGAGGAACGGCGACTCGAGGCCGATCGAACGGCCCTGCTGGATCGCGCGGCGCATCACCCGCCGCAGGATGTAGCCGCGGTCCTCGTTCGACGGGACGACGCCGTCCGCGATCAGGAACGTCATCGCGCGGCTGTGGTCGGCGAGCACGCGCAGGGCCCGGGTGGCAGCCGGGTCGGAGCCGTAGCGGCGGCCCGAAAGCTCCTCGCCCAGCTCCACCAGCGGCCGGAACTGGTCGTTCTCGTAGACCGAGGGAACGTCCTGGAGGATCGCCGCCAGCCGGTCGAGGCCCGCGCCGGTGTCGATGTTGCGCTTCGGCAGCGGCGTGAGCGAGCCGTCCTCGTGGAGCTCACTCTGCATGAAGACGAGGTTCCAGAACTCGAGGAACCGCTCCGTGTCGTCGCCGGGCCGGTCGTCGGCGCCGCCGAAGTCGAGCCCGCGGTCGTAGTACAGCTCAGAGCAGGGGCCGCACGGGCCGACCGGACCGGCCTGCCAGAAGTTGTCCGAGCGGGGCAGCAGCACGATCCGCTCGTCCGGCACACCGATCGAGCGCCAGCACTCGATCGCCTCCTCGTCCGGCCCGAGTCCGAGTTCCTCGTCGCCGGCGAAGACGGTGATCCAGATGCGCTCGGGATCCAGCTCGAAGACCCCTGTCGACAGCTCCCACGCGTACTCGACCGCGCCCTGCTTGAAGTAGTCGCCGAACGAGAAGTTGCCGAGCATCTCGAAGAAGGTCAGGTGGCGCGCGGTCAGGCCCACCTGGTCGATGTCGGTGGTGCGGAAGCACTTCTGGCACGAGGTCAGCCGCGGATGAGGCGGGTCCTCCTGCCCCAGGAAGTAGGGCTTCAGCGGCTGCATGCCGGCCGTCGTCAGCAGCACCGACGGGTCGTAGGAGGACGGCACCAGCGAGCCGGACGGCAGCAGCTTGTGGTCGCGCTCCTGGAAGAAGTCAAGGAACGCGGCGCGGATCTCTTTCGACGTGCGGGGCGCCATCGGGGTGATTCTAGGTCGCGTCGCAGCTAGGCCGCGATGGTGCCGTGGCCGACGACCCGGTTCCCGGCCATCAGGCACGCGACCTGGCCCGGGGCCACGCCGAAGGCTCGTCGGCGAGCCGGACGGTGAGGCTCGTGTGCGATCCGGCCGGCAGCGACGCGTCCACCCGCGCCGCCGCGGCGGTCGAGCGGTAGCGCAGCTTGACCGAGTCGACCTGGGCGCCGGGCCGGTACAGGACCGCCTGCTCGACGCTCACCTCGCGCGCCGCCAGCTCGTCGCGCGGCCCGACGACGACGACGTTCGAGCTCCGCGTCCTTGGAAAGCACGTACAGCGGCTCGCCCGCGGCCACACCCAAGCCGGCGGCGCTGGCCGACGGTGTAGTGGCGGTGGCCGCGATGGCGTGCCGAGCGACGCGGCCCGCGCTGTCGCGCACCTCGCCGGGCGCGTCCGGTGCCCGCCGTGGCGCGCGAGGAACCGCTCGCGCCCCGTGCCCGCCAGGAAGCAGAGGTCCTGGCTCTCCGGCTTCGTCGGCGACCGGAAGCCCGGCCTGCGCGGCCAGCTCCCGCACCTGCGGCTTGGTCAGCTCACCGAGCGGGAACCGCACCCGGTCGAGCGGCGCCGGGATCGAGCGCGCGACAGCATGTACGTCTGGTCCTTGGCCGGATCGGCCGCGCGCGCGAGCAGCGGGCCCTCGGAGTCGCCGTTCGATCCGCGCGTAGTGCCCGGTGACGAGCGTCGGAGCGCCGAGCCGCGTGCCGAGCGCGAGCATCGCGTCGAAGCGCACCTGCCCGTTGCAGCGCACGCACGGATTGGGCGTCCGCCCGCGGTCGTGCTCTGCAGATGTAGTGGTCCACGACGGCGGCGCGGAAGCGCGTCCGCAGGTCGAGCGTCAGGTGCGGCAGGCCCATCGAGTGCGCCAGTGCGCGCGCGCCGAGCACCGCCTGCGGCGAGCAGCAGCTGCGCTCCCCGTCGGTCTCCGGGTCGGCCCACAGCTTGAGCGTGACGGCCACGACCTCGCGACCGGCGCGCTGCTCGAGCATCGCCGCGGCGGCGCTGTCCACCCCGCCGCTCATCGCCACCAGCACGCGGCTCGAGCGGTCGGCGAGCAGCGGCTCGCCGCCTGGCGAGACAGCTCGACAGCGCGCGGTGCAGCGCGTCCGCGGCGAGATCGGCGGCATGGAGCTTCCCCGGCGAGAGCCCGCCCAGCTCGGCGGCGACGTCGTGCGGGCCGATCGCGGCCGCCTCGAGCAGCGAGGCGCCGTCAGACCAGCGCGCAGCAGGCGCTGGCAGCCGCGTGCATCGCGCCGCAGCCCTCGGCGTCGAAGGTCGACGTCGGCGATCCGCCCGCCCTCAGACCGCGAGCGCAATCCGCACCAGATCACCGCAGGGCGCCCCGCCGGCGCTGCCGATCGACGGCGCCGCCGGCGATCGGCCCGCGATGCCGCGGGAAGTTCAGGTGCTCGGCGAACGACACGCAGCCAATTATGGCGCCGCCGACTACAGACTGCCGGCTGCGGGACTCGGCTTGGAGCGCTTGCGCGCGCGTCGTCCACGAACTGGTCGATCGTCTCGAAGTCGAGATAGCCGGTCTGGACCTGGGCGCTTCCGCGGCGGTCCACGATCACCAGCGAGGGAGTCTGCGTCACCTGAGCGGTGGCGGTGATGCGCGTGTAGTTCGAGACGTTCTTCACGGTGTCGTCGAAGACGGCCACCTTGCCGCCGCTCCGCGACAGCCTGGCGACCGAGCGCTTGAACGCTGCGGTCGTCGACGCGCCTTGCGGTTCCAGAACAGCAGCACCACGACCTTGTTCTTGTCGAGCGCCGGCCGACGGCGACCGGCAGCGCCCTCACCGCGAGGTCTTGGAGTCGGCGGTGCCGGCGGCACCCTTGGCGTTCGGGCCGGTCGCGGCGGGCGGAGCCGCCGAGCCGCTTGGGCGGCGGACTGCTCGGCCGGAGCCGGAGTCGCCGGAGCGGTCTGGGCCGGGGTCGCCGCAGGCGTGCTCGCCGTCGTCCGCACCCGGAACGAGCCACGGGTGAACATGAACAGCCGGCGAACAGCGACGGTGCCGACGATGGCCAGCAGCACCGGCCGTGGTAGGGACGCGGTCATCGCAGAAGTAGAATGGCCCCAGCTCGCCGCTGCCGCCTGAGAGTTGAACCTGCGTAGGCAGGTGGGTGTCCTCAGAGACCTGCGGACGCATCCGCGCGCCCAATTCGGACTCCCGTCTCATCTGTGTTGGCTCAAACAGTGAGCGACTGGCGTACAAGCTCGGGCCTCCTCTAAGCGTAGCAACTTGGCCTTTGACATCGGCACCGGGCCCGCCAAACCTTAGGAGTGGCTTAAGGCTGCGGTCGGCGCCCTGCTGCTCGACCGTGATCCCCAGCTCGCGCAGCTGGCGCTGGTCTCACCGGCGCGGGCGCGCCGGTCAGGGGATCGGCCGCCGGTGGCGGTCTTCGGGAAGGCGATCACGTCGCGGATCGAGTCCTGCCCGGCGAGCAGAGCGCACGAGCCGGTCGAGCCCGAAGCGCGATTCCGCCGTGCGGAGGGGCGCCGTGCTCGAGCGCCTCGATCAGGAAGCCGAACTTCTCGTCCGCCTCGCTGGCGACCGATCCCGAGCGCCTCGAAGACACTCGCGTACTGCACGTCGGGGCCGGTTGATCCGGATGCTGCCGCCGCCGAGCTCGCCAGCCGTTCAGGACCACGTCGTAAGCGCGCGCGCGAGCGCGCTCGCGGGTTGCGGTCGAGAGCAGCTCGAGGGCTCCTCGCGTCGGGCGAGCGTGAACGGATGGTGCAGCGAATCCCAGCGACCCTCGTCGTCGTTCCACTCGAGCAGCGGGAAGTCGGTGACCCAGAGCAGCTTCCAGGCGTCCGTCGGCGCGAGACCGAAGCGCTCCGCGAGCTCGAGGCGCAGCGCCCCGAGCGCCTGCGCCGCGACGCCGGCGTCGTCGGCCACCAGCAGCAGCAGGTCGCCGGGCGAGGCCTCGAGCGCGGCGCTGATCGCGGCGATCTCGCTCGCGCTGCAGGAACTTCGCCACCGGCGAGCGCCAGCCAGGCCCTTCATCGCCCTCCTCGACGTATGCCCACACCAGCCCGCCCGCGCCCTGGCCCTGGGCGAACTCGATCAGGCCGTCGAGCTCGGCGCGCGAGAGCTCGTGCGCGCCGGCGTTGATGCCGCGCACGACGCCCCGCCCTCGAGCACGCCGCGAAAGACCTTGAACTCGGTCTCCCGCAGCGCGTGACCGAGGTCGCGGATCTCGAGGCCGAAGCGCAGTGTCGGGGCGGTCGCGTGCCGAAGCGCGCGATCGCGTCGTCGTAGGCGATGACGCGGGAACGGCGAGCTGACCTCGACGCCGGCGGCGCGCGAGCGCGGCGGCAAGCGATCCCCTCGGTGACCTCGATCACGTCGTCCTCGTTGACGAACGACATCTCGAGGTCGAGCTGGGTGAACTCGGGCTGGCGGTCGGCGCGCAGGTCCTCGTCGCGGAAGCAGCGCGCGATCTGGTAGTAGCGCTCGTAGCCGGCGATCATCAGGAGCTGCTTGAAGAGCTGCGGCGACTGCGGCAGCGCGTAGAAGCTGCCGCGCTGCATGCCGGCTCGGGACGATGAAGTCGCGCGCGCCCTCGGGCGTCGAGCGGGTGAGGATCGGCGTCTCGATCTCGAGGAAGTCGCGCTCGGTCGAGGTGACTCGCGGATCGCCCGCGTGACCGCATGGCGCAGCGCGAGCGCCGCGCTGCATCGGCTCGCGGCGCAGGTCCAGGTAGCGGTGGCGCAGCCGCAGCGCCTCGTCGACCGGCACGTCCTCGTCGAGCGGGAACGGCGGCGTCTCCGCCTCCGCGAGCACCGTCAACCTGTCGACGCGGACCTCGACCTCGCCGGTCGGCAGCTCGGGGTTGACGGTCTCCTCCGAGCGGCGCACCACCTCGCCGCTCGACCGACACCACCCACTCGGAGCGCAGCCGGTGGGCCTCCGCGTGCGCCTCGGGCGCGTGCTCCGGGTTGAAGACCGACCTGCACGAGGCCCGAGCGGTCGCGCAGGTCGACGAACACGAGGCCGCCGTGGTCGCGGCGGCGGTGGACCCAGCCCGGCGACGCGCACGACGTCGCCGACCGCGGCTCGGCGTCGCATGCGTGCCGCACCAGGTGTCGCGATAGATCGTTCGGGCGCGGCGGCTTCACTGCGTCGTCCCCCGCCCGCCGGAGCAGCTCGTCCTTCAGGCGAGCGGCGAGCGCCACCTCCTCCTGCTCCTGGCTGCGCATGTCGCGCACTGCGGCCGCCTCTCGCGACCATTCGTCGGGGCCGACGATCACGACCCACGGCGAGCTCCAGCCGGTCGGCCTGCTTCATCTGGCCCTTGAGGCTGCGGCCGCCGAGGTCCATGGTCGCCCCGACGCCCTTCTCGGCGCAGCTCGGAGATCGGCGCGGAACGCGCGCTCGCGCGCCGCCGGCTCGGTGACGGCGAACATGAACGTGCGACGCCGTCGGCCGCGTCGCCGCCGGCCGCGCCGCGCCCCGAGCCTCCATCGCCTGCGCGATCCGCTCGAGGCCGGTCGCCCAACCGGCGCCCGGCGTCGGGTCACCGCCGATCTGCTCGACCAGCCGGTCGTAGCGGCCGCCGCCGCCGATGCCGCTCTGCGCGCCGAGCGCGTCGCGAGCGGAACTCGAACACGGTGCGCGTGTAGTAGTCGAGCCCGCGCACGAGCCGCGGGTCGAGCTCGTAGTCGATCCCCGCCGCGTCGAGCAGCCGGCGCACCTCGTCGAAGTGCTCGCGGTCGGCGTCGGCGAGGCGATCGATCATCTTCGGAGCCTCGTCGGTCAGCGCGCGTATCTCGTCGTCGTCCCAGTCGAAGGCCCGCAGCGGGTTGACCTCGATCCTGGCGCGCTGGTCGGCGTCGAACACGTCGCTCTTCAAGCAGGAAGTCCCGCAGCTCGCGCCGCGTACTCGGCTGCGCGTCTCCGGGTCGCCGATGCTCGTCAGGTGGAGTCGTCACGCCCGGTCAGCTCCAAGCGATGCGTAGAGCTGCGCGAGCAGGTCGATCAGCTCGGCGTCGACGGCCGGGTCGTCGGAGCCGATCACCTCCGCGCCCGACCTGGCTGTGCTGGCGGAAGCGCCCGGACTGCGGCGCCTCGTAGCGGAACATCGGCCCCGCGTACCAGAGCTTCACCGGCTGCGGGAGCTTGTGCATGCCGTGCTCGACGTAGGCGCGGCAGACGGGAGCCGTTCCCTCCGGCCGCAGCGTGAGCGAGCGGTCCGAGCGGTCGACGAACGTGTACATCTCCTTGCGCACGATGTCGGTCGCCTCGCCGACGGTGCGCGTGAAGAGCTCGGTGTCCTCGAAGATCGGCGTCTCGATCTCGCCGAAGCCGGCTCCCTCGAGCAGCGCGGCGGCCTCGTCGACGATGCGCCGCCGGAGCAGCGGCCTCCTCCGGCAGGAGGTCGTATGTCCCGCGCGGGGCCTGGTGGGCTCGATCAGCCACTATCGCTAACGCTAGCTCGGCGAGGAACGGGTTCGTCCGCCGCTCGGCGCCGAGCGTCGTGATGCCCATGTGGCCCGGGTAGACGGTCGTGTCGACCCGTCCTTGTCGGCCGGCAGCGAGTCGACCAGCTTCCCGATCGACGACAGCAGCGTCCCCCAGTCGCCGCCGGGCAGGTCGGTCCGGCCGACCGAGCCCTGGAACAGGACGTCGCCGGAGAAGATCGCCTGCTCGGTCGGGCATCGAGTAGGTGACGTGGCCGGGGCTGTGCCCGGGAGTGAACAGCACGTCGATCTCGAACCCGGCCAGCTCGAGCTTCTCGCCGCCCTTCAGCAGTGTGCTCGGCCTCGTAGCTCTCGTAACGGGCCGAAGCCCGCGAACGGCACGTAGCTGCATGATGTCGGCCAGCACCGGCGCCTCGATCTCGCTCACGTAGACGGGCGCGCCGGTCGCCTTGCGCCACCGGCGCAACCGCGCCGATGTGGTCGAAGTGGCAGTGGGTCACGAGGATCGCCTCGATCTCGACGCCGAGCTCGTCGATCGCGTCCAGGAGCCGCTCCGCCTCCTCGCCCGGGTCGACGATCAACGCCCGGTCGGAGCCGTCGCGGCGCAGCAGATGAAGCAGTTCTCCTGCACCGGGCCCGACGGTGAACATGCGGACGTCCATCGGCCGGAGTCTATTCCGGCTCGGAGCGGTCCCGGCGCGCCATCTCGGCCCTGCGGTGCGTGCGCGGAGGCCACCATGTGGAACGCGGGCACGTAGATCAGCGGCAGTAGACCAGGAACATGAAGCGCGACGGCGCCACCGCCACCGATGCGCCCAGGATCAGGACCAGCAGCAGGCAGAGCGCCGCGGCCGCGATCGCCCCGCGGACGATCGAGCCCTGCCAGGTGGGCGGCTCGGTTCTGCCGCTGCTGGCGCCTTTGCTCGGCCGTCGCGCGGGTCTGGGCGCGCGAGGTCCGGCCCCTGCGGCGGACGGTCCCGGCCTGCGTGCCCTTGTGCTTGCGCCGCCGGCGCTGTCGTTGAGCCATCCGGAAATCCGTCCTAGTGGTTGGGCGTGTGTCTGCCGATCGCGTGCTCGAGAACGTGGCGCCGCTCGTCGAAGCCGCGGATCGGGACGTCGGCGGGGAACCCTTCGAGCGCCGCCGCCGGCGCCAGGCCGACCAGCTCGGCGAACTGAATTTCCGTTCCCCGCTGCCCCGCTTCCCGCCGCACCGCCTCGACCACCTCTGCCAGCGGCACGCGGAACGGGTCGTGCACATTGGTGGACACGTGCAGCGACCGCCTTCCCGCCCGACGGCGACGCCGATCGCGCGCACGCCGGGCAGTCCTCCGTCGCGCTCGCGCACGCGCCGCCGCGATCGCGCGCGCGACCTCGACGTCGGTGGCGTCGAGCTCGACGTTGAAGGCGACCAGCGGCGGACGCGCCGCGACCAGGGTCGCGCCGGCGGTCGGATGCAGTCGCGGCGGACCGAAGTCCGGCTCCAGGTCGCCCTCGCGCAGGCGCGCGTCGAGCGCGTTGGTGCCCCCTTCGCGGAAATAGGAGCGCTCGCGGCGCTCTGGGGCCGTGGCCAGCTCCCCGTAGAGGAAGACCGGCAGCTCCAGCTCGCCGGCGAGCCGGTTGGCCACGGCGAGCGCCTCGTCCTGGGCGATCGCCCGATCCGCCTCGCTCAGGTAGACGATCGGCACGACGTCGAGCGCGCCGATGCACGGATGCGCGCCCTCGTGCGTGCGCATGTCGATGCACTCGATGGCCGCCCGCGCGCCGGCGACGAGCGTGTCGGCGAGCTCCTGAGGGTCGCCGACCAGCGTGAAGACGCTGCGGCCGTAGTCCGCGTCGGTGTGGACGTCCAGGAGCGTGCACCCGTGCGTGGCGAATGCGCGCCCGATGTCCTCGACGCGTTTCCCGTCGCGTCCCTCGCTGACGTTCGGAACCGACTCCAGCACGATGCGGCTCATCTTATTGAGGGGACTAAAGGCACCCCGGCAGGTGTTCGATACGGCCAGTGTGCGTGCGTTGCGCCGGCTGCGGCCGCGGATCACCTACGCCAACGTCATGGCGACCCTCGCGATGTTCATCGCGCTGGGCGGCGGCGCCTACGCCGTCACGGTCCCGCGCAACTCCGTCGGCCCAGCACAGCTGAAGAAGAACGCCGTCGACGCGCGCTCCGTTCGTGACCGATCTCTGACTGGGAAGGAGCTGCGCTCGGGCACGCTCCCGCTCGACACCGCGGGCAAGGCGGACGACGTCGATCCGCCCACGCCCAAGCCGGGCGCCATCAAGACCATGACGCTCAAGACCAGCTCGGCGGGCAGCATCTTCGTGATCGGCGTGCTGCGCGACCCGTTCGTGACCTGCGGCCTGACCACCGCCTGCGGCGCCCAGTGGGGCGTGTACGTGGATGGCAAGCCGGTGCCCGAGTCGGGCCTCTCGCTGCAGTCGGACGCAGGCTCCGGAGACGGCCGCACGAGCTACACGCTCTACGGCGCGAGCGCCCGGGTGGCCCGCGGCCAGCACACGATCGAGCTGGTGCGCGCCGTATCGGGAGCGGGCGCCAGCGTGGGCGAGTTCGGCGTCCAGCTGGGCGCGATCGGCCTCGCCGGCTGAAAAACCCGCTCGTTACGATAGTCACAGCCTCCCCCGGGTAGCCGTACAAATCCGGCAAACCGCTGCTACCTTCCTGCACATCAGGGGATTGCTTCCCGTTTTTACGGGAAGTCAAGTAGGAACCACCAGCGAGGAGCTATGCGGAAGTTCATCTTGGCCATGGTGGCGCCGTTGGCGCTGCTATTGAGCGCCGGCCCGGCGCAGGCATACCACTCGGCGCTCGCGTCGATCGAGGGCGAGAACATGGTCGGCGCAGGACGCGTCGTTGAAGAGCTCGACCTGGATGCCACCAGCGGCGGAGCGCTGCGGCGGCTCGAGGACAACGGCCGCGTCTCGGCCACCCTCACGATTTCGGAGCCGGCGACGCATGTGACGATCAAGGCGCGCGCGGGCGTCCTATGCGGCGGCGTGTGGCCGCGCTTCACCGTTCGAGTTGACGGTCAGCTCCTCGGCCCACTTGTCGTGGACTCGGTCGCCTGGGAGCCCTCGAGCATCCCGGTCGACCTGGCGCCCGGTACCCACACGGTCGAGCTCACTTATGTGAACGATCTTTCGTCGCTGCTCTGCCAGCGCTGGCTGCGGATCGACCGGGTCGAGCTGCGCCACGAGGCGTGGCGCGCGTTCCCGAAGGACTCGGTCTGGAACCGGCCCGCCTCCGAGAAGGGCACGCTGGTCCCGAACCCGTTCCCGGACAGTGAGTGGCTGACCTACGGCGACGGCCTGCTGGTCGGCGGCGGCCCGTGCGGCAGCAGCAGCCACGACTACGAGTACCGCAAGCCGGTCTACTTCGCCGACGCGGACGACCCGGTGACGACGATCGTCAACGGGACGATTTCGGGCTGGGAGCCGCAGGGCGAGCTGCGCTGGGACGGGCGCCCGATCCCGATTCCCGCCGGCGTGGAACCCGCCGAGGGCTCCGACGGCCACCTGACGATCGTGTCGGCCGACCGCAAGACGGCGTTCGAGTTCTGGCGCGCCACGTCCGCGAGCGTGCTCGGAATCACGGCCGCGACAGTGACGATGTACGACCTCACGGGCCCCGGCTACTCGGACATCGCGGGCAACAACTCGGCCCGCGGCAGCGGCCTGCCCGTGATCAGCAATGCGTTGCGCGCCGAGGAGGCCTACTACGGCTTCCACCACGCCCTGGTGTTCGACGTTCCGAATGTCGGCTCGGAGTACGTCGCGCCCGCCTCGAAGAGCGACGGCCGTAACGGACCGCTCCAGTACGGGCAGCTGTTCGTGCTGCGGCCGGACTTCCAGATCCCGGCCAATGCCCCAGCGGGCGTGAAGAACGTGCTCCGTGCGCTCAAGTCCTACGGCGCGTACATCGGCGACCAGGGCTCGAACTGGCAGATCGACACCGCCTCGAACCTGGACCCGGCAGCGTGGTGCGAGTCGGGCGTGGACCGCACCGCGTTCGAGGACCTCGTGAAGCCCTCGGACCTGATGCTGGTCCAGCCGAACGGTTAGCTCTTAGATCAAAGTCGACTGGCGAATCTTGCACGCCCTGGTGTGCAAGATTCGCCACCCGGCGGCTGAGAGCGAGCGATCCTTCAGGACGAGTTCCGTTTCCTGATCGCGCGCGCCTAGCGGTGCTCGGGATTCGGGAAGTCGAATCGGCAGCCCGCTTCCCATTGCGTGCGCTGGTTGCCGTGAGCCGGGATCCCGCCGGCATCCTTGAGCATCCGCGCGACGTGGAGCAGGTTCCAGGTCATAAACGTCATGTTGCGGTTGGTGAAGTCGTTCATCGGTCCGCCTGAGCCCTCGTCGAGATAGGACGGCCCGGGTCCCGCCTCGCCGATCCAGCCGGCGTCGGCCTGGGGCGGGATCGTGTAGCCGAGGTGCTGCAGGGCGTAGAGCGTCTCGAGCGCGCAGTGCTTGACGCCGTCCTCGTTGCCGGTCACCAGGCAGCCGCCGACCCGGCCGTAGTAGGCGTACTGGCCGGCGTCGTTGAGCAGGTGTGAGTTGCCGTAGAGGCGCTCAATCACCTTCGTGCACACCGAGGACTTCTCGCCGAGCCAGATCGGCATCCCGAGCACCAGGATGTCGGAGGCGATCACCTTCTCGAAGATGTCGGGCCACTCGTCGACGTCCCAGCCGTGCTCGGTCATGTCGGGCCAGACGCCGGTGGCGATGTCGTGGTCGATGGCGCGGATGTTCTCCACCTCAACGCCATTGCGGCGCATGATCTCCTCGGAGAGGCCCATCAACCCCTGGGTGTGCGATCGCTCGGGGCTGCGCTTCAGGGTGCAGTTGATGAACAGGGCGCGGAGGTCGAAGTAATCGGTCGTGCTCGACTCGATCATCTCCATCTGCATCTCGTTGAGGGTCACCTCGCTCAAGAGCGGCTCCTTCTCGTAGGTCGAACCCTTCGTAGCGCAACCTGGTCGCCTAGGGCGGCGGGCCGTCCTCCCGGGCGATCTCCGCGCGATCTCGCGCGTCGTCTGCTTCGATCGAATGTGCCTCGGCCAGCACACGTTCCAGGTCGTTCGGCGGGATCACGACCGCGCCCGAGGAGTCGGCGAACACGTACTGGCCCGGGATCACTCCCACGCGGCTCAAGACCACGGGTACGTTGGCCTGAAACGGTGTCACTTCGTCCCCACCCCATCGGGTCGCCTCGCCCGCGCAATAGGCGGCAAAGTCATAGCCGGCGAGCTCGTCGAAGTCACGGAGGCGCCCGTCGGTGAGCACACCTGCCAGACCGTGGCGCTGAAGGCGAGAGAGCTTCGTTCCCCACCCATCGACACATCGGTGTAACCGTTGGAGGCCAGCACGAGAACCTTGCCCTCTGGGTCATTACCAACCGCCTCGTAGAAGAGGTTGCCGAGGTTGTAGCGCTCGGGATCAAGCGAAGCCGAACAGGTCGGAAAGTAGGAGATAGTCACCGCGGCGCCGAACAGGACCCGACCTGGCGTCGGAGTGACGAGATCCAGCATGTGGCACCGGTGGCGATGGAGCCGCCCCATCGCATCGACCAGATCCGCGCACTTGAGGCCCTCTACGGCCGACGCGTGGTCCGAGATGAGTCCAATTCGCTCGGCCGGTCCTCTGGTGTGGCTCATCGGGATCCGTGCAGGATCTCGCGTGCCTCGTGCGCGTCCCGGGGGCTGACCACAATGTCGTGCGCTCCCACGGTCCCGAGTCCGTCACCTGCCCCGGCCCCCTGGTTGGTCGACCGGGGCCGCAGTCAATGTCGGCGCTGCGCAGGACCGAGCAGAGCAGCTCGGCCTCGGGCTCGCTACGAGCGACCTCAACTACGACCCAGTCGTCGGAGGGGGTCATCGCCGACCCCCGAACAGCGGACCAGCGCCGCGACCTGCTGGCTGCACGCCCTCAATCGCTCGTCGACGGGCTTTCATTCCGGCGATGCTCAGATGCTGGGTCTCGAGTGTCGCCATCCCGGCTATCCGAACGTGAACGCGTACGCTTCGGCACCGGGCTCGAGAAACGTGATCTTCAGCGTCCGCTCGCGGACGACATCGCCCTGGCGCACGAGTTGGTACAGGCGGCCCTCCCGAAGCAGGCCGTTCCCGTCCTCGTCGACGTCCACCCCGTGTGACGACGGACCCGGAGCCTCGCCGTCGAGGAGGACGCGGAACGAGATCGGCTCAGGCGCTCCGCGAGATAGCACGAGATGCGCGTCGCGCGAGTGGAACCGGTAGGCGATGCTCCCGCCGGCCTGGTCGAGCACGACATTCTCACGCCCGATCGTCCATTCCCCGGCGAGGGCCCACTGGCCCGAGCGCAGGCGCTCCGGGAGCGCGTAGGTGCGTCGTTCGTCGAACGCGGCGCCGCCCGGTGACGCGAACCGCTCGCTGCGCTCGTAGCCGAGATACGTCTCGGGCGTCCGCAGGTGGTCCCAGTCGGCCTCGGCCTCAACGCCAAGCCCTTCGACCATGACGAGCTCGCGCTCGACGCCGAGCAGTTGCTGGATCACACGCTCGGACTGCTCGTAGCGTCCTTCGCCGAAGTGGTGGTCGCGAATTTTCCGTCCGCGTCGACGAAATAGAGCGCCGGCCAGTAGTGGTTGTCGAAGGCGCTCCAGATCTCATAGTCGTTGTCGACCGCGACCGGGTATTTGATCGCTCGCTCCTTCGTCGCCTCCCGAACGCGGTCGATGTCGTGCTCGAACGAGAACTCCGGCGTATGGACGCCGATCACGACCAGCCCGTCGTCCCGGTAGGCCTCCGCCCACGCTCGGACGTACGGCTCCTGGCGCAGCCAGTTGATACACGTCAGCGTCCAGAAGTTCACGAGCACGCCGGGGCCCCGCAGCTCGGCGGGGCCGAGCGGCTTGGAGTTGAGCCACTCGGTCGCCCCGCCGAGCGAGGGCATGTGCAGGCGCTCGAAGACAGTCATCTACCGAAGCGATCTGAACCCCGCGCGAACCTCTTCGCAAAACAGCTGCGGCTCCTCCCAGGCGGCGAAGTGGCCGCCCTTGTCGACCTCGTTGAAGTAGATGAGGTTCGGATACGCCCGCTCCGTCCAGCTCCGCGGCGCCTGATACTGCTCGCCCGGAAAGACGCTCACTGCCACCGGGATGGAGACACCCTTGACGTTGAAAAAGCCGCCCTTGTATTCCCAATACAGACGAGAAGCAGAGACCCCCGTATTCGTCAGCCAATACAGCGTGATGTTGTCGAGGATCTCGTCACGCGTCAGTTCGCCCTTCGTACTCGTCGTCCGGTTCAATGCCGAAGCGACCGCCGCGGCCGGCTGGCCGCCGGCATCGTTGTGGTCCAGAAGCCAGGCCGCCAGGCCGACGGGTGAATCCGCGATCCCGTACAAGGTCTGCGGGCGTGCCGCCATCATCTTGGCGTACTCGACCTGCTTGTACGTTCTGATCAGCTGCTCATAGGCGCGTAGTTCGTCAGCCGAGAGGCCGGACGGCGGCGGGTCGCCGGCCAGGGATGCCTTGTCGACGTCGGCCGGAACGATGCCAGGCATGTTGGTGTGGATGGCGAGCAGTCCCTCCGGTGCCTGCAAGCCAATCTGGTCAACGACGAACGCACCCCAGTCGCCGCCCTGGGCGACGTAGCGGGTGTAGCCGAGGCGCTTCATCAGCTCTGCCCAGGCTCGGCCGATGCGCTCGGGGCCCCAGCCAGTGCTCGTCGGCTTGCCGGAGAACCCGTAGCCCGGCATGGACGGGATAACTATGTCGAACGCGTCCTCCGCGCTGCCGCCGTGCGCCGTCGGATCGGTCAGCCGATCGATGATCTTCAGCTGTTCGATGATCGAGCCCGGCCATCCATGCGTGACGATGAGCGGCATCGCCTTGTCGTGCTGCGAGCGAACGTGGATGAAGTGGATCTCGAGCCCATCGATCTCGGTGGTGAAGTGCGGCAGCGCGTTCAGCTTCGCCTCGCACTTGCGCCAGTCATAGTCCGTCGCCCAGTAGCGGGCCAGCTCATGAATCGTCTCGAGCTGCACACCCTGCGACGAATCGCCGACGGTCTCTCGTTCGGGCCATTGCGTCGCCGCGATGCGTCGACGGAGCTCGGCGAGCTCCTCGTCCGGTACGTCCACGGTGAAGGGGCGGATCGCGGCACCGTTCGACGGTGCGGCCGCTTCGCTGATGGTGGTGGTCTGGCTGGACATCTCCGTCTCCTAGCGCTTGTGGTTTCGCCCGCCCGTCAGCGCAGTGAGCTGAATGCAGCCCGCATCTCGGCGGAGAAGAGCTCCGGCTCCTCCCAGGCGGCGAAGTGGCCGCCCTTGTCGACCTCGTTGAAGTAGCTGACGTTCGGGTAGGAGGCCTCGACCCAGCTGCGCGGGGTCCGCCAGATCTCGCCGGGGAAGGTGGTGAAGCCGACCGGGAGCGAGACCTCCGGAGGAGCCTGGCCGGACGCGAGTGCTTGAGCCAGGGCCAGTCCGTCCTCCCAGTACGACCGGGCCGTCGAGGGGCCGGTGCCCGTCAGCCAGTACAGCGTGATGTTGTCGACGATGGTGTCCCGGGTGAGATGGCCCGCGGGCGCGCCGTCGACGAAGGCGCGGGAGATCTTGTAGTAGCTGTCCGTGTCGTGGTCGAGCAGCCAGGCTGCCAGCCCGACGGGTGAATCCTGCAGGGAGTAGCCGATCGTCTGCGGCCGCGTAGCCATCTCCAGGAAGTAGCCGAAGCCGTTCTCCTTGAATGTGGCGACCTGGTCCGCCGCCGCGCGTTCCTGCTCGGATTCCGCCGGCTGGGGGGCGGCCAGCACCGTCACGAGCAAGTTCACGTGGATGCCGAGCAGCCCCTCGGGCGCCTGCCGTCCCATCATGTCGGTGACGAGGGCGCCCACGTCGCCGCCCTGGGCGACATAACGGGTGTAGCCCAGGCGGTGCATCAGCTCTGCCCAGGCCTGTGCGACGCGGCCGGCGTTCCAGCCGAGGTCGGCGGGCTCGCCGGAGAAGCCGTAGCCGGGCATGGACGGCAGCACGAGGTGGAATGCGTCCTCGGGGGTGCCACCGTGCGAGGTCGGGTCGGTCAGGGGGCCGACGGTTTCGAGGAACTCGATGACCGAGCCGGGCCAGCCATGCGTCATGATGAGCGGCAAGGCGTCCTCGTGCTCCGAGCGCACGTGGATGAAGTGGATCTCGATCCCGTCGATCTCGGTCGTGAACTGCGGAAGCGCGTTCAGCCTGTGCTCGACCCGTCCGAGGTCGTAGTCCGTCACCCAGTAGCGGGCGAGCTCCTGCAACGCCTCGAGCTGGACGCCCTGCGAGCGGTCTTTGACGAGCTCCTTGGTGGGCCAGCGGGTCGCGGCGATGCGCTGGCGGAGTTCGTCGAGCTCCGCTTCGGGAATCTCGACGTGGAAGGGCCGGATCTCGGTGGCGGTTTCGACTGTGCTGGTCATGACGGCCTTCCTTTCAGCAGGGGTTCGATGAACGCACCGACAGGCCGCTCGTGCAGACCGTCTCACCGGGATGTGCGTGAGACAAGGTCCTCGATGGTCGAAGCCCGCAAATTGCGGGCTTAAAAGTTGTAAATGTCACGACCACGAGTGCTCATTTCATGGGAAAGGGCTACTCGCGCGATGGAGCCTTTTTGACCCATAGCTTCGTCGAGCCCTAACGCACCAGGAGAACGTGGAAGTGGACTCCGATCACGCCCAACCCGTTGTCCCGGTAGGCCTGCGACCACGCGCGGACGTACGGCTACTGGCGGAGCCAGTTGATGCACGTCAGCGTCCAGAAGTTCACGAGGACGCCATGGCCCCGCAGCCCGGCGGGGCCGAGCGGCTCGGAGTTGAGCCACTCGGTCGCCCCGCCGAGCGAGGGCATGTGCACGGGTGCGAATACCGACATCTAGCGAAGCGAGCGCAACCCCGCGCGGACCTCGGAGCAGAACAGCTCCGGCTGCTCCCAAGCGGCGAAGTGCCCGCCTTTGTCGAGCTTGTTGTAATGGATGAGCTTGGGGTAGGCCTCCTCCGCCCAGCTCCGCGACGGCGTGTAGATCTCGTCAGGAAAGACGCTCACGGACACCGGGATGTCCACCACCGCCCGGTCGTCGGCGGTCGGCCAGCCCTTCGGGTCGAAGAAGTTGGCCTTGTCTTCCCAATAGAGGCGTGCCGCAGAGACCCCCGTGTTCGTCAACCAGTAGTGGGTGATGTTGTCGAGCACGTCGTCTCGGGTCAGGCCTTCCTGGGCCCCGTCGACAAAGACGCGAGAGATCAGCGCCATGCTGGTCGCGTCGTGGTCGATCATCCATGCGGCGAGACCGATGGGTGAATCCGCAATTCCGTACAGCGCCTGCGGGTGGGTCGCGCTCTCGATTGCATAGCCCGCGTCCGTCGAGAAGAACAACAGCAACTCGTCGAAGATCCGGGTTTCCTCGTCGTCGAGACCGGAGGGGTCGCCGGCTTGGACCGCCGCTGAGACGTTGGGTCGAACAGCACCAGCGAAGTTGGTGTGGATGCCGAGCAACCCCGGAGGCGCCTGTACACCCATCCGTTCAACGAGTTCCGCGCCCCAATCGCCGCCCGTGGCGACGTAGCGGTCGTATCCCAGGCGCTTCATCAGCTCGGCGTAGGCACGAGCGATGCGCTCCGGGCCCCAGCCGGTCTCGGCCGGCTTGCCCGAGAAGCCGTAGCCCGGCATCGACGGGATCACCAGATGAAACGCGTCCGATGCGCTCGCGCCGTGCGCCGTCGGATTGGTCAGTGGATCGATGATCTTCAGCTGCTCGATGACCGAGCCGGGCCATCCGTGGCAGACGAGGAGTGGCAACGCATCCTCATGTTCCGAACGAACGTGGATGAAATGAATGTCCAGCCCATCGATCTCGGTGATGAAGAGCGGTAGGGCCTTCAGCCGCTCCTCGCACTCGCGCCAGTCGTACTCCTCGGCCCAGTAGCGCGCGACCGCCTGCATCATCGCGAGGCGCGGGCCCTGCGACTGATCTTTGACGGTCTCCTTTTCGGGCCAGCGCGTGGCCGCGATGCGCGCACGCAGGTCGTCGAGATCCGCCTCGGGGGTCTCGATCGTGAACGGGCGAATCGCTGTGGCGTCCGCTGACTTTTCAGTCATGACAGCCATATGGCTCCCAACGTTGGTGGTCACGGCGCAGACCGCTGAGGTCGGCACGCCAGTACACCGGCCGAGGGTCGGAGCCGGAAAGATTCGCTCGCCGAGGTTTGAGGCGAAGCGCATAATCACCTTACCCCCCCATACACCCCGACGCAAGACGCCTCGGCGGGCGCTTCCTAGAGCTAGACTTCGGACTGACTCGAGCGCCTATGAGCTATCGCGAGACCGAGCATCTCCGGGTGCTGATCGCCAACGAGCGCAAAGATCGGCTGGCGCTCGTCGCGCCGATGGTCGCGAACATCGGGCATGAGGTGATCGCCCGCGAGATCGACGTTGTGGACGTCGGAGTCGTGACCACCAGGGAGCGACCCGATGTCGCGCTGGTCGGCCTCGGCAAGAGCTCGGAGCATGCCCTCGCCCTGATCGACAAGATCGTGCAGGAGGCCGCGTGCCCGGTGATCCTCCTCATCCACGCGCCCGATCCCGCCTTCGTCAAGGAGGCATCGAAGCGCGGCATCTTCGCCTACATCACCGACGCCGAAGTCGACGATTGGCAGAGCGCGATCGACATCGTGCTTCGCCGGTTCACCGAGTACCACGACCTCGAGGGCGCGTTCGGCCGCCGCGCGGTCACCGAGCGAGCGAAGGGCATCCTGATGGAGCGTCATTCGGTCGACGACGATGACGCCTTCGAGATGCTGCGCGACCAATCGCGCCGGGCCAACACCAAGCTCGCCGACGTCGCTGCCGCCGTCGTCGACGGGCATAGGCTGCTGCCGAAGCAGCCGGACATCTCCTCCTGAGCCAGCTATGGGCAGCTGTTCGTGCTGCGGCCCGACTTCGTGGACCGCACCGCGTTCGAGGACCTCGTGAAGTCCTCGGACCTGATGATGGTCTAGCCGAACGGCTAGCTCTTACATCAAGGTCGACTGGCGAATCTTGCACGCCCTGGTGTGCAAGATTCGCCACCCGGCGGCTGAGAGCGGTCGAATGGCCGCTGGTAGATTGAACCGTCCCCGCCGGAGTAGCTCAGTCGGTTAGAGCAGCGGAATCATAATCCGCGTGTCGGGGGTTCGAGTCCCTCCTCCGGCATGGCGTCCAGTCGCATCCGTGCGAGCATAGTGCGGCATCATCCCCACCGTGTCGAGCGAGAACGTCGAGGCGATCCGGCGCGGATACGAGGCCCTCAACAGCGGGGACATCGAGTCCGCGATGAACCTGCCTCCGGACTTCGAGTTCACACTGCCTCCGATGCTGCCGGACACCGATCAGCACTCCAGCGGTGGAGAGAGCTTCAGGCAGGTCTGGCTCACGTGGCAGGACCAGTTCGAGGACTTCCGGATGGAGATCGAAGAGATCATGGACGCCGGCGATGATCGCGTCCTGGTGATGGCGGGCATCCGGGGAATCGGCAAGGGCAGCGGTGCGGAGGTGCGCACCCCGAGCTTCGCCCAGATCTGGACCTTCGAGGACGGTGTTCCGGTCAAGATGGAATCGCTCCCGAACCGCGCCACGGCGATGGGCGAGCTGGGCCTCGGACCGAAGGTTCCCTGGGACTAATGGTCGAGGCCCTGGGCTGGGGAGCGTTCGCCGCCTCCTCGCTCGTGATCGGAGCCGTTCTCGGCCTCTCACGCCGCTGGCCGAAGACGCAGATCGGCGCGGTGCTGGCGTTCGGCGCCGGCGCGCTGATCAGCGCGGTCAGCTTCGAGCTGGTCGAGGCAGGGCAGGCGATCGCTGATCCAGGCTGGGTCGCAGGAGGCCTTGCCCTTGGTGCGCTGGCGTACTTCGCCGCCGATCGCCGCCTCGAGCGCTCGGGCGGCGGAGCCGGCCCCGCGCTTGCGCTGGGCGCATTCCTCGACGGCCTCCCAGAGCAGGCGGTGCTTGGAATCGGCATCGCTGCCGGCGACGGGGTCAGTATCGCGTTGCTGGCTGCGATCTTCGTGTCGAACCTGCCCGAAGCGATCGGCGGCGCCAGCGAGATGCGCGCGAGCGGGAGGCCGCGCGCTCAGATCCGCCGGCTGTGGGTCGCCGTGGCAGTCGTGTGCACTCTCGCGTGCGTGGGCGGCTGGGCGATCGCCGACGTCAGCGGCGACAACTTCACCGGGGCGGTGAACGGCTTCGCGGCCGGTGCACTGCTGGTGATGCTCGTCGACACCATGATCCCTGAGGCAACGAAGAAGTTTGGGCGTCGCGCGGGACTCGTGACGACGTTCGGATTCGCGGTGGCGACCGCGCTCTCCGGGCTGTCCTGACAGTCGCGCGGCGGATAGCGTGCCGACCATGAGCGCGCCCCCTGCCGATCAGGTCTTCGACGTCGCGGTGGTCGGCGGCGGGCTCAGCGGCCTGAGCGCCGCGCGCCGGATCGCGGCGGCCGGGCGCTCCGTCGTGGTCCTGGAAGCCCGCGACCGGGTCGGCGGCAAGATGCGCACGGACGACGTCGGCGGCCATCGGGCCGACATGGGCGCACACTGGATCGGCCCCACGCAGGACCGGGTGGCAGCGCTCGCGGCAGAGCTGGGTGTGCGCACCGAGCCGCAGCACCTGGACGGTCGCTCCGTGCTCGTCGCGGGTGGCCGGCGGCGTACGTTCAAGGGCTCGTTGCCGCCCGTCTCCCCTCCCGCTCTGGCCGAGCTCGGCGTCGCGCAGCTGCGCCTCGACCGCCTGCGAAAGCGCGTGCCACTGGAGGATCCCTGGGCCCTCGCCGCCACGACCGACTGGGACCGCCAGACGGCGGCCGCCTTCCGGCGCCGCTACCTGCGCACGGCCGGCGCCCGGATGTTCTTCAACCTCGCCACAGAGCTGATCTTCGGAGCCGAGCCCGAGGAGCTATCGCTGCTCTACTTCCTCTTCTACCTGCAGTCGGGCGGCGGTCTCACTTCGCTGACCGAGTTCGAGGGCGGTGCTCAGGAAGAGCACTTCGTCGGCGGGAGCCAGCAGCTGTGCGACCGGCTGGCCGAGCGGCTCGGCGACGCAGTTCGGCTGCGGACCGCGGTGGCCGCGGTCGAACAGGACGCCGGGGAGGTCGTATTCCGGGCCGGCGATGGCTCCTCCCACCGCGCGCGCCAGGCAATCGTCGCCGTGTCACCCGCGCTGACCGCCCGCTGGGACTGGGCGCGTGCCCTGCCGGCGGACCGCGACCAGCTCTCCCAGCGCATGCCGATGGGCGCCTACATGAAGGTCGTGGTCGCATACGAGTCGCCTTGGTGGCGGCAGGCCGGCCTGTCGGGAATCGCCTACGGGGATTCCGGTCCGCTCCAGATGGTCGTCGACGCCGGCACCCCGGATGCCGCGGGCGGCCTGCTGGCCTGCTTCATCACCGGTCGGGCGGTGGAGCGCTACGGACGGCTCGAGCTTGGCGCGCGGCAGGCTGCAGTGCGGGAGGCGCTCACGGGCATGTTCGGACCCGAGGCCGGGAGCTGGACCGCCTACGCCGAGTGCGACTGGACGACCGAGCCCTACAGCCGCGGCGGCCCCGTCGGCCTGATGGGCCCGGAGGTTCTGGGCCGCTACGGCCATGTCCTGCGCCGGCCCGAGGGAGGGATCCACTGGGCCGGCACGGATACCGCGACCGTATGGAACGGCTACATGGACGGCGCCATCCAGGCCGGCGAACGCGCCGCCGACGAGGTGCTGGCGAAGCTCCTCTAGCCCACTATTCGGTTGTCAGCCGGGGTGCTAGCCCGCCTCCGCGCGCACCGCCTCCCTCGCAGCCAGCGCGAACTCGGCCTCGACGGTCAGCTCGATGGCCACCGGCAGGCGGCGGAGCTCCTCGACGTCCATCGGGACGCCGCGCCGCTCGAGTGCCGCGGCGAGCTCGGGCAGCCGGTCCGACATCACCGTCCGTTCGATGCCGGTCTCGAGGTCGTCCATGCGCACGTGCACCGGCGGCTTGCGGCCACCGGCACTGCCCGTGTCCCACCGCTGGTGCTCGTCCTCCAGGAACAGCTCCAGGTGCACGGGCAGCGTTCCCGGCAGCGAGTCGACTCCGGTCTCCTCCGCCACGTGGACACGCGCCCCGATCCAGCGGAAGGAAGGCCGCTCACGGAGACGCCCGGCCGGCTCGATGGCTTGGCCGTTCACCGACAGGACCTCCTCGGCCCGCACGGACACGGGCCCGCGCTTGCTTGCGTCGTACACCAGCAGCGTTGGCTCCGCGTGGCCGTTGCCAGCGCCCTCGACCGGCCACATCCAGTAGGCGAAACCGGTGAAGTGGCCGACCCGAGGGTCGAGGCTGCGGCCCTCGACATAGACGGCACCCGAGGCCGGGTGGTCGCCCCAGTCGGGGTCGCGGTGCCGCAGTAGGCGACGCCGTATGACGCCGCCCGCTGCCTGGGCAATGCCGGCGGCCCGCACCAGCAGAAGCGCCGCGAACACCGCCGCCGAGAAGGCGAGCGGAATGATCAGGGCGAGCATCCACCAGGAGGGGAGCCCCTGGAGGCCGTCGGACTCGCTCACAGGCCTACCGACCTGTGGTCTTTGGGGGGGTGAGGCGGCTGCGGGGGGTGAGGCGGCTGCGGCGCTGGTCGCTGCGCCTGCCCGAGAGCGGTTCGCGGCCCGCTCGGCGGGGGTGTTGCTGCTGCTGGCGGTCCCCGTCCTGGCACGGAGGCTGCCGATGGTCTTGCTGCCGACGATGCCGTCGGCGGTCAACTCGCGGTCTGACTGGTAGCGCCTTACGGCGCCGTCGGTGCGCGGCCCGAACAGGCCGTCGATCGGCCCCGGGGCATAGCCGAGGCGGTCGAGGCCGCGCTGGACCTCGCGCACCCGCTTCGAGCCGCCGGCGGTCGAGTACCCGGTGCCCCGGGCGACCGGACCGGCCTTCCAGCCGGGGACGATGCCCGCGGCCGGGCGGTCTGTGCCCGTCGCCCCGGCTGCGGGCGAGGCGGTGACCGCGAGCGCCGCGCAGAGCGCGAGCCCGATGGCCACCCACACCGGCACCCGGCCGGACAGGCGGTTGGTGGTAGTTGCTTGCATCTTCTTCCCTTCTCAAGTTCGAACGGTGGGCTCCCGGGCGAACGCCCGGCAGCAGACAGCTGGCTCAGCCCGTTCGGGCTAGCCAGGCCGTTCGAGAAGAGAAAGGAGCGGAACCGGCCGCCAGGAGGCCGGTGCCGGGATGAACCCCCGCGTCAAGCGGGGACGCGCCGCGCTCCAAGCGACCAGCAGCGCGGCGAAGATCAGGAAGAGCCCACCCGGTGCCGACCCGGGGACGCTCGACAGAGCGCCGCCGGGGCCGGTCGGGGCGGGCGAGGAAGGTGAGGGCGAGGACCCCGCGGCGCCGGGGAGGCTCGCTGAGGCGGCGGCGAATGACTGGAAGGAGGACAGCGCCAGGAACGACGACAGCGCCAAGGTGGTCTCAGGGGCGGCTGAGTGCCGAGACTCGCCCGTCCCGCGGCCTGGGTAGTGGGTGCGGCGGTCACGCTCGTTGCGGCGGGGATCGCCTGAACCGTTGCGGGTGAAGCGGGGGGAGCCCCGGTCGTGGCGACCGTGCGCGGCGGGACCACGACCGGGGCGGGGGAAGCGGGGGATCCGACGACGGGTGCTGCAGTTGGGGGGATCCAGTTCGCGACAGGAGCGATGATCGGGTTGATCGCGTCCGCCACCGGCGAGACGACCGGACCGGCAATCGGGGGAATCGCGTCGATGACCGGGTTGACGATCGGGCCGAGCGTGTCGTCGATCACCTCGACCACCGGGTTGACGATCGGGCCGAGCGTGTCGTCGATGACCTCGACCACCGGGTTGACGATCGGGCCGAGCGTGTCGTCGATCACCTCGACCACCGGGTTGACGATCGGGCCGAGCGTGTCGTCGATCACCTCGACCACGGGGTTGACGATCGGGCCGAGCGTGTCGTCGATCGATCTCGACCACCGGGTTGACGATCGGGCCGAGCGTGTCGTCGATCACCTCGACCACGGGGTTGACGATCGGGCCGAGCGTGTCGTCGATCGACCTCGACCACCGGGTTGACGATCGGGCCGACGGTGTCGTCGATCACCTCGACCACCGGGTTGACGATCGGGCCGACGGTGTCGTCGATCACCTCGACCACCGGGTTGACGATCGGGCCGACGGTGTCGTCGATCACCTCGACCACCGGGTTGACGATCGGGCCGACGGTGTCGTCGATCACCTCGACCACCGGGTTGACGATCGGGCCGACGGTGTCGTCGATCACCTCGACCACCGGGTTGACGATCGGGCCGACGGTGTCGTCGATGAGGGCCGACGGTGTCGTCGATCACCTCGACCACCGGGTTGACGATCGGGCCGACGGTGTCGTCGATCACCTCGACCACCGGGTTGACGATCGGGCCGACGGTGTCGTCGATCACCTCGACCACCGGGTTGACGATCGGGCCGACGGTGTCGTCGATCGACCTCGACCACCGGGTTGACGATCGGGCCGACGGTGTCGTCGATGACGGGGCCGATGGTGTCGTCGATGACGGGGCCGATGGTGTCGTCGACCGTCTCGATGATCGGGTTGACGATCGTGCCAATTGTGTCGTTGACGGTCTCGGTCACGGGGTCAATCGGCCCGCCCCCACCGCCGCCCGGAGTCGAGCCGCCTCCGCCGTCTGAGCCACCGATGACGGGCAGGGTCTCCACACGGGACTTGACGGGCTCGGTCACCAGCTGAACGGGTGCCTCGGTCTCGCGCTGGACGGGCTCGGTCACGCCCTGCACCTGCTCGACGGAGTTCCGCACGGGCTCGGTCACGGCTTGCACCGGTTCGACCACGTTCTCGACGGATTCGGTCACGCGCTCCACCGGCGTAGGCGATTGCTCGACGACCGGCTCGACGATCGGCTCGGCGACCGGCTGCGCGGGCTCGTCCGCCGGTTGCGCAGGCTCGAGTGTGTCCCGAACGGGCTGCTCGATCTCCTGCACGGGCTCGGGCGCACGCTCGACCACCGGCTCGGCAACTTGCCGCACGGGCTCGGCGACCTGCTGCTTAGGCTCGACCGCTTGCTGAACAGGCTCCGTGACCCGCTGGACCGGTTCAGCAACTGCTTCGCGCACCGGTGCGACGGTCTCGGCAAGGGGCGCTGCGGTGGTGCCCAGGGGCAGGACGGCTGCGAAGGAACTCGTCGCGGTCGCCAGCATCGCGCCAACGACAGCAAGGGCTACCGCCCAAACAGTCAAGCCAAGAGAACGTTCCTGCCGCGAATCCACCGTGATTGAGGAGCCCCCTGCTCGCTCTTGCGGTCAATTAGGTTTACCTACCCCACTTGGGGTAGGTCAAACCCAGGCGGTATCGGGCTGAGTCGAACCCAGTGTCAGGGCGCGAACAGGCCCTGCGTCAGGAAAAGCGCGTTTCCGGCCGCAGTATCGACGTCGCCGTCCGGGCCACCGTCGAAAACGCTCAAGCTCCCCATCTCCCAGAGCGAGCGCGCACCGCTCGGAACAGCACCCGGAACGACCGCATTGGCGCTCGTGTCGAGCGCACACCGCGCGCCGATGGACGCGTCAGCCGTGCCCGTGCACTGCACCGTCACGGGGAATGGGGTGTCCGGCCCGGTGGCCATCGCCGTGGTGCCCGAGCCGCCGTTCAGCCGGTCCGTGATGCGCAGGCTGGAGGTGACCCTCAGCTCGCCCGTGTAGTCGGCGCCGCTCGCGGTGTTCGCCGGCCCGCAAGGCGCGGTCCCGGCCGCGCAGCGCACGTCCGTGGCCGAGAACGAGAAGAGCACGTCGCCGGCCCCGCACGCGCCTCCTTCACATACGGTGGCTCGGTAGCCGGCAGTCATGTTCGCCTCCGCGCCGTTGCTGTCCGGCGTTCCCGTCGTGAGGCTGGCCGAGCCAAGCGCCGGCGGGGTGCACGATGGCCCCGGCAGGCCGCCGCCATGGACCCGGTTAGGCGTTGTGCAGGGCGTGTAAACGGGCACCAAGGCGACGTACAGCGGAGTGGCGGCCTTCGGTCGCGCGTAGCCGGTGAACGGGCGATAGGTCGCCGTCAGCGTCAAGTCCGTCGAGGGGATCGTGATCACGTGGCTGCGCGGCTCGCCGTTGGACCAGCCTGCGAACTCGTACGTGGTGCCGCCCGACACGAAACTGGGGGCGGCCGAGATGTTCGGCTCGAAGTCGACCGCGGCGTTGCGCGTGAACGGGGCGTTCATCGTGGTCCCTGCATACGTGACGGGTGCACCGGTGGGCGAGGTCGCCAGGGTCAGGTTGACCGCCTCGGGGAAGATGTCGATCGTCTTCTGCGACGACGCCCCGACCGAGTCCTGGGCGGTCAGGGTGATCCGGTAATGAGCGTCCGCGTCGTGGTCGGTCGCCGCGTCGAACGACGGCGTCTTGCCGGTGAAGTCGTCCAGATCGTGGAGGTGCGTGATATGGACCAGGCTGACGTGCCATGACAGCGCCGAGCCCGGGAGCTCCCCCTCCTGCGCATCGGTCGCCGACCCGTCGAGCTGGATGGCCGATCCGATCCGGTAGATGGAGTCGTTCGCGGGCGCGTTGATCGACACGACGGGCGCGTCGTTTGCGGCGTTGATCACGACGTTCGCGGTCGACACGCCGCCCCGGCCGTCTCGCACGGTCAGTACGGCCGTGAACGTGCCGCTGGTGGTGTAGGCGTGCGTCGGATTGACAGCGGTCGAGTGCGCCGTGCCGTCGCCGAAGTCCCACTCGTAGGTGAGCGGGTCGTTGTTCGGGTCGGTGGAACCCGAGCCCGTGAATTGCACGTTCAGGGGGACGGCGCCCGAGGTCGGGTTAGCGGTCGCCCTGGCGACGGGGCTGCCGTTGGTGGGCGTGTAGACGATCTGCTTGATCGAACCGGTGCCGGTGTTCCCGTCGCCGTAATCCGCGAAGTAGATGTTGCCGTTCGGCCCCAGGGAGACATCCACCCACGCCGGCCCGGCGGTCGCGAAGCCCGGGTTCGAGGTCACCTGCCCGGCAGCGTTGACCTTCAGTCGCTTGATGTAGCCGTGCGCGTAGTCGCCGTAGAAGATGTCTCCGGCATATTCGCTCGGGTACGGGCCGCCCGCCGGGTACACCGGGCCGGCCACGACCGCTGCCTGGAAATCGGGGAAGAGCGAATGCGCGTACTGGAAATTGGGCGGCGTGGCGGCCAGCGGCGTGCCCTCGTTCGCGTATTGCGCCGTGCAGCCGGCCAGGTCGCGATAACCCGAGGTGCGGTTGTTTCCCTCGTAGCAGGGCCAGCCGAAGTTCTTGCCGGCCGCGGTCACCAGGTCGATCTCTTCCCATTCCTCCCAGCCGACGTCCCCGATCACCGGGCCGGTGCCGGAGCGCAGCTGGAAGCGATATGGGTTGCGCAGGCCCTTCGCATACAGCTTCGTACAGACCTTGGTCAGGTCCGTCTCGGCCGGGCAGAAGGCGTGTCCCGGCAGGCCGTTGCCGTTGCGGTCGATGTGCATGATCTTGCCGGCGAAGCTCTGCTCGTCGTAGGTCCGCAGCGCGCGCGGGTCGACGCGCGACCAGTCGGAGCCGTCACCCGAACCCAGCCACAGCGTGCCGTCGGCATCCGAGCGGACGGTCCCGATCGAATGTGAGTCGCTGTCGGCCGGGATGCAGTCGACCGTGTTGGACGGCGCCGGGCAGGGCGGAGTGCCCACGCTGCCCAGGATCGTCACCTCGGCCGAAGCCGTGTTGTTGTCGTTGACAGTGACGCGCGTCAGCCGCGATGTGCGCGCGCCGTTGCCGGTCGCGCCGGCGGGCTGGTAGACGTAGAGCAGGTAGAGGTAGTGGTTGTTGGCGAAGTCGCTGTCGGCCGCCATACCGAGCATGCCGCGGTCGGCGATTGCATAGACGTGGCTCGAGATGTCGAGCACGGGAGTCGGCGAGAGCACTCCGTTCGGCATCACGACCTTCACGCGGCCGCGCTTCTCGGCGATGAACATCCGCCCGTCGGGGACCCATGCGGTCGCGACCGGAGCGGTCAGCCCGCTGGCGACCGAGCGCTCCTCGAATCCGGTCGGGTAGGTCGCGGCGCCGGCAGGGGCGCTGCCGGCAGTGAGAGCTGCGACCGCCAATGCCGCTGCGGCGCATCCTCGCGCGAGTGTGGTGACGTATGAAGCTGAGATGGCGTCCCTGCCCGCCTGCGAAAACGCCGCCGGCAGACCCCTCCAACAGACCCGGACAGCTTATTGGCTGGTGCAGCGGCGATGCAAGCGCGGTGCAGCCGACGCCGGATGCTCCGCGCTGGGACAATCGCGGGCGTGAAGAAGACGTGCCCGCGCTGCAGCCGAACCGTCTCCTACAACGCTGCGCGCTGCCGCAAGTGCGGCTACCGGTTCCCCGAGCGCTCGGGTCCGCGCGCGGCCGGTCTCGGGATGGGAGTCGGGTTCCCCTTGTTCGTCACGGGCGTGCTCATCCTGTTCGTCCAGGACACGCCCACGACGCTGCGCTGGATCGCGGCAGGGATGATCCTTGTCGGGGCGCTGATGTTCTTCGACCCGCGCTGAGCGCGCCAGGCGCGCAACGCGCCCAGCAGGTCGGCGGCTCCGGCCAGCCCCCCGCAGGCCAGCAGCGGCACTGCCGGAATCAGGTAGCGCAGCACGAACTCGGACGTGGCGGCCGTTGCCAGCAGCATCGCCAGGCCGGCGCCCGTCAGCAGGAAGACCTCACGCCGCCGCGGCAGAGGCGGCCGTCCGGCGGCGACCAGCGCGGCGCTCGCGAGCAGAGCCACTACGGCGGCCAGTCCGAGCAGGCCGATCACCCTGCGCGGGGCATGTACGCGCTCCTGGTAGGCGCGCACGAAACCCGAGGGCGAGTGGATCGCGGGCCGGTAGCCCGGGAACCACTGGTCGCGCGCGGCCGCGTTTCGGCGCACGAGGCGACCCTGCGCCGGGAAGGTCACGGCGAGGTCAGAGTTGCCTCGCGACGCTTCGCCCGGATCGAAGTAGCGCAGGAAGTCATCCGCCACGAGGCGCATGTACTCGCCCGGGCGGTCGCGGATGATCGCTGTCGCAAAGGAGCGCAGGGTGTCGTTCGAGCGCTCCTGCACATCGGGGTCGCGGCTCATCGGGCCGAAGGTCCTGCGCGCCGGCCCATCCGCGTTCCAGATGTGGAAGGAGGCGCCCTCGCGCCGGTCGCGGGCAGTGCGATCGCAGAGCGGCCTCGCCGCCGCGGGTATGTCGGCGTCGACGCAGTCGGCGATCGGGGCCACCCGCCCGTAGAGAAACCATCCGTCGGCCTGGGTCAGGCCCGCGCGCCCCGTATCGGCGGCATGCAGCCCGATGTAGGCGGCGAGCGGCAGGAGAAGGCCGACCGCCGCGGCGGCCACTGGCCGCGCGCGCCTGTGCTGCCATAGGACATAGGCGAGCCAGACGGGCACCACGAACAGCGCCACGGTGCGGATCGTCATGGCGGCGGCAAGCAGCGCGCCGCTCGCGGCGAGCGCGCCCGGGCCGCGATCCCTCCCGATGGCCAGGTAGAGACTCGCGACCAGGGCGAGCGTGAAGAACGCCTCGGCGAGTATCTGCTGCTCGAGTGCGACCGCATAGGAATCGAGCAGGACCAACGCCGCCGCTGCGGCGCCGAGCAGTCTCGGCAACCCGATCCGCGCGGCAATGAGGTAGACGAGGATGCCCACGGCGAGGCCGGCGAGGTGCTGTGCGGTGGTGATCACCGCGAGGCTGCGGCCGGCCAGCGAGAGCAGGTCGATCAGCAGCGGATAGCCGCTTGGGCGGTCAGGCGCGAAGCCGACCGGGTCGCCCCGGTAGGCCAGGTCGAGATAGGCCCACGAGTCACCGAAGAAGATCGCCGGCCGGTAGGCGAGCGCCGCCGCGACCCGCAGCGCGGCCGCCAGCGCCAGCACCAGCGCGATCGCCCAGTGCCGCGCCAGTGCCTCTTTGAGACTGGCCATCGCAGACAAGCTAGCGCCCGCCACGGCCCCGTCAGCCAGTCGGGAAAGCCTCCCTATAGTTTCTGAAGTGAGGAGTTTCCTGCGCGTCATGGGTTTTCTGCGGCCGCACGCGCGCGGCAGCCTGTGGTCGCTGGTGCTCGCGTGCCTGGCGATCGTCGGATCGGTGCTGATCCCGCTGCTGATCGGCGCGTCCGTGAACGCCATCGACGATCAAGATCGCAGCGAGCTCGTGCTGCTGGCGATCGGGATCGTGGTCGCCGGGCTCGCGCGCCTTGCGCTCTCGGTCCCGCGCCGGGTGATCGCGGGCCGCGTGTCGCTGGGCGTCGAGCTGGAGGTTCGCAACCGCATGTACCGACACCTCCAGGCGCTGGAGCTCGGGTTCTTCGACCGCCAGCAGGTCGGCCAGCTGATGTCGCGCACCACCATCGACCTGCAGGCGATCCGGTTCTTCCTGGGCTATGGCCTGGTCTTCATCGTCCAGAACCTGCTCACGATCGTGCTCGCCGCGGCCGTGATGCTGGTTCTGCAGCCGTCGCTGGCGCTGATCACGCTGGCGCCGGTGCCGATCGTCGTGATCGCGGCGGCCCGCTACGGGCGGCGTTCCCGTCCTGCGCTCCAGGAGACCCAGCAGCGGATCGCCGAGCTGACGGCGGACGCCGAGGAGAACATCTCCGGGATCAGGGTGGTGAAGGCCTTTGCCCGCGAGCAGGAGCGGTACGAGCAGTTCTCCGGCAAGGCCGACAGGGTGTTCGACCAGAGCATGTACTCGACCCGCCTGCGCGCCTTCTACACGCCGCTGATCGCCTTCCTGCCGAACCTCGGCCTCGCCGCCGTGCTGCTGGTCGGCGGTCGCCAGGTGGTGAACGGCTCCATCTCCCTAGGCGAGTTCGTCACCTTCAACACCTACATGCTGATGCTGATGTCGCCCATGCGGATGCTCGGCATCGCGCTCGGCATGTCCCAGCGGGCCGTCGCATCGGGCAACCGCGTGTTCGAGATCCTCGACACCAGCCCCGGGATCAAGGCCCCGGCGAAGCCCAAGCCGCTGCCCGCAGGCGGCGGGCGGGTGCGGTTCCGGGACGCCACCCTCTCCTATGACGGCGGCGCCCGCGCGCTCGACGGCGTGAACCTCGACGTGGCGGCCGGGGAGACGGTCGCGATCGTCGGCCCGACCGGATCGGGGAAGACGACCCTGGTCGCGACGGTGGGCCGGCTCTACGACCTCACCGAGGGCAGCGTCGAGATCGACGGCGTCGACGTCCGCGACCTGAACCTAGCCGAGCTGCGACACAGCGTCGCGCTGGTCCCCGACGACGGCTTCCTGTTCTCGGCGACCGTAGGTGAGAACATCTCCTACGCTCGCGCGGACGCCACGCTGGACCAGGTGCGGGACGCCGCCCGCCGGGCCCAGATCGACAGGTTCATCGAGACCCTGCCTGGAGGGCTACGACACGATGGTCGGCGAGCGCGGCCTGACCCTCTCGGGCGGCCAGCGCCAGCGGATCGCGATCGCGCGCGCGATCGTCGCCGACCCGCGAGTGCTGATCCTCGACGACGCGACCGCGAGCGTCGACGCGACCACCGAGCGCGAGATCAAGCGAGCGCTGCGCGAGGTGATGCACGGTCGGACCACGTTCATCATCGCCCATCGCCTGTCGACCATCGCGCTCGCCGACCGGATCGTCGTGATGGAGGCCGGCCGCATCACCGCCGTCGGCACACACGAGGAGCTGATCGACTCCAGCCCGCTCTACGCGGACATCGTCGACAAGGGGCTCCCGCGCCTGGGCGAGGCGATGAGCGGGCTCGCCGACTCCCCGCTGGAGGAACCTGAGCCGGCACGGGAGGCGGCCGGCGCATGAGGCCCGGACTCAACCTGATGCGGACGCCCGAGGGGAGCAGCGGGCGCGCCCGGATCCGGCGCCTGCGCGGCGTGGCCGAGCTGCTGCGCCCCTACCGGGGCCGAGTCATCCTGACCTTCGTCGCGCTGATCGCAGCCACCGCCGCCAGCCTCGCGCCGCCCTACCTCGCCAAGCTCGCGATCGACGACGGCATCACGCCCGGCGACCTCGATGCGCTGAACCGGATCGTGGCCGCCTTCGTAGTCGCGGCGCTCGTCTACTGGGGCGCCACCTACATCCAGACGTATCTGGTCGGCTGGGTGGGCCAGCGCGCCCTCCAAAACCTGCGACTGCGGATTTTCGCCCACATCCAGCGCCAGTCGATCGGCTTCTTCAGCCGCCACAAGACCGGCGTGCTGGTCTCGCGCCTGACCAACGACATCGCCGCGCTCGACCAGCTGGTCACGGACGGGATCGTGACGCTGGTGTCCGCGACGCTGACGCTGATCGGCGTGATCGTGATCCTGTTGCTGCTCGACATGGAGCTGGCACTGGTCACGTTCGTGGCGACCTTCCCGCTGCTCGTCTTCGGCAGCATCATCTTCCGCTACCAGGCCGCAGGCGCCTACCGGCGCGTGCGCGAGAAGATCGCAAACGTCACCGCGTACCTGCAGGAGACGTTGTCCGGAGTGCGCGTAGTGCGGGCCTTCGGCCAGGAGCCACGCCACGAGGAGCGCTTCGGCGAGCTGAACGAGGAGCACCGCGAGGCGAACATGCGCACGGTCCACCTGAACGCGGGCTACTTCCCGGCGGTCGAGCTGCTCTCGGCTGTGGGCACCGCCGTGATCCTCCTCTACGGCGGCTACCAGGCGATCAACGGCAACGTGACGATCGGGGTGCTGGTCGCTTTCGTGGGCTACCTACAGAGCTTCTTCGACCCGATCCAGCAGCTCTCGAACCTGTACGTCACCTATCAGCAGGGCATCGCGGCGATCGACAAGATCTTCGACCTGCTCGACTCGGAGCCCGATATGAAGGACGCACCGGGCGCCCGCGGCCTTGGCCGGATCGAGGGTGAGATCGAGTTCGACCACGTGTGGTTCAGCTATGCGGAGCCGCTGCCGGACGCCGACGGGGCCGAGCCGGCCTGGGCACTGCGCGACGTGTCCCTGCGCATCGCGCCCGGCGAGACGCTGGCGCTCGTGGGCGAGACCGGCGCCGGCAAGTCGACGCTCGCGAAGCTGGTCGCACGCTTCTACGACCCGCAGCGGGGCGCCGTGCGCGTGGACGGGAACGACCTGCGCGAGGTCCGCCAGGCGAGCCTGCGGGCGCAGCTCGGGGTCGTGCCCCAGGAGGGCTTCCTGTTCTCGGGAACCGTGCGCGACAACATCCTGTTCGGTCGCCCGGGCGCCAGTGAGCTCGAGGTGGTCGCCGCCACGCGCGCCGTGGGCGCCCACGAGTTCGTCAAGCGGCTGCCGGAGGGCTACGAGACCGAGGTCGGCGAACGCGGCAGCCTGCTGTCAGCCGGCCAGCGGCAGCTGATCGCCCTTGCGCGTGCTCTGATCGCCGACCCCCGGCTCCTCGTGCTGGACGAGGCAACGTCGAACGTCGACGTGCACGCCGAGGCAGCCATCGAACTGGGCCTTCGCCGGCTGCTGGCCGACCGCACCTCGATCGTGATCGCGCACCGGCTCTCAACCGTGATGAGCGCCGATCGGATCGCAGTGCTGGAGGGAGGTCAGGTGGTCGAGATCGGCAGCCACGACGAGCTGATCGAGGCCGGCGGAGCCTACTCGCGGCTGTATCGGAGCTGGGCCGAGCAGGTCGCCGCGTAGCGGCCTGAACGCGCCGGTCGGCGCAGGGGCCAGGGCTATACTGGCGCCGTCCCTGCGGGATCGTCTAATGGCAGGACGCCTGGCTCTGGACCAGGAAATCGGGGTTCGAGTCCCTGTCCCGCAGCCTAGGCGCAGAGCGGAATTTTGGAAGACTGCGTCCCACTCGTCGGTCCAATATCGGACCGTTACCGTCGGGAAAAGTGCCCTAGCCATGCCAACAACGATCGTGTTCTTCGCGAAGGAGCTATCGCTCGACGTGCAGGAAGACGTGGACGAGGTTCGGAAAAAGCTCGACCAGGAAGCCCGCAGCGCACGTCTTGTGGAATTTGAGCGCCGTGCGCCTAGGGGGCAAGCAGTCTGGGTCAATCCAGCATCCGTTTCGTTCTTCCACGAAGCGCTCGAGTACGAGACGCATTCCGCCTAGAGTTATGGGGCGGGGAGCCCCGGGTTTCGCCGGGTGAGGGAGCTGCGCTTCTACGACCTGCGTAATGAAAGGGGGCGCCTCAAGGCGCCCCCCTCTCTTGCACTACGAGGTCTCGGTCAGCTCCCGAAGGAGTCGAACGAGCCTCCGGAGGCGACGGCCGCTCCACGCGTCGACTGATTCTTCGGAACCGAGACGGTGGCCGTCCCCGTGCAGGTGCCGCCGCGCCCATCGGATCCCTCGAATGCGATCGTGTAG
The DNA here is from genome assembly GCA_963780475.1 of uncultured Solirubrobacterales bacterium. Lineage (GTDB taxonomy): Bacteria > Actinomycetota > Thermoleophilia > Solirubrobacterales > JBBDJG01 > CAWACB01. The sequence continues at coordinate 267,479 of CAWACB010000008.1, forward strand.
ACGCGCCCGTCCTCGGTGCCGCTGCGCTCGGATCGCAGGGAGACCGCGTTCCCAGCCGCTTCGGACACCGCATCGGGCGACTTGTCACCGTCGCCGAGGCCGTTCACCGGCTCATCCTGCTGCACACCCGTGACCTTCAGCGCGACCGGGTCGCCGTCCGGGTCGGTGGCTCCGCCCAGCTGGACTCGCTCCAGCTGGTGGTTCGCCGGCCACAGCGTGTTCGGCGTCGCGGTCACCGCCGAGCAGACCGGCGGCTTGTTCAGCACCACGGTGATCGTCAACCCCTGGGCGCCGATCGACGCACGCCCCCCGCGGAACCTGACTCCGCAGCGAACGACTCCGCCGGGCGGCAGGTCGGCTGCGGTGATGCCCTCAGGGACCTTGATCGTCTCCGTGAACTGAACGGTGACGTTGCCCGGCGACTCGAGCTGCGGCGGGTCCAGGGTGACCTGTAGCGGCGCGCAGTCCTCCGGCACACCGCGAACGGCGTACCTGAAAGCCGCGATGCCGTTGGTGATCGCCTCACCGATCTGAGAGCTGGTGTTATCGGTGAATGTGACCTGGCCGAAGGTCGCCGCGGCCACGTCATCCATCTGCGCCGTCGAGCCGGGCGCCTTGATCGCCACCACCCTGATGCTGGCCGCGGCGAGCGCATCTAGCACCGTCTGCCGCGACGGTCCCGGGTATGGGAAGGGGCCGGGATCGCCGGCGTTGTGGAATGACGAGTCGGTCGTGATCGCGAGGATCCGGATGGCGCTGTCGCGATAGTCCCCCTGCTGCCCTGGACGGATCTCGCCCAGGTCGTCGTAGTCGCCGTCCGTCGTGTTCGGCATCTGACGCCCCGCGCCGGAGGCGACCTGGTAGAGCGCCTCGTACTGGCTCTCGGGCTCGTCGTTACCGATCAGTGAGGTCATCGCGTTGACCGCAGCCAGCCAGGTGGCGCGATCCGCGGTCAGCTGCTGCTCCAGCCGGTAGCCCCACTCAGCCTGGGAGCTGCCCCAGGGCGAGAACGGGAAATCGACGTGGGTCGCAAGGCCGAAGCGCGAGTTGGGTGACGTCGCGCGAACCGCGTCGAAGATGCCCGGCGCGAGCGCCTTGATGCGAGGCAGGTCGTTGGAATAGCTGCCGGTGAGGTCCACGACCAGCATGACGTCGATCGAGCGGGGCACGTCGGGCACGTCCACGGATTTGGTCACCGTCACCGACTGGCCCGGTTCCAGCTCCGCTGCGAACTCCTGAGGACTGACCACCGCCTCGGCCGCGGGCGCCGCTAGAGCGAGCGCGACCAGCAGTCCAAGCAGTGCAAGCACCGCCACATGTGGGCGCCTTTGCATGAAGCATCACTCCTTCCCCTGCTGCCGTCTGAGCGGCCACCCTAACCGGGTGCGTCCCGGCTGGTCAAGGAGCTGCTAGCGGGTCGAGACCGGTACCGCGGAGTTGGCACTCACAGCGGTTGGCGCCGACGCAGACCAGCCGGTGCCGGCCGGCACCGCGCTGACGTAGGCGGGCGGCTGCGCGCCGGAATACCAGCGGGTCGTGGCACCGCTCTGCCAGGCCGCCACGTAGCCGGGCTGGCCGCCGTCTCCCTCGGCGTAGCTGACCAGCAGGAGAGGCCCGCCGCCACCGCCGATCACCTGGATGCGGCTCGGCTCGGTCGGCAACTCGGCCGTGTAGCTGTTGGTCGTGTCACGCGCCTGAAGCTCGGCCGCGAGCGCCGCGCCCTGCCCGGCCGACCCGTCACTCGCGACGACGCTGGCGGTGATCAGCGCCTGCTGCAGGGAGCTGACGGCCTGCGCGTTGCGCGCCTGGCCGACACGCGACGTGATCCCTTCGGTCGGGTTCTCGACCCCGCAGGAGGGGGTAAGCAGTGCGGCGGCGCACAACAGCACCGCGGGAAGGGCCTTTCGGACGGAGGCCGACATGGGCAGTAATCAATCGACCGCCCACGGCTGCGCCTTGAAAAGCGAACTGGCCAGGCGGCGAAGCGACGGTTGGCGGCTCACCCTGCCGACTGCCGTCTGCGGACTGCCGACTACCCGATACGCCCGTCCGCACCCGCGGGGCTGGCGGCGGACGTGAACAGCGCGCACACCTCGGGCTCGTCGCCCGGGTTGAGCACGGCGAGCACCTCGTCGCCGCCCTGCACGACGGTCTCGGCCTTGGGCACGAAGCCGGTGCCGTTGCGCAGCACCGACACGACGAGGCAGCCGTCGGGCAGCACCAGGTCGCCGATCGCCTTGTCGGCCGCCGGTGAGTCCATGGCCACCTCGATCTCGATGATCTCGAGCTGCTCCTGGCGCAGGTCCAAGAGGTGCACCAGGCCGTGGTGCGGGACCTCGTGCTCGATCAGCCGCAGGATCAGGTCGGTGGCGGAGACCGCCGGCCGGATCCCCAGCAGCTCGAAGTGCTCGAGGTTGCGCGGGTTGTTGACGCGCGCGATCGTGTGCTCGACCAGGTACTTCTCCTTGGCGACCTGGGAGATCAGCATGTTGTCCTCGTCGTCGCCGGTGACCGCGACCACCATGTCGGCGCGGACGATGCCCGCCCGCTCCAGCACCCACAGCTCCGATGCGTCGCCGTGCTGGATGTTGTGCTCCAGCTCCTCCTCGACGACCGCGAACCGGGTCGGTTCGGACTCGATCAGGGTCACCTCGTGGTCGTTGCGCATCAGCTCGCGGGCGAGGTTCCAACCCACCTTCCCGGCGCCGGCGATGATGATGTACATCAGCGGCTCCCGAGCGCACTGAAAGCCTCCTCGCTGACGGCGATCGTCTCTCCCGTGACCGCCTCCGTCAGCATCTCGATCGCCACTTGGGTCGGGCACACGGTCTGGAGTCCTTGCTCGCTGTACCACTCCGCGCGCAGGGGATCATGGACGCGCACGACCACCTTCGGGACCTGGAAGCGCTTGCGCGCCACCTGGGCAACGACGATGTTCGTGTTGTCGCCGTCGGTCGAGCAGACGACGACGTCGGCGCGCTCGATGCCGGCCGCGCGCAGGGCATCCACCTCGAGCGCGGTGCCGACCGTGAACCAGCCACCGGCGTCCTCCCAGCTGCTGTCGAGGTTCTGCTCAAGCAGGCTATGCACCTCGGGGCTCTCGTCCAGGACGCTCACCTCGTGGCCCAGTTTGTGCATACGGCGCGCGATCGCAGAGCCGACTCGGCCGCAACCGACGATCAAGACGAACATGAGATCACCCAGAAATCCTTGTGCTTCCCTGCGGCCGTATCACGACCGCTGATGAAACCTTAGCCACTCCGGCGGAATTTCCCGCCCACTGCCGCAACACGTCGACACCCCGTCAGCTGCGCTGGCAGGATGCTACGCCCGCCGGACGGCGTCGCCGGCCTCCTCGCCGAGGTCCGCCTCTTCGACGGCGGCCGCCACGGTGGCCGGGTCCGGCGGCGCGGTGATGAGCACCCGGCGTGGGCGACTTCTCCAGCACGTAGGCCGTCACCTCCCCCAGCTCGCGCGGATGGCCGCCAGCGAGGCCTCCCAGCACCCCGCCGCCGCGCACCTGGGAAGGAGGCTCGGCGCCGATCACGATCAGCTCGACGTTGTTCTGGCGCGCCTGCTCGACGATTGCCGAGCCGACGGTGCGGCCCCGGACCGGCAGGCCACGCACCTCCACGCCGGAGTACTGCTCCCCGATCTGCTTCGCGCGGGCCAGCGCCTGCTCGGCGCGCTCCAGGCGTGCCGGCGGGACGGGCGCGTCGAGCGGCAGCGACATGGGGATCTCCAGGACGTAGATGGCCAGGATCTTCGCGCCGCCCGATTCATCGCCGCGGCGCTCGCTGGCGAGCTGCCCGGCGGTGCTCATGATGTCGTCGTCGAGGGCCTCGCCGAAGACCGGCACGAGCATGTTCCCGTAGGTGACCTCGGGCTCGTGCGCCATGCGCGCGGCAGGCACCTCCACCATCCCGGTGAGCGACAGTCCCTCGCGGCGGCGGTAGGCGACGTAGAAGAGCAGGCCCACCCCCATCCACACCGAGCCGAACACCCGCGCGTCGTCGTGCAGGAAGAAGGTCGCGCCCCAGCCGACGATCGACAAAAACGCGCCGAGCATCGCCGGCATCGGCACGTCGGCGCCCCGGATTCGCACGCTCAGCGGCACGCGGTAGGCGCGCCGCCGGTCGGGTTCGGTGAATCGCATCCGGATCACCGACAGGTGGGCGATCGCGAAAGCGATCAGCGCCCCGTATGCGAACAGCCCGGCAAGGAACTCGAAGTCGAGCGGCAGTACCAGTGCGGCGGCCAGGACGGTGAACGCGAGGATCACGATCCAGGGCGTCCCGTGCTGCTCGTGCAGGCGCGCGACGCCCCGCGGGATCTGGCGGTGGGTGGCCAAGCGTGTAGGCAGTGCGGGCGATGCCGACCATGCCGGAGTTGGCCGCCTGCGCGAGCACCAGGGTTGCCACGATGGCGACCGTCCAGCTCAGCAGCTCACCGAGGAAGCCGGAGGAGATCGCCTCGACGACTCCGAGGACGGGGCTCTCGATCCACTTGCCGCCGAGCTCCGTTCCGTAGCTCGAGCCCGTGTCGGCGGCCACGGGCACACCCTGCTCGACTGGAAGCGCCATCAGCGCCACGACCGACATTCCGACGAACAGCGTCAGCACAGCCACCGCCCCGGCGCCGACGGTCTTGCGCAGTGCCTTTCGCGGCACGCGTACCTCGGGCGCCAGATTGGCGGCGGCCTCGATGCCGGTATAGGCGATCACCGCCACCGTCATGCCGAACACGAGGTCGGACCACTCGGGCACGGTCCCGACCTCGACGTTCTCGGTGATCGCGCCCGGATCGAAGCTCGTGATCAGCCCGATCGCCACCACGAGCAGCAGCAGGGCGATGTCCACCACCGCCAGCAGCAGCGTTCGTCGCCCGCGCGGCGCGCGCCCGAGGAAGTTGTAGCGGGCCACGATCGCCAGGACTCCGAGCGCGATCACCAGGTCCGCGGCGTCGGTTCCGAGCTCGCTCGAGAACGCCATCAGGTAGTGGCCGATCGAGAGCGCGCTGATCGCGATCAGGATCGTGAAGTCGAGCAGGATCGCCCAGCCGGCGATGAAGCTCACCAGCTCGTTGAAGGCGTAGCGCGCCATCACCGCGGAGCCACCGCGCTCCGGGTGCAGCGTCATGCCCTCGAAGTAGGTGAGCGTCGTGAGGACGAACAGCAGGCCGGCCAGGAGGAATACGAGCGGCGTCAGCCCGAGCGCGTAGGCGGCCACCACGCCGAGCGCGAAGTAGATCGACGAGCCGACGGTGCTGTAGGCGGTGCCGAACAGCTGCGGCGCCCCCACCCGGCGCTCGATGGTGACGAAGGCGTCCCGCCGGCCGCGGGGCTTCGGCGCGGCGGATCCGTCGCTGGGAGGCGCGGGGTCCATCCCCATCAGGTTATTCCTGCCGCCTCCCGTTTCCTCTGGGTCACGAGCGGCTCGGCCGGCACCGAGTCGACGATCACCCGGCAGGGGCGCTTGCCGAGCACCACCTCGAGAGTCCGGCTGAGCACCTTGCCGGACGGCCGCCTGGCCGGCATCGGCATCACGACCACGTCCGAGCGGGCCTCCAGCGCCTCGCGAACGATCCGGTGCCCGGCCTCGCCGGGCCGCACGTGGGCGACCGTCCCGCGCACCCGCTGCCGGCGGCCGGCCCACTGGCGAGCGGCCTCGATCACGGCCCGCGCGGTCGCGTCGGCCTCGGGCAGGGGCGCGTTCAGCTCGAGGTGGCGCGGCACCGTGACCGTCGCGATCACGCGCACGTCTCCCTGCTTGTGGCTGGCGAGCTTCAGCGCGGTGGCCATCGCGCCCTCCGAATACGTCCCGTCCTCGAAGGCGATCAGCACGTCGGCGTACTGGATCGGCTCCACGCCCACGATCGGAGGCATCACGATCTCGCGCGTCTCGCTCAGCGGAAGGTCGTGGCTGCGCCTGTAGACGACGTACCCGATGCCGCCGACCAACATCCAGATCGAGCCGACGATCAGGGTGCTGGTGTAGAGGCCCAGCACGGCGATCCAGGCGAGGAAGGTCCCGATCCCGCCCACCACCGCGAACACCGGCACAACGGTCTTGCCGATCTTGACGTTGAAGGGCGCCTGGTACCAGGCCTCCTCCTGCTCGACGCGCACGTCGCCGGGGAGCTTCTTCATCCGGCTGTGCGCCAGGCGCCAGCGCAGCGCGATCAGAGAGGCATGGGCGATCGTGAACGACAGCATCGCCCCGAACGCGTACAGCGTGCCGAGGAACTCGGCCTCGCCGGGGATGATCACGACGCAGGCGATCGCCCCGAACAGCGCGATCGCGACCGCCGGAGTGCGGAAGCGCGGGCTGATCCGGCGCAATGTCTCCGGCAGCTGCTGGTGCTGGCCCATCGAGTAGGTAAGCCGGCTGACGCCGAAGATCCCCGCGTTCGAAGCGATCACGAGGATCGTCGCGGCCAGGACGCCGACGTAGTACTCCGCCGCCGTCTGCAGGAAGCCGAGGTCCATGTTCTTGACGATCCCGAGGATCGGGTCGCCGGCGTAGGTGGTGGCCAGCTCGGTCGTGTAGCCGCCGTCGGCGGTCTGGGTCACCGGCAGCGCCGACAGGGCGACGGCCGGCAGGCCGGCGTAGATCACCATCACGGCGGCCACGACGAGCGCCATCGAGCGCGGGATCAGGCGGCGGGGGTTGCGCGCCTCCTCCGCGAGGTTGGAGATCGTCTCGATCCCCGTGTAGGAGATCATCGCGATCGTGATCGACAGGATGAAGTCCTGGACCGTGGGCGCCGTCCAGAGGTGGATGTTGTCGAGCAGGACGTCGAAGTTCAGGACCAGGAAGACGCCCGCCGCAAGCAGCAGCAGCTGTGTAGCGAAGTCGATCACCGCGAGCAGGAAGTTGATCCGTGCCGACTCCTGGACGCCGATCACGTTGACCGTGCTCAGCAGCGCGACGATCACGATTCCGCCGATGATGTCGCCGGGGCTCTCCCCGAGCGGCTCCCAGAACACGGCCAGGTAGTGCGGCACGAAGAAGGCCGAGATCGCGACCGTGATGATGTAGTTGAGCATCTGGCCCCAGGCGGCGAAGAAGCTGACCAGCTCGTTGAAGCCGCGCCGCGCGAAGCTGGAGGAGCCGCCCGCCTCGGGGAAGTTGGTCGCGGCCTCGGCGTAGGTCATCGCTGTCATCACGAACAGCCCGCCCGCGATCAGGTAGACGACCGGCGTCATACCGAGCGCGAACGCCGCCACCAGCCCGAGCGCGTAGTAGATCGACGAGCCGACGTTCCCGTAGGCGGTCGAGAACAGCGCGCCCACCCCGAGCACCCGCTCGAGCCCCAGCCCCTTGGGTCGGTACCTGGCCATGGCCGGGGATTGTCCTCAGTGCCGCGGCGTCATGCGGCGCGCACGGTTGTGCGGTTCGGCGCTAGAACCCGTAGCGGGTGAGGAAGCGCGCCATCCGGGCGCGGAACTTCCTCGCCTGGCGCTCGATCGGGAGCGCGTGGGCCGCGCCGTTGATGATCGCGACCTTGTGGCTGCGGCTCTTGGTGTACCGGGAGGCCTGGTCGGTGCAGTTGAACACCGAGTAGAGCACGTCGCGGCTGCCGCAGACAACCAGCACCGGCACCTTGATCTTCTTGATGCCCAGGGACTGCTTCGAGAGGGTCGTGATCAGGGAGAAGTTGTCACCACACGGATCGCGGTAGTGCAGCGGCACCGCGCCGGCGATCACCTTCTCCGTGGCGCTGCGGAACATCGCCGCGCGGAACTCGGCCGGCGTGCGCCCGAACAGCGCGTAGCCGCCCGGCAGGCCGGGGCCGGCCGGCTCGCCGCCCATCTCGCAGGCGGTCCGCTCGTAGCCGAACTGGTCGGAGGCGAACTGCTGGTTGTTGGCGGCGAACCCGACGATGCCGAGCGCGTTCACGTCACCGAACGAGTATGCCTCGATGGTCGCGATCGCGCCGGCGGCGGAGTGGCCGACGAGCGCCACCTTCTTGAAGGCAATCGCCTTCGTCCCGGTCACGGCATAGGAACCGGCACGCAGGGCCTGCACGATCTGATGCGCGACGTCGGCCTGCGACCCGATGCAACTCGCCAGCCCCGGGGGATGGCCCGAGGCCCCGTAGCCAATCCGGTCCACCGATACCGAGACGTGACCCTGGGTGGCCTGGTTGAGGACGTAGTTGTAAGCGCGGTTGGGGGTGAAGTTCCACAGCCACTCGCCGAGGCCGAGGCCGTGCAGGTAGAGCGCCACCGCGCGCGGCTTGCGCTTCGCCGTGGTGAGCTGCCGCTTCGGGCCGGTCAGGTGTCCCACGACCGTGTAAGTGCCGCCGTCGGCGCTGCATGGGACCCCCGGCACGGCGGACCGGTTCACGTTCGTGACCGTGAACGAGACCTTGTAGGACGCCGGCTGCGTCTTGGCGATCGCCGACGCCGGCGCAAGAAGCGCCAGCACCATCACGATCAAGCCGGCCACGCGAGCCGGAGAAGCCCCACCCATCACCTCGGATGATAGGCGGGCGGGGCCTCCTCGGCGAAGATCAGATGATGAAGCTGACGATCAGGAGCGCCACGATGTTGGCGACCTTGATCATCGGGTTGATCGCCGGGCCGGCGGTGTCCTTGTAGGGATCTCCCACCGTGTCGCCCGTAACCGCCGCGGCATGGGCCTCTGACCCCTTCCCGCCGAAGGCTCCGTCCTCGATCAGCTTCTTCGCGTTGTCCCACGCGCCGCCGCCCGAGGTCATCGACACCGCGACGAAGAGTCCGGAGACGATCACGCCGATCAACAGGCCGCCGAGCGCCTGGTAGGACAACACGCCCACCACCAGCGGTATGACGATCGGGATCAGGGCCGGCACGATCATCTCGCGCTGCGCGCGCGCCGTGACGATGCTGACGCAGGTGCCGTAGTCGGGTTTCTCGGTGCCCTCCATGATCCCCGGCTTCTCGCGGAACTGGCGCCGGACCTCCTCCACGACCTGGCCGCCGGCGCGGCCGACCGCCTCGATCGCCAGCGACACGAAGACGTAGACCATCATGCCGCCGATCAGCAACCCGATCAGCACCTCCGGTGTCTGCAGCTCGAACGACTTCAGCTTCCCCCCGGGGCCCAGCTCGTCGATCAGCTCCTGGCGCCAGCAGACGAACAGCACCAGCGCCGCAAGTGCCGCGGACGCGATCGCATACCCCTTCGTGACCGCCTTGGTGGTGTTCCCTACGGCGTCGAGCGGGTCGGTGACGTTTCGCACGTCCTCCGGCAGGTCGGCCATCTCGGCGATGCCGCCGGCGTTGTCGGTGATCGGCCCGAAGGCGTCGAGCGCGACGATCAGGCCCGTCATCGACAGCTGCGCCATCACCGCGACCGCGATGCCGTAGATCCCGGCCAGCTCGTTGGCGCCCAGGATGCCGAGCGCGATCAGAAGCGCGGGGGCGGCCGTCGACTGGAAGCCCTGCGCGAGCCCCTGGATGATGTTGGTCGCGTGGCCGGTGATCGAGGCCTCGGCGATCGTCTTCACCGGCCGGAACCGCGTCGACGTGTAGTAGTCGGTGATCACGAAGATCAGGGCCGTGATGCCGAGGCCGATCAGCGTGCACAGCCAAAGGTCGGTCGTGTCCGGAGCGCCGATCGCGACGTCCTTGGTCGTGAGGTCGTCCATCAGCCAGTTCGTGATCGGCAGGAACGCCGCCGCCGCGATGACCGCGCTCACGACCACGCCCTGGTAGAGAGCGCGCTCCACGTTGCCGCTGCGCGACCGGACTGCGAAGGCGCCGATGATCGACGCCAGGATGGAGGCGCCGCCCATCACGAGCGGGTAGATCGCGACCTCGCGCTGCTCGTTGAAGGTCAGGACGCCAAGCAGCATCACGGCCACCGCGGTGACCGCGTACGTCTCGAACAGGTCGGCCGCCATGCCGGCGCAGTCGCCGACGTTGTCGCCCACGTTGTCGGCGATCACGGCCGGGTTCCGCGGGTCGTCCTCGGGAATGCCGGCCTCGATCTTCCCGACCAGGTCGGCGCCCACGTCGGCGCCCTTGGTGAAGATCCCACCGCCAAGACGGGCGAACACGGAGATCAGGCTGCCGCCGAACCCGAGCCCGATCAGGGCGTCGATCGCCTCCTTGTCGGTCTGGTCGGCGAGGATCAGGATCCCGTAGAAGCCGGCCACCCCGAGCAATGCGAGCCCGACCACCAGCATCCCGGTCACCGAGCCGCCCTTGAATGCGACGTCCAGGGCCGGCGAGATACCGCCCCGCGCCGCTTCCGCGACCCGGCAGTTCGCCCGTACGGAGACGTTCATGCCGATGTATCCCGCGGCGGCCGAGAAGGTGCCGCCGATCACGAATCCGATCGCCGTGCTCACGTCGATCGCCACCGCGATCACGACCGCCAGCACCACAGCAACGATCCCGATGATCGTGTACTGCCGGTTCAGGTAGGCCGCCGCGCCTTCCTGCACGGCCGCGGAGATCTCCTGCATCCGCTCGTTTCCGGGCGAACGGCGCAGCAGCCAACTGGTGGTGGCTGCGCCATACACGACTGCGGCGCCGGCGCACGCGAGGGCCACGACTACGCCGTAGTCGGTGAAGAAATCGGTCACGGGTTGATCAGCCTCCGTTGTCTGTCACGGGAAAAAAGCCGGGGCAGTCTATCGGGAGGGGGCGGACGTCCGACGCTTGCAGCTATGTCTGGGTGCCCGGTGGCACCCAGAGGCCACCGGAGCCGCCAGGGCGCTGAGGCGGTTCTTCCGGACCTGCGGGAGGCTCGCCCGCGGGCGCCGCGGAGTCCGGTGGAGCGCCCATCTCGCGCGCATAGGCGAGCTGCAGCTGGGTCAGCGCATCCCGCACCGGCTTCATCTGCTCGGGGGCCTCCTGCTCGAGAATCGGCAGCAGTGCCCGCACGGCTTCGATGCCGAGCCGCACCTGCTCCGGGTCGCGCATGTCCTGCGTGTCGGGGCTCAGCCCGAGGCGTTGCCCGGATAGGTTGATCAGGCTGACGATCGTCTGCAGCAGGATGTCCTGGACCGAGATCTGGCGCAGCTGCTCCTCCAGCTGCGCACGGAGCTCCTCCTCGCTCGGCTGGCCTTGCGGCTCGCCGTGTGGATGCTCGTGACTCACCGGGTGGCCGGCTGAGCCGCGGGGGCGTAGGTGTCGCGGGTCTCGGCGACGATCGCAGAGTAAGTGTCGCGGATGTCCGTGCCCGCCTCGTGGGCGCGCCATTGCCGCTGCGCGCCGTTGCCCTCGTCGAGCATCTGGGAGAGCGGCGCCAGGTGGGAGTCGAGCCGCAGCTCGCCGCGCGCGGGCGCTGTCCACTCAATCAGCCGCTCGACCGCCGCGCGGGCGGGAATCTCGACCGGCGAGGGCAGGTCGATGATCCGGCCGTCGAGGCCGTATCTGGTCGCGCGCCAGACGTTCTCCTCGATCAGGCGGCCGGGCACCGGCTCAGGACGCAGGCCCGCGTCGTAGTCGAATGCCGCCTGTGCGATGCATGCCGCGGCGAGCGCCTGAAGCGCCGTCGACTCGTCCCCACGCGCCTGCGCGTCCATGATGCGCAGCTCGACGGTCCCGAACGAGAAGTGCGGCCGGATGCTCCACCAGATCTGGGTGTGCTCCACGATCGATTTGGTCGTGTACAGGAACCCGACGTACTCGGCGTATTCCCGCCAGCTGCCGAAATGATCCGGCACCCCGCAGCGGGGAAACATCCGCGTGAAGATCTCCGTGCGGGCACTGTGCAGCCCGCTGAAACGGCTCTCGGCCCAGGCCGAGTTGGCCGACATGGCGAGCAGCACGGGCAGCACCGGGCGCAGCGTGTCGCACACGGCCACGGCGCGGTCCGCGCCCTGGACGCCGACATGGATGTGGTTGCTGAAGGTGTTGTTCCGCCACGCCACGTACTTGAGCCCTTCCTCGACGCGCCGGTAGTGCGGCGTGTCGATGATGTGCTGCTCCTGCCACGGGCTCCACGGATGTGTGCCGGTCGCGCCGAGCGCCAGGTCCATCTCGCTGACAAGCCCGAACAGGCGCGTGCGCCGCTCGCGCTGGCGGTCCTGCGCGTCGCCAAAGTCCTCGCCCTTCCCGGACCGGATCTCGATCTCCGAGGAGATCAGCTCCCCCGCGACCGAATCGCACAGGACGTCGTCCTGAAGCGCCGCTGCCTCGACGCGCTCGAACGCGTTCGCCATGTCGAGCGACCGTGGATCGAGCAGCGCGAACTCCTCCTCGAGGCCCACCGTGAAGTCGCGGGACGACTGGAACACCTCCAGCGCCGCGCCGGCATCGAACCCTTGGGACGAGCCCTCGGCCACAGTCATGGGTCGGTCACTAGGCCAGATAGAAGTAGAGCGCGTAGAGCAGGTCCACGGCCGGGCTCGAGGTATGGACCGTCACGTCGGGCGGCACCTGAAGCAGCGCGTCGGAGTAGTTGAAGATGATCCGCACGCCTGCCTCCACCAGGTCATCGGCCAGGCGCTGGGCAGCGGTTGCCGGCACCGCAAGCACGCCGACGACGATGTTCTCCTCCTCGACGACCTCGCGCATCATCCCGAAGGGGCGCACCACCAACTGGCCCACGCGGCGCCCGACCTTCTTCTGGTCGACGTCGAAGATCGCCACGACCCGGAAGCCGTGGTCGGCGAAGATGTCGGAGCTGGCGATCGCCTGCCCGAGATGGCCGGCGCCGAACAATGCGATGTTGTGCTGGCCCGACGTCCGCAGGATCTTGCGGATCTGCGAGAGCAGCGAGTCGACGTTGTAGCCGACGCCGCGCTTGCCGAACTTGCCGAAGCCCGACAGGTCGCGCCGGATCTGCGTCGAGTTGATGTGGGTGTAGTCCGAAAGCTCCTGAGAGGAGATCGTGTCCTTGCCCATCTTGCGCGCCTGGGTCAGGACCTGCAGGTAGCGCGACAGCCGCGCGGCGACCCCGAGCGAGAGCCGCTCGCTGAGCGGCTTGGAGGGGTCGAGCTCCTCCGCGTCGTCGCCGTTGATTGTGATCTCTTCGCTCACCTCGGTCACAGCATGTGCTCCAGAGCGCGCTCGTCGACGTGGTAGTCGAACGTGTCGGCGCCATCGACGGCGATCACCGGAATGCGCTCGCGGTAGCGCTCGTTCAGCCGTTCGTCGGTGGTGATGTCGACCATGTGCAACTCGAATGGGCGGCGAGCACGTACGCGCTCCAGCGCCTCACGCGCATCGTCACAGAGCGGGCAGTCCGGCTTTGTGTAGAGAGTCACTGTGGCCACGAGCGGATCGTCCGGCGCCGTATCCCTGCCCGGCGCCCTCGTGCTCAGAATAAAGACTAGGCAGGTCCCGCTTCCCGGCGCGCGAAGGCGTCGAAGCCCAGAAAGGCCGGATACGGAACCGGCTCGGTGAAGCGCGCGGCGCTGGCGATCATCGCCGCGTTGTCCGTGCAGAGCGCCGGAGGCGGGATCTTGAGCGCCAGCCCGCGGTCCGCGCAGAGGGCCGCCAGGCGCCCGCGCAGCTCCGAGTTGGCCGCCACGCCCCCTCCCACCGCCACGCGCTCGGCGCCGGTGCGCTCGATGCCGTGCTCGAGCTTCGCCATCAGCTGGTCCACCACGGCGCGCTGGAAGGAAGCGGCCAGGTCGGCTCGCCGGCTCTCGACCTGCTCGGGGCCGAGATCCCGCACCGCATACACGAGCGCTGTCTTGAGGCCGCTGAAGGAGAACTCGAGCGAGTCCGCCCGCCGCATCCCGACCGGGAAGTCGAACGCGCGCGGGTCGCCCTCGCGCGCCAGGCGGTCGATCACCGCACCGCCGGGGAAGCCGAGGCCCATCAGGCGCGCGGCCTTGTCGAGCGCCTCGCCCGCTGCGTCATCGCGGGTCGAGCCGAGCTCGGCATATCCGCTCCGCTCCTCGACCCAGGCCAGCAGGGTGTGCCCGCCGCTTGCGATCAGGCACAGGAACGGCGGGTCGATCGGGTCGGGCTCGAGGAAGTTCGCGCAGACGTGGCCGTGCAGGTGGTCGACGGCGACGAATGGTCGCTCGGCGGCGGCCGCCAGGGCCTTGGCCGTCGAGAGGCCGACCAGCAGCGCCCCGATCAGTCCCGGGCGGCTGGTGGCGGCGACGGCGTCGACGTCCGCCAGCTCGGTGCGCGCTTGGGACAGCGCCTCCTCGACCACCGGGTTGACCAGCTCGAGGTGATGGCGGGAGGCCACCTCGGGCACGACGCCGCCGTAGCGGGCGTGCAGCTCGGACTGCGAGGAGATGACGTTGCTGAGGATCTCGCCGTGCTCGGTGACGACCGCCGCACAAGTGTCGTCGCACGAGGTCTCGATCGCGAAGATGCGGCCGCTCACGGCGGCGTTCTGCGGCGGCGCTCTGCCAGCTCGATGCCGCCGGAGACGGCCAGCGCAAGTATCAGGGACTGGGCCACCGCTGTCCCGTCGAAGTCACCGAACAGCCCCAGCACCACGTAGATGACGACCCACAGGACGGCCGTCCGCAGGGCGAACGTCACTCGATGCCGCGGCCGTCCGTACGCCACATGATGAGGGCGTCTTCGTTGTTGTCGTGGTAGTAGCGGCGGCGCACTCCGGCGCTGTGGAAGCCGTACGTCTCGTACATTTGGATCGCCTCTTCGTTCGAGACGCGCACCTCGAGCGTGTAGCGCTCGCCCTCGCCGGTCACCCGGAACAGGTACTCGATCAGGGAGGACGCGACTCCCGCGCGCCGGCAGTCGGGATCGACTGCGACGTTCATCAGGTGCCAGACGGTGTGGTAGCGCGAGCAGATCAGATAGCCGACCAGCCGGCCTTCCTCGAACGCGCCGATACAGACGCTGGCCGGCTTCGAAAGCTCGAGGACGAACATCGCCAGCGACCACGGCGCCGGAAAAGAGCGCCGCTCGATCGCGATCACGTGCGGCAGGTCCGTGTAGCTCAGCGTGCGGATGCCGACGTCGGCTCGCTCGCGCACGGCACGGCGAGTCTGCGCGCTATGAGCGTGTTCGCGAGTCTCGAGCGTTGCGCCAGTGGATCTCGGCATCCGGCAACCTTACGTAAGTCGGTTCTACCCGCTCCGGCGGCACAGGCGAAACGTCCCGCGCCAGCCGGCAGACCGCCAGTCCGCTGATCGAGTGGACGGGCGAGCCGGGGTCGGGCACATCCGCGCCTGCTGTTTCCAGGGCTTCCGCCGATTCTAACGCCCAGTCTCCGGCTGCCAAGGGGGTTCCGGGCAGGGAGCGCACCCGATCGGCGAGTTCGTCCGGGTCCAGAGCGAGCGGCCCCCACTCGAGCTCGAGCGCCTCGCCGGCGCCATAGAGCGCCGCGAACACCTGGTTGCGGCGCGCGTCGATCAACGGCAGCAGCGGCCGCCCGTCCTCGGCGCCCTCGGCCAGCCCGGCCGCCAGCGCCGCCAGCGACGAGACCGGCCGCAGCCCGATGTCGAGCGCCTGGGCGAGGCCGCGCGCGGTGGCCAATCCGATCCGCAGGCCGGTGAACGTGCCGGGGCCCACGCCCACGGCGATCGACTCGACGTCGCTCCAGCGCAGCCCGGCGCGCTCCAGCAGCACCGCCAGGGCGGGGAGCAGCTCGGAGGAGTGGCGTGCCGGTCCCAGCAGCCGGTCGGGGCCGGGCGGGTCGGTGCTGAACTGCTCGCCGTCGTCGCGTACGACCGCCGCGACCGCGGGGGCCATCGAAGTGTCGAATCCCACCAGCGTCACTCGGGGATCACTCTTCTAGGTGCTTGATGTCTCCGAGCTCGATGCGCAGGCACTCCACCAAGCGGGGCGCGCCACTGGCCTCCAGCTCACGGCGCTCGCCGCCGGCGTGTGCGAACCCCAGGTGCAGCGTGGCGTCCTCGGGGCCCAGGAGCGGCGCCGCCGCCTGGGGCCACTCGACGAAGGCGACCGACTCGTCGTCGATGTAGTCGTCGAGGAGCGCCGGATCCTCACCTTCGATCGAGTCGAGCCGGAACAGGTCGACATGGGCCACCGGCACGGTCCCGTCGTAGCGGCGGCCGATCGTGAACGAGGGGCTGGTGACCGGCTCGGTGATACCCAGCCCGCGGCATGCGCCGCGGACGAACGTGGTCTTTCCGGTTCCGACGTCACCCGATATCAGCACGACGTCGCCCGGCCGCAGGAACTCCGCCAGCGCAGCGGCGGCGCTCTCCGTCTGGCGGGCCGATGAGCTCATGAGCGTGGCGACGTCCACGCTTCAGAAGGTAGTCCGTGGCGAGCCGCTTGCGAGGGGCGGCTAGAAGAGGCCCATCTGATCGCGGCCGCGGCCGCGGCGCCAACCAGCTCTGGCTCCGGAGCGGGTTCCGGCATCTCCTCGATCATGCCCGCCGAGGCGGCCACCCCGGGCACGTGCTCGGCGAGCAGCTCGGGCAGGCGCGCGAAGTCGGCGCGCAACTGCTCCAGCATCGCGGGGGTGTAGAGCGCCGCCGCGGGATGGAAGATCGGGTACAGGAAGACCGAGCGGGCACCGAGCTCGTGCGCCTGCGGTACGCCGTGCACCTTCGTGATCCCCTGCGGGCTACCCGAAAGCAGCTTGGTGGCGAAGTTCCCGAGCGTGCAGACGACCTTCGGCTCGATCAGCTCGATCTGCTGCCAGAGGTGGCCCTTGCAGGCGTCGATCTCGAGCGGCTGCGGGTCACGGTTGCCCGGCGGGCGGCACTTGAGGACGTTCGCGATGAACACCTGGTCCCGCGAGAGGCCGATCTCCTCGAGCAGCTTGTCCAGCAGCTTCCCGGCCTGGCCGACGAACGGCTTGCCCTGCTGGTCCTCGTGGAACCCGGGCGCCTCGCCCACGAACATCAGGTCCGCGTCGGAGTTCCCGGTCCCGAAAACGACCGTGTTGCGCGTGTCCGCCAGCGGGCACTTGCGGCAGTCGGAGAGCTCGTGGTAGAGCTCGACGAGCCCTTCGCGGCGCTTCTCTGCTGAGGCAGCCACCGAGCACGATGGTAGGCAATGAGGAGGACATCAGTAGGAGTGAGACAGACGTCACAAAGGCGTGAAAACCGCCGCCTGCCGCCGATACACTGCTGACACCATGTCCATACGGTGGCCGCTACCCGATCCCGGGAGTGGACCGGCCAGCTGGAACGTTGATAACCCTTCGCACCATCACCGACCTGCGCAGTGCCCTGGCCGAAGTCCGCGCCGAGGGTCGCACCGTCGGTCTCGTTCCCACGATGGGAGCGCTCCACGAGGGACACCTCAGCCTGCTGCGGCGAGCGCGATCGGAGTGCGATGTCGTGGTGATGAGCCTGTTCGTGAACCCGGCCCAGTTCGCGCCGGGCGAAGATTTCGAGCGCTACCCGCGCGACGAGCAGCGCGATGCCGCGCTGGCCGAGGAGGCGGGCGTCGACCTGGTCTTCGCTCCCAGCGTGGACGAGGTGTATCCCGAGGGCTTTTCCACCACCGTGCGGGTGGAGGGCATCACGGACGTGCTCTGCGGGGCGCCCGGAAGCCGCGGCCCCGGGCACTTCGACGGCGTTGCGACCGTGGTCGCAAAGCTGTTCTCGATCTGCGCGCCGGACGTGGCCTACTTCGGCCAGAAGGACTACCAGCAGACACTGGTGATCAGGCGGATGGCCGCAGACCTGAACCTGGCGGTGCGCGTGGAGGTCTGCCCGATCGTGCGCGAGCCCGACGGGGTGGCCCTCAGCTCCCGGAACGCCTACCTGGAGCCGGAGGACCGCCGGCGAGCGCCGGCGCTGAAGCGGGCGCTCGACGCTGCGGAGCGGGCGATCGCCTCCGGGCGGACTGCCGCGGATGCGGCGTCCACCGGCCGCGCCGTGCTCGCAGAGGCCGCGATCGAGCCCGAGTACTTCGAGGTCCTGCGGGCAGAGGATCTCGCCCAGCCGTCGGGCAAGCCCGGCGAGCGGGTGGTGATCGCCGTCGCCGCGCAGGTTGGCCGTGCACGGCTCATAGACAACTGCTTGGCCGAGATGCCCGTCGAGGACGCCCGGCCCAATGGCACCGACCCGGTTTCCGGCGCGGTGACCACGACCTAGGAGGACCCATGAGCACCGAACCGCGCGTACCTGACGCTCCGCCCGGCGACCGCCGGCCGGTGACGGTTCACAAGCTGGCCGAGATGAAGCAGCTGGGCCAGCCGATCGTGATGATCACGGCCTACGACTTCCCGAGCGCCCAGGTCGCGGAGGAGTCCGGCGTGGACGTGGTGCTGGTGGGCGACTCCGCCGCCATGACCGTGCTCGGCTACGACTCGACGGTGCCGGTCACGATGGACGAGATGGTGATGCTCGCCGCGGCCGTGCGCCGCGGGGCCCGCACGCCGCTCGTGGTCGGCGACCTTCCGTTCGGCAGCTACCAGGCCTCCGACCAGCAGGCGGTCGAGAACGCGGTGCGGTTCATGAAGGAGGCCGGCTGCGACGCCGTCAAGCTCGAGATGGCGGGCATCTCGCAGGGCGTCGCGCACAAGCGCGACAGCGTCTCGCGGGCACGCGCGATCATCAACGCCGGGATCCCCGTGATGGGCCACGTGGGCCTGACGCCGCAGAGCGCCTCCGCCCTTGGCGGCTACAAGGCGCAGGGCCGTGACGTGCGCCAGGCGGTCCAGGTGGCCGACGACGCGCTCGCGCTCCAGGATGCGGGCTGCTTTTCGATCGTCTTCGAGGCGATCCCCGCGGCGGTGTCCGAGACGATCATGGAGCGCATGCGCATCCCGGTGATCGGGATCGGCGCCGGGTCTGCGACGGACGGCCAGGTGCTCGTCTTCCACGACCTGCTCGGGATCTATGAGGGTCACGCGCCCCGGTTCGCCAAGCGATTCGCCGAGGTGAAGCGGGCGATGGTCGAGGGCGTCCAGGACTTCGCCCACGAGGTCCGCGAGCGCCGGTTCCCCGCGACGGAGCACACCTACGGGATCGATCCGGCGGAGCTGGAGGAGTTCCGCCAGATCGTCGCCCCGGGCAAGCCCTGGGACGCGGCCGACGCGCTCTCGTAAGCGACTCGAGCTGGTAGACAGGTCTCCGGGCCGGATGGCAGTCCACACGGCCCAGCTGCGCGTGTCCACCGAGGGCAACGGCGACATCATCGACATCACCCATGGCGTGCGGGAGGTCGTCGAGACCTCGAGCATCACAGACGGGATCGTGAACGTGTTCGTCGCGCACTCGACGGCGGCGATCACGCTGATCGAGTACGAGTCCGGCGGCGTCCGCGACCTGCGTGACCTGATGAACCGGCTCGTGCCGCCCGACGACCCGTACGAGCACAACCGCGTCGCCGGCGACACCAACGCGCACTCCCACCTGCAGGCGGCGATCATCGGCCCGTCCGAGACGGTGCCGGTGCGCGACGGCCATCTGCACACCGGCACCTGGCAGCAGTTCGTGCTGATCGACTTCGACGACTCCCCCCGCCAGCGCACCGTGATGGTGCAGGTGGTGGGGTAGACGGCGCCTGCGGATCTCAGGCCGTCTCCGTCCGACCTGAACTCGATCTCGCGGATCACCCGCGCGGGCGCTCCGGCAGCCACCACTCCGGCCGGAGGTCCTTGTCACCACCGAGTTCGCCCCCACCACCGTGTGCTCGCCGATCGTCACGCCGCCCGTCACGACACGTTGGTGCCGAACCAGCAGCTGTCGCCGATCCGGACCGGGCCCTTGGGCTCCATCCCCTGCCAGGTGACCGGCAGCTCGCGGTCGTCGTAGCGGTGCTCGGCGTCCGCCACGAAGCAGTAGTTGGCGAACATGCAGTGGCTGCCGATCTCGACCCGCTCGGTCGCGGCCACCATGCAGCCCAGGTTCAGGATCGTGCCTTCGCCGATGCGCATCGTCGCCGTCTCCGGATAGAGCGCGAACCAGCATCCGGCCTCGATCAGCGCCCAGGGGCCGACCTCGGCCCGCCCCTCGTCGAGCGCCTCGAGCAGGTTCCCGGTGACGGGGAAGCGCAGGTACCACTCGTCCCGCAGCATGTGCCGCCGCAGCCGTGCCCGGCGCCAGAACCGCTCGTTGCGGTCGTAGTGGCGCCACTTCTGCCACAGCGCCAGTGCGCGGTCGCTGAGCGGCCGGTCCGGCCCCGGCGGGCGGCTCACCGCCGACCCGCGACCGCGGTCAGCGCCATGAACTCGTAGGCGATCGCCGCCGCGTTGAGGGCCGTCACCTGCCCGGGGCCGTCGTAGGGCGGCGCGACCTCGACCACGTCGAAGCCGGTGAACCTCATCCCGGCGAGCGAGCGGATCAGGCGCAGCGCCTCGTGTGGCAGCAGGCCCGCCACCTCGGGGGTGCCCGTAGCCGGCGCGAACGCCGGGTCGATCACGTCGATGTCGAAGGAGAAGAAGACCGGCGCATCGCCGACGCGCGTTCGGACGCGGCGCGCGTAGTCGACCGGGTCCATCGCGCGCAGCTCGTCGCCCGCCACGATGTCGAAGCCCATCTCCCGCGCCTCGCCGATGTCGGCGGCCGAGTAGAGCGGGCCGCGCATCCCCGCCAGCACGGAGCGCTCCGGCGCCAGCAGGCCCTCTTCCAGGGCGCGCCGGAACGGCGTGCCGTGGAAGTAGCGCTCGCCGTAGTAGGAGTCCCAGGTGTCGGCATGCGCGTCGAGCAGCACGAGCGCCAGGGGACCGTGCACCGCCGCGTGGGCACGCAGCTCGCCCAGGGCGATCGAGTGGTCGCCGCCCAGCACCAGCGGCGTGACGCCGGCCCGCACGAGCGGCTCGAGGCCGGCGGCGATCTGGCCGGCGGTGCGCTCGGCGTTTCCCGGCGTGACCTCGAGGTCGCCGTAGTCGACCACCGAGAGCGCCGCGAACACGTCTACGTCCAGCGGCGGGTGGTACGGGCGCATGGTGATCGAGGCCGAGCGGATCGCCTCCGGGCCGAAGCGCGCACCCGGCCGGTTGCTGGTGGCGGTGTCGAACGGCACTCCGACGGCCGCCAGGTCGACCCCTTCGAGGTCCTGAACGTAGGGGCAGCGCGCGAAGGTCCGCACGCCGGTGTAGCGGGGCGCCCGCGATGCGTCGGGAGGGCCGTAGCGAGGCGGCGTCATCCGGCCTCGACGGCCACCCGCGCCGTGCGCATCGAGCGGTCGCTCGCACCTCGCAACGCGCCGCCCGCGGCGATCACCGCCTGCACGTACTCCCAGATCTCCGGCGTGATCCGCTCGCCCGGGAGCACGTTCGGGATCCCGGGCGGATAGGCGGCCAGCGACTCGGAGGCGATTCGCCCCACCGCCTGCTCCACCGGCACGGCCTCCTGCCTGCCGAGGAAGGCCTGGCGCGGCGTCATCTCGAGCGGTCCCCAATCGGGCGGCGGGGGCATGAAGTGGGCCCTGGTGCGCCCGCCCGCGTCGAGCTCGTCGATCGCGTGGCGCAGCGCGGCCACCAGGCGGTCCGGGTTCTCGTGCGCGGTCTCCCCCATTCCGAACACCGCCACCACGACCGCTTCGGCGGCCAGCTCGAGGTTGATGTCGTCGCGGCGGCGCATGAAGTCGGCCACCTCATACCCGCTGCAGCCGGTTCCGCGCACGTCGACCGCCAGCCGCAGGGGGTCGTATCCGTGCACGCTCGGCCGTTCGGTCAGCCGCTCGTCGAGCGCGTCGAGGCCGGGCAGCGCGCGGATCTGCTCGCGCGCCTCCGCCAGCGACCGGATCGTCTCGTCGAGCAGCGACCGTCCCTGCACGGCGGCGAAGCTGCGCGCCGCGTCGAGCGATCCGAGCAGCAGCGAGTTGGGGCTCGTGGACTCGACCAGCGTCACCGCGCGATCGACTGCCAGCGGATCGACCAGCTCGCCGGAATCGCGCCCGAGGTGCAACATCGCCGACTGCGTCAGGCTGCCAACGATCTTGTGGGTGCTCGACACGACCAGATCGGCGCCCGCCGCGATCGCGTGCTCGGGCAATTCCTCGTGGAAGGCGAGGTGCCCGCCCCATGCCTCGTCCACCACCAGCGGCACCCCGTGTGCGTGCGCGACGGCGCTCAGGCCGGCCACGTCGGCGACGGCGCCGAAGTAGGTCGGCGAGACCGCGAACGCGCCCACCGCGCCTGGGTTCGCGGTCAGCGCGCGCGTCCAGCGCCTCGGGAGTGAGGCAGTGCGCGATGCCGAGGTCAGGATCGATCTCCGGGGCGACGAAGGACGGGTGCAGGCCGGAGAGGATCAGCCCGTCGACCGTGCTCGAGTGGACGTTGCGCTGAACGACCACCCGCTCGCCGCGCTGCGCGATCGCCAGGCACGCCGCCTGGTTGCCCTGCGAGGACCCGTTGATCAGGAACCAGCTGCGCCCCGCTCCCCACGCCTCGGCCGCCATCGACTGCGCGCGCTGGAAGGGCGTCGGCTCGGGCCCCGCGTCGACACCCTGGGTGAGCGCCGGGATGTCCAGCGCCAGGGCCTGCGCCCCGATCGCCTCGACCAGTGCGGGCGCGGCCGCCGGCCCGCCCTTGTGACCGGGCACGTGGAACCGCCCGGGATTGCGGGCAGCGTAGGCGCGGAGTGCCTCGAGGTAGGGCGCTTCCTCGTGTCGGGCGGGCGCCATGCAAGCGAGTCTAGTAACGGGCGGGCTGGCTAAGGAACGCGCAATACTGCTATTACCCCCGCAAATAACAGGAAGGTTCGTAAATGAAGAGGCTGACTTTGTGGCGCGTCCTGGCGCTGATGCTCGTAATCGTGCTGTCGCTGGTCGGCGCCGGATGCGGCGACGACGACGATGACGGAGGCTCATCGGGCGACGTCGCCACGCTCGAGACGGGCAAGCTGAAGGTCGGCTCGGACATCCCCTTCGCGCCGTTCGAGTTCGGCGAAGCGCCGTATCAGGGCTTCGACGTCGAGATGGTGAACGAGATCGGCAAAGCGGCTCGAACTCGACGTCGAGTTCGTGAAGACCCCGTTCGACCCGATCTTCCGCAACCTCGCACAGGGCCGGTTCGACATGGTCGCCTCCGGCGGCCACGATCACACCCGAGCGCGAGAAGACCGTCGACTTCTCGTACCCCTATTTCCCGGCCGACCAGTCGCTGATGGTCAAGAAGGGCAGCGACATCCAGAGCACCAAGGACCTGGCCGGCAAGACGGTCGGCTCACAGCTCGGGACCACCGGCGCCGACTACGCGGAGGACGAGACGGACGCGGAGACGGTCCGCACCTACGACCTGATCGACGACGCCTTCAACGCGCTCCAAAACGGGCAGGTCGACGCCGTGATCAACGACTTCCCCATCTCCAAGTACGCCGACGCGGGCGAAGAAGGACCTCGTCGTCGTGCGACGATCCCGACGGGAGAGCGTGTACGGCCTCGGGTTCAAGTAGGGCAACGACAACCTGCGCAACGCCGTCAACGAGGAGCTCGACAAGATCAAGGAGGACGGGACCTACGCGGAGATCTACCGCAAGTGGTTCCAGGCGGACCCTCCCGAGAGCATCCTCAAGCCCGGTACCGGCGGCTCGGACGCGAGCGGTACCGAGCCGGTGGAGTGACGGCTCACATTTGTGTGTAGAAAGGGGCGCTGCGGCGCCCCTTTTCTTTTCTGCCAGCAAACAGGAGCGATAGATGGACGTCTTCTTCGACCAGTACTTCGACATCGGGCTGATGCGCGACAACTTCGACAAGGTGCTGGAGGGGTTCTGGCTGACCATCCAGCTGGCGTTGGTGAGCGCCGTGCTCGCTCTGATCTGGGGCCTCGTGCTCGCCTTGCTGCGCGCCGCTCCTGGGCGCGCGATGGCGCCGGTACGCGGGCTCTCGATCGCCTACATCGACATTTTCCGCGGCATCCCGCTGCTGCTCGTGATCCTGCTGATCGACGGCAGCCTGCCGGTGCTCGACTTCCTGCCCGAGGAGGTGCGGATCCCCGAGTTCTTCGGCAAGCCGGAGATCTTCTGGTACGGGGTGCTCGCGCTGACCATCACCTATGGCGCCTACTACGCCGAGGTCTACCGGGCGGGCCTCGAGGCCGTGCCCCACGGTCAGATGGAGGCCGCGCGCTCGCTCGGCATGAGCCATGCTCAGGCCATGCGCCATGTGATCGTCCCTCAGGCGGTTCGCACGGTGATACCGCCGCTTCTGAACGACTTCATCGCGCTGATGAAGGACACGTCGCTCGTGGGAGTGATCGCGCTGGTCGAGGTGGTGAAGGCGGGCCGCGAGGTCCAGGCCGAGACCTTCAACAGCTCGGCGCTGACGCTCGGCGCGCTGATGTTCGTTGTCGTGACGGTCCCGCTGGCCCGGCTCGTCGACCGGCTGATCGCCAAGCAGCAGCTCGCCTACCGAAGGTCGCCCGCTTGAGCGAGGAGATGCTGCGCCTGGACGGCGTGCACAAGAGCTTCGGTGACCTGCACGTGCTGCGCGGCATCGACTTGTGCGTCGAGCAGGGACAGGTGGTGTGCGTGATCGGCCCGAGCGGTTCGGGCAAGAGCACCCTTCTGCGTTGTATCAACCTGCTCGAGCCGCCCGACGGCGGCAGCATCTACCTCGAGGGCAAGGAGATCACCGGCACCCGCCGGGGCGACATCGATTACGTTCGGCGCCGGGTCGGCATGGTCTTCCAGCAGTTCAACCTGTTCCCGCACCGGCGGGTGATCGACAACGTCTCGATGGCCCAGCGGTCGGTTCTGGACCGCCCCGAGAAAGAGGCGAACCGGCGCAGCCGGGAGCTGCTCGAGCGCGTCGGGCTCTCGGACAAGGTGAACGAGTACCCCGAGCGACTGTCGGGCGGCCAGCAGCAGCGAGTGGCGATCGCGCGGGCGCTGGCGATGGACCCGCACGTGATGCTGTTCGACGAGGTCACCAGCGCGCTCGACCCCGAGCTGATCAAGGAGGTGCTCGACGTGATGCGCGGGCTGGCGCGCGAGGGCATGACGATGGTCGTAGTCACCCACGAGATGCACTTCGCCGCCGACGTCGGCGACTCCGTCGTGTTCATGGACGACGGCGCGATCGTCGAGCAGGGAACGCCGGAAGCGGTGCTGGAGGAGCCCCGCGAGGAGCGCACGAAGCGGTTCCTAGGGGCCGTGCTGGAGCACTAGCCACACCGGCACGAATTCGCCACACGCGCGCGTAGATCCGTAACACCCGCTCCGGCAAGCTCGGTGCATGCCGCGCGAATCTGAGGTTAGCCGTCTATATCCCGGTGAAAGTCAGACTCGGCCGGATGAGCGCGGGATCGCCGAGTTGGCGGCTCGGCAGCACGGCGTGGCTTCGAGACTTCAGCTCTACGAGCTGGGTTTCAGTAAGGAGCGATCGACTATCGCATCGAGAGCGGGCGGCTTCATGTCCTTCATCGCGGAGTGTTTGCCGTCGGGCACCGGCGCATCTCGGGCGTCGGTCACTGGATGGCCGCCGTTCTCGCTTGCGGGCCCACCGCCATGCTGAGCCACGTCTCTTCCGCGGCTCATCTCGACCTTCGGAGATCCGAGGCCAGGCTCGTTGACGTCACCGTGCAGGCGGGCGGCAGGCAGCGCCGCAGTGGGATTCGCCTGCACTACTGCAGCGGTCTACACCCGGACGACCGGATCGTCCACCAGGGCATCCCGGCCGCGTCCGTCGCACTCACCCTGCTCGGACTCGCCGAGACGCTCAGACCCATGTACGTGGAGCGGGCAATGGAGGCGGCAGAGCGTCGGCAGATCCTCGACATGCGACGAGTGCGCGAGCTGCTCCATCGCCGGCGTGGACGGCGCGGGACAGCCGTCCTTAACCAGCTCGTGATCAACGCAAGCGAGCCTTCCGACGCGCGGCGGGAGCTCGAGCGGCTGTTCGCCGACCACTGCCGGCAGTGGTGGCTGCCGCGGCCGGTGCTGAACACGTTCGTCTGCGGCTACGAGGTCGACGTGCTGTGGCGTGACCAACGGGTGGTGGTCGAACTCGACAGCTGGGAGTACCACGGCAACCGGTGGGCCTTCGAGCGTGACCGGGCTCGGGACGCGCGGCTCCAGCTCGCCGGCTACACGGTGCTGCGCATCACATGGCGACAGCTGGTCGACCAGCCCGCCGCGGTCGCCGCGATGCTGAACCAGGCGCTGGACCGAGCCGCGTAGCCGTCGCGCACTAGCCGCCGGCCGCCCGGCGGGCCGCTGCCAGCTCGCGCTTCACCGTGCCGCGCTGGTTCGAGAACTTCAGGCGTTGCTCCAGATATGGGATGGCTTCCGCCGGGCGGCCCGCGAGCCGCAGCGAGCGGCCGAGGTTGTAGAGCGCATAGGCGTAGCCGACGTCCGAGCTGTCCGACCCGTAGCCCGACACGGCGCGCTGGAGAAGCGGCACCGCCTCGTCATATCGGCCCTGGTTCATGAGCGTGAAGCCCCGGTCGTTCAGGGCCGCGGGCGACGACCCTGCGGGCGCGCTTTCGCCAGAGGGAGCCCGCGCCGCAGGCCCGGTCTGGTCGGGCTTGCTCGCCTGAGAGCCGGACTGGGACTGCTCCTGGCGCCGTTCCGCCGCGGCCTCGCGACGCGCCTCCCGGCGCTCGCGCAGGGTGAGCGGCTCATCGTCGCCTCCGTCCAGGGCGCCCGATGCGAGCACTATGCCGGCCAGCGCGGCAAGGAGCAGACCGATGACCGCAGCCCGAGGCCAAAGGCGCGCGCGCCGGAGCTCCCAGTTGCGCGTGACGGACCACGGCTCGATCGGCGGCGGATCAGCCGCTGCGTCGTTCGTTGGTGGATCGGGCGGCGGCGGAGGCGCCAGGGGATCGGTGTCCACCGGCGGCGCGCCAGGCGCGACCTGGGTTTCCTCGGTCGGCGCTGCCGTGGCCGCGTGCGCAGGGTCGGGCGCCGGCGCGCCGAGCGCCTCCTCGAGCGCGTCCACGAAGCTCGCACCCGAAGGCCACCGATCAGCCGGCCGGCGGCTCATGGCGCGGTGGAGCACGTCGTCGACCGCCGGCGGAAGCTCCGGCGCGACGGCGCTGGCCCGGAATGGCTCGGACTCGAGCTTGTGACGTGCCTGCTCGGCCATGTTCCCGCCGGCGAACGGAAGCGTCCCGGTGAGCAGCTCGAACGCGACCACTCCGAGCGAGTAGCGGTCGCTGGCCGGACTGCCCGGGTCGCCGTCGACCTGCTCCGGCGCCATGTAGGCGGCGGTGCCGAACAGCTCGCCGCTCGCGGTCAGCCGGCTCTCGAATGCCGCCCGCGCGATGCCCAGGTCTCCCACCACCAGCCGGCCCCGGTCGTCGAACAGAAGGTTCTGCGGCTTCACGTCCCGGTGCACCACGCCACGCTCGTGGGCGAAATCGAGCGCCGAGGCCGCCTGTCGCAGCCACTCGAGCGCCTCCGCGGGCGGTGGCCGGCGACCGGACCCCAGACGATCCGCGACGGTGCCGCCGGACAGGTGCTCCATCACGATGAACGGGCGGCCCTCGTGCTCGCCGACGTCGTAGATCGTGATCACGTGCGAGTGGCCCGAGAGCGAGGCGGCCAGCCGCGCCTCCCGCTCGAACCGCTCCACGAACTGGGGCTGCTCGGCGAGGTTCTCGCCCAGCACCTTGATCGCGACCCAGCGCCCGAGCACCTGGTCCTGCGCCGCCCAGATCGAGGCCATGCCACCGGCGCCCACCTGGCTCATGACCTCATAGCGGGGAGGAATCGGAACTATCGAACGACGCGCGGGCGCCCCGACCGCGTCCGGAGGCGAAGACTGGCTCATGTGGGCGGCTTACCCCCGCCGGCATCAGGTCGAACGGGACGTGGCGTGTGGCGGACCCCCCCCGCACGGGGTCCAGCGCCAGCAATCCGGGCCGGTCGCGTGCACTCCGCCGAGCCAGCGATCCGCGCCCGGAAGCGTCATCCGGTCCAGTTCCCCGGCGAGCGAATGGACCCCCGCCCCGGTCGTCGCGCGCATGCCCGGAGCGGCCGTCTCAAGCAGGCCCGCCTCGTCCAACCTGCCACGCCCAGGCCGAGCCGCTCGCATGGCCTCGGGCCTGCGTGGTCCCCGTTCGTGCATGCAGCATCGGAGCCCTGCTAGCCCTCCGGCAACGGCCGCGGCGGCCGCAGCCGGGGGACGGCGTCCACCGCGACGATCGCGGCCAGGATCAGCGCAGCGCCCGTCCAGCCGACGAGGCCCAGCCGGTCGCCCGCGAGCAGGTAGCCGAACAGGCCCGCGAACGCGGGCTCGGCGGCCAGGATCAGCGCCGTGCGGGCGGGCGGGATCAGCTGCTGCGCATAGCTCTGCACCAGGAAGCCGAGCGCGCTGGCGATCAGCGACGTGACCAGCAGCGCGCTCCAGACCGTCGCGCCGCTCGGCGCCTCGAGGTCGCCCAGCACCGCCGCGGCCAGGAGGCACACGATCCCGCAGAGGGTCAGCTGAATCGCGACCAGTGGCCCGACGGCGAAGCGGCGGACCGCCAGGTCCGTCACCAGGATGTGCGCGGCGAACGCGCAGGCGCAGCCGAACTCGAGCGCGTCGCCAAGCAGTGACGCGTCGTCTCCGCCGCCGGTCAGCAGGAGCAGCCCGAACGCCGACACCAGCGCCGCGACCCACGCCGTCCTTCCCGGCCGTACTCCGAAGACCACCCGTGCAAACAGCGGCGTGAGGACCACGAACAGGCCCGTGATGAAGCCGGCGTTGGACGCGCTCGTGTGCTCCAGCCCGATCGTCTGGAACACGTAGCCCGCGGTCAGGAAGGCGCCCATCACAAGCCCGGCGCGCCAGCCGGCGGGCGGTAGCTGCGCCAGGGCGCGCCGGAACACCAGCGCCACGATCATCCCGGCCGGGATGAACCGATACGCGAGGAACGCCAGCGAAGGGAGCTCCTCCACCGCGTCCTGCACCATCACGAACGTCAGGCCCCAAACGGCCGCGATCGCGACCAGGGCCGCCTCGGCGAACCGCGGGTTTCGCAGGCTCAAGCGGCGGCTGCGGCGCGCCGCCGGGCCTGGCGCGGCCGGGCCGGCTCGACGATCTCGGCCAGGTACTCGCCCGTGTACGAGCCGCGTGTGCCGGCCACCTGCTCCGGCGTGCCGGCCGCCACGAGCTCGCCGCCGCCCTCGCCGCCCTCGGGGCCGAGATCGATGATCCAGTCGGCCGTCTTGATCACGTCGAGGTTGTGCTCGATCACGACCACCGTGTTGCCCGCGTCCACCAGCCGCCCGAGCACGTCGAGCAGCCGCTGCACGTCGGCGAAGTGCAGCCCGGTGGTCGGCTCGTCCAGGATGTACAGCGTCGCGCCGGTGGCCACCTTGCTCAGCTCGGTCGAGAGCTTGATGCGCTGCGCCTCGCCACCGGAGAGCGTCGTGGCCGGCTGACCCAGGCGGATGTAGTCGAGACCCACGTCGTGCAGCGTCTGCAGGCGGCGCTTGACCTTCGGGATGTGCTTGAAGAACTCGAGCGCCTCCTCCACCGACATGTCGAGCACGTCGGAGATCGTCTTGCCCTTGAAGCGGATGTCGAGCGTCTCGCGGTTGTAACGGCGGCCGTGGCACTGCTCGCAGGGCACGTAGACGTCCGGGAGGAAGTGCATCTCGATCTTGATCTGGCCGTCGCCCCGGCAGACCTCGCAGCGCCCGCCCTTGACGTTGAACGAGAAGCGGCCCGGCTTGTAGCCGCGCGCCCGCGCCTCGGGCGTGCGCGAGTAAAGCTCGCGGATGTGGTCGAACACACCGGTGTAGGTGGCGGGGTTCGACCGCGGCGTGCGACCGATCGGCGACTGGTCGATGCTGATGATCTTGTCGATCGCTTCGACGCCCTTGATGCGCTTGTGCTTGCCGGCGCGCAGCTTCGTACGGTGCAGCCGGTTGCCGACCGCGCGGTGGAGGATCTCGTTCACGAGCGTGGACTTGCCGGAGCCGGACACGCCCGTCACGCAGGCCAGAGACGCCGAGCGGGAACTTCACGTCGATGGACTTCAGGTTGTGCTGGGCCGCGCCGGTGACCTCGATCCAGCCGTCGGGCTTGCGCCGCTTGGGTGGAACGTCGATCTTCCGCCGGCCGGCCAGGTACTGGCCGGTCAGCGAGCGGGAGATCTTCTGCACCTGCGCGGGCGTGCCCTGCGCGACCACGTGGCCACCGTGCTCGCCGGCGCCCGGGCCGAGGTCGACCAGGTGGTCGGCAAACCGCATCGTGCCCTCGTCGTGCTCCACCACGATCACGGTGTTGCCGAGGTCGCGCAGCCGGGCCAGCATGTCGAGCAGCTTGTGGTTGTCGCGCTGGTGCAGGCCGATCGACGGCTCGTCCAGGATGTACAGCACGCCCACCAGGCTCGACCCGATCTGGGTCGCCAGCCTGATCCGCTGCGCCTCTCCGCCGGACAGCGTCGCCGCCGCCCGCTCGAGCGTCAGATATCCCACTCCGACGCTGTCGAGAAAGCGCAGCCGCTCGACGATCTCCTTCATGATCCGCGCGGCGATCTGGGTCTCGGAGTTGCTCAGCTCCAGGCCGTCCAGGAACGAGATCGCCTCGCGAGCCGACTTGCGGGTGAACTGGTGGATCCCGATCCCGCCGACCAGCACCGCCAGGCTCTCGGGACGCAGCCGCGCCCCGCCGCACTCCGGGCAGGGAATCACCGACATGTACTCCTCGATCCGCTCGCGCGACCACTCCGAGTCGGTCTCGCGGTAGCGCCGCTCCAGGTTCGGGACGATGCCCTCGATCGGCGCCATGTAGGACCGCCGGCGGCCCATCCGGTTCCGGTAGGAGACGTAGACGCGCTCGCCCGGGGCGCCATACAGGAACAGATCCTGCTGCTTTTCGGGCAACTCCTCCCAGGGAGTGTCGAGGCCGACCTCGTACTTGTCGGCGATCGCCTGCGCAAGCTGTTCGTAGTAATCGCCGCCAGAGGTCCACGGCAGCAGCGCTCCCTCGGTCAGCGTCAACGTCGGATCGACGACCAGCTCCGGGTCGATCTCCTGCTGCGAGCCGAGGCCCGTGCAGCGCGGGCATGCCCCGTGCGGGGAGTTGAAGGAGAAGATCCGCGGCTCCAGCTCCGGCATGGACGTCCCGCACTCGAGGCACGAGAACTTCTCCGAGAAGACCAGGGTGCCGGCCGACTCGCGCACACCGAGAGCGCCGGTCGAATGCTTCTTGGCCGGCTCGTCAGCCTTCGTTTCCACGAGGAGCTCCACTTCGATCAAGCCCTCCGCCAACGCGACCGCCGTCTCGACCGAATCGGCCAGGCGCTTGCGCACGTCCGGCTTCATCTGCAGCCGGTCCACCACCACCGCGATGTCGTGCTTGTACTTCTTGTCGAGGTCGACCGGGTCCTCGAGCCGGCGCAGCTCGCCGTCGATCTTCGCGCGGGTGAAGCCCTCCTCGCGCAGCTCCTCGAGCAGGTCCTTGTACTCGCCCTTCCGGCCGCGCACCACCGGCGCCATCACCATGAAACGGGTGCCCTCGTCGAGCGTCATCAGGTGGTCCACGATCTGCTCGATCGACTGGCCGGCGATCGGCTCCCCGCAGTTGTGGCAGTGCGGATGCCCGATCCGCGCCCACAGGAGCCGCAGGTAGTCGTAGATCTCCGTCACCGTCCCGACCGTCGACCGTGGGTTGCGCGAGGTGGTCTTCTGATCGATCGAGATGGCCGGCGAGAGGCCCTCGATCGAGTCCACGTCGGGCTTGTCCATCTGCCCCAGGAACTGGCGGGCGTAGGCCGACAGCGACTCGACGTAGCGGCGCTGGCCCTCCGCGTAGATCGTGTCGAAGGCAAGGCTCGACTTACCGGAGCCGGAAAGCCCGGTGATGACGATCAAGGAGTCGCGCGGCAGCTCGAGGGAGACGTCCTTGAGGTTGTGCTCGCGCGCCCCCGAGATGCGAATCCGGTCGTCGGGAGCCATATGAATGATTCTACGTGTGGCTCGAAGGGGCTCCGGAGGCGGCCGCTTCCATCAGGCCCTCGGCCAGATCCGGCTCCTCGAGGGTCTTCGCAAGCTGCAGGAAAAGCGACCGCGCGGCCTGCTCGTGGTCCTGGCTGCCGGGATCGCACGCGGCCAATCCGGCGTGCGCGAGTGCCTGCGGCTCCGGCATTCCCGACTCCTCCGCGACCGCGAGGCCATGCTCGAATGCAGCCCGCGCCGCTTGCGTGTCACCGGCCGCCAGGGCACAGTCACCCACTGCGATGGAGTACCGCGCCCCCATCTCGCGCCAGCCCGATCGTTCCGCGATCGGGAGCATCGGCTCGATGAGCGCACGCCCCTCGGAGGGACGGCCCAGCTCTTTCTGCGCGTAGGCCAGGGCCACATAGCAATGGCCTCCGAAAAGCCATGCTTGTCCCTCTCCGACATGGACACGGCCGAGCCGGCCGGAGGCCGCGGCCATGGCCTTCTCCGCCCCGGCAGTGTCTCCCGTCCGCGCCAGCCCGAGCACCATGAAGCTGCTGCAGCGCGCCAGCTGAGCCGGGGCGGCGGATCGCTCGGCTGCCGTGATGCCGCGTTCGAGGTGAGCAAGCGCGGCCTGGGGCCGCCGCATCTCCAGCAACAGCCAGCCGAGCGTCGCGGCGGTCCACGCCTCCCACTCCAGGATTCCCTGATCGATTCCGAAGGCGTGGGCCTCCTCGGCGCTCTTGAGTGCCTGCCCGTAGTCCCCGCGGCAGCGGTGCACCCAGGAGACGCCGTCGAGGATCAGCGCCCGGGCAATTTTGTTCCCTACCCGCTCCGATAGCTCGAACGCCTCGCCCGACTGGTCCGTCGCGATGCTCCAGCTCCCGTGTGCGACAGCGGCAAAAGACGCTTCGTGCAGGGTCCACATCAGCTGCACGAGGTCGCCGCGGCGCCGCGCGAGCGCCGCCAGGTCAGTGGTCGTCCGATCCAGGGTCTCGAGATCCCCGACCTGCAGAGCCGCGAGCTTGAGAGCGTCCATTGCAAGCACGAGATCGCCCTCGTCACCTGCGCTTCGCGCCAGATCGAGTGCGCTGTTGGCGTGCTCGAAGGCGGCATCGAGCCGCAGCCGGTTCGAGTCCATGATGGACCGCCGTGCAAGCAGCCGGACCTGCACCGCGACGTCGCCGAGCTCACGGGCCACCGCGAGCCCCTCCTCGAGCAGGTCCGCCGCCTCGTGGAAGTCGGTCATCCGCCGGAGCTCGGCCAGTTGCGCCAGGGCATTCATCTCTGTCTCCCGGTCGTGGGCGGCACGGGACGCCGCCAGTGCTGCGCGCAGGTCTTGCTCCGCCGTGCGGAGGCTGCCGAGCTCGACTATCCCGCGCCGCAGACGCAGGAGGTAAACCGTCTCGTCGTCCTCGCCGAGGCCCAGCCGAGCCGCCGCGTCAAGGGCTCGACCGTAGTGCTCGACGGCCTCCGGCAGGGCGAACAGGCGCCGCGCGGCGTCTCCGGCGAGCCCGTGGTACTCGAGCGCCCGGCCCAGGTCGCCCGCCTCGGCCCAGTGGCCGGCAAGAATCGCGTAGCGCTCGTCCAGGTAGTCGCCGTATACGTGCTCGATCGCCTCGGCGCTGCTGCGATGCAGATCCCGCCGGTCGCGGCGGAGCAGGCTGGCATACGCGGCCTCCTGGATCAGGGAATGGGCAAACCGGTACTCCTCGTGGGGCCAGCCGGCGCCCTCCTGCACGAGGGCCATCCGCTGGAGCTCGCCGAGCGTGCCCCGCACGTCGGTCTGCGGCACGATCCCTTCGAGGACCGGCAATGCGAACTGCCGGCCGAGCACCGCGGCTGCGTCGAGGACGCGGCGGCGCTCCGGGGGCAGCCGGTCGATGCGGGCGAGCACGACCTTCTCGACCGTATCGGGCAGCTCCACCGCCGGCTCGGGGTCGAAGCGCCATCCACCGCCCTCACGGACCAGCGCCCCGGCATCCACCAGCGAGCGGACGAGCTCCTGGATGTAGAAGGGATTGCCCTCTCCCCGGTCCAGCACCTGGCGCCCCACCTCCTCCGGCAGGGTTCCGCCCCCCACCAGCTCTGCCAGGAGGTCGGCATCGGCTTTGCTTCCAAGGGTCTCGACCGCCAGCTCGGCGTACCGGTGCGGAACCTCGCGGGCGGCCGTTTCCTTGAAACGCCATGCCGCCTGGTCCCGTTCGGGACGAGCGGCGAGCAGAAACAGGACAGCCCCGCGGTCGGTGGTCTGTAGGAGCTCCTCCAGCAGCGCCAGCGAGGACGAATCGGCCCAGTGCAGGTCGTCGACGGCGATCGCCAGCGGGTCCTTCTGCGCGAGGCTCTCGACGAGCGATCGGACCGAGTCCAGCGTCCGGCGCTGAAGCACCTCTGGCGTGAGTTCCTCCAGCCACTTTCGATCGTCCGGCGTCGGCGGCAGCCCAGCGACCGCGGCTATGAAGGGCAGCCGCTCATGCGCCTCATCGCCGAGCAGCTCCACGAGCGTCGCCTCCAGTGCCGTCCGGAGGTCTTGCGCGCCGCCACGGCCGGTCAGCCATTCGCGCAGCATTCCGTGAAACGGCCAGTACGGCAGCGTCTCGGCATATGACATGCAGCGACCCTGGAGCCAGAGCCCCGAGGAGTCGGCCGGATGCTCGAAATGCTCGCGCGCCTCGTGCAGAATCCGGCTCTTCCCGATACCCGCCTCGCCGACGACGAACATGACACGACCGCTGCGGCCGCGCACGGAGGCGATCACCTCACGCACCGCCGCGAGCTCCGCGTCCCGGCCCACGATTCGCGCGCGCACCGCGCGCTCCGGTTGCGCACCGCTCAGTCGCACCGCGAGCGCCTCGTAAGCGACCACCGGCTCCGCCTTTCCCTTCAGCTCGAGATGCACGGGGTCGCCCCATTCGAACCACCGCTCCGCGTGTTGATGCGTGCGGCCGCCGACCAGCACCGCGCCCGGCCGGGCCGCCGCCTGCAGGCGAGCGGCCGTGTTGAGGGTGTCGCCGGTCGCACCGTGGACCTCCGAGCCCGTCGCGCCCACCCGGGCGAGCACCACCGGGCCCGTCTCGATCCCGATGCGGACGGCGACACCCTCGATTCCCCACCGTCCCGACGCCTCCTGGCCGGAGCGCTCCACCAGCTCGACCGTGCGCAGACCTGCGAGCACGGCGCGCTGAGGGTCGTCCTCGTGCGCGACCGGGGACCCGAAGAGCGCCAGCACGCCGTCGCCGGTGAACTCGCTCAGCGAGCCGCCGTACTCCTCGACCGCGCTGATCATGCAACCAACCGCACCGTCGATCACGTTGCGGAAGTCCTCGGCGTCCAGCGATTCGCCGAGCTTCGTCGACCCGACGACGTCGGCGAACAGCGCGGTGACGACCTTGCGCTCCTCTCGAGCGGGCGCTGTCAGCTGCGTCCCGCAGCCGGCGCAGAAGCGCGCGTCATCCGCGCTCGGCCTTCCACAGCTCGGACAGACGGTGGGCGCGCTCGCCACCGGCTCAGTGTAGGTGCGGTAGCTTCGCCGCGGGATGGAGAGCGACGTGATCGCCGACCAGGACTTCATGACGCTGCTGTCGCCGGAGCGCCGGCGTGCGCTGCGGGCGATCGGGCGCCCGGGGCGCTTCGGGGCCGGCGACACGCTGCTGCACGCGGGGCAGGTGGGCGACCGGGTGATGGTGATCCTCGCCGGCCGCACGAAGATCAGCTACACGACGGAGGCCGGGCATGAGGTCGTGCTGCGATTCGCCGGGCCCGGCGAGGTGCTCGGAGAGCTGGCCGTGATCGACGGGCGCCCGCGCTCGGGAACGATCGAGGCGGTAGAGCCGGTCGAGACGCTGACCGTGGGCGCGGCGGACTTCCTGTCGTTCGTCAGCGACGATCCCGACGCGACGCTCGCGCTCTTGCGCACACTCTCTGCGCGCTGTCGGGACTCCGACCAGAAGCGCATCCAGTTCGGCGCGGCGGACAGCGTCGGCCGCATCTCATTGCGCCTGGTGGAGCTGGCCGAGCGGTTCGGCGAGCCGGCCGAGGACGGCATCGCGATCACATTGCCGCTCACGCAGGAGGAGCTGGGCAGCTGGTGCGGCTGCTCGCGCGAGGCCGTCGCCAAGGGCCTGCAGACGCTGAGACGCGCCGGGGCGATCGAAACCAGCCGCCGGCGCATCCTGGTGCATGACCTCGACGGCCTCCGCCGTCGCGCTGGGACGGCCTGAACGAGCAGAACTACGCATTCGCGGTGTGCACCCGGACGTGGAAACGCCGGGCCGGTAGGCGTAGGGTCTGACTCACGATGAAAGTTGTCCTCTCGCCACATCTCGACGACGCGGTGCTGTCGTGCTGGCACGTGCTCGGCCGGGAGGGCGACGTGCATGTGGTGAACGTGTTCACCGGCTCGCCGGAGGACGGTCGGGGCGACTACGCCTGGGACCGGCTGACCGGCTCCAGCGACTCCGTCGAGCGCATGCGGGAGCGCATCGCCGAGGATGCGGCCGCGCTTGGCCGCGCCGGGCTGACCGCGGCAAACCTCGGGTTGCTCGACAACCAGTACCGGACCGACGGCCTTCCGCCCGCCGACGTCGCCGCGCGGATCCGCGCGCAGATCCCCACCGGCTCCGTGGTCTACGCGCCCGCCGGTCTCGGCGACCACCCCGATCACCTGCTGGTGCGCGATGCCGCGCTCGAGCTGAAGCGCGCCGGGCACGACGTGCGTTTGTACGCGGACATGCCGCACGCCGCCATGGTCGGGTTCCCCGGCTGGGTCACCGGCTCGCCCAACGGCCACGTCAACGGGCGCTGGGAGGCCCGCATGGCCGAGGTGAGCGTCGGACCACCGCTCGTGCAGAACCTGAATGACGCTGCGTGGGAGCAAAAGCAGGCCGCTGTGGGCGACTACGCTACGCAGCTGCCCGGCCTCGAGCAGATGGCGCCGCTGGAGACGCTGCGGTTCGAGATCGAGTGGCCGTTGGCCGCGGACGCGCGCAGAGAGCAGACCCGGGCCGCGTACCCCCACACCACCGGCTATGTGGAACGCGACGGTCACCAGGTGTTCTATGAGGTGTACGGCGCGGGCGAGCCGACCCTCCTCCTGCTGCCGACGTGGACCCTGATCCACTCGCGCTTCTGGAAGATGCAGATTCCCTATCTCGCCCGCCACTACCGCGTGGTGACCTTCGACGGGCTCGGCAACGGGCGCTCCGACCGGCCGCTTGACTCCGCCCCATACGGCTACAAGGAGTTCGCCCTCGACGCGCTCGCAGTCATGGACGCGACGGAGACCGAGCAGGCCTACACCGTCTCGCTGTCGCGCGGCGCCCAGTGGAACCTCCAGCTGGCGACCGCCCACCGCGAGCGAGTGCTGGGCGCCGGGTTCCTGGGACCGCTGTTCCCGATCACGCGGCGGTCGTTCACCTGGCGCACGGGCCGCCGGATGAACTCGTTGACCACGCCTCCACACTCGAAGCTGTGGCGCAGGATGCTCGCCCGGTTCGACGATCGGTTCGCGAACTTCAACTTCCACCACATCTCCACGGACTTTCCGGGATTCGTGTCCTGGTGGATCAACAAGTGCGCCAGCCAGGCGCACTCGACGAAGGGCATCGAGGACGGGATCGGCTGGGGCCTCGAGACCGATCCCGCCACCCTGATGGCCAACCTTGGCGGCGAGATCGAGCTCGACCGGCGCGCGCTGCGTGAGCTCGCGGCCAAGGTCGAGTGCCCGGTTGTAGTGATCTGCGGGGAGAACGATCAGATCACGCCGCTGCGCGACGCGCGCGTCCTGGCAAAGGTCACGAAAGGCAAGCTCGTGAACATCAAGGGGGGCGACCACATGGCCCAGGGGCGCCGGCCCGTGGAGGTCAACCTGGCGCTGCGCGAGCTGGTCGAGGGAACGCCGCGCCGGCCCGATCCGACTGTGCACCGCTCCGACGGCCGCAAGCGGGCCCTGTTCGTCTCCTCGCCGATCGGGCTCGGCCACGCCCGGCGAGACATCGCGATCGCCAAGGAGCTGCGCGGGCTGGTACCGGGTCTCGAGGTCGACTGGCTCGCGCAAAGCCCGGTCACCCGCGCGCTGGAAGCCGAGGGCGAGCGCGTGCATCCGGCCAGCCGGCACCTCGCCAACGAGTCGCACCACATCGAGTCGGAGTCCGCCGAGCACGACCTGCACTGCTTCCAGGCGTTCCGGCGCATGGACGAGATCCTGGCCGCGAACTTCATGCTGTTCCACGACGTCGTGAGCGACGAGCGCTACGACCTCTGGGTCGGCGACGAGGCCTGGGAGCTCGACTACTACCTGCACGAGAACCCACGCGAGAAGCGGGCGCCGTACGTTTGGCTGACCGACTTCGTGGGCTGGCTGCCGATGCCCGACGGCGGCGACCGGGAGGCGTTCCTGACCGCCGACTACAACGCCGAGATGATCGGGCACGTCGAGGGACTGCCTCAGGTCCGTGACCGGCGGTTGTTCGTCGGCGATCCCGACGACATCGTGCCGGAGCGGTTCGGCCCCGACCTGCCCTTGATCCGCGACTGGACCGAGCGGGAGTTCGACTTCGCCGGCTACGTGACCGGATTCGATCCGGCGGAGTTCGCGGACCGCGAGCGCCTGCGCGCCGATCTCGGCTACCGCCCCGAAGAGCAGGTGTGCATCGTCACCGTCGGCGGCTCGGGGGTCGGCGGGCACCTGCTGGCGCGCGTGATCGCAGCCTTCCCGGCGGCCAGGCGAGCGGTGCCGGCGCTTCGGATGATCGTTGTCTGCGGCCCCCGGATCGACCCGGCCTCGTTGCCACCGCAGGACGGCCTCGAGGTGCGCGCGTACGTGCCCGACCTCTACAAACACCTGGCGGCGTGCGATCTGGCGGTGGTGCAGGGTGGGCTCACGACCGGGATGGAGCTGACCGCCAACGGGCGCCCGTTCCTCTACTTCCCCCTCGCTCACCACTTCGAGCAGAACTTCCACGTCCGCCATCGCCTCGAGCGCTACCGGGCCGGACGGCGGATGGACTTCGAGACTTCGACACCGGAATCGATCGCCGAGGCGATCGCCGCGGAGATCGGCCGCGACACCGATTACCTGCCGGTCGACACGGGCGGCGCACGCCGAGCGGCCGAGCGGATTGCGGAGCTCGTCGCTTAGGCATAGGTTTCGGGATTCAAACCGCATAAGGAGGGAGCACAGATGGCCGTTACCGACGCAACTGCCGGCTACGAACTC
Organism: uncultured Solirubrobacterales bacterium; assembly: GCA_963780475.1. GTDB lineage: Bacteria > Actinomycetota > Thermoleophilia > Solirubrobacterales > JBBDJG01 > CAWACB01. The sequence continues at coordinate 306,321 of CAWACB010000008.1, forward strand.
GAGGGCAGCCTGCTCGAGGTGTGCACGTGCGACGTGCTGTGTCCCTGCTGGATCGGCGAGGACCCTGACGGCGGAGAGTGCCTGAGCGTTGTCGCGTACCACTTCGACCGCGGCACGGTCGCGGGCGTGGACATATCGGGTCTGACCGTCGCATCGGCGGTCCACATCCCCGGCAATATCCTCGCGGGCAACTGGAAGCAGGCCCTGTTCGTGGACGACGCCGCGAGCGACGAGCAGCACGACGCACTGGTGAAGCTCTTCACCGGCGAGCTGGGAGGGCCGCTGGCCGACCTGGCGCAGCTGGTTGGCGAGCGGGTCGCGATCGAGCGTGCGCCGATCTCGCACGAGATCGTCGACGGCGCCGGGACGCTGAAGGTCGGCGACTTCATCGACGCGCAGATGCACCCGTACAAAGGGCCGGATGGCACCACGACGACCCTCCACAACTCGATCTTCTCGACCGTCCCCGGCTCGCCGGCGTACATCGCGGTCGCCGATCACCAGAAGATCGACCTGCCGCAGTACGGGCTCCAATGGGAGGAGAACAAGCGCAACGCGATCCAGTCCGACTGGAAGATGGTCCACACGGGCTGAGCACGGCCGGGCGCTCGACGGTCCACGAGGACTGAGGCGGTAATGGCGGGGGTCTCGACCAGCCGCGCCGCGTCGTTCCGGCTCGCAGGGCTGCCTCTGGCGGTCCTTGCTGCGATCGCGCTGGCGTGGGCGCTCGCGTTTGCGGCGGAGCTGGACGGCGCGGCTTCGCGGCTGCATCACGATGCGCTGATCCACTCGAGCCTGCCGTTCGGCGTCTCGCTGGTGCTGTTCCTGACCGCGTGGCAGGCGATGGTCGCGGCGATGATGCTGCCCTCGAGCCTGCCGCTCATCCGGCTGTTCGCAAGGACGTCCGCGAACCAGCCGCGCCCGCGCGAGGCGATGGCCTCGTTCCTGGGCGGCTATGTCCTCGTTTGGACGGCGTTCGGGGCGTTCGCGTTCTCGGCCGACCTGGCGATTCACGCGGCGGTGGACAGCTTCGGCTGGCTGGAGGCACGCCAGTGGCTGATCGGCGGAACAGTCCTGGCGCTGGCCGGAGCGTTCCAGTTCTCGGACCTGAAGGACGCCTGCCTGCGGGAGTGCCGCCACCCGGCCAGCTACCTGATGGCTCACTATGGGCGCGGTCCCGGCGCGGCCTTCCGCCTCGGCCGCGGCCACGGGATCTTCTGCCTCGGCTGCTGCTGGGCGTTGATGCTGCTGATGTTCGCCGCCGGCATCGCGAGCCTCCTGTGGATGGCGGCCCTGACCGCGCTGATGGTCTACGAGAAGACGGCCCCGGCCGGCCGCCGGGCCGTCCCGATCGCCGGCGTCGCGCTACTGGCGCTTGCCGCCCTGACCTTCGCGACGGGGACCAACCTGACCGGCTGAGGGGGCGCCAAGGGGGCGAATTTCAGGGCTGTGCGGACTTCAGGTCGGTATGCGACCTCAACTCCGGACGGCGGAACAAGAAATCGCCGAGATCGCTGCCGCTCAGCATGGCGTGGTGACTCGGGAACAGCTCCTCGATGCTGGTTTTTCCGAGTCCAAGATCCAGCGCAGCGTGCGCAAAGGGCTGCTGCATCGCCGGCACCGAGGCATCTATCGCGTCGGTCATCAGGCACCGAGCCTCGAAGCGACTTACCTCGCGGCAGTCCTTGCCTGCGGTGAGGGAGCGGCGCTGAGCGGCCGGGCAGCTGCTCATCTCCTCTACCTGCTGAAGGGGAAACCACCCCCGCCCGAGGTGATCACGCCAAACGACCGCTGCATTCCTGGAGTCGGGATCCACCGGTCACGCGCCCTAGACCGGCATGACACTTTCGAGTCCCGCGGCATCCCCATCACCACCATCCCTCGCACGCTCGTCGACCTGGCCGGAGACCTCGACGAAGACGCCCTCGCCCGCGCCTGCCACGAGGCCGGCGTCCGCTACCGGACAACCCCACGCCACGTCGAGGAAGCTCGCTCGCCGGCCGAACGCTCCCGGGGCGGATTGCTCGGCTCGCCGGCCCTGCAGGTGGCCGGCGGGTCGCACGTGCCGACTGCCGCCACACCTGGAGCTCGACTCGCCTGACGAGCGCGAGGCTACGACAGCGGGGTACCAGTTCCACAACTGGCCACGTCATAGCGCTCGAGGAGTTGCGGCCGCGTGCTCGGCTCAGCCGGAGCGGTCTGAAGCCGCCAGCACACGCCGGTACGCCGGCTGGACCGGCTCGGGGTGGTCAGTCGGCAGACCGGGGCCTGGGCGGACCTGCGTGTCGCGCGCGGTCAGAGCCGCGCCGCACTTCTCACACGTGAGGTTCGGCGTCACAGCGCCGCCGCAGTCGCGGTGCTGAACCAGGATCGGCGGGCCGGCCTCGGACAGGTGGCGGTCGCCCCACTGCATCAGTGCCATCAGGGCGGGCCACAGCTCGCGGCCCTTCTCCGTCAGGCGGTACTCGTACCGCTCGGGTCGCTCCTGATACAGCCGGCGCTCGAGGATCCCGTCGTCGCAGAGCCGGGTGAGGCGCGAGTCGAGGATGTTCCGCGCAACCCCGAGGCTGCGCTGGAACTCGTCGAAACGCCGCACGCCCAGGAACGCGTCGCGGATGATCAGGATCGTCCAGCGGTCGCCCACCAGCTCGAGCGTGCGGGCGACGGAGCAGATCTGTCCCTCGTAGGAGCGGCCAAGCATTCTGTGACGAACTTTACACAGTGATCGTTGCATGATGCAACTCTCGTCTGCTCTTCGGCTAGACGGCCGTTGTAGCGCCGCTTGGCTGCCCTGCTATAAGGGAGGTCTGGCTGCTGGAGGGAACTCGCGGAGAGGCGTCCTGGGGCTGACGGCGACCGTCGCCCTACTCGTGCTGGCGCTGCTGGCACCGCCCGCGCGTGCCGCCGGCACACCACCGACGGCGTTCAGCGAGGTACTCGTGGCCGGAGGACTCTCCGGCCCGGTCGCGATCGCCTTCCTGCCGAATGGCGACATTCTCGTGACCGAGCGAGCCGGGACGCTGAAGAAGATCTCGGCGGCGAACGGGGCGGTTACGACCCTGACCAGCTTCGCGGGGACGTGCTCGACAGGCGAGATGGGTCTGCTCGGCATCGCGATCGACCCGAGCTTCACGGCGAGCGGTAACGGGTTCGTCTACCTCTACCGGACGCAGCCGGGAGCCGGAGGTTGCTCCACATCTACCGGGCGCTTCAACCAGGTGGAGCGGATCACGCTTGCGGGCGGCGCTTTCGTGGCAGGCAGCCACACCGTGCTGCTGAGCGGCATCCGGACCGACGGCGGCAACCACAACGCGGGTCAGCTCAGGATCGGGCCGGACAACAAGCTCTACGTGTCGGTGGGCGACACGGGCATAGGTGACGGCGGACCGCCCGGAGCCTCCACGAATCCGTACTCCCAAGACCTCAGCTCGTTGAACGGCAAGGTCCTGCGGCTCGAGCTGTCCGGCGCTCCCGCGGCGGGCAATCCGTTCACCGGCACGCCCGGCGCGCGGCCGGAGATCTGGGCGCTCGGCTTCCGCAACCCGTTCCGGATGGGCTTCGACCAGTTCTCGGGCAAGCTCTGGGCGGGCGACGTCGGACAGGAGACCCTCGAGGAGATCGACATCGTGCAGTCTGGCGGCAACTACGCATGGCCGCGCTGCGAGGGCAACCTGCCGAGCGGCTGCATGCAGCTGGGCGACGTGGCACCCGCATTCGTGTACCCGCGGACCGGCCCGGGCGTCGTCGGGCGCTCGGTCACCGGCGGCGCGGTCTCAGGTGCAAGTTACGGCAACCTTCCGCGGTTCTACATCTTCGGCGATTACACCTCGAACAAGCTATGGAGCGTTCAGCTCAACCCCGCACGGGACGGCTTCAATGGCACTCCGGTCGACTTCGTCACCAACGCCGCCGGCCCGGTGGACATCGTTGCTGGGCCCCGAAGGCGACATCTACTACGTCGCCCTGAACGCCGGCGAGGTGCGCCGCGTGACGCCGAACTACGCGCGGCCGCAGGGCGCGACGCCGATCTCTGCGCGCGCTGGTCCCCGCCCAACAGGTGTGCGCATCCCCGAACCGCGTCCACGCAGCGCCCTTGAGCTACGGCTCCTGCAGCCCGCCGAACCAGACCTCCAGCAGCCTGACTGTCGGGGACGCCGGACGCGAACGGCGCGCCCGCGAACTTCACCGGCTCCGTGAGGCTGGTGGCCTTGGCCTGGCGGCGATGTCAGGATCGTGGCTGCGCTGCGAGACGTGCGGTGCAAGGCCGGCGTCGCGACCTGCGCGGACATCAACGCGCAGCCCGGCAACGACTACACCGGTCAGGTCCAGGTCCGCATCCCGCACCGGATCACCGACAAGAACAACAACGCGCCTTCGGGAGGTTCGACGGCGGCGACCACCGTCGAAACTCGCGTTCAACGTGACCGTGCCCTGCGCGGCTACGGTCAGCACGAGCATCGGCGGGGCTTGCGACGTCAACACCACGGCCAACACGCTCGTGCCCGGGGCGGTCACGGCCGGCATGCGCGCGATCTGGGAGCTGAACCAGCTGCAGGTCTTCGACGGCGGCTCCGACGGAGTCGTCTCGACGAACCCGAACACGCTGTTCGCGGTTCAGGGAATCTTCATTCCCTAGAATCCGGCTGCTCCTCGAGGCGCCGGGCCCGGTAGAGCCGCACGGGCTGGCTGACGCCCTTCAGGCGGCGCGTGCCGGCGGGCGACCAGAGGAAGTCGTCGCGGGCGGCGTCGCGCACTTCCCGTGTCCCCAGCACGCTCGAGGGCCGGGCGACGTTCGTCACGCGGCTGGCCAGGTTCACCGGGTTGCCGTACCAGTCGCCGTCGCGGCTGATCGCGGGGCCGCCTGCCGTGCCGGCGCGGACGGCCGGGAAGTCCTCGGCAGCGTCGGCGCGCTCGACCAGATCGAGCGCCGCGCCCACGACGCCCGCGGCATCCGGCGACACGAACATCGCCGCGTCGCCCACCGTCTTCACCAGCTGCACGTCTCCGTTGGCCACGTCCGCGGCCATCTCCGACAGCCGGCCCACGAGCTCGCCGAGCGTCACCGCGCCGATCCGCTCGCCGAGCCGCGTGAACCCGACCACGTCGACGAACGCGACGAACACTTCGCGCGTCGCGGCGGTTGTGCCGGCGCTCAGCTCCTCGGCCGTGATCGCCTGCCGGCGGACCTGGTCGCGCAGGTGCGAGCGGAGCAGGTTCTGCAGGATCGGGCCGAGGCCCGGGCATCATCTGGTTCGCGGCCTCGGCGTTGCGCGCCGCGAGCTCGTGCTCGGTCACCCCCGGCTCGAGGAAGCTCCGCTCGGCGACGTTGCGGATCACCGCCGCGGCCTGTGACATTCCCCGCCCGAGCGCGCGCGTGACCTCCAGCAGTCCCTCCTCCGGGAAGCCGCCCGATCGCAGCGCGGCGCTGATCCGAGCCGCCTCGAGGTCGTTCTCGTCGAGCATTCGCTCGTCCGGACCCGGCACGGCGAGGCCGGCTGCCCGCCGGACACTGTTCGAGCCACTCGCGCGGGACGCCTGCGCAGCTCCGCGACTTCATTCGGCGTGTAGCGCGGCTCGCCCGCCAGCGCCCGGTCGATCGGCAGGAACGGCAGCCGGTTCTCGCGCACGGCCTGCTCGAGCTCCTCCAGCGAGACGCCCTCGTCGCTCAGCTGGCGCAGCAGAGCGAGGCGCGCCTCGCGCGCGCCGTCATCCAGCCCGTCGAGCAGGCCGGCATCGGCGAACCGCTGGTCGAGGATCTGCGGGCACCGCCGGCATTCTCGCCGCAACCGCTGCGCGCTAGGCCTTCTGGTGCTGCGCCGGCCCGGTCCAGCTCGTGGCGCAGGTCGCGGATCTCGTCGCGCAGCTTCGCCGCGTACTCGAACCGCAGGTCCTCCGCGGCGGCGAACATCTCCTCCTCCAGCTCGACGATCAGCTTCTCGAGCTCCTCCGGCGAGCGCACCTCCTCGTCGCGGCTCGCGCGGCGCCGGCTGGAGCGCGGCACGGTCGACTCCATGGCGAGGAACTCACTGATGTCGGAGATGCCCTTCTTGACCGTGTGCGCGGTGATGCCGTGCTCGCTCGTTGTAGGCGAGCTGGATCTCGCGCCGGCGGTTGGTCTCCTCGATTGCCGCCCGCATCGCGGCCGTCTCGCGGTCCGCGTACATCAGCACCCGGCCTTCGACGTTCCGCGCGGCCCGCCCGATCGTCTGGATCAGGCTGGTCTCGCCGCGCAGGAAACCCTCCTTGTCGGCGTCGAGGATCGCGACCAGCGACACCTCGGGCAGGTCGAGTCCCTCACGCAGGAGGTTCACGCCCACCAGCACGTCGTACTCGCCGAGCCGCAGGTCGCGGATGATCTGGATCCGCTCGATCGTGTCGATCTCGGAGTGCAGGTAACGGACCCGGAAGCCGTACTCCAGCAGGTAGCCGGTCAGGTCCTCGGCCATCTTCTTGGTCAGCGTCGTAACCAGCACCCGCTCGTTGCGCTCGGCCCGCACGCGCACCTCGTTCATCAGGTCGTCGATCTGGTTGCGCGTCTCGCGCACCTCGACCTCCGGGTCCACGATCCCGGTCGGCCGCACGATCTGCTCGACGATCTGCACCGAGTGGTCGCGCTCGAACGGACCGGGTGTCGCCGACACGAACACCATCTGCGGCACCCGCTTGAGGAACTCGTCGAACCGCAGCGGGCGGTTGTCGAGCGCCGACGGCAGCCGGAAGCCGAAGTCCACCAGCGTCTGCTTGCGCGATCGGTCGCCCTCGTACATGCCGCCGATCTGCGGGACGGTCTGGTGCGACTCGTCGAGGAAGCAGAGCATGTCGTCCGGGAAGTAGTCGATCAGCGTGTGCGGCGGCGAGCCCGCCGGCCGGCCGTCGAGGATCCGCGAGTAGTTCTCGATCCCCGAGCAGAAGCCCATCTCCTTCAGCATCTCCATGTCGTACTCGGTGCGCTGGCGCAGGCGGTGCGCCTCCAGCTCCTTGCCCTCGCTCAGCAGCTCGCGGGCGCGCTCGTTCAGCTCGTGGCGGATCTCCGCCACCGAGCGCTCGACGATGTCGTCGGAGGTGACGTAGTGCGTCGCCGGCCAGATGTCGATGTGGTCGAGGTCGTCGTGCAGGATCTCGCCGGTGAGCGGGTTGAAGTGCTGGATGCGCTCGATCTCGTCGCCGAACAGCTGGATCCGGTAGCCGGACTCCGCGTATGAAGGGGTGCACCTCGAGCACCTCGCCGCGCACCCGGAAGTTCCCGCGCGCGAGGTTCGCGTCGTTGCGCATGTACTGCATCGAGACCAGCTTGCGCAGCGTGACGTCGCGGTCGACCCACTCGCCCTGCTTGAGCAGCAGCATCTTCTCCTGGTAGAGCTGCGGCGAGCCGATGCCGTAGATCGCCGACACCGACGCGACGATGATCACGTCGCGGCGCGCGAACAGCGCCGCCGTGGCGGCGTGGCGCAGCCGGTCGATCTCGTCGTTGATCGAGGAGTCCTTCTCGATGTAGAGGTCCTGGTGCGGGACGTAGGCCTCGGGCTGGTAGTAGTCGTAGTAGGAGACGAAGTACTCGACCGCGTTGTCGGGGAAGAACTCGCGGAACTCCGAGCACAGCTGCGCCGCCAGCGTCTTGTTGTGCGCCATCACGAGCGTGGGCCGCTGGAGCTTCTCGATCGTGAAGCCCATCGTGGCGGTCTTGCCCGAGCCGGTCACCCCCAGCAGGGTCTGGAAGTTGTGGCCGCCGGCGATCCCCTCCGCGAGCTTGTCGGAGGCGCGCGCCTGGTCGGCGATCGGCTCGTAGGCCGGGTTGAAGCGGAAGCGCGGCATGCCCTTCTAGCTTAGAAGGCGCCTCGTGGCCGGCCCGGGCGACGCTATGGGACGAAGACGCCCTGCGTCGCGAACAGCGTGTTCGGGCCCGTGGCGGGATTGCCGTCCGCGCCGCCGTCGAACACGCGCACCGCGCCGAACTCCCAGACCGCCCGCTGCGAGCTCCTTCACCGCGCCCGGCACGACCGCCTCATAGGTGGATGAGAGGCTGCAGGCGCCGGCCGAGCAGGGCACGCGCGAAGGCAGAGGCTCGGCGGCGTGCCCGGTGGCGGAGCTGAAGCCGCCGGCGCCGCTGGCGTGGTCCGTCACCTGCAGCGAGGAGTCCACCGTCAGGCCGCCGGTGTAGCGGAGTCAGGTCGCTCTTCTTCCGCACGTCCGGTCGATCGACACGTCGAGCCCGATGTCGGACTGGTCGCCGTTGTTGGGGTTGAGCGGCAGCGGCTCGTTGATCGCGCGGTAGCGGAGCGAGCCGACGAAGGTGGCGGGCAGGCTGTTCGCGTCGGGGGTGCCGGCGGTCAGGTGAGGCCGAGTCTGGAACGGGGCTGGCGCAGGATGGGTAGTCGAGCGGCTCGGCGTGCTGGAGGGTCGCCTCGCCTGGTGCGCAGACCTTGTAGGCGGGCACCAGCGGGACGAGCAGCGGGGTGGCGCTGCGCGGGCGCGGGTAGGCGCCGAAGGTGACCTGTGTAGACGCGGAGGCGCTGTTGTTCCCGGTGACCGGGTCGGACTGCGTCGCGGCGGCGGTTGCCGTCGCCGACAGGGAAGCCGGCGCGTTGACGTTCGGCGGCTCGGCACCGCGATCGTGACCGATGCTTCGCCCGCCGACGGGGATCGTGCCGATGTTGCAGGTGACGACCGCCGAGGCGTGGCGTGCAGTGACCTTGAGTCGGCGTGGCCGAGACGTAGAACGCCTGGCTCGGCAGGTTGACGGTCAGGGTGGCTCCGGTGGCCGCGCTCGGGCCGACCAGGTTCTTGATCGTCGGCGGTGTAGGTGAGGTTGCCGCCTCCCTTCACCGGGTCCGGCGAGTCGGTCAGCGTCGCGAGGACGTCGGCGTTGGGGCCGGGGCCCGGAAGCGGCTGCCAGTCTGGGCTCAAACACCCCCGGCAGGCTGCCCAGTTGCGCGAGATCGTTTCCGTCCGGGGTCATCGTCCACAGCGGCCTCGTCGACACCTGCCCCGGTCCTGCCCTCAGGTACAGGATTTTCGCTCCGTCGGGAGCCCAGACCGGCCATGCCCCATACTCGTTCGGCGGCGATATGCGGTGATGAGTTCGTGCCGTCCGGGTTCTCGACGCCACAGTGCATGCCGGGGTAATCCTCTCCCCAGTCCATTTCGGCGAACACGAACTGACTCGCAGTCCGGCGCCCAATCGGGCAAGCATCCAACCCGCTGAATCAGCCGGCTATCGGTTCCATCCGGCCGGACCACGTAAGTGACTGGGGTGCTCCCGAACCACCAGCTATACAGGATCCAATCACCGTCCGATGACCACGCGATCTTGAAGATGTCACGAATTGGCGACCGGCCCCGGGTAACGGCTCGGACGTTCGGTCCCGTCCGCGTTCATGATCCGGATCATCCCGGCGTAATCGTCGTCACTGACCTGCGCGCCGAACGCGATCTTCGTCTGATCCGGTGACCAGCCGGCAGCCCGACACGCTAATGAACGCGCCGTTGGTCAGGTTGGTCTGGCCGCTGCCGTCGCCGTTCATGACCCAGACGTCGCGGTCGTCGAAGTTGGTGCCACGGATGAAGAGAAGCTTGTTCCCGTCGGGAGACCACTGCGGCCCCGTCTCGGTCGCGCCCGGAGAATTCGTGAGATTCAGCGGGGTAGACCCGTCGGGAGTTGACTCGCCCATATGTCGCCACCGCTGACGTAGGCGATCTTGCCGTTGGCGCCGGGGAACGATGCCTGCGCTCCCGACGCCATGACCAGCGCGAGCGACGCGGCCAGGACGATCAGAACCCCCGTAATCCTCGCCATGAGCCGAGACTAACGCCGCCCCGCGGACGGATCAAGCTATGGGATGAACACGCCCTGCGTGGCGAACAGCGTGTTGTCGCCGGCGGTGGTCGGGTTGCCGTCCGTGCCGCCGTCGTGGACCTCGACGCGGCCCAGCTCCCAGATCGCGCGCTGGCGCTCGAGCACCTGGCCGGGGAGCACGGCGTTGGCGGTGGTGGAGGTGGAGCAGGTCGAGCCGACCGTGGTGTCGGCGGTGGTCGCGCAGGGGACGTTGAACTCGAAGGTCGTCGGTATGACGGTGCCCGGCCCCGGGCCGCCCGGGTAGGGCGTGTTGTTGCGGTCGGTGATCTGCAGGGCGCTTCGGACCCGCAGGCCGCCGGTGTAGTCGGTGAGCGTGCCCGGGTTGCGCACGTCGGTGATGTCGAAGTCGATCACGACGTCGGACTGGTTGCCGTTGCCGGTGTTGATCGGCACCTCGCCGATCGCGACCAGCTTCAGGGAGCCGACCGACTTGGCGGGGGCGCCGTTTGCGTCCGGGGTGCCGACGGTGGCGAAGCCGGAGGTCTGCGACGGCGGGTTGCAGGAGTTGTAGGAGAGGGGCGCGGCGTGGACGCGGTTGGGCGACGTGCAGGGGGTGTAGGCCGTGACCAGCGGGGCGTACATCGGCGTGGCGGCCTTCGGGCGGGCGTAGCCGCGGAGGATCGGCTGCCAGTCGGGCCGTCCGCCGGTCGCAAGCGCCCCGCTCGCGCCGGTGCCATCGAGGTTCACGGTGCGTATCGCTCCGCCAGAGTCTCGGTAGACGATCTTCTTCCCGTCTGGCGAATAGACGGGATCGAAGTAAGGCGTCGGGCCGCTCGGTGCGAGCGGCTGGCGGTCGGTGTCCATCAGGCCGGATCGAGTACGCGATACCGGGCGGCGGCGGGACCATCTCGGGCCACTCGAAGTATGCGATCCGCTGGGCGTCGGGGGACCAAGACGGGTCCTGCGGTTCGTGGATGCATCCCCCGTCGGGATCGGTAACTCTCGAGTTGCTGTGCGTATCTGGGTGCCACAGATACACCGCTCTTAGGTGGCATACAAACCTGTCGCTCGTGAGGTAGGCGAAGGATTCGCCGTCGGGGAGACCAGTCCGGAGCGTCGTGGGGCTCTCCCGTCTCGGTCACGTCGACCAGTTGACCGGCCAGATTCATGACCCCGATGCCCTCCCGCGCCGTTCCAGATGATCACGCCCCTGTAGGCGATCCGCGTCCCATCCGGGGACCAGGCTGGATCATCCCGCCAATGTGCCTCGCCTCCATCGTAGATACGGACGCGATTCGTTCCGTCGGCGTTCATCGTCCAGACGAGCCTTACGTCGTGCCGTTCGGGCCGATGTCCTCTGGTCGTAGGCGATCTTGGCGCCGTCTGGAGACCAGGCCGGCGAGGATTGGTCAACGGCATCGTTCGTCAGGTTCACCTGGTTGGAGCCGTCCGAGTCCATCGTCCAGATGTCTCCCGCCTTCGTGAAGGCGATTTTTCCGTTCGAGCCTGGGAACGTCGCCTGCGCGGGAGCAGCGTACCGCGAGGAATGCCAGTAACGCGAGACCGGCGAGCCGCCTCACGGGGTGAAGATGCCCTGCGTGGCGAACAGCGTGTTGTCACCGGCGGTGCTCGGGTTGCCGTCCGTACCGCCGTCGTGGACCTCGACGCGGCCCAGTTCCCAGATCGCGCGCTGGCGCTCGAGCACCTGGCCGGGCAAGACGGCGTTTGCGGTGGTGGAAGTGGAGCAGGTCGATCCGACCGTCGTGTCGGCGGTGGTCGCGCAGGGGACGTTGAACTCGAAGGTCGTCGGTGTGACGGTGCCCGGCCCCGGGCCGCCCGGGTAGGGCGTGTTGTTGCGGTCGGTGATCTGCAGGGCGCTTCGGACCCGCAGGCCGCCGGTGTAGTCGGTGAGCGTGCCGGGGTTGCGCACGTCGCTGATGTCGAAGTCGATCACGACGTCCGACTGGTTGCCGTTGCCCGTGTTGATCGGCACCTCGCCGATCGCGACCAGCTTCAGGGAGCCGACCGACTTGGCGGGGACGCCGTTTGCGTCCGGGGTGCCGACGGTGGCGAAGCCGGAGGTCTGCGACGGCGGATTGCAGGAGTTGTAGGAGAGGGGTGCGGCGTGCACGCGGTTGGGCGACGTGCAGGGGGTGTGGGCCGGGACCAGTGGCGTGTACATCGGCGTGGCAGCCTTGGGGCGGGCGTAGCCGCGCAGGAGAGGCTGCCAGTCGGGCTCGATACCAGCGGCGAGCGACAGCGACACGCCGGTCCCGTCGGCGTTCATTGTGCGAATACCGGATCCCGAGTCGAAGGCGATCTTCGTGCCATCGGGAGACCAGGCCGGGAACGGTCCACCGTTGGGCAGCTCCTGCCGGTCGGTCCCGTCCGGCCGGATTGTGAAGAAGCCCACGTCAGGACATGGGTCCGACGGCAGGCAACCGAGGACGTCGGTCCCGTTGAAAGCGATCCGCTGCGCGTCGGGAGACCAGCTGCTCCCGAAGATGTTGACGTTGCAGTTCGAGAAGATCGTGGCGAAATTGGAGCCGTCCGGAGCAATCACCGACAGGCTGCCCGGGCCGCAGCCACTGGGTCCGTGCTGAAAAGCGATCAGGCTTCCGCTCGGCGACCATTCAGGCAACGACGGATTGCCGCCGAGAGGGGGGGTGATTGGACCCACGACCCCGGTGCCATCGGGGTTCATGGTCCACAGCGCCCCGGCGAAGTTGCTGAAGACGAGCCGCGTGCCGTCCGGAGACCAGGCCGGGTCACGGCTCTGCGGGAACGTGCCGTTGGTCGCCATGGCCTTCCCGGATCCATCCGCGTTCATCGTCCACACGCGCGTGTTGGTGCCCGTGTCCTGGTCGAAGGCGATCCGGGCGCCGTCTGGCGACCACGAGGGAGAACTCTGCGGCACGGCATCGTTGGTCAGATTCACCTGGCCGCTGCCGTCCGCGTTCATCGTCCAGATGTCGCCAGCCTGAACGAAAGCGATCTTCCCGTTCTGGCCCGGGAAAGCGGCATCGGCCGGCGCAGCGGCAGCAAGGCACGCGGCGGTAATGGCTGCGCCAAGCCAAGCACGCTTCACGGAATGAACACCCCCTGCGTGGCGAACAGCGTGTTGTCGCCGGCGGTGCTGGGGTTGCCGTCCGTCCCGCCGTCGTGGACCTCGACGCGGCCGAGCTCCCAGATCGCGCGCTGGCGCTCGAGCACCTGGCCGGGGAGCACGGCGTTGGCGGTGGTTGAGGTGGAACAGGTCGAGCCGACGGTGGTGTCGGCGGTGGTCGCGCAGGGGACGTTGAACTCGAAGGTGGCCGGGACGACTGTGCCCGGCCCGGGGCCGCCCGGGTAGGGCGTGTTGTTGCGGTCGGTGATCTGCAGGGCGCTTCGGACCCGCAGGCCGCCGGTGTAGTCGGTGAGCGTGCCGGGGTTGCGCACGTCGCTGATGTCGAAGTCGATCACGACGTCCGACTGGTTGCCGTTGCCCGTGTTGATCGGCACCTCGCCGATCGCGACCAGCTTCAGGGAGCCGACCGACTTGGCGGGGACGCCGTTTGCGTCCGGGGTGCCGACGGTGGCGAAGCCGGAGGTCTGCGACGGCGGATTGCAGGAGTTGTAGGAGAGGGGTGCGGCGTGCACGCGGTTGGGCGACGTGCAGGGGGTGTGGGCCGGGACCAGTGGCGTGTACATCGGCGTGGCAGCCTTGGGGCGGGCGTAGCCGCGCAGGAGAGGCTGCCAGGACCTCGGGCTCTCGTCGACGGACGGTGTGTTGGTGATGTTCAGCTGTCCCGTGCCATCGGAATTCATGACCCATATATCGCCGCCCCGGCCGAATGCGATCTTGGTGCCGTCGGGCGACCACACTGGAACCGTGCCGTCGGCGGCGACGGTGAACGCGTTCGACCCGTCGGCGTCAACGATGCGGATCGAGCCACCGAACAGCTCGTCTAGCACGTAGGTGATATTCGACGCGTCTGGAGACCAGTCCGGCCAGCTCTCTGCCGGGTCTCCGACGCCCGTTAGGTCCGTCAGGCCAGTGCCGTCAGCGTTGATCTTCCAGATCGACTCCACGTGGCCCGGCCCAGTTGGCGCCTCGAACGCGATCACCTGGCCGTTTGAGGCCCAGGAGACACCGCCACCGCCGTGGTTCGTTTGGAACGACGCCTCTTGGCAGACGAGCCGGACGGGGTTGCTCCCGTCGGCGTTCATCTTCACGAGCAGCCCTGGCGTTCCTGTCGACGCCGGATTTGGATTACAGACAGGATCATTGGTGTAAACGAGCTGTGTTCCATCGGGCGACCAAGTCACGTCGACCGGGCGCGAGAACTGCGGTGCCGTGTTGGGCGTGACGTCGACATTGCCGGTCCCGTCGGCGTTTCGGACATAGACGTGAGTCGAGTCGACTGCGGCGATGCGGTGGCCATCCGGCGACCACGCACCGGAAGAACCGATCCCGGCTGGTGATGCGCCTGTACCGTCGGGAGCGACGGTGTACAGATTCCCGTCACCGCCGTAATAGAGGATCTTCCCGTTCTGCCCTGGGAAAGCGGCATCGGCAGCCGCCGGCAGGCTCAGCAACAGAGCCACTGCCAACACCCCTGCGATGCGGCCCCTCATATGAGCGACCCTAGCACCAGGGCACGCCGGGTCAACCCGGCGTCAGAGCCCTAACTCGCTCCGGTACTCATTCGCGTAATCGCCCCGCTTGTCCAGCACGTCTCGGGTGTACTGCGCCGTCTCTGGAAATTGGATGTCCTCGGGCCGCAGGTCCTTCCCGCCCCAGCGGTCGACGTTCTGGTGGCCGGCGTTGTAGGCGGCGATCGCGGCCACCTCGTTGCCGTCGTACAGGTCAAGCAGATAGCGCAGATACCAGCTGCCGTAGGAGATGTTGATCTGCGGGTCCGCGAGATCGCCCTCTTCGAACTCCGTCCCGCCCGACTTGAAGGCGATGAACTTCGCGGTGTCGGGCAGGATCTGCATCATGCCCTTGGCGCCCGCATCGGAAGTGACGTCGCGGAACTTGGACTCGCGGTAGATGACCGCCGCGATCAGCGCAGGGTCGAGGTTCTTGTCGCGCGCCTGCTGGCGGATCACATCCTCGTGACGCAGCGGCAGCGTGATCTCCTTGAGCGCGTCGTCCACCACCGGGCGGATCAGCGCGATCAGCGCGACCGTCCCGGCGCCGAGCACCAGGATGGCTGCCAGAGTGCGACGGCGGCGAACGGCACGTGAGCGGCCGGCGGCGCGGGTCTCCCCGGCACGGCCACGTGTAGAAGAAAGTGTGCGCTCGTTCACGAGCTGACCTTGCTCCGAATCTCGTTCAGCACCTCGGCCATCGCGACCTCCAACTCCTCGAGGGTCCCATCGTTGCGCACAACGTGGTCGGCACGCGCCGCCTTCTCGTCCTGGGTCAGCTGGCGGTCGTCCCGGCCCTCGACGTTCTCGTGGCCGCGCGCCGCGGCGCGCTCGGTGCGCAGCGCCTCGTCGGCGAACACCGCGATCGTCGCGTCGAACAAGCCCTCGATGCCCGCCTCGAACAGGAGTGGGACCTCCACCACGGCCACGTCCACCTCCCCGGCCTCCTCCAGCACCGCCCGCCACTCGGCGATCCGTACGCCGACCAGGGGAAAGAGATTCTGCTCGAGCCAGGTCAGCTCCGCCGGGTCGCCGAAGACGATGCTCGCGACTGCCATCCGGTCGACAGCGGCGTCCGCAACCACGCGCTCGCCCCAGCGCTCGCGCAGCATCTCGCGCACTTCCTCGGTGCCGAGCAGCTCGTGCACGACCATGTCGCTCGACAGAGCTGCGGCACCCAGGCGCTCGGCCGCGGCCAGTGCTTCCGACTTGCCGGAGCCAAGGCCGCCGGTCAAGCCGACGAACAGCACGGGCTAGTTCTGGTCGGGCTCGGTGGCGTCGTCAGCGCTCGGGGCCGGTTCGGCCTCGGCGCTCGGGGCGGGCTCTTCTTCGGCGCTTGGCTGCTCGTCCTCGACGCTCGGTGCCGGCTCGGCTTCGGCGCTCGGCTGCTCCTCCTCGACGGTGGCCGGCGCCTCCGCAACCTCGCTCGCCTGCGCTTCGGCCTCCGGCTCGGCTTGCACCGCGCCGTCGTCTGCGAACACTTCCTCCGAAAGTCCGACGTCAGCGACCTCGCCCTGCTCGCGCTCGGGCGCAGCGGCCTGCTCTGCCTCGCCACCGGCGGGCTCCTCGCCGTCGATCGGCGGGATCTCGGTCCGCTCGCGAAGCGGAAGCACCTGACCCTCGACACGCTTGAGGCTGAGCGACAGGCGGCGGCGCTCGTTGTCGATCTCGAGGATCTTCACCTTCACCTCGTCACCCGGGTCGACGATCTCGCGCGGGTTCTCGACGTGGTGCTGCGCCAGTTCGGAGATGTGCACCAGACCCTCGACGCCGTCCATGATCTCCACGAACGCACCGAAGCTGACGACCTTGGTGACCTTGCCCTCGAGCACGTCGCCGACGTTGTAGGTCTTGACCACGCGCTCCCAGGGGTCCTCCTGGGTCTGCTTGAGGCCGAGCGAGATCCGCTGCCGGTCACGGTCGATGTCGAGCACCTTCACGTTCACCTGCTGGCCGATGTTGAGCACCTCTGAAGGGTGGTTCACATGGCCCCACGAGAGCTCGGAGATGTGGATCAGCCCGTCGATCCCATCCAGGTCCACGAACGCGCCGAAGTCGACGATGTTGGAGATCGTGCCGACCACGATCTGGCCGCGCTCGAGCCGATCGAGGATCTGCTGGCGGGCCTCCTTGCGCTCCTCCTCGAGAACTGCGCGGCGCGACAGGACGACGTTGTTGCGGCTGCGATTCAGCTCGATCACCTTGCACTCGATCTGCTGGCCGAGGTACTCGTCGAGGTTCTGAACACGGCGGATGTCGACCAGCGACGCGGGCAGGAAGCCGCGCACGCCGAGGTCGATGATGAGACCGCCCTTGACGACCTCGATCACGGTTCCCTCGACGGGCTCGCCGGACTCGGCGGCGGCCTCGATGCGGCGCCAGGCGCGCTCGAAGCGGGCGCGCTTCTTGGACAGGATCAGGCGGCCGTCCTGGTCCTCCTTGGTGAGCACCAGCGCGTCGACCTGCTCGCCGAGCTGGACCTCCTCGGAGGGATCGATCGAACGCCGGATCGACAGCTCGCCCTGTGGGATGACTCCCTCGGACTTGTAGCCGATGTCGACGAGGACCTCGTCCTTGTCGATGCGGACGACCTTGCCCGTCACGACGTCGCCCTCGCTGAATGAGACGAGAGTCGCGTCGTAGTTGGGGATGAGCTGGCCGTCGACCTCGATCATGAAGTCGTCGGGTGCCAGCCCAGGAACTGTGGTCGCCTCTTCCGGGCGCACGTCGACCTGCTGCACCTGCGCAACTATAGCGATGCGCTCCTGGCGCCGAGCGGGGCCCGTGAGGCCCTGCAATCACGTTGGTAGCCTGCCGTCATGCCGACCAGGCGCACGAAACGCGGAGTCGAGCGCACCCCGCTGGGCGGCGATTGCGACGTCCTGGTGTGCGGCGCGAGCTTCGCCGGGCTGGCCGTCGCGCGTGAACTGGCGAGCGCCCGGACCGGCTCCCGGGAGGCGCGCGTCCTCATCTTGGACCGCTACGAGGTGGGTGAGCGCCAGACCTCGGCCTGCGCCGCCCCGACCGACTGGCTGACGGCGCTCGGGGTCGAGGAGTCGATCCGCCAGACGTTCGACACCCTGGTGATCCACACCCCGCATACGACCGCGCGCTTCCGGCTGCCGTGGACCTTCTCCACCTTCGACTACCCGGCGCTCTGCGCCGGCCTCGACGCGCAGAACGACGCGCATTTCGACGTCGCGACCGTCACCGGGCGCGTATCCGCGCTCGGCGGCGAGCGCGTCACGGTGCAGACCGATCGGGGCGAGGTGACGGCGCCGCTGGTCGTGGACGCGCTCGGCTGGCGGCGAGTGCTGGGCGGCAGCGGGTACCAGCCGCCGGACGCCCCGCTCTCGCGGGGGCTCGAGGTGCATCCATCGGGGTCGAGCGGCGAGCTCGAGATGTGGATCGACCGTGCGGTGGTCCCGGCGGGCTACGGGTGGAGCTTCCCCGCCG
Organism: uncultured Solirubrobacterales bacterium; assembly: GCA_963780475.1. Taxonomy (GTDB): domain Bacteria; phylum Actinomycetota; class Thermoleophilia; order Solirubrobacterales; family JBBDJG01; genus CAWACB01. The sequence goes on from CAWACB010000008.1 coordinate 324,205, forward strand.
CGGACGAGGTTCGGGTCGGCGTCGGCTCGTTCGATCCGCGCTTCCACGTCAAAGAGCCGACGGTCGACCTGGCCGAGCGACTCGAGCGGCCGGCGGTCCGCTACCAGGGCAACTGGATCCCGCACCGGCTGCGCGCTGCGGCGGAAGGCGACGTCTTCTTCGCCGGCGACTCGGCCGGTCACTGCCTGCCGCTGAGCGCCGAGGGAATCCGCCCGGCGCTCTACTTCGGCCTCGCCCTCGGGCGCGAGCTGCGCCGGGTCGTGGAGGGACGCGGCTCCCGCGAGACGGCGCTCCGCCGCTACGGCGCCTTCTCCGCCCGGTATACGTGGCAGTTCGAGTCGATGCTTCGTGGCCAGCGCCTCGTGCCCCGCGTCCCGCCGCGCCTGCTGGCGGTCGCCCTACGGGCGATGGAGAGCCCGCGCTTCACGAACTGGGCTTTCGACCACTACCTGAAGCTCGCCCACCCGAGCTTCGCGACCGCGGGCGGGGCACAGATTCCGCGCCCTGCCGGGCAGGCGCTGGCAGCCTGATTCATTCCCGCCGGTCGGGGGAACCCTCCTTCCTGGCGCCGCAGTGCGCCACTACGAAGGAGGATCAATGAGCATCATGGACAAGATCACCGGCCGCGCCAAGCAGGCTGCGGGCGACCTGACGGATGACAAGTCGCTGCACCGCGAGGGCCGCCGCGAGGAGCGCAAGGGTGAGGCGAAGGACGAGCTCGACACCGCCCAGGAACGCGCTGCCGACAAGGCCGCCGAGGTCAACGATTTGGAAAGAAAAACCTGATTTGCTAAGGCGAATCAGGGCTTCTGAGGTTCTTTCTAGGTTCGGATAACCAGGACGGTCCCTGCGAACAGCAGGAGGACGCCGATCACGCGCGTGAGCGTGATCGGCGTCTCGTCCAGTCCGAGGACGCCCAGCCGGTCGATGATCACCGAGGCTGTCAGCTGGCCGGCCACCGTCGCGGCCGTGACTCCCCCCGCACCGAGCGTGCGCACCGTCAGCAGCACCGTCGTAACGTAGGCGGCCCCGAGCACGCCGCCGATCAGGTAGTACCAGCGCACCTCCGTGGCGCCGGACATCTCGCCGATCTGCCCGGCGACCACGGCGATCGCGACCAGCACGGCCAGACCGACGGCGAACGAGATCACCGCCGCGGCGAAGGTGTCCGTCGCCTTTGCGAGGCCGGAGTTGATCGGCGCCTGCAGCGCGATCAGCGAGCCGACGACGACTGTCGCCGCCGCGGCCGTCACGGTAGAGCTCAACGGCGTGTCCTTCTGCACTGCCGACTGCCAACTGCCAACTGCCGACTACCGCTCACTTCGCCTCCAGCCAGTTCGACCCGACACCGACGTCCACCACCAGCGGCGGATTGAGGTCGTAAGCGCCTTCCATCTCTTCCTTGACGAGTGCGGTCGCGCGCTCGACCTCGTCCTCGGGGCCCTCGAACAGCAACTCGTCGTGGATCGTCAGCACCAGTCGCGTGGCGAAGCCCTCGCGCCGCAGCCGCGCGTCGCCGCGCACCATGGCGACCTTGAGGATGTCCGCCGCGGTCCCTTGGATGATCGTGTTGACCGCGAGCCGCTCGCCCTGTGAGCGCGTCTGCCAGTTGCGCGAGCGCAGCTCGGGGATCTGCCGGCGGCGCCCGAACAGCGTGCTGACGTATCCGTCGGCCGTCGCCTGGGCGATCGTGCGCTCGATGAACTCGCGCACCGCGGGGAACCGCGCCAGGTAGTTCTCGATGTACTCGGCCGCCTCTTCGTGCGGGATCGAGAGCTGCTCGGACAGGCCGTGCGCGCTGAGGCCGTAGACGATGCCGAAGTTGACCGCCTTGGCCCGCGAGCGCTCGCCCGGGCCGACGTCCCCCGGCGCCAGCTTCAGGACCTCCGCCGCGGTCGCCGCGTGCACGTCCTCGCCGCGCTCGAAGATCCGCTTCAGCACGTCCTCGCCGGCGACCTGGGCGAGGATGCGCAGCTCCACCTGGGAGTAGTCCGCCGAGATCAGGCGGCAGCCCTCCTCGGCGATGAAGCAGCTCCGGATCCGGCGTCCCAGCTCCGTCCGGATCGGGATGTTCTGAAGGTTCGGGTTCGTGCTCGAAAGGCGCCCGGTGGTCGTGGCGGTCTGGTTGAACGTCGTGTGCAGGCGACCGGTCTCGGGTGAGATCAACGCGGGCAGCGAGTCGAGGTAGGTGCTCTTGAGCTTGGACAGCTCGCGCCAGGCCTCGACCTTGGCGACGATCTCATGCTCGTCGCGAATCGCCTGCAGCACGCGCGCGTCGGTCGAAAAGCCGGTCTTGCCGCGCCGCTTCTTGCTCAGCGCGAGCACTTCGAACAGCACCCGGCTGAGCTGCTGCGGGGAGCCGATCGTGAACTCCTCGCCGGCCAATTCCCAGATCTGCTGCTCCAGCTCGTCGATCTGCTCCGAGACCGAGGCGGCGGTCTCCCCCAGGCTGTAGACGTCGAGCTTGATCCCCTGCCGCTCGAGCCGGCAGAGGACCTCCACCAGCGGCAGCTCCACCTCGTCCAGCAGCCGCCGCAGCCCCAGATCGTCGATCTGCTGCCGCTGGATGTCCGCCAGCGCGCCCGCCGCAACCGCCTGCGCGGCGAGGCCATCGGCGCCCTCGACCGCCGGCTCGATGCCCTCCTGCTCGATCAGCTCGTCGAGCGGGTATTGCCGCCGGGCGGGGTCGATCAGGTAGGCGGCGACCATCGTGTCGTGCACCAGGTGCTCGGGCGCGAGCCGGGCCTCGCCGTCAGGCGCCCCGAGCGGCGGCCCAGCGGCGCCGCCGAGGGACTTCCAGTCGTGCGCGATCAGCGGCCGCGCGCCCCACGCCATCAGCAGGGCGGCGAGCGTCTCCGCGTTGCCCAGGAGCACCTCGCCCCCGCTCGCGGCTGCCCAGCGCACGTCCTCCTCGGCGCGGGCGGCCGCCAAGGTCGCCTCGCCCTCGGGCAGGCCGGCGAGGTCGGGGAGCGCGCCTTCCCGCGCCGTCGCCTCGACGACCGTGCGCCCGGCGGCGCGCGGAGCGGCGCCCTCCTCGCCCAGTGCCTCCTCGAGCCGCTTCAGGGGGTCGCGCAGCTCGAACCGCGCGAAGACCTCTCGCAGCCGCGACCGGTCGGGGGACTGGCCCGCCAGCGCGTTGACGTCGATGCCCGCGTCGATGTCGCGGCGCAGGGTCGCGAGCTCCTTGGAGATGCGCGCCAGGTCGGCGTTCTCGCGCAGGTTCTGGCGCCGCTTCTCCCCGGAGATGTCGTCGATGTGCTCGAGCACGCCCTCGAGCGAGCCGTATTGCTGCAGCAGCTGGGCGGCGGTCTTGTCGCCGATGCCCGGGACTCCCGGGATGTTGTCGGAGGTGTCGCCCTTCAGGCCGATGAAGTCGGGCACCAGCTCGGGCGGTATGCCGTAGCGCTCGACGACGCCCTCGCTGTCATAGACGCGCGTGTCGGTGATCCCGCGGGAGGTCGTCATGACCTTCACCCGCCCGTCATCAGGCAGCTGGTAGGCGTCGCGGTCGCCGGTCACGATCATCACCGGCAAGCCGGCCTGCTTGGCCTGCTCGGCGAGGCTGGCGATCACGTCGTCGGCCTCGAAGCCGTCGACCCGCACGTTCTCATAGCCGAACGCCTCGACCAGCGGCTCCAGGTGCGGCCACTGCTCGCGCAGCAGGTCGGGGCGCGACTTGCGCTGCGCCTTGTAGGGCTCATACGTCTGCTCGCGGCCCGACATCCCCGCGTCCCAGACGACCACCGTCGCCTTCGGGCCGTACTCGGTGAGGATCTTCACCAGCATGCTGGCGAAGCCGAAGATCGCGTTGGTCGGCTCGCCGCGCGACGTGGCGATCGACTCGGGCAGCGCGAAGAACGCCCGGTAGGCCAGGCTGTTGCCGTCGATCAGGAATAGCTCGTCGTCGTTGGGCACGGTTCAAGTCTATGGACGGCGGGAGAGCCTTCCCGCGGCATGAAAACGCGGCCGAACGTCGAATTTGCGCAGATATGATTGCCACACGCCGCCGGTTTCGCGCAGCTCGCCACCGAAAGCAGGGATCCGTGACCATCACTCCGAGTGCATCCTTCAGCCTCACGCTGCGCGTGCGGTTGAACAACGAGCCGGGCGTGCTCGGTGACGTCACGACGGCCATCGGCCGCGCGGGCGGCTCGATCGGCGCGATCGACATCGTCGCGGCAGGCGGCCACCAGCTGGTGCGCGACCTGGCCGTGGATGCGCGCAGTCGCGAGCACGGCGCCGAGATCGTCGATGCGATCAGGGAAGTCCCGGGCGCCGAGCTGCTGCACGCCACCGACCGCACCTTCAGCATGCACGAGGGCGGCAAGATCGCCCAGGTCAACAAGCACCCGCTGAAGACGCGCGACGATCTCTCGATGGCCTACACGCCGGGTGTGGCACGCGTCTGCCGGTCGATCGCGGAGGACCCGGACCTGGCCTTCCGCTACACGATCAAGCGGAACTTCGTGGCCGTCGTCTCCGACGGGTCCGCGGTGCTGGGCCTGGGTGACATCGGCCCCCGGGCCGCGATGCCGGTGATGGAGGGCAAGGCGATGCTGCTGAAGGAATTCGGCGGCGTCGACGGCTTCCCCATCTGTCTCGACACTCGCGACCCCGACGAGATCGTGCAGGCGGTCAGGCTGATCGCGCCGGGATTCGGCGGGATCAATTTGGAGGACATCTCCTCCCCGCGCTGCTTCGAGATCGAGGACCGCTTGAAGGCCGAGCTCGACATCCCGGTGTTCCACGACGACCAGCACGGCACCGCCGTCGTCGTGATGGCCGCGCTCTTCAACGCGCTGAAGGTCGTCGACAAACCGCTCGAGGACCTGCAGGTCGCGATGGTCGGGCTCGGTGCCGCCGGGATCGCCGTGACCCGGATGCTGCTCCAAGTCGGTGTTCGGGAGATCATCGGCTGTGACACCAAGGGCGCCATCTACGTCGGTCGCGACGACTGGGACGAGATGCACCCGCTCAAGCGCTGGTACGCCGAGAACACAAACGCCGAGCGCCGCCATGGCGGACCGGCCGAGGTGCTCGAGGGCGCCGACCTGTTCGTCGGCCTCTCCGGGCCGGGGGTCGTGGAGGCCGCCGACCTCGATCGGATGAATCCCGACGCGATGGTGTTCGCGATGGCCAACCCCGAGCCCGAGGTGATGCCCGAGGAGGCCGCCCAGCACGCGCGGATCATCGCCACCGGGCGTTCGGACTACCCGAATCAGATCAACAACGTGCTCGCCTTCCCCGGGATCTTCCGCGGCGCACTCGACGCGCGCGCTGCCGAGATCACCGAGGAGATGAAGCTCGCCGCGGCGCACGCGATCGCGGACGTGATTCCCGACGAGGAGCTTTCCGAGGAGTACATCGTCCCGAGCGTCTTCGACCGCCGGGTGGCCGAGGCCGTCGCCGCCGCGGTGTCCGAGGAGGCGCGCCGGGCCGGGATCGCCCGCGCCGACATCGCGCTCGATGGCGTGGGCCCACTCGAGCCGGCCGGCGACCGCCGGCGGCTCGTGCGCTAGATGACGCGCCCAGACACGCTCGGGACGCTGAAGTAGGTCCGGGCCTGCGGAGAGGCTGTGGGTGTTCGAAGCTCACGACCTTCTCGGAGCCCGGGATGCAAGACGCTAACGCGACGCTCACACCGAACGGCCGGCTGCGCATGGTCGATGCTGCGTGGAAGAGCAGGGCTTGACGTTCGAGGCGGTCGCGGCCGCCTCGAACGTGGCCAAGTCGACCTGCTGGACGTGGGTGCGGCCGCTGGCGGCAGGCGAGCGCGCGAGCAGGGGCGCACGCTGGCCTGCCGGGCAGGACCGCCCCGGCGCGCCCGCACCGAAGTCCCATCAGGTGCCGGCCGACGATGCCGCCCACGATCTGCGAGCGGCGCCGGCGCTCCGGCTGGAGCCCGCAGGCGGCTCGCAGACGAGCCCGACATCGCAAGGCACCACTGGAACGTCCACCGGGTGCAGCGGCGCGGCGGCTGCTCGCGCCGGCCGAGGCCTGCTGCGCGCGGCGGTGGTCCGCTACGAGTGGCCCAGACCCGGCGACCTGCTGCACATGGACATCGAAGCGGCCGCGGCCGCTTCGAGGCGACCGACCACGCCGTCACCGTCGATCGCAGCAGCAGCGCTCGCGCGGAGCGGGCTGGGGGTTACATCTGCTGCGCCTTTCTACATGCCCGTCCCACCACGAGCCTGTCCGGCCGCCGGAACCGCCCTAGCCCTTCGGCTCCCCCTGTAACGGCTGCGTGAAGACCGGCCTGCCGTTCCTGATCCGGTAGCCGGCGATCGCGGTCAGCGACGTATCGCCGTTGTCGTCGATCGAGAACGTGCCGACCGGGCTGTGGAAGCGGCTCGTGTCAAACGTCTCGCGGATCACGTCGTCGCGCTGGTTGCCGCTGCTGCCGGCCCGCTCGATCGCGTCGAGCAACAGTGACATCGCCGTGTAGCCGTAGGCGGCGAACGGGTCCGGTACCTCGCCATAGGTGCGCACGTAGCGCTCGACGAACGACTTGCCCCGGTCCGGAAGCTGCTTGGGGTTCTGCGCAACAGACGTCAGATAGGTCTGCTCCTGCGCCGACTCTCCGAGCCGCGAATAGAAGCTCTTCACGAGCAGCCCGTCTGCCCCGATCAGCAGAGCGTTGGGGTTCGCCTCGTGCAGGTCCCGCCACAGCTGGACCGCGTTGCTGTCCTCCCCGCCGCCGAAGTAGATCGCGTCTGGGTTGGTCTTCGCGATGTCCCGCGCAAGGTCGCGGTATTCCTCGGCGCGCGGGTCCGCCCGGTCGGTGCCGACCTCGCGTGGGCCCCCGTTGTCCTTCGCGGCGACCCGGAAGAGCTCGACGCTCCCGTCGCCCTCGGGCGTGCGGTCGCCGAGCAGGAAGACCGTCTTGACGCCCAGGTTGCGCGCCCAGTCCGCGGCCGCTGAGGCCTGCACGTCGTCGGCGGGCACGACGCGTGCGAACGTGCGCTCACCGGAGGGGTAGTACTTGTCCGGCTCGCCCGCCTCCGCTCCCGGCACGAGCTTCGTAAGCCCGACGGCGCTCGATCCCGGGCTGACCTGGACGAAGCCGGCCTCGTTGGTGATCGGCAGCGAGACCGCAGTCGCGCCCGAGTCGAAGTCGCCGATGTAGGCGATCGTGCGCTGGTTCTCGACAGCCTTGCGCGCGTTCTCGGCGGTGCGATCCGGATCCCAACCCGCCTCGCCGTCTCCCGCGGTGGCGTCGTCCCACCCGACGAAATTGACGGTGAACTCCCCGGCTTTGCCGCCGTTGTCGCGCAGCGCCAGCTTTTCCGCATTGATGATGCTCTGCCCCCGCTCTGCGTTGGGACCTTGCAATGGCAGGCTCGAGAAGACGGTCAGCGTGTCTCCCTGCACCTTGCCGCCGCGGCTCGATTCCGAACCGCACGCGACGGGCACTAGGAGCGCTGCTGCCATCACCCCTGCCAGCGCGGTTTTCGAAGAGGGCAATCTCACGGGGGGCGAACGTGTGAGCGGCGGGATTCTAGTGGTCGTGGTCCCGGCTCCGTGCCGGTCATGGTCCCGGCTCCGTGCAGGCGGCACCTATATTGCGCGGAGTGAAGATCGGGATCCTCACCGCGGGCGGGGACTGCCCGGGCCTCAACGCGGTGATCCGCGCCGTCACGCGCGCGGGATTGGCGGCCGGGGACGAGGTCGTTGGCCTGTGGCGCGGTTATGCCGGCCTGGCCGAGCGCGATTACCACCCGCTCGACATGTTCACGGTGTCCGGGATCCTGCCGCTGGGCGGGACCATCATCTCGACCTCGAGCTTCGATCCCTATCGCGAGCCGGACGGCGTCAGCCGCGTGATGTCAGCGGTCGAGAGCGACGGCTTCGACGCGATCGTGGCGATCGGAGGCGAGCACACCATGGACATCACGCGCCGCATCCACGCGGAGGGAATGCCGGTGGTCGGCGTCCCGAAGACGATCGACAACGACGTGCGCGGCACCGACTTCACGTTCGGCTTCGACACCGCCGTGCAGATCGCGTGCGACGCGATCGACCGGCTGCACACGACCGCGCAATCGCACGACCGGGTGATGGTCGTGGAGGTGATGGGCCGCAACTCGGGCTGGATCGCGGTCTTCAGCGGCATCGCGGGCGGCGCCGATCAGATCCTGATCCCCGAGGTCGACATCACGGTGGAGGAGACCTGCCGAGCGATCGACAAGCGCCACGAGCGGGGCAAGAGCTTCTCCATCGTGGTGGTAGCCGAGGGAGCGGCGCTGGCGTTCGAGTCGGGCGAGCGCCGGCACGTGCTGACCAACACCGAGACGGACGAATACGGCTACCCGCGACTGGGCGGAATCGGGCCGGCGCTCGGCCGCGAGATCGAGAACCGGACCGGCTTCGAAACGCGGGTGACCACGCTCGGCCATGTGCAACGGGGCGGGACGCCGACGGCGACCGACCGCATCCTCGCCACGCGCTACGGGATCAAAGCGGCCGACCTGGTCCACGAACGCAAGTTCGGCCACATGGCGGCGCTGCACGGCACCGAGATCACGAGCGTTCCCCTGTCCGAGGTCGAGGGATTCAAGACGGTCGACCCGGACTACCTGCGGATAGCGCGCACGTTCTACGGGTAGCGGGCGCCAGTCCCGCCGCAGAAGCGAGGCGCCCGCGCCACCCGGACAGGCAGGTAGGGGGCGGCGCACAATTCGTGCGTACCCGGTCCATCTCCCACGCGTTGCGTACCGCCTTCGTCACGCGCTCTTGGACGTGCGGCATCTGAGTTGCCATATAGGGGATTCAGATGCCGCACGCTGATCGTTGACGCGACCGGCGCCGAAATGTGACTGCCTACTCCCCGGACTCCGACGGCGCCGGCACCTGGGTCTCGCCGAACAGCTTGATCTTGCCGTCCTGGAAGCGGAACAGGTCGAAGAACCCCGCTGACGCGTCGCCGGCGTCGTCCATGTCGATCGGTCCCGACGCGCCCTCGTAGTCGATGTCGTCGCCCGACTTGAGCGCCCGGATCGCCGCCGGCAGCTGCTCCCACGTGTACTTGGTGCCGGGCGGGGCGCTGATCTCGCGCACCTCGGCGGCCATCTTGGTGCCCTCGGCCGCGCCGGCCGCCACCGCCGACAGGTAGCAGAGGACCACGGCATCGAACGTCTGCGCGCTGAAGCGCTGCGGCGGGTCTCCCTTCGAGCCTGAGTAGAGCCGCGCGAACGCGTCGGCGGGACGGCCGCGGCTGGGCGTGCCCGGAGCGGTTCCCCGCAGTCCCTCGGTAGCGTCGAAGCCGGCGCGATCAGGGAGGCCGGCGGCCGCGAGGCTGTCTGTCACCCAGGTGTCGCGGGCATCCCAGCGCCCGGTCGCCGACAATGCGCGGCCGACCTTCGCGTAGGTGTCCGGGAAGTCGAAGATCGCCCAGGCGTCGGGGTCGCCTTGCGCGAGCCGTGCTGCCTCCCGCTCGTAGCTTCCCTGCTGGGCCGCGTACACGACGCGCTGGCCGATCTTGCCGCCGCGGCGCTTCCAGGCGGCGCTGAACGAGTCAGCCAGCCCCTTGCCGTAGGTGTCGTCGCGGGCCCCGACGTTGAACACGCGCCCGCGGGTGCCCCCGAGCGCCTGCTCCGCCGCATCCGCGACCGCCGGGCCCTGAAGCGAATCCGCCGTGACAGTGCGGTTCAGCAAGCCCTTGTCCTTCATGCGGGCGATCTCGTCGGCGGTGCTGGCGGGCGAGATCTGCAGGATCCCGCGCGGGATGGAAACTTCCTCGGCCGTCCGGATCGTGTCGCTCGGCGCCCAGGCCCCGACGATGCACGAGGTCTTCTCGTCGGCCAGCTTGCGGGCTGCCTTGACGGCCTCCGCCGAGTCGGTCTTGTTGTCGACGTGCTCCACCTCGACGGCATCGCCGCGTCCGGACTCGATGATCGCGCGCCGGATGCGCTCGACAGCCAGATCGGCCGCCTTCTTGGCCGGCTCGCCGTAGGCCTCGAGGTCACCGCTGAGCGGAATCGAGTTACCGATCCGGACGGCGAGACCGCCGCGCGAGGGCGTCATGTCGTCATCGCCGTCGTCCCCGCCGCAGGCCGACAGGCCGGCGAGCAGAGCCAGCAGCAATACGGCGAGGGCACGGGCTATCCGCGAGTGTCTGCGCACGCGATTACGGACGAGACTGTGGCAGGCTCAGCGGTCGGCGTCGGCGTCGGCGTTCTGGCCGCCGTCATCGACCATCTGAATCAGGATCCCGATGCCCAGGAGAGTGAGGCCGACGACCGCGCCGACGTCCGCCGCGTACCCGATTGCCCACACCACGATCAGGGCGCAGGCGCCGAACGTTAGTCCCAGGAAGACCCACATCGCAGCGGGAGTCTAGGGAATGGACAGGGCGGCGGACACCGCGCCCAGGAAGCTTCGTACCTCGGCCAGCCCCGCCTCGATGTCCCGGGCCTCGCCCACGGCCCGCACCAGCCGGCTGCCGATGATCACCCCATCCGCGATCTCGCCCACCGCCCCTGCCTGCTCCGGCGTTCCGATCCCGAAGCCGACGGCAACCGGGAGCGCGCTCGCGGAGCGGACCCCGCCGACGACATCCGATAGCTCCGGGGGCAGCTGGCCGCGTTCCCCGGTCACGCCCGTCACCGACACCACGTACACGAAGCCGCGCGCGGAGGCCGCGATCTCGCGCACCTGGTCGGCGGGCGTGGTCGGCGCGACGAGCGGCACGAGCGCGATGCCGGCCGAGTCGCACACTTCGCGCACCTCGCCGGCCTCCGCAGCGGGCAGGTCAGGCACGATCAGACCCGACACGCCCGCCGCTGCCAGCGCGGCCGATCGACGCCTCGAAGCCGCGCCGCATGAGCGGGTTCGAGTAGCACATCAAGACCACCGGGACCCGGGCCGAGAGCGGTGTGGCCACCTCGCGCAGGACGTCCTCGAGCGTCGCGCCCTCCTCCAGCGCGCGCTGGCCCGCGGCCTGGATCGCCGGGCCGTCCGCGAGCGGGTCCGAGAACGGGACCCCGAGCTCGACCAGGTCGGCGCCGGCGTCGGCATAGGCCTCCCCCACTCTCAGCGAGTCGGCAAGCGTCGGGGAAGCCGCCCATCATGTACGGCATCAGCGCCGCCTTGCGGCCGTGTCCGGAGAAAGCCTGCTCGATGCGCGCCCCGGCGGACACGACCAGGTTGCTCACTCGCCGCCCTGCCGGCCGAGGACCTCGGCCAGGTCCTTGTCGCCGCGACCGCTGAGGCACAGCAGCGTCGTCGATTCCGCCGGCGGGCGCTCCGCGAGCAGCCAGGCGATCGCGTGCGCCGGCTCGAGCGCCGGGATGATTCCCTCCAGCCGCGCCAGCAGGCCGAACGCCTCCAGCGCCTGGTCGTCGGTGACCGACTCGTAGCGCACCCGCCCCGAGTCGCGCAGCTGCGCGTGCTCGGGCCCGACACCCGGATAGTCGAGGCCGGCCGAGATCGAATGGGCCTCCAGGATCTGGCCGTCGGAGTCCTGGAGGATCGAGGACAGCGCTCCGTGCAGGACACCCTCGCTGCCGGCGCCGAGCGAGGCGCCGTGGCGGCCGCTGTCGAGTCCCTCGCCGGCAGCCTCGACGCCGACCAGCTTGACACCCTCGTCGCCGAGGAACGCGTAAAAGGTGCCGATCGCGTTGCTGCCGCCGCCGACACACGCCACCACGCGGTCGGGCAGGCCGCCCGCCGCTTCCAGCACCTGCGCCCGCGCCTCGTCGCCGATCACCCGCTGGAGGTCGCGCACCAGCGCCGGGTAGGGCGCCGGGCCGACGGCCGACCCGATCACGTAGTGAGTGGTGCGCACGTTGGCGACCCAGTCGCGGATCGCTGCGCTGACCGCCTCCTTCAACGTTCGGGCGCCGGCCTCGACGGGCTCGACCCGCGCGCCCAGCAGCCGCATCCGCTCCACGTTGGGCCGCTGGCGGCGCATGTCCTCCGTGCCCATGTAGACGACGCACTCGCGCCCGAGCAGCGCGCAGGCCGTCGCGGTCGCGACTCCGTGCTGGCCGGCGCCGGTCTCGGCGATCACGCGCGGCTTGCCCATCCGGACCGCGAGGAGCGCCTGGCCGAGGGCGTTGTTGATCTTGTGCGCGCCGGTGTGGAGCAGATCCTCGCGCTTGAGGAACACGCGCGAGCCGACCTGCTCCGAGAGCCGCTTTGCCTCATAGAGGGGCGACGGCCGCCCCACGTAGTCGCGCAGCAGCCCGTCCAAGCGCGCGCGGAACTCGGGGTCGGCACGCGCTTCGAGCCAGGCCGCGTGGAGCTCGTCGAGCGCCGGCATCAGCGTCTCGGGAACGTAGCGACCCCCGTAGGGGCCGAACCGCTCGGCGAGCCGGTCAGCGGCGGTGGCCATCACGCGTGCACGGCGGCCGCATCGACCGCCTCGAAGAAGTTGCGCACCTTGGTGTGGTCCTTGACGCCCGGCTTTGCCTCCACGCCCGACGCGACGTCGACGGCGTAGGGCCGGGCGACCGAGATAGCCTCGGCGACGTTCTCTCCAGTCAAGCCGCCCGAGAGCACGAGCGGCGGCTTGCCGGGATGCACGCGCGCCAGCTCCCAGTCGAAGCGCTCGCCGGTGCCGCCCGGCGTGCCCGGGACGTGCGCGTCCAGAAGGTACAAATCCGTCTTGTACACCGACAGCCTCCGCACGTCGGCGGCATCCCGCACGCGCACCGCCTTCATGACCTTCGCACCGGTCCGCCGCCGCACCTCGGTGCAGTAGGACGGACCCTCGTCGCCGTGCAGCTGGATGATCGTGAACGGCGCCTGCTCGGCCAGGGCCACCAGCTCGTCGAGCGGCGCGTTGACGAACACTCCGGCGACCTCGCAGCGGCGCCGCAGCGCGGTCGCGATCTGGACCGCGGCCTCGGGGTCGCACGCGCGCGGGCTGTCCGGCCACAGCACCGTGCCGACGGCCCAGGCCCCCAGGCCTGCCGCCAGCTCGGCATCCTCGAGCCGCGTTACGCCGCAGATCTTGACGCGCGTTGACATACCGGCCAGCGTAGCGCCACCGGGCAACCTGCCCGCCCCACGCCGGGCGCTACGGCGTCAGCTGGGGAGCCTGCTGCTGCTGGTCGGGCTCGAACGTGGACGACGCGCTGGCCGGGCGCTTGCCGAGCTTGACCTTGACGGTCCGCTTTTCCTGCCCGCGCAGCAGCTCGACGGACAGGGTGTCCCCGGGCTTCTTCGAGTCCACGGCGCCGATCACCTGGTCCATGGAGGTGACCTTCTTGCCGTCGACGGCGGTGATCACGTCGCCGCCCAGCAGCAGGTCGCTGCCGCTCACCTGCACGGCCGTGTCGCCGCCCTTGATACCGGCATCCTTGGCCGGGCCCGCGACGCGCTGGACCAGCACGCCCTTGTCGGCCGGCAGGTTGAGGCTCTGCGACATGGCGTCGGTGATCGCCACCCCGGTCACTCCGAGGAACGCGTGCTCCACCTTGCCCTTGTCCTTCAGCTCGTTGACGATCTTCTTGGCGGTGTTCACGGGTACTGCGAAGCCGATCCCGATGGAGCCCTGCCCGCCCGCGGTCGCGATCTGGGAGTTGATCCCGATCACGCGGCCGTGCGCGTCCAGCAGCGGCCCGCCCGAGTTACCGGGGTTGATGGCGGCGTCGGTCTGGATCACGTTCTTGATCGTGAAGCCGTTCGGCGAGGTCAGCTCGCGCTGCTTGGCGCTGACGATGCCGGTGGTGACGGTGCGGTCGAGGCCGAAGGGGTTACCGATCGCCACGACGGGATCGCCTACGTTGGCCTGATCGGAATCGCCGAGCGGCAGCGGGGTGAGCTTGTCGCCACCCTTGACTCTCAGCAGGGCCAGGTCGTTGCTCGCGTCGACGCCTACGACCTCTGCGTCCAGGGTCTTGTTCTTTTCGAAACCGACCTGGATCTTGCTGGCGCCGTCGACGACGTGCTCGTTTGTGACGATGTCGCCGCTCTTGTCGAGCACGAAGCCGGAGCCGGTCGCCTCGCCGCGCTGGGTCTGCGGGAGCCCGAACGGTGATTGGCTCTGCTGCACCACCTCGGAGCGGATGAAGACGACTCCCGGAGCCGCCTTCTTGTAGATCTCGCCCACGGTCGCGGTTTCGCCCGACTCCGGGTTGGCGATCGGCGCCGCGGAGACGGGGCCCTGGACAACGGTCTTCTCGTCCTCGATCAGGCCCGCGGAGATCGCGATCAGCCCGCCGATCAGGACGACAAGGCCGCCGAGCAGCGCCGACCCGAACGGGTGGCGCGCAAAACGGCCGATGCGACCGGACAACGGCTCTTTCGGTGGGTATGAGGTCATGAAGCTTTTTCTAGTCGTGGGCGATTAGAGGCTTCTAAGAGTTCGGGGTGAAACGTGTTACGTAGGCCTCATACGAGCCTGTGCGAGCTCGTTTCCTCGCCCTCCGCCCCGACAAGGTCACGGCACGCCTGCTCGGGATCATCGGCACGCATCAGCCGTTCCCCGATCAGAACCGCGTCCACGCCGACGCGTTCGAGCTCGTCCAGCTCCTCGCGCGTCCCGATCCCGCTTTCCGACACGACAGTCTTGCCCGCCGGCACGTCCGGCAGCAGGTCGAACGTGCGCGCGAGGTCGACGCTGAAGTCGCGCAGATCGCGATTGTTGACGCCGATCAGGTCGGCGTCGACGGACAGCGCCACCTCCAGCTCCTCGGCATCGTGAACCTCGACCAGGCAGTCCAGGTCGAGGTCCCCGGCCTCGGCGTGCAGGTCGGCCAGCGTGTCGGCGTCGAGCGCCGCGACGATCAGCAGCACAGCGTCCGCCTGGGCCGCAGCGGCCTCGTAGAGCTGGTAGCGGTCGAGGATGAAGTCCTTGCGCAGAACCGGCAGCGAGCAGGCTGCCCGCGCCGCGCGCAAGTCGGCGAGCGAGCCACCGAAGTGAGCGCCCTCGGTCAGGATCGACAGCGCGACCGCTCCGCCACGCTCATAGGCCTGCACCATGTGCTCGACAGGCTCCGAGCCGCGCGGCAGGTCGCCGGCGGAGGGCGAGCGGCGCTTGTACTCGGCGATCAGCGAGATGCCGGGCAGCGCCAAGGCCTCGGCGAACGGCCGCTTGTCGGAGCGCTCGGCGATCGAGCGCTCGAGGTCTGAGAGCGCGACCTGCTCCCGGCGTCGCTCGATGTCCTGGCGCACCGAGCGCGTGATCTCGTCGAGCGCTGTCATGCCACCGTCTCGGGAGCGAGCGAGTTGGTCGCCGCCACGAACCGCTCCAGGGTGTCCGCCACCGCTCCGGAGTCGATCGCCTGCTTCGGCACTGCGCGCGGCGTCCGCGTAATCGGTCTCCGCCTCGGCCGCCACCAGCGCGGCAGCGGCGTTCACCACGACCAGCGTCCGGTGCGGCCCGGCCTCGCCGGAGAAGACCGCGCGCGCGATCTCGGCGTTTCGCTCCGGGATGCCGCCGGCCAGCTCCTCCAGTGCAACCCGCTCGACACCGAAGTCCTCGGGCGCCAGCGTGCGGCTCGACACCTCTCCGCCGCCGGACACCTCGACGACCGCGGTCTCCGCCGTGGCGCTCACCTCGTCCAGGCCGTCGTACCCGGAGACGATCAGCGCCCGCTCGCAGCCGAGCGCGCACAGTGCGCCGGCGATCAGCTCCATCTTGGTCGGGTCCGCGACACCGATCAGCTGCCGGTTGGCGCCTGCCGGGTTGGTCAGCGGTCCAAGGAAGTTGAACACCGTGCGGATGCCAAGCGCCTTGCGTACCGGCACCACGTGGCGGGTCGCCGAGTGATGCGCCGGAGCGAACATGAAGCCGATCCCGACCTCGTCGACGCAGCGGGCGATCGCATCCGGCTCCAGGTCGATGCGGGCACCGAGCGCCTCCAGCAGGTCCGCCGACCCCGACTTGCTGGTGGCGGAGCGGTTGCCGTGCTTTGCGACACGGCTGCCGGCCGCCGCGGCCACGAAGGCGGCGGTCGTCGAGACGTTGAAGGTCGGCGCGCCGCCGCCCGTGCCGGCCGTGTCGAGCAGGTCTCCCTCGACGTCGACGGTCGTCGCCATCGCGCGCATGGTTCGCGCCAGTCCGGTCACTTCCTCGACCGTTTCCCCCTTGGTCCGAAGCCCAACCAGGAAGGCCGAGATCTGCACCTCGCTGACGCCGCCGTCCATGATCAGCGCGAGCACGTCCTGCGCCTCCGCGGCGGTCAGGTCGTGCCCCGACGCGATCGCCTCGATCGCCTCGCCGACGGTCAAGCAGTCACCCGCAGGGCGAGGAAGTTGTCGAGGATCCGCTTGCCCGACGGAGTGAGGATCGACTCGGGGTGGAACTGCACGCCCTCCGCCGGCAGGGTCCGGTGGCGGATCCCCATCACCGTCCCGCCGGAGTGAGCGCTCAGCTCGAAGTCCTCGGGCAACTCGGGGTCCACGACCAGCGAGTGATAGCGGCCGACCACCAGCGGGTCTTCGAGCCCTTCGTAGATGGTCCTGCCGTCGTGGTTGATCTCGGCGGTCTTCCCGTGCACCGGGTCCCCGACGACCACCCGGCCGCCGAACGCCTCGGCCATCGCCTGATGCCCGAGGCACACGCCCAGCACCGGGATGCCCTCCTCCGGGAACCGCCGCGACGCCTCGATCGAGATGCCGGCGTCGACGGGCCGGCACGGGCCCGGCGAGATCACCACGCACCCCGGCGAGCGCGCGAGCAGCTCGTCGACCGTGACGGTGTCGTTGCGCACCACGTCCAGGTCCGCACCCAGCTCGCCCAGGTACTGGACCAGGTTGAAGGTGAAGCTGTCGTAGTTGTCGATCACGAGCACGTTCAAGGCGTCACTCCCAGTCTTGCTGAGCGACCGCCAGCTCGAGCGCGCCGAACACCGCGCCCGACTTCGCGATCGTCTCGCGGTACTCGTAGGCCGGATCGGAGTCGGCCACCACGCCGCCGCCGGCCTGTATGTAGGCGACGCCGTCCTTCACGACGACTGTGCGGATGTGGATGCAGGTGTCGAGATCACCCGAGTAGCTGAGGTAGCCGACCGCGCCCCCGTAGAAGCCGCGCTTGACCGTCTCCAGCTCGTCGATGATCTCCATCGCGCGGATCTTCGGCGCGCCCGACAGAGTGCCTGCGGGCAGGCAGGCGGCCAGCGCGTCCATCGCGCTCGCGTCCGGGCGCAGCGTGCCGGACACCGAGGAGACGATGTGCATCACGTGCGAGTAGCTCTCGACGGTCATCAGCTTGTCGACCCGGACGCTGCCGTATTCGCACACCCTCCCCAGGTCGTTGCGGCCGAGGTCCACCAGCATCAGGTGCTCGGCGCGCTCCTTCTCGTCGGCGAGCAGCTCCTCCGCCACCTCGAGGTCGCGCGCCGGCGTCTCGGCCCGCGGGCGGGTGCCGGCGATCGGCCGGATCTCTGCGTGCCCGCCGGTCACTTTGAGTAGCGGCTCGGGCGAGGCGCCGGCGATCGAGAAGTCGTCGAACTCGAGGAAGTACATGTAGGGCGAGGGGTTCACGGTCCGCAGGCCCCGGTAGAGCGAGAACGGGTGCACCGGGCAGGGGCCGCTCCAGCGCTGCGACGGCACGACCTGGAAGATGTCGCCGGCGAAGATGTACTCCTTCGCGCGCTCGACCGCGTGCTCGTAGCCGGCGCGCTCCATGTTGGAGGTGAAGGCCGCCGCAGGGTCCTGCGGACGGTGGTCGTCGGGCCGCGCGCGCGGAGTCGGCGCGGCAAGCAGCTCGCGGGCGCGCTCGATCAAGCCGACACACCGCTCGTAGTGGCTCTCGACCTCGTCCGGGCCGTCGACGAACGCGTTCACCATGATCGTCACCTGGTGGCTGAGATGGTCGAACACGACCAGCGCGTCGGACACCATCAGCGCCATGTCGGGGGTGCCGATGTCATCGGGGTTCGGTTCCGGCAGCCGCTCGATGGTGCGCGCGAGGTCGTATCCGAACAGGCCCACGGCGCCGCCCGCGAACGGCGGAAGGCCGTCGACCGGCGCGACGCTGTAGCCGGAGAGATACGAGGCGACCGCCCGGTAAGGGTCAGGGCCCGTCGAGTGGCCGGCGTCCGGACTCCTCGATGACTTCGAGGCGCCCGCCTTGGTAGCGCAGCTCGGCGCGCGGGCGGAAGCCGAGGAACGAGTAGCGCCCGAAGCGCTGGCCCTGCTCTGCGGACTCCAGCAGGAACGCCGGCCCGCGGCCGCGCAGCTTCAGGAACGCCGACACGGGCGTCTCGGTGTCGTCGATGAACGTGTGCCGCAGCGGGATCACGTTGTGGTCGCGCGCCAGCTCTCGTGCCTCCTCGAGGCTCGGGCTGACGGGCAGGCTCGACACGAGCGCGACGCTCATTCGCCCGCCTTCATGCGCGCAGTCAGCTCCTCGAGCGCGTCCGCGAAGCCCATCCCGCGCGCCTCCAGCATCACGCCCAGGTGGTAGAGCAGGTCCGCCGCCTCGGAGCGCAGTCGCTCGTCGGACTCCTCGCGCCCGGCACGGGCGGTCTCCTCCGCTTCCTCGGTGATCTTGGCGCCGATCGCCTGCGGGGCCTCCCTCGAGCAACTGCGTCGTGTAGCTGCCCGCGGGCATCCGCTCGCGCCGATCGTCGAGCGTCCGCTGGAGCGCGGCCAGCGCCTCGTGCGGGGCGACCGCCGGGTCGTGATCGAGCGTGCGGTAAAAGCAGGTGCGCTCGCCCGTGTGGCAGGCCGGGCCCGCCGGCTCGACCAGCGCCAGCACCGCGTCCGCGTCGCAGTCGTAGCGCAGTGAGCGCACGCGCTGCACGTTGCCCGAGGTGGCGCCCTTGTGCCACAGCTCGGCCCGCGAGCGGCTCCAGAAGTGCACCTCGCCGCTCTCGATCGTGCGGTCCAGCGCCTCACCGTTCATGTAGGCAAGGGTCAGCACCTCGCCGGTTCTCCAGTCCTGGGTGACGCACGGGACGAGGCCGTTCTCGTCGAACGAGATGGTCTCGCGGGCCACCGCCGCGTTGGCCTCCATTCCCGGCAATTCTACGCAGGCGCGGCAATGACCTCCGGGCGGCGTACTAAGCCTGATGCTGTCCGGCGGCGACAGCCCCCCGCCACCGCCGGTCAGCGAATCAGCAGCACCACCCAGAGAGGTGGTGCCTCGCGATAGCTCTAGGCGGTCGCCACCTCGAGAAGCGGGTTGGGCGCGTAGTCCTCGGTGAAGACCTCGCGCACCTCGGCGCCGCAGTCGTCACATACGAGCACGTACCTGATCTGACCGTGCTCATGCGAGTAGAGACCGAGCCCCGAGTGGTAGCCCTCGTGAGTGCAATGAGAATGCCGTCCGTGACTGTCCATCCCGCCTCCTTGCGTCCCCCCTAGAACAGATGTCTACTTGTACTGGATTTGCAGGGGTAAAAGCAAGCTATTTGACGCGGTGTCGGTGCTGCCGGCCCTCGCGGCGGCGCCTAGTCGATGCCCAACCGGTCCAGGATCGCCTCGTCCCCGCGCCATCCCCGCCGCACCTTCACCGCCAGGTCGAGGTGGATGCGGCGGCCCAGCTCGCGCTCGATCTCGCGGCGGGCCGCCGTGCCGATCGACTTGACCATGCTGCCGTTGCGGCCGATCAGGATTCCCTTCTGCGACTCGGTCTCCGCCAGGAGCGCCGCGTGCACGACCGTCAGATCGTCGCGCTCCTCGATTTCCTCGACCTGCACCTCGACCGCGTGTGGGACCTCCTCGCGAGTGCGCCGCAGGGCCTGGTCGCGGATCATCTCGGCCAGGCGAACCGCAAGCGGCTGGTCGGAGTGCTCTCCCACCGGGTAGTAGAAGGGGCCCTCCGGGAGCAGCTCGACCAGCGCCTCGCGCAGCTCCGGGACTCCCTCGCCGGTCTTCGCCGAGACCGGGAAGACCTCGCGGAACTCGACGCCCTCGGACTCCAGCTCTGTCGCGGCAACGAGCGCAGCCGCGACCCCGCCGCGGTCTGGCACGTCGGACTTGTTGACCGCGGCGATCACAGGCACGCCGGAACCGGCGAGCGCCCGCGCGATGAACCGGTCCCCGCCCCCGCTGCGCTCGGCGGCGTTCAGCACGAACAGCACGGCGTCCGACTCGCTGAGCTGCTGCTCGACCCGCCGCTGCATCCGCTCCGTGAGCGCGTCCCGCGGCTGCTGCACCCCCGGCAGGTCCACGAACACCGCCTGCCAGCCGCCGTCCTCCCCATCGCCGCTCGCGATCCCGCGGATCGCCCGTCGCGTGGTCTGCGGCTTGTCCGACACGATCGCCACCGGAGCGCCGGTGAGCAGGTTGACGAGCGTCGACTTGCCCACGTTCGGGCGGCCGGTGACGGCGATGAACCCCGAGCGCGTCACGGCACGTCGCGCAGCTCCGCCACCACCCGGTCCTGCAGCGCCAGCATCTCGCCGTCGTCGGTCTCGTGGTCGTATCCCGCCAGATGCAGCACGCCGTGGACGGTCGCCTCGACGATGTCCTCCGTGTGAGGAGGGCTGATCACGACGTCGCCGAGCTCACGCGGGCCGGCGGCTGGGCCGGCGCCGTCAACCGGGAACGACAGGACGTCGGTCGGAGCATCTACGCCGCGATGGGCGTGGTTCAGCTCCCTGATCCGCCCCGGCTCGACGAGCTCGACGGTCAGGTGACCCTCCTCGATCCCCGCGGCGCGCAACGCCGCCAGTGCAGCCGGCCGCAGGTCGGACGGGCATTCGAGCTCGATCAAAGAACGGTTAGCCGCCGGCGGCTTCGGATCCCTCGTCGGGAGCGGCACGCAGCCCGCGCGTGGAGCTCTCGACGTGGGAGGAGTACGCGTTCACGATCCGCTGAACCAGCTTGTGCCGGACCACGTCCTCACCACCGAAGTTCACGAACGCGATGTCCTGGACGGTCGAGAGGATGTCCCGCACGACCACCAGCCCGGAACGCTGGTCGTCGGGCAGGTCGATCTGCGTGATGTCACCCGTGACCACCATCTTCGAGTTGAACCCGAGCCGGGTGAGGAACATCTTCATCTGCTCCGGCGAGGTGTTCTGGGCCTCGTCGAGGATGATGAACGAGTCGTTCAGCGTGCGACCGCGCATGAAGGCAAGCGGCGCGACCTCGATCACTCCGCGGTCGATGTGGGAGTTGACCCGCTCCGCGTCCATCATGTCGTAGAGCGCGTCGAACAGCGGGCGCAGGTAGGGATCGACCTTCTCCATCATCGTGCCGGGCAGGAAGCCGAGCCGCTCGCCCGCCTCCACGGCCGGACGGGTGAGGATGATCCGGTTGACGTCGCGCCGCGACAGGGCCGCGGTCGCCATCGCCATCGCCAGGTAGGTCTTGCCGGTTCCGGCCGGCCCGATGCCGAACGTGATCGTGTTGCGCCGGATCGAGTCGACATAGCGCTTCTGGTTGACCGTCTTCGGCGCGACGCGCGTGCTGCGATGGGTCCAGACGACGTCGCCGAGGATGGTGGACGGGCTCTGGTGCTGGTCGAGCGCGGACGTCACAGCGCCGATCGTCCCAGGCGATATGTCGTGGCCGCGGGTGATCAGCTCCGCCAGCTCGGCGATCACCTCCTGGCCCACCTTCACCTCGTCTGGCTCGCCGTCGAGCGTGATCACGTTGCCGCGCAAGAACACGTTGGCGTCCAGGTGACCCTCGAGCGCGCGCAGGACCGCGTCCTCGGAGCCCGCGAGCTCCGCGGCAACGCTCGGGTCGAGGGTGATCTGCTCTCTCACTGGAGGCGGGCCCGCACCAACTCGCTGACACGCTTGCCGTCGGCACGGCCGGCCGCCTTGGCCATGACCGCCGACATCACCTTGCCCATGTCGCGCTGCGACTCCGCGCCGGTCTCTGCGACTGCGTCGTCGACCAGCCCCTCGAGCTCCTGCTCGGAGATCTCCTCGGGCAGGTAGCCGTCGATCAGGACGACCTCGAACTCCTCCGCGGCGGCCGACTCGTCGCGGCCTGCGCTGCGGTAGGCCTCGGCAGCTTCGGCGCGCCGCTTGCGCTCGCGCTTGAGAACCGCGATCTCGCGCTGCTCGTCCAGCTCGGCGCGCGCCTCCTTGGCCTCTTTGTTGAGGCCGTCGAGCAGCAGCCGGAGAGCCGCGACCCGAGACCGGTCGCGCTCCTTCGCGGCCACGGCCAGGTCGGCCTGGATGCGCTGCGTCAATGCCACTGTTTCCAAGGGTACATCCGGCCGCTCAGGCTGCCGCGCCGCGGATGCCGTCGGCGTGCAGCTCGAGCGCCCGGGCGGCGACCATTTCGCCCGGCCGCCCCGCCTCCGCCGGCAGGTAGTAGCGCGTGTAGTCGCGGCTATAGCCCGAAGCCTGTTCGCCGGCGCCCTTGTCGACCAGCACTTCCTCCACGGCGCCCAGGCGCTCTGACCGCTGCATCCGTCCGAGCGTCTCGGATAGGCCGCGCATCGCGCGGCTGCGGCGCTTCTTCTCGTCCGGCGGGACGGGGTCGCCCTGCGCGTCCGCCTCCGTGCCCGGACGGGGCGAGAACGAGAAGGTGTGCACGCGAGTGATGCCTGCGGCGCGCACCGCGTCCATGCGTGCGCTCGAAGGCGGCCTCGTCCTCGGCGGGGAAACCGACGATCACGTCGGTCGTGACGTTCACGTCCGGCACGCGCTCACGTACACGCTCGATCGTCCGCAGGTAAGTGGCCGAGTCGTAGCTGCGGCCCATCGCCGCGAGCACGCCGTCGTCGCCCGACTGGAGCGGCACGTGCAGGTGGGGGCAGATGGCCGGCTCCTCGGCCAGCGCGCCGATCAGCCCGTCGCGCAGGTGGATCACCTCCACGGAGGAGAGCCGCACACGCTGAACGCCATCGACCGCGGCGACCGCGCGCATCAGCGCGCCGAGATCCATGCCGGACTCGGGATCCCGATAGCCGCCCACCGAGATGCCGGTCATGACCATCTCCGGCTGACCCTGCTCGACCCGCCGCCGGGCCTCGCGGACGACCGCGCTCGCGGGCCGCGACCGGGCCGCCGCCGCGGACCTTGGGAATGATGCAGTACGCGCAGTGACAGTCGCAGCCGTCCTGCACCTTCACGAATCCCCGGGTGCGGCCCGCCGCGATGCCGGTCATGGGCAGCGGGTCGAGTGCGGTTTCGATGCATCCCGGACCCGCCTCGCCGGCGACCTGCTCGGCGACGTCGTCCGCCGTGCCGACGAGCGCCGTGACCGAAGCGCCGATCTCGTCGAACTGGCCCGCGTTCAGGTTGGTGGCGCAACCGGTCGCCAGCACCCGGTGGCCTTCACGCGCCGAGCGCCGCGCCGCCTGGCGCGACTTCGCCTCTGCCTCGCGAGTGATGCAGCACGTGTTGATGACGTGCAGCTCCGCCTCAGCCTCGGGAGCCTCCTCGTGACCCGCAGCCAGCAGCCGCGAGCGAGCCAGCATCGCGTCCGCCTGCGAGACCTTGCAGCCGAGGAACTTGACCGCGAACGTCGCCATCAAGCGGCCATGATCGCACTCCAGTCGCCAGAGACGAGACGGCGACGCTGGCTCAACCCGCACGCCGCGAGCGCCTCGGCAACCTCATCCGCCTCGTCGCGCAGGAGCCCCGAGACGATCGCGATTCCCGGCCGGATGCCCTGCTCCTGCCAGCTGCGCGTGACGGTCAGCAACAGGCCACGGGCCAGGTTGGCGGTCACGAGGCCGGCCACGCGAGCCGGCTCCGCGCGCAGGTCGGCCCGGCGCAGCTCGATCTCCACCCGGTTCGCGCGCGCGTTGCGGGCCGCCTCGTCGATCGCGGCCTGGTCCGCGTCGAGACCCAGCACCGGTTCGAGCCCGAGCTTGGCCGCGGCGATCGCCAGCACCCCCGAACCCGTGCCGAGGTCGATCACTCCGTCGTCCCCACCGGCGAGTCCGGGCTCCATCAGCCGGCGGCAGCTGGCAGAGCTCGCCTCGAGCAGCAGCTCCAGGCACATCCGCGTGGTGGGATGCGTCCCCGTGCCGAATGCGCCGCCGGGGTCGATCACGACCTCCTCGACCCCGCCGCGGTGGGCCGGCTCCTCCCACGGTGGGCGCACATACAGGCGGCCCCCCACCAGGACGGGGAAGTAGAACCGCTTCCAGCGCTCGTCCCAGTCGTCCGGCACCTCCTCGGTGACCACCTCGACCAGGGAGTCGCCGGCCAGCGACTCGAAGGTCCCGACGTCCGGCAGCTCGCCGGACGCTCCGTAGACGGCGTACTCGACGATGCCGGCCCGGCCGTCCGGGTCCGAAACCTCCTCGACCCCGCTCGGGGCGACCTCCAGCAGTTCCGCGAGCACCCTCTCGGCGTCCGGCGCGCGGCAGCGGACGGCGAGTCGGATCAAGAACGAAAGACGTGCCGGATACGGTCGAAGAGGCCCTCGTGCTGATCGCGCATCAGATAGGTGTCGCCGTTCGCGGAGTCTTCGAACTTGCGCAGCAGGTCGCGCTGGTCCTCCGTCAGCCGGCTCGGGATCAGCACGTTGACGAGGACGTGCATGTCGCCGCGCGCACGACGACCGCGCATCTCGGGCAGCCCCCGGCCGCGAAGCTTGAGCACCGTGGCCGGCTGCGTGCCGGCTTTCAGCTCCAGCTCTTCCTCGCCGTCGAGCGTCTCGATCATCACCCTGGCGCCGAGCGCCGCGTCGGTGAACGGCACGTCCAGGCGCGTCACGAGGTCGGTGCCGCGCCGCTCGAACCGCGGGTCCGGCGTGACGGTGACCAGCAGATAGAGATCGCCCGGCGGCCCGCCGTGCTCACCGGCGTGCCCGCGGCCCGACACCCGGATTCGCTGCCCGTCCTCGATCCCGGCCGGAACGTCGACCGAGATCTCATGGGTCTGCATCTCGTGGCCGCTGCCGCCGCAGAGCTCGCAGGGCTCGGTCGGGACCCGCCCGCGGCCCTGGCACGTGTCGCAGGTCGCGGTGCGGACGACCTGGCCGAACACCGTGCGCGACACAGCCTGCAGCTGGCCGGTTCCACCGCAGCGAGGACACGTCTCGAGCTCGGTGCCGGGCTCGGCGCCGCTGCCGCCGCAGCGTGAGCAGGCGTCTAGCACTTCGACCTCGACCGTGCGGCTGACGCCGGTCAGTACCTCTTCCAGCGTGAGGGTGATCTCGACGCCGACGTCCTGACCGCGTGTCGGCCCGCCGCGCTGCCCGAACACCGACCCGAAGGGATCGCCGCCGCCGAAGAACGCGCCGAGGATGTCGGACAGGCTGCCGAAGTCGGAGAAGTTCGGCTGGTAGCCGCCCGAGCGCAGGCCCTCGTGGCCGTAGCGGTCATAGATCGCGCGCCGCTCGGGATCGGTCAGGACCTCGTACGCCTCGGCGACCTCCTTGAACTTCTCCTCCGCCTCGGGATCGTCGCGATTGACGTCCGGGTGCAGATTGCGCGCCAGTTGGCGGAAGGCCTTCTTGATCTCGTCGTCGCCGGCCGAGCGGGAGACGCCCAGCAGCTCGTAGTAGTCGCGCGGCATGGGTCCTAGTGGTTTGCCCGTGTCACTCGTAGACCTGCTCGACGAAGCTGCTCAGGGCGCGCGCGGCGGAGCGCACCGACGTGATCGCCTGCCGGTAGTCCATCCGCACGGGGCCGATCACGCTGACGGTCCCGAGGGTGCGGTGGCCGAGGCCGTAGCCGGCGGCGACCACGCTCGCAGCCTGCAGCTCGGGCGCCTGATTCTCGTGGCCTATGCGGAGGAAGACGGTTCCTTCGCTCAGTGCCGAGCGCAGCACCGAGAGCAGGCTCATGCGCCGCTCCAGCATCCGCATCAGGTCGTTCACCTGGTCCAGGTCGTCGAACTTGCTGCCCTCCAGCAGGCGCGCGGCGCCCTCGACGTACACGGTGTCCTCGAGCGTGTCCGCCAGCTCGCGGAAGGCTGGGGTCAGGGTGTGGACGAACTCCCGCTCGGTGGGCGAGAGCTCAGGGCTGTCAAGCCTGCTGAGCAACGTGAGCGCTCCAAGGTCGGTGCCGTCGAGGCGGTCGTTGAAGTAGCTCGCCGCCCAGTCGGCCAGCCCCGGGTCGAGCGGCTCGTCGAAGGTGAAGGCCCGCTTGGTGACGTTCCCGGTCGAAGTGATCACCACGACCAGCGCCACCCGCGGCTGGAGCAGCAGGACCTCGACGTGCTTGATGGTCGCCGTGTGCACCGGCGGCGCCGAGACAGCCGCCAGTAGGTCGGTCACCTGCGAGAGCGTCGCGGTGGTCGCGCGCATCGCTGTCTCGACCTCGCGCCGCATCGACGAAAGCTCGAGCTTGAAACGGTCGAGCCCGCTCGGCGGAGGCGCACCCTCGGCGAGCAGCATGTCCGCATACAGCCGATAGCCGTTGTCCGTGGGGACCCGTCCGGCGGACGTGTGCGGGTGGTTGAGGTAGCCGAGCTCCTCGAGCGCCGCCAGCTCATAGCGGATCGTCGACGGGCTCCACTCGAGCGTGGGCCGCTGCGAGAGCCATTTGGAGCCCACGGGCTGCCCCAGCTCCACATGGCCCTCCACGACATTGAGCAGGAGCAGCTTCTGACGGTCGGTCAGCACCCTTCTAAGGATAGAAGGGGGTTCCGAGGCTTAAGAAACCAGGAGCTCCGCTTCCGCGTTCTTGATGATCTCGGCCCCGTCCTGCTCCGCGACGGTCTCGATCACGACCCGCTCTCCGTCGGCCTCACGAATCTTGCCCGTCACCCGGATCTCGACCTCGGGCTTGCCCATTCCGCGGAACTGCACCTTCAGCCGCTTGAGCGACCGCGGGTCTCCCCCGCCGGTCTGCGTCGCGGCCCGCGCCACCTGGGCCATCGAGTAGAGCCCGTGCAGGATGTTGCCGGGCAGGCCGACCGCCTTGGCGAACTCGGGGTCGATGTGGATCGGGTTGAAGTCGCCGCTCGCGCCCGCGTAGCGGTGCGGGACGTACTTGTCGGGAGTCACCGACAAAGTTGGAGTCTCGGCGCCCGGTTCGAGCTTGCTCATGCTGACCTCTCGATGTTGGTCCACGTCGCGCGAACGGTCGGCTGCCCGTCCTGGTTGTGCGACTCGGATTCGAAGACGTAGAACGTCATGCCGTTCTTCTCGCTGATGTCCTTGAGCGTCGCCTGAGTAGTGATCGTGTCGCCGGCCACTACGGGCTCGAACCACTCGAACTCCTGCCCGCCGTGGACCATCATCATCAGGTTGATCCCGATAGCGGGGTCGAGGATCGCCGGGCCCATCGCCCCCGCGGAGTAGACGACGCAGAACATCGGCGGGGCGACCACGTTGCGAAAGCCGGCCGCCCGGGCGGCCTCCGGATCGTGGTGCACCGGGTTCTCCTCGCCCACGACGCGCGCGTACTCGCGGATCTTCTCGCGGCCCACCTCGTACTCGAAGGCTGGCCAGGTCTTGCCGACGACGTCGTTCACGGGGCCGGAGATTATCCCCTCGGCGCGAAAACCGGCGCGGGCTCGTCGGCGATGAACAGGCCGCGCGGGTCGGTGTAGTAGAGCCCCCTGCGCGCGACCGCGATCGAGGTCGCCTCGCGCGGCAGGAGGCGGTCGGTGAACTCGAGCGGCGAGCGCCGGCGCACGAGCGTGCGAGCGGCAAACTGCTCGTTGCGCGTCAGGTCGGCGATCAGCCAGTGGACGTAGCGGCCTTCGATCACAGGGCTCGCGACGCGGAAGCTCTCCCCCTCGCCGGCGAAGCCCGCCACCACCAGGCGCGAGCGACCCTTGCCCGTCCGGCGCACGCGGACGTACGAGCGGCTCGTGTTGCCCGGCGGCAGGAACAGGTACGCAACCCGGTCGCCGCGCACGTCGGTGTCGGCTGGGACGCGGGTGTCGAGCCGGCGCACCTTTCCGCGCCGGACGACGTACAGCCCCGCACAGCCGCGCGGACCGGAGCGCCCGAAGGCGACCGTGCTGAGCCACACCGAGGGCGCGAACTCCGAGCACCGCGTGCTCGACGCGCCGGGGACCTTGCGCTCCTTGCGGTCGAAGCCGTCGTACTGCCAGACGTCGCAGTCGCGCCCGGAAAGGCCCGCGCAGCGCGTGTACACGATCGTCTCGTTGCCGCGGACGGTGGTGCCAACGTCCGGGTCGAACAGGCCGCCGGACTTGGGCCGCACCGGCACGTCGCGTCCCGTGCCGCGAATGCGGTGGACGAGCCGGGCCCGGCCGTCCGAGCCAATCCGCGACCAGGCGAGCAGCGTGTTGTGCGCGCTGACGTTCTGAGCCGACCGGTCCGGGCTGACGACCTGGTCAGCCCGGGCCATGGCGGCGAGCGCGAGGGTCAACACCGTGACGACCAAAAGAGCGCGGCGCATCCTCATTTCTTCCCGTCCAGCTCGAGGACTGCGAGGAAAGCGTCCTGCGGCACCTCGATCCGCCCGACCTGCTTCATCCGCCGCTTGCCCGCCTTCTGCTTCTCGAGCAGCTTGCGCTTGCGGCTGATGTCGCCGCCGTAGCACTTGGCGATCACGTCCTTGCGCACCGGCTTGACGGTCTCCCGGGCGATGATCCGCGAGCCGACCGCTGCCTGGATCGCGACCTCGTAGAGCTGGCGCGGGATCTTCTGGCGCAGGCGCTCGACCAGGGCGCGCCCGGCGTCGTAGGCCTTCTCCCGGTGCACGACCAGGGAAAGCGCGTCGACCGGGTCGCCGCCCAGCATCACGTCGAGCTTCACCAGGTCGGACTCGCGGTAGCCGATCAGCTCGTAGTCGAGCGAGCCGTACCCCCGGCTGCGTGACTTCAGGTTGTCGTAGAAGTCCAGCACGATCTCGGCCAGCGGCAGGTCGTAGCGCAGCTGCACCCGCTGCTCGGACAGGTAGTGCATGTCGACGTGCGTCCCGCGGCGGTCCTGGCACAGCTCCATGATCTGGCCGACGAACTCGGGCGGCGTGATGATCGTGGCGCGGATGTAGGGCTCCTCGACGCTCTCGATCCCGGCCGGGTCCGGCATGTCGGTCGGGCTGTGCACCTCGACCATCTCGCCGCTGCGCAGCCGCACGTGGTACTCGACGTTGGGGGTGGTGGCGAGCAGCTCCAGGTCGTACTCCCGCTCGAGCCGCTCGCGCACGATGTCCATGTGCAGCAGGCCGAGGAACCCGCACCGGAACCCGAAGCCGAGCGCGGTCGACGTCTCGGGGTCATACGACAGCGACGCGTCGTTCAGCGCCAGTCTGTCGAGAGCGTCGCGCAGGTCGGAGTAGCGGTCGGTGTCGATCGGGTAGAGGCCGCAGAAGACCACCGGCCGTGCCTCCCGGTAACCCGGCAAAGGCTCGCTCGCCGGTCGCGCCTCGGAGGTGAGCGTGTCGCCGACGCGCAGCTTTGCCACGTCCTTGACGCCGGTGATGATGTAGCCGACCTCTCCCGTCGCCAGATCCTCGGTCTTCATCATGTCGGGCGAGCGAAAGCCGATCTCGTCGATCTCCGCGCGCGTGCCGGTCTGCATCGCGCGGATCACCTCGCCCTTGCGGAACGACCCGTCGACGACCCGCACGTAGGCGACCACGCCCCGGTACTGGTCGAACACCGAGTCGAAGATCAGCGCCCGGGGCGGCGCCTCCGGGTCGCCCGCCGGCGGCGGGATGTGGTTGACGATCGCCTCCAGGACGTCCTCCACCCCTTCTCCGGTCTTGGCGGAGATGCGGATGATGTCCTCCGGCTGGTCGCCGAGCAGCTCGCCGATCTCGTGCGCCACCCGCTCCGGCTCGGCGCCGGGCAGGTCGATCTTGTTCAGTACCGGGATCAGCTCGAGCCCGGCATCGACCGCGAGGTAGGTGTTGGCCAGCGTCTGCGCCTCGACTCCCTGCGCGGCGTCGACCACCAGCAGCGCCCCCTCGCAGGCCTCGAGCGAGCGGGACACCTCGTAGTTGAAGTCCACGTGGCCCGGCGTGTCGATCAGGTGCAGCTCGTAGGTGTTCCCGTCGCGCGCCTCGTAGAGCACCCGCACGGCCTGCGCCTTGATCGTGATCCCCCGCTCGCGCTCGAGGTCCATCGAGTCGAGCAGCTGCGCGCGCATCTTGGACGGCTCGACGGTCTTGGTGACCTCGAGGATGCGGTCGGCCAGCGTCGACTTGCCATGGTCGATGTGGGCGATGATCGAGAAGTTCCGGATCTCCTTCACGGGTCACAGGATAGGTACGAGGTGTGATCGCGAGGCGGTCCCGCCGACTTATGCGGCTCCGCGAAGCCGGGCCAGCTGACCCTGCACCAGGCCCCAGATCGTGCGCGCCTCGTGCACGCGCAGCGCCCAGACGGCCGCCGCGTAGGCGGCCACCCCGGCCGAGCCGGCAACCACGACCACGGCGGCCTGGGCCATGAAGCTGTCCGACACCGAGGAGTCGAGTCGCCTCCCTGACCCCGAGCGCGACGAGGGCGGTGAGGGCGCCGGCTACCGAGATCCGCAGCGCGGAGTCGAGCGTGCGGCGGGCGTCGAGGCCGCCCATCAGGGTCCTCAGGACGGCAGCCAGCAGGATGGTCGTCAGCAGGGAGACGATCGCGGTCGAGAGCGGGATGCCGCCGATCCCCATCGGCTTGTAGAGCAGCGCATCGAGGCCGGCGTTGATGCCCAGGTTCCCGAGCGCGATCATCGTGGGCATCCAGGGGCGCTGGAGGCTGAAGAAGGCGCGGATCAGGATCAGGTTCACGCCGGCGAACGGCAGCGAGAGCGAGAAGAACAGCAGGGCCTCCGCGACCAGGTCGGTCTGCGCGGCGTCGAACTCCCCGCGCTGGTAGAGGACGCGCGTGATCGGCTCGCTCAGGACGAGCATCAGTGCCGCCGCGGGCACGAGCAGGAACAGCATCTGGCGCGTGCCGGCGCCGACCGTGACCCGCAGCCCGTCGATGTCGCCGCGCGCGGCCAGGCGTGAGAGCGTCGGAAAGATCACCGTGGCCAGCGCCACCGCGAACACACCCTGCGGCAGCATGTAGACGCGGAAGGCCTTGTCGATCGCGGCGGGCGCCTCGTCGGAGATCAGCGTGGCGAAGATCGAGTCGACCGACAGGTTGAAGTTGATCAGGCCCAGGCCGATCGTGACCGGGAACATCAGCTTCAGCACCCTTCCCACCCGCTCGTCGCGCAAGTTGACGTTGCGCATCAGCCGGAAGCCCGTGCGGCGCAGCCACGGCAGCGGCAGCAGCAGCTGCACGATGGTGCCGAGCAGCACGCCGATGGCGTAGGCGTAGATGCGGTCGTCGCCCTCGAACTTCGGCGTCAGCACGATCAGCGTCGCGATGATCGTCAGGTTCCAGAACAGCGGCGCGATCGCCGGCACCGCGAACTTGTCGAAGCTGTTCAGGACGCCCACGACGAGGCCTGACAGCCCGAGCAGCAGCACGATCGGGAACAGCAGCTGCGCGAGGTTCACCGTCAGGTCGGTCAGCTGCTCGTCGAACCCGGGCGCGAACAGGGGCATGATCACGGGTGCGAGCAGCACGAACACGGCCGTGATGACTCCGAGC
Source organism: uncultured Solirubrobacterales bacterium (assembly GCA_963780475.1). Lineage (GTDB taxonomy): Bacteria > Actinomycetota > Thermoleophilia > Solirubrobacterales > JBBDJG01 > CAWACB01. The sequence continues at coordinate 355,485 of CAWACB010000008.1, forward strand.
CCGGCTGCGAGCACGAACACGAGCGCCGAGGCGACCCGGAAGGCCTCCTCCCGGCCGCGCTTCTCGAGCTGCTCGGTGAACACCGGCACGAAGGCGGCCTGCAGCGCCGAGTCGGCGAACAGGCTGCGCACGAGGTTCGGCACCTGGAAGGCGATCGTGAAGGCGCTCATCGGTCCGCGGACGCCGAAATAGCTCGCCGCCACGATCTCGCGCACGAGGCCCGCGATCCGCGACAGGCCCGTCGCGAAGGAGAAGAATGCCGTCGAGAGCGCGAGCCGACGCGCCTCGGAGCGCCCCGGCCCGCCGCTATACTTGCCCGCTGCTTCGCCGCCGGTGGGCGATTTCACGGCGTGCGGCGCTCACCTTCTATGGCAAACATCAAGTCGCAAGAAAAACGCATCCTGCGGTCAGAGCGGGAGCGCGCCGAGAACCGGCGCCGCACCTCGACGATCAAAACCCACTTCCGCCGTCTGCAGACCGCGGTCGAGGGCGGCGACGCCGAGACGATCGACGCCGAGCACCGCAAGCTCGTCTCCTTGATCGACAAGGCGGCCGAGCACGACGCGATCCACCGGAACAACGCCGCGCGCAAGAAGTCCCGCGCGGCCCGGATCCGCGCCGGCGCGAGCAGCTAGCTCGCAGGCTCGGCGCCGGAGATCAGGCCGCAGCGCGACCGACCGCGAGTGTCAGCGCCGGCTTCCTCGCCGACCTTGCCGCCGCCCGCGCACCGCCCAGTCGAGCTCCGCCAGCTCGTGCACCGTGCGCTCGAGCCGCTCGCCGTCGCGTGCGTCGGCCTGCTCGGCAATCCGCTTGACCATCCAGTCCGGCGCAAGTTCAGCGCCTTCGCCGAGTCACGCTGCGACAGCCCACTCTCCAGCGGCCCCCACACGCCGCCCGTACTTCCAGCGCCTTGCGCAAGCACGCCGAAGATCACGTAGGTAACCGGCTCGCCCTGAACGCGCAGCTCCTCGGCGAGGATCAAGCGCCCGCTCGCGGTCGCCCTCGATCACCGCGTCCGCCAGCTCGATGCACCCGGGCCGATACGTCAGCTCGCGGCGACCGCCTCTACCGTTTCCCGGTCGATCACCGCGCCCTCGTCTGCGTACAGCGCCAGCTTCTCCAGCTCACGCAGGAGCCGCCGCAACCGTGGCCGGCCATCGTCGAGGCCGACGAGACCCACCAGCGCCTCGGCCGCATCGCGCTCCACGTTCAGGTTCAGCTCCTTCGAGCGCTCCAGGACCCACTTGGGCAGCCCGCGCGGCTTCGGCGCCGGGCATTCGTGCACCTCGCCACCCGCCTTCTCGACGGCCTTGACGAGCGCGGCGGGCGCCTGGCCCTTGCGCGCCGGCGACCCGCGCCGGGCCTTGGGATTGGACTGGGCGATGAAGATCACGACGGTCTCGGGATCCGGAGACTTGAGCGCCTCGGCCACCGGAGTGACGTCCTTCTCCTTCCAGTCCTGGACGCCGTCGGCAACGATCCAGCGCTTGCCCATGCCGAGCGTCAGCAGCCCAAGCGCATCGGCGACCGCCGCGCCGTCGAGCCGGTCGTCGCGCAGCCACTCCAGGTCGGCGCCATCGTCCTCCGCCACGCGCGTGCGAACCCGCTCGCGCCAGCCGTCGAGCTTGACGTCGTCGTCGCCGTGGACCAAGTAGGCGGGCTTCATGTCGGCCATGCGGCCGAGTCTAGTGGGCCGCCTAGTCAGCGCTCGGAGCCGATCACCGGCCCCTGCGGCCCGAGCTCGAGCTGCACGTCTCCGTCCCGGTCGGTGCGGAAGATCCGCCCACCGCCCACCGCCAGCGCCCGCAATGCTTCCGGCGCCGGATGGCCGTAGCGGTTCCCGGCGCCCACCTCGATCACCGACGCGCTCGGGTGCAGACGCTCGAGGAGGCCGGGCAGGCCCTCGTCCGCGCTGCCGTGGTGGGCCACCTTGAGCACGTCCACACGCGGGAGCGACAGACCGGTCGTCACATCGCTCTCCGCGTCGGCGGGCAGGAACAGCTGCAATCCCGCGAACGACGCGACCAGGACGATCGCGCGCTGATTCGGGTCCTCGCCGGGATCGGGGCGCTCGCCGAGCGGCCGCGGCTCCGGGCTGAGGACCGAGAGCCGCAGGCCGCCGAGTCGCAGCGCCTGGCCCGCGGTCCCCTCGATCACGCGGATGCCACGCCTGCGGGCGAGCGCGACGATTCGCGCGTGGACGGGATCACGGGATCCCGCGCCGCCATCCACCAGGAGCCCGACCGGCAGCCGCTCGAGCACCTCCTCGAGGCCGCCCTGGTGATCCTCCTGGGCGTGGGTCAGGACGACCACGTCCAGCCCGGACGCTCCCCGGCTGCGCAGCGCATCGACCACCCCGGAGCCGGCCGGCCCACCGTCGATCAGCGCCGCATGGCCGCCCGGGGCCTGCAGCAGCGTCGCGTCGCCCTGACCGACGTCGAGGAAGGTGGCGGTGAACCGGCTCGGGGGCTGCGGCTGGTCGGCCCGGGCCGCGACCAGGCCGGCGAGCGCGAGCGCGGCGGCCGCAAGACCAAGCGCCGCTTGCTTCCTGTGCGCTGAGCCGCCTTGCGGCCAGCGCCAAACCCATCGCCGGCGTAGACGACGGCGAGCGCCGCGGGCGATGGCAGCTCCAGGTTCCAGACCGCCAGCCGCGGGCCCGCGCACGCGTGGGCGATCGCGGCGACGTAGGCGATCGCATAGCCCGCGATCGCGTTCAGCAACGTCGCCGGCCAGATCGCGACCTGCGCCACCCCGGCGCTCAGCATCCCGATCCACATCACCGGCGCGACCGCCGGCAGCGCAGCGAGGTTCGCCGGCAGCGCCGCGAGCGACACCTGGCCGAAATGGAACGACATCAGCGGCGCGGTCGCGATCGTCGCCGCGATCGTCAGCGCGGCCCCCTCCGCGAGCGGCGCCGGCAGGAAGCCGAGCCGCCTGCGCAGCGGCCGCGAGCCGGCGAAGATGCCCACCACGGCGGCGAAGCTCAACTGCCAGCCGGCGTCCTGCCACGCGCGAGGATCCAGTGCGTGGGACACCGCCGCGGCCAGGAGCAACGCGTACCAGCGCGACGCGGGGCGCCCCGCGAGCGCCGCCACGACTCCCGCCGCTCCCATCGTCCCCGCCCGCACGATCGACGGCCCGGCGCCCGTCAGCGGCACGTACAGCGCGATCAGGGCCAGCGTTCCGACGAGCCGCCCGCGGCGCCCGAGTCCGGCCAGCGCCAGCAGTGGCCACGCGAGAATCGCGAGCAGCGTCACGTTCTGCCCCGAGACGGCCAGCAGGTGCGCCAGCCCGGACCGGTTGAACTCCTCCCGCATGCCGACGTCGATCCGCTCGTCCTCGCCGAGCACCATCCCGGCTCCGAGCGCCGCCAGGCGCGGCGGCAGGCCGGCGGTGACACCCCGCTCCGCGCGGCGGCGGACGGCATCGACGGCACCCGCCAGGCCGCCGCGCCGGCCACCGGTGGTCGTGATCTCATCGGCATGCAGCAAGACGTGAACGCCGTTGCGCCGTAGGTATGCCGGGTAGTCGAAGTCGTCCTGCGGACGCCGCTCGGGTATCTCCAGCTCCCCGGCCACCCGGACCTCGGAACCGATGCTCGGCACCCGTGCGGGATCGAGGTCACGCGCTCGCACCTGGACCAGCTCGCCGAAGCTTCCGCTCCGATCCAGCGGCACCGCCGCCCGTTGCTCGCAGGCGAAACGCCGCACCGTGAGTCGCTCGTTCGCGCTTGACGACCCAGCCGCGCAACGTGACCTCCTCGCCGGCGAGAGCGACCAGATCGGATCGGTCGATCGCCGCCAACCGCGCGGTCCCGAGCGCCGCACCGGCCACCGCGGCGACCACGATCGCCAGCGCCAGCAACCGCTCCCCTCCGCGGGTGGCGATCAGCAGGCCGCCCCCGGCCAACGCGACGCCTCCCGCTACCGGCAGCTCGCAGCCAACGAGCCCGATGACGAACGCCGCCAGAACGAAATGAGGCCGATATGGAGCCAATTTGTCCGCCGCGGTTACATGGCCACTCACATCCGGACGCTGTCCCGCAGGGTCTCGAAGCGCTTCGGCCCGATGCCGCTGATCTGCTTCAGCTGGTCCACGGACGAGAAGCCGCCGTGCTCCTTGCGCCAGTCGAGGATCTTCTGCGCGGTCGCCGGGCCCACGCCGTCCAGCTCGTCGAGCTGGTCCGCGGTGGCGGTGTTGAGGCTGACCGGCGCGCCGCATCGCTCCCCCGGCGGCGCTCGCGGTGCCGGCCGCGCCGCCCGGCACGCGCCGCGGCACGATCACCTGCTGTCCGTCCGCGATCCGGGCCGCCAGGTTGACGCCCTCGAGGTCAGCCGTGCCGGTGGGGCCGCCTGCGCGCCGGATCGCCGCGTCGAGGCGGGCCGACGAAGAGATGCGGTAGACGCCCGGCCGCCTCACTGCGCCCGCCACATGCACGTAGGCGCCGCCACCGGACCCGCCATGCATCACGCGCACAGGTGGGGCCGCCGGCGCGCGGCCCGGACCGTCGCCCCGGTCCGCCAGATACCGCGCGCCGATCAGCCCGACCGCGACGATTGCCAGCGCCCAGAGCACCAGCTGCTGTCTTGGGATTTCAGCCATCGCCGCCCGAGCGTAGGCGGCGCTAAATCAAGGATCAGTACGCAGGTGTGAAGGAAGTTGCTCGGGTCGGCGCCAACTCAGCGGCTCGCGTAGTCGTCGTCGTAGCCGTCGCCTTCGGGGGCCAGCTCCATGCGGAGTGGTGAAACCGCGCTCTCGCGCTACCTGACGACGAAGTTCACCAGCCGCCCGGGCACCACGACCTCCCGTACGACGGACTTCCCATCCAGGTAGCGCTGGACCTTCGGGCGCTCGATTGCCAGCCGCTTGACCTCGTCCTCGGAAGTCTCGGCCGGCACATCGATGCTGTCGCGCACCTTGCCGTTCACCTGCACCACCAACGTCACCGTGTCGCTCTCCAGGAGCGCCGGGTCCGCCTTCGGCCAGGGCTCCTCCCATACGCGCCGGCCGGTGGCGCCCTCGTAGGCCTCCGCGGCCAGATGTGGGGCGAACGGGAACAGCAGCGAGGCCACCGCTGCGGTCGCGGTGCGCACGACCGCCGCTCCCTCATCGGTGGCGAGCAGCTCGTCCTTGTCGCGGTAGATGTCGTTGACCAGCTCCATCAGCGCCGCGAGCGCGGTGTTGAACGAGAAGCGCTCGATGTCGGCGCCGACCTTGTCGATCGCCCAATGCGTCTTGCGCGCCAGCGCGGCGGCGGTGCCGTCGAGGCCGCGCAACTGCTCGGACTCGAGCAGAGCACCGGGCTCGCTGCCGTCGAGCTCGGCGTGCAGGCGGTACACCCGGGCCAGGAACCGGTGCACGCCGCCGACACCGTCGTCCGACCAGTCGGCGTCCTGATCGGGCGGGCCGAGGAACAGGATGTAGCAGCGCGCAGTGTCCGCGCCGTTGCGCTCGACGTAGGTCGCGGGGCTGATCACGTTGCCCTTCGACTTGGACATCTTCGCGCCCTGGTAGGTGATCATCCCCTGCGTGAAGAGGTTCGCGAACGGCTCCTGGAAGGGCAGCAACTCCATGTCGGCGAGCGCCTTGATGAAGAAGCGCGCATACATCAGGTGGAGGATCGCGTGCTCGATGCCGCCGATGTACTGGTCGACCGGCATCCATGCCTCGACCGCCTCCCGGCCCCACGGCTCGCGGTCGTTGTTCGCGTCGCAGTAGCGCAGGAAGTACCAGGACGAGTCCACGAACGTGTCCATCGTGTCGGTCTCGCGCCGCGCCGGGGCGCCGCACTTCGGGCAGGTGGTGTTGACGAACTCCTCGCTCGCCGCCAGCGGTGACCGGCCCTTGGGCGCGTAGTCGTCGATCTCGGGCAGCAGAACGGGAAGCTGGTCCTCCGGCACCGGCACCAGCCCATCGTTGTCGCAGTAGATCATCGGGATCGGCGCGCCCCAGTAGCGCTGCCGGGAGACGAGCCAGTCGCGCAGCCGGAAGTTCACGGCCGCCCTTCCGCGCTCCGTTTCCTCCAGCCACTCGATGATCGCCTTCGTCGCCTCCGGAGAGGACATGCCGTCGAAGCGGCTCGAGTTCACCAGCCGCTCGTTCCCGGAGTGGGAGTCGAAGGCCTCGCCCGCCGGCACCTCACCTTCCAGCGGCTCGACCACGGCGCGGATCTCGAGGCCGAACTTCTGGGCGAACTCGAAGTCGCGCTGATCGTGCGCCGGCACGGCCATGATCGCGCCTGTCCCGTACTCCATCAGCACATAGTCCGACACCCACACCGGGATCCGCTCGTCGTTGACGGGGTTGACGACGTAGCGCCCGGTGAACACCCCGGTCTTCTCGCGATCCGTGTCGGCGCGCTGCTCGACGGTCTCGGTCAGCGCCTTCTGTATGTAGTCGCGCACCTCCTCCTCGTGCCCGGTTCCGGCAACCAGCTGATCGATGTCGGGGTGCTCCGGCGCCATCACGAAGAATGTCGCGCCGAACAGGGTGTCCGGCCGGGTCGTGAAGACCGGGAACTCCAGCGGCGGGTCCTCGCAGCGGAAGGTCACCTCCGCCCCCTCCGAGCGCCCGATCCAGTTGCGCTGCATCGTGATCACGCGCTGCGGCCATGACTCGAGCTTCTCCACGTCGTCCAGCAGCCGCTGGGCGTAGTCGGTGATCCGGAAGAACCATTGCTCCAGCTGCTTGACGACCACCTGGTGCCCGCACCGCTCGCAGCGGCCGTCGATCACCTGCTCGTTGGCCAGCACGGTTTGATCGTGCGGACACCACTTCACCGGAGCCCGCTTGCGATACGCCAATCCGCGCTCGTACAGCTTCAGGAAGATCCACTGGGTCCAGCGGTAGTAGCGCGGCTCGTTGGTGGCGAACTCGCGCCGCCAGTCCACCGACACGCCCCAAGATCGGAGCTGTTTCCGGAATTCCGCGATCGACGTTTCGGTCGAGATGCGCGGGTGCTCGCCGGTCTTGATCGCATGGTTCTCCGCCGGGAGGCCGAAGGCGTCGTAGCCCATCGGATGCAGGACCTGCATGCCGGCCCGCCGGCGGTAATGGGCCAGCACGTCTCCCATCGTGTAGTTCTTGAGGTGGCCCATGTGCGGCTCGCCGGACGGGTAGGGCAGCATCTCGAGCACATAGCTCCGCGGGACCGCCGGATCGAAGCCGGGATCGCCTGGGTTGGGAACCTCCCAGGTGCCCTCCTCCTCCCATACCGCCTGCCACTTGCGCTCGATGGCACGCGCGTCGTAGCGCTCGGCGGCGGGTGTCGCGGACTCCTGGGGCATGCCCCATTTATACGTGCAGCGCTCGGCGGCGGGCGGCCGGACCCTCGTACATGCGCCTAAACCGCATGGCAATGGCGAATGCCGGGAGCGCAAACGGCCGTTAAGAGAGGTGAGCCCTCCGGCTCCATTCGGATCCCTTGGGAGGGAACGTGGCAAGAAGTCTCCGGCGAGTATCGACAACCACAGCGCTGGCCCTGGCCTGCGCTGCGGTCGCGGTTCCCGCTTCGGCGGGAGCCGAGGAGCCGCCGCCGGCGACCCAGCCCCAGCCGATCCTCAGCTCGCTGCTCGAGGACATCCTCGCCGTTCCGGCCGCCACGCTTCCGGGCCTGTCGGTCACGATCGGCCCGTCCCAGCCCTCCCAGCCCACCCCGTCTGCCGACTCGACAAGCGCGACCCCGCAGGCCTACATCAAGTCCCGCGTCGTATTGCGGACCTTCCGCGGCACGGTGCTGTCGGTCGACACGAGTAGAGCGCAGATCATCGTGCGGACGAAGCGGCGCCGCGCCAGCGGCCGGGTCGTCAAGCGGCGCCAGGCGTTCGGCCTCACCGGCGCCAGGTTGAAGGTGGCGGACAACAACGACGACGGCATCAGAGGGATCGCCGACATCCAGCGCGGCGACCAGGTCCGGCTGCGCGCCGCCGTCGGGCGCGGACCTCTGCGGACCGCCGTCCCGCTCGCCGTGCACTCCCTCGTGGACAAGGGCCAGACGGTGCGGACGAAGCGGCGCGGACGCAAACTCAAGACCAGGTAGTGGGCGCGACAGCAGCCCGAAAGCACCGCCGCCGGCGCGGGCGCCACCGCGCTCCGCGGGTCGCCGTCTATCGCGGCCGGTTCGGCGGCAAGGAGGCCGAGCGGCTGCTGTGGCGCGCCGGCTTCGGGCCCCGGCCCGGCGAGGCCGAGAAGCTTGCCCGCAAGGGCCTGCGGGCGGCGGTCCAGTCGCTGACGCGTCCCGGTAGCAAGCGGCTGAAGGGACCGGCGCCGCGCGACGACGACGGGCATCCTCTGGCGCCGACGGACGCTTGGGGACACGACCACCTCTGGTGGCTCGATCGCATGGTCCGCTCGAACGCTCCATTGGTTGAGCGCATGACGCTCGTCTGGCACGACTGGTTCGCGACCTCCGACGACGGCGTCGGCTCCTCGCGCCTGATGATGCGCCAGAACAAGCTCTTCCGCCGCCGCGCGCTCGGCTCGTTCGAGGACCTGCTGCTGGACGTGACCCGCGATCCGGCGATGCTCGTCTGGCTCTCCGGGATCGAGAACACCAAGGAGGCGCCCAACGAGAACTACGGCCGCGAGCTGATGGAGCTGTTCACGCTCGGCGCCGGCCGCGGCTACAGCGAGCGCGACGTGCGCGAGCAGGCGCGTGCGCTGACCGGGTTCCGGGCCGACTGGGACGAGGGAGTGGGGCTGAACTCCTTCCGCTTCGACGACGAGCTGCACGACGGCGGCACCAAGCGAATCCTCGGGCAGCGCGGCAACTTCGACTGGCGCGACGCGTGCCGGCTGTGCCTGCGCCATCGCGCGCACCCGGCGTTCTTCGTCACGAAGCTCTGGTCGTACTTCATCCCGGTGGCACCGGGGCGCGGCACGCAGCGCGCGCTCGAGCGCCTGTACGTGCGGGGCGACTACAAGGTCCGGCCGGTCCTGGAGGCGATCTTGATGCACCCGCAGCTCTACAAGGGACCGCGCATGGTGAAGCCGCCGGCCGTGTACGTGGCCGGGATGCTGCGCGCGACCAAGCGCGGAATCGACACCGACTCGTGGACGTGGATCGGCCACCTGATGGGCCAGCAGCTCTTCCGGCCGCCGAACGTCGCCGGCTGGGACGACCAGCGCTGGCTCGACACGGCGACCTGGCGGGGGCGCTGGATCGCCGCGACCAATGCCGTGCGCCCGCTTCAGATCGAGAACGAGACCGACTATCCGGAGGACGAGCGCTCCGCCGAGGCGGTCGACAAGGCGCTCGCGTTCTGGGGCAACCCGACGATCTCGCCCACAACGCGCCAGAAGCTCGAGGCGTTCGCCGAGCGCTGCGCGCGGACGGCCGACCGGCCCTGGGAGCAGGAGCCCGTGCGCCGCCTGCGCCAGAACGCGCTGCGGGTGCTGATCGCGACCTCCCCCGACCTGCAGACGAGCTGATGGCCCACCACTGCTGCCAGGACTTCTCCCGGACCGAGCTGCTGCGCCGCGCGGCGGCCGGTGGCGCGGGAAGCATCCCGGAACCGCGTGACCCGCGGATGCCCGAGGCGGCCGGCAAGCAGCTCGACCGGCGCCAGTTCCTGCTGCGCAGCGCGGGCGTCATGCTGACCGTCTACGGAGCATCGCGGTTGAACCTGGGCGTGTTCGAAGAAGGCGTCGCCCGGGCCGCCGGTGCCGGCGACCGGGTGCTCGTGAACGTGTTCCTGGCCGGCGGCATCGACTCGCTGTCCGTGCTGGCCCCGGTGGGCGACCCGAAGTACCGCGACCTGCGCCCCAAGCTCGCGCTGCCGGGCGGTGGCACGGCGTTTGCCGAGGACGGGCGGTTGGAATGGCATCCCTCGGCCGCGCCGCTGGCGACGCTGCACGCCGAGGGCAAGCTCAGCGTGATGCCGGCGATCGGCTACGACCACCCCGACCAGTCGCACTTCAACTCCCGCCACTTCTACGAGGTCGGAGCGCTCGACCCGAAGCTCGTGACCGGCTGGATGGGCCGCTACCTGGACCGGGTCGGAACGCAGGACAACCCGCTCCAGGGCCTGTCGCTCGACGGCGACCTGGCGCCCTCGATCGCCACCACCCGCGTTCCGGTGGCCGCGGTGGCGTCGCCGGACCAGTACGACTTCTGGGCGCCGGGCGTCTGGGGCGACGTCGAGGACTTCATGCTCGAGAGCTTCGCGTCGATCGGCTCCGGGCACGCCGGCAGCCGCGATCCCGCGATGCGCGCCGCCGGCGGCGCCGCTGCCCAGTCCGGGCGCCTGCGCGCGCAGCTCGCGCCCTTCGGCTCGGACAAGCTCAACGGGCCCGTCGCCTACCCGGAGGAAGACTCCGGCTTCAACAACCGGCTGAAGGCGATCGCGGCGATGCTGGCCGCCGGCCTGCCGCTGCGCTGCGTTGCGCTGGGCGGCCCCGGTGACTACGACACCCACGACAGCCAGCCCGAGAGCCTGACCGAGAACCTCAAGGCGACCTCGGACGGGTTGCTCGCGTTCCAGCGCGACCTGGAGGCACGCGGCCTCGCCGACCGTGTGCTGATCCAGGTGTGGTCGGAGTTCGGCCGCCGCGCGGAGGAGAACGGCTCGGACGGGACCGACCACGGCGCCGCCGGCCTCGGGCTGCTGATCGGGACCCACGCGCGCGGTTCGATGGTCGGCGAGTTCCCGGGCCTCGACCGTCTCGACGACGACGGCAACCTGCGTGCCACCTCGGACTTCCGGGCCGTCTACAGCTCGCTGCTCGAGCAGTGGTTCGGTCACGACGCCGCGGCCGTGATTCCCAACGCGGGGCGCTTCGGCCGGCCGGCGCTGGTTCGGTGACCATCCGGCGTCTGCTGGTCGCCGCGGCGCTGGCGGCGATGGTTGCCCTGCCGGCGGCGATCGCCCAGGCCCAGCGAGCGCCTTCGCGGCTGTTCGTCGCGGGCGACGAATGGAGCCTGGTCCTGTCGCGCTCCTCGATCGCGCCGGGCAAGGCCGTGATCCAGTTCCAGAACCGCGGCGAGGACCCGCACGACCTGAAGATCCGCCGCATGGGCGGGGTCGGCTCGTTGCGCGTCATGGGCGTCGGCGAGACCGAGCCGAGCGCCCTGGAGTCCCTGAAGGTCCGCCTGGCGCCTGGACGCTATCGGCTCTGGTGCTCCCTGCCGGGCCACCGGGCGCAGGGGATGCGAGCGGTGCTGCGGGTTCGCCGGGCCCGTTAGCTCCCTGTCACGGCAAGCAGGCTGTCAAGGAATGGCAGCGGCGCGGTCGTAACTAGGTCCCCCATGAGGGGGCCCTTCGCCAGACTGCTTTCGCCACCGCGCCACGAGGACGCGCTGACCGCGGATGGCCTGGTCACCCTCGCACGCCACCTCGACCGCAACCATTCCGAGGCGGCTCAGCACTCCCGCCGCGTCGGCCGGTATGCCGGCGCCGTCGCTTCCAAGCTGGGCTTCGACGAGGAGCGTGTCGAGTCGGTGCGCCTCGCCGGGCTGCTCCACGACATCGGCAAGCTCGCCGTGTCGAACCAGATCCTGCGCAAGCCCGGGCCGCTCAGCGGCGAGGAGTGGCGCGAGATCCGCGAGCATCCCCGGATCGGCGCCGAGATGCTGAGCGCCGCCGGGCTCGACGATCTCAGCTCGTGGGTGCACTCCCACCACGAGCGTCCGGACGGGCGCGGCTACCCCGACGGGCTGTTCGGCGACAACATCCCGCTCGAGGCCCGGATCCTCTCGGTGGCCGACAGCTACGAGGCGATGACCAGCGACCGCGCCTACAGCTCTGCGTTGCGGACCGACGAGGCCCGGATCGAGCTACGGAGCAACAGCGGGACGCAGTTCGACGGCGAGGTGGTCGACGCCTTCCTCTCCTGCGGCGTGACCGGGCGGTTCAGCGTGCGGCGGCGGTTCAGGCCGCGAAGCGCCGCGACACGAGTCAAGTGGAGCTAGTCGGGCTCGAACCGACGACCTCGGCGCTGCCAGCGCCGCGCTCTCCCAACTGAGCTATAGCCCCGAACTCATACTGCGCCGCCCATTTTAGCCGGCGTTGCTGATTGTTCCGAGCGGGCCCCAAGCGCAGATGCACGCCTGTCTGTCCCGCGACTTCTTCGATCGGCACGAGGTAGCAACGATTCAGATCCGCAGAGTAAATTGCGAACGCGTCTATTTCTGCGGCGGTGTAGGTGGTCCTCACGTAACCAGTCGGTGTCAAGCGAGAGGTGCGGAGCCATACCTTGATGACATCGCCGTCTAGCACGCCCCATTTGCACTGGACTCCTAGGCGGCGACCCATCACTTCGAGAATGAGGTCGCATCGACCGCCTTCAGCTTACCGGGATGTAGCCCCTCCAGCCGAGGCGCGTGGCGGCCGCGAGGATCTCCGCCTCGGCAATAGCCCCCTTCTGCGTCGGTGTCAGCGTCCCATCCATGGGATACGAACACTAGTTCGCCTCTCGGACGGAAAGGGCTACTCGACCTCGAGCGTCGGGACCTCTCCCCACAGGCGGTCGAGGCGGTAGTACTCGCGGGCTTCGGGGGTGAAGATGTGCACCACGCAGTCGAGGTAGTCCATCAGGATCCAGCTGCCCTCCGGCAGTCCCTCGACGCGCTCGGGCAGCACGGCACCGGCCACCGACTGCTCCTTCAAGCCCAGGCGAACGGCATCGGCGATCGCCTTCGTCTGCCGGTCCGTGTTGCCCGTGCAGATCACGAGGAAGTCGGTGTACGCCACCACGTCGCGCATGTCGAGCACGGTCATGTCACGGGCGAGCTTGTCCTGCGCGATCTCGGCGATCCGCCGGGCCAGCTGCTCGGAACTGCCCGCGGTGTCCGGCGCCTCGAGCGCGCGCTGCCGTTTGCTCATCGGCCCGCTCCCGCGACGGCCGCGGCGCGGTAGAGCCCCGCCTCCTCGATACGGTCGGCCACCGCCTCGGGCACTAGCAGCCGATAGGGCCGCCCCTCCGCGACCCGCGCGCGGATGTCGGTCGACGACACGCCGACCTGCGGCATCGGAAAAAAGCTCACGCGCGGTCCCCCGCCCGATATCGACCCGATCGCCCGCAAGACGTCCTCGTGCTTGGTGCCGGGCCGCTCGGCCACGGCCAGCCGCGCGGCGCGCAGCACGCGTTCCGGCTCCCGCCACTGCGGCAGGCCCGCCGCCTGGTCCGCCCCGGCGATGAACACCACCTCGTCATCGGGCGTCTCCGATCGCAGCCACTCGAGCGTCTCGAACGTGAACGCCGGACCCTCCTTGTCGACCTCATGCCGAGACACCTCGAGACCGTCCACGTCAGCCGCCGCCAACTCGCACAGCCGCAGCCGCTCCTCCGCGCCTGGGTCGTGCTCGATCACCTTGTGCGGCGCCTGGCCGGCGGGCATCAAGAGGACGCGGTCCAGCTCCAGCTGCCACCGGGCCTCCTGCGCGCAGATCAGGTGGCCGATGTGCGGCGGGTTGAACGTCCCTCCGAGGATCCCTACTCGCAGGTTGCCTGCTTCCGCCGCGGACTACTCACGCACCTGCCCGGAGCCATGCACGACATACTTGAAGGTGGTCAGCTCGCGCACGCCGATCGGCCCGCGGGCGTGCAGCTTCTGCGTCGAGTTGCCCATCTCCGCGCCCATCCCGAACTCACCGCCGTCGGTGAAGCGGGTGGATGTGTTCACGTAGACGCAGGCCGCGTCGACCCGGTTCGTGAAGGCGTCCGCGGCCGCGGGGTTGCCGGTCACGATCGCCTCGGAATGCCCGGAGCCATGATGGTTGACGTGGTCGATCGCCTCCTCGAGGCTGTCGACCACCTTGACGGCCATCTTCAGGCCCAGGTACTCCGTGTCCCAATCCTCGTCCGTCGCGTCGGTCAGCCCCTCGGCGGCGTCTCCGGCGGCCGCGCGCGCGGCCCCGTCGACGAGCAGCTCGACGCCCGCAGCATGCAGGTCGCCGAACACCTCCGGAATCAGCTGCCCGGCGATGTCGCGGTGGACCAGCAGCGTCTCGGCCGCGTTGCACACGCCCGGGCGCTGCACCTTCGCGTTGTAGGCGATGCGCCGGGCCATCTCGACGTCGGCGGATGAGTCGACATAGACGTGGCAGTTGCCGGCGGCCGCGTAGATCACCGGCACCGTCGCGCTCGCCTTCAAGATGTTCTTCAGGCCCTCGCCGCCGCGGGGGATCACCAGGTCCACCAGTCCGTCCTGGCGGATCAGCTCGAGGAGGTCCGAGCGCTCGCCTCCGGGTAGCAGCACGACCGCTCCCTCCGGCAGGCCGGCAGCCTCGCCTGCCGAGGCGACGACCTCGGCCAGGGCGGCGTTGGAGCGCTGTGCCATCGAGGAACCGCGCAGCACGACCGCGTTGCCCGACTTGATCGTCAGAGCGGCCGCGTCTACCGTCACGTTGGGGCGCGCCTCGTAGACGATCGCGATCACGCCGATCGGGACGCGCACCTTCTTCAGCTCGAGGCCGTTGTCGAGCTCGCGCTCCTCCAGCATCTCTCCAACGGGGTCAGGTAGCGCCGCGATGTCGCGCACCGCGGCCGCCACCGCCGCGATCCGCCCCGCGTCGAGCGCCAACCGGTCCAGCAGCGCCGCGTCGAGGCCCGCGTTGCGCCCGTCCTCCAGGTCGCCCGCGTTCGCCTCGATGATCTCTGCCGCGCGCGCCTCGAGCGCGTCGGCGATCGCCTCCAGCGCCGCGTTCTTCACATCCGCCGGCAGGGTGGCCAGCTCGTGCGAGGCCTCCTTCGCGCGCCGGCAGAGCTCTGCTACGGATTCGGTCTGGATCGCCATTCCGGAAAAGGGTATCGGCAGGCGCAGGAAATCAAGTCAAAACGAAATAGTCGCGGTGCACGGCCTCCTCGCTCGCACGGGGCAGCACCTGTCGCACCGCGTCGGTCTTGAGGCCCTTCACCTGTCGCAATTCGGCCGAGGAGTAGTTGGAGATCCCCTTCCCCACGGCCCGCCGCCCGTCCGCGGCAGCGGCAACCTCGACGGCGTCGCCTGCCCCGAACTCGCCCTCCACCTCGACGACACCAACCGGCAGCAGGCTGGTCCCCTGTTCGCGCAGCGCGCGCTCGGCGCCCTGGTCGACGATCACGCGCCCGCGCGCCGCCTTGGCATAGCGCAGCCACAGCTTGAAGCTCGACTGCGTCCGCTCCTGGGGATGGAAGCGGGTGCCGACCGCCTCGCCCGCGATCGCGCGCGCAAGCGTGCCCGGCTGCGCGCCGCTGCAGATCACGACCGGGATGCCCGCCGCGGTGGCCATCTCGGCCGCCAGCACCTTGCTGCGCATACCGCCCGAGCCGAGGTGGGAGCTCGACATGCCGATCTCGTAGTTCTGCAGCTCCGCGAGGTCGTGCACCTCGGCCACCTGCTTCGCGTCGGAGTCGCGGCGCGGGTCGCCGGTGTACAGCGCGTCCACGTCGGAGAGGATCACCAGGAGGTCCGCGGGCATCAGGATCGCCGCCTGCGCTGCCAGGATGTCGTTGTCGCCGAAGCTGATCTCGTCCGTGGAAGTGGTGTCGTTCTCGTTCACCACCGGGACGACGCCCCACTCGAGGAGCTTGGACAGCGTGCGGCGCGCGTTCAGGTACTGCATCCGCGCCGACATGTCGAAGAACGTCAGCAGCACCTGGGCCGAGCGGACGCCGTGCTCGGCCAGCATCTCGGCGTAGACGCCGTACAGCGGGCCCTGCCCCACTGCCGAGGCGGCCTGCAACTCCTCCATCGCACTCGGCCGGAAGGGCATGTCCATGCGCCGCATCCCAAGCGCGATCGCCCCCGAGGTGACCATCGTGATCGACTCGCCGCGCCCGGACGCCTCCGCGACCTGCCGGCAGATCTCCCGCAGGACATCGGACCGAACCTCACCTGCATCGTCCGCGACGAGGGTGCTGCCCATCTTTATGACGCAAACGCTCATAGCCTCAACACTGCCGACTCCCGACTAACCCGGATACAGCTCAAACGTAACCGCTCCGATCTGCACTTCGTTCCCGGGCTCGAATCCCTTCGCGTCCAGAGCCTTCATGACTCCCATCGCCCGCAGGCGCTCCTCGATGTAGTCGCGCGACTCTGGGTTCGCGATGTCGTGCCGGGCGAGCAGCCGCTCGACCGCCGGGCCTTCGATGCGGAAAGAGCGCTCGCCTGCGGGGACGACGCGCCATCCCGCGCGGTCCACCGGCCGGTAAACGGCATGCTCCGCCACATCATCTGCGTCGTCCGGGGCCGCCTCGGGCTCGTCCGCCGGCGGCGTCAGGGCGAAGATCGCGTTGCGCATCTCGTCGAGGCCCTGTCCAGTGGCGCTGGAGACGGCCAGCACCGGCGACTCGCCCTCCAGCCGGCCCTCGAACTCGCGCCGGAGCGCCTCGACCTCCGCGGGTGGCATCAGGTCCGCCTTGCTCAGCACGACGATCGCGGGCCGCTCGGCCAACCCGGCGCCGTACAGACGCAGCTCGTCGCGCACCGCGCCAAGGTCATCCCAGGGATCGCTCCCAGCGGGCGGCGCGATGTCGACCAGGTGGACCAGCAGCCGGGTCCGCTCGACGTGGGCGAGGAACTCGTGGCCGAGCCCGGCGCCGGCGGCGGCTCCTTCGATCAGCCCAGGGATGTCGGCCAGCACCAACTGCCGCCCCTCAGGGTCCTCGAGCGTGCCGAGCACCGGCTCGAGCGTCGTGAACGGATAGGCGCCGACCTTCGGCTGCGCGCGCGTCAGGCGCCGCAGCAGCGAGGACTTGCCGGCGTTGGGCGCGCCGACTAGGCCGACGTCGGCGAGCAGCTTCAGCCGCAGCTCGAGCGTCGCTTCCTCACCCGGGAGGCCCTGCTCGGCGAATCGCGGCGCCTGCCGCGTCGAGGTGGCGAACCGCCGGTTGCCGCGCCCGCCTGAGCCGCCGCGCGCGATCACCGCCCGCTGGGCGTCGCGACGCAGGTCGTGGGTCATGCCGCGCTCGGTGTCCTCGACAACCGTCCCGGCGGGCACGTGCAGAACGAGGTCCTCGCCAGCCGCCCCGTGGCGCTGCGCCCCGCTCCCGTGGCCGCCTCTCTGTGCCCGGTGATGGCGCTTCCCACGGAAGGCCGCCAGGTCACGGAGGTTCGCATCCGCGACCAGCACGACGTCGCCGCCCCGGCCGCCGTCCCCCCCGTCCGGGCCGCCGCGCGGCACGTGCGCCTCGCGCCGGAAGCTGACGCAGCCATTGCCGCCGCCGCCCGCCTCCACCTCGATTGTGACTCGGTCATAGAGCATGATTTCGTTCCGACTTGCCAGACATGGCTTTCTCACTTGCGGCCATAGGGCGATCCGGTGAATACTGCACCGTGCGCTCCAGCAAAGAGACACTCGTCAGGGATATGTGGGAGGCGACCCAAGAGGGCGGCGCCGAGGCGGCGCTGGCCCTGGTCGAGCCTCAGGTGGAATGGGTCTTCCATGTCGCGGAAGGCCGCACCTTCCGCAGCGATGAGCTGCTGGAGTTCCTCACCCACTTCGAGGGAGATCGCGAGATCCTCTATGGGCGGCCGTACTCGGTGCATGAGAACGACCGGTTCGTGCTGTCGTCCGGCAGCTTCCGGCTCACGGGCCCAAATGGGATCGTCGAGCATCAGATCCATTTCGTGGGGGAGTTCGAAACCGACGGCACGCTGCTGCGCGTGACTTCCTTCCCCACATTCGCCGCCGCGGCCGAGGCCGCAGGCCTCGACGCACAGCCGCAACCGTAAGGGCGCTACTCCGGCAGGATCGAGATCGTGCGTCCCTTGCGGCCGGTGCGGAACTCAACGCGCCCGGGCTGGGTAGCGAAGATCGTGTCGTCGCGGCCGATGCCGGCGCCCGGCCCCGGCTTGAACTTGGTGCCGCGCTGGCGCACGATGATCTCGCCGCCGCGCACGTGCTCGCCCGCGAAAATCTTCACGCCGAGGCGCTGGGCCTGCGAGTCGCGGCCGTTGCGGCTGGAGCCAAGCCCTTTCTTATGAGCCATCTTCTGCCTTCTCCTCTTCCTTTTCTTCTGTCTTCTTCGCTGCGGACGCGGCGCGCTTCGCCGGCCCCTTGATGTCCTTGATCTCGAGGCGCGTCAGCAAGGACCGATGCCCCTGGCTCTTGCGGTAGCGCTTCTTGGGCCGGTACTTGAACACGCGGATCTTGTCGCCCTTCAGGTGCTCGGCGACCACCGCATCGACCTTGACCTTGGCCAGCTCGGCGGCGTCGAATACGGTCTCGTCCGAGCGGTAGAGAAGGGCGCGCGGGCTGACCTTCGCGCCCTCCTTCTCGGGCACGCGGTCGACGACGACGGAGTCGCCCTTCTCGACGCGGTACTGCTTACCGCCCATCTCGATGATCGCGTAGGCCATTCGTCAGAAACCTTGTTCGTGCTAGCTGGAGGAGCCGTTCCCGGCCTTTGCGCGCGAACGCCGCCGGCCGCCTCTGCGGCCACGGCGGCGTCTGCCCGTGGAGCCGGCCGATTGTACCTGCTCATCGCCGTCCTCCGACTCGGCGGATCCAGCATCTCCCTCGGCGCCGTTGGGCGACACCTCGGTGCTGCTCACCACCTCGAGCGGCTCGCTCTCACCGGCGCCGTTGTCGCTGACCACGACCGCGTAGGCCGCGGTCCGCTTGACCTCCTCGATCCGGATCAGCTTCTTCTGGCCCACGTGCGGGCCCCCACCGGCGATCGAGATCACATAGCCGTCGATCTTGGCGATCGCATCGTCCTCGTTGTACATGTGGGGCTCCTCGATCTTGATCAAGACCTCCTCGCCCTTGCTGAACGGCAGGGCGCGGTGCTCGATCTCCTCGCGGGTGCCCTCTGCGGTGATCTGGAACGTGTCCAGCGGGCTGTGCTCGGTGCCGTGGAAGTGGAAGTGACGCCCGGTCTCCTCCTCCAGCTCCTTCAGCGGCTTGCCGCCGCCGCCGATCAGGATCGCGGCCACCTTCGGGTGTACCTGCACGAGGAATGCCTCGGACTTCGACTCCTTGACCAGGTTGCGGAGCGTACGCTCGACGTCGATCGCGATCGTCTCCTCCGAGCGGATCAGCCCCTCGCCCTGGCAGGTCGGACACGTCTTGTTCATGATCTCGCGCACGCCTTCGGAGACGTTCTGGCGGGTCATCTCGACCAGCCCGAGCGGCGAGATCTCGACGACGTGAGTGCGGGTGCGGTCCTGGTCGAGCGCCTTGCGCAGCACGTCGAGGACCTTGTCGCGGTTGCGCGTGTACGCCATGTCGATGAAGTCGATGACGATGATCCCGCCGATGTCGCGCAAACGCAGCTGGCGCACGACCTCCTCGGCGGCTTGGAGGTTCGTCTTGACGATCGTGTCCTCGAGGCTGCCGCGGCCGCGGCCCGTGTAGCTGCCGGTGTTGACGTCGATGACCGTCAGCGCCTCGGCGTGGTCGATCATCAGGTAGCCGCCGTGCGGCAGGTCGACGCGGCGCTCCATCGCGGCGTCGAAGGCGTTCTCGATGCCGAACTTATGGAACAGGTCATCGCCCTTGTAGAGCTCGACGCGGTCCACCAGCTCCGGCGCGGTGCGCTGGAAGAAGCTCGTCACCCGGTGGTGCTGCTTCTCGTCGTCGATCACCGCGCGCTCGAACTCGCGCGTGAACACGTCGCGGACGACCCGGACGGACAGGTCGGCCTCCTGGAAGGCCAGCGACGGAGCGGGCGAGTCCTCGACCCTGCTCTGGAGCACCTCCTGGAGCCGGTAGAGGTACTTCAGCTCCCGCTGCATGTCGATTTTGCGGGCTCCGTAGGCGGCGGTGCGGATGATCACGCCGCCGCGCTCGACCTTCAGGCCCGAAGCCAGCTTCCGCAGCCGCTCGCGCTCCGCGTCGGGCAGCTTGCGGGAGACCCCGAACCCGTCCCCGTAGGGCTGGTAGACCAGATAGCGGCCCGGGATGGAGAGGTCCATCGAGAGCCGGGCGCCCTTCGTCCCGATCGGGTCCTTGGTGACCTGGACGACGATCGCCTGCTTAGGCTTCAGCAGATCCGAGATCTTGGGCCCGCCGCCGCGACCGCGCCCGCGGCGCTGGGCCTGGCCGTCCGGGGTGACGATCTCGTCGACGTGGAGGAAGCCGTTCTTCTCGGCGCCGATGTCGACGAACGCGGCCTCCATGCCGGACAGGACGTTGTCCACCCGGCCCTTGTAGATGTTTCCGACGATCGACCGGCGGCCGCGGCGCTCGATGTAGAGCTCGGCGACCCGCCAGTTCGATTCAGTGGAGCTCGATCGGCCGCGAGATCGCCCGCGTCCCTCCTTCTCCGGGGCACCTCGCCCCTCGAGGATGGCGACACGCGTCTCTCCGCGGTCGACCGAGACCAGTACTTGCTTGCGCATAAAACTCCTTGATTGATTTGTTTCGCGCGCTGTGCGGCGCGTGAGCAGGCCTCACGCGATCGCCTCCGGTTTCGATACGGAGGCCTCGCGGGCCTGCACGTAGACGCTCTGCAGCAGCCCAAGGGCGGCGAGCGTCACCACCACCGATGAGCCTCCATAGCTCATCAGCGGCAGGGGTATGCCTGTTATCGGCATGATCCCTACGTTACCGCCAACGTTCACGAACACCTGTGTCATGAGCATGGCGCCCACCCCGGCGGCAATCAGCGCGCCGTACAGGTTCTTCGAGATCGTGAGGATCCGTAACGAGCGCCAGATCAGCAGCGCGTACAA
Organism: uncultured Solirubrobacterales bacterium; assembly: GCA_963780475.1. Taxonomy (GTDB): domain Bacteria; phylum Actinomycetota; class Thermoleophilia; order Solirubrobacterales; family JBBDJG01; genus CAWACB01. The sequence continues at coordinate 376,087 of CAWACB010000008.1, forward strand.
CGACAGGACGATCGCGGCGCCGACGAAGCCGTAGCGTTCGCCGACCACCGCGAAGATGAAATCTGTGTGGTTCTCAGGCAGGAAGTCGAGCCGGGTCTGCGTTGCGGCGGTGCTCCCCCGCCCCGTCTTGCGGCCTGATCCGATGGCGATCTCCGATTGCTTGAGCTGGTAGCCCTGGCTCTGGGGATCGACGTCGTTCTTGTCGAGGAACGCCGTCAGGCGGTCCTTCTGGTAGCCCTTCAGCACCGGCGTGCCGACCGCGGGCGCCACGACCAGGACCAGTGCCGCGGCGACCGCCGCGAGCCCCCCGAGGGCGGCGAAGTGGGTCCATTTCGTGCCTGCGACGAACAGCAGGGCGAGGGTGATCGTGACGTAGACGATCCCCGTGCCGAGGTCGGGCTGGGCCATCACGAGCAGCGTCGGCACGAGCGCGAGGAGCATCACCCGCGAGGTGATCTCCCGGTCCGTCCCGCGCCGCACCCGGTCGAGCACGAACGCCGACAGGGCCAGCACGAGCAACAGCTTTCCCAGCTCGGAGGGCTGGAAGCGGAAGAACGGGAGCTCGATCCAGCGGCGGGACCCGCGGGTGGCGCCGCCGACCGCGAGCACGAAGACGATCAGGCCGACCAGCGCCACGTACAACGCTGTACGGACCTCGCGCAGCCGCGAGTAGTCGAAGGAGGCCAGCAGCAGCATCAACGCGATGCCGAACGCCGCATAGACCGCCTGGCGGCCGACGAAGTAGTCCGGGGCGCCGGGCACGTCGGTGGCCGTCGCCGCGTCGAGCGTCACGAGGCTGAAGGCGAGCAGCGCGAGGGTCGCCGCGAGCAGCAGCAGGTCCAGCCGGAGCAGGCGCTGGCGGGGATCGCTCGGCCCACGCTGCGCGCCGGTCCCGAATGGCTGTGGCTTGGGCGCCTGCATCAGTCCGGCGCTCCTCCCGCCTCGCCGACCGCCTTCTTGCCCTTGATCCCGAAGTAGGCGGCCAGGATCCGGCGTGCCGCCGGGGCGGCCGCCTCGGCGCCGAACCCGCCGCGCTCGATCGTCACCGCGACGACGATGCGCGGGTCGTCATAGGGCGCCGCGACCACGTACCAGGACTGGTCGCCCTGGGCGCCGCGCTCCGCCGTGCCCGTCTTGCCGGCCACCGTGATCGGGAAGCCGTCGAACACCGGCGCGGAGGTTCCGCCCGCGTCGTTGGCGGCCGCCCGCAGGCCGGACATGATCGCCGAGCGGAACTCGGGCTTGACGTTCACTCGCCGCCGTGCGCCGGGAGCGATCTCCTGGAGCGTGCGCCCCTCCTGGTCCTCGGCCCGCAGCCCGATGTGCGGGGTGACCACGCGGCCGCCGTTGGCGATCGAGCTGTAGGCGACGGCCATCTGAAGGGGGTTCGCCTGCAGGTCGCCCTGCCCGACGGCCAGGTTGACGGAGTCACCGGAGCTCCACGGCCGGTCGGTCAGCTTCTTGCGGAACAGGCGGTTGCGCCAGGCGGGGCTCGGGACGAGCCCTTCCACCTCGCCTGGAAGGTCGATGCCGGTCGGCTGGCCGAGGCCGAGCCGGTGGGCCCACTTCTGGATCAGGTTGCCGCCATGCTGGTCGGCCGCCAGGCCGAGCCGGTAGAAGAACACGTCCGAGGACACCTGCAGCGCGCGCGGCAGGGCCAGCGCGCCATAGGACGCGTTGCCGGCGTTCTTGAACGTGACGCCGCCGACGGTCAGCGAGCCGCCGTCGAACAGCACGCTGGCGGGCGAGATCAGGCCTCCCTCGAGCGCTGCAGTGGCGGTGATCAGCTTGAACGTGGAACCGGTCGGGTAGAGGCCCTGGATCGCCCGGTTCGCGAGCGGCGCCCCGTTGTCGGCGTCGGTCAGCTGCTTGTACGTCGACGTCTTCACACCCTTGGCGAACACGTTCGGGTCGAAGCTCGGGTTGCTGCCGAGCCCCAGCACCTCACCGTTGCGGGGGTCCATCGCGACGAACCCGCCCGGCTTGCCGTAGCGCTCGAGCGCCTCCTGGCCTGCCTTCTGCACGTCGAAGTCGATCGACAGCCGCAGCCGCTTGCCGGATGTCGGGCGGCGCACCGACAGCTCTCCCTTCGGGCGCCCGAGCGCGTCCACCTGGATGCGGCTGGCGCCGTTTCGCCCCCGCAGGTAGCGGTCGTACTCGTACTCGATCCCGGACTGGCCCACGCGGTCTCCCAGCTCGACGCCGTCGTAGCCGGTCTCCTTCAGCTGCTTCTCGGTCACCTCGCCGAGCGTCCCGAACAGGTGCGCGCCGACGGAGTCGTAGGGGTACTTGCGGAGGTAGATCCGCTCGACGTCCACGCCCGGGAACTCCGTCTGGTGCTCCTGCAGGTAGAGCACCGTCGTCAGCGCAACGTCGGTCTGGATCGTGACCGGGCTGAACGGCAGCTCACGCACACCGCGGCGGATCCGCTTGCGGACGGTCGCCGGCCGGATACCGAGCGCATTGCCGAGCCCGCGCACGACGCGGGCCTTGCGGCGGTCGTCCCCCGGCAGCTGCTCGGGCTGCACCTGGACGACGAGCGCCGTGCGGTTGTCGACCAGCACCATCCCGTTGCGATCCACGATCTGGCCGCGCGGCGCCTCCACCTTCACCTCGCGCACGCGGTTGTTGTTGGCCTCGGCGAGGTACTTGTCGCCGGTCAGGACCTGCAGGTACCAAAGGCGGAAGAACACGATCGCGAACAGCGCCAGCGCGATCGCGCCCAGGATCGCCACGCGCAGCGCGAGCTGCGGGGTGACGATCATGCGCCGGTCTCCGCCAGGCAGATACATCAGCCCAGCCGCAGATTCGTCACGGGACGCCGGCGGGGTCGCAGCTCCTCGATCAGGTCCGGCCGCAGTACCCAGCGCACGACCGCGAACGCGGCCGGCGCGAACAACGCCGTCAGCACGGCGCCGGCCACGGCGTCGCGCGCCACCAGCCAGCTGACGGTCGAGTCGACTCCGAGCAGGAACTGGATCACGGCGAAGCAGGCCGAGAAGGCGAGCGCGGCGACGAAGCCACCCAGCACGGGCACCAGCTTGTGCGTGGCGTCACGCAGCTCCCGGTAGCGCCCGGCGAGGTAGCCGACGCCGGTCAGCAGCAGCGAGGTGACGCCCAGCGTCTGGACCAGCGCCATGTCCGCCACGAGTCCGATCGAGAAGCCGACCACCGCGCCGGCGATCGGGCCGCCGAGCAGCCCCACCGACAGGGTCACCAGCACCAACAGGTCCACGTTCGCGCCGAAGATCGTGATCTGGGTGACCACGGCGATCTCCAGCACGACCGTCAGCAGGACGAGCGCCGCGATGCGCAGCACTCCGGGGAAGCTGGCCGTCACGGTCCCACCTGCGCGTTCGTCCGGTCGCTGCTCGACGAGGTCAGGACCTCGACGATGTCCAGTTGGCGCAGGTCCGCGAACGGGCGCAGGTGCACGCGCTGGTACAGCTCGCGCTCCTCGCGGTCCACCCGTGTGACGCTGCCGATCGGGATACCGCGCGGGAACAGCGACTCGACGCGCGAGGACTTCCATCCGGACGTCACCACGGTCGCACCCTTGTGCACCGAGCGGCCCTTCTGGACGAAGTCGAGGATCAGGTCGGAGGGGTTCCCGACCGTCGCCTTGACGAGGCCGTTGGCCCCGTCGGGAACCACCTGCGCCGAGATGCCGCTGGTGTGGTCGGTGACCAGCGTGACGCGCGCCGCGTCGGACGAGACGTCCGAGACCCGGCCCACGAGGCCGTCGCCGTTCACGACAGGCTGGTCGGCGTGCACGCCCTGGTCGGAGCCCTTGTCGATCGTGATCGTCGAGTACCAGACCGTCGGCGAGCGCCCGATCACGCGCGCGCCGACATGGTCGTAGCCGTCAGGGAAGCCGGGCGAGCGATTGAAGCCGACCAGCGACCGCAGCTGCTCGACGTCACGCGTGCCGGTCTGCGCCTCCGCCAGTTCGCGGCGCAGGCGCTCGACCTCGCTCTCGAGGTCCTCGTTCTCCGACTTGGCGTCGATCACATCGCCGACCCAGCCGGTCAAATCGCGCGCAGGCTTCAGCGCCCGGCTGGCTCCTTCCTGGAGAGGGGCCATCGCCTCCAGAAAGCCACGCTGGATCGCATGTAGGCCACCTGAGGCGGATTCGCCGAAGTAGGCGGTGAGAAGGGCTATGGAGAGGCCGACGAGCACTGCCAGCACTGCTCGCCGCCTGCGAACCGATTTCTTGTACACGAAGGTGTGTTCCTGACGAAGCTCAAGAGAGCCAAGAGAGCCAAGTTTCTCAGTATCTGCGGCGGCTACGGGAGTTCTTGTTGGCCTTGTGGATGGCCTCGAACTCCTCCAGCGAACGGCCCGATCCGACCGCCACGCAAGTCAGCGGCGACTCGGCCAGATGGCACGGCATCTGGGTCTCGTCGCGCAGCCGCTCGTCCAGTCCCTGCAAGAGCGCTCCACCGCCTGCCAGCATGATGCCCCGGTCCATGATGTCCGAGGCCAGCTCGGGCGGCGTGCGGTCGAGCGTCTCCTTGACGGCGCCGATGATCTGGGACAGCGGCTCCTCGAGCGCGCCCCGCACCTCCTCGGAGGTGAGGACGACCGTCTTGGGCAGGCCGGAGACGAGATCGCGTCCGCGCACCTCGGCCTGCACCTCCTCCTCGAGCGGCGAGGCGGATCCGATCTCGAGCTTGATCTCCTCGGCGGTCTGCTGTCCGATCATCAGCTTGTACTCCCGCTTCACGTAGTTCACGATCGCGTCGTCCATCTCGTCGCCGCCGACCCGGATCGACTGGGAGACGACGATTCCGCCCAGCGAGATGACCGCCACCTCGCTGGTGCCGCCGCCGATGTCGACCACGATGTTGCCGGTCGGCTCGCCGACGGGAAGCCCGGCTCCGATCGCCGCCGCCATCGGCTCTTCGATCAAATACGCCTGCCGGGCGCCGGCCGAGAGGCATGCCTCCTCGACCGCACGTTTCTCTACACCGGTCACCCCCGATGGGACACACACGACCACCCGCGGATGTGCCCAGCGGTTCTGGTGGACCTTCTGGATGAAGTGGCGCAGCATCTGCTCGGTGACGTCGAAATCCGCGATCACACCGTCCTTTAGCGGGCGAATCGCCTGGATCGTGCCCGGCGTGCGGCCCAGCATCCGCTTGGCCTCGAGTCCGACGGCGTGCACCTCGCTGGTCCTTGCGTCAATCGCCACGACCGACGGCTCGGACAGCACGATGCCGCGGCCACGCACGTAAACGAGCGTGTTTGCGGTGCCGAGATCGACCGCCATGTCGCGGCCGCCAAGGCCGGTGAGAGCGCTGAAAAATCCCATGGGAGCGTGGCGGCCACCAACCCAGCCTTTGCAGGGAGTTCATGAGCCGCCGGGTGCGAACGGCCCGCGCGGTCAGGGTCATCCGCAGCGGCAGATGCTACAGAAGCAGGGACTTCTTAACGGAGCACGATTGCGCTATTGCAGCAGTTTCGGTGCAATCGAGAGCAGCAACGGCACCGGAAGGCCCACCACGTTCCAGTAGTCGCCGTCGATCCGCTCCACGAGTGCTGCTCCGCGGCCCTGGATCGCGTAGGCGCCGGCTCGGTCGCGCCACTCCCCTGTTTCCAGGTACCAATCGAGCAGGCCGCCGCCCAGGTCCCGGAAGGTCACCTCGCGTCCTCGCCACGCCGGTCCGCTCCCCGCCCGCATCGATCAGGGCGACGCCGCTGAACACCTCGTGTGTGCGGCCGGAAAGTCGCTGCAAATGGGCACGTGCGTGGCCCCAGCCGGAAGCCTTGCCGAACACCTCGCCGTCCAGGAACACCTCGGTGTCGACGCCGAGCACGACGGAATCGGGCTGCCCGGCCGCGACGGCGCGCGCCTTGCGCAGCGCGTTCTCGAGCACCACCTCCCGCGGCGCCCCGTCAGTCTGCTCCTCGACGTCCGCCGGCATCTGCTCGAACGGAATCCCGAGCATCTCGAGAATCGCCTTCCGCTGCGGAGAGCGTGACGCAAGGATCAACACCTCTGCCGACTGCCGACTGCTGTCTGCCGACTAGAGCTCAGGGAAGAACAGCTCCGTCTCGCGATCAGCCGACTCCGCCGAATCCGACCCGTGCACGAGGTTGAACGTGACCTCGGTGGCGAAGGTCGCCCCGGATGGAACCCATGTCCGCTTCGAGCGGGTTGGTCGCGCCGATCACCTGGCGGGCCGCCTTCACGGCCTCGGTTCCCTCGAGCACCATCGCGACCAGCGGGCCACGCGTGATGAAGTCCACCAACTCGCCGAAGAACGGCTTCTCGGTGTGCTCGGCGTAGTGCCGCTCGGCCAGGTCGCGATCGACCTGCATCAGCTTCAGGGCGGCGATCCGCAGCCCTTTGCGCTCGAAGCGGGCGATCACTTCGCCGGTCAGGCCCCGCTCGAAGGCGTCGGGCTTCACCAGGATCAGGGTTCGGTCCATTCAGGAGCTCCTTTGGAGGATTAGAGCTGGCTAGAAGTTGTTCCGGCGCCGGTCCGGAGGCGGCTCATCCGGCTCGTCGAGGAAGCTGGCGTCGGGATCGATCGGCTCAGGGTCGAGCACGATCGGGCTCGAGCTGCCGGTTCGCTCGGATCGCTCCGCAGCCCGCTCGGCCGCGCGCTCGGCCGCGGTCGGGCGCCGGGCACGCCGGCCGGACCGCGAGGGCGCCGGCGACGCGCGGCTGACGATCTCGGCCTCGCAGAACGGGCACACTCGCCAGGCCGGGTCGATCGGCTTCCCACAGCTGCGGCAAGGCTCCTTGAGCTTCTTCATGCAGTGCGGGCAGCGCAGGTAGTTGCCCTCGATCTCGTGACCACAGCCCGCGCACGTTCGGTTCTGGAGCAGCTGTACCCGGCTCTCGGCGGCTCGGATCTCGAGCTCGCGCTCATGCGCGTCCTCCAGGTACTCGGGCGGTCGCACGATCACGTAGACGATCGTCCCGATGTACGGGAACAGCGACGCGGCGGTCGCGCACGCGATCAGCATCGGGTCCTCGATCCTGCGGCTGGCATCCGCGTAGGTCCAGTAGACCAACGCCAGCCAAATCACGAAGAGGAAGAAGACGAGCAGATTGACGGCCAGGTTGAGGCCGTCGTTCTGGATGCCAAATAGAGCGAAGGTCATCGGATTCCTGTCCGCCAGGGGAAGTCTAGGGCAGCCGCTGTCCCCACCATTCGCCACCGGCGGCAATCAGCCTGCTCACAGAGAAGTATCCGCCCCAGGACGTATCCGACCGTGAAGAAGAGCAGGATCACGGTCGCGACCACCAGCGCCACGAGGCCGAGCATGCGCAGGTGGTCCGTCATGGGCGGGTGTTCGTGCGCCGCTCGGCGACACCTGCACCGACCAGCTCGGACAGCAGGTACAGCGAGCCCGTGACGAGCACGGCACCCTCCGGGCCGGCCGCGCGGACCGCCTCGGCGAGTGCCTCGGCTGGATCTGTGATCACGCGGGCCGGCGGGCCGCCGAGCTGGCCCCAGAGGCTCGCGAGCGTGGCCGGCGGGAGCGCTCCACGGCGCGCGGCGCGCGTGAAGATCGCGCCCGACGTGACCGGGACCAGCGCCTCCAGGACTCCGGCAGCGTCCTTGTCCTCCATGATCGACACGACCGCCAGCGGGCGCCGCCCCCCGGTTGCATCGAGCAGCGAGTCACCCAGGGCGCGAGCGCCGCTCGGGTTGTGCGCACCGTCGAGCATCACCAGCGGCTGCTCGGAGATCACCTCCATGCGACCCGGCAGCGCGAGGCCGGCCGCGGCGCGGCGGACGCGCTCCGGTTCGAGCGGGCCCCGCCCCATGCCGGCGAGCAACGCGTCGGCCGCCGCCAGCGCGAGCGCGAAGTTGTCGCGCTGGAATCCGCCCAGCGGCGCGAGACGGATGCCGGTCACCGAGCCGCCCGGGGTCTCCACCGTCAAACGCCTCCCCATCCGCGGCGAGCCTCAGCTCCTGCCCCAGCCGCACGAGCGGCACCTCGTGCTCGGCGGCCACCCGCTCGGCGACCGCGGCGGCGTCGGGACCGAGCCGGCCCGTGACGAGCACCGACCCACGCTGCACCACCGCGAGCTTCTCCTCGGCGATGTGGCGCTCGGTCGGACCCAGCCAGCGCGTGTGCTCCAGCCCGACGTTCGTCAGCACGTGCACGCGCGCGGCGATCACGCTGGTCGCGTCGTAGCGGCCGCCGAGACCCGCCTCGATCACCGCCGCCTCCACACCCGCGCGCGCCAATTCCGAGTAGGCCGCCGCCGTCAGCGCCTCGAACTGCGTCACGCGATCCCCCTCCTCGAGCGTGCGGTCGACGAGCGCAGCGGCACGCGCGGCGCGGCCGACGGCAGCGGCGAAGTCCGCATCGCTCACCTGGTGGCCGCCGACCTCGACGCGCTCGGCGAAGGAGCGCAGGTGTGGCGAGAGGTACGCGCCGGAGCGCACCCCATGGGCCTCCAGCAGCGCCGCCGTCATGCGTGCCGTCGAGGACTTGCCGTTCGTCCCGAGGACCTGCACCGAGCGGAAGCGCTCCTGCGGCGAATCGAGCGCTGTCATCAGCCGGCGCATCCGCTCCAAGCCGAAGCGCATGCCGAACAGCTCCAGCGACAGCAGCCACTGCTCGGCCTGCTCGGGAGTGAAGCTGGTCACTCGAGCCGGCTCTGGATCTCTGCCCGCTCGCGCTCGTATCGCTCGAGCTTGTCCCGCTCGGCCTGGACGACGTCGGCGGGCGCCTTCGCGGTGAAGCCCTGGTTGGCGAGCTTCCCGCGCGCGCGGGCGATCTCGGAGTCGAGGCGCTCGAGTGTCTCGGCCAGCTGGGCCTGAGCGGCCTCCGAGCCAGCGCCGTCGAGCACCTCGACCCGCGCGCCCTCGAGCACCACGGCGGCCGCCTCCCCGTTCGAGGAGGCATCGGCAAGCTCGAGCTCGTAACGCGCCAGGCGCTCGATCGTCGGCAACGCCTCCATGAACACACCTCGAGTGACCGCGTCGTCGGGGATCAGCCGGCCTGACACGACCTCGCGCGCTGGCAATTCCGACCGAGTCGCGGTAGTTGCGCAGCCGCCGCACCGCCTCGATCACCATCTCGACGTCCCGCTCGGCCTGCGTCGTCGATCAGCTCGTCGCGCGCGGCGGGGATATTCGCTCACGGCCAGATCGCCCTCGGCGCCCGGCACGAACGAGTGGATCTCCTCGGTCACGAAGGGGATGAACGGGTGCGCCAGGGCAAGCGTCTGCTCGAGTACATACAGAAGCGTGGCCGAGACGTCGTCCTTGTCGTCCTCGCCATACAGGCGCGGCTTGACCATCTCCAGGTACCAGTCGCACAGCTCGCTCCAGAAGAACGCATAGAGCTCCTGCGCCGCGTGGGCGAAGTCGTAGCGCTCGATCAGCTCGCTGATCCGGCCGATCGCGCGCTGCTGGCGAGTCAGGATCCAGCGGTCCTCGGCGGTCACCGGCCGCGGCGCACCCTCGACGTCGGCCACGTTCAGCAGGATCAGCCGCGACGCGTTCCACATCTTGTTCGCGAGTTGCTGCCCCTGCTGGATCTTCTCGTGCGAGTAGCGCACGTCCTGCGAGGACGCCATCGAGAGCAGCCCGAAGCGCACGGCGTCGGCGCCATGCGCGCCGATCTCATCGAGCGGGTCGATCCCGGTGCCGAGCGACTTCGACATCCGGCGGCCGTCGGGCGCCTGGATGATCGGCGTGATGTAGACGTCCTCGAACGGCTCGCGCTCCACGAACGTCTCCCCCATCATCACCATGCGAGCGACCCAGAGGAAGATGATGTCCCGCGCCGTGACGAGCACGTCGGTCGGGTAGAAGGCGCGCAGCGCGCTCGTGTCGTCGGGCCAGCCGAGCGTCGCGAACGGCCACAGCGCCGACGAGAACCAGGTGTCGAGCACGTCTTCGTCGCGCCGCAGCGGGCCTTCGCAGGCGCCGCAGCGCGTGGGCTCCTCCAGCGACACGTAGGTCTCCTCGCACGCGTCGCAGTACCAGACCGGCAGCCGGTGCCCCCACCACAGCTGGCGGGAGATGCACCAGGGCCGGATGTTCTCGAGCCAGTCGAGGTAGACCCGCGCCCACCGCTCGGGGTGGAACTTGACCTTCCCCGAGGTGACCGCCTCGATCGCCGGCTTGGCCAGCTCGTCCATCCGCATGAACCACTGGAGCGAGATCAGCGGCTCGATCCGCTCGCCGGAGCGATGCGAGTAGGGAACGGTGTGCGTGTAGGGCTCGGTCTTGCTGATCCGGCCCTCCTTCTCGAGCGCCTCCACCACCTTCTTCTGCGCGTCCTGGGTGGTGAGGCCCGCGAAGCGGCCGGCCGCCTCGGTCATCAGGCCCTCCTCCCCGATCACGGAGACCTCTTCGAGCCCGTGGCGGCGCCCGATCTCGAAGTCGTTCGGGTCGTGACCGGGAGTGATCTTGAGCGCGCCGGTGCCGAACTCCGGCTTCACGTAATCGTCGGCGATCACCTTCAGGCGGCGCCCGACCAGCGGCAGGATCACCTCGCGCCCGACCATGTCCGCGTAGCGCTCGTCGTCCGGGTTCACGGCCACCGCGGTGTCCGCGAGCATCGTCTCCGGCCGCACGGTGGCCACGGTGATCGCGCCCTCGCCGTCGGCGAACGGATAGTCGATGTAGTAGAGCGTGTCGGTGACCTCGCGGTCCTCGACCTCCAGGTCGGAGATCGCCGAGCGGGTCCCCGGGTCCCAGTTGACGAGGTAGTTGTCGCGGTAGATCAGTTCGCGGTCGTAGAGCGCCTTGAAGACGTAGACGACGGCGCGCACGTAGTCGTCGTCGAGCGTGAAGCGCTCGTCCTGGTAGTCGCACGAGGCGCCGAGGCGCTGGAACTGGGTCACGATCGTGCGGCCGTACTGCTCGCGCCACTGCCACACGCGGCGCTCGAACTCCTCGCGGCCGATCAGCTCCTTGCTGAGGCCCTCGCGCTCGAGCTGGCGCTCGACCTGGGTCTGGGTGGCGATGCCGGCGTGGTCGGTGCCGAAGATCCACTTCGTCCGAACGCCCTGCATCCGGTGCATCCGGATCAGCACATCCTGGACCGAGGCGTTGAGCGCGTGGCCCATGTGAAGCGCGCCGGTGATGTTCGGCGGCGGGATCGCGATCGAGTAGTTCTCGTCCGCCGCGCCCTCCGGCTCTGCGTGGAAGTAGCCCGCCGTCAGCCAGCGCTCGAGGATGCGCGGCTCGACCTCCGCGGGCTCGTAACGGGTGCGGTCTTTCAGCGTCTGCTGGCGATCCTCTGCCATCCGGCGGAGTCTAGAACGGCTTCTCAGGCGGGCGGCAGCTGCGCGGGTGCGACCGGCAGGCCAGGAACGTCGGCCCGGCCGCGCAGCAGCACACCGCCGCCGTTCGCGACACCGGTGATGTACAGCTCGCGCATGTCCTCGCCGCCGAAGCACAGGCTCGTGACGAAGTCGGCCGGCACCTCGATCCTGCCGTCGAGCGTCCCGTCGGGACGGAAGCGGGCGATCCCGCCCTCGCCGAGGGCGACCAGCACGCCGCCTTCGCTGTCCATCGCCAGCCCGTCGCACGAGCCCGCCGGGGCCTCGGCGAACACGCGCCTGCCCGGAGAGGCCGCCGTCGTCGTTCGACGTCCCACGCCAGCACATGGGAGTGCGCGTAGTCGCTCGCATAGAGCGTGCCCGCCGTCGGGCGAGAACCCGATCCCGTTGGCCCAGTCGATCTCGCGCGCCACCTCGCGCGGCTCGGGCAGGTCGCCGCCGAGCGCCCAGATGCCGCCCGGCACCGGCTGCTCGCCCTTGAACGGGTGGAAGCGGAGGACGCCCGGCGTAGACCCGCCCGTGCGAGTCGGTCCCGAGGTCGTTGAACCCCGTGGCGCCCGTCGACCTCGAGCAGCGTGCGCGCCTCGCCGCCATCGAGCAGCGCGAGGTCGCGGCCGGAGACGATCAGGCGGCCGTCGGCGGTAAGCGCCATGCCGCCGATCCCGCGCCGCCGCTCGAGCAGTGTCTCGACGGTCCCGTCCGGCGACCAGCGGTGCACTCCCCCGCCGAGCACGTCGCTGAAGGCGACGCCGCCGTCAGGCAGCACCACCGGCGCCTCGGGAAAGTTGAACCCGGAAGCGAGCGTTTCCACGGCGAGGAGCCTATTTGCCGCTCGGACGCGAACGCAGGGCGATCAGGGCACGTCCACGTACTCCGTTTGCGTCGGGATCGCCCGGTACTGCATGTCGCTCGGCTGGATGCTGTTGAGGCTCGCCTTCGTGACGTCGGCCGCCGCCCAGTCCGCCTCGGTCCAGTGCGCCGCATCCGTGTCGAGCTCGAATCCGCCGTGCCGGTCCACGACGTAGCACCCGTAAGTCATGAGCGCGTTGATGATGTTCAGCTCCCCGGTGCTCCACGGCCGCCCGCGGGTCGGGTTCGTGGGGTTATCAGTCAGGAAGTTGGAGCGCAGGGTGTAGAGCTCGCCGTACCGGCTGCCGCCCGAGGTGAGCACCCCGTCCGTGTTGACGGCCGGCGGGTAGAGGTACCTGTTGCTGACGTCCGAGCTCCCGGGCGCCGTGATGGTGCATCCGGTCACGTGCTCGATCCCATGCAGCGCCTCCTCGCCTCGGATGGCGGTACTGATCAGCGGAGTACCTGAACCCCGGGCGGAGCGGTTCGGGCAGCAGGTCGGCGGCGAGGCGTCCTGGGCGTTGGCCACCCCGCTTCCGGTCAGGTCCCATCTCGCCACGACCCCGCCGTTACCGGCCCCGTAGCCGAACATGGGTCCGCACCAGATCCCCAGGGTCACACACCGCCACCACTCATAAGCGACCGTGCGGGCCGGGTTCGTGACGGCCAGGTGGCCGTCGGAGCCGGTCGCCGCTCCGCAAGGGCTCGCCACATGGATATTTTGCCCGGCGTAGGCGATGTTGCCGAGCACAAAGCCCTGAGCAGAGCCCGTGGTGGACTTGGCCGTGCTCTGGCCGGACTCCCCGAAGCAGATCGGCTTGTTGAAAGGCCGGTCCTGCATGCACGTGGAGCCCCAGCCGGGCGGGCAGCCGCCCACCGACAAGCCGACCTGGCCCGGGGCCTTCCAGGCTCCAGGGCCGGTCTGAATGCCGGTCTGACCGCCGGGCGGGGAAGCGATCTCGCTCGCCTTCTTGTTCCAGCGCGACGTGGGACTGAAGGGCCGCCATACGTAGAACTCGATCGAGTCGAGCCGCACCTGCTTCGTACAGGTGCCGCTCCCACCGGCCTGTATCGCTGAGACCGTCACCTGGGGAGATCCCGTTCCGGTTTGGTCGATGACGAACCCGGGCGTCGAGTAGTAGGTCCAGGTGTCGGTCAGCTGCTGGTCGAACACCGCGCCGGCCGCGCCCACGACAACCTGCAAGCGCGCGAATGTGCTATCCGGACATCCGTTGGAGCGGGCGCGGACACGCAGCCAGCCGGCATTCTTGACCGGCGCCGAGGAAGTGATGGCGCCGTCACCCTGGAAGGTCGTGTAGCCGGTTCCCGAGTAACCAGCTGGCAACCGTGTCCACCGATGTCGCAGATGAATTGTTCATCTGCTCGCCCTCGATCGTGAGGTACGGCGCCGCGCCGGCATCGCCGGCTAGCAGCAGCGGTCGTAAGCACTGCCCCCGCCGCCAGGCAAGCTCTTAACCGCGTTATCCCCTTGATGACTGCGAACTCCCGTCCTGGCCGTCCCTGGCCCTCGGCACTGGCCTGCTCGAGGTCAACCAGGAGGTTAACGCGATTTCGCTGGGGTGCGTCGGTACGCCGGGCGGTACTAAGCGGACTTCTCGCCGAGCTCGAGCTCGGCGGCCCGCGCTGCGGCGGCGCGCTTCTTCTGGCTCTGGGCCGCCTTCGCGGCCTCGGTCACGAGCGTGGGCTTGAGGCCCTTCTCGACCGTCTCCTTGGTCACGACGCACTTCGTCACGTCGCTGCGGGAGGGAAGCTCGAACTGCACCTCGAGCAGGATCTCCTCCAGGATCGAGCGCAGCCCGCGCGCCCCGGTGTCGCGCTCCAAGGTCTTGTGCGCGATCGACACGAGCGACTCGTCCGAGAAGTGCAGCTCGATGCCGTCGAAGCTGAAGAAGCGCTGGAACTGCTTCACGAGCGCGTTGCGGGGCTCGGTCAGGATCCGGATCAGGTCGGCCTGCGTGAGCTGGTGAATCGCCGAGATCACGGGCAGCCGGCCGACGAACTCGGGGATCAGCCCGTAGTGCATCAGGTCCTCGGGCAGCACCTGCTCGAAAATGTTGCCTACGTCCTTGTGGCGGCGTGAGTCGATCGAGGCGCCGAAGCCGATGCCCGTATGGCCGATGCGCCGCTCGATCACCTTGTCGAGGTCCGCGAACGCCCCGCCGCAGATGAACAGGATGTTCGTCGTGTCGATCGTCAGGAACTCCTGGTGGGGGTGCTTGCGCCCGCCCTGGGGCGGCACCGACGCCAGCGTTCCCTCGAGGATCTTGAGCAGCGCCTGCTGCACGCCCTCGCCCGACACGTCGCGCGTGATCGACGGGTTGTCGGCCTTGCGCGCGATCTTGTCGACCTCGTCGATATAGATGATCCCGGTCTCGGCCTTCTTGACGTCGTAGTCGGCGGCCTGGATCAGCTTCAGCAAGATGTTCTCGACGTCCTCGCCGACGTAGCCGGCCTCGGTCAGCGCAGTCGCGTCGGCGATCGCGAACGGCACGTTGAGGATCTTCGCGAGCGTCTGCGCGAGCAAAGTCTTCCCGCAGCCGGTCGGGCCGAGCAGCAGGATGTTCGACTTCTGCAGCTCGACGTCGGCGTCGTCGTCGGTGCGTGCGATCTGGATGCGCTTGTAGTGGTTGTAGACCGCGACCGAGAGCGTGCGCTGCGCCTTCTCCTGGCCGACGACGTACTCGTTCAGGACGGAATAGATCTCGGTCGGCTTCGGGAGGCTCTCGACGTCGAAGGTCGGAGCGGCCGCGAGCTCCTCATCGATGATCTCGTTGCAGAGGTCGATGCACTCGTCGCAGATGTAGACGCCGGGGCCCGCGATCAGCTTCTTCACCTGCCGCTGCGACTTGCCGCAGAAGCTACATAGAAGCTGTTCGTTGGAATCGGTCGGTCTGGTCATCTAGCGCTCCTCCCCGGGACGCCGCCTCTAACTCTAGGCGCTGGACGCGGTTCTGTCGCGTCCTTCAACGGGAAGGGGTCCGACCCCTGCTTGGGTCGGGAAACGGAAGTCGGACGAACGTCCAAGGAATATCCAGAGCTGGCGCTCTCGCATGCTGGAGCGTCTGCTGACGCAGCCGCCTGTCCTATCTCCCTCAGTGCTCGGAGATCACCCGGTCGATGATGTTGTACTCCTGCGCTTCCTCGGCACTCATGAAGTAGTCGCGGTCGGTGTCGCCCGACACCTTCTCCAGCGGCTGCTTCGTGTGCTTGGCGATGATCTCGTCGAGCTTGCGGCGGATGTCGATGATCTCGCGCGCATGGATCTCGATGTCGGCCGCCTGGCCGGAGAAGCCACCCGACACCTGGTGGATCAGGATCTTCGCGTTCGGGAGCGCCATGCGCTTGCCCTCCGCGCCGCCCGCCAGGAGCAGAGCGCCCATGCTCATCGCAACGCCGACGCAGATCGTCTGCACGTCGGGCTTGATGAACTGCATCGTGTCGTAGATCGCGAGGCCGGCGTACACGCTGCCGCCGGGCGAGTTGATGTAGAGGCTGATGTCCTTGTCCGGATCCTCGGACTCGAGGTGCAGCAGCTGCGCCACGATGAGGTTCGCGATGTCGTCGTTGATCGGTGTGCCCAGGAAGACGATGCGCTCGTTGAGCAGGCGCGAGTAGATGTCGAAAGCGCGCTCGCCGCGCGAGGTCTGCTCAACGACCATTGGGACTAGAGGGCTCATGTCACCTTTCCGCGTCGGTTGCCGGGGGTGCGGGAAGCCCTTGAAACCGGCAATCCCGCCGCCTGGCGGAGAATAGCAACGGCCTAATTGCGCCCCGCTGGGCAGATTCCTGCCAGCGGAATGGGAAGCGGCTTAGCTGTCAGCCGGCTTCTCGGAGCCCGGAGTCCACAGCTGCGCCGAGCCTTCCTCGTCACGCTGCTTGTCCGGCGTCCAGATCTCCTCCCGTGCCTTCGCCGTGTCGGCGTCGATCGGCTGGGCGCTGTCCGCCAGCACGTCGAGCGCCTTGCGCAGGCGCAGGTCGCGCCGCAGCGGGATGTCGCGGCCGTTGCGCTGCAGACGCTCGAGCAGCTTCGCGGGCTTGGACTTCTCGCGCTCCGCAGCGCTGCCCAGGGCCTCCACCAGCTCGTCGTCCGAGATCTCGATTCCCTCCGCGTCTGCGACTGCCTCGAGCACGCTCTCGCGGGCCAGCTGGCGGGCCGCGTCCTCGCGCGTCTCCTCGACCATCTCCTCGCGGGTCTTGCCGGTCGCCTGCAGGTAGGCGTCGGGGTCGAGGCCTTGGTGCTGAAGCGCATGCGCCGTGCGGTCCCACATCTCCTCCGCACGCGCGGTGACGAGGTCGTCGGGTAGGTCCACCTCGGCCTGCGCGACCGCGGCGTCGAGGACGGCCTGGCGGAACTCATCCTCGATCGAATGCTCCTGCGCGTGGCGCAGCTTGTGCTCGATGTCAGCGCGCAGCTCATCGACGGTGTCGAACTCGCTCGCCTCGGAGGCGAAGTCGTCGTCGAGGTCGGGCAGCTGCTTCTCCTGGACGTCCTTCACCTCGACCTCGAACTCCGCGTCCTTGCCGGCCAGGTCCTCGGCGCGGTACTCCTCGGGGAACGAGATCGCGATCGTGCGCGTCTCTCCCTTCTCGGCGCCCATCAGCTGCTCCTCGAAGCCCTCGACCAGCTGCCCTGAGCCCAGCTCGAGCATGTAGTCGCGGGCCGTGCCACCCTCGAAGGGCTCGCCGTCGACGCGCCCGACGAAGTCGACCACGGCGAGGTCGCCGGACGCCACCGGCCGATCGACGCTCTCCACACGGGCGAGCGGCTCGCGCAGGCGCTCGAGCTCCTGGTCGATCGCCTCGGCGGGGACCTCGGGCTCGCGGCGGCCGATTTCAAGGCCCTTGTAGTCACCGAGCTTCGCCTTCGGGGTGACGCCGACCTCGATCGAGAACCGCAGCGGCTCGTCGGTGCCCGGCATCTCATCCATGTCGAGCTTCGGCTCGCCGATCGACGTGACTCCCGATCGCATCAGCGCCTCCTCGTACCACTCGGGCAACGAGTCGCGCACGGCCTGCTCGAGGACCGCCTCGCGCCCCATCCGCTGGATCACCATCGGCGCCGGCACCTTGCCCTTGCGGAAACCGGGGATGCGCATCTCGTTCCCGATCTCGCGCGCGGCGCGCTGGACGCGCGACTCGACCTCCTCGCCGGGAACCTCTGCGTCGAGGCGCACGCGGGAGTCCGAGAGCTCGGTGACCTTTGTCGTGACAGCCATTGGGGGATGGGCCGCGGGCGGTGGAAGCGTTAGCCTGCGGGCCGTGAAAGATACTCCCAGGCGTGTGGCGGCAGCCGTCCTGACCGGACCGGTGGGCCGGTTCGCCGCGTTCATCATCGACGTCAGCGTCGCGAGCGCCCGCTACTACACCGCCCGGTTGCGCGGCCGCGAGGTGACCTGGTGAGCGCTCCCGGGACGGACGCTCCGACCGCCTTCGTCACCGGCGGCTCCGGGTTCATCGGCGGCCGCCTGATCCGCCGCCTGCTTTCGGACGGCTGGAAGGTCAAAGCGCTGGCGCGCTCGCCCGCCTCGGAGGAGAAGGTCGCTGCGCGCGGCGCCGAGCCGGTGCGCGGCGACCTCGACGACATCGCGGCGATGCAGGCAGGCGCGAGCGGCGCCGAGTACACCTTCCATGCCGCCGCCCACCTCGGCGAGTGGGGCTCGCCGGAGGAGTTCGAGCGCGGCAACGTGACCGGGACCCGCAACGCGCTGGAGGCCTCGCGCGTCGCCGGCGTGCGCCGCTTCGTGCATGTCGGTACCGAGGCTGCGCTGCTCGCGGGCCAGCCGCTCGTGAACGTCGAACGAGGACGCTCCGCTGCGGCCGGACTCCACCCGCCCTCTACCCGGCCACCAAGGCGAAGGCCGAGCAGGCCGTGCGCAGCGCCAACCGCGACGGCTTCGAGACGGTGGTCGTGCGACCCCGGCTCGTCTGGGGCCCGGGCGACACCACGATCCTGCCCGCGCTCGCGGCTGCCGTGAAGGCGGGCCGCTTCGCCTGGATCGGCGGCGGACACCACCGCACCTCGACGACGCATGTCGACAACGTGATCGAGGGGCTGGTGCTCGGAGCGACCAAGGGCCGGCCCGGCGGCGTCTACTTCGTCACCGACGGCGAGCCGGTCGTCTTCCGCGAGTTCATCACCGAGCTGCTCGGGCACGCAGGACATCGACGCGCCCGACCGCAGCATGCCGGCGCCGGTCGCGGGCGCGGCTTCGACCGCGCTCGGAGGGAATCTGGAAGCTCCTGCGGCGGCCGAACGCGCCACCCGTCACCCGCCTCGCCTACTGGCTGTCGGCGCAGGAGTGCACGATCGACATCTCACGCGCCCGCGCCGAGCTTGGGTACGAGCCGGTGCGCACGATCCCCGACGGGATGGAGGAGCTCCGCCAGGAGCACTCGCGCGAAAGCGGGACTGCGGCCGCGGCCTGAGCTAGCCCAGCGCCTCCCGGAATCCCTGGCGCCAGCTCGCGTAGTTGCGGCTGCCAGCCCAGCTGCGCGCTTGGCCTTCGCGTTCGACGCTCCGCGCAGGTCCGTCGCCATCGCGGCCGTGAACTTGCCGGCCGCCAGTCGCCCGAGCCATGCCGGTAGCCGCCGGGGCGGCTTGGCGTCGACGGCCTCGGCATAGGCCGGCAGCCAGTCGCGCACCGCGGCGGGCTCGTCGTCGACGACGTTGTAGATACCGGGCGCCCCGCGCTCGACCGCAACCACCGTCGCCGCGGCGGCGTCGTCGATGTGGATGAACGAGAAGACACCGGCGCCCTTGCCGAGCACCGGGAAGCGGCGCTTGCGCACCATCGCGGCCAGCGACCCGTCGGCCGCGTAGGCGCGTCCCCGGGCCGTAGAAGAACCCGTAGCGCAGCGCGAGCCCGTCGATGCCGTCGGCGTTGACGACCATCTCCTCCAACTGACGGACCGCAGCGACCGAATCCGTGAACGGCTCGGGCGCGTCGTCCCACATCGGCGCGTCCTCGTCCTTCACCGCGTCCCCCTCGGGTCGGTAGACGAACGCGATGCTCTGCGCCACGATCCGGCGGGCGCCGCAGGCGACCGCGGCGGCGACCAGGTTGCTGGTGCCCTCTCGCCGGATGCGGTCGTTGCGCTCGTAGGCCTCTTTGGCCCGCCGCGGGTCGAGGTTCTGCGGCAGGTCGGTCAGCTCGTGCACCACCACCTCCGGCTGCGCGGCCGCCACGGTGCGCCGCAGCGCCTCGGCGTCGAAGACGTCGCACACCGCCGGCTCCGCGCCCGCCTCCCGCAGGACCTCTGCGCGCTCGGCCGAGCGCGTCATGCCGACGACGTCGTGTCCCGCCGCGACCAGCATCGGGACCAGGCGCCGCCCGATCACGCCACTCGCGCCGGCGACGAAGATCCTCATCGCTCTGCTCGCGCCGCGCCCGCGAGCATCCACCCCAGCAGCACGGTCAGGCCAAGCAGCGAGAAGAAGTTGAAGTAGCCCTGCCAGGCCGGGTCGGTGCCGCTGATGTCGAACAGGTGGTTGATCGTGTGGATCGCGTACTGGACGGTCACCAGGAACAGCACGGGGACGCGCCACGAGGGCCGCCCGATCGACGAGCGCGAGTGCCGCACCCATCGCCAGGTAGGTGGCCGAGATGTCGCGCAGGAAGTGGTGGTCGACCTCGCCGAAGTTGGCGATCGTGTCGACGAAATTGCCCGGGGCCACCAGCAGCCAGATTCCGGTCACGAACTGCACCGCGGCCAACACCAGCAGGCCGGTGCGCATCTGCTGCTCACCGATCGTCGGGCCTGCACGACCCGCGGTGCGCTGTCGCGGTTGGCGTTGAGTCGGTGGTCGCGGAAGCCATCCCGCCTCCTTCCTGTCTGGGGTACCAGAAGCGTCGCATGCGGCGGCGCCCATGGCTGTGACCGCTGGCATACTCGCATCGATGGCCGAACAACCGCGCCCGCGCGCCGGCCTATGCGACTCCTGCGAGCACCAGCGCCTGATCCACAACACGCGCGGCTCCGTCTTCTCGCTCTGCGAGCGCTCCCGCTCCGACCCGGACTTCCCCCGCTACCCGCGGCTGCCGGTCGCCGACTGCCGGGGGTATGAGCCGCGCCGACGCCTCATCCCAGGGGCCTGCCCAGTGAGAGCGCTCGCGATCGTCCTCGCCCTGGCGGCCTCCGCGATCGCCGCCTGTGGGGCGGGCTCGGACGGTGAGACGAGCGGGGATGCCGGCTCGAGCGCGCTACCGAGTGGCGGGCGCTGCGGCCCTCCCCGCTCGCGCGCACCGAGGTCGCCGCCGCCCGCGTGGGCCGGTTCGTCTACGTGATCGGCGGCTTCGACCAGGGCTCACGGGCGACCACGGCGGCCGTGGAGCGCTACGACCTGGATCGAAACCGCTGGCGCCGCATGCGCTCGATGCCGGTCGCGCTCAACCACGCCGCGGCGACCGCCTATCGCGGCCGGGTCTACGTGGTGGGCGGGTACCGCGCGGCGACCTCGCTCGCGGGCGAGGTCGCAACCCTGTACCGCTACGACCCGGGCAGCGAACCGCTGGAAGCGGCTGCCGATCGATGCCGACCGCGCGCGGCGCGCTCGCGGTGGGCGTGCTCGGCGGGAAGCTCTACGCGGCCGGCGGCGCCGACTCGCATCACGGTGCGCTTGCGAGTCTCGAGCGCTACGACTTCCGCACCCGGCGCTGGCGGCGCCTGCCCGCCATGCCGACCGCCCGTGAGCATCTCGCGGCCGCGGCCACCGGCGGCGCCTTCTACGTGCTCGCCGGACGCGCTGCCGGTCGGGGCAACTTCGCCGTCACCGAGCGCTACGTGCCGCAGCGCGACCGCTGGGAACGCATGCCCGACATGGCGAAGCCGCGCGGCGGGCATCGGCGCGGCCGTGGTCGGCGGCCGCATCGTCGTCGCCGGAGGCGAGGAGGCCGCCGGGACGATCCGCGAGGTGGAGGAGTACGACCCGAAGCGGCGCCGCTGGCGCCGCCTGCCGGACATGCGCACGCCGCGCCACGGCCTCGGCGTCGTGTCGCGCGGCCGGACCGTCTACACACTCCAGGGCGGCCCGCAGCCGGGGCTCTTCTTCTCCAGCGCGACCGAGGCGCTGCGGCGTGGTCGCTAGTGCAGCTCGCTCAGGTCGCTGTCGGCGTCCTCGATCACGGCGCGCTTGTCGCGACACGTCGCGTGCCCTCGATCAGCAGGTGGCCGGCTGACGACGAGGTCTTCCGAGCGGCCCACCGTCAGGGCCGCCGCCACGGTGCCGTCCTTGATGTAGAAGGCGGTGAACTTGCGCTCGCCCCAGTCGCCGCGCCACCAGATCTCGTCCCACTCGCTGGCCGGCCCGACGTACTCGATGCTGAGCCAGTCGGCGAGGTCGGACCAGAAGTACGGCAACACGTCGTAGGCCTGTTCGAACCCCAGCATGTTCAGCGCCGCGTAGCGCGCCCTGGTTGAAGGCGACGTCCCAGTGCTCGATCCGCAACCGGCGCCGGTGGATCGAGCTGTCGTACTCGGCGATGTCGCCCGCGGCGTAGATGCCGGCGACGCTCGTCTGCAGGAACTCGTCGGTGACGACGCCATCGGCGACCTCGAGGCCGGCCTGCTGCGGCGAGCCGCAGCTCCGGATGCACCCCGGCGCCGATCACGACCATGTCGCAGTCCAGCTCCAGGCCCGCCTTCGTCACCACCTTGTTGACGCGGCCGTCGGAGCCCTCGAAGCGCTCCAGCTCCTGGTTGCCGTGCACCTTCACGCCGTGCTCCTCAAGGACGTCCTGGACGATCCGGCCCGACCTCGGGGCCGGCGAAGCGGCTCGTGCACGACCGACTCCAGCATGATCAGCTCGCACTGCTTGCCGAGCTTCGTGAACGACGCCGCCAGCTCCGTGCAGATGTAGCTGCCGCCGATCAGGACGATGCGCTCGGCACCGTCCAGCTCGTCCCGGATCGAGTCGCAGTTGCGCAGCGTGCGCAGGTAGTGGATGCCGTCCAGCTCGGCGCCGTCGGCGTGCAGGATCCGCACGTTGGCGCCGGTCGCCAGCAGCGCGTTTTCGAACTCGACCTCCTGCTTGTCCGAGAGCTTCGCCACCCGCGCGCCGGTGTCGATCGACATCACGCTCGTGCGGGTCAGGACCTCGACCTGGTTCTCCTCGTACCAGGCCTCGGGGCGCACCCAGATGTCGGCCCAGCGTCTCCTCGCCGCGCATGTAGGTCCTTCGACAGCGGCGGCCGGTTGTAGGGCGGGTCGAGCTCGCGCCCGACCAGCAGGATCTCCCCTTCGGCGCCCTGCTCGCGCAGGTGCCGCGCGCAGTTGGCGGACGCGAGACCGCCTCCGACCAGCAGGTACTTGACGACCTATCCGCCACGCAGGAACGACACGATCTCGGCCCCGATCTGCTCGCCCCGGTCTTCCTGGAGGAAGTGCGCCCCGCCCTCGATCACGCGCAGCTCCTGTGCGCCGGGGATCAGGTCGACGAAGCGCTGGCCGGCCTTGGGCGTGAAGATCGGGTCCGAGTCGGAGAAGCAGACGAGCGCGGGCTTGTCCCAGCCCTTCGACAGCCTCCGGCGATCTGGGTCATCTCCGCCGCGCCCGGATCATCGGCAGTCAGCGGCACCAGCAGGGGAAAAGCGGCCGTGCCGGCCTTCGACTCAGGCGTCGGCCACGGTGCCTCGTAGGCGTCGATGATCTCCTGTGGCACATCGGTCTTGGTGGCGCCGTTGATCACGACCCCGATCGGCAGGTCGGGGTTGCGCTCGGCGAAGTTCCGCCACGCCATGAATGCCTCGGATGGCTTCGTCTTGGCGGTGAAGAGGCCGGTGTTGAGGATCACCAGGCGCGCGACCTGATCGGGGTTCTCGACCGCCCAGCGAAGGCCGATCGGGCCGCCCCAGTCCTGCACCACGACGGTCGCGTTCTCGATTTCGAGGCGCGCCAGCAGGCGCGTCACGTAGCCCACGTGGCGGTCGTAGGTGTACCAGTCGCGTTCGGTTGGCTTGTCGGAGCGGCCGAAACCGGGGTAGTCGGGCACGATCACGCGGTTGCCCGCCTCGACCAGCGGGCCGATCATCTTCCGGTACAGGTAGCTCCAGGTCGGCTCGCCGTGGAAGCAGATGATCGGATCGCCCAGGCCCTCGTCGACGTAGTGCAGCCGGAGTCCGTCGACCTCGGCGTAGTAGGGCTCGAAGGCGAAGCCTGGCAAGCCTTCGAACCGCTCGTCGGGCGTGCGGAAGACCTCCATGGCGCGGCAGCCTACTCCTGCGGCGGCTTGCCGGCGCGCTCGCTGCGCGGGCGCGGCGCGCGCTTGGGCTTGGGGAGCGCCGACAGCAGCACGGCTGCACGCTCGCCCTTGCGCCCGCCGGGCCAGCGCTCGTAGAAAACGGCACGGTCGCGCTGGATCTGCTCCTCGATCCAGCTCTCGCCCGATGGATCCGCGAGCACTGTCTCGCCGCCGTAGTGCACGATCTCGGAGTCGCGCACGACAACCGGCGGGTCACCCGCATCGAGCAGGCGCAGGAGGAGGTCGAGGTCGGAGAACCACAACTTCAGATCGGGATCGAACAGGTGGCCCGGCCGGCTTTCGAGACGCGGGAGCGAGTCGGCGCGGAGGCCGAAGCAGAACGCGGCGAAGTGGTCGCGGTTGTAGTCGGCGGCTCCTGGTAGCGCCAGCGACGCACCGGAATCGAGCGCCGCGCGCAGCGGCGGCCACCAACCCTCGCGCACCGCCACGTCGTCGTTCATCACCACGATGTAGTCGCCCTGCGCCGACCGCACCCCCGCGTTCACGGGGAGAGTGAATCCCTGCGGCGGCCAGCGGTTCTCGATCAGCGCTATCTCGTGCGATGCCGACGTGTATGCGCGCACCGACTTGAGACACCGCGCCACACGATCGGACAGCGCGTCGACAGTCGGTATCACCACCGACAGCTCGACCGGTGCCGGCCCGGTCACCACTTTGCCAGCGCTTTCTTGAGGTCGGGCAGATACATCTGGATCGTCGTGTCGGTCACCTTGTCGAGCAGTGTGAACCGGTTCTGGATGTCGCCCTCGTCCATCAGCTGGGACTTTGGCGGCGTGGCGTCGGCGTGGCCACGGTCGAGCTTGCCGCGGAACTCCTCCTCCGACTTGGTCGCATAGTGATTCACACGCAGGCGCTCGAACGACACCTCGTTCGTGCCGCTGAACGGCGGGCCGGTGATCGGCTTCCCGTTCTCGTCGACCGTCAGGCCGGAACGCAGCATGAAGAAGTGCGGCTGGCAGAACGCGCGCACCTCGGCCGGGTCCACGACGCTCTTGATCGCCTTGTTGACGTTGCGGTCGGTGCGGCGGGTGAAGTTCTCGAGCACCAGGCCCTCAGGGCGGGCCTTATGTCCCGACGTGCCGAACACGGCCCAGTTGACGCCCACTCCGGGGTACTGCTCGTACTCGGACAGCACGTCCGGTAGCGGCCGCCCGAGCGGCGAGAACAGGAACTCGTCGAGGTCGATGAAGGCGATCCAGCGCGTGTCGCCGCGGTGCCGCAGCAGGCAGTCCTGGTAGGCCTGGATCTGGGCGGGATGGATCGGCCACGAATTCAGCTCGACCAAGCCTTCTTCGACGTAGGGCCGGAGCACCTCGGCGTGGTCGTCGGTGCTCATGTTGTCGTAGAGGTACAAGCGCTCGACCCCGACCAGCCGGTGGAACTCCACCCACTCGCGCAGGTACGGAGCTTCGTCGCGATAGATGGCGCAGATCGCGAGGTAGTGGTCGGTCTGACTCCCGCTCACGCACGCAGCTCCACGTACAGGCTCTCGTGGCGGCGCATCGGCAGGTCGAGAGAAGCAACCTCGGGGTCACTGCCCGCGCCGAACGCGCACTGCTGGACCTGCTCGGGGTCCCACCCGGCCAGCTCGGCGACGTGGCGCACTTCCTCGAGATCGTAGATCCATTTGTGGCCCCACATGAAGAAGATCTGGTTCAGCATCCAGGCGGGCCGTTCGGGGACCTCCTGCTCGCGGAACATCCGCAGCCGGGCCAGCTGCTCGCGGTGCGTCCCGTACATCTCCCCGTCGCTGTCGAGGTAGCCGGCGGCGAACAGGTGCAGGTCCGGCGTGGAGATGCGGAACAGGCCACCCGGCTTCAGCAGCCGCTTCATCTCCTTCAGCCAGCCGACGGTCTCATCGACGGTCAGGTGCTCGATGAAGTGCTCGGCGAAGGCCCATTCGAAGGTCTCGTCCCGGAACGGATAGGGCTCGACCGAGTCGTGCGGCAGGTAATAGAACTCGCCGTCCATGCGCGCGAGGCGCTCCATCTGCGTCTCGACGCCCTGCTCGTCGCGCGGACGCAGGCGATCCGTGTTGACACAGCCGGCGCGCAGCTTCATCGCGCTGCCGGGATGGATGCCTCGCAGGCCGAGGCGCTCCATCAGCTCCGCGTCAAAGGGCGGGGCCTCCGGCAGGACCTCGACTGAGCTGAACTTCCTCGGCAAGCGTTGTGGCTGCTACGCGACTGCTGCCGGCTGCTCGCTGCGCACCGGTGCCAGCTCGACCGGGATCCCGTTCAGCACGGCGTTGCCGGACAGCGGATCGATCAGCTCCTCGTCGGCCAGCAGGTTGCTGTTGGCGCCAGCGTGCTCGGCGGCCACCCGCAGCTGTGCCTCGGGGTCGTCGTGGCCCCAGCCGTGCGGGATGCTGATCACGCCCGGCATCACGCCGTCGGTCACCTCGACCGGGACGACGATCGAGCCGGCGCGCGATGTGACCTGCGCCTGCTCACCGTCGATCAGCCCGAAGCGCTCGGCGTCGTCGGGATGGACGTGCGCGGTGCAGCGCTCCTTGCCCTTCATGAGCTGCGGGACGTTGTGCATCCACGAGTTGTTGGAGCGCAGCTGCCGCCGGCCGATCAGCACCATGCCGCCGTTGCGCTCACGCGACTGGGCAGCGCGGAGCCGCTCGACGTCGGCCGCGATCCGCTCGGGGACCAGCTCGATCTTGCCGCTCGGTGTTCGCAGCACTTCGGGCAGGCGCGGCTCCAGCGGACCGAAGTCGATGCCGTGGGGCGCTGCCTCGAGCTTGGCGAGGGTGAGACCGTCGGGATCGGCCCCGAAGCGGTCGCCATAGGGGCCCGAGCGCAGCATCCAGTCGAGCACCCGCTCGGGGCCGCGGCGCGGCTCGAGCGCGGCGATCAGCTCCTCCGGCGAGCGGCCGGAGAGCTGCGAGGCCGGGTCCTGCACCTCGCGCTGCACGAGTGCCGAGATCACGAATGAGTCGAGCGCCTCGGTGTCGGCCTGATAGCCCTGGCCCGCGGCGATGCCGGTCAGCCGCAGCAGGATCTCCCACTCGCCCAGCGCATCGTCGGGCAGGTCGAACACCGCGGGCGAGTAGTTGGCGACGTTGCGTGCCGCGAGGTTGTAGAGGGCCAGGTCGTAGTGCGACCGGTAGAGCGCCGACGGCGCGGGCAGGATCACGTCGGCGTGCCGGGTGGTTTCGTTGACGTAGATGTCGACGCTGACCATCAGCTCGACGGACTCCAGCGCCTCTCGCAGGCGGCCGGCGTTCGGGCGTGCTCAGGACAGGATTGCCGGCGAATGTGAAGAGCGCCCGGATCTGCGAGTCGCCCGGAGTGTCGATCTCCTCAGCCAGGCAGGCGCACGGCAGCTCCCCGAAGACCTCGTCGACGCCGCGCACGCGCGTCTGCCAGCGGCCGAGCTTGACGCCCTTGCCCTGGCCGGGAGTTCCGCGCGTGTTCGAAGTGCCGGCGGCGGGCAGCGTGAACATCGCCCCGCCAGGACGGTCGAGGTTGCCCGTCACCACGTTCAGCACGTCCAGCAGCCAGCTCGCGAGCGTGCCGAACTCCTGAGTGCAGGTGCCGATGCGGCCGTAGACGGCGGCGCTCTCGGCGCCGGCCAGGTCACGCGCGGTGCGGCGGATCGTCTCCGCGTCGATCCCGCACGCGCCGGCGACGGACTCGGGCGAGAAGTCGGCGGCCAGCCGCTCCATCTCCTCCATGCCGGCCGTCATCTCGGCCAACGGGCCAGGCGCGGCGAGGCCCTCGTCGAACAGGGTGTGAGCCAGCGCGAACAGGAAGAGCGCGTCCATCCCCGGCCGGATGAAGAGGTGCTCGTCGGCGATCTCGGCCGTACGGCTGCGGCGCGGGTCGACCACGACGACGCGACCGCCGCGCTCCTGGATCGCGCGCAGCCGCCCACGCATGTCGGGCGCGGTCAGGAGGCTGCCGTTCGACGCGAGCGGGTTCGCTCCCAGCATCAGGAGGTAGTCCGTGCGGTCCACGTCCGGAACCGGGATCGAGATCAACGTGCCGAACATCAGCCCGGCCGAGACGTGCTTCGGCATCTGGTCGGCCGTGGCCGCGGAGTAGACGTTCTTCGAGCCGAGCGCCTTCATCAACACGCGCCCGTAGACGATCGCGTCCATGTTGTGGGCGTTCGGGTTGCCCAGATAGGAGCCGACTGCGTCGCGACCGTGCTCGGCCAGGATCGGCGTCAGGCGGCGGTCGATCTCCGCGAACGCCTCGTCCCAGGAGACCTCCTTGAAGCCGTCAGGTGTCCTTACGAGCGGGCGGCGAATGCGGTCGGGGTCCTCGTGCAGCGAGCGCACGGCGGTCGCCTTCGGGCAGAGGAAGCCATGGCTGAAGACATCCTGCTCGTCGCCTCGCAGCGCCGTCACCTGATCGCCCTCGATCGTCAGCTCGAGCCCGCAGGTTGCTTCGCACAGCGGGCAGGTCCGGTAGGCGGTGCGCGACGTTGCCATTCTTCCCCCTCTTCGTAGGTGAGGCAACGTTACCGCAGCCTCGCCTGCTCTCAGGGGACGAAGAGGCCTTGTGTGAGGAATGTGCCGTTCGGTCCGGTGGCCGCGAGGCCGTCCGCGCCGCCGTCGTCGACGCGGACCTGGCCCATCTCCCAGACTGCCCGATTACCCGCGCCGACCGCGCCTGGCACGACCGAGTTCACGGTCGTGTTGAGCTCACACGTCGAGCCCATCCCCGTCCCGGACGTGGCGATACACGGGATCGTGACCGGGAAGCTCGAGTCGACGACCGTTCCGGTCTCTCCGCCGCCCCCCGACATACCGTTGGCGCGGTCGGTGATGCGCAGGCTCTGATAGGCCTGCAGCTCGCCGGTGTAGTCGGACAGATCGGAGCGCTTGCGGACGTCGGTCATCGAGAACGTCAGCTGCACGTCGCCGCCGGTCACCCGGTAGCGCATCGATCCGACCGCCTGCGCCGGCCGGCCATTCGAGTCCGGGGTGCCCACCGTCAGCTGGGCCGACGACGGCTGCGGCGAGCTGCAGGAGCCGAAGGACAGCGGCGCGGCGTGGGTCCGGTCGGGACTGGTGCACGGCTGGTAGGCGATGGTCAGCGGCACGAACATCGGCGTGGCGGCCTGAGGCCGTGCGTAGCCGCAGTTCTCGAAGTTCACGTCCAGTGGCCCGTCGCTGTCGATGACCAGGTCCGCGTTGCATGTCACGCGCGCGCGGCGGGCGTCGATCGTGACCGTCGAGATGTTCGTCGCCGTGATGTGCAGCCGGTCCGCGACCGGCGCGGACGGAGTCGCGCCCCAGGTCTGCGACTGACTCGCGTAGGCCATCGCGGGGATCATGCCGCCGGTCAGCACTCCGGCTCCGTTGACCTGGCCGGACGGCGTCGGGTCGCCGACGCCGAAGCCCTCGGAGCGGACATCGATCGTGCCCAGCGGCGCTGTGCCGGAGGAATCGCGCAGCGCGAGGTCGGAGACCCAGTAGGCGTGGCCGGCCGCCGTTCCGGCGTCCGGGAAGTCCATCGTCGGGTTGTACGCGTAGGTCACGTGGGCCGGGTTGCGATCGACCTCGGTCGTGCCCAGGAAGGCGGCCGCCGGCCCGTACTCGTCGTTGATGGCCAGCGCGAAGTGATCAGCCGTCGCAAAGAGATCCCACTCGTAGCGGTAGCCGAGCTCCTGGAACTTGGCGGCCTGGGCCTGGGCGCCGGCTACGGGAACCAGCTCGTCCTGGACTCCGTTCCAGATCAGGAACGGGATGTTGCGCACCGACGCGAGCATCCTGTTCGTGTTGGACTGCGCGCCGCCCGGCTGCGGGTCGGCCGGCGGCACCCATACGCCCTCCCCGGGCGGGCCGACCGTCGGCTGCGCCTTTGCGAACAGGTCCGGGAACTGCGTCGTGAACTTGTAGGTCGCGTAGCCGCCCATCGAGTAGCCGGCGATCGCAGTCCACTCCGGGTCGAGCTGGTAGCGGGCTGCCACGTCGGCCCACATCTCGAAGACGTCGGCGCCGCCGTGGTCGTAGTACCAGGCGTCGGGTCCGCGCGCCTCGGCGGTGATCACGATCGATCCCGGCCCGCGCTCGCCGAACTGCGACTGGTTCGCGGAGTCTGCGAACTGGTTGTAGTTGGCCCCCAGTGAGTGGAGCAGCAGGGTCAGCCCATAGCCGCCGGGCGGCTGCGGCTTGTCCGGGACGTAGATCGCATACGGCTGCAACTGGCCGCGGAACCACCCCTTGCAGTTCGTGGTCGGGTTCTCGCACCCGACGGCGAAGTTGACGCCCTGCTCGGTCTCGAAGTGGCTCGCCAGGATCCGGTTCATCGGGCCGGTCTGCGGCACGCCGCCGGGCTGGCCGGGCATGTCGTCGTCGGTGGCGGCCGCGAGCTTGTTGAAGTCGACGTTCGCGAAGAACTGGCTGATGTCGCCGTTCGCAAGCGCGTGCGCCTGGTCGTTGTCGCGCCACCATGCCGCGTCGGTGAGCACGGTCGGGCTCTGGACGTCCGGCCACGGCTCGTCGAACCGGAAGGCAACGTTGAAGAGCGCCGCGGGGTTGGGCACGATGGCGCCACCGGGCTGCGTCGCGGTCGGGTTCTGCGTAGGCGTGATGTACGCGCCGGTGGACGAGTTCCAGAGTCCCGTCCCGGCCGCGACCCGCACCACCTGACCGGTCGGGTTCCAGCTGCCGTGTGGGACTGTCACGGTGATCTGGCGCCTGGTCGTGTCGAGGCTCGCGGTCGGCGGTGTCACCCCCACCGGCTGCCCGCTGGCGGCGGAGATGAGCTCGGCGGTGTTGCCGTGGACCGTCAGGAAGAGGTCCGCCGGCGAGGACACGTTGGCGCTGTGGGGCCATGCCACCGGCAGCCCGGGCGTGCCGCCGAGCGCGATCGTGGTCGCCGCCGCGTCGGCGTCCTTGATCGTGTTCAGCGTGATCCGGAACGCGGTCGCGCCGGCGAGCGGCTTGATCCGCAGCTCGACGAAGTCGGCTGCGTTGTTCGCGTACTTCGCGGTGTCGGTCGGATACGTGTAGGTGCCGGCGGGCCGCGAGAACGTGTTGCCGGAAAACCGCGGGTCGTTCTGGACCGGGTTGCCCTGCGCGCCGCTGTCGTCGTAGAGGAAGTCCTGGTAGAGGTACTCGCCGTCGCGGTAAGCGCTGGCGCCCGAGACGAGGATCGGCGGCGCCTGCCAGGGGCCCGCGTTCTGCAGCTGCGGCGCGTCGGCAAGCGGCTCGTACAGGATCGGAGGACCGGGGCGTGGGCCAGGGCCCGAATACAGCGAGCCCGCCTCGGCGCCCGTCGCACCGATCAGCAGGCAGGCACAAGCGAGCAAGCCTGAGATCGAAGCTCGGACGGTCCCCCGGAGCCGCACGCGCCCAACATAGCCGCATCCGGAAGACTCGGTGCGGTTTTTTAGAAGTTCGTTGAGTGCTTCCCGGCGACGTACGCCATCTGCAAGCCGTCCGAGATGGCAAGCGAGGCGAACATGCTGGCGACCACACGAGTGCGGCGCGGCGCGAGGAGCATTCCGGCCGTGAACGCGCCGGCGAGCCACTGGTCCATGCAGTAGGGGCAGATCAGGAGCTCACCGATCGCCCGCCGCAGGCCGCTGCCCTTCGGCGCCTCCTCGACCTCGCCCTTGCCGGAGCGCCCCTTGTAGCGCGTGAATGGCGCGCGGGCGAAGCCGGTCACCGACTCCTTGGTGATGATCCGGCTGAGCTTGTGGGTCGCGATGCCGACCAGCAGGATGTCCTGAGCGGGGATCCGCTCAGGCACCTTCCCCTCACGGTCGGCTTTGACGAGCGCCGATGCAAACCCAGCGTTGAAGACGCCCGCGAGCAGCGCGTAGTTGGCCAGCGGGCGCCGGTCACGGTGCTCGTGCTTTCCGTCGCTTCCGGCTGGGCCTTGGTTCAGAGCTTCGACATCGACGGCCACGCGAGAGGGATTACCCCTCGGCCATTTTCTGCAACCCCGCAAAGAAGGCGCCGAGCATCGTCCCGAACGCGTCCTCGGGAAGCGCCTCGGGATCCATCAGCATCTCGAAGGCCGCTCCGTTGGCCATCGCGAACGTCATCGCGGACACGTGTTCGACCGGAATCGGCGATTCGATGCCCAGCCGCTCGAGGCGGCGCCGGTAGACGTCGGCAACCCGCTCCTGAAGCAGGCGGTAACGCGTCATGAACTCGGCCCGGAAGCGCTCGTTGCGCGCGGCGTAAGCGGCGAACTCGAAGAACAGGCGCTGCCAGTCGGGGTCCGCGCGCAGGTAGTCCTCGAAATCCGCGCCGGCCCGCCGCGCCTGCTCCTCCGGCTCGGCGTCACCCGCCGTGACGCGCTCCACTTCCCCCAGCCGGTCGGCGAACCGCTCGTCGAGCATCGCGAGGAAGATCTCCTCCTTGCTGGCGAAGTTCGCGTAGAAGGCGCCCTTGGTGAAGCCGGCGTCCTCCGCGATCTCGTCGACCGAGGCGCGCTCGAGGCCGCGGCGGCTGAAGACACGGGCGGCAGAGTCCATCAGCCCCGCGCGCGTCCGGGCCTGCTGCTCCTTGCGCGTCAGTCGCTGGCGCGGCCGCCGCCGGCCCTCGTGGGAGACGGCCACGGCTAGTTGGAGGAGGCAGCCCGCGCGTCCATCACGACCTCTGCCCCGCGGCTCGGGATGAGGGTGATCACGCGGCGGCCGGTGCGCTCGAATCCCTGCCGGGTCGGCCGCAGGTTGGTGCGCGCGACGATCCGCGACAGCACCGTCTTCATCTCGTACAGCGCGAAGCTCGCGCCCAGGCAGCGCCGCACGCCGCCGCCGAAGGGGATCCAGGTGTAGGTCCCGGCCGGGCGCTCGAGGAAGCGCTCGGGCAGGAAGCGCTCGGGCTCGGGGTAGACGTCGGGACGGCGGTGGACCAGGTAGATGCAGGGAGCGACGAGCGTGTCCGGCCGGCAGCAGCCGCCCACCGATCTCCATCGGGGCGGTCAGCTTGCGGAGGACGATCGGGAGCACCGGCCTCAGGCGCAGCGTCTCCTTGCAGACGGCGTCGAGGTACTCGTCCTTGCCGGCCGCCACTTCCGCCGACAGGCGGTCGAGCTTCTCCGGGTGGCGCACGAGCCGCTCCATCGCCCACGACAGCGCAGTCGCGGTGGTCTCGTGGCCCGCGACCAGCAGCGTCATCAGCTCGTCGCGCACTTCCTTGTCGGTCATCGGGTTGCCGTTCTCGTCCGCGGCCTGGAGAAGCAGCGACATGATGTCCGCCCGCTGCTCGAGGTCGGGCGCCGCGCGGCGGGAAGCGATCTCGTCGAACAGCAGGCGGTCCACGGGCTCGATGACCCTCCGGAACGGGCCGAACTTGGCCCCGCGGTGCGGCCCGAGGATGCTCAGGAGGCCCAGCTGCACAGGCGCGGCGCTCCACTCGAGCTGGCGCCGCAGTGCTGCGCCCAGCCGGTCGAGGCGCTCGGCGTCGGTGACGCCGAAGACGGCGCGCATGATCACGTCGAGCGTCACCGCCTGCATCGCCGGCGCGAGCTGGAAGGGACGACCGGCCGGCCAGCGGTCGATCTGCCGGTCGGCGGCATCGGCCATCAGCTCGCCGTACTGCTGCATCCGCTCTCCGTGGAAGGGCGGCAGCATCATCTTGCGCTGCGTCATGTGCTGCTGCTCGTCGAGCAGCAGCACGGAGTTGGGCCCGAGCACCGGCATCAGGACCACGTTCGCCTCGCCCGCGTGGACGAGCTCCGGCGGCGCGGTGAACACCTGCTTGATCGCGTCGGGGTGCGACACCATCACCCAGGGGCCTTCGTTGGCCAGCCGGATCGTGAACATGTCGCCGTAGCGCTCGCGCATGCGGAGCATGAAGGGACCGGGGCGGGTGAGCCAGGCGAGG
The DNA here is from genome assembly GCA_963780475.1 of uncultured Solirubrobacterales bacterium. Lineage (GTDB taxonomy): Bacteria > Actinomycetota > Thermoleophilia > Solirubrobacterales > JBBDJG01 > CAWACB01. The sequence goes on from CAWACB010000008.1 coordinate 409,292, forward strand.
GTCTGCACGGGGACCGGCGCGGTGGACCCAGGCGGCACGCCCTCCTCGAGAGCCGGCGGGCCCGGAGGCGGGGCTACGGCTGTCCGGTCGAGCACTGCCATTCGGATACGGGAAAGTATCTGAATACCGCTCGGTATGTCAAGTGCCACCACCCCGGTAGGCAGGATTGGGGATCGGAAGCGACGCTCGAGTGTCGGACAGGAAGCCGTCGATGAGCCCGTCCAGCTCGCGTGCGAGGTCCGGCCGCTCCTCCGCCAGGTCGCGGGTCTCGCCGATGTCCGCGTCGAGGTCGTACAGCTCGAGGGCCGGCTCGGGATCGGGCGTGAACCAGCGGATCAGCTTCCAGTTGCCGCGCCGTACGCTGGCCGCCGGCCGCAGCGCCGCCTTGTCGTTGGGCTGGAAGTTGAAGATGCAGCCCCGCGCCGGCCCTCCCCCGCCGGCCAGCGCACCGGCGAAGCTGACGCCGTCGAACGCAGCGTCCTCGGGCGGGGCGAGCTCGAGCAGATCGAGCAGCGTCGGGAACAGGTCTGTCGACATGACGGACGCCGCCGATGTCACGCCGCCGCCCACGCGCCCAGGCCACGAGACGACCAGCGGCACGCGAACTCCGCCCTCGTACAGCGATCCCTTGCCGTCGCGCAGCGGCGCGTTGCTGGTCGGCGGCAGGCCGTCGGCCCAGCGCAGCCAGTCCTCGCGGCGGCGCTCGTCCTGGCCCATCGCCCGCCAGTAGCCGGGCATGTTGCTGCGCACGTTGCCGCCGTGGTCCGAGGTCAGCACGACGATCGTGTTCTCGGCGATCCCATGGTCACGGAGCGCGGCCATCACCCGTTCGAGGCTCTGGTCGACGCTGCGCAGCATCGAGGCCATGATCGGGTTGCCGTGCACGCCGCGCGGGTCCCGCCGCCGGGCGAACTCGCGCGTGTACTCCTCGCGGTGGTCCCACGGCCCATGCACCGCGAACTGCCATAGGTTCAGGAAGAAGCGCTCGCCGGCGCTCTCCGCGATGAAGCGCACCGCCTCCTCGGCGAGCCGGTCGGTCAGGTACTCACCCTCCGGGCCGGGCTTGATCGTCCCCTTGCGAAAGCTGTAGGGAGACCAGTAGCCGTGCGGGCGCGGCGGGCCCGGGTCGGGGACGCCATGGAACGCGACATCGAAGCCGCGCCGCTCGGGCCAGTGGCGCTGCGGCGCGCCGAGGTGCCACTTGCCGAAGTGGCCGGTGCGGTAGCCGGCGTCGCGCAGCGTGGCCGAGAGCGTCGGCTCGTCCGGCGGCAGGTAGCGCCTGCTCTGCGGCGAGATCATGCGCCGGTCCGGCGGCGCCGACTCCGGATACGGCGGCAGGTCGTCGGGGCCGTGCAGGTGGCCGTCGGGCGCGGTCACTCCGAGCCGGGCTGGGTACTTGCCGGTCAGGACGCTGGCCCGCGTCGGTGAGCACAGCGGGGATGCTGCGTACGCATCCGTGAACATCGTTCCCCCCCGGGCGAGGGCGTCGATGCTCGGAGTCTCGTAGTAGGTGCTCCCGTAGACGCCCGAGTCGCTCCAGCCCATGTCGTCGACCATGAACAGGACGACGTTCGGGCCGCGACTGGTCACGCCGCGCATGGTAAGCGGGGCGTCACCCGCCGGCCCAATGTGACGTACAGCACGAACGGCGCCTGGGCGCCCGACTATGGTCCGTGGTGGATGAGCTCCAACGCTGGATTGCCGCCTGGACCGCGTATGCCCGCTGCGCTGCAGACGCTCGGCTGGTGGACACGGCCGGTGGCGCTGCTCGAGGGGTGCAGGGAGCGCTACGGGAAGCGCTTCACGCTGCGATTCCTCGCAACTCCCCCGTTCGTCAACCTGGCCGACCCGGAGCGAGGTGCGCGAGATGTTCACCGCCCCACCCGAGGTCCTGCACCCCGGCGAGGGCGCCCGCGTGCTCGAGCCGGTGATCGGCGCGAAGTCGGTGATCCTGCTCGACGAGGGCGACCACCTGGCGCAGCGCAAGCTGATGCTGCCGGCCTTCCACGGCGAGAAGATGCAGCGCCTCTCGGGGACGATGGCGGAGGTCGCCGAGCGCGAGATCGACAGCTGGCCCGCGGGTGAGCCGCTCGCCCTCCATCCCCGTTTCCAAGCGCTCACGCTCGAGGTGATCCTGCGAGCCGTGTTCGGGCTCGACGCCGGCGCCCGGCTGGACCGGCTGCGCGTGCTGCTGGCACAGATCCTCGAGTTGAGTGGACGGCCCATGTCGATGCTGCCATTCCTGCAGCACGAGCTAGGCGGACGAACCCCGTGGGGGCGGTTCGTCCGCCTACGGGCCGAAGCCGACGAGCTGATCCACGACCTGATCGAGGAGCGCAGGGCCGCGAATGACGCGGATCGGGACGACGTGCTGTCGATGCTGCTCGAGGGACGCCACGAGGACGGCTCGCCGATGTCCGATCAGGAGCTGCGCGACGAGCTCGATGACCCTGCTGGTCGCCGGCCACGAGACCACTGCGTCGCAGCTCGGCTGGCTGTTCGAGTGCCTGGCGCGCGAGCCCCGCGTCGTCGAGCGCCTGCGGGCCGAGATCGCCGCCGGTGAAGAGGACGCCTACCTGACGGCCACGATCCAGGAGGCCATGCGGCGCTATCCGGTGCTGCCGAACGCCGCCCCGCGCCTCGTCAAGGAGCCAGTGGAGATCGGGGGCTGGACCTACGACCCTGGCGTCTGCCTGATCGCCAACGCGTATCTGATCCACCACGACCCGGAGATCTATCCCGAGCCGTACTCGTTCCAGCCCGAGCGCTTCGTCGAGAAGCCGCCGGGCACCTACACCTGGTTCCCGTTCGGCGGTGGGCGCAGGCGCTGCGTCGGGGCAAGCTTCGCGATGCTCGAGATGAAGATCGTGCTGCGCGCGGCGATCGAGCGGACCGACGTGCGCCCCGGTTACGAAGGGCCCGTTCTCAGCAAGCGCCGCGGGATCACCTTGAGCCCGCGCAGCCGTGCCACTACGGTGGTGGTTCGCCGAAACACTTCCCAGGAGAGTGCCAATGAATCTGTACGTGATCCTTCGCCGCAGCGGGTGGAAGTCGCCGCAGGACCTTGAGGAGGCGGCCAAGCGCTCGGCGGACGTCGGTGACAACCAGATGTCCGACGACATCCGCTGGATCCGCAGCTACGTGCTCGAGGAGGGTGGCGGCTCCGTTGGGACCGTCTGCATCTACGAGGCGAGCAGCCCTGAGGCGATCCGCAAGCACGCCGGCGCGGCGGATCTGCCGGTCGACGAGATCATTCCCGATCGCCGACACCGTGATCGTGCGGCCGGACCCCGTGCCGGCGGCTTCTTAGCTCAAGCCGACGGCTGAGCTTTCGGAGCGCGGCGCGCGTTCGAGCCGTTGCGGCTCGGGCGGGCCGCGGGGCGCCGGGGCGCCGTCTCGGCGGCGAGCGCATGCAGCTCGGCGATCGACTCCTCGAAGAACCCGGCGAGTCGCTCCAGGTCCGACATCGCGTCGTAGTCGCCGATCAGGTTGATGAAGACCGAGCCGTTGTAGCTCATGATCGCCACCGCCAGCGCGTTCCGCGGCGCGAGGAACGCGACCGGCCGCAGCTGCAGCAGCTCCCGGCCGAGCAGGTAGATCGGGAACTGCGGTCCGGGGACGTTGGTCACCAGCAGGTTGTAGAAGCGGTTGGAGAAGTTCAGGCGCGACGCCTGCGCCAGGATCGTCGGCGGCGCGAAGTCCTGCAGGTTGGCGATCATCTCCGCGCCCTGCGCCTGCTTGGACTCCTTCAGGCCGGCCATCGACTCGCGCACGATCCGGTAGCGCTCGCGGGGCGAGTTCGCGAACACGGGCAGCGGGCCCATCATCATCGTGATCCGGTTGCCGAGCGCCGCCTCCTCGCCCTTGGGACGGATCGAGACCGGGACGCAGCCGCGCAGCTGCAGCCCTTCCGTGCGGATGCCGCGCGAGTGCAGCCACTTCTGCAGCGAGCTCGCCACGACCGTCAGGAACACGTCGTTCACCGTCCCGCCGAGGCCGTCCTTGATGTCCTTCAGGTCGGCCAGCGACGTCTCCACCCACAGCACTCGCCGGTGCGTGCCGATGTCGCCGTTGAGCGGAGTCTTCGGCGCCGGGTTGACCATCGACCACACGACCTCGCCCATGCCTTCGGCGGCCTCGCGCACCGACCCGAGCGTCTCGGCCGGGCGGGACACCATCGACGCCGCTTTGCGGGCCAGGCCGAACGGCAGCTTGACAAGGCCCTTGATTCCGTCCGCGATCAGCTCGCGGTCAGAAGGCTCCTTGTGCGGGCGCCAGGTCTCGCCTTCCGGCAGCCCGGGCGTGCCTTCCGGGGCCGGTGTCGAACATCACGGTCGTCAGGTCGACACCCGAGATGCCGTCGACCAGCGCGTGGTGGACCTTCGAGATGACGGCGAACCGGTTCTGCTCGAGGCCTTCGACGAGCCAGATCTCCCACAGCGGCTTCGAGCGGTCGAGGCGCTGGGAGAAGATGCGGCCTACGAGCTGGCGCAGCTCGTGCTCGGAGCCCGGAGACGGCAGCGCGGTATGGCGCACGTGGTAGCCGAGGTTGAAGGAGGGGTCGTCGATCCACATCGGACGCCCCATCTCGAGGCGCGGGTGGGCGAGCTTCTGCCGGTAGCGCGGCACCAGGTGCAGCCGCGATTCCACGTGCTCCTCGAAGTCCTCGCGCGCCGGCGGGGGGCCTTCGAACACCAGGACCCCGCCGATGTGCATGTGCGTTCCGGCCTCGCGAACCAGGAACGACGCGTCGACTGCGGTCAGGCGGTCCTTGTGCTTGGGCGTGGCGGCCATGTGCATCCCTTCATCCGGGTTTGGCGAAAGCGAGCGTACCTGAGGGCCCGGTGCAAGCCAAAACCGTTGAGCGGACGCGGCCCCTAGGGAATCAGGATGCCCTGCGCGACGTAGGGCGTGTTGTCGCCCGTCGTCGAAGCGACGCCGTCGGCACCACCATCGTCGAGGCGGATCGGACCGAGCTCCCACATCGATCGCTTGGACTCCCTCACCGACCCCGGGTAGATCGTGTCGATCGTCGTCACGAGCGAGCACGTCGAGCCGACCGTCGGGTCGCCGGTCGCTGCACATGGCACCGCCAGCGCGAGATCCACCGGTTGCACCGTCGCGGCCTCCGTCTCGGTCGGGCCGTTCGCGCGATCCGTGATCTGGATCGCGATGTGACCGGCGAGCTGACCGGTGTAGTCGGAGAGCGTCCCCTGGTTGCGGACATCGGTCAGGCTGATCGAAACGGGGATGTCGGCTTCATCGACCGGCGTGCCCGGATCGCCGTTGATCGTGCGCATGTGGACGAACCCGACCGCCTTCAGGATCAGGCCGTTTGAATCGGGCGTTCCAATCGTGAGGTATTGCGACGCGAGCGCAGGCGAGCTGCACGAGCCATACGAGAGCGGCGCGGCGTGCACGCGGTCGGGCGCCGAGCAGGGCGCGTACACCGGCACGAGCGGCGCGTCGATCGGCGTCGCCGCCTTCGGCCGTGCCTGCTGGACCGACGCACGGCTCTCGAGCGAGGTGATCGAGTCCTGGCGGTCCCGTATGTAGACGTCGGGGTTGGTGTCGGTGTCATCGAAGCTGAGGTTGGTGGATTCCGAGATGAACGCGACGTAGCGCCCGTCGGCCGACAGAGCAGTGGTGGTCTGGAAGTCGGTCGAGGGCCCGTTGCCCTTGGCTCCCGCGGCTCCATTCGCCCGGCTGACGAGCGACGTGGTGTCCGTTTGGAGGTCGCGCACAAAGGCGTCGAAGCCGGTGTCCGTGTCTCCGGGATCGAGGTTGGAGCTCTGCGAGTTGAAGGCTACGTACCGGCCATCGCTCGAGATGCCCGGCGACTGTGTCGACAGGCCGTTCCCCACCGCTCCGGCCGCGCCGCTCGCGCGCGAGACGAGCTTCGTGGTCCCCGCTACGTTGTCGCGCACGAAAACAGGGAACCCGCCCACCAGCGTGTCTGTCGTGAGGTTGGTGGCGTTTGTTCCGAAGGCGACGTAGCGGCCGTCGTCGGAGATGGCGGGCGTCCAGGAATCGAAGTTCCCGGTCGTCCCGTTTGCTCCGTTCGCCCGGCTGACGAGGATCGTCGTGTTCGTCTGCAGGTCGCGCTCGAAGATGTCGTTGGTCGCGTCGGTGTCGTCCGGCGTGAGGTTCGTGGCCGTGGAGCGGAACGCGACGTAGCGCCCGTTGCCGGAGATCTTCGGGAGCACCGAGTTCGTGTCGCCCTTGGCGCCCGCCGCACCGCTCGCGCGGCTGACGAGGGTTGTCGTATTGGCCTGGAGGTCGCGCACGAAGACGTCCTGCGTCGAGTCGGTGTCGGCGGGGTCGAGGTTCGTCGCCTGCGAGTAGAACGTGACGTAGCGGCCATCGTCGGAGATCGTCGGCACCCGCGACTGGCCGTTGCCCTTGGCGCCGCCGACACCGCTCGCGCGGCTGACGAGGGTCGTCGTGTAGGTCTGGAGATCCCGGACGTAGATGTCCTGAGCGGCGTCCGTGTCGGCTGCGTCGAGGTTGGTGGAGCACGAGTCGAACACGACGAAGCGGCCGTTGCCTGAGATCACTCCGTTGCCGCCGCCGCAGTTCGCCTGGATCCCGGTCGGACCACCTGCTCGGGAAACGAGCTGCGTGTTGCCGGTATCCAGGTCGCGCACGAAGACATCACCGTCGCCGTTCGGGTCGTCCGGGCTCAGGTTCGAGCCGTTCGAGCTGAACACCAGGTAGCGCCCGTCGTCGCTGAGGTTGCCGAGGAAGCTCTGCCCGTTGGACTTCGGGCCGCCGGCATTGAGCGCCAGCGCGGCGGATGCCAGCACGGCGAGCAGCGTAGGAGCCGCCGCGAAAACGACGGCGAAGCGCCCCCCTATGCCCTCCTTGGCTAGCACCACCATAGACCCGGTGGCCACCGTAGTCGCGGCGCTGACCAGCTGTCAAGCGGAATGCGCCACCGTCGTTTGACTGGTCAGTTCTCGTTTCGCGGCCGCGCCCAGCCGCCTACTTCATCAAGTGCTCCATCGCCTCGACCGGATCCGAGAACAGCATCAGCGCGTCGTCGGTCGCGACCAGCCGGCCGAAGTGGGTCGACATCTCGTGCTGGAGCGAATAGGCGTCCAGCTCGAACCCGAGCTCCTGGCTGACCTGGTCCAGGTCGATCACCAGCCGGTCCTTGGCGCGGATCTCCCAGAAGGAGGGCTGCTCGACGATCTCGATCCCCTCCTGGGCGCCCATCACCGAGGCGACCGCGTCGCCCTCCTCACTCTTGGCCATCACGATCCCGACGTAGTCGTAGGTCTCCTCGCCGCTCATGCCGGGGCTCCCGCGGCTGGCGCCGGCTCCGCCAGCTCGCATTCGACCAGCAACTCGTCGACGTCGATCTGCACGTTCGCCCGTGCATCGTCGAACGCGATCCCCGCCGGTAGCTGCTCGAAGACCGGCTTGAGGCCGAGCGCCGCCTCCTCGGCGAGCGGCATCCACTCGTCCCGCCAGCCGTCGAGCACGGCGCGGTTCGCGCCGCCGTGCTCCTCGTCGGCAAGCACGAAGCGCACGAGCTCGGCCGTCCAGTTGCGCACCCACTCCCATTCGAGTTGCGCGACGTGGCTGACCGCCTGGGTGATGATGTCCCCGTTGAAGCGCACCGAGCGCATGAACAGCTCGCGCCGGATCATGAGGCCGAAGGTCGTCTCGAAGCACACGTTGGCGGCGAACACGCGCTCTCCCCAGTCGGGCGTCGCGCGCAGCCTCTCCACGTAGCGCCTGGCGGGCTGCCACTGCTCGTCGCGCAGCCAGCTCTCGCGCGACCGCTCCACAGGGAACTCGCCGAAGTACTCCTCGAGGTCCATCCCGTAGAGCAGCATGGCCTGCGCCTGGCGCTGCTTCATCGCCGCCTCGAGAGCAACACAGTGCGTGATCGCGTCCGACAGGGTGTCGCGCGCGGCGCTCGCAAGGGCAAGCCAGATCCCGTGCTCGGCGAACGCCGGCACCTGCAGGTTCGTGCGCAGGAACTCGACCCACTCCGGCGTGAAGTCGTCGAAGGCGCGCTCGCGCTTGGCAGTCCGCACGGCCCCCTCGATCAGCTGCTCGTGAGCGGTACCGGCCTGGTAGTAGGGCCGCTCCCACATCTGCCCGGGGTCGCGGAACTCGTACCAGTCGCCCGACTTCAGAGCGGTCGAGTCGTCCCACCACATGCCGCGGCCGTCCTCGAAGTGGACCGGCCACTCGCGGTCGAGGTGGCGGTGCACGGACGGCTGCGAGTCGACGGTGACGTCCTCGTAGACCGTCGCACGGCGCTTCTTCGGCTTGTACCAGAGGAACGAGCGCTCCGGCTCGTCCCCGCGCCGGCCGGCGCCGTCGCCGACCTTCTTCACGGGTGGTCCTGCTGACATTCCGATGCCTCCCTCAGGCAGCGGCCGACTCGGCGTCGGCGCTGGTCGTGAACTTGTCGTGGAAGATGCGCCCCTCGTCGATGCCGTGCTGGTCGGTGGCCAGCTCGGACATCGCGTCGATCATCGGCGGCGGGCCGCACATGTAGACCTCCGGGTCATCCATTCCGGCCAGGCACTCGCCCGCCGGCTCGTGGACGAACCCGCCCACCACGGGGATGAACTCGAAGTCCGCCAGTGACGCGCCGAACTGCTCAACCATGTCGACGTAGAACAGGTCCTCCTGGCTGCGCGCTCCGTAGAAGAACCGCACCGGCCGCTCGCTCTTTTCCTGCGCGAGCCGGCGCAGGAGCGACAGGATCGGCGCCATCCCGGATCCGCCCGCCAGCATCAAGATCGGCCGCGAGTTCTGGCGCAGGTGGAAGGCGCCGTAGGGCCCGGTGAAGCCGAGCGTGTCCCCCACGCCGATCTCGCCGTCGAGCATCGATGAGAAGCGGCCGCCGGGGTAGCGCTTGATGATCAGCTCGATGCGCCCGTCGCCTGGCAGGTTGGCCATCGAGAACGAGCGCCGGGCATCGTCGGAGCCCGGGACCCAGATGTCCACGTACTGGCCAGGAAGGAACGAGAAGTCCGCCGGCTCGTCGACCGCCAGCTCCAGGCGGCGGATGTCGTTGGTGAGCTCCTCGACCGCCGTCACGGTCGCCGATCCGTCGCGGATCGGGTTCTCGAGCCGGTAGTTGTCCGGGTCGAAGTGCAGCAGCTCGACGACCAGGTCCTCCTCGGGCATCGCCCGGCACAGCAGCGTGTAGCCGTTGGTCTCCTCCGACTCCGACAGCGCGAAGGTCGAGTAGGGCTTCAGCACCACCTCGCCCTCGAGCAGGTACGCCTTGCAGGCAGAGCACTGGCCCTCCCGGCATCCGTAGACGAGGTTGAAGCCGTGACGGAATGCGGCGTCGAGGACGGACTCTTCCTCGTCGCAGTCGATCTCCTCGCCGATCGGCTCGAAGAGGACCCGCGGGCTCATGAGCTGCTGCGCTCCCCGCTGTCGCTAGCCGGCCGTCCCCACACTCGCCGGCGCGCCATGCCCGTTGGACTTGCTCCAGGGCGCGGCCGCCTGCAGCCCGCCGTCGATGTGGCCGTTCGGGGTGGCGAGACCCACGGAGGAGCCGTTCGGTAGCCCGAGCTTCTCGGCCGTGACGATGTTCGGGCTCTTTATGTGGAAGTCCATGCTCTTGAGGTCCGAGAGCGTCCACATGTGCTCGCCGTTGACGTGCGGCTGTGGGACCAGCGTCTCCCCGTCGGCGCGGACGTATCCCAGGTGGCGCACCAGCTCCGAGATCTCCCAGCCGTGGTAGCGGTCGAAGTAGTTGCGGTCGCCGACATAGCGCCCGGGGTTCGACTCGTCGAGCCACTGGCACTCCTTGGAGCAGTAGAAGCGGGTGTGCCCATCGACGGCCCGGTGGCACATGTCCTCCTCCAACACACAACCCATCAGGCAGACCCAGCATGACGGCGAGGCGCTCTCGAGCGCCATGTTCATCAGGTGCTTGAACTCCTGGGGGTCGTGCCGGGTCGCCCGGAACGCCTCCCATACGGCCCCGTACTCGGCGTACCAGCCCGGGTAGCGCTCCTCGAACCACTCGAAGTCGCGCTCGTCGAGCCCGTCCATGCGCCAGAAGTTGAGCATCCAGAAAGCGCCTGAGCCGAGCATGCTCTTGTGCACCAGGCCGCGCTTGAGCCGGTCGCGGGCACGGTCGAACAGCTCTTCTGGGAACTTCAGCCCCAGCTTGCCGAGCTTCAGGACGTACGAGCGGTACCAGTCGTCCTCGATCCACCGCTCCCACTTGTCCATGTAGCTCTCAGTGTCGCTGCGGTCGTCGGAGCCGTACTCCATGATCCCCGAGCCGAAGCCGTCCAGGTAGGCATGGTTGATCCACCAGGCCTGCGCCAGGTCGCGCTCGATCAGCGGCGCGTTGTCGTCCTCCTGGAGCACCGTCAGGAGCGTCGCGTAGCCGTTGGAGATGTGGCGCGCCTCATCGGACTGCACCGACAGGTAGGTGGTCGGCAGCGTGAAGTCGCCGTTGCGCGCGCCGACGTCGGGCAGCGCCACGAAGGCGATGTTGGTGAACGCCGTCTCGGCGACGACCTGGAGCGTGAAGGCACACTGGACCGGGTCGCCGACGATGAAGTGAGACAGCATGTTGAGCGCCTGACGGGTGCCGACGTTGTTCGCAAGGGCCTTCGGGCCGAGGTGCCAGCCGGCCGGGTCGGGCGTGTTCTTCGCGTACCACCGCGCGAGCGACATCTGCATCCCGGTGTGCCGGATCTCGTCGACGAACTGCACGTGGTAGCCGTTGCGCAGCTCGTTGTTCGGGACCGCGTCGATCAGCATCGACATGCAGCGGCCGGCGCCGACCTCGGCGTAAGCGGTCGCGACGATGTAAGGCTTGGTGATCTCGAGCCACTTCGGACCGGCCTTGGAGGTCATGTCTGCCCGGACCGCGGCGTCGTGCCCGCCGTATACGCGCTCGTCCTTCTCCAGCTCCATCGGAAGGTATTCCCGCATGATGTGCTTCATCGGGTCCTTCGCCTTGTCCGGGAACTTGTATCGGGACGGATACTTGTTCGCGGGCTGGAAGTAGTCCGGCTCCCATCCAAGCTGCGAGATGCGCTCGTGAGTCTTCGTGATGCTGCGGCGGCGGGTTGTAGTGCTCAAGGCGATGTCCTCCCTCGCGGAGTGGCGGTCCGAGACGCGAGGGTATACCCTTACTGACGGCGAGTCAATACCATCCACCGGATATGAGGACACAAGCCACAGAAGGTGCCCCCAGGCGCCGCCGGCGCTCCCCCGAGTCGGCGGAGCAGGAGATCCTCGCGGCGGCCGAGTCGTTCCTGCGCGAGCGGCCCTTCCATGAGATGACTGTCGACGAGGTGATGGCCCGCACGACGCTGTCGCGGCCATCCTTCTACGTCTACTTCACCGACCGCAACAACCTCGTGATCCGCTTGGTGGACGAGGTGGGCTCGGAGGCGTTTGCAATGGCCGAGCGGTGGCTGAAGGGAGGCGGCAGCGACCCGCGGACCGAGGTTCGCGCGGCGCTCGAGGGCGTGGCCGGCGTGTGGTCCGAGCACGGACTGCTGCTCGGCGCCATGGCCGACGCGGGGAAGCACGATGAGGAGGTCGACACTGCCTACCGGGCACTGCTGGACCGTTTCATCGACGCGACGGCGGAGCACATCGAGGACGACATCGCGGCCGGGCTGATCGAGCCGCTCGCGCCGCGCGAGACAGCGCGCGCGCTGGTCCTCATGACCGAGCGGTATCTGAACGCGACGTTCGGGCACGACCCGCAGGCGCCGACCGAGACGGCGGTCGACACACTCTGGACCCTGTGGGTGCGAGCGTTGTACGGCTCGCCCGCACAGGCGTAAGGAACCCCGTCCGCGTGCAGGAGGTACTGCCGGAGCTCTTTCACTGGTCGGCTAGGCACCCCAAGCTCGGAATCGAGGTCTCCTCGTACTGGCTCGACGCGGAAGGCATCGCGATCGACCCACTCCTGCCGAGCGAAGTGATGGACTGGCTCCGCGAGCGGCCGGCCCGGCCGACTGACGTCCTGCTCTCAAACCGCCACCACTACCGCGATAGTGGCGCACTTGTGCATGAGTTCGACGCCACCGTGCACTGCAACGCCGCCGGACTGCACGAGTTCGAGGAGGCACAGGCGGTGCGGGGCTTCGAGCCCGGTCACATGCTGGCGGGCGGCGTGATCGCGTTCGAGATCGACGCGATCTCTCCAGACGACACCGCGCTCGTGCTTCCCGGGCTGCGGGCGGTGGTGCTGGCGGATGCGGTGATCCGCATGGAGGGCAGGGAGGAAGGCGGGCCGCTGCGGTTCGTGAGCGATGGTTTGATGGACGATCCCGAGCGCGACAAGGCGGCGATCGTCGCTGCGCTCAAGCGGCTTCTTGCCGAGGTGGACTTCGACCACCTGCTGCTCGCGCACGGCGGCCCCGTGATCGGCGACGGCCGCGAGCAGCTTCAGCGGTTCGCCAGCGCAGGCGCCTCCGCCTCCGCCGGCTGAGGCCGCATCGCGTCCTCCTCGGCGAGCTGGTGGCGGATGCGGTCGCGGGCTTCGGCAAAGCGCACGGCCTCGTAGGCGATGAGTAGGCATAGGAGGCCGGCGACGATTGCCACGCTCGCGATCGCGGCGATCTCGCGCCCCAGCGGGATCAGGGCGATCAGCAGGATCGCCGTGGCCAGGCGCCGCCGGTTGAGCGTGTGGAGGTTGCGCCAGCGGAAGGCGACGTGACCAAGTAGGTAGAGCGCCGTCCCCCCCATCAGCGCAACGGCCGGAATCGTCTTCAGCGGATCGTCGACGTCCCCGATCGTCTTTTTCAAACCGAGGGCCGAGAGCACGATGCCGGCGACCATCAGCAGGTGAATGTACGAGTACGAGTCGCGCGCCATCTCGTTCTGCTCCTTGCCCGGCGTCGCGCGTGAGAGCTTTCGCTCCGCCACGAGCGCGACGACGTCGAAATAGAGCCACCACATCGCCGCGGCGATCGTGATTCCGAGCACCGCCGCGGCCACAACTCCCGCGTCGACTCCAACCTCCGCGCCCGCGCCGATCGCGACGATCGACTCGCCCAGCGCAATGATCACGATCAGGCCGTGGCGCTCGGCGAAATGGCCGGGAACCAGCTTCCAGCCCTCCGAACCGAAAAGGAACGGGCCCGCCAAGTCGAGCGACAGCGCGGCGATCCAGAGTGCCCCCTGCACCGCCCCGTCCGTCGCGGCCGCTGCCATCAGAAGCCCGATGGCGATCGCGGTGCTCCACGAGAGGCCGGTCCACACCGAATGGCGCAGCACCGGGTCGTCGCGCCCCGCCATGTAGAGCAGCACGACCTGGGAAACGCGCACCACTCCATAGGCGCACGCGAACAGGAACGCGCGGTCGCCGAACGCGTCCGGGACGCATAGCGACGCGACCAGCAGCGCCGCCATGGCGCCGAACATGGCGAACCGCACGGCGCCCTCCTCCGGGTCCACGACGCTGGTCAGCCACGCGTATCCGACCCAGGCCCACCACAGCACGCCGAGGATCAGGACGCCTTGGAACAGCCCCTCCCACGTCGGGTTCTCCGCCATCAGCGCAGTGCACTGCGTCAGCGCGAGGACGAAGACGAGGTCGAAGAACAGCTCGAGCGGCGTGACGCGCTCCTCCGAGCGCAACACGACGCGGCGGGACTCGTGCTGTGGGGCGGCGGAACTCACGCGATGATCATTGCAAGCGTTCTCTTACGGGACGAACACCCCCTCCTCGAGGAACCGCTGGTTGTCTTCCGTCCTGGCGTCGGCGTCCGGGCCGCCGTCGATCACATGTGGGTCCGCTGTTCTGATGTTGGCCCGTGTTCCGGCGTTGATCGCGAACGGCGGTCCGCCGACGATCGCGTTGAAGCTCGTCGACAGGACGCAGTTCGAGCCGGTGAGGAGCGCGGGCGGCAAGCATGCGACGACGATCGGGAAGCGGAAGTCGACCACGGTGGCCGCCAGCGGGTCCCCGGGGGCCGGGACCGGGCACTCGGGCGGAACCGCGATGTTCGGCGCGTTGCAGTGGTCGGTGATCCGCAGCGCGTACATCACGGCGACCGATCCGATGTACTCGCCCAGCGCGCCGCTCGGGCAGGCGGTCGGGTTTGCGCTCGCCAGCGCGGCGGTGCAGCGGACGTCGCGGATGCTCACGTCGGCCCTGATATCGGCGGGCGAGGCCTCGACCACGAGCCTCGACGATGCGACGGCATTGCTGGAGTTGCTGTTGTTGTCAGGCGTCCCGACCGTCAGCCACCGCGACGACGGCCGCGGCGGGGCGCAGGAGTCGAACGAGAAAGCCGGTCCGTGGTTGGCGTTCGGCGGCGGTCCGGCGGGCCCGCCGCACTGGTCGTAGGCGACTACGAACGAGGTGAAGAGCGGTGTGGCTGCCTTGGGCCGGGCGTGGGTGGCCTGGGCGACGCTCGCCAGCGCAAGCGTGAGCACTGAGGCCATGCAGGCAGCCAGAACGGCGACCACCCGCGAGGACGAGGAGAAGAACATTGCGGGACCCCCTTCGGGTGCTGTTGTGTCAGCCCCGCAGAAGTTACTCCGGCCAGAAGCCCTCGACCAGCTCCACGTCCGCCCGGACGTCGTCGATCCGTGTCGACACGATCAAGATGTGCGCGTCCTCGTCGCTGTCGTTCCAGATCGAGCGGACCGCGCTGGGAGCGAACCGAACGGCGTGCTTCGGGCCGACGTCGATCACGTCGTCGCCGATCTTGAACTGAAGCGTGCCGGAGAACACGAACACGAGCTCCTCCTGAGTCTTGTGGGAGTGCCCGTAGCCGCCCTTCCCGCCGGTCTGCGGCGGCATCCGCCGGTATGTGAGAGCCACCTGCTCGGTCTCGAGGGGTCCCGTGAAGAAGTGCATCTCTCCGGGGTAGTCGCCGAGAAAGTCTGGTACCTCCTCGACGGAGACGATCGTGTAGTCGGCCAAGGCTCCTCCTTCGTGGATCGCTGGAGGAGCAACGCTACCGTCGCAGGCGGGCGCGGGTGGTCAGCTGTCCTGGATCACCGAGAGCACGTTCCCGGCCGGGTCCTTGAACCAGGCAATCAGCGGACCGCCTCCGCGGAAGATCCCGCGTTCGTCGGTCTCCACGTCGGTGCCCTCGTAACGCTCGAAGTGCACGCCGCGGTCGAACAGCGCGTCCACGGTTGCCTCGATGTCGTCCACCGGGAAGTTGAGGATCGTGAAGGAGGCCGGCTGGTGGTCTTCCTTCGGGTACACGAGCACTGGCCGGTCATCGGCGATATGCAGGGTCAGCATCCCGTTCTCCTCGGAGACGCGCAGGCCGAGGGTGTCGCCGTAGAACTGCTTCGCGGCCGGGATGTCGTTCACCGAGAAGCCGCTGAATGCCTTGGTGTTCTCGAACATCTGATCTCCTTCCGTTCTTTCCGCCACTAGAGACCGCCCGGAAGGGGCGGATTCATCGCACGGCCCATAGCGCCGAGCGCCGGCTGACGCCGGCGCCCGTTCGCTTGCTCGTTGATTACGGCCTTGTTCTACGGGACGAAGACCCCCTCCTCCAGGAAGCGGGTGTCGTTGTCGGACCCCTGGCCGGCTACGCCGTCCGGGCCACCATCCAGCACGTGGGGGTCGAGTGTCGCGATGTTCATCCGCGTCAACCCGTTGATGCCGAATGGCGGACCGCCCGTGACCGCGTTGAACGAGGTCAACAGGTTGCAGTCGGACCCGACTCCGGGGGCCGGCGGCACGCATTTCACGACAATCGGAAATCGAAAGTCGAGCACCGTCGCGGCAACTGGATTTCCAGACCCGGTGGGTACCGGACAGCTGGGCGGCACTGCAATGTTCGGCAGGTTGCAGTGGTCGCTGATACGCAGCCGGTAGACGGCTGCGACCTCGCCGACGTATTCGTTCAGCGCACCGCTCGGACACAAAGCCGGGTTGGCGCCGTTCAGAGCAGGCGTGCACCGGATGTCGCTGAGCTTGATGTCCGCCCTGATGTCAGCGGGCGCAGCGGTGACGGTCAGCTTCGAGGAGCCGACGAAGTTCGCCGGCTTTCCGTTGCTGTCCGCGGTGCCGACCGTCAGCCATCTCGACGTGGGCGTCGGCGGAGCGCAGGACCCGAAGGCGAACGCCGGGCCATGGTTGGCATTCGTGACGTTGCACTGCTCATACGCGATCACGAATGACGTGAACAACGGCGTCGCAGCCTTCGGGCGGACGTGTGTGCCCGTGGCGGCGCTGGTCAGCACGAGCGAACCGAGAACTACGGCGCCGGCTGCCAGCGGAGCGAATAGCCGCTGGCGAGAGAAACAGAGCATGTTCCCCCTCCTTTATGTGTGGTTGTCCTCGTCGCGCCCGGAGGAGGGCGCGCGAGACGAACCGATGATCCCGCTTGGAGCCGGCTTAGTCCAGCCGCGCCGGAAGGCCGAAGCGCTCGAACGCGGCGGCGCTGTCGGGATCGAGCGCCTGGCGCGGCCACTTCGCGTAGAACTCCGGATCGCTGCTCTCGGTCGACCGGTTGATGAACGAGGTGACGCCCACGATCTTGTCGCCCCGGATCGTCAGGACGTCGAGCGCGAAACCGACGTAGGCCTGCTCGTCGTCCTTCCATGCGTAGGAGCCGACCGCAAGCTGTCCGTTCACCCGCGCCGGCAGGTGCTTCCACCGCCACTCGCCCGACAGCGGCCCGGTCTCGAGAAACCCCCGCAGCTGCGGCCCCCGGAACCAGCTCCCGGCCGGCGGCATCGACCATTCGGCATCCTCCGCCAGCATCCCGACGACAGCTTGGACGTCGCCGCGATGCATCGCGTCCATATAGCCCTCGACGATCTCGCTCATCTTCTCGTCGCCGAGGGTGCGCAGCGTCTCCTGCTGGCTTTGCTCGGGCAGCCGCTCCTCGACCGTCTTGCGCGCGCGCTGCAGCGCGCTGTTGACCGACTGCGTCGTCGAGTCGAGCGACTCCGCGACCTCCTGCGCCGAGAAGCCGAGCACGTCGCGCATCAGGAGCGCGGCGCGTTGGTTCGGCGAGAGATGCTGCATTGCGGCGATGAAGGCGATTTCTACGCTCTCGCGCTGCTCGTAGGTCGCCTCCGGTGCGGCGAGCCCGTCCTCCACACCGATCACCTCGTCGGGATACGGCTCGACCCAGACCGACTCGATCAGCGGCGCGCCCATCGGCTGTGCCGGACCTGCATGAGGGTCGGTCGGCGGCACGTGCTCCATCGGCATGACCCGCTTCGGGCGCCGCGCGATCATGTCGAGCGAGGCGTTCGTGGCGATCTTGTAGAGCCACGAGCGCACCGAGCTGCGTCCCTCGAACCGCGGGAGCCCGCGCCAGGCACGCAGCAGCGCATCCTGGAGTGCGTCCTCGGCGTCGTGCACCGAGCCGAGCATCCGGTAGCAGTGCGCGTGCAGCTCGCCGCGGTGGGCGTCGATCAGGGAGTTGAAGGCGCTCTCGTCGCCGTTGCGGGCGCGCTGAAGAAGGTCCTGTTCGACTGCGGGAGACGCGGTGCGGGCAGGGCTCACACCCTGCATGGTTGCAAGCCGAGACAGTCGCCGGCGCCCCCGGTGACGAACCTCACGCTTCGATTTCCAGGTTCGTGCTGATAATTGCGGTCCATGGCTGCCGTCGCAGTGTCGCTCAATGGCGACACACCCCACGAGACCGTCGAGCACTTCGACGTCCTGATCATCGGCGCCGGATTGTCGGGAATCGGCAGCGCCTGCCACCTGCAGGCAAAGTCGCCGGGCAAGACCTTCGCGATCCTCGAGGCGCGCGATGCGATTGGCGGCACCTGGGACCTGTTCCGCTATCCGGGCATCCGCTCCGACTCGGACATGTTCACGCTCGGCTATCGCTTCCGGCCCTGGGAGGAGGCGAAGGCGATCGCCGACGGCCCCGCGATCCGCAGGTATATCCGCGGCACTGCCCGCGACCACGACATCGACCGCCACATCCGCTTCCATCACCGCGTCGTGCGCGCAGAGTGGTCCTCCGACACCGGGCTCTGGACCTTGGAAGCCGAGCGCTCCGACACCGGCGAGACGGTGCGCCTCACCTGCAGCTTCCTCTTCGCCTGCACCGGTTACTACCGCTACGACGAGGGCTACACCCCCACCTTCGAGGGAGTGGAGCGCTTCGGCGGTCAGGTCATCCATCCACAGCACTGGCCCGAGGATCTCGACTACTCGGGCAAGCGTGTGGTCGTGATCGGCAGCGGCGCGACCGCCGTCACTCTCGTGCCGGCGATGGCCGCGCGTGCCGCGCACGTGACGATGCTCCAGCGCTCCCCGAGCTACGTCGTCACCCTCCCCGCCCAGGATCCGCTCGCGGAGCTGCTGCGCCGGCGCCTCCCGGCCCGGTTCACCTACCCGATCGTGCGCTGGAAGAACGTGCTGCTTGCGACGGGGTTCTTCCGCCTCAGCCGGCGGGCGCCGAACTTCGTCAAGCGCCTGATCCGCAAGGGCGTCGAGCACCGGCTCCCGGCCGGCTACGACGTCGCCACGCACTTTTCTCCCCGCTACAACCCGTGGGATCAGCGCGTATGCCTGGTGCCTGACGGCGACCTGTTCGAGGCCATCTCGAGCGGCAAGGCGTCGATGGAGACCGGCCGCATCGAGACGTTCACCGAGCAGGGACTGAGACTGGAGTCCGGCAAGGAACTCGAGGCCGACATCATCGTGACCGCAACCGGCCTGAACGTGATGATGCTCGGCGGAATGCAGCTCGTGGTCGACGGCGAGGAGATCGACCTCTCCAAGACCGTCGGCTACAAGGGCATGATGTTCAGCGGCGTCCCGAATCTGGCGCTCGCGATCGGCTACACGAACGCCTCGTGGACCTTGAAGGCGGACCTGGTCGCCGAGTACGTGTGCCGGCTCATCAACTACATGGACGCCCGCGGCTACCAGGAGTGCAGGCCGCGCGCGCCCGACGCCTCGGTGCAGGTCGAGCCGTTCCTCGACCTCAAGTCGGGTTACGTCCTGCGGGCCGTTGACGCGCTCCCCAAGCAGGGCACCCATAAGCCCTGGCGGCTCTACCAGAACTACCCGCGCGACATCCTGATGCTGCGCCGGGGCAGGCTCACCGACGAGGGGATCGAGTTCTCGCGCGCCAGCCGCGCCGCCGCCGCGCCGGCCGCACGCGCCGCGGCCTGAGCAGCCCCTTCGCGTCAGGCAGCGGGCACGCCGTCGGCCGCGCGGCGCAGCTCGGCGATATCGAGCTTCTTCATCTGGAGCATCGCCTGCATGGCCCGCTCCGCGCGCTTGGAGTCCGAGTCGGCGAACAGCTCCTCCATCCCGGCCGGCACGACCTGCCAGGACAGCCCGTAGCGATCCTTGACCCAGCCGCATGGCCCTTCCTCGCCGCCGTCGGTCAGCTTGTCCCAGTAGTAGTCGACCTCTTCCTGGTCCTCGCAGTTGATCAGGAACGACACGGCCTCGTCGAACTTGAAGTCCGGGCCGCCGTTGATGCCGGTGAACCGCTGGCCGTCCAGCTCGAAGTCGACGGTCATGACCATGCCGGCTTCTCGCGGCGCGCCCTCGGTGTAGTGGGTCTTGTTGACGATGCGCGAGTTCTTGAAGATGGACGCGTAGAACTCGGCGGCCTCCTCTGCCTCGGTGTCGAACCACAGGTTGGGGGTGATCTTCTGCTGCATTGCGGCCTCCTGAGTTGCGGGGGAATCCGTGGTTTTCGCTCGTTTAGACCGCCTGGCGGCGAGCTATTCATCGCGTTAGACCCGAGATCGCGAAATCAGTCCGGCTGCAGCTCTCCGCTCAGAAAGCGGTCGCGCAGGACGAACTTCTGCACCTTGCCCGAGGGCGTCATGGGAAAGTCGTCCACGAAGACCCAGATGCGTGGAGCCTTGTATGCGGCCAGCTCCGCGCGGACGTGGGAATCGAGCTCTGCACGTGTCGGCGCCGCGTCCGGTGAACAGCGGACGAAGGCGCACACCTGCTCGCCCCATTTCTCGTCCGGGATGCCGACCACCGCGGCGTCCCCCACTCCGGGGTGGATGAACAGCCGCTGCTCGATTTCGCGCGGAAAGATGTTCTCGCCGCCGCGGATGATCATGTCCTTCAGCCGGCCCTCGATGCGGCAGTGGCCGCGTTCGTCCATCGAGGCCAGGTCGCCTGTGTGCAGCCAGCCATCGTCGTCGATGGCTGCGTCCGTCGCGTCCGGCATCTCGTAGTAGCCGTGCATCACCAGGTAGCCGCGCGTGCACAGCTCACCGACGGTGCCGCACGGGAGCGTCTCGCCGCTGACGGGATCCACGATCCGCACCTCGGTCTGTGGAAGGGGCCGGCCGACCGTGGTCGCGCGATCCTCGAAGCTGTCGTCGACGCGGCCTTGCGTGATCACCGGCGAGCTCTCTGTCTGGCCGTAGACGATCGAGAAGCGCAGGCCGAGACGCTCCTCGATGCGCCGGACCAGGTCCGGCGCCACCAGCGCGCCGCCGGAGAGCGCCGCGCGGACCGACGACAGGTCGCGCGCGTCGAAGCCGGGCTCCTCGGTGAGGGCGATCAGGACCGTCGGCACGCCTGCGAGCGCGGCCGCGCGCTCCGACTCGATCAGGTCGAGCACCAAGCCCGGCTCGAACGCGAGCACCGGGACATGCGCCAGCTGGTGCGCCACACACCCGAGCGCCCCGAGGCCGCAACCGGCGGTATGGAACAGCGGGAACGGGTTCACGTACACCTCCCCGGGAGCCAGGTCGAACTGGCCCAGCGCCATGCGGGCGTTGTTCGTGAGCCCGCGATGGTGCAGCAGCGCTCCCTTCGGGAAGCCGGTCGTGCCCGACGTGTACTGGATCTGCACCGGATCGTCGGGTCCGACCTCCGGGAACTTCTCGGTGGAGGCGCCAGATGCCAGAAACTCCTCGAACTCCGTGAAGGAGACCGCCTCCCGGAGCCCGGGCAGCTCGCTCCGCACGGCGGCGAGCGACTCCGCCATCGGGTTGCCCCGGAATTCCGGCAGCAGGAAGATCCCGGCCGAGCCGGACTGCTCGAGCACGTACTTGACCTCGCCCGGCTTGTAGGCGGGGTTGACGGTGACCAGGGTCAAGCCGGCCAGCGCCGCGCCAAATTCGACCACCTCCCACTCCGGCAGGCTCGGAGCCCACACAGCGACCCGCTCGCCGGGCGTGAAGCGTCCGAGCATCGCGCAGGCACAGCGTTCCGCATCCGCGAGCAGCTCGCCATAGGTCCAGCGCCGGCGCTGCTCCGGATCAGGGTGGCCACCGATCAGCGCGGGCTTGTCGGGCACCGCCTGGGCCGCTGCGCGCAGGATGCCCCCGACGGTGGTGTCTAGGACCGGCTCGCTTTGGTCCGGCGGGTAGTGCGACTCGCTCAGCGTTGGCGTCGTGACAGCCATCCTGCTCCTCTCCGAAGTTGAGCTGACACTATCTCGGCAGCGGCACCGGGCCGCAAGCCGGGGGGGACTGCAGATTGGACGAAGAGCTCGTCAGCCGGACGATCGCGCTGCCAAGCGGCGATCTGCGGCTGCTCCAGCCTGAGTGGTCGGCGACTCTGCCGGACGACGGCGCGATCGAGTGGGCGCCAATCGCGCCGTATTGGTCGGTGCTGTGGCGCAGCGGCGTGGCGCTGGCGCGAGAGGTGGACGCCACGGACCTGCGCGGGCTGCGGATACTCGAGCTTGGCTGCGGGCTCGCTCTGCCGAGCATGGCCGCGGCCCGCTCGGGAGCGGCCGTGCTCGCCACGGATGCTGATCCGGACGCTCTTTCGCTGGTCGCCCGCAACGCGCTCGAGAATGGCGTGGAGGTCGAGACGGCGGCATTCGACTGGGCCGAGCCATCCTCCAAGATCCTCAAGCGCGCGCCGTTCGACCTCGTCTTGGCGGCCGATGTCCTCTACGAGCGCGCCAGCATCGGCCGCCTGTTGTCCCTGTTGCCACGCCTGGCGCCGGAGGCATGGCTGGCCGACCCCGGCCGGCCGGCAGCCGACGCGTTCCTGGACCAGGCGCAGCAGCGCCTCTGGCCGGTTGACACCCAGGTGCGGGAAATCGTCTGGATCCACCGGTTGCAGTTGGCCCGTTAGGGTGGCTAGCCAGGCGAGATCGAGACGGGAGGAAGCATGAACTCGAGCGAACCAGTGGGCAGCGTGCGCGCGCTGTGGCGATTCCCGGTCAAGTCGATGTTGGGCGAGGAGGTCGAAATCGCCGACCTGGCTGCGGACGGGGTCGTGGGCGACCGCGTCTATGCGGTGCGCGACAAGGAGACCGGCAAGGTGGCGAGCGCCAAGCATCCGAAGGTGTGGCCCAACATGCTTTCCTGCCGCGCCTCGTTCGTCGAGCCGCCGCGGTCGGGCGAGGAGCTGCCGGCGGTGCGAATCGAGCTCGCTGACGGGTCATCCGTGATCAGTGACGCACCCGACGTCGACGCGTTGCTGTCCCGGTTCTTCGGGCGCGACGTGGAGCTGGCGCGCGCGGCCGAGAACGGCTACACGATCGACCAGTACCACCCCGACGAGGAGAACTACGACCCGGAGGGCCACCGCGACGAGGTCGTGGAGGTCGCGCTGGGCGCCGCCTTCTTCAACGAGCGCGGGCTTCCCTCCGCCGTCTCGGAGGGCTCTTTCTTCGACCTGTTCCCGCTGAGCGTCCTCACGACCTCGACCCTGGACCGGCTGAGCGAGCTGGAGCCGGAGAGCACGTGGGACGTGCGCCGGTTCCGGATGAACGTCATCGTCGAGACTCCGGAGCAAGGCTTCGTCGAGAACGACTGGGTGGGGCAGAAGCTGGCGATCGGGGACGACGTGACGA
The DNA here is from genome assembly GCA_963780475.1 of uncultured Solirubrobacterales bacterium. Taxonomy (GTDB): domain Bacteria; phylum Actinomycetota; class Thermoleophilia; order Solirubrobacterales; family JBBDJG01; genus CAWACB01. The sequence continues at coordinate 432,001 of CAWACB010000008.1, forward strand.
TCAACGTCGCGCTGCCCGACCCTCGCTGCGTCATGCCGAGCCTCGCGCAGGAGGGTCTGGAGCGGGACCCCCGTGTCCTCAAGGCCCTGGCGCAGCACAACAGGATCGATGTCGCCGGAGCGATGTTCCCCTGCGCGGGGGTGTACGCCGTGGCCGAGGGCGCCGGGGCGATACGCAAGGACGACAGCCGTCAGCCTGGCCTGACCGCGAGGCCTATCCCGCGTGCGCCGCCGCGGCTTTCGCGACCGCGGCCTCTAGTGCACTTCCTCGACGACCACCTCGCCGCCGCGGCTCGGCAGCAGCGTGACACCTCGAAACCGCGCCCGCTCTTCCTTCGGCCGTGACGCGCGCAGCCGGGCCCGGGACAGGATCGTGGAGATCACGACCTTCATCTCCAGGGTCGCGAAAGCCGCCCCGAGACAGCGCCGGACGCCGCCGCCGAAGGGAACCCAGGTATAGGGCTCCGGCGCTCCGTCGAGGAACCGTTCGGGGCGGAAGGCCTGCGGATCGGGCGGGTAGAGCCCAGCGTCGTACTGGACCAGCAGGATCGAGACCGCGAGCTGCGCGCCCGGGGCGAATCGGTAGCCGCCCAGCTCGGTCGGCTCCGTCGGGGCCCGGAAGACCTCGGGTACCACGGGCCGGACCCTGAGCGTCTCCTTGATGACCGCGTCGAGGTAGTCGGTCGACTCGCCCCTGTCGATCTCGGCGACCAGGCGCTCGAGCGCTGACGGGGTGCGAAGCAGCCGCTCGAATGCCCATCCGATCGATGTGGCGGTCGTCTCGTGGCCGGCCAGGAGAATCGTGATCAGCTCGTCTCGCAGCTCACGGTCGGTGAGCGGCGCGCCGGACTCGTCGCGGGCAGACAGGAGCAGGGTCAGGATGTCGGTGCGCGAGTCGAGATCGGTTGCATTGCGGCGGTACTCGATCTCCTCGTAGAGGAGCCGGTCGATGTGATCGCGCACTCGCAGAAATCGGCCCCATGGGCTGCGCGGTCCGAGGTCCTTCTGCATGAGCACCAGCAGGGGGTTGGGAGAAGAAAGCCGCGGTAGAACCCGCTTCAGCTCGGCGATGCGCTTCGGGTCGGTGACGCCGAAGACCGATCGGATGATCACCTCCAAAGTGATCCTCTGGGCCACGGTGCGCGTACGTATCTGCTGCCCCGGCCGCCAGCCGTCGATCTCGTGGTTCGTGATCTCGGCGATGAGGTCGGCGTAATGCGCGATCGCCTCGCCGTGGAACGGCGGCAGCATCAGCTTGCGCATCCGCATGTGCGGCTGCTCGTCGAGCAGCAGGATCGACGACGGTCCGGTGACCGGCTCCATGATCTGACGTGGCTCGCCGACGTTGTACTGCGCCGGCTTCCACTTGAAGACCTGCTCGATCAGCTCACGGTCGGCGATGTGGACGAGCTCACCCACGATCGCGTCGTTGGACCGGAACACCGGCCCGTATCGCTCGCGCAGGGCGAGCCTGCCCTCGACCGGTCTGACCATGCCCAGGAACGTCTGCACCAGACGCGGGAGACGCGGTCCGGGAACCTCCGACGACGGTCTCGCAAGGGTTAGCCGCTCGTTAAGGGCTGACAAGACAGGTTCTGGGAACAAGCGTCTGGGAAAAAGCACGCCCCATGATCTCAAAAGCGCAGCAAATCAAGGCATTGCTCATCACGACGGCCGCATTCGCGTGCGTTGCCGGCACTCTCGCCGCACCGGCAGTGGCCTTGGGACCGCCGGCAGCGACCACGGGTGTCGCCACGAACGTCACGACGTCCTCCGCGACGGTCGGCGGTACGGTCAACCCGAACGAGCTTCAGACGACCTACTCGTTCCAGTACGGGACCACGACGGGCTACGGCCTGCAGACCGACGCCGTGACCCTGGCCGCCGGGACGGCTGACCAAGCCGTCGAGCGCGTGCTGACCGGCCTCGGCTCCGGCACGCTCTACCACTACCGGCTGATCGCGACGAACACCGCCGGGACGACTGTCGGCGCCGACCGCACCTTCACCACCGCGGGCTCTCCCCCGCCCGCAGCCACGCCGCCGACGGTCACCACCCGTAGCGCGACCTCTATCGGAACCACCCGCGCGACCCTGCGTGGAGGGGTGAACCCGAAAGGCGTACAGACCACGTACTGGTTCGAGTTCGGGTTGACGGCCGCCTACGGAACGCGGACCACGACCGGGACGCTCGCGGCCGGCAACAGCACCCGCTCTGTGAGCGCCATGCTGACTGTGCTGCAACCCGCAAAGACCTACCACTACCGCGTCGTGGCCCAGAGTCAGAACGGGCTGACGGTGGGCAGCGACCGGACCTTCAAGACCAGAGCGGCCAGCACTCCGAGCCGGCCGCGGCCGGGACTGACCGCGAGCGTCAAGCCGCGCCGCGATCGCAGCGCTCCCTATCGCTACCGGGTCAGGGGACGGCTGATCCTCCCGAGTGGCGTCGCCACCACGGCGTGCCGCGGTCGGGTGACGATCCGCTTCAAGCTGCGCGGTAAGACGGTCCGCCTGACCCGCACCCGGGTGCGCAGCACGTGCACCTACAGCAAGCGGGTCCGGGTACGCGTGAGGGTCGGCAGCCGCGCGCGCACGCTGCGCGTGTCCGCGCGCTTCACCGGCAACGGTGATCTGCGGCCGAAGTCGGCGCCCACCCGCAGGGTGCGCGCCGGTTAGGGGCCGGACTTCTAGCCCGCAAGCTCCTTCATCAGCGCCTCGATGTCGGCCTCGCTGCGGACGGCCTCGAGGCGCTTGAACATCCCCATGTCGAACGGCCACTCGGAGCCATCGGGCATGTGGTTGACCAGGAACTGGTCGGTCTTGCTCGTGAGCGTCACGACCAGCTCGGCGCCGGGATCGCTGCTCGGCGTGTGGACGCTCCCCACCGGCTCGTAGGCGATGGTCCCCTCCGGAAGCTTCAGGCCCTCGTACTCCCACTCGCCTGAGATCGTGTAGGCGATCGCGTGGCACTCGTGGCTGTGCGGCAGCAGCTCGCAGCCCGGCGAGAAGCGGAACTTGAACACGACCACTCCGCGGTCCTCGTCGGCGTGGATCACCTTCAGCCAGCCCTCGCCCTTCGGGATGTTGGGCAGCGGAATCCAGGGCTTGTCCTCAGCGGTGTAGGTGCGGGTCAGGTCGTCCTGTGTGGTCGCCATGGCTCTCCTTCCAGTAGCACGAGATCAGTTGGGTGATACTGACGCAATCGAGGTCGTGCGAACAGCCATTGGGCCCGATGCGCGCCTTCCCACGCGCCGAACGCTGGAGGAGCGGTTCATGGTGCGCTTCCCCTGGGTTTGGCGGGCCGGCGCCTGGGCGGCTACCGGTCTGCCGCCGAAATCGCGTGTCCGTCGCGGGCTGGTGCGGCGCAACGCCCTGTCCGGATGGGGCGCCTGGGTGCGCGGCGATCTGGAGTTGTGTGCAGTGCGGTTCGGTCCGGACTTCCACTACGACCCGCCGGTCGAGTGGCTCCTACCGGGGATGCCGAACGTGTACCGCGGGCATGCCGGGCTGCACCAGTGGGCCGCCGACCTGCGCGAGGCGTGGGAATTTCTCGACCACACTCCTCTCGAGCTCGCGGATGCCGGCCACGCATTCGCCTTCCTATGCAGAATCCGGCTGCGTGCCCGGACGAGCGGAATCGAGCTCGAGTCGCGCCTGGGTCAGGTCTTCTGGACGAGGCGGGGCTTGATCGTCCGCGAGAGCGACTTCGGCGACTGGGACGAGGCGCTGCGCGTCCTCCGCACTAGACAACCCCCCGCGAGGTCATCTAGCCTCCCGCGGACATGACCGACGCTCCCAGACCCATCACCGGTCGCTGCCTGTGCGGCGCCGTGACCTACAGCGTCGACGCCGAGCCTGTGATCCAGGCCGTCTGCCATTGCACCGACTGCCAGCGCCAGACGGGGAATCCGTTCTCGGTGATCGTCGCGGTGCCCCGGGATTCCTTCGAGGTGGAGGGAAGCACGCTCGCCTCGTTCTCGACGACCGGCGAGGACCACGGCGGCGAGACGGAGCGGAATTTCTGCTCGGCGTGCGGCTCGCCGATCTTCAGCTACGCAGCGGTCATGCCCGAGATGATCTTTATCAAGGCCGGATCGCTGGACGACGCCTCATGGCTCGAGCCGGCTGCCGAGGCCTGGACGTCGTCGGCTCAGCCATGGTCACCACGTTTCGAGGGCACGATGCAGCTCGAACGCGGCCCGTCGTAGCGACTTCCAGCGAGGTTCGGTCTACGCGAGCGCGAAGGTAGCCGGGTCCGGCCCGATCCGCTCGCCGCGATCGAGCGCGTTGATCGCGTCCATCTCCTGCTCGGAGAGCTCGAAGTCGAACAGTTCGAAGTTCTCCCGGATCCGCTCCGGCGTGACCGACTTCGGGATCACGATGTTGCCGAGCTGAAGATGCCAGCGCAGGATCGTCTGCGCCGGAGTTTTTCCGTGGGCTGCGGCGATGCCGGCGATGGTGTCATCGGTGAGCAGTGCGCCCTGTGCGAGCGGGCTCCAGGCCTCGGTCGCGATCCCGTGCTGCTCGTGCCAGGCGCGCAGCTCCCGCTGCTGCATATCCGGATGGAGCTCGACCTGGTTGACCGTCGGACGCGTCTCGGTCTCGGCCTCGAGGCGCTCCAGGTCGTCGATCCGGAAGTTCGAGACGCCGATCGTCCGTGCGCGTCCCTCGGCGTGAATGCGCTCGAACGCGCGCCACGTCTCGACGAAGCGGCCCTGCGAGGGAACCGGCCAGTGGATCAGGTAGAGGTCGACGTAGTCCAAGCCGAGGCGCCCGAGGCTCTTCTCGAAAGTCTCCAGCGCGGACTCGAAGCCCTGGCTCGAGTTCCAGAGCTTCGTCGTGACGAAGATCTCCTCACGCGGGATTGCGGCGTTCGCCACCGCTCTTCCGACGCCCTTCTCGTTGCGGTAGGCGGCAGCGGTGTCGATGTGGCGGTACCCCACGTCAAGCGCCTGACCGGCGACCTCCTCAGTGTCGTCCGGAGGAACTTGGAAGACACCGAACCCGAGCTGCGGGATCTCGATGCCGTCGTGGAGGGTGACGTTGGGGACCTGGCTCATACCGCGTACTCGTCGTGGCGCCGGATCCAGAAGGGCTCATCGGCGCCCTCTTTGCGACCCATCGGCGTCCGGTCGAGCAAGCCGTAGTAGGCCATCGCCGGCTCGAGACCGCGCGCAGTGGTGACATATGTCCGGTAGACCGTCCCGTCCGAGAGCGCGTAGGCGCTCAGCCCGGGTCCCTCCGCGACGTAGCTGGCGACGTCCGTCCCAGAGCGTTCCGCCATCAGTTTCACGTTGGGGGGAATCTCGCCCTCGAGGAAGGGTCGCAGCTCTTCCTCGGTGTGCGTGAAGCCGAGATCGCGATTGAAGTCGCTCCCGCCGGCTGAGACCCACTCGATGTCCCAACCCATCCGCTTCTTGTAGGCCTGGAGCCTCTCGATCGGGGCCCGAGAGACGAGCAGCATGGTCACGTCTCGGGCCGCCAGATGGACGGCGTTCGGAGCGATGCTGTCGGCGATCGAGGAGCAGACGGTACAGCCCGCCTCGTACGGCGGGCCGAACATGAAGTGGTAGATGAGCAGCTGCGAGCGGCCATCGAAGAGGTCCGCCAGCGACTTCGTCCCGTTCACGGTCTCGAAGCTGTACTCCTTCTCGACCGGTACCCAGGGGAGATCCCGCCGCATCTGCGCGAGCTCGTCGTTGCGGCGGGTGAGCTCCTTCTCCTTCGCGAGGAGCTCCTCGCGGGCCGCATCGAACTCCTCCTGTGTGCCGACCCTGTGCTCGGCCATGCCTTTCCTCCTCTGGGGGCGCGGTTGCGGACTTGTCACACTACTTCGACGACCCGGGCCGAGTGCTGGGGCGCTCTCACCGGACTTCCGCTTCCTCGAGGAAGCCGACCACCTCCTGGGCGCAGCGCTCCGGCTCGTCATCGAAGAGGAAATGACGAACGCCCTCGAGCAACACGAGCTTCGAGCCGGGGATCTCCCGCGCGAAACGCGACGCATAGTCGAGCGAGATGTACTCGTCCTGCTGGCCCCACAGGATCAGCGTGGGCACCCCGAGCGCCGCGAGCCTGCCCTGGTAGGGCCTGAGCTCGTCGAGGTCGAACGAGCGATAGAGCTCGAGCATTCCGCGGCGACCTCCCGCGCTGGAGAACGCCTTCCAGTACTCGTCCAGCGCGTGGTCTTCGAACTTGCTGGAGGCCTCCGCGAGCAACGTCGCAAACCCCTCGCGCGAAACGCTGTCAACGAGCGCCTCGCCTTGGATCGGGGTCCGCATCGTCTTGCCGATCTCGGCCCACTCGCCGTCAGGAAAGAAACCCGTGTTGGTGATCACCAGTCCGCCCACGGCGTCCGGGTGATCGCATGCCCAACGCAGGCCAATCAAACCACCGGTGTCGTGGACAATCAGCACGACCCGGTCGAGCCCGATCTGGCGGCGGAAGCGTTCGACTGCCTCGACGTGACGTTCGAAGGTCCCAGGCGGATCGGGTGGCGAGTCGCCGAACCCGGCGTGATCCGGCGCCACCCCTCTCCGTCCCGTTGGACGCGATTGCGAGAAGCAGGTGACGCCACATGTAGGAGCTCTGTGGCCACCCGTGCAGACAAAGCACCGGCAAACGGTCCGACTTCTCCTCGGGCTCCGCCTCCCGGTAGGCGATCCCGCCCGCGCGCTTGAGGACCAGCTCCGGCACATACGCACCCTATCGACGCGGTCTTGCGCCAGCTGCTGCCGTGCGGCAGACGGCGCCAACGCTGAGCCAGGGCAGGAAGGCGCGTTACGTCAAGGGACGAAGACGCCCTGGCGCAGGAACGGCTGGCCGGTGCCGTCGCGCACCTCGATCTGGTCGGCCTCCCAAATGGCGCGGCGGGTCTCGAGCACCGATCCGGGCAGCAGCGTGTCGGCGGTGGTGAACAGCGAGCAGTTGGAGCCGATGCTCGGGTCGGCGGTGGCAGCGCAGGGCACGCTCCAGGTGAAGATGAAGTCGGCCACTGTGCCCGGTCCGGGTCCGCCCGGGTAGGGAGTGTTGGACTTGTCGGTGATGCGCAGCGGGACGCGCATCTCGAGTGAGCCGGTGTAGTCGGAGAGGTCACTCGCGTTTCGCACGTCTGTGATCGAGGTGATCAGGTTGGTTTGGGCCTCGTCTGCCGGCGTCGCGGGGTTGCCGGGGATCACCCCGATTCGCAGCGACGCAACCGAGTTGGCGGCCTTGCCGTTGGCGTCGGGAGTGCCGAGCGTCAGCTCGGTGCTGATGCGCGAGGGCGGATTGCAGCTGTTGTAGGAGAGCGGCGGGGAGTGTGTGCGGTTCGGCGATGCGCACGGCTCGTAGGCAGGGGCCAGCGGCGCGTGCAATGTACCTGCGCCCTTGGGGCGCGGGTAACCGCGCAGAATCGGCTGCCAGTCGGGCGAGTCCACGTTGGTGGCGACCGGCATCGGGCCGGTTCCGTCGGGGTTGATGGTGGACAACCTGACCGTCGGGCTGCCGAACGGGTCGAGGACCTCGAGGAAGGCGATTTTTGTCCCGTCAGGAGACCACACGGGGAAGAAGGCCGCGTTGCCCGTACTCGCATCGCCCGAATAGACATGCATGACGCCGCCGCCGGTGCCGTCCATCGTGTAGAGCCCGGGCGTGCTGTGGTGATCGCGGTTCGAGGCAAACGCGATCTTGCCGCCGTCGGGCGACCAGCTCGGCTTGTTGTCCTGGAACAGCTCGCTGCCCTGAACGGTCCCTGGGTTGGCGTACGGATGCGGATCGAGGCTGCGCTTGTTGGAGCCGTCCGGGTTCATCGCCCAGATCTCCGTCGGAGCGGCGACACCGATTCGCTGGCTCTGCGCATAGGCAATCGTCGTGCCGTCCGGGGACCATGCCGGCGAAGCGGCGCTCGTCTCGTATCCGCTCGGGTAGTTCAGCACCGTGAGGCGGGTCTGACTGGTTCCGTCGCGGTTCATGACGTAGATCTCTCCGTCGGCGAAGTCGCGGGTGCTGAAGAACGCGATCTTCTCTCCATCGGGGGACCAAGCCGGTGTCTGGTCGCTGGCGCTGTTGTTCGTGAGCCGCGTGGCGCCTGACCCGTCCTGGTTCATCACGTAGATCTCGTAGTCGCCGTCCCGGTTCGACTGAAACGCGATCTGCGAGCCGTCCGGCGACCAGGCCGGGAAGAGATCGTTTCCTGCCGCGGTTGTGATCTGGGTCACGCCGCTGCCGTCCGGGTTCATGGTCCAGATGTCTCCGCTGCGGTTGAACGCGATCTTGCCGTTCTGACCGGGGAAGGCGGCATGGGCTGCAGTCGGCAGCAAGAGCGCCAGGGTGAGAGCGATCAGAACCCCCGTGATCCTCCCCATGGGCCGAGACTAGCGCCGGCTGGCCGGACGCCTCAAGTTCCGCGAGGGGTGAGCGACGGGACTCGAACCCGCGACCACCTGGACCACAACCACAGTGATCGCGAGCACCTCAGGCGTGTGCGGCTTGCTTGAGCTACGTCAGGTGATTTCCGTTCGCTCAGGTGCTCTCTGTTTAGTACCCCGTGTAGTACCTCGGGGCCGGAAAGGAGCGTTACGTCAAGGCACGAAGATGCCCTGGCGCAGGAACGGCTGGCCCGAGCCGTCGCGGACCTCGATCCGGTCCGTCTGCCAGATCGCCCGGCGGCCTTCGAGCACCGAGCCGGGCAGCAGGGTGTCGGCGGTCGTGACCAGCGTTGCAGCTGGAGCCGACGTTCGGGTCCGCCGTGGCGGCGCAGGGGACGCTCCAGGTGAAGGTGAACGATGCGACCGTGCCCGGTCCGGGGCCACCCGGGTACGGGGTGTTGGACTTGTCCGTGATCTGGAGCGGGACGCGCAGCTCCAGGTTGCCGGTGTAGTCGGAAAGGTCGCTCACGTTTCGCACGTCCGTAATCGAAGTGATCAGGTTGGCTTCCGCCTCGTCAGCGGGCGTGCCTGGGTTGCCCGGCACTACGCCGATGCGAAGTGAGGAGTTCGAGTTGGCGGCCTTGCCGTTGGCGTCGGGGGTACCAGCGTCAGGTCGGTGGAGAAGCGGCTCGGCGGGTTGCAACTGTTGTAGGACAGCGGCGGGGCATGCACCCGGTTCGGCGAGGCGCACGGTTGGTAGGCGGGGACAAGCGGCGCGTGGAAGGTGCCCGCGCCCTTGGGGCGGGGGTAGCCCTTGAGGATCGGCTGCCAGTCGGGACCGGAACTGTGGGCGGAGGTATTCGTGACGCGAGTCGGCGCGCTGCCGTCCGGGTTCATGGTGTAGATCTCGGAATTGCCGTCGCGGGTGGTCGCAAATGCGATCTTCGTTCCGTCAGGAGCCCACGCGGGGCGAAGATCGTCTATGAAGTTGAAGTTGTTCGTGGCCGCCGTCTGAGCGGAACCGTCGCGATTCATCGTGTACACGTCCCAGCCACGTTCGCTTCGGAGGGTCTGGAAGGCGATCTTGGTGCCGTCCGGGGACCAGTCCGGACGAGCATCAGCCTGCGGGTGATTCGTGAGCCTGGTGGAACCGCTGCCGTCTGCGTTCATGACGTAGATCTCTTGGTTCCCGTCCCTATCGCTGTCGAACGCGAACTTGGTCCCATCGGGGGACCATGCGGGGCCGTCGTCGTTTGCCGTGTTCTGGCTGATCCTCGTCGGGGCGCTTCCGTCGGGATTCATGGTGTAGATCTGGCGGTTGCCGTCGCGGTCGGTGGAAAGGGCGATCTTGGTGCCGTCCGGGGACCAGTCGTGGATCACGTCCGCTGCCGGATTGTTCGTGACGTTGGTCTGGGCCGTGCCGTCCGCGTTCATCGTGTAGACCTCGAGGTTGCCGTCGCGGTCGCTCGTGAACGCGATCTTGCTGCCGTCCGGGGACCAGGAGACGTTGAGTGCTCGGTTCCCGGCGATGAATTCGGTGTTACTGCCATCGGAATTCACGAAGAGCTCGGACGTGTTCACGAAGGGATAGGTGCGGCTGAAGGCGATCTTCCCGTTCTCGCCCGGGAAAGCTGCATGGGCGGCGGACGGCAGCAAGAGCCCCAGAGCGAGCGCAATCAGAACCCCCGTGATCCTCCCCATGGGCCGAGACTAGCGCCGGCGGCCGGACGCATCAAGCCTCCGCGAGGGGTGAGCGACGGGACTCGAACCCGCGACCACCTGGACCACAACCAGGAGCTCTACCTGCTGAGCTACGCCCACCGCGTTTCGGGGCACGTGGCCCCGTCGGAGTCAATCTACCAGCGGTATGTAACGCAGCCGCCCCGCGCCGGGACCGATAATCGGTCGCATGCTGATCCTGATGCTGTTCGCGGTGGTCGCCGGCGCGGGCACGGCGCTCAGCCCGTGCGTGCTGCCGGTCCTCCCCGCCCTGCTGTCGGCGAGCGCGACGGGCGGGCGGCGGCGCCCGGTCGGAATCGTGATCGGGCTCGCGACCACCTTCACGATCACGATCATCGGGCTCGCCTCCGTGGTCGACGGCGTGGGCGTCGCCAACGGGACCACCCGCACGCTTGCCGTCGTCGCGCTCGTGCTGTTCGGGCTTCGCGCTGCTGGTCCCGGCGATCGGCGACCGCCTCGAGGCGCCGCTGTCGCGCCTTGCCCGGTTCGGGCCCAAGTCGGGCGGCGACGGGTTCTGGTCGGGGATCGTCGTGGGGGCGGCGCTCGGCTTCCTCTACGCGCCGTGCGCGGGGCCGATCCTCGGCGGCGGTCATCTCCGTCAGCGCCTCCAGCGGCAGCTCCGGGAAGATCGTCGCCGTTGCGATCTCCTACGCCGCCGGGTCGGCGGCGGTCCTGCTCGCGCTCGCGCTCGGGCGGCCGGCACGTCGCCGACCGGATCCGCCGCGCGGGCCGCGGTCCCGCCGTGCAGCGTGTCGTCGGCGCGGTGATGATCGCCACCGCGATCGCGATCGCGGCCGACTACGACGTGCGCTTCCAGACGACGCTCGCGGACAACTTCCCCGACTTCATCGTCAACCCGACCTCGGCGATCGAGCGCTCGGACGCCGTCGAGCGGCGGCTCGCCGACATCCGCGGCAAGCCGAAGTTCGACGCCGCCACCGCCGAGCGCCGGCCGAGCGCGGCGGCGCTGCCGGGCGTCACGCGGCGCTCGGACCTGCCGGTGCTCGGCGACGCGCCCGACTTCACCGGCAACCAGCGCTGGTTCAACACCGACGACCGCGCGCTCCATCTGTCCGACCTGCGCGGCCGCGTCGTGCTGGTCGACTTCTGGACCTACACCTGCATCAACTGCCTGCGCACGCTGCCGCAGCTGCGGGCGTGGAACGAGCGCTACCGCGATCGCGGCCTCACGATCGTCGGCGTGCACACGCCCGAGTTCGCCTTCGAGCGGGACGCCGGCAACGTCTCGGACGCGATCGCGCAGAACCGACCTCACCTACCCCGTCGCCCAGGACAACGAGTACGCGCACCTGGAACGCGTACGGGAACCAGTTCTGGCCGGCGAAGTACCTGATCGACGCCCGCGGGAAGGTCCGCTACACGCACTTCGGCGAGGGCGACGACGACAAGACCGAGGCGGCGATCCGCTCGCTGCTGCGCGAGGCGCGCGGCGGGGCGCTCGGGCGGCTCGCGGGCGAGCGCGCGGAGATCCCCTCCACCAGGCTCGCCACCCCCGAGACCTATCTCGGCTACGAGCGCGCCGAGCGGTTCCTGCCCGCCAACCCCACGGCCGGCACCCGCACCTATCGCGGCTACCGCGGGCGACTGCCGCTCAGCCACCTCAGCCTGAGCGGTACCTGGAACGCGACCGGCGAGTCCGCGACCGCCGTGCGGAACGCCAGCCTGAGCCTGCGCTTCCAAGCGCGCCGGGTCTACCTCGTACTCGCGGCGGAGGAAGGCATGCAGCGCCCCGTGGAGGTCTTGCTCGACGGCCGCCCCGTGCCCGCCGCCGAGGCCGGGAAGGACGTGCGCGCGGGCCGGCTCGGCGTCCGCCGCCAGCGCCTCTACAGCCTCGTGTCGCTGCCGCGCGTCGAGCGGCGCACGCTGACGCTGCGCTTCGCCCCCGGCGTGTCGGGTTACGCGTTCACGTTCGGATGAGCGGCGCGGCGGCCGGCGCTCGCTCGTCCATCCAGTCCGGCCGCAGCGGCATCCCCGACTCGCCGCCGGCTCCGGTCCGCACCCCGAGGAACTGGTGGATCTCGATGTTGTTCACGTCGAACGCCATCCGCGACTCGGCCATGTAGAGGCGCCATACCCGCGCCCGGCGCTCGCCCACCTCGGCCACGACCGCGGCCCAGTTGCGCTCGAGGTTCCTCCCCCACTCGCGCAGCGTCATCGCGTAGTGCTCGCGCAGATTCTCGGTGTGGCGCACCTCGAGCCCGTTGTCGTGCATCGCGCTCATCACCGTGCCCGGCCCCTGCAGCTCGCCGTCGGGGAAGACGTAGCGGTCGATCAGCTTGCCGGTCTTCTTGCCGATCCGGTTCGACGGCCGGGTGATCGTGTGGTTCAGCATCCGGCCCTCGGGCCGCAGCATGGCCGCCAGGGAGGAGAAGTGGGCGCCCAGCTCGGCGCTGCCGATGTGCTCCATCACGCCCACCGACGAGATCGCGTCGAAGCGCGGCTCGCGCAGGTCCCGGTAGTCGAGGAACCGCACCTCGGCCGGCCGCTCGAGGCCGGCCTCTGCGATCGCGCGCTCGGCCCACCCGCCTGCTGCTCGGACAGCGTCACGCCCAGCGCGCGCACGCCGTAGTGCTCGGCGGCGTGGCGCACGAGCGCTCCCCAGCCGGCGCCGATGTCGAGTAGCCGCTGGCCGGGCTGCAGGTCGAGCTTGCGGCAGACCAGGTCGAGCTTCTCGCGCTGCGCCTCCTCGAGGGTGGCGTCCGCGGAGGGAAACACCGCGCACGAGTAGACCATCGAGGGACCGAGCATCAGCTCGTAGAAACGGTTCGAGACGTTGTAGTGGTGCGCGATCGCCGCCGCGTCGCGGCGCTTCGAATGCCGCACGCCGCGCCGCCACGGCGGCGGGGCCTCCTCCGGCGGAACGGGAGGCGGGCGCAGCAGCGCAGGTCCCTCCTGGCGCAGCAGCTTCCGCAGGTAGCCCAGCAGCTCGCCCCGGGACGCGCCGCCGCGCAGGTTCGGCATCACGGCGTGGAAGAACTCGTGCAGGTCGCCGTGCACCTCGATGTGCCCCGTGACGTAGGCGCGCGTCAGGCCCAGCTCGCCCGGCGCCGTGACCAGATATCGCAGCGCCTGCCGGCGAGCGCACCTCGAGGACCAGATGTGGCGTCCGCCGGGCCCGCGGTGCTGCCGTCATAGGCCCGGAACGCGATCGGCGCGCTCGCGGTCCACGAAGCGCTCGAAGATCTCCGCGAGTCTCACCGGCCCCCTGAAGTACTCCCACAAAACGTGGCGCCGTGGCGGGACTTCATATTGAATGGCTCCTGGGCAGGGAAGCTGTGGATTCGCGGTGCTGAGAAAAGGGACTTCGCCGCGCCGCCAGGGACGGCGCGCGCGCTGCGCCTGCCCCGATGGCTGCCGGCGCTACGCGCTGTCTGGGCGCTCGGGCTTATCGCTTCGCTGCTCGGCCTGGCGCTGGCCGCGGCCACGGTGACCGCGGAGCGAAGCCTGAGCGGCACCTCCGGCAAGGATCTCCTGCAGGGCGACTCGAGCCGAACGCGATCTCCGGTGGCCGGTCGGCCGATCGCATGTTCGGTCGCGCCGGTGAACGACATGATCTACGGCGGCACCGCGCCTGACCTGCTCGACGGCGGCAGCGGCGACGACTCGCTCTTCGGCGACGAGGCGTCCGATCGGCTCGACGGCGGCCCGAACGCCGACATGCTCGAGGGCGGCACCGCCGGCGACGATCTGCTAGGGCGGCCCGGGAGAAGACGAGCTCGCGGGCGACTCGGGCGACGACCACGCCGACGGCGAGGAGGGCAACGACTCGCTCGAAGGCGGCTTCGGCCGTGACCGGCTGCACGGCGGCGCGGGAGACGACACATTGCGTGGCGGACCGGCGGGTGATCGCTTGACCGGCGGAGACGGCAACGACGAACTCGACGGCAACAGCGCCGAGGACAAGCTCTGGGGGGCCCGGGCGACGACAAGCTCTCCGGCGGCAGCGCGCGGGACAGCATCGCGGCCGGGTCGGGCAACGACCCGATCAACGCTGTCGAGCCCTACATGCCGCTGTCGGAGGCGATCGTCGACTGCGGCGAGGGCGACGACACCGTGATCGCGGACCGCCGCGACCTGCGGGTCACGAAGTTCATCGGCTGCGAGACGATCCTGGCCGGCGTCGCGGTGGTGGACGCGCTGCGCGGCGTCCAGCGCATCGGCGGCCCGGGGGACGAGCTGATCGCAAGGCAGCTACCGGGACGACAACCTGCTCGGAGGCGACGGTGACGACATCGTCCTCGGCCTGGAGGGCAACGACGTCATGTGGGGCGACCACGTGCCCGGCACCTCGGGCAACGACAGCATGCAGGGCGGGCTCGGCGACGACCAGATCTTCGGCAACAGCGGCATCGACTCGATCCTGGGCGGCGAGGGCGACGACCGGATCTCGGGCGGGACCGGCGACGACGTCATCGAGGCCGGCGGCGGCAACGACGAGATCCGCCCGGACCCGGGCGACGACTGGGTCGACGCCGGCGCGGGGAACGATCGCGTGCACGCCTTCGGCGGCGGCAAGAGCGACATCATCGACTGCGGGCCCGGTTATGACCATGCCTTCGTGGACCGCGGCGACCAGACGCGCGACTGCGAGCAGGTCCGCCACCGCTAGGTCGCCCGTCTCGGGCCCGGCAGCCGGAAGCTGGTATCACTGGGCCAGCCCGCTCACACCACCCCGCAGGAGGTTCCAATGGCAGACGTCAAGCCGATCCCCGATGGCTACCCCCGGCTCACCCCCTATCTGTGCGTCGACGGCGCCAATGCCGCGATCGACTTCTACAGCAAGGTCTTCGGCGCGACCGAGCGGATGCGCTACCCGGGACGACGGCAAGATCGGCCACGCCGAGCTGCAGCTCGGCGACTCGGTGATCATGCTGGCCGACGAGTACCCCGACATGGGGATCCTCGGCCCGAAGACGATCGGCGGGACGCCCGTGACCATCAGCGTCTACGTGGAGGACGTCGACGCGACCTTCGAGAAGGCGATCGACGCCGGTGCGACCGCGCGGCGCGAGCGCCGAGAACCAGTTCTACGGCGACCGCGCCGGGCAGTTCGAGGACCCGTTCGGGCACCGGTGGAGCATCGCCACCCACGTCGAGGACGTCCCGCCTCACGAGATGGAGCGCCGCGCAGCGGAGATGGCTGCTAGCGGCTGAGCCGAGCGGGCGCCGGCGCCCCGACTACCTGTCGATCTCGTCCCACCTCTGCACGCGCCAGGCGCGGACCACGCCGCCCGAGCACGAAGGGGTCCTCACGGGCGAACTCCTCGGCATCCTCGAGGGTGGCGAAGATGCACATCGCGCCCTCGGTCTCGAGGGTCCCCGAAGCTACCGGCGGCCAGCAGCTTCCCGCTCTCGTGGAACGCGTCGACCCGTTTGCGGTGGGCCGGATAGTGCTCCGGAACCCGGGAGTCGAGGTCGTCGGCCGACTCGTAGAAGAGCACCCACTTCTCCACCGCGAGCAGGTTAGCGGTGAACCGGCGCTATGGGACGAAAACGCCCTGGCGCGCGAAAAGCGTGTTCGGCTCCGTGGCCGCCAGGCCGTCGGCGCCGCCGTCGAACACCTGCATCTGGCCGAGCTCCCAGATCGCGCGCTTGCCCTCCACGATGCAACCGGGCTGACGGCGTCCGCGGTGTGTCGACGATCGAGCAGGCCGCGCCTCTGGTCGGGTCCGCCGTCGACCGCGCATGGCACGGTGACGTCGGAAGGTGAACGACTCTGCCCGTTGGCGGCGTCGCCGACGCCGCTGTTGCGGTCGGTGGCGCGCACCGACGCCGGTCGCCTGCAGCTCGCCCGTGTAATCGGACAGGTCCCTGCTGTTGCGCACGTCGTTGATGCCGATCGCGATCTCGACGTCGGCTTCGTCGGGCGGAGTGGCGATCGTTCCCGTTCTGCACCCGGTAGCGCACGAACCCGGTCGAGTTGGCCAGCGGCGCGTTCGCGTCCGGAGTGCCGACCGTGAGGTGGCCGGAGGACAGGCTGCGGGACTGCAGGAGCTCGAAGCCGAGCGGCGCGGCGTGGATGCCGGTCTGGCGGCTGCGCAGGCTCTGGTACGCGATCACCAGCGGAGCGTAGAACGGCGTCGCGGCCTTGGGCCGCGGGTAGCCGGAGGCGACGTAGTCGCGCGACAGCTCGTAACCCGGCGGGACGAACTTCGGCGCCGGGCTGGCTCACCAGCCACCGAGCGCGCCGGGCTGCTCGAGCACCGGCAGCCGCAGCTCGAGGTTCGAGACCGTGACCGGTGGCCTGGCCATTGGAGTTGCGGCCGTAGGGCTGGTCGTCTGGCAGCAGCTCCAGCTTGGCGACATGGCCGGCCTCGAACTTCTAGCCGTTGGGGTGCAGCTGGAAGACCTGGCGGGTGGCTCGGTGCCGGAGTTGATCTCCGGCCGGTAGAGGCCCCGAGCCACGAGCGGCTCCGTGTTCGGTCGAGGGATCCAGGTCGAGCAGCCGGGCCGCGACCTGGGAGTTCGGGCCGAGCGAGTTGATGTCGGCGACGACCGTCGGTCGAGCCCATCAGCGTGAACCCGCCGCTCGGGGCGGCCGCGAGCCGGTAGCTGGCGGTGCCGGCTGATCGGTCGCCGGGAGCAGTCGCGCAGGCGCCGCGGGCCGCGCGATCGGGTCGAAGGCGGAGCCCGCCTGGTCGACCGCGTCGGGCAGCGATCGTTCGCGGCGCCTCGAACGACGCGCGCACCTCGCCGGGCGCCATCCGGGCCCACGTCGCTGGCTCGGAAGGGGCGGTCCGTATTGGGGTCGTCGAATGCGCCTGTTGCGCCGCCGGAAGGGCCGCCGCAGGTCTGGGTCAGCGTCTGCACACCCTGGAACGGGCTGCTGGCCCACGCCCTTCACGTAGTAGTCGAACCAGCGGTGCTGCTGGCGAGCGCGGTAGTTGCCGTCCGGGATCTTGTTCTGGCCGCGCTGGTGCCCGGCGTCGCTGAAGAACAGCGAGATGGGCGTGCCCGGGTGCTCGTTGCGCGTGCGGTTGTAGAAGCGGATCGCCTCGTCCGGCGGGAACAGGTCGTCGGTGAAGCCGTTCGAGATCATCAGCGGCGCGGGCGGCTGCGAATGCGAGATGTAGTACGACGAGTGGTGCTTGGTGATCTCGTCGACGATGTCGCTGGACAGCGGGTTGCTCGTCGTAGGGCTCGCCGGCGTTGATCGACCCGTACCAGGTGACCAGGTCCGCGTCCGGGTCGGTGCCCGGCGGCGCGTAGTTGCTGAGTCGCCTGCCCGATCGCGTACAGCCCGGAGACGAAGGACTGCTTCATCACGCCGATCCGCCCGCGCTCCAGGTACGGAGAGTCGACGACGTAGTCGAGCGTGTGCCCGTTGGGCTGCAGCGAGTAGGCGAGGTCGGTCCAAGGGATGTCAGGCTGCGCGGCCGCAATGCGCATTGCCTTGCCGCCGTCGCTCTGCCACGGGATCAACGTGCCGTCGTTGGCCGGGATCATCTTGCGGTCCTTGAGCACTGCCAGCGCCATCGAGAGGCCGCCACCGTAGGAGCTGCCGGTGACGCCGATCTTCTGCGGGTGGATCAGGCCCTCTCCCGCGGTCGCGCCGTCGGCCGCCTGGTCGGCCAGCGCCTCGAATATCTCCTGTGCGTCACGCACCTCGTAGCGCGTGTCCATCAGGTGGTTGTAGCCGTTCTGGCACACCGGTTGCGCGCGCTTCGGGTCGGTGCCGCCGCACGAGTTGCCCCACCCGCGGTCGCTCATCGAAAAATGGGCGTAGCCGTCGTCGATCCAGCCGCCGTTGTTCAGCGCCAGCTTCGCGCCGCCCCATCCGTGGAAGCTGCCGACGATCGGAAAGTCGCCGTCCGGCCCGCTGGCCGGCGCCGGCGGGAAGCCGACGTTGATGTCGATCGGGGCGCCGTCGAAGGTGGTGAAGATGCCGGAGCACCAGCGCTGGCCGGCGTCGTCGCCCGCTCTGCACCGTGCAGGGGATGGTCCCGCCCGCGCCGTTCGGGATGCTCGTGATCGCGGCCTCTCCCACGGTGCAGAAGACGAGCGAGCCGATCAGAGCGGCCAAAGCCGCTGTCAGCCCGAAGCGATCCGGTCAAGATTCTCCCCCTGTAGGCGCCAAGGTCTCCCCGGCCGATGCCGGGTTGACCCGAACATAGCCCAGATCGGACCAGCCGTGGCGCTTGTTGCTTTGAACCGCCGAGACCGTGCGACCTCTGGGTGTCGCGGGCCATCCGTCCGCGGCGGCTTGCGAACCGGATTGCCAAAAGGGATACTCCCCGCACACGCATGGCGTGCCGGAGGCTTGGCCAAAGAGGGGTCGCGGCTTTCGAGAACGGCCATGGCGGGTGCCGTTGAACGTCTTCACGAGCAGGGGCTCTCAACATCGGCGACTCACCGTGCTCGCGGCCGTGTCGGCCGCGGGGCTGGCCGTCTGCGCGGCCGCGGTGGCCGTGACCCTGTCCGGTACGCAGGCCGGCAACCCGGCGCTCGAGGCCCAGGTACGGGCTGCCTTGATCGCGGCGCCGATCGCCGTGGGTCTCTTCGTCCTGTATCGGGCGCCATGGCGACGGTTCGCGACGCTGTTGATCATCGCCGGTTTCGCCTGGTCGCTGACCACCCTCGGGCAGTCCGACAGCTCGCTGCTCTACAGCATCGGCCGGGTTGCCGGCTGGTTCGTCGAGCCGATCCTGATCTACCTCGTGCTCGCCTATCCGTCGGGCCGCCTGACGAGCGCCACCGACAGGCGGCTCGTCGGCGCGCTCGTCCTCCTCATGGCGCTGCTCTATCTGCCCACCGCACTGTTCGTCGACTCCTACCCGACGCCGTCGCCCTGGAGCAGCTGCGAGGGCGACTGTCCCGCGAATGCGTTCATGGTGGCCGGCTCCGAACCGGCCTGGGTGGACGACTTCATCGTCCCTCTGCGCGAGGCCGCCACGGCAGCGCTCTTCGCGGCGGTGATCTTCACGCTGACCACGCGGATCAAGCGCGGGACACATCTGATGCGCATCACGCTGGTTCCGGTCCTGACCGTCGCGATCCTCCATGCCGTCGCGCTGATCGCCGGCCTGATCGCGCGCCGCGCGTTTCCCGGATGCAGGCATCACCGATGTGCTCACCCTGCTGATCGCGCTTTCGTGCGGAGGAGTCGCGCTCGGCTTCATGGCGGGCCTGACGGGATGGCGGCTGTGGGAAAACCGCGCCCTGCGGCGCCTGTCGGCCGCCCTTGCGTCACATCCCCCGGCGCTCACGCTTGACGAGACGTCCGAGTTGCTGTCGGACACCATCGACCCGTGCATCGAGCTGTACCACCGGCCTCCTGGCCTGACCACCGGCTGGCTCGACACTGGATGGCAAGCGAAGCGAGCCGGTCGTGGACGAGGAGCGTTGCTCCTTCACCGAGATCACAGCGGAGGACGGGCAGGTGGTCGGCGTTCTGCATGACGCGGCGCTGGAATCGAGCCCGGCCTTCGTGATGGTGGCCCGCTCGTCGGTGCTGAAGGCGCTGGAGAACGAGCGGCTCGGAACCGAGCTGCGGAACTCGCTCCGGGAGCTGAGGGAATCGCGGGCGCGCATCATGTCGAGCGCCGACCGCGAGCGGCGGCGCATCGAGCGCGACCTTCACGACGGCGCCCAGCAGTCGCTGGTCGCCCTGCGTATCCGGCTTGACCTCGCCAGCCAGCTCCTGGCGCGCGATCCAACGCGCTCGGAGCAACTGCTGAGCGAGCTGGCGTCGGAGGTCGACGCGGCCCTCGAGGAAGTGCGCTCGCTGGCGCGCGGTGTCTATCCCTCCATCCTCGCCGACCGGGGGCTCAGTGACGCGCTGCGATCGGCCGCGCTGCGAAACCCGGTCCCAACGACCGTCGAGCTCCAGGGTGTGGGCCGCTATGCGGCCGAGGTCGAGGCCGCGACGTACTTCTGCTGCCTCGAAGCAATGCAGAACGCGATGAAGCACGGTGGCGACGTCCACCTGATCACCGTCGCCGTGAGCGTCGATGGGAGCCTCCACTTCGCGGTACGCGATGACGGCGCCGGGTTCGTGCAGAATGGCGCCGTCTCGGGCTCGGGACTGACCAACATGCGTGACCGGCTCGCGGCGGTCGGCGGGCTGCTCGACGTCCGCACGGCGCCGGGCGACGGGACCATGGTCGCGGGGAGCGTGCCATTGAACGGAAACGGCGCCAAGCCCGAGCCGGCTGTCGTTTGAGGCGGGTCGGCGCGCGGGTCAGCCGGTGCGCTGGTAGGCGCCGATGTCGACCGGCCCGGTGATGGGCAGGGGCGTACCGACGTAGTCCTCCAGAAGACCGAGGGCGTCGCCGCGACTGATGCCGAGGTTGGTCGACGTCACGCGCAGGCCGGGGTCGAACGTAGGTGGCCGCGAGTCGAGGCTGCGGGCGTCCTGGCCAGACTTCGTGCGCCAGCCGCCGAGCGTCGTGCGGCTGCCGTTCCAGGCGAAGGACCGTGCGGTTGCGTCGGTGGCGCAGGTCCAGTTCGTGTCGGAGGCGAGGCTTCCGAGGCGGGTCGCGTCGTTCACCCACAGGGCGACTCCGAGCGCGTCGGGATTCGAGTAGCAGAGTAGGTTGTTGCGCAGCTCGAGCGAGGCGGCCGAGTTGACGAACACGGTCGAAGCGTCGCCACTGGTCGTCGACCGGCCAGTCTGGACGACCGTGTTCGCGAGCAGGCGCCCCCGGGCCGCGGTGGTGCCGGTCGTGAGGAACACCAGGTGCTGCGCGCGGCCGTCGATGACGTTGTGCTCCACCGTCACGGCGGTGGCGTTGTCGCTCAGAACGACCCCATAGCGACCGTTCGTGAGGCGGTTGCGCCGCACCAGGCCCGCAGACCCCGCAGCCTTGATGTTCGCGGCCCCGCTGTCGGCCACGCGGTTGAGCTGGATCGTCCAGCCGCTCGAGCCGGCGGCGGTGTAGATGCCGTGCTCGTAGGGTCCCGGGTCGCCGTTGCCGGTGATTTCGTTGCCGGCGATGAGCGCGCCGGTGCCGCCCAGCTGAATCCCGTCGCCGCCGTAGGCCGCGACGCCGATGCCGTTGGCAGTGATCGTGTTGGAGGTGTAGCGGGCGCCCGACGTGCCGGCAAGCTCCAGGATCCCGGCCCGGCCGTTCGCGGAAATCCGCGAGAGGTCTACGACCAGGCCGGCGGTTGCCTTCACCTGAATCCCGGCGCCCGGGTTGGCCGTCACTTCCACCCTGGTGAGGGAAGCACGCGGCGAGTTGTCGACCCAGACCCCCTGCCCGGCACCGCCTCGGATCGTCATCCCTTCGAGCGCGACGTCGGAGACGCCGATCAGCTTGACGGCGTTCGCCGCGCCGGCGGCATCGATCACGACGCCTGGCTCCGCTGCGACGAAGCGAACCGGCGCGGTCGTCGTGCCGCTGTTCAGCGGTCGCAGCGTCGGGCCGTAGATGCCGTCGAGAATGCGGACGGTGTCGCCGGCGCGCGCCTGTGCGCCGGCCGGACCGAGCGTGCACCACGGTGTCGCCGGGAAAGTGACCTGTGCCGGTGTGCGGGCATCGGAGCAGACCGGGTTGCGGATGTCGACCCAGAGATCGGCGCCGTATGCCGGCGTGGCGCCCAGGGCGGGCAGCGCCACGGCGAGCACTGCGAGAAGAGCAGCGGCGAAGCCAGTGCACAGGGCGACATGTCTCGGCACCTCGCGGCGCAGACTCCACGCATATGGGCGGAACTGGACTCGAATACGGGGCTTAGCTCGGCCTGCCACCGGCGCGGGCGGCCTCCAGCACGTCCAGCACGGCCGCCGAGTCGGCGGGATCGACGGGCGGCGGCCCGCCCTCGCGCAGGGCACCGGCCAACTCCGCGTAGAACGCGGGCCATGATCCCGGCTCGCTTGGCACCGGCTCACTGTCATCGCCGCGAACGAGCCGCCCCCAGTGCGACTCGGGCTCGACCCCCCACCCCGGGTCGTCCGGCCGCCGGCCGGCACGCAGCGCGTCCTCCTGGCTGTCGACGTGGTCGACGACGAACCCGGCGTCGGAGCCCGTCACCCGCAACCGTGGTCCCGGCGCAGCCGCGACCGCCGACATCCAGTGGTGGCTGTAGACGCCGCCCGTGTGCCGGAGCGCTACGAAGGCGTCGTCGTCCGCGGCTCCGCCGCGGCGCTGCTCGACCTCCCCGTACACGTGCTCCGCGGGACCGAGCAGTGTCAACGCCTGGTCCACCAGATGGCTGCCGAGATCGAGCAGTACGCCACCGCCGTGCGCGGGCGAGGTCGTCTCGCGCCATGCATCGCCACGGGACTCGGGCCGCCAGCGCTCGAACCGCGACTCGATCCGGCGGATCTCCCCGAGCGCACCTTCGGACATCAGCCGCCGCAGGGTGAGGAAGTCGGAATCCCAGCGGCGGTTCTGAAAGACGGTCAGCAGCAGACCTCGGGAAGCGGCGTGGGCGATCAGTTCCCGCGCCTCCACCGCGCTGGTCGCGAGCGGCTTGTCGACGACCACGGGCAGCCCGGCGTCGAGCGCTGCACGAGCGAGCGGCGCGTGGGTCTCGTTCGTCGTCGCTATGACCGCGAAGTCGTGCTCGTCGGCGCGCTCCCACAGCTCGTCGGCGGTTCCCACGACACGCGCGTGTGGATGTTCCCGCGCGACCCGCTCTCGGCGTTCCGGATTGGACGTCACAACCGTGGCGACCTCGAGTCCCTCGGTCGCCTCGATCAGCGGCCCGTGGAACACCGAGCCCGCCAGTCCGTAGCCGACGACGGCGCCTCTGAGCGCGTTCATCTTGCCAGCGTAATCCCACGCGACGGACGGCTGATTGAGACGAACGGCGCCGGGATTTAGTGTGATGGGGCACAATTGCCCCAAGGTCGGCAACCATTCGAGCCGGCGTCACGACGGAGGTAGAGAGAGATGCTTCGGAAGATCCTGGTAATTGGCGCCGCGGCAGCCATGCTGCTGGGGCTGATGGTCTTTGCCGCGGCCTGCGGCGATGACGATGACGACGGCGGCGGCGGCGGCACCATCGCGCTACTTCTTCCGGAGAACCACACCCCGCGCTACGAGTCGCGCGACCGGCCGGAGTTCGAGAAAAAGGTCAAGGAGCTCTGCAGCGACTGCAAGATCATCTACAGCAACGCGGAGCAGGACGCCTCCAAGCAGCAGAGCCAGGGCGAAGCTGCGCTGACGCAGGGCGCGAAGGTGCTGGTTCTCGACCCGGTCGACGCAGGCTCGGCCGGCGCCATCGTCAGCAAGGCGAAGGCACAGGACGTTCCGGTCGTCAGCTACGACAGGCTGATCACGGATTCCGACGTCGACTACTACGTCTCCTACGAGAACGTCGAGGTCGGCAAGCTGCAGGGCAACACCCTGATCAAGGGCCTCAAGGAGCAGAACAAGCCCAACGGCCCGGTCGTGATGCTCGCCGGCGACCCGGCGGACAACAACGCGGGCCTCTTCAAGCAGGGCGCCGAGGAGGCGCTCAAGGCGGGCAACGTCGAAGATCGCCAAGTCCTACGACACGCCGGGATGGTCGGCTGACAAGGCGCAGAACGAGATGCAGCAGGCGATCACGGCACTCGGAAACAGCGGCTTCGCCGGAGTGCTGGGGGCCAACGACGACCTCGGAGGAGCGGCGATCGCGGCCATGAAGCAGGCCGGCATCAAGCCGTCTACTCGCCCGACCACCGGGCAGGACGCGACTGTGGCCGGGCTGCAGCGCATCCTGATCGGGGAGCAGTTCATGACCGTCTGGAAGGCCATCGTGCCCGAGGCGGGCGCAGCGGCGCAGATCGCCGTGGCCCTCGCGAAGGGCGACGACGTGCCGTCGGACCTCATCAACCAGCAGGTCGACAACGGCAAGAAGAAGGTGCCCTCCGTGATCCTGAAGCCGGTGGCGGTGGTCGACGCAGCCGGTGTCAGCGACGTCATCAAGGGAGGCGACGCGAAGGCCTCCGAGGTGTGCACCGGCAAGTACGCCAGCGCATGCCAAGAGGGCGGGATAGAGCAATAGGAACGGAAATGGTGAGCGGGTCGCATCGGGCGGCCCGCTTCGCCGTTCTTACGGGGAGCGTGGGGGCTGTCTGAGATGCAGGCTTCGAACGGCGCGCTGCTGGCGCTCGAGGGCGTGAGCAAGCACTTTGGCCCGGTCCAGGCACTGAAGGACGTCGACTTCGAGGTGCGTCCCGGCGAGGTCGTCGCTCTCGTCGGCGACAACGGCGCCGGCAAGTCGACGCTGGTCAAGGTGATCTCCGGCATCTACTCCGCCGACGAGGGCAGCTTCCGGTTCGAGGGGCAGCCGGTTTCGATCGCAGGCCCCGCCGAGGCGGCCCGGCTTGGTATCGCGACCGTTTACCAGGATCTGGCGCTCTGCGACAACCTCGACGTCGTCGCGAACCTCTTCCTGGGCCAGGAAGAAGTCGCGAGCGGGGTCGGGGCGGTCACCCGCCAGTTGGACGAGGTCGACATGGAGCATCGCTCGCACGAGCTGCTCGAGCAGCTCGCGGTGACGATCCCGAGCGTGCGCTCCGAGGTGGGCGGGCTCTCCGGCGGTCAGCGCCAGCAGGTCGCCGTCGCGCGCTCTTTGCTCGGAGAGCCGAAGGTCGTGCTGCTCGACGAGCCCACCGCCGCACTCGGGGTGGCGCAGACTGCACAGGTGCTCCAACTGATCAAGCGGTTGCGCGAGCGTGGCCTTGGGGTGTTGGTGATCAGCCACAACCTCGCAGACGTGTTCGAGGTGGCGGACCGCATCTTCGTGTTGCGATTGGGCCAGGGCGCGGGAAACTTCGACGCTCACGAAGTGAGCCCAGGACGACATCGTCGCCGCGATCACCGGCTCCCGCCTGAGGAGCAATGGTGCAGCTCCAACTGAAGGTGAGGTGGCGACGTGAGCACCGCGACCTCAGCGCCGGCTCCCCCGGAGTCCACGGAGCCGCGGGGCCGCACCGCGTTCGTCCGGCGCTTCGTCCAGGGCGATCTCGCGTCGCTGCGGGTGCTGATCGGTCTGGCTCTGATCTGGGCGATCTTCCAGTCACAGAACGACCGCTTCCTGACCGCGGTCAACCTGACGAACCTGATGCTGCAGATCACGGCCGTGGGCCTGATCTCCGTCGGCGTCGTCTACGTGCTGCCTGCTGGGCGAGATCGACCTGTCCGTCGGCGCCGTCAGCGGCCTCGCGGCCGCGTGCATGGCGGTACTGAACACCAAGCACGGATGGGACCCGTACCTCGCGATCGCGGCCGGCGTACTGGTGGGCACCGCGATCGGCGTCGTTCAGGGATCGCTGTCCACAGGCTTCGGCATCCCTTCGTTCGTGGTCACCCTCGCCGGACTGCTGATCTGGCAGGGAGCGCTGCTGTACGTGCTCGGCGACACGGGCACGGTGAACATCAACGACTCCAAGATCACGGGACTGGCGAACACCTTCTATTCGGGCACGACCGCGTGGGTGATGGCGATCGTGGCGATCGGGATCTACGGCGCCGCGACCTTGTGGGGCTGGCGGCAACGCGTCCGGGCCGGCCTATCCGACACAGACCTGGTCGGGCCCATCGTCCGGATCGTGATCGTGGCTGCGGCGGTGATTGCGGCGGTCGCGATCCTCGACTCCGACCGTGGCATCCCGCTCGCCGTCCTGATCCTGGTCGGCTTCGTGGCCGGCATGCAGTACGTCGCGACCCGCACGAAATTCGGCCGGCACGTGTTCGCCGTCGGCGGCAACGCCGAGGCCGCCCGGCGGGCGGGCATCAGCCTGCACCAGATCCGCGTGGCGGTCTTCGCGATCTCCGGCACGATGGCCGCGATCGGAGGGATCATGCAGGCCTCGCGGCTGTTGGCCGTCAACCAGGGCTCCGGCGGTAATGACCTTCTCCTGCTGGCGATCGCCGGACCGGTGATCGCGGGCACGAGCCTGTTCGGCGGACGCGGCATCGGTGTGGTCCGCGCTGCTCGGCGCGCTGGTGATCGGCTCGATCTCGAACGGAATGGACCTGCTCTCGCTCGAGTCGTCCGTGAAGTTCATGGTCACCGGCGGCGTCCTGCTGCTTGCGGTTGTCGTGGACGCGATCGCCCGCCGCCAGCGGCAGGCCGTCGGCCGGGCCTAGCAGTTCGGTTCGGCTGCGGCTAGGCCCGCGTCAAGGGACGAAGAGCCCCTGGCGCGCGAAGGCCGTGTTCGGCTCGGTTGCCGCGAGGCCGTCGGCGCCGCCGTCGAAGATCGCTATCCGTCCCAGTTCCCAGATCGCGCGCATCCCCTCGACCACGGCACCGGGACTGACCGCGTCAGCCGATGTGTTGATCGAGCACGTCGAACCGGCGGACTCGTCGCCCGTGGCGGCACATGGGAAGGCGAAGGTGAACGTGGTCAGCTCGCCCGTCGCCGGATCGCCGTAGTTGTTGCGGTCGGTCCCGCGCAACGAGCTGGTTACGCGCAGCTCGCCCGTGTAGTCCGTGAGATCGCCGCGGTTGCGCACGTCCTCGACCGCGACGCTGATCGCCACGTCGGCCTCGTCGAGCGGCGTCGCCGGGTCCCCGCTGAAGACGCTGTAGGTCAGCGAGCCCGCGAAGTTAGCCTCGGCGCCGTTGGACGTCCGGCGTTCCGGTGGTCAGCTGCGCTGAGGCAAGCGCGGGCGGGTTGCACGACCCGAACGGCCACGGTGCTGCGTGGCGCCGGTTGGCGGCGGTGCAGGTCTGGTAGGCCGGGACAAGCGAGACCATGAACGGGGACGCGGTCTTCGGGCGGGGGTAGCCCGGGACCGCGTAGTCGCGCAGCAATTCGTAGCCCGCCGGCAGGACCTTCGACTCCCGGTGGCTGCACGAGACCCGCGAGCGAGTAGGGCTCCTCGAGCACCGGCAGACGCAGCTCCAGGTTCGAGACGGTGACCTGGCCCTGGCCGTTGGAGTACCGCGCGAAGGGCTGGTCGCTCGGCAAGAGCTCCAGCTTCGCGACATGGCCGGTCTCGAACTTCCAGCCGTTCGCGTGCAGCTGGAACACCTGGCGGGTCGCCTCCGCGCCCGGGGCACGTCCGGCCGATACAGCCCGCGCGCGACCAAGGTCTCCTCTCCGGTGGCGGGATCGACGTCGAGCAATCGCGCCGCGACCTGGGAGTTCGACGTCGGCAGAGCTGATGTCCGCCACGACGGTGGGCGCTCCCATCAGCGTGAACCCGCCCGTCGGTGCGGGCTCGAGCCGGTAAGTCGCCGTGCCGGCCTGGTTCGGCCGGCGCGGTCGCGCACGCGCCGGTCTCGAGGATCGTCCCGACCAAGTCGATTGCGTCAGGGCTCGATCACCCGGCTCGAGGCATCGGTCAGGCGCACTTCGCCGGGCGCCATTCGTGCCCATGTGGGTGAGCGAAACGGCAGATCCGCACTCGGGTCGTCGAAGGCGCCGGTCGCCCCCCTGGGACGGCCCTCCGCAAGTCTGCGTCAGAGCCTGTACGCCCTGATGGGGCGCCGGCCCGATCCCCTTCAGGTAGTAGTCGAACCAATGATGGCGCTGCTTGGCGCGGAACATCATGTCCGGCGACTTGCTCTGCGCGCGCGCGTGCCCGAAGTCACCCAGGAACAGTGAGATCGGCGTGCTCTGGTGCTCAGCCCGGGTGCGGTTGTAGAAGCGGATCGCCTCGTCGACGGGTACGAGATCATCCGTGAACCCACTGGAGATCAGAAGCGGCGCCGGCGGCCGGGAGTGATCGATGTAGTAGGCGGAGTGGTGCTTCGTGAGCTCGTCGATCATGTCGAGCGCCGCCGGGTTGTCGTCATAGGGCTCCCCGGCGTTCATGAGATCGAACCAACCCAGGAAGTCGGCATCCGGATCGGTGCCCGGCGCCGGGAAGAAGCTCAGGCTCTGTCCCACGCTCAGCAACCGGCTGATCGTCGGACTGCTTGAACACCCCGATGCGGCCGCGCTTCATGTAGGGCGAGTCGACGGCGTAATCCAGGGTGTGCCCATTCGGCTGCTCCGCATAGGCCAAGTCGCTGTAGGGCAGGTACGGTGCGCGGCCGCGATCTGCATCGGCTTGCCCGCGTCGCTTTGCCACGGAATCAAGGTGCCGTCGTTGGCAGGACCATCTTTCGGTCCTTCAAGGCCGCCAGAGCATCGAGAGCGCCCCGCCGTAGGAGCTGCCCATGACGCCGATCCGCTGCGGGTCGATCAGGCCGTCGGCGGCCCCGCCGGCGCGTCCGCGAGCGCTTCGAGCACCTCCTGCGCGTCGCGTACCTCGTACCGCGTGTCCGACACGTGGTTGTAGCCGCTTGGCACACCGGCAGGATGCGCTTCGGGTCCGCGGCGCCGCACGAGTTGCCCCAGCCGCGGTCGCTCATCGTGAGCATCGCGTAGCCCTGGTCGATCCAATCCGTCATTCGTGAGGGCGAGCTTCGAGCCGCCCCAGCCGTGGAAGTTCCCGACGATGATGAAGTTGCCATCCGGCCCCGTTGCGGGCGCAGGCGGGAAGCCGACATTGATGTCGATCGGCGCGCCGTCCCAGGTCGTGAAGATGCCCGAGCACCAGCGCTGGCCGGGATGTGCGCCGGTCTGCACGGTGCAGGGGATCGTGCCGCCGGCTCCGTCGGGGATGCTCGTGATCGCCGCCTCGCTGGAGGGGCTGATCGCCAGCAGGACCAGCAGCACGGTGACAACCGTGCCCAGTCGCAGCCATCGGACCGTGCTCGTGTGGACCCCTCCTCACGCCTGTGCCCCGCCCTGCGCGAAGCCCGCGCGACGATAGCTGACTCGCGAGAAGAGGCCGCCCGGCCGCTTGACTCAATGGCCCTCTATATGAATGCGCGCGGCCATCCGAGCCGCTCGGCGCTAGCTGCAGACCATCGGGGCCTCGCGGACGTACGCGTTCTCGGCCAGGCAGCGCAGCATGAAACTCGCAGCGTCCCCCGGGTGACCTTGCTCCATGGCCCGAGCTTGAGAGCGCCTATCCGCGGCCGCTGCGTGGATCGACCGTGTACGACACGCGGAATGCGAACGAGGGTCCAGTCGAGATGGCTCCCCAGCACCTCTCACCCATGGCGGTGGTGTCCTCGACCAGGTTCTTGCTCAGGCGCAGGATGGGCAGGATCAGCCGCTGGCCGAGGTTGCCCGGATCGCCGGGGACGTGGAGATGAAAGCCGCCCACTACGACAAACCGCCGCAAGTCGCTGCTACACATCGCGGCCATGATGTTCGCGGTCCCGGTGCGACGTGTGTCGGCGGCGTCGTTGCCGTTTGCTCCAAGCGCGCTGAGCACCGCGTCGCACCCCGTGAGCGTCTCGGTGACCGCCGCCGCGGCTCTGACATCCCCTTTAAAACGGTGACGGCCGCTGACTCGACGCTCGAGCTTGGAGGGGTCCCGGACCAGCACCCGCACGTCGTGACCGGCCTCGATTGCCTGGCAGAGCAACTCGCTGCCGACCCTGCCCGTTCCGCCGAAGATCGCGAGCCTCATGCCAGCAGCTCGGCGCCGTGCCTCTTCGCGACGGCGGCGACCATCTCCATGTCCGGCTCCTCGTCGGAGGCGGGCGGCAGCGTGCGCGTCTCGGCCGGCACGCTCATGTCGCGCACGAGGCTCTCGAAGCCCGCCGGGGTGCAGATGAACAGCATCCGGCAGCCGTTCGGCCCGACCGTGTAGCGGTGTGGGATGTCGCGCGGGTCCCCAGGCGAAGTCGCCGGCGCTTGCCTCGATCGTCTGGTCGCCGACATACAGCGTCACCTCGCCCTCGAGGATCCAGAAGCCTTCGTCCTCGCGGTGGTGAACGTGCAGCGGAGCCTCCGCACCTGGCGGCTCCGTCACTTCGACGATCGTCAGCATGACCGCC
This sequence comes from uncultured Solirubrobacterales bacterium, assembly GCA_963780475.1. Classification (GTDB taxonomy): domain Bacteria; phylum Actinomycetota; class Thermoleophilia; order Solirubrobacterales; family JBBDJG01; genus CAWACB01. The sequence continues at coordinate 461,827 of CAWACB010000008.1, forward strand.
GGTGTCATCCGCCGTGGCCTTGATCTCGGCCAGCCCGCCGAACCACCAGCGCGCCTCGCCCTGTCCTGCCTGTGTTGCCATTGCCTGCGTCATTGCGCTCCTCCTTCGTTCGAGTGCATGTCCAGCAGCGCGATCGCGTACAGCCAGCTGCCGTCGCTGCGGCGACGGACGACGTTGATGCCCTGGCGCGCGACCACCAGCGCGGTGTCCTGTGCCTGGACGACCCGCTGTGGATCCGCGAGGTAGCTGTACTCGCGGTCCCACATCGCCGCCGCGAGGCGACTTATCTGTTCGCCGCCTCGGGCTTCGCCGGGCGCCGCGCCGAGCACCGCCCCGTCCTCGAACAGCTGTGCGAGGGCCGCGCCGTCACGGACGACGAAGGCGTCCTCGAACAACGTCTCCAGCTCCTCGGGGGTTCGCGCTCCTTGCTGCATGGAAGTGAAGCTAGGGCCACAGACGCCGGCGGTCCATCCCAGAAAGGTGGTATTTCGCCGAGCCACTCCTCGGGCGTACGATGCCGCCATGAGCGCGTATGCGAAAGAGCGCGCCCTGGACCGGATCGCCGACCTCTCCGGACACGGCTACGACGTGGTGACGTTCTGGCGCGAAGTCACCGAGGTCATGACTCCGCTCGTTCCCCACTACATGGGACCGTGCTGGTACACCGTCGATCCGGCGTCGCTGCTCGTGACAAGCCACTTCAATCCTGCGATGCCCGAGCTGCCGCCCGAGTGGCTCGAGCTCGAGTACTACGGAGAGGACGTTCACGACCTTGCGAGCGTGGCGCGATCCGATTCGGGGATGTCGACGCTCCACGAGGCGACCGGCGGCGATCCCAGCCGCAGCCCCCGCTGGCAGGCCAACGTGGAGATGGGTGGAGACCAGGAGCTGCTCGTCGCGCTGCGCACGCGGTCCGGCTACCCGTGGGCCAGCCTCGGCCTCTATCGCGAGACCGGCGAGCCGCTGTTCACTGAAGAGGAGCTCCAGTTCATCCGCGCGGCGGCACCGTTCCTCGGCGAAGGAGCACAGCGAGCTCTCCTGCTCGGCGAGGCCCGCGATCCCGACGGACCGGATGCGCCGGGCCTACTCGTGCTGTCATCCGACGGGCGAGCTCGTGTCGTCCACGCCGGGCGTCGAGCGCTGGGTGTCCGACCTGCCCGGCGGGGATTGGGATGCGGGGCGGTTGCCCACCGCCGCCTTGGCCGTGGCTCAACGGGCGTTGCGCACGGCGCAGAGCCCGCAGGCGCCGGGCGAGGTCGCGTTGGCGCGCGTGCTCTCGGACTCCGGCGTCTGGATCGTCCTCCACGGCGCGACCCTCGTGGGCGACGGGGCGACGCGCGTGGCCGTGATCGTCGAGCCGGCCCACCCTGCGCGCATCACGCCGCTCCTGATGGCCGCCTACGGGCTGACCGAGCGTGAGCAGGAGGTAACGCGACTCGTGCTCCAGGGTGAGTCCACCGCGCAGATTGCCGAGCGCCTGGTGCTCTCGCCGCACACGGTCCAGGAGCACCTGAAGAGCGTGTTCGAGAAGACCGGTGTGCGCAGCCGTCGCGACCTCGTCGGAAAGGTCTTCTTCTCGCACTACGAGCCACGACTGCGAGACAACGAGCAGCGGGCGATGGAGGGGCTGCCCTCCGCGGTGGGCCTGTCGACGGAAAGCCCTGACGCCCCTGTACGAATGCCCCCGGCAGGACTCGAACCTGCGACCCGCTGCTTAGAAGGCAGCCGCTCTGTCCAGCTGAGCTACGGGGGCCTTGAAGCGAAGGCTAGCGCCGCCATCCGCCCCACCCCGCGGCGTCAGTAGCCCTCAGGCGGCTCCCACAGTTCGAACCGATTGCCCTCAGGATCGGTCGCCCAGCCGAACCGGCCGATTTCGGTGTCCTGTGTCGCCTCGTCGACCGTGGCACCGGCCGCGCGCAGCCGGGCGAGAGTCCGGTCCAGATTCGCGACGCGGTAGTTGATCATCATCCGCGCCGCTCGGTCGCCGAAGTAATCGGTGTCCTCGGAAAAGAACCCGACCACGGTCGTGCCGGGCCGCTCCGGCCGCTCGTCCTCGCGCCAGCGCACCATCACCTCGCCGTTCTCGTGCCTGGGGAGGCCGAGGTGCTCGCGATACCAGTCCTTCATCCGCTCGGGATCGCGGCAGCGTAGGAAGACGCCTCCGATACCCGGCGCCGCGCCGTCCTCAGGCACCCGTCCGCTCCAGCAGCTCGGTCGCCTCCTGCACTGGCGGCGGGACGTAGTTCGGGAGGTCCCGCTGCGAGTCGGCCTTTGCCTGCCAGCCGAACCTGCCCCGGCGCTTGGCGCCCCGGTAGGCGATCCGCCCCTGCAGGTTCTGCGTCGCCCAAACCGCATGGAAGGAAGCAGGGAGCACCGGCATCCAGAACGTGTTCGGAACCGGGTCGAGCGGCTCCGGTTCGGCCAGCGTGACGTCCGCCGCCACGTAGCCCTCCCCGTCATCGATGCCGAGGTAGGCGAGCATGCGTCCGTCGCGATCGCAGATCTGTGACTGCCCGACCATCACCGTTCGGTACGGGATCCGCGAAGCGCCCGGCGTGAAGCACGAGGCCGGCCCGACGTGCTGGGCGATCGCGGCCGGAGCGCCCACCGCGCGCGCCATCCGCCCCACCATCTCGCGCGCCATCGCGACGTTGTAGTCGTGGTCGCGGCGCATCAGCCAGCCGCGCGTCAGCCGCCAGTCGGGGAACGACCACCAGCACGAGCCGCCGGCCACGAGCCGCACGCCGCTGCGCAGCCGGCGCGCGGTGCGCGAGCGGCACCACTCGAAGCCGTTCGCCATCCCGACCGGCCCGAGCGAGGTGAGCGCGAAGCCGTCGTCATCGCCGCCTCGGTACCAGTAGTTGTCCCACAGCGTGGGCTGGTCCTTGTCGTGCAGGTGCGCACTGCCGTCGGGCTCGGCGAGCAACGTAGGTGCCGTATGCGTCCCCGCCGCGCGTCGCGATGAACCCGCCGCCCACCACGCAGCCGAACTCGCGCGCCAGCCGGCGCAGCAGCTCGAAGGGCTCCCCGTCCACCGGCCGCGCGACGTCGCGCATCGCGGGATGGAAGACGCTCTGGGTGGTCATCGACTCGGGCAGCAGGATCAGGTCGGGATCGTGCTCACTTGCACACTGGCGCACCAAGTCCTCGACGTGGCGCAGGTTGCGTTCAACCTCTCCTATTTCCACGGTCAGCTGGATCACGGCGATCCTGCAAGTGCGCTGGTCGTCGTTCATGCGGTCACCTCCGTTGGTGCCGGTCGGTCGGATTCAGGCACGGCTGCCGGGGGCGCCGGCGGCCAGACCCAGCCGGGCGTCTCGGCGCGTGATGGACGGTTGCGGCGGAACTCGGGGCGCAGGCGCTCGCGCGCGGCCGTCACGGCGAAGCGGCTCTCCCTCGACATCTCACGCAGGATCGCGCCGCGGTCGGCGCCCGGGCGCATGAGAGCGCGCGCAGCCCAGCCGAGCGCGCGGCCCGGCGTGACGACTTCGTCCAGGTCTCGCACGCGGTTGAACGTGTCGCTCATGTCCGGCGAGTCGTCGCTCGCGAAGCTCGCGAGCGCCTCGCGCGCAAGCGGCGACGGCGCGACCGCCCAGCCCTCGTGATTTGCGAAGTGGTAGCTCGACATGCACTCGAGGTCACGCTCTCGCTCCCACCGAGCGAGCGCCGCATCGAGCCGCTGCGGGTCGTCGAGCGCGGGCGCGGCCGCCTCTCCCACGCAGTCGCCCGAAACGCAGCGCGTCGCGGATGCCCTGCGCGATGACGGGGTCCTTGAAGTGGCCGGCGTCGCCCGTCAGTGCCCAGCCCGGGCCGCTCGAGACGCGGTAGTAAGCGACCGTGTCGGCCGTGCTGCGCAGCTTGGTCGCGTTGCCGGCGCCGCGCACGCGGTCGGCCAGCCGCCGGTTCTCGTTCAGCTTCCGCAGCCACGCCGCTTCTGGATCCGCGCGGAACTGCGCGATCTCCTCGGCGGGAGGCATGAACAGAACGACCATGCGGTCGTCGGGGCAGGGGAACACCATGCCCATCGTGCGGCCGACGCGCCACTGCATGATCACGTCGCGCCACTGCGTTCCAACCTTTGGGTCGTCCATGTACCAGAAGGCGAGCCCGCGTCCGTTGAGCGAGCCGCGATAGGGCCGCGCGGCACCTACCTGCTCGGCAATGGTCGAGCGGCGTCCGTCGGCGCCGATCACGAGGCGGGCGTGTATCTCTGATTGCGCACCGCCGCGCTCGCTGCAACGCACGCCGGCGACGCGATCGTCCTGCCACAGCAGTTCGTCGACGGACGTGTTCTCGCGTACCTCCGCACCCGCGGAGCGGGCCGCCTGCACGAGCACGTGGTCCAGCTCCGGCCGCGGCTGGCAGATCGCGAAGTCGATCCCGTCCACCGGCGTGTAGCGCTCGCGCACGTGGCGCCCGCACGCAGTCACGCCCGCGTAGTGACAGTGCGGCGCACCGACCGCCAGCACGTCGTCGAGCACGCCGAGCGCCTTCAGCTCGGCGACTCCCGACGGGAAGATGACGTGGGTCGAGAGCGTGTCAGATGGAAATCGCGCGCGATCGAGCACCACCACCCGGCGGCCGGCTCGCGCCAGCGCGATGGCGGCCGCGCTGCCGGCGCAGCGCGCCCCGACGATCGCGACGTCGAAGCGCTGGTTCCCACTCATACGGCGGATGCTAATAGCCTGCGCCCCCATGCAGGTCGAGAAAGTCGAGGCGGCAGGGCTGCGGCTGGCATACCGCGAGCAGGGCAGCGGGCCGCCTGTGCTGCTTCTGCACGGCTGGCCGACGTCGTCGTTCCTGTGGCGCAACGTGATGCCGCCGATCGCGGAGAGCAACCGGGTGATCGCCCTTGATCTGCCCGGCTTCGGAGAATCGGACAAGCCGCCGGATGCCTCGTATGACTTCGAGTTCTTCTCCGGCGCGCTGGACGGATTCCTCGGTGCGATCGGCGTCGCCGAAGTCGGGATCGCGGTGCACGACCTGGGTGGCCCGGTCGGACTGCACTGGGCGCTGCACCGGCCGGAGAGGGTGACGAAGATCGCGCTCCTGAATACGCTCGTCTATCCCGAGTTCTCCGAGGCCGTGATGATGTTCATCAAGGCCTGCACGGAGCCTGGGCTGCGCGAGCAGCTGACGAGCCCGCAGGGGCTCGAGGCGGCGATGAAGCTCGGCGTCGCGGATCAGAGCAAGGTGACCGACGAAGTCGTGGCCGCGGTGCGCGAGCCGTTCCAGACGGAGGACTCCCGCCTGGCGCTGGCCGCCGCCGGGATCGGGCTGCAGCCCGAGGGATTCGTGGAGATCGCCCGACTGCTGCCGTCGCTCGACATCCCGGTACGGGTCATCTACGGAGAGCGAGACCACATCCTGCCCGACATCGCCGAGACGATGGCCCGCGTGCAACGCGATGTGCCGCACGCCGAGGTGACGTCGCTGCCCAACTGCGGCCACTTCCTCCAGGAGGAGGAGCCGCAGGAGATCGGCACTCAGCTGGCTCGCTTCTTCGCCGCCTAGCCGCTTGTCTGGCGACGCCGCAGGCATTGCCGCGGCGCGGTACGGAATGGTCTTGAAGCCTCCCGCAGCGGTCTAAGTTGCTCTCAAACGCCCGGGCTCTGCGGCGAACCTTCGCCGTTTGCCCGGGGGACCCGCGAGGCCCGCGCTGATCATCGCCGCTACACCGGCAGGCTCGCGTTTCAGCCTTCGCCAGGTGATGCGCAGCACGCGATAGCCCCACAGCTGGAGGTTCGCGTCGCGCACTCGATCGCTCTCGAAGGCGCTGCGATGACCGTGCGTCTCCCAACCGTCGAGTTCGACGATCAGCCGTTCTGCCGCCCACAGCGCGTCGACGGTGTAGGGCCCTACGACCGCGTTGAACGCGGGAGTCTTGACCCGGTACCGCCGGCACATCGATGCGAAGCGGTGCTCCAGCTCGAAGCGGGTGTCCGGGAGCTCGCGAGCGTCGGCGACGAGCGTTCTTAAAACGGCCACCCCTCGCTGTCCGGGGCAGCGTGCGATCAGCGCTTCCATCGCGCGCAGGTCGAAGATGCGCAGGCGTTCCGCTTGATCGAATGCTCGTTCGAGCCGGCGCAGCTCGAGATCTGCGGCCAGACCGAGCATCGTCCTCGCCAGCGAAGTCACTGGAATCCCGTCGAGGATTGCATCGTCGTCCGGGTGCAACTCATGGACGCGGTGGAGGCGTATGCCCTTGCCGCCGCGGAGGCTACGCGGGCCCGTAATGTCGATCAGCCCCGCCTCCCAAAAATGGATGCCATGAAGATCTCCAGCGGCTCGATGGCTCACGAGTGAGCCGTCGCCACACGCCAGCACAGCCGCCATGACGCGCCCGCGCTTGGTGAGGAGTTCGTGGCCTACTGAATAGACGCCGCGATGGGCGGGATGCAGCCGGCCGGCCGCGACCCGGTGGTCAATGGCCCCATGTCCAAGCCCGAGAGCGTCAAGCTGCGCCCGCGCGACCACCCCGTGTTGGTGGCGGGCCAGGGAGGCGATCGCCCGATCCGCCCCAGATTTCCGTCGAGGGCTGCATTCGGCAGCTATGTCATGCCGAATGTCGCCTTCGGCGGAACTTCGGTGCCGCATGACCGCAGTCTGGGTCGCGAGCATTCGCGTCACTAGAGCGCGACCGTCACAACACTGTCGCCCCGGCTCTAAAGAAGCTCGCGCAGGAGCGCGTATGACTCTTCCGCTGCTCCTCCGCACGACGGCACGACCACGCCGAAACCGGCGAAGCCGTGGATCTGCCCTTCGAAGCAGCGGTGCTCGACGCGGACGCCGGCGGCCCGCATCGCCTCCGCGTAGGCGTCACCCTCGTCCCGCAGGGGGTCGAACTCGGCCGTCACAACGACCGCGGGCGGCAGGTGGGTCAGGTCACCGTAGAGCGGGGACACGCTCGGGTCCCGGCGGTCGGCGCCCTCACCCAGGTAATGCCGCTCGAAGAAGCGCATGTCGCCTTCGGTCAGGAAGTAGCCGTCCGCGTGGTCCACGCGCGACGGATAGCGCCCGTCTTCGTCGTGGGATAAGTCCGTCACCGGGTACACCAGCAGCTGCGCGGACACCCGGTCGCGCAGCGCCTGTGCGGTCACCGCTGCAAGGTTGGCGCCGGCGCTGTCACCGGCGACCGCGACGTTGTGGAAGCGCTCGAGCGCCCACTCCGTGATGTCGATGCAGTCCTCGACCGCCGCCGGCCACGGATGCTCCGGCGCGAGGCGGTAGTCGACGCTCACCACCACCGCGCTGGTCGCGCGGCAGAGAGCGCGAGCCTGCAGATCGTGCGTCCCGATCGAGCCGATCACGAATCCGCCGCCATGGAAGTACACGATTGCCGTCCGCCCCGGCTTTCCCTCGGGGCGGTAGATCCGAACCGGCACCGGCGAATCCGTCACGTCCTCGACCGAGCCCACCGGCGGCGTGACTTCGGGCGTTCGCGTCTCAACGGTCATCCGCTCGAACAGCCGACGCCCCTGCTCGGGCGTTCCCTCGCTGAGCGGCGGATATCCCCTGTTGTTCAGCAGGTCGAGGAGTCTGGTGACACCGGGATCGAGCGGCATGCGACCAGACCCTATCCAGGCTCCAAGCCCGCCGCGCGGTAGAGCTCCTCGCGGGTCATGTACATCGCGACGTGCACGATCCGGCCCTCCTGAAAAGTCCAGATGAAGCAGCCCTCCTGCTCGACGGTGACGCCGCTGCCCTTCCCCAAGTTCCGCTGCCGGTGCCAGGTCACCACCTGGTTCCCATGAGGGCGGTGATCGGGGCCTTCGATGATCTCGATCCGCTCCCAAGCCTCGAGCCAGATGCGCCAGAAGGCCCGCACTCCGTCGTGACCTCGATACACGGCCGACAGCGCAGGCGCGTGCAAGGGACGAGCGTCCCAGGTGATCTCCTCGTCGAAGGTCTCGAACGCGATGTTGGCTTCGCCACGATTCCACTCGCCAAACAGCGCTTCGATCGTTCGGACGTTCTGCTCGCCCGGCGAATCGCTCATCCTGCAAGCGGAGTCGCGACCCCGATCGGCAACCAGTGCACCCGTTCACGCATGTCCGTAGGCGCCCGGGCGAACTCGGCCTCGATCGCGTCACGGCCCTCGCGGAAGTGCTTCCACCCCTCGTAGTGGATCGGAACGATCGTGCGTGGGTGCATCAACTCGCACAGCTCCACGGCCTGCTTGGCGGTCATCGTGTAGTGGAGCGGGCCGCTGATGGGGAAGCGCACTCCTCCGAGATGCAGCAGCGCAGTATTCACGCGCAGCCGGTCCGCGACCTGGCGCACGCCGTCATACAGAACCGTGTCGCCCGAGATCCAGAGCACGCCGTGCTCCTGTCCCTCCCAGCTGAGCGCGAACCCGATCACGTCGCCGACGATCGGGTGGCTCAGGGGTGGCCCGTGCCGGCACGGCGTCGCGGTGATCTCGATCGCGGGGCGGCCCGGCGCTTCCAGCCGCGTCGTCGCCCACGGCTCGAGTCCGCGGGCCTGCCCGCCCAACCTTTTCTCGCCGGCGACCGTGGTCACCACCGCCCCCGCCGAGGGCAGCATGGCGCGCCCCGCGGCGTCGAGATTGTCCTCGTGGTGGTCGTGGCTGAGCAGGACTGCATCGATCGGCCCGAGCTCGTCGGCGGGGATCGCGGGATCGGTCAGCTTCCGCGACCCGGTCCCCCAGCCGAACCGGTAGCTGCCGCCGGCGGGATCGAATGTCGGATCGGTCAGCAGCCGCCATTCGCCCACCTGCACGAGCACCGTCGGGCCGCCGATGTGGGTCAGGGAGACCTCCACGCGGGTCATATACTCGCCGATCGGTGGCTTCGATCTCTCCCAGAGAAGCGCAGCAGATTGAGCAGGCGAACGCGAGCGGTAAGACGCCGGTCGTCTTCATCCACGGACTGTGGCTGCTCCCGAGCAGCTGGAACAACTGGGTCGGCCTCTTCGAGGAGGCCGGCTACGCAGGGGTGACGCCCGACTGGCCCGACGACCCGGAGACGGTCGAGGGGGCCCGCAAGAACCCGGACGTGCTCGCGAAGAAGACGCTCAAGCAGATCGCAGATCACACCAGCGAGGTGATCGCAAAGCTGGACAAGAAGCCCGCGGTGATGGGCCACTCGACCGGCGGTCTGCTCGCTCAGATCATCGCCGACCGGGGCGAGTCAGCCGCGACGGTTGCGATCGACCCGGGACCGTTCCGGGGCGTGCTGCCCTTGCCGGTCTCGGCACTGCGGTCGGCCGGCCCGGTTCTCAAGAACCCGCTCAACCGGGGCCGCGCGATCACGCTCACCCTGGACCAGTTCAAGTACGGGTGGGCGAACGCGCTCAGTGACGAGGAGGCCAAGCAGCTCTACGAGACCTACCACGTGGCCGCCCCGGGAGTCGCGCTGATGCAGATGGCGAACGCGAACCTGAACCCCCGGACCGAGGCGAAGCTCGACCCGAAGAACCCCAAGCGCGGACCGCTGCTGATCATCGACGGAGAGAAGGACCACACCGTCCCCTGGGCGATCGCGAACGCCTCCTACAAGAAGCAGAGCCAGAACGAGGCGGTGACCGAGATCAAGAAGATCCCCAATCGCGGTCATTCGCTCACGATCGACAGCGGCTGGCGCGAGGTGGCCCAGACGGCGCTCGACTTCGTGAAGCGCTTCGTGTAGGAGCGATTCGCCGCTAGGCGACCGCTGCCTTGTCGAACCCGGCCAGGTCGACCGGATCGAGTCCCTCGGCTTCGCAGTAGTCGAGATAGCGCTGGTACATCGATTGCCAGTCCTCGATCGCGATCGTGTTGCCCTCATCGTCGAGGAACTCCAGTGCCCCCTCGACGATGATGAATGCCTCGGTGGTCTCACCCGGCTCGACTTGAAAGGTGTGCGAGGACCCGGCTGTCTCGTAGACGAAGTCGCCCGCTCGCGCGACCCAGTCGTGCTCGAGGTACCGCCAGGCGCCCTTGATCGTGTAGAGGATCACCGTGCCGTAGTGCCTGTGAACGCCAAGTCCTGTGCCGCCGGGTGCCGACAGGATCACACACAGCTGGCCACTCACCGGGTCGGCGCGCAGCAGCTTGATCGTCACATCCTGCGAGTACGGCGTGAAGGGGACGGCGGGGACGTCGGCGCCGCTTCGATGAAGAGTTTCGTAAGCCGTTACGACCGTCATGTTGACACCTCCGGTTGTCGGAGGCTGCAACCTTCCTGCACCGGCTACGCCCGAGTCAAGGCGCAAATCGGGAGAGTTACTACGGCGTCATCACGACGCGGCCGAAAGCCTGGCGGCTCTCGATATATGCGTGCGCGTCGGCGGCCTCGGCGAGCGGGAAGGTCCGATCGATCTCTACGTGGATCCCTCCATCCGCGACCCGCTGGAGCAGGTCGGCGATCATTGCGTGGAGGCGCGGGTACTCGGTCAACAGCGCGCCACCAAGGAACACTCCACGGAGCGTGTTGTTCTGCGCCCACAGCTCCCTGGCCTCGACCTCGGAGCCGGCGCGGCCTGTCACCCCCACGCTGACGAGGGTACCCCGGTACGCGAGCGCACCGATGCCGTCCTTCAACGTCTGACCGCCGATCGAATCCAGAATGACGTCGGCGCCGCGCCCGTCGGTCAGCTCGCGCGTCCGCTCGACGAAGTTCTCATTCGCGTAGTTGATCCCGTGATCCATGCCGAACTCTTTGAGACGCTCGAGCTTTCCGTCGATTGACGCCGTCGCGATCACCGTCGCACCGACCTGCTTGGCAAGCTGAATGGCCGCCATTCCTACGCCGCCGGCTCCAGCTTGGACCAGGACGGTCTGGCCAGCCTTGAGGCCGCCGGCGGTGAACAGGCACTCCTGCGCGGTCCCGAGCGCGACCGGCACGGACGCGGCACGCGCGGCGTCCAGCCCATCCGGGATCGGCCAGGTGGTCATCGCCGGAGTGGCCCGCCTGGACGCATGCGAGCCGGCTGCGAACAGGGTGACGACCCGGTCGCCGACGGCGCGGTCCTCGACGCCGGCGCCGATCTCAGCAATTGTGCCGGCGGCGAGATAGCCGACGATGTGCGGGACCGACGGCGGGGGTGATCCGGCGCGGTGAAGCAGGTCGCCGCCCTCGATGCTGATCGCCTCGACGTCGATCAGGACGCAGCCGTCCGGGCACTCCGGATCCGGCACGTCCTCGTAGCGGAGAACGTCCGGGCCGCCGTTCTCGTAGATGACTGCCGCCTTCACGAGAGCGCCTTGGACGCGGCTCGTTCGATTAGCTCAGCCACTGCTGCCGGCTGCGACACGTAGATCGAGTGGCTGCCCTCGGCCTCGACCACGGTCGCGCCCGCCCTCTCAGCCATCGAGCGCTGGGCTGGCGGTGGGATCATCCGGTCGTCGGATGCGACCAGGTACCAGCTCGGCTTGGTCCGCCACGCCGCCTCGCTGATCGTGCCACCCAGGGCTTCGACGCCCCACGGCACCTGTGAGTCGGCCATGAACGCGGCCTGTTCGGCCGGAAGGTCGGCCGCGAACGAGGCATGGAACTTGTCGCGGTCGAGGAACAGGAAGCCCTCCTGCGGCGGCAGAATCGGCGGCACAGGCGCGCCGGGCGGCGGATCGGCGATCAGCGTGTTGACGGACTCGCCGGCATCCGGCGCGAACGCTGCGATGTAGACGAGCGCCGCCACATTCGGATCGTTGCCCGCCTCGGTGATCACCGCTCCGCCGTAGGAGTGGCCGACGAGGATGACCGGTTCGCCCTGCGCGTCGATCGCGCGCTTGGTCACGGCAACGTCGTCGGCGTGCGAGAGCGTCGGATTCTGCACGACGGTGACGTTGTATCCGTCGCCCTTCAGGTGGTCGTAGACGCCCTGCCAGCCAGATCCGTCGACGAATCCGCCGTGGACGAGAACGACGGTGCCTGGTCCACTCATGATGCCTCCTTCGAGAGGTGGGTTTCGGATGCCGAAACGCTTGGGTCGTCGGCGAGCGAGACGGGATCCCGGACGAACACCGGCTTCGTGTGCAGCTCGGGTAACTGATCGGGCAGCGTCTCCCAGTCGAGGACATGTGAGACCACCTTGCGCGGATCGACCCTGCCGCTCTGTGCGAGGTCGAGCGCCGGCGGGATGTTGGCGCGGACGTTGTCGCGCGCGATGCGCAGGTTGATCGAGTTCAGGTACATCTCGAAGAGCGGCAGTTCGCCCGGCCTGAAGTGGTTGCCGGCGCTCTCGCAAATCCCTTCGGGGACAAGCGAGCGGCACGCCGTCGAGAGCGCGTCCACGCGACCGGTGGCCTCGACCGCGATGTCGAAGCCGTGGTGGATCGCGTCGATCGACTCGGCGGTCTCGGCCCCGTAGCCCTCGGCGATCGCGCGCCGCTCTGGATCGCGGTCGACGAACAGCCGCCGCGAGGCGCCGAGCGCGCGAGCGATGTCACACACGTAAAGGCCGATGCTGCTGCCGTTCAGGATCAGCACCGCCCCGCCCGGCCTTCTGGCGAGATGCGGACCGACCAGCCGCCAAGCGAGCGACCAGTTGTCGCTGGCCGAGGCCATCGCGACCGGATCGAGCCCGGGCGGCAGCGGAACCAGCATCGCGTCGGCGTAGGGCACGCGCACCAGGTCCGAGAACAGGCCGCCCCAGTTGCCGCCGATCGGCACGCCGAACATCGCCATGTAGGGGACCGTGCGGCAGTGCGCAAAAAGGCCGGCGTGGCAGCGGTCGCAGCGCCCGCAGGCGATGTGCCAGGGCACGACCACCAGGTCCCCGGGCTCGACGTGGGTGACGCCCTCTCCCGTCTCAACGACCTCGGCCACGCACTCGTGGCCGATCGCGAACGGCGGCGGGACCGGCGCCCGCCCCAAAATGATCGCTTGGTCGAGGTCGCAGGTGGTCGCGGCCACCGGCTTGACGATCGCGTCGAAGCGCGACTCGAGCTCGGGGTCCGGGCGCTCCTGCCACTCCACGCGGCGCTCGCCGACATAGGTCAGCTCGCGCATCGCCGTCCGGCCTCGGTTCTCGTGCCAGGGAAAAGCGTCATCACAATCTCGACGTTCTCCTGCGACATCGCTCGGGCAGTATCCCGCAAGGCCGGCGTTTCGGTGGGCAGGGTCGCTCGACGGACGCGCAGGAGTCGTATCCGCTGCCCGAGGATCCGGCGCTCGCGCGGACCGCCGCCGTGCTGGGCGATGCCGAGCACTGGGGCTGGGTCTTCGACGACCGCTGGCGACTCGTGTACATGACCGACGCCCTGCGCGTGTCGTTCGGCAACGATGGGGCGCCGGTGCCGACCGCGATCGGCTGCCACGCCTTCGGGCCGGAGGCGGTGGAAGTGAGCCGCGGCTGGCGCTTCGGCCCCAACACGACTGAGCGGCTGAGCACGATCCTGCGGGGGGTCGGCGGCTGGCTGCGCGGATGCGCCCGGCGGCGTCGAGGAACTCCAACGCTGGTGGATCCCTCGCTGCACGAGTTCCTGGATGGGCTGACGCCGTCGAGCGATGAGACGATCGGGTTCGTCGTCCATAGCGTCGGGATCAGCGAGGAAGCGGACATCCGGTTCGTCGGATGGCGCGTGCGCCAGGCAGATGGACGACTGGCCGGCACCGTCGTGATCAACAAGCCCGCGGTGAGCATGACGATGCTCGGGGCGATCGCCGACGGGGGGCGACCTGCGTCACTTCGAGCTGATGCAACGGGTGTCGAGGCCTGCCCGGCGACCGGCGGCGATCCTGTTCGCCGACCTGGAGGGCTCGTCGCCGCTCGCCCGGCGGCTCTCGACCGCCAGCTACTTCGCGCTCGGCCGACGCCTGGTCCGCGCCGCCGACCAGTGCGTGATCGACGCGGGCGGTCTTGTCGGCCGGCACGTCGGCGATGGCGTCGTCGCATTCTTCCTCGCCGAGACCACCGGGTCAGAGTCCGCCGCGGCGAGAGCCTGCATCTCGGCCGCTCGCGCACTCCGAGACGCCCTCGGGGACGTGGCGGCCCGCAGTGGGCTGGAACCCGACGACGTCGTGCTGCGCTTCGGCCTGCACTGGGGCTCGACGCTCTACGTCGGCGCCGTCACCACCGCCGGCCGATCCGAGGTCACCGCCCTGGGCGACGAGGTCAACGAAGCGGCACGCATCGAGGCGTGCGCCACCGGCGGACTCACGCTCGCTTCCAAGGCGCTCGTGGAACGCCTGGAACCCGACGACGCCGCCGCGCTCGACCTCGACCCCGACCGCGTCACCTACACACCACTCGCAGACCTCGACACCGCCACCGAGAAAGCCCGCCGCGACGCACCCGCCATCGCCGTCTGCGAAGTCTGAGACTAATCGGGGCGGCCGGGTTCGAACCGGCGACCTCGTGCTCCCAAAGCACGCGCGCTACCAGGCTGCGCCACGCCCCGCTGGAGACAAGTGTAGGTAAGCCCTAAGGCAGTCGCCCGGACCAGCGCAGCGACAGCGCCACCGCGCCGAGCAGGAACACGAGGCCGCCGGCGGCGAAGCCGGCCGTGATCTCGCGGTCCTCCTGCTTGGTCCCGACCGAGGACCCGAGCTTGCTGTAGACGGTGTCGAGCTCGCCGGCGTCGTCGACCTCGAACGCCTTGCCGCCCGACTCGCGGGCGATGTCGCGCATGGCCTCGGGATCGGGCGGGACGGCTGGCCGCCGAAGCCGCCGGGGATGATGCCCTCCTGCGTCCCGAGCGCGACCGTGAAGATCGGCACGTCGAGGCGCTTCGCCTCCCGCGCAACCTCGACCGGGTCGCGCCCGGCCGTCGCCTTGCCGTCCGAGAGCAGCACGATTGCAGCCGGCGGCCCGCGCCGGTCCTTGCGCTCGAACAGGTTGAGCGCCGCCGACAGGCCGTCGCCGGTTGCCGTGCCGCCGTCCGCGGTCAGCGAGTCCACTGCCGGCGCGCACCTCGCGGTGGTCATAGGTCAACGCCTGGATCGTCTGCGGCGAGTCAGAGAAGGCGACCAGGCCGACCCGCATCTCGTCGGGCACGCTTGGTCAGGAACCGCCGCCCGGCGGCGCGGGCGGCATCGAGCCGGGTCGGGCTCCACGTCGGTCGCCTGCATCGAGCGCGACTCGTCGAACACGAGCACGACCGAGGCGCGCTCGACCGGGACGGCGACCGACGTCTGTGGCCGTGCCAGAGCGGTGGCCGCGGCCGCCAGCGCCAGCAGGAACAGGCCGAGCGGCAGGTAGCGGCGGATGTTCGACGCGGCCGGGGCAATCGCCGCCAGCGCCGGCACGCCCGGGAACCGCACCGCGTAGCGGCGCGACCGGCGGCGCGAGTACTCGAGCGCAACCGCCAGCGCCGGGACGAGCAGCAGGGAAAGGAGGAATGCGGGGGCCTCGAAGCTCACCGCTACCTGAGCCTCCTACCAAGCTCCTTGAGCCAGTTGCCGCGCGTCGAGAGCACCACGTGGTCCGCCTGCGCACCCTTCAGCGCGGCCGCAACCTGCGAGCGGCGCTCCTCCTCGGCGGCGGCGTAGCGCTCACGCAAGACCGAGTCGGAGGTGTCGACCTCGACCTGCGCGCCGCTCTCGGGGTCGACCAGCGCCAGCCGGCCGACGGCCGGCAGCGCGGCCTCGCGCGGGTCCTGCACCTCGACCGCGAACAGCGAGTGCCGCATGCCGAGCGAGCGCAGCGAGCGGCCCCAGTCGATCGGGCCGCGGAAGTCGGACACCACGACGATCAGCCCCGGCTGGCGCGCGACTCGCATCATCCGCCGCAGCGCGTCGTTGAGGCCGACGACCTCAGGAGAACCGTCGGTCGCCACGCCCTCCGCAAGCAGGCGCCGCAAACCGACGACGGCACCCCGCCCGCCGCGCGGTTTCAAGAGCCGCGGCGTGGGAGTGCCGCAGGTCATCAGCGCGACGCGCCCACCGCGGCGGGTGGCAAGCCGGCCCAGCACGATCGCCACGCCCTCGGCGACGTCGGACTTCAGCCGCTGGGCGGTTCCGAAGGCCATCGACGCCGAGAGGTCGAGCAGCAGCCAGGTGGTCAGCAGGCGTTCGGGTACCTGCAGCCGCACGTGCGGCACACCTGTGCGTGCCGTCGCGGCCGGGTCCAGCTGGCGGACGTCGTCCCCGACCTGGTAGGGCCGCAGCGTCGCGAGCTCGGTTCCGGCTCCCGCGCCTGGGGCACGGCGCTCGCCGGGCAGGACGCCGCTCGCGCGCCGCGCGACGACGAGGTCGAGCATCTCGACCACGGGCGAGGCGATCTTGCCCGGTCCTTGGCGGCCGGGCGGTGGTGCGATGCCGGCGCGAGCGCTCAAGCAACGGCCCCGCGCGCCGTGGTCGCCGTCTCGGCCGAGTCGACTGCCGTGATCACGCGGTCCAGGATGTAATCGGCGCTGACGCCGTCGCTGAGCGCCTCGTAGCTCAGGACGATGCGGTGCCGCAGCACGTCCGGCGCAAGGTCGCGAACGTCCTGGGTGATGACGTGCCGGCGGCCGCGCAGCATCGCGAGTGCCCGGGCGCACTGAACCATGCCGATCGGGCCACGTGGGCTGGCGCCGAACTCGATCAGCTCCTCCAGCTCGGCGAGGCCATAGCGCCGCGGCCGGCGCGTGACGTCGGCCAGCTCCACGGCGTACCCGATCACGTCGCGGTCCACGAACACCTCGGCTACCCGTGCGCGGGCGGCCAACAGGTCCTCGACGGGCAGCCGCTGCTCCACCTGAACGGCCGGATTGATCGCGCGGCCCACGACGGCCGCCTCCTCGCCGGGCGTCGGATAGTCGACCAGCACCTTCATCAGGAACCGGTCCACCTGCGCCTCGGGCAGCGGGTAGGTTCCCTCGGACTCGATCGGGTTCTGCGTCGCCATCACGAGGAACGGGCTCGGCACCGGATACGTCCCGCCACCGATCGTCACCTGGTGCTCCTGCATCACCTCCAGCAGGGCGGACTGGACCTTGGCCGGCGCGCGGTTGATCTCGTCCGCCAGCAGGAAGTTGCAGAAGACCGGGCCGAGCTCGACGTCGAAGCGCCCGCTGTCCGGTCGGTAGACCCGCGTCCCGACGAGGTCCGAGGGCACGAGGTCGGGGGTGAACTGCACGCGCCCGTAGGTTCCGCCGAGCACACCGGCCATCGTCTTGATGGTGAGAGTCTTCGCGAGGCCGGGAACGCCCTCGAGCAGCACGTGCCCGCCCGCCAGCAGGGCGACCAGCAGGCGCTCGAGCATCGCGTCCTGGCCGACGATCACGCGCTTGATCTCGAACAGCACGTCCTCGAGACCGTTGCGCGGCTGCTGTGGGCCCTCCGGCACCGGCTCGAGGTGGGGGCCCTGCAGGCCGTCAGCTGGGTTCATCTGCGATCAGCTCCTTGGTCGTCTGACATGTGCCGCGGAAGCTAGGGGACGGCGTGTCAAGTCTCGATAAGAGCCGGGAAACGGCTCGCGAGCAGGGAGAACTTAACCAAGCTGTTCTACCCTCCCCAGCATGCGTGTTCTGGTGGCCGAGGACGAGCCGCGGATCGCCGACGCGGTCGCCCGCGGCCTTCGCCGCGAGGGAATCGCGGTCGACGTTGCCCAGGCCGGGGACGACGCGCTCTACAAGGCGCGGGTGTTCCCCTATGACGTGGTGGTGCTGGACCGGGATCTGCCGGGCATGCACGGCGACGAGGTCTGCCGGGTGCTGCGCGGCGAGCAGCCGGACACGAAGATCATGATGCTGACCGCCTCGGGCTCGGTCGACGAGATGGTCGACGGCCTCTCGCTCGGCGCCGACGACTACGTGTCCAAGCCGTTCGCCTTCGCCGAGCTGGTGGCGCGCATCCGCGCGCTCGCGCGGCGATCCGGGCCGGCCACGCCACCCGTGCTTGCGGCCGGCGAACTGGAGCTCGACCGCGGCCGCCGCACGGTCGCCCGCGCGGGCAGCGCGATCGACCTGACGCCGAAGGAGTTCGGCGTCCTCGAGGTCCTGATGACGGCCGACGGCGCGGTGGTCAGCCCGGAGGAGCTCCTGACCCGCGTGTGGGACGAGAACGCGGACCCGTTCACCAATACCGTCCGGATGTCGGTGATGACGCTGCGCCGCAAGCTGGGCGACCCGCCCGTGATCGAGACGGTCAAAGGCGCTGGGTATCGATTGTGCGTATCCCCCGCACTTCAATCCGCTTCCGGCTGACGGCGCTCTACGCGCTGCTCTTCGGAGCATCGGCCGCCGTCCTGATGGCGGTCAGCTACTGGCTGATCTCGCGCCACCTGCATCGCACGCTGCCGGACGATCTGGCCAGCGACGCGATCTCCGAGCTCGGCCTCCAATACGTGCTGGCGTTCGTCGGCACGCTGCTGCTGGCCGTGGTCGCCGGCTGGGCGATCGCGGGCCGTGCCCTCGCGCCGATCGACCGCATCACCCGCGCGGCGCGGCGTGATGTCCCAGGAGAGCCTCGACCAGCGCATCGCCCTCACCGGGCCGGAGGACGAGCTGCGCGAGCTGGCGCGCACCTTCGACGACATGATGGAACGGCTGGAACAGTCCTTCGACTCTCAGCGCCGCTTCGTCGCCAACGCCAGCCACGAGCTGCGCAGCCCGCTGACCGTGATCCGCTCCGAGGCCGAGGTGGCGCTCGCCAACCCAGCGACGGACCCGGAGGAGCTGCGCCACGTGGCCGAGGTCGTGATCGAGGCGACCAAGCGCACGGAGGCGCTCCTCGACGGGCTGATGGTGCTGGCGCGCTCACAGCAGGGAACGCTGCGGCGCGAGCAGCTGGACTTGCGCCAGGTCGCCCGCACGGCGGCCGAGTCCGTGTCGCGCGAGGCGCGCGAGCGGTCGGTGACCGTGGCGCTCGACCTCGCGCCCGCTCACGTGGAGGGTGATCGGCGCCTGCTCGAGCGGGTGATCGCGAACCTGCTCGAGAACGGCGTCCGCTACAACCGCCCGGGCGGGTCGGTGCAGCTCGAGACCAGCAGCGAGAACGGCTGCGCGGTCGTGCGGGTGGAGAACGGCGGCCCGAAGGTCGATCCGAGCGCCGCCGGCCGGCTGGCGGAGCCCTTCCAGCGCCTGGACCGCAACGCCGATGGCGGCGGCGCCGGCCTTGGCCTGTCGATCGTGCGCTCGGTCAGCGAGGCCCACGGCGGGCGGCTCGCGATCGAGCCCCGCCGCGAGGGCGGGCTGCGCGTCGAGGTCTCGCTGCCAGCCGCGCCCTAGGCGGGACGAGCTAGAACTGCCGCCGCTTGGGCGCCCAGGGGCAGTCGCCCTTGCGATCGTTGCGCACGTCGCGGTAGCGCAGCGTCTCCTGACGCGGCCCCGGGCCCAGCTCGGCCTCGCGGTGCTCGCGCAGCTGCTCCGCCTGGCGGGCGTCCTGTACCGCGGCGGCCCGCTCCAGGCTTCCGTCCATCGTGGTCAGCCCGTGCACGCCGGATCCGACCAGGGCGAGCCCGGTCACAGCCGTGGCAAGCAGGGCCGAACGGCCGAACCTCCTGCGTGGCGCCTCCGTATTCACGTCCGTCTCCCTTCGATCCGGTTGTGCCGCACGAGCGCGTCACCCCTCCCGGACCCAACCCCTGGCGGGGTTCCCCTATGGGAGCTTCGCGAACCAGCGTAGCGACATCAGGCCGCCGACGAGCAGCATGGCCAGGCCGCCCGCCGCGAAGGCGGCCGTGATCTCGCGCTTTTCCTTCTTGGTCGTCGTCTCCGACTGAAGGCGCTCGTAGACGGTGTCGAGCTCGTCCGCGTCCTTGGCCTCGTAGGCCTGGCCGCCGCTCACCCGGGAGATCCGCCGCATGGTCTGCGGGTCCGGCGGCACGGTCTGGGTACGGGTGCCGGTGCCGTTCACGCGCGGCACCTGGATCGTGCCCTGAGGCGTGCCGAGCGCGACGGTGTAGATCGGGACCTTGAGCCGGCCCGCCCGGCGAGCGACCGGCAGCGGGTCCTGCCCATGGGTCGCCTTGCCGTCGGAGAGCAGCACGATCGCGCCGGGCGGGCGCTTACGAGGCTGGCCCGGGATGCGCTCGTTGCCCTGCTGCTCCAGAAGGCCGAGGCCGGTGGCCAGCGCATCGCCCGTCGCGGTCCCGCCGCTCGGGCTGATGCGGTCGATCGTGGTCGCGCACCTCGCGGCGGTTCACGGTCGGCGCCTTGATCGCCTGCACGCCGTTGTTGAAGGCGACCAGGCCGACGCGCACCCGGCGCGGCACGTCGTCCAGGAAGCCGTTCGCTGCCCGCCGGGCCGCCTCCAGCCGGGTCGGCTGAACGTCTTTGGCGGCCATCGAGCCGGACTGGTCGGTCACCAGCACCACCGAGGCGCGCTCGTCGGGGACCGCGACCGTCGCCTGCGGCCGGGCGAGCGCGATCGCGAGCACCGCGAGCGCGACCCAGAAGGCGATCATCGGCGCGTGCCGGCGCCAGCCCGGGGTATGCGGCACGACCGATGGCATCGTGCGGGGCGAGGAGAACGCACGCGCCGCGCGCGTGCGCCCGCGCTCGGACTGCACGTACAGCGCCGCCGCCAGCGGTACCAGCAGCAGCGCGAGCAGGAAGGCCGGTGCGGCGAAGCTCACGGGCCCTGGGGGACCTGGTTCGGGCGCGTGCCGAGCGTCACCTCGACGGTCTGCCGGGCGCCGTCACGCTCGACCTCGACCTGGATCTTGTCGCCGGGCTTGCGATTGGCGATCGCCTCCGAGACCTCGGTCGGATCGGTGATCGTCTTGCCGTCGATGCCCTTGATCACGTCGCCGTTGGTGCCGGCGCGCAACCCGGCCTTGGCGGCCGGGCCTCCGGCCACCGTGGTGACCACCTGTGCGCCGCCGTTCGGCGCCGGGGGTGGTCGAGACGCCGATGTAGGGCCGCACGATCTGGCGGCCGCCGATCAGCTGCGGCACGACCTCCCGCACGGTGTTGGCGGGGACGGCGAAGCCGATGCCGATGTTGCCCTGCGTCCCTGCCGTGGCGATCTGCGAGTTCACCCCGATCACGCGTCCGCGCGCGTCGATCAGCGGGCCGCCGGAGTTGCCGGGGTTGATCGGGGCGTCCGTCTGGATCACCTCGTCGATCTCGAAGCCGTTGGGCGCCTTGATCTCGCGGCCGACCCCGGACACGATGCCCGCGGTCGCGGTCCGGTCGAGGCCGAGCGGATAGCCGATCGCCACCACACGGTCGCCGACGTTGACGTCCTTCGAGTTGGCGAACGGCAGCGGCTGGATTCCGCCCAGCTTGCCCGAGTCGACGCGCAGCACCGCGAGGTCGGAAGACTGATCGGTCCCGAGCACCTGGGCGTCGATCGGGCTGGTGCGGTCGTTGACGCGGATCTCGGCGTCCTGCGCGCCCTCGACCACGTGCGCGTTGGTGACGACGATCCCGCCCTGGTTGATCAGGAAGCCGGTGCCGGATGCGCTGCCGGCACGCACCGATACGACCGCCGGGCTGGCCTTGCGGTAGACGCGGCCGACGTCGGTGACGGGCAGCTTGCCGCCCGAGACGGCCACGCTGGAGTCGGCCGTCGAAGAGCTGTTCGAGTCATCGAGCGCGTTGCCGACCAGCAGCCCGGTCACCAGCAAGAGGGCGGCCACGACGGCGCCCGCCGCGATCCACGCCTCGAGCGGCCAGCGCCGCTGGGGCTCGAGCTCCTCGACCTCGTCGGGGCCGAAGCCGTTGCCCCAGCCGCCGCCGTAGCGGGTCGAGTCGAGCCAGCTCGCGCCGCCGCGCTCCTCAGAGTGCCCTTCCCGGTCGCGCGACGGCGGCCGGTCGATCCAAAGCGGAGGCTGATCCATGCCGCCACGGTAGGAGACGGTGTGTCAAGCGCGGGATAAGACGCGCGTTTAGACCGCATTCTTATCCAGTTCTTATCCACGGTGGTCGGCCTTTTCCGGGTATACGCCGTAAAAGGCCGACCAGCGCCGCCCGTCGGGTTCGGTAACTTCCCGCGGCCATGGCGGACGTTCAGCCCTTCCGCGCGATTCACTTCGACCAGGCCACGGCCGGGCCGCTCGACCGGCTGACCGCGCCTCCATATGACGTGATCGACGCCGCGCAGCGCGCGGAGCTGGTCGCGCGCAGCCCGCACAACGTCGTCGAGATCGACCTTCCAGTGGGCGAGGAGCCCTACGCGCACGCCGCCGAGCTGTTCGAGCACTGGCAGCTGGAGGGCATCCTCGGCCCGGGACGCCCAGCCGGCGATCTGGGTCCAGACCCAGACCTTCCGCGGCCCGGACGGCGTCGAGCGAACCCGCAACGGCTTCTATGCCCGGGTCGGGATCACCGACTACGGCCAGGGCCGGATCCGCCCGCACGAGCGCACGCATCCGGCGGCGAAGGAGGACCGCCTGCGCCTGATGCGCGCCACTCGGGCCAACCTCTCCCCCATCTTCTCGCTCTATTCGGATCCCGATGGCGCAGCCTGGGCCGCGCTCGCGCCGGCGACGGAGACAGAGCCTTTCGGAGCCGTGACCGACGACGAGGGCACGACCCACCGGCTGTGGCGCGTGACCGATCCGGGCACGGTTGCCCGCGTCCAGGAGGCGCTGGCGCCCGCGGAGCTATTGATCGCCGACGGCCACCACCGCTACGAGACGGCCCGCACCTACGCCGACGAGATCGGCGGCGAGGGAGCACATCGCCAGGTCCTGATGAACCTGGTCTCGATGTCGGACCCGGGGCTTGCGATCTTTCCCACCCACCGCGTCGTGTCCGGCGCTCGACGAGGACCGCCGGCGCCGGCTCGACGAGCTGCTCGAGCGCGACTTCATGCTGACCGAGGTCGATCCCGAGGCAGCCGCGCCGAATGGTTCCGGCGTCCCGGGATTCGGACTGATCGAAGCCGGCGGCGGCCGCACTCTGCGCGCCGAGCTGGCCTCTCCCGAGATCGCCGACCGCGCTCTGGAAGGGCACTCCGAGAGCTACCGGCGCCTCGACACGGCGGTGCTCGAGAAGCTCGTGTTGGAGGACGCGCTCGGCCTCACGGAGGACGACATCTCACACCAGCGCGGTCTCGCCTATGCGCGTGACCTGCCACAGACGATGCAGCTGCTGGGCGAGGGCTACGACGTCGCGTTCATGATGCGAGCGACGCCGGTGGAGCAGGTGCAGGCGGTGGCGGCGGCGGGCGAGACGATGCCGCCCAAGTCGACCTACTTCTTCCCCGAAGCTGCTCTCCGGGTTGGTCTTCAACCCGCTCTGGGACTAACGCGCCCTAGACCAGCAACTGCTGGCCGAACATCTCCGGCAGGCGCATAGCGACCTGGTAGTCGCCATAGACGCCCATGTCGCCCTCGAGGATCGCCTTGGCCGGATGGATCTCCCCGGCGGCGATGCGCACGAAGGTCGGAACCGAGGCCCTGAAGGTGACCTTGGGGTCCTGGGCGACCCCCGGCTCGGCACGCGCGCCGTCCGGGCCCAGGTGCACCACCCAATTGCGACTGGCGCCGTTCGCGCGGCCGTTCTGCGAGGTCTTCAGCTCGTACTGGATGTCGCCGGTGAAGCCGTTCGCGCGTTCCGGCAGGTAGGCGCGCTCCATCGCCTTGAAGACGATCCGCAGACCCGCCGCTGAGCCGATCGTGCGCTCGAGCTGCGCATCGCTGCGGCCTCGCACGAGGCGGGAGAACGCGGCCTCGCCGGCCTCCTTCAACCGCTGGGTCAGAACCCGCCGACGCTCGCCCTTGGCCGGCCCGTCGCCTGCCGTTTGGCCGGCGCCGTTGGCGGCGGACTGCCGCGCCGCGGCCATCACCTGCGCCGGGCGGGGCTCTCCGGTCGGCTCGATCAGGTATCCGGGGTCGGCGACGCGAGCCGGCTCGCGCCGCGCCAGCGCGCGCTCGCAGGCCTCGGCCAGCCGCTCGCGCTTGGCCGCCTCGCGCTCCTCACGTCCCTCGGCGAACCGGGGCAGGACCTCGCGCCCGAACAGCTCAATCGACTCGCAGATGTCCTCATGCCGGTTTCGGCCCGGCCTGCTGGACGAAGATGACCTGGTCCACCCCCGCGCGCTCGTAGCGCTCGATCAGGTCGGTCACCTGCTCCGGCGTGCCGATCGCTCCGCGCAGCGACCCGAGGCCCTGCTGGAGGATCTTCACCCCGAGCGGGCCGTCGTCGGCGTTGATGATCTCGCGCGCGAAGCCGTAGTCGGCGCGCTTTTCCTGGAACTCGTCCCAGACGTTGGTGACGCCCGGCGTGTGCTGCCCGAACACGTAGTAGTGCGCGAGCGAGAAGCCGAAGAAGTGCGCGCCGTCGATGCCGCGCTCGATCGCGGTCGCCTCGTCGGGGTGCATCATCATCGGCAGCACGACTGCGACCTTGGGGTTGACCGCGAAGCCGCCGGGGACGCACTCGTCCGAGGCGATGATCGCGTGGTACTCGTCCACCCACTCCTTCGCCTGCTCGGGCTCGATGAAGGCGAAGGTGAGCGCGCCGATGCCCTTCTTCGCCGCCAGCAGGATCGTCTCCCGGCGGCTGCACGCGACCCACAGCGGCGGGTGCGGCTTCTGCTTGGGCTTCGGGTGCACTCCGCGCGGCGGCATCGACAGCCACTGGCCGTCGTAGCCGGCGAACGGCTCCTCGACGAACATCCGCGTGATCGCGTCGAGGCTCTCCTCCCACTGCGCGCGCTTGGCCTCTCGCTCGACGCCGAACCCACCCAGCTCGGCCTGGGAGCTGGACTCGCCGGTGCCGAACTCGACCCGCCCGCCCGAGACCAGGTCCAACATCCCGATCCGCTCGGCAACCCGCGCCGGGTGGTTGAACGGCGCCGGGATCTGCACGATCCCGTGGCCGAGCCGGATCCGCTCGGTGCGCTGGCTCGCCGCCGCCAGGAAGACCTCCGGGGCGCTCGAGTGCGAGTACTCCTCGAGGAAGTGGTGCTCGACCTCCCACACCGTGTCGATGCCGGCGCGGTCGGCCAGCTCCACCTGCTCGAGCGCGTCGCGGATCAGCCGCTCCTCGGAGTCCTCCGCCCACGGCCGCGGCAGCTGGTGCTCGTAGAAGATTCCGAATCTCATGCGCGACTGAGGAACCGTACTACCGGATACGCTCAAAGTCGTGGCCGCGAAGATCTATACGCGCAAGGGAGACGACGGCACGACCTCGCTGTGGTACGGCGGGCGGGTGCAGAAGAACGACTCGCGCACCGAGGCATACGGCGCGCTCGACGAGGCCAACTCCGCGCTCGGGGTGGCGCGCGCGCTGTGCGACGACGAGCGCCTGCACGCCGACATCGTGCGCCTCCAGGAGGAGCTCTTCATCGCCGGCGCGGAGCTGGCGACCGCGCCGCAGGCGCGCGAGCGGCTCGAAGCGGGCGTCACCGCACTCGACGACGAGATGGTCGCCTGGATGGAGGAGGCGATCGACGGCTATATGGCCGAGGTCGACCTGCCGCCGAACTTCGTGATCCCCGGCGGCACGCTGCTCTCGGCGCAGCTCGACGTGGGACGTGCCGTCCTGCGGCGAGCCGAGCGCCGGATCGCGGTGCTGGTCCACAGCGGGGAGCTCGACGGCTCGGCGGTCCCCCGCTACGTCAACCGCGCCTCGGACCTGGTCTGGGCGATGTCGCGCTACGCCGACGAGCCCAACCCGAAACTGTTCGAGGGCCGCGCCCGCTCGCGCGAGGAACGCTCCTGAAGGCCACAGCCACGCGCAGCAGCGGGCTCACGCACGAGCTCAGCGTCCGCCACCACTCCATCACCGCGGACGAGCCGCTCGATCAGGGCGGCAACGACGCCGGTCCGGCGCCGGATGAGCTGCTTGCGCTGAGCCTTGCCTCCTGTACCGCGATGACGATCGAGATGTACGCGGAGCGCAAGGGTTGGGACGTGGGCGATCTCGTAGTCGACGTCGACTACGAGCTCACGCCCCAGGAGGGCCGGGCGCGATTCGACCTGAGCATCCGGCTGCCGAAGGAGCTCACGGACGAGCAGGTCGAGAAGATCATCGTGATCGCCGGGAAGTGCCCCGTGCACCGCACGTTGCTGGGAGAGATCGAGATCGCCGAGCGAGTGGAGAGAGTCTGATGAGCGAGCACGAGACGCGCCTTCTGATCGGCGGGGAGCAGGTGGCGGGCACCGGCGAAGGCCTGCTGGTCGAGAACCCCTACACCGAGGAGACGCTGGCGACCGTGCCGCTCCCCTCGCGCGAGCAGACCGACTCCGCGATCGCCGCGGCTCGCGAAGCGGCGCGCGGCTGGGCGGCAACGCCGGCCGTGGAGCGCGCCGAGATGCTGCACGAGGTTGCCCGCCTGCTGCGCGACAACACCGACGCGCTCGCCCGGGTGATGACACTCGAGGGCGGCAAGCCGCTGGTCGAGAACTCCGACGAGGTCGGCTGGACGGCGGCCGCGTTCGACTACTACGCCGAGATCGGGCGCAACAGCGCGGGCCGCGTGATCCCGCCGATCGAATCGACGCAGCTGGCGCTCGTGCTGAAGGAGCCGATGGGCGTGGTCGGCTGCATCGTGCCGTGGAACTACCCGCTGCTCCTGCTGGCCTGGAAGCTGGCCCCCGCGCTGGCGGCGGGTAACGCGACGATCTGCAAGCCCTCCGAGCTGACGCCGATCTCGACGCTGATGCTGGCGCCGTTCTTCGACCACCTGCCCACCGGAGTGGTGAACCTGCTAGCCGGCGCGGGCGACGTCGGCGAGGCGATCGTGCGCGACGAGCGCGTGGACTGCGTGGCCTTCACCGGGTCTGTCGAGACCGGCAAGAAGGTCGCCATGGCATGCGCCGAGCGCGTCGCACGCGTGAACCTCGAGATGGGCGGCAAGGATCCCTTCATCGTCTGCGCCGACGTCGCCGACGCGATCGACGTCGCGGCCAAGGGAGGCGCGTGGGCCGCCTTCCTGAACGCCGGCCAGGTCTGCACATCGGCTGAGCGCTTCTACGTCATGGACCAGGTCTACGACGACTACGTGCGCGAGTTCGTCGACTACACCGACAGCCTCGTGATCGGCGATCCGCTCGACCCGCGCACCGACATCGGCCCGATGGTCTCCGCGCGCCAGCGCGACAAGGTGCAGTCGCAGGTCGAGGCGGCCATTGCGGCGGGCGCGGAAGTCGTGACCGGCGGTGACGGCGGCCCGGAGCGCGGCCACTTCTTCTCGCCCGCCGTGGTAACCGGTGCGCCGGCCCAGACCGATCTCCTGCGCGAGGAGACCTTCGGGCCGGTGGCCCCGATCGTCCGGGTGCGCTCCCTCGACGAGGCGATCGAACTCGCGAACGCAACCCGCTACGGTCTCGGCTGCAACGTCTACACCCGCGACCTGAAGACGATCGTGCGCCTGATGCGCGAGATCAAGGCCGGAACGGTCTGGTTCAACGACCCGCTGACCGACAACGACGCCGGCCCCTTCGGCGGGATGAAGCAGTCAGGCCTCGGCCGCGAGCTCGGCGAGGAGGGCCTGGAGGCCTTCCAGGAGACCAAGCATGTGCACATCGAGACCGAGGTCGCGCCGAAGGAGTGGTGGTACCCCTACGGGGAGTAGGTCAGGGAACGAAGATTCCCTGGCGCAGGAACGGCTGGTTGTCGCCGGTCGTGTCGCCATCGCCGTCCGAGCCGCCATCGTGAACCACGATCTGCCCCAGCTCCCAGATCGCGCGGAACCCGGTTTGCACCGCGCCTGGAAAGAGCGAGTTGATCGTGGTGGCGATCGAGCATGTCGAGCCGACGGACGGGTCGACCGTCGATGTGCACGGAACTACCGCGTAAATCGACGTGTCCGTGACCGTTGCCGCCGGCACCTCCGAGGGGGTGTTGCGGCGATCGGTGATGCGCAGCGGCATCTCGAGTCGGAGCTCGCCCGTGTAGTCGGTCAGGTCCGACCGCTTCCTAATGTCGGTGGCATTCAGTGCCAGCGACACGTTGTTCGATACCGCCCGGTACCGCACGGACCCAACTGCGGCGGCGGGTCGCCCGTTCGCGTCCGGCGTGCCGAGGGTGAGGCTGGAAGACGACTCGGCGGGCGGGTGGCACGAGTCGAACGTCAGCGGTGGACCGTGGACTCGATTTCCCGCGATGCACGGCTCATAGGCCGGTACCAACGGTAGATGGACCGGCGTCGCCCCTTGGGGCCGCGGATAGCCGACCGTCCCGCGGCTTTGCAGCGTGGTCACGTTCAGTAGCACGTCCCGCACGTAGATGTCGTTCGCCGAGTCCGTGTCGTCGGGGCTCAGGTTCCTGGCGCCCGAGCTGAATGCGATCCAGCGTCCGTGTGCAGAGATTGAGGTCGCTCCTGAGAAGGCATTGGCCTTCGCACCGTCGGGCCCGTCCGCACGGCTGACCAGCGTCGTCCGATTGGCATCGAGGTCGCGCACGTAGACGTCAAAGGTGGTGTCGGAGTCGGCGGGGTCGAGGTTGGTCGCGCTCGACCCAAAGGAGACATAGCGCCCGTCCGCTGACAGCGATGACAGGCTCGCCGCCTCCCCGTTGCTGTTGGCACCCGCAGCTCCCGTGGCTCTGCTTGCGAGCGTCGTGGTCTGGGCTTCCAGATCACGTACGTAGACGTCCAAGTACCCGTCGTTGTCAGCCGGACTGAGATTGCTCGAAGCCGATTCGAAGGACACCCGCGTCCCATCGGCCGATATCGAGGTCGCACAGCAGAACGCCCCACCGCCCTTGTCCCCAACCGTCGTCGCGACGCTGGCCAGCGTGGTCTGGTTCGTATCGAGGTCACGAACGTAGACGTCGCTGGCCGTATCGCCGTCACCTGGATCGAGGTTCGTGGCATTGGAAGCAAACGCGACGTGGCGGCCGTCGGCGGAAATCGAAGGCTGATCGGAGCCGTTGTTTCCAGCCGCGCCGGCGACACCGCTCGCTCGGCTTACGAGTTGCGTGGACGCGGTAGCCAGGTCGCGCACGTATACCCGCGTCATGAAGAACGGGCCGTCTGGACTGAGGTTGTCCGCAGATGAAACGAACGCGACGTGGCGGCCGTCGGCGGATATGGACGGCGAGGACGAGCCACCGTGGGCCTTGGCTCCGGAAACTCCCGATTCGCGGCTGACCAACGTCGTGGCGCCGGTCGCCAGGTCGCGCACGTATATGTCCGAGGTGATGGTGTTGGGGTTGGATTCCGTGTCACCCGGAACGAGACCGGACGCGTAGGTGGCAAAGGCCACGTAGCGACCGTCGTCCGACACGGACGGTCGGGTGTCGTCCTCCTGGGCGGCGCTGTCGGCGCCATTCATCCCGTCGGCGCGGCTCGCAAGCCGCGTCTCAGCGGCACCCATGTCCCTGACGAACGTATCCAGGAGTCCGAAGTCCTGCTGGTTAGGGCTCAGGTTGTTTGCACGCGATCCGAAGGCGAGCTGACGTCCGTCAGCAGAGAGGTCAGGGGCGAACGAGTCGCGGTCCCCCTTCACACCCCCATCTCTGAGGTCGTTCCGCGCACTGTTCACGAACGTGCAGGTCACTCGCTCGGAAGCCCCGAGCGCGATTGCGGACGGGGACGACCCATCTGAGCATGTTGCGGACCCCTCGGCCCAGCCGAATGGATCGTTCTGGTCTTCAGAGATGGAGTAGGTACCTGGATCGGCGACAAACGTGCGCGAAGCGGCCAGCGGATTGGCGTCCCCGTCATCGTCCAGCGAGAAGCTCGAGGGATCGATCCCGCCGGCGGCCGTGAACCCGAAGTCCTGCGAGTAGTCCGGCTGGGTGTCCTTGACGACCGTGATGCGCGCTGCATCAGATCTGACCGTTTGGAAAGTACAGATCACGGTTTCGTCGACCTGGAGCTCGATGTCGGTCGTAGGAGAGTCGTTCGAGCACGTCGCCGACACCTGGTCCCATCCTGGCGGCAGTGACTGGCTCAGCGAGTACCCAGAGCCTGCCGGGACATCGCTGAACACGTGCTCGGAAGGCAGCGTTCCGTTGCCATCGTCGTCAAGGTCGAAAGTCGCCGGCGTCAGACCGCCGCCTGTGGTGAAGCTGAAGTCCTGCGGATCGTCCGGCTGCGTGTCCAGTCTGGCGATCAGCGTCGCTCGCTTGGTGTTGGTGAACGTGCACGTGATCGACTCGCCTGGGGACACGTCGATGTTGGACACCGGCGAGCCGTCCGAGCAGGTTGCGGAAGTCTGGTCCCAGCCCGCGGGCACGCTCTCGGCGAGCGAATAGCCGTTTCCAGGCGTGAGGCCGGTGAAGAGCCGTTGCGACGGTGTGCCCGCCTCGCCGCCGTCGTCGTCGAGCACGAAAGACGTCGGGCTGAGGCCGCCTCCGGCCGTGAACGAGAAGTCCTGAGCGTCCCGAGGCAGCGCCTCCTTGACGACTCTGATCGTGCCGAACTGCTGGTTCAGAAACGTGCAGATGACATGCTCATTCGGCGAGACGTCGATCGAGAAGGTCGGCGACCCGTCCGAGCAACTGGCGGACACCAAGAACCATTCGGCCGGCACGCTTTCCTGCACGACGTATCCGCTGCCGGGGTTGACGGCGAACCCGGAAGATTCCGGACTGCCCGGTAGCCCTGGCCCGTTGTCCTGCAGGGTAAAGCCGACGTGACCGGGCGGCGTTGGACCCGTGGCGAGGAAGCCGAACCCCGTCAGTCCGTTCGGCTCGGCGTCCTTGACCACGGTGATGGTGCCCGCCGTCGACAAGAGGCTCATGAACGTGCATGTCACCGACTCCTCCGTCGAGAGATCGATGTTCGACGGCGGGGATCCATCCGAACAGGAAGCCTGCGCCGGGTCGTAGCCCGGCGGCGTGCTGGTCTGGGCGACCGAGTAGCCCGAGCCGGCCGCGAGCCCGGAGAACCTGCGCGTGTTCAAGAAGTCGTTGCTCGCGAAGCCGTCGTCGTCGAGCTGGAACGTCGTCGGGCTCAGGCCTCCGCCGGCTGTGAAGTCGAACACCTGTGTGCTGTTGGGCTCCGTGTTCTGCTTGACGGTGATGTTGGCGGCCTGCGCCGGCGCTGCGGCTGTCAGCGCGAGCAGCACCGCGAACAGGGCGACGCGCCCGCTCACGGGATGAATACGCCCTGCCGCAGGAAGGGCTGATTGTCGCCGACCGTGTCGCCGTCGCCGTCCGGACCGCCGTCATAGACGCTGATCTGGCCCTGCTCCCAGATGGAGCGCGCTCCAGCCACCACCGAGCCGGGGATCAGCGTGTTGAACGACGTCGTCAGCGAGCAGGTCGCGCCGATGTTCGTGGCGGGGCTCACGGAGCATGGAACGTTCGGACCCCAGTCGATGTCGGTCACGGTCCCCGCCGGGCCGCCCGGGCCCGAGCCGTTCAGCTTGTCGGTGGCCCGGATGGTGCCGCGCACGCGCAACTCGCCGACATAATCCGGGCCGGCGGCCGCATTCGGCGTTCGCGCAGGTCGTAGCCACCGCGAGACACCGCACATCCGTCACGCTCACATTCAGCGACAGGTCCGTGGTGGCGCCGCTGCCGGTAACGGCCATCCGCAGCGAGCCGGCGAGGTTTGCCGCCGCGCCGTTAGCGTCGGGCGTACCTGGTGAAACGGTCGAGCTGAGATGGACGGGCGGGTTGCACGACCCGTAGTTGAGCGACCCGCCGTGCACACGATTCGGCGACGCGCACGGCTGGTGAGCGGGCACGAACGGCGCGTAGAACGGCGTGGCGGCCTTCGGGCGCGGGTAGCCCTGGAACTCCACCTCGCGCGTGTTGATGAAGGAGCACGTGATGTCCTCGGCCGCCGACACGTCGATGTTCGTGACCGGCGAGCCGTCTGAGCAGGTCGCCGAGGTCTGTTCCCAGCCCGGCGGCACGACCTCGGTGACCGAGTACCCGGAGGCCGGTGCGGGGACGACCACGGTCTGCGAGGACTTGCGCGCATTCGTCTCGTTCCCGTCGTCATCGAGCGAGAAGGTGCTCGGCTCCGTGCCGCCGCTGGTGCTGAAGTGGAACGGCGTCACGGCGTCCGGCTGGGCGTCCTTGACGACCGTGATCGAGCCCGCGTTCGGCGTCAGGTTCCGGAACGTGCACTCAACCGTCTCTCCCTGGGCGATCGTGATGGAGGTGACCGGCTGGCCGTTCGAGCAGCTGGCGGCGGTCAGGTCGTATCCGGGGACCGGGACCTGGGAGAGCGAGTAAGAGCCCGGACTCGAGGGTCGAGAACGTGGCTGAGCTGGACAGGCCGTTGGAGTCGTCCCCGTCGTCGTCGAGCTGGAAGCTCGCCGGCATACCCGGGCCCGACGCGTTGAACGTGAAGTCCTGCGGGTCGTCGGGGACGGTCTGCTGTCTCACGATCAGCGTGCGCGGCTGTTCGTTGACGAACGTGCACGTGACGAACTCGCCCGGGGCGACGGAGATGTTCGTGACCGGTGAGCCGTCCGAGCAGGTGGCCGAGGTATTGGTCCACCCTGCCACTGCTGCCTCCGAAACCGAGTAGCCCGATCCGGGCACGACGTTGTTGAGGGTTTGGAAGTTCGGGAGGGACGTCGAGCCGGGGTCGTCGTCGAGCGCGAACTGGCCCGAGCCGAAGCCCGCGGGCGTGAAGATGAAGTCCTGCGGGCTGTCCGGCAGCGCATCCTTGACGATCTTGATCGTCCCGCGCTGCTGGTTGACGAACGTGCAGACGACGTTCTCACCTGCGGACAAGCTGATCGAGGACGGCTGCGAGCCGTCAGAGCACGTCGCCGACAAGAGATCCCAGCCCGGCGTGAACGACTCGCTCACCGAGTAGGTCCCGGCGCGGGCCGTGATCGATCGCTCATCGGGTTGCCCGGCCGGGCCATCGTCGGCCAAGGTGAAGAATCCGGCGGGTGTGTTGGTGCTGAACCCGAACTCGTCGTTGCTCGTCGGATCCGCCTCCTTGCGCACTGTGATCGTGCCGGTGTCGGTCGCCGTGTTGGTGAAGAAGCACGAGACGATTTCACCCTGCGACACGTCGATGTTCGACACCGGGGAGCCGTCCGAGCAGGTGGCCGAGGACTGTTGCCAGTTCGCAGGCACCGTTTCCGCAACGGAATAGCCGGAGCCGGGAGCGACGGCCGTGAACACCCTCTCGTTGCTGAGAGTCCCGTTCGAATCGTCGTCGAGGCTGAACGTCGATGGGCTGAGTCCGCCGCCCGCAGTGAAGCTGAAGTCCTGTGGGTCGTTCGGCTGCGCGTCCTTGACGATCCGGATCTGCGCCATCTTCACGTTCACGAAGGTGCAGACGACGTCCTCGTTCGGATCGATCGTGATCGACGACACCGCCGATCCGTCCGAGCAGGTCGCCGACTGCAACCCCCACGGAGCGGGCGTGAAGTATTCGTTGATCACATAGCCGCTGCCTGGGTTGACGGTGAAGGTGGCGGTGTCCGCATTGCCGCTGCCATCGTCGACGAGCCCGAACCCGACTGAGCCCGGTGGCGTCGGGCCCGAGAGATTGAAGCCGAAGTTCGCCGGGTCGTTCGGCTGCGCGTCCTTGACGATCGTGATCGTGCCCGCCGTCGAGAGGCGGTTCGCGAATGTGCAGGTGACCGTCTCGCTCGCGCCGAGATCGATGTTCGACGGGCTCGAGCCATCGGAGCAGCTCACCTGCGGCGGGTCAAAGCCGGCCGGCGTCGGGGTGTCCTGGCTGACCGAATAACCCGACCCCGCGGGCACGTTGTTGTAAATGATCGAGTTCGAGAAGGCGAAGCCCGGCCTTCCGTCGTCGTCGAGCTGGAACGACGAGGGGCTCAGTCCGCCACCGGCGGTGAAGCTGAACGCCTGAGGGCCGTTGGGCTGGGTGTCCTGGAGGACGGCGATCGTGCCGGCGTGCGCTGGCCCCGCCGTGCCGAGGACCATGACCACGAGGACCGGAACGAGCTTTCTCAGTCTCACGGAACGAACACCCCCTGCCGCAGGAAGGGCTGGTTGTCACCCGTGGTATCCCCGTCGCCGTCAGGGCCGCCGTCGTCGACGCTGATCTGGCTGTGCTCCCAGATCGACCGCGCCCCGCCAACCACCGAGCCCGGGATGAGTGTGTTAAACGACGTCGTGAGCGCACAGGTCGACCCGATCGAAGACGACGGGCTTGAGGTGCACGGCACGTTCGGCCCCCATTCGATGTCGGTGACCGTGCCGCTCGGCCCACCCGGGCCCGAGCCGTTCAGCTTGTCCGTCGCGCGGATCACGCCGCGGACGCGCAGCTCGCCCACCGTAGTCTGGGCCGTCGGCAGAGTTGGCCGCCGCGCACGGGAAGGCGTTCGGCGTGGACGCCCGGCAGCGCACGTCGATGACGTTCACGTTCAGCGCCACGTCGGCCGTGGATCCGCTCCCCGTCACGGTCATCCGCAGCGACCCGGTCAGGTTTGCCGCGGCCCCGTTTGCGTCGGGCGATCCGGCGCCCACGGTCGACGACGTCTGCGTAGGCGGATTGCAGGAGGAATGGTTGAGCGGCGCCTGGTGGACGCGATTCGGGAACTGCAGGGATCATAAGCGATCACGAGCGGCGCGTAGAACGGGGTCGCCGCCTTCGGACGCGGATAGCCGAGGAACTCGACTACCTGGGTATTCGCGAACGTGCAGGTGACGCGCTCCGCTACGGAGACGCTGATGTTCGTCACCGGGGAGCCGTCGTCGCAGGTGGCGGACGTCTGCTCCCAACCGGGTGGCACGTTCTCGCTCACCGCGAACCCCAGCGCCGGGATTTGGCACGAACACGGTCCGCGACGACGGCCTGGCATTCGTCTCGTTGCCGTCGTCGTCGAGCACGAATACGCTCGGAACAGTGCCTCCCGTCGTGCTGAAGTTGAACAGCGTGGCGGCCTGCGGCGTGGCGTCCTTGACGACCGTGATGCGGGCCGCGCCGGGCGTCAGGTTGGTGAACATGCACTGGACCGTCTCGCCCTCGGCGATGCTGATCGCAGACACCGGGGAGCCGTTGGAGCACGTCACGTCTGTGAGGTCGTATCCAGGGACCGAGACCTGCGACAGCGAATAGGGGCCCGGGCCGATGCCTTGGAACTCGGCCGTACTCGCCAGGCCGTTGGACTCGTTGCCGTCGTCGTCGAGCTGGAAGCTCGCCGGTACTCCGCTGCCGCCCGTCGCGTTGAACGTGAAGTCCTGAGGATCGTCGGGCTGCGTTTCCTGCCTCACGATCAGGCGCGCGGACCTGATCGTTCACGAACGTGCACGTAACCAACTCGCCCGGAGCCACCGAGATGTTCGAGATCGGCGAGCCGTCGTCACAGGTTGCGGACTGCTGCGCCCAGCCGCCCACGGGTGTCTCCGAGACCGAGAAGCCCGATCCGGGCTGGACCTCGAACGTGCGCGAGTTCGGAACCGAGCCGTCCGCGTCATCGTCGAGCAGGAACTGCCCGGAACCGAACCCCGTCGGCGTGAAGGCGAAGTCCTGTGGATCGTTGGGCTGTGTGTCCTTGACGATCCGGATCTGGCCGCGCTTGATATTCGTGAACGTGCAGACGACGTTCTCGCCGGTGCTCACACCGATGGCTGACACGGGCGAGCCGTCCGAGCATGTCGCCGATCCGAGGTCCCAGCCGCTGGGCGGGAACTCGCTGACGTGGTAGGTGCCGGGGCGCGCGTTCAGCGTGACCTGGTTGAACGGGCACGAGCCATCGTCGACCAGGTTGAAGAACCCGCCGGCGACGTCCGGGATGGTCGTGTGGAACAGGAAACTCTGCGAGCTATTGGGCTGAGCGTCCTTTCGAACAGTGATCGTTCCGGCGTCGGTCGCTTCGTTGGTGAACAAGCACTCGACGACCTCTCCTGGCGACACATCGATGTTCGAGATTGGAGAGCCGTCGCTGCACGTCGCAGACGACTGCAGCCAGTTGGGCGGGAGTGGCGTGTCCTCCGCGATCGAATAACCGGACCCGGCGTGACCGAGAAGGCGCGCTCCGACGACAGGGTCGAGTCGCTGTCGTAGTCCAAGCTGAAGTTCGACGGGCTCAGCCCGCCACCCGCCGTGAACGAGAAGTCCTGAGGGTCGCGCGGGTGTGCGTCCTTCTTGACCCTGATCGTGCCGGGCTTGAGTTGACGAACGTGCAGATGACGTCCTCGTTCGGATCGATGGTGATCGACGTCACCGCGGAGCCGTCCGAGCATGTGGCCGACTGCTGAACCCACGGCGCCGCCGAGGGACTCCGAGAGGATGTAGCCGCTGCCGGGGTTGACGACGAAGGATGCGCTGTTCCCGGCGGCGAGCCGTCGTCCTGGAGGCGGAATCCGACCTGCCCTGGAGGCGTCGGGCCGGTGAGGACTGAACGCGAACGTTCGGACGGGTCGTCCGGCTGCGCGTCCTTGACGATCGTGATCGTGCCCGCGCTCGACAGCCGGTTGACGAACGTGCAGGTGACGATCTCCGACGCCCCGAGATCGATGTTCGACGGGCTCGGATCCGTCCGAGCAGGATGCCTGCGGAGGGTCGTATCCGGCGGGGGTCGGGGCGTCCTGCGCCACCGAATAGCCGGAACCGGCTGGGACTCCCGTGAACTGGCGGGTGTTCGAGATGCCGTTGTTCGCGAAACCGTCGTCGTCGAGCTGGAACGACGTCGGGTTCAGTCCGCCGCCGGCCGTGAAGCTGAACACCTGCGTGCTCGTTGGGCTGCGTGTCCTGGCGGACCAGGATCGAGCCGGCGTGCGCCGGCGCCGCGAAAGCCAGCGCGCACGCTGCCACGAGTGCGACGTGCGCAAGTCCTCCCTATCGTCCGCCTACCGCTCAAAACGGAACCCCCTGGCGGCAAGGTATCCGATGCGGCCGACCGCGTCTATGGCACGAAGATGCCCTGCCGCAGGAATGGAGTGTTGCCCGGACTTGCGTGTCAGCATCGGAGTCCGGCCCGCCGTCGTAGGCCTCGACGCGGCCGGTGGCCCAGATGGCCCGCGCGCCCTCGGTCGCCGAGCCCGCCAGCACCGCGTCGGCGGTGGTGGTCAGGTCGCAGGTCGCGCCCACGGTCGTGTCGCCGGTGGCAGCGCAGGGGACGGTCCAGAAGTAGTCCGCGGCCTGGGCCGTGGCGGGGCCCTGGCCGCCGGTCGGCGGGTAGTTCACCCGGTCGGTGACCTCGTGCGAGAAGCGCAGCTCCAGCTCTCCGGTGTAGTCGGACAGGTCGGAGGCGTTTCGCACGTCGGTGACGGAGGTCGTCAGGCGCACGTCCGCCTCGTCGGCCGCGGTGCCGGCGTTGCCGGGCAGCACCAGCATCTCGAGGTTCGCGACCGCCTTCGCGGGCTGGCCGTTCGCGTCGGGCGTGCCGACGGTCAGGAAGCCCGAGACCAGGTCACGGCGGGTTGCAGGACCCGTGGTTGAGCGGCACCGCGTGGACGCGGTTGGGCGACGTGCAGGTCGCGTAGGCGGGAACGAGCGGCGCGTCGATCGGAGTCGCCGCCTTGGGCCGCGCATAGGTCGGCGAGGAGCGGCTCTCGAGTGAGGTCACCTGGGTCTCCCGGTCGCGAACATACACCGAGGTGCTGCTCCCAACGGCATCCGGGCTGAAATTGGTCGCAAGCGAAATGAAAGCGACGAAGCGGCCGTCGCCTGAGAGGGCCGGGGCGTGCCCGCCCTGCTGCAGGGACTGCAAGTTGCCCGCACCGCCCTGGGCGCCGGTCGTGCGGCTCACGAGGAACGTCTCATGGTTCACGATGTCACGCAGGTACACGTCGAACACCGTGTTCGTCACATCGTCCGGATGCAAGTTGCGGGCACTCGTGGTGAAGGCCACGTAGCGACCGTCGCCGGAGATGGAGCCTTCGCCGCCCAGGCTCAAGTTCTGCTTCGCGCCCGTGGCGCCGGACGCACGGTCCACAAGCAGCGTCACGTCACTGTCAAGGTCGCGCACGTAGAGGTCAGAGGGAGTCGATAGGTCATCCGGGTCCAGATTGGTCGCCTGTGAGCTGAACTCGACCGTGCTGCCATCGGCCGATATCGAGGCGCTGCTCGACCCTTGGTTCGCTTTGGCTCCGCCGGCTCCGGTCGCCCGGCTGACGAGCGTGGTGGTGCTGGTCTGGAGGTCACGTCGGTAGATGTCAGCCAGACTGTCGCTGTCGTCCGGGCTCAGGTTGGTCGAAGTCGAAGAGAACGCCACGTAGCCGCCGTCGGCGGAAATGACAGGCGCCACGGACTGGGAGTTGCCCTTGGTTCCGGGGGCGCCCGTTGCCCTGCTCACCAGCGTGGTCGTGTTCGCCTGAAGATCCCGGACGTAGACGTCGTTGAGAGTGTCCGGGTCATCCGGGCTGAGATTCGTGGCGTTGTTGCTGAAGACGACGAACCGCCCGTCGCCGGATATCGCGGGCCCTGCACCTGACGACCCGCTGGCCTTCGCTCCGGCGGCGCCGCTCGCCCGGCTGACCAGCGTGGTCGTGTTGGCGACCAGATCCCGCACGTACACGTCGAGGAGGGTGTCCGTGTCGTCCGGGCTCAGGTTCGTCGAGGCGGTCGCGAAGGTGACGTAGCGTCCGTCAGCCGAGATCACGGGATTGTCGGCGGTGGCGTTTGCCTTGACCCCGCTGACGCCGGTGGCGCGTGTTACGAGCCGGACGTCGCCCGTGCGCAGGTCGCGTACGTAGATGTCCAGTGAACTGCTCGTGTCGTCAGGGCTGAGATTCGTGGCCGTGGATCCGAACGCGAGGTACCGGCCATCGGCGGACAGCGACGGGTTCTGTCCCTGGGCCCGGTTGCCGCCGGCGCCGGTCCCGCTCGCGGGCGGCGGCTGGCCGACCGGTGTGTTGCCGAAGTTGCAGGTGACCCGCTCGCCCATCGCGATGCTCACGCTGGAGATCGGCGAGCCGTTCGAGCAGGTGCCGAAGAAGCGGCTCCAGCCGCTCGGCGCCGCCTGGCCGACCGAGTACGTCCCGGGGGGGACGTCGTCGAACGTCCGAGAGCTGGACGTCCCGTTGCCGTCATCGCCGTCGTCGTCGAGCGCGAAGCTCGAGGGACTCACCCCGCCCCCCACGTTGAACGTGAAGTCCTGTGGATCGTCCGGCTGCGTGTCCTGGGTGATCGTCAGCCGGGCATGCTTGCGGTTCGTGAAGGTGCAGCTCACGAATTCGCCGGCCGAGACGTCGATGTTCGAAACCGGCGAACCGTCCGAGCACGTGGCCGAGACCAGGCTCCATCCCTCCGGGGTGGTTGGCGTGACCGAGTACCCGGAGCCGACCGGGACGGTGGTGAAGTTCTTGTCCGTGATGATTGGAGGACTGCCGGGATTGCCGACGTGGAAGGACGCCGGCTCCTGGGGGCTGTTCAGCCCACCGCCGGCGGTGAAGTTGAAGTCCTGAAAGTCATCGGGCTGTGCATCGACCTTCACCTGAACCCAGCCGGTCGGCGCCGCCTGGTTCACCCATGTGCACGTGACGGTCTCATCGGGCGAGACGACCAGCTCGTAGACGGGAGAGCCGTCCGAGCACGTCGCGGACGCCAGGACAAAGCCGCTGACCTGCCGCTCGCGGAGCGAGTATGTCCCCGCGTCGACGTACATCCCGACCTCGTTCGGCGGATCGGCCGCCGTTCCGTCGTCATCGAGAATCAGCTCACGGGTGGCGGTCGGAAGGCCAAAGAAACTGAAGTCCTGCCCCGAGTCCGGTTGCGTGTCCTTGCGGATCAGCACGAAGCCCGCATCGGCCTGGACGTTGACGAACGTGCAAGTGACCGACTCGCCGAGCGAGATGTCGATATTGCTCGGGTCGGAGCCATCGGAGCAATCAACCTGAGGCGGGTCGAAACTCGACGGAGTGACCTGAGACACCGAGTAGCCCGAGCCGGGCGGAACGTCGTTGAAGGTCTGCGAGTTGGGTAGCGGCCCGGCGCCGGCGTCGTCGAGTTGGAAGGTCGCGGGCGTGAGGCCGCCGCCCGCGTTGAAAGTGACCGCCTCAGCGCTATTGGGCTGCGCGTCTTGCACGACGATCAGCTGCCCGCCGGTCGCGTCCGCCGCGACGGCGCCCCAATCAGGACCCGCCGCGTGAGCCGGTGCGCTCAACACGAGCGCGAAGACGCAGGCCAGCAGCAATGTCGCTTGGGACAGCTTCAAACCAAACCCCCTGGGAGGAACGTAGCCGATCGGTGGCGAGCCGTCCACGTGCCGCACCTATATTGGCCGGCCATGGCGCCTGATTCGATCGACTACGCCGCAAAGCTGCCTGAGCTGCTGGTGGAACCCGCAGCAGCGGCCGCGATGCGCCCACCGGCGGGCGTCAAGGCGGCCGTGCTCGTGCCGCTCTATCCCGACGCCGGCCGCCTGGTCGGTGTGTTCACGAAGCGCACCGAGGGGATGCGCCGCCACGCCGGGGAGATCTCGTTCCCGGGCGGGCGCCAGGACGAGGGCGAGCCGTTGCCCGAGACGGCGCTTCGAGAGGCCGACGAGGAGATCGGCCTGGCGCCCGCCGACGTGCGGCTGGTGGGAGCGCTGCCGCCGGTGTCAACGGTGGTCACCAACTACGCGATCTATCCGTTCGTCGGACTGATCGAGCCGGGCGGCACCTTCCGGCCCAATCCCGAGGAGGTCGACGCGGTGGTCGAGCTATCGCTGCCTGACCTCGTGGCGGGTTTCGAGAAGCGCCGCCTGATTCGCCGCGGCGTGCCGATCAAGACCGACACCTACACGGTCGACGGCAACTTCATCTGGGGCGCGACGGCCCGGATCCTCGGGCAGCTGCTCGAGCGGCTGCGCCCACTGCTCTAGCCGCGGCTACGGGACGAAAACGCCCTGCCGCAGGAACGGCGAATTGTCCCCCGTCGTGTCGCCGTCGCTGTCCGCGCCGCCGTCGTAGACGGCCAGCTGGCCAAGCTCCCAGAGGCCGCGTGAGTTCTCGATCACCGTGCCGGGCACCAACGCGTCGGTGCTGGTGGACAGCGTGCAAGTGGAGCCGACGGTCGCGGCGCCGGTGGCGGTGCACGGAACCGTCGCCGAGATGGCAAAGCCCTGGGTGGTGCCCGGTCCCATGCCACCCGTCGCGGGGAAGTTGACCCGGTCGGTGACCTGCAGGGACAGCCGCGCCTCCAGTTCGCCTGTGTAGTCGGTGAGGCTGCCCGAGTTGCGCACGTCGGTCACCGACACGTCGATCGCGACGTCCGACTGGTCGCCGTTGTTGGGGTTGAGCGGCAGCGGCTCGGTGACCGAGCGCAGCTTCACCGACCCGATCAGGTTGGAAGGAGCGCCGTTGGCGTCCGGAGTGCCGGCGGTCAGGCGGCTCGAAGACTGCGACGGCGGCGCGCATGACCCGAACGACAGCGGCGGGGCGTGCTGTCGGTTCGGCGACGCGCAGGCCTGGTAGGCGGGCACGAGCGGAGCGAAGAACGGCGTGGCCGCCTTGGCGCGCGGATATGTGGGCGAGGCGCGGCTCTCCTGCGACGTCACGCTGGTCTGAGCGTCGCGGATCTGCGTGCAGCAGAAGACGGTGTAGCGGCCGTCGTCAGAGGTCGTGACCGAATAGAGCTCACCAATGCTGTAGAGGGCGGAGCCCTCGCGGCCCGTCTGCGCACTCCGCAGGCGGGTCGTGCCGGCCTGGCGGTCCCTGACGTAGGCCGCGTCGGCGGAGCCGACGGGGTCGTCGATCGGCCGGATCGCCGGATCCAACCACATGGAGTAGGAGCCGAAGGAGACATAGCGCCCGTCGTAGGTGATGCCGCCAAGGCTAGTCGTGTCGGTCGCCGGCGCACCCGCAACGCCGTCGGCCCGGCTGACGAGCTCGGTGGTCGCGGATTGCAGGTCGCGGACGAAGACCCCGGACCTGCCTTCAGGCGTCAAATTCCCCGCGAAGGAATAGAAGGCGACGTAGCGCCCGTTCCCCGACATGTCGAGCTCGTAGTAGCTGTCGCTGTTGCCCTTCGCACCAGAAACGCCACTCGCCCGGCTCGCAAGCGTGGTCGTGCCTGCCACGGTGTCGCGCACGAAGACGTCATGTCGGGTGTCGGAGTCGCCCGGATCGAGGTTGGTTGCAGCCGAGAAGAAGGCGACCCGTCCGTCGTCAGACACAGAGGGGTACACGGAGTCGCCGTTGCTCTTCGCGCCGCTCGCACCGGTGGCCCTGCTGACCAACGTCGTGGTGCCCGTCTGCAGGTCGCGCACGAACACATCCTGGGTCGAGTCCGTGTCGGCCGGGTCGAGGTTGGTGCTCTGCGAGGAGAACGTGACGTAACGCCCATTGGGCGAGATCGCGGGCGTCAGCGAGTTGGCGTTGCCCTTGGCGCCCCCCGCCCCGCTGGCGCGGCTCACGAGAGTCGTGATGCCGGATGCGACGTCGCGGACGTAGACGTCGGACAAGAAGCTGGTGTCGGCCGGGTCGAGATTGGTCGCGCTCGAGGAGAAGGCGACGTAGCGTGCGTCAGCGGAAACGGAGGGCTCCATGGAATCGGAGTTCCCGACGGCCCCGTTCACCCCCGTGGCCCGGCTCACGAGCCGCACCTCGCCGGTGCGCACGTTGCGCAGGTAGACATCTCGGCTGGTGGTCGGGTCGGCGGCGCTCAGATTGGTTGCCGTCGAGTGGAACGCGACGAAATTGCCGTTGCCGGAGATCATCGGACTTTGCGAGCCCCCGTTCGCAGCCGCGCCACCGGCGCCGGTCGACGTCGCTGGCTGCGGCTCGCCCAGTGGGGTGTTGCCGAAGTGGCAGTACAGGTCCTCCGAACGGCTCAGCGTGATGTTCGTGAGCGGTGAGCCGTCCTCGCAGTAGCCGAAGAAGCGGTTCCAGCTCGGATCGGCTTGCTGCGCGAGCGAGAAGGTCCCCGGTTGCAGCTGGAACGTGCGCTTGCTCGGGAAAGTGTTGCCCTCGTCGCCATCGTCATCGAGGCCGAAGCTCGGCGGCATGCCGGCTCCGGTCGCCTGGTAGGTGAAGTCCTGGGGGCCGTCAGGGTGGGTGTCCTGCACGATCGTGAGGGTTGTGGGGTCCTCCATCACGAAGGTGCACGTGATGGTCTCGCCCGATGAGACCGTGATGTTCGCTGTCGGCGAGCCGTCGTCGCAGTTGGCGGACGCCAGCGTCCACCCCGGCGGGACGCCGTTCGCGGCGAGCGAGTAGCCGGACCCGACCGGCACCTGGAATGTCCGGGAGTTCTCGGCCTCCTCATCCTGGGCCGTCACCCCGAAGAGGTTGAAGCTCGCCGGGTACTGAGGCGTGCTGAGGCCGCCGCCGGCTGTGAAGGCGAACGCCTGCGAGTACTCGAACGGATCTCCGAGCTGGATCACTTCCGCGATCACGGTGCCGGTCGGAGCCTGCTGGTTGGTGAAGCTGCACGTCACCGTCTCGTCCGCCGAGACGTCAATGGCCCAGACAGGAGAGCCGTCCGAGCATCCGGCGGAGGTCAGAGCCCACCCGGGCACGAAATCCTCCCGGATGGCGCGCGTTCCCGGGGTGACGTAGGTGCCGAGCTCGTTCGGAGTCGACGGGGTCCCGGAGCCGTCGTCGTTCAGCTCGAATTCGTGGAACAGCTGCTGCGGACCGTGGAAGCGGAAGAGCGTCGCCGAGTCGGGTTGCGAGTCGAGGCTAACCACGACTCGCCCAGAGCCAACTTGGCCATTCGTAAAGGTGCATGTGACGATCTCGCGCGCCGACAGACTGATGTTGCCGACCGCCGAGCCATCGGAGCAAGCGGTGGTGGCCGCATACCAGCCGGCCGGAGTCGTTTGCGTAACCGAGTAACCGGATCCGGATCCGGGCGCCGTCAGCGTGATCTGTGTCGGCGGCGGCTCACCGCAGCAGCCGTCGAGGACGAACGATGCCGGGCTCAAGCCACCACCCGCGCTGAAGCTGA
The DNA here is from genome assembly GCA_963780475.1 of uncultured Solirubrobacterales bacterium. Classification (GTDB taxonomy): domain Bacteria; phylum Actinomycetota; class Thermoleophilia; order Solirubrobacterales; family JBBDJG01; genus CAWACB01. The sequence continues at coordinate 505,311 of CAWACB010000008.1, forward strand.
ACGCCTGGGTCGAGGGTGGCTGCGAGTCCTGCCTGACGATCACCTGCGGCTTGCGCTCGAACGCGTACGTGCAGATCACGTCCTCCCCAGCGGTCAGCGACACGTTGGCCGGGTCGGAGCCGTCCGTGCACGAGGCGCCCGTCTGGAGCAGGGTGTCCGATGTTGCCGAGACTGAGTACGTGCCGGCCGGCGGGAGGTAGACCCGCTCCAGGCCCCATCCCTCCCCGAGGTTGGTGACGGGTGGGGTGGCGCCCCCGCCGACGGCAAAGGTCACGGTCCCGCTGTCGACGCTGGTCATGCGAATCGTCAGCCGAGCGCCGCGTGCGTAGCGGGTCAGTCCTCCGTCCGCACTGCCCTCCTGGGTGATCAGCAGGTCGTCGTCGGCCTCGTCGGCAACGTCGAGACCGCGTGAGGAGGGCCGGTTGCAGATCGAGTCGAGCAGCGTTCCAGAGCTGGTGAACTTGTTCATCGTGCAGCCGCCGCTGAGGATGTTCATCGTGGCGTAGACGTCACCCCCGGCGTCCGTGTCGAGGCCCCAGATGTCGCCGGCGAACTGCCCTGGCGATGTGCCGGCGATGCCCCACTTGGCCAGGAAGTTGCCGTTCGAGTCGAACTTCTCGATCCGCCGCCCGCCGCTGTCGCCCACGTAGACGACGCCGCCCGGCCCGACTGCGAGCCCGTGCGGCGTGCTGAACTGCCCATCACCCGTTCCGGCGCTGCCCCACTTGGTGACGAAGTTGCCTGCCGAGTCGAACTTCTGGACGCGGTTGTTGTTGCTGTCCGTGACATACACGAAGCCCGCGGCGTCGACGTCGACGTGCACGGGCCGGTTGAACTGGCCGTTCCCGGTCCCCAGCGAGCCCCATTTGGTCACGAACGTCCCGCTCGCGGTGAACTTCTGGATGCGGTGATTGCCCGTGTCCGTGACGTACACCGCCCCGGTGGAGTCAGTGGCAATGCCCCAGAGGTCCTGGAACTGCCCGTCGCCGGTGCCGAAGCTGCCCCACGAGTTGAGCAGGGAGTCGTCGCCGGCGTGCCGGCGCACCTGCGACGTGCCCCGGTTCGCCACCAGGTAGTCGCCCGACGGCGTCACGACGACGCCGTAGCTCCCATCGGTCCCGAACGGGTGGCCGGCGAACCAGTACTCGCCCGCATGGGCGGGCGTCCCACGCGCCAGCAGCAGCACCGCGGTCGCACAGAGGAACACCGCCACGCGTGCCGCGCGGCGCGAACCTCCCCCGGTGACGTTCGCCCGCTGCATCGGAACCCTTGCGGCGTACCGTAACCCGCCCGCCGGTGCCGATCAAGGTGGCTCGCTGCTAGCCCGACCCCTTCTCCACCGGCACGGCGACCATGTTGCCCCACTCGGTCCAGGAGCCGTCGTAGTTGCGCACGTCGTCGATCCCGAGCAGCTCGTGCAGCACGAACCAGGTGTGCGCGGAGCGCTCGCCGATCCGGCAGTAGGCGACGATCGGCTTGCCGTCCGCGATCACGCCCTTGCCCTCGTACAGCTCGCGCAGCTCGTCGGCGGACTTGAAGGTCCCGTCCTCCTGCACCGCCGAGGCCCACGGCACGCTTTTGGCGCCAGGGATGTGGCCGCCGCGCTGCGCGCCCTCCTGCTCGTAGCCGGCCATCGCGATCAGCTCACCGGAGTACTCCTGCGGCGAGCGCACGTCGACCATGCGGGTGTCGTCGCTGCCGACCACCTCGGACAGCATCTGGTCGCGCTTGGCGCGGATCTGGTCGTCCGGCCCCTTCGCCTCGAAGGTCGCCGCCGGGTTGCTCGGCACGTCCGTCGAGGTGGACCGCCCTTCCGAGATCCACTTCTCGCGCGGCCCGTTCATGAGCTTCACGTCGTTGTGGCCGTAGTACTTGAGATACCAGTAGGTGTAGGCGGCGAACCAGTTGTTGCGGTCGCCGTACAGCACGATCGTGTGGTCGTTCGAGATGCCGCGCGAGCCGAACAGCGCGCCGAACTCCTTCGGACCGAGAAAGTCGCGCTTGACCTGGTCCTGCAGGTCCTTCTGCCAGTCGAAGCCGATCGCGCCCGGAATGTGAGCCTCGGCGTAGAGCGCGGGGTTCTCGTCCACCTCGACGATCCGGATCGAGTCGTCGTCCAGATGGTCCTCGACCCATTGGGTGTCGACCAGGACGTCCTTCGCGTAATCGGCCATCTTGCGGCTCCTTCTACCGGTAGTTCTCGGGGACGAACTCTGAGCGGGGCCCAGCGTACTCGCACTCGGTGCAGCGCAGGATTGGCTCGTCGGGGGTGACGCCTTCCTCCGGCTCGAGCGGCTCCACGTAGGGCGACATGCAGTTCGGGCAAAGCATCGGAAGTAGGACGGTAGCGCTCGGCGGCGAACTTCCGTCCGGGCGGCCCGCTCGAATAGGCTTGCGCCGCTCAAGGAAGGCGCTTACGTGGCACGGTCTGCGACACACCCAGGACTGCACGAAGCCGGCGGGGAGACGCTGGCGAAGCGGATGCTCGACATCGGCGGTGTCGAGACCCATGTCGTCGATGCGGGATCCGGCCCGCCGGTCCTCCTGTTGCACGGCTTCGCCGACACCTGCGACGGCTGGCGCCGGATCGTGCCGCGTCTCCTGGCCCACCACCGGGTGATCGCGATCGACATCCCGCCATTCGGGCGCTCGCACATGCCCGTCCTGCGCGACGGCCAGACCCTGATCGACTTCTACGGCGACTACTTCCCGCGCCTGTTCGAGGAGCTCGAGATCGAGCAGGCGGCGGTCATGGGCCATTCGCTCGGTGGCGCGATCGCGCTCAGCATCGCGCTCGAGCAGCCGCAGAGCGTCAGCCACCTGTGCCTGATGGCTCCCGCGGGTCTGGGCGTCAGGGCCCCCTGGTGGTGGCAGGCGCTGGCGGGACGGCCGGTCAACTGGATGGCTCTGCTCAAGCTCCCGAACCCGATCGCCGCCCAGGCGATCCGCACCGCCATGCGCGGCTTCCTCGAAGAGCGGCTGATGTTCGACAACCGCGGCCTGGACGACGCGATCGAGTACTTCGTCGACCTCTACGGCGGCCGGCGCGAGCTCGAGCGGCTGCTGACCGCCGGGCGCGCGCTGATCCCCGGCTACACCGGCGACCTGCTCCAGCGGTCACGGCGGCTCGTTTGTCCGGTGACGTTGATCTGGGGCCGGCACGACCGCCTGGCCCCGGTCGAGCACGCCGCGTCGTTCGCCGCCGCGGTCCCGCAGTCGCGTGTGCACCTGCTCGAGGGCTGCGGGCACTACCCGCAGATCGAGCTGCCCACCCAGGTGAACGAGATCCTCGAGGGAGCGCTCGAGGAGGTTCGCACCACGAAGGTCGTCACCCTTCGTCGTCGCGCAGTCGCTCAATCTCCTGCCGCACGACTTCCAGGCGCACCTCTTCCTCGCTGACCTCGGCCTCTCCGCGCCGGCGGCGGTATTCGTTCTGAGCCTCGATCATCTGCTCGACGTCCTGGTTCTCGAGCTCGATCTCCTCCTCATAGGAGCGCGTCGGGCCCCAGTCGAGCAAATCCGCGCCCGAGCCGGGATATAGCCGCGCCAGCAGGACCAGCAGGCCAACCAGCACGACGATGCCGCCAAAGACGTAGAGGGGAAAGGCGTCCACGCCGCGCAGTCTAGGTCTGCCAACTGCCGACTGCCAACTGCCAACTAATCTGTTCACCGTGAGCGCCGCCTACGTGATCGACGCCGTGCGCACGCCGATCGGCCGATACGGCGGAGCGCTGGCAAACGCGCGGCCCGACGACCTCGCCGCGCACGTGATGAAGGCGGCGGTGGAACGCAGCGACCTGCCGGCGGACGAGGTGGATGACGTCTTCATGGGCTGCGCCAACCAGGCCGGCGAGGACAACCGCAACGTCGCCCGCATGGGACTGCTGCTGGCAGGCCTCCCGGTGGAGGTGCCCGGGGTGACGGTCAACCGGCTCTGCGCCTCCGGCCTCGAGGCGGTCAACCAGGGAGCGCGGATGATCCAGACCGGCGACGCCGATCTCGTCCTGGCCGGCGGGGTCGAGTCGATGACCCGCGCGCCGCTCGTGATGGCGAAGCCGGAGCGCTCCTTTCCGCGCGGTGACCTGCGCGCCTACGACACGACGCTCGGCTGGCGGTTCGTGAACCCCCGCATGGAGGAGATGTACTCCTCGGAGGCGATGGGCGAAACCGCCGAGAACGTCGCCGCGCGCTACGGCGTGGCGCGCGAGGACCAGGACGAGTTCGCGCTCGCGAGCCACCAGCGCGCCGTCGCCGCCACCGAGGCGGGCCGCTTCGACCAGGAGATCGTCTCGGTCCCGGTTCCGCAGCCGAAGGGCGATCCGGTCACGGTGCACACCGACGAGGGCCCGCGCCCGGACACGACGCTCGAGCGACTGGCCGGCCTCAAGCCGGCGTTCCGGCCCGGCGGGTCGGTGACCGCCGGCAACTCCTCCTCCATCAACGACGGGGCCGCCTGTGTAGTGCTCGCCTCGGAGGAGCGGGCCCGCGCACTCGGGGCGGAGCCTCTGGGACGGGTCGTGGCCACCGGGGCGGCGGGCGTCGAGCCAGGGTTCATGGGAATCGGGCCGATCCCCGCCACCCGCCGGGCGCTGGACCGGGCCGGGATGTCGATCGACCAGATCGACTTGGTCGAGCTGAACGAGGCCTTCGCTTCCCAGTCGATCGCGTGCATGCGCGAGCTGGGCATCGACCACGAGCGCCTGAACGTCAACGGCGGCGCGATCGCGCTCGGCCACCCCCTCGGTTGCTCCGGCGCACGCCTGCTCACCACCTTGCTGTGGGAGATGCGCCGCCGCGGCGCCCGCTTTGGCCTCGCCACGATGTGCATCGGGGTCGGTCAGGGCCTGGCGACGATCGTCGAAGCCGCTTAGGTTCTCGTAAGCTCTCGCGGATGCCTGACCCCGACCTCCTCTGCTCCCTCGACGGCCGGATCTCACCCGTAGCCGAGGCCACCGTCTCGATCACGGACGATGGCTTCCTGCGGGGCGACGGTGCATTCGAGATGCTGCGCCTCTACGGGGGCGCGCCGTTCGCGATGACCGACCACATGGACCGGCTCGCGCGCTCGGCGGAGGGCATCTTCCTGGAGTGGGACCGCCCCGCCTTCGAGCGCGAGATTGGAGCGCTGCTGGAGGCGAACCCCAAGAAGGAGGCGGCGCTGCGGCTGGTGCTCTCTCGTGGCGGCCGGCGCGTTGCGATCATCGAGGACTTCCCGGACTTCGCCCACGGCCTGTCTCTTTCGACCGTGGCCTACCAGCCGACGATCGTCCTGACGGGCCTCAAGACACTGTCCTACGGCGGCAACATGCTCGCCACGCGCCTGGCAAAACGAGACGGCGCCGACGAGGCGCTCCTCGACGCGACCCGACGGGACGCTGCTGGAGGCGCCAACCTCCACCATCTTCTGGGCGGACTCCGAGGGCACGCTGCACACGCCCGCACTCGAAAGCGGGGTTCTGGCCTCGATCACCCGGCAGCGGATCATGGACATGGTGCCGGTGCGCGAGAGTGCCGAGTACCTGCTGTCGGACATCGAGAACGCCGAGGAGGTGTTCCTCGCCTCGTCGCTGCGCGAGGTGCAGGGCGTGAGCGTCGTCGACGGCCTCGAGTTCAGCTGTCCCGGTCCCGTTACGCAGCGCGTGTCCGCCCTGTTGTCGGAGCGCATCCAGGCCGAGCTCGGCGAGGCCAGCACGATTTCTTGAACCTCGACCTCACCGACGAGCAGCAGCTGATCCGCGAGACCGCGCGCGACTTCGCCGACCGCGAGATCATCCCGCGGGCGCGCGACAACGACCGCGCCGAGCGCTTCGACCTCGAGCTGGTCAAGAAGATCGCCGATATGGGCTACCTCGGCGCGCCGGTCGCCGAGGAGTACGGCGGCCGCAGCCTCGACTACATCAGCTACGGGCTGGTCGTGGAGGAGATCGGGCGCGGCGACTCTTCCGCGCGCACCGTCGTCTCCGTGCAGACCTCGCTGGTCGCCGGCTCGATCGAGCAGTGGGGCACCGAGGAGCAGAAGCGCGCCCTGTTGCCGAAGCTCTGCTCAGGCGAGTGGCTCGGCTGCTTCGGGCTCACCGAGCCCGGCACCGGGTCGGACGCGGCCTCGGTCGCGACCCGCGCGACGAAGGTGAACGGCGGCTGGAAGATCTCCGGCTCGAAGATGTTCATCTCGCTCGGCAACGTGCGCCAAGGTGGCGCTGATCTTCGCCCAGACCGATCCGGAGAAGAAGCATCGCGGTCTGGCGTGCTTCCTCGTGCCGACCGATCGCTCCGGGTTCACCACACAGGAGGTCCACGGCAAGCTCGGGCTGCGCGCGTCCGACACCGCCGAGCTGGCGCTCGACGAGGTCGAGGTCGGCGACGACGAGATCCTGGGCGAGATCGGCGAGGGATTCAAGATCGCCATGTCGGCGCTCGACCGCGGCCGCTACAGCGTGGCCGCCGGCTGTGTCGGCATCTGCCAGGGCTGCGTCAACGAGTCGGTCTCCTACTCGAAGGAGCGCCGCCAGTTCGACCGCCCGATCGCGAGCTTCCAGCTCGTGCAGGGGCTGATCGCGGACATGCTGGTCGACACGGACGCCGCCCGGCTGTTGGTCTGGCGTGCCGGCCACCTGAAGGACCAGAAGAGGCCCAACACACTGGAGACGTCGATCGCCAAGTTCTTTGCGACCGAGGCCGCGGTGCGGTGCGCTAACGCGGCCATCCAGGTCCACGGCGGCTACGGCTACATCGACGAGTACCCGGTCGAGCGCTACATGCGCGACGCCCGCGTGACGACGCTGTACGAGGGCACTTCGCAGATCCAGAAGCTGATCATCGGCCGGCACGCCACCGGCATCAACGCGCTGATTCCGGAGTAGGCGACCTCGTGGCGAGCGTCCGCGTGGAGCGAGACGAGGCGGTCGGGATCGTCACGCTCGACCGGCCCGAACGCCGCAACGCGCTCTCGCCCGAGGTGATGGGCGAGCTGGCGACCGGGGTCGAGGAGCTGGACGGCGACCCGCGCATCCACTGCATCGTGATCGCCGGCAGCGACGAGGTGTTCGCCGCCGGCGCGGACATCCAGGCGATGTCGGAGCGCTCCTTCCAGGACGTGCTCGAGTCCTCGACGATCACGTTCTGGAATCGCCTGGCAGCCTGCCGCACTCCGATGATCGCGGCGGTGTCCGGCTTCGCGCTCGGCGGCGGCTGCGAGCTGGCGCTGATGTGCGACATGATCGTCGCCTCCGAGACGGCCGAGTTCGGCCAGCCGGAGATCACCCTCGGGATCATTCCCGGCGGCGGCGGCACCCAGCGGCTCGCGCGCGTGATTGGCAAGCAGCGCGCGATGGAGCTCGTGCTGACCGGTCGGCGGATCGACGCCAAGGAGGCCCTGCGGCTCGGATTCGTCAACAAGGTCTCCGGGCGCCGCGAATGGCACGACGACGCACTGGAGCTGGCCCGCGTGATCGCGCGCCGGCCCGCCGCTCGCGGTGAAGCTTGCGAAGCAGGCAGTGCTCGCGGCCGAGGAGACCTCGCTCACGGCCGGGCTCGCGCACGAGCGGCGCCTGTTCGAGCTCGCGATGGCGACCGAGGACCGCGTCGAGGGCATGCGCGCGTTCCTGGAGAAGCGCCGGCCCTCGTTCGAGGGCCGCTGATGACCCCGCCCAACGTGTTCACCAGCGACTTCGACGAGCACGGAGAGCGGGAGGGCTTTCGCTGGCGGGGCACGAGCGTCGCGGCGAAGGCGGGAAGCAAGGGGCTCGGCGCGAGCGTATACGAGCTTCCGCCTGGAGAGGCCGGCTTTCCCTACCACTACCACCTGGCCAACGAAGAGCTGCTGGTCGTGCTGCGCGGGCGACCTCACCTGCGCACGCCCGAGGGATGGCGCGAGCTGGCGGAGGGCGAAGTCGTCGCTTTTCCGGTCGGCGAAGGTGGCGCGCACCAGCTCGCGAACCGCACCCCGGAGCCCGTGCGTCTGCTGATGGTCAGCCAGATGCGCGGTCCGGACATCGCCATCTACCCCGACGCCGGCAAGGTTGGCGTACGCGAGCACGCGCCCGGCAGCGGCTTGGGGGGCCTGCGGGCCAACTTCCTGATGCCCGACGCGGTCGACTACTGGGAGGGCGAGACGCCGCCGGAGGTCCCGGACTGAAAGACGTACAGGTCGTCGGCGTGAGCGGCGCCGGAACGATGGGCGCGGGCATCGCCCAGATCTGCTGCCTCGCCGGCTTCGAGACGCGTCTGCACGACCCGTTCCCGGAGGCGCTCGACCGTGGGATCGCCGCGGTCGAGACAGGCCTCGAGAAGGGCGGGCAGCGCGGCCGGTGGCCGGCCGAGGAGGCGGCCGCCGCACGCGACCTGCTCTTGCGCGTGCCCGACGCTCGAGGGCCTGGCGGGGTGCGATCTCGTGATCGAGGCGGCGCCCGAGAGCCTCGAGATCAAGCGCGAGCTGTTCGCCGGCCTCTCGCGTGTCTGCGGGCCCGAGACGGTGCTCGCGACGAACACGTCCTCCCTGCCCGTGACGGCGCTCGCCACCGCCGCCGAGCGACCGGACCGGGTCGTCGGCATGCACTTCTTCAACCCGGTCGTCTTGATGGACCTGCTCGAGGTCGTCGCCGGGACCGAGTCCTCAGCCGAGGCGGTCGAGACGGCCGAGAAGGCCGGGCGCCGGATGGGCAAGCGGGTGATCCTCGCTCAGGACGGCCCCGGGTTCCTCGCCAACCGCTGCGCGCGGCCGTTCGGAATGGAGGCGCTCAAGCTGCTGAGCGAGCGGGTCGCAACGCACGAGGAGATCGACCGGATCGTGCGGATGGGCGGCCGCTTCCGCATGGGGCCTTTCGAGCTGATGGACCTGGTCGGCCTCGACACCGGCTTCGAGGTCACCAAGTCGTTCTGGGAGCAGAGCTTCCACGAACCGCGCTGGCGGCCGAGCATGATCACGGCGCGGATGGTCCAGGCGGGCCGTTTCGGGCGCAAGTCGGGCCGCGGCTACTACGACTACTCGGGCGAACAGCACCGCGCGGCGGACCCGGAACCTCCGGCGGCAAGAGGCCAGGGGACGCTGGCGATCGAGGGCGAGTCGAGCATCGCCGACGAGCTGCGGGCAGCGGCCGAGGATGCCGGCTACGACGTGCGCGCAGCTGGTCGAGTTCGAGCCCTCCGACCAGCCCGACGTGGTGATCGACGCGGCCGTCGGGCGGTCGATCCTCGAGCCCGCGCCCGAGGTGGAGAGCGACGGCACGCTGGTCCTCGTCCTGTGCGCCGAGGGCAGCCTGGCGGAAATGGACGTGTACGGCGGCGCGGTGGGATTCCATGCGCTGCCTCCACTGGAGGAGTCCAAGCTGGTCGAGCTGACCCGCTCGCGCGACACCTCAGAGGCTCACTGCGCCCAGGCAGCGGAGCTCTTTCACAGCCTGGGCAAAGAGGTGGCCTCGGTGGGCGACGCCCCCGGTCTGGTGCTCGGCCGGATCGTCTGCCAGCTGGTGAACGAAGCGGCCTTTGCCGTCAGCGAGGGAGTCGGCAGCGCCGACGACGTCGACCTGGCGATGCGCCACGGCTACAACTACCCGCGCGGGCCGCTCGAGTGGGGCGACCGGATCGGCCTGGACCACGTGCTCGCGACGCTCGACGGGCTGCGTGAGGAGCTCGGCGAGGAGCGCTATCGCGCGGCCCCCCTGCTGCGCCGGATGGTCGCCGAGGGCCTGCTCGGCGAGTCGACCGGCGAGGGCTTCTTCGCGTACGAGTAGCGGCGCCCGGCCTCAGTCGGCGATCCGGGCGGCGCCCGTTATGTCCTCGCGCCCGCTCTCCCTCGAGTCGCTCCTCTCCTCAGCGCCGCAGGGCCGACCGCACCACGGCCCCGCCAATGGTGACCGGATGGTTGACCACCGTCGCCAGCCGCCCCCACAGGCTGAGCGGGTCGTGCGCGATCCCCAGCTGGCGCAGGATCGTCGCGGAGTCGAAGTAGACGCGCTCGTTGACCAGGCCCTCGTCCTCGAAGAAGAAGAACGCCGTCATCTGGCACTCGAACGAGCGTCCGGTCGGCGGCAGCCCGCGGAAGCTGCCGAGGTGCGTGCCCATCAGCGTGAACTCGACGATCACCGCGTCGTCCGCGTGATGGAACGCGATCACCTCGTTGCGCTGGTCGGGAAACGCCGCGCGCGTCTCGCGGTAGTAGTCGGCCACCTCCGTCGCGCCGTCGTGGACGTCGCCATTGGGGATCAGCTCGTAGCGCGGGTGCTTGAACGTCTCGAGCGTCGTGTCGAAGTCCTGCCTGTTCTCCGACTCCATGTGCTCGATCACGATCTCTTCCCGTTTGCGTCTCATCGCGGCGCTAACCGGCATCGGCTACCTCCTGGTCTTCTGTCTCGGCGGCGATCTGCCGCGCTCGTTGCTGGCGCTTCGTGCGCGGGTCCTCGCGCGGAAGCAGAAACTGTGTGCAGCGAAAGAGCGCGATTACGCGCCCGTCCTCCTCGCGGCTGACCTCGGCGTCCCACACCTGGGTGCGCGATCCGCCGTGCGCCATCCAAGCCTTGCAGCGCAGCGCGCCGTCGCGCGCGCTGGCGAAGAAGTTCGTCTTCAGCTCGACGGTGGTGAAGCCACCGGCCTCGGCAGGCAGGCTCGCGAGACAGCCCATGCCCGCGCACGAGTCGGCCATCGTGATGATCGTCCCCGCGTGCAGGAACTCGTTCGGCGCCAGCAGCTCAGGGCGCAGCTCGAGCCGTGTCTCACAACTCCCGCTCTTGACGTGCACGAGCTCGAGCCCGAGCAGACCCGGGAGACGTCCTTCCATTCCAGCGCTCAGCCGCTCCAGCATCCCCTCCGTCACGGCCGGAAGCGTATCCGGCGCTACGAGGAGCCGGACTCGGGCTCGCTGAACACCTCCTTCCTCCACGGCGGGCTGACCTCGAAGCGGCTCAGATCGGGATAGGGCAGCGTCTCGAGCGGCACGAGCTCCAGCGCCGCCGACGCGGTCTGGCGCTCGCCGGTCGGCCGGGTCACGAGATGGCCGGCGTGGCTGCCGCCGGACACCCGGTAGACACCGGTCCAGGGACCCCACCCCGCGCTGTCCTTGAAGCCGCGGTAACTGCCGTGGGCGCTCGCGCGGGATGAGATCTTCCCGCCTGGCCCGACGCGCACCTGGAATCCCTCCCAGTCGTCCGGGTGAAAGCCCGGCCAGTGCTTGGCGAACGGGCCAAGCTTGCGCCCGATCCCGCCGGTGAAGCTCTCGGGGAAGTAGAGCCAGTACTGGATGTAGAGCGCCCCGCCGCTGGACCGCTCGTCGACCACCCGCGTGAAGCCGGTCGTGCGCATGCCGAGCGAGGAGCGCTCGATCGGGACGGCACGGTCGGGCCCATCGGCGCACGACGTCCGCCGGCAGCGGCGGAAGTCGACCGGCAGCTGCGCGCTGCCGCGCTCGTAGACGATCAGCGGCGCGAAGCGGCGGACCAGCGCTCCGGTGCGGTCGACCGTAGGCTCGCTCGAGCGCTGCGGAGTCCTTGCACCATCCGCCGGCGTTGCAGACGATCGCGTGCAGTACGCCCTCGCCGAACCGCCACGTCGCGGCGACAGACGCGGCTCCCAGCGCCGCGAACACGAGCGCGACGATGCCGACGACCCCAACCCACTCAACCGTCGCCTGCCCCCGCTCCGATTCCACTGGAGCGACGCTAAGCGCGAACTACCTACGAGAAACGCCCGCACGCGCAACAACTCTGCCGACTGCCGACTGCCGACTAACCAGCCCCGTTCCGCGACGCCCCGTTCCGCCCGGCCCCGGGCTGCACGCTCCCGTAGTTCATCCCGCCGTAGGTGAACGTCGGCAGCACCGGCCACTGCCGGCGCCAGCGGGGCATCTCGGACGAGGGAAAGACGTTCTTCCAGCGCGGGTCGCGACGGTTCGGGTCCGCGATCGCCTTCTCCTTCACCATCGAGTCGTACTGGTCGATCGTGTCCTCGAGCGTGTTCGAGTTCAGGACCACCTCGCGGTTCCAGAACTCCGCGAACTTGCGCACGCCGGGGATCTTCGACTGGTGGGGGTGCCAGTTGTCGGCGCACACGCCGTTCTCCGACGTGACCCAGACGCCGTCGGGGGTGTTCACCACCAGGCTGTGGTTGCCGTCGGTGTGGCCTGGCGTGCTGACGATCGCGACGCCCTTGCCGAGCTCGACGTCACCGTCGAGCAGCACCAGATTCTCTTCGGGGACGCCGTCCATCCCGCCCGGCACGTACCAGGCCCACTGCATCGGGTGAACGGAGCCGAAGGTGTCGACCTCCTTGCGCTGGAAGAGGAACTTGGCGTTGGGGAAGAACGCCGGCCGGGGCTCGCGCTCGCCGTTGACGGGGCGGTCGGTGCCCATCGTCAGGCGCAGGTCCTGGACGTGCAGGTGGTCGAAGCTGACCAGGTCCACGTCGGCGGGTGAGATGCCGCAGGCGGCGATCGCCTCGGGGACCTCGTTGTAGAACTTCGCGAACACCCTGTAGGAGAGGAACTCGCCGTACTTGTGCAGGAGCTGCTCGTAGTAGGGCGCCGCGGCCGGGCCCTCGGTGAAGGTCGGCTCCCAGGCAAGCGTGCGCACGCGGCCTTCGAAGTCCTCGAACTGGACGACGACGAGCCGGTTCACGATGTTGATGTAGGGATTGATCGCGCGGGCCGCGCCACCGAATGCGAACTGGGTCGGGTAGGCGGCCGAGGCCAGGTCGACCGTGCGGATGCCGAGCGCCCGGTTGTCGGGCCGCGCAAATCGCTCGCGGAACGCCTTGGCCGAGTCGCGGATCGCCGCGGTGCGCGCGCCGCGCGGCCAGGTCTGGGCCGCGTCGTCGAACTCGTGGATCGGCCGAATCTCGACTGTCCCTGGTGCTGCGATCGTGGCCACTGGCAACCTCCTGTCGTCTCTTCCCTGCTCGCGAGGACGATACCTCAGGCGGGCGCGGCTCGCCGTCAGGGGATGAAGACGCCCTGGCGCGCGAACACAGCGTTGGGCGCCGTGCCGGCCAGGCCGTCCGCGCCGCCGTCTCGAACCTCGATCGCTGACAGCTCCCAGATGGCGCGCTGCCCTTCCGAGATCGCACCCGGGATGACCGCGTCCGCGGTCGTGTGGAGCGCGCACGACGACCCGACCGTGGTGCTTCCCGTCGCTGTGCAGGGGATCGCGGCTGAGAACGAGAAGCTCTGCGCGGTCCCGGCGTCGCCGCCGTTGTTCCGGTCGGTCAGCTGCACCGGGAGCACAGCTTCCAGCTCGCCCGTGTAGTCGGACAGTGAGCCGGTGTTGCGAACGTCGCTCAGCACGGCATCGATCCGCACGTCCGCTTCGTCCGCCGGAGTGGCGGGATTGCCGACCAGCGTCACGAGCTTCACCGAACCGGCGAAGCTCGCCGCCTGCCCGTTGGCGTCCGGCGTGCCCGACGTCAGGCGCGTGGTCGTCTGGGCCGGCGGGTTGCAGGACCCATGTGAGAGCGGCGCGGCGTGCTGGCGGTTGGGCAGCGCCGCACGGTGTGTAGGCGGTCACGAGCGGCGCGTACAGCGGCGTGGCGCTCTTGGGCCGCGGATAGCCGGGCGTCTCGCGGATCGGGACCGAAAGGTGGACGTGCGAGACCGTGGTGCTCGAGGCGACGGACGAAGCACGCACGAACGGATCGTCGTCCTGCGCGATCTCGACGCGCACGCGGTGACCGGCCGGGAAGCGCCAGCCGTTGCCGTGCAGCTGGTACGTGACCGTGCCCGACGGGCTGTCGACCCGCCGCACCCCGCGGTCGACCATCACCGCGGTGCCGTCCGGGAACACGTCGTAGAGGCGTGAGTTCAGCTGCAGCCCCTGCGCGGTGCGTCGCGCTGTAGTCGATCGACAGCGTGCGTCCCTCCGATCATCGTCGCCGTCGAGGCGAGCGGAGCGCTGTCGTAGGTCGCCACGCCGGGCCCGGCCGGCTGGCGTCTCGACGGGGCAACGGCCACCGTTGCGCCGCCAGGTTCGCGACCGGGTCGGCGGTCACGGCGTGCGTGTTCGGCTCGGCGTTGTTGACCAGTGGTCTGGTTGCCCGTCATGTCGAGCTCGAGCGTGCCCGGTGCCAGCTCGCGGTAAGCTCGGCGCCGTGAACGTCTCGCCCGGCTCGTCGGCCGGGAACTGCGGCCGACGCGTTCTGCGGGCAGGTCTGAAGCGCGGCGGTGACGTTGAAGGCCGGCTGCGGCTGAGCCGGGTTGCCGGGCGGCTGCGCGTAGTGGTCGATGAAGCGGTTCAGGCGCGTCGTGGCGCCCGGTCCGCACGTGGCCGGTCGGCGTCGCATTCACGTTCCCGCCGGGGTAGTCGGAGAACTGGCAGACGTGGTGGTTCGGCGCCGCACAGGTCGCCCCACTCCTTCGCCTTGTTCTGCACGAAGTGCTGGTAGTCGCCGAAGTACTGCTGGATCGGGTAGTTCGGCACGACCTGCTTGATCCGGTTGTACATCCGCAGGTTCTCGACCGGCGTGAAGAGCGGGTCGGTGAAGGTGGCGGCGTTGAAGATCGGGATCCGCGCCGACGGGTCGGTCGCGATCCGCGTGAACCAAGCGTTCTGGTAGTAGGCCGAGCGGTCGTTGATGAACGACGGCAGCGTGTTGGCGATCGGCGCCGTGCAGAGCGGGTTCGTCTCGATAGGGGTCGGTCGATTGCAGGCAGGCGAAGGCCGCGTCGACCTCGGGCGGGAACGTCGTGTGCGGTTCGGCGGCGGGACGCCGCCCGTGCCGCTGCCGCAGAGCGCGGTCAGGATCGACTTCTTCGGAATGCCGAGCGGCGTCGACGAGTCCGAGCCGTCGAATGCCGGCAGCGCGTTCGGCCTCGTGGAAGTGCTTGCCCGGTCGGAACGAGCGAGTACGACGAGGTCGGTCCAGCCGTACTTCGGCGCCACCGCGGCAAGCGTCATGTCTCGCCGCCCGGGCTCTGCCAGGTCGGGTCGGTGAGCGCCATCCACGAGAAGCCGCCGCCGTAGGAGCCGCCGGTCGCCGACGACCCGCTCCGGGTTGACGTTGAAGAACGCATCGTCGGCGATCTGGCCCGCGAGGTGCTGGAAGTCGTTGATCTCGTAGCAGGCGCGAGTCGAGCTGCGTCTCGCCGGTCGAGCCGCGTCGCCGTTGTTGGCGCCGTTCACGAAGCCGCGCGCGGTGTAGTTGACGACCGCGTACCCGCGCGAGGCGAACCAGGCGTTGTTGTAGTGCCACAGCTCGCCACCGGCATCGAAGGAGGTCGCCTCCCAGCTCGGCCTTGCTGCCCGCGCAGCAGCCGTGCATGAAGACCAGCAGCGGATAGCCGCCGGCCGGCGCGGGCAGCGTCGGGCAGCGAGATGTCGACGTCGAGCGCGATGTCGCCGTTGGATCGGCGCCGGGAACGCTGCGTGGCGTCCGGCGCCTTCGCCGGCAGGCCCGGCGTAGCCCGTCGTACTTGGCGGGCACCGTCACCGCGGCGACGCCGCCCTCGTTGGCGACGCGCCGCCCGCGTTGGGCAGTCCGTCGTCGCAGAAGCGGTACGAGTAGCCCGGGTGCGGCGTGCGGTTCACGCAGCTGTTCTTGAGGCTGGCCGGAATTGCGGCCTGCGCGGCGCCCGGCAGGAGAGGTGAGCAGACCCGCCATCAGCAGCGCAGCCAGCAGAATCCGACCCCTCCAGACGAAGCCCCATACTCCCCTTATCTCCCAATTCGCGGCCTCAACAGACCTCGCCGGCGTAATCCACCTCCACTCACTGTATTCCGACGGCACGGGGACCGTGCCGGAAATCGCACGCGCGGCACGGGCGAACGACCTCGACTTCGTGCTGCTGACCGACCACGACACGCTCGAGGCGCGCGACCGCGGCGAGGAGGGCTGGCACGGCAACGTGCTCCTGCTCGTGGGAGAGGAGGTGTCGCCCAAGGGGCAGGACCACTTCCTGGCTTTCGGCCTCGAGCGGCCGATCGACCACCGCGGCATGACCGCCGCGCAGATCCTCGAGGCGGTCGAGCGGCCGGCGGATTCGGGTTCGCGGCCCATCCGTTCTCGCGCGGCTCGGAGCGCTTCCGCCGCGCCGGCCAGGGAATGCCATGGAGCGATCTCGATGCGGAGGCCCTGGCCGGAATCGAGGTCTGGAGCTTCGTGACCGACAGCGCCGAGACCGTCAACAGCGTCCGGGAGCTGGTCCGGTTCATCGCGCGACCCCAGCGGTTCGTCGACCATCCACCGGAGCGCAACCTGCGCGAGTGGGACCGGCTCGGTGCGGCCCGCCGCTGCGTCGGCATCGGCGGGCTCGACGCGCATCAGGTCGGGATCCGCATCGGCGGGCGTGTCCCGCTGCGGCTGATGGCCTACCGGCGCTCGTTCCGGTTTCTGCGCACGCACGTGCTGACCACCCGTCCGCTGTCCGGTCGGCTGGACGAGGATCGCGACACCGTGCTCGGCGCATTGCGGTCGGGCAGCGCGTACATCGCGATGGACTCGCTCGCTCCGGCGCGCGGCTTCCGGTTCACGGCCGAGGGGCCGGCGCGCCGGCTATGGGCGCCGAGGCTCCCGCGGCGCCGTTCACATTGCGGGCCCGGACACCGCGTCCGGCATCGCTGCGCCTGCTGCACGACGGCCGCGAGATCGCTTCAGCGGCAGGGGCGACGGAGCTGGCGCACGACGTCGCCGAGCCCGGCGTCTACCGCGTCGAGGCGCGGCTGAGAGCGCACGGCCGCGAGCGCACCTGGATCCTCTCGAACCCGATCTATTTGCGGTAAGGGCTCTCTCCCACAGAGAGAATGAAAACCGGCTCGTAGGAAGGCGCACGGTGTTTCGTGCGTTTCCGGCATCTCTCCCACGCGCTTCGTGACGCTTACGCGTGGGCAGCCGACTGCTGCCCTTCCCGCAAAGTCGATGGAGTGGTCGATTTTGCGTCCATACGACGCAAAAGTGACCAACGTAGGAGCGGCGCGGCTCGGACCTCGGCGAACGTCGCTTCCTACATGCCCATCCCTCGCGGCGGCGGCGCGCGGCCGGCGCTGGGGCGCTCGCGGCGGCGCGCGTCTACGCGGCCTGCTTGGTGCGCGAGTGCTTCAGCCGCTCGACGTATGCGTGGGCCGCGAGCGCGGCCGTGGTCGCGTCGCCGACCGCGTTCGTGATCTGGCGGACGAACTGCGAGCGGACGTCGCCGGCGGCGTAGATGCCAGGCACCGCGGTCGCCATGGTCTGGTCGGTGACGATGTGGCCCGATTCGTCCAGCTCGATCCTGGCGGACAGCTCCTCGTCGAAGATGTCCGAGTGGGGCGTGAACCCCACGAAGGGGAAGATCGCGTTGACCTTCAGCTCCGAAGTCTCGTCCGTGTCGACGTTGCGCAGCGTCAGGTGCGAGACCTTGCCGTCGGTGTCGTGGATCTCGTCCACGACCGTGTTCAGGATCTCGTCCACCTTGCCCGTGCCGCGCATCTGCTCGACCAGGATCGGCGCCGCGCGGAAATCGTCGCGCCGGTGGATCAGGTGCACCTTGCGTCCGTAGCGGGTGAGGAACGCGCCCTCCTCGATGGCCGAGTCGCCGCCGCCGACGACTGCGATGTCCGCTCCGTCGAAGAAGGCGCCGTCGCAGACCGCGCAGTAGGAGACGCCGCGACCGGCCAGCTCCTCCTCGCCCGGAACGCCGAGCTTGCGCGCCTCGCCGCCGGCGGTGACGATCACCGCCGGAGCGCGGAACTCGCGCCCGTCTGCGGTGGTCACGATGCGGTCGTCCCCGTCCGCTGAGATCGAAGTCACTTCGGCGGTCTCGAAGCGGGCGCCGAACTTCTCGGCGTGCTTCTGGATCTTGTCGGCCAGCTCGGGGCCCATGATGTGCTCGATCCCCGGATAGTCCTCGACGTCGGCGGTGTTCCAGAGCTGCCCGCCGGGGATGCCGCGCTCGAGCACGAGCGTCGGAACGCGCGAGCGGCCGGCATAGAGCGCCGCGGTCTGCCCCGCGGGCCCGGCCCCGACGATGATGATCTCGTAGTCCTCGTGCCGTCTCGTCCGCCATGTCGAGCCTCTCTCGCACCATACTTTACTTTTTATAGTGTAGCTACAGGCCGGTCGGCTCGGAAGCCGCCGTGGCCGTCAGGTCAGTCCCCATCACCTTATCCCCGCTCGCGGGAGCCGCAGTCCGCCGCGCCTGCCCGCGCTCGTCCTCCTCCTTCCAGCGCGCGACGGTGCGTCGCAGCTGGAAGTAGGCCAGCGCGCCCGGCGGAATCGGCAGCCAGAAGGCGATCACCCGGTAGAGCAGGACGGCCGGGAATACCGTGTCGCTGTCGACGCCGAAGGCCAGGAACGCCGCGATCATGCCGGCGTCCACCGAGCCGACGCCGCCGGGGAAGAACGGCAGCAGGTTGGCTGCCATCCCGACGAAGAAGCCCTGGACCAGCACGGCCTTCGGAACCGACTCTCCGAATGCGTGGAAGCAGGCCCACAGCACCGCGATGTTGGCTGCCCAGAAGCCGACCGCGCCGAGCAGGCTGAGCGCTCCCTGGCCCGGGTGGCGCAGCAGCGACAGCGCCTCCCGGGTGCCCATCGCGATCGTCGCCGGCACGCTCGCGAAGCGCCGCGGCCAGGCCGACCCGCCGATGGCCCTCGGCCCAGCGCGCGATCACGGTCTCGAAGTTGGCCGGGATCAGCGAGATGAGCACCAGGACCAGGAGGCCCACGCCCGCGATCGCCGCCGGCACGATCGTCATCCCGACCGGGCTCGGCCCCGGGAACACCCCGACCCGCAGCAAGATCCCGCACACCACGCACCGCCAGCAGGTAGACCGTGTAGAGCATGACCAGGAACGCGACCATGCGCGGACGCCGTCTCGCGCTTGCTCATCCCGGCGCGGCGCAGAGCCCAGTAGGTGAGCGCGATGCCGCCGGCGCCGCCGGCCGAGAACAGGCGTGTCGCCGCGAGCCCGGCGAGAGTGATCTGGTAGGAGGTGCGCACGTCCAGGCGTTCCCGCACCCGTTCGGGCGCGCGCCCGCCCACGATGCCGCGCAGGAGCGCGATGTAGGCGACGAAGGAGAGCAAACTCAGCCCGAGCGCGATCGCGATCCAGACCGGGTCGGCGTCTTCTGCCACCGCCAGCGCGTCCTCGAGGCCGGCGATCTTCGGCAGCACGAAGTAGAGCGCGACGACGATCGCCACCACGACCACGACGTAGATGGCGATGCGCTTCGGGTTCAGGCGCATGCCGGAGTCCATCTCCTCGGTGGCGAGGTCCTCGGTCTCGAAGTCCTCCGCCACCGCTGCGCCGGCCTGCTGCTCCTTCACGCGGGCCTCGTCGCGGCGTCATGCCGGCCTCGCGCGCTGCTCGAGCAGCGCGATCGTGCGCGCCACGCTGAGAAATCGCGGGTGCGGCGACCGGGCGGCGCGGCGCGAATCGCCTCGGTCAGCGCCAGGCCGGCCAGCAGATCCAGCGACGTAGTGCTCGCCCAGGTAGACGAGCGCGAAGCCGAGCGTCCCGGCATAGGCCCAGCCCAAGACGGCTGGAAGACCTCCGGTCTCCCCCAGCTCGTGTGCGGCCATCACTGAGGTGGCGAAATGCAGAGAGGGCATCGCAGCCAGCGGGTTGCCTCCCAGGAAACGGTACAGGGGCGCCCAGAGGCGACCCCAGACGCGGCGCCCGACGTCCTCCATGATCCGGTGCAGGCCGCTGATGCGCCCCTGTTCCGCCGCCCACCACGGCGGCGCCGTCGGCACGGCGAAATAACCCATCAAGCCGAGGTCGAACACCGCGCACATCGACACGGCCGAACGCGGGAAGCGCTCCGGGTGGCGCCAGAGGATCCACGCCGCCGTGGCATGCGGCTGGACGAACCAGGCCCAGTGAGCGAACGTCAACGCGTAGTCGAGTGGCCGGGGGTCGCCCGGCCGCGCCAGCGCCCGCTGCAGCGCCACATTCGGCTGCACTCCGAGCATCCTTTCGTCGAACGAAATCGGGTAGTCGACCAGCACACGTCGCTCGAGCTTCGCGGGCTCTTCGTAAGGCAGCTCGTGCAGGATTATGTATGCCCACATTTGCAGGGCATAGACGGCGACATCGCGGCGCGGCGTGCGCGGCGTGGCCAACGCGAGGCCAAACGGCGCCGCCACGGCCGCGGCAGCAGCAACGCCGGGGCGCACCCCGATGCGGCGACGGGCGAGCGGCAGCGCGAGTCCCACGCACACCACCCCCCAAGCGGCCGCGCGCAATAGCTTGCCCCCAGCTCGCACGGCGAACCACATTAGGGGACGTCGGCAGTCGGCAGTTGGCAGTCGGCAGCAAGAGGTGGCGGTTGGCATAGATTGGGCCCCATGGATGCACTTGCAGGCAGGCGCGTCGCGGTCACGGGAGCCGGCGGCTTCATCGGGCGGGCCCTGTGCGCGCGGCTCACCTCCGAGGGCGCCCTCGTCACCGGCCTCGACGTCGATGAGTCGCTGCGCGGCCGGGTGACCGGCGCCGGCGCCTCGTTTCGCCACTGCGACACCACCGACGCCGCGGGCGTCCGCGGCGCCCTGGAAGGGGCGGAGCTGGTGGTCCACACCGCGGCGCTGGTGAGCGACTGGGGCCGGATGGCCGACTTCGTGCGCGTCAACGTGGGCGGCACGCGCAACGTGCTCGATGCCGCCGAGCAGCTGGGATGCGAGCGCCTGGTCCATGTCAGCTCGGTCGCGACGTGGGGCTACGAGCATCGCGTCGCGCTCGACGAGGACGCAGCGCCGCGGCCGTGCGGAATTCCCTACATCGACACGAAGGGCGCCTCCGACGCGCTCGCGCTGGATCGTGCGCGCGGCGGGGAGCCGATCGCGGTAGTCCGCCCGGGTGACGTCTACGGGCCCGGCTCGACTCCCTGGGCGGTGCGCCCGCTCGAGGCGCTGCGCAGCAACCGGTTCATGCTGATCGGCGACGGCCAGGGAGTGATGACTCCGGTGTACATCGACGACCTCGTCCAGTCCATCCTGCTGGCGTTGACCGTCTCGGGTGCGACCGGGCGCGGCTACACGGCCTGGGACGGATCGCCCGTGCCGGCGAAGGAGTTCTTCAACCACTACGCCCGGATGCTCGGGCGGGACAGGATCCCTCGCCTGCCCCGGTTCCTGGCAGGCCTCGCCGCGGGTGCCCAGGAGGCGGCCGCGCTCGCCACCGGCAAGCCGCCCATGTTCACCCGCAACGCGATCGCGTTCGTGTCGCGGCGGGCGCCCTACTCCAACCGGCGTGCCCGCGAGCTGCTCGGCTGGGAGCCGCGCGTGACGCTGGACGAGGGAATGCGCCGCACCGAGGTGTGGTTCCGCCAAGAGGGTCATCCTCTCAGACGAATCACAAACGGCCTCGCCAACATAGGCCGCGTGAACGAGCGGATCGACCGCCGACAGGCGCTGGCAGTCCTCGGCACCGTCAGCCTCAGCGGGCTGCTGGCGGCCTGCGGGGACGACAACGGCGGCGGCGCGACCACGGTCGAGACCCAGGCGGGGACGACGGCGACGGTCGAGCCGAAGGCTGACGCCTCGCAGAGCATGGTCGAGCTACTCGACCGCTCGCGCTCGTGCGCGCTCAGTCCCGAGGAGACCGAAGGCCCCTACTACATCGACGTCGACTCGATCCGGCGCGACGTCCGCGACGGCCGTCCGGGGACACCGTTGCGACTGGGCGTGCGGGTGCGCGAGGCGGAGTCCTGCGATCCGATCGAGGACGCCGTGGTCGAGATCTGGCACTGCGACGGGTCGCGGCGTCTACTCGGGCTTCGAGTCGGGGGCGAACGAGACGTTCCTGCGCGGCGGCCAGGTGACCAACGCGCAGGGGATCGCCGAGCTCCTGACGATCTATCCCGGCTGGTACCAGGGGCGCACGGTGCACATCCACACCAAGGTGCACCTCGACAACCGCACCCTCCTGACCTCGCAGCTGTACTTCGACGAGGACGTCAGCGCGGCGGTCTACAAACGCGCTCCCTACTCGCGCCGCAGCGGCCGCGACACCTTCAATGCGAACGACCAGATCTTCGACGAGCAGCTGCTTCTGAGCCTCGCGCGAAGCGGAAATGGCTACCTCGGAGCGATCAATCTCGACGTTGCCAAAGCGTAAAAATCCTGCTGATCGGCAACAAAAGTTGCATCCGCGCGATATGTTCTCGATGCTTCACGGCAATCCCGGGTTCACACGGATGGAATCGGGGGGACCGTAGGATCACCCGTACCCCCACTGGAGGAGGCGTCATATGAAGAAACTGCTGGTACTGGGGTCTGTGCTTTGCGGCGTCCTGGTGATGGCATCACCGGCCGCTGCCCACAACTACTCCGGCAAGCCAAGTCTCACGTGCACCGGCATCGTGACGAGTGTCTCGGTACGCGACGTGAACGTCCCGGCAGGGGCGTCGTGCACATTGGTCGACTCGATCGTCCGCAACGACGTGAAGGTCCGTGACGGGCTCGTATTTCCAGGCCACCGACACGGACATCGGCGGCAGCATCTGGTCGCGGGACTCCCAGACCGTGTTCGTCGAGGCCGGCTCCGGGGTCGGCGGGACCATCCAGACGCGCAACACCGCGCAGGTGTACGTGTTCGGGTCCTTCATCGGCGACGAGATCGACGTCTCCGGGGCCTCGGATGAGACCCAAATCTGCGGCAACCGGGTGCGCTGGGACATCGAGGTGACGGCCAGCCAGCAGAACATCCTGGTCGGCGATCCCGACGCAGTCGACTGCGCCGGCAACCGGGTGCTGAAGGGCGACATCGAGATCGAGCGGAACAACACCGATGGCTACCTGATCGTGAAGGGCAACCGGATCGCCCAGGGCGACCTCGAGGTGATCAAGAACAAGGGCACCTCGGAGAAGACCGTCTCGGGCAACCGCGGTGGCGACTCGATCGTGTGCCGCAACAACGAGGCGCCGTTCGTCGCGACCAACAACGTCACCTTCGACCACTCATCGGGGCAGTGCCAGTAGCCCGTTCGTAGCTCGAGTCAGTTCGAAGAGGCCCGCTCCGGCGGGCCTCTTTGCTTTACGGGGTAGTCAAGCTGGAGCGGGACTGGGCTCCAGGATCGACACGGGGCACGGCGCCGTGGAGGCGAAGCGCTCCGCGTCCTCGCGCGTGCCGATCAGCGCACCCCAGTGCATCGGCACCGCCACGCCGGGGGCGATGCGCCGCGCGGCCTCCGCGGCCTCGGCCGCGGTCATCACGTAGGTGCCGCTGACGGGCAGCAGCGCAACGTCCACGCCCGCGGCCTCGTCCATCTCCGGCACCACGTCGGTGTCGCCGGAGTGATAGATCCGGCGGGCGCCGTCCGCGATCACGTAGCCGACCCAGCCGGCCTCGCGGCCGTGAAACGGCCGGCCCTCGCTGTCGAGCTTGTTGGTGTTGTAGGCGGCCACCACGCGCAGCTCGAGCCCGGCGACCTCGATCGCCTCGCCCGGCGACGACGGAGGCCGTCGGCCCGCGCAGCCGCTCGGTCACCGTCGCGGGCGCGACGAGCTGGGTCCCGCGCCGCGACAGGCGCACGACGTCCTCGCGCGAAAAGTGGTCGAAGTGGTCGTGGGTGATCAGGATCACGTCTGCGTCCGGCGTGCCGCCGGCCCGCCACGGGTCGACGTACACGACCGCGGACCGCGTCTTGATCCGGAAGCCGGCATGGCCCAGCCACTCGACGCCGTTCAGCAGGCCGTCCTGATCCATGGGCCAGATTATTCCGGCCGCCGTCAATAAGCTCCCAGCGCCTGCCCGTCGCGAAAGGAGCCGCCATGCCATACGAGACCGTCAACCTGAACATCGAGGAATCGGTCGCCGAGATCACGCTCAACCGGCCCGAGCGGCTCAACGCCTGGAACGAGCAGTTCGGCAAGGAGCTGAACCAGGTGATCCTCGAGGACTGCGCCGATCCATCGGTGCGCAGCGTGCTGATCACGGGCGCCGGCCGCGGGTTCTCCTCCGGCGCAGACATCAAGGAGATGCTCGAAGGCGGCGTCCAACGGCTCCCGCGGCGACGTCGGCGACATGCTCAAGGAGCGCTACCACCCGATCATCACCGGCATCCGGGAGATGCCCAAGCCGGTGGTCGCGGCGGTCAACGGCCCCGCCGTTGGGCATCGGCTGCTCGCTGGCGCTCGCGTGCGACCTGATCTGGGCGGCCGAATCGGCGATCTTCGGCCTTGCGTTCGTGAACATCGGGCTGGTGCCGGACGGCGGGTCCACGTTCCTGGTCCCGGTGGCGGCCGGCAAGGCGCGCGCGCTCGAGATGGCGCTGCTCGGCGAACCGGTGAGCGCCGAGACCGCTAACGAATGGGGCCTGATCAACCGCGTGGTCCCGGACGACAAGCTGATGGAGGAGGCCCGCGGCCTGGCCCGGCGCCTCGCCCGCGGCCCGACCCGCTCCTACGCCCAGTCCAAGCGGGCGCTCAACCAGAGCCTCATGCGCCACATGGGCGAGCAGCTCGACCTCGAGGCCGACATCCAGCGCGAGATGACCGGGAGCGCCGACTTCATCGAGGGAATCACCGCCTTCGTGGAGAAGCGAGATCCCCGAGTTCAAGGGCGCTTGAGGCGGCATCGGGAGGCGATCCGAGCCTCTTCCCGTCCATATACAATCCCGCGGCCCATGCGACCTCGGAGTGATTCACGCAGGGGCGCACGGGTAGTTCCCCTGCTCGTCGCCGCCTTCGCGCTGGTGATGTGCGGCCTGCTCACGGCCGGCCCGGCATGGGGCGATGCGTTCTCTCCCGAGTCGGGCCCGACTCGGAACGCGCAGGACATCGACACGCTCTACTGGATCCTGTTCGGGCTCGGCATGGCCGTCATCGGGCTCGTCTGGGGCGTCCTGTTCTACTCGCTGGTCAAGTTCCGGGCACGCCGCGGAGTGACCCCGCCGCAGATCCGCGGCAACACGCACCCTCGAGCTCGGGTGGACGCTGGGCGCCTTCGGGCTGACGCTCGTGATCGTGGCGGTCACGCTGATCTTCCTGCCGGACATCAAGAACCCGGCTCCCTCCGGCACGGCCTCTCTGGCACAGGCGAGCGGCCTGCAAGCGACCACCAGCCAGCCCGAGCCGAAGGGCCCGGCCGTCCGGATCCAGGTCTCGGGCCAGCAGTACCTGTGGCGCTACCAGTACCCGAACGGCGCCGTCTCCTTCGAGAACATGGTCGCGCCGAAGGACGT
Organism: uncultured Solirubrobacterales bacterium; assembly: GCA_963780475.1. Lineage (GTDB taxonomy): Bacteria > Actinomycetota > Thermoleophilia > Solirubrobacterales > JBBDJG01 > CAWACB01. The sequence goes on from CAWACB010000008.1 coordinate 530,388, forward strand.
GACGGTGATCCTCACGCTCAAGGCGAACGACGTCGTGCACAGCTGGTGGATCCCGAAGCTCGGGCGGCAAGTTCGACGCCGTCCCGGGGCTCACCAACAAGACCTGGTTCAAGGCGACGGAGACGGGCCGCTTCGACGGCCAGTGCGCGGAGCTCTGCGGTGCCGGGCACACGTCCATGAAGGCGACGGTGACGGTCGTCGAGCTGCCGCAGTACCTCGAATGGACCAAGCGGCAGAAGGCACTGATCGCCCAGGCGCAGAAGCAGGCGCAGGTGCAGCGCAAGGCGCTGCAGGCGGCCACACCCGAGGCCTCGACGTCGGGCGAAGAGGAGTAGGAAGGGGATCCCGGAGCAGATGGCGACGACCGGATACGCACCACGGACGCTGAAGGACACCCAGCCCGAGATCCTCATGCACGGGCTTCCCGAGCGCCGCCGTCGGCTGGATCGACTGGATCACCACCACCGATCACAAGAAGATCGGGATCCTCTACCTGTTCACGACCGCTTTCTTCTTCCTGGTGGGAGGCGTCGAGGCGCTGCTGATGCGGATCCAGCTCGGCGCGCCGGACAACACCTTCCTCGACCCCACCACCTACAACCAGCTGTTCACGATGCACGGCACGACGATGATCTTCTGGGTCGTCGTCCCGATCGCCGCCGGCTTCGGCAACTACCTGGTTCCGCTGATGATCGGCGCGCGCGACATGGCGTTCCCGCGCCTGAACATGCTGTCGTGGTGGCTGCTGGTCGCCGGCGGGGTGGTGCTCTACGCGAGCATCTTCTACACGCCGCCGTCGGCCGGCTGGACCTCCTACACGCCGCTGTCGGACACGACGTTCTCGCCGTCCACGGGATCGACGCGTGGATCCTGGGCCTGCACCTGGTGGGCATCTCATCGATCCTCGGCGCGATCAACTTCATCGCGACGATCCACAACATGCGGGCGCCGGGGATGAGCCTCAGCCGGATGCCGCTGTTCGTCTGGACGATCCTGATCTACTCGTACCTGATCATCATCGCGATCGGGTCCTTCACCGCGACGCTGGCAATGCTGCTGATCGACCGGCAGTTCGACGGCACCTTCTTCGACCCGCAGCTCGGTGGCTCGCCGCTTCTGTGGCAGCACCTGTTCTGGTTCATGGGCCACCCCGAGGTCTACATCATGGTGCTGCCCGCCTTCGGGATGGTGAGCGAGATCATCCCCGTGTTCGCGCGCAAGCCGATCTTCGGCTACCGCGCGCTCGCGGCCGCGACCGCCGGCATCGCCTTCTTCGGCGCTGCTGGTGTGGGCGCACCACATGTTCGCGGCGCCGCTCGCGGTCGGGGTGCTGAGCTTCTTCATGATCAGCTCGCTGATGGTCGCCATCCCGACCGGGATAAAGATCTTCAACTGGCTCGCGACGCTGTGGCGCGGCAACATCGAGTTCCGGGTGCCGCTGCTGTTCGTCGTCGGGGCGATCGCGCAGTTCGTCGTCGGCGGCGCGACCGGCGTGATCCTCGCCGTCTTCCCGGTCAACTGGCAGCTGACCGACACGGACTTCGTCGTCGCGCACATGCACCACGTGCTGTTCGGCGGCGTCCTGTTCATGATCCTCGGCGGCCTCTATTTCTGGTTCCCGAAGATGAGCGGGCGGCTGTTGCCGGAGGGGGCCGGAAAGGTCACCTTCTGGCTGCTGATCATCGGGTTCAACCTGACGTTCCTGCCCCTGTACTCCGCCGGCATGTCGGGCCAGCCGCGACGGATCACCGAGTACACCGACGGCTCCGGCCTCGAGGGCTACAACCTCGCCTCGACGATCGGCTCGTTCGTCATCGCGCTCGGCGTCGCGGTCACTCTGGTGGCCATTTTCTGGGCCCTGCGCAAAGGCAAGCCCGGCCGGGCCCGACCCGTGGCGAGCGAACTCGCTGGAGTGGTTCACGACCTCCCCGCCGCCCGACCACAACTTCGACGTGATCCCGACGGTCCGCAGCCTCGAGCCGATGAAGGACTACCGTCGCCGGGCGCTGGAGCAGGAGGAGAAGCTCTCTGGTGACGCGCTGCCGCCCGCCTCCGCGGAGCCGGCCGCGCGATGAGCAGCACGCTCGTCAGCCGGGTCGGCGCGCGGATCGGCTCGGGCGCCGGATACCGCAAGCTGGCCTATGCAACCGTGGGAATGATGTTCCTGCTGATCATCGTCGGCGGGATCGTGCGGGTCAGCGACTCCGGGCTCGGGTGCGGCCCGGGCGGCAGCGGAACCGAAGGCTGGCCGCTGTGCGGCGGGCGGGTGGTGCCACTGATCGACACGCAGATGATCGTCGAGTACTCACACCGCATCCTGGCGACGATCGTGACCGTGATGGTGGCGCTGCCTGGCGCTGTTCGCGTGGCGCAACCAGCGTCGACAACCGGCCGCTGGTGCGCACCAGCCTCGGCGCGCTGGGCCTGATCCTCGTGCAGGCCGGCGCTCGGCGGGCTGACCGTCGAGAAGGGCCTCAAGGAGGAGCTGGTCGCCACCCACCTGGGAGTGGCGATGCTCCAGATCGGGCTGATCCTGCTGGTCGCCCGCCTGTCGCGGCCCGCGGGGGAGCGCCGGCCCGAGCGCACGCAGCCGGCGACCACGCGTGCGATCACCGCGCTCACTGTCACGGCGGCCGTGCTCGTCCTGGGGACGATCGTGGCGGGCGGCTACATGGCCGCCGGCCAGCTGGAGGGCACCGGCCGCGAGCATGCGGCGACCGACGCGCACATGGCCTGTGGCACCGACTTCCCGTCGTGCAACGACGGCTTCCTGCCGTTCGGCACGAGCCGCGCGATGGACATCCACCTCACCCACCGCGCCTTCATGTACCTCGCGTCCGCGGCGATCCTGGCCCTGTTCGTGCTCGTGCTGGCACAGCGGCGGCGGCTCGACCCCGACTCGGCGCGATCCCTGACGCTGCTCTCGGCGGCGGCGGTCGGAGTGCTGCTGGCCCAGGTGCTGCTCGGTGCCATGAACGTGTGGCTCGGCGAGCACGAGACGCTGATCGTCGCCCACCTGACCGTGGGAACGATTCTCTGGTTGACGGTCGCGCTGCTGACGATGCGCGTGCTCGACGTGCGCCAGCATGCGCCCGCGCCGAGCCGCCACGGTAGGCGCGTCGAGGCGGCGCACGCCTGATGGAAGCCGGCGCCCGCGCACGCCCCGCCGCGATCGGCCGCTTCTCGCGCCTCTACGTCGCGCGCGAGCTGGCGTCGGACTACATCGCGCTCACCAAGCCGCGCGTCATCTCGCTGCTGCTGGTGACGACGCTCGCGACGATGTTCGTGGCCGACTCCAGCCCGGGCATCGGCGTGATCCTGCTGACGATGATCGGCGGCTACCTGGCCGCCGGTGGCGCCGGTGCGATCAACCACTACATCGAGCGCGACGTCGACGCGCGCATGACCCGCACGTCGCAGCGCCCGCTCCCGTCCGGCCGGATCGAGCCGCGCGCCGCACTGTGGTTCGGCATCGCGCTCGGCGTCGCATCGTTCGCGCTGTTCGCGCTGGCCGTGAACATGACCGCGGCGCTGCTGGCGCTGGCCGGGCTGCTCGGGTACGTCTTCGTCTACACGATGTGGCTCAAGCCGCGCACGACGCAGAACATCGTGATCGGCGGCGCGGCGGGCGCGGTGCCGCCGCTGGTCGGCTGGGCCGCGGCTTCGGGAAGTCTCGACCCGTCCGCCTTCTACCTGTTCGCGATCGTCTTCTACTGGACGCCGCCGCACTTCTGGTCGCTCGCGCTGCTGATGAAGGACGACTACGAGCGGACGGGCATCCCGATGCTGCCGGTCGTCGACGGCGAGACCGAGACTCGCCGCCAGGTGCTGCTCTACGGGTGGCTGCTGTCGGCGATCACGGCCCTGCCCCTGCTGGGCGGCCTGTTCGGCGCGCATCTACGGAGTGGCCGCGCTGGTGCTCGGCGGCGTGTTCCTGTGGCTGTGCGTGCGTCTCTACCGGCGCGCCGACCGCCGCTCGGCCGCGCTCCTGTTCCACTACTCGCTGCTGTACCTGGCGCTGCTCTTCACGGCGATGGCGCTCGACAAGGTTCTGCTGTAGACCCCGACTAGGATCCCGCTCCTCATGGACCGCAAGCTCGCCCGCAAGAACATCTACACCGGCCTCGTGGCGGCCGCCGCGACGGCCATCGTCTTCGGCCTCACCTTCCTCGCCGCCTCCGCTTACCTGAGCTGATGGCCGAGCGAGACGGATCCGACGGCAAGGTCGCGCCGCGGAGGAGATCCACCTCCCCGGCAACAGCGTGCTGCCGATGATCACGGCGCTGGGAATCACGATGGCGCTCACGGGCTGATCCTCACCGACCTGTTCATCTGGGCAGGCCTGCTGCTCACCTTCATCTGCATCGTGCGCTGGGTCAGCATCGTCGGCAAGGAGATCGAGAGCCTGCCGACCGAGCGCCCGGAGTAGCCGGCGCGCTGAGTGTGAAGGCGGTCCGGCGCTAGGCCGGAACGCGGTTGTCTAGGCCGGAACCCGGTGCGGCGCCCAGCAGCGGACGATGTCGCGCATCGAGAGGATCCCCTCCAGCTCGGCGCCGTTGACCACCAGCAGGTGGCGGAAGCCGCGCTCGATCATGCACTCGGCCGCGCGCTCGAGGCTCCAGCTCGGGGACGCGAAGATCGCGTCCTCCGTGAGGTGATCGCTGACCAGCTCGGTCGACGGATCGTCGCCCGCCGCGATCGACTTCAGCAGGTCGCGCTCGGTCATGATGCCTGGCCCCGGCGCGTCCGGGTCGACGACGACCGCCGCCCCGACGTTCCGTTCGGCCATCAGGCGCGCTGCCTCGCGCAGCGTGTGGCCGGGCCCCACCGTCAGAACGACGTTCGACATCCCATCCCGAACCTGCATCAGCCCCCCTTCGTTGCAGGCGTTAGTGGCAGTTGATGCAAGTATATAGCAGGGAACGGCCGCGCGCGAGTGCCGTCGGCATGACCGCGCGGGCGGCCGGCGGGTCCAGTGCGCCACTACTCCACCAGGAACGGAACCGAGCCCGGGACGGGGTCCAGCACCGCCGTGCGGCCCTTGGCGGCGTTCACCACGGAATCCGCCACCGACTCCCAGCTGAAATGGGTCTCGGTCGCCCGCACAAGGGCCTCCCGGGCGGACCGGCGCGGGCGCTCGTCCATCTCCAGCCAGTCGATCAGGGCGGCGGCGATTCCGTCCACGGCGCGCATCCCGCGCTCGAAGGTGAGCAGCGCGCGGGCCTGGGGCGAGAGGGCCTCGCCCAGCACGCTGGCCACCTCGGCGAGGCCCGGAGTGGCCGGCGCAGACCGGTAGCGCGCCGCAGGCGGCCGCCTCGGCGGCAACCATCCCGAACGCCTCCGGGAACATGCTCGGGACGACCGCCGCCTCCGCCGCGGGCAGCACCCGGCCGAGCTCGCCGTGCTCGAGGCGACCCGTGAACGCGATCGTCTGCGCGCATCTTGCGGGCCGCCGCGAAGTAGCGCTCGTGGCGGCCGGAGAGGCTCTCGAGAAAGGTCCGCAGGTAGGTCAGCTGGTCGCGCGGGCCACCCTCGAGCTCGCGTCCGTACCGGCAGACGTGCATCAGCAGCCGCTCGTCGTCGCGCTCCAGGCCGCGCATCAGGAGCTCCAGTCCCTCGCGGTAGGTCCCGAAGCCGACGATCACCAGGCGGGCGTCCGGGAACCGGGACAGGACGAGCGGCCAGGCTGCCAGAAGCAGGTCCACGCCCTTCGAGACGATCAGCTTGCCGACGAAGGCGACCACGTCGGTGGCGCTCCGGGTCGATCGCGGCCAGCGCGTCGGGCGCGCCGACGTCGATGCCGCGCGGTGTCGTATCCGCGCGCGCACCTCGGCCAGCTCCTGCGCGGTGGGCGGCGCATCGCGGCGGGGGTCGCAGAGCCGGTCGATCGCCTCGGCGGCCGTGTTGTCGAAGCCGGTGCGCTGCGCCGTGTCCAGCCAGCGCACAAGCCCGTCGAGCTCCTCGGCGGCGCCGGCCGGGTCACGGGGAACGAAGGTGTGGACGTCGACGCCGGGCGGCCCGAGGAATGTCCGCTCGCGCAGCCCCTCGAGCGGCATCGCTGCCCACAGGCTCTCCGCCGTATGGCGCGAGCCGACAAGCACAGCGCGTGCGGCGCTCAGGCCCTCGCCCGCGTACGGGCGCGAAGCGCGCGTAGTTGGGCTTCAGTGTGTACTCGAGCGCCGAGCCGTGCTCCTTCACCGCGTACGGCCGGTCCCCCATCCCCCGCGCCAGCACGGCGGGTCCCATCAGGAGGTGGTTCGCGAAGCCGGCCTCGATGTCGGCCGCCTCCGACCACGTCGCGCACCGCGGCGACGTTGGCCTCGATGTAGCGGCTCAGCTCCGGCTCGGTGAGGTTCTCGAAGGTCTTCACCTCGAAGCCCTCGTAGTCGTCGTACACGTAGACGGGGAGCAGCCCGCCGATGTCCGGCCGGTAGACGGTGCAGCGCCCCGAGTGCGCCGGCCGCCGGACCTGCTCGACCCACAGCTTCCCGTCCTCCCATCCGCCGACGGAGTCGACGAAGCCCGAGCTCGGCGGGGCGCCCCTCCTGGCACAGGAGGTGGACCTCGTGGCCGAGGCGCACGAGCGCCTCCGCGAGCTCGGCGTTGTAGACGTTCGAGCCGGTTCCGCGCAGCAGGTAGCCATGGAAGACGAGGAGCCTCACGCCCCTATGTTCTCGGCTCGGCCGGGCTCCCCTGTTAGGTCCCACGCCCTCTAGGATCGCCCCCGCCCACTCCTCGAGCGCCCGGAGGTTCGTTCATGGCCGCCCAGACAGTGCACACCGAACAGCACGGACGCGTCCTCACCGTGCGTCTCGACAACCCGCCGCGTAACTTCATGAACGGCCGGATGGTCGCCGAGCTCGGCTCGCTGGTCCACCGCCTGCAGGGCGACCGCTCGATCGGCGCCGTGGTGATCACCGGCGCACCGGACGACGTCTTCATCACTCATTACGACGTCGCAGAGATCGCCGGCGCCGCCGGTGCGCTGTCGGCGACCTTCTCACCGGGACAGGCGGCCGGCGGGCTCCGCGCGGTCGGCGCCGCGCGCAGGGTGCCCGGCGTGAGAGGCGCCATCGGCCGCACGCCGGCCGCGGGAGTGGATGCGCTGCTCGAGATCCACGGCCTCTTCACGCAGTTGAACAGGCTCGACAAGGTGGTGATCGCGGCCATCAACGGCGTCGCCGCGGGCGGCGGCTGCGAGCTGGCCCTGGCGTGCGACCTGCGCTACATGGCAGACGGAAACGGCCGCATCGGCCAGCCGGAGATCGCGCTCGGCATCATCCCCGGCGGCGGGGGCACGCAGCGCCTGACGCGCGCGATCGGCCCCGCCCGAGCGCTCGAGCTGATGCTCGAGGGAACGCTCCTGTCTCCGGCCGAGGCGCGCGAGGCCGGGCTGGTGCACCGGACCATCGCTCCAGATCAGCTGCTGAGCGAGGCGCAGTCCACCGCCGAGCGTCTCGCGCGCCGCTCTCCGGAGACGATCGGCGCCCTCAAGCGGGCGGTCTACGAGGGCGGCTCTGACTCGCTCGCCGCCGGACTGCACAACGAGCGCGCGGGGTTCCTGGCCACAGCCTCGACACCGGCCGCGCGGATGGCGATGGACCGCTACGCGCAGGACGTCAAGCGCTCCGGGGCGGCGGCGATCGCCGATCCGGACGCCTACCGGCCCTGGCGGGAGGGCACGGCAGTCGATCTGACCGCGTAAGCGCGCGGTCAGCAGGCGCCGGGGTTCTGGGCGCAGAAGTCCTCGAACCGCTCTGCGGGGCTGCCCGACGGCGGCGGGGTGTCGTTTCCCTCCGTGTCCGCGGGCGGTGCCTCGGTGCCGCCGCTCGGCGCGGTCTGGGTGGGAGTCGTGCCGGTCTGCGTCTCGGTCGTCGTCGTGTCGGTCGTGGTCGTATCGGTCGTCGTCGTGTCCTCCCCGTCGCCGACCGATCCGCCCGGCGGTACGCAGCTCGGGGACGGCCTGCGACTCGGACTTGTCGTCGTCGCCGCCCGAGCTCGCGATCACGATCCCCACGAGGAGGCCCGTCGCAACTGCCGCTATTGCCAGAAGTGTGTAGGTGCGCAAAGAGAAATCAGTCGCCGCCGAGCGCCGGCATGCGCCGGTGGCAGACGGGACATTCGCTGACATCCATGCCTACCAGCTCCCCGCAATGGCCGCAGACACGCATGTTCTCTGGAGCGCGCGGCAGGTGCGACCTCGACCCGGCCAGAGGAAGCAGCTTCGCCACGATCTCCATGCGCTCGCCGGTGACACGGTCGTAGAACGCGATGTCGTCCTCGCTCTCGTCTCCGTTCAGCGCGACGATCGCCTCTCGTCCGGAGGCGGGTGCGCGCAGCCTGTAGCGGTCGGGCTGGCCCATGGCGGCTCGCAACGATACCAGCGGGGGTGGCCCTTTCAGGCGCCCTACGGGCTCGTTCCGCCCCCGGGAGTCTCCGGCTCGTCCGCCTCGATCCGCGCCCAGTACAGAAGGCGCGCCGTCTGGTAGGTGCACTGATAGAGCTTGACCGTGCTGGTCCGCAACTGTGCCTGGGTGCTGGCGGTAATAAGCGGCGAAGCGCTTCGGCCTGCTTGCCGGGGGCGTGGCGCACTTGTCCTTCGTCCGGCTGGCGAGCCAGTAGTTCCCGGCGGCGTCGAGGTTGACCGCAAAGGCCGGCACCCAGGTCACTGCCGTGAGGCCGATGTAGTCGCCTTCCTTGACCACCAGGGGCTCCGACAGGCGGTAGCGAGCGCGGCCCTTCCCGTCGAGGTCGGCGCGCAGCGGTTGAGTCGGCCCCTGGCGCACGAGGCGGAACCGGCCGCCCTTGCCCCGCCGCAGCACGGCCACCCGCGCGGCCGGCTCGCCGCCGAAAAGGCCGTTGAAGGACTGGATCTGAGTGCTGTGCAGGCGCGGCAGCTTGAGCCACCAGGCCACCAGGCGGCCGGTCACCGGCGCGCGGAAGGGATGGTCGACGCCATCGGCCTTCATCTGGACGCCCGTGACACGCGCGATCACCTCGCACTTGTCCGGGTTGGGACAGCCCGAGGAGGGATAGACCGCGGTCTTGCCCAGCACGACCGAGCGCGCCGTCCGGGCGTTGCCGGCGCCCGCGTCGGATACCAGGAGCCCGCCGGCGATCAGGGCCAGGGCAGCGGCGAACAGCGCTGCAAAGCGGAAGGTGTGGATTGGGTGTGCACTCATCTTGACCCCGAACACGCGATCTCGCCCGTAGTTCCGCCGCTATGGCTGGCATTTGGCGAACGTCGGAGACTGTTTCGCGCCGCCGACCCCTTACCCTGCGGCCGCTCCGGCGGCATCGCTCCCGGACCCGGATAGTGTTGCGCGGATGGCGGCGGGGGATGAATTCGAGACCTGGGTGCGCTCCAGTCTCGCGCGTTACGGGATCACCGCGGACGACGTCGACATCGCCGTCATGCGGGTCGCCGAGCAGGTCTACGGGCCCCAGCGCGACGCCCTGATGGCCGCCGACCTGAGCGGTGTGGCGCCCGAGCATGGCCTTGATCCCTCCCACTCCCCGTTCGAGGAGGAACGCCGCTGACCACGCATCCGCAGGATCTTTCGCTGCGTGAGCAGGCGCGCGCGGTGGACGCCGGCGAGCTCGATGCCACCGAGCTGCTGGAGGCCACCCTGGCGCGCATCGAGGAGCGTGACGGCGCGCTCAATTCCATCGTGGAACGGTTCGCCATCGAGTCCGCGCAGATGCTCTCGGAGGCGCCCGACGGTCCCCTCCACGGCGTGCCAGTCGCGGTCAAGGACATGTTCAACCTGCCCTGGCGCGCGCCCCGGGACGGCGCCGTGCGCAGCCTGTCCGGGATGGAGCCGGGCGAGTCGGTCGTCTACCGGAGGTTGCGCGACGCGGGGGCGGTGATCGTCGGCGTGACGAACATGCACGAGTTCGGCATGGGGTCGACCGGCCACCTGTCGGTCTACGGCCCGAGCGCGAATCCCTGGGACCCGGCCCGCTGCGCAGGCGGATCCTCCGGTGGCTCGGGTGCGTCCGTGGCGGCCCGCCTGGTCGCCGGCTCGGTTGGCTCGGACGGCGGCGGGTCGATCCGCTATCCGGCCTCCTACTGCGGCGTGACCGGCCTCAAGTTCACCTGGGGCCAGCTCGGCGTCGAGGGATACACGAGCGCCTACTCGACGATGAGCACCGGCGGCCCGATGTGCCGCGACGCAGCCGACACCCGGCTGCTGGGCGAGGTCCTGCTCGGGCGGCCATACGCGGCCCGGCGGGCCAGCGGCCTGCGGCTGGGCGTCGTGCGGGCACTCTGGAGCGATCTCGATGCCGACGTGGAAGCGCGCTGCCGCGAGGCCGTGGACGCGCTGCGGGATGCCGGCGTCCAGGTGATCGAGGTAGAGCTCGAGGCGCTCGAGCACGTGGCGATCGCAACCGTGATCCAGCTTCCCCTCGAAGGAACGCCGGCGGCCCGCCCGGACGTCGTCGCCGAGATCGCCGACCAGGTCTCGCCGATCAGCCGGGCGCTGCGCAAGTACCAGCTCCTGATGCCGGTCGGCGCGGCGGCGCGAGTCGCGATCGTGCGTGCCCAATTGCGCCGCTCTCTCGCCCGCGCCTTCGAGCGCGTCGACGCGCTCGCCTGGCCGGCCACCCCGGCGCCGGCGCCGCCGATCGACGACCCCCGCGTGGACCTGCCGTCCGGCCGCACCCCCGCGGACGCCGCGAACACGCGCCTGGGCGGAATCGGCAACCTGACCGGCGTGCCGGCATCGTCAGTACCCGTGGGACTCACCTCCGGCGGCCTCCCCGCCGGCCTGCAGATGCTGGCGCCGTGGAACGAGGACGAGCGGCTGCTGGACCTGGCGGAGCTGCTCGAGCAGCAGACGAACCGCCGCCATGTGGAGGCGGTCCCGCCGGTGGCCACCGAAGCAGTCGCCTAAGCGCTACTTGTAGCGGTAGGTGATGCGGCCGCGCTCGAGGTCGTACGGAGACAGCTCGACCTTCACGCGGTCACCCGGGAGGATCCGGATGTAGTGGCGGCGCATCTTGCCGGAGATGTGGCCGAGGACCATGTGCTCGTTGTCGAGCTTCACCCGGAACATCGTGTTGGGCAGGGCCTCGACGATCTCGCCCTCCATCTCGATCTTTTCTTCTTTCCCCATGCGACCGGGAAGGGTACCGGAGCGATCAGCGCCGGAGGGCTTCTGCCACCTTGGCCAGCTCTTCCGGATCGCCCGGAGCGGGCATCCAGGGCAGCTGCAGCGGGTCGCCCTCGTAGCGGGGAATCACATGCACGTGGAAGTGGAAGATCGACTGCCACGCGACCCGCCCGATGTTGTTCAGGATGTTGAACCCGCCGGGCTCGATCGTCTCTTTCATGCGCTCGGCGACCCGCCGGGCCATCTTCATGACCGCCAGGAGATCCTCGTCCGAGACGTCGAACAGGTTCTCGGCGTGCTCACGGGTGATGACGACGACGTGTCCGCGCGTGGCGGGGTTGATGTCCATCACCGCGACGGTGCGCTCGTCCTCGTCGACCAGCTCGCTCGGGATGTCGCCTGCGAGCACCTTGCAGAAGATGCAATGTGAGGATTCGGCCACGCCGGGCGAAGAATAACTAGCGCTTATATTGCGCGCGGGATGACGCTCGCCCCGACTCGCAGCTCCGACGCTCCGCTCGAGGCGCGGCTACGCACGCTCGTCGAGCAGCTGTCCGCGATCGAGCGGCCCTCGGCCTCGGAAGGCGAGCGCCGGGCGGCGGAATGGGTGGCCACGCGTTTCGCGGAGCTCGGGATCGAGCCGCGGATCGAAGAGGAGCGCGTGCACGGCGAGTACTGGCGCCCGCTGTCCCTGCTGACGGGCGCGGCGGCCCTCGCGGGCGTCGCGGCCGGCCGCGGCAAGCGCGCTCTGCGGCGCCGCCGTCGGCGCGGCCGCTGCTGCGGCGATCTGGGACGACCTGACTGCCGGCCGGCGCCCGTTCCGCCGGGCAATGGCGCGGCGCTCCGCGTGGAACGTCGTCGCCGAGACCGGCCCGGCGGGCGCCCGCCGTACCGTCGTGCTGGTCGCTCACCACGACGCGGCGCATCCCGGGCTGCTGTTCCACCCGGCGATTCCGGCCTACGTGTGGAAGCGGTGGCCGAAGCTGGTCGAGCGCAGCGACACCAGCCCGCCGGTCATGTTTCCCGTGTTCGGCGGCCCGGCGTTGGTGGCGCTCGGCGCCGCGCTCGGTATCGACACCCTGCGCCGCGTCGGCACGGTGATCGCCGCCGGCACGCCTGTCGTCCTGGCCGACATCGGACTGCGGCGGGTCGTGCCGGGTGCCAACGACAACGCGACCGGCGTGGTCGCGCTGCTGGAGGTCGCCCGCGCGCTCGGCGAGCGGCCCCTTTCCGACACCCGGGTGATGTTCGTCTCGACCGGATCGGAGGAGTCGATCCTCGAGGGCATGCACACGTTCGCGCGGCGGCACTTCGCCTCCCTCCCCACGAGCGACACGTTCGTCCTGAACCTCGACACGCTCGGGTCGCCGCACCTGACAGCCCTGCGCGGCGAGGGAATGATGAAGATGTATGAGTATCCGCGGCCCGCGCTCGACCTCGTGGACCGGACGGCCGCCGAACTCGGCGTGTGGCTCTTCCCGAACCTGCGGTTCCGCAACGCGACGGACAGCCTGGTGGCCCTCAAGGCCGGCTACCCGAGTGCGTGCATCGGATCGGTGACCGACTACAAGGCGCCGTCGAACTATCACTGGCACACCGACACGGCGGCGAACGTCCACTACGACACGTTTCGCAACGGGGTGCGGCTGGCTGAGGCGATCGTGCGCCGTCTCGACGACCGCTGGCTCTAGCTCCGCTGTACCGAATCCGCGGCGAGGCGCAGTGCCTCCTCGCGTGAGGAGATCTCGCCCGCGAAGACAGCCTCGGTGATCAGCTCGAGCAGCCGCCCGACCTCCGGCCCGGAGTCGATCCCCAGCTCACGGACCAGCTCGTCGCCGCGCACCGGAGGCGCCGGCGGCGCCGCCCGCCAGCGGATCGCCGCGCCGGCAAGCTCGCGCGCCACCGCCAGGTGGGCGTCGATCGCCTCCTGGCGCGTGCGTGCGCCGCGGGTGGCGAGCCGGTCGGCCACCGACAGGAGCGTCACCTCGAGCTCGACCGGTTCCGTCACGCGCAGGTAGCGATACACGTGCCCGAGTGGCAGGGGCGCCTCCCGCACCATGAAGCCGAGCACCAGGTGGTGCTGCGCCAGCGCGGCCAGATAGGAACCGAGCGCCGTGCTCCCTTTGAAGCGCCGCACGAGGTCGACGCTCATCTTCGCCCCGACCGAGTCGTGTCCCCAGAAGAGGATGCGCCCCTCGTCGGTGACGGCTCGCGTCGCGGGCTTGCCGGCATCATGCAGCAGCGCTCCCAGGCGCAGCGCCTGCCCGCGCGTCATGCCGTCAGCGAGCGGGCGCTCGAGCTCCGCGGCGATCTGCGGCGCTGCGTCCCCGAACACCGCCTGCAGGTCGTCCTCGAGCGCGAGCACTTGGTCCAGGACCTCCAGGGTGTGCCCCCAGACGTCCAGGTGGTGGTAGGGGTTCTGCTCCACCCCCTTCAGCGCGTCGAGCTCCGGCAACAGCTCGCGGACCAGGCCCGCCTCGTCCATCAGCTCCACTCCACGCAGGGGCGCGGGGCTGCACACGAGCCGCACCAACTCATAGAACGTGCGCTCGGGGGACACGGATTGGATCTCCTGCGAATGCGCTGCCGCCAGACGCCGCGTCTCGGGATCGACTTGCAGGCCCAGCTCGCAGGCGAAGCGCGCCATCCGCATCGTGCGCAGCGGGTCGTCGGGAAACGACCGTTCGCCAACAACATGCAGCCGGGCGGCTTCCAGGTCGGCAACGCCGCCGTGCGGGTCGATCACCTCGCCGTCGGTGAGCGGCCAGGCCATCGCGTTGATCGTGAAGTCGCGCAGCGCGAGGTCGGCCTCGATGCTCCTGCCGCGGAGCGGCGTCAGGTCGGCCTGCCAGCTCCGATCCGGCGCGATCACGCGCCAGGCGCCGAACTTCTCCGACAGCGGGAACACGTGCCCACCGACTGCCTGCGCCATCCGGCGTGCCAGCGGCTCCGGTTCGGACGCCGTGGCGAGGTCCACGTCGTCCACGTCCTCCGCGGGCTTGCCCTTCAGCAGGTCCCGTACCGCTCCGCCGACGAGCCAGGTCTGCTGCGGGTTTCCCGCGCCTCGCGCAACGCGCACCGCTGGCACCGCCGCTGCGCTGGTGAGTCGCGGCAACGGCCCTACGCCGGTGCGCCGACGTACACGCGCGGCACTCTCGCGGTGAGCCCGCAGGTGATCTCGTAGTTGATCGTGCCGAGCTCGCGTGCCAGGTCTTCGGCCAGGATGCGCTCGCCGCCGTCGGCTCCGATCAGCACCGCGCCGTCGCCTGGCCGCACCGTTGCGTCCGAGCCCACGTCGACCGTCAAGTTGTCCATGCTGACGGTCCCGGCAAGCGGGTAGCGGCTGCCGCCGATCAGCACGTCCGCGCGGTTCGACAGGCCACGCCGGTATCCATCGCCGTACCCGATCGGCAGCACCGCCACCGAAGTCGGTTCGGCCGCCCGCCATGTGCGTCCGTAGCCCGCGCTGTCGCCCGCGTCGAAGCGCTTTACCTCCGCGACATAAGACTCCAGGCGCAGCGCCGGCTCGAGTCCCTGCTCCGCGGGATCGGCGCCGAACGGGTCGAGTCCGTAGATGGCGATGCCGCACCGCGCCATGTCGAATCGCGTTCGCGGCTCGCGCAGCGCGGCGGCACTGTTGGCCGCGTGGACGATCAGGTTCGGGTGGGCGTCCCGGGCGCGCTCGACGACCGGGAGGAAGCGAGCGAGCTGCTCCTCCATGAAGCCGGCATCGGGCTCGTCGGCCGTCGCGAAGTGGGTCATCAGCCCAGCGGCCCGCAGCGCCTCAGCGCGCGCCGCCGCTTCGAGCACCGCCAGCGACTCGTCGGGATCGCGCGTACCGAGCCGGCCCATGCCCGAGTCGAGCTTGGAGTGCACACCGACGGTCGTCCCCGCGCGCTCCGCGGCCGCAGCGACGTCCGCGACGAACGAGGGGTGCCAGCACACGACGTCCGCGCCCGTGCTGACAGCCTCCTGCAGCTCGGACGGGGTCAGGGCTCCCATCACGAGCAGGGACGCTCCGATGCCGGCATCGCGCAGCTCGACGGCCTCCTCCGCCGTCGCCACCGCGAGGCGCGTGGCTCCGCCGGCGAGCGCCGCTCGGGCACAGGCCACTGCGCCGTGGCCGTAGCCGTCGGCCTTCACGACCGCGCAGAGCTCCGCGCCGCCGAGGACGTTCTTCAGCCGGGTGCAGTTGCGAGCCACGGCACCCAGATCGACGGTCGCCGCCGCGCGCCGCAGCGCGGCGCCGGGAGGACTCGCGAGGGGCGCGCCGGCCACGAACGTGAGACTAGATGATTGGGATCGGTCATCTCTTGCTACGCTCTCGGCGTCACCCCGCCGCAGCGCGGCCGGCAGCGCGGCGATCACGTCGGTGGCGATCACCGAATCGGCGACACCCACCCGCTGCGCCGCGACTCGCCCGGCCTCGGCATGAACGCGCACGCCGGCACAGGCCGCGGTGAACGGCTCGAGGCCCTTGGCCATGAAGGCGGCGATCACTCCGGACAGCACGTCTCCGGTTCCGGCGGTGGCGAGCGCCGGGCTTCCACCCGCGCTGACTCCGAGCAGGCCCGTTGTCGGATCGGCGACCAGCGTGTCGTCGCCCTTGAGCACGACGACCGCGCCCGAGCGGCGAGCCGCGTCGCGGACCGCCTCGAGGCGCGCGGCCGCGATGTCGCGGGAGCTCTTGCCGAGCAGTCGCGCCAGCTCACCCGCGTGCGGCGTCAGCACGGTGGGAGACGGGCGGCCCGCCACCCGCTCGAGGCCCGCTTCGGCCAGCGCGAACAGCCCGTCGGCATCGACGAGCAGCGGCGCGGCGGCTCCGTCCATGATCGCGAGGGCGGCGTCGAGCGCCTCGGGATCGCGGCCGAGGCCAGGTCCGACCACCAGGCAATCGGCCCGCTCGGCGGCTTCGAGCGCCGCCTCGGCCGCGTCCCTGCGCATGTGCCCACCGTCGTCTGCGAGCGGAACGCTCATCACCTCGGTGAGCTTCACCTCGAAGATGTCGTTCAGCGACGCCGGCACCGCGGCGCGTACCCACCCCGCGCCGGCTCGCATCGCGCCCTCGGCCGTCATGCAAACGGCGCCGGTCAGCCCGGCCGATCCTCCGACCACCAGCACGCTGCCCGAGCTGAACTTGGTCGACGCGGCGGCTCGGCGTGGAACCGCGTCGATCGCGCTCGCGCCGATCAGGCCCGCGCTCGGCGAGCCGGGCCTTCCCTCGCGCGGGATGCCGATGTCCGCCACGATCACGCGGCCGGCGTGGTCCTTGCCGGGGGAGACCCAGAGGCCGATCTTCGCGTGCTGGAAGGTGACCGTCGCGCCCGCCCGCACGGCGGCTCCCTCGACCGCCCCGGTGGAGGCGTTCACGCCTGAGGGCACGTCGACGGCGACAACGGGCGATCCGGCCTGGTTCAGCGCCTCGATCGCGCCGTCGGCCGGCTCGCGGGGCGCTCCCTCGAACCCGGTGCCGAGGATCGCGTCGACCAGCAGGGCCGCACCGGCAATCGCTTCCCCGATGCCCGCCGGCGCGACCTCCGCCACATTGCCGCCGGCATCGACCAGCCGGTCGTAGTTGACACGCGCGTCGCCGCGCAGCTCGTCGGCCGGCCACAGGAGCAGGGCGCGGGTCTCGATCCCGTGCTCGGAGAGCATCCGCGTCACGGCCAACCCGTCGCCCCCGTTGTTGCCCTTGCCGCATACGACCGCGACCGGGCCCTCGAGCGAGCGCTCCAGGATGACGCTGGTCACCTCCGCCGCCGCGCGCTCCATCAGATCGAGCGACGGGACGCCCTGCTCCTCGATGGCCCAGGCGTCGAGGGCGCGCATCTCGTCGGCGGTGTAGAGCGGGTCGAGCCAGGCGTAGCTCATGGACGAGTAGATTGCCGCATGCCGCCCATGATCCTGCTCGACCCCCGCAACCTGAACCGGCCCTACCCCGACGAGCGGTCTCGGGATGTCATGCGCGCGACGGTCGATTTCTTCGAGGGCAAGGGCAAGGCGCAGCTCAAGCACGACGACCACGAGCGCGTCTGGTACCAGGACTTCATCGACTTCCAGGGCCGCGAGCGGATCTTCGCGACTCTGCTCACGCCCGGCCGGCGAAGGCGCCGCCGACTGCCGCTGGGACACCTGGAGGCTGTGCGAGTTCGCCGAGATCCTCGGGTTCTACGGCCTGCCGTACTGGTACACGTGGCAGGTGTCGATCCTCGGCCTCGGGCCGATCTGGATGAGCGCCAACGAGGGCGCGCGGCGGCGCGCGGCCCAGCTGCTCGAGGACGGCGAGATCTTCGCCTTCGGGCTATCCGAGAAGTCTCACGGCGCGGACGTCTACGCGACCGACATGATCCTGAGCGGCAACGGCAACGGCAGCCTGCGCGCGAACGGCGAGAAGTACTACATCGGCAACGGCAACCGCGCGCGGATGGTCTCGACCTTCGGCAAGTTGGACGGTGACGACGGCGAGTACGCGTTCTTCGCCGCCGACTCGCAGCACCCGAGCTACGAGCTGATCGGGAACGTCGTCAACAGCCAGAACTACGTCTCGAACTTCCGGCTGCGCGACTATCCGGTCGACCGACGCCGACATCCTGCATCGCGGCGGAGACGCCTTTCACGCCGCGCTCAACACGGTCAACATCGGCAAGTACAACCTCGGCTGGGCGTCGATCGGGATCTGCACGCACGCCATCTACGAGGCGGTCACCCACGCGGCGAACCGCCGCCTTTACGGGCTGGCGGTGACCGACTTCCCGCACGTGAAGCGCCTGTTCACCGACGCCTATGCGCGGCTCGTCGCGATGAAGCTGGTCGCGCTGCGCGCGTGCGACTACATGCGCTCGGCGTCACGGGAGGACCGGCGCTACCTCCTCTACAACCCGATCGTGAAGATGAAGGTGACCACCGAGGGCGAGCGTGCGATCGGCCACATGTGGGACGTGATCGCGGCGAAGGGCTTCGAGAAGGACATGTACTTCGAGTCGGCCGGCCGCGACATCCAGGCGCTGCCGAAGCTGGAGGGAACGGTCCACGTCAACATCGCGCTGATCGTCAAGTTCATGGCGAACTACCTGTTCGACCCGGTCGACATGCCGGCGATCGGCCGCCGCGACGACGACGCCAACGACTCGTTCCTGTTCGACCAGGGGCCGACCCGCGGCCTCGGCGCCGTGAAGTTCCACGACTACCGCCCGGCGTTCGAGCGCTTCGGCCACCTGCCGAACGTCGCGACCTTCATGGAGCAGATCGACGTCTTCCGCGAGCTGCTCACGACCGCCACGCCGACCGAGGACCAGCAGCGCGACATCGACTTCCTGCTGTCGCTGGGCCAGCTGTTCGCGCTGATCGTCTACGCGGAGCTGACGCTCGAGAACGCGCCCGTCTACTCGATCCCGGACGAGTTGGTGGACGAGATCTTCGGCGTCTTCGTGCGCGACTTCTCCCAGTACGCGCTCGACCTGCACGGCAAGGCGACCACGTCACACGCCCAGGCCGACCTGTGCCTGGGAATGCTCAGACGCCCGGCAGCAGACGCGGCGCGCTACGACGCCGTCTGGGAACAGGTGCAGGCGCTCGACGGCGCGTACGAGATGCGCCCCTAGAACGCTCCCGGGACGGCTTCTTAACAGCCTTTTCACCCGACGGTTGCAGGCGCGTAACGGCCGAGCGCGCCCGAGTGGCGATATTCATGGCAGTGCTCCCGGCGCTTTACGCCCACCGCCTCGGCCGTGCCTACGGCCCTGACTCGTCGGGCGCCGCGCTTACCCGCGCGCTCCAGCAGCCACTCGACGGACTCGAGACGGACTGCTGCCTGACCGCCGACGGCGAAATCGTGCTTCTCCACGACCCGCTGCTCGAGGTCGGCACCACGGTGTGCGGCTGGGCCCACGAGTCCACCGCGGCGGAAATCCGCGCGGCCCGGCTCCGCCACCGAGACGGCACTCCAAGCGACGAGCGCCCCCTGCTGCTCGAGGAGCTGCTCGAACTCGCCCCGCCCGACGCGACGCTCCAGCTCGAGGTGAAGGCGCACGCCGACCCAGCCCTCGCACGCCACACTGCCCGAGCTCTCTGCGAGCGCCTTCGCGACCACCCGGCGCGGGAGCGGACCGAGGTGATCAGCTTCTGGTCCGGTGCATGCGAGGTGGCCGCCGAGCTCGGCTTTCGGGCACGGCTGGTCGTCATCGCCGACCACCGCATGCGTACGCTCGCGACCTGGGGCCGACGGGTCGGCCTTCACGGCGTGTGCATTGAGCACTTCCTCCTCTCGCGCGCGCCGGTCGAAACCTTCCGAGCGTTCGGACTTAGCGTCACCACCGGCACGGTCAACCACGCCGCAATGCTCGAGCGGCTCCTGCCGCTAGGCCTCGACGCCGTCACAACCGACTCCCCGCACGAGCTGCGCCGGGCGCTCTGCCGCGCCCGCGAGGCGCTGCCACTGGCCGCCTGAACCGCCCGCAGGCGTTCGGGGCCGCGCCACCCCCTACCTCAGCACTCCGATCAGGCGCGGGTTTCCGTCGATCACCGGCGCGTCGATCAGGTCGAAGGACCCGAAGCCGGCCAGCACACCCAGGCGCCTCAGGCTCTCGGGCGTGAAGCCCCAGTAGATGAAGTCGTCGCGCGGATAGACGTCGCCGTGCTGGAACACGTGCAACGAAGGCGACGCGGCGTCTTCATCGCAGCCGTGAGTCTCCACCAGCACCCGCCCACCGGCGTCCAGCGTTCCCCTCAGGGTGCGAAGCAGGCCGAGCGGGTTCTCCACTCGATGGAGGATGCCGAAGCAGAACGCGAAGTCGAACGACTCGCCTAGCTGATCCAGCTCGAGCGCGTCCTGCACGCGGTACTCGACGCGCGAGCCGAGCAGCTGCGCGATCGCGCGGAAGCCCTCGCCGCCCTCGAGATGCCTGCCCCAGCGCGCCTCGGCCCAGTGGACGTACTGCTCGTTGTCGACGGCGAGCACGCGCTCGGCGCCGCGGTGCTCGGCCAGGAACGCGTAGAAGCCGTCGAACGTGCCCACGTCGAGCACGCGCAGTCCCTCGAAGCTCTCGGGGAGAGCGGGAATCCGGTAGCGGTGGTCGCGGGCGACGCCTGGTGCGTAAATGCCGGCCCGCCGGCTCAGTAGGAACGTGTGGAACCAGAGAGGAACGCGCTCGAGCGCCGCGCGGGCCACGTCCGGGCTCGCGTCGATAGGTAGGAGGTCGGCGACCTCACGTTCCGCGTCAGTGACCGCCGGGATCGGTTCCCACTCGCGGCCGTCGTCGGCAGTGCGCCGTCGGCGTTCTGGAGCGGATCTCAGCTCTACTCGACCGTGACGGTCTTCGCGAGGTTCCGCGGCTGGTCCACGTTCAGGCCGCGCATGCGCGCGATGTGGTAGGCCAGCAGCTGGAGCGGCAGGATCGCGAGGATCGGCTGCAGCACCCAGTCGGTGCGCGGGATGAAGATGGTCTGGTCGGCGGCCGCCGCGACGTGCTCGGAGCCCTCGGTCGCGACTGCGATCACCTCTGCGCCGCGCGCCTTCACCTCGGCGATGTTGGAGAGCATCTTCTCCAGCACCGGGCCGTCGGTCGCGCATGCACACCACGGGGGTCGAGCTGTCGAGCAGGGCGATCGGCCCGTGCTTCATCTCGCCCGCCGCGTAGGCGTCCGCGGGGATGTAGGTGATCTCCTTCAGCTTGAGCGCGCCCTCGAGTGCCACCGGCAGCCCGATGGTGCGGCCCAGGTAGAGGAAGAAATCCTTCTCGCAGTGGGTCCGGGCGATCGCCCGGACCTGCTCGTCGCAGTCCTGCGAGCAGCGTGTCGATCCGGTGCGGGATCCCCTTCAGGTCGCTGATCAGCGCCTCCAGCTCGGCTCGCGGGAGCGTGCCGCGGAGCTCCGCCATCTTGAGGCCGATCAGGTAGATCGCCGCGACCTGGGCGACGAAGGTCTTGGTCGCCGCCACGCCGATCTCGAGGCCGGCGCGGGTGTAGAGCACGCCGTGAGCGTCGCGGGTGGCCTGGCTGCCGAGGATGTTCGTCATCGCCAGCACGGTGGCGCCGCGCTCGCGGGCGAGCCGCATCGCGGCCAGCGTGTCGGCCGTCTCACCTGACTGCGAGATGCCGATCACGAGGTCGTCGGGGCCCACCACCGGATTGCGGTAGCGGTACTCCGAGGCGATGTCCATCTCGACCGGGACCCGCGCCCACTGCTCGATGGCGTAGCGGCCGACGAGTCCGGCGTGGTACGAGGTTCCGCAGGCGACGATCACGATCCGCTGCGTGGCGCGGAACACGTCGTCGCTGATCCCGATCTCGCCGAGGTCCACGCTGTCGCTGTGGACGAGGCGGTCGGCGATCGTCTCGGCGATCGCGTCCGACTGCTCGTGGATCTCCTTCAGCATGAAGGTCGGGTAGCCCGCCTTCTCGGCCGCGTCGTCGTCCCAGGTGATCAGCTCGATCTCGCGCTCCACCTCGATCCCGGTCGGCGCTCTGGAAGTCGGCGCCGTCGGGACGGATGGTCACGATCTCGTCGTCGCCGACCAGCTGGACGTTGCGGGTCTCGCGCAGGAAGGCCGGGATCGCGGAGGCGATGAAGTGCTCGCCCTCGCCGACGCCGATCACGAGCGGGCAGTCCTTGCGCGCGCCGACGATCGTGTCGGGCTCATCCGCGGAGATCGCGACGAACGCGTAGTGCCCGCGCAGCTCGAGGTATGCGAGCCGCGTGGCCTCGGCCAGGTTGCCGGGCCGAGCGCGTCGAGGTGGCGCTCGATCAGGTGCGCGACGGCCTCGGCGTCGGTCTCCGAGGCGAAGTGGTGGCCCTCGGCCTCCAGCTCCTCGCGGAGCTCGACGTAGTTCTCGATGATCCCGTTCAGCACGATGTGGACCCGGCCCGTGCAGTCGGGGTGCGGGTGGGCGTTGCGCTCCGAGGGCTTGCCGTGCGTCGCCCAGCGCGTGTGGCCGATGCCGGTCGTCGCCTCGGCGCTGCGGGTGCGCGTCGCGACCGCGGTGCCGCCGCCGTTGGCTCGGCGTCGTCGAAGGCATCGACGGCCTCGCGCAGCCGGCTCAGGTTGCCGACGGAGCGAACCGACTCGATCTCACCCTCACCAAGAAGCGACAGCCCGGCCGAGTCGTACCCGCGGTACTCCAGACGCTCGAGGCCGTGCATGAGAAGTTCCCGGCAAGAGCGCTCACCTACATATCCGACGATTCCGCACATCTGCGAGCACTCCTTGTCGAGCGGTTGGGAAAGTCCTTTTTCAAATACAAAGAGCCGCTCCCGCGGCCCTCTGCTCCACAACCGGAGGTAGAAAGACTAGCACCGAAGTGGACCGGATTCCTGCTTTCAGCGGGGAGGAAGAACGCCTGCTACAGAGCCGATTCCAACGTAGCTGAGCTTTTTGGGTCGTGCAACCTGGACTCGTCCATCCGGCGCTCGAAAGTGTCTGTTTGCAGGACTTTGGCTGGCGGGACGCACAATGCCTGCCTACATTGAGATTCGTGCTCGCAACTTCCGACTTTGTCTTCGTGCACGTTCCGAAAACTGCGGGCCGCTTCATCCGCACCGTCCTGCACGAGCACTTCGACGTCCGCTACGAGGATGACCTGCATCCGGCCTACGGAGACGTGCCCGCGCAGTTTGCGGACCTGCCGGCAGTCTGCGTGATCCGCAACCCGTGGGACTGGTACGTCTCGCTCTACCACTACGTGCACAAGGTCGCCGCGCGCGAGCCGGGCCGGGTGGCCGGCCACCTGTGGTCGCGCGTGATGGGCGAGGGCCGCCACAGCTTCACCCAGTCCGTGCGCCTCGCGTGCGGGCTGCGCGACATCGACGGGCCGGCGCCCCGCTGGTTGAAGGAGATGCAGCGCCTCGACGCCGACTACTACACGGCCGTCCACCACCTGCATACCGGCGGGAGCCAACGCCTCAGCGTCGTGCGGTTCGAGTCGCTCGATACCGATCTGCCGGCGTTCCTGGAGTCCCACGGCATCCCGGTCCCGAACGGCCTGATCGAGCGGCTGCGCACGGCCGAGCCCGTGAATGCGACCAAGCGCGGCCACTACCGCCGCTACTACGACGCACACACCCGCGACCTCGTCGCGCGCACCTCGCACCTCGCCGCCTCGTACGGCTACGCGTACTAGGCGCTGCGCGGCGGTCGGGCCGCTGCGGGATACTTCGCGGGCGATGTCGCAGGAGAACGTGGAGCGGGTCAAGGCAGGATTCGCGGCGCACAACCGCGGCGACATGGATGCCCTGGTCGAGTTCTATGACCCGGAGGTGGTGTTCGAGACGCTGCTTCTCGGAACCCACCATGGCAACGAGGCGATCCGGGTGATCTACGAGGAGAACCGAAAGACCCTCGCCGGCTACGACGTGGTGCCCGTGGAGCTGATCGATGCCGGGGACAAGGTGGTGGCCGTGGCCCAAACCGTGGGCGCCGGTACCGTCAGCGAGATTGCCGTCGATGACCGGTTCGCCTTCGTGTTCACGTTCAAGGGCGAGCGGTGCGTGCGCGAACAGGCCTTTCGGAACAAGGAGGAGGCCCTCGAAGCCGTGGGCCTGTCGCAGCAAGCCTCGGGCTAGACGCCCAGCTCGGCCCGCACCACCTTCACCAGCGCGTCGACGACGCGGCGGCACTCCTCCTCGGTCGGCGCCTCGGCCATCACGCGGATCAGCGGCTCCGTCCCGGATGCACGCAGAAGCACGCGGCCGCGGCCCTCCAGCTGCTGCTGCTCGCGTTCGACCGCCTCCCACACCGCGGTGACGCCCTCGAGGCCGTCGCGGTTCGCAACCTTCACGTTCACGAGCGCCTGCGGCAGCTTCTCCATCACGGTCCCCGCCTCGAGCGGCCGGCCCTCGAGCGCCCGCATCAGCAGCAGCGCCGCGGCGATCCCGTCGCCGGAATGGGTGAGGCGCATGTCGACGATGTGCCCCGACTGCTCGCCGCCCAGGATCCAGCCGCGCTTGTCGAGCTCCTCGACCACGTGCTTGTCCCCGACGGCGGTCGTCGCGACCTCGATCCCGGCGTCGCGCATGGCGTTGTGGAAGCCGAAGTTCGTCATCACCGTCACCGCCACCCCGCCGGCCAGCTCGCCGCGCCGCTGGAGGTCGAGCGCGGTGTGGGCGATCATCTCGTCGCCGTCGACCAGCGTCCCGTCGCGGCCGACCGCCAGGACCCGGTCGCCATCGCCGTCGAAGGCGAAGCCGACGTCGTACTTCCCGTCCTTCATGCGCTCGACGACCGCCTCCATGTGGGTCGAGCCGCAGGACTCGTTGATGTTCACGCCGTCCGGCTCGTCGGCGATCACGTCGACGTCGGCGCCGAGGCGCTCGAACATGATCGGCGCCGCCTGGTAGGTCGCGCCGTGCGCGCAGTCGAGCAGCACGCATGAGCCCGCGAGCGAGCCCGCATCGAAGCGCGCTTCGAGCGCGCGCAGGTAGTCGTCGAGCGTGCCCGCCAGGGGCCGGATGCGCCCGTACAGCGGCCGCTTCACGTCAGGATGCGGGCGCGTTCCCTCCAGCACGCACCGTTCGACCGTCGCCTCGTCCTCATCCGAGAGCTTGCTCCCGCGGCCTTCGAAGAACTTGATGCCGTTGTCGTGGAACGGGTTGTGCGACGCCGAGATCACGGCGGCGAGATCGAAGCCGTAGTGGCGGGTGAGGATCGACGCCGCCGGCGTCGGCAGGATCCCGCCCATCAGGGCCTGGCCGCCCTCCGCTGCGATGCCGGCGCAGAGCGCCGCCTCCAGCATCTCGCCCGATGCGCGCGTGTCGCGCACCACCAGCACCTGCGGGCTGGCGGTCTCGCACAGGGCGACGATCGCCTTGCCCAGAGAGAAGGCGAGGTCGGCCGTCAGGAACTCGCCGGCGAGCCCCCGCACGCCGTCGGTGCCGAAAAGCTTCCTGCCAGGCGCGCCCGCCAAGCCAGGGTCTGGGGTCAGCGCTTGGAGAACTGCGGCCGCTTGCGCGCCTTCTTGAGCCCGGCCTTCTTGCGCTCCTTGACGCGCGGGTCGCGCGTCAGGAACTGCCGTCGCTTGAGCTCGCCGCGCAGCGCGGGCTCGGCCTCGATCAAGGCCTTCGAGATGCCATGCCGGAGCGCGTCCGCCTGGCCCGAGACTCCGCCGCCGTGGATGCGGGCCCGGACGTCGATCCGCCCGGTGATTCCGGTCGCCTCGAGCGGCTGCATGACGACCGCCCGGTGCGCGAGCCGGGGAAAGTAGGTCTCGAGGTCGCGGCCGTTCAGCTCGAAGCGGCCGTTCCCGGGCCTGATGATCACCCGCGCGACCGAGCTCTTGCGCTTGCCGGTGGCGGTGTAGCGGGCGTCCGCGGCGAGGTCTTGGAGGCTGCGTGTCTGCTCCTCGGGAACCGGCTCGTCGGCGGCCGGCTCCTCAGCCGGGGCATCGGGCGTCGCTGCAGCCTCGGCCGGCGCATCTGCAGCCTCGGCCGGGGCCTCCGGGGCCTCGGTCGGCGCCTCCGGGGTCGGTGCAGCCTCGGCCGCCGGTGGTTCGGGGGGGGCGACCGTCTCCTCCGCACCCTCGGCGACGGGCGCCTCCGGGGCCGGCGCTTCGGCGGTTTCGGGCGCAGCGGCGTCACCCGGCTGGTCCTCCGCAGGCTCGGCCGGGGGCGTCTCCGGAGCGGCCTCGGCGGCCGGCTCCTCCGGAGGCGCGCCCTCGGCGCCGCCCAGCTCGCGGTCCTCGGCCTCAGCCATGTTTGACCTCCAGATCGGCGGGCTTCTGGGCTACGTGCGGGTGCTCCGGTCCTGCGTAGACCTTCAGCTTGCGAAGCTGCTGCCGGGCCAGCCGGTTGCGGGGGAGCATCCCCTTGACCGCCAACCTGATGATCTCCTCAGGACGGCGGTCGCGCATCTCGGCGAACGTCCGGGTGCGCAGGCCTCCGGGATAGCCGGAGTGGCGGTGGTAGAGCTTGTCCTGCGCCTTGTTGCCGGTCACCCGCACCTTCTCCGCGTTCACGACCACGACGAAGTCGCCGGTGTCGATGTGCGGCGTGTACTCCGGCTTGTTCTTGCCGCGCAGTACATCCGCGATCTGGGTCGCCAGGCGGCCCAGCGTTTTGCCGCTGGCATCGACGACGAGCCAGTTGCGCTCGCGGTTGGCGGGTGTGGCGACGTAGGTCTTCATGCGAGTCGGCATGCGGCGGCGGGCGGCCGCAGCCGGCGGGCAATGATAGCCGCCGCAGGAAGGCGCCGCAGCGCGTCGTACACAACCCTGGGCGAGCGGTTGTGCGCCCGGACCCATGTTTATACTGCCGCGCTTGACATAGGCCAGCCGAATCTCCGCCGGAAGTGAGCAAGCACCGTCGGAGAACGGGGGAACCGCTCGGACGGGCGTGGAACGCCCGCCCGCGGGGCGAATCGGACGGAGCGCATGCCGGATGGCAGGGTGCTCTCCCGCCGTAGCGCAGCTCTTTCAGCGCGAGCCCGACAGCTAACTCCGTAGGCCCGTTGGAAGAGAAAGGGCTTCTTGCGCTTCACGTGTGGCTTTGACCGCGGCCATGCCCCCGCCGCGGACGTTGTGACATATGCATTGATCTGCGCCGCCGTGCTGCTGGTCGGCATGGCCTTGGCGCCTGCCGCTGGCGCCGCCACGGGCGGCACGGCCCCGCAGCTGAAGGCCCCTGAGGCGGGCAAGCCGCCCGTATTGACCGACGTCCGCTGCGTCTCGGACCCGATCGGCGGGTGTGTCGAGCCGCACCGCATCGCCCCCGGCGGGACCGTCGCGGTCCGCGGGCGCTCCGTCACGGGCGCGACACAGGTCGTCTTCTACGGGCAGAAGGGCGCCCGCGACGACGTCCTCGCGCCGCTCGTCCCGGCCGCCGGGAAGCTGGGGACCGCGGTCGTCCCGCCAAAGGCCATCGGCGGGCCGATGGCGGTCGTCGACACCGCCGGCCGGCGCTCACGGCGCTGGATCGGGATGCTCGTCGAGAAGACCGACCTCGGCTTTGGCAATTACCAGGCCCCGGGTATCGCGGCTCCCGTGCAGGTGGCGGTCTCGGAGCCCCGCACGATCTTCTATGGCGGCATGCAGCGAGCCGTGTTCAACTTCCGCGTTGCAGGCCCGAGTGCGGTCGACCTGCGCGTCGACCTTGTGAGCGCGTCGAGCGGCGCCGTCGTCCAGTCGTGGAACCGGCCCGCCGCGGCGCCCGCGACCATCCAGCGGCTGGCCTGGAACGGGGGCGCGAAGGGCAAGGTGCTGCCCGACGGGCGCTACGGCTTCCAGGTCTCCGCTCCCGGCATAGCGGCCGCGCGCGCCGCATCGGTGGGCTCGGAGCGGGCGGTGACGGTCTACGGCCACATGTTCCCGATCGTCGGCGCGCACACCTACGCGATGAGCGCGGGCCGCTTCGGCGCCGGCCGTTCAGGCCATACGCATCAGGGCCAGGACGTGATGGCCCGGTGCGGCACGCCGCTTGTGGCCGCCCGCGGCGGAAAGGTCCTCTACTCGGGCTTCCACTCCGCTGCCGGCTACTACGTCGTGATCGACGGCAAGGCGACCGGCGCCGACCACGCCTACATGCACCTGCGCCAGCCCGCGCTCGTCCGCACGGGCCAGGCCGTCAGCACGGGTCAGCAGTTGGGCGAGGTGGGCGACACCGGGCACGCAAGCGGCTGTCACCTGCACTTCGAGCAATGGAGCGCGCCGGGCTGGTACCGCGGCGGCCGTCCGTTCGACCCACTTCCGGATCTCCGGAAGTGGGACGCCGTCAGCTAGGACCCCCCGAAAAGCGACCGAGCCGGCGGTGACGCCGGCTCGATCTGTGTCCGATGCCGTTTCGGCCTGCCCGCGGTGCGTCAGGCTCCGTGCGGCCTCGTTTTGTCCCCCGCCAGGTGAAGGCCGTCCATCAGCTTCGGCAGGAGCATCAGTGCCCCCACGCCGGCCGCGATGTACAGCACGTCCTGCGCGGAGTTGCCCAAGACCTCGTCGACGATGTTCGTCGCGAAGACGGCGTCGATCGCCCAGTTGAGGGCTACGAGGATGAGGAGCAAAAGCGCCAGCGGCTCCAGCTTGCGGATCAGATCCATCGCAATCCTTCCTTTCCCTGCAGCGATAGATAGTTTGTGACTTACGTCACGAGATACACCGCAAACTGCGGAGGAGTTACAGCAGTTCGGCTATTCCCACTCGATCGTGCTCGGCGGCTTGGAGGAGATGTCGAGGGCCACTCGGTTGACCTGCGGGATCTCGTTGATGATCCGGCTCGACACCGTCTCCAGCAGGTCGTAGGGGAGCCGCGCCCAGTCGGCGGTCATCGCGTCGTCGGAGGTGACCGCGCGGATCACGATCGGGTAGGCATACGTGCGCTCGTCGCCCTGGACGCCGACCGACTTGACGACGGGCAGCACCGCGAACGACTGCCACAGCTCCCGGTACAGGCCGGCGCCGCGGATCTCGTCCTGGAGGATCGCGTCGGCTTCGCGCAGGATGTCGAGCCGCTCGCGCGTCACCTCCCCGCCCACGATCCGGATCGCCAGGCCGGGGCCGGGGAAAGGCTGGCGCCACACGAAGCGCTCCGGCAGTCCGAGCTCCACGCCCACTGCGCGGACCTCGTCCTTGAAGAGCTGGCGCAGCGGCTCGATCAGCTCGAAGTCGTAGCGCTCGGGCAGGCCGCCAACGTTGTGATGGGACTTGATCGTTGCGGCGCCGTTGTGCTCGCTGCCGCCTGACTCGATCACGTCGGAGTAGAGCGTTCCCTGCACCAGGTAGCGGGCGCCCTCGAGGCGCGTCGCCTCCTCCTCGAACACGCGGATGAACTCCTCGCCGATCGCGCGCCGCTTCTCCTCCGGATCGTCCACGCCGGCGAGGCGGGTCAGGAAGCGCTCCGAGGCATCGACGTCGATCAGCGGCACGTGGAAGTGGTCGCGGAACGCGCTCACCACCTGCGTCGCCTCGTTCTTGCGCATCAGGCCGTGGTCGACCAGCACGCAGGTGAGCCGCTCGCCCAGTGCCCGGTGGACGATCAGCGCTGCGACCGCGGAGTCGACGCCGCCCGAAAGGCCGCAGATCGCCCGGCCGTCCGGGCCGACCTGCTCGCGGATCAGCGCGACCTGCTCGTCGATCACGGATGCCGGCGACCAGCCGCCCTCGCACCCGCAGACGTCGTAGAGGAAGGTGCGCAGGATGTCGTTGCCGTGCGGCGTGTGAACGACCTCGGGGTGGAACTGGATCCCGTACAGGCCCCGCTCCGGCGCCTCCAGCGCGGCCACGGGCGAGGAAGGCGAAGACGCGAGCGCGGTGAAGCCCGGAGGCGGCTCGAAGACCGAGTCGCGATGGCTCATCCAGCAGCTCTGCTCGAGCGGCAGGCCGGAGAGGAGCCGGCCGGGCTCCAGCACCCGCAGGTCCGTGCGGCCGAACTCGCCCACCTCCGCGCCCTCCACACGGCCGCCGAGCTCCAGCGCCATCGCCTGCATCCCGTAACAGATGCCCAGCACCGGCACCCCGAGGTCGAGCAGCTCGCGGCGCAGCTTCGGCGCTCCATCGGCGTACACCGAAGCCGGACCGCCGGAGAGCACCAGGCCGCGGGGCCGGCGGCTGCGCAGCTCGTCCAGGCCGACGCTGTGCGGCAGCAGCTCGGAGAAGACGCCGCACTCGCGGATCCGGCGCGCGATCAGCTGTGAGTATTGGCCCCCGAAATCGAGGACAAGCACCTCGTCCACGGTCGCCGGGCGCTCAGCCGAGCGCGCTGGCGTCGCGGTCGAGGCGGGGCTACTCATCCAGCTCTTCGACCGCCGCTAGGACTGCCGCACGTCCGTTCGACCCCATGCCGACGTGCTGGTCCCGTTGAAGCTGCTTGCCCTCGGTCTGCAGAGCCGGAGCGATCATCACCTCGGCGCGGTGGAAGGACGGGATGTCCTCGTATCCGCACGTGGCCATGGAGGTGCGCAGAGCCCCGAAGAGATTGAAGGTGCCGTCGTTCTCGGCCGCGGGGCCGAGCAGGATCTCCTCGATCGTGCCGTTCTGCTTGGTCGCCACCCGCGCCCCGCGCGGAAGCGTCGAGTGGAACGTGGCCATGCCCCAGTGGTAGCCGCGGCCCGGCGCCTCGTGAGCGCGTGCCAGCGGGGAGCCGATCATCACCGCGTCGGCGCCGCATGCGAAGGCCTTGGCGATGTCGCCGCCCGTCCGCATGCCGCCATCGGCGACCACGTTCACGTACTGGCCCGTCTCGAGCATGTGCTGCGAGCGGGCCGCCTGCACGTCGGCGATCGCGGTCGCCTGCGGGACCCCGATGCCGAGCACCCCGCGAGTGGTGCACGCCGCGCCGGGGCCGACGCCGACCAGCACGCCCACCGCGCCGGTGCGCATCAGGTGCAAGCCGGTTGCGTAGCTGGCGCAGCCGCCGACGATGCACGGGATCGGGATCTCGGCGATGAACTCCTTCAGGTTCAGGGGCTCGACCGACGCCGACACGTGCTCGGCGGAAATCACCGTGCCCTGCACGACCATCACGTCGAGGCCTGCGTCGAGCGCGACCTCGTAGTAGTCGCGCACGCGCTGGGGCGTGAGCGATCCGGCCGCCACGACCCCCTCGGACTTGATCTCGCGCACGCGCTGGGCGACCAGCTCCGGCTTGACCGGCTCGGCGTAGATCTCCTGCATGACACGCGTGGCCTGCTCGGGCGGCAGCTTCGAGATCCGCTCGAGCTGCGCGTCGGCGTCCTCGAACCGGGTCCAGAGGCCCTCGAGGTTGAGGACCCCCAGCCCGCCGAGCTTGCCGATGATGCCCGCAATCCTGGGCGAGACGACGCCGTCCATCGCGGCGGCCAGCAGCGGCAGCTCGAACCGGTAGGGACCGAGCATCCAGGAGACGTCGATGTCGTCAGGGTCGCGGGTCCGGCGGGACGGGACGATCGCGATGTCGTCGAATCCGTAAGCCCGGCGGCCCTTCTTGCCCTTGCCGATCTCGATCTCCATCACGCGATCCTAGATGGGTGTGAGGACGAAACTGGGATGCCTGGGAGGACGGGCAAGGCTTCGATCGTACCAACAGCCCCTCCCCGTTCCGGCAGGCCGGCCGCGGAAAAACGACCCAGTTTGGGGTGACTAGGGAGTGAAGATTCCCTGCGTGAGGAAGGTCTCGTTGGGCCCGGTGGCAGCTTGGCCGTCGGTCCCTCCGTCCTCGATCCGGACCGCCTCGAGCGCGAACACCGCTCGTGATCCGGGCTGGACGGCGCCGGGGTAGAGCGTGTTGATCGAGGTGGACGCGGAGCAGCCCGAGCCTTCCTGGTCATCAGCCGCGGTTTCGGTGCAGGCGAGCGGGAACTGGAGCTCGAGGTCGGGCAGCGTTGCCTGCTCGGTGGCATAGGGGCCGTTGTTGCGGTCGGACAGGCGCACCGGCAGCACGCCGCGCAGCTCGCCCGTGTAGTCGGGCCCGGCGCCGGCGTTCGCCGCGCCGCAGGAGCCGAACGCGGTCCGGCAGCGCACGTCGGTGACGCTCGCGTCGATCGCCATGTCGTCGAGGGTGCCGGTGGTCCGCAGGCGCACGGAGCCGCTGCCGTTGGCCGACGCGCCGTTGGCGTCCGGCGTGCCCCACTCGAGCAGGTCCGAGACCCCGGCCGGGCGGCGAGCAGGACCCGAACGACAGCGGGTCGGCGTGCACGCGGTTGGGCGAGGTGCAGGGCTCCTGGGCCATCACGAGCGGGATGTGCATCGGCGTGGCGCCCTTCGGATAGGCGTAGTAGTCCATCGAGATGTAGGCGTCGAACTGAGCGTCGGTGTCGACCGGCACCAGCTGCTCAGTCGTTTCGAAGAAGACGCGGGTGCCGTCGTCGGAAGCCTCCCGGAAGAAGGGCGCGATCCCCTGGTTGGTGGTGGCAGGCCCGGTTGAGACCAGGTACGTATCTCCGCGGACGCGCTCGAAGATGTCCTCGAATCCCCCGTCGTTGTCGTTTGCGGCCATCTTCTCTGCGGTGGTGAAGAACACCCGGCGCCCATCGAGCGGCGCGTACAGGAACGTGCCCGAGCCCGAGGACGTGTTTGGGCCTGAGGTGCCGGTGCCTGGTACGGAGATGACGGTGAAGACGCCTCCCCTGAGCTCGTACAGGTCAGGTTGGCCATCGGAGTCGCCGGGCGCTAACCCCGCGTTGGTCTGGAAGTACACCGCCGTCCCGTCATCCGACGCCCCCTGGAAGCTGCCGGACACGAGTGGGTGCAACTCCCCGCCGGTGTACTCGTAGATCCCGCCCGCGGCGCTGAAGAAGAGGTGCGAGCCGTCGCGCGACAACGCTCCGTACTCGATGGACTCTGGCATTGTGGAGATCAGCGTGCTTCCCGCCGGCGTCTGCTCATACACGTCATCGCCGTCGCCGAACAAGCCGTCCGTCCAGTACACCCGTGACCCGTCCGGGGTGATGTCCTGGTAGAACCCTCCGACGGCGTAAACGTCGGAGCCGCGCCGGACCAAGAGGAAGCCGTCCCGGTCGGAAGGGTTCAGCGGGTCCCATGTCTTGAACACGGCGGCGGACCCGTCCGTGCTCGCGTCGACGAAGAACGAATGTGCTCCAGGCGTGTCTTTCGAGACCAGCGTGATGCCGGTAGGCGAGGCGTCGTAGACATCGGCCTTGTCGTCGCCGTCATCGAGCGTCAGCTGCTCGCGGGTCTGAATGAAGACGTGCTGCCCATTGCCCGCGACCCCCTGCGCCGATGCCGGTGCGGGCCCGTTGCCGCCCGCAAGCCCGGTCGATAGGCGAGTCGTCACGCCGCCTTCGCGCACGAAGACGTCGCTGAGGTCGTCCAGGTCGTCGGGGGTCAGCGGCTCAGCAGTCGAGAAGACGACGCGGTTCCCGTCCTCCGAGTTGCCAGCGAAGAACGCTCCGGACGGGCCGTTGCCTCCGGAGGGACCGGTCGACACGCGTGATATCGACCCTCCTGTGCCGCGCTCGAATACGTCGAGATTGCCGTCGGTGTCGTCCGCGGTCATCGGCTCCGGTGAGCTGAAGAAGACCCGCAGGCCGTCGCCCGATATGCCCCCGAACTTGCCGGCATAGCTGGTCGCGCCGGGACCGTCCGAAACGAGGAACGTCGAACGCGCCTGGGCATCCGCCGCAAATGCGCACACGAACATCGCAAGCAATGGCAGCAGCGGGGTTCGCCGGATCAAGGGGTGAAGACCCCCTGCGTGAGGAAGGTCTCGTTGGGCCCGGTGGCAGCTTGGCCGTCGGTCCCGCCGTCCTCGATCCGGACCGCCTCGAGCGCGAACACCGCTCGTGATCCGGGTTGGACGGCGCCCGGGTAGAGCGTGTTGATCGAGGTGGACGCGGAGCAGCCCGAGCCTTCCTGGTCATCGGCCGCGGTTTCGGTGCAGGCGAGCGGGAACTGGAGCTCGAGGTCGGGGAGCGTCGCCTGCTCGGTGGCATACGGGCCGTTGTTGCGGTCGGACAGGCGCACCGGCAGCACGCCGCGCAGCTCGCCCGTGTAGTCGGGCCCGGCGCCGGCGTTGGCGGTACCGCAGGAGCCGAAGGCGGTCCGGCAGCGCACGTCGGTGACGCTCGCGTCGATCGCCATGTCGTCGAGTGTGCCGGTGACGCGCAGGCGCACCGAGCCACTGCCGTTGGCCGACGCGCCGTTGGCGTCCGGGGTGCCCCACTCGAGCAGGTCCGAGACCCCGGCCGGCGGCGAGCATGACCCGAACGAGAGCGGCTCGGCGTGCACCCGGTTGGGCGAGGTGCAGGGCTGCTGGGCCATCACGAGCGGGATGTGCATCGGGGTGGCGCCCTTCGGATAGGCGTAGTAGTCCATCGAGATGTAGGCGTCGGACTGCGCGTCGGTGTCTACCGGCACCAGCTGCTCCGTCGTCTCGAAGAACACGCGGGTGCCGTCGTCGGAGGATTCGCGGAAGGTGGGCAAGATGCTCTGATTGGTGCTGGTGGGACCAGTCGAGACCAGGTACGTCTCGTTGTGAACGCGCTCGAAGATGTCCTGGGCGCCGGCGTCGTTGTCGTTTGCGGCCATCTTCTCGGAGGTCGTGAAGAACACGCGGCGGCCATCGAGCGGCGCGCTCACGAAGGTGCCGGAGCCCGTGAATGTGTTGGGACCCGACGTGCCTGTGCCGGGTACGGAGATGACGGTGAAGGCGCCACCCCTGAGCTCGTACAGGTCATAGGCACCATCTGAGTCGTGCTCCACGAACGACCCGCGGCTAGTGAAGTACATGGCCGTTCCGTCATCCGACGAGCCGCCGAAGAAAAAGCTGTCGCTCCCGTCCGTGAACAGTTGGTGTAGTTCTCCCGCCGTGTACTCGTAGACCGTTACGGCACTACCACCGGTGGTGAAGTAGAGGTGCGAGCCGTCACGAGAAAGGGTCCGGAACGTAGCGGACTCCGCCATCGTCGTGATCAGTGTCGAGCCCACGGACGTTTGCTCGAAGATGTCGCCACCCGTGGTCGTGTAGATGCGCAGGCCGTCAGGGACGATGGCCCGGTAGGTGCCTCCCACGACGTACACGTCCGATCCCCGCCGGACGTAGTTGTCAAGACCCAAGCCGTCTGTGTCGGACGGGATGAGCGGCTCCCAGGTCTTGAACACGAGCGCCGAGCCGTCCCTGCTCGCGTCGACAAAGAAGGCATGGGATCCGCCACCGCCCTGCGTTCCCTTCGAGACGAGCGAGATCCCTGTCGGCGAGGCGTCGTATACGTCGACCTTGTCGTCGCCGTCATCGAGCGTCAGCTGCTCTCGGGTCTGAATGAAGACGTGCTGCCCGTTGCCCGCCACACGCTGCGCGGACGCCGGCGCCGGCCCGTTGCCGCCCGCGGGTCCGGTCGACAACCGGGTCGTTACGCCGCCCTCGCGCATGAAGACGTCGCGCTGGTCGTCCAGGTCGTCCGGCGTCAGCGGCTCGAGCGTCGAGAAAACGACGCGGCTCCCATCCTCCGAGTTGCCGGCGTAGAGCGCGCCGAATGGGCCGTTGCCTCCGGACGGTCCCGTCGACACGCGCGATATCGAGCCACCCGCTCCGCGCTCGAACACGTCGAGCTGGCCATCGGTGTCGTCCGCCGTCATCGGCTCCTGCGTGCTGAAGAAGGCCCGCAGGCCGTCGCCGGAGATGCCCTCGTGGGTCGTGTTGCCGGCGTCACCGGTAGAGCCGGGGCCGTCGGACACGAGGAACGTCGAGCGTGCTTCGGCGTTCGCGGCGAAGACGCAGGCAAGGACGGCGGCAATAGCCAGCAGAAGCAGTGACTGCGATGACAGACGTTGACTCATGGGACAAACACTCCCTGCCTCAGGAACGGCTCGTTCGGAGTCGTGCCGGCGAGGCCGTCGGGTCCACCGTCCTCGATTCGGATCCGGTCCAGCGCAACAATGCTCCGTCTGCCGGCCACGGCAGCACCGGGCGCCAGCGCCTCCAGCGACGTCGCCGCCGCGCAGTCCGAGCCAGCCTGGGTCGATGCAGTCTCGATGCATGCGAGGGTGAAGCCGAGCTCGTTGTCCACCGTGGTCGCCGGTTCATCCGCAGACGGCCCGCTGGCCCGGTCCGTCAGCCGAATCGGCAGCACTCCCCGCAGCTCGCCCGCGTAGTCGGCACCCGCAACGTCATTGGCCGACCCGCAGCTGGCCGCGGGCACGCGACAGCGAACGTCGGTAACCGCGGCCTCGATCGACATGTCCGTCGCGGGAGTGGCGACGGCACGCAGGCGGACCGACCCGGTGCCTCTCGCGAGCGCTCCGTTCGAGTCGTAGGTCCCCCACTCCAGCCCGTCGGAGATCAGCGAAGGCGGATTGCACGACGTGTAAGAGAGGGCACCGCCATGGACGCGGTTGGGCGAGGCACACGTGTCATAGGCCGGCACCAGCGGCGCGTAGAAGGGCGTCGCCGCCTTGGGCGACACGTAGGCGTCAGTGTCGAGCGAGCCGTAGCTGTCGGTCACGTTGTCGGTGTCCCAGCCGACAAGCTGCTCAGCGGTGTCGAAGAAGACCCGCGCGCCGTCTTGCGAGGCTCCCTTGTATTCGGCGTGGAAGGTGGCTCCGCTTCCGCCCGGTGGCGCCGACACGAGCCGCAGTTGCCCGTCGAGGCGCTCGAAGACGTCCATGCAGGGATAGGTGCCGGCGAAGCCGAGGTTCCCGAGCGATACGAGCTGCGGGCATGCGCCCGTCGAGTCCGTGTCGTCCGGCGTCTCATGAAAGCCGCTCCAGAAGAAGAGCCGGCGCCCGTCGGATGTGACCTTGACAAGCCGCGCGTTGGCCGAGTTGAGGATCACGTTGGTCGTTCCGCTCGTGTATTCGCGCCAACGGTTGTCGCCGGCGGAGGCGTAGTACACATGAGCGCCGTCGGGCGTGGCTTTGGAGAGATAGTTGTTGTGCGTCGACAAACTCGCGGTCAACGCCGTCGTGACACCGCCCGAGCGCTCATAGACATCGCATGCCCCGGAACCCACGCACGCGGTGAAGAACACCTTTGACCCGTCGGCGGTGATGACTGCCGACGGAACAGGTCCGATTCCAATAGTTGACGGCCGCTGGTTGTGAGCCCAAACCGCCGACCCGGACGGCACCTGCGAGACGAGCTCAGTGCCGCTCGCCGACGACATGTACAGGTCGTTCAGCTGGCCCGTCGTGTCGCCGGTGTCGTCCGGCGTCAGCGCCTCCGTCGTCGTGAAGATGATCTTCGAGCCGTCGTCCGACATGCCGATGTACACGGGCTCGGGCGCACCCGATCCGCCGCTGGGACCGCCCGAGACGAGCGACGTGACGCCGCCCGCGCGCACATAGAGGTCACGCTTGTCTCCGTCGGTGTCGCCCGCGGCAAGAGGGTCATATGAGCTGAACACGACCACCGAGCCGTCGTCGCTCGAGCCGGCGTAGACGTTGTTGGACACGCCGGGGTCGGGCGTGACGAGCGACAGAGAGCCGCCGGTGTAGTCGTAGACGTCGCTCATCGAGTCCGTGTCGGCCGGCAAGAGCTTGCCAGTGGTCTGGATGAAGACGTGCGAGCCGTCAGGTGTCGCGCCCGCAAACCCCGCGGCTCCGTTGCCGCCGTCACCGGCCGTCCCGTCCGAGAGCAGCGTTGCGACTCCGCCCGAGGCCGAGTAGACGTCGTTGACCAAGTCGGTGTCCTGCGTCACAAGCCTCTCCGACGTCACGAAGAAGACCCGAGAACCGTCACTCGAGTTGGCCGCGTAGAAAACTGGCTGGGATACAGATCCGCAGCACGGCGGCGGCGGGATCCCTGGGACAGGGGGCGGCGTGACCAGTGACACCCCGCTCGCATTGCGCTCGAAGATGTCGGCGTGGTTGTCGTTGTCGCCCGGCGTGAGGCCCTCGTTGGAGCGGAAGAACATCCGCTGGCCGTCGGCCGACGAGCCCTCGAAGCGCGTGTTGGCGGCTGTGTTGGTCGCGCCCGGCCCGTCCGAGATCAGGAAGACGTTGCGCATGGCGGCAGCGTCCGAGACCTGCGCCAAGAATGCGATCAGAAAGAGCGCGAGGACCCGCGCCGAGGACCTCCCCACGAACCCCACGGCGACAATGCTCGCCGCCGCGCGGACTCAAGTCAAGGGCTTGTGTAACTCAGGCCCGTGCCTTGGGCCGCTCGAGCTCGGCGACCTCTACCTCGGCCAGCATCCGCTCGGCGCCGCGGGGATCGACCACGCCCGCGCCCATGTGCATGATGGACTCGGCTCCGCAGGCGACGGCAAACCGGAGCGCTTCGCCGGGCGACGCGCCGTTGGAGCGGTGCGAGAGGTAACCGGCGAGGAAGGCGTCGCCGCCGCCGATCGCCGAGACCGGCTCGAGCCGGTCGGTGCGCACCTCGTACAGCGTGGGCTCGCGCTCGCGGCCGAGCAGCGCGACGCAGCCCTCCTCATGGGTGATGATCGCCTCGCGCGGGCCGAGGTCGCAGATGCTGTAGAGGGCGAAGATCCGGTCCTGCTCGTCGCGGAATTCGTGCCCGGCGAGCTCCTCGGCCTCCATCGAGTTGGGCGAGACCAGATCGGGACCGGCGCGCAGCGCCAGGTCCATCGGATCGCCCTCGGCGTCGACGACGGTCATCACGCCAAGGCGCTTCATCTCGCTGACCATCTCGGCGTAGCTGCCGTCCGGCATGCCGCGCGGAAGGCTGCCCGCGAAGACGCACATGTCGGCGGCCTTGGCGAGGTACAGCAGCTTGTCGATGAGGAGCGCGATCTCCTGCTCGGTGACCTCCGGCCCGGGCTCGTTGATCTCGCTCTGAACTCCGGACGTGGGATCGATCATCGCGGTCGAGGTGCGCGACTCGTCCCTGATCCGCACGAAGTCGCAGAGGATCGACTCCTCCGTCAGCTGCTCGATGATGCGCGTGCCGGTGCGCCCGCCGGCGAGGCCGGTCGCGATCACCGGCTGGCCGAGCGCCTTCAGAACCCGCGCGACGTTGACGCCCTTGCCGCCCGGCATCGTGCGCTGCTCGGTCGAGCGGTGCCTGCGGCCAACCTGGAAATTGGGTACGGCGAGAGTCTTGTCGATCGCCGCGTTGAGAGTGACGGTGAGGATCATCGTCGGTTGGAAGACGGCCCCGCGGGGCCCGGTCTTCCCGGCCTATGGAACCACGCCGGAC
This sequence comes from uncultured Solirubrobacterales bacterium, assembly GCA_963780475.1. Lineage (GTDB taxonomy): Bacteria > Actinomycetota > Thermoleophilia > Solirubrobacterales > JBBDJG01 > CAWACB01. The sequence continues at coordinate 569,010 of CAWACB010000008.1, forward strand.
GTATGCGCGCCACTGGACTTTGGCAAAGTCAGTCCAACTTGGCGGCCCGCCGCCGCCGCCGGCGCGCAGCCTCGGCCTCGGAGCGGCGCTGTGTCCGGCGCTGGCGGACCACGAGAGCGACCACCGCAGCGCCAACCAGCAGCCAGGGGGGCCACAGCCAGGAGGCCAGCTTGCGGGGCAGGCTCGCACCGGGAACATCCTCGGCGGTAACGAGCGGCACCGTGGCGACCCGCTTCCCGCGGTAGAAGACCGACGCCGAGCCGACCGCCGTCCCGGCCTCCATTTCCCCGTCCAGCTTTTCGGGAGCGTCGACCACGGTACGCGCGCGCTCGCCGCGGCGCACCGTCACGGTGACCGGTCGACGCGGCACAAGGCCGACCTGCCGGTCCCCGTAGTACGCGACGTCCGCCTCCGCGACGGGGCGCCCGGGCCGCAACACCCGCTGGCGCCGGTAGAGGTCGTAGCCGTAGTTGAGCAGTCGCAGCGTGTCGGTGTCGCGCGCGGCCTCCGAGGGCGTGCCGAGCACGACGGACACGAGCGGGACCTGCTTGCGCTTCGCCGCGCCGACCAGCACGAAGCCCGCCGCCGCGGTGTGTCCGGTCTTGACGCCGTCGATGAACGGATACCGGGCGACGAGATCGTTGCGGTTGTCGACCACGCGCTCGCGCGCGCCGCTCGTCAGGCGAGCGCGCGGCATGTCGACCGTCTCGGCCAGGAAGCGGTGGCGCAACACGCGCCGCGCCAGACGCGCCAGGTCACGGGCGCTCGAGTGGTTGCCGGCCTCGTCGAGCCCGACGGGGTTCGAGTAGTGCGTTTCGTCAAGGCCGAGCTGGCGGGCGCGCGCGTTCATCAGGTCGACGAACCCGCTCACCGACTCGCCCGCCGCACGGGCCAGCGTCACCGCCGCGTCGTTGGCGCTCTCGAGCAGTAGCGCGCGCAGCAGGTCGGCGACCTTCATCCGCTCGCCGCGGCGGAGGTGGATCTGTGACTCAGCGGCGCCGGCCCGGTAGCGCTCGGCGGTCACGACCCTGTCCAAAGGCAGCAGCTCGACGGCCAGCAGAGCCGTCATGAGCTTCGTCGCCGACGCGATCGCGCGCTCCTCGCGCGAGTTCGACCGGTACAGGACAGACCCGTCGCGGGCATCGATCAGGATCGCCGCCGGTGCGCTCAGCTGCGGGGGCGACGGCCGGTCTGCTCCCGCCGCCGGCCCGGCGCCGGCGGCGGCCGCCGCGAGGCACAGCAGGCAGGCGAGCGCGGATAGGCAGGCGCGGCCGCTGCGGTCAGTCACCCGGCGGCGGCAGCTTCACGCGCTGCCCCGACACGAGACCCTGGGGGTCGAGCGTCTGGTTGAGCTCGCGCAGCTGTTCCAGCGACACGCCGGTCTGCTCGGCGATGATCGCGAGGTTGTCACCGGGCTTGACGACGTAGAACCGCCTCTGCCGCGTCTCGGTCGCGCCACCCGTGCGCTCGCTGCGGCTCTTGCTCTGGCTCTGCTTGCCGCTGCGAGTCGACACCGGCTCCCGCGAGGAGTTGTCATCGTCACTGCCGCTGAGCGACGTGGCGACGACGATCAGCAGGACGATCGCGAACACGACCAGTGAGGCAGGCGCTAGCACCCTCAAGGGGCTTTGGCCTTCTGCGCTCATGGCCAACCGAGGATAACGTGGAAACACGGGGTTTTTGCCGCTTCGGGTTACGAGCTCTACAGCTCACTGAGATTCCACGTACGGGCCCTCAATTCCTCCGCCGCCACTCCAGCCGGCTCCGCTTCTCCGGCCTCGAGGGCGGCGCCCACGATCGATCGTGACGCGGTCACCAGGGCGCCGGCGGGACCCGGGGCGAACGCCGCCGACAGCAGATCGACGCTGCCTCCCTGGGCGCCGACGCCGGGCAGCAGGAAGACGGCCCGCGGCATCGCGGCCCGCAGCTCCGCGATCAGCTCCGGCGCGGTGGCGGCGACCACAGCTCCCACGTCGGCCAGGCCCGGTCCGGTGCCACCCAGCTCCGACACCAGCGCTGCCAAGCGCCGGCGCAGCGGCAGGTCCGGCGGCTCGTCCTGAAGCTCGGCGGCTCCCGGGTTCGAAGTGCGCACCAGTACGAACACGCCTGCCCCCGCGGCGCGCGCCGCCGCCACGAACGGCTCGAGCGCGTCGCGGCCGAGCAGCGGGTTGACGGTCACCGCGTCCGCCCCGAGTCCGTCCACCGCACCCCAAGGGGTCGGTGTGGAGCCGAGCAGGCCCTGCGCGTACGCGGCCGCCGTATGCGGCACGTCGCCCCGCTTGGCGTCGGCGATCACGAGCAGCCCGGCTGCACGAGCGGCAGCGGCCGTTGCTGCAAGCGCATCCCATCCCGGCGCGCCAAGGCGCTCGAAGCAGGCGAGCTGGAGCTTGACCGCGACGCACGCCGGAGCCGTCGCTTCGATCAGGATGCGGCAGTGCGCCGCGACGGCACGGGCCGCCCGCTCGGCGGCGCTGCCGTCGCCGGCCGCCTCGAGCGCGCTCGGGAGCAGCTCCACCGGATCGGGGTCGAGGCCGACCACGACCTGGCTGCGCTTGGCCGCCACGGCTTCGCCGAGCCGCTCCGCGAAGCCGCCCTGCGTCATGCCCTCCCCCGGAACGAACGAGGCGCGCACCGGGATCTGCCGGTACGCGCCTCGAAAGCCACGTTCTGAGGGAGCGTTCGGAAGAGGCTGCTCAGCCTCCCGCCTTGACTTCCTTCTTGAGCGACGATCCGGCGGTGAACCGTGGGACGCGGCCACCCGGGATCGTGATGCGCTCCCTCGTCTGCGGGTTGACGCCCTGGCGCGGGCCTCGCTCGGCGACGTGGAACTTCCCGAAGCCGGTAAAGGTGATCTCGCCGCCCCCCTTGAGGGTCGACTGGATCGTCCCGATCACCGCCTCAACGGCCTCCGAGGCATCGCGCTTCGACAGCCCCGACCTGTCGGCGACGGCGTCGATGAACTCCTGCTTCGTCACGCTTCCCCCTTTGTAGTGGGCAAATCGCTGCGGGACCCTAGCAGGGAAGACGGACAGGGGAAACTACGATTCCCCATTCCAGCGGGCAAAAAGGGGTTCAGCGGCCGGCCGAAGTGCTAGCTGCCGCCGATCGTCATCTCCGAAATCAGCAGGCCGGGGACCTTCACGCTGCCCCCGAACGGCACCCAGCGAGCATCGGATCCGAGCCGCTCGATCGCCTGGAGCATCGACACCAGGTCCGAGGCGATCGTCATCTCCCGCAGCGGCCCGGCGAGCTCACCGCCCTCGATCGCGCGCCCCGTCGCGCCGACCGACAGGGTGCCGCTGATCGGGTTGACACCGGAGTGCAGGCCCGAGACGCCCATCACGAAGACGCCGTCGCCGGCAGCCCGCAGCAGCTCCTCGTCACTCGCGTCGCCGGGCGTCACCAGAAGGTTGGTCGCATCGACCGACGGCGGCGTGCGGTAGGAGCCCCGCTCCCCGTTGCCGGTCGAGCTGCGCCCGCCGCGGCGCGCCGTATATGAGTCGTAGAGGTACGTCTGCAGCACGCCGCCCTCGATCAAGGGCGTGCGGCGTTGCGGCACTCCCTCGCCGTCGAACGGCGCGGTGGCGAGGCCCTCGTCGTGGAGCCCGTCGTCGACCAGCTCGAGGCGCTCCGAGGCGATCCGCTCGCCCTCCTTGCCGGCGAACAGGGAGCGGCCGCGCTGCACCGCGTCCGCGGACAGGGTGCGTCCGATCAGCGACACGAAGCTGGCGGCGACGTAGGGATCGAGCACGACCGGGCAGCGGCGGCTCTCCGGCTGGCGCGCGCCGTGCAGCGCGAGCGCGCGGTCGGCGGCCTCGTGGCCGATCTGCTCGCGCATCCAGGTCGTCCGGCCCGCGCGCCACGCCGACGCCGAGGCCGGTCATCCGGTCGCGGCCCTCACCGGCGAACGCGTATGCGTACGCATACGCCTGCGTACGCTCGTAGGAGGAGGCGAACCCGGCCGAGTTGGCGAGCGCGACACGGTCCCTGCTGTCCGAGTAGACCGTGTCCTCGACGTTCGAGATCAGCTTGTCGCGAGAGCGCGCGGCCTGCTCGATCGAGAGCGCGAGGTCGACCCGCTGCTCCATCGTCCAGTCGTCGAAGCCAGGGGCGGTAAGGCTCGCTACGTCGGCCGACCCCGACTCGTCCGGGATGCCGGCGTGCTCGTCCGAGTCCGTGACCGCCGCGGACTCGCACGCCGCCTCGCCCAGCGAGCGCAGCGCCCCGTCGCCGAAGTCCGAGCCGTAGGCGTACCCGGTCCGCCCGTCGCGGAAGGCGCGCACGCCGACGCCGCGGCTGCCCGCCTCCACGAGGCTCTCGACCTTGCCGTCGTAGACACGGATCGTGCGGTTGACGCCGTCCTCGCACCAGGCATCGGCCTGATCGGCGCCGGCCGCCACGGCGGCTTCCACCGCCTCCCGCGCGAAGCGCTCCAGGTCGGCCCCGCCGGCGCCGTTGTCAGACATCGGTGCCGCCGACGGTCATCTCCGAGATGCGCACGGTCGGCTGGCCGGTCCCCACCGGCACCTGCTGCCCGTCCTTGCCGCAGAAGCCGCTCTTCATCGCCAGGTCGTTGCCGACCGCATCGATGCGCGGCAGCACCTCGAGGCTGGTGCCGATCAGCGTGGCGCCTCGCACCGGCGCGGTCACCTCGCCATTCTCGATCAGGTACCCCTCGGAGAGCCCGAACACGAAGTCCCCCGTCGCCGGCTCCACCTGGCCGCCCGCGAAGGACACCGCATAGAGCCCTTGCTTGACGTCGCCGATGATGTCCGCCGGGTCGACGTCGGTGGGCGCGATGAACGTGTTCGTCATGCGGGGGATCGGCAGGTGGCGAAAGCTCTGCCGGCGCCCGTTGCCCGTCGACGGCTTGCCGTCCCGGCGTGCGCGGGTGAGGTCGTACAGGTAGAAGCACAGCTCGCCCTCGTCGATCACCCGGGTCGCCTGCGTCGGCGTCCCCTCGTCGTCGATGGCGTCGGTTCCCCACTCCCCCGGCATGCGGCCGTCGTCGTAGGCGGTCACGATCGGCGATGCCAGCTTTTCGCCCAGGCGCCCGGCATACACTGACGCCTGCTTCTGGACCGCGTCGGACTCGAGGCCGTGGCCCGTCGCCTCGTGGAAGAGCACTCCGCCGAACCCGTTGCCGACCACGACGGTCATCCGCCCGGCGGGTGCCGGCCGGGCGTCGAGCATCGTGATCGCGCGCCGGGCGGCCTCGTCGGCGACCCGCGTGGGGTCACCCTCGAACAGCTCGAACCCCGTGTGCCCGGCAAGCGACTCGGCGCCCGATTCGACCCGGTCTCCGCGCCGCGCCACCACCTGCGCGCCAAGACGCAGCCGCGTGCGGTCGTCGGCCGACGTGAGCCCTTCGGAGTTCGCCACCTGTACCCGGCGGCGCCCCTCGTTGTAGCCCGCCGACACCTGAGCGACCTCGTCGCCGAAGGCACGCGCCCGCTCGTCGCATTCGCGCAGCAGCTGCGCCTTGCGCTCCGCGGGCACCTCCCCGGGCGGCTGCTCGATCGCCTGGCCGGCGTGCACCTCGATGGCGCGCAGCGCCTGCGGCTGCAACACCTTCCCGCGCACCGCGCCCGCAACGGAACCCGCGAGGCGGCGCAGGTCGGGTTCCTGAAGGCCGTCGACGTGGCCGAAGTAGGTGGACTCACCGGCTATCACGCGGATCGACGCCCCCAGCTCGCGGCCGACCTGGGCCCGCTCGACACGGCGGTCGTCAAGCGCGAGCGACAGGCCCGAGCGCTCCTCGGCGTAGACCTCCGCGAATTCGCCGCCGTGGGCGAGCGCCGCCTCGATCACCTCGGCGGCGAGCGCGGGGTCGATCAGCAGTCCGTCAGGTCGCATCGTTCATCAGTGCTCCTGTTAGTAGGCCACGCCCGCGCCTAACCGGACGGCGCCGGGCCTCCCTGGTCGGCCACGAGGTCCCGCGCGATGCCGAGCAGCCGCTGGGCGTCGGGCGCATCGTCCTCGAGCACCCGTGGCTCGGCATGGTCGATCCGCACCCGCACGCGCGGCCGGCGCAAGTCCCGCCTCCGGCGCAGCGCCGCCGCGACCTCCTCGGCGTACCCGCCGAGCCGCCCGATGCCGGGGTACTTCATCCCTCCGCCGCCTGGACGCGGCCGGTGATCGGAATCGGGGTGCGGCGTACCTCCTGGGCGGCCGCGCGGTCCATGTCGTTCAGAACGCCGTGCATGTCATGGAAGATCAGCCCCGGCAGCACCGAGCGCCCGGTGACGCAGATCATCGAGTTGTCCGCCCCGCAGATGATGAAGGCCGAGCCGTCCTCGACGCTGACGTCGATCTCGACGGTGCCCGCCCCCTCGGGCGCAAGCGTGCGCGCCTCGCCGGCGAGCTCACGGGCCAGTTTCGCGGCCTGCCCTCCAAAGCTGTCAGGTGCGGAGGCGATCAGGCTTCCGTCGCGGTCCACGAGCGCGGCCGCGTGGATGTCCACCGACAGCTCGAGCAGGTAGCGCAGGGCAAGCTCCTGAGTGGTCGCCGCCATCGATGACAATATAAGCGCCTGTCGAACGTGTCCCTTTCGCGCGCCGCATGGATGACCGTCACGGGGATCTGCGCGATCGCCGCGCTCCTCCTCCTGGTCAACGGCTACGACGGTTACAGCCTCGTGCTGCTGTTCGTCGGGCTCTCCGCAGCGATCAATCTGCTGCCGTAGGGGGCGGCGCCGTCCCCCTCCCGCGCGGGCTCGATGTGCACCAGCACGTCGGCGTTGCGGAGCCGATCCTGGATCGCCGCCTGGAGCGCGTGCGCGAGCGCATGCGCGCGCTCGAGCGAGGTGCCGCGGGTGAACTGGAGGTGCACGTCGATGTAGCGGGCGCTCCCGGCCCGGCGGGCGCGGAGCTTGTGGTAGCCGGCCAGCTCGTCGCCGCAGAAGGACTCGATCACCTCCTTCACCATGTCCAGCTCCTCGGAGGCGATTGCCTCGTCCATCAGCATCCGGGACGAGCGGCTGACGATCCGGATGCCCGCGTAAACGATTGCCCCCGCGACCGCCAGGGCCACGATCGAGTCGAGCTCCGCGATTCCGGTCACCTCGATCAGCACCAAGCCGACGATCACACCGAGCGAGGTGAGTGCATCTGCACGCAGGTGGGCCGCGTCCCCCTCCAGCGCCGGGGAGTCGTGGACCCTCGCTTGCCGGTAGAGGTACGTGGATACCGCGATGTTGACCGCCGCCGACACCCCGATCACGGCAATGCCGAAGCCGATGTGCTCGACTGCGTCGGTTCCGTTCACGAGGCGCCTGACCGCCTCGAAGACGATCACGCCCGCTCCGACCAGGATCAGCGCGCCCTCGAGGGCGGCGGCCAGGTTCTCCGCCTTCGCGTGGCCGTAGAGGTGCTCCTCGTCGGCCGGCTCGTCGGCCTTGCGGACCGAGAAGTACGCCACGATCGAGGCCAGCAGGTCGATGCTGGAATGGACCGCCTCGGTGATGATCGCGATCGATCCCGTCACGGCGCCCGCGACCAGCTTCAGCAGGATCAGGCGCTGTTCGAGATGATCGACAGCCGGGCGGCTCCCGCCTTGCTGCCTTCGAGCGCGACCGGGGCGATCGGCTCCGGAAAACGCGACCCGGCGCCGACCACGTCGCGCCGGGGTCCGTCCGTTGTCCTCCGCTCGGTGCTCACGCGCCGCCCTCCAGCCAGCGGGCCAGCGCACGCGCGGCGCGACCGCGATGACTGATCGCGTCCTTGTCGGCCGGTGCCAGCTCGGCCATCGTGCGTCCGTCGCGGACGTGCTCGTCCGCGACGAAGATCGGGTCGTAGCCGAATCCACCCGTACCCCGCGGCGTGGTCACGAGCACGCCTTCGCAGCGACCCTCGAAAGTCACCTCGGGCTGTCCGCCGGGGCGCGAGAGCGCAATCACGCAGACGTAGGCCGCCCGCCGGTCCTGCTCGCCCTCGAGCGCTTTGATCAGCTTGGCGAGGTTCTCGGCGTCCGTAGCCTGCTCGCCGGCATAACGCGCGGAGTGGATTCCGGGCTCGCCTCCGAGCGCCGCGACCGCGATGCCGGAGTCGTCCGCGATCACCGGCCCGCCGGTCGCGGCCATCGCGGCGCGGGCCTTGATCAGCGCGTTCTCCTCGAACGATGCGCCGTCCTCGGGCGGCAGCGCGACGCCGTCCGGAAGCGGATACAGGCGGTGTGGCGCGAGCAGCGTCTCGAGCTCGCGCAGCTTGTGCAGATTCCTGGTCGCCAGCACGAGATCCATTGTCCGCTCGAGCCGTGCGAGCCGCCGCGAGAGCTAACCCACCGGCGCCGCCGTGGCCTCCTCCTGGGCGCGGCGTAGCTGCTCGTTGCCGCGCGTAGCGAGGTCGAGCAGACCATCCAGCGAATCCCGAGGAAAGGTCACGCCCTCCCCGGTCGCCTGCACCTCGACCAGTTCCCCGCCGCCGGTCATGACGACGTTCATGTCCACCTCCGCCGAGGAGTCCTCGCGGTAGTTCAGATCCAGGAGCAGCCGGCCGTCGACGATGCCGCACGACACCGCGGCGATCGAGTCCGTCAGCGGCATCTTCGCAATGTCGCCGCGATCGACCAGCGGCTGGAGCGCCAGCCGCAGCGCGACGTAGGCACCGGTGATGCTGGCGCAGCGCGTCCCGCCATCGGCCTGCAGGACGTCGCAGTCGACGTACACGGACCGCGGCCCGAGCGCGGCGAGGTCGATCACCGCACGCAGTGAGCGCCCGATCAGGCGCTGGATCTCGACCGTGCGGCCGTCCTGGCGTCCACGCGTCGCGTCGCGCGGCTTGCGGTCGCCGGTCGACGCGGGCAGCATGCCGTACTCGGCCGTGAGCCAGCCAAGCCCCGACGGCTCACGCCAGGACGGGACGCTGTCGACCATCGAAGCCGTGCAGATCACCCGCGTCTCGCCTACGGAGATCAGGGCCGATCCCAGCGCGGTGCGCATGAATCCGGTCTCGAACGACACCGGCCGCAACTCGTCGGGGGCCCGGCCGTCGACCCGCGCAGGCCCGCCGCCGTCAGCGCCGCTCGGTCCTGAGGTCACGCCCGCATGCTACCCAGCGCCCCACCGGCTCAGTAGTTCAGTAGTGAACCTTCTCCACCGCCTCGGCGATCTTCTTCAGGATCAGCGAGCCGAGCTGCTGCCCCTCCGTGAACTGCGCCGACTTCATCGCGGTCACGACGCCGAGCATCACGAGCGCGACCAGCGTGATCAGCGCCACGTATTCGACGGTCCCCTGACCCCGCTCACGCGGCCAAGCCGCCATCAGCATCCGTGCCAACTCCATCCAGACCTCCTCGGTTCGCTTGACCGGGCGAACCCTGCACGCTCGGGAGCGACGAGAAAACACGTGCTTGTAGAAGCTGCGTGTCGCGAGTGCAGAAGAACTGCACGGCGCGGGTCCGCACAAAAGTGTGGTTTGTGCCGGATTTGCTGGCTATAGTCGCTCTTGCAGCGGTCCGGCGGTGTAGCACTGACGCCTCCGGGCTCATGGATTCGCAGGACAAGGAGGATTTCCGGCTTTGGCAGCCACGGATTGGTCGCGCCATGGTTCCGCCGCCACGGCAGGCGGCATCGAGCACGATCATCAGGCTGCCCGGACCGCGACCGGTAAGGCCACCGTTCGCGATTCGCTAAGCGGGTGCGCCAATAGCCACCACGCTGGCACACGTGCCTATGTTTCACCGGCCGTGCGCGACAGCGCGGTACCGGGGACGATTCTCTATCCCGGCACACGCATGCGAGGTTCAGGGCCCTTGCGTGCTCTTGGCTCGGCGCCTCGAGGGTCACCCATCAGGTGACCCGAGCAAGGCTCCTGGGAGGCAGCGCTAGACGCTGGGGAGCCTTTGCGGGGGGCAAGGGCGCCGCGTAACAACGCGGCGCCCTTCACTTTCCGGCTAGTTTCGGGCCAGCACCGGCCAGAACCGCGCGTAGTGCGCGGCAGCCGTCTGCGCAGGCTCCACCGGTTCCGCGACCTCCGGCGGCGCATCTCCGCGCGCCGCGTCGATGGTCGCCACGACGCTGCGCGAAAGCGCGCCCAGGTCGTATCCCCCTTCGAGCAGAAAGAGGAGCGGGGCTTCGACCTCCGCCGCAAGATCGCGCATCGACGCTGCCATCGCTGCGTAGGTCTCGTCGGTCAGCATGCAGGACGCCAGTGGATCGTCCCGATGTGCGTCATATCCCGCGGAGACGATCACCAGCTGCGGCTCGTAGGAGCGCGCGATCGGCGCGACCACGAGCTGCACGAGCGCGAGCCACTCCTCGTGCCCGGTGCCCGGCGCAACGGGAAGGTTGACGGTGTAGCCCTCCCCCGCTCCGGTGCCGTTGTCGGTCATGGGACCGGTGCCCGGATACAGCGGCGACTGGTGAATGCTCGAGTAGAGCACCCGGTCGGTGTCGCGGAAGATGTCGTTGGTGCCGTTGCCGTGATGGACGTCCCAGTCCAGCACCAGCACGCGCGCGGCGCCGTGGTCGTCGAGCGCGTGGACTGCCGCGACAGCTGCATTGTTGAACAAGCAGAAGCCCATCGCCTGGTCGGGCTCGGCGTGGTGGCCGGGGGGCCGCAGTCCGCAGAAGGCGACCCGCACCTCGCCGCTCATCAGCGCGCCGACCGCCCGCGCGGCGCCACCGGCGGCGTGCAGCGCGGCCTCCCACGAGCCCGGCGACACGACCGTGTCGGCGTCCAACATCCGTGGCCCGCTGCGCGAGGCGCGCGCGATGGTCTCGATGTACTCCTCGGGGTGAACCTTCGCCAGCAGCGCCCGGTCGACGTGCGGGGCCGCCTCGCGCCGGCACCCCGCCCAGCCGCGGCGCTCGAGCTCGCGCTCGATCGCGACGATCCGCTCCGGTCGCTCGGGATGGGACCCCGTCTCGTGCTCGAGCGAGGAAGGGTGGTGGAGGTAGAGGATCTCCGACATGGCGGGAGGGGCCGAGCCGAGTACGGTACCGCCCCGTGCATGCAGCAGGAAACGGCGCAGAGGGCGCCGCTCGCGTGGACGTGACCGTGATCGGCGCCGGGGCAGCCGGCCTCTACACCGCGCTGGTCGCGGCCGAGGTGGGAGCCTCGGTCTGCCTCGTCTCGCGCTCCCCGCTCGCCCAGTCGGCCAGCTACTGGGCCCAGGGCGGCCTGGCGGCAGCGCTGGCGCCGGACGATTCCGTCGATCTGCACCTCGAAGACACGTTGCGCGCCGGTCGGGGCGCGGTGCGCCGCACGGCGGCCGCCGTGCTCTGCGCCGAGTCGCCCGCCCGCGTCGAGGAGCTGGAGGAGCGCGGGATCCGCTTTGACCGCTCCGGCGACGGCGAATTGAAGCTGTCGCTCGAGGGCGGCCACGCGCGCCGGCGCGTGGTCCACGCCGGCGGTAGCGCCACGGGCCGACATGTAACAGCGGCACTCTCTTCGATCGTCGGGGCGCACGATCGGATCGAGGTCCGCGAGCGCAGCAGCGCCCTCGGGCTGTGGGTCCGCGACGGCCGCTGCGTCGGCGCCCTGACCGATTCGGGGCCGCTCGTGTCGCGCGCGACGGTGCTGGCGACAGGCGGCGCAGCCGCGCTTTGGGCGCGCACGACGAACCCGCGCGGGGCGATCGGCGCGGGCATGATGCTCGCCTACGACGCCGGCGCGGCCCTTGCCGACATGGAGTTCGTGCAGTTCCATCCCACCGCACTGCGAGTCGAGGGAGAGATGGACGGGTTCCTCGTGACGGAGGCGGTGCGCGGCGAGGGCGCGATGCTCCTCGACGCGCAGGGTGAGCGGTTCGTGGACGAGCTGGCGCCCCGCGACGAGGTCGCGCGCGCCATCCACGCACAGCTCGCGGAGGGCGCGGGCAGTGTGCGGCTCGACATGCGCGCAATCGATCCCGCGCGCTTCCCGAACATCACCGAGGCGCTCGCGCGGGCCGGTCTCGATCCGACGCGTGACCTGATCCCCGTCGCTCCGGCCTCCCATTACATGATCGGCGGCGTGCGGACCGACGTCGAGGGCCGCTCCACGCTTCCCGGTCTGTACGCGGTCGGCGAGGTCAGCTGCACGGGCGTGCACGGCGCGAACCGGCTCGCCTCCAACTCACTGTCGGAGTGCTTCGTCTTCGGGCGTCGCGTCGCGCTGGCTGCGGTCGCCGAGCCGCCCGCGTCGCTCCCGGATGAGCCGCCGCCGGAACCGAGCGGCGTCACCCCGCCGAGCCCGGAGACGCGCGCAGCACTGTGGCGCGATGCGGGGCTCGTGCGCGACCCGCAGGCGCTGGCACGGCTGCTGGAGGACCCCCATCCGCTCGCGCGCCTGATCGCGCGCTCGGCCCTGGTGCGTACCGAGAGCCGCGGCTGCCACATACGTGCCGACCGCCCGCAGACCGACTCCGAGCTGGAGGAACGGCACCACGTGGTCACGGCTGGCGGGGAGCTCGTCGCCGAGATCTGGCCTTAACGCCCCGCGCATGCCGCCGTCAAGGGGTCACGCCGCCCGCTTAATGCTGGCTTAACACTGCTTACCCCGGAGGTTCACACCTCATCAGGACACTGAACCGCAGTCGAGATTTACTGCGAGGGACCATTGGGAGGGTACCCGTGCAAATCCGACCCAATGGACGTGTATGTACCAATTCAGCCGCGCGATTTACCGCGAGCTTGCTCCGCTGGTCACAGACAGCAAGCTCGGGCAAAAATTCGACGCCCGCCGACTCGTGCTGCACGAGTGTGAGTCAGCGATACAGCGTCTCTTCACCGACCGCCGCCACTTCGCCCGACCAGCGCGCACTTTGTTCGCAAACGTGCGTCCGTTCTTCGCGATCAGCGATCTGAGCCTAGTGTTCATCGCCATCGAGCGGAACATCGCGGCGGCGCAGAAATTCCTTGACCAGGCACCGGGACTCGTGGTCAGCGAGAGCCCCCGCGAGTGCCAGGCCACGACGCGCAAGGGCACCAACTGCAGGCGCCAGCCGCTGCCTGGCAGCGACTATTGCCCGTCCCATCAGCATCTCACCGAGACCTTCGACGAGCTGCTGCTCGAGCAGGGAGAGCTCGAACTGACGAAGTACGAGCGGATGGACCTCGCCGCGTAAGGGAGGTTGCTGAGCGCTCTCCCGCTGATCCGGGAGAGCTGGCCGGATACCTGAGCCGGGCGGGCGGCAGAGCCCGCCCGGCTTCGGTTCACCGCTAGATTCGCCCCACTTGGGCGAGCCAGCTGAGAAGTCGACCGGAGGCCTGCGCGTCGGCGTGGACGTCGGTGGCACGTTCACCGACGCGGTGCTCGCAGGCGACGGCGCCTGGCACACCGCCAAGGTGCCGACGACGCCGGGAGACGAGTCACGCGGCGTCATGGCCGCGATCGCGGAGGTGCTCGCGCAGGCGGGCGCCATCGCCGGGCAGGTTCAGCACTTCGGCCACGGGATGACGGTCGCCACCAACGCGCTGCTGGAGGAGCGCGGCGCGCGCACCGCCCTCGTGACGACCGCGGGCTTCGCGGACGTGATCGAGATCGCTCGCCAGGCGAGGCCTGAGCTATACCGGCCGTGCCAGGCCCGGCCGGCGCCGCTCGTGCCGCGCGAGCTGCGGCTGGAGGTGCGCGAGCGGACGGCGCCCGAGGGCCCGCTCGTGGCGCCCGACGACGCCGCGCTGGGTGACCTGGTCGAGCAGCTGCGCGGCGCGGCGCCGGACTCGGTGGCCGTCAGCTTGCTCCACTCCTATGCGCATCCCGAACACGAGCAGCGCGTCGCCGCAGCCGTGCGCGACGCCCTGCCCGCTGCTCACATCTCTGTCTCGCACGAGGTCGCACGGGTGTTCCGCGAGTACGAGCGTACGTCGACGACGGTGATCGACGCGTACCTCTCGCCGCTGCTGGCGCGCTATCTCGGCCGGCTCAGCGAGGCAGCGGCAGCGGAGGGACTGCCCGAGCCGGAGATCATGCGCTCCAGCGGCGGTCTGATGAGCGCGGCGGCAGCCGCCCGCAACGCAGCCTGGGCCGTGCTCTCGGGACCCGCGGCGGGCACGGTGGGAGCGGCCGATGCGGGGCGTCGCTCGGGCAGCGAGCACGTGATCTCGTTCGACATGGGAGGCACGTCGTGCGACGTCGCGGTAATCGAGTCCGGCCGGCCGTTGCAGGCGGGCGGCCAGGAGGTGAGCGGCCGCGTGATCGTGCTGCCGATGGTCGACGTCCACACCGTCGGAGCGGGTGGCGGCAGCATCGGATGGGCGGACCCGGGCGGCGCGCTGCGCGTCGGACCGCGCTCGGCCGGCGCCAGGCCGGGGCCCGCCGCGTACGGGCACGGCGGCACCGAGCCCACCGTCACCGACGCCAATCTGCTGCTCGGCTACCTGGGGGCCGGCTCCTCCCTCGCGGGCGGCGTGTCGCTCGACGCCGACGCCGCCGGGCGCGCGGTCGCGGCGCTGGCCGCCACGCTCGGCATGTCCTCCGAGGACACCGCCTGGGGGATCGCCCGCGTTGCCGACGAGGAGATGGTGCGCGCGCTGCGGGTCGTGACCGTGGAACGCGGGATCGATCCCCGCCGGCATGCGCTGGTCGCGTTCGGAGGAGCGGGGCCGATGCACGCCCTGCGGATCGCCGACCAGCTTGGCATCCGCCGGGTGCTCTGCCCGCGCGGAGCAGGGGTGCTGTCAGCGCTCGGGTTGGTGGTGGCCGACCGCCGGCGCGACGTCGAGCGCACGGTGCTGCTCGACGAGGAGCAGCTGCTGGCCGGTGAGCGGAGCGACGCAGGCCGCGGTCGTCGCGGAGGCCGCTCTGACCGAGCTGCCAGGCGCGCGGCTGGAAGCCCGTTTCGACCTGCGCTACCGCGGGCAGTCGCACGAGCTCAGCGTCCCGGCGCCGGTCGACGCCCCCGGCCAGATGCTGCGGGACCTGTTCGAGCGGGAGCACATGGCCCGCTACGGCTACAAGGAGCCTGGCGGCGAGGTGGAGCTGGTGAACATCCGCGTCGCGGCGCTCGAGTCGCGGGGCGCGCTTGGTGGCGTCGGGACCGCGCCGGCGGAGCCGCCCCGCCGGCAGACCCGCCGCGCCCGCTTCGAGAGCGGTTGGTGCGACGCGACCGTCCTCTCCGGCGCTTTGCCCGAGGGCGAGGAGGTCGAGGGCCCGGCGGTCTGCGAGCTGCCTGAGGAGACGGTGGTCGTGCCGCCCGGCTGGCGCGGCTCGGTCGACGCCGCCGGGACGCTGGCACTGGAGCGCGAATGAGCGCCATCGACCCGGTCACCCTGCAGGTCCTGGCCGGCGCGACTGCGCGCGGTCTGCGAGGAGATGGGCGCGGCCCTCGTACGCGCGGCCCACTCGGCCAACATCAAGGAGCGCCGCGACGCCTCGACCGCGCTTTTCGACGCGGCGGGCGAGATGGTGATGCAGGCGGAGCACATCCCGGTGCACCTGGGCGCGATGCCGGACGCGGTCGCAGCAGTCAGCTCTCTGGAGCAGACCGAGGGCGACGCCTGGATCCTCAACGACCCCTATCGGGGCGGCACCCACCTGCCGGACATCACCGTGGTCTCCCCGCTGTTCGCGGAGGGCCGCCACATCGGCTTCTCCGCCGCACGAGCGCACCACGCCGACGTGGGCGGCCGCACACCCGGCAGCATGCCGGCCACTTCGACGACCCTCGACGAGGAGGGCGTCGTCATCCCGCCGACTCTGCTGGTCCGCGGGGGTCAGCTGGACCTGGCGCTGCTGGACGACCTCACCGGGCGGATGCGCCAGCCCGCGCAGCGCCAAGCCGATCTGCGCGCGCAACTGGCCGCCAACCGCCTCGCCGCTGAGCGGGTCGCAGCCCTGGCCCAGGACCACGGCCTCGAGCGGCTCCTGGCAGGGATGAACGCGGTGCTCGACTACGCCGAACGCCGCACGCGCGCCGCCCTCGCCGCCATACCCGACGGCACCTACTCGGCGCACGATCACCTCGAGGACGACCTGCGGGGCCCCGATGCCCGGCTCGAGATCGCTGTCCAGGTGCGGATCGCGGGCGACACCGTCGAGGTCGATTTCGAGGGCACCGCCCCCCAGAGCGAGGGAAACCTCAACTGCCCCCTTCCGGTGACCAAGTCGGCCGTCTACTACGTGCTGCGGGTGCTGACCGACCCGGACATTCCGTCCTCAGCCGGCGCATATCGCCCGGTGAAGGTGAGCGCTCCGCCGGGCTGCCTGGTGAACGCGCGGCCGCCGGCGGCGGTCGTGGGCGGCAACGTGGAGACGTCGAGCCGGATCGCCGACGTGGTGATGGCCGCGCTCGGCCAGGCGGTCCCGGCACCGGCGGCGGGACAGGGCACGATGAACAACCTGACGCTCGGGTCCACCGGATTCACCTACTACGAGACGCTCGGCGGCGGGCAGGGAGGCTGCCCGGACGCGGACGGCCCCTCAGCCGTCCACGTGGCGATGAGCAACACGCTCAACACGCCGGTCGAGGCGCTCGAGCGCGAGTTCCCGATGCGCGTCACCAGGCATGCGGTCCGGCGTGGATCGGGCGGAGCGGGCCGCCATCCGGGCGGCGACGGGATCGTGCGGGAGTTCGAGGCGCTGGCGCCGATGGACTTCAACCTGCTCACCGAGCGCCGCCGCCAGGGACCGCCGGGCGCGGCCGGCGGGGCGCCGGGAAAGGCCGGCCGGAACCTCCTCGTGAGCGCCTCGGACGGAGCCGAGTCCGAGCTGCCCGGCAAGGCCCAGGGACGTCTCGAGCCGGGCGAGCGCCTGCGCCTGGAGACACCCGGTGGCGGCGGGCACGGACCACCCGGCTGACGGTTTTCCCGACTGCAAGCGGCCGTACGGGCTGACTGACTCACCGATCAACTCTTTGAAGTTTTGTGCGAGAGGCGTACAATGTCCGCCGTTCCGGCGCTCTTTGCGCTCTTCACCGAGCTTTGCGAGCGTCGTCCCAAAGGTCCTCCACCACCGGGCACGGCGTCTCGGGCCGGGTTGTGGCGGGGCCCTCCAGAGCCAAGCAACCAAGAAAGCAACATGCCAATTGCATTTAAAGAATGGGCCGTCACAGTGCGCGCGCTTGCGGAGGGAGAGCAGCTCCTAACGCTCCGCAAGGGCGGGATCCGGGAGGAGAACCGCCATTTCGAGCTGACGCACGATCGATTCTTCCTCTACCCGACCTTCGACCACCAGCGCAACAACCTCGTCCGCCAGTCGCACCATCCGGAGCTGCGGCGTGCGCTCGAGGAGGGCGTCTGGTCCGACGGTGAGCCACCTCCGCGGGCCCTGATCCAGGACGGCGGGATCCAGCAGCCCGAGCGCGTTCGAATCCGCGCCTGGGCCGAGGTCCACGACCACTACGAGATCACCGACCCCCGGATCGTGGACGGTCTCAGCCCGTTCCACATCTGGACGCCGGACTACGCCGTCAAGCGGCTGCGCTGGAAGCCACGGCACCCGCTGCACGTCGTGGTGCTGCGCGTGTACAGGATTCCGCGGCCGGTGACCGTGCGCGTCCAGCCCGAGTACCACGGCTGCGCGTCCTGGGTGGAGATCGACCGCGAGCTGCCGTTCGAAGGCACGCCGGTGATCGCCGACGGCGAGTTCGACCGGGCCGCCGCCGAGATCGACGGGATCACCCGCGAGGCCGGCGTGCTGGCCGGCGCCGGGTCGCTCGCCTAGGCCAGGCTCCGCAAACCCCTGTCCCGCATCGACTCGGTCATCTCCGGCTCGGGCCGGGCGCTGGCGCTCGGCATCGGCGGCGGCGGCGACGTGGTGGGGGCGCTCGGAGCGGCGATCCATTGCCGGGCGCTCGGCATCCCGGCCCTCGTGGGCGGCGTCACGTGGGAGCGGCGGCCGATCGACCCCGTGCCCGGCCCCCGGCGCCTCGACGAGATCGTCGATCCCGTCCGGCAGCTGTCGGACTGCGCGGTGCTCGCGGGTCCCGGCACCCGCACGGACCACGGCGCCCATTTCGCGGAAGCCCGCATGGCGGAGCATCTGGGCACTCCCACGGTGCTCGTGGCGGTCGACCGCGGCCCTGCCGCGATCGCCGACGGCGTAGCCGAGGCGGCGGCCGCGCTCGAGGCCGACCTGTTGATCTTCGTGGACGTGGGCGGCGATGTGCTGGCCGACGGAACCGAGCCCGGACTTGCCAGCCCGCTGTGTGACGCGGTCATGCTGGCGGCCGGCGCGCTGATGGAGCAACGCGGCCTGAACGTCGCCGGTGCCGTCTTCGGCCCCTGCTGCGACGGTGAGCTGACGGTCGAGGAGGTGCTCGACCACCTCGCCCGCGTTGCTGCGCGCGGGCGGCCTGCTCGGCACGCGCGCGATCGATCCCGCAATGGCGGACGAGCTCGACGGCCGCGGCAACGGCCGTGCCGACCGAGGCCAGCGCGCAGGCGATCCGCTGTGCGCGCGGGGAGATCGGCACGGCGATGATCCGCAACGGCCGCCGCAGCGTCCCGCTGTCGCCGCTGGGCGGCACGATCGTCTACTTCGACCCGGCCGCCGCGCTCGACGCGACGGCCCGCCTGGCGCGTGCGCTCCTGCCCGCGACGAGCCTCGACGAGGCGAACGAGTTGCTGCACGACCTCGGGGTCAGGACCGAGCTGGACTACGAGCGGGCGCTGGTGGAGCAATAATCGCGTCCGATGCCTTGGGTCGAGACAACGTCGCTGAGCTTCACCGCTCGCCATGTGGCCTCTCACACGGAGGACGCCGAGGAGGTCCTCGCGGCGCTCGAGGAGCAGCGCAACCTCCTCGAGGCACTGTTTCCCCGCATCCCCGGGAACGTGACGGTGGTTCTGCACGACTCGGCGGTTCAGCTCGGTCTGTCCCAGCCGTATCTCCCCGTTGCGCGCCGCCTCGCATCGCCGCCGGCTCGCCGGTACATGGCGGGCTGGTTCGCGCAAGGCGAGGTCCATGTGCTCGCGCCGCAGGTGCTGCGCCGGGCTGCCGCGGGTCAGGACTCGCTCGACGCGCTCAAGCGCACGCCGCAGCGCGCCTACACACTGCTCGTGGTCGGCGAGAACAACGCGGCCCTGCCGCCCCCCTTCCGCCCCGGCAGCGTCTCGCGCCTGCTGCGGAACGCCTGGCTGGCGGAGGGAGCGGCCCAGCACTTCTCCGGTCAGGTCCCCTTCCTGCGCGCCGCGATCGCGACCCGGCTGCGCCGCGGCCGCGTCGACTGTCCGCCCTCGCCGCGAGACGCCGCCATCCTGGCCGGCGCGCTGTTCGACCTGTTGGAGCGCGACCGCGGCTCAGACGCCTGCGTGCAGCTTGCGCGACACACGCTGTCGCGCGGCTCGGGCGCGGCGCTCGAGGATGCGTTCGACCAGCCGGCAAAAGAGGTGGAACGCCGCTTTCGCTCCCACCTCGAGCGGCTCGGGGCGCCGGCTCCCGCTACGACGCTGCTATGAGCCAGACGAGCAACGCCACGATTCCCAACGCGATCAGGACTCCCGCGAGCAGCACGCCGGGAGGCGGAGCACCAGTGCTCGCTCCGGGCGCCGCCGGGATCAACTCGCCCTCGAGCAACACCTGACGCGCCACCTCGACGCCTGACTCGGGGACCAGGACGTCGCGTGGTCCCGCCGCGAGCATGTCCGGGACGTCGAAGCCGGCCGTCCGGCGCAGCGTGCTCGGGATTCCCTCTTCGAGCAGCAGCATCTGGATGAACTCCGCCTCGGGCTGCTGGCGTCCGGTCGCGACCCTGCGCAGCGGCCCGCGTGCGTACTGCGGGCGCACCTTGCGGGCCCGCGCGTGCTTCTCGCTGACGCCCTCCTCCTCGGCGTTCACCCGCCCAGCGTAGGTGAGCGGCATGCCGCAGTCGGAGCAGAAGCGCTCGCTCACCTCGTAACGCTGTGCGCAACGGGGGCAGGCGAGCGGCAGGTCGTCCATGCGTTAGTCCGCTACTTCGAGCGGCACTTCCTCGATCTGCTGCTCAGCGATCCGGTACGCCTTCACCTCGGGCTGCTGCGGGTCCATCACCCCGACGATCACGTACAGGGCCTCCGGCCAGAAGGCGAGGTTCACGTCCGTTTGGGACGGATAGGCGGGACTACGCGTGTGCGAGTGGTAGATCACGCCGAGCTCCCAGCCGTTTCGCTCGATCTCCATCGTGATGTCGTACTGCTCGCGCGGATCGAGGCTGTAGCGGACAGGGCTCGCCTCCGCGTTGGTGGCGCGGAACACCTTCACCGCGCGGCCGTCCTGCGAGGCAACGATCCCGCAGCACTCGTCGGGGGCGTCCTCGCGCGCATGCTCGATCAGCGCGTCGACGATCGAGCGCGGGACCTGCATCTAGAGGCCTACCACCAGACGGTGGAGTCGACTGCCTCCAGCTCGTCCACCGACTTCGACCACAGCCCGGCGGACAGGTACTTGTTGCCGTCGTCGCACACGATGAAGACGACGTTGCCCTCGTCGAGCTCGTTGGCCACCCGGACGGCGACCGAGGCGATCGCGCCCGAGGAAACGCCGGCGAAGATGCCCTCCTCGAAGAACAGCTTCTGCGTCCAGATGATTCCGTCGCGGTTGGACACCAGGATCTTCCGGTCCAAAAGAGAGATGTCGATGATCGGCGGGATGAAGCCGTCATCGAGGGAGCGCAGGCCCTGCACGTCCTCGCCCTGCAGAGGCTCGGCAGCGACGATCTTCGTGTTCGGGTCGTGCTCCTTCAGGCGCCGCCCGTTGCCCATCAGCGTGCCGCCGGTGCCGAGGCCGGCGACGAAAGCGGTCACCTCACCGATCTGATCGATGATCTCCTCGGCCGTTCCGTAGTAGTGCGCGTCCGGGTTGGCCTGGTTGCCGTACTGGTAGGGCATGTAGTAGCGGGAGTCCTTCTGCGCCATCTCGAGCGCCTTCTCGACAGCGCCGTTGGAGCCCTTGGAGCCGTCGGAGTAGACGATCTCCGCGCCGTACATCTTGAGCAGCTCGGTGCGCTCCGGGGTCACGTTCTCCGGCATCACGACCGTCAGCGGGTAGCCCTTGAGGCGGCAGATCAGCCCGAGCGCGATGCCGGTGTTGCCGGACGTCGGCTCGAGGATCGTCTGCCCGGGGGAGATCGCGCCCTCTTCCTCGGCCCGCTCGATCATCGCCTTCGCGACCCGGTCCTTGACCGAGCCCGTCGGGTTGAAGTACTCGAGCTTGGCGAAGATGCGCACGCCCTCCTTGGGTGCGATCCGCTTCAACTCGACGATCGGGGTGTTCCCGACCAGCCCGAGCATGTCCGGGCAGCAGTCGCGCGGCTCTTTGACCGGGCGTATCAGCACGGTCAAAGTCTAGAGGGGGTTAGAGCCCGCCCGCCATGGCAGGCAGGATCACGACCGTGTCGCTCGGGCGAACGCCCGTCTGAAGCCCGTCCTGGACCCGCACGTCCTCGTCGTTGACGTAGACGTTCACGTAGCGGTTCAGCTCACCCTCGGTCGAGAACAGCTGGTCGCGTGTCTGCGGATGCTGGCCGGCGAGCGCCTCGAGCACCTCGCCGACGGTCGATCCCTCGACCGGGACCTCGCTCTGACCGCCAACGGACGGTCGCAGCACGGGTGGGATCTTGACGGTCGCCATCAGGGGGGGAGCCTATTCGAGCCCGGCGCTAGCCGGCAGCCGCGCAGAGGGCCTCGTAGTCCTCGAACTCGGTGCCCTCGAGGTCGACCCCGTCGCCGCAGACCGGGCAACCCTCGGCGTCCCGGCGCACCCGCAGCGTGGTGAACTGAGTGGAGAGCGCCTCGAACAGGAGCAGCCTGCCCACCAGCGGCTCGCCCGCGCCGATGATCAGCTTGATCGTCTCGTTGGCCTGCAGCAGGCCCATGATGCCCGGCAGCACGCCCAGCACTCCGTTGGCTCCGCACGACGGCGCCAGGTCGGCCGGCGGAGGCTGCGGGTAGAGGCAGCGGTAGCACGGGCCCTCGTAGGGCACGAAGACGGTCAGCTGCCCGTCGAAGCCGAGGATCGACGCGTGCACCACCGGCTTGCGCAGGCGCACGGCCGCGTCGTTCAGCAGGTAACGCGTGGGGAAGTTGTCGGCGCCGTCGACGATCACGTCGTAGTCGGCGATCAGGTCGAGGACGTTCTCCTTGGAGAGGCGCGTCCTGTACGGCACGACCTCGACGTCCGGGTTCAGGGCCGCGATGGTCTGGGCGGCGGAGTCGACCTTGGGCTCGCCGATCCGCGCCTGGGTGTGGATCACCTGGCGCTGGAGGTTGGAGAGGTCCACCTCGTCGTCATCCACGATGCCGAGGGTTCCGACGCCGGCCGCCGCCAGATACAGCGCCGCCGGCGAGCCGAGCCCGCCCGCGCCGATCAGCAGCACCTTCGCGTCGAGCAGCTTCTGCTGGCCCTCGAGGCCGACCTCGGGGACGAGCAGGTGGCGCGAGTAGCGCTCCTTCTGCTCGGCGGTCAGGATGCGCGGCTTGTCGAATGGGTAGCCGCGGTCCTTCCAGAGCACGAAGCCGCCGTTCATCGAGGCGACGTCGTCGTAGTCGAGCAGCGACTCCATTGTCTTTGCCGCGAGGGCAGAGCGCTGGCCGGTCGCGCAGTAGAGGATCACGCGCTGACTCTTGTCCGGGACGGCGCGCTCGATCCGAGACTCCAGGTGCCCGCGCGGCACGTGGACGGCGCCCGGGATGTGCCCCTGCTCCCACTCGCCCTGCTCGCGCACGTCGACGATCACGAAGTCGGGCGCGGTGCCGTTCTGGGCCTGCAGGTCGAAGACGTCGGAGGGGTCGACCTCCTCGATCTGGCTGCGAATGTCCTTGATTACCTGGCTGCCTGAAGGCATCTCGTCTCCTAAGGGGAGAATCGGGGGGAAGAAGAAAAACCCTTAATGTCGATCCGACTTTAGAAAATATAGCAACGAAAGGGCCCCGAAAAAAAGGGCGGCGGCCCCTTTCGGTGCCGCCGCCTCAGCCCCCTTCATGATGCCGAAGCTCCGCGAGAGCTCCGGTACTGAAGACCTAGATACCCAATGCGCGCAGCCGGCGCACCCGCTCCTCGATCGGGGGGTGGGTCGAGAAGAGCGACGCGATGCCGCTACCGCTGAACGGCTTGACGATGTACAGCGGCTCCGCTGCCGAGTTGACCTGCATCGGCATCGCCTGCGCCCCGGCCTGTAGCCGCTCGAGAGCGTCTGCAAGGGCGTTGCCGCTGCCCGAGATCCGGGCTCCGGTGGCGTCCGCCGAATACTCCCGCTGACGGGAGATCGCCAGCTGGATGATGCTGGCAGCGATCGGCGCCAGAATCACCATCGACAGCGCTCCGACAAGCCCCAGCGGGCTGTCGTCATCGCCGCCCGCGAACAGGAGCGCGTAGCCGATCCACGTGATCGCGCCGCCGATCGCGGCCGCCACGCTCTGGATCAGGATGTCGCGGTTGCGGATGTGGGCCAGCTCGTGAGCGATCACGCCCCGCAGCTCGGACTCGCTGAGCAGCTGGGTGATGCCCTCCGTCACGGCCACCGCGGCGTGCTTCGGGTTGCGGCCCGTGGCGAAGGCGTTCGGCTGGCTGGCGGGAATCATGTAGAGCCGCGGCATCGGCAGCCCGGCCGAGTGGGCCAACTCCCTGACCATCTGGTGCAACCGCGGGTTCTCCTCTTCTGGGAGCGGCTTTGCCCGGCTCATTCGCAGGGCGATCTTGTCCGAGAAGAAGTAGGAGACGAAGTTCAGCGCGATTGCGATGATCAAGAAGACCAGAGCGGTCGAGGGGCCGCCTATCAGGGCGCCGATCCCAACCAGGATGCCCGTCAGCGTGGCAAGCAGGATCGTCGTCCGGAACCCAGCCTGCCAGTTGGACTTCGTTACTTCATTCATTCTCACGTCCAGTAGCTCACGGACATTCATGTCCAAGGTGGGGGCAGCCATGCCGTCTATGAGTATCGTCCAGAAAGGCGATTTTGGGTATCGGGTCGCGACCCCATCCGTACGCCGTGACCACCCCATACGCCGCCGCCCTCCCCCGGGCGAACTAGGCTTCGTCAAGCCATGAGAAGGCCCTCCCTGCTCTCCCAGATCGTCGCGCTGAACTTGCTGATGGTGACAGCGTCGATCTTCCTCGCGAGCACGGTCGCCGGGCTCGACCTGAGCAGCCAGGAGCAGCGCTGGCAATTCGCGATCCTGGCGATGGCGTTGCTCTTGACCTTCCTGCTGAACACCATCCTGCTGAAGCGGCGCTTCGAGCCGTTCGAGCGGCTGGTGGCGATGATGGAGCGGGTGGACCTCTCGCGTCCCGGGCGGCGGCTGGAGCTCGACAGGCAGCTGCCGGAGGACTCATATGAGGTGCAGCGCCTAGCGGCTGCCTTCAACCGCATGCTCGAACGCCTGGAGCGCGAGCGGCGGCGGTCAGGCGAGCTCGTTCTGCTGGCGCAGGAGGAGGAGCGCAAACGCGTCGCCCGCGACCTGCACGACGAGGTGAACCAGTCGCTTGCGGCGCTCTTGATGCGCATGCAGGCACTCGCCGAGGACGCTCCGCCCGAGCTCCGCGAGCAGCTCGACGAGGTGAAGCGCCTCGCGAACAAGGCGATGGGCGAGCTGCTGGACCTGGCGCGCCAGCTGCGGCCAGCCGCGCTCGACGACCACGGCCTGGTCGCGGCGCTTCAGACTCACGTCAAGGAGTACGACCGCCGCGGAGATGCCAGCGCGCACTTCTGGGTGGATCCAAGTGTGGAGGAGCTTCAGTTGGGGGACGATGTCCAGGTGGTCGTCTACCGAGTGGCCCAGGAGGCCCTGGTCAACGCCTCGCGCCACTCCGGTGCGAGCCGCATCGAGGTGAACCTCGAGCGCCAGAACGGCGCGGTCAACCTGTCAGTGGCCGACAATGGCAGCGGCTTCGCCTTCGCCGACGAGGGCAACGGCCTGGGCCTGTCAGGCATGCGCGAGCGAGCGCTGCTGGTGGGCGGCCGGCTGGAGATCGACTCGCGGCCGGGGAATGGGACGACCGTGAAGCTGGAGGTCCCGGCTCGATGAAGATCGTCATCGCCGACGACCACGGGATCGTGCGTTCCGGCGTCAAGCTGCTGCTCGACCGCCAGGATGACATGGAGGTCGTCGCGGAGGCCGAGGACGGCGTCGACGCCGTCGCCGCCGTCGTGGAGCATCGGCCCGACGTCGCCATCCTCGACGTCTCGATGCCCCGCATGACCGGCCTGCAGGCGACGCACGAGATCAAGCAGCAGTCGCCCGATACGCAGGTCCTGATCCTCTCGATGCACGACGACCAGCGCTACCTGTTCGAGGCGCTGCGCGCGGGCGCGTCCGGCTACGTACTGAAGGCGGCCGCCGACCAGGACCTGGTCAACGCGGTCCGCGCCGCGAGCCGCGGCGAGCCTTTCCTGACCTCGGAGGCCCAGCAGGCGCTGATCCGTGACTTCGTCAACCGGGGCGATGAGCCCGCCGCGCTCACGCCGCGCGAGCAGGAGGTCGTGAAGCTGATCGCCGAGGCCCACACCAACCGTGAGATCGCCGAGATCCTGCAGCTCTCGGAGAAGACCGTCGAGTCACACCGCGCGCGGGTCCTGCAGAAGCTGGGCATGCGCGATCGGGTGGAGCTGGTGCGATACGCGATCCGCTCCGGGCTGGTCGAGCCGTAGTCGGCAGTGCTGCAGTTGGCAGTCTGTACTTCGTGACCACGCGGACTCAATTGGTTCTGGTCGTCGTTGCGCTGATCGCGCTCGGCGGCATGGTCGGGGCCGTCGTCGCCGGCAGCTCCGGTGATGACGACGGCGTGGCCTCGGTGGAGGAGGTCGAAGGTGCGTTCAAGGGCCGCGAGTCACCCTTCAAGGGAGCCCTGCGACCGGAGGGCGTGAAGCAGTCCGACTTCGCGCTCGAGAACCAGGACGGCAAGATCGTCCGGGTCGCCGACGAGCGCGGAAAGGTCGTCGTGCTGACCCCGCTCTACACGCAGTGTGAGGACTCGTGCCCGCTTGGTCGCCCAGCAGGTGCGCGGCGCCCTCGATGACCTCTCATCCGAGCAGCGCAAGCAGGTCGTCGCGCACGCGATCAGCGTCGATCCGGTCGGAGACACCCCCGAGCGCGCGAAGTCGTTTCTGGTCGACCGGCGCGTGAGCGGCTACCTCGACTTCCTGCTCGGCGACCGGGCGGAGCTGGCGCCGGTGTGGCGCGAGTTCGGCTTTGCCCCCCAGCTGGACTCGCGGGAACACAACTCCTACGTGGTGCTCTTGAACCGCGATGGCCGCCAGCGCGTCGGCTTCCCGATCGACTACCTCACCCCCGAGGGCCTGCGGCACGACATCGAGCTGCTGCTGAAGGGCGTGGGCGACCGACCGCAGACCTGAGGCTCAAGCGTCGGCGGCGCCGGGCCAGTGCGCCACTTCGAGCCGGATGCCGTCGGGGTCGAACACGAACATCGCCCAGTAGCCCGGGATGTCGTTGTCCTCCTCGGGCGGGTGGTGGACGTTCGCGCCGATGTCGAGGCACCGCTGGTAGGTGTCATCTACCTCCTGGCGGCTGTCGACGAGGATCGCGAAGTGCTCGATGCCAACGCCGTAATAGCGGTGCTCGCCGCCGTCGGCCGGCCGCAGGCCGAGGCCCTGAGCGTTGGGCCCGACCCGCAGGTAGATGACGTCCTCCGTGCCGCGGTAGGTCTTGAAGCGAAAGGACTCCTCTACTCCGAGCGGGCCGAGCACGTCGAGGTAGAAGCGCAGCGAGCGGTCGACGTCAGTGACCGCGAGGTCGAGGTGATGCAGGCCGACGATCGGCACCGGCGGAGCCTACCGCGGGAAGTTGAGCCGGTTCGTCTCGACCGGTCTCGGGCGCATCACCTCGCCGCGCTCGAGCTTGGCGGCCTCCACCTCGCGCAGGGACGGTGCCTCGACGTGCAGGTCCTCCGGCACCTCGATCAGGAACCGCTCGCTCATGATCGTGACCACGACGTCGGGTTCGACCTCCTCGACGAGCTCGTAGTCGAGCGTCGGGATGTGGCCGAACACCAGCCGGCGGAAGCTCTCCGCGAGGAAGGGCACCACGCGCACCGCGTAGGAGTCGGCCACCACCAGGCAGGTGTGTTCCAGCTCCGGCGGTCCCTCGAACTCGACCCGGCGGCCGGTGCGCACGACGCGGTTGTCCAGCACCAGCCTGGCGCGCTGCTCCCGGATGTCGCCGAACACGAAGGGAGACTGCTCGACCGGCTTCATCTTGTTCCCGAGGTCTCCCGGCAGCGGCGCCTCGACCCAATCCACGTCGTCCATCCGTAGGCGGGGCAGCCCGAGCGCCGGGTCCATCTCGTTCATCAGCTGTTCGTAGGCGATGAACGCGCCCAGCTCGCTCCAGTGGGTGGCGGTGCGCGGATAGCGGCCCGGTCGCGCTCGCGGATCAGCTCTTCGGCCGGGTACAGGACGCGTGCATCCGAGCCGGCGCGCTCGAGGTGCTCGAGCAGCTGCATCATCGGCCGCTCGCCAGAGGTGCGCACGCCGTCCGGCAGCTTGTCCTCATATATGACGTGCGGATTGGGCGCGATCTGGAACAGGTACGGAGTGCCCCGCCGCCTGAGCCATGCGATCCGGTTCTCGAGCACCCGCTGCCAGCCGCGCAGCTGCTGGCCGGTCAGCTGGAGGCGGCCTGTGTGCTGGTCCAGCAGCCGGTTCGTGTCGCGGTCGAGGAACAGCCATCCGTCCTTGCCGCGCAGGTATTTGAAGTCGACCTCACCCGCGGGGAGATCGACGAGGCCCGGCTCGGAGTCTTTGGGCTGCGGGGTATTCACGGCGGCGATTATCCAGAACATCGGGCGGGCTTCGCCCGCTGCCTGCTAGTGGCGTCGCAAGCTCCGCCCCGGAATATCTGGCCACATTGTTATCCTGACCGCGTAAATTAGGAACTCTAGAGGAGGCGACCGCAGATGATGTTCTCCACCAGAGCCGAGTACGGGGTCCGCGTGATGATCCAGCTCGGGCGCCGCCATGGTGGCGGCCCGGCCCCGCTGGCCGCCATCGCAGAGGCCGAAGGCCTTCCGCTCCCCTATCTCGAGCAGCTGGTGGCGCGCCTGCGCCGGGCCGACCTCGTGACCGCAACGCGCGGCGCGCACGGCGGCTATGAGCTGACCCGTGCCGCCGGCGGAGATCTCGATGGGCGACGTGGTGAGCGCGCTCGAGGGCACGATGGTCCCGATGCAGTGCTTCAGCGAGCCGGGCACCAGTCGCGTGCTCTGCAATCACGAGACGGATGGGTACGACCACTGTGCGACCAAGCTCCTGTGGACCCGCGTACAGGGAAGCGTCGCCCGGGCGCTCGAGCAGACCACGCTCGACGAGCTGGTGACCTTCTCCGAGCGCCAGGCCGAGCCGCCGCAGGCTCGCCCGGCAGCGCGCACACGAACCGTGCGGCGCAGCGGACGCGCCACAGCCGCACGCGTCTGACGACTTCGAACGAAAGGGCGAACCCACCCACATGGCAGATCTAGAGATTCAGAACCTGCACGTCACCGTCGAGGACAAGGAGATCCTCCGCGGCGTGGACCTGGCCGTCAGCCGCGGCGAGGTGCACGCGCTGATGGGCCCGAACGGGTCCGGCAAGTCGACGCTCGCGAACACGATCCTGGGCCACCCGGCCTACGAGATCACCGAGGGCCGCATCCGCTTCGAGGGCAAGGACATCACCGAGGCCGAGCCCGACGAGCGCGCCCGCGCGGGCCTCTTCATGGCGTTTCAGTACCCGTCCGCGATCCCCGGCGTGTCGGTGGTCAACTTCCTGCGCACCGCGATCAACGCGCAACGCAAGTCGCGCGGGGAGGATCCGATCAGCCTGAAGGAGTTCCGCAAGACGCTCGAGGCCCAGATGGAAGTGCTCGGCGTGGACCGCGAGTTCACACGCCGCTACCTCAACGAGGGCTTCTCGGGCGGCGAGAAGAAGCGCTGCGAAGTCCTCCAGATGGCGATCCTCAAGCCGCTCGTCGCGGTCATGGACGAGACCGACTCGGGACTCGACATCGACGCCCTGCGGACCGTCTCCAACGCGGTCGAGAAGATGCGCGGCCCGGACCTTGGCATCCTGATCATCACCCACTACCAGCGGATCCTGAGCTACATCAAGCCGGACTTCGTCCACATCATGCTGAACGGTCGCGTGGTCGAGAGCGGCGGGTCCGAGCTCGCGGGCCAGCTCGAGGACAAGGGCTACGAGTGGGTGCGCGAGAAGCACACCGGAGCACGAGGCGGCGCCGGCCTGATGGAGGCGCTCACCGCACAGGCCGCCCTCAG
The DNA here is from genome assembly GCA_963780475.1 of uncultured Solirubrobacterales bacterium. Taxonomy (GTDB): domain Bacteria; phylum Actinomycetota; class Thermoleophilia; order Solirubrobacterales; family JBBDJG01; genus CAWACB01. The sequence goes on from CAWACB010000008.1 coordinate 598,113, forward strand.
CGTCGAGGAGATCCGGCGGGACTTCCCGCTGCTCTCGCGCGAGTTCGAGGGGCGCCCCGTCGCCTACCTCGACAACGCCGCGACCTCGCAGAAGCCGGCGCAGGTGATCGAGGCGATGGACACCTACTACCGGCGCTCCAACGCGAACATCCACCGCTCGATCCACCAGCTCGCCGCCGAGGCGACGGAGCTGTACGAGGGTGGGCGCGAGAAGCTCGCGCGGCTGATCGGCGCGCGGCCGGCGGACACCGTGTTCGTCCGCAACGCGACCGAGGCGATCAACCTCGTCCGGTTCTCATGGGGACGCGGCAACGTGGAGCCCGGCGACGTGGTCCTCGTGACGCGCATGGAGCACCACTCCAACATCGTCCCCTGGCAGCTGCTGTGCGAGGAGCAGGGCGCGATGATCGAGTACGTCGAGCTGGACGAGCGCGGCCACCTCGACCTGGACACTCTTGACGCGCAGCTCGCGCGCCGGCAACGTGAAGCTGCTGGCGGTCGCACATGTCTCGAACGTGCTTGGCACGATCAACCCGATCGCCGAGATCACCCAGCGCGCGCACGACGCCGGCGCCCTGGTGCTGGTCGACGGCGCACAGGCGGTGCCGCAGATGCCGGTCGACGTCGCCAGCCTGGACGTCGACTTCTACGCCCTCACCGGCCACAAGATGTTCGGGCCGACCGGGATCGGTGCGCTCTGGGCGCGCCGCGAGCTGCTGGAGGAGATGCCGCCGTTCATGGGCGGTGGGTCCATGATCAGCGCGGTCGAGGACGAGCACTCGACCTGGGCGCAGCCGCCGGCGAAGTTCGAGGCCGGTACGCCGGCGATCGCGGAGGCCGCCGGCCTTGGCGTCGCCGCCGACTACCTCAGCGATCTGGGCATGCAGGCTGTCCGCGCGCACGAGCGCGAGATCACCTCGTATGCGCTGGAGCGCCTGGCCGCCGTCGATGGCCTGACGATCTTCGGGCCGCGCGACGCAGACGAGCGCGGCGGCCTGGTGTCCTTCGCCCTCGAGGGCGTGCACCCGCACGACATCGCCGAGATCTGCAACCGCGACGCGGTCGCGATCCGCGCCGGCCACCACTGCGCGCAGCCGTTGATGCGGGTGCTGGGCGTGCCGGCCACTGCCCGCGCGTCATTCTCCGTCTACAACACCAAGGAAGAAGTCGACCGGCTCGTCATGGCGCTCGAAAACGCCCGCGAGGTCTTCGGCCTATGAGCATCAGCTCTGCCAACTGCCCACTGCCGACTGCCGACTGACATGGACCAGCTCTACCGCGAATACATCATCGACCACTACAAGAATCCCCGGAACTTCGGGGAGCTCGAGCCGCACGATGCCGAGTTCCACGACCGCAACCCGGTGTGCGGCGACGAGATGGGGGTCCACATCCGGCTGAACGGCGACCGCATCGAGGACCTGCGCTTCCACGGCCAGGGCTGTGCGATCTCGCAGGCTTCGGCCTCGATCATCTCCGACGAGCTGAAGGGCAAGACCGTGGACGAGGTCGCCCGGCTCGACCGCCATTTCGTGGTCGACGAGATCGGCGTGGACCTTTCCCCGACGCGGCTCAAGTGCGGCCTTCTGGCGTTGAAGGTGGTCCAGGGCGCCCTGCTGGGAAGAATGGAATGGCCGGACGGCACGCCCGACGAGGAGCCGACTCCCGAGGAGGCCGCGCGGCTCCGGGCCGAGGTCTAATGGCCCTCCAGTGACCATCGACTCTCGCTAGACTTGAATTCCTACTTCTGAAGTCGGAAATCGCATGACAGAGACAACTTCTGACACGACAATCGAGGTCTGCCCGGCGGATGAGCTCCCGCCCGGGGACAAGCGCATCGTCGAGGCCGCCGGCCGCAAGATCGGCGTCTTCAACGCCGGCGGGACGCTGTACGCGATCGAGGACCGCTGCTCGCACGACGACGGCCCGCTCGCCGAGGGTCCCTTCGACCCGGAGCGCCGCGTCGTGGAGTGCCCGCGCCACGGCTCCCTGTTCGACCTCGAGACCGGGCGGCCGAAGACGCTGCCCGCCTACCTGCCCGTCGAGACTTTTACCGTTCGCAACGAGGACGGAATCATCAAGCTGGAGGTTCACTAATGGCCACGCCTGAAGTCGCAGTGCCCCGCGACGACCTCACGGGCATCAAGGACAGCTACGAGTACGGCTTCCACGATTCCGAAGAGGGCTACAGCTTCAAGGCCAAGAAGGGCCTCAACCGCCAGGTGGTCGAGGAGATATCTGCGCACAAGGACGAGCCGCAGTGGATGCTCGACTTCCGCCTGAAGGCGCTCGAGCACTTCGAGGCCCGGCCGATGCCCAAGTGGGCCGGCGGCCACATGGACCAGATCGACTTCCAGAACATCCACTACTTCGTGCGCGCCTCCGAGAAGCAGGGCCGCACGTGGGACGAGGTGCCGGACGACATCAAGAACACCTTCGACCGGCTCGGCATTCCCGAGGCGGAGCGGAAGTTCCTGGCCGGCGTCGGCGCCCAGTACGAGTCCGAGGTCGTCTACCACCAGGTGCGCGAGGACCTCGAGAAGCAGGGCGTGATGTTCCTCGACATGGACACCGCGCTGCGCGAGCACGAGGACCTGGTGCGCGAGTACTGGGCCACCGTGATCCCGCCCAACGACAACAAGCTCGCCGCGCTCAACTCGGCCGTCTGGTCGGGCGGCTCGTTCGTGTACGTCCCGCCGGGAGTGCACGTCGAGATGCCGCTGCAGGCCTACTTCCGGATCAACACCGAGAACATGGGCCAGTTCGAGCGCACGCTGATCATCGCCGACGAGGGCTCGTTCGTGCACTACATCGAGGGCTGCACGGCCCCGCAGTACACGACCGACTCGCTCCACTCGGCGGTCGTCGAGATCATCGCCAAGCCGAGCGCCCGGGTCCGCTACACGACGATCCAGAACTGGTCGCACAACGTCTACAACCTCGTCACCAAGCGCGCAGTCGCGCACGAGAACGCGACGATGGAGTGGATCGACGGCAACCTCGGCTCGAAGCTGACGATGAAGTACCCGTCCATCTACCTGATGGGCGAGGGCGCGCACGGCGAGATCCTGTCGATCGCCTTCGCGGGTGCCGGCCAGCATCAGGACGCCGGCGGCAAGGCGGTGCACGTCGCGCCGAACACGACCTCGACGATCACCTCCAAGTCGATCTCCAAGGACGGCGGCCGCGCGAGCTACCGCGGGCTGCTCGAGATCGCACCCGGCGCGCACGGCTCACGCTCGAAGGTCGTCTGTGACGCGCTGCTGCTGGACGAGGAGTCGCGCTCGGACACCTACCCGACGATCCGAATCGGCGAGGACGACGTGGACGTCGGCCACGAGGCCACCGTGTCGAAGATCGGCGAGGAGCAGCTCTTCTACCTGATGAGCCGCGGCCTCACCGAGGAGGAGGCCTCCGGGATGATCGTCGGGCGGGTTCATCGAGCCCTTCACCCGCGAGCTGCCGATGGAGTACGCGGTCGAGATGAACCGCCTGATCGAGCTGCAGATGGAGGGCTCGATTGGGTAGCGGCGCGGCTGCTTCGCCGAAGCTGGCGGAGCTGCGCGCGCGCGCGGCGCAAGCGGTTCGAGTCGATCCCCATGCCGGTCCAGAAGGACAAGGGGTGGGAGTTCACGAGCCTCGAGCAGTTCGACCTCGGCGCCTATCCCGCGGCCAACGGGGCGACCGAAACTGCGCCCGCGCATGACCCGGTGGTGCCCCCGGCAGAGATCGAGCTGCCGGAGGGCGTGATCGCCGGTTCACTGGCTGCAGCTGCGACGGAGCACCCCGATCTGGTCGACAAGCACCTCGGGTCGCTCGTCTTCGATGCCGACAAGTTCTCGGCGCAGAACAGCGCTCTCTGGGAGGAGGGCGCGTTCGTCTACGTCCCCGCCGGCGTGAAGCGTCACCGAGCCGATCGTCTTCGCCGCCGTGCAGGGTTCGCGCTGGCACAGCGCTGCATTGGCGCTCGCTGATCGTGATCGAGCAGGGCGCCGAGGCCACCGTGGTGGAGCAGTACATGTCTGGTGCGGACGACCTCGAGGCCTACTTCAACCCGGTCACCGAGCTGATCGTGGGCGAGGGCGCCAAACTCGAGTACCTCTGCGTGCAGGACCTCTCCGAGCGCAGCTGGATCCTCGGTACCCAGCGCGCCAACGTCGGCCGTGACGCCTCGTTGCACTGGATCGGACTCGGCTTCGGCTCCGGCCAGGGCAAGCTGCGGATGGAGACCGACATCACCGGCCGCGGTGCCACCGCGCGCGTGACCGGCGCCTACGTCGGCCACGGCAACCAGCACATCGACTACGACACGACGCAGGAGCACGCGGCCCCCGACACGGTCTCCGACCTCGCCTTCCGCGGCATCCTGCGCGACCGGGCGACCTCGGTCTGGAGCGGGATGATCAAGGTCGACCCCGGCGCCCAGCGCACCGACGCCTTCCAGGAGAGCCGCAACCTGCTGCTCTCCGACGGCTCGCACGCCGACGCGATCCCGGGCCTCGAGATCGAGGCCAACGACGTGCGCTGCACCCACGCCGCCACCGTCAGCAAGATCGACGAGGGCCAGATCTTCTACCTGATGAGCCGCGGGCTGCCGCGCGCGGACGCCGAGCGGCTTCTGGTCGGCGGCTTTCTCGAAGTGATCGCGGCGCGCCTGGAGTCCTCGGACACGCTGCGCGAGGCCGTGTCGGCCGCGCTCGAGCGCGAGCTGGAGACAGCGCTGGCGTAGGCTTTTCGGCCTATGGCACACGATCCACCGCCGTCACGCGCTGATCGAGGCACCCCTCGAGTCGGTCTGGGAGGTGGTGACGGATCCGACCACCCATCCCGACTGGTGGCCGGAGGTGAAGGACGTCCGGGTCGATCTGGTCGCCGGACAGAAGCTCAAGGAAGGCTCCGAGTACGTCCGCGTCACCCGGCGCATGGGCTTCCTCGACATGGTCGATGGCGGTCTGGAAGGTCGAGCGCATGGAGCATCTGAAGGAGTGCCACTTCAGCTGCACTGCGACGGGCACCTACACGCGCTTCGCGTTCACGCCCGCGCAAGCGGACACCTTCGTCGAGATCGAGGCCGGCATGGACCTGGCGAAGATCGAGTCCAGCATGGATCCGATCGATCTGCAGGCAAGGCTTTTCAAGGCCACGAGCACGCTCTGGATGGGTCGCTGGCTCCGCGATCTGCTCGAAGCCCTGCCGGACGCGGTGAGCAAGAGCACCGCCGGCTCCCGGACCTGAGTCCGTGGAGATCGACCACGACACCGGCACGGTCCGGATGGACTGGCACGGCTACGCCGCCGACCAGGTCGAGACATGGGCCGACAAGGTCGTCGAGGCGGCCTGGGTGCACGGCTTCGACTACGTCGAGTTCGTGCACGGCGCGGGTGACGTGACCGCGCGGGGGATGCCGGGATACGACGGCTCCGTGGCGGGCAGAGGGCGCATCAAGGACATCCTGCGCCAGCGGTTCTTCCGCGGCCGCTGGGGGCGCTGGACTCGCACGCGCGCGGAAGGCGGGCACCGCATCGAGGAGTCGCGCCTGATCATCGCGCTGAAGGAGAACCCGAAGCCCGGCAAGGGCCGCTGGCCGCTGATCCCGCCGCCCGCCTACTGAGCCCTCGTGCGCACTCCGACCGCACCGATCTACGCGCCGGACTTCCCGCCGGACATCGACTGGCTCAATGCGCCGTTCGTGCGGCTCGGAACGCTGCTCGGCAGGCACGTGCCGCTGGTCTGGTTCTGGGACTACACGTCGCTGAACTCGATCCGCGCGCTCCCCTACCTCCAGGAGTGGCATCGGCGCTATGCGGACGTCGGCCTGAGCGTGATCGGCGTGCACTCGCCGCAGTTCGGGTTCGGCCGCGCGCCCCACAACGTCGCCGCGCGCGCTGGAACGGCTCGAGGTCGAGTTCCCAGTGGCGCTCGACTCGGACTTCGAGACGTGGAAGCTGTACGGGAACGAGGTCTGGCCCTCGCTCTACCTGTGGGACCGGCGCGGCGTGCTGCGCCATTACCAACATGCCGAGGGCGGCTACCTGGAGACGGAGGAGGCGATCCAGGAGCTGTTGCGGGAGATCGACGAGGACATTTCAATGCCGGCGCCGATGCGACCACTGCGGCGAACGGACGAGCCGGGGGCGCTGGTTCTGCCCCCCACCCCCCACACCTACATCAACGAGGACCGCTCAGGCCGTGCGGTGGAGACCGGCGACCGGCTGGCGGTCGCCTACTCGGGAGCCGCGGCCGCCGCGGTCCTGGACGGGACCGGCCACGTGTACGTCAGCATCGACGGGGAAAGCGTGGCGACGCTGAAACTTCACGGCCCGGACCTGTACGAGCTGTACGAGTCGAAGCGCGCCCAGCAGCACGAACTGGCGCTCGAGTTCCTCGCCCCCGCGACCGCCTACATGTTCAGCTTCGCGCCGGGTCCGGCGTAACGCCTAAGCCGTCCCCGCCAGCGTCCCGCCCCAGCGCTCGTCCGAGGCGAAGAAGGCTGCCTCCGCCTCGCCCAGCTCGGTAGCCGGCGGGCCGGCGAAGAGCCATTCGCGGGCGATCCGGTGCCAGTTCGCGGTTGCGTTCAGCTGGCCCAGCACCGCCATCGTGAGCGCCTCCATCCGGCGGGCGAACATCGAGTCGGGCGGCACGGTCTGGCGGCGCATGATGTCGAAGAAGCGTGAGCGCGGGTCGCTCACGTCGATCAGCACCTGCCGCACGTAGTCGCGGGTGATGGTGAACGCACGATCCTCGCGATACCAGGCCGTGGCGGCGTCGAAGTGCTCCTGCACCCGCTCGGCCGTGATCACCTCGTCGTCGAGGTCGAAGAAGCCCATCGCCGAGAGCGCGCGCCGAAGCGCCTCGCCATTGCCCTCGATTCCCGCGCGGATGACCTCCAATTCCTGATCGGCCTGCTCCCGCGAGACCTTCTTCGACATGCCGAAGTCGAGGAACGCCACCCGGCCGTCCGGCAGCAGGATGTAGTTGCCGGGGTGCGGGTCGGCCGAGAAGTGCCGGGTGCGATACAGCGAGCCGAGGAAGAAGCGGAACACGATCTCGCCGAAGCGGTCGCGCTCGGGCTGGGGCAGCTCCTTCACCTGCTCGAAGCCGATGCCCTCGACGTACTCGGTGACCAGCACGCGCTCGCGTGACAGGTCGGTGATCACGTCGGGGATCACCACGAACGGGTGGCCGCGCCAGGTGCGCGCGAAGCGGCGGTGGGTGGAGGCCTCGTGCTCGTAGTCGAGCTCCTCGGTCAGCCGCTCGCGGATCTCGGCCGCCATCGCCTTGGCGTCCATGCCCGGTGCCAGCACCTTGGCGACGCGCATCATGAGCCCCATGTTCGCCAGGTCGGCCCTCACGGCCGTCGCGATGCCCGGGTACTGGACCTTGACCGCCACCCGGCGGCCGTCTTCCCGCAGCCGCGCTCGGTAGACCTGGCCGATCGAGGCGGCCGCAAACGCCTCCTGCTCGAACTCCTCGAAGACATCCTCGAGCCGCTCTTCGAGCTCCGACTCGATCACCTTTCGCATGTCCTTGAACGACACCCGCGGCGCCGAGTCGCGCAGCTTGGCGAGCTTCTCCTCCAGCCGGGCGTGGAACTCCGGGGGCAGCGTGCCCGCATCGACGAACGAGGCCACCTGGCCGACCTTCATCGCGGCGCCCTTCATCGATCCGAGCACATCGAGGATCTGCTCCGCCGCCTGCATCTGGCGCCGCTCGGCCGCTTCCCGCCGGCCCTCCTCGGAGCGCGCGAGGTTCGTTGCCTTGGTCGCGTAGGAGCGCGCCGCCTGACCGCCTACCAGTCCGCCGAGCTTCGCGGTCCGCCTCAGGCGGCTGGTGGGAATCCGGCTTTCGTCTTTGGCCATGCCAGGGCTAGGCCCGCTCGGCCAGCAGCTCCCGGATGTCGCGCGGAAGCATGAAGCGCACGTCCTCCTCGGTGACCTCGAGCGTCGAGACCTCCTCGGTGCCGCGCGCCTTGAAGAACTCGATCAGGCGCTGCACCAGCTCCTCCGGAGCGCTCGCGCCGGAGGTGATCCCCACAGTCTCGGCGCCCTCCAGCCATTCCTCGCGCACCTCGTGCTCGTTGTCGATCAGGTGTGAGCGGGCGCCGTGCTGGCGGGCGACCTCGACCAGCCGGTTGCTGTTGGAGGAGTTGCGCGAGCCGATCACCAGGACGAGATCGCACTCGGGTGCCAGCTTCTTGACCGCGTCCTGGCGGTTCTGGGTCGCGTAACAGATGTCGTCGGTACGGGGCCCGACCATGCTCGGGAACTTCTCCCGCAGCCGCCGGATGATGCCCGTCGTCTCGTCCACGGACAGAGTCGTCTGGGTGATGAAGGCGACCCGCTCGGGATCATCGACCTCGAGCGCGTCCACGTCCTCCTCGGTCTGGACCAGCAGGATGTGGTCGGGCGCCTCGCCGGTGGTCCCCTCCACCTCCTCGTGGCCCTCGTGGCCGACCAGCACGATCGTGTATCCCTCGCCGGCGAACTTGCGCGCCTCGACGTGCACCTTGGTGACCAGCGGGCAGGTGGCATCGACGGTCTCGAGCTGCCGTCCCGCCGCCGCATCGTGGACCGCCGGGGAGACCCCGTGGGCGGAGAACACCACCGTGCGCCCCTCGGGCACCTCGTCCACGTCGTCGACGAAGATCGCGCCGCGCTCCTCGAGGCTCTCGACCACGTGCTTGTTGTGGACGATCTCCTTGCGCACGTAGACGGGCGGCCCGTGCAGCTCGAGGGCCTTCTCGACGGTCTGCACGGCGCGGTCGACGCCCGCGCAGTAGCCGCGTGGGGCGGCGAGGATCAATCGCTTCGGAGCCACGTATCGAGTCTACTCAGCCGCCGGTCGCGGCCTTCCGGACCTAGGAGTGATCTAGCGGCGCTTGATCCGCACCACGAAATCGGGCCGCGGGCCGCGCTTCTCGACATTGCCCGCCCGGTCGCGGGCCTGGATCCAAAACGCATACCGGTGCCCGCGCTCGCCGACGAAGGTCTCCTTGCGCCGGCGCGTCCGCTCGAACGAGCGCGGCTTCCCGCGGCCGTCGCGGACCCAGATCCGGTAGCTCTCGATGCCGGACGGCGTGACGCTCGGTCCCGCCGCGTCGCGGCCCCGCCAGCGAATGCTGAAGGTCCGCCTGGTCGAGCGGGCGCGGCGGCCGGTGCGGCGACTGGCGGGGGCGACCGTGTCCGCACTCAGTGCGCGGGCGGCGGACACCGCGGCCCCGGCGTCGAGGATTCCCCAGCCGGTGTCGCCGTTCCAGCGGCCCTTGCCGCTGGCGGTCAGCTTCAGCACCCGGATCACCGACGCCGCGCTGAGGCGCGGGTTGGCGGCTCGCACGAGCGCGGCCGCGCCGGCGACCTGCGGCGCTGCCATCGAGGTCCCTGCCAGATAGGCGTAGCGGCGATCGCCCTCGAGCGTCGCGCGACAGAAGAAGCACGGCGACAGGACGGGCTCGGTCGACTGGCCGGTCTCGATGATCGTGGTCGCAGCGGGGAAGGTCGAGAAGATGCCCGGGGGCCCTTCGACATCGGTGTCGCCGTAGGCCGCAATCGAGATCTGCGAGCCGCGGCCTGCGAACACCGCCCGCTTGCCGGACCCCTCGGCGGCCGTCACGACCAGGCCGCGGCCCTCCTCGAGATTGGACCCGCTGCCGGTGGGTTGCAGGTCCTTCGCGGGGTGTCCGTTCTCGACGCCCGCCGTGTCCGAGGCCGCCGCGATCAGCACCACGTCGTGACGCCACGCGTAGGAGATCGCGCGCTTCTCGCCCGAGGACTCGCGCCCGCCCCCGAAGCTCATGTTGATCACCTTCGCGCCGCGGTCGACCGCGTCGACGATCGAGGCGATCACGCTGGCGCTCGAGAGATCGCTCTTCTCCATCAGGATCTTGCAGTCGAACCCGGCCGCGGCGATCCCGGTCTGATTGTTGGTCGCTCCGCAGGCGGTGCCCGCGACATGGGTGCCGTGGCCGACCTGATCGAGTGTGTCGGTCGTGGTCGCGTCCTGATCGCGGACGGCGACGATCTTGCCCTGCAGCTCGGGGTGGGCATCGTCGATGCCCGAGTCGATCACGCCCACCACGACGCCGGTGCCCCGGCTCAGGTCCCAAGCCTGGGGGAAGCCCTGGCGGCGCAGGTACCACTGGAACGGGATCGGATCCGCTCCCGCGACCTGCCTGAAGCTGGGGTCTGGGTTGACGATCGCCGGATCAGCGGGTAGCAGCCGCTCCTGGCGGGAAACAACCGGCTCCACGGCGGCGACCGAGGGATCGCGCCGCAGCCGCTCGGCGAAGTCGGCGAATCGCTCTCCCTTCGGCACCGCGACCGTCACGACCCCCACCTCGGGGACGGTCGGCCCGGCCCGGCGCAGGTCGAGTCGCGCGGCCACGGCGCTCGCCGAAGCGACCGCGCCAGGAGCAGCCAGCGGCGATGGCTGCTCGAGCAGCACGACGGCTCGGCGGCCCGCGTGCGCGGTCGCCGGAGACGCCGCAACGAGCGTGACCACCGCGGCGGCCACGGCCAAGATCGCGGACATGCGCCTCATGAGGGGAAGCGTAGGGACACCGTCACACGGCGGTATCGGTACGGGTCGCGCCGGGCCATAGCGTTACTGGACGACAAGACCGCAGACGGGATACGGTCCAACCATGGGCTTCGTCACGCCAGCACCGCCGCCGGTCGACGTCGAGGAGTGGAAGAAGCTGCCGCATCTCGAGCGGATCAAGCCGCTGGCGCAGGACTGGGCGGTGAACGGGTTCGGCACTCCCACCGCCATCTACCTGCTGTACGTCGTGAAGCTGGTCATCTTCGTCCTCGGCGGCGTGCTGCTGATCTCGGCCACCACGCCGGGACTGGGCGGCCTCGGAGACATCACCGACTGGTGGACCGAGCCGATCTTCTTCCAGAAGATCGTCGTTTGGATGGTCCTGTGGGAGATCCTGGGCCTCGGCTGCGGCTCGATGCCGCTGACATTCCGCTTCCTGCCGCCGATCGGCAGCGTCCTCTACTGGCTGCGGCCGGGCACGGTGCGGCTGCCGCCGTGGCCCGACAAGGTGCCGGGCACCCGCGGAACCACCCGGACGTGGTTCGACGTCCTGCTCTACGCCGGAGTGCTCGCGTCCGCGGTCTACCTGCTGTTCTCGGATGGCGAGAGCGCCGCGGGCACTGCCGCCGGTCGCCTGGACCAGGCGGCGATCGCCGTCCTGCTCGGGTTCCTCGCACTGCTCGGGCTGCGCGACAAGGTGTCCTTCCTGGCCTCCCGCGCCGAGGTCTACGTGCCGTTCCTCGTGATCTTCCTGTTCCCGCTGGACCAGATGATCGTCGCTTCGCAGTTCGTGTTCCTGTGCATCTGGCTGGGCGCCGCGTCGTCGAAGCTGAACCGGCATTTCCCCTACGTCGTCTCGGTGATGATCAGCAACACGCCGTGGAACCGCTCGAAGAAGGCGAAATCGCGGCTCTACAACAAGCACCCCGAGGACCTCCGCCCGTCGCGCAACGCGGCATTCGCCGCGCACCTCGGCACGCTGATGGAGTTCTCGCTGCCGATCATCCTGTTCCTGACCAGCGGCGGTCTCGTCGGCACACTGGCGGCCATCGGGATGATCATCTTCCACGTCCACATCACGTCGACCTTCCCGCTGGCGGTCCCGCTGGAGTGGAACCTGTTCATGATCTTCGGGATCGGATTCCTGTTCCTGGAAAACGGCGACGTCCCGCTGTCGACGCTCGACGATCCGCTCCTGATCGCGTTCCTGATCGCCAACTGCGTGCTGATCCCCGTGATCGGGAACTTCCGGCCCGACAAGGTCTCGTTCCTCCCCGCGATGCGCTACTACGCCGGGAACTGGGCCAGCAGCCAGTGGCTTTTCCGCAAGGACACGGGCGCCGAGGAGAAGCTCGACCGGGAGATCAAGAAGCCGGCGCCGATCGTCATCGAGCAGCTCACCCGGCTCTACGACCGGGACACGGCCGACCTGCTGCTGTACAAGGGCCTCGCCTTCCGTTCGATGCACGCGCACGGCCGCGCCCTCAACGGGCTGATCTACCGCGCGGTGGACGACGTCGAGGACTACCACGTGCGCGAGGGCGAGCTGGTCTCCAACGTCGTGAACGGATGGAACTTCGGCGACGGCCACTTCCACGACGACCAGCTCCTCGAGGCGGTTCAGGAGCGGTGCAACTTCGCCGAGGGCGAGGTGCGCATCGTGACCCTCGAGTCGCAGCCGGCCCACGTGCAGCGCCAGCACTACCGGATCTACGACGCTGCCACCGGGCTGATCGAAGAGGGCTGGGTGAACGTCGCGGACATGGTGGCGCGCCTGCCGTGGCTCGATGAGGCGGGCACGTTTCCCGTCGAGGTGCTTGACGGCAAAGCGCCGCGCGCACCGGACGCTCCAAGCATCGCGTGAGCGAAGCCGTCATCGTGGGCGCCGGCCCGAACGGGCTCACGTGCGCCGCCGTGCTCGCACGCGCTGGGGTGAAGGTGACGGTGATCGAGGCCGAGCCGACGATCGGCGGTGGGACCCGCACCTCGGAGCTGACCGTGCCGGGCCTGCTGCACGACCACTGCTCCGCGGTGCATCCGATGGCGGCCGGATCGCCCGCCTTCGAGGAGCTGGATCTGGAGCGGAGGGACTCGAGTGGTGCTGGCCGGAGGTCGACCTCGCGCACCCGCTCGACGACGGCAGCGCCGCAGTGATGGTGCGCTCGATCGAGGAGACCGCGGCCGGCCTGGGGGCCGACGGGCGCGCCTGGAAGCGCGTGTTCGGCCGCAGCTCCGCCGGGTTCCGGCAGCTGAACGAGGACATCAGCCGGCCGCTGATTCATCTGCCCAGGCATCCGCTGCGACTCGTGCGGTTCGGGCTGGCGGCAGCGCTGCCGTCGGCGGTGCTCGCCCGCAGCTTCCGGACGCCCGACCGGCCGGGCGCTGTTCGGCGGTGTCGCCGCGCACGCCTTCAGTCCAATGACCCGTCCTCTCAGCTCGGCCGTCGGGATGGCCCTGATCTGCGCCGGCCACCACGGTCGGCTGGCCGGTCCCGCGCGGCGGCTCCCGCGCGATCACCGACGCGCTCGCGGCGATCATCACGGCGCAGGGTGGGACGATCGAGACCGAGCACCCGATCAGCGATCTCGCCGACCTGCCGGCGGCCGATGCCGTCGTGCTGGACCTCGCGCCAGCGGGAGTCGCCGACGTCGCCGGGGACCGGCTCCCACACCGCGTGCGGCGCGCCTATCGGCGCTACAAATACGGGCCCGGCGCCTTCAAGGTGGACCTGGCCGTGGAAGGTGGCATCCCATGGTCCGCCCGGCCTGCGGGAAAGCGGTCACGGTGCACGTTGCCGGGTCTTTCGAGGAGATGGCGGCGGGAGAGCGGGACATCAACCGGGGGCGAATGCCTGCGCGCCCCTTCGTACTGCTCGCCCAGCAGTACCTCGCCGACCCGACGCGGTCGGCGGGCAACCTGCACCCGATCTGGGCCTACGCGCACGTGCCGCACGGACTATGCCGGCGACGCCACCGAAGCGGTGCTGGGCCAGATCGAGCGCTTCGCGCCCGGCTTCCGGGAGCGGATCGTCGCGCAGGCCGTGCGACGGACGACCGAGTTCCCGCTCTACAACCGCAACTACGTCGGCGGGGACATCATCACGGGCGCCAACACGCCGCTCCAGATGGTGGTCCGGCCGCGGGTCACCCTGGAGCCGTATCGCACCGGCGCTCCGGGCGTCTACATCTGCTCCGCCGCCACCCCGCCCGGCGCGGGCGTGCACGGGATGAACGGCTACAACGCGGCGCGCACGGTGCTAGCCGACCTGGGAGCCCGGTAGACCGGTCGAGACCGGGGGCGTTGGCCGGATCACGATCACCTCGGCGGGGGGATTTGACAGCAGCCAGGCGACGTCCTCCGGGGAGAAGCCCTCGCTGGTTGCGGTCCTCGCGGCCACGACGATGCGGTCGAAGCGCTCGTGCTCGAGCAGCAGCTCGAGGCCGTGCCGGGGGTCCCGCGCACGCTCGATGCGTGTGTCGACCACCACATGCGCACGCTTGGCGCGCTGCTCGATCGTCTCGAGCAGCGGCATCGCGACCTCGCACTCGGCTCCGATCGGCGCCTCGAGCGAGCGGTCCATGGGCACGATCGCGATGTAGGCGGGCACCAGCGTCGCGTCCTGCGTGCTCGCCATCCGCAGCGCGCCCTCGAGGGTGCGGGACGAGATCGACTCGCCCAGGAACGGGAACAGGATCCGGCCCCCGGTGCCACCGTGCCTGTTCCGGCGGCCGAACATCAGCGCTCCGCCTCCCGGAGCAGCGTCCGGTCCGCGACGATCCGCACGTCGACACCCGGCACGCGGCGCACGATCTGCTGGGGCAGCGGTTCCGAGAACCGGCGCAGTCCCTGGTGGGGACGCGAGCGTCCAAGGAAGACATAGGTGGTGCCGCGTTCCGCGGCCACGCGCTTGACGACTTCGGAGATGTCCTCGCCCTCTTCGACGATGAAGTTCGCGCCCAGCACGGACGCAAGCCGGCGCAAGGCCTCGAGTTGCTCGCGCTCCTCGCCCTCCGGGTGCGCACCGGGTCTCACTACGTGCAGCAGATCCAGGTCGGCGCCCAGACGCTGGGATGAGCGCCATGCACGGCGCACGAGGCGCTGCGCGCTCGGCTCCAGCGTCACCAGCGCGAGCAACTGCTCGCCGACCGCGCCGGCCGTCTCGTCCGCCAGACGCTCGCGACGGGTGCCGACCACGTCCGCCGGGACGATCCGCTTCGCCTCCACGTCCTCGGCGACCTGCCGCAGAGCGATCTCGCGCAGCGTCGCGAGGTTCTCCACCTTGAAGAAGTTGTTCAGGGACGCCTCGATCCGCTCGGGGGGATAGATCCTCCCCTCGCGCAGGCGGCGGATCAGCGCCTCCGGTGTGATGTCGACCAGCACGACCTCGTCGGCCGCGGTCAGCACGCGGTCGGGAAAGGTCTCGCGAACACGCACCCCGGTCAGCTCCGCAACCTGGTCGTTGAGGGCCTCGAGGTGCTGGACATTGACGCTCGAGAAGACGTCGATGCCGGCATCGAGGACGTCCTCGATGTCCTCGTAGCGCTTGCGGTGCTCGACTCCGGGCGCGTTGGTGTGCGCAAGCTCGTCGATCAGCGCCAGCTCTGGAGCGCGCTGGAAGATCGCGGGGAGATCCATTTCCTGCAGCTCCGCCCCGCGATACTCGACAGTGCGACGCGGCATCACCTCGAGGCCCTGTGCCTGAGCGATCGTCTCCGAGCGACCGTGCGGCTCCAGGTAGCCGATCACGACGTCCCGCCCCGCGTCTCGCTCGGAGCGGCCCTCCTGGAGCATGCGGTACGTCTTGCCGACTCCCGCCGCCATGCCCAGGAAGATCTTGTGGTGACCGCGACCCTCGGGAGCCATTGGTTCATTGTGGTGCAGGGGGAGGCATTGTCGAGGTCCGGCCCGCGGGCTCGGCGTACGGGCGAGGCGCAACCGTCGGGAGACTTCATCCAGCGCGTTTCGCGCGTCGCGCAGCTGGGCGGCCGCAAGCGGTGGCGCGGCGCCGAAGGCAAGCGGCTCGGTGCCTGCTTCAAGGACCGCCTCGAGACGATCTGCAAGCGCGCGGCGGGCGAGCCACTCCGTGATCCGGGCCGCGTGCAGCGCAAGCGCCCCAGACGCATCCGGCGCGAATCCATCCACGAGTCGCCGATCGAGCGTCGAGGGGAGGAAGAGGCCCATCAGGCGGGCGCCGATCGCGAGTTGAGACCGTGCCGAGCGCCTCTGCACCCTGCCCGTCTGTCCATGGTGCCGGAGCGTGGCGATCGGCGTCGTGAGTCTCACACCCCCAGCAGCCCGTGGATGATCAGATCGATCAGCTTGATCCCGATGAACGGGGCGATCAGGCCGCCGAGCCCGTAGATGAGGAGGTTCCGGCGCAGCAGGGCGGTCGCGCCCACGGGCCGGTAGCGGACGCCGCGCAGCGCCAGCGGCACCAGCAGCGGGATGATCAGGGCGTTGAAGATGATCGCCGACAGGACCGCAGACTGGGGGCTGCCGAGCGACATGATGTTGAGGTCGTCGAGCGGTCCCTTTGTGGCGCCCGCCGCGAGGTAGGTGGTGGCGAAGATCGCCGGCAGGATCGCGAAGTACTTGGCTACGTCGTTGGCGACCGAGAACGTCGTCAACGCTCCCCTGGTGATCAGCAGCTGCTTCCCGACCTCGACGATCTCGATCAGCTTCGTCGGGTTCGAGTCGAGGTCGACCATGTTGCCCGCCTCGCGCGCGGCCTGCGTCCCGGTGTTCATGGCCACGCCGACGTCGGCCTGCGCGAGCGCCGGGGCGTCATTCGTCCCGTCCCCGGTCATCGCGACGAGCATGCCCTCGCTCTGACGCTCGCGGATCAGCGCAAGCTTGCGCTCCGGAGTTGCTTCGGCAAGGAAGTCGTCCACTCCGGATTCCTCGGCGATCTTCGCGGCCGTCAGCGGGTTGTCCCCGGTCACCATCACCGTGCGGATGCCCATTGCCCGCAGCTGCGCGAAGCGCACGCCCATGCCCTCCTTGACCACGTCCTTCAGGTAGACGACGCCGAGGATCCGGTTGTTGCGCGCGACCGCGAGCGGCGTGCCCCCCTCCTTGGCGATCCGGTTGGTCGCCGCCTCGAGCTCGGGCGGCGCCTGGCCGCCGTCCGCGGTCACCCAGTCCACGATCGCGTCGCCGGCGCCCTTGCGCAGGCGGGTGCCGTTGAAGTCCACGCCGCTCATGCGGGTTTCGGCCGTGAACGGGACGAACTGCGCCGTCGGGTCGAAGTGGTGCTCCCGGATCCCGTACTGCTTTGCCAGCACGACGATCGAGCGCCCCTCGGGGGTCTCGTCCGCGAGCGAGGCCATCTGTGCCGCCTCGGCCAGCTCGCTCTCCCCCACCCCGGGCATCGGGACGAGCTCGGTCGCCTCCCGGTTGCCGAGGGTGATCGTGCCCGTCTTGTCGAGCAGCAGCACGTCGACGTCGCCCGAGGCCTCGACGGAGCGGCCCGAGAGCGCCAGCACGTTGCGGCGCACGAGCCGGTCCATGCCGGCGATGCCGATCGCCGACAGCAGCGCGCCGATCGTGGTGGGGATCAGCGAGACGAGCAGCGCGATCAGCGTGGCGACCGAGACGCTGGTGGCCGCAAACTCGGCGAACGGGCGCAGCGTCACCACCACCACCAGGAAGATCAGGGTCAGTCCGGCGAGCAGGATGCCCAGCGCGATCTCGTTCGGCGTCTTGCGCCGGTCGGCGCCTTCCACGAGCGCGATCATCCGGTCGAGGAAGCTTTGGCCGGGCTCCTGGGTGACCTCGACGACGATCCGGTCCGACAGCACGCGGGTGCCGCCGGTAACCGCGCTGCGGTCGCCACCGGACTCACGGATCACGGGCGCGGACTCGCCGGTCACCGCCGATTCGTCGACCGACGCGATGCCCTCGATCACGGTGCCATCACCGGGAATCAGCTCACCCGCCTCGACGATCACGACGTCGCCGCGGCGCAGGTTGTTGGCCGGCATCGTGCGGCCGTCACGCAGGTGCGCCTCCGTCTCGGTGCGCATCGCACGCAGGGCGGCGGCCTGCGCCTTTCCGCGCCCCTCGGCAAGCGCCTCGGCGAGGTTGGCGAACACGACCGTCAGCCACAGCCAGACCGCGAGCACGAACGTGTACCAGGCGGGCTCGTCCCCGCCACCAAGCGGCTCACCGCCGAACACCTGCACCAGCCAGCCGAAGGTCGTTATGAACGCGCCGATCTCGACCACGAACATCACGGGGTTGCGGATCTGGATCCGCGGGTCGAGCTTTGCGAAGCTCGCGATCACAGCCTGGCCGAGCACCTCGCGCGAGAAGAGACCCTCAGCACGCTTGGGCATCAGGCACCGGCCTCCTTGTCGAGAGCGAGATTCAGCTCGAGCACGTTGACGCCGGGCTCACCGAACACTCCGAGCGACCGGTCGTCGGTGTTGTCGTCGACCAGGGTCAGAACACGATCGAGCGGCAGCCTGCGAACCGCCGCCACGCGGCGGGCCTGGATCTCGGCGTTGCGCTCTGAGATGTGCGGGTCGACCCCGGAGGCGGACGTTGTGACAGCGTCGACGGGCACGTTCTTGCGCCTGATGCCCGGGTTGAAGGGCCGCTCGAGCTTCAGGTAGGCGGCCAGGTTCTGACGGAACTGCTGCGCCAGGTCGCGCGAGTTGGGCCCGAGGTTGTTGAAGAAGGTGACGTTCGGCGCGTAGCCGGTTGCAGAGGGCCGTGACTGGAAGTACCGCCGGTCGGGCGCCAGCACGGGCTCGCCCTCGTCATCGACCACTGGCTTGCCGTCGCGGCCGATCACGGCTCGCTTGAAGTCCTGGCCGATGATCCGCGAGCCGACGACCTTGCCGTCGCGCTCGATCTGGCTGCCGTCGGACTTGTTCGGGAAGGCAAGCTGCGCAACGCCTGTCGTCACCAGGGGATAGGCGATGCCGAACAGGAGCGTGAAAGCGATCACGGCGATCACGGATGAAGTGAGGTCGCGGCGCATCAGAAGAGCTGGTCGGTCAGGCCCTGGACGATCGGTCCGAGCAGGAAGGCCGGGAAGAACGTCAGCGCCGCGACGATCACGATCACCGCGATCACGAGCACGACGAAGGTGGGCGTGTCGGTCCGGAACGTGCCGGGCCCGACGGGCGCGATGCGCTTCTCCGAAAGCGTGCCGGCGACGGCGAGCGCGGCGAGGATCGGCACAAACCGGCCGAACATCATCGCCAAGCCGCCGAGGATGTCGGCGAACGTGATCCCGAATGCGCCGACGTTGCCGGGCGCGTTCGGCTGTACGAATCCGGTGAACCCGGCGAACGCCGAACCGTTGTTGTTGCCCTGCGAGGTGTAGGCGTAGAGCGTCTCCGAGAAGCCCTGCGGGCCCGAGTTGAAGATGGACGGCCCCCCGTACTTGGTCGCCACAGCCAGCGCGGTCGCGCACAGCACGGCCAGCGGTACGAACAGGGTGCCGATCATCACGAGCTTCACTTCGCGGGCCTCGATCTTCTTGCCGAGGTACTCAGGCGTGCGGCCGACCATCAAGCCGGCTATGAACACCGCCAGGAGGACATAGAGCAGCATGCCCGTGAGGCCGGTGCCGACGCCGCCGTAGATCACCTCGCCGGTGCTCATGTTCGCGAGCGGCACGAGGCCGCCGATGCCCGTGTAGGCGTCGTGGGACGAGTTGACCGAGCCGTTCGATGCGTCGGTGGTCGTCGTGGCCCAGAGGGTGCTGTCGGTGATGCCGAAGCGCTGCTCCTTGCCCTCCAGGTTCCCGCCGGTGGTCCCGTCGGCCTCGGCCGTGACGATGCCCGCGTGGTGCTGCGCCGGGGAGCCGTTGCTCTCGGCGGCATAGGCGGCGATTGCGCCTGCCACGAGGAAAGTCAGCATCGTCACATAAAGCGCCCATCCCTGGCGCCGGCTGCCAACCATCCGGCCGAAGGTCGCCGTCAGTCCGGCGGGGATGGCGAGGATCGCCATCATCTCGACGAAGTTGGAGAGGCCGGAGAAGTTCTCGAACGGCATCGAGCTGTTGACGTTGAAGAAGCCGCCGCCGTTCGTGCCCAGCTGCTTGATCGCGATCTGAGACGCCGCAGGCCCGAGCGCCAGGGTCTGATCGTTTCCGGTCAGCCCGGTGAAGCTCGCGTAGGGGGCGAGGGTCTGGATGATTCCCTGGGAGACCAGGAACAGCGCCATCACGAACGACAGCGGGAGCAGCACGTACAGGAGCGTGCGCGTGACGTCGGCCCAGAAGTTGCCGAGCTCGCGGCCGGTGCGGGCCGCGAAGCCCCGCACGACCGCGATCGCGACCGCGATCCCGACGGCCGCCGAGACGAAGTTCTGCACAGCCAGGCCGGTCATCTGCGAGAAGTACGACAGCGTGGTCTCGCCGCCGTAGAACTGCCAGTTCGTGTTAGTAGTGAACGAGGACGTCGTGTTGATGGCGACGTCCCACGGCATCGAGTCGAACCCCTCGGGGTTCCACGGGTGAATGCCCTGGGTGCGCAGGATCACGTACAGAACGACGTAACAGACGGCGCTGAACACGAGCGTCGTGCGGGCGTAGGCCTTCCAGTCCTGACCCCGCGCGGGGTCGACACGCAGCACCCGGTAGGTGAGCCGCTCGAGCGGCCCCAGCACAGGGGTCAGGAACACCCGGTCGCCTCTGTAGACGCGGAACATGTACGCGCCCAGAAGTGGCGTGATCGCCGTCAGGACGGCCAGGTAGATCGCGACCTGGAGGAAGCCCTGGGCGGTCACAGCTTCTCACCGCGCAGCAGCGCGTAGACCAGGTAGGCGAAGACCGCGATCGAGACGATCAGGCCGAACAGCTCCGCGCCGCTCATATCCAGTCGAGCAGCTCGATGGTCGCGAGCAGCAGCGCGAAACACGCGAGGCCGATGGCGATGGAAATCACATCCATGACCTCAGGGTAGGAAGCAGCCCGTTAAGCCAGGGTGAGTTTGGCGTCCCCTCCTATACAGATTGTGTAAAGGCCCGATACCGGCCTTCGGGCCTGGCCTAGGCCTTGAAGCGGTACCCGATGCCGACGTCGGTCGCGATGTAGCGCGGCTCGCCGGCCTCCTCGCCGAGCTTGCGGCGCAGGTTCGCGATGTGCACTCGCAGCACCTGGGTGTCGTCCTCGTAGGCTTGCCCCCAGACCTCGGTGAGCAGCGCGCGGTGGGTCATCAGGCGGCCGCGGTTCTGCATCAGCACCCGCAGCAGCTCGAACTCCGTGGGGGTGACGTGCACCTCCTGCCCGTCGTGTGTGACGGTGTGCGCCGCGAGGTCGACCTCGAGCGTTCCCTCTTTCAAGACGGGCTCGCGCGTGGGGCCGTCGACACGACGCAGGGTTGCCCGCAGGCGCGCGACCAACTCGGCCGGTCCAAAGGGCTTGGTGACGTAGTCGTCGGCGCCGGCCTCCAGCGCGCGCACCTTCTCCGTCTCGTCGCCCACGGCGGACAGCACGAGCAGCGGCATGTCGCTCCACTCACGGATCGCCCTGCACACCTCCACGCCGTCGCCGTCGGGCAGGACCAGATCGATGATTCCCGCGGCCGGAGCGTTGACCGCCGCCGCGTCGAGCGCCTCGTCGGCCGTTGCGGCAGTCACTACGGCGAAGCCCGCGTCGCGCAGGATCACCTTCAGAGCACGCAGGATCTGGGGCTCGTCATCACAAACCAGCACCAGGCGCTTGGTCGTCAAGGCAGTAGCGCGGTTACTCGGCCGCCGGGCCGGACGCGGTGGCGGCAGGCTCGGCCGTGTCCGCCGCGAGCGGGAGGTCGAACAGGAAGGTGGTCCCCTGCCCCGGCAGCGAGTCGGCCCGCAGGCGGCCCCCGTTCAGCTCGACGAAGCCGCGCGCGATCGCAAGACCGAGCCCCGATCCCGGCCCCGTCCTGTCCGGCGCGGTATGGAAGGGCTCGAACACCCGCTCGAGCTCCTCTCTCGGAATCCCGCTCCCGGAGTCGCTGACCCGTAGGAGAAGCCTGTTCACCGGCGCGCTCGCCCGGATCGTGACCGGGTTGTCGCCGGCATGACGGGCGGCGTTCTCGAGCACGTTCGCGAGCGCCCGCTCGAGCTGCGCGGCGTCGGCACGGATCATGGGCAGGCCGTCGTCAAGCGCGATGTCGAAGCCCTTGGAAGGCGGGGTCACCGAGGCGACCGCCTCGCGCACCACCTCCTCGATCGAGCACCAGTCGGTGCGCGGCGCGGCCGCGCCCGCCTGTAGCCGCGACAGGTCGAGGACGTTGTCCACCAGGCGCGCGAGCCGCGCCGCCTCGGTGGATATCACCGCGCTGAGCTCGCGGCGCTCCTCCTCCGTGATGGTGTCCGATTGCAGTCCCCCGGCCGCCGCGGAGATTGCGGTCAGCGGAGAGCGTAGGTCGTGCGACACCGAGCGCAGCATGGTGGTCTTGAGCACGTTGCTGTGGCGCAGCGCCTTGGTCTCGACCACCTGCGCCTCGAGCTCGGAGCGCCGGCGGGCGGCGCCGACCAGGGCCTCGAGCGCCGGCACGATGCGCACCCGCACCGTCTCCGCGACGTCCTCGGGAGTGTCCCGCGGGATCAGCAGGGTCCCGGCGCGTTCCCCCTGCACCAGCAGCGGAAGCGCCACCATGCGCTGCTCGCTCGCGACCCAGTCCAGCGAGACGGTCACCGCGGGTAGGTCATAAGCCGCCGCGATCCGCTGGCCTGCTTCGCGCAGCGACTCCTCGAGGCTCTCGCCGCTCAGCATCACGCGCGCCATCTCCGCCACGAGGTCTGCCTCGCGCCTGCGCAGATCCGCCTCGATCTGCCGGTTGCGCGCGGCGTCTGCGAGGGCGCTCGCGATCACCGCGATTGCGAAGAAGACGCCGAGCGCGACCCAGTTCTCGCCGTCGGAGATCGTGAACTCGCCGGTCGGCGGCAGGTGGAAGAAGTTGAAGGCCGCCGCACTGAGGACCGAGGTGGCGAGCCCCATCCAGACGCCCCAGTAGATCGAGACGATCAGCACCGGGAGCAGGTACACGACTCCGGTGGAGACGACCGGAACCGCCTCGCGTAGTCCGAAGATGATCGCGGTGACCGTGGCGACCAGCGCGGCGGCGACGGCCAATCCGGTCAAAGGCGAGCGCTGCTCGCTCAGCACCATGTCCTAATGATGGCCTACGCGCGGGCGGGAGCTAGTCGCGCGGGGCGCGGCTGAGGACGAGCGTTTCGCCCGAGCCCTGGTGGCACGCGTGGCCGCCGCCTGGGCACTCGGGGCAGCTGCAGCGACGGGTCGAGCTTGTTCTCGCCGCGCTTGGCCTTGCCCCGGCGCACCACCTTCTCGCAGCCCTTGACGAAGTCGATCCGGTCGACGCGCGCGGTGTCGCGGCCGGCGCCGCAGTCCACCATGTCCTCGGTGCCGTTCCGGGCATTCACCGAGTCCTTGCCGGGTCCGCCGCGGTAGATGTTGCCGCCGGGGCCGCCGACCAGACGGTCGCGGCCGACTCCGCCGTAGAGCGCGTCGTCGCCCGGAGCCGCCTACGAGTCGGTCGTTGCCCCAGCCGCCGTAGAGCTGGTCGTTGCCGGTCCCGCCGACCAGGGTGTCGTTACCGACGGCGCCGTTCGGCGGTGGCGCGGCGCTGATGCTCGCGATCGACGCGCCGTCGTTCTCGGGCGGCGATGCGTTGCCGCACATGTCGCCGTAGGCGACGTCGGGACCCGCTTGTGTGCGGATGCTGTCGTCTCCCCCAAGCCCGCAGAGCTTGTCGTGCGACGTCGTGCCGATCAGCCGGTCAGAGCCGGCCTTGCCGACGCGCAGGCTGAAGTGCGCGCCACCGGCGTGACCGCCGTGCATGTCGCCGGCCGCGTGGCCCTCGCCGTGCCCGTCGCCGCCGTGCGCGCCGTGATCGCCCGATCCGAGATCAGGCGGCGGCGCCGGGGTGTTCGGGAAGAGGAACTCGCGCTGGTAGACATGAGCGAGTCCGCCAGGGTTGTCAGTGCCGAGGTTGGTAGCCGTCGAGAGAAAGGCGACCCCCGATGCATCGGCGGAGATCGCCCCGTCGAGCACCTCTCCATCGGCCGGCAGCACCGGCGGCGCCCGCGCCACGGCTGCCCAGAGTGGTCCTGTCATAGCTCAGGGTGCTGCCTTGAACGAGCACGCCTGAGCGCAGGAACAGGTCGGCACCTTCGCCGTCCTCGTCACTGAGGTTCGTCGCCGCCGACACGAAGGAGACGACCCGCCCCTCCGCCGACAGCGTTGGCGCGGAGGCGTTTGCATCGGCCGGCGCGCCAGTCTCGGCCTGGCGCGCGGCTGACCAGGGTCGTGGAGTTCGCCTGGGTGTCGCGCACGTAGGCCTGGGTGCCGGATACGCCGGCCGTCAGGTTCGTCGCCCGCGACACGAATGCGACGTGTCGCCCGTCCGCGGAGATCGACGGCTGCGACGACGCTCCATCGGCTGGCTGGCTGATGATCCCGCTGATCGTCGTGCGGCTCAGGTGCGCCAGGAAGTTGAACCGGCGGTCCAGGACGTAGACGTTGGAGAAGGCGTCGATGTCGACGTTCATCAGGTTGTCGGCATCGGAAGTGAACGCGACCTTCAGGCCGCTCGCCGAGATCGATGGGTCGTAGCTGGGGCCATTGGCCGCGCCAGTGGCCGGCTTGCTGGCGAGGCTCGTCGCGCCTGCGCTGGTGTCCCAGACGAACACATCCGTGACGGTGTCGTCGTCAACGGCCGAGATGTTGGTCGCCGCCGAGTCGTAGGCGATCAGCGAGCCGTCAGCCGAGACCGACGGATTGTGCGACGCGCCGTCCGCCGGGCCGGCCGTCGCGCGGCTCACGAGCGTCGTCGTGCCTGCTGTCACGTCGCGGACGTAGATGTTCGTCACCGAGTCGTCGTCGTCCGCCGCTCAGGTTGTCGGCGTCGGACTCGAACGCGACGAGGTTCCCGTCCGCGGAGATGGAGGGACCGCGTGAGTCGCCGCCTGCCGCAGGTGCTCCGTCCATGCCGTCGGCGCGGCTGACAAGCGTCGTCGTTCCCGTGTCGAGGTTCCGCACGTACACGCTGCTCACCGGGACGTCCTCCGGCGAGGCGGGCTCCGGCCGCGAGGTGAAGGCAACCAAGCGCCCGTTGCCGGAAGCGGCAACCCCAGGCTCCGCCGCGAGGGCCCCGCCGTCTGCGCCGTCCGCGCGGCTGACCAGAGTCAGGTCATCGACCGCGCCGCTTGCCAGCGCGGGAACCACCGCCGCCGCCAGCACGGCGAACGCGATCGCCAAGCGCAGCCGGGCGTGCGACGCGCGGACAGGGCTCAACGCGAGCCGTCCTCCTTGCGCAGTTCGTCCTCGAGCGAGATCGCCCGAATCGAGTGGTCGTCCGGCAGCTTCTCCAGCACCTGGTGGATGACGCGCGCGACGTCGTGTTCGTCGTGGCCGAAGTCGTCCAGCAGGCTCTTGAGAGCGGTGTGTGTGATCTTCATCTGAGCCGGAGTCAGCTCGAGGTGATAACGGAAGTCTTCCGCTGCTCCCTCGGCCGCGCCGGCCGCATCAGGCTCTGCCAATTCGCCTCCCCGTGGCCCGTTGTTACTTCACCAATGGTAGTGGCGAAGCGCGCCGCCGGTCCCGCCTGATGCAGCGCCCGGCGGCGCGCTTGCCTGACCTCCCAGCGGCTTAGTCCCGCAGGCGCACGCTCCGGGTGACCGAGTTGCGGCCGTTCTTGTTGCGCGCGACGATCGTCACGCGGGCGCTGACCTTCTTCCCGTTGCGGATCGCGCGCTTGACGGCCTTCTTGTCGGCGCGGCTGAAACGCAGGTAGACCTGGTTGGTGAGGTGGATCACCACCGACCGGGTCCCCCCTCTCATCCGGCGGCCCATCGCCTTGCCGCTGACCGCGAGCTTGGCTCCCTTCTGATGCACGGCAGCCAGGATGTAGACGTGGTCCACGTCCTGGGACGCCGGGATCTTGACCGTCATACCAGGCGCCTTGGCAGCCGCCGGCACGATGGCAAAGGCGAGCGCCACCAACGCGGTCGCGGACAGGACACAGAAGAAGCGCCTGCTCACGGAATGAAGACCCCCTGGGTCGCGAACAGAGTGTTGGGGCCGGTCGACGCAACGCCGTCGGGACCGCCGTCGAACACCTTCACCTGGGCCAGCTCCCAGTTGGAGCGCCGCGTCTCGCGCACGCTCCCAGGCTGGACAGCGTCGGCCGTGGTGGACACGGCGCAGGTGCTGCCGATCGTCGTGCTTGCGGTTGTGGCGCAGGGGACCGTCACGGGGAAGTCGACGCTCTGCCCCACTCCGACCTCCGCGGGACCGTTGTTGCGGTCCGTGATCTGGAGCGTCGGCCGCAGCTGCAGCTGGCCGCTGTAATCGGTCAGGTCACTCGCCCGGCGAACGTCGGTGACGTTGACGGTGATGTTCACGTCGGCCTCGTCGGCGACCGTGCCGGCGTTCCCGTTCACCACCACGAACTTCGCCGAGCCGATGAAGTTCGCCGCCGCGCCGTTGGCGTCCGGCGAGCCCGTCGTCAGCTGGCCCGACGACCGCACCGGCGGGTTGCACGAGGAGTAGTTGAGCGGCGCGGCGTGCACACGGTTGGGCGCGCCGCAGTTGTTGTAGGCCGGTACCAGTGAGGCGTAGAACGGCGTGGCCGCCTTGGGCCGGACGTAGCCGGGCTCCGTCGGTGACAGGTAGCCGACCATGATCCCCATCGCGTCCGTCTGGTTGAAGCCGGTGTTGTTCTGGTACTCGCTGTGGATCTTGATCACCTGGCCGGCGTTGAGCTTGTAGCCGTCATCGTGCGGCCACGCTGCGCTCGGCGGATAGGCCTCGGCCTGCGCTCCGCCAGGCACGGATGTCTGGATGCCGCACAGGCTCACCGTGTCCAGGTGGCCCCGCCACTGCGTGCCGGCGAATGGAGTTCCGAAGTAGCCCTCCGCGCGGCACATCGTGGCGCCCGGTGATGTCGGCGGGCGGCGGGTTGTTGGGCGGGTTCGGCCCGTAGTAGTCGGAGGCCGGGCCGCCGACCAGCTCGGCGGAGGTGGCGATGCCGCCGCCCTCGGCGGCACAGTGGTCGAGGCACGCGCCCTGCCCGGTGATGTCGACGTCGTGCATGTGCCCGGACATGGCGACGAAGCGACCGCTGACGGTCGACGTCCACTGCTGGTGGGTGTCCGAGTAGCCGCCGGGGATCGTGTACTCCGAGTCGCCGCAGGCAGCGCCCATGCCATCGACGTCCAGCCAGATGGGACGGACCGGATCACCGGCGGCGATGTGGCGCCAGGTGACCTCGATCCAGACAGTCTTGACCGTGGTATTGCGGTTCACGAGGTGGGTGATCATGGTCCAGCTGCCATTGAGGTTCTGGTAGCCGAACTTGCCCGGCAGGTGCACGTGCGTGCGCTCGTTGCCGGCCGCGAAGAACCGGTCGCCGAGCTGGCCCTGGCCGGCGCCCGGGCAGGTTGCATCCTGCTTGCCGGGGTTCGTGATCGAGAAGTGGTGCATCATCACGCCGCCGTCGAGGTTCGCCGTCGACGTGGCGCCGGGGGTCGACGCATTGGCGCCGAAGACGAGGCTCGGCACCATGTCGGTGATGTAGCAGTTGCTGCAGGGCGCGGTGATCGAGTCGATCTGGTTGTGGATCTGGCCCAGGGTCGGCCCAGAAGCCGCGGGAATGTTGAACGGGCCGTAGCGGGCCTGCACGATCGTCCCCGGGCGTGCCGGCAGGTCGGCGCGCGGGTCGCTGAACGACCCAAGTGTCGTGTTGACCGTGTTGAGCGCCGAGGCGGGCGCGGCGACGGCCAGCGATGCGATCACCGCCATGACGGCGATCAGCCCAGCGTGCATTGCTCTCGAACTGTTCCCCATTTAGTCCCCCTCGGCTCCGATGCCGGCCTGGATGCGATGGTAACCCACGCGCTCCAGGCTAGCTCCGTTACCAAGCGGCGATTCGGGCACGCGAGCGCGCCCGTCGCCTCACGGGACGAAGACGCCCTGGACCGCGAACAGCGTGTTCGGGGCGGTCGAGGCGAGCCCGTCGGCTCCGCCGTCGAACACCTTCACCTGAGCCATCTCCCAGTTGGAGCGGCGGGTTTCCCGGACCGCCCCGGGCTGCACGGCGTCCGCCGACGTATTCACCGCGCACGTGCTGCCGACCGTGGTGCTGACAGTCGTCGTGCACGGCACCGTCACGGGGAAGTCGACGCTCCCGACGCCGACCTCGGCCGGCCCGTTGTTGCGGTCGGTGATCTGGAGCGTGGGCCGCAGTTGGAGCTGCCCGCTGTAGTCGGTCAGGTCGCTCGCCTTGCGGACGTCGGTGACGTTCACCGTGATGTTCACGTCGGCCTCGTCCGCCGTCGTGCCCGTGTTGCCGTTGATTGCCACGAACTTCGCCGAGCCGATGAAGTTCGCCGCCGCGCCGTTGGCGTCGGGCGACCCGGTCGTCAGCTGGCCCGACGACCGCACCGGCGGGTTGCACGAGGAGTAGTTGAGCGGCGCGGCGTGCACCCGGTTGGGCGCGCCGCAGTTGTTGTAAGCGGGGACCAGCGACGCGTAGAACGGCGTCGCTGCCCGCGGGCGCGGATAGCCGGGCTCGGTCGGCGAGATGTAGCCGACCATGATCCCCATCGCGTCCGTCTGGCTGGAGCCCGTGTCGTTCTGGTACTCGCTGTGCACCTTGATCACCTGGCCGGCGTTGATCTTGATGCCGTCCGCCACGGGCCAAGCCCCGCTCGCCGGATAGGCGAGGGCCTGGGCGCCCGGAGGTATCGAGGAATTGATCATGCAGAGGCTGACCGTGTCCAGGTGGCTGCGCCACTCGGTCGGGTTGAACGAGCCGAAGTACCCCTCGGACCGGCAGATGGTGGTGCCGGTCAGGTCGGATGGTGGTGAGGTGGGGGTCCCGTTGTTGGTCGGCGGGTTGGGTCCGTAGTAGTCGGTTGGACCACCCACCAGTTCGGCGGAGACGGCGATTCCGTTGCCCTCGTTGGCGCAGTGGTTGGTGCAGGCGCCCGGTCCCGTGATGTCGACGTCGTGCATGTGCCCCGAGATGCCGACCAGCCGGCCGCTGATGGTCGAAGTCCACTGCTGATGGGTATCGGAGTAGCCCTGCGGGATCGTGTACTCGGAGTCCCCGCATGCCGCTCCCATGCCGTCGATGTCCAGCCACATCGGCCGCACCGGGTTGGCCTGCGGCACGTAGCGGAAGATCAGCTCGATGTAGACGCTCCTGGTCGAAGTGTTCCGGTTGACCAGGTGGTAGATCTGATTCCAGTTGTCGTTCTCGCCCTGCTGGTAGCCGAAGCCGGTCGGCAGATGCATGTGAGTGCGCTCGTTGCCGGCGGCGAAGACCCGCTCGCCGGTCAGCCCTGGGCCCGACCCGGGACACGTCAGGTCCTGCTTCCCGGTTCCCGGATTGGAAGCCAGCATGTGGTGCAGCATCACGCCGGAGTCGAGGTTCGCGTTCGTGCCGGGCGCGCCACCCGCGCCGTTGGCGTACACCAGTCCGGGAATGATGTCCGTGACGTAGCAGTCGCTACACGGGGCGGGCACGCCGAACTGCACTGCGTTGTGGATCTGGCCGAGGCTCCCTCCCGAGGCCGCCGGAATCGTGTAGGGCCCGTAGTCGACCTTCACCCACGTGCCGGCGCGGCTGGGCAGGTCGTTGCGCGCATCGCTCGGCGTCGGTATCACCGTCGGCCCGACGTGCGCCGAAACCGGCGCGGCAGCAGCCAGCACCGCGATCGCCGACAGCAACACGGCAAGCGCGAACACCGTTGTCCCGGACCTTCTCCCCATTACCCCTCCTGCTAGGAAACTGCAGCGATGGTAGTGGAGATGGCTAGGCTTTGTGCGGCGAGCGTCACGCGCTCGCGGACGGGCGGTTGAGCGAGGAGATCCATTGAGGCCTAGCAAGACCCTGCCGTCGATCGCGCTCGCGCTGGGGCTGCTGCTGATCTGCGCGACGGCCGCGTCGGCGGGTGGGAGAAAAGAGGAGCAGTCGAGCGTCGAGCGGCTACGGCCCGCCGTCGAGGGGATCGACCTCGAGGTCGTCGACGGCGACAAGTTTCTCGCCCTGACGAACGAGTCCGGCAAGGTCATCCTCGTGAAGGGCTACGACGACGAGCCCTACCTGCGCTTCCTCGCCGGCGGAGTCGTCCAGGAGAACCGCCGCTCACCCTCCAAGTTCGTCAACGACGACCGCTTCGGGCTGACGCCGGTACCGGCCGCCGCGAACTCCGACGCCACGCCCGTTTGGCGAACCGTTTCCCAGAACGGCACGTACAGATGGTTCGACCATCGCACCCACTCGATGGACAAGGGAATCCCGTCCGCAGGTGAAGGACCCCGAGCAGCGCACCAAGATCTTCGACTGGAACGTGCCGATGGAGGTCGGCGGCGCGCCGGTGGCGGCGCTCGGGACCCTCGAGTGGGTCCCTGCGTCCGAGTCCTCGTCGGACGGCGGCATGTCGACCGGCGCGATCATCGCGATCGCAATCGGCGTGCTGCTGCTGCTCGGCGCGTTCGCCTATCTGCTTTCGCGGCGCCGCCGGCGCACGGTGCCCGCCGCCGCGGCGGGCGGGGTCGCGCCTCCCCCCGAGCCGGATCAGCCCAAGGAGAAGGAAGTCTGGTGAGGCGACGCGCGCTCGTGGTCCTCGCGCTGGCCGTGACAGTGCTCGCGGTGGCTCCGGCCGTCGCCATGGGCCACGCGGTCGTGGAGGGCACGGCGCCGCTGTCGGGCGAGACGGTCAAGCGCCAGCCGGCACAGATCGAGTTCCGTTACAGCGAGCCCGTCGAGGGCAACTTCGGCGCGATCCGCGTATTCGACAGCAAGAGCCGGCGCGTCGACAGCGGCGAGTCGTTCCACCCCGGCGGCCAGGGATCGCGACTCGCGGTGCGACTCAAGCCGAACGTTCCAAAGGGCACCTACACCGCCACCTACCGCGTCATCTCCGCCGACAGCCATCCCGTCTCGGGCGGCTTCGTGTTCTCGGTCGGCCGCGCGTCGGCGAGCGGCGCGACGGTCTCGGACCTTCTCAACGACCGCGGCGCCAGCGGTGACGTCACCGAGTTCTTCTTCGGCGTCACGCGGACGCTCCAGTACGCGGCGACGGCGATCGCGATCGGCGCCATCTTCTTCCTGCTCGTGATCTGGCTGCCCGCCCTTGCCTCGGTCGCCGGCGCGGGCGGCGAGTGGTCGCGCGCATCGGAGCGGTTCGCGCAGCGGCTGAGCCTCTTGCTCGCCGTGGCGGTCGTGACCGGCGTGGTTTCGTCGGCGCTCGGCATCGTGTTCCAGGGCGCGACCGCCGCGGGCGTGTCGTTCTGGAGCGCGCTCGACTGGGACGTCGTGGACCAGGTGCTCGGCACGCGATTCGGAACGGTGTGGGGCATCCGGCTGCTCGTATGGCTGGCGCTGGGCGGGCTGCTGGTCGCGGCTTTCTCCGGCGCGCGCCGCCCCGTGCTGCGTCCGGCGTCCGTCGGGGCGACCGGCCTGGCGCTCGGGCGCCCGGGCCTGCGGAACGTGACGATCGCGGTCCTCCTCCTCCCGCTCGCCTTCCTCGCCATCGCTCCCGCGCTGGCCGGGCACGCCGGCCTGCAGGACCCGACCGCCGTCCTCTTCCCCGCCAACGTCGTCCACGTCATCGCGATGAGCATCTGGGCGGCCGGGCTCGTGACGCTGGTGCTCGCCGTCCCGGCCGCGACCCGCCAACTCGAAGGAACGGACCGCAGCCGCCTGCTGGCGGCCAACCTGGTCCGCTTCTCGAACATCGCGGCGGTGTGCGTGGCCGCGCTCCTGATCACGGGCGTCCTCCAGGCCTGGTTCGAGATCGGCGCCTGGAACAAGCTGTGGGACACGAAGTTCGGCGTGGCGGTGCTGATCAAGGCCGGCCTGCTCCTGATACCGCTCGCGGCGCTGGGCGCCTACAACCGCCGCCGTATCGTCCCGGAGCTGCGTGAGATCGCAGGCGGGCTCCGGCTACACCTGGTCGCACGGGCCTTCTGTTGAGGCGGTCGCTGCTGGCCGAGATCGCGCTGATCGCCGTGGTGCTGGGAGTGACCTCTGCGCTCGTCAGCTACCCACCGCCGGAATCGCTCGGGAACACGTCCGGGCCGTTCGCGGAGACGACGTCGTTCGGCCCGGCGGACATGCAGCTGACGGTCGATCCTGCACGGGTCGGCGCGAACGCGATGCACATCTATCTGACCGACAAGCGCACCGGCACCCAGTGGGACCAGCTGAAGGAGTTGAAGCTGTCGGCATCGCTGCCCAAGCAGGACATCGGCCCGGTCGCGCTCGACACGCGCAAGGCAGGCCCCGGTCACTTCGTCGTGGGCGGTGCGACCTTCGGCGCGGCGGGTGACTGGCAGCTGTCCGCCGAGGGCCTGGTCAGCGAGTTCGACGCGTACTACGCAAAGATCGACGTGCCCATCAAATAGCCGAGAGGCCCGGTGTTCGGGCGCTATCGTTCTCTCCAGTTCGATGACCGGCGTCAAGCGCAGCGAAATTCCGTCGAGCCCCAACGCCGAGATCATCGAGGCCTGGGACGGCCCGCTGTACGAGCGCTTCGTCCGGTTCCGCCCGATCGTCACTACCGGGCTCGGCAACCACGGTGAGGCAGCGCTCGGGCTCTACCCGCCGCAGCCCGGCCAGCGCGTGCTCGACGTCGGCTGCGGGTTCGGCGACACGACGCAGCGCATCGCCGGGCTCGTCGGCCCGGACGGCGAGGCAGTAGGGGTGGACGTGTCGCCGCGGTTCATCGAGGACTGCGTGCGCGAGACCGCGGAGTTCGGGATCACCAACGCGTCGTTCAAGGTCGCGGACGTCCAGACGGACGACCTCGGCGGGCCCTACGACATGGTCTTCTCGCGGATGGGCGTGATGTTCTTCAACGCACCGGTCCCGGCACTGCGGAACGTGCGCAGCGTGCTCCGCCCAGGTGCGCTGATCGTGGCGGTCGTGTGGCGGCGCCGGATCGACAACGACTGGATGTACCGCGCGCAGCAGATCGTCGAGGCCATCGTCCCCCGCCCCGAGGAATACGACGAGCCCACCTGCGGTCCGGGCCCCTTCTCGATGGCGGACGCGGACACGACGACCGAGATCTTCAAGTACGCGGGGTTCCAGGACATCGCGCTGCACCGCTCGGACATTCCGATCCTCGTCGGCAGGACCATCGACGACGCGATCGACCTGGCGAGGGCGCTGGGGCCGGCCGGTGAGACCCTGCGGCTCGCGGGTGACCGTGCCGCGCACCTGCACGACGAGGTCGACGCCAAGCTGCGCGAGGGGCTGGCGGAGTTCGAGCGCCCCGACGGCGTCTACGCGCCCGCGCGTCGACGTGGATCGTGGCTGCCCGCAACCCGGGCTAGCGCTTCAGGCTGATCCGAACGGTCTCGGAGCTGCCGCCGCCCTGACCT
The DNA here is from genome assembly GCA_963780475.1 of uncultured Solirubrobacterales bacterium. Taxonomy (GTDB): domain Bacteria; phylum Actinomycetota; class Thermoleophilia; order Solirubrobacterales; family JBBDJG01; genus CAWACB01. Next base: position 631,009 of record CAWACB010000008.1, read on the forward strand.
TGGCGCGCAGCTGAACGCTCTTCGCGCTGCGCGGCACGTAGCAACGGCCGATCATCAGCCGGCTGCGGCCCTTGCCTGATCGCTTGGCGCGACGCAGGCGCGGACGCGACGAGAAGCGGCCCCGCTCATCCACGCGCAGGTGCGCGGCGGTGCTCCAGGTGCCGCGTGCGCGGACCTGCAGTGAGACGCTGCGCGACCCGCTCGCCGACGAAACCGCTCCGTACACCCGGCCCTTGACGATCAGGCGGCCGCCGCGCCAGAGCGAGTCGGTGTGGCTCTTGAGCCGCACCCGAGTGCGCGACTTGGCCTTGGTGCCGGTCGTGCCAGTCTCCGTCGCGGGCGGTCCCGCCGGTCCCAGGGTGCCAACCGGCCGGTATGGGGTCGGCGGTCCGGAGATCCGGCGGATGGACAGCGGTCCGCCGGGACCCGTCGGCGGTCCGGTCGGGCCAGTCGTGCCGGTCGGGCCCGACGGTCCAGACGGACCAGTCGGACCAGTGGGCCCTGTCGGACCAGTGGGACCAGTGGGCCCTGTCGGACCAGTGGGACCAGTCGGACCTGTCGGTCCGGATGGACCGGTGGGACCAGTGGGACCGGTTGACCCGGTCGGGCCGGTCGGGCCGGTCGGGCCGGTCGGGCCGGTCGGGCCGGACGGACCAGTCGGACCAGTCGGACCAGTGGGACCAGTGGGACCGGTGGGACCAGTGGGACCGGTCGGGCCGGTCGGTCCGGACGGACCAGTGGGCCCCGTAGGACCAGTCGGCCCCGTAGGGCCAGTGGGACCTGTCGGCCCGGTCGGACCGGTCGGGCCGGTCGTCCCGCCGGGCTCCACGTTCACGAGGCGCAGGTCATCGGGTCGGAGCCGCACGGAGGACTGGCTCAGCCCGGCCTGGTCCCAGAGCTCCGCGTGGGTGGAATCCGCGTCCAGCTCGAAGCTCGCGCCCTGGTCCACTATGTAGGCGCCGTAGATCTTGAGCGCCCGCACGACGTTGCGCACGCCGATGCTCGCGTCTGCTGCGGGCTCGTAGTCGGAGCGCAGCACGTAAAGCTGGCCGTACTTGACTCCGCACCCGCAGTTCCCATCGCTCTTCACGGCCGGCGGATTGATGTACTCGCGCGCTACGCGCGGCACTGTGATCCCAAGGGCGTGGTCGAAGCCGAGCAGCGCCTCCTCGGCGGTCAGAGTGGTCGTGACGAGCGGCGTTCCCGACCCGCGGGCGGTGGCGTTCTCGCAGCACGTCGCCAGGCCGTTCCCGTTCAGGTCCCAGACGGCGAGGTTGGCCGCCTCGTAACGCCCGGCGAGGACGTTGGCCTCCGTGCAGGGCGGGCCGCTGTCGCTGCCCATCTTGCAACGCCAGAACGTCCATGCGCGCGTCTTGTCCGCCGAGACGATCACCAGGTGCCCATCGGTGCCGGCGGCCGCGTACATACCGGCCGGGACCGGGATGCACTCGCCGTGATAGGCGACGTTGCCCTTGGCCCAATCCGGATGACGGACGTTGGCCGTGCGGCACTGATCGAGCGGTGAGGCCCAGAAAGTCGGCTTCGCGTAGTTGATGTCCGGCGGGATGCCGGAGATGTTCATCGTTCCGTCGTAGCTCGTGAACTCGCTCGCGTACGGATTGCTGGCAGTGACCTCGCCCTTGGCGGCTGCGGGCACGTTCCAGAGACTGTTGGCCTGAAAGGCCCTGAAGGGTGCCGCGGCCGCGGGCTGGACGCCGGCTGTCAAGAAGATGACCAGAAGCGCGACGGCTGCGAGAAGCGAGCGCGCCAGCTTCCTCTTGGGAAACGCTGATCCGTGCATCGGCTCCTCCGCCCAGGTTGAGCCGCCCGTTTGCAAGTCCACAGTGCGTCACGGGCTCCGCGACGCGGTCGGAAGCTTTGCAGACTTCGGGGACGTGCGTCGGTTCGCGACGCCTTTTCTTTACGACCCGGTAAGAGTTGCGCTTAGAAGCCGAGCGCGAACTTGGCGTCCTCGGACATCTTCTCCGGGGACCACGGCGGGGAAAAGATCATCTTCGGAAACACCTTCTCGACTCCGTCGATCTCGCCCACGAACTCCTTGATCTGCTCGGTCACCGTGGGGCCGATCGGGCACGCCGGAGTCGTGAGGGTGAAGGTGACGTGCACGTCACGGTCCTCGATCTCGACGTCGTAGATCAGCCCGAGCGAGACGAAGTCGAGCCCCAGCTCGGGGTCGATGACGTTCTCGAGCGCTTCCATCACGTCGTCGACCTCGGGGGCCGGAGCAGCTGTCTGCTGGTCGCTCACCTGCCCGATGTTAGAGCACGGGTGTCAGGCCCCAGGGCACCGGTAAATAGGATGACCTAGTGCTTCTTCTCGTCCTGATCTTCATCGTCGTCCCGATCGTCGAGATCTACGTGATCATCCAGGTCGGGCAGGCGATCGGCGCCCTGTGGACGATCCTGATCCTGGTGGTGGACTCGATCATCGGGGCGCGGCTCCTGCGGTGGCAGGGTGGGCGCGCGTGGCTGAACTTCCAGAACGCGATGGCCGCCGGGCGCATTCCCCACCGGGAGATCCTCGACGGCGTCCTGATCATCGTCGGTGGCGCGTTCCTCCTCACGCCCGGGTTCGTCACCGACATCTTCGGGCTGATCCTGCTCATCCCGCCCAGCCGCGCGGTCGTGCGCAGGTTCGTTGTCGCCGCGCTGACACGTCGCAGCGGCGCGCGGTTCGCCCGGGTGGTCGTGCGCCGGGTGCCCAGGCGGGAGGACGGTCCCCCACCGCCGACCGCGACTCCAACCGATTCCGAGCGCCGGCTCCCTCCGGGATGATCGCGCCCGGCGACGAACGCGCGCACAGCGGGCCGCCGGGCTTCCACGACTCGGTCCTGGTCGAGTTCTGCGACGGCGAGCGCGAGCTGTTCGGGCTGCTGCGGGTCGCGCGCGTGCCCGATGCCGAGCGCACGGAGCTCCTCGCGATCATGTTCTCGGGCGCGGACCCGGTGCTGAGCTCGGCCGAGTCCGGGCTGCCGCTGGCGCCGGACTGGCAGCGGGTCGAGGCCGGTGGCGCGCGGTTCGAGGTGGTCGCGCCGCTGGAGCGCTGGCGGGCCTCCTACGCCTCGGCGGCGGCCGCGTTCGATCTGGAGCTGACGGCCGCGTCGGCGCCCGTGGACTTCGACGAGCCCCCGGCAGCAGAGCTGGCGCGGGCGTCCGGAACGCACGGATACGAGCAGCTGTGCAGCGTGCGGGGAACGGCGCGTGTCGGCGGGCAGGAGACGCAGCTCGAAGGCGTCGGGCGGCGAGTGCACAGCTGGGGCCGCTCCGAGCCCGGTTCGATAGCGGCCGCCCGCTCCGTGTTCGCGTTCGCGGAGGGCTCGGGCATGACCGTCGCCTCGATCAGGCCGGCAGGCACCGCCGACCACGGGCACGAGCTGATCGCCGGTCACCTGCTGAGCGGCGCGACGGAGCCGCTGGCCTTGGAGCAGGTGCGCCTGTCGACCGTGTACGACCGCAGCGGCCGCCCGCGCGAGGCCGGCCTCGAGCTGCTCGCGCCGGGAGAGGAGATGCCCCGCCGGGTCGCCGGGGAAGCGACCTGCGGGATCTCGATCGAGAGCGACGAGGCCATCACCTGGCTGGCGTTCTTCCGCTGGTCGTTCGAGGGCATGCCGGGACTGGGCAGCTACCAACTGCATCGGCGCAAGTGAGCGGCCCGGACGGCCAGATCCGGGCGGTGATCAGCGATTTCGGCGGAGTCCTGACGAATCACCTGATCGAGGCCTTCGGCGCCTTCCAGGACGAGACCGGCATCTCACCCGAGCAGCTGAACAGCGGCATGCACAAGCTCGGGGACCGGGACGGTGAGTACCCGTTGTTCCGGCTCGAGCGGGGGGAGCTGACAGAGCAGCAGTTCCTCGAGGACCTCTCCTGGGCGCTGGAAGAGGAGCTTGGCCGACGGCCACACCTGCTCCGCTTCCGGGAGATCTACTTCTCCGCCCTGCACCCGAACGAGCCGATGCTGGAAGTCATGCGGGCCGCTCGCGACCGCGGCTACCGGATGGCGATCCTCACCAACAACGTGCGTGAGTGGGAGGAGGTCTGGCGGTCAAAGCTGCCCTTGGACCAGATCTTCGAGCTGGTCGTGGATTCGGCCTGGGTTGGAATGCGCAAGCCGGACCCCGCGATCTACCGCCTCACGATCGAGCGCCTGGGCGGCCTGTCTCCCGAGGAGCACCTGTTCGTCGACGACAACGAGCTCAACATCGAGGCCGCCCGGAAGCTAGGGCTCCATGCGGTGCACTTCCGTTCCAACGAGCAGGCCATACCCGAGATCCGCGCCGCGCTCGGCCTCGACCCTCAGGCTGAGCCCGAGGGTTAGCCGCTGCCGGCGCCTGGCTGCCTAGTTCTCGCAGCCGATGCGGTCGGCGATGTAGATATCGAGCGCCGTCTGCGTGAGCTTCTCGAGGCGGCTCTCCGACAACCAGGGCAGCACGATGTCGAGTGCCTCCTCCTCGCCGACGCCGGCGATGAAGGCCTCGTCCCCGCGGAACCGGGCCGCCAGCTTGAGCACCTCGCGGCGGTGCTCGCCGAGCGACTCGAACGCCCCGACCAGGAACTCGGCGCTCGCCACCGGCGTGCCGACCTCGAGCGTGGCGTGCCATGCCGCCAGCATCGAGAGATCCTCGTGGTCGAGCTCGCACACCGCGCGCTCGTAGTGCTGTGACAGCTCGGCATCCGGGATGTCGTCGACCCAGGCCTCGATCACTGCCGAGAGCAATGACCGCCGCGCTTCGCGGCCGACGGACTCCGCCACGACCCGAATTGCCTCCTGTGGCTCTATGAAGCAGATCGCCATGGCAGCCACCATAGGAGCCCGATCCGACAGAATCGCGCGATGCTCGCTGACGAATGGTGGTTCTGGGCCGCTGCTGGCATGGTTTTCGCCGGTGCCTTAGCCGCAAATGGCCGATATCGGCGTGGTGCCGCGGAATTGCGCCGGCGCGCGGTGGCGCGCCGGATCGTCGACCCGGGCGCCGGACAGCGCCTGGAGACGGCCCCGGCCGGGTTCTGGGGCGATCTGGGCTGGCTTTTGATGGTGGTGGGTGCCTGGGTGGCGCTCTCGCCGTGGATCTGGGGCTACGACGGCGAGCCCGGCGCGATCACAAGCGACGTGCCGACCGGAATCGCCATCATCGTGATCTCGGCCGCCGGAATCCTGTTCCCCGGGCTCCTGACCCTCAACGTCGCGATCGGTACCTGGCTGATGATCGCCCCGTGGCTGGTCGGCTACGGCGGCGAGGGCGGCCCCGTCGGGTTGAGCGACACGATCGCGGGCCTGGTCGTGATCGTGGCATCGCTGCTGACGCTGTCCGACGCCGCCCGCCGGACGCGCCCCGCGCAGCCGGGGGCAGTGGCGCGCATCCGGCGCTGAGCTGGTTTTCGTGTCCCGCGGCTACAGACCGCACGGCCCGGTATCGACCGCGCGCCGCGCGCGCCGGAGCGCATCGCTGACGATCTCCTCGGGAACGGCGTAGCCGCCCGTCGGGCCGCTCGTGGTGGCGGCGAACACGGTCGCAACGACACGACCGTCCTCGTCGACGACCGGACCGCCGGAGTTGCCGGAGCGGATCCGGCCGCGCAGGGAGGTCATCCGGCGCGATATCGGCCCGCGCCCGTAGGCGTCCTCGCTGATCACCGTCCGAGTCGGTCCGAGCCGACCGGCGACCGCCGTGTAGGGCCCGTCCTTGGGATAGCCGAGGATCGCCACCGGCTCGCCCGACGGGGCCTCGTCGCGGTGCCGGAGCACGCGCCCGCCGAGGTCGTCGACCCGCAGGATGGCCACGTCGTTGCGCGAGTCGAACTGGTATGCCTCCGCGCCGTGCGGGGTTCCGTCGGGCCCCTCGACCGTCGTGTCGTCCTGGCCGGCCACCACGTGCGCGTTGGTCACGACCAGGCCCGGTGCCGCGATCCATCCCGATCCCTGCACGCCGAGCCCGCACGCGGTGCCGAGCACCTTGACGACGCCGGGCCGCGCATCGTGCACGTCGGGGTCGCGCAGGATTCGCCGCGTCGGGCGCGGAACGTCGGGCACCGGGCCGGCGATTCGCGGCACGGGGTCGAAGCGCGCCAGTGCATTGAGAATCGGACCGGAGGGTGGAAACAGCTGGTTCAGCTGGGCGAGGATCGCGGAGCGCTGGATGTCCTTCCGGAACCGGCTCGCGCCGGGTGTCTGCAGCGCGACCGCGCCGGCGACCCACACCAGTGCGATGCCGAGCGCTCCCACGAGCACAGCTCCGCCGACGCCGTCCAGCTCGGCGGCGAGCGGGAAGCGCATCCGGCGGCGCAGTCTCACGCCGACCGACTCCAGCAGCACGGCGGCGAGCGAGCCCAGCATCAGGCCGCCGATCAGGGTGAAGAGCGGCGCGTAAGGAGAGCTCGAACCGCCGGATAGGAACAGCGGCGCGACCCGCGCCCCGACCAGCGCTCCAACCGCGAAGCCCGTCAGCGAGAACGCGCTCACCACGAGACCCTGCAGGTATCCCCACAGCGCCATCAGCAGGACGAAGGCGATGATGATCCAGTCGAGGGTCGTCATCTGCGCAATTCGCCGTATAGAGTGGAGCCGATGGAGGAGACGTATCAGGCCGGTCGAGGTCCGGCGGCGTGATCCCAACCTCGTCCGGCTCACGCAGGCGGGGCTGCTGATCGCATGCCTCGGCGCCGTGCTGATCATCTTCAACCCGTTCGACCTCGGCATCGTCGGTCTGGTGCTGGCCGCGGCAGGAACGGTGCTCGCCGCGCGCGGTGGCCTCGGGAAGACCTGGTTCTGGGTCGTCGCCGCGGGCACGATCGTGGCGATCCTGTCACGCCTGCTCGCGGAGAACTCCGAGGTCCTCGGCGGGTGGCTGGCGGTCATCTCGTGCATCGCGATCCTCTGCGCCGCGACGGTGGGGTATCCCACCAGCGAAGAAGACCTCGGCTAGCTAGATGTCCAGCTCGATCTGCGAGGGGTTCTTCTGCCCCTGCGCGGGGATCTCGAGCTCCAGCGGCAGGTTGTCGTCAACCGACTCCCGCTTGAGCCGGAACAGCAGCAGCGCAGCCTTGTCGGGACCCAGCGCCGCCGGCGAGTCTGGCTCCGGGGAGGTCTTGTCCGCCGGTATGGGCCGACCGAAGTCGAGGCCGAAACCGGCCGACTGCGTCGTGTCCAGCGGCAGGTATTCGTTGTCCTGCGTGTCCTTGATCTTCAGGTCGCGCGGCGGCTGATAGGGGCGGTCTCCATGGTTGTTGATCCGGACGAACGCCCCCAGGAAAGCCTCGTTCTTGCCCAGCGGGGCCTGCCCGCGCAGCAGGTCCGAGTCGGGACGTGCCTGCGGGTTCAGGATCCGCGTGAGCTGGACTTGGTAGTCCGTGTCGCCGACGTCGATGAACTCGCCCTCGTTGCCGACCGTGCGTGACTCCTCGTCTCCGCAGGCGGCAAGTCCGATCACCGCGAGCGCGACCAGCAGGGCCAGCAGCGGCCGCAGCGACTTCGAATTCAGGGAGCTCACCGGCGGGGAAGTCTAACCGGCAGCCACCGTGGCAGCGCGGGTCGACGGACGCCCCTCCTCCAGGTTCCTGGCGAGGCGCTGCAGGCCGCCGCGGCTCTTCGACGCAAGCCACGCGCGAAAGCCGAGCAGGTCCTTCAGCCGGTCGGCCGACGTGGCGGGCACGGCCTCGAAGCTGTATTCGATGTGCGTCATGTCACGGCCGGTCTGGGTCAGCTCGTAGGCGGCCTCGGTCTTGATCCGGCCAAGCCGCCCCATCTGTCCCTCCAGCCGGATCAGGTGCGGCTGGTCGAGCTCCGTGATCACGGACTCGCCCCACGTTCGGCCGAGCGGAAATGCGATCCGGTAGCTCGCCGCGGCCCCGGTGCCGGATGACTGGAGCCGCTCGAGGCGGAAGTCGTGCAGGTAGCCCCCGGTGAACTCGGCGTGGTTCGCGATGTCGCTCAGGTACTCGAAGACCCGCTCGCGCGGAACGTCCACCACGGTGCTGATCGAGAACGGCCGCATCGGGATCGGGATTCTAATTAGCGGGCCGCCTTTTCGACCGGGTGTAGAATCGGGTACCCGCCTGATCAGACGCTTTGTCCAAAGCGGCCCCTCCGACCGGCCTTTGCTAGCGGCAATTGCGTTTCCACCGGGCGACGTGCAATTTGGCCCGCAAATTGCACGAATATCCGTCCAAAGCGGAAGTTTTGCAGGGGTACGTGTAGTAAAAAACATCACAAGCCCGCAGGGGTCCGGATGCTCCGGGCGGGATTAGGAAGCCGGCAGGGACGCGCTTGCAGGCAACCGAGAGGAGAGGTTTTTTGTCGAAGTACTCCACCGGCACCCTGGCCGGGGCGGGATCGTTTAGCTGCGCGACCTGCGGCTTCCACGTCGCGCTGCACGCGCTCGACGAGATTCCGGAGTGCCCGAACTGCGGTAAGTCGGAGTTCGGCCGGGCATCGATCTTCGACGCAGCCGACAGCGTCGGCTCATCCGGATTGCACGACGACGACCGGCCCGAATGGCTGACCGGCGTGCACGACGACCTCGAGCACGGCCAGTACCTCGTCCACGAGGCCGACGAAGGCATCGCGCTGCTGCCCCTGACGCGTGAGTGGACGCGGATCGGCCGCAGCCTGGCGGCCGACATCCGTCTCGACGACCCGACGATTTCCCGCCGCCACGCCCTGCTGTGCCGGCAGGAGGGCGACACGCGCATACTCGACGACCGCAGCCTCAACGGCATCTTCGTGAACGGCGAACGCGTGGAGTGGGCCGACCTCTCCGACGGCGACGAGGTGATCGTCGGCCGCTACCGCCTGTTCTTCGTCGACAACGGCGAGCCGGCGGAGGATGCCGACGACGAGTCTCCCCGCGCGCGCCCGGCAGACCGGCTCATCTGGGCCGGCTGAAGCCTCCCGGTTCCGCGCGCCGCAGCTCCCCTGCACAAGCCCGGTCCCTCCGCGACCGCACCCCTTCGCGACCACCTTTCAGTCGCTGTGGGGAGTTGAGGTCGCATAGCGACCTGAAGTCCCCAAAGCGACCGTGACGGGCCTCGTTTCGCGGGTCCCAGCTGCGTCGAAGTCGCCGCAGACGCCCCGCACAACAGCGCGATTCGTTGCTCTTACATGCTGGTTTTCGTTTCGGGCGGCGCGCGGACGGCGGGGCGGCGGCGGGCAGTCGGGGCGGCGCGCGGCCGGCGCGGACGCGGCGGGAGCTACTCGGTGGAGACCGACGGGTCGGTCTGCTCCTGCTCCGGCACTGACATCAGGAAGTTGTGCGCGGCGTCGGCGGCGATCGCGCGGATGCGGCGGGCCTCCTCGAACTGGTCGCTGCGCTCCAGCTCCTCGATGTAGTGCCCGAGCAGCTCCTGGACGTTCGACACGCCCTCGGTGTCGAGCTCCTTCAGAGCCACCTTGGCGCCCTTGCCGAGCCGCCGCTCGAGCGCGGCGCGGTCGAGGCCCCATTCCTCGTTGATGCGTAGGTACACCCGCCCGCCGGTCTGACCGGCGCAGGCCCATGGGCCGATGTCGCCGAGCACGACTGCGCGGCCCGAGGTCATGTACTCGAACGCGAAGCCTTTGATGTTGGCGCGGTCGGCCAGGCCGCCGAGCTCGTCGCGGATCGGGCCGTCGGGCTCGCCCCCGATCACCACGTCGGCGCCCGAGAGCCGGATGCAGAACCGGGAGTCGGCCGAGCCCTGCACGAAGAACCGGCCGCGCTGCGCGCCGTAGGCGAAGGACTTGCCGACCGAGCCGTTGACCCGCTCGCCCGCGCGGTTGACGCCCTTCATCACGGCGATCGTTCCGCCGAACATCGTCTTGCCGACGCCGTCCTGGGCGCCGCCCTCGATCCGGATGTCCACGCCCCAGACGTTGAAGGCGCCGAGTCCCGAGCCGCCGATCGAGCCGCCGTTGAAGTGCAGGTCTGCGAGCGGCGTCATCGAGGGAGCCGGCGCCGAATCCGGGCGGAAGATCCGCGCCCGCGAGATCTGCCCGGCGAGCTCCGTGCCGAGCACGCGGTCGTTCGCGTCCACCGGCCGGGAGTACTCGTGCAGCACCGTTCCGCGCGCGGTCACGGTGCCCGAGTCTTCGCCCGTGCCAAGGACGACCACGGCGTCCTCGCCGGATCCGGTGATGCGCACCGGGCCGCCGCAGATGTCGGTCATGAGCGACGCGATCTCCTGGGAAGACTCCTTCTCCGCCATCCGGATCGGACGCGCGACGATCAATCCCGCCTCCTCGCGCTCCTCCTCGGCGCTGGCCGGCATGTCGATCGGCTCGAGGTCGAGCATCTCCTCGAGCGGGCGGATCATCTCGCCCAGGTCGATCGAGCCCTTCCCGCGCGCCTGCACCAGCAGGTCGCTGCGGCCGACCAGGTCCTGGGCGCGCTCGTAGCCGAGGCTCGCGACGACCTCGCGCACCTCCTCGCCCATGCCGTGGAAGAACCGCTCGCAGCACTCGACGGCGCGCTCGAACTCCTGCGGGGTGAACTTCTTGAGGCCCTTCTCCTCGGCCTCCTCCATCGAGTCGATCTGCGTCGCGATGCCGACGTGACACGTGTCGAGCTGGCAGCCGCGGCAGATCGTGCAGCCGATCGAGACCATCGCCAGCGTCCCGAACGCGACGCGGTTGGCGCCGAGGCAGTGGAGCTTCACGATGTCCCAGCCGTGGCGGTAGCCGCCGTCGGCCCAGATCTCGACCCGGTTGCGGATGCCGGCCTCCATCAGCGCCAGGTGGACGGCCCGCGTGCCGATGTCCGACGGCAGGCCGACGTGGCGCAGCGCGTGCTGGCGGGCGGCGCCGGTGCCACCCTCGAACCCGGACAGCGTGATGATGTCGGCCCCGGCCTTGGCGATGCCGACTCCGATCGTCCCGATGTTGGGCACGACCGGCACCTTCACCGACACCCGGACATCGGGGTTCGCCGTCTTCAGCTCGTCGACGAGCTCGGCGAGGTCCTCGATCGAGTAGAGGTCGTGGTTGTTCGACGGCGAGATCAGGTCGGTGCCGGGCGTCGCGTTACGCGCAGCGGCGACCTTGTCGGAGACCTTCTTCGCCGGCAGGTGACCGCCCTCGCCGGGCTTTGCGCCCTGGCCGATCTTGATCTCCACCAGATAGGACGAGTTGAGCATCTCCGACGTGACGCCGAAGCGGCCCGAGGCCACCTGCTGCCCGCGCCACTTCGGGTACTTGCCGTACATGTCGCGGATCTCGCCGCCCTCGCCGTTGACGCAGATGATGTTCACGCGCTTCGCGGCCTCCGGGTAGGCGCGGAAGGCCGTCTCTCCCTGGGAGCCGAACGACATCGACGAGATCACGATCGGGTAGGAGTGGTGGCCCACGCCGGCGTCGACCTGTGACATGTCGATCGGCTCGCGGTCGGAGCGCAGGTCGAGGATGTGCCGCATCGAGATCGGCTGCTGGTGCTCCAGCTCGCGCACCTTCACCGAGTACTCGTCGAAGGTCGAGGTGCCGTTGGCGGCGGCGATCGCGGCCTTGTAGACCTTCGGGTAGAAGCGGAACGTCTTGGCCGGCTTGTCCTCCTCCTGGCCGGCGAGGATGAGCTGGCGCCGAGCGGCCTCCGCGTCGAGCTCGCCGAAACCGGTGCCCGCGGCCTGCGAGCCGTAGTAGCCGACCGTGCCGAAGATCTCGGTCAGCTCCGGCTTCAGCCCGATCGAGGAGAAGAGCCGCGCGTAGCCGCGCACCTCGTGGATGCCGAGCGTCGAGAGGACCTTCTCGATCCCCTTGCGCAGCGCCGAGCAGATGTTGGAGATGTCGCTCTCGTAGTCGTCGACGCAGATGACCTCGATCATCACGTACGGGCATACGCCGTCGGCTCCGAGGCCGAGCGCCATCACCACGTCGTGCACGTTGCGAATCGCGCCGGAGCGCAGCACGATCGAAGTGCGGCGGCGCAGGTTCTCCTCGTCCTTGGCGACTCGGTACTCGCGCAGCGCGACGTCGATCGCCGACAGCGCGAGGTGCGGGTCGAGCCACGGCCGGTCGCCCTCGTAGACGGTCCGGTCCGAGAGCACCAGCAGCTCGGCGCCGTCGAGCACCTTCTTGGCGGCCTCGTACTTGAGTCGCTCGAGCGCGCCCTGGACGGTCTCGGACTCGAGCAGCGAGATGTCGAGCACCGCCGACTTGCCGCGGAAGCACTCCCACAGGTCCTCGAGCAGATACGTCTTGTGCTCCTTGGCGACGCGCCGGTAGACCTCGTCGGTCAGCGGCGCCATGCCGTGATGCGAGCCGAGCAGGATCGGGAAGGCCGTCTCGATCGTCGCGACCGCGGCGTCGGGACGCTCGGGCGAGGGCCGCGCGCCGAACACGGCGCGGCAGGAGAAGTGCTCGATCTCGCGCTCGCGGTCGATCGCCGGGTTGGTGACGACCGCGACCGTCTCCTTGAAGTAGTCGGCCAGGTTCTGGCGCTCCTCCGAGAGCGAGGCAAGCGGGCCGTCGTAGCCGAGCGAGCCGATCGGCTCGGCGCCGTTGGAGGCCATCTGCTGCACGAGCTTGGTGTCCTCGCGCTGCCAGCCCATCCCGGCCAGCACGCGTTCCTCGACCTTCACGGGCTCGGCCGGACCGGCGTGCGCGTACCCCGGGATCTCTGGTCCCTCGAGCGGGCCGCCGGTCGGGATCGCCTGCTCGAATCCGGCCACCGCGGCGGCGCCCGTGCGCTGCAGCCAGCGCTGGTGCACCAGCCGCTGCATCATCTGGTGGTCGTAGAGACGCGAGCTGTGGTCGCGGCGGATCCGGACCAGGACCTTCTCGCCCGGCGCCATCGGCTTGGGCTCGCCGGTCATTTCGCTAACCGGAACGACGCCCGGCTCGGAGGAGAAGACGTAGCTGTCGTGCGCCTCGATCTGCCACAGCGGGCGCAGGCCGAGCGCGTCGACGGAGAACACGCACTCGTCGCCGTGCCGCGCGACCAGCGCGATCGGGCCCTGTGCGAACGGCCCCATCACCTGGCGCAGGTACATGTAGAAGCCGCGGATGTCCTCAGGGAAGCCGCGAATCTCGTTCACGATCGGCGGCACCGCCAGCTCCATCGCTTCCGGCAGCGACATGCCGCGGCGGTGGATCAGCGTGTCGATCAGGCGGTTGAGGTCCTGCGAGTCGGAGGAGTCGTCGCGGATCGGAACGCCGAGCATCCGCGCCTCGGCGCGCAGGCGCGCGACCGTGTTGATCTCTCCGTTGTGGCCGAGCACTGTGAACGGCTGTACGCGCATGAACGACGGCCAGGTGTTGGTCGAGTAACGGTTGTGGCCGAGCAGCGCCACCGACTCGAAGCGCTCGTCGGTGAGGTCGTCGAAGTAGCGCTGCAGGACAGCGGGAGCGCCCATCACCTTGTAGACGCAGGTGACCGAAGAGAACGAAGCGACGTGCAGGTCCAGCTTCTCCTCCAGCTCGAGCGCGACGTCGAACAGGATCCGGTCACGTGCCGCTGCGTCTGGAACGAGCACCGCCACCTGCCAGAAGTGCGGCTCCTCCTCGCGCGCGGTGGGGCCGAGCGCCGAGCTGTCGACGCGGTCCTCGCGCTCGGCGAGCAGCCGCAGGCCGCCGCGGTTGAAGATCTGGAGCGCCTCACGCTTGATCTTGCCGAAGTCGGCCTTGCGCGACACGAATATGTGGCCGACCGCGAACGCGGGGTCGAGTACCAGCTTCGGAGCGTGGCCGCCCTGGCGCACCTCCTCCTGCCAGATCGCGGTCGGGATGTCGACCAGCACGCCGCAGCCGTCACCCTCGCCGTCCACGTTGCCGGCGCGGTGCAGCATCTTCTGCAGCGCTACGAAGCCTTTCTCCAGCACATCGTGTGTGGCGCGCCCGTCACGGCGGACCGACGCGTACAGCGCGCACGCGTCCTGATCCTCAACCGTCTGCGGCTTGCGCAATGGCCGATATGCCTGGAACGGCGAATACCGTTGCGGTTCGCCCTGTTGACTCGCGGCCTCGATGCTGCGCGGGATTTGGTGAGCAGCCAAATTTTCTCCTCCCGGGTACCGCGCCTTCTTCGAGCGGGCGCGCGACGGGTTCCTGTGCGGTGGGCCATTATAGTCCCGCTCGGGGAGCCCTTACAGGTGCGGTTGCGAAGAAGCGCTTCGTCCCCCGCCCAACTATGCCAACCATCCTGCCGTCGCCCAGCCCCACCATCGCGGTCCTGTCGCAGAAAGGCGGGACCGGGAAGACGACCATGGTGCGCACACTCACCGATGTGCTGCGCCGCGTGGGGCTCGACGTGCTGCCGGTCGACCTGGACCCGCAGGGCAATCTCTCCGACTACTTCGACGTCGATCCGGAGGCGAATCCCACCATCGGCGAGGTGCTCGCCGGTCGTGCGCGCGCGGTAGACGCGATCCACAAGAGCATGATCCCCGCGAACCTCGGGCTCGCCGAGGCGGAGCTGGTGCTGGCCGGCAAGATGGGACGCGAGCTGACGCTCAAGCGCGCGCTCAGCGAGTCGCGCCGCCAGCACGACGTGATCATCATCGACTGCCCGCCGGCACTCGGCCTTCTGACGGTCAACGCGCTCGTCGCCTCCACGCACTCGCTGGTCAGCACCGAAGGCGAGTACTTCTCGCTCCAGGGCGTCGAGCAGGTGCTCGAGGTGATGGAGCTGGCGCGCGACAACCTGAACGAGAACCTGAACTGGCTCGGCGTGGTCATGAACATGGTCGACCTGCGCACGATCCACTCGCGCGAGGCGCTGCAGACCCTGCGCCAGAACTTCGGTGGCAAGGTGTTCCAGACCGTCATCCGCAAGTCGATCCGCTACCCGGAGTCGGCCGAGCGGGGCGTGTCGATCCTGGACTACCGGCCCGAGCTCGGCACCGACTACATCGCGCTCGCGGACGAGGTGCTGACCCGGCTCGGCGACGAGGAGACGCGCGAGCGCCTGAGCGCGCTGCGCACCGAGCTGTACGCCGAGGTCGGCTGACCGCGGGACGGTAATGGCGCGCGAGCACTACGACGTGCGAGGCAAGGTCGCCTTCATCACGGGAGCCTCACGTGGGATCGGCGCGGACGCGGCAAAGCGGCTGGTCGATCGCGGGGCGAGCGTCGCGCTGTTCGACATCGACGCGGCGGAGGTGCAGGCCCGCGCGGAGGAGATCGGCTCTCAGGCGATCGCGTTCGGCGGCGACGTCACCGATTGGGCTTCGCTCGAGGAAGGCGTGTCCGGAACGGTCGAGCGCTTCGGCGGCATCGACATCGTGATGGCCAATGCCGGGATCGGCCCGGCGGGATCGTTCGGCGCGATCGACCCGGCCGTCTTCGAGCGCACGATCGAGGTCAACCTCGTGGGCGTGTGGCGCACGATCCGGGTGGCGCTTCCGCACGTCGTGGCGCGACAGGGATACATCCTCCCCACCGCCTCCGCGGCGGCCGCCATGCACGCGCCGCTGCTTGGTCACTATGCGGCGACCAAGGCGGGCGTCGAGGCGATGACGAACTCGCTCCGCCAGGAGGTCTGGCACACCGGAACGCGCTGCGGAGTCGCCTACTTCAGCTTCATCGACACCCGGATGGTGAGCGAGGGGTTCGCACATCCGGCGGCGCAGATGATGCGCGACGCCATGCCGGGCATGTTCGGCGCGACCTCGCCGCTGTCCGACGCGGGCGAGGCGATCATGCGCGGCATCGAGCGCCGCGCGCGCGAGGTCTACGCGCCACGCTGGGTGAAGCCGGTGCTGTGGGCGCGCGGCGTCCTTCAGCCGCTGGCCGAGCGCCGCAACCGCAGGCCCGAGATCGCCGAGGCGGTGCGGCTCGACGAACAGGTGCGGGTCACCCACCAGGACGAGGACCCGGTCGCGCAGGAGTCAGCGGGAGCCTAGTCGGGAGACTGCCGGCTGCGGACTGCGGACTGCGGACTAGAGCTCAGCCACGTCCGCCCCGTGGGCGACGAAGTTGAGCCGCCGCACCTCGGCCCAGCCGTCGGCTTCCATCCGTAGCCGCTCCACCAGCGCTCCGGTCTGCTCGAAGAACACCCAGAACAGGACGGCCGGCCCGGCGCCTGAGATCGTCGCGCCGAGGGCGCCGAGTTCCTGCGCGCGCTGGACCAGCTCCATCGAGCGCGGGTAGAGGCCCGCGCGGCGGGGCTGGTGGATCCGGTCCTGCATGCCGCGCGCGATCAGGGCCAGGTCGGCCTGCGCCAGCCCCAGCGCCAGCAGTGACGCATGCGCCACGTTGAAGGTGGCATCCGAAAGCGGCACCTCGGCCGGCAGCGCCGCCCGCGCCCTGGAGGTCGGCACCGCGTCGTCGGGGATCAGCGCGACTGCCTCGAGCCCGGAAGGCGGCTCGATGCCGAACGCCCGCCCGTCGGCGCAGATCACGAACCCGCCGTAGAGCGACGCGGCGACGTTGTCCGGGTGGCCCTCGATCCGGGTGGCCCGCTCGAGGATCTCCTCGCGCGGCAGCGCCAGCTCGAACATGTGGTCCGCGGCGACCAGCGCCGCGACGATCGCTGCGCCACTGGATCCGAGCCCTCCCGTGATTGGGATCTCGGAGCGGATGCGAAAGGTGAGGCCGTCCACCGGGTGCACGTCGGCAAACGCGCGCACGCACAGGTTGCTGCGGTCCGCCGGCAGCGCGGAGTCGCCCGGGTCCACAGAGAACTCGCCCGTCTCCTCGACCTCGAGGGACAGATGCAGCGACAGCGCCGCCGCCATTGCGTCGAAGCCCGGCCCGAGGTTGGCTGACGACGCGGGCACGGTGACCCGCCGGCGCCTTCCCATCAGTCGCTCAGCACCGCGCGCTCGATGTCCGCCAGTACCGGGTCGCAGGACACAAGCGGTCCCGCCTGCTCGAGCACGATCTCCGGGTCCTTCAGGCCGTGGCCGGTGAGCACGCAGACGAGCAGGCCGCCCTCGGGCGGGGTCTTGAGCACACCGGCGACGCTGGCCGCCGAGGCCGGCTCGCAGAAGACTCCCTCCACCGACGCGAGCCACTTCTGCGCGGACAGGATCTCCTCGTCGCTGACGGCCGCGATCGTGCCGCCCGACTGCTCGAGCGCCTCCTCCGCCTCCTTCCAGCGCGCCGGGTTCCCGATCCGGATCGCCGAGGCGACCGTCTCCGGTCTCTCGACCGGCCGGCCGATCACGAGTGGCGCGGCGCCCTCGGCCTGGAACCCGTGCAGGCGCGGCAGCCCCTGCCCGTACTCGCTGAACCCGCGCCACCAGGCGGTCACGTTGCCGGCGTTGCCGACCGGGATCGAAAGGGCGTCGGGCGCCGCTCCGAGCTCGTCGCACACCTCGAATGCGGCTGTCTTCTGGCCCTCGATGCGGTACGGGTTGATCGAGTTGACCAGCTCGACCGGGTGACGCGCGACCACCTCGCGCACGATCTCGAGCGCCTGGTCGAAGTTGCCGCGCAGCTCGATCACGCGCGCGCCGTGCATCACCGCCTGGGCGAGCTTGCCCCGCGCGATCTTGCCCTCGGGAACGATCACCGCGCAGCGCATGCCGGCCCGTGCCGCGTAGGCGGCGGCGCTCGCGGCGGTGTTGCCGGTGGAGGCGCAGATGACCGCCTCCGCTCCCTTGCCCGCGGCCCACGACACGGCGACCGTCATCCCGCGGTCCTTGAAGCTGCCGGTCGGGTTCATGCCTTCGAACTTGAGGTGCGTCTCGACGCCGAGCCGCTCCGACAGCCGCGGCGCGTGGATCAGCGGCGTCGAGCCTTCCATCAGTGAGATCACCGGGTCGTCCGGCGACAGCGGGAGGCGATCGCGGTAGCGCTCGATCAGAGGAAGACGCGCCTGGGCAGTTGTCCGGCTCACGACACGAACTCCTCTTCGATCACGCGGATCGACCGCGGCGGCGCGCGCAGCAGGTCGAGCTCGCCGATCTCCGCGACCGCCGCGTTGAAGCGGCCCTCCGGGACGGCGTGCAGGACCATCACGAGCCGCGCGTTCTCGCCGATCCCCTTTTGCACCACGCTCTTCACGCTCACGCCGTTGTCTCCCAGGATTTGCGCGATCTGCGCGAGCACTCCGGGCTCGTCGGCGACCTCGAGGTGCAGGTAGAAGGCCGACTCCACCTCCTCGGAGGGAATCAGCTCCACCTGTTCGGTCGCCTCCAGGTCCATGCCCGGGCTGGACATCACCGACACCACGTCTCCGAGCACCGCCGACGCAGTCTGCGGGCCGCCGGCGCCCGGCCCCGACAGCGTCACCTCGGTGATCGCCGGCGACTCGAGCGTCACCGCGTTGAAGGGCCCCACCACCGACGCAAGCGGATGGCCTCCGTACAGGAAGCACGGGAAGACCCGCACGCTCACCCGCCCGTCGCGGCGCTCGGCCACGCCGAGCAGCTTGAGCACCAGCCCCAGCTCCTTGGCGTAGTCGATGTCGTCGGCGGTGATCCCCTCGATGCCCTCGAACGGCACCTGGTCGAGCGTCACTCCGGCCTGGAACGCAAGCCGTGCGAGGATCGCCATCTTCGCCGCCGCGTCCTTGCCGGTCACGTCCTCGGTCGGGTCCGCCTCCGCGTAGCCCAGCTCCTGCGCACGCGAAAGCGAATCGCCGTAGGAGGCGCCGGTGCGGGCCATCTCGCTGAGGATGTAGTTGGTGGTGCCGTTCACGATCCCGTGCACCTTCTCGATGTGTGCGCCTGCGAACGACTCCCGCATCACCCTGATCACCGGCACGACTCCAGCGACCGCCGCCTCATAGCGGAGCTGCGTTCCGGCAGCGCGGGCCGCGGCGAACAACTCGTCGCCGTGCTGGCTGAGCAGCTGCTTGTTGGCGGTCACCACCGGCTTGCCCGCCTCGAGCGCGCGCAGCGCGTACGTGCGCGCCGGCTCGATGCCCGCCGATCAGCTCGACGACCGCGTCCGCCGACTCCAGGATCTCGTCGAAGGAGCCCTGCGAGCGGGTCAGCACGCCGCACAGCTCGGGCCGCCGGCCGGTGGCGGCCGCGATCGCCTCAGCGCGCTCGGAGAGCAGCGCGTCGAACGCGCCGCCCACCGTCCCGTGTCCGAGCAGCCCGACGCGGAACGGTTCGCTCATACGTCGCGCGCAGCCAGGTCGGCGTAGGTCTCGCGCCGCACGACGACACGCGCGTTGCCGTCCTTGCAGAAGATCACGGGCGGCCTCGGAACACCGTTGTAGTTGTTGGCCATCGCATAGCCGTACGCGCCGGTAGCCGGGGTCACCAGCACATCACCGATTCGCGGCTCGGCCAGCTCGACCTGCTGGATCAGGATGTCCCCGGACTCGCAGTGCATGCCGGCGATCGTGGCCTCGTGCGTCGGAGAGGCCTCGGCTCGATCGGCGATCAGGGCCTCGTAGCGGGCGCCGTAGAGCATCGGACGCAGGTTGTCCGACATGCCGCCGTCGACCGCAACGTAGGTGCGCACGCCCGGAATCTCCTTGATGGTGCCGATCCGGTACGCCGTCACCCCCGAGTTGCCCACCAGCGAGCGGCCCGGCTCGACGAGGATCCGCGGCACCGGGTCGAAGGCCTCCTGCACGGCCCGCACCTTCACGTCGGCGTAGTCCTCGATCGTGCCGGGCTCGTCCTGCGCGGTGTAGGCGATGCCGAGGCCGCCGCCCACGTTCAGCAGCCGGCATTCGAAGTCGATGAAGTCCGCCAGCAGCTGGATCGTCTTGACGTAGGGCTCGAACTCGAAGATCTGCGAGCCGATGTGGGCGTGGATCCCGACCAGGCGCAGGTTGCGCGACCCGCGCACCCGGCGCACCGCCTCCGCCGCGAGCCCGTCCTCGAGCCCGAAGCCGAACTTCGAGTCGAGCTGACCGGTCTGTATGTATGAGTGGGTCGACGGCTTGATGCCGGGCGTCACGCGGATCAGGACGTCCTGAGGGCGGTCGAGCAGGCGATCGGCGAGCTCGATCTCGGAGAACGAGTCGAGGACCAGGTGGCCGATGCCGGCGTCAAACGCGAGGCGCAGCTCGTCCTCGGTCTTGTTGTTGCCGTGCATGTAGATGCGGCCCGGCTCGAAGCCGCCGCGCAGCGCCAGGTACAGCTCCCCGCCCGAAGCGACATCGACTGACAGGCCCTCCTCCGCCATCACCCGGTAGGCGGCCGTCACGGGCAGCGCCTTGGAGGCGTAGATGACCTCGAAGTCGTCGGTCCGGGCGGCAAAGGCGTCCATGAATGCGCGTGCGCGGGCGCGCATGTCGTCCTCCGAGTAGACGTAGGCGGGCGTCCCGTGTTCGGCCGCCAGGTCGACGACGTCGCAGCCACCGATCTCGAGATGGCCGCGCTCGTTCACGCGAGTGCCAAGCGGGTATGCGTGGCCGAAGGCGGTCGTAGCCATAATCGTCGCCATTATGGAGTACACGTCTCCCCTGCAACCGGCCCAAACCGGGCGCCTCGACGGGATCGCATGGTGCCTGTGGCTACCGAACGAGGCGATCGAACCGCGCAGCGGCGACCCGGTTCCGGCCGTGATCATCCTGCACGGCGCCGGCTCCCGGAAGGAGAATCACGCCGACTTCGCCCGGGCCGCGACGGCCTACGGCTTCGCCGCGCTGACCTTCGACAACCGCGGCCACGGCGAGACCGAGGGCGACCTCGGGGCGAGCGTGATCGACGACCTGGGCGCGCTCGCGCGGATGCTCGCGGAACGGGACGAGATCGACGGCGCAGCGGATCGCCGTGCGCGGGTCGAGCATGGGCGGGCTGATGGCGCTGCACCTCGGCGCCTCCTCGCCGGCAGTCGCGCGCGGTCGTGGCGATCTGCCCGGCGGCCGAGTGGATGCTGGCCGAGGACGTCCAGCGCGTGGCGGACGGCAAATCCCCGCCCGAGGGAAGCGCGCTCAACGAGATGCGCATCGACGCCGAATCCCTGCTCGAGTGGCTCGACGGGAACGACGTCGAGCGGGCGGTCGAGCAGCTCGGCTCCAAGCCGCTGATGCTGGTGCACGCGCGCGGCGACGAGGTGGTGCCCCCTTCGAACTCGGAGCGCCTCTACGAAATCGCCGCGGAGCCGAAGCGGCTGCTGATGCTCGAGGGCGGCGACCACCGCTCGGCCCAGCACGACGCGGAGGTCCAGGGCGAGACCCTCACCTGGCTGATGCGGGCGCTCCGGCGCTAGGCGGGGCCGAGACCAGCAGCCGCTGGCGCGCGCGGGCGATCAGCAGCCACGTCACACCCGCGATCATCAGCACGAGGCTCTGCAGCTGGGGCGCGGTGAGGCCGGCCACCACCTCGTCGTTGCGGCGGATGAACTCGACCAGGAAGCGCTCGGTCCCGGCCGCAACCAGGTAGATCGCGAACAGGATTCCCGGCTGCACGCGATCACGCAGCAGCCAGAGTCCCCATGCGACGAGGCCCATCGCGATCGACTCGTAGATCGGGGTCGGGTGCACCCGGTCGTCGGTCGGGACGGTGCCGTCCGGATATGACATCGCCCACGGCAGGTCGGACGGCTCGCCATAGTCGCCGTCGCCCGATATCTGGCACCCCACCCGGCCGATGGCGTAGCCCAGCGCCAGCGCCGGCGCGCACACGTCGAGCAGCGTCACCGACAGGAACCCGCGCCAGGCCGCCCAGGCGCAGACAGCGATGGCGCCGCCGATCGCGCCGCCGTACCAGACCAGCCCGTCCCCGGAGAAGATGCTGCCGAGCAGGTCGTCGGATGCCGTGTCCCAGTGCTGGATCACGAAGTAGGCGCGGGCGCCGACCAGTCCGCCGACCAGCGCGGCAAGGACGATCTCGTAGGCCCAGTCGACCGGCTTGCCGAGCTCCGCCAACCGCCGCGCGATCACGAGCCCCGAGGCCACGAAGCCCAAGGAGAACATGATGCCGAAGGTCTGAAGAGTGAGCGGGCCGAGGTTGAGCTCGGGCTGCATCGGCCCTGATTATCGCGAGCGGCCGGCTACAGGTAGCCCATTGGATCAACCGGCGTGCCGTTGACCCTGACCTCGAAATGCACATGCGGGCCGAAGCAGTGACCGGTGCATCCGACCGTGCCGATCACCTGGCCCTGGCGGACGCTCTGGCCGACGTGCACCCCGATCGAGGTCTGGTGGCCGTAGCAGGTCGCCACTCCGCCGCCGTGCTGGATGCAGGTGTAGTTCCCGTAGCCACCGACCCAACCGGCGATCGCGACGCTGCCGCCGGCCGACGCGCGGATCGGCGTGCCGCTCGGTGAAGCGATGTCGACGCCCGCGTGCAGGCGGCCCCAGCGCTGGCCGAAGCCGGACACGACCGGCCCGCTCACCGGCCAGCCGTAGCTGCCACTTCCCTGCCGCTGCGGGCCCGCGGGCACCGGCGCACCCTGCAGCTGCGCGGTAACCCGCGCCGAGGCGGCTTCGAGCGCCCGCACGTCGCCCTCGAGGTCGTGGCGGTGGCCACGCGTCTCGTGCAGCGACGAGCGCTTGCGGTCGCGGGTCGACGCCAGCGCGGCTTCGCGCTCCTGGATGCCGGCGCGCGTCTCCGCCAGCTCGGCGCGCTTGGCCTCGATCGTGGCGACCGCGTTCGCCGCCTGGTCCTTGAGCGTCAGCAGCAGCGCCCGCTTGCGTGCCGAGCGCTCCTTCAGGTCGCGCACGCGGTCGACGATCGCCGAGTCCTGCTTGCCGATCCGGCTCAGGTAGTCGGCCCGGACCAGCATGTCCTCGAAACCATCGGACTCGAGCACGACGCTCACGACGTCTGGCGGGTCCGACTTGTAGATCTCGATCAGCCGCTCGGCCAGCACTCCCTGTGACTGGCGCAGCTCCTTGCGGAGCTTCAGGTAGCGCAGGTGCTCGCGGTCGTAGCGGGCCTGCACCCGCGCCAGCTCGGCACGCTTGACCGCCAGCGTGCGCTCGGCGCTCGCCTCGCTGCGGCGCAGCGAAGCGATCTCGCTCGAGAGCCCGCGGATCTTGCCGCTCAGCGCGCTGATGTCGGTGGTCAGAACGCCCTCGCGCTGTTTGACGTCCTGCAGCTTCGCCCGCTTCTTCTCGAGCTTGGAGTTGATGGAGGAGAGCGAAGCGCCGCTGGAAAGCATCGGCAGCGCCGCGATCAGCGCAAGGCAGGCCACGGCGAGCACTGCGGCGAGCAGCGCCAAGGCGCGCGCATCGGGGCGCGCAACAGCGCGATTCATTTCGTTGCTCCGGCGTCGTGCCGGGCGGTGTGGCTCTGACATATCTCTCTCGAAACGCTTACGGGGTTAGCTGTCGGGCTCGCGCGAAGAGAGTCGCGCTACGCCTTGCCATCTGGGGCGATGGCGGCGATTCGCCCCAATCGAAATCTTGGGTGGTTCCCCCGCTCTTCCCGGGCGCGGGAGGTGCGCTTGCGGGAAGACTCAGCGGCATTGCTCCGTGATCCGTACCTCCTGTCACGTGCTTCTTGCCTGCAAAGAGCGGGAGAAAGCTAGCAGGAAGACGGCGCCGGACGCAGTTTCCCTTCCCGCCGGCGCCCTGCTGCAGCGCGGATTGCGAGGCCGTCCCGATCGGCGAGCAATATCTTGCGGCCCATGGACTTGGGGCTCGCGGGACGCACGTGCGTCGTTACCGGCGCAAGCAGCGGTATCGGCGCCGAGACCGCGCGCCAGCTGTGCGCCGAGGGCGCTTCGGTGCTGCTCGTGGCGCGGGACGAGGAGCGCCTGCGGGTGGAGGTGGAGCGATGCCGCGCAGCGGGCGGCAAGGCCGAGGCGCTGTCGTGCGACGTCACGGAGGCGGATGCCGGCGAGCGGATGGCGAGCGCCGCGGAAGAGCGAGTTCGGGCCCGTGGACGTGCTGGTCAACAACGCCGGCACCGCTCGGTGGCGTGACCTCGACGACGTGCCCGACGAGGATTGGCAGGCGGCCTGGGATCTGAACGTGATGGCCTCGCTGCGGGCGATGCGCGCCGTCGTGCCGGGGATGCGCGAGCGTGGCTGGGGCCGGGTGGTGAACGTCGTCCAGCACGGCGGGGAAGCGGCCCTCGGCGCTGATGCCCGAGTACTCGGTGGCAAAGGCGGCGCAGCTCTCCCTGTCACGCCTGTACGCGGACCGGTGCGCCGCCGACGGCGTGCTGGTGAACGCGATCTGCCCGGGGCCGACCAAGTCGGAGCTGTGGGTCGGCGAGGGCGGGCTCGCGGAGCAGTCGGCCGCGATGGCGGGCGACGATCCCGCCGCGGCCCTCGAGCGCGCGGGCGCCGGCCGGCCGATCAAGCGCCTCGCCGAGGTGGAGGAGATCGCGGCCGCGATCGTGTTCCTGTGCTCCGAGCGCGCCTCCTACGTCGCCGGCGCGGCGTGGAGCGTGGACGGCGGGACCGTGCCGGTGATTATCTCAGCGAGCCGCGGCTCCTCGATCTGGATCAGCGGGCCCTCGGTCCGCGACCCCTCGACCATCTGCAGCGTCGTGTGGTCGATGCCGAACCGGTCGTGCAGGACGCGCTCGACCCCGTGCCGCGCGCGGTCCCGGTCGGTGCCGGGAGCGACCGTGACGTGCGCGGAAAGCGCCGGGAAGCCGGAGGTCACCGTCCACACGTGCAGGTCGTGCACCTCGACGACGTCCGGGACCGAGCACATGGCCTCCCCCACCGTCGTGACGTCCATGCCTGCCGGCGCCGACTCGAGCAGCACGTCGAGCGGCTCCTTCAGCGGCCGCCATGCGCTGGCTGCGATCAGCAGTGCGATCGCGATGCTGATCAGCGGGTCGATCAGGTCCCAGCCGGTGGTCAGGATCACGGCGCCCGCCGCCACCACGCCGAGAGAGCTGATTGCGTCACCGAATGAGTGACGCAGCACCGCCTCGAGGTTCACGTCCTCGCGCTCGCCCCCGGCCAGCACGACCGTCGCGATCGCGTTTCCCGCCAGTCCGACGAGGCCCAGGATCAGGACGCCCAACCCGGCCACCTCCGGCGGATCCGACAAGCGGCCGATCGCCGCCACCAGGACCAGCACCGCCACGACCACCAGGGTGACGCCGTTGACGAACGCCGCCACGATCTCGCTGCGCTGGAGGCCAAAGGTCCGCGAGGGCGTCGGGGCCAGGGACGCCAGGCGGATGGCCAGCAGCGCGATGCCGATCGATCCCACGTCCGAGAGCACATGGCCGGCCTCGGCGAGCAGGGCGAGTGAGTCCGTGAGCAGTCCCCCGGCGACCGCCGCGACCAGCATCGCGGCATTGATCGCGAGCGCGACCCACATCCGGCGCGCGTTCTCGCGCCGGCGCAAGGTCGGGCTGCCGTGATGTTGGTGATCGTGCCCCAACACCCGCCAGGCTAACGCCGGAGGCCCGAGGGGCCCGATTTTTCTGTTGGTCCGCCTAGACGGCTGCCGGCTCGTGCCTGCTGCGAGGGCTCGGCCGGCGGCGTGCCCGGCGCCTGGGTGGCCACGGCGCCGTTGCCGTTCGCCTGCGCGACCTGCGACGCGAACTGCAGGCGCTCCGCATATTCGGCGGCCTGCATGCGCGCCACGACCAGCCGCTGGATCTGGGCCGTGCCCTCGAAGATCTGGTAGATCTTCGCGTCCCGGAACCACTTCTCGAGCGGGCAATCGGACGACTGGGCAGCCGGCCCGACCAGGTCCATCAGCGCGGTGGTCGCCCACATCGCGACGTCTCCGCCCTTCAGCTTCGACATAGAGCCCTGGCCGCCGGTCATCGGCACGCCGTTGCGGCCCATCCAAGCGGCCCGCCAGACCAGCAGCCGCGCGGCCTCGATCTCTGTCGCGACATCCGCCAGCAGCTGCTGGACGCGCTGCTGCTGGAGCAGCGGCACGCCTTCCTCCGCCCGCTCGCTGAGGTATTCGAGGGTCCACTCATAGGCGGCCTGCGCGATGCCGAGCGCCGAGGCGCCGACGGTCGGCCGTGTGATCTCGAATGTCGCCAGTGCGCCTGAGGAGCCCGAGGTCTTGCCGGAGCGCGCGCGCTCGAGCTTGCGCTCCAGCTTCTCGTCGCCGCCGAGCAGCGCTGAGCCGGGGACGCGGCAGTCCTCGAGCACGATCTCCGCGGTCTGCGACGCGCGGATGCCGAGCTTCGACTCCTTGTGGCCGAGCTTCAGCCCGGGGTTGTCGCCGGTCACGATGAACGATGCCTGCCCGCGGTGGGCGAGCTTCGGGTCGATCGTCGCCACCACGACGGTGACGTCCGCGATGCCGCCGTTGGAGATGAATGTCTTGGTCCCGTTCAGGATCCAGTCGTCGCCGTCGCGCTTGGCCGTGGTGCGAAGTGACTTCACGTCCGAGCCGGCCTGCGGCTCGGTGACTGCGTAGGCGCCGATCTTCGGGATTGCCCTTGGTGCCGACCACCTCGGGAATCCACTGCCCGATCTGCTCCGGCGTGCCGCTGGAGGCGATGCCCGCCGCGCAGAGCGTCGAGGCCGAGATGGCGAGCGCGATGCCCGCGCAGCCCCAGTGCATCTCCTCGGCGTAGATCGCTCCCCGCAGGCCGTCCGGATCCGTCTGCATCCCCTGGATCCACTCGACGCCGGCGAGGTTCCACTCATAGGCCTCGCGCATCACGTCGTAGGGGACGCTCTCATTGCGGTCGTGCTCGGCAGCGACCGGGCGGATGACCTCGCGGGCGAAGCGGCGGCAGTACTCCTGCCACTCCCGCGACTCGTCGCTCAGGCGGAAATCCATCTCTAACTCCAGCGCCTAGGCCGCCACGAGGGGCTTGGTGGGACTCGCGTGCGGCGGTTGACTGACGAGTCAACCAAGTTGGATTGTACCCGCCAGAGCGACGTTTCAGCGACTTCCGTTGGAGTTCGAAGCAACTTGCGGGAACCGACGGGGACGCCGACCGCAGCCGCTATCGTGCCCGCGGGATGAGGCCTCCCCCGCCCCTGCTCGCCGCACTGCTCGCGGTGATGGCGCTCGCCGCCGGCTGCGGGGAGGGCGACGGCAATCCGATCGAGGCGCAGCTCAACGAGGAGACCGCCGCGCGCAGCGTGCTCGGATTCCCCGCGCTGGCGACGAAGAACACGACTCGAGTGGGCGGCGAGGACGAGATCGCCGACGCCGCTGCGGTCGCCCACGCGGTCTACCCCGGTGAGGGCACGCCCCGCCCGGACCTTCTGACGCTGGTCGACGCGGGCGACTGGCAGGCCGGGATCGCAGCCGCGGCCCTGATGGCGCCGCCGCTGCGCGCACCCGTCCTGCTGACCGACGGGCCCCGACGTACCGGATGCGACCTCCGAGGCGGTGAAGACGCTCGCGCCGACGGGCTCCAAGGAGGCCGGCGGCGCCCAGGTGCTGCGGATCGGCACCGCGGGGGCACCCAAGGGCGTGCGCGCAACCTCGATCAACGCGGGCAGCCCGGCCGAGGAGGCCGCCGCGATCGACGCGTTCAATACCAAGGCGGCGGGCCAGCCCTCCGAGAACGTGATGATCGTCTCGGCCGCGGATCCGCAGTACGCGATGCCGGCCGCCGCCTGGGCGGCGAAGTCGGGCGACGCGGTGCTCTACGTCGACCGGGACACCATCCCGGCCGCCACCCAAAAGGCGATCCGCGAGCACCAGCAGCCGGGCATCTACGTGCTCGGCCCAGAGCAGGTCATCTCCAAGAAGGTGGAGCGGGCATTGCAGAAGTTCGGCGGGGTGAAGCGGATCAAGGCGCAGACACCGGTCGAGTTCGCGATCGCGTTCGCGCGCTACACGGACGGCTCGTTCGGCTGGGGCGTGACCGACCCTGGCCACGGAATCGTGTTCGCCAACGCCGGCCGGACACAGGACGCGACCGCGGGCGCGCCGCTGTCGGGGTCCGGGAAATACGGGCCGCTCCTGCTGCTCGAGTCTCCGGTCGGCATCCCGCCGCCGGTCGACGAGTACCTGCTCGACATCCAGCCCGGCTACAGATTCGACCCCGTGCGCGGCGTTTACAATCACGCCTGGCTCATGGGCGACGAATCGGCGATCAGCCTCGCGACTCAGGCCAAGATCGACTCACTCCTGGAAATCGTGCCGCGTCCGCCGCCAGGGCAAGTCCTCTTGAGCGGAGCCGAGTCTCCCGAGCGGCTCGACCCGTCGCACCGCGTCACGGTCGAGGACATCCGCGCGCTGGTCGGCCCGGCGACGCCGCACTTCGCGCTGCAGGTACGCGACCGCGTGCGGCGGCTGATCGACGGCCTGCCCGAGGACGACCCGGTCCGCATCGAGGGCGAGCGCGCGATCGCCCGCCTCGAGGAGATGGCCCGCGAGGGCCAGGGCTCGGGGCCGGTGCAGGACCACGAGCAGCCGTTGCCGAGCTTAAAACTTCATCCCCGGCGGGAAGCGGATTAGCGGCTCAGTCAGGCCGGCGGCTCGCGACTTGCCCGGTGAGCGGCCCTTGTCGAAGATGCGGGCCGGCCGCGTGCGAGTCGGCGCCGGAAGGGCGTGGCCAGCGGCCCGTGTCGAAGACGCGGGCCGAGCCGGGCAATGTGCGAGACGGCGGCCGTCGGACGCGGCTTACAGCCCGGAGAGGTCCGCGACCCGCTCGCGGTGCCAGCCGGCATCGCCGAGGAACGCCGCGTCGCAGCTGGCTCGCTTGAGCCACAGGTGCAGGTCGTGCTCCCAGGTGAAGCCGATGCCGCCGTGCACCTGCAGTGAGGCGCCGGTGACCCGCTCACCCGCGTCCGAGCAGTAGGCCTTCGCCATCGACGACGCGATCGGAGCGGTCTGCGGCTCGTTGTCCGCAGCCCAGCCGGCGAAGTAGGCAGCCGAGCGGGCGCCCTCGGTCTCGAGCAGCATCTGGGCGCACCGGTGCGACACGGCCTGGTAGGAGCCGATCGGCCGCCCGAACTGCTTGCGCTCCTTCGCGTACTCCACGGCCATTTCCAGTGCGCGCTGCGCGACCCCGACGAGCTCCGCCGCGAGTGCCGTGTAGGCGCGGGCATGGGCCAGGTCCAGCTCGCCGTCGCCTCCGAAGGCGGCGTCGTCTGAGACCTTCACGCCGTCGAGCTTGACCGCGTATTGCTTGCGGGTGCCGTCGATGGTCGGAGTCGGGACGATCGAGACGCCGGCGGCGTCGCGCTCCACGATGAACCGCCGCCCGTTGGTCGCACCGACGATCAGGAAGTCGGCCCGCGCGGCGTCGAGCACGAACAGCTTCTCGCCGTTCAGCGTGTAGCCGCCGTTCGATTTCTCCGGCTCGAGGGAGATGTCGTCCGGCGTCCAGCCCGCGCCCGTGTCCCAGATCGCGAGCGTGCCGCGCTGCTCGCCGGTCGCCAGCGGCGCCAGATAGCGCTCACGCTGTGCGTCGGTCGCGCCGCCTTCCAGCTCGAGCGCTGCCAGGGTGGTCGAGAAGATCGGGCCCGGCGCCAGCGCGTAGCCGAGCTGCTCGAAGAGCACCACCAGGTCCACCGTTCCGAGCCCCTGTCCACCGTTGTCCTCGGAGACGAGCAACCCGGGCCAGTTGAGCTCGGACATCTCGCTCCAGAGGCGCTCGTCGAAGGCGTCGTCTGATGCGGTTGCCTCGCGCAGCTGGTCGGACTTGAGCCGCGACGCGAGGAACTCGCGCGCCGCGCCTTGGAGCATCTGCTGCTCGTCGGTGAGGTCGAAGTTCATCCGGCTACCTCAGCTTCGGCAGCCCGAGCACGCGCTCGGCCACGATGTTCTTGAGGATCTCCGTGGTCCCGCCCTCGATCGAGTTCGCGCGCGAGCGCAGGAACGCGTACTGCCAATCGCCGTCGGCGATCGCGTACTCGGAGTCGCCGGTCAGCTGGCTGTAGGGGCCCTCGAGGTCCATCGCCAGCTCCATCAGCGCCTGGTTCAGGTCCGCCCACTGCCACTTGCCGAGCGATCCCTCCGGGCCCGGGACGCCGGTCTTCATGATCTTCGTCAGGCCTCGGTAGTTGGTCAGGCGGAAGATCTCCGACTCGATCATCAGCTGGGCGAGCTTGTCGCGGACCACCGGGTCCTTGGCGAACGACTTGCCGTTGCGGCCGTTGGAGCCAGCCAGCTCGATCACCTTGCGCAGCGCGATCTGAATCGCCGCCTGAGCCGCGAACGCCAGGCCGGCCCGCTCGTTCATGAGCGTCGTGATCGCAACGGACCATCCGTTGCCGACGCCGCCGACGACGTTCTCCTCCGGGATCCGGACCTCCTCCATGAAGATCTCGTTGAACTCCGCCTCGCCCGTGATCTGGCGCAGCGGCTTGACCTCGATGCCGTCCTGCTCCATGTCCATCAGGAAGTACGTCAGGCCCTGATGCTTCGGAGCGTCGGGGTCGGTGCGGGCGACCAGCATGCACCACTTGGACACGTGGGCGAGCGTGGTCCACACCTTCTGCCCGGTCACGCGCCACTCGCCATTCGACTTCACGGCGCGCGTCTTGAGCGAGGCCAGGTCCGAGCCCGCCTCGGGCTCCGAGAAGCCCTGACACCAGATCTCCTCGGCGGACAGGATCGGCTCGAGGTAGCGCTGCTTCTGCTCCTCGGTGCCGTGGGTGATCACCACGGGCCCGCCCATCGCGAGGCCGATCACGTTGGCCGTCCGAGGGGCATCGGCGCGCACCATCTCCTCGTAGAAGATGGCCTGCTCGATCAGCGTCGCGCCGCGGCCGCCGTACTCCTTCGGCCACGATACTCCGGCCCATCCGCTGTCGTGCAGCTTGCGCTGCCAGTTGCGCGCGAACTCGAAGCTTTCCTCTTCCTCGCCGCTCGGCGGCTTGCCGGGGTGGTTCTGCTCGAGCCACCCCCGCAGCTCGTCACGAAAGGCGGTCTCGTTGGGGCTCAGTGTGAGATCCACTTCGCCTCCCCTCCCCGGCCGTCTGGCCCTCGGTCCTAAATCCGCTGGATCAGCGTGCCCGTCCCCAGGCCACCGCCGCAGCACATGGTCACCAGCCCGACCTCCTTGTCGGAGCGCTCCAGCTCGTGCAGCAGAGTCGTGACCAGGCGCGCGCCGCTCGAGCCGAGCGGGTGGCCGAGCGCGATCGCGCCGCCGTTGACGTTGACCCGATCCATGTCCGGCTCCAGCTCGCGGCGCCAGGCGGCGACCACGGACGCGAACGCCTCGTTGATCTCGACCAGGTCGATGTCGTTCATGGTCATGCCGCTGCGCTCGAGCAGCCGCTTGGTCGCGGGGATCGGGCCGGTCAGCATGATCACGGGGTCGACCCCGACCGTCGTCTGGTCGAGGATCCGGGCCCGCGGCTTGAGGCCGTATTGGTCGGCCTTCTCGCGCGTCATCAGCAGGACCGCGGCGGCGCCATCGGAGATCTGGCTCGAGTTGCCGGCGGTCACCTTGCCGTCCGGCTTGAACGCCGGCTTCAGGTTGGCGAGCGCCTCGAGGCTCGTGTCGGGACGGATGCCCTGGTCGGTGACGACCGTCTCCTCGGAGCCGTTCATCTTGACCTGCATCGGGACGATCTCACGCTCGAAGCGGCCTTCCTCGGTCGCCTTGTGCGCGAGCTGGTGGGAGCGCAGCCCGAGCTCGTCGAGCTCCGAGCGCGGGATCTCCCACTTGTCGGCGATCATCTCGGCGGAGATGCCCTGCGGCACGAGGTTGTAGCGGGCCATCAGCTCGTCCGGCCACGGCGTGCCGAACTGGTCGATGTAGTTGAAGGTGATGCCCATGGGAATGTGCCCCATGTGCTCGACACCGGAGCCGATCACGACGTCGTGGACGCCGGAGCCGACCAGCGCGGCGCCGAAGTTGACGGCCTGCTGGGCCGAGCCGCACTGGCGGTCGACCGTCGTGGCCGGAGTCGTGTCGGGAAGGCCGGCCTGGAGCCACGCGTTGCGGCCGATGTTGAAGGACTGCTCGCCGATCTGCTGGACGCAGCCGGTGACGACGTCCTCGACGTCCTCCGCGGGGATGCCGGTGCGGTCGATGACCTCGTTGAAGCACTTGGCCAGCAGCGCGTTCGGATGCTGGTTCTTGTAGTAACCCTTCTCAGGGTGCCCGCGCCCGATTGGCGTGCGGACCGCCTCGACGATTACAACTTCACGGCCGGTCCCGTTCTGCATCCCTTCCTCCAAATCCTCGCGCGGTAGAGCCATTTATGTTATCCGATTGACTGATGAGTCAACCAAATGCAACTGACTCCGCCGAGCGAGTCGGCGTAGCCGGATCGGGCGCCGTCGCGCTGTGGCGTGGCGGCGGCCGCAGCGCTGCGCGGCATGGACGTGAAGCTCTGGGCTCGCAGCGCGGCATCGGCCGAGCGGGCCGAGCAGCAGCTCGACGACGAGTGGTCGCGGGCCGGCGACTCGGCCGCCGCCGCGCGCGTCGCGGTGGTCGGAGACCTGGGCGACCTGCGGGACGCGACCGTGGTCGTCGAGGCCGTGCGCGAGGACGAGTTCGTCAAGCGCGAGGTCTTCAGCGGCTCTGGCCGCGAGCCGCCGGGCCGGAGACTCTCTTCGCCACCACGACTTCGTCCCTGAGCATCGAGACGCTCTCCGCCGCTGCGGACCCGGCGCGATTCTTCGGACTGCACGTCTTCACGCCGGTCACGAAGATGGAGCTGGTCGAGCTGTGCTTCACCTCGGAGGCGAACGGCGCGACGCGGGCCCGCGCCCTTGCGCTCTGTGAGGCGCTCGGCAAGACCGCGGTCGAGGTGCCCGACGAGCCGGGCTTCGTGGTCAACCGCCTGCTGTTCCCCTACCTGTTCGACGCGGTCCGGCTGCTCGAGCGGACCGGCATGGAGCCGGCGGCCGTCGACGACTGCATGAAGCTCGGCGCCGCCTACCGGATGGGCCCGCTCGAGCTGCTCGACTTCGTCGGCCTCGACGTGGCCGACGCGATCGGCGAAGCGATCCACGCGGACACGGGCGACCCCGCCCACCGCCCGCCCGGCCGCATCAAGCAGCTGGTCGGCGAGGGAAGGCTGGGCCGGAAGTCGGGTGCCGGGTTCTACGAGTACCGCTGAGCGCTACTCGCCGAAGCCCTCGAGCATGTCGCTGAGGAAGCCCCGCTTCTTCTTGCGCGGCTTCTCCTCGCGGCCCCGGTCCCGCACACGGTCCCGATCATCGCGGTCATCGCGCTCGTCCGTTCCGCGGTCGTCGCCCGTATCGCCGTAATGCGCGCCCTCGGCATCGATCAGCCGCTCCAGCTCGCCCCGGTCGAGGAAGATCCCGCGGCACTCGGTGCACTGGTCGACCGTGACGCCGTTGCGCTCATAGCTGCGCATCGCGCCCTGGCACTTGGGACAGGTCATGGCGGTTGTCTCTTCGCTCATCCGCCCGAACGGTAGCGACCGCTCGGACGCCGTGAGTCAGGTCGCCGAGCGGCGGCCGCCCTTGGCGGCCTTGCGGGGCGTCTTGCGGGCCGACACTTTCACCGGCTGCGCCTTCTCCTCCTTGCGCCTGCCGGCCAGGTCCCAGACCACGTCCGCCTCGCTGATGCCCTGTTCCTCGGCCCGCCTGGCAACGGTGGCCCAGGGCAGCTGCGCGTCGGGCAGGTCATCCCAGCGCGCGAGCTCCATTGCTTCGAGCGCGCCTTCGAGATCCTCGCCGACATCTCCCTGGATGCGGATGAGGGCCTTCAGCGTCTCGATCTGGCTGTCCGTGAATCGTGCGGACCACACAGGGCGAACCCCCTTGGCCGGGTACGGGCGGCTTCCAAGCTAGGGGTCCTCGCGGACGGAAGATTTACTCGTTGTCAGCCGGCCGCCGCAGCAGCTTCCTGCTCCGGCTCGGGATGTATGCGAACCGCCTCGACGCGGTTCTCCCGCACCGACTCGACGCGGATCGAGACGCCGTTCTTGCGGATCAGGTCCCCGCGCTTGGGCAGCCGGCCGAGCTCGTCGAACACGAATCCGCCCACGGTGGTGTACGCCTCGGAGTCGACATGCAGGTCGAGCCCCGCATCGGCGAGGTCGTCGAGCGAGACGTGTCCGCGCACGAACCAGTCGCCGTTCACGAGCTTTCGGATCGATGACAGCACCGGGTCGGTCTCGTCGGTGATCTCACCGACGACCTCCTCGATGATGTCCTCGATCGTGACGATGCCGACCGTCCGGCCGAACTCGTCCACGATCACGGCCAGCGAGGAGCGCTGGCGGCGCATGTCGGTCAGCAGGTCGTCCAGCGGCTTTGTCTCGGGCATGATCAGCGCCTCGCGCACGAGCGGCGCCAGGGGCGCGTCGGGGCCCTCGCTCATCAGCGCCTGCGCGAGCCGGTTCGCGTGCACGATGCCCTTCACCCGGTCGGGGTTGCCGTCCTCGATCACGACGAGGCGCGTGTGTCCCGGAGCCGATGCACCGGCTGAGGCCGGTCTCGACGGTGTCGTCGCTGTCGACGGTCACCAGCGCCGGCGTGGGCGTCATCACCTGGCGTGCCTGCTGCTCGTGCAGGTTGAAGACGCCCTTCAGCATCCCCACCTCGCCCGGGTCGAGGTTCGCACCGACCTGCCCGTGCTCGACCATCATCCGCAGCTCCGCAGTCGACTGGTCGTCCCCGAGGGCATCGACGTCCACGCGCAGGATCCGGCGTAGGACGAAGTTCGCGCCGCTGTTCAGGGCCCAGATCAGCGGATAGAAGCCGACGCGGAACCACTCCAGCGGCCGCGAGACCCACTTGGCGACCGTCTCAGGATGGGTGATCGCCATGATCTTGGGCGCCTGCTCGCCGACGATCACGTGTGCCGCGGTCACGAACAGGTAGGCGATCCCGACCGAGATCGCCACCGACACGCCGTGGCTGACGGTATCCCCGAACAAGGGCTCGAGCAGGCTCGCGATGGCGGGCTCGCCGAGGAAACCGAGGCCGATCGAGGCCATGGTGATGCCCACCTGCGCCGCGGACAGGTACTCGTCGATCTGGTCGATCTCCTTCAGAGCGAGCGTAGCTCCCGTCGAGCCCTCCTTGGAGAGCTTCTCCAGGTGCCCGGCCCGCGAGCGCACGAGCGCGAATTCGGCCGCCACGAAAAACCCGTTGATGACGATCAACAGGACCAGCAGGAAGAGGAAAAAGGCGGTCACGCGAAGAGGCGCCTAGTGGCGCGCGCGCGGCTCAGGCCGCGAGAGCCGGTCGATCGCGTGGTCCGCGTCGTGCGGAGCGCCGGATGTCGGCCGGGACTTCGAGGAAGGTCGTCGCTCATCGTCGACCGGGCGAGCGTAGCATCAGCCGCGGCGCTCGGGAAGGCGCGAGCGAGTGGCTGACACCGCACCGAGGATGGAGCGGGTCCCCTGCTCGGCGATGCCGCGCAGGCCGGGAGCCTTGCGGCGCCGGGACCGGCGCAGCTGGAGCACGACCAGCGCAGCGCCTGCCGCGGTGCCGGCTGTCAGCGCGACCGCCGGGCGGACCCAGTTGCGCGGGTCACGGATCGCCTCGATCTCCCAGTCGGAAAGCTCCTCGAGCGTCTCGATCGCCGCCGCGCTGACGCTCGCGAGGCGGGCCTCCAGCTCGTCGACGAGCGTCGCCGGTGGCTCGACGGGAGCAAACGCGGACTCGAGCAGCCGCATGATCTCCGCCCCCGCCCCGTCGGGCCCGGGGAGCCTTGCCTGCTCCGCGCTCATTCTTCCTCTCCCCTGCCCATCTGTTCCTCGAGCTGCTTGATGGCCCGGTGGATCAGCACCTTGGTGGCGCCCTCGGAGCGGCCCAAAGCCCGTGCTATCTCGCGATTGTCCATGCCCAGCGCGAACCTCATGATCAAGGCCTCTCGCCGATCATCGGGCAGGGAGCGCACTCCTTCAAGGACCGCAACAGCTTCTTCACGTCCAATCACCAGCTTTTCGGTTTCGTGCGGTGTGTCCGGGACGTCGATGCCCTCCAGCGTGGAGACCGGCCGGCGGGAGCGGTCCCGGTGATAGTTGGCGGCGAGGTTGTGCGCGATCCGGATCAGCCAGGGCCGCAGCGGGCGGCCGTTGGACTCGCGCTGTGCGCGCTCGAAGTGCCGGTAGGACTGGAGGAACGTCTGCGTCGTGAGGTCCTCGGCATCGTGGTAATTGCCGGTCCGGTAGTACGTGTAGTTGAACACGTCCCGCAGATGCTCGCGGTAGAACTGCGAGAACTCGCGGTCGAGCTTGGCCTTGTCGCGGGGCGGCTCCACCGGCCAGAGAGTACCTTCGCCCCGTCATCGGCCTGCCGGGCCGCTCAGGCGGCCTGCGCCCGTCGCCGCGTTCGGCCTGAACGCTCGATCCAGCGCTCGGCAGGCATGCGGCCCTCGATCACGGCCGCCAGGTCGCGCGTCGCGGGGGCGCGCACGCCCTCGCTGTCCATCGCCCTGGCGAGCGCCGGGACCAGCCCGAGGCCCTCGGGAACCTGGCCCAGCCGCTCCCGGATCTCGTCCGGATGAACCCCGCCCGCAAGCATCTCGCCCGCCCGGCGGTTGCGGCTGGTCGCGGCCAGCACGGTCGCGACGAGGTCGCCGGTGCCGGCCGGGCCGCTGAAGGTCTCGTCGCGCGCCCCGTAGGAGTGGGCCAGCGCGTGGCACTCGGCGTAGATGCGCCCGGCCGCGGCTCCCGCTGCGTTCGCGCCACCGGGGAGTGCGGCGGCCGCGGCGAGCGCGGCGGCGTTCTTGGCGACGCCCGCGAGCTCCACACCGACCTGGTCGGAGCTCGTGTCGCACTCAATGCCACCGCGGCGAAACGCCGTGGCGACCAGGGCGGAGAAGTGGCTGTCCTGCGTCCCGACGACCAGCGTCGCGCCAACCTGTACGGCCTCGAGCGCGTGCCCCGGCCCTCCGAGGCAGGCGACCGGCCTCGAACCCGAGATGCGCTGCACGAAGCGACTCGGCAGCTCGCCCTCGGGTCCGATCAGGCCTTTGGTCAGCACCAGGACACCTAGGTCCGGGGGCAGTCGATCGCCTACCCCCGCAAGCGCCGTCGGCAGCTCGCGGGCGGGCACGGCAAGGCAGAGAAGCTCGGTGCGGGACAGATCGGCCTCGGCGACGGTCATCGGCGTAACCGTCTCCGGGAGCTCGACGCCCGGCAGGTAGCGGGGGTTGGTTCTGCTGGCGCGCAGCTCGGCAGCCTGCTCGGGCGTCCGGCACGCGAGCTGAACGTGCGCACCGCTACGCGCAAGGAGCGTCGCGACCGCGGTTCCCCAGCTGCCGGCGCCGACGACGACGGCGCGGCGCAGCGGCGACGTGCCGCCGAGCCACTCCCACTGGAGCGAGATGCACGACCAGACGCGACGCGTGACCTCGCTGGCGAGCTCTTCGCTGGGGTTGGCGTCGACGGGCCGGGGGAACGTCATCGCGCTGCCGCAGCGGACGGTCACTCGGTGCGGGCGGACCAGCCATCCGGTGCGGATGTCCTCCGTGCCGGTGATCGCAGCCGGGACCACGGGCGCGCCGGTCTCGAGCGCCAGGCGCCCGACGCCGCTGCGCGGCTCGCCGAGCGGGCCCGGGCCGCACCCGGGTGCCCTCCGGAAAGATTCCGACAGCGCCGCCACGCTCCAGGATCACGCGCGCAGTCTCCATCGCGTCCTCGTCCGACTCGCCGCGGCGAATGGGAAACGCGCCGAGCGCGAGCAGGATCCAGGCCTTCCAGCGCTTGTCGAACAATTCGACCTTGGCGACGAAGTGCAGCGGCCGGCGGAGGCAGGTCCCGATCAGGAAAGGGTCGGAGAAGCTGCGGTGGTTGGCCGCGATCAGGACCGGGCCGTCGGCGGGGATGTGACCGAGGCCGTGACGGCCCAGGCGGAAGTAGAGGTGGAAGAAGGGCTGCAGGATCGCCCGGACGATCCAGTAGACGACCGGAATCGGGCCTCGCTCGCGGGCGATCTCGTGTGCGCGCTTGGGATCCATTCGCGTGCGTAGAACAACCCTCCCTTCACAGGTGGGTTACATCCGAGGTTCGCCGGTGACGCTGGCCTATCCTTGGCGCGACGGATTTATCCGTCGCGCCGGAGTAGCTCAGCTGGTAGAGCACCGCTCTTGTAAAGCGGATGTCAGGGGTTCGAGTCCCCTCTCCGGCTCTCGACAGTCGGGAGTTTGGCGGTCCGCTACTTACTGGCAGCGACGCAGGCGCCGTGGCTCGAGTACCGCTCCTCGAACGACGCATCGCCGAGAAACACGCGCAAGGCCTTGCAGTAGTGCGAGGCGTTCTTGTAGTCGCCGGGCTGCGGCTCGAGAGGCGGAGTCGTTCCCGGCTTCGGCCCCCAGCTCGGTCCGGAGTCCAAGCGGCTCGTCCACGGTACGGGCGTAAATTCCGGTGAGGACGGCGGCGGCAGGTCACATATGCCGCCGTCGCAATCGAAGATCAGCCGGCTCCCGTCCGGCGAGTAAGCCGGCTCGGCGAGTCCCTGCCCGAAGCCATGGTGCTCGACGGCGCCGGTCCCGTCGGCGTTCATGACGACGATCGACCAGGCGAAGAACGTCCCGCCGCCCCAGACGAGGTCGTAGGCGATCTTGGACCCGTCCGGCGAGAAGTCGGGGTTGCCCGGTTCGCGGTGGGAATCGCGCGACGGGACCGGGTAGCTGGTCAGCCTTAACCGCCCGCTCCCGTCGGGGTTCATCGAGAAGACGTTGTTGCCCGAGATGAAGGCGATTTTCCGCCCGTCGGGAGACCACACCGGCTCGGAGCCGCCCTGACCAGCGGTGAGGTTCGTCAGCCCGGTCCCGTCCGGATTGACCACGTACACGTCATAGATGCCGTTGTCGAAGCGCTCGAAGGCGATCTTCCGGTCGTCCGGCGACCACGTCGGGTTGTAGTCATTGCCCGGGAAGCTCGTCAGCCGTGCCTGGTCGGTGCCGTCGGCGTCCATGAGGTAGACCTCGGGATTGCCGTCGCGGGCGCTGGTAAAGGCGAGGCTCTCGCCGTCCGCCGACCAGCGGGGCTGAAAGTCGCTTCGGGTAGTCGTAAGCCGTTGCAGACCGGTTCCATCCGGGTCGGCGGACCAGATGTCGTACCCGGAAAAGGAGACGTCGGAGCGAACGAAAGCGATCTTCCCGTTCTCGCCCGGGAAGGCCGCTTCGGCGGGTCCGGCGCTCGCAAGCGCGGCCGCCGCAAAGACGGCTGCGGCGAAGCCCCTTGCTCCTCTACCAAAAACGGACGTCATGCCTGGAACCCCAATCCGGCTGTGCGCGCCGCTTCCAGTCTAGGGCGTCATTCGCGACGTGTGGGGCCTATTCACTCCGGACCAAACGCTGCAACCCGCCCGTCGAACGGCCTCCGACCCGCTAAAGGTTTGGCCGACTGCGGCCCGATTTACTGCCTATGCCAGTCGACGTTGCGATCGACCTGATGAACCCCATGTCCCTCTTCGTGATCGGCTGTATCGGTGCGCTGTGGCTGGGAGCCGGGATCACGACCGTGATGAAAGGCAAGTGGTTCTGC
Organism: uncultured Solirubrobacterales bacterium; assembly: GCA_963780475.1. Lineage (GTDB taxonomy): Bacteria > Actinomycetota > Thermoleophilia > Solirubrobacterales > JBBDJG01 > CAWACB01. The sequence continues at coordinate 670,066 of CAWACB010000008.1, forward strand.
TTCATGGCGGGGCTCTTCGTATGGATCGTCTGGGTCTTCTCCGCTTGTCGGCTGGCCAAGCCTGACTCGTTCTGGGCACGAGAGTTTTACTCCGACGAAGGGCGTGACCTTGCAGCGAGCCGGGTCCGGTAGCCCTTCGGCGGGGACTCCATCACCCCCCCTGACGCGGGCGATGCTGACGGCAGTCGAGAGCGCGGTCTAGACGCGGCGGATCCACAGCGAGGAGCCGCGATCGCGGTGCTCGTCGGTGAGGTCCGGGAACACCGCCCGCAGGCGGTCCCAGTGGTTGGTGCGCAGCCAGTACGTGCCGAGCAGGACCTCGAAGGCCGTGTTGAAGGCCAGGAACGCCTGCAGCAGGTACTGCTCGTTCCACGCGCGGCCCTCGAGCACCCAGTTCTCCGGGTAGTCGCCCGGCATGAAGATGTCGTGGATGTGGACGACCACGCCCGGTCGCAGCCGCGGCAGGATCTGGTTGTAGATCCAGGGCACGTCGCCGCCGGTCTTGGCGACATGTGACGTGTCGATGAACAGCAGGTCGTTATCGCCGAGCGACTCGAACACCTCGAGCGGCGTGTCCTGCACCTCCTCGGTGCGCAACTCGGTCATGCCGTCCACCCCGGCCTTCAGCGCGTCCGGCGGGAACGGGTCGATCGTCGTGAAGTGGATCCGGCCGCCGAGCAGCTCCCGGTTGACACGCGCGGTGACGAGCGACGAGTGGCCCGCGCCGACGTCGACCACTCGCGCCGGCTCGAGCTGCCGGACGAAGGCCTGCAACACCCAGGCGTCGAGCGCCGGGTACATGCGGCTGCGGCTCCAGTAATGGGTGATCGGGTCGGGCCGGTCGGACGGGAACTCGAGCGGCGTCTGCTCGCCGAACCGCTCCAGCAGCTCGAGTTGGGCGTCCGGGCGCCACTCGATCCCGGGCATCTCGAGCGGGCGGTCGCGAAAGACCCGGTCCCGCCACGCGGGGTCGTCGAAGCGCTTGGTGTCCGGCAGCGGCGAGTAGTAGTGCCCGGGCTTGCAGAAGAGCTTCACCGGGTGCTCGTCGCCGCGGCGGTCGATCAGGATCAGGTCGGCCATGGCGCCGGAGTATCCCAGCAGGGCACGGGGGATCTGGAGTCACCCGACCGCCGAACTCGCGATAATGCCGGTCCCCGTGCGGTCCCGTGCGCTCAAAAACGCCCGTCTCTGGCTCGCCGTGGCGCTCGCCACGGCCCTTCCCGTGATGACCGCGTGCAACGAGAGCGGCGGCGACGAGACCGCCGGGAAGGAGCTCTTCACCCAGCGCTGCGGCGCGTGCCACGTGCTCAACGACGCGGGAACGAAGGGCGTCCAGGGCCCCAACCTCGACTACGCGTTCCAGCAGTCGATCAAGGACGGCCTCGGCCGGAGCACGATCGAGGCCGTGGTCCGCGAGCAGATCGACATGCCGATGGGCAAGGAGATGCCGGCGGACCTGGTGAAGGGCAAGGAAGCAGACTCGGTCGCGGCCTACGTCGCGAGCGCCGTCGGGAAGCCCCCGGCGGCCGGCGGGGGCGCAGCCGGCGGGGCCGCCTCCGGGACCGCCGAGGCGAACGCGCAGAACGTGGTCGACATACCGGCCGACCCGAACGGGCAGCTCGCCTACAAGTACAAGAGCGCCACGGCCAAGGCCGGCAAGATCACGCTCGAGTCCACCAACGACTCGACCGTCCCCCACGACATCGGACTGAAGGGCGGCCCCGTAGGCAAGGAGGTCTCGGGTGGCGCGACCTCGAAGATCGAGGTCGACCTAAAGCCGGGGAGCTACACCTTCTACTGCAGCGTGCCGGGCCACGAGCAGGCCGGGATGAAGGGCAGCCTCTCCATCAAGTAATTCCGCGGCCGGCCTCGCGCTCGAGGTCGACGACGACGTGGGTGACGGGGATCTCGAAGCGCTCTCGCGCGCGCTCGACGACGCCCCGCTCGAGCCAGTTGGAGCGGCCCAGCGGGTGCGTCGAGATGATCACCTCGTCGGCCGGGAACTTCCGCAGCTCGTCCTCCATCGCCTGGACGGGGTCGCCGTCGCCGATGTCGCCCTCTGCTGCCAGCCCGTCGCGCTCGAGCGTCGAGAGGATGCTCTGCAGCCGCTCGGCGGCCGCGGAGCGTGCGCCGTCCTCGTCGGATGCCCATGTCTTGAGCCGCGTGTTGAGCGCCGGGGTGACGACGCGAATCTCGGCGTCCTTGCCCTGGCATCGGTGCTCGATCTCGTGCCGCAGGGCGGCGCCGGTGAGTGTCTCGTTGGCCACCACGAGGATGCGCACCGTTCCGTCGCCGTCGCCGCGGCGCCTCAGGTCCACGCGCTCTGGCTTGCGGTCCTCACGCCGCATCAGAAAGGCGGCCACGAGCCCGATCGTCAGGCCGCCGGCCACGCCGATCGCGACCTCGGAGTCCCAGATGACTGCCGCCAGCACGATGGGCGCGACCAGTACCGCGACGATCAGGGTGAAGCGGAAGGCCTCCTGCTCGGATCTGAGTGGATTGATCACCGAGGCCTCCTTCCGTATCGGTGCCTAGAGGATGTAGACGGTCAGGAACACGATGATCCACATAACGTCGACGAAGTGCCAGTAGATGCCTGCCATCTCGACGCCCATATGGTCCTCGGTCTTCGGGCCGAAGTGCCCGCGGAGCGCTCGCGTGGCCATGATCGCCAGCAGAGTCAGCCCGACGAAGACGTGCAGGCCATGGAGCCCGGTGAGCCCATAGAAAGCCGACGCCCAGGCGCCGTCATGGATCGCGAACCCGGCCTTGAAGTACTCGTTGATCTGCGTGCAGAGGAAGGTCACCCCGAGGAAGAAGGTCGCCACCAGGCCGAGCTGCAGGCCGAACCGGTTGTTCTGCCGGATCGAGTGGAGCGCGTAGTGCATCGTGAAGCTCGAGGACACCAGCACAGCAGTGTTCATCGACGCGACGGGGACCGGGAACTCGAACGGCTCCGGTGGGAACGGCGTGTTCGCCACGACGCGGATGAAGAACATCGCCGTGAAGAACGACCCGAACAGCATCGCCTCGGAGACGATGAAGAGCAGCACCCCCAGCACCTGGGGGTGCACGCGGGAGCTGCGGTTGGCCGTCGGCGGGCCGTGATGGTGATCCTCGTGAGCGAGTCCGTGCGGGTGGGCGACGCTGGCGGATTCCACTAGTCCACTGCTCCTACGCGGTCAGCTCGACGGGGGTGGGAACGTCGCTTGTCACGTGCTCGACCGGCAGGCCGGTAGCCCGGCGGGCCCGGTTCGGAAGGTCGCCCCGCAGCCAGTTCGAGCGGTAGCTCGGCAGCGTAGAGATCACGATCTCGTCGACGTGGTCGTACTGGTGCGCGTTGACGATCGCCGTCAGCGGGTCGGGGTGGGTGACGTAGCCGGTCACGTCGAGCCCGGCCCGCCGGAGCTCCCGCAGGGTCTGGTCGAGCCGCTCCTGCGCGGCCTCGGTGGCCTGCCCGTCGGCGCCGTCCTGGGGCGCGATCACGGTGAACCGGTGCGGAGCCTCGGTCGAGCGCCGCTCCAGCGTCTCGATCAGGGGCCGGCCCCCGATCGTCTGGTTTGCGACGACGAGCGTGTGCTTGAACGGCTCCTCGGTGAGGTTCACCTCGACGTGCTCGACCGGGATCTTCGCGAACGTCCGGATCCGCCCGATCAGGTCCCTGCGCAGGAACCCCGAACGCGGGTAGGGCAGCGTGGAGATGATGATCTCGTCTGCGCCCCACAGCCGCAGCGCGTCCTGGGTAGCCAGGAACGGGTCGGGATCCATCACCTCGCCCCGCGCCTCGATGCCGAGCTCCTTCATCCGGTCCAGCAGCTGCTCGAGCCGGATACCGGCGGCCGACTTCACCGTGTGGTCGTAGATCACGAAGCCGCGCTGCGGCTCGTTCTGGGGCGTCGCGATGGTGACGCGGATCGGCCCCTGGGCGGCGCGGCGCTCGATCGCTTCCAGGAGCCGCCGGCCGGCGACGGTCTCGTTGGGGACGACCAGGACGTGGGCTGGCCGGCCGGTAGGGGTGTTGGAGAAGCAGCCTCCATCACTCTCGCCTGGGCCCGCCCGGCTCATCCGGCTCGTCCGGCTCGCTGCCGGCGCCGTGCCCGCCGGCATGGCCGTTGCCATCCCCGTCGCCATGCCTGCGCCGCTGGTGGCGACCTCCGATCCCGCCGGCACCGTCACCTTGGCGCGCTCACCGTCGAGGACTGCGTGCACGGCGCCGGGCACGCCGTATTCGTAGGGCCCGCCCACGACCTGCGGGATCTCGTCGAAGTTGAAGATCGGCGGCGGCGAGGACACCTGCCACTCGAGCGTGCGGGCGCGCCAGGGGTTGGCCGGCGCCGGCGGCCCGAAGGCCCAGCTGACGATCATGTTGTAGAAGAAGACCAGCGTCGACAGGCCGAGGATGAACGCGCCGATCGTGACCACGAAGTTCCAGGCGGCGAACTGATCCGCGTAGTCGGCCACGCGGCGCGGCATTCCCTCGAGGCCGAGCCAGTGCATCGGCCCGAACGTCAGGTTGAACGCGATGAACGTCATCCAGAAGTGGATCTTGCCGAGCCGCTCGTCGAACATCTTGCCGGTCATCTTCGGGAACCAGTAGTAGATCCCGGCAAAGATCGTGAACATGCTGCCTCCGAACAGCACGTAGTGGAGGTGCGCCACGACGAAGTACGTGTCGGACGTGTGGATGTCCACCGGGATCGCGGCGAGCATGATGCCGCTGATGCCCCCGAGCGTGAAGGTCACGATGAACCCGAGCGCGAACAGCATCGGCGTCGACATCTCCAGCACCCCTTGCCACAGCGTCGCCAGCCAGCTGAAGATCTTCACCCCCGTCGGCACGGCGATCAGCATCGTCGTGATCATCATCGGGACGCGCAGCCAGTCCTGCATCCCCGAGACGAACATGTGGTGCGCCCACACCGTGAAGCCGAGGAACAGGATCGCCACGAGCGACATGGCCATCAGGCGATAGCCGAAGATCGGCTTGCGCGACTTGGCGGAGATGACCTCGGAGATGATCCCGAAGCCCGGCAGGACCATGATGTAGACGGCCGGGTGCGAGTAGAACCAGAAGATGTGCTGATACGAGAGCACGTCGCCGCCGAAGGCCGGGTCGAAGAAGTGAGCGTTCAGCGCACGGTCGAGCAGGACCAGGAACTGCGAGCCGGCGACGAAGGGGGTCGCGATCACAACCAGCAGCGATGTCGTGAAGTTCGCCCAGACCAGCAGCGGCAGGCGCCAGAAAGTCATCCCGGGCGCACGCATAGTGATGATCGTGACCAGGAAGTTCAGCGCGGTCATGATCGACGAGGTGCCCGCGAACTGGACCCCGATCGTGAAGAACTGTTGCCCCAACGGGGCATCGGTGGACAAGGGCGCATAGGCGGTCCAGCCCGTGTTGAAGGCCCCTCCGTCCGGCACCAGGAAGCTCGCCACCATCATGAACCCGGCGACCGGCAGGAGCCAGTAGCTGAGCGCGTTCAGGCGCGGGAACGCCATGTCCGGCGCGCCGATCATGAGCGGGAGCACGTAGTTCGCGAGTCCCGCGAAGATCGGGATGACGACCAGGAAGATCATCAGCGCCGCGTGGACCGAGAAGAGGCCGTTGTAGGTGTTCGAGTCCACCACCTGCTGGCCCGGCTGGGCCAGCTCGGCCCGGATCACCTCGGCCAGCAGCCCGCCGACCGCCAGGAAGAACAGCGCGGTGACCGTGTACTGGATGCCGATCACCTTGTGGTCGGTGTTGACCTTGAAGTAGTCCTTCCAGCTGCGCGCGCCGTGGTCGGCGTGGTCGTCCGGCCTGGTCGGAGAGCCGATCATGTAGCGGCCCCAGTAGTCGAAGCCGCCGATCCCGACCAGGAAGCCGAGCGGCGCCGCGAGCAGGATCACGGTCACGATCGGCTCGTCCACCCACAGGTCCTGGCCGTAGAGCGCCCGTACCGCGACTACGAGCCCCGTGACCAATGCAGCAGCCGCGACCGTCATCCAGGCCGCCCGCAGGAAGCCCGGCCGCATCAGCCGGGGCGCGGTGTGAGGCACAGCAGCCACCCCTGCGCTCATTCTACGAGGCCTCCCACCAGGTTCTGCTCGCGGCGCTGCTTGGCCGCCCAGCGGTCGAAGCTGGCCTGGGTCTCGACGACGACCCGGGCCCGCATGGTCGAATGGCCGAGGCCGCACAGCTCGGTGCAGGCGAGCGCGTAGCGCCCCGGCCGGTCCGGCGTCACGCGGACCTTCGTGGTGAGCCCGGGCACCAGGTCCCGCTTCATCCGGAACTCCGGCACCCAGAACGAGTGCAGGACGTCCTTGGCGTTCATCTCGAACTGGTACGGCGTGCCCGCGACCAGATGCAACTCGGCCGACTTCAGCTTCGGCTGCTGGTACTCGAAGGCCCACGCAAACTGCTGCGCCACGACGTGGATCTCCTTCGTACCGGCCTTGCTCTCCTCGATGTCGCGCAGCACGAGGCCCGAGTAGACCGCCGCACCGACCATCAGGACAGCCGGGATCGCGGTCCAGATCACCTCGAGGCGCGAATTGCCGTGGATCGGCTGGCCGTCGCGCGGGTCGTTGTATCGGCGCCGGAAATGCACCACCGCTACCAACAGGATCGAGACCACGAGCGCGAAGATGTAGGCCGAGAGGACCGCGAGCACGTCGTAGAGCGTGTCGATCGGGCCCGCCTGGGTCGAGCTCTCCTCCGGCAGCCAGGGAACGGTGAGCACGAGCGCCGACATGGCGGTGCCCAGGGCGAGCGTCCAGAGGAGCACCTGTACGAACGGATTCCGCATCACTCGACCGTCACATCCTGCTCCATTCCCGACTGGGCATGCCCCGGAACGGTGCACCAGAAGCGGTATTTGCCGGGCTTCAGGTCCACCTTCAGGTCTGCTTTTCCGCTGGCCTTGATCAACGGCGTCTTCTTCTCGGTGCCGTTTTCGATCGCGAGGTCGTGCTCGATCTTGCCGTCGTTCGCGACCTGGAAGTCGTAGGCCCCGGCCTTCAGGTCATTGCCGCCCTCGATCTCGATCGAGAACTCCTTCTCCTTGACCGGGACCACCTTGGCCTTGGCGGCCGCTCCCTCGCCTTCAGGCACGGAGTTGCTGCCGCCGCCCTCGGATTCCTCTTTCGCGGCGCGCTCCTCGCCGGGTTCCTTGGCCTCCTGGTTCGCCTCGGCGTCCTTTTCGAGCTGCTCCTCCGCGGCGGCCTCCTCGAGCGGGTGCTCGACGTGGGTGACCGACACCAGCACGACCACGGTTACCAGCGTCAGGGCGATCGCGAAGCCCATCAGGGCCCGCGCCATAGAGCCGGTCGGCGGGAAATTCTTCTGAGTAAGCCCGACCGCCGCGAGCCCGAGCGCCCACGCGACCGAGATACCCGCCAGGACGTAGTACCCCGTCATGCGGGCGCGAGTCTAGACGATCGATCCCCCCTTCCCGCAGCCCAAGCGAGGTAGGCTTGAAGGTTCCGGCCCGACTACTGGGGCATTGGACTTCACATGGAGATCGGAATCGGCCTCCCCAACGCGATTCCCGACACCGACGGCCCGACCCTGCTGGAATTCGCCCGGTCGCGCCGACCGGGCCGGGTTCTCGAGCCTCGGGACGGTCGACCGCCTCGTGTACCCGAACCACGAGCCGCTCGTGGCCCTGGGCGCCGCTGCGGCCGTGACGGAGCGCATCCGCATCGCTCCCACCGTGCTGCTTGCGCCCTACCGGATGAACACTCCTTTGCTCGCGAAGCAGCTCGCGACCGTGGATGTCCTTTCGGGCGGCAGGCTCTGGGTCGGAATCGGACTCGGCGCGCGCGAAGACGACTACCGGGCGAGTGGAGCGTCCTGGAAGACCCGCGGCCGGACCCTCGACGAGCAGCTCCGGGGCCTCAAGAGCATCTGGGCCGGCGAGCCCTACGCGGGCACCGGCCCGATCGGGCCCCGACCCGCCCAGGACGGCGGTCCTCCGGTGATCGTCGGCGGCGGCGCGGACGCGGCGTTCGAGCGCGCCGCCCGTTACGGCGACGGCTGGATCATGGGCGCGAGCACGCCCGGACAGTACGCCGAGCGAGCGGGCGCCTTCGAGGCGGTGTGGGAGAAGTCGGGCCGCAGCGAACGGCCGGTGAAGAAGTCACTGGCCTACTTCTGGCTTGGCCCGCAAGCCGAGGAGAGTGCCCAAGCGAACCTGGGCCACTACTACGAGTGGCTCGGAGAGGAGCTGGTGGGCATGATCGTCGGCAGCGCCGCCACGACCCCCGAGATGGCGAAGCAGTACGCGGACGGATTCGCCGAGGCCGGCTGCGACGAGTTGATCTTCTTCCCCGGCTCCAACGAGCCTGAGCAGGTGGAGATGCTTGCCGAGGCCGTGCTGCGGTAGTTCCCCTCAGCGAACCTTGACCACCACACTGCCGAGCCGGGTGGAGGGGCTCCCCGCCCGGTGCCTCGTCCTGACGGTCACGTTGACGCGCACGCGCTTTCCCGCGCGCCGCAGCTTCCGCTGAGCTGCCCGGGCGACGCGCACTTTGACGGTCGCCGACCGGCGCTGGCCGAGGAAAAAGGAGCGGTTGCCCAGCCTCAGCGTGCGCTTGCGCCCCCCGGGCTTGGAGGGGACGCGTGCACTGACCGCGACGGAGCCCCGGTTTGCCTGCTTGCACGTCAACCGCAGAGGCACAACGCCGCTTCTGGTGAGCTGAGCCGTTCGCCCGGTGACGCTGCAGCGGCCTTTGACACTGAGACCGTTCAGATCCTCGCAATCTCGTCCGACCCGGTCTCCGGCGTCAGCCCGCACGGCATCCTCCTCGGCGCCGCAGGCGACACTTCCCCGGGCACCGTCCACGGTGTTGATCAGGTCCTTGCCGGAGCCGGTACGGACGCTGCGGATGTCGGAGCCGACCCGGTCGCCCTCGCCCCGTTCGCCGTCGTTTGCCTGGCCGTCGAAGCTCACGCGTACGCGGCCGGTGCGCAGGGAGTAGTCCACGGTGTCGTTGCCGCCGCCGCCGCCGATTGCATCGCCGCCGCCCCCGCTGTCCAGGACGTCGTCGCCGGGCCCGCCGGCGAGGGAGTCGCGGCCGTTGCCGGCGCGGATGAGATCGGCACCGGTCGAGCCGTCCAGCCGGTCGTCGCCGTCGGCGCCGTAGATGACGTCGTTGTTCGCGCCACCGGCAACCAGGTCGCCGCCCCCGCGCGCGTCCAGTACGTCGTCTCCCGAGCCGCCGTCCAGGGTGTCGGCGCCCTCGCTGCCGGTCAGCCGGTCATTGCCCGCGCCGCCTACCGCGCCCTCGACCTCGGAGAGGGCGTCGTTCTCGCCGGGCTCGCCGGCCGAGCCGGGCGCCGCCAGGTCGACTGTCACCGGCGCCTGCCGTCGCGCGTAGCTGACGTTGTCCGAGCCGGGGCCGCCCACGAGCGCGTCCGCGCCGGTGCCACCGTCGAGCGAGTCGTCGCCCGGTCCTCCGAGCAGCCGGTTCCCGCTCCCGTCGCCCACGAGCACGTCTGGCCCGCTTCCGCCAAGCACGGTGGCAATGTCGCCGGCGACGTTGTCCCCCTCGCCCGGGGCCCCGTCGTTGGCGATTCCGTCCAAGCTGACGCTGAGGGCGTCCGCACGGGCGGAGTAGTCGGCCGTATTCTCGCCCGGCCCGCCCGTCATCTCGTCCGGCCCGGCGCCGCCCGCGAGGACGTCGTGGCCTCCCTCGCCGGATAGCGCGTTCGCGCCGGAGTCGCCGGTCAACGTGTCGTTGTTGTCCGACCCGACCACGTTCTCGCCGCCGGAGAGGGCATCGGTACCGGCGCCGACTGTCTCCTGAAAGCCGGCGACACCGAGGTCGACCGTCACAGGCCCCGTCGAGGACGCATACGAGAAGGTGTCCACGCCCGTGCCTCCGTCGAGGGAATCGTTGCCGAGATTGCCCTCGAGAATGTCATTGTCGGGGCCGCCGTCGAGCACGTCCGGTCCGGCTCCGCCCACGAGCGCGTCGTTGCCTCCTTCGCCCGAGAGCACGTTGGCGCCGGCGTCCCCGAACAACGCGTCGTTGCCGCCGGAACCGCGCAGGTTCTCGCCGTCGGAGAGGGCATCGGTCCCAGCGCCGGCCGTGTCCTGATCGCCGGCAACGCCGAGGTCCACCCTCACGGGCCCCGTCGCGGACGCATAAGAGAAGGTGTCGACGCCTTCATCGCCGTCGAGAGCGTCGGTGCCCGACCCGCCCTCGAGGGTGTCATCGTCAGGGCCGCCATTCAGGCTGTCGGCGCCGTCTGACCCCTCGACCTGGTCGTCACCGGTGCCGCCGTCGAGCACGTCCGCATCGGCACCTCCGTCGAGCGAATCGGAGCCGTCGCCGCCGGTCAGGGTGTCGTCGCCGGTGCCGCCACTCAGAGTGTCGGCGCCGTCTGATCCCTCGACCTGGTCGTCACCGGTGCCGCCGTCGAGCACGTCCGCATCGGCACCTCCGTCGAGCGAATCGGAGCCGTCGCCGCCGGTCAGGTTGTCGTCGCCTGTATCGCCGATCAATTCATCGGTTCCCGAAGCACCGGTCAGCTGGTCGTTTCCCGGTCCTCCGTTGAGCGAGTCCATGTCGGCGCCGCCGTCCAGCGAATCGGAGCCGTCACCGCCGGTCAGCTGATCGTTATCCGCCCCGCCGTCGAGGGTGTCCGTGTCCGTACCTCCGTCGAGCGAATCGGCGCCGTCGCCACCAGTCAGCGTGTCGTCGCCGGCGCCGCCCGTCAGCTGGTCGTCGCCCGTGCCGCCGTCGAGCGAGTCCGTGTCGGCGCCGCCGTCGAGCGAATCGGAGCCATCGCCACCGGTCAGGGTGTCGTCGCCCGTGCCGCCGATCAATTCATCGGCCCCCAGGGCGCCGGTCAGCTGATCGTTTCCGGATCCTCCGTCGAGCGAGAGTGGCAGCGCCAGCGCCGGGTCCGGCACGAAGGAGTCGTCCCCGTCGTCGAGTTGGACCACGATCGACGCGGCGGTCGCGCTGGGACAGGTGGCGATGTTGGGAGTTCCGGGGTCAACGCTGCACCCATCGACGCCATCTGCGTCCAACACCTCGACACCGCCGGTGGCTGTGGTGCCGGCATCGGTGAACGTCAACGACCCGGCGGAGTCCGCAATCGCAAGCGCATTCGCCTCGCCGGACGCGGCGGCATACGTGACCGTCTGCGACCCCGCGTCGAAGCCTACGGTTGCAGCATGCGCAGCGGGGGCCCCCGCCGAAGCGAGGAGCCCCCCCAACAGAACAACAAGGATTTTGCGTTTGATCAGCGGATCTGAATGGTCAGGGCGTCTTTGTACGTCTTTGCGCGCTTCCGTGCCTTGCCCGTGCCTCGGTAGGCGCGAGCCCGTACGCCGGCGGTGACCGTCCGAGCACTCTGGACCATCTGCCGGCCGCGGCGCGACAGTGTGACTCTGATCTTCGCAGCGTCACCTGCGCTGCGCACCTTGAACCTGGCATGGCCGGCCTTCTTCCCGCCGACCTGGACTGCCACCGTTCCGCGCGCGGCGAACGGGCAGAAGAGCTTGAACGAGACGCGGCCGGTGGCACTCATCGTGCTCGGCTTCTGCACGACTCGGCACCGCCGCTCGACGACAAGCCCCTGGCTGAGGAGCACCGAGACGTTGTCGCTGTCGATGTTCGTAACTGCCGCGTCGATTCGGCCGTCCTTGTTGAAGTCACCGGCGGCGACCCCGGACGGGTGCAAGCCCCCCGTGTTGATGGGCGATCCCACCGCTGCGTTCAGACGCCCGCGGCCGTCGCCGAGCATCGTCGCGAGCCCGCCGTCATAGCTGGCGACAAGCACGTCGGGGGTGTTGCCCGAGTTCAGGTTGGCCGCCACGGCGGCGCGCGGACCGAAGGTGCCGACCGGCCGTGGGGAGCCGGGAGCCCGCTTGAGGCGGCCGCGCCCATTTCCACGCATGACGGAGACATCGCCGCTGGTCACATGGACCACGGCCGCGTCGAGCTTGCCATCGCGGGTGAAGTCGCCGGCCACGACCGCTCCCGGACGCAGCCCGCCAGTCGTGTATGGGGACTTCGGAGCTGAGCTGAAGCTTCCGGCGCCGTTGCCAAGCAGGACGGCCACGTCGCCGCCGATGACGTGTGAGACGGCCAAATCGGCCTTGCCGTCGCGGTTGAAGTCACCGACGGCAGAGGAGCTCGGCTGCGCGCTCCTCGTGGTGACGGGCGAGCCGGGCGCATGTGTCAGCGCGCCTGCGCCGTTGCCGAGCAGGATGGCCACGTCGCCGCTGGTCCGCTGGGTCACGGCCGCGTCGGACCGGCCGTCGCCGTTGAAGTCGCCAACCGACACGGCGGCGGGCCGCAGGCCCCTGGTCGCGAACGGAGATCCCGGAGCGGGGATAAGTCCACCGGCACCGTTGCCGAGCAGCACCGCGACGCTCCCGGCGTCACTCACCACCGCAACGTCGAGCCGCGCGTCGCCATTGAAGTCGCTCGCGGCGATCGCCACCAGATTGAGCGGCGCGCCGGTCGGGACCGGAGCCGTAGGCGCGAGCCCACCCGTGCCGTTGCCGAGCAGCACGGTCGCCTCGCCGGTGCTGTAGCTGGCCACCGCGGCGTCGAGATTGCCGTCGCCGTTGAAGTCGCCCGTCGCAATCTGCGCCGGCTTAAGGCCGCTCACGAACGGCGATCCGGGCGCTGGTACCAGCCCCGTCGCGGCGGCGGCAGGGGCGGACCCCCCGATCAGGCCAAGAAGAACTGCCGCGAGCGGCAGGATGCCGGCAACCCTGCGAATCAAGTCAACCTCCCTGTTGTGATGAAGCCAAGAACCCCTGTGATGAAGCCAAGACGGCCCGACGGAGTTCCCTGCTTCCGCCGGCCCGGTAATTGAATCCGATCCCAGAGTAGAGGGAGTCAGTGACGCGTTTCCACTTTTCCTGGGTCTACACTGCGTTGCGGGGACCCATGGGCTGGATGTTGTTCTTCATGCTGGTCGTACTCAAGATCCCGCTGGCTGCCGCCTGCTGGCTGGTCTGGTACGCGATCAGGGCGGAGCCGGAGCTCGACGAGGAGCCCGCCGGCGGCGAGGATCGCGGTCCGCGGCGCAAGCTGCCGCCCCGCCCGCCACGCTGGCCGCGCCGCGGCCCGGTCGGCGGCGGCGCCGGCTGCAAGCCCCCACCGTGCCCGCAGGAAGCGCCATCGAGGTTCGAGCGCCCCGCGCCGGTGTTCGCGAGGCGCTCCTAGCTCGGTAGTTCGGTTACTGCAGCACCGCGCGCTCGTCGAGGTGCATGCCGACCTTGCGCTTCACCCGCTGCAACGCGTTGTCGACCGTCTTCGTGTCGCAGCCGAGCCGCTCCGCCACGTCCTCGTATGAGCGCCCGTCGAGGTAGAGCGACAGCACGCTGCTCTCGAGCTCGCTGAGGACGCTGGTGATGCAGTCGACCAGGCTGCGGATCTCCTCTGATGAGATCACCTGGTTGACCGGATCGTGGACCGTCGAGCCGGGCAGCAGGTCCGCCATGGTCGGCTCGCCGTCCTCCCCGCCCGCGGCAGGTGTCTGGCTGAACGAGACATAGGAGTTCAGCGGGGTGTGCTTGTTGCGGGTCGCCGTCTTGACGGCGGTGATGATCTGGCGGGTGATACACAGCTCGGCGAAGTTCCGGAAGCTCGATTCCCGGTCGTGCCGGTAGTCGCGGATCGCCTTGTAGAGCCCGACCAACCCCTCTTGGATCAGGTCATCGGAGTCGCCGCCCACCAGGAAGTACGACGACGCCTTGAGGCGCACGAACCCGTGGTAGCGGCGGACCATCTTGTCGTATGCGTCGCGCCTGCCTTGCTTGGCGAGGGCGACCAGGTACTCGTCATCGAACTCAGCTGATTCGGACTTGCGCGCAGCGCCGGTGGCGACTGGCCCCGAAACCCTTCGTACTACTCGGCGATAGTTCGCCGGACGGCCGGGCGCGATGCCGGGATGGCCGGCGGATGCCCGCCTCGGGGAAGGAACGGCCACTGCAACCTCCTCACTCTGCAGCCCTCACCGGGCCACTTCGATCGGTGGCGACGCGTACCTCCCCTGGCGCCCCAGGACTATGAACCCACTTACTGCGGCCTAAGGCTCAACCTGAACTGAAGCCTTAGGTTGCGCGGCATAGTACTCGCCCCGGCGGCGGTGTCAAGTTCCGGCTGGGCCGCCGCTGCAAGCAGCTCGTGCAGTCTCACGGCTACCGCCTCTGCTCGCGCGCCCTCGAACAGGATCGCCGTCGCGGCGGCGCCCACGTTGAGCGACTCGATCCGCCCGCCGAGCGGAATCGACACCAGCGCGTCGCAGGTCTCCCGCACCAGCGGGCGGAGCCCCTTCCCCTCGCCGCCGAGCACCAGGACGCAGCGCCCGGTCCACTCGACGCCGGTGTAGGTGGTCTCGGCGCCTGCCTCGGCTCCGTACACCCAGGCCCCGCGGTCCTTTGCCTCGCGCAGGAAGGCGGCGATGTTCACCGCTCTGGCCACGGGCAGGTGCTCGACCGCGCCCGCGGATGCCCGTGCCGCCGCGGGGGTGACGGCGGCCGCCCGGCGGGTCGGGATCACGACGCCGGCCGCCCCGGCGCCCTCCGCGCTGCGGCAGACGGCGCCCAGGTTCTGGGGGTCCTGCACCTGATCCAGCGCGACCACGAGGGCGTCATCGGCGACGAGCAGGTCCGCCGGGTCCGCGTACCGGTAGGGCTCGACGTGGGCCGCGAGCCCCTGATGCTCGTGCGATCCGGTCAGCTCGTCGAGTTCTGCGCGGCTCGCCGTGCGGACGTGCCCCGCCTCGCGAGCCAGCCCTGGATCCAGAGCTGCCACGGCGCGCTCCTCACCTGCCAGCTCGAGCACCCGCGCGCCGCGCAGCGCCTCCCGAACCGAGTTGCGACCGTAAGGAGCTCAGGGCCCGTCCCGCAACGGTTCACCGAAACGACGGTATCCGGAACCGACATGCGGTGTCCTCAGTCGTCCCCGTACTAACCAGTACGCGGACTCCGCGTCTGCCTGTCGGCCCGGACCCTCGCGTTCGCGGCGACCGTCACGAGACGACCACTCGCTCACCGGCCGGCGATCCGGACCAGCACCGGGCCGTCGGAGGTGTCGCGCACGTCGTAACCCCGCTCGGCCAGCAGGTCGCGCAGCTCGTCGGCGCGGGCGAAGTCTCGGTCCCGGCGGGCCTGCTCGCGCTCGTCCGCGAGCCGCTCGGCCTCCGGGTCGGCGGGCTCGTCGGCGCCGAGCAGGTTCTCGAGGCCGATCACGCCGAGCATCTCCGCGAGCGCCGCTGCGGCCCCCGGAAAGGCCTCCCCGGCCTCCAGCCTGCGATTGCCCTCCGCCACGAAGTCGAACAGCGCCGCCAGCGCGGTAGGAGTGTGGAGGTCCTCGCGCAGGGCAGCGAAGAAACGGTCCCGCAGCTCGGCCGAGCAGCCCTCCGGCTCGGCCGCCGTGGCCTCCGCATCCGAGCGCTCGACCAGGCGGGCGAAGTTCCGCAAGCGCTCGAGGGCCCGCTCGGCCTGCTCCAGCTTCTCAGCGTCGTATGCGAGCGGCTGGCGGTAGTGGCCGGAGAGGAAATACATGATCAGCGCGTCGCGACCGTGCTCGTCGAGCGCGTCGGCGAGGGTGCGGATGTTGCCGACCGACTTGGCCATCTTCTCCTCGCCGAAGCGGATCATCCCGTTGTGCATCCAGATCCGGGCGAGGTCGCGGCCCCGGCCCGCCTCCGTCTGCGCGATCTCGTTCTCGTGATGGGGGAACACGAGGTCGATCCCGCCGCCGTGCACGTCGAAGTCGAGACCGAGGATCTTCTCCGCCATGGCCGAGCACTCGATGTGCCAGCCGGGCCGTCCGGGGCCCCAGGGCGAGTCCCAGGCCGTGTCCTCGTCCGGCTTCTGGGCCTTCCACAATGCGAAGTCGAGCGGGTCCCGCTTGCGCGGCGCCTCCTCCTCCGGCTCGCCCTGATCGGCCGGCTGCAGGTCCTCGAGCCGCCGGTTGGAGAGCTGTCCGTAGCGATCGTAGGTGCGCACCGCGAAGTAGACGTCACCCTCGGACTCGTAGGCGTGGCCGCCCTCCACCAGGGCTTGGATCAGGTCGATGATCTCCGGGATCGTCTCGGTGGCAAGCGGCTCCGCGTCCGGGCGGCCGAGCGCGAGCCGGTCGGTGTCGGCGCGATAAGCAGCTGTCATCTCCTCCGCCAGCTGGGCGGAGCCCACCCCGGCCTCCCGGGCGGCGACGTAGATCTTGTCGTTGATGTCGGTGACGTTCTCGACCAGCGTCACGTGGTAGCCGTCGTGCTCCAGCAGCCGCTTCAGCAGAGCGAATGTCACGTACGGCCGTGCGTTTCCGACGTGGATCCGGCTGTAGACGGTGGGCCCGCAGGCGTAGATCGACACGTGGCCGGGATCGCGCGGCTCGAGCTGGACCACCTCACCCCGCAGCGTGTCCTGGAGCCGCACTTCCTCAGGCATCGGCGGCCCGTTCGAGTTGAGCCACCGCGAGCGCAGCGATCCCCTCGCCGCGGCCCACGAAGCCCATCCCCTCGTTGCTCTTCGCCTTGACGTTCACCGCCGCGGGCTCGATCCCAAGCGCGCCCGCCAGCCGCTCCGCCATCGGCCCCTTGAACGGCCCGAGGCGCGGCCGCTCGGCCAGCACGGTGACGTCGACGTTCACGACCCGCCATCCGGGCGCGCCGACGGCCTCGAGCGCCTCCGCCAGAAGCGCGATGGAGTCGGCTCCGGCAAGCCGCGGCTCGTCGTCGGGAAAGTGCTCGCCGATGTCGCCCAGCCCGGCGGCGCCGAGCACGGCGTCGGTGACCGCGTGCGCGACCACGTCGGCGTCGGAATGGCCCTCGAGCGCGCGCTCCCCGGGGATCTCGACTCCGCCGAGGACGAGCGGACCCTCTCCTCCGAACCGGTGGGAGTCGTAGCCGATGCCGCAGCGGCGCTCGGGCGCGCTCATCCGACCGGCTCCTCGTGGCGCTCGCGGCGGTTCCAGACGCAGATCTGGTCAACGCCGGCAGCGGCCAGGAAGTCGATCGCCCGGTCATAGCCGTGGCCGAGGTGCTCCGGCTCGTGGGCGTCCGAGGACAGCGTGACCGGCTTGCCCTCGGCGACCAGCATCCCGAGCAGCTCGCCCGACGGATAGATCTCCCCGACGGGCTTGCGCAGCCCCGCGGTCGACACCTCGATCGCCACATCGGACGCGAGGATTCCCTCCAGCGCAAGCTCGTAGAAGACGCGCGCGGGCCGTGTTGGCGCTGCGCGCCCGGAACCCCAGACCTTCACCAGGTCAGGGTGCGCCAGCACGTCGAACAGTCCGCTGGCCGCGGCGTCGCCCAGCGTCGAGAAGTAGGCGGTCCACACCTCGTCCGGCGCCGAGTTGCGCCAGGCGTCGTACCCCTCGTGGTCGACCGCGCGGTCGGCGATGAAGTGGACGGAGCCGATGACGTAATCCCACGGCCGCCCTTCGAGCAGCGCCGCGATCTGCTCCTCCCGGCCGGGGATGAAGTCCATCTCGATGCCGAGCTTCACGGGCTGGCCGGCGTCCCGGACGCCGAGCACGAAGTCGACGTAGGCGTCCAGGTCGTCGACGGCGTTCTCCTCCCAGAAGGGGTGGCGCCAGATGTCGAGCGCCTGCCGGAAGCGGTGCACGTGCTCGGAGAAGCCGATCTCCGCCACACCGCGCTCCGCCGCCGCCTCCAGGTAGCGCTCGACGTTGCGCGCCGTGAAGTAGCGCTCGGCGGTGGCCTCGGTGTCATCCGGGCGCAGGTGCATGTGGTAGTCGGTCAGCAAGCGGGGGCCGGAGCCCCGCCGTCGCTGCCGCGCCGGTTGGCCAGCAGCAGCTCCGCGATTCGGAGGTCGGTGGGGCTCGTGACCTTGAGATTGTGACGCGGCGCCTCGACGATGCGCACGTCGCCGCCAACGTCCTCGACAAGCTGCGCGTCGTCGTAGGCGCGTTCGAGGTCGGGCCCGGACAGTGCGCGGCGCAGGATCTCGGCGCCGAAGACCTGTGGGGTCTGCACCGCCCAGAGGTTGGAGCGCTCGAGCGTGGCGAGCACGCGCCCGCCGGAATCGGACTCCTTCACCGCGTCGACCGCGCGTGCTGCGGCCACAACGCCGTCGCAACCCCAGTGCCGCAGCCGCTCGACGCAGCGGTCGGCCAGCGCGGGCTCGAGCAGCGGGCGGGCCGCGTCGTGGACGGCGATCACGTCGCCGCGAGCACGCGCCAGCGCGATCGCGACCGACTCGGAGCGGCTCGCGCCGCCGGTCACGACCGTGACTTCGAAGCCGGGCGCCGCCTCGGCCGCCACGCGCTCCAGATCCTCCTCATTCCCCGGCGGGGCCGCCAGGACGGCGTCGGTGATCGACTCCGCGCCAGCCAGCGCCGCGAGGCACCAGGCGACCATCGGGCGCCCGGCCAGGTCCACGAGGGCCTTCGGGACGCCCGCACCCAGGCGCTCGCCGGAGCCGGCGCCGGGGACTATCGCCGTTGCGCGCTCGTTACTTGGCCGCGCCGTTGCGCTCCGTGTTGGTCTCCTCGAGCAGCTGGTCGAGGTATTCCTCGGCCTCCTTCTCCTCCATGTCGAGCGCATACATCAGCTCGGAGGAGAGGATCTTCTTGGCGCGCGTGAACATCTGCTTCTCGCCGGTCGAGAGACCCTTGTCGAAGTCCCGGATGGCGAGGTTGCGCACGACCTCCGCGAGCTCGAACACGTCACCGGTCTTCATCTTGTCCCGGTTGTGCTTGAACCGGCGGTTCCAATTCTTCGGCATCGCGCTCATGTCGTCGCGCAGCACGGCTAGCACCCGTTCGACGTCGTCCTCCCCAATGACCCGCCGCAGGCCAGCACGGTGCGCGTTCTCACACGGCACCATGACCGTCATGTCGTTGTGAAGGATCTTGATGGTGAGGTACTCCCGCACCTCGCCCAGCATCTCCTTCTGCTCCTTCTTCAGGACCTTGCCGGCACCGTGATGCGGGTACACGACCTTGTCCCCCACCTTGTAGGTGATGTGAACTACCTCGGTGAGATCGATCTCGATATCGGTCTCGGTTTCAACTTGAACTGCCTGCGGAATGGTGGCCTCCTTTGCTGTCCTCACTGTCCGACCGGGCGCGGTGTCCCCACGACACTTGGCGCGCCCACCCCCGCCGCCCCGAACAATGGGACGGATCCTGCGAGCTAAGTCTGGAGATACCTGTCGACCAGGTTGATCTCCTGAAGTCTCCTGAGACCCTCACGGATCTCCTTGGCGCGTACCTCGGCGACGCCCTCTACCGATTCCAGCTCCCCGCTGGTGGCGCCGAGTAGTAGATCGAAGCTTCTGAACTCGCGCACCACGTTGTCCACAATACTCTGGGGAAGGCGGGGAATGCGCCCCAAAGTCCTGTAACCACGCGGCGTGACGGGGAAATCGAGCGTATTGAGCTTGCGGTCGTACCCCATCAGCTCGCTCAGCCGCCCGAAGTCGAGCAGATCCTGGTTGGGCAGGCGCGGGAGTGCCTCCATGACCGCCATGAAGGTCGGCTCGCTGCTGTCGACCAGATAGTCGCGCACCAGCGCAGAGCGGTCGGCGGCGACGCCGACCAGCATCTCCTCTAGCTGCATCTCGATCAGGCGGCCCTCGGCACCGAGCTCCACGATGTAGCGCTCGATCTCGACGGCCATGCGCGTCACCATCTCGGCGCGCTGCAGCACCGTCAGCGCGTCGTGGAGCGTCACGCCGCCCTCGAACTCGAGCGCGGTGAGCCGCATGGAGACCTGGTCGAAGCGGGCCCGGTACTTGTCGAGCGTCTGCAGCGCCTGGTTGGCGCGGGCCAGGACACCCGGGACCTCCTGGAGGATGTACTTGGCGCCGTCGGAGAACAGGGTCACGACCTCGCGCCGCTCGGAGATGGAGATCACGAGCCCGTCGGTCTGCTTGGAGACCCGCTCGGCTGTGCGGTGGCGGGTGCCGGTCTCGCGGGAGACGATCGTGGGGTCGGGCGTCAGCTGGACGTTGGCCCACATGATCCGGGTCGCGTTCTGGGACAGGGTGATCGCTCCGTCCATCTTCGCCAGTTGGTACAGCATGGCCGGCGAGTACTCGATGTCGACCTTGATCCCACCCGATAGAAGCGGGGCGAGGCCGTCCTCGTCGCCGATCACGATCAGGGCGCCGGTGCGGGCGAGGACGCAGTTGTCGATGCCCTCGCGGAGCGCCGTCCCGGGGGCGACCATCTCCAATGCCCGTAGTAGCCGGGGTTCCTGTCGAGCTTGAAGTTCCTCGATCAACTCTTCCCCAACTCGGGCCATTGCAAAGGCATTTTAGGAGAGTCCGGCGTGAAGCGCTTTTTGACGAAGTTGGCCGGACCGGCCTATGCAGCCCGACTCAGGGCCGGCGGGTCCAAGGCGATGCGCAGGGCGTCCGAGAGCGAGTCGGCCGGGGTGGCCGCAGCCTGCGCGGAGGGCGCCGTGTCGCTCAGGGAGCGGGCCGGCACGATTACCTGCTCGAGGCCGAAGCGGGCGGCCTCCTGAAGGCGGCGCTCGGCGTGGGCGACATAGCGCAGCTCGCCGGTCAGGCCGACCTCGCCGAAGCAGGCCAGCGGCGCTGAGCCGCGAGCGAGCGGCTCGCCGCGGGCCGCCGAGGCGAGGGCCAGCGCGACCGCCAGGTCGGCACCCGGCTCCTCGATTCGCACGCCGCCCGCGACGCTCACGAACACGTCCGAGGAGCCCAGGGAGGGCCCGCCGTGGCGAGCCAGCGTGGCCAGCACGAGGCTGAGGCGGTTGCGGTCCACCCCGTTGGCGATCCGCCGGGGCGGCACGACGTCCGAGGGGGCCGCCAGCGCCTGGACCTCGACCAGCAGCGGCCGCGTGCCCTCCATCGCGCACAGCACGCACGAGCCGGCCACGGGCCGCGCCTCGCCGAGGAAGCGCTCGGACGGGTCGGCAACCTCGGTCAAGCCGCCCGAGCGCATCTCGAACACGCCGATCTCGTTGGTCGAGCCGAAGCGGTTCTTCAGCGCCCGCAGGGTGCGGTAGGTGCGCTGGGGCTCGCCTTCGAACTGGAGCACGCAGTCCACCGCGTGCTCGAGCACCCGCGGCCCGGCCAGGGTGCCGTCCTTGGTCACGTGCCCGACCAGGACCACCGCACAGCTCCGCTCGCGCGCGAAGCGCTCGAGCCGGGCGGCCACCTCGCGGACCTGGCCCACGCTGCCCGGCGCGCCGCTGAGATCCTCCGAGTAGAGCGTCTGAACGGAGTCCACGATGCACACCTCGGGCCGCTCGGCGGTGAGCGCGTCCAGGACCTGATGCAGGGAGGTCTCGGCCAGGACCGGGATCGAGAGCGCGTCCGGACCCAGCCGCTCTGCCCGCAGCCGGACCTGCGCGGCCGACTCTTCGCCGCTGACGTAGACCACCCGGCGGCCCGCGCCCGCGATGCTCGCCAGGGCGGAGGTCATCAGCGTGCTCTTGCCGATTCCCGGCGCGCCGCCGATCAGGACGATCGACCCCGGTACGAGGCCGCCACCCAGCACGCGGTCGAGCTCGTCGCTGCCGGTCCGGACCCGCTCCATTCGGGAGGCCTCGACCTCGGCCAGCGGGATCGGGCGTGGGGCCTTCTCGCCCCGGCGGCGCCCGCGCGGGGCTGGGTCGGACGAGGTCTCAGGGGCGTGCTCCTCGACCAGCGTGTTCCATTCCCCGCACCCGGGGCAGCGCCCCATCCACCGCGGAGTCTCGTTACCGCAGGCGGAACACGCAAAGATCACGGCAGTTTTTGGCATCCTCTCTGACTGTAAGGACCGGGGCCGACGCGATCCGCCCCACCCGCGCCTGCGCGCCCGGTCCTGCTGCGACCCTGAAACCCCTTCATGGCCCGCGACCTGACACGCAGGAAGTTCGTCGCGCGCTCGGCGCAGGCCGGCGCGGGGCTCGCGCTCGCGAGCCGGCTGCCCCTGCCGACCGCCGGGGCGGAGCCGGTCCAGCCCATCCCGGAACGCCGGGTGGCGCCACTGGGCGCGCCGGGGCTGCCGTCGCCGCCGTTCACCGACGCGGACTACTGGCGCTTCGCGGACTGGATGGCCCCCTACTTCGACAGCCTCTGGTTCCCGGACAAGAGCCTCTACGTGTCCGGCAACACGACAGTCGGGCGGATCTACCACAACGCACTGCTGCTGACGACGCACGCGGTGGCCGCCCTCGCCGGGCACACGGGCCCGAGCCGGCGCGACGACCGGGCAGTGCTGCTGGCGAAGCGCCTGTGCGACTCGCCGCCGTGGTCCGAGCGCGTCCAGCCCGTCGAGCCGGACCCGCAGTTCCACACTCCCGGATGGGTGGAGAGCATGGGCACGCAGGAGGCGGCGATGGACAAGTCGATCGACCCCAAGGTCGCCGAGGCGCTGATGTACGCCTGGCGAGCGCGGGACATCATCGGCCTGCCCAGAGAGACGCGCGACCTGATCGCCGACCGCGTCTCGCGCTGCGCGCACGGGACGTTCTTCCGCTTCCCGAGCGTGCGGCTCAACCAGATCAACTGGAACTGCGAACTGTACGCGCACGCTTCGACGATCACCGGCAGCAACGACCTGCTGGTGAACGACTACCGCGCACAGGTGGCGCGGTTCGCGGCCGGGATCAAGCAAGCGCCCGGGCGCGGCGGGTCGCCCAACCTCGGGCCGGGATACCGGTTCCACTACCTGCCGGCGCGACCGCCGACCCACCCGTTCAACCTGGACAGCGCCGAGTACGCCAGCGAGACGGTCCACTTCATCCTCTACTACGAGCAGGCCATCCGGGCCGGCATGGTGCCGCTGGCCCCGGAGCACATCGAGCTCCTGCGCGCGTGGGTCGAGCACATCGTCTACGGCTACTGGACCCACGCCGGCTACCTGAACTGGGACACCGGCTACGGCTTCAAGCGCTGGCACGCGGGCCGCACCTGGGCGCTCGCGCAGCAGGGGCTGCTGGCGATCGCATCGGCGCCGCGCTTCCAGACCGACCCGCTGATCGGGCAGTGGGCGAAGTACATGTTCGACCGCGGCCTCGGCCTCTACGAACGGCTGTCGCGGGAGGCGCCCGACGCGAAGGGCATCGCCCCGTCGAACCTCTACGACATCGCGCTGGCGCCGCTCGGGCCAAGCATCAGAGATCTATTTGCGGCCCGTATGCAGGCAAATGCCGCGCGGGCCGTGGCGCTCGGGCTGGGCGCCAAGCCAGCCGCGCTGCCGCCGCCGCTCTACTCGTTCGACGGCGACATCGGCCGATTGACGATCACCACGCCCGCCTACTCGACCGCCGTTCTGGCAGTGAACCAGCGCGCGATCCCCTACGGCGGGCTCGAGATGGCGCGTCTCTACGACGGCGAGCAGCGCGTCGTGTCGAATGTCGGCGGGCGACCCTGGGCGAGCTTCGGCGTGCTGGTGCGCGACTCCCGCTCGAAGGAGATCCTGCTCTCCCAGCGCCCCAAGTCGAAGCCGCCGCCGCGGCCTCCGCTCGAGTTGCTGAAGTCGCCGCGCGGCCGGGTCCGGGTTGCCAAGCCGTACCCGAAGCGCCCCTACGGGGGCCCGTTCGAGACCATCGTCGCGCGGGGGCACGCCGTCGCCCCCGAGGTGGCGGTGGTAACCACCCACCGCTTCGAGCGCGACTGGATCCAGACCTCGTGGCGCGTCGTGCGGCGGATGCGCGGCCGCTTCACGGTCGACGTGCTGTTCCCGTCGTGGGGCAAGAACGCGACGATCGAGGCGGTCCTGGCCGGCGGCAAGCGGGTGACGCTGGCCGGCCCCGGCAAGCCGCGGCGGAAGATCTCGCTCGCCAAGGTGGCTTACTTCTACGTGGCTGGAGAGGACACGGGCTACGTGATGCTCCCCGTAGAGCGCCGGCCGAAGGCGGTCGCGCATGTGCTGCGGCCACGGGCGCAGTCGTCCTCCCCGCGACCCGGCCCGACGCTCGCCTTACAGCTGGTGCGCGGTCGCCGCTTCCGGCGCCTTGGCCTGGCGATGCGAATCGCGCCGGCCCGCAACCCCGCCGAGGCAGCACTGATCGTCAGGTCGCTGGGGCTAGGGCGCCGCGCGAAGAAGAAGCGCTAGCTAGGACTCTTCGGAAGCTGCCGGCTGCTCCGGCTCGCCCTGCTCGGGCTCCGGCTCCGGCTCGTCGCCACCGCCGCCGACCGGCACGGGCTTCTCTTCCGGCGGGCCCTCGACGGGAGGCAGGATGGTGATCTTGAGGAACTCCTCGACCTTGTCGCCCGACTCCGCGCGCTGGCGCGCCTCGTCGTCACGCTCGACGACCACGGTGGAACCGGGGCTCATCTCGCTCTTCAGCACCTCGTCGGCGAGCGGGTCCTCGATAAAGCGCTGGATCGCGCGGCGCAGCGGCCGGGCGCCCATCGCCGGGTCCCAGCCCTTCTCGACCAGGAAGTCCTTGCTCTCCTCGGACAGCTCGATCTGCAGCTCGCGCTCGGCCATCGTCTCGCGCAGGTGCCGCATCAGGAGCTCGACGATCAGCTTGATCTCATCCTTGGCGAGCTTGTGGAAGACGATCACCTCGTCGAGACGGTTGAGGAACTCGGGCCGGAAGACCTTCTTCAGCTGGCCCATGATGCGGTTCTTCATGTCGTCGTAGGTGATGCCCGTCTCGTCGGAGAGCGAGAAGCCGAGCGGCGTGTTGCGCGCGATGTCGCTGGCCCCGATGTTCGAGGTCATGATCACGATCGCGTTACGGAAGTCCACGGTGCGGCCCTGGGCGTCCGTCAGCCGCCCGTCCTCCAGGATCTGGAGCAGGATGTTGAAGACGTCGGGGTGGGCCTTCTCGATCTCGTCGAGCAGCAGCACGCAGTAGGGCTTGCGGCGCACGGCCTCGGTCAGCTGGCCGCCCTCGTCGTAGCCGATGTAGCCGGGGGGCGAGCCGACCAGCCGGGACACGGAGTGCTTCTCCATGTACTCCGACATGTCGATGCGGACCATCGCGTCCTCGTCGCCGAACAGGAACTCGGCCAGCGTGCGCGCCAGCTCGGTCTTGCCGACGCCGGAGGGGCCCAGGAAGATGAACGAGCCGGTCGGGCGCTTGGGGTCCTTGAGCCCGGCGCGTGAGCGGCGGATCGCCTTCGAGACGGCCTGGATCGCGAGGTTCTGCCCGATCACCCGCTTGTGGAGCTCCTCCTCCATGCGGATCAGCTTCTGCGACTCGGCCTCGGTCAGCTTGAAGACGGGGATGCCGGTCCACATCGAGACGATGTCGGCGATCTCCTCCTCGGCGATCTCGGGGCGCTCCCCGTTCTCGCCCGACTGCCACTGGTCCTCGAGCTCGCGCTTCTTGTTCGTCAGGCGCCGCTCCTTGTCACGGAGGCCGGCGGCCTTCTCGAACTCCTGTGCCTCGATCGAACCCTCCTTGGCGCGCCGCGTGGTCTCGATCTCCTCCTCGAGGTCGCGGTACACCGGCGGAGCGGTCATCGCCTTGATCCGGGCACGCGAGGCGGCCTCGTCGATCAGGTCGATCGCCTTGTCTGGCAGGAAGCGGTCGGAGATGTAGCGGTCGGATAGCTCGGCGGCGGCGTGCAGCGCTTCGTCGGTGATCTTCACCCGGTGGTGCTGCTCGTAGCGCTCGCGCAGGCCCTTGAGGATCTGCTCGGTCTCCTCGGTCGACGGCTGCTCGACGCGGATCTGCTGGAAGCGGCGCTCCAGGGCGGAGTCGCGCTCGAGGTACTTGCGGTACTCGTCGAGCGTCGTGGCGCCGATGGTCTGCAGCTCACCACGGGCAAGCGCGGGCTTCAAGATGGAGGCCGCGTCGATCGCGCCCTCGGCCGCGCCGGCGCCGACGAGGTTGTGCAGCTCGTCGATGAAAAGGATGATGTCGCCGCGCTGGGTGATCTCCTTCATCACCTTCTTGAGGCGCTCCTCGAACTCGCCGCGGTACTTCGAGCCGGCCACCAGGGCGGCCAGGTCGAGCGTGTAGATCTGCTTGTTCTTGAGCAGCTCGGGGACGTCGCCATTCGAGATGCGCTGGGCCAGGCCCTCGACGACGGCGGTCTTGCCGACACCGGGCTCGCCCACCAAGACCGGGTTGTTCTTCGTGCGGCGCGACAGGATCTGCATCACGCGCTCGATCTCGGTCTGGCGGCCGACCACCGGGTCCAGCTTGGAGTCGGCGGCGAGCTTGGTCAGGTTGCGGCCGAACTGGTCGAGCAGCTTCGAGGACTTCTTGCCCTCGGGGGTGCCACCCTGCTGGCGGCGGCTGCCGGGACCCGACAACATCCGGATGACCTCGTTGCGGATCTTCTCCGAGTCGGCGTCGAAGTCGAGCAGGATGCGGGCCGCGACGCCCTCGTTCTCGCGCACCAGGCCGAGCAGGATGTGCTCGGTGCCGATGTAGTTGTGGCCGAGGCTGAGCGCTTCGCGCAGCGCCAGCTCGAGCACCTTCTTGGCGCGCGGGGTGAAGGGGATCTGGCCGGAGGTGACCTCTTCGCCGGAGCCGACGATCCGCACGACCTGCGCGCGGACACGCTCGACGGTGATGTCGAGCGACTCGAGCACCCGGGCGGCCAGGCCTTCCTCCTCGCGGAGCAGGCCGAGCAGGATGTGCTCCGTGCCGATGTAGTTGTGCTTGAGCTGCCGGGCCTCTTCCTGTGCGAGGACGACGACTTGGCGGGCTCTTTCAGTAAATCTCTCGAACACGCTCGATACCTGGTCCCTGACGAACCCCTGTCCGATTGCGGTCTATCGAGGTTACACCTCGCTTGCCCGGTCCAGATGCGGTTCGGATACCCGCCTGGCGGGAGGTCTCACCACCTTTATTCGGCAGGTGAGGCCCTCCAGATCAGTCCCGAGACCGAATTCCTGCGCCGGATGGCCAGTATAACAACGGGCTTGGACCCGCTTTTCAGGTTCGGATTTGCCGGTCCAGTGCGGATTCTGCGCACTTTGCGCGGTCCCTTCGACGGGGTGTCGCAAAGCCCCGGAAATGGGTGCCTTCCTGCACCTCGGCAGCGGTCCGGTTCAGCGATCGCGGAGCGCGGGAAACAGGAGCACCTCGCGGATCGAGTGCCGCTGTGTGAGCAACATCACCAGCCGGTCGATCCCGATCCCGAGCCCGCCGGTCGGCGGCATGCCGTGCTCGAGCGCGTAGACGTAATCCTCGTCCAGCGGCGGAGCCTCCTCGTCGCCGGCCGCGAGCAGCCGCTCCTGATGCTCCAGGCGAGCGCGCTGGTCGTCGGGATCGTTCAGCTCCGTGAATGCGTTGGCGATCTCGACGCCGCCCGCGACGGCCTCGAAGCGCTCGACCAGTCCGGGCTTCGAGCGGTGCGGCTTGGCGAACGGCGACAGCTCGACCGGGTAGTCGAGGATGAACGTCGGCTGCGTGAGCGTCGGCTCGACCTGCTTCGAGAAGAGGTCGTCGACCAGCTTGGCCCACGACGCACCGGGGTCGAACTCGATGCCCGCGGCTTCCATCGCCGCCGCCAGCGCGTCGCGCTCGGTGTGCTCGGAGATGTCGACCCCGCTCGCCGCGCGAATCGCGTCGGTGAGGGTCACGCGGCGCCACGGAGGCGCGAAGTCGACGTCGCCGACCGTCGTGCCGCCGATCGTCTCGCGGGCCACGTGGGCGACCAGCTGCTCGGTCATCTCCGCGACGTCGTTGTAGTCCGCGTAGGCCTCGTAGGTCTCGAGCATCGTGAACTCGGGGTTGTGCTTGTGCGAGATCCCCTCGTTGCGGAAGTCCTTGCCGAGCTCGTAGACCTTCTCCAGGCCGCCGACGATCAGACGCTTCAGGTACAGCTCGGTCGCGATGCGCAAATAGAGAGTGCGGTCGAGCGCGTTGTGGTGGGTCGTGAACGGCCGCGCCAGCGCGCCTCCGTAGATCGGTTGCAAGACCGGCGTCTCGACCTCGATGAAACCCCGCTCGTCGAGGAACCGCCGCACCGCCGCGATTACGCGTGTACGCAGGAGAAACAGCTCGCGTGACTCCTCGTTCGCGAGCAGGTCGAGCTCGCGGTGCCGGTAGCGCGTCTCGACGTCGCTGAGCCCGTGGTACTTGTCGGGCGGTGGTCGCAGCGACTTGGCCAGCAGCTGCCAGGAGTCGACCCGCAGCGAAAGCTCCCCGCGCCGGGTGCGCATCGGGGCGCCCTCGACTCCGATGATGTCGCCGAGGTCGACGTCGACCAGCGGCTCGTAGGAGTCCCCGAGCACGTCGGCGCGAGCATGCAGCTGCAGCCGGCCCGAGCGGTCGACGAGGTCGAGGAACGACGCCTTGCCGTGACCGCGCCGGGCGGCCAGCCGCCCCGCGAGGCGCAGGGTGTCGTCGGACTCCTCGCCGGGCTGCAGTCCTTCATAGCCCTCGAGCACGTTCGCGATCTCGGTCCGGTCACGGAACTCGTGCGGAAACGGATCGACGCCCGCGGCGCGCAGCTCGTCGAGCTTGCGCCGCCGCTCGGCGAGGAGGGCGCTCTCGTCCTGTTTGGGCTGTTGCTCCTCGGAGCTCAACGCGCCGAGAGCTTACGCGCGCTGGTGGCGGGGGCGCTAAGCCGCTTCGATCTTCGTGATCTTGAGCTTGCGGCTGGGGCCGCGGGGGACGGCCACCGTAACGACGTCGCCGCGCTTGTGGCCGAGCAGCGCGCCGCCGACCGGCGACTCGTTGGAGAGCTTGTTCTCGGAGGGGTCCGCCTCCGCCGATCCGACGATCTGGTAGGCGACCGACTGGCCCGACTTCTGGTCCTTTACGCGCACGTGGCTGCCGACCGAGACCACGTCCGAGTCGACCTGCGACTCGTCGACGACCGTGGCCTTGCGCAGCTTGTCCTCGAGCTGGGCGATCCGCGCCTCGAGCATCGCCTGCTCGTTCTTGGCGTGGTCGTACTCGGCGTTCTCGCTGATGTCGCCGAACTCACGCGCAACCTTGATGCGCTCGGCGACTTCGCGCCGGCGAACCGTGCGCATTTGCTCGATCTCGTCCTTGAGCTTCTCGAAACCCTCGCGTGTGAGTACGACTTCTCTGGGCATGATTCCGCTGTTCTTGGAGGTTTGACCGCCCCTGCCGGGTGGTTTGAGACGCGCCAGTATAGCGACGGTCCAAAGCGGCCCTACGCTTGCGCGTTTCGCTCGTAAATCAGGCGCAGGCCCGTGAGCGTCAGAAGGTCATCGACCTCGTCGATGCTCTTCGTGAAACCTACGATCACGCTTGCAAGCCCGCCTGTGGCGATGATCTTGATGTCGCGGCCCAGCTCCTCCCGCAGGCGCTCGCAGATGCCGTCGACCTGGCCGGCGAAGCCGTAGACGATTCCCGACTGGATCGAGGTCTCGGTCGACTTCCCGATCAGGGAGCGCGGCCGCTCGATGTCGACCTTGGGCAGCTTGGCCGCGCGCGACGTGAGCGCCTCGATGGAGATCTCGATCCCGGGAGTGATGATGCCGCCCAGGTACTCCCCCCCGCCAGATACGGCGTCATAGGTGATCGCGGTCCCGAAGTCGACGATCACGCACGCCGAGTGGTAGCGCTCATAGCCGGCGACGGCGTTGACGAGCCGGTCGGCGCCCAACTCCCGGGGGTTGTCGACGCGGATCGGCATGCCCGTCTTGGTCCCGGGCCCGACGATCAGCGCGTCGCGGTCCAGGTAGCGGGCGAACATGCCGCGGTATTCCGACACCAGCTGGGGGACCACCGAGGAGACCGCCTCGCCATCGATTGCCGCCATCTCGATCCCCCGCAGCCCGAGAAGGTCGTGGATCACCATCGCCAGCTCGTCGGCCGTGGCGGCGCGGTCGGTCGAGAAGCGCCAGTGCTCGACCAATTGCTCGCCGTCGAAGGCTCCCACGTGGGTCTGGGTGTTCCCGACGTCGATGGCGAGCAGCACTCACCGGAGCCTACAACTGCCCCACCCGCTCGACGCGTGCCGGGTCGCCGGGCGGCAGCTCGAGACCCGGCGCGAGCTCACCCAGGGGCTCGACGACGAACCTGCGGTTGCGCAGCTCGGGATGCGGGAGCGTCAGCCGCTCGGACTCGAAGCTGGCGTCGCCCAGCAGGAGCACGTCGACGTCGATCGGCCGCGGGCCGTGCCGCCGGCCGCCGGGCTCGCGCCCCAGCTGACGCTCGACCTCCTTGCAGGCGTCCAGGAGCTCGAGCGGCTCGAGCGGAGTCGAGATCTCGATCACCGCGTTCAGGAAGTCGCGCTGCTCCGTCACCTCGCCCACGGGCTCGGTCTCGTAGACCGAGGAGCGGCCGGTGATCTCGATGTCGGGGTGGGCGCCGAGCAACTCGACCGCCGCCCGCAGGTTCGCGAGGCGGTCGCCGACGTTCGACCCGAGTCCGAGGTAGCCGGTCCGGGCTACCGGGAGACCTCGACCGAGACCTCCTCGACCGGCAGCGGGATCGGCGGCTCGGGCTTGGCGGCGCGCACCGTGATCCCGGTCGCGCTGAACCGCTCCTCGAGCATGTCCGCCACGGCGGTGCAGACTCGCTCCATCGTTTTGTAGGAGCGCTCGGTCGCCACCAGCGCCACGGCCTGGCAGACCGCTGCGTAGTCGATCGTGTCCTCGAGCCGGTCCGTGATCGTCGCGTCGCAGTCCTCGACGTCGAACGACACGTCGAACACCATCCGCTGGCCGGTCTGCTGCTCCGCCTCGGTGACGCCGTGGTGGGTGTAGAGGGAGAGCCCGGAGATCTCGACCGTCACGAACGCGTCGGACGAGCCGGTCTCCTCCTGCTCTTCGTACTCCCGGCCTTCGAAGTCCTCCTGCATCGTCATCGCACGGTAGCAGCGGTCAGCGCCAGCGCCCCTACGCTGGGGGCGACGTCGTGCACCCGGAACATGGTGGCTCCCCGCTCGTAGGCCAGGACGTTGACCGCCACGGTTCCCGCCTGGCGGTCGGAGCCGAACTCCCCGATGAACCGCTTGCGCGAGGCCCCCACCAGAACCGGGCGGCCGAGCGCGGCGATCTCGCCCAGCCGGGCGATCAGCTCGACGTTGTGCGCGACCGTCTTTCCGAACCCGATGCCGGGGTCGACCCAGATGCGCTCGTCGGCGATCCCCGCTTCGGTGGCGAACCGCAGCCGCTCCTCCAGGAACGCCTTCACGTCCGAGACCACGTCGTCGTAGCGCGGGTCGTCCTGCATCGTGCGCGGGTCGCCGCGCATGTGCATCAGGCACACGTCGACTCCGGAGTCCGCCACGACCGCCGCCATCTCGGGATCGCCCCGCAGCGCGGTCACGTCGTTGACGAACCGCGTACCCTGCTCGATCGCCCGCCGGGCGACCACGGCCTTGGAGGTGTCGATGGAGGTGGGGAACCTGCCGGCGATCCGCTCGAGCACCGGCACCACCCGCCGCAGCTCCTCCTCGGGCGCCACCGGCTCCGCTCCTGGCCGGGTCGACTCCCCACCGACGTCGACCAGCGCGGCCCCCGCGGCCATCATCAGCTCGGCCTGGGCGACGGCGGCATCGACGGCCAGGAACTCGCCCCCGTCCGAGAACGAGTCGGGGGTGACGTTCAGGATGCCCATGACAGCGGGCCGAGCGAAGCCGCTCTGCCGACTGCCGACTGCCAACTGCCGACTCAGATATCTGAGCGCTGCGGCCGGTCGCCCCGCATCTCGGCCGCATATCCGGGCCGCGGCTGCGGCAGGGTGCGCGGCTCGGGAGAGCGCTGGCGGCTGGGCTCCTCGACCGGCGGGGCCGGAGGCGTCTCCGCCGGCTCGGGCGGTGGGAAGACCTCGTCCGAGGACTTGCCGGCCAGCAGCGCCTCGAATTCGTCGCGCTCGAGCGTCTCGTGCTCGAGCAGCAGCTTCGAGAGGCTGTCGAGGTTGTCGCGGTGCGCGCTCAGCACCTGACGCGCGGTCTGGTGGGCCTCTTCGACGATCCGGCGGATCTCGTCGTCGATCTCGCGCGCGATCTCGTCCGAGTAGTCCGGCTCGGAGCTGAACTCGCGGCCCAGGAAAGGTTGAGAGTGCTCGTGGCCGAAGGTGCGCGGGCCCAGCTTCTCGGACATGCCGAAGCGCATCACCATCTGCTTCGCGGTCGCGGTCACCTTCTCGAGGTCGTTGGCCGCCCCGGTGGTGATCTCGCTGAACGCGATCTCCTCGGCCGCCCGCCCGCCCAGCGTCATCGCCAGGGTGTCGGACAACTCGGCGCGTGTGGTGAGGAACTTGTCCTCGGTCGGCAGCGAGATCGTGTAGCCGAGCGCCGCCCCGCGGGAGATGATCGAGATCTTGTGCACCGGGTCCGTGTGCTCGAGGAAGTGGCCGACGATCGCGTGGCCCATCTCGTGGTAAGCCGTCACGAGCCGCTCCTTCTCCCCCATCACGCGGGTCTTCTTCTCCGGCCCGGCGATCACCCGCATGATGCCCTCTTCGAGCTCGTTCTGGGTGATCTCGCGCTTGCCCTGGCGCGCCGACAGCAGGGCGGCCTCGTTCACCAGGTTGGCGAGGTCGGCACCGGTGAACCCGGGGGTCTGGCCGGCCAGGTTGTCGAGGTCGATCACCTTCGCCAGCGGCTTGCCGCGCGTGTGCACCTCGAGAATCTGCACCCTGCCCTTGCGGTCGGGCCGGTCGACGACGACCTGGCGGTCGAAGCGGCCCGGGCGCAGCAGCGCCGGGTCGAGGATGTCGGGCCGGTTGGTGGCCGCGATCAAGATGATGTTGTCCTTCATCTCGAAGCCGTCCATCTCGACGAGCAGCTGGTTGAGCGTCTGCTCCCGCTCGTCGTGGCCGCCGCCCAGGCCGGCTCCGCGGTGACGCCCGACGGCGTCGATCTCATCCATGAAGATGATGCAGGGCGAGTTCTGCTTGGCCTGCTCGAAGAGGTCGCGGACGCGGCTCGCGCCGACGCCGACGAACATCTCGACGAAGTCGGAACCGGAGATGGAGAAGAAGGGCACGCCGGCCTCTCCCGCCACGGCCCGGGCCAGGAGGGTCTTGCCGGTGCCGGGCGGGCCGAACAGCAGCACGCCCTTGGGAATCCGCGCTCCGAGCGCCTGGAACTTCTTCGGGTTCTCCAGGAACTCCTTGATCTCCTGGAGCTCCTCGACCGCCTCCTCGACGCCCGCCACGTCACGGAAGGTGACCTTGGGCGAGTCCACGGACATTCGCTTCGCCCGCGACTTGCCGAAGCTCATCACGCGCGAGCCGCCGCCCTGCATCGAGTTCATCAGGAATATCCAGAACCCGAGCAGCAGGATGAACGGCAGTACGTAGGTGAGCAGCGAGAGCCAGTTGGAGCCGCCCTTGCCCTTCACCGAGAGGTTGATGTTGTTCTTCTGCAGCTGCTCGATCAGGCGCGGCTCGTAGTTGTCGGGGTAGCCGGTCTCGTACTTGGTCTTGCCGTCGAGCTCGGTGACGTTCAGCGTGTTGTCACGCGTGTTGAGCGTGACCGACTTGACCTGGCCGCCTTCCACCTGCTCCAGGAACTGACCGAAGTTGGGCTTCGGCTTCTCCTCGTTCTGACCGAGGAAGCGCTGGGCGAAAAAGGCCAGCACCACCACGATGAGGATCGGGAACGTTGCATTCTTGAGAAATCTGCTCATCGTCTGACTCGGGCTCGCTCCCCTACGCAGGACCCCGCTAAAAAGGAGCGAGGTCGATGCCTCGCCAGAAAGAGCCTACCACGACCTTTTTGCACTGCCACCGGGTTTCAACGCCCGTCAAGGGGCTCCTCCAAGGCCGCTACGTAAGGCAAATTCCGGTACCGCTGGTCCAGGTCCAGGCCGTAGCCCACTACGTACCGGTCGGGGATCTCGAAGCCCACGTACCTGATCGGCAGATCGATCTTGCGCCGCGCCGGCTTG
This sequence comes from uncultured Solirubrobacterales bacterium, assembly GCA_963780475.1. Classification (GTDB taxonomy): domain Bacteria; phylum Actinomycetota; class Thermoleophilia; order Solirubrobacterales; family JBBDJG01; genus CAWACB01. The sequence goes on from CAWACB010000008.1 coordinate 703,747, forward strand.
ACCAGGAGCGCGCACACCTCCAGGCTGCGCGGCCCGCGGGCGCGCAGGTTCCGCAGTAGATAGTTGAGCGTCAGGCCGGAGTCGACGATGTCCTCGACGATCAGCACATCCTTTCCCTCGATCGATGTGTCGAGATCCTTGAGGATCCGGACCACTCCGGAGGAGTCGGTCAGGGAGCCGTAGCTCGACACGGCCATGAAGTCGAACTCGCACGGCAGGCCGATTTCGCGCGTCAGGTCGGCGAGGAAGAACACCGCTCCCTTCAGGACTCCCATCAGGAATAGCTCGCGCCCCTCGTAGTCGGCGGTGACCTGGGTGGCCAGCTCCGACACCCGCTCCTGGAGGCGGTCCGCCTCGACGACTATCTCCCCGATCAGGGTGGTGTGCATCAGGAAAGCCTAGTTGGCAGTCGGCAGTTGGCCGTCAGCAGTCTTCAAACCCGCTTCGCGCCGAGGCGTACGGCGGAGCGTGTCTTTGGAGTCACCTTGAAGTTCTCCGACAAAGCGACTCCGGCGACCCAGGCGATCTCGCCATTCGCCTCCACGACTGGAAGCGCGTGGCGAAGCGACACCGGCACCTTGCGGTCCGTGAACAGATCCTGGAGGGATTTCGTGCCCTCCAGCCCCAGTGGGCGCATGCGATCGCCCTCGCGCCAGCAGCGCACGGTCAGCGAGCGACCCAGTCGTTCGGCATCGAGCAGCGGCGCATCGACGGAGCCGAGAGCTTCCGCGGTAGTGGCGACCTCGCTGGTCACCTCCCAGGTGCCGAAGACTGCGCGACCTGGCACAGTCAGCGCGACCGGTTCCGCGATCTCCGGTGCTTTCTCGCTGGCGGAAGCGAATCACGCCGTACTCGATCACCGCCGTCACGCCCGCCGCCGAGGTCGAGTGACCGGGTTCCGCCCACAGCGCAAGGCGTTCCAGCTCCGCTGACTCGCTCGACCGAGAGCGGCAACGGGCCGCTCGCGGCATCCTCGGCGAGCCTCCGCAGAAGCAGGCGGCGCAGCGCCGGGCTCAATTCGCGCAGGCGTGCCGCCTCCACCGCCGGCGGCAGCGTTCCGGAGCCGCTGCTCAAAGCGGCTCGGTCCACGGCCTGCTCCAGAACCTCCATCTCCTCCCGGAGCTGGGCGGCGGTCGCGAGCACGTTCGCCTCGGCGGCCGGGTGGATCTCGCGCAGTGCGGGCAACACTTCGAGGCGCAACCGGTTCCGTGCCAGCGACGTGTCGGCATTGGTCTCGTCCTCCACCCAGGGCAGCCCGGCCTCCGTGCAGTAGGCCCGGACCCGTTCCGCCGAGATCCCAAGGAGCGGCCGCACGAGGTGGCCGCGGCGCGGCGCCATCCCGAGCAGCGCCCGCCGGCCGGGTGAGCTGACGAGGCGAAAGAGGATCGTCTCCACCTGATCGGTGGCCGTATGTCCGGTGGCGATCAGGTCGCTTCTCGACCGCAGCCGCGCCGCGTCGGCCGCCCGGTAGCGCGCCTCGCGTGCGAGAGCCTCGGTGTTTCCGCGCGGTGGCAGGGAAACGCGCTCCACCATCAGCGGTACTCCGAGCCGCCGGCAGAGCTCCTCGCAGAACCGCTGGTCACCCTCTGCCGCCGCCCGCAAGCCGTGGTTCACGTGCAGCGCGACAACGGACTCGGGGCCCGCGACCTCACGCGCTACGTGCAGCAAGCAGACCGAGTCGGCACCGCCAGAGAGCATGGCGAGAACGCTTGCCCGCTTGGGCAACAGGGCAGTCTCGCGTACTTCTCGGGTGACGGCGGCGACCGTGGACACATCTCCTATTTAGCGCAGCGTCACTTTTAAAGACCACGCGCGTGCGCGCCGAGAACCAGATTGTGAAGCGCGCGTTCGTGCTGCCCGCTCGTCACGGTGCCCTGCTCGCGGCGGCGCTGCTACTGCTGCTGCTTGCGTTCTTTGGATCCGCCGTCCCCGTTGCCCGTTCCGCCGACCCGCAGGTGCCCGCGCCCGGCTCGGAGATCCCGGGCCAGCTCGTCGTGGGCTTCGATTCTGACGCGACCGCCGGGCAGGAGCGCCGCGCCGTGGAGGACGCCGGCGGCGAGATCGAGTCGCGGATCGGCTCCATCGACGCCGCGGTGGTGAGCGTCGACCCGACCCGCACCGACGACGCGGCCTCGCAGATGCAGGACGCGGCGGCGGTCGACTACGTCGAGCCCAACTACGCGCTCGGCTCGTACCGCATGCCCAACGACCGCTCCTTCGCCTCTCAATGGGGCCTCATGAACACGGGGCAGGACGGCGGCCAGGTCGGCGCGGACATCCATGCGCCGGTCGCCTGGGACCTGAGCACCGGCGGGCCCGTGATCGTCGCCGTGGTCGACACGGGCGTCGCAACCACGCATCCCGAGCTGTCCGGCAACCTCTGGGCGAACCCGGGCGATCCGCCCAACGGCCAGGACGACGACGGCGACGGCTTCTCCGACGACGTGCACGGCGTCAACCTGATCGATCCGAACGCAGCTCCGGCCGACGACGCCGGCCACGGCAGCCACGTCTCCGGGATCATCGGGGCGCAGGGCGGGAACGGCAGCGGGATCTCGGGCGTCAACTGGGACGTCCAGCTGATGGCCGTCAAGTTCCTCGACGCGGGCGGTGGCGGCAGCACCGCGATCGCGGCGGCCGCGATCGACTACGCCGTCCGGCACGGCGCGCGCGTGATCAACGCCAGCTGGGGCGGCCCGGCCTTCAGCTTCGCCCTCTATCAGGCGGTCAAGCGCGCTGGCGACCAGGGCGCGCTGGTCGTCGCGGCGGCCGGCAACGACGGCCTCAACACCGACTCCGAGCCCGACTATCCGGCCGGCTTTGACCTGCCCAACGTGATCTCGGTGGCCGCGTCGAACCGGTCTGACCGGCTGGCCGACTTCTCGAACTACGGATCCCGGACCGTGGATCTGGCGGCGCCCGGTGAGGACATCTACTCGACCGTTCCGACCTCCGAGGAGGCGAGCGGCTACAGCACATACAGCGGCACGTCGATGGCGGCCCCGTTCGTCAGCGGCGCTGCCGCCCTCTATATCTCCCGCAACCCGCAGGCGAGCGCCGCGCAGGTCCGGGCGGCGATCTTCCAGACGGTCGACAAGCTTCCCTCGTTCGCGGGGCGCACCGTCACCGGCGGGCGGCTCAACCTCGCCAAGCTGCTCGGCGCGCGCACGACCGACGCGACCCCGGCCAAGGACCGCACCGCGCCGTCCCGGTTCGCGCTCGTGCGCCCCCGCAACAGGCAGAAGAGCCCGCGCCGCTCGCTGCGCTTCATCTGGCAGCGAGCCAAGGACGCCAGCGGGATCCTGCGCTACCGCGTGTTCATCGACGGCCGCCAGGCGAAGACCGTCAAGGACAAGGACGGACCCGGCGGCAAGGACCCCAAGCCGGACGCCCGCCTGCGGCTCGGCAACGGACGCCACCGCTGGTTCGTGCGGGCCTACGACTACGCCGGCAACCACCGCACGAGCAAGTCGTTCAAGCGCTCCTCGAACGGTCGCAGCGGCGTGCTCTACGTCGGCGACTGACCGCCCCGGATTTAGTTACACGGGCGGCCGCGCCGCGTACAGCCGCGTCGGCTCGGCGATGCCCTTCAGCTGAACCTCCCCGATCGGCTCGAAGCTGAGCAACGGGCCGGCCGCCTCGCGGACCGTGTCGGTGACGAGCACCTCTCCGGCGTGGGCGCGCGCGACGACGCGCGCCGCGAGGTTGACGTTGCGCCCGTAGTAGTCGCCGTCCCGGTACACCGTGCGGCCGAAGTGGATCCCGATCCGGGGACGCGAGCGCTCCTCGAACTCACGCTGGAAGTCGATCGCCCAGTCCGTCAGCACCACCGGGTCCGGGCCGACGATCATCACCCCGTCGCCGATGTTCTTCACCACCCGCGCTCCGCCGGGTAGCGAGTCCTCGACCGACACGATGAAGCTCTCCAGCAGGTCGAGCGCCTCGTGCTCGCCCTCCTCCTCGGTGAACCGCACGAAGCCCACCAGGTCGGCGAAGACGATCGCCATCCGCAGCACGCCCAACGGTTCCTCGCCGACCCCCTCGAGGTGCGACTCCATGTTCGCGACCACGTCCTGCTCGACCGCCTCGGTGAGGAAGTTCCGGTGCAGGTAGAGCAGCAGCGGCGCGGTCAGCGGCAGAAGGTCGCCGATCAGCTCGGACATCTCCTGAGCCTGCTCCGGACCGGGCACCCCGTCGCGGATCAGCGGCTCGTGGACATAGATCCGGAACAGGCGCGCCTCGGCGTCCGCCGCCTGGCGCATCGACTGCCCGTAGACGTGGATCGCCTGGAGGAACGCGACGAGCGGAAAGCCTGCGGCCAGCACGGCTGCCATGAAGTCGAGCGCCTCCAGGTCCGCGTCGTCCAGGTTCTCGAGGCGCCAGGCCGGGAAGCCCAGCCCGCGCCAGATGCGCTCGATCAGCGCCGGCTCGAGGCCGGTTCGATCGGCCGCATCCTCCAGCGAGAACGTGCGGCCCCGGCGACTCGGGAACAGCTCCGCGACGTAGCCGAATGCGAGCCGGCCGTCCTCGCCTGCCCGGCGGATGTCGTCGAGCGTGTACCCGTCGCCGCGTAGGCGCGCCACGATGCGGGCGTGGGCGGCCGCGGCATGCGTCCAGCGGCCGCGGTAGTCGGGGATCACCCCGGCCTCGCCCCATCTGCGCAGGGTGGCGGGCGTGACCCCCGCCTCGCGTGCAGCCTGGGCGAGGCTCAGCTCTGGTTCGCGGGCCGGAGGCACTGCGCGATTATGCCGAGCAAGCCGCAGCCGGCGGGTGGCCGGCGGTGGGCTAGGAGAGCCTGGCGATGACCTGCACTTCGTTGAGCGGCGTGTCGGGCTCGTCGAGATGCAGGAAGGCGCGCGCCGGGTGGATCGTGCGGCAATAGGGGCAGCGCAGGCGCGATGTGAGCGAGATCGAGCCGTTCGCCACCACCGGGACGTCGCACGTGGGGCAGGCGAGCGTGCCGCGCCCGAGCACCGGCTGCACCGGCCGGGAGCGCTTGTACGGCACATACGGCTCGCGCGAGTCGAAGCGGTCCGGCCGGTCCCAGTCCATCGGGTCACGGAGCAGGCTCATGCGGTGAGTCTAGAAGGCCTCTCCTCCGCGCCGGGGAGGGCCCCGGTGGCGCCGGCGGCGGACCACCTCGACCAGCACGATTCCTCCGACGACCAGCAGCGCAAGCCCGACGAGCGCGCCCCGGGGAAGGCCGGAGTCATCCGAGGGCACCCAGTAGAGGTCACCGGCGATGTTGGCGCGCTGCGCGCCCACCACCACCGGCACTTTCCAATCGAAGACCTTCGTCCGCTGGTCCTCGTCCTTGACCTGCTTGGGCGTCGTTTTCGACATGAAGTGGATCCGGTGGTCGTGCCACTCGAACCTGCCGGTCTTCGATACCTGCTCCCACCGGGGCCTGGCGCTCGCCTTCGCCTCGGGTGGGATCTGCACGTCCGCGAAGCGCTCCTCGTTCAGGTAGAACGACGGCGAGCGCTTGTTGACCTCCACGGTCCCGTCGGCCTCCAGCCGGACGTAGGGCTCGCCGTCGTAACCGCGTATCGCGATGTCCTTGCCGGTCCGGTTGACGAGCTCGAGCCGGTCGTCGTAGTTCAGGACACGCACCTCGAGCCCCGGGATCGGGGGTGCGATGTCGCGCACCGTGGACCGGTAGTTCGGGCTGCCGCCGTGCGCCGCGGCTGTGGCGGGCAGGAAGCATGCGAGCGCCGCGAAGATCGCGAGCGCCCAACTGGCGATTCGCTTCATTGGCGAACGCTCAGCCGGTAGAGGGTCCACGACGGCGCAGGAGTACCACGGCCAGGCTCACAAGCGCCACCGCGAGTGCCGCGATTGCGAGCCAGCGCGCCGTGTCGTCGGAGGATCCCCCGGACTCGTCATCGCCGCTGTCGGACTGCGCGGTGTCCTCGGCCGCCGTGCCGGCAGATCCGCCCGCCTCGTCTCCCTCGCCGCCCGCGTTCTGCTTCGGATAGCGCTTGCTGACCGTGGTTATGGCGGCAGGGCTCTCCGACCCCGCGGGGCCGATCCAGCGTGCCTTCTCCCCGTCGTCGTAGGTCTGGATCGCCTTCCACGCGATCGGGCCCTCGCTTGGCGGGGTCGACGCGAGGAAAGAGAACCGGGCGAAGCCGTCCGGCCGCAGGCGACCGCGCCAGATGACCGTCTCGGTGGACCCGTCCTTCTTCTTGGTCAGGGTGCGCGTCCAGCCGGCCGTGTCCTCGTAGGAGAACGGGATCACCCCAGGCGGAACCTGCACCTCGACCTTGGTGGTCGCCTGGTCGCGCTCGTTGGGCACCAGCACGTCGAACAGCACGGCATCGTCGGGCGCCGCGGTCGCCGGCAGCACCTCGACGTGCGCCGAGGCCGGCGGCGCGAGTGCCAGCAAGCCCAGCAATGCGAACAGGAGCGTGAGCCGGGATCCGGCCCTTCCAAGACGGTCGCTCATGCCCTACCGCCGCAGCCGGAAGCTGAACGAGCCCTTCTGGGTGTGCCCGTCCACCGCCTTGATCGTCCAGCGGGCCTTGTACTTGCCGGCCTTCAGGCCGCCCTTGAGCGACACGACCAGGCGCTTGACGTTGCGCGGGTCACGCCCGCCCTTGCCGGCCGAGACGACCTTTCCGCCGGGCCCGGTGACGCGAATCGAGCCGCTGCGGATCTGCTGGTTGAAGGTGACCTTGACCGAGCGGATCGAGGTCTTGGCCTTGCCGCCACGCTTGGGGCTCGTCGACGACACCTCCGTGTGGGCCAGGGCGGTGGTGGCCGGGATCGCCATCAGCGCCAGCGCGACGGCCAGCCAGGGGATGAAACGGATTTCGCATCTCTCTTCTCTCTCTGCATGTCGGGGGCGAAGCGCCGGGCCGTGAGGCCCGGCGCTTCCCGCTTGCGGATTGACTAGATCTTGCCCGAGGCGCGTAGCCGAGGCGTTCGTCAGGACGGCGCTGAAGCTCACCTTCGAGCCCTTCGCCTTCTTGAGCGCCTTCTTGGCCTTGCTGCCGAGCTTGATCTTCAGCTGCGCCTTGCCGCTGGCGTCGAGCTTGCCGCTCGCCTTGCCGAGCGCCCCTGCCGTCAGGCCGGTCTTCTTGTCCGACTTCTTGCAGGTCGCCGTGACGGTGACGCTCTCGCCGGCGGGTCCGGTCACCTCGACCGTCGCGCCGCCCGAGGAGATCTTGCCGACCAGCTTGACCTTGAGGGTGGTCTGCATCTGCGCGATCGTCGCCGCCTGCGCGCTCACCGTCGCCTGAGTGGTAGTCAGGCTCGTCGTAAGCGACCCGATCTGGGTGTTGAGCGGGACGGTGAGCAGGTTTGCGTAGCCGCTGTTGAGCGCCGCCGTGCTGTTCTGAGTCTCGTCGGCAAGGCGTGTAGGTCCCGCCGAGGCCGACGCACTTGGCCATCAGGTCGCCCTCGGTGAGGTCGACTCCGGTAAGGGTCTGGACGACTGGAATCCAGTGAGCCGGATCGTCCTCGAGCCCGGCCGAGGTGGCCTGGAACGGCACGTAGTTGTAGAACGGGTCCGCTTCCTGCCAACTCGCGATCGCATCCGCGGTCTCGAGCGCCGCTACTCCGCGGCAGGTGGCGTGCGGCTGAGCAGCCGTGTCACCCTCCGCCAGCGACTGGGATTCGCGGGATGGTGGCCCGGTAGTCCCCTGGCAGCCGCGAGTAGTCGACCATGCCCTTGTCGTTCGCTCCGTTCGTCTCGCGCAGGACCATCGTGTAGCCGTGGTTGGTGACCACGTGACGAGTCTGGTTCTGCAACGTTCCGAACACGCCGGGCGTCGGATCGGCTGTCGATTCGCGGCGACGTCGGTGTAGACCGACCCGTGCCCGTGCGCCGAAGCCGGAACTGCGAGTGCCGCGACCGCCATTGCGGCGGCAAGCACGCCTTTGCGATTGAACCTCATCTGACGACTCCTTTATTGGAGGTGGACCGCTCCGCGCGGCCACCGGAAGGAATGAACACGGCCTGGTAGCGGCCGCGAGGAGGGTTCTCGAGACGGAACTTGAACCGGCCCTTCCGCGCGACGGTCTTCGCCGTCGAACGGATCTCGCCGGCTCGCAGCAACAGAACGCGGCCACGGACAGCCGGGCTGGTCGTCCCCCGGATGATCGCCCCGCCGGCCTTCAGATTCTTGATCTTGATGCGGGTCCTGGAGACCATCGTCACCGTCAGCGTCTGAGAGCGGATCCCGCCGGCAGCTGCTCGGATGCGGGTCGTCTGCTTGAGACGAATCCGCGCCGAGTAGCTCCCGTTGGCGCTGGTCTTCACCCGCCGGGTGCTTTTGCCGCCACCGGTTGCAGTGAGATCGACCGTGACGCCGGCCCGAGCCGGCACCACGCTGCCGCGCACCCTGACGCGGCCAGTCCCGACGCGTTTTGACGGCGCCTTCAGACGCACCGCCGCCACGGCGTTACCGCCGCCGCCGCTGCCGCACGCCCCGACAACGAAGTCTGCTCCGTACTCGGTCCCCGCGGGGGTGACCCCGCCGGGCGCGCGGTCCACCCAGTGCGGCGCCGTGGTGACGCCGTCGTAGGTGAGCACGAAGGAGTTCCGGAGAACGCCTCCGGGCACCGCTCCAGTGCCGGCCGGCACGTCGATCGTGACCGTGCCCCCCGCGCCTGCCACGACTTCGCCGGCAGTCGATCCCGCGGAAACGAAGTTCGCGCCCTCGGTCCAGGTGCCGTAGTCGTACGCGACCGGTGCGTTGCGAAATGCCTGGGCGCGGACGTACCTGATCTGCCCACCCGTTTCAAACAGGAACGCGAAACCGGCCGCGACAGAGTCGTCGTGCGCCGGCTCCCATACCGCTTGCCGGATCTGTATGACCGCCTGCAGTCGGCCAGCCGCCTCCGAGTACCACGCCGACGTCACATCGGTGTTGATGTGATGGCCGTCGCCCGTGGCATCGGTGATCTGCGGTTGTCCGCCGCATGGGGCGGGTGGTGCGGCACCGGCGGATCCTGCGGTGACCAACATCGTCACCAGCACGACCGCGAATGCGGTTGCTGCGAGCCGTCTCCGGCCCATCTCGAAACCTCCTCGATTACCAAGTGGCCGCCGTCCCAAGGGGGACGTCAGCCGAACTTCAAGCTGGAAATCGAGCTAAGCCGGAGGCGCGCGGCCCGCCAGGTTCCACGCGAGCACGTCGAGGCGCCGTCCGGGAGGCGTTGCCAGGACGGTCCAGGACCTGTACGGCGCCGATGTGGGGCGCCGTGGTGCCGCGGACGTGGCGGCGACGAACTCTATGGTCCGTCTTGCGAGCGAAGAGACAAAGGCGATCAGCGCGCCGACTGCCAGTGAGAGGAAGACGGCAGTCCAGCCGCCGTTGCCGAATACGCCGATCAGCCCACTCGCGTGACCGGGCGCAAACGCTCCCTCGAAGCCCTCCTGAAGGGTGTAGATCGCGAGCAGTGCGGCACTGGCGCCAAGCCACGAACGCGAGAATGAAGGTGCGCGGTCCTGCGGTCCTATGCCGCGGAACGCGCGCGCCAGCGAGAAGCCGAAGCGCACCAGCGCGATGCCGAGCAGCACGACGACCAGCGCCTCGAGTACCGGCAGGTACGAGTGGCCCTGCTCTGCGAGTGCCGCGCCCGCACCGTCGCCATAGGTGAGGACGTAGCGCAGCTCGTGGACTATGACCGCGCCTGCGCCAAGCAGCGCCACGGCACGTACCCTTCCCCAGGCTCCTCCCATGCGGGCCATAGTAGCCGGAAAATGCGAGCCTTGGCGCGCCTTTGCGGTGCGGCTCAGGGGTCGATCAGGACGCCCGGATTCATGATCCCGGCCGGATCGACGGCCGCCTTCGCGCCGGCCAGCGCTTGCGCGAAGCGATCGGGCCGCTGCCGGTCGTACCAGGGCCGGTGGTCGCGGCCAACCGCATGGTGGTGCGTGATCGTCCCGCCGGCGGCGATCAGGGCCTCCGATGCCGCCGCCTTGATCTCGTCCCACTGCGCGACCTCGGATCCGCGCTTCGCCGGCGCGACGATCGTGAAATAAGGCGCCGGGCCGTCGGGATAGACGTGCGTGAATCGGCAGGACACGCGCGCCCCTTCGCCGCAGATCTCGCGTGCCGCGCCTTCGGCGGCCTCCATGACCGCAGCGTGGAATGCCGGGAAGCGGTCCCAGGTGATCGCCGTCTCGAAGGTGTCGCTCAGGATCCCCATGCGGACGAACAGGTCGCGGATGTACGGCGCGCGCAGGAAGGCCTGGCGCCACGCGCCGACCGGGTCGGTGCCGCCTCCCTCTTTGGCCGAGCCGCCCTCGCCCTTGTCCGCACGCGAGCGCACCGTCCCGCCGTGGTCGCCCGCCAGCTCCAGCGCGCGGTCCATCGGGTGCGAGACCGGGTGGTCGGCCGACTCGAATCCGAGTATCAGCAGCGCCTCCGGGTGCTCCGAAGCGCTCGTCAGCTCGACCTCCTTGGCATCGAGCAGCCGGCAGTTGGACGGGTGCAGGCCGCTCTGCGACAGCGCCCGGACCGCCTCCGCGGCGGCCAGGAAGTCGTCGTATCCGACGCTCGCCGAGGAGCGGAACACCGGTCGCTCCTGCACACGCACCCACGCCTCGGTGATCACTCCGAGGATGCCCTCCGATCCGAGCAGCATCCGGTCCGGGCTCACCCCGGCGCCCGACCCCGGCAGCCGCCGGCTCTCCCACTCGCCGGCGGGCGTGATGGCCCGCACCGACTCGACCAGGTCATCGATGTGCGTATAGAGAGTCGCGAAGTGGCCGCCGGCGCGAGTGGCGATCCAGCCGCCGAGGGTCGCGAGCTCGAACGACTGCGGGAAGTGGCGCAGCGTGAGCCCCTGCTCGCGCAGCTGATCCTCGAGCACCGGTCCCGTCGCGCCGCCCTGGATCCGGGCCGCGCGCGAGCGGCGATCTACTTCGAGCACTCGGTCGAGCGCCGACAGGTCGAGCGTCACCGCGCCCGTGTAGCCGGAGCCGATCGCCGCCTCGACGCCGCCGACGACGCTCGTCCCGCCGCCGTAGGGGATCACCGCCGCGCCGCGCTCGCCACACCATTCGATCACCGCGGCGACGTCGCGCTCGTCGCGGGCGAAAGCGACCAGGTCGGGCGCGTGGTCGTAGCGGCCGCGGAAGGCGCGGACGACGTCGCGGTAGGCCTTGCCGTAGGCGTGCGATGCACGATCGTGCGGCTGGTCGGAGAACAGCTCGGCGAGCGCGGCCGGCGCCCGCAGGCGCGGAGCCGGAAGCTCCAGGTGCGCGACGTCCACCGGGTCCTCGACGTCCGGCGCCCCGAAGCCGAGGTGTGCCCGGATGCCGGCCGCGGCCTGTTCGGCATCGCGCGCCGAGAGCTGCTGGTCCTCGTAACCCCAGCCCCAGACGCTGCGCCGCCGCGTCGCGGCCGACGTTTCTACCGCCGTGTCGAGCTCCCTACCAGTGCACGCCTCTCATCAGGTGCGCGAACGCGATCGCCTCTGTGCTCGGCTGCGCGTCCTTCTTCTTGTCGTCGCCCTGCGCCGCGGCGCTCTCGGGGAACAGCTTGAACGCCGTGTTCAGGATCGCGTCCATGGCCTTCGGCGCGGTCGCGTAGAGGACCTCGCCGAAGTTGCCCAGACGCGTCGCGATCTTCTTCTGCCGGTAGATCATGGCCCGGGAGATCATGTCCGCGGCCTCCTCGGGAGTCGCGGTCGGGAAGGCGTCGTAGATCCCGGTCGGCGCGATCATCGGCGTCTTCACCAGCGGCATGTAGATGGTCGTGATGTGCACGCCGTCCTCGACGATCTCCGATGCGATCGAGCGGGAGAACGCATCCAGCGCGCTCTTGCTCGCGACGTAGGCGGAGAAGCGCGGGGTGTTGGTCTGCGCGCCGATCGAGGACACGTTGATGATGTGGCCGAAGCCGCGGTCGCGCATCCCCGGCAGGAACCCGAGGATCAGCTTCAGCGCCCCGAAGTAGTTCAGCTGCATCGTGCGCTGGTAGTCGTGGAAGCGGTCGTACGAGCGCTTCACGGAGCGCCGGATCGAGCGCCCGGCGTTGTTGACCAGGATGTCCACCCGCCCGTGCTGCGTGAGGATCTCATCGATCAGCCGGTCGATGTCCTCGAGCTCCGACAGGTCGGCTGGATGGATGTGCGCCACCCCGCCCAGCTCCTCGATCTCCGACTTCACCTCCTCGAGCTTGTCGGCAGACCGCGCGACCAGCAGCACGATGCCGCCGGCCTCCCCGACCCGCAACGCGGCCGCGTGCCCGATGCCGCTCGAGGCGCCGGTGATGACGACCACCTTCCCCTCGACCGCGCCGCGCAGGCTGCGGTCCCGGAACAGGTCCGGGTCGAGGTTGCGCTCCCAGTAGTCCCACAGCCGGTCGGCGTATCCGTCGAGCGAGGGAACCGAGATGCCGGTTCCGTCGAGCGCGCGCTGCGTGTCGCGCGAGTCGTAGTCGCTCGGGTAGTCGATGTACGACAGCGTCTCGCGCGGGATCCCGAAGTCGCCCAGCACCTGATCGATGATCGACTTCACCGGCGGCAGCTGAGCGATCGCCTTGCGCGCCGACTTCGGCACGACGTTGGTCATCTGCCGGTCGATCCGCATCGCGAACTCGGGCGCATGCGCGGCACGCGCGAACGTGTTCATCACCTGACCCGCCGACTTCGGCGAGGGGTCGGTGAGGTGGAACGCCTGTCCGTCGAGGCCGCCGGTGTGCGCGATGTGGTCCATCGCGGCCGCGACGAAGTCGACCGGCACGATGTTGATCGTCCCGCCCTCGAGGCCGACCACCGGTACCCACTGCGGCACCAGCGACCGCAGCCGCTGGATCACCTTGAAGAAGTAGTAGGGCCCGTCGATCTTGTCCATCTCGCCGGTCTGCGAGTGGCCCACGACGATGCCCGGCCGGTACACGCGCCACGGCACCTTGGTCCGCTCCCGCACGAGCTTCTCGGACTCGTACTTGGTGCGCGAGTAGGGGTCCTTGAGCTTCTGGCCCTCGTCGAACATGTCCTCGCGGAACAGGCCGCGGTAGCGACCGGAGACCGCGATCGAAGAAGTGTGGTGAAAGTGCTTGGCGCCCAAGTCGTTCGCGAGCTCGACCGCGTGCGCCGTCCCATCGACGTTCATCCGCTGGTTCGTCTCGTCGTCCGCGGACATGTCATAGCTCGCCGCGAGGTGGAAGAAGTGGTCGACCCCTTCGAGCTTCGCGCGGTCCTCCTTCGAGACACCCAGCGCCGGAGCGCCGAGATCTCCCACTACCGGGACGACGCGGCTGTCTGCGGCCGCCCAGCGCGACTGCAGCTCCTCCAGCCGCGAGAGCGAGCCCTCGCGAACCAGCACGTAGATGGTTCCCTCCCGCTCGAGCAGGCGCTCGACCAGGTGCCTGCCGATGAAACCGGTGGCTCCAGTGACGAAGTACTTCATCGCTCCCCCATCAACTCCCCTCGTAGTTCACCTCAAGGCCCGTCACCGGGCGCACGCCGCATTCTTCTACAAGAACGCCGAGCCGCGACGTACGAGGTTCTCGTAGATCGCGCCCTGGATCACTTCGCGCACGCGCTCGGAGATCTCGAACACGAGCGACCGGTCCTCCGCCGCCTCCGGCCCGTAACCGGAAAGATCGATCGGCTCGCAGAACTCGATGCGCCAACGCGAGGGCAGCGGAACGGTGCCGAACAGGCCGAGCGCGGGGAACGTCGGCGTGATCGGGAAGTACGGAGCACCGGTCAGCCGGGCCAGCAGGCGCGACTCGCCGAGCTTGGGGTAGGTCTCCTCCGAGCCGACGACGGCGACGGGCACGATCGGCGCGCCGGTGCGCAATGCGATCTCGACGAATCCGCCGCGCCCGAAGCGCTGCAAGCGGTAGCGCTCGGAGAAGGGCTTGCCGGCTCCCCGGGAGCCCTCCGGGAACACCATCACCAGATGGCCCTGCTCGAGCAGGCGCATCGCGTTGAACGGCGATGCCACCACGCCGCCGACGCGGCGCATGAACGAGCTCACCCATGGAAGGCGGAAGGCCCAGTCCAGCACCATGAACCGGGGCTGGCGCGGCAGGGGGTGGAGCTTCTGGATCGCGACCGACATCATGGTGGCGTCCCACGGGACGACTCCTGCGTGGTTGGCCACCAGCATCGCGCGGTCGTGGCCGGGAACGTGGTGCAGGCCCGTCGACTGCACCCGCCACCAGTGGTCGTACATGAACTCGAGAAGCGGGTAGACGATCTCGACGAACTCCTCGTCGTAGCCCCACTCGTCCTGCGCGTAGTCGCCGCGCATGCGGCGCACCGCGCGGTCGAGCACCTCGCGGCTCCAGCCGGGCATGGCGACGGCGGCGTGCTCGAGGGCGATCGGCAACTCGAACCGGGCCGCCATCGCCTCGCGCAGCGAAGCGGGGCGCGCCGAGTCGGGCGGCACGTGGCCGTTGCCGGTGTGGGTGCGCGTCTCCGTGGGCGGCCGGCTCGCGGGACGGCGCCGCGGCGGTGGCTGGGGCACGCCGGTGTCCACCCGCAGCCGGCGGGCGCGTTCGTGCTGCGCGCGGGCGCGCTCGTCCGTCACGTCGGGCTCCCGCTACGGGTCTGCCGGAGGGCGCCGGTGGCGATCGGGCTGATCTGGGGAACGCCGAGCGCCGGGTCGCGGAACCCCGGCAGCACCCGGCGGCCGTGCAGGCCGCGCAGGAAGTCGTGGACCGCCTCCTCGGTGGTGCGCGGGCGGTAGCCGACCTCGTCCGTCAGGCGCGCGCAGTCGATCGTCAGCCCGTGGCGCAGCCAGCGGATCGCCTCCTCGGGCAGGCGCGGCAGGCCGAATCGCCGGGACACCGACAGGGCCGCGCCGAACAGCGGCGCCGGCACGGGCGCCGGAAGCTTGCCGGCGAGCCGCAGCAGGCGCACGAGTGAGACGCTGCCCTCGCCCGCCACGTTCACCGGTCCCGGGACCGGGCGCCGGACCGCCGCCTCGAGCGCGCCGACCGCGTCGCTCGCGTGGATGAACTGGAGCAGCGGGTCATAGCCGAGCTGGGTCGGCACGACGGGCTGGCGCAGCAGGCGCGTCAGCGGCGAGTCGATGTCGCTGCCGAGCGTGGGCTGGTAGCGCAGCATCATCACCGTCGTCTCGGGATAGCGGCGCGCGTAGTTCTCGAAGTAGCTCTCGAGCTCTCCGACGTCACGCTGGAAGCGCGTCCGGAGCGGGAAGCGGCGCGCCATGTCCTCGGTGAAGAACTCGGGGGCGTTCGGCTCGGCGCCGTAGATCGCGGCCGAGCCCCGCACCACGATCGTGCGCACGGTCGGCGCCTTCTCGCAGGCCGCGAGCAGCTGGAGCGAGCCGATCACGTTGATGTCGTGCAGCTGCTGGGGCGCCTTGCCGGGCTCCGCCGCCAGCAGCACGTCGCAATGGACCACCGTGTCCACTTCGGTCTGCGGCAACAGGCGGGTGATCAAGGGGTTCCGGATGTCCGCCCGGATGAACTCGGTGCGTTCCAGGTCGGCCGCAGGAGCCCGCACGTCGAGCCCCGCGATGTACTCGACCTCGCGGGAGCGCTCCAGCCGGCGCGCCAGCTCCGTCCCCCAGTAGCCGGACACGCCCGTGATCAGGACGCGGCGGCCCATCAGCTCTTCTTCGAGGAGCCGCTCGAGCGGCGGGCGGTCGAGCGCTTCGCGGTCGAGCGCTTCGCGGCGGTGCTCTTGCCGGCGGTCGAGCGCTTGCGCGGCGGTGCTCTTGCCGGCGGTCGAGCGCTTCGCGGTTGACGGCTTTGACGCGGTGCTCTTGCCGGCGGTCGAGCGCTTCGCGGCCGTGCGCTTCGCGGCCGGCTTGGCCTTCGCCGAGCGCTTCGGCTTGCCCTCCAGGCGGTCGACCCGGTCCTGGAGCGCATCGATCCGCGCGCGGAGGCGGCGAAGGTCCTCTCGGGTCGCGAATCGCAGATCGCCGAGGGCGCCACGGACTCGATCCGGCACCCCGGCGGCCGCCTCGGCTTGATGCTCGACGAGCTTGGTGGCGTCGTCGACCAGGTCCTGCGCGCGGCCCCGCGTCGAGCGCGCCGAGCCGCGCGTGCTCTCGACCGTCCGCTCGACGGCGCGCCGAACCGAGTCCGGCAGGGAGGGGGTCGGGGCCTTGGGCCGCTGGCGTGCCAAGCGAGGTGCCCGCGTCCTAGCCGGTGGGCCCGACGACGCCGGCCGTACTTGCGGAGTCCGCCGCCGGCCTGCGCGCAGCGGCGACCTCTTCCGTCAGGCGGTCGAGCCGCTCCTCGATCCGGTCGAGCCGGCTCGCGAGCTCCTCCGCGGGCGAGCGGGTCGAGGTCTTCAGGTCGGCGATCCGGTCTCCGACTCGCTCGACTCCGTCCTCCAGCTCCTCCAGCCGCTGCGAGACCGAGCGCAGCCGGCGAGCGATCTTCTCGACGTCGGACGCCGAGGGCAGGTTGAGCGCCGCCATCGCCTGCTGCTGCGCCTGGGCGAGCTTCTCGCGGGCGGTGAACGCCCCCGACAACGCCGAGTTGATCATCGGGTTCTCCAGCAGGTCGTCGGCCAGCTTGCCGACCGTCTCCTCGGCCTGGCTCGCCATCCGGGCGCGCAGCCCGGGCGTTTCCTCGGCGGGGCTGCCGTACTCGGCCCCGAGGTCTTCTGGGCTGTTCATTGGATCCTCTCTATTCATATAGAAGCTTCATACGGAAGCGTCGTATGAATGCCGCGCCGGGGGAACCTAGCGCATTCCGGGGCAAGCGCCCAGGCTTCTGAGGGGCCTGCGGCGCGGCGGTTGCGAAATGGGGTCGAGCGGGGCCCGAAACCGCCTGAAAAGTCTCAAGTCAAACTTGAGGTTGAGACTACTTGAGGGTTGCTGACGGAAGCGTGCACCAGGTTTTCACACGACTTTCAGGAAACCTGGCTAGGTTGCCCCCATGGCGGCCCCGCAAAACGGCGAAATCGACGGCCCAAGGGCGACGCGGTATCAAGGTGGCACGACCCGTAGCCGATCCAACTATCATGTCCCGAGTGGGAGGGCCGGAGGTTTCAACGGCTGCAGCCGCACCGGCGGCGCATACGCGCTGCCATTTCGCGTTGCAAAGGCACTCGGAAGCAGCTAGCGTGGCGCGCTTTACAGGTAGTCTGCGGCTCCTGCGCACCGACGCAGGCGCATCGCACCGAAACCTGACGCCAACCGACATTCACTGAACCACTGACCAGCTGAACGGATGAGACGGAAGCTCACCTTCGCCGCGCTCACGATTGCGCTATTCCTGGCGGGCTTCGCCGTGGCGTCTTTCCCCGCGCTGGCCGAGCTGCGGACGATCACCATCACGCTGGTCGGCGGCCAGCAGATCGTCACCACCGTCGACGTGCCCCCGGGCACGCGGGCGGACCAGATCCGGCTGCCCGAGGTGAGCGCTCCGATCGAGAGCATCGAGGAGGGCCCGGCGCCCGCGTCGCCCTCGAAGCCGAAGCACCGACAGCGCCGACGACGGCTTCGGCTCCGGCGACGACTCGAGCGACGGCACCGAGCCGCAAGCCGAAGAAGGACAAGGACGCCGCCGGCGAGTTCCTCGACGGCGCAGACCCTCAACCCGAGCCTGAGCGTGAGAAGGAGAGGACGGAGCCCGGAGCGATCCGGACACCCGACGGAACTCCGACGGCGGACAACCCGACGCTCACCCTCGGCCTCCCCGGCCCGGCTCCGGTGGGCGTGCCGAACTTCGTCATCAACAAGTTCCGCATCCCGCCCTTCCTGCTTCCGATCTACCAGGCCGCCGGCACGCAGTACGGCATCCGGTGGGAGGTCCTGGCCGCGATCAACGAGATCGAGACCGACTACGGCCGCAACCTGAACGTCTCCTCCGCCGGCGCGCTCGGCTGGATGCAGTTCATCCCGTCTTCCTGGCGCGCTTACGGGACCGACGCCAACGCCGACGGCGAGAAGGACCCCTACAACCCCGTCGACGCGATCTTCGCCGCGGCCCGTTATCTGAAGGCCGCCGGCGCCGACCAGAACCTGCGGCGCGCGATCTTCGCCTATAACCACGCCGACTGGTACGTCGACTCGGTCATGATGCGGGCGCGGATGATCGCCGGCCTGCCCGCCGACCTGGTCGGCTCGCTGACCGGGCTCACCCAGGCGCACTTCCCGGTCTACGCCAAGGCGCGCTACGCCGACGACGTCTCCGAGCGCGACATCGCGCGGCTGAGCCGCAAGACGCGCAAGGCCCACAACGCTTCGGCTCTGGTCGACTCGCACGAGTCCCGGCGCTCGATCAACATCTACAGCCGCCGCAACGCCCCGGTGATCGCGGTCAACGACGGCGTCGTCAAGAAGATCGGCGAGAACGATGACCTCGGCCGCTTCATCGTGCTGCAGGACGTCTACGGCAACCGGTTCACCTATGCGCACCTGGGCAGCGTCTCCAAGCGTTACCCGGTCCCGAAGGACAGCGACGCCTCCAAGCTGCGCGACGAGTTCCGCTCCGCGCGCGCCGCCGCCTCCAGGAAGCTGCCGAAGCCGACCGCTCCGGCGAGCGCCGGCACGCAGCGCACCAGCACGCCCGGCCGCTGCGGCGAGCGCCACGCAAAGCGAGCGTCCCGCGCCGCGCCCGCAGGCCGCCGCCGAGGCCGTCAAGGAGCGCCTGTTCGCCAACCCGACGCGCCCGCGGGTCCGGCCGATCGCCGAGGAGACGGGCCAGCTCGAGAGCTCGCGCTTCGAGACCTTCCGCGTCTACTTCTCCAAGGCGCTGCGGCTCGCGCCCTCCGAGGTCAAGCTGCGTCCGATGCGCAAGGGCGCCCGCGTCGCCGCCGGCACCATCCTCGGTCGCGTCGGCAAGGTCTCCGAAGGCCCCGGAGCGAAGCTCGCACCACACCTCAACTTCTCGGTCCGCCCGGCGGGCCGTGGCGCGCCGCGGATCGACCCGAAGCCGATCCTCGACGGCTGGAAGCTGCTCGAGGCGACCGCCATCTACCGCGCCGCCGGCAAGAACCCGTTCGTCGCCGGCGACGCCGGACAGGTGCTGCTGATGTCGAAGGAGGCGCTGTCGCGCCGCGTGCTGGCCGACCCGGACGTCGACGTCTACGAGCTGCGGCCGCGACGACATCCAGAGCGGGTCAGATCGACCGCCGCGTGCTCGCCACGCTCGAGTTCCTCGCGGCGTCGGGGCTCAAGCCGACGGTCACCTCGCTCAAGTGCGGCCACAGCTTCTACTCCAAGTCGGGCAACGTCTCCGAGCACTCGTCGGGCAACGCGGTCGACATCGCCGCGGTCAACGGCAAGCCGATCCTCGGCAACCAGGGTCGCGGCTCGGTCACCGAGGACACGATCCGCAAGCTGCTGACGCTCCAGGGCCCGATGCAGCCGCACCAGATCATCTCGCTGATGGACATGGGCGGCCCCACGATGGTGCTCGGCGACCACGCGGACCACATCCACGTCGGCTTCCAGCCGCTGTTCGGCACCAACGAGAAGCTCGGCCGGGTGGCGCGCGAGGTGCTGTCCAGCAACCAGTGGGACAAGTTCGTCTCACGCCTGACCGACATCGAGAACCCGACCGTGCGCACGGCGCCGTCCAAGTACTCGATCAAGGTCAAGAAGCACAAGCGCTCCAGCGAAGCGCACGTCGGGGAGTAGCCCAGGCCACTCCGTGGCGGGGCAGCTCTTCCCCTTTCTCCAGCTCGACTTCCCGTTTCCCCTGGGACCGGCCGACGGCCGCTACCTGGCACGGCCCGACAAGGAGGGCGGCGGCGTCGAGGTGATGGTGCTGCGCACGCTGGACGCCGAGCGCAAGCCGGGCCGCCGGGCGCGCCGCGTCGAGGCCACTGAGGCCGAAGCTGAGGCGGCGCCCATCTTGCGCGTGACGGTGATCGGTGCGGAGGCCTTCCCGGGCGAGGAGGCCGCGAGGGAGCTGGCTGAAGGAGGCCTGCGACGACCCCGAGCCGGAGATGGAACGGGGCCTGCGGAGCATCAACCGGGTCCTGCACGGACACCGGATCGCCGCCCACGACCCGTACGTCCGCGAGGTATCGCTCGGCCAGGCCCACCGCGTGCGGATCGGGTTCGGCAGCGGCGACGAGCTGCTGGAGGGCTCGCATACGGAGGCCTTCCTGATTCCCGCGCGCCGCAAGAAGCGCCGCCAGATGCTCGAGCCCCAGAGCGAGCTGGCCGGCATCCTGGGCGGTCGCCGGCCCCCGCTTCCGAGCGAGGACCTGCTGCTCCGCGCCCGCCTCGACCTGCTCGAGGGCCGTATGCGCCAGGCGGCCATCCAGGCGGCGGGCGCCGGCGACGCGCTCGAGGCGGAGCTGCGCGACGACAAGTCGCTGCCGGCGGAGGCGCGCGCCTGGGTGGCGGAGCGCTGCCGCGTGCTGCGCGAGCTGGCCCGAGCGGCACTGACCGCCGAGCCACGAGGAAGGCGCCGCGAGCGAGATCGACGACATCGTCGCCGGGATGGAGCGAATCGTCCGGCGCCGGAGGCTGGCGGCGGGGAGTTAGCGCCCGGCGACGCCAGAGCGGAGGGCCGCGGCGCCGCGGGGGCCGAGCTCGTAGGGAGGCGGCACAGTTTCGCGCGTTCGCGGCACGTCTCCCACGCGCTAACGCGACGCGGGCGTGCCCGATCAACTGGCGCCGCCTCCGCCGCCTGATGAATCTTCCACGCCATGGCGAGGAAGATTCATCAGTCGAGGACGGCCAGCACACCGGGGCGTTGACGATCGTGACCGCGGCGCTACGAAGCGCCGCCACCGACACGCTCCTACAAGCTGGTTTTTCGAGTCACCGAGCGCGAGCGTGCTACTTCGAGCCGGCGCGCCGAGCGCCTCGAGCAGCGCCTCCAGCTCCTCCACCACGTCGCCCTCGAGCTTCACGTCCGCTTCCGAGTCGTACGGGCGTCGGCCCCTTGGTGACGATCGCGATGCGGCCGCCCTGCGCGCCGCGTGACCGCGGGCAGGCCGGCCACCGGGTAGACCTCGAGCGACGAGCCGACGCACAGCAGGAGGTCTGCGCCGGCGGCCAGCTCGTAGGCCTCCTCCATCGCCGCCTCCGGCAGCATCTCGCCGAACAGCACGACGTCCGGCTTGATCGGGCCCTGACATCCGGAGCAGCGCGCGACGCCGTCGTCGGCGAACATCCGCTCGACCACATCCTCGAGCGGGAAGGCGGCGCCGCAGTCGAAGCAGGAGCCGGTCGCGATCGAGCCGTGCACCTCCACCACACGGCTGGACCCGGCGCGCCCGTGCAGGCGGTCGATGTTCTGCGTGATCACGCCGTCGAGCATGCCGCGCCGCTCGAGCTCCGCGAGCGCGCCGTGCGCGGCGTTGGGCTGCTTGTCGGTCAGCATCCCGAAGCGCGGCCGGTAGAAGGACCAGAAGTGCGCCGGGTCACGGCGGAACGCGTCGATGTGCGCGACCTCCATCGGGTCGACGTTCTCCCACAAGCCCGTGCCGGGCGAGCGGAAGTCCGGGATGCCGCTCGGCACCGAGATGCCGGCGCCGGTCAGCGCGACGGCGCTGCGCGCGCCGCGGACCAGCTCCGCGAGCTGTTCGGTGGTGGTCGCTACTTGCCCTGGAAGCGCGCCGTGCGCTTCTGGATGAAGGCCGAGATGCCTTCCTTCGCGTCCTCGGACCCGAACGCCGTGCCGAAGCCCTGCTTCTCGGCCGTGATGCCCTCGTCGAGATCGCCCTTGTGCGAGACCTTCTTGATCTGCTCGACGGCGATCGGCGCCTGCGAGGCCAGCTTGCGGGCCCACAGCAGCGCCGTCTCGAGCAGCTCGTGGTCGGGCACGACCTGGTGCACCAAGCCGTAGCGGTAGGCCTCGGCCGAGGAGATCGCGTCGCCCGTCAGGTTCATCTCGAGCGCCTTGCCCTCCCCCACCAGCCGCGGTAGCCGCTGCGTGCCGCCGAACCCGGGGATGATCCCGAGGTTGATCTCGGGCTGTCCGAAGGTCGCCGACTCGGCCGCCAGGCGGAAGTCGCACGCCATCGACAGCTCGCAGCCGCCGCCGAAGGCGATGCTGTTCACGGCGGCGATCGTCGTCGTGGCCGAGGTCTCCATCTCGCGCAGCATCGCGTGGCCCGGAGTCGAGCAGGCCCGCGCCGCTGGAGGCGTCCATCTTGGTGAACTCCTTGATGTCGGCGCCCGCGGAGAACGTGAAGATGTTCGACGAGGCGATCACGACCGAGCGGATCTCCGAGCTGTCGTTGCAGTGGCGCCACAGCTCCCCGAACTCGCTGATCACCTGCGGGCTGAGCGGGTTCGCCGGCGGCCGGTTGAGCCAGATGATCGCGACCTGCACCGCGTGTCTCGAGCAGCACGGTCTCCTTCTGGTCGAAGTCGTCGTCCGGCTGCGGGTAGGGGAAGAAGCCATACCCGGTCTTCCGGCCCAGCCGGCCCTGCGCGACCAGGCGGCGCAGGATCAGGGGCGCGGCAAAGTTCTCGCCCCACTCCCGCTCCGCGCGCTCGAACCCGGCCAGCATCTCGTCCAGGCCGCCCTCGTCGGCGCGGGTGAAGGGGCCGGGCAGGATGCCGGCGCCGGTCATCATCCCGAGCTCTATGTCCTTGAGGCTCGCGACGCCCTCCTCGAGGACGAGGCACGCCTCGCGGAAGGCCTTCAGCGTGAAGCGCTCGACGACCCCGGTGCCCTGCGCCTGTGCGGTTGCGCTTTCCATCGAACTAGTTACCCCCGTGGTCGTAGAAGCCCTTGCCTGTCTTGGTGCCGAGGTTGCCGGCGCCGACCAGCTCCTTCATCTCCGGCGAGACGTAGAAGCGGTCGCCGTATGACTCGTGCAGGTACTCGGCCACATGCAGCACGGTGTCGAGACCGAGCAGGTCGCTGAGGAAGAATGGCCCCATCGGCGCTGCCTTGGCGTCGGTCACCTCCTTGTCGATCTCCTGCACGGACAGCCCCGACTCGTCCTTGTAGCGCCAGATCTCGCTGACGCCGGCGTTCAGGATCCGGTTGACGACGAAGCCGGGCGCCTCGCTGCAGCGTGATCGGCATCTTCCGGATCTGCTGGGCGAAGTTGACCGCCGACTGGAGCGTCTCCTCAGAGGTCTCGTCGCCCTCGACGATCTCGATCAGCCGCATCACGGAGGCGGGATAGAAGTAGTGGAAGCCGACCACCTTCTCGGGCCGCAGGGTGGCCATGCCCATCTCTGTGATCGACAGCGAGGACGTGTTGCTGGCGAGGATCGCGTGTCCGGGCGTGCACGCATCCAGCTCGGCGAACACGGCCTGCTTGATCGCCATCCGCTCGGGGACCGCCTCGATCACGAAGTCCACGTCGCCGAACCCGTCGTACTCCGTGGTGCCGGTGATCCGGCTCATGGTCTCCTCGAGCTTGGCCTCGGCCTGCTCTGCGGTCAGCTTCTCCTTCTTGACCAGGCCCTGGAGCTGGCCGTTCGTGACCTCGCGGGCCTTGGCGAGGCCCTGGTCGACGAACTTCTGGTCGACGTCCTTCAGCACCACCGGCAGGTCCGCAGCGGCAAGCGTCTGGGCGATCTCGCCGCCCATCGTGCCGGCGCCCACGACCGCGCCCTTGAAAACGAACATCTCTCGCCACACCTCCGGTCGCCCGGGACGGGGACCGCCCCCGCACCGGCCCGCAAGCCTACCCCTTTCCCCTCTAGGGACTGCATGCTTGGTCCCGGACCGGTAATTAGCGCTAATAGCGGCCCTAGAATCAGCCTTGTGGGCATGTCGTGGAGAGACCGATGAGCGCCAGCCGGGAGGAGAAGCCCGCGCGAGGCAAGGCCGCCGAGGCCGCCCGCAAGGCGGCCGCCGAAGCGCATCGGGCGGCCGAGGAGAGCGGCTTCGCGCCGGCCGGCCGCCCGTCCGACGTGTTCGGCGCGGACCTCCCCTACCGCGCGCAGGGCGGCGCGCTGCGGCGGCGGGACATCTTCACGCTGCTGGTGCTGCACCTGATCGGCGGCTCGGAAGGTGGGGACGCCTACTACGGGAACCGGCTGATCGACCGCATCGAGGAGATCACCGGCGGCTCGCGTGAGCCTCAACCCGAACACGATGTATCCGCTGCTCCGCGATCTCGAGGCGGACGGGCTGGTGGCCGGCCGCTGGGAGCACCCCGAGAAGCGCAGCCGCCGCCTCTACACGATCACCCCGGCGGGGCAGGCTGAATACGAGCGGCTCAAGAGCGGCATCGAGCCCTTCCTCGACTCGATCATCGAGTCGATCACGCTGATCAAGCGCGAGATCTACGGGCGCTGAGCCCGCTCCTAGGCCGTGGCCGCCGCCGGCTCCTGAATCCGCCGGGGCATCAGGACCTCGCGGGCGATCACGAGACGCTGGATCTGCGACGTGCCCTCGTAGAGCTGCATGATCTTGGCGTCGCGCATCAGCTTCTCGACCGGGTACTCCTTGATGAACCCGTAGCCACCGAACACCTGCACGGCGTCCGTTGCGACCTGCATCGCCGCGTCCGAGGCGAACCGCTTGGCGTGCGAGGCGGCGAGCGTGTTGCGCATCCCGCCGTCGAGCAGCGAGGCGGACTGCCAGGTGAGCAGGCGTGACGCCTCCACATTGGTCGCCATGTCGGCGATCATGAACTGGATCGCCTGGTGCATCGCGATCGGCACGCCGAACTGGACGCGCTCCTTCGCGTAGCCGGCGGCGTGCTCGAAGGCGGCCCGGGAGATTCCGGTCGCCATCGCCGCGACGCCCGGTCGGGTGCGGTCGAGCACCATCATCGCCAGGCGGAACCCGTGGTTCTCCTCACCGAGCAGGTAGTCGGCAGGGATCTCGACGTCCTCGAACTGGATCTGGGCGGTGTCGGAGGCGCGCTGGCCGAGCTTGTCCTCGTGGCCGAGCACGGACACGCCGGGCAGATCGGACGGGACGACGAACGCCGAGATGCCCTTGTGGCCGGCGTCCGGGTCAGTCTTCGCGTAGACCGTGTACCAGTCGGCGTACGTGCCGTTGGTGATGAAGATCTTCGAGCCGTTGATGACGTACTTGTCGCCCTTGCGGACGGCCTTGGTCCGCATCGAGCCGACGTCCGAGCCCGCCTCCGGCTCGGTGAGGCAGAACGACGGCCAGCTTCGGCTCCTCGATCAGTCCGCCGAGGAACTCCTTCTTGACCTCCTCGGAGCCGCCAATCGCGACCGGCGCAGAAGCGAGCCCGTTGGCTCCCAGCGAGGTGGCGATGCCCGAGCAGCCCCAGGCCAGCTCCTCCTCGATCAGGCAGCCGTCGAGATAGCCGAGCCCCGGTCCCGCCGTACTCCTCGGGAACGTGAGTGTTCATCAGCCCGACCTCGTGGGCCTTCTTGATGATCTCGTGCGGGAAGATCGAGTCCCGGTCGTACTCCTGGGCTACCGGGCGGATCTCCTTCTCCGCGAAGTCGTGCGCCAGCTCGCGCAGGTCTTTCTGCTCGTCGGTCAGGGTGAACTCAACCACTGAACAGGACTCCTTTGAGAGGGTCGGACGGGTGGGGCGGCACGACGTGATCCGCAGGCCCGACTGATTGGTCGGTCAAAGGGTACCGCAGAGGCCCCCGGAGGGCCAGCCGAATCGCCCCTCGAATGCCTGCGAGACTAGGCCCTGCGTGGAATTCTGGACCCTGATCTGGATCATCATGCTGATCGTGGCGCCGCTCGCGACGGCCCTGTTCGCGGGCTCCTGGGGGCTGATCGACGAGATCGGGAAGGGCGGCCTGACGCTCGACGGACCCGCTGCCTCCCCCGCCCGCCCCGAGCCGGCCCATGACGGCGATGGCGAAGGCCGAGCAGAAGGCGGAGATCCGCCAGATGGTCCAGGCGCGCCACGACCGCCAGGTCGCGCGCGGCGAGACGCCGGTCGACGTGGACGTGGAGGTGGACCGGCTGCTCGCGCAGGGCGCCGAGATGGAGCCCGACCCGCCTCCGAGCACGACGACCTGCTGCGCGAGGAGGTCCGCCAGCTGGTGGTCGCCCGCAACGAGCGCCGCATAGCGCGCGGCGAACCACCGCTCGAGGTCGAGATCGAGGTGGACCGCCAGCTACGGGACCTGAGCACCTGATGCACCCTCCGCGCGCCGGTTGTAGCGGCCGCTTTCGGGTATAAAGCCGCGATGGCCAACGGACAGCCACTGGACGAGATCGTCACCCGCCCAGGGGTGTACTTCAACCCCCAGACCGAGGTCCTGATCGTCGTCGACGACTCCGCCGAGCTGGACGGCGAGATCTTCAACATGGAGGAGTTCGAGGGCTCGGACTGGGTCACGATCTCCGACGAGGTGCCGCTCGACGAGCACCGTCGCGACGAGCTATCGGAGTCTTTCAGACCCACTACTCGCCCGGCAGCGCCGCGAGCGTCACCGAGACAGCCGAAGAGCTCGAGGACGCAAACGACGACGACGAGGGCGACCAGGAGGTCGGGCGGGAGTAGCGCCCGCTGTGGGCGGGCCCGGGCGCTAGCGGGCGCGTTAGGCGAACCCGAACGTCAGCGCGACGATCAGGTACGCGGCCAGCAGCTGCAGACCCTCGAACCAGTTCGACTCACCCTCGACGGTCACCCGGTTGGCGATGATCACCGCCAGCAGGACCGCCGCCAGCTCGAAGCCGTTGAACACGAGTGGCATGGGGTTCGGGGCCGAAGACGAACGAGGCCAGCACGAGCACGGGCGCCACGAACAGCGCGATCTGGGCGCTCGAGCCGATCGCGATGTTGACCGCCAGGTCCATCTTGTTCTTGGCCGCCACCAGCACGGCCACCCAGTGCTCCGCCGCGTTGCCGACGATGGCGACGACGATCGCGCCGATGAAGAACTCGGACAGGCCGATGCCCTCAGCTGCCTCGGAAATCGAGCCGACGAGCACCTCGCTCATGACGCCGACCAGGATCCCCGCAACCGCGAGGGCGATGACACCCTTACGAACGCTCCACGGCTCGCCGCCATGCAACTCCTCCTCGACCTCGTGCGCCGGGTTGAAGAGGCTGCGGTGGGTCTTCAGCGAGAAGATCAGCCCCGCGACGTAGGAGCCGATCAGGACCAGGGCGACGGCGAAGCTCAGGCGCTCGACGTCGGACCCGAAGTCGACCCGCTCGTCGTCCACGCTCGGGAGCCCACCGCCGGCCACGAGCTGGAACACCGCCGGCATGACGAGCGCGATCATCGCCAGCAGCAGCATCGCCGACTGGGCTCCCGCCGCCGTGCGGTCGAACGTCTGGCGGTCGCGGCGCAGCCCGCCGACGAACATCGCGGCACCCATCACCAGCAGGATGTTCCCGATGATCGAGCCGATGATCGAGGCCTTCACGACCTCCTGCAGGCCCTCGAGCAGCGCGAAGAACGCGATCACCAGCTCGGGAAAGTTCCCGAAGGTCACGTTCAGGAGGCCGCCGATGCCGGGACCCGAGCGGGCCGCCAGCTCCTCGGTCGCGCGCCCCATCAGCGCCGCAGTCGGGATGATGCCGAGTGCCGCGGTGATGAAGATCACCGTCGCGGCGGCGTGCGCGAACTCGAGCGCGATCGCCACCGGGATCAGCGGCGTCAGCAGGTAGGGAAATCCCTCGGCCGTGAGCAGCCAGCGGGCCAGGGAGCGCCGTTCAGGGGAAGCGGCCAAGGGCGGCAGTCTGCCGCATCTGGCCGATGACAGGCGTCGCTAGCTCAGGGAAGCAGCGGCTGGCACTTCATCAGTGCCGGCACGTCGAGCGCTTTCTGCACGCAGGCCACGTAGGCCTGGTTCGATGCCTGGCGGCTCTGCTCGGCCTGGCGGGCCGGACGCGTCGAGCCGCCGCCCTGCGACTTGGGCGTGCTCTTCGGCTTGACGGGGGATCCGCTGCCGAGCGTCCCCAGGCCCTCCAAGCCGAGATCGCTCTGGTCGAGGCGTGAGAACGGCACGGCCTTGCGCGGGGCGACGATCTCCTGGGCCTCGTCCACCTCGCTCACCTGCAGGTCGAAGCGGACGTCACCCGTGACGTTCTTGCCCTGCGGCCCGGGCGCCTCGAAGGCGGCGGTCGCGGTCACCCGGCGCAGCGTGCCGTCCTGCTTGCTCGCGTACACCTCGAACTTCGCGTCCTTGACCGCCTCGCGGATCGAGTCCGTTGCTTCCGCCGGGATCTGATCGATCTGCCCGGCCTGACCGCTGCGGTCGGCGGCCCGCATCAGGTCGGCCATCATCAGTTGCACGTCGAGGCCGGCAGCAACGCGCGTGACCGGCTCGCCACCGACTTGATCGTCACCGACCACTCGCGGGGTGCGCAGCCAGGTCCGCGGATCCACGCCGAGCGCCTTCAGGGCGGAAGCATCGTTCTTCCCGCCCTCACCGGCTGAGATCTGGCGCAGCTGAGAAGCCGGCAGCCGGTACGAGCGGCCGTCCAGGTCCATGTAGGCCTGCCGGCCCGTCGACACGAGCCGCACCGAGTGCTGCTCGCGGCCGCCCTTGATGTTGACGCCGATGTCGAAGCTCGGTGCCCGCCCCGGGCGCGGCTCGTTCACGAAGCCGTTGAGCGTCATCTCGAACGGGCGCGAGAGACCGACCGCGGCGGCTTCCGGCCCGGCAATGTTGACGGTCAGGCTGCCGTTGATCTTGGCGCTGTCCCGGTCGGCCGGCGCAGCGGTGAATGCCTTCTCGAGCACCTGCTGGGCGTTCTGCTCCCCATCGTCGGAAGAGCCGCCGAGAGCGCCTGACACGACGAACAGGCCCGCGACGGCGAGCACTGCGGCGAGGGCGATCAGAAGGTAGCGCTGGATGTCGCCCGGCAGGGACATCTCACCCACCAGTCGGCGCGGTCCGCCCCGAGCTTTAGCTACGCAGCCGGAATTACTTCAGCGCGTCGCCGCAGACCTTCAGGTCGTCCGCGGTCTTCGCGCCCTGCGCGCACTCGAGGTACTCCTGGGCGCGCTTCGAGTCGGCCTTACCGGCCTTGCCCGAGAGCTCCTTCAGCCGCTCGAGCTGTTCATTCCCCGTCGTCGGGGACGAGCTTCCACTTGAGCCGCTCGAGCCGCCCGAGGACCCGGAGGAGCCACCGAGCGAGTTGCCGAGGCCCAGCACCCCGAGCTGCTCCTGGAGCTCGGTCAGCGAGCGCGCGTTCTTGGGCGCCTCGATCTCCTGGTCCTCGTTCACGTCGGCGACACCGAGCGTGAGGTCGATCTTGCCGCTCTCGATGTCCTGCGCCTCGGTCCCGAGCCCCTTCGGCTGCTTGAACTCGAGGTGGACCTTGAGCTGGCGCAGGATCTTGTCGTCCTTGCCGGTCCACACCTCGATGTGGGCCTCCTCGATCGACTTGGCGAGCTGCTGGCGCGTCTTGCGGTCGAGCCGCTTGGGCAGCTGGCGCTGCTGCGACTGGCTCAGCCCGAGCTGGTTGGTGCGCTGCAGCAGACCGTCGAGGTCGGTCAGCAGCGCGTCGAGGTTCACGTCGCTCGAGATGTGGGTCGTCTCGGCGCCGTTCAGGTCCTCGGTGCCCTCCACCTTGGGGTTCTTCAGCCACTTCTGGGCGTCGATGCCGAGGGCGGCGAGGTCCGGGCTCGTGTTCTTGGCCTCTTTGCGCTGCTCGCGCTCGAAGTTGCGCTTGAACTCGCGGAAGGTCTTCTCGGGAACCTTGTAGTAGGTGCCCTGATAGCTGATGAAGCCCTCGTCGCCGGTCGAAACCACGCCGGCGGTGAAATTCTGGGCCCCGGAGCCGGCGGTCAGGTCGAGGTTCATGGCCGGCAGCGCATCGTCGCCGAGCGTCTGGAACGGGCCCGTCACCTTCACCGAAACGGGTTCGCCCACCTGCGCCTGGGCGGAGGCGCTCTTCGCCTTCAGCTCGGCCCGGAAGCTGAGGTTCAGCTTGCCGCTGTCGACGGACTTCTTGCCGCTGAAGGTCTGCTTCAGCGTTTCGTTCGCGTTGGCCTTTTCGTCGTCGCCGCAGGCGGAGATCAGTAGCGCGGCTCCCAATACAGCGAGCAGCAGCGCGATTGGCGCGAAGCGTCGGATGGTCTGAGGCACGGAGCTGAGAATTGTGTTGCGAGGCCGCGCAACCAGCGCGAGCGGGTAGAACGAAAGTCAACATACAGCAGGAATTAGACCGATGCTCCACCTCCCCAGAGCCCTGTGGGCTGCCGCTGCCCTCTCACTTACCGCGCTGCTGTGCACCGCGGCGGTCGCGGCCGCCCCGCCGGCGCAGTCCAAGAAGCGCGCCGACCCCGTGCGC
The DNA here is from genome assembly GCA_963780475.1 of uncultured Solirubrobacterales bacterium. Lineage (GTDB taxonomy): Bacteria > Actinomycetota > Thermoleophilia > Solirubrobacterales > JBBDJG01 > CAWACB01. The sequence goes on from CAWACB010000008.1 coordinate 733,780, forward strand.
AGCACGATCCTCAAGGTCGCGCGCAACGGCGGCATCGACGAGCAGGAGAGCGCCGGCTACCTGCGCTCGTGGAGCCGCGGCCTGGCCGCCTACAGCCACCTGTCAGGCCAGCGGCGCGCGGAGCTCGGCTACGTGATCGGCGTGGTTCGGCGGCTGGCCAAGGCCAACAAGCTCGGTGCCCGGCTGAAGGTCGTCTTCCTGATCCTCGACCGCAACCGCGAGTGGTGGTCGAAGTCGGGACCACCAGGGTCGGGAGCCCGACTGCGATTCGGCGGCAGCCGCGTGATCTTCCAGTACTTCCCCGGCAAGGGCCTCCAGTTCCACCCGCTCGCCAACTTCGGCCAGGCCAACGGGTACTGGTACGGGCGCAAGAACAGCGACCTGCGCTCCCTGCTCGACGACCTCGTATCGCTGTCGGTCGAGCGGTCTGGCTTCGTGACGTGGGAGTACTACTTCGACTACGGCGGCTCGCCGCCGTGGATCTCCGGCATGGCCCAGGGCACCGCGCTGCAGGCGCTCGCACGCGGCGCGCAGCGGCTCAACGACCCCGTCTACCTGGAGGTCGCAAAGCGCGCCCTGGGCGCCTTCCAGCGCGGGACACCGACCGGCGTGCGCTCGGTCCAGGGTCAGGACGACTGGTTCCCGCTGTACAGCTTCGCGCCCAAGCTGAACGTGCTGAACGGGATGCTCCAGGCCGTCAACGGTATCCGCACCTACGCGGAGATCGCCACCGACTCGACCGCGCAGCAGCTGTTCGAGGCCGGCGATCGCACCGCCCGCCGCAACATCTCGAGCTATGACACCGGCGCCTGGTCGCTCTACAGCCGGCCGGGCGGCAAGCCGGGCGCCGAGGCGAACCTCAACTACCACACGCTCAACCGCGACTTCGCGCGCAACCTCTGCCGGGCGACCAACGCCGAGTCCTACTGCAAGGCCTCGGAGAACTTCACGGCGTACCTGAAGGAGGACCCCAAGCTCGAGCCGGCGGGCGCGGTCCCGTCACCGGCCCGGGCCGGCAAGGGAGTGCGGTTCCGCTTCAAGCTGTCCAAGATCTCGCGCGTGAACATCACCGTGCGGTCCGAGTCGGGACGCACCTACCTCGGGACCGGTGCCACGTATTCGCGGGGCGATCGCTACTTCCGCTGGGTGCCGCCGAAGGCGAAAAAGGAGCGCACCTACACCTTCAAGCTGTTCGCGCGCGACCTCGCCGGGAACACGAACACGACGACAGGCGACGTGCGCGTGCTCCCCTCCAAGCGGTCCAGGTAGCGCCGCGCCGCGTAGAATCGCGCCGGTGACACCCCGCACGATCCTCTATACGGGCAAAGGGGGGGTCGGAAAAACAAGCGTCGCCGCCGCGACCGCCCTCGCAATCGCCCGCAGCGGGCTGCGCACCGTCGTGCTCTCGACGGACCCCGCGCACAGCCTGTCGGACTCGCTCGAGGCCGAGCTTGGGCCGCAGCCGGTGGCCGTCGCGGACAACCTCTGGGCCCAGGAGGTGCAGGCCGAGGCGGAGCTGGAGCGCAACTGGCAGGCGGTGCAGCGCTGGATGTCGACGCTGCTTGCCGACCGGGGCGTGGACCAGATCCTGGCCGAGGAGCTGACCGTGCCGCCCGGCATGGACGAGATGTTCTCGCTCCTGCAGCTGAAGAAGCACCATGCGGCAGGACGCTTCGACGTGATCATCGTCGACTGCGCGCCGACCGGCGAGACGCTGCGGCTGCTCTCGTTCCCGGAGGTCGCGCGGTGGTGGCTCGACAAGGTGTTCCCGTGGGAGCGCCGCCTCGTGAGCGCCGCGCGCCCATTCGCGCGCACCATGCTGGACCTGCCGTTGCCGGGCAACGACGTGCTCTCCGAGGTGCAGCGGCTGGTCAGCAACCTCGTGGACATGAGCGAGATCCTGCGCGACCGCCAGCGCGCGTCGATCCGGATCGTGATGAACCCGGAGCGGATGGTGGTCCGGGAGGCACAGCGCACCTTCACCTACCTGAACCTGTACGGCTACCTGACCGACGCGGTGGTCGTGAACCGGGTGTTCCCGGACGACGTCGAGGGCGGCTACTTCTCCGCCTGGCGCGACGCCCAGCAGCGTCAGCTCGAGTTCGTCGAGGAGGCCTTCGCCCCGGTGCCGGTGCTGCGCGCCCCGTTCTTCGAGCAGGAGGTGATGGGCGAAGAGATGCTGACCCGGCTCGGCGACGAGGTATTCGGCGAGCGGCGCGCCGGCGAGCTCCAGTATCGCGACCTCAGCCAGGAGCTGATGATGGAGAACGGCAGCGCGGAGCTGCGCCTGCGGGTGCCGTTCGTTGAGAAGGCAGACATCGAGCTGAAGAAGATCGGGCTCGAGATGGTCGTCCGCGTCGGAACGCACAAGCGCAACATCATCCTGCCCTCGCCGATGGCGTCCTACCGACCGCGGGAAGCGCGTCTCGAGGAAGGCCTGCTGCGAGTGCGCTTCGAGCGAGCCGAGCCGGACCGGGCGGCCCCGGAGCCGGCCGGCGCGACAGCCGAGGAGGGCTAGTGGTTCTTCGTTTCGGGAAGGGCCACTAGGTGGACAACGACTTCTTCGACTCCCCCCGCGTCAGCCGCGGAGGCGACTGGAGCGACGAGCCGCCGGCCGACCCGGCCGGAGCGAAGCAAGAGTTCCAGTGCGTGGAGTTCTGCCCCATCTGCCGCACGGCCGACGTGCTGCGCGTCGCGCTGCCGGATGAGTTCCAGGAGCACTGGCACGCGCTGCAGCGCGAGGGCCTGCTCGCTGCGCGCACGCTGCTGGACCACTACATCCAGCACTTGGAGGCGCGCCGGCCGCGCCCGGTGAACGTGGAGGACATCCCGATTGAATGAGCGCCAGGGGGATCCGCCGCCCGAGCCCGAGGCGCCGGAGCCCGACTGGCGCGCCGAGGGCGAGGCAACGCAGCCCGACTGGCGCGACGAGCGCGAGTGGGTCCAGGAGGAGGCGGCGGCACAGCCGCTCTGGACGCGGCTCCGCGAGGCGCCTTCCAAGCTGACCAGCGAGCAGAAGCTGGCTGGCGCCGCCGCAATCGGCATCGTGGTGTCGATGTTCCTGCCCTGGTGGCGCGATCCGGTGTTCGGGCTCTCGTACATGGCCTTCAACCGGTTCGGCTGGATCGAGCTGTCCCTGCTGCTGGTGGCGGGATCGGTTCTGTTCGCGCTGTTTCGGCGCGCCGAGGGCCGCGTGTTCCACCTGCCGCTCTCGGACGGGACGCTCGCCGCCGGGGCCGGGGTGTGGTGCTGCGTGTTGCTGTTCGCGCGGATCCTGGGCGAGCCGACCCGCACGGTCAACGGCCAGACGTACGGTTACGACCCGCGGTGGGGAATCTTCCTCTGCATGCTGTGCGCGGTGACCCTCGCGGTCGCGGGCGTCCTGGGCCGCCAGCGCCATCACCGCGGAGAGCCCGAGGCGCTGGCCGCGGACGAGGACGCCAACGCGACGTTCACGGGTTAGCGCTGCGCAGGCCGCAGCTTCCCAACGCCCGGCACGAAGCGCCCGACCCGGCCGGCGTATGCGCCATAGCTCTCGCCATGCGCGTTCAGCAGGTACGGCTCCTCCACGAGCCGGGTGTGTACCTCGAGCGCGGCGATCAGGGCGACAAACGCGGCCAGCGCGACGACGTTCGGGACGAGCAGCGCCAGGCCAAGCTGTATCGCGACCATCGCCGTGAAGATCGGGTTGCGAACGAGCTCGAAGGGGCCGCCGGTGACTAGCTCGGTGCGCTCCTGCTCGTCCACGCCGATGCGCCATGAGCGGCCCATCGCAGCCTGCGCAACGAGCAGCGCGGAAATGCCGGCCGCGAACAGGCCCACACCCAGCCACTGGGTCCAGCCGTGATCGAGCACGGAGACTGGCTCGAGGACGTCCGCGAGCTGGAGCACGGCGGCAAGCGGCCCGGCGAATACGGCGGTGATGAACAACACCCCTCCGAGCCATTCGGGCGATCCGACCGCGCCGCTCAGTCCCCGCCAGCCGGTCGAGCCCGTGCGCCGGCGCTGGATGGCGACTCGCAGGGCCACTGCGAGAAGGAGGTACACGCCATACAGCGCGAGTGCGAGCCCGGGCATCCGACTAGAACTGCGGCGCCAGCAGTCCGGCCACGAACACGATCGCGATCCCGATCAGTACGAAGACCTTGTAGCCGGACAGGTAGCCGAACGTGCCGACGCCGAAGCCGACGAGCATCAAAGTGATGATCGGCTCCGGCGACGTCTTGACTGCGAGGATCGCGAGCATGGCGGTCACGTACCTCTAAGTATCATCCGCGATGTGTCCGCGGGCGTTACAGGCGAGCCTGCCTCTGTAGAGGAGGTCCGCGAGGGCCTCGGGCAGGCGGGCTACCTGGCATCGGAATCGGCCGCGCTGGTCTCGTTCCTTGCCCACCGTCTCGGCAAGCCGGTGCTGGTCGAGGGCCCGGCCGGAGTCGGCAAGACGGAGCTGGCGAAGGCGCTTTCACGCCACACCGGCCGCGAGCTGGTGCGCCTCCAGTGCTACGAGGGGCTCGACGAGGCCAAGGCGCTGTACGAGTGGAACTACCGCAAGCAGCTGCTGCGGATCCAGACGGAGGCGGCCGGCACGGGCTGGAACGAGGTCCAGGAGGACATCTTCTCCGAGGACTTCCTGATGTCGCGCCCGCTGCTGACTGCGATCTCGACGGAGCAGCCCGTGGTGCTGCTGATCGACGAGATCGACAAGGCCGACCAGGAGTTCGAGGCGATGCTGCTCGAGGTCCTGTCGGACTTCCAGATCTCGATCCCCGAGCTGGGCACGATGGTGGCGGCTACCCAGCCACTTGTACTGCTGACGTCCAACAACACGCGCGAGCTGACCGAGGCGCTGAAACGCCGCTGCCTGTACCTGTGGCTCGACTACCCGGACGCGGAGCGCGAGCTCGAGATCGTGCGACTGCACGTGCCGGACCTGTCGGAGACCATCGCGCGCCGGCTGATCGAGATCGTGCACATGGTCCGCAACCTGGACCTGAAGAAGCCGCCGTCGATCGCCGAGTCGATCGACTGGGCCCGGGCGCTGATGCTGCTTGGAGCGGACGACATCGACCGCGGCGTGTTCGAGCGCACGATCAGCATCCTGGTGAAGCACCGCACCGACCTGGACCTGGTGGCCGAGCGCGTCGGGATGAGGCTCGAGGGTGAGCAGCTCCTTCCCAAGTCAGCCGAACAGTCCTGAGCGCCCCGGCGGCGGTCGCCGCGGCGCGCTGTACGGCGGCCTGCCCGGTGCCGACACGAGCGGCTTCGCGCCGCAACTGAGCCGTTTCTGCGACGAGCTGCGCACCGAGGGCGTGCGCATCGGCACGGCGGAGATGCTCGATGCCTTCTCGGCGCTCTCGCAAATCAGCTGGACGAGCCGCGAGGACTTCAAGGAGACACTCGCCGCCACGCTCGCGAAGTCGCAGGAGGACCGGCGCGTGTTCGAGCTGTTGTTCGACCGCTTCTTCTTCCGCTCGGTCGAGGCGCAGGCGGTCGAGAAGGGGCTCAAGGAGGAGCGCTTCGAGGGTGGCGAGCGGGTCGACCTCGATGACCTGCGCTCCCAGATCCAGGACGCTATCCGGCAGGGCCGCGACGGCCAGATGGCCGACCTCGCGCGCCTGGCGGTGGCAGCCTTCGGCGGGCAGGGCGAGAGCTCCGGGGTGATCGGGGTCGACGTGCAGCGCATCCGCCGCACGCTCGACCTGCGCCAGCAGCCGTCCGGGGGCGACGGCGACCCCGGCGTGGACCGCGAGGGGCTGCGGCGCTTCGAGCGCCACCTGCGCCGCGAGCTCGAGCGGGCGCTGATCCACCGCACCGAGAGCCTGCCTCCCACCCGCCCGCTCGCCGACCTCGACCGCGCGCTTCCTGGCGCGCCGCTCCAGGACCTGGCCCAGGTCCACCGCGTCGTGGCGCAGCTGAAGCGGCGCCTCGCCACCCGCGGGCACGAGATGCGCGGGCGGCGCAAGAGCCGGGTCGTCGACGTCCGGCGCACGATGCGAGCCTCGCTCGAGACCGGCGGAGTTCCACTACGGCTGCGCTACCGGGCCAAGCGCCCGCGACGGCCGGAGATCTACGTCCTGTGCGACGTCTCGACCTCTGTCACCAGCGCGAGCGTCTTCTTCCTGTCCGTGCTGCACGCGCTCCACGACAGCTTCCGCAAGCTGCGCAGCTTCGCCTTCGTGGAGCGGATCGACGAGGTGACCGAGATCTTCGAGCGTGAGCGCAGCTTCGCCAAGGTCTCGGAGCGGATCGCGCGCGAGGCCGGCGTCGCCGACGTGTCGGGCTACACCGACTACGGGCGCGTCTGGCAGGAGTTCCTGGGCCGGGTGGCCGACGACCTCGACCCGCGCTCGACCGTGATCGTGCTGGGCGACGCGCGCACGAACGGGCGCGAGCCGCACGCGCCGCTGTTCGGCCGCGTCTCGGCTCAGGCTGGGCGGACCTTCTGGCTCAACCCGGAGCCCAAGCTCTACTGGAACTACGGCGACTCCGTGATGGCCGCCTACGAGCCGTACTGCGACTGCCGTGTTCGAGTGCTGGACGACCAAGCAGCTCGAGCAGTTCGTGAACGTCGTTGCCGGAAGCACCAGCTCCTAGCCTCTGACGGCCTCCCGCGGTGGGCCCGGGCCGGCGACGCCGGCGCGCCGGCGGCCGTGCGGGTGTCCGGCGTGCACAAGCGGTTCGAGAGCCCGCCGCGCAGACGTCGTGGCGCTCGACGGACCTGACGCTGTCCGTGGTCGCGGGCGAGCGGATCGGGCTGGTCGGCCCCTCGGGCAGCGGGAAGTCGACGCTGCTGGAGTTGATCGCCGGGCTGGAGGACATCGACGCCGGGTCGATCCGGTCCACGGCGAGGAGACCGCGGCGGGCCGGCTGCGCCGCTGTGCCCTGATGCCGCAGCGGGACGGCCTGCTTCCCTGGCGCTCGGCGCTCGACAACGCCGCGCTGGCGCGCGAGCTGGCCGGCGAGCGGCGCGGCGCGGCGCGCGCGGCCGCCGCGGAGCTGTTCGGGCGCTTCGGCCTGGCGGGCTTCGAGCAGGCGCGTCCCTACGAGCTGTCAGGCGGGATGCGCCAGCGCGTCGCGTTCGCCCGCACGATGCTGTCCGGCAAGCCGGTGCTGCTGCTGGACGAGCCGTTTGCCGCCCTCGACGCGATCACCCGCGCGGAGATGCAGGAGTGGCTCGACCGGACCCTCGCCGACGAGGCGCGCACGGTCGTGCTGGTCACCCATGACGTGGAGGAGGCGCTCTACCTGTGCGACCGCGTCGCCGTGCTGACGCCCCGCCCAGGGTCGGTGCGTGCCTACGTCGAGGTGCGCGCCGCGGCCGGGGCGGATCGGACCGAGACGGTCACCTCGCCCGAGTTCGTGGAGCGAAAGCACCGCGCGCTGGAGGCGCTGCGGTGAGGGCCTGGCTCGTGAAATGGGTGCCGCCGCTGCTGGTGATCGCCCTGCTGGTGGCCGGCTGGGAGGCGCTGGCCCGCCTGGGATCGGTGGAGGACTATCTGCTCCCCGCACCATCAGACGTCGCGCGGGCGCTCGTGGAGGACCGCGACCTGCTGCTCCCTGACGCCTGGGTGACCCTGCGCGAGGTGCTGTTGGGCTTCGCGCTCGCGCTCGCCGCCGGCCTCGGCGCCGCGACGCTGCTGCACCTGTCTCCGGTCGCCCGGCGGGCCCTCTACCCGCTCGTGGTGGGGTCCCAGGCGATCCCCGTGATCGTGATCGCGCCCATCCTCGTGATCTGGTTCGGCTTCGGCATGACGCCCAAGCTGATAGTCATCGCCCTCATCTGCTTCTTCCCGATCACAGTCAACACGCTCGACGGCCTCGCCTCGGTCGACCCCGCACAGGTCAAGATGCTGCGCACCCTGGACGCCTCCCGCTGGCAGGTGTTCCGGCGCCTGGAGCTGCCGTCCGCGCTGCCCTACGTCTTCTCGGGCGCGCGCGTGGCGGTGGCGGTGGCGGTGATCGGGGCGGTGTTCGGGGAGCTGGTGGGCTCGGACGAGGGCCTTGGGCACGCCATCCAGATCGGGACCGCACAGCTGCTGACGGCGCGGGTGTTCGCCGCGACCCTGCTGCTCGCCGTGATGGCGATCGCGCTGTTCGCCCTGATCGGCCTGGTGCAGCGGCGCGCGGTGCCCTGGGCCGGGAAGGGAGCGCTGATGAGGCTCCGCGCGCCCGCGGGCGCTGTCGATCGCCGCCCTTGCAGCCCTGCTGCTGGGCCTGGTCGCGGCCGGCGTGCGGAGAGAAGGACGAGACGGTCACCGGCTCCGTCGAGCAGCGCGGGATCGACCTGGCGCTGGACTGGTTCCCGAATCCCGACCACGTGGCGATCTACGAGGCGATCGACCGCGGCTACTACAAGCAGGTCGGCCTCGACGTGAAGCCGCGCACCCCGTCGGACCCCTCGGCGCCGATCAAGGAGGTCGCGGCGGGCCGGGTCGACGTCGCGATCTCATACGAGCCCGAGGTGCTGCTCGCGCGCGAGCGGGGCTGCCGGTGGTCGCGATCGCGGCGATGATCCAGGAGCCGCTCACGTCGCTGATGGCAACCGGTTCGTCGGGCGTGCGCTCCGTCAAGGACCTGCGCGGAAAGCGGGTCGGCACCGCCGGCATCCCCTACCAGTCGGCCTATCTGCGAGACGATCCTCGACCGGGCGAACGTGCCGGAATCCTCGGTGAAGGAGACCAACGTCGGCGCCAGCCTGCTGCCCGCGATGCTGTCCGGCAAGGTCGACGCGACGCTGGGCGGGTTCTGGAACGTGGAGGGCGTGGAGCTGCGCCTGCGCAAGAAGCGCCCTGGATCCGCCCGGTGGACCGGCTCGGGGTCCCGGACTACGACGAGCTGGTGCTGGTGGCCCGCGAGAGCGACGTCTCCGAGCGCCGCGACGACCTGCGCCTGTTCATCTCGGCCACCGCCCGCGGCGCCAACCAGGCCCGCCGCGACCCCGGGCAGGCCGCCCAGGCGCTGCTCGACGCCAATCCCGACCTGAAGGAGCGGTTCACCCGCGCGAGCGTGCGCGCCACGATCCCGGCCCTGTTCCCCGAGAAGAGCGACCAGCCGTGGGGCTACCTGGACGCCGTGCAGTGGCGCAACTTCGGCGGCTGGATGGTGGACAACAAGCTGCTCGAGGACCTGCCGGACGTGGACGCGGCGATCACCGACGACCTGCTGCCCGGCGCCGGGCTGTAGAAAGTCCCGCAGTCCGGCAGCGGCATGTGACGGCGGCGCTCACGCGCGCCGAGCACGTGCACGTCCACCAGGAACGAGCGCGTGCCGACGCACGTTGCGGGCCGGTGCCTTGCGCTGCGGCCACGGCGCACCACGGTGGCGCCGCGCCGGCTGCGCAGGACGCGCAGCGTCGAGCACGGCCAGCACGCTGGCGACTCCGCCGGCGGCCAGGGCGGCCGGGCCGCGTCGGCAGGCGGATCGCCGGCAGGAAGCCGCGACGCCGCTCCAGGGCGCGACCGGGGCCGGCAACGGGCACGGGGTGGCCCGACTGCCGTGTCTGGTCCACGGGCACGAGTGTTGGAGTGTAGAGGGGTGGTGGGATGAGACTACAGCTGCTTCTCGAAGATCCGGTACCGCTTGACGATCTTGCCGCCCATTCCCTCCATGGCCCGGTTCATGGGCTCGTTGGTCTCGAGGATCCAGCCCATCTCGCCCCACCAGATGCCGTCGGGGTCGGCCTCCACGAGGTGCTCGATGTAGAAGGCGGCCGCGATCCCGAGGTGCTGGTGCTCGGGCTTGACGCCGAGCGCGAACACCCGGCAGCCGTCGATCTTGCGCCGCTGCCAGAGGAACTTCGCCCAGCCGAACGGCAGCAGCCGGCCGTTCATGTGCGCCAGCGCCTGGTTGATGTCCGGCAGCGTCAGCGATGCGCCCAGGATCTCGCCGTCGCGCTCGGCGATCCAGGTCCAGTGCTCGTCCAGGATCGGCTTCAGGTCCTTGGCGTAATGGCGGACCTCCTTCTCGTTCAGCGGCACGAAGCCCCAGTTGCGCTGCCAGGCGGCGTTGTAGACCTCCAGGAAGCGCCCCAGCTCGGCCTCGAAGTCGCCCTTGCGCATGTGCCGGATCGTGACTCCGTGCTCCTCGCGCACCTTGCGGGCCGCCTCCTGGATCATCGGGTGGAAGCCGCCCTTCTCCTCCACCTTGTCGAGCCGCAGCTCCCACATGTAGAGATCCATCGCCTTGTCCAGCCCCCACCCCTCGAGCAGCTCGCGGTAGTAGGGGTGGTGCCAGCCCTGCAGGATCTGGGGCCGCCGGTCGTGGCCCTCGACCAGCAGCCCGCACTCGTCGTTGGTGGTGAAGTCCATCGGGCCCACCATCCGGTCCCGGCCACGCTCGGCCAGCCAGGATTGGGCGGTCGAGAGCAGGGCGTCGGCGATGGCCGGGTCGTTCTCGGCCTCGAAGAACCCGAACAGCCCCCACTCGTTGTTCTGGAACTCGTTGAACGTGTGGTCGATGTGGGCGCTGATCCGGCCCACCGGCTGTCCGTCCCGCCAGGCCAGGAACAACTCCACGTCCGTGTGCTCGAAGAACGGATTCCGCTTGCGGTCGAGGAATTGCCGCCGTTCGCGCAGAAGCGGTGGGACCCAGTTCGGCTCGTTACGATAGAGCCGCCACGGCAGCTTTATGAAGCGCATCAGGTCGCGCCGAGATGTCACCGGTCTGACCTCAACGCTCACGCGCGGCAAGCTAACCCATATGCCGGAGACCTCGAGCACACCCGCCACGGTCCCTGACCTGTTCGCCAAGGCGCGCAGCCACGATCGCCGCGAGCTGATCGACATGGCGCGGGAGAACGACCTCCTGCCGTATTTCCGCGAGGTCGAGTCCGAGCCGGGGCCGGTGGTGCAGATGGAGGGCCGGGACCGACTGATGCTCGGCTCCAACAACTACCTCGGGCTGACCGGCGACCCGCGGGTCAAGGAGGCGGCCCGCCAGGCCCTCGAGCGCTATGGGACCGCCCTCACCGGGTCTCGCCTGATGAACGGCACGCTGCCCATGCACCGCGAGCTCGAGCAGATGATCGCCGACTGGATGCAGACCGAGGACGCGCTGGTCTTCACGACGGGCTATCAGGCCAACGTGGGCGCGCTGTCGTCGATCCTGAGCGCCTCGGACACCGTGATCGCCGATTCCGGTGACCACGCGTCGATCCTCGACGGCTGCAAGCTCTCGGGCGCCCGGCTGCGCCCCTTCCGCCACGGCCGGCTCGACAAGCTCGAGACCATGCTGGAGCGGTCTGCGGGCGACGGAGGCGGCACCCTGGTGGTGGTCGACGGCGTGTACTCGATGGAGGGCGACGTCTGCGACGTCGCCTCTGTGGCCGCCCTCTGCCGCCGCCACGGCGCCCGCCTGATGGTGGACGAGGCCCACGGGGTGGGCGTCCTGGGAGCCCGCGGAGCGGGCGCTTCCGAGCTCTACGGGGCCGAGCGCGAGGTGGACCTGCGGATGGGAACCTTCTCCAAGTCGCTGGCCAGCTGCGGCGGCTTCATCGCCGGCCCGGCCGAGGTGATCGACTTCATGCGGATCTCGGCGCGCTCCTTCCTGTTCACCGCCGCCGCCGTGCCCGCCGCGGTGGCGGCCGCGCGGGAGGCGGTACGGATCTGCGCTTCGTCCGAAGGCCCCGAGCTGTTCGCGCGCTCCCTCGGCAACGCCGCCTATCTCGCGCGCGGCCTGCGAGAGGCGGGCCTGCGCGTGCTGACGCCGGCGCCGCTCGAGGACGGCGACTGAGGTGATCACGCCGATCGTGCCGATCCTCGTCGGCGACGATGTGCTCGCGGCGACGCTCTGGAAAGCGCTTTGGGACGAGGGGATGTACACCAACGTGGCCCTCTATCCCGCCGTTCCGCCGTCCGGCGCGCTGATCCGGACCAGCGTGATGGCCACCCACGAGCGCGAGCATCTGGACCAGGCGATCGAGATCGCCGCGCGGGTCAGGCAGCGGATGCCGAGCTTCCCGGCCCGGAGCAGGCCTCAGCCGCCGAGGGGCCTTCGGGCACCTGAGGAACTTAGAAATAAAAAGGTCGCTCTTAGCGCCCCGGGTTGTGAACGAATCGTTGACGGCCGGACGCGGTCGAGTAAGGTGCCGCCGAGTTCGGAACGGCCCCCTTGCCTGGTGAGTCCAAACCTCGATTCTGGGGGGACCTGGAGGGTCCGGTATCTGCGGAATCGGAGAGAGCCGCAGGAGCCGGCGTGGGCCAGGTGCGAGAGGGCCCGGGCCGAGCGTGGGCAAGTCCAGTCAGTCAGTCATTCTCTATAGATGCCTACTCAGCACCTGGGAGGTGTAATGCACGCTGCCACCACGTCCGCTGCCCCGCAGTCTGCAGGACCGCAGCACATGCTGGCCTTGGAACGAGCCAACCGTGTGCGTCTCGCCAGAGCGGCGCTCAAGCGCCGGATAGCTGCGGGGAAAGTGGATACCGCCGAGGTGGTGCTCTCGTGCCCTTGGGAAGTCGAAAGCATGGCGGTCAGTGAGCTGATCATGAGTCAACGCAGGTGGGGACGGACCCGCACCCGCAAGTTCCTCGACACGATCGGCCTGTCAGAGACCAAGACCGTCGGCAGTCTGACCGAGCGGCAGCGCGTGACGCTGGCCGCGCTCCTGACGGCCAAGGCAAGGGCTGCACGGGCTCAGACCCTGCGCGAAGCCTGATTTTCCGAGCCGCCGGCGGAAGGGCACACGCCCCTCCGTCGGCCGGCACGGCCTTCTTCTCACGGCGGATCTACAAGCCGGCCGACGGCTCAAGTCCCCGCGCAGCTAGGCCGATCCCGAGGGACGGGCTCGTAGGAAAGCGGCGTCGGATACAGCGCGGGTCGCCGCGTCTCCTCGTTGCGTTTCAGCGGCACGCTGAGCCCGCTGGTCGAGATTTAGCACCACATAGTGCTTTTTCTCGACCAGCGCCGTCCGCGGGTCGGACCGAGGGCGTCAGACGAAAGTGCCACGAACCGCGTGGGAGAGAAACCGCGAGCGCGCAAAATCACGCCAACCTCCCTACCTGCTCAGGCCTCCCCGCAAAATCACGCCAACCTCCCTACCTGCTCAGGCCTGCCCGCACCGCGGCGAGCGCGTGCGGGCCCAGCCACCTAGCGGACCTTGAACCCGAGCCCGCCCGAGCGGCGCTTGAAGGCCTCTCGCAGCAGATAGCCGCCGACCACGAACACAACGATCGAGGCGGCGAAGGCGACGATCCCGCGGCCAGCCCCCCGGTAGGAAGAAGCCGACGCCGAGGATCAGCACCGCCGGCGCGCCGGCCAGCACGGTGGTGTGCGAGCGGTAGCCGGCGAAGTGCTCGCGGATCGCGAGCTCGAGGCCGGCGAGCGATCCCAGCGCGACGCCGGCGGCGATCAGCGTGATTCCCCTGTCTCCCTGGACGAAGAAGCCGGCGACCAGCATCACGAGCGCCAGCAGGACCACCAGCTCCACCAGGGGGAACTTGCCCCAGGGCGCGGGCGGGCGGTCCGGAGGGCCGGAGCGCGCCGGCCGGGCGGGCCGGGGGGCCTCGCCGGCGTCCGGGGCCGCGCTTCGGCGGGGGCTCGTAGTCATCCGTCGGCCGGCGCCGCTTACGGCGCTGTCCCTGCGGCATGCTCAGAGCCTCCGGGTGGGCCCGGGAACGAGGGTCGGAACGGGGTCGCGGGGACGGGCCCGCGCCCCTGGAGTCACGGGCAGCCGGAGGAGATCCGGATGCGCCACCAGCCGAGCAGCATGCCGATCAACCCGAGCCGGGGACGCGAGTGCCAGTGCTTGCAGCCGGGCTCCCCGATGTCGTGGTTCGAGACGCGCACCCACTTGAAGCGCTCGGGCTCGGCGAGCATCCGCTCGATCGTCTCGGCGTTGCCCCGCTCCACGAGGTTGCGGCGCCGCAACTCGGCCCGTGCCTCCTCCAGGCGCTCCGCCAGCCGGTCGCGGATCTCCTCCAGCTGGCCCACGCCGAGCAGCCGCGGGCCGCCGGCCGAACCGACGCTCCAGTCGATGCCGCGGCGCGGGTAGGCGGCGGCGAAGGTACGCGCCAGCTCGCGCTCGAGACGGGCGATCTGATCGCGCAGGGAACGCCGTGCGGCCGCGTCGTCGGTGCCGGTGCGAAGCGGCGGGAGAACCGCCCTCTGTCGTTGAGCGAGCTGCGGCATCGATCAGAGTCTAAACCCGCACGATCCCCGAAGCGCACCAGAGCGCCTCTTCGACGTTGATCTCCGGCACCCCGCCGACGCGCACGGCCGCCAGCGCGATCAGCCGCGTCTGCTTCGTGACCTCGAACCCGCGAGCCGTCTCGCCGAAGATCAGCCCCACCGGGCAGCGCTCGTCGGCCAGCACGATGGTGCCCGAGTCGAGCTTCAGCGGCCCGTCGCCGAGCAGCTCCTCCGGGCCTGTCAGCCGCAGCCCCAGGCGGCCCGTTAGCTTGTCGGCATCGAAGGCGCGCACCGCGACGCCCGTCTCGACCACCGCCACGGTGAGCGCGTCCTCGACGAGGTCGTGGCTCTTGAACCGCCCTGCCCGCAGGCGCTCGAGCATCACCGCCTCGGCCGGCGGGCTGGAACTCGTCCGGGTCGATCCCCACCTGGCGGAAGAAGATCCGGTAGGCGCCGGCGACCGGCTCGCGGCGCAGGTTCAGGACCCGCTCGCCGTGCACCCGGTCCGACAGATGGCGCAGGCGCTGCTTCACCGGCCGCGGGCTGCGGCCCGTGCGGCCCTCCACGATCGTGTAGCGCAGGCCGAGCCCCTGGAACTCGCTGCGCAGCGAGGACTCGACCCAGCCCTCCTCCACCGGCAGCTCGTCGACCCCGGACGTCATTGCCGCGCTCGCGCCGCCCGCACCCGGGCGCGCCGCTCGGAGACCCGCACGAGCTCGCGCACGCGCCGGATCAGCTCCTGCTCGTCCACCTTCCCCAGCGCCGTGTCGGCCAGCACGCCGCGAGGATATGCAAAGAAGGTCGTCGGCCCCACGCCGACGCTGTAGAGCGTGCTGACCGCGCCGTCGCGGTCGACCGCCATCGGGAACCCCCACCCGTTCCTCTTCGTGATCTCACGCGCCTTGTCCTGGGAATCGCGCACGTCGAGCCCGACGAAGGCCACCTTCGGGAACATCCGCCGCACGCGGTCGACGATGTCGAGCTGCTCCTCGCAGTTGCCGCACTTGCTGAACCACGCCACGAGGACGAGCGGCCGGTCGAAGTAGTCGCAGATCCGGATGGCGTCGCGATTTGGCACCTGGCAGGCCGGCATGTGATCCTTGCCGGCGGCCTCCCGGTTCTGGAAGACGTTCGCGTCGCCCTCGAGGGAGCCGGTCGCGGAGGGGGCCGCGAACTTCGGCAGGCTCGTCCCGGGCTGCAGGCCCGCGCGCCCGGATTGTCCTGGCCGAGGAGGCTGATGGCAGCGAAGCCGATCACGGCCAGGAACAGGATGCCGACCGCGATCGAGTAGGGCCGCGTCGGGGCCGGGCGCTCCTCTTCCTCGCGCTCGGAGGCGAACGGGTCGCGCGGGTCGGTCACCGTGCCCGCCGGAACGGCCGCATGCGAAGGGCGGCCAGCGCCTCGGCCCGGCTGCGCGGCAACCGCACGTCGCGGGCGCGTTCGGCGCAGCGCGAACGCTGCAGGAGCCAGCAGCGCCACGCCGGCGAGCCCGATCAGGGCGCCGGCGGCGCCCGCCAGCCCGAAGTCGCGCAGGGTCTGCGGCCCGGCCGCGATCAGCGCCAGGAAACCGAGCACGACGGCGACGTTGGCGGCGCACCTCGACCCGGCCGAGCACGAGCCCATCCGGGGGCTCGCCGGCGAGCGCGCGACGTACGAGGACCAGCGCGAGCGGCGCCAGGACCGCGGCGACGCACACCCCCAGCACGGCGGTGAGCGGGTCGAGCGGCATCCCGAGCGCCCACGGCACCAGCCAGACCCAGCCGCCTGCAAGGGCCAGCGGCACCAGCGCCAGCAGTCCGCGCACGCCGGCGGCCGCCACCAGGACCAGAGCAACCGCCGCCAGCGTGGCGACCAGCAACCACCAGCGCGCCCCTTCCAGATCGTCGCCGGAGTCGGCCTGCTCGACCAATGCGCCCGCGAGCCGTGCCTCGACCGGCGGCGGCGGGTCGAGCTGGGCCCGCATGTCGTCGAACAGCTTCTGTTGCTCGGAGACCGGCATGTCGCGGACGCTGAACGCCATGTTGGCCGCGGAGCGGTCGCGGGCGAGCGCGTTCTGCGAGAAGCCCTGCGGCAGGGCGCGCACAAGCGCCCGCGCCGCTCGGCGCGTGCGCGGGACCTGGTTGTTGAAGAGGCCCGTCAGCGACAGCGCCGGGCACAGGTCGGCCTGCCGGCAGGGTTGCCCGGCGCGCCACCCGTGCCGCCGCGCGACCCGAGCCTGATACTCGGACATCCAGCGCAGCACCGCCGGATTGGTGACGTCCGCTGCCCTGACGAGCACGGACACGTCGCCCGCCGCGCCGGTGTCACTCCGCAGCGCGGCAGCGTCGCTCGACCTCGGCAGCGCCTCCGGGCAGCTGGCGCTCCAGAGAGCGGCCAGGCTCCAGCTGGGCGGCTCCGATCCATCCCACGATCGCGACCAGCAGCCCACGGCGGCCAAGGCGCGGCCCGGCCGGTGACGGCCGCCCGACGGCGACTGCCACGCGGACCGGCCACAGCGTTCTGCCGAGCGCGGAAGTGCCGGGAGGTCGGCGGAACTGCCGGCTGCCGGACTGCTGCGACTGCCGCTCGCCCACAACGCCGCGGCGCCGGCCGCCGACGGTCACCGCGAGGACGAGCAACAGACCCCGAGCACCAGCAATCCGCCCAGGTCCCGCACCGATGGCACCGGCGCGAGCAGCAAAGCCGCACAGCCTGCCGCCGCCGCCAGCCCAAGCGGAAGCAGTGCGGCGAATGCGCGCGCTGCGAGCGCCCCCTCCCGCGGACCGCCGCCCAGCGCGCCGGCGAAGCGCATCACGAAGCCCGTGCCGAGGGCGAGGACGAGAGCGGCGAACGCGACCGACGTCGCGGTCAGGTCGATGCCGAAGACCGCCGCGATTCCGGCGAGGATCGCGGTCGCCGCCGCGGCCAGTGCCACGGGGACGAACCAGCGCGCGCCGGTCCTGGTCAGCCACGCGAGCACTGCCAGCAGGAGCAGGGCCACCAGTGCCGCGAGCACCAGCGCACCGTCGGCTCTGCCCGCGGCCGCGTTCTCGGTGAGCGGGACGCCGGACAGGGAGTAGCGCCCGTACTTGAGGCTGAACTTGTCGCTGTCCACGGCGCGCCGCACCATGTCGATCGCCTCGCGGCGCTCGGCGTCGCTCAGGCCCGGCTTCAGCCGCGCCTGGATCAGCGCGGTGTCCTTGTCCGGGAACACGTAGGAGAACCGCGGCTTGGGCACCTCGCCCCCGAGGCGCGGCGCGAAGACGAGCTGCAGGACGAAGTCGGGGTTGTTGAGCGCCGGGATGCTGGTCAGGCCGTACTTGAGCGCCAGCTGGGCGCCGGATTCCTGGAACTTCGCGTAAACGAGCTGGCGCGCGCTGCGGGCGGCGTTGTCCTGCTCTTCCTTCGTCAGGCCCTGCGCCCGGGCCACCTTGCGGGCCGCCCCGGCGGCCCGCCGGGCCTCGCGCTCCTGGCCGGACTGCTCCAGGCCGAGCTCGCGCAGGAAGCGCCCGGCCGCCTCGTTGACGAAGGTGCCGGGCCCGTAGACGACCTGCATCGGCTTCTCACGCCCCAGCTCGGAACAGACGGGGTCGACCGGCTTTGCGCGCCGTGGGATGTTGCCCCCGAGACAGCCCTCGAGACCCAGCATCGTCGCGAGGTCGCGGGTCAGCAGCATCCCGGTCAGCTTTCCGTGCACCCGGATCGTGATCGGCTCGTCGCCGAAGTCCTGGTGCAGGTCCGCCGTCGCCCGGGCCGAGCCGTCGTCCCCGTCGATCAGCTTTCCGGTGGAGCCGCTGAAGTCGAGCAGGAAGGCGAGGCCCAGACCGATAACGGCCAGCGCCCCCACCACGGCCAGCACGAGGCGCCCGCGTCGCAGGCACGCGGACACGACCCGCTCGAGAGCGGCGCCGGCGCGGACGGTTGGAAGCCTCATGCGCGCCATGGGCGCGCCCTGAAGTTAGATCGCTGCGTCTCTATTCCATCCCGAGCGGCCCGGCTGAGTCGCCCGCGAGGAACTGCCGCACGAACTTGTTGTCGGACTCGAACAGGTCGTTCCGCAGTCCCGACTCGACGATCTTGCCGCGCCACAGGATGGCCATGAACTCGGCCAGCCGCCGCGCCGAGGCGATGTCGTGAGTGATCACCACGTAGGTGCCGCCGTTCTCCTCGTGGATCGCGCGAATCAGGTCGCAGAGCAGTGCCGTGCGCACCGGGTCGAGCCCCGAGTCGGGCTCGTCGAACAGCACGATCTCGGGATCCAGCACGAGCGCCCGCGCGAACCCTGCGCGCTTGCGCATACCGCCCGAGAGCTCGTTCGGCATCTTCTCCTCCGCCCCGCCGAGGCCCACCTCGCGCAGGCGGCGCTGGACGATCTCCCGGATCTCGTCCTCCGACTTCTCCGTGTGCTGGCGAAGCGGGAAGGCGACGTTGTCGTAGAGGTTCATCGATCCGAACAGCGCGCCGTCCTGGAACAGCACCCCGAACTTCTTGCGCATCTCGAACAGCTCGTCATCGGTCATGTCGGGCACCGACTGGCCCTGGACGAGCACGTCGCCCCCGTCCGGGTACAGCAACCCGACCATGTGCTTGATGCAGACCGACTTCCCGGTGCCCGAGGGGCCCAGGATCATGGAGATCATTCCCTGAGGGATCCCGAGGTTGAGGCCGTCGAGCACCGTGTTGCGCCCGAAGCGCTTGACCACGTCGATGAACTCGACCTCGTCCTCCCGGCCGTGGTCGCGGACGGTGCCGTGGAAGGCGAACTTGTCTTCTTCCAGCGCTGGGTCGCCGGCCAGCCGCTTGTGAACGTCCGACTCGTCCGGCGGGGGTGCCGCCGCGGGGTCCTGACGCAGGTCGCCTTGTCCGTCTCCGTTGCTCAACTTCTCACTCCTTGTTTCGTCAGCCCCCGATCGGCGCCCTCGGATTGGCTCCCCAGAACACCTGGGAGCCCATCATGCCGATCAGGTGCACCAGCACCATGTTGAGGATCATCGACTTGGCGGTCGCCTGGCCGACGCCCACCGGCCCGCCCGAGGCGGTGTAGCCGTAGTAGCAGCCGACGGCCACGATCGCGGTCGCCATCGTCATGCCCTTGATCACGCTGAATAGCAGGTCGGGGGGGTTTTGGAACATCCAGAAGATCAGGAAGTAGCCCCCCGAGGAGACCTCGCCGATCTGCTTCACGACCGCCAGGTAGGAGGCCAGGTAGGCGACCCCGACGGCGGCGATGTAGATGAACGGGAGCACCAGCCAGGCGCCCAGCAGGCGGGTGGCGCACAGGAACGTGATCGGCTGCACGCCCATCACCTCGAGCGCGTCGATCTCCTCGTTGATGCGCATCGCGCCCAGCTCGGCGACGATCCCGGTGCCCACCTTGGCGGCCATGATGTAGCCGAACATGTAGGGCACCATCTCGCTGCAGGTCGCACCAGGCCGCGAACACGCCCGCGTAGGCGGGCGCGCCCACGGAGCGGTTGAAGTAGGCGCCCTCGATCCCGCACTGCAGGCCGAGGATGAACACCATCCCCCAGATCACCAGCGCCGAGCCCAAGATCAGGATGCCGGCCTGGCGCAGCGCCTCGCCGAAGAAGTGGAACACGCGCCCGTTGAACACGTCCCCGAAGGCCTTGCCCGAGAAGCGGATGATGTCGCCCAGGCGAGGCGATCCAGTCCTTGGGCACCACCAGCCAGGACAGCCGGGCGCCGGTCGACTTGGGGCCGCGCGGCCCGCCGCCGGGGGCGGGTGTGGTGGGGGCGGCCACTAGCGGATGACCAGGATCTCGGGATGGGTGGCCAGCAGGGTCTGGGTGAACACGTAGTTGAACGCCCAGATGCCCGCGAAGGCGATCACGACCGCCTCGTTGACGGCCCGACCGACGCCGGCGGCGCCGCCGGAGGCGGTCATGCCCTTGTAGCAGCACACGATCGCGATGATCGCGCCGAACATGGTCGTCTTGACCACCGAGCCCCACAGGTCGGTGACCGAGGCGTTGGCGAAGAAGGTGGCCCAAAAGCCCGCCAGGCTCTGGTGGTAGACCAGCTCGGCCAGGATGCCGCCGAAGATGCCGAAGATCAGCGCGTAGACGTCCAGCAGGCCGGTCACCAGCATGAGGGCCAAAAAGCGCGGCACGACCAGGTTCTTGACCGGGTCGACTCCCAAGACCTGCAGGGCGTCGAGCTCCTCGCGGATCTTGCGGGCTCCGAGGTCGGCGGTGATCGCCGTGCCGGCCACGCCGGCGACGATCATCGAGTCCACCCAGGGGGCGAACTCGCGGATCGATGCCAAAACGAAGAAGCCGCCCAGCCGGTCGAGGGCGCCGAACAGGGTGAGGAAGTTGGCCGCCTGCAGGCCCGGGGCGCCGTAGCCGAAGGCGACCGTGGAGATCAAAAGCGGGAACCAGCACAGCTTCAGCGCGAACAGGAACTGGCTCATGAACTCGCCCCCGTAGGGGTAGGGCGGGCGCACGGCGGAGACGATCGTCTTGCCGGTCAGGATCATCATGTCGCCGATCTGCTCGAAGAGGTTCTTCGCAGGCAGGAAGGCGCGGTCGGCGACGTTGCGGACCATTACTTGATTTCTCTCTCTCCCACTCTCGCGTTGCCCGAAACAGTCGAGCAACCGACGGTAATACGCCGCGAAGAATACGTGATGCCCTGTGGGCCTGCTACGGCTGATGCTTGTTGCAGGCGGTTCTACACGCTTCTACATATGATTCGGCTCGTGGAGGAGAGGCGCACCAATCGCCGGTCGCTGGTGCTGCTCGTGTTCCTGCTGGTCGCACTGCCGGTGATGGCAGGCGCTTGCGGCGGGGGCGAGAAGCAGGACGAGAACGAGCCCGAGGGCACCTACAAGGTGGACGTCATTTCCGCGTCCTTCCCCGGCCGGCAGCGGCTCGGCGAGAGCTCGCACCTGCGGATCCAGGTCGAGAACCAGGACGACAAGGCGCTTCCCAACCTGGCGATCAGCGTCGAAGGCCTCAGTCAGCGGGTGGACGATCCGACGCTCGCCACTCCGGTCCGCGAGATCTGGATCGTCAACCGGCCTCCCTTCAACTCCGACTCGGCGTACACCGACACGTGGACGCTCGGTGAGGTCCCGGCGGGCGCGACCCGCACCGCCGACTGGGAGGTGACCGCGGTCCGCGCGGGCACCTACAGCCTGCGCTACAGGGTGTCGGCCGGCACCGACGGCAAGGCGAAGGCCGAGTTGCCCGACGGCAGCCCGGCGCGCGGTAGCTTCATCGCGCGGATCACGCGCAGCTCGCGCAACACGCAGGTCGACTGACGCCGACTAGGCCGTGGTCGGCTCGCGGGGCGAGACCGCGAAGCCGTCGACCAGCTCGTCCAGCGTCACCGGGTCGGCGGCGTCCTGCATCGCCCGCACCAGCGAGTCCATGCTCGGCCGGTCGTGCCGGTAGAAGACTCCCAGCGTCATCTTGTCGTCCAGCGCCGCGGCGAACGCCGCCGCGCGGTCGCGCTGGTCGTGCTCGGCGGGCAGCTGGTGGACCGCCTCCTTCCACGACTGGGTCGTGTTGTTGAAGGCGGTGCAGGGGCTGAACGCGTCGATGAAGGCAAAGCCAGGCTGCTGGATGCCCTCCACGATCAGCTCGGTCAGCTCCTTGGAGCGAAAACTGGCGCCGCGGGCGACGAAGCCGCAGTCGGCCGCGACCGCGGTGGCGATCACGTTCATCGGCTCCTCGAGGTTGCCGTAGGGCGTCGAGGGCGAGCGCTGCTCGTGCAGCGAGGTCGGCGACACCTGGCCCTTGGTGAGGCCGTAGGTCTGGTTGTCCATGATCACGTAGGTGATGTCGACGTTGCGCCGCGCGGCGTGGGGGAAGTGCCCGCCACCGATCGCGAAGCCGTCGCCGTCGCCGCCGACCGCGATCACCGTCAGCTCGGGGTTGGCGAGCTTGACTCCCATCGCCGTGGGCAGCGCGCGGCCGTGGACACCGTGGAAGCCGTACGTGGTGACGAAGCCCGGGAAGCGGCTCGAGCACCCGATGCCGGACACGATCACCGTCCGGTCGGGATCCAGGTCCAGCTCCGCGAAGGCCCGGTAGGCGGCCGCCAGCACGCCGAAGTCGCCGCATCCCGGGCACCAGATCGGCTTCAGCTCCGACTTGAACTGGTTCGCCTTCACCTTCAGCTCGTCAGCCAATGCTCACCTCCGCGTCCTCTGCGATTCCTCCGGTGCGGTCGACAGGCGGAGCGCCGTCCGTCACGTAGTCCGCGATCTGCTGCGCCGTGAACGGAAGCCCCGACGCCTTGCGCAGTGAGGAGACCTCGATACCGACGTCGGAGCGCACCAGGCGCGCAAACTGCCCCGTCACGTTCAGCTCCGGAACGACGATCCGGTCCATCCCGCGCGCCCACTCGGCGATCCGCCCGACGGGCAACGGCGCGAGCGTGCGCGGGTAGCAGGTGCTCACCTTGAGGCCGCGATCGAGGCAGATCTGGGCGGCCTCTTGGGCGGCGCCCTCGGTCGACCCCCAGCCCAGCAGGCCGACGTCCGCCTGTTCGGACCCGGTGATCGTGATCCGCCCCTCGCGCGCGAGCGGCTCGAGCTTGCGGAAGCGCTTGGCCATCATCGCCTCGTGCAGCTCCGGCTCGTAGTGCGGGTTCCCGGCCTCGTCGTGCTCGATCCCGGTCGAGACGTAGGCGCCCCGGGCGCCGGGCACCGACATCGGCGACACGCCGTCCGGTCGCAGCTCGTAGCGGCGATAGGAGCCGTTCTGGCCGGTGTCCGGCCGCTCGCGGTCGACCACCTCGATCGCGGTGAAGTCGGGGCGGCGCACAGTCTCCAGGCGATGCGACAGCGACTGGTCCGAGAGCACGATCACCGGCACCTGGAAGCACTCGGCGGCGTTGAACGCCTCGACGATCACCTGGAAGCAGTCCTCCACCGAGGTCGGCGCCATCACGACACGGGGCGCCTCGCCGTGGCCGCCGTAGAGGGCGTGGTTGAGATCTGACTGCTCGGTCTTGGTGGGCATTCCTGTCGAGGGCCCCGAGCGCTGCGCGTCGATGATCACAGCCGGGATCTCCGCCATCCCGGCCAGGCCGACCAGCTCGGCCATCAAGGAGAGGCCGGGCCCCGACGTCGCGGTCATCGCCTTCTTGCCCGCGAACGAGGCCCCGAGCACGGACGCAAGCGCGGCGATCTCGTCCTCGGTCTGGATCGCGACGCCGCCGAACTTGGGCAGCCGGCCGGCGAGCCACTCGAGAATGTCCGATGCCGGAGTGATCGGGTAGCCGGCGTAGTAGTTGAGGCCGGCGTGCAGTGCGCCGAGGCAGACCGCCTGGTTGCCCGATAGCAGGACTCGCTCCTCCTGCTCGGCCGCTGCCGGGCGGAGCTTGTGCCCGTCGGCCGGAAGCTGCTCGCGCGCGAAGGAGGCGCCCGCGAGCAGGGACCTGATGTTGGCCTCCCCCACGTCGCCCTTGTGCGCGTAGCGCTTGAGGATCATCTCCTCGATCCGCGCGGTGTCGATGCCGAGCAGCCCGCACACGAGCCCGACGGCCACCATGTTCTTGCCGCGCCGGCCGCCCCCGGCTTCCTGCGCCAGCCCTGCCAGCGGAACCTCTGACGAGCGCGAATCGAACTGAGGGGTGACCCGCACCGACTCGGCGTCACAGACGATATGCCCGTCGTGCGCCAGCTCGTGGTGATGGAGGTCGAACGCCTCCTGGTTGAAGCAGACGAGCAGGTCGACCGCGTTGCCCTGGGAACGCAGCCGCTCGACGCCGACCCGCACCTGGTACATGCACGGGCCGCCCTTGATCTCGGCGGGATAGGTCCGGAACGTCAGCGCCCAGTAGCCGGTGCGCGCGGCCCCGGTGGCGAGGATGTCGCCGCCGGATATCACGCCTTCGCCCGACTCCCCGGCGAGGCGCACTGCTATGTCGTCGCGGATCAAGAGCTCCCTGCGTGGAGCTGCTGCGGAGCGTCTCGATGTTAGCGAGGGTCGCCGGGCCGGCGCTTACATCGCCTCGATCAGCCGCAGCGCCTTCAGGCCCAGGCCCAGGCGCTCGCGGTCCTCGGTCGCGGCCGGGATCGAGGCCGGTCAGCTCCCGCACCCGCTCCAGGCGGTAGGCGACCGTGTGCCGGTGCGCGTACAGCACGCGTGCGGTCGCGTTCATGTTGCAGTCGTTCGCCAGGTAGCACTCGAGGGTCGGCAGCAGCTCTCCGCGGTACTGGTCGTCGTAGCGTGCGACCGGCGCGACCGTGTCCTCGAAGAAGCCGTGGACCTCCTCCGGATGCGAGGCCAGGACGCGGAACAGCAGCCGGTAGACCTCCGACCCGGCCCCGCCGTTCACGGCCTCCACCCCGTCCCGCTCGGCGAAGTCGAGCATCAGGCCGGCCTCGCGGGCGGCACGCACCACCTCGCGCGGGCCGCGGTAGAAGGAGGTGACCACCGTCGGGCCGTGCGCATGCAGCCGCTCGGCGGCCGCCGCGGGCGCCTTCCTGGCGTCGCCGGCGGGCGGCACGGGCACCGCGATGTACATCCGCTGCGCCGGTCAGCTCGGCGAGCGATCCGGGCGCGACCTCGGCAGCCAGCGCCAGGGCCTCGAGCGGCCGGGTGGAGCGAACGGCGGTCGCGACGACGGCGAAGCCTCCGGACAGATCGGGGCAGCGCTCGATCGCGATCGTGGCCGCCCGGTCGGGCTCGAGCGTGCCCTGCGACGATGCCCTCGAACAGCGCCACCTCGGGCGCGGCCTCCTCGCGCTCGCGCGCCTGCTCGAGCGCGACCGCCGTGGCACTGGCCGTGGCCGCGAGGTGCAGGAACTCGCTCGCCTCCTGCGGGAAGTCGCCCTCGCCCTCCAGCATCCCGACCATCCCGACCAGCCGGCTGCCGTAGGTCACCGGAACGACGAGCTCCACCGACTCCGGGATCGACCCCTTGGCGCCGTCCACGCCGTTGGCCGCGTAGTGCTCGAGCGCCGCCCGGGCCGCAGGGCTGCGCGGCCGGCCAGACCACCGAGATCTCGAGCACCGGCAGCACGATCGCCACCGGCCGGCCGACCTCTACCGCGGCGAGCTCAGCAACCCGCTCGAGACCGTCGCCGGTCAGCGCCGCGTCCACCATCAGCTGATGGACGCGGCGCAGTCGCTCGACCAGCGACGCGACGCCGGGGGTCAGCGCTACAGCACTGAGAGATACCGGTCCAGCTCCCAAGGGCTCACCTGGACCCGGTAGTCCTCCCACTCGGCGCGCTTCAGATCGATGTAACGCGTGAACACGTGCTCTCCGAGCGCCTTCTCGACCACCTCGGAGCCCGCCATCTCCTCGATCGCCTCACCGAGCGTCTCGGGCAGCTGCTGGATCCCCAGCTTCTCCCGCTCCTCGTGAGTGAGGTCGTAGAGGTTCGTCTCCATCGGATCGGGCAGCTCGTAGCCCTTCTCGATTCCTTCGAGCCCCGCGTGCAGCATTCCCGCGAACGTCAGGTACGGGTTGCACGCCGGGTCGGGGCAGCGCAGCTCGCAGCGCGTCGCCTGCTCCTTGCCCGGGTGGTACATCGGGACCCGGATCAGGGCGGACCGGTTGCGCCGCGACCACGCGATGTAGACCGGCGCCTCGTATCCCGGCACGAGCCGCTTGTACGAGTTCACCCACTGCGCGAACAGGGCGGAGATCTCGCGGGCGTGCTTCAGCTGCCCGGCGATGAACGACTTCGCGGTCGCCGACAGGCTGTACTCGTCGCTGGGGTCGAAGAACGAGTTGCGGCTCTCCTTGAACAGCGACTGGTGCACGTGCATGCCGGACCCGTTCTCACCGAACAGCGGCTTCGGCATGAACGTCGCGTACACGCCGTGCTGCATCGCGATCTCCTTGACTGTGATCCGGTAGGTCATGGCGTTGTCCGCCATCTCCAGCCCGGAGGCGAAGCGCATGTCGATCTCGTGCTGCGAGGGCCCGACCTCGTGATGGGTGTACTCGACGTGGATGCCGAGCTGCTCGAGCGCGAGCACCGTGTCGCGTCGCAGGTCGGATGCCGCGTCGAGCGTCGTCAGGTCGAAGTAGCCGCCCCTGTCGAGCACCTGCGGCGGTCCGCCGTTCAGCTCAGCCTGGCGGAAATAGAAGAACTCCAGCTCGGGCCCGATGAAGTAGTCGTCGAAGCCCATGTCGTTCGCGCGCTGGATCGCGCGCCGCATCACATAGCGCGGGTCGCCCTCATAGGGCTCACCGCCCGGCTTCAGCACGTCGCAGAACATGCGCGCCACCGCGCGCTCCCGCGGCCGCCAGGGCAGGATCTTGAAGGTCGACGGGTCGGGCATCGCGATCATGTCCGACTCCTCGATCCGGTTGAAGCCGGTGATCGACGAGCCGTCGAAGCCCATGCCCTGCTCGAGCGCGTCGTCCAGGTCCTTGCGGCCGACCGCGAAGCTCTTCAGCTGGCCCAGGATGTCGGTGAACCAGAGCCGGATGAACTGGATGTCGTGCTCCTCCACAAGTGCGAGCACGTCGTCCTTGCTTTGGGCAACGGGTATCGCCGCCCGGTCAATCGTCGCCATCTTCAGTCAGGTCCTCTCTGCGTCGGTTGAAGTCATTTCCCCAGGCTCCTCGGGCACCCGGATCGCGGCGGAGGGCGCCCGGGTCGGACGCCCTCGATGCCGCTTGGGGGGAGGGGTTACTTCTCCTGCTTGGTTTCTCCTACACGCCCGCCGGGATCTCTCCGGATTCGTGTGCCTGAAGCACCTCGTCGCCGGCCTCGCCGGTTCGGATGCGAACCGCCTCCTCGACGGGAATCACGAAGATCTTCCCGTCGCCGACTTCGCCCGTGCGAGCGTGTCTGAGGATCGTCTCTTTGACGAGGCCGACGTCCTTGTCGTCCACGACGATCTCCAGCTTCATCTTGGGCCGCAGGTGGATCACGAGCTCCGATCCTCGGTAGTGCTCAGTGATCCCCTTCTGCCGCCCAGAGCCGCGGTACTGACCCACCGAGAGGCTCGGGAAGCCCTTCTCCAACAGCTCCATCCGGATCGGCTCGAAGGCCTCGTGTCGGATGAATGCCTCGATTTTCTTCATGCGCTTCTCCTAACTCCCGGTCGTGGCTGGTCGTGCGGCCCCGCTCAAGGCGGGACGCACCGGCCGGGGTTCCGGCAGGCATCTGCATATCCCCCTCTTCCGGCGGGATGAACAGTTCCGGATACCCATACATGCCGTGCTCGACGATGTCCAGGCCCGCCTCTTCCTCTTCTGCGGAGACGCGCAGCCCGATCGTCGCCTTGATCAGCCCGAACACGATCAGCGAGCTGACGAACGCGAACGAGAACGCGGCCCCGATGCCGAGCGCCTGGGCGCCGAGCTGGTGGAACGAGCCGCTGTACCAGAGGCCCGGATCGCCGACGGCGTTCAGCTCCGCGTAGCGCGGGGACGTGAAGATGCCGCAGGAGAGCGTGCCCCAGATACCGGCCAGGCCGTGCGCCGACAGGGCGCCGACCGGGTCATCGAGCACCTTCTCGATCGCCAGCACGCCGACCACCACGATCACACCTGCGACAGCGCCGATGATCGGGGCGGCCCAGAACTCCACGTAGCCGGAGGGCGCCGTGACGGCGACCAGGCCCGCGATTGCTCCGTTGCCGGCCATGCCGATGTCGATCGTCTTCCGCATGAAGTACATCGTCAGCAGTGCAGCCAGGACGCCCGCCGCGGCAGCGAGGTTCGTCACCACGACGATCTCGGCGAAGCGGTTGCCCATTGCGCCGAGCGTCGAGCCCGGGTTGAACCCGAACCAGCCCAGCCACAGGATCAGGACGCCGAGGCCGACCAGCGGCATCGAGTGCCCCGGAATGGCGCGCGGCTTGCCGTCAGGCCCGTACTTGCCGATCCGCGGCCCGAGGAGCAGCAGCACCGCCAGGGCGCCGGTTGCTCCGATCAGGTGCACCACCGTCGATCCGGCGAAGTCCTGCATTCCGACGTTCACCTGCAGCCAGCCGCCACCGAAGATCCAGTGGCTGATCACCGGGTAGATGACCGACGCGAAGACGACCGCGTAGATCGCGTAGACCGCGAACTTGAGGCGCTCCAGCGTCGTTCCCCAGACGATCGCCAGCGACACGGCGCAGAACACGAACTGGAAGAACATGAACGCCGCAGGGCTGATCGGGTACGCCTCGAGGAACGGGAACTGCTGTGCCGCCTCGGCGGGCACAGAGCTCACGTCCAGGAAGAACCCGGAGTCCCCGGCGATCGTGCCGGCGCCACCGAAAGCGAGCGCGAAGCCCACCGCCCAGTAGCAGAGGGCTGCGATCGAGAAGTTCGTCAGGATCTTCGCCACCCCCGTGCCGGCGTTCTTCGCACGCGAGAACCCGATCTCAAGGAAGGCGAAACCCGCCTGCATGAACATCACGAGCACGGCGGCCACGATCACCCAGGTCGTGTTGAGGCTCGAGGTCACCTCCTCGATGGCGGGCGCGTCCTGACCCCACGCCGCGGCAGGCAGGACCAGCGCGACCATCGCACCGGACACCGCTGCCCTCAAGAGACTTCTTCGCATCTGTGAGTTCCTCCTCACCCTCCCGGGACCCACCCTGGAGGTCGCATTTATGGAACGTCGCTCAGGCTAGGAGGCGCTGTCCAGCGCGTCTTTGGACACAGGGAGAAGATTTCGCCGCCAGATTTCTCACGTTGGTAGGGGTGGCTGCTGCAATCTGGGCGATTCCAGCGCCCGTCGCGGCTGCGTGCCGCCCACGGCGCTGTCCGGAGTTGAGGTCGCATAGCGACCGGAAGTCCGCACAGCCCCAAGAACGCGCCCCCCTTGGGCCGCCGGGCGAGAGAAGCTTG
Source organism: uncultured Solirubrobacterales bacterium (assembly GCA_963780475.1). GTDB lineage: Bacteria > Actinomycetota > Thermoleophilia > Solirubrobacterales > JBBDJG01 > CAWACB01. Next base: position 762,670 of record CAWACB010000008.1, read on the forward strand.
GACCGCCGGGCGAGAGAAGTCCCGCAATTGCGGACCATCGGGCGGAAGACAAAAGTGCGCCGAGGGTGAACTCTTCCTCGGGATGCACAGCCGGCTCACGCACATCGACGGGTCGTTTCTGCGGGTTGAAACGCCCAATGCCCACATGCACGTGGCCTGGAGCGGTCTGTTCGCGCCGCCACCCGAAGGGCCGCGACCGACGGTCGAGTGGCTGAGGGAGAAGGTCGAGAGCCGGCTGCACCTGGTGCCGCGCTTCCGTCAGCGCGTGGCGGCGCCCCCTCTGGGGCTGACGGAGCCGGCCTGGATCGACGACCCGCTGTTCGAGGTGCGGCGCCACGTGAGCGAGCTTGGCGCCGCACCCCTCCCCCTCGCCGCCTTTCGCCGCCTGACTGACGAGGCCCTGTCGCGGCCGCTGCGCCGCAACAGGCCGCTGTGGCACATCCATCTCGCGCCGGAACTGGAGGACGGCCGCGTCGGCCTGCTGTTCAAGATCCACCACGCGCTGGTGGACGGCAAGTCGGCCGTGGAGCTGGCGCTCCTGCTGTTCGACACCACGCCCGACGCCGCGATCGAGCCCGGGCCGGATTGGTCTCCAGCGCCATCGCCGAACGCCGCCCGCCAGGCGCTCGAGGCATTCCGCGACAGCGCGGCCGAGCCGCTGCGCGCGGCACGCGGGCTGGCCCGCATGGCTACCTCACCAGGCGAGACGGGCGTCACCGGCACGTTGCGCCGGGCAGCGCTCGCGTTCGAGCGCGACATGCTGCGCCCTGCTCCCCCCTCCTACCTCAATCCCCCAATCGGACCAAAGCGGGCCCTCATCCGGCACCGCGCACGGATGGACCACCTGTTGGCGGCGCGCGAGCGCGGCGGCGTGAAGCTGAACGACGTCTGCCTCGCCGCCGTCGCGGGCGCCCTGCGGGAGATGGCGATCGCCCGCGGCGAGGAGCCGCGCCCGCTGAAGGCGATGGTGCCCGTCAGCACGCGCGCCGAGGAGCAGCGCGACCAACTGGGGAACCGCATCTCGTTTGCCTTCGTCGACCTGCCGGTCGACGTTCGCGGCCGCGCGGCGCGGCTACGCCACGTGCACGAGTCGACGTCCGAGTTCAAGCGCTCGGGCCGGCCCGCCGGGACGGAGACCGTCCTCGGCGCGCTTGGCCTGCTGCCCGGTCCGCTGAAGGGTCCGGCCGCCCGGATCGCCGCCAGCCCACGGATCTTCAACCTCACCGTGTCGAACGTGCCCGGACCCCGGTTTGCGCTCTACATGCTCGGCGCGGAGCTCGAAGAGGCCTATCCCGTGGTCCCGGTGGCGGAAGGACACGCGCTCTCGATCGGCATGTTCAGCTACCGCGACCACATGTTCTTCGGGCTCTACTCGGATCCCGAGGCCCTGCCCGACGCCGAGCGGCTGCCGGACCTGCTCAACGCGGAAATCCGGGCGCTGGCGCGCCCCCGCCGCCCGCGGTCGCGGGCGCGGAGCGGCCGGGCTCGCCGGGAACTTGGCAAAAGGCCGCTGACAGCTCCCTGACCAGGCCCGGCAGGCGGTCGGGAGCCGCTCGCGCCGTGGCGAGCTGGCGCTGCGCGCCGGGGTTCTCGCACAGCCCGCGGACCAGCTCCAGCTCCTGCGCGCACCCGAGCTTGCGAGCATGCGGGGCGCAGGCCGCGAGCAGCGGGTCCAGGTGCTCGGCCAACGGCACGCGCACCTCCCGCTGCACGTCGATCAGCTCCGCGGATGCACCGTCTCGCGCCGCCAGGAAGCGGTTCTCCTCCAGCACCTCGGGCGAGGACAGCTGCGCCGGCGGCAGGTAGGGCTCCTCGATCTCCAGCGGCCGCGGTGGCCTGCACCAGCGCCACGAGCGCGGCGGTGTCCTCGATCGTCCACTGCGAGTCCATGATCCGCACCTCGACGGTTCCGAACCGCGGCTGCAGGCGCACGTCCCACCACAGGAAGGTCGGCTCGGGGAAGGCGTCGCAGCGAATCAACAGGTCGACGGCGTTCACGTAGTCGCCGTAGTTGGCGAACGCGCGCGGGATGCCGACCCGCGGGAACGCCTGGAACAGCGGCGTCCGCGCCGAGGCCAGGCCCGTGTCGCGGCCCTGCCAGAAAGGCGAGTTGGCGGACAGCGCGAGGAACAGCGGCAGGTGCCCGCGCAGCCTGTTGGCCAGCTGCACCGCATCCTCCGGGTCCCGCACGCCGATGTGAACGTGCAGGCCGAACGTGGGCTCGCGGCGGGCCAGCTCGCGCATCGACCCATAGACCTCCTGGTAGCGCTCACCGGAGGAGACGACCGTCTGCTGCCAGACGGCGAACGGATGCGTCCCGGCGCTGGCGGCCGCGAGGCCGATCATCGACAGCTCGCCCTCGAGCTCCTCGCGCAGCCCGCGCAGCTCCTCGACGGCGCCGCCGACCGTCGCATGGACGCCGGTCGCGAGCTCGAGCGCGGAACGGTGCGTCTCGGCGGTCACCTGGCGGGCGAAGCCCGGGTCGAGCCGGCTCAGGACGGTGTCGATCAGCTGGGCGAGCGACCAGTCCTGCGGGTGCAGGAGCATCACCTCTTCCTCGACGCCCACCGTGTAGGCGTCGCCGGAGGGATGCGGGGTCCAGGCCGACCAGTCGCCCGCGTCTACACCCGGGTCGGTGAACTGGTTGTTCAGGGTCCCGGGCATCCAACCAGTGTTCTACCCGCGAACCGGCGGCGGTAGCGCCGCCGGTCCAACAGTGGACACTTGAATTGTACAGGCGGTCCTACGCCGGGACGAGCTCTTCCCGCAGCTGCTTCGCCGCCGCCACCATGTTCTTCAGAGACGGCTCGACCTCCTCGTAGCGGCGCGTCTTGAGGCCGCAGTCGGGGTCGACCCACAGCTGCTCGGGCTCGAGCACCTGCGCGGCAAGCCGCAGCAGCTCGACCATCTCCTCGGTCGAGGGGATCCGCGGCGAGTGGATGTCGTAGAGACCCGGGCCGATCTCGTTCTCGTAGCCCGTGCGCTTCCAGTCCTCGAGCAGCTCCATCCTCGAGCGCGCCGCCTCGATCAGCAGGACGTCGGCGTCCATCTCCTGGATCTGCCGCATGATGTCGCCGAACTCCGAGTAACACATGTGCGTCTGGATCTGGGTCTCGTCCGCGACCGGGGAGACCGACAGGCGGAAGCAGTAGCACCGCCCAGTCCAGGTACTCGTCCCAGCGGTCGCGCCGCAGGGGCAGGCCCTCGCGGATCGCCGGCTCGTCGACCTGGATGATCTCGACGCCCGCGGCCTCGAGGTCCGCGGTCTCGTCGCGGATCGCGAGCGCCAGCTGCTCGCAGGTCTGCGAGCGCGGCTGATCGTCGCGCACGAACGACCACATGAGCATCGTCACCGGGCCGGTGAGCATGCCCTTCACGGGCCGGTCGCTCAGCGACTGCGCGAACTTCGCCCACTCGACCGTCATCGCGTTCGGACGCGAGACGTCCCCGAAGAGGATCGGCGGCCGGACATAGCGCGAGCCGTAGCTCTGCACCCACGCGTTCTCGGTGAACACGTAGCCATCCATCTGCTCCGCGAAGTACTGGACCATGTCGTTCCGCTCCGGCTCCCCGTGCACCAGCACGTCGAGGCCGATGTCCTCCTGGAGCCGGATCACGCGCTCGATCTCGCCGCGCATCAGCTCCAGGTACTTGGCCTCGTCGATGTCGCCGGCGCGCAGCTTCGAGCGGGCCTGGCGGATCTCGGCCGTCTGCGGGAACGAGCCGATCGTCGTGGTCGGGAACAGCGGCAGCCCAAGCTTCTGGTGCTGCGCCTGACGGCGCTCCGGGAACGGGCTCAGCCGGCGCGAGTCGGCCTCGGTGATCGCGTCCACGCGCTCGCGCACCCCCGGGTTGCGGGTACGCGGCGAGCGCTCGCGGTCGTCGAGTGCCTTCCGGTTGGCTTCGAGCGTGTCCGAGCACCGCGTCCTCGCCCTCGTTGAGGGCGCGCGCGATGGTCGCCACCTCGTCGAGCTTCTGTACGGCGAAGGACATCCAGCTCAGCACCTCGTCGTCGAGCCGCGGCTCGTTGCGCTTGTCGATCGGGGAGTGCTGCAGCGAGCAGGAGGTCGAGACGACGACGTCGTCACCGGCCTGGCCACGCAGCTCCCTCACCAGCGCGATGCTGCGCGCCAGGTCGTTGATCCACACGTTGCGGCCGGAAACGACGCCCGCGAACAGCGTCTTGTCCTGCGGGAAGCCGTGGTCGCGGATCAGCTCGAGGTTGCGCTCACCGCGCACCAGGTCGAGGCCGATGCCGGCGACCGGCAGACGGGTCAGCACCGGGTACGCCTCGCCGACGTGGTCGAAGTAGGTGTTGATGAGGATCTTGGGCGCGCCCTCGACGGCGCCCAGGCGGCTGTAGGCGCGCTCGAGCGCCTCCAGCTCGGCCTGGGTGCGGTCCTCGACCAGGACGGGCTCGTCGATCTGGACCCACTCGGCGCCCAGCCTGCCGAGCTCCGCGAGCACCTCCGCGTAGACCTCGACGAGGCGTGTCGAGCAGCTCCAGCCGGTCGAACTCCTCGTCCGCGCACTTGCCCTGGAGCAGGCAGCGTGAGCGGGCCGATCAGGACCGGCTTGGTGTCGATGCCGAGCGCCTTGGCCTCCTCGTACTGCGTCGAACGGCTTGCGCGAGGACAGCCGGAACTCCATGCCGCGCCGCAGCTCGGGGACGATGTAGTGGTAGTTGCGTGTCGAACCACTTCGTCATCTCCATCGCGGTGACGTCGACGCCGCCGGCCTGGCGGCCGCGGGCCATCGCGAAGTAGGTGTCGAGGTCGACGCTTCCCGACGAGGCGTCCCACTCGTAGCGCTCGGGGACGGCGCCGACCAGCGCGATGGTGTCGAGCACCTGGTCGTAGAAGGAGAAGTCGTTGGACGGGATCAGGTCGATGCCCGCCTCGCGCTGCAGCTTCCAATTCGCTGCACGCAGGTCGCGGGCTGTTGCGAGCAGCTCGTCCTGCGAGCGCTCGCCGGACCAGTAAGACTCGGTGGCGACCTTCAGCTCACGCTGCGCGCCGATGCGCGGGAAACCCGACACGTTCGAAAGAGCGGGCAAAATTGGATCCTCCTGCAGAGAGGATTACGCGGCGGCAGGAAGGCGGACCGCCCGGAGTGCGTATGACGGCCGCCCGTAGACGTCGACGCGTCCACGCCACACTTAGCGGCGGACGGCGCATGGACGTCGGGACAGGCGCGTCGGTCAGCTCGGAGCGCGATACGAGCACGTGAAAGCACTCGCGGCACGGACCCGCGAGTCGGCACTGAATCCGACGTCGCACGCCTGGAGGTACACTCGGAGCGACGGCTCGCATGAACACCATTCCGGAGACTCGCCAGCTGCGCCGACCTGCGGCCGCGAAGACGCGGTCGCGGCGAGCGCACCCTTCGGCGCCTCCACCGGTTACTCCTCGGGGCCACTTCTTCCTAAACCTTTGCGGCCTCCGCTCGATAAGAGATCCATGCGCTCCCGCGGTTACTTTCGCTCCCTGCTCGGCAAGCTGTTCGGGGCTCCGGCTGCACCCTGCGCAACCACCCGATGCCGGAGCTGCGCGAGGTCGGCCACGAGTGGCTGGCCCGCACCCAGACTGAGGTACCGCCCGGCGGGGCTAAGCGTCGCGGACCGGAACGCCGCGCGGTGAGAGCTCGACCGGCGTCGCCGCCAGAGCGCGCATCCGCACGTCGCGCCACGAGAGGCCCTCACGGATCAGCGCCGGCAGGCCGAACGCGATCGGCGGTCGCCATCTCCACGCCCTGCAGGATGATCCCGTAGCCGAGCGCGGCTGCGGTCGGGACGTCGTAGGCCCCGGTCAGCACCGTGATGACCGCGAGCTGGAAGACACCGATGTTCGACGGCGTCGCCGGCAGCACCGCGGTCACGTTGACCGCGAACAGCACCGCGGCCGCAGCGCCGATGCCGGCGCGGCTCTCGAGGCCCAGCGCCAGCAGCAGCGCGTAGGCGCCGAACAGCTGCAGCGCCCAGGCGGCCAGCTGCGACGAGGTCGCCCAGAACGCTCCGCGCGGTTGGCGGAATACCACCAGGCCCCGGCGCAGCCGCAGCATCGCCGCGACCGCCTCGCGCACCAGGCGGCCGAGCGCTGCTCTGGCGCGATTCGAAGCGGCTGCCGGCCATCAGCGACGGCACGACCAGCACCGCCGCGGCCAGCGCGACCGGGATCAGGCTGACGAGGACGAGCGCGCCCTCGTGGCCGCGGAACACGTCGTTCGAGCCGAGCACGAGGAGGGCCAGCAACAGCAGCGCGAGCAGGTTCAACAGCGTCTGCGACACCAGCGTGCCGGCCACCACCGGCAACGTCTCGCGCATCCGGCCGATCCGCCGCGACACGACCAGCGCACGCGACGGCTCACCGAGGCGTGCCGGCAGCGTCGCGGACATCAGCACCCCGATCGCGGTGCCGCTCATGATCGTGCGGCGTTTCACCGGCCGGTCGGGCAGCGCCGCGCGGACGATGTAGTACCAGGACACCGCGCGCAGCACCATGGAAGTCGAGAACAGGCCGAGCGCGATCAGGACCCATGCCGGGCTCGAGTGCACGAGCGTCGTGAAGACGTTCTCGGCGCCGACGCGGCGCAGCGCGAGCAGGGCCAGGAGCGACGCCGAGCACGGCCGAGAGGCCGAGTGCGGCGCGGCGCGCGAACGCCAGGGCTTGCGCAGGTCGCGAGCGGCGCGCAGCGGCGCCGGCTCCAGCGACGGCAGCCGCCGGGCCGGACGGCGCGGCGACATGTCGGCCGGCCGCGCGCCGACGCGCACGGTGGCGCGCTCGAGCGTGGTCTTGCGGCTGCGGCGCCTCGATCGCCTGGTGGTAGACCTCCTCGACCTGTGCGGCGACGCGCGGCCAGGCGAAGTCCTCGGCGCGCTCGCGCGCGGCGCTCGCCATCGCGGTCCGGCGCTCGGGCTCCAGCCACAGGGAGCGCAGCGCCTCGGCCAGCTCGAGCGGCCGGCCGTGCGGCACCAGCAGCCCCTCGCGGCCGTGCGTGACCACCTGGCGGTAGCCGGCGATGTCGGAGGCGACAACCGGCGTGCCCGCCGCGAAGGCCTCGGTCAAGACCATGCCGAAGCTCTCGCCGCCCAGTGAAGGTGCGCACAGGACGTCGGCCTCGTGCAGGTGGCGCCAGAGCTCCTCGTCGGTGACCCGGCCGTGAGTGTGGATGTGGTCCATCCCGCCCTCGACCTCGGCGAGCAGCGGCTCGACTCCCTCCGCCGGTGCACCGACGACGTCGAGGCGCACAGGGATGTGGCGGCGCAGGCCGGTGAAGGCGGACAGCAGCACGGGTAGGCCCTTGCGCTCCTCCTCGCGGCCGACGAACACGATGCGCAGCTCGGCCGAGTCCCGCTTGGGGCCGACCGGCGCCATGTCCAGGTCGACCCCGTTGGGCACCACCTGGTAGTGGCCGCCGAAGTACCGCTCGCCGGTCCAGCGGGCGGCGTCCGAGACGGCGATCCGTGCGCTCAGCTTGTTGAAGACACGCCGTGCTCCCAGCCCGGTGGCGATCGCGTTCGGGAGCCACTTCGCGGAGTAGGCATGGAACGTGCCGACCACGGGCGCGCCGTCGAAGCAGGCGCGCGTCCCAGCCGACCAGCGGAGCGATCGGCTCGTGCACGTGGACAACGTCGAAGCGGCCCGCCCGCAGCTCGTTCCGCAGGCGCACGACCGACTCGACGTGGATTGCGAGGTTCGACGTTGCCCCGTTCATCGGCAGCGCGGCCGTCCGCCCGAGCGGGATCACGTATTCGGGCAGGGGACCGGCCTCCGGCCGGCGACGGTGGATTGCCCGGGTCAGGCGGTCGTCCGGGTCAACCGGAGAGAGCACTCGCACGTGATGCCCGTCGGACAGGTACTGGCGGGCTAGTGCGTCTACGTGGCGAGTAACTCCTCCTGGGAAAGTCCAGGAGTAAGGGAGATACGAGGGCGATTCGCATCGGCGCGATGCTACCAGTGAGGGGTTCGGAGTCAGGGCCCACGAGAGCCCGTGGCCGGATGGCCTGCAGGGCTTTTCGGCGCTGCAGAAGCAAATCCTACGGCCAACGCCAGATATGTGGTGCCGATCAGCAGGATGATCGGCCCGGAGTCGTTGGTCAGCGCACCGGTCACGACAGCCGCGAAGGTGGCCCAGATGCCCGCCACCAGGCCGGGCTGGCCTGCGATCGGGGCCAGCAGCCGCTCCCGCCAGTAGACGCCCGCGGCGAGCGCCAGCACAGCGAGGATCACGAGCGGACCGATCGCACCGCGCCCCAGCGACGTGTAGCTCAGCTCGAAACGGCGCTGCGCGACCTCGCCCAGCTCTCGCAGGCCGCCGGCGCGCAGCACGGAGCGGGTGAAGTGCGAGTCGCCGCCGGTCGCCAGATCGAGCGCGGCCAGCAGTCCGATTGCGATCGCAGGCACGGCCAGGATCGCGGCCGCGCGCGCCCGGCCGGTACCCCTGTCGGCAGCTGCGAGCGCGCCCGCCGCCGCTCCCACCCCGAGCGTCAGCACCGCGCCGACGTCGGCTCCCAGCCGTCCCCAGCCGAGCAGCAGCGCGATGCCGCCGCCCACGACCGCGAACGCCAGCACCCTGCTCCGCGCCGGGGCACGCGCGACCGCGGCTCCGATGCCGAGCAGCACGATCGCCGACAGCGATGCCTCCAGCTCGTTCCCGATCCCGTAGAACCGCGCGCCGAGCAGCGGGTTCGGTCCGAGCAGCGAACGGGCGATCAGATCCGATCCGACCGCGAGGACCATCAAGTGCGCGCCGATCGTCACGGCGGCGGCAAGCGCCACCGGCCAGGGCCACGGGAGAAATCGGTCGGCGAGAACCGCCAGCCCGGCACAGCCGAAGGCGACCATCAGCAGCTCGATCACCGCGCTCGGGGCCAGCGCACCGGTGAGGAGCAGCACCGACGGCAGCCACAGAGCCGCCGGCAGCGCGAGCCGGCCCGCGAGCCGCAGCGTGTCCGAGCGGGAGCCGCGCACCAGCGCCCACACCGCCAGCAGCGCAAGCGCGATGCCGAGGCCGCCCAGGGTGACGGCCCATCGCCGCGGCCCCACGACGGCCAGCCGTGCACGCCAATCGTCGAGCTCGGCGGCGCTCGCGTCGCCGGCCGCCTCGATCGGCTCCCCCATCACGTCATCGGGCACGGGAACGTCCAGGTGCTCGAGCACCGTCGGCGCGATGTCGGTCGGCAGGACGAGGCCATCGGTGCGCGTCGAGTCCGAGCGCAGCGTCGTGCCGCCCTCGAGACCCGCGGCACCGGCAGCGAGCAGGCGCCGGCGCGGTGCGCGGGGCTGCTGCACCACCAGCACCAGGTCCCCCGGCCGGCGCGCGGCGAGGAGGCCGTCCACGACGGACCGCCCCTCGGGGCCGGTCGGCAGCAGAGCGGTGAGGAAGCGCGACTCTCGCCACAGCCGCAGGACCGCGGGCAGCGCACCGCCCGGGCGGTAGAGCGACGCCCGCGCCACGCCGCCGCCCCGGTCGGCCGCAACGACCGCCTCGCGGTTCCCGACGCCTGCACGGCCGGCATAGGAAAGCGGTAGGCCGGCGTTGCGTACCGAGCCGCCGAGCGTCCCCGGGTCGATCTCAGCGGGTGGCGTGTCGGCGCGCTCGAGCACGGCCTCCCACCCCACGATGCGGCCGCCGCGGCCCTCCGGCACGAAGCGCACCGGCGGCACCTCGCCGTCGTACAGAGACGTGGTCACCCGCGCACCTGCGCTCACGTCCAGCAGCATCTGCGTCGGCGTGTAGGCGCCCTGCGTCGAGGACACGAACCCGACCGCGGTCAGTCCCGGAATCGCGGCCAGCCGCTCGATCATCGGCGGGTCGGCGCCCGGAGGTGGCCCGGGCAGGAAGACGAGCGCCGCGCGCGGCGGAGGCGCCGCGATCGACTGCGCCGGAGCGATCAGGGCGGCCAGCAGCAGGGCCGCGGCCGCTAAGGCGGCGCGGTGCGGTACGGGTCGGCCCACCAGAGACCGGCCACTATATTGGGACGGTCGATGGCACACCGCAATTTCGTCAAGTTCACGTTCCTGAAGGTCGACCCGGCGTGGCGGAGGCTGCCGGCGGCCGATCGCGAGGAGCACAAGCGCGAGTTCCTCGCGGCCTGTGAGAACTTCGCGACCGATCGCTTCCTGCGCGCCTTCTCGCTGGTGGGGACACGCGGCGACGCCGACCTGATGCTGTGGGCGGCGAGCCCCGGCCTCGCGGACATCCACGAGTTCCACGTAGTGCTCGCCCAGAGCGGGCTGATGGGCTGGGCTTCGGAGCCGCACTCCTTCCTGGCGATGACGAAGGAGTCCGAGTACTCGGAGGAGGAGCGGCTCGAGGTACGCCCGTCACAGCGCAAGTACCTGTTCGTCTATCCGTTCTGGAAGAAGCGCGAGTGGTATCGCCTGTCAGGGGAAGAGCGCATGCGGATCATGCGCGAGCACATCGAGATCGGGCGCCGTTACCCGCTGATCGGGATCAACACCGCCTACTCGTTCGGCCTCGACGACCAGGAGTTCGTGGTCTCGTTCGAGACGGACGAGCCCGGCGACTTCCTCGACCTGGTGCAGGAACTGCGCACGAGCGAGTCGAGCGAGTACACCTTGAAGGACACGCCGATCTTCACGTGCATCGCCTGCAGCGTGCGCCGCGCTCTGGACGCGCTGGACGGCGCCGGGCCAATCGAGGCCGACGGCCGCGAGGCCCAGCAGGCGCTGCTCGAACGGCTGTAGTTCCGACCGGCTAGCTGTTGGCTGCCGTTTTGAAACTCTGCCCGCAGCCGCAGGCTGCGACGACATTCGGGTTATTCACCGAGAAGCCGGCGCCCTGCAGGCCCTCGACGTAATCGACCTCCGAGCCGTCCACGAACGGAAGGCTCTCCGTGTCGATCAGGAGGCGGATGTCGCTGTACTCGTAGATCTGGTCGCCGTCGCGCTGCTGGTCGAACGCGAGCGCGTACTGGAACCCCGAGCAGCCGCCGCCGCGGACGGCCACGCGCAGGCCCTGTTCGGCCGCGTTGCCGTTCATCAGCTCCTTGACCTTCTCGGTTGCCTTGTCGCTGAGCGTGACCATGAAACCTCCGTTGCCTTTTGATCGGAATGAGCGGCGCCGCACTGAAGTCGCGGACGCAACCGCTCGAACCTCAGTCGATTGTAGCGACCCCTTCCGGCGCCCCTCCCCGCAATATCCGCCTCGCCCTGATAGAAGAGTCGCGCCATGACGGCGCCCCCCAATCCCGTCGCGAGTCGTCACCGACACGACCGCCTACCTCCCCGAGGACGTCCTGCGGGAGAACGACATCCACCGCGTGAGCCTCTACGTCAACTGGGAGGACGAGAGCGAGCGCGAGATCGACATCACCGACTACGCAGGCTTCTACGACCGGTTGCGCAGCTCCGACAAGCTGCCCACCACCTCCCAGCCCTCGATCGGGGACTTCCTGGACGTCTACCGCCCGCTGCTCGAGGCCGGCCGCGACATCGTGTCCATCCACATCTCCGGAGCGATCTCAGGCACCGTCGAGTCCGCACGGCAGGCGAAGGAGCAGCTGGGCGCCGATGCCGGGCGCGTGACGGTGATCGACTCCGAGAGCGGCTGTGGCGGCCAGGGGCTGGTGGTCCTGGCGGCTGCGAAGGCCGCGCTGTCGGGTGCCGATGCCACTGAAGCGGAGCGTCGTGCCCGGGCGGCGCGCGCGCGACCTGAAGATGTGGTTCGCGGTCGACACCCTCGAGTACCTGCGCCGCGGCGGGCGGATCGGAGCGGCCTCAGCCTGGCTGGGAATGGCGCTGAAGGTGAAGCCGATCCTGACCTTCGACCAGGAGATCACACCCGTCGAACGCGTCCGCACGAGCGCGCGCGCCCTGCGGCGGCTGACCGAGTACGCCGAGGAGCGCCGGCGCGACGGCGCCGACGGGTGGGTCGTGCAGCAAATCCAGGCGCCGGCGGAAGCCCAGGAGCTGATCGACGCGACCGAGCAGATCATGGGCAAGCCGCCCGTCTTCACATCGGAGATCGGACCCGTGATCGGCGTGCACGTCGGTCCTGGTTTGCTGGGCGTCGGCGGCGTGCCGCTGAGCCATTTGGCGTAGCTAGCCGTCGGCGCCGAGTGGCAGCTGCTGCGGCTGCTTTGCCTGCGCTTCCTGGCGGAAGCTCCACCAGTCCCTGACGAGGATCTGGATCGAGGCAGCGATCGGAATGGCGATCAGGGCGCCGAGCACTCCCAGGAGCGTCGCCCCGAACAGCACGGACACCAGGACCAGGAACGGGTGCACCTGCACGGTGCGGCGCTGGATCTGGGGCTGGAGCAGGTTGTTCTCGAGCTGCTGATAGACCACGGCCCAGATCACCCAGGCGATCGTGTCCGTGGGGAAATCGGCGAAGACGGTGACGATGCCGACGAGCACCGCGCCGATCGTTGCCCCGACCAGGGGAATCAGCGAGAACACGCCCATCATCACAGCCAGCGGCACGGCGAACGGGACCCCCAGGATCTCGAGCACGATGAACGTGAACAGCCCGTCGATGAATGCGATCAGGAGGACGCCCGCGACGTAGCCGGTGACCGCGCTCGCCATGTCGTCCAGCACCTTGCGTACTCGCTCCGCCCGCTCGGGCGGCTGAAGTCTCAAGAGCGATTCTCGCCACCGCGGCCCACTCCCGAGCATGAACGCCGTCAGGGCGAGGATCGTGACCAGTGCGAAGAGACTGTTGACGAGGGTGAGGCCGATGTCGCGCAGCGTCCCGGCTGCGCCCCCGATCCTCTCCGGCAGCTTGCCGGCCTCCTCCTCCAGCTTTGTCGTGACGTCGTAGTCCTCCTCGAGATCTCGCAGCGTCTCGTTCTTGTTGACGTAGTCCTGGACGTCCTGCGCATATCGGGGCGCGTTGTCGGCGACGTCGGCGATCTGGTTGACGATCGGCGGAATCAGCAGCGCGGCGAGCGCGACGATGACCCCGAACAGCGCCAGGTAGACGAGCGCGATCGCGAAGCCGCGCTTCATGTAGCGGTTCAGGTAGTTGACCGGCGGCGAGAGCGCGACCGCCAGGAACAGCGAGATGAACAGCCACGTCAACGGCCTGCGCAGCAGGTAGATCAGGTACAGCACGAGGACGACGGCGACGATGACCAGGACGATCCGCAGGATCGCGCGCACCGACAGTGAGGCGGCGGCCTCCATTGGCCGCAAGCTAGCGAGCGCGCCGTGGACGGTCCCGGCTTAGGTGCGGCGGCGCTTGAACAGCTTGCGGCCGACCAGGAACCCGGCCACCGCGCCGACCGCGATTGCGGCCGTGCGGTGCTCCTCGATCTGACGGCGCCAATCCGTGATCACGCGCATCTTCGTGCGCAGGTCCTCGACGGACTGCGCGAGCTCCCCGCGCGTGCGCTCGATCGAGCCGCGGATCTCCTGTGGGCTGCGAGTCGACATCCCTAGGTGTTGTTCTTACCGGTGGCTCCGGACGCTCCCGGGCCGTTCGGCTGCGGGACGGCGCCTGGATGCTCCAGCGCCTCCTTGGTGAGCTTCGCCTCCTGTATCGCGAGGTCGGGCGTCGGAGGAGCGCCCGCCTTCAGCATGCGCGACGCGATGAATCCCGCGATCGCGCCCATGATCAGGAGCAGCACGGTGACGATCAGGAATCCCAGCCACAGCGAATCGAGGGCCTCCGCCAGCCCGAAGCCGAGCGACTCGAAGGCAAATATCAGAGCCAGAAAGACGAAGAAGCCCGCGGCCACGCCGACGCCCGCGCCGATCCCGAGGCTGCGGGCCTTGATCGCCACCTCGGCCTTCGCGAGCTCGATCTCCTCGCGTACGAGCGTCGAAGCCTGCTCGGAGATCTTGGTGACGAGATCGCCGACGGACTTGTCCGCGACCTGCGCTTCCGCCGCCGTGTATTGCTGCTCCTCAGGAGCCAATCCGGCTCACCAGTGCGCCCAGCAAGAGCCCGCCGACGAACGCTGCGCCGACCAGGGTCAGGGTGTCGGTCTCGCCGTGTGCCGACGAGCCGTACCCGTTCAGGGACGGCGTTGTCGCCGTGGAGCCGCTCAAGTCCATGGCGGGTGTTGCGCTAGATGCGGGATCGGAATCCATTTTGGCCTTGCGCGGCTAGGTCCCCGCGGTGAAAGGGAAGTAAACCACCGCCGCTGTCACTCGGGCGGGTCCTCATGGAACATCCGCCGCCAGATCAGGACCGCGACGCGGTTTGCGGCGATCGCCGACAGGGCGCCGGTCGCCGCCAGCAGGCCGCTCCACATCAGTCGTTTCATCATGTCGTCGCCAGCCACGGCGACCATTCAATCAGGGAGGCGCTAGGACGCCGCGGCCACTCCCGGCCGCAACTCCAGCCCGCCGCACACCGTCTCCACGATCTCGCGCTTGGCCAGGTCGAACTCCTCGGCACTGCGCGGTATCTCCTCGAAGATCCACGCCGTCAGCAGCTGCTCGATCGCGCCGTAGAAACAGAGCGTCGCGAATTGGGGCGAGATGTCGGCCCGGAACGTGCCGTCCTCCTGCGCCTTCGCGAAGATCGCGGCGATGCCGTCGTAGGCCTCGCGGATCTCGGCCAGGTGCGCGCGGCCGAACGTGTTCGCCGCGCGCGTCACCTCCACGATGATCACCTTCATCAGGTTCGGGTCGTGCTGGTACGAGTCGATGATGAACGAGGCCACGCCGTGCAGCTTCTCCCGCGCCGGCGCCCCGCCGGCATCGGTCTCGCGGATCGCCTCGAGCAGCAGGCTCCAGCGCTCCGAGAAGAGCGTGTCCAGCACCTCGTCCTTGGAGCGGAAGTAGTGGTAGACGAGGCCGTAGGCGACGTTCGCCTCCTTGGCGATGTCGGAGACGCGGCAGCGGTGGAAGCCCTCGCGCGCGAAGACGGTGATCGCCGCGTCGAGTATCACCCGCCGCTTGTCGACGGCGTTGGTGTTGCGGCGCGCGCTCACGAGTGAAGCGCTCCTGCCGGCTCGGGCCAGCGGTAAGCGCCCGGCCGGCGGTTGGCGAGCGCGGGCAGCTTTGCGCGGATCGCCTCCTGCGCCTCCAGGTCGAGGTCGGCGACGACGACGTGCTCGAGCTCGTCCGCCGCGCCGCCCAGCACGCGGCCCCACGGGTCGGCGATCATCGAGTGCCCGTAGCTCTCCTTGCCGTCGGGGTGAGTGCCGCACTGCCCGGCCGCCAGGACGAACGCCTGGTTCTCGATTGCGCGTGCGCGGACGAGGACCTCCCAGTGCGCGCGGCCGGTGGGCACCGTGAACGCGGCCGGCAACGAGAAGGCGCGCGCGCCGCGCACCGCCAGAATCCGGAACAGCTCCGGGAAGCGCAGGTCGTAACACACGGCCAGCCCAAGGCGCAGGTCATCGGCGTCGGCGACCACGATCTCCTCCCCGGGCGTCTCGACGTCGGACTCCCGGTAGGCGACGCCCTCCACTTCGACGTCGAACAGGTGGATCTTGCGATAGACGGCAACGCGCTCGCCGTCAGGCGACAGGAGCACCGACGTGTTGTGCAGCCGGTCGCCCGGCGTGCGCTCCACGATGCTCCCCGCCACCAGCCAGATGCCGAGCTCGGACGCAAGCGAAGACGCCCAGGTGAGCGTCGGCCCGTCGAGCGGCTCCGCGCCGGCGACCAGGTCCTCGGGCGACCCGAGCACGTTGAACTTCTCGGGCAGCACGACCAGCTCCGCCGCCTCGGCGGCGGCGCGGCGCACGAGCCGGTCCGCGACCTCGAGGTTGCGGTCTCGGTCCGCGTTGGAGTTGGTCTGGACGACTGCGGCGCGCAAGGAACTCTCCACGATTGACTCGTGAGTCAATGTTAATCCAGGCCGGGTCGGAACCCAGCGGGGTTCGATTCAGCCTAGGGCCGGACGTGCACCTGCCGGCGCTTCAAGAGCACGTTTCCAGGCTTGTCCGTGAGGCGCACCGTGACCCGGGCCGTGCGGGTCCCCCTCGCCGCCAGTGCCCGGCCGAGGTCTCTCACCCGGCGGGCCGGCCGGCGCAGGCGCAGTGTCACCGTGCGTCCGGCGGCGAGCTTGGCGCGGGCGGAGCGCAGGCGGAACGACACGGAGCCCTTCACATTGCTCGCCGGTACGCGCAGGGTGGCCTGCGCCGACGCGCCGCCGGCCTCGTTCAGTGCGACCGTCACTCGCAGCTTGCGCAGGGACTGGGTCCGCGCGACTCTCAGCCGGCGCAGCGAGACACGCCGATCCGGCGGCTGCGACTGCGGCACGGCCGGGGCGAGCGGACCCGACAGCCGGCGCACTCCCGGATCCAGCCCGGAGACCAGATTGCCGAAATAGCGCCCGCCGAACGGATCGCCCGGGTCGCCGGCGAAGCCTCCCAGCGCCGGCGCGCGCAGCGCGGCGTCGGTGCGCAGCTGCTCGATCACTTCCGGAGGCCGCATGCCGGCACAAGCCGTCGGTCCGCCGAGCTCGCCCGCGCACAGCGACACGACGCCCGCGACGTGAGGCGCCGCCGCGCTTGTTCCGGTGCCGACCTGCGTGGCGCCGCGCGGCGCAACGGACTCGATGCAGACGCCCGGCGCCGCGATCACATGCGCGACGTCTTCGGGGCGCGTTGCCCAGTTGGAGAAGGAGTAACGGAAGTCGTCCCGCTCGTCGACGAAGCCGTCGCACCTGACCGGCGGACCCGCGAAGTTTGCAAGGCCGTCGCTGTCCGCCATCGCGGTGGTGGCCAGCACCTCCGGATACACGGCGGGGATTTCCTCCGGCGCGTCCCCGAAGTCGCGGCCGTCATTGCCCGCCGCAACCACGTAGGTGACGCCCGCCGCGGTCGCGTTGCAGATCGCCATGTGGAGCGCATCCTCGTCGCACGCGCTGCGGTTCCCGGGGCCGCCGAGACTGAGATTGGCGACGCCGATCCCGAGGGGGCCCGCGTGCGCGGTGACCCAGTCGATTCCGCAGATCACCTCGGAGATCTCTCCGTCGCCGTTCGAGTCGAGCGTCTTGACGGCCCACACCGGTGTGCCGGGCGCGACGCCCACGACACCGATGCCGTTGTTCCGCGCCGCCGCGATGCCGGCCACGAAGGTGCCGTGACCGTTGTCGTCCATCGGCGGGTCGCTCGGGCGGATGCAGTTTGTTCCGGCGCGCACGTCAAGCTGGCCGTCGTCGAGGTCGATGCCGGTGTCGAGGACCGCGATGCCGGCGCCGCTGGCGTTGCGCGCCGTGCCGCCGCTGACCGCGCCGATCCGCGATACGCCGGTCGGCACCTGCTCGCCCGGCGACAGCGCGACCCGGCTGCTCGCGTGCAGCACGCGGTCACGCGAAACCAGCGCCACGCGCGGGTCGCGGCGCAGAGCCCGCACCTGGCCTGGTTGCAGCCGCGCTGCGAATCCCCGCAGCGCGGTGCGATAGCTCAGGCGGACACGAAATCCGTGGCGCGCGGCAAGGCGGGCTGTCGTGGCGGAGGAGGCTACCGCCGTGCGCGCGGCGGACCGCCCGGGCGAGTAGGCGACCACGTAGCCGCGGCCTGCGGCGGAAGCGCGTGACTGGCTCGGGGATGCCATCCCGGCCAATGCGACGAGCGCGAGGCACGCCGCTCCTGCGCTGATTGAGATGCCTCGCACAGCGTGCTCACTGTAGCCGGGGCGGTGGCCGCCCCGCGCGGGTCAACCGCGCCTGGCCTGAAGCTCCGCGATCAGGAGCTTGGCCCGCATCGCGGCGACCAGATCCTGCATCGGCTCGACGGACTGCTCGACCAGGTCGGCGGCCGCGCTGGTGTCCATCTCCCCCGCCACCCGCTGCATCATCGTCTCGACCTCCTCGTGCACCATCCGCTCGAGGTTGCGCTTGTAGATCAGCGTGTCGTAGACGGTGAAGCCGAGCGCCTCGGAATAGCCCGAGGCGCGCATCCGCCCGATCGCCTCGATGATCTGCACGTCGTCGGCCCCGTAGCGCTTGGCGCCGTTCCGTACGCGTGGCGTCAGCACCTCGAGGCTCTCCAGCCGCTCGAGCGCCTCGCTCGGCACGCCGTAGCGTTCCTGCACGGCCTTCGCGCTCATGCCTTTCGAGCTGCGGCCGCGCAGTGCCCGCTCGAGGATCCGGTCCTCGAGGTCGATCATCGCGCGCAGCTGCTCCGGCCCGCCGCCGTTCCCGCCCTGCTCGAGCACCTCGCGGATCACCTTCAGCGGGAGAAAGCGCTCCTCCTGCAGCTGCTTGATCAGCTTCACGCGCTCGACCCACTCGCGCGGATACCAAGCCATGTTGCGCGACGTCTTGACCGGCTCCGGAAGCAGGCCCTCCCGTAGGTAGTGCTTGATCGTCCCGGCCGACACGCCGGCCGCGTCGGCCAGCTCGCTGATCCGCAACAGCTCTCTGGGGCTTTGAGCACTGGGCGAGCTCACACGACCCCCTCCTCGCGCAGGCCGGCGATCGTCTCGGCGTCGTAGCCCGCCGAGGCCAGCACTGCGTCCGTGTCCGCGCCGAGCGCCGGCGCCGCGCCGCTGGTGTCGGGCGGCGTGCGCGACAGCTTCAGCGGCGAGCCCACCTGCTTCACCGTGCCGACCCCGGGCTGGTCGAGCTCGACCACCATCTCGCGGGCGGCGACCAGCTCGGAGGCAAGCACCTCGTCGAGGTCCAGGATCGGCTCCAGACAGCAGTCGTGCTCGCCGGCGAACGCGGTCCACTCGTCGCGCGTGCGTTCCTTGAACACCGCCGCGACCTCTGCCCCGGCCGGCGAGTCCGGGTGCTCGAACTGCTTCTCGACCAGGTCGGGGCGCTCCACTCCCGCGCACCAGTTCTGCCAGAACTTCGGCTCCAGCGCTCCCAGCGAAACCCACTTGCCGTCGCTGGTCTCGTACGGGACGTAGCAGAGCGATGCCGCCTGCCAGCTCGAGCTCGCCGCGGCGCGGGACCCGCTGCTCGGCGAAGTAGCGCGCGACCACCATCGCGAGCCACGACAGCGCGCCGTCGGTCATCGAGATATCGACCACCTGGCCCTCACCCGAGCGCTCGCGTTCGATCACGGCGGCGAGGATTCCCACCGCCGCCATCAGCCCGCCCCCGCCGAGGTCCGCGATCTGCCCGGCGGACTGGATCGGGGGGCCTCCCCGCCGGCCGGTCAGGCCGAGCAGCCCGTTCAGCGCGAGGTAGTTCGTGTCGTGGCCCGAGCGCGCGGTCAGCGGGCCGTCCTGCCCGTAGCCGGAGATCGGGCAGTAGATCAGCCGCGGGTTGCGCTCCCGCAGCGTCTCGTAGCCGACGCCGAGGCGGTCCATCACCCCGGGCCGGAAGCTCTCCACCAGCACGTCGTAGTCCTGCACCAGCCGCAGCAGCACCTCGCGGCCGCGGTCGTGCTTGAGGTTGAGGCGCAGGGAGCGCTTGTTGCGGTTGAGCGCGAGGAAGTACGCCGAGCCGGTGCCGTCGCGCATCTGCTCCTCGCCCCCGTAGAACGGGGGCATCCAGCGGATGTAGTCGCCGCCGGCCGTGTCCTCGACCTTGAGCACCTCCGCGCCCATGTCTGCCAGCAGCAGCGTGCAGAACCCGCCCGGCAGCAGCCGGGTGAGGTCGAGTACTCGGAGGCCTTCGAGCGCGCCGGGCATTGGCTACGCGGGCGTCGCGGCGGCCGGCTCGGGCGGCCACTTCATCTTCTGGGTTCCGAACATCGACCGCGGCTTCGGCCACCGTCGCCGGCCGCCGCCCCACGTCCTCCACCATCTGCCGCGCCTTGGCGATCAGGTCGCCGTTGGAGCGGGCCATCTCGCCGTTCGGCAGGTAGAAGTTGTCCTCCAGCCCGACGCGGAAGTTCCCGCCCAGCGTGAGCGCCGCCGCGCCCAGCATCCACTGGTCGCGGGAGATGCCGATCACTCCCCACTCGTTCGGACCCTCGGCCCCGCCCGGAATTTGCTCCGACATGTGCGCGAGGTTGCGCGCGGTCGGCCGGATGCCGCCCGTGACGCCCATGACGCACGAGATCTGCAACGGCTCGCGCAGCAGGCCCATGTCGAGCAGCGGGTCGAGGTTCGCGATGTGACCGGAGTCGAAGCACTCGTGCTCGGGCTTGATGCCCAGCTCGTTCATCGCGTTGAGGAAGGTGATGATCGTGTCGAACGAGTTCTCGAACACCGTGTGGAAGACGAACTGCTTGCGGCGCTTCGAGTACTTCGCGTAGTTCATCGAGCCCATGTTCAGGGCGCCGACCTCGGGCCGCAGCTCGCGCAGGTATTCGATCCGCTTCTCGATCGGGACGCCGACCGCGCCGGTCGAGTAGTTGATGATCACGTCGTCGACCTCGGAGAGGATCGCGTCGGTGATGTTGCGGAAGTCCTCTACCTCGTAGCTCGGCGTGCCGTCGGGCGTGCGCGCGTGGATGTGGATCATCGCGCCGCCCTCGTCCACGATCCGGCGCGCCTCGGCGGCGTACTCCTCCGGCGTGTAGGGAATCGCCGGGCACTGGTCGCGGTTCGCCACCGCGCCCGAGATCGAGCACGTCAGGATCACCGGGTCTTCGAATTTGCTCATGCCTTCTCCTCGCCGATCGTTTTGGCTCCTTCGAGCCCGGGTCCCTGCAAGACCTCCATCGCCGGCTCCCGCGTCGGTGAACAGCCGCAGGCGCCACACCTTCCCGTCGCGGAACTCGTAGACGTTCCAGGCCCTGATCGTGACCTCGGCTCCGCTGGCGCTGCCCCTGGCGCGCTGGAAGACGGTTGCCATGACCCGCTCCCCGACCTCGTCCACGTCCTCGACGTCGACCTGCATCCAGCCCCAGGTCTCGAACCACCCTTCGAAAGCCCGTCTGACACCCTCCGGGCCCTGGAAGGTCCGCGCTCCCGGCGCGTCTGGCCACTCGGTCAGCACGACGTCGGAATCCAGGTCGCGCAGAATCTCATCGAAATCGCGCCTGTTGAAGGCGTCGTTGAAGCGCAGCACCAAGGCGACCTGTTCACTCGGCACGAGTGCGCTCCCGTGACTCCGTGGGAAGCCCCTCGCCGATCGACATGCGGGCGCGGTACAGCAGCCCGTCCCGGAGCTCGAAGTGCTGCTCGTAGGGTGTCGCGACCTCGGCGGCGGTCAGGCGGTGCTTGCTGTGCAGTACCCCGCGAACCCGGTAACCGCCGTCGAGTGGGATCACGTCGCGTGTCTCCGGCCGCAGGTACTCCCAGACCTCCACGATCCGGCTGAACAAGCCGACGATCGCGTCACGCCCCTCGTAGACGCCCTCCTCGGGAGAGCCCGAGCCGAGATTGTGCTCCCAGACGGCGTCGGGATGGAGCAGCACGCGAGCTCGGTCGAGGTCGCTGGCCGCGACGGATGCGCCGTACTCGCGCAGCACCTGCAGCTCTTCGCCCAGCTCCCGGCGCAGCCCCGCCGCTTCGAGCGCATCGTCGGGGTCGAGGTACGTGTGGCCGCGCACGAGCAGCCCGTCGCGCAGTTGGAAGTCGATCCCGAAATCGTGCTCGACCGGCACGCCACTTCCCCTGCCCCGGCCCGGCGATCCGGTAGATCAGAACGACTCGCCCCTCGCCGGCGTCCACGCACACGTGCTCGCGGACCTGCCAGTCCGCGAATGCATCGTCGAGGTCGCGGAAGTACCGGTCGATGTCCTCGCGGCCGCGATACACGGCGCTGTCGCCCTCCAGCACAGCGAGCGTCGAGTGGAACTCGAATGAGTCGCCATACAGCGCCCAGAGCGCATCGGCGTCGCGTCGCCCGAAAGCGTCGACGAGCCGATGCACCATGTCGAGGTCGGCCTTGCTCAGACCGGCATCACCCCGTGCTTCTTCCAGGGCCGGTCGACGCGCTTCGTCGCGGCCATCTCGAGCCCGCGGATGATCTTCGGCCGCGTCTCGCGCGGGTCGATGATGTCGTCGACCATGTCGTTGCCGGCCGCGATGTAGGGGTCGATGATGGCCTTGAAGTTCGCCACCAGCTGCGCGCGCTCGGCCTCGGGGTCCTCCGCCGCCTCGATCTGCTTGCGGAAGATGATGTTCACGGCGCCCTCCGCGCCCATCACGGAGATCTCCGCTCCCGGCCAGGCGACCAGCAGGTCCGGCTCGTACGCGCGGCCGTTCATGACGTAGTAGCCCGCGCCGTAGGCCTTGCGGATCACGACCGTCACCTTCGGCACGGTCGCGCGCGAGACCGCGTACAGCATCTTCGCGCCGTGGCGGATGATGCCCTCCTGCTCGACCTTCGTGCCGACCATGAACCCGGGCACGTCCTGCAGGAAGACGAGCGGGATGTTGAACGCGTCGCAGAGGTTCACGAACCGCGCGGCCTTGTCGGCGGAGTCGTTCTCGAGGATGCCCGCCAGCTGCTTGGGCTGGTTGGCGACGATGCCCACCGGCCGGCCGCCGAAGCGCGCCAGGCAGGTGATGATCGTCTTCGCCCACTTCGGCTTGATGTCGAAGTACTCGCCGTCGTCGACGATCCGCTTGATCACCTCGTACATGTCGTACGGGTGACGGGGTGACTCGGGCACGACGTCGAGCAGGCTCTCGTCCATCCGGTCCACCGGGTCGGTGGTCGGGCGGATCGGCGGCTGCTGCTCGCAGTTGGACGGGAAGTACGAGAGGTAGGCCTTGATCTTCTCGATGCACTCGCGGTCGTCGGCGACCTCGAGGTCGCCCACGCCCGACTTGCGGCAGTGGATCTTCGCGCCGCCGAGCTCCTCCTGGGTGACGTCCTCGCCCGTCACCGCCTTCACCAGGTGCGGGCCGGCGAGCGCCATCGAGCCCTGGCCCGAGACCATCGGCACGAAGTCGGACAGACCGGGGATGTAGGCCGTTCCCGCCGCGCACGGGCCGAGCATGCCCGGCGACCAGGGGGACGACGCCCGACATGATCACCTCCTCGCGGAACAGGTGGCCGGAGCCGGCGAACAGCGATCCGACCGCCTCCTGGATCCGCGCCCCGGCCGAGTCCAGCAGCCAGATGAACGGCATCCGCTTCTGCAGCGCCATCTCGCGCATCCGCGCGACCTTGATCTCGCCGGTCATCCCCATCGAGCCGGCCATCACCGTGAAGTCGTACGCGACGACGGCGCAGCGGCGCCCGTCGACCTCGCCCCAGCCGGTGATGACGCCGTCGGCGGGCGCGTCGCGGCCCTCCATCGAGCGCTGCGAGAAGTGCGGCCGGCCGTGCATGCCGATCTCGACGAACGTGCCCCGGTCGACCAGCAGGTCGATCCGCTCGCGCGCGGTCAGCTTGCCCTTGGCGTGCTGCCCCTCGATCTTCTCCTCGCCGCCGCCGAGCTTGATCTTCGCGCGGCGCTCGTGCAGATCGTCGACGAGAGGCTTGAGCCCGCTCTTGTCGCCGTGCTCGGTGAGCGGCGCGGAAGGGACCTCCGCCGGATGCTCGTCGGCGGGGTCGCGCTTGTGCTCCTCGACCACCTCGAGCTGGTGCTTCAGCTCCTTCGGGACTTCCTGCTCCGTGGCCATCAGCGTCCTTTCCAGTTCGGTTCGCGCTTCTCGAAGAAGGCGGTGACGCCCTCGACGATGTCCTCGGTGGTCATCGCGAGGCTCAGCTGCGAGCGCAGGTAGTCGAGCGCGTCGGCGAACGCCATGTCCTGCTGGCGGAACATCGCGTCCTTGCCGAGGCGCATGATCAGCGGCGACTTGGCGGCGAGCTTGGCGGCCCACTCGCCGACCGCGGCGTCGAACTCCGCGGCCGGGACGACCCGGTTGACGAGGCCGATCCGCTCCGCCTCGCGCGGCGTCGATGCGGTCGCCCAGCAGCAGCAGCTCGTTGGTCTTCTTGCGTGGCACGTTGCGGTAGATCAGCGCCATGATCATGAACGGGAACGCGCCCACGTTGATCTCGGGCGTGCCGAACGTGGCTTCCTCCTTGGCGATCACCAGGTCGCAGGCGAGCGCGATGCCGAGCGCTCCCGCCAGCACGTGCCCGTTCGCGGCGCAGATCGAGGGCTTGCCGAGCTCGCCGATCAGGCGGAACAGGCGCGGGAAGCGCGCCGGTGCCGAAATGGCGGTGGATGATCGGCACGTCGGCGGCGAATCCGCCCAGGTTGGCGCCGGACGAGAACACCGTCTCGTGGGAGGAGGTCAGCACGACGCAGCGCACGCTGTGCTCGTCACGGGCGGCCTCGAAGGCGTCGATCAGCTCGCCCGAGCAGCTCGTTGGAGAGGGCGTTGCGCGTGTCCGGCTGGTTCAGCGTGATCGTCGCGACGCCGTCCGCGACGTCGTAGAGCAGAGTCTCGTAATCGGCCAACCGGCCTCCTCCTGGTGTGCGGCCTGCGCCGCCTTTGCGGAAAGTAGGAAGTTCTACTGTTTACTTTTGCGAAGTCGTCTTGTAGCTTTGCCGCGGGCCGCTGTCAAGCCCGCGCACCCAGGCACGCTCACCGGAGGTTCTCATGGCAACTGCCGCTCCCGAGATCAAGCCCGACTACTCGTCACACAAGCGCCACTTCTGCTTCACCGACGAGCACGAGGCGCTGCGCGAGTCGATCCAGAGTTTCGCAAGCAAGGAGCTCGCGCCGCATTCCGCCGAGTGGGAGGAGACCGGCTTTCCGGACTCGGTCTTCACGCGGATGGGCGAGCTCGGGTTCCTCGGGATCCACTTCCCGGAGGAGTACGGCGGGCCAGGGCGGCGACTACCTGATGTCGATCGTGCGCGGCGAGGCGATGGCGTACGCCAACAACGGCGGCCTGGTGATGGGAGTCGCGGTCCACACCGACATGGCGACGCCCCCGATCCTCAAGTTCGGCTCCGAGGAGCTCAAGCAGCGCTACCTCGTGCCCGCGATCAAGGGCGAGAAGATCTCCTCGCTCGGCATCACCGAGCCGGGCGCCGGGTCGGACGTCGCGGGGATCCGCACGCGCGCGGTGCGCGACGGCGACGAGTACGTCATCAACGGCGCCAAGACGTTCATCACCAACGGCGCGCGCGCCGACTTCATCGTGCTGGTGACCAAGACCGATTCCGACGCCGGCTACGACGGCTTCTCGCTGTTCGTGGTCGACAAGGACTCCCCCGGCTTCCACGTGTCGCGCAAGCTCGACAAGCTCGGGATGCACTCCTCCGACACGGCGGAGCTGACCTTCGAGGACGTCCGCGTGCCCGGCCGAGAACCTGCTCGGCGAGGAGGGCAAGGGCTTCTACCACATCATGTGGGAGCTCCAGGGCGAGCGGCTGATCGGCGCCGCCGGCGCCGTCGCCGGGCGCCCAGCGGGTGTTCGACAAGACGCTCGAGTACGCGAAGGAGCGCAACGCCTTCGGCCGGCCGATCGGGCGCTTCCAGGCGATCCGCCACAAGCTGGCCGAGATGGCGACCAAGATCGAGACCGCGCGGCAGATGGTCTACACGACCGCCTGGCGGGTGGAGCAGGGCGACTACCCGGTGCGCGAGATCTCGATGGCCAAGCTGTACGCGTCGCGCATCGCGTGCGAGGTCTGCGACGAGGCCATCCAGATCCACGGCGGCTACGGCTACATGAAGGAGTACGAGGTCGAGCGCGCCTGGCGCGACATGCGCCTGAACCGGATCGGCGCCGGCACCGACGAGATCATGCTCGAGGTGATCGGCCGCTCGTACGGGGTCTGACCGGTCCGGCTCGCCCAAAGCCGGTACGGTCCCGCGCGGCGTGGCCGAAGCGACACAGATAAAGCCCGGGCTGCACCGGCTGGGCAGCGACAAGGTCAACTTCTTCCTGGTCGAGGAAGGTGGCCGCGTGACGATGCTGGATGCCGGCGTGCCGGGGTACCGGGACCAGCTCGAGCCCGCGCTGGCGAGCATGGGGCGGTCCTTGGACGACCTGGCGGCGATCGTGCTGACGCACGCCCACAACGACCACATCGGCTTCGCGCCCGAGGTCCACGAGCGCGGAGTGCCAATCTACGTGCACCCCGCAGACCACGAGTTCC
Organism: uncultured Solirubrobacterales bacterium; assembly: GCA_963780475.1. GTDB lineage: Bacteria > Actinomycetota > Thermoleophilia > Solirubrobacterales > JBBDJG01 > CAWACB01. The sequence goes on from CAWACB010000008.1 coordinate 788,465, forward strand.
TGGCCACGCACAAGCAGCCCAAGCGCGAGCGGGGAATGCTCGGCTACCTCCGCCACCCCACCGCATGGGCGATGCTCGCTCACCTGGTCGCCAAGGGCGGAGGGCGGGTCGGCAAGGTCACAGATCCGGTCGCGATGCAGCCCGGGGCGCCGCTCGACGTACCGGGAAGCCCCGTCGCGATCCACACGCCAGGCCACACCGAGGGTCACTGCGCGCTGCACTTCGAGGGGCTGCGGTCGCGTCTTCACGGGTGACCTCCTGTGCACGTGGAACCCGCTCACCGGCCGCGTCGGCCCACAGGTGATGCCGGGCGCGTTCAACTACAGCAGCGAGAAGTGCCTCGAGTCCCTGTCGGCGATCGAGCATCTCGACGTCGACCTGCGTGCTGCCCGGCCACGGCGAGCCCTGGACCGAGGGCGCGGCGGCGGCGGTGGCACGAGCGCGCGAGGCCGGCCCCAGCTGACGTGGCGGTCGAGCTCGTGGAAGTCGCTCCAGGGGACGAGCGCCTGCCGGCCGTCTTCGAGGTGATGCGCGAGCTGCGCGACCACCTGGGCCCGCGGAGCTGAGCGAGCGCTACGCGGCCGGGTACCCGGACGGCTACCGCGTCGTCGGGCTGTTCGACGACGGCGAGTGCCGGGCCGCGGCCGGATACCGCGTGATGACCAACTTCGTCAACGGCAAGCACCTTTACGTCGACGACCTGGTGACCGCCTCGCGCTGGCGCTCCCACGGCTACGGCCGGAGGCTCAACGATCACCTGGTCGAGACCGCCGCGCGTGAAGAGCTGCGAGACCATCCAGCTCGACTCGGCGACGCACCGCCGTGACGCGCACCGCTTCTACTTCCGCGAGCGGTATGCGATCACGAGCTTCCACTTCGGCCGCGAGGTCCGCGCGCGGTGAGCGACTTCACCCCGCTCGAGCGCGTGCGGGCCTACTACCGCGACCTCAACACGGGCGATCCGGAGAAGGTCGCGCGCCACTTCACGCCGGACGCGCACCACTACTACACCCGCCTCGGGCCGCACACCAGCGCCCGGCAGATCGGCGAGATCACCGAGCAGGGCGTCCGGCACCTGGACGCGAGCTGGCACCTCGAGCACGGGATCGAGCAGGGCGACGAGGCAGTGATCGAGTGGACGATGCTGTGGCGCGACCCGCGGCACGGCAATGAGCAGCGCCTCGACCGCGGCACGGAGTGGTTCCGGATCGAGGACGGGCTGATCGCGGAGGTGCGCGCCTACCACCACTCGGACTACGCGAACCGGCAGGGAAACCTGCTCGGCTTCGACCACGCCGGCCGCGGCCACACGACGCTCGAGCGCTGGGACGAGGTGCGCGAACGGGACGGGGCAGGGCCGGGGGCCTCGGACCGGGTGCGGGAGTGAGCGCGCAGGCCAGCAGCCGCCTGATCCCCCCGTTCACCGAGGAGCACGAGGCTCTGCGCGAGTCGCTGCGCTCCTTCGTCGCGAAGGAGATCCGCCCTCACACGCCGGCCTGGGAGGAGGCGCGCGAGTTCCCGCGCGAGCTCTACTCCCGCATGGCGGAGCTGGGCTTCCTCGGCCTCAAGTACCCGGAGGAGTACGGCGGCCAGGGCGGCGATTATGTGCACCAGGCGGTGTTCGTGGAGGAGATGGCGCGCTGCGGCTCCGGTGGCGTGTCCGCGGGGATCGGCGCCCACACCGACATCGCGACCCCGCCGATCTGGAAGTTCGGCACCGAGGAGCAGAAGCAGCGCTGGCTGGTTCCGGCGATCGCGGGCGAGAAGATCGGCGCGCTGGCGATCACCGAGCCCGGCGGCGGCTCGGACGTCGCGGCCGTGCGCACGTCGGCCAAGCGCGACGGCGACGAGTACGTCGTGAACGGCTCCAAGACGTTCATCACCAACGGCGTGCGGGCGGACTTCTACGTGACCGCGGTGAGCACCGCGCCCGACGGCGGCCACCACGGCCTGTCGTTCCTGGTGCTGGAGCGCGACATGCCCGGCTTCGAGGTGTCGCGCAAGCTCGAGAAGCTCGGGTGGCACGCCTCCGACACCGGCGAGCTGTCGTTCTCAGACGTGCGCGTGCCGGCGGAAAACATGCTCGGCGGGGAGAACAAGGGCTTCTACCTGATCATGGCCAACTTCCAGTGGGAGCGGATCTCGATGGCGCTGGGAGCCGTCGGCGGGATGCAGGCCACCTTCGATCGCACGCTGGATTACGCCAAGGAGCGTGAGGCCTTCGGGCGCCCGATCGGACAGTTCCAGGCCATCCGGCACAAGCTCGCGGAGATGGCGACGCTGATCGAGGCCGCGCGCGACTACGCCTACTACGGGCTGCGCCTGTTCGTGTCCGAGCAGGAGTGCCTGAAGGAGGTCTCGATCGCGAAGCTCTTCTGCTGCGACGCGGCGGTGAAGGTCGCCGACGAGGCCGTGCAGATCCACGGCGGCTATGGCTATATGCGCGAGTACGACGTCGAGCGCGCCCTACGCGACGCCCGCCTGGGCCCGATCGGCGGCGGAACCTCGGAGATCATGAAGGAGATCATCGGGCGGCAGATGGGGCTGTAGGGCCGGGACAGCGGATCGGCACGCGGGCGCCGCCTTTGACGCAGCGGTCGGCACGCTTTGGTGGCTTGCCGCTCCTGATCCGGAACGAAACGTATTTGCCGATCCGGTTCGGACGCCAGACCCAGACCTTCACCACGGCGCCGGGGCGGAGCATGCGGCCGCGCGAGCCGTCGCACCGTCACGAGCCGGGAGGCGTGCGCCGCTCGCTTCGTGACGCGCGCGGAACGGGCAGCCGCGCCCGGTGCAGCGCACCCGCACGCGCGTGCCGCGCGGCGTGTTGATGGTGAGCGAGCGCACCGTGGTCCCGCGCGTCGTGACCCGGCCGCTCATGCGCACGAGGGGGAACGCAGACAGCAGTTGGAGCGGACGCTCTCGTCACCGTGATCATCGCGGTCGCGACGCCCACCGCGCCGTCGCGGTCCGTGACGACCAACCTGACGATGTGCGGCCCCGGTGTCGAGAACGTGACGGTGGCGATCGTTCCGCCGCTGTCATCGAAGGCGCCGTCGCCGTCAAGGTCCCACTGCTCCGACACTATTGGGCCGTCAGGGTCGTTGGCGGTCGACGCGAACCCGACCGGGTCTCCGGTCATCGGCATCGGAGGCGCGTAGGCGAACGACGCGACCGGCGGCCGGTTGAGCACGGTCACCCTCCGCGTCGCGGTCGCCTCGTCGACGCCGTCGGTGACGCAGAGCTTCACCGAGTAGGCGGCGGCGACCGGGAACGCGCGCTGCACGACCGACCCCGTAGCGTCGTCGCAGGCGGTATCTCCGTCGAGATCCCACCGCTGTGGTGCCACGACCCCGGTCGAAGTCGAGGTGAATGTCACGGCCTCCAGTGTCTGCGGCGTGGCCGGCGAGAAGGTGAACGAAGCCGACGGCGCAGCTTGGGCGGCGCCGGGGGCCATCAGCGCAGCCGCGAACGGCAACGTAAGCAGGGCGCCTCTCAGCGCGGCGCGGATATGAGGCATCAGGGCGTTCCTCAGTGTCTCGCGCCCAGCGTAACCCGGCGGCTCGGCCCTGCCCGGACCGCTGGACGAAATGACCGGTATTCATTCCGTGGACGCGCCGGCGCCCCGGTTTCTTCCTCCGCGGCTCGGTCAGCGCACCGGAATCTCGCCGCTGAGCGCGAACGGCGGCACCAGCTCGATCCGGTCGCCGCTCCAGAACTTCCCCGGGTCGTACCAGCTCGCGGGCCGCCGGCTCGGGAGCAGGCCCATGTGCTGGTAGGTCGTGGCGACCAGCTCCGCGCAGTAGATCGTCTCGAGCGCCGACGAGCGGCGAAAGCGGCCGACCGCCCACTGCCGGGCCAGGCCCAGCGTGGTCGGGAACGCTCGCCCGTCGAAACGGTCGATCGTCTCCATCAGCCGGTCCTCGTGGTGGCGCTCGATCTCGCCCTCGAGCAGCCGCACCCATGCCCGTTGGCTGTAACGCTCGTTCCAGGTCGTCACCGCGTCGCGCAGCAGGTGCAGCTGCACCCCGCGCTGGCGCTCGCCGCTCCACACGTCCGGCAGCGAGCGGCCGAGCTCGGCGTGCCACAGCAGGGGCGGGAGATCGTCGAGCGCGACCACCATGCCGACGTGGTTCACCGGGCTGTTCGTCACCGCCCGGATCGACATGTCGGCCACCGAGCGGCCGCGGAACAACCAGATGTCGCCCGTCGACGCAGTCCCCACCGCGTCGTCCAGCGTCAGCGCAGCGTCGTTCACCGGCCTTAAGTTACGCGCCGATGGCCCGCATCCCTTGGAAGCTGGTCGGCCTCGCCGGCCTTGCCGGCGTCGCGGCGACCGGTGTGGTCGTCGCACGTCGCCGGCGCGCGCATCGGAGTTACGAGCCCGACGAGCTACGCGCCCGGCTGCACCAGCGGCTCGCCGAGGCCGACCAGGGCGCTAGGCGGCCTGAAGCGCCTCAGTAGGAGGCGCGACGGCCACTTGGCCCACCGGGATCTGAAGGCGGGCCAGCACACGAGTAAGACGATCGGAGTCGGCGGCGGAGTAGGTCGCCACAAGGATCCGCTGCGCGTGCGAAGAACGTCATTGCCTCCTCGATGGCCGCGACAGGGTCGTGGTCGCCGATCCACTCGGACGGAAGGAGCATCACCTCAGCCTGCTCGTTCTCGATCGTCAATTCGGCAGCCACCCAGAGGGCATCGCTGTCGGCGATCGCGTCGGCAACCAGAAGTGTGCGCATACGGTCCTTTCGTCGAGGGGGAGATGCAGACGAAACCACCGCCGCGTTAGCGGCCGCTGAGAAGCCGATGAAGTTCTCGCGAGTTTTAAGTGAAGCTACGCCCGCTTGCGCGGTTTGCGGCCCCACATCGCGACCATCAGGCGGTCGAACATCTTCGCCTTCCGGGCCGAGTTGGGATACATCGTCGGCTCCCGGCTCATCGCGAAGCGGGTCACGAGAATCGTCTGGCGCGAGCAGTACTTGCGAATCCCGTCGGCGCCGTGGCGAGCGCCCAGGCCCGACTGCCCGGTGCCTCCGAACGGCGCTTCCTGCGCGAGGTAGTTCATCAGCGCGTCGTTGACGCAGGCGCTCCCGGCCGTCAGCCGGCGCGCGATCCGCTCGCCCTTGTCGACGTCCTTCGTGAACACGCTCGAGTTGAGCCCGTAGCTGGTGTCGTTGGCGAGCCGGATCGCCTCCTCGGCGTCGCGCACCTTCATCACCGGCAGGATGGGACCGAAGGTCTCGTCGGTCATCACCTTCATCGTGTGGTCGACGCCCGTCATCACCGTCGGCTCGAAGAACTGGCCCGAGCCGGCACGGCGGTTGCCTCCGACGAGGACCTGCGCACCCTTGTCGACCGCGTCACGCACGTGGTCTTCGATCTTGTCCATCTGAGGCGGGAACGTGATGGCGCCGATGTCGACCTGGCCGCATTCGCCGGGGACTCCCTGCCGCAGCGCCCGGGTCTTCGCCACCACGCGGTTGACGAAGTCGTCGTAGACCGGCTCCTCCACGTAGACGCGCTCGACGGAGATGCAGATCTGCCCGCTGTTGCTCATCCCCCACTGGACGGCCATGTTCGCCGCCCGCTCCACGTCGGCGTCCGCGCAGACGATCATCGGGTCCTTGCCGCCCAGCTCGAGCGAAACCGGCAGCAGCCGTTCGGCCGCCTGTGACATCACCTTCTTGCCGGTGGCCGTGGAGCCGGTGAACATGATCATGTCGACGTTGTCGACGAGGGCCCTGCCGGTGTCGCCGGCGCCGGTCAGGATCTGCAGCACGTTCTCCGGCATGCCCGCCTCCCGGAGGCCCTCCTCCATCAGGAGTGTCGCGAGGGGCGCCACCTCGCTCGGCTTGTGGAGCACCGCACATCCCGCCATCAACGCCGGCACGCAGTCGGAGAAGCCGTTCGTGAGCGGGTAGTTCCAGGGGCCGATCACGCCGACCAGCTCATGCGGCCGGTAGCGGACCTTGACCTTCTTGCCTATCAGGAGCGGCGAGTGGGTCTTGACGCGCTCGTCGGCCAGGTACTTCTCCGCGTTCTTGGCCCAGAACCCGAGCGAATCGCACAGGTACCAGACCTCTGCCAGCATCGCGTCCTCGCGAGTCTTGCCGTTCTCGGCGACGATCGCGTCGAGGATTCGCTCGCGGTTCTGCATCACCCAGTAGCGCAGCGCGTACATCACGTCGGCGCGCGCCTTGTATCCGGCTGCCTCCCACGCCGGCTGCGCCCGGCGGCCGCGGGCCGCCGCGGCGGCGACGTCTTCGGCGCTCGTGTTCGGAACCTCCGCGATCAAGTCGCCGGTGGCCGGGTTGTGGACCTCGATCGTGTCCTGAGCCCGTGCGGCCCCGTTGGTCTGCTGCACGGTCAGTTCCGAATGCTCCAGCGCCATGTTCGTCTCCCTCGTCGCTTGCCCTCGACGGAGCAGTCTACGCCTGCGCCGTTTCCGGCTCTGGGTCACTCCTCTAAGGGTTCAGGCTGAAGGGCGGGTAGCGGTCGGTCACGAGGACGAAGGCATAGGCGACGACCCGGTTGGTCCAGCGCATCACGCCCTCGACGAACTCGAACATGCCCCGCGGATAGCGGCCCGTGAACAGGACCGCGAACCAGGCGATCACCACGACGACGATCGCCGCCAGCCACAGGAAGAACAGGACGATGTAGTGCGGGATCGCCAGGAACCACTTCACCAGCGGCAGCCAGCGGTTCAGGTCGCGCTCGGCGTCCGGGTAGGGAAACTCGAGATGCACGTACTGGTGCTCGTCGGTGGAGGGGTAGCGGTCCTCCATCAGCAGCCCGTACGCGTAGACGCGATTCGAGAAGCGCATCAGCTCGCGGTTCCAGTCGAACCACCAGCGCGGGTACTTCTGCCGGAACAGCAGCATCAGCAGTACCGGCAGGAACAGCAGGCCCGCGGTGGCCATCGAGGCGCCCTGGCCCTCGCCCCCCTCCCACCAGCCGGCGCCTCCTCCGCTCAGCGCGGCGAGGATGATGACGATCGGGATGACCGTGAAGATGCGGAAGGCCGTCGTGAGGCGATTCAAAGGCCGGTCGGGATAGTCGACCGCAAAGCTGACGGGATACTCGTCCATTGAGCGCTCCTTGCTTCAGGCGGCGGCGGATAAGCTGCCCCCGCAAATTGGCGGCAATGACAGCTTTTACTAGGACAGCGACCGAGGAGCGAGATGGGACTACTTGACGGCAAGACGGCGATCATCACCGGATCGGCGCGCGGCATCGGCCGCGCCACCGCGGAGCTGTTCTCCGCCGAGGGCGCGCAGGTGACGATCAACGACATCGACGGCGACATCGCGCAGCAGGCCGCCTCCGAGATCACCGGCGAGACGGTCGCCGTCGCGGGCGATCTCACCAAGCCGGGCGCCTGCGACGAGGTCGTGCAGAAGACCGTCGACGCTTTCGGGAAGGTGGACATCCTGATCAACAACGCCGGCTACACGTGGGACGGCGTCGTGCACAAAATGACCGACGAGCAGTTCCAGGCGATGCTCGACATCCACACCGTCGTGCCGTTCCGGATGATCCGGGCCTGCGCTCCCTACATGCGCGAGCCGGCCAAGGCCGAGCGCAACGAGGGCAAGGAGGTGTTCCGGAAGATCGTCAACATCACCTCGATCTCGGGCACGATGGGCAACTCCGGCCAGGCCAACTACTCCTCCGGGAAGGCCGGTGTCGTCGGCCTCACGAAGACGGTCGCCAAGGAGTGGGGCCCGTTCAAGGTCAACGTCAACGCGATCGCGTTCGGCTTCGTCGAGACCCGCCTGACGCAGGCCAAGGAGAAGGGCGAGACGCTGACCGCGGCCGGTGGCGAGCAGGTCTCGCTCGGCATCCCGGAGCAGATGCGACAGCTGGCGAGCGCGATCATCCCGCTGGGGCGCGCCGCGCAGCCCGAGGAGGCCGCCCAGCCGGTCCTCTTCCTAGCGTCACCGCTCTCGAACTACGTCCACGGCCAGATCATCAACGTCACCGGCGGCCAGTTCGGCGGCATGTACACGTAATGGGCCGCATCTCGGACAGGCTCGCCGAGCAGGGCGTCGCGCTGCCGGCGCTGTTCGCACCCCCGCCGCCGCTGACCGCCTTCAAGTTCGAGCGCGTGCGGGTCAGCGGCGGAACGGCGTACGTGTCCGGGCACGGACCGCTCGACGGCCACGAGGTGTTGGTCAGCGGGAAGGTCGGTGCGGACGTGACTCCGGAGCAGGGCTACGAGGCGGCGCGCCTGACCGCGCTTTCGGTGCTGGCATCACTGCAGGACGAGCTCGGCGAGCTCGATCGCGTGACCGGCTGGGTGAAGCTGCTCGGTCTCGTCAACTGCGCGCCCGGCTTCAGCGCCACGCCGGGAGTGATCAACGGCTTCAGCGATCTGGTGCTGGACCTGTGGGGCGATGCCGGCCGGCACGCCCGCTCGGCGATCGGCGCGTCAGAGCTGCCGTTCGACATGTCGGTGGAAGTTGAAGCGATAGTGGAGGTGTCATGACCGAAGGAACAGCAACACGCACGACCCCCGACCTGTTCGCGCGGTACGCGGACGACCTCGAGGTGGGCGACTCGTTCACCACCAAGGGGCGCACGATCACCGAGGCGGACCTGGTCAACTTCGCGGCTCTCACATGGGACACATATCCGCTGCACGTCGACGCCGAGTGGGCGTCGAAGACGATGTTCGGCGAGCGGATCGCGCACGGCATGCTGGTGCTCTCCTACGCCGCGGGCCTGGTCCCGATGGAGCCCGGCCCGATCGTCGCCTTCTACGGCATGGACAAGGTGCGCTTCTTCGCGCCGACCAAGATCGGCGACACGCTGCGCGTGCATGCGGAGCTGAAGGAGAAGGACGACCGCGACGACGACCACTGCCTCGCGACGTTCCACAACGCGATCCTGAACCAGCGCGACGAGACCGTCGCGAAGTCGATCAACAAAGTGATCCTGAAACGGCGGGCCGACGCCGGCTAGACGGGAGACTGTTATGGCGATCGGGCATCCCACTCCGCTGCACGGCCCGCTAGAAGGCGGCCGTCAGGACGCCACCGTCGTGCTGCATCCGCTTTTGGCGGCGCAGATGCTGTCGCCCCCCGGGTTCATGGCAATGGAGGGGGGCCGGCTGTCGACCCTGCTCGCCGCGCGCAAGCCGAAGCGCGAGTGGGAGCTGCTGCCGATCGTGTCCTTCCTGGTCGAGCACCCGGGCGCCGGCCCGTTCCTGATCGACACCGGGTTCCATCCCTCGGTCGCGGTCGACCCGAAGCAGAGCCTGGGCCCGTTCTTCGGCCGCACGTGGAACGTGCAGATGAAGCCGGAGCAGGCGATCCCCGCGCAGCTGCGCGCTCGCGGCATGGACGCCCGCGAGCTGCCGCTGGTCGTGATGACGCACCTGCATCTCGACCACGCCTCGGCGATCTCGGAGTTCACCGGCGCCAGGTTCGTCCTGGGCCAGGGCGAGTGGGCGGCAATGCATGGGCCCCGCCCGACGTTCAACGGCTACATCCGCAAGCACGTCGGTCACGCGGTGGACTTCCTCGAGGTGCCCTACGACGCGCCGGAAGTCGACTCGTACTCGACCTTCGCGCGCTCGTTCGACCTCTTCGGCGACGGCTCGGTCCGGCTCGTCTACACGCCGGGCCACTCACTCGGCCACCAGTCGCTGATACTTCGCCTACGCGACCGCGAGGCGCTGATCACCGGCGACGCGATCTACTACCTCGCGACGCTGGAGAACGAGAAGCGCGGCTTCGCGATGGCCGACGAGCACCTGTGGCGGCGCTCACTGCGCGAGATCCAGCTGTACCGCCGCGAGCATCCCGACGCGGTGATCATCCCGGGGCACGATCAGGAGACTTGGGACGCGCTGGCACCGCGATACGAATAGGAGGCACCGTTGAACGACCTCCATGACCGCTCCGCGCAGGAGGTGCTCGAGGACCATCTCAACATCGCCCAGAAATGGGAGGGACGGACGGTGGACCTCGAGACCGTCGTCGAGGAGGACCTGAGGCGGAACGTCGCGCAGGACATCGTGATCCTGACCAGCCGGGGAACGTTTCGCGGTCACGGAGGTGTGATGCAGCTCGCGCGGATGCTCGGCGAGGAGCTGCCCGAGCACGAGGCGTTCCAGTACACCTACATCTCGGTCGAAGGGCGGATGGGCTTCCTCGAGTGGACCTACGAGGACAGCACGACATGCGTCCGGGACGGCGCAGACTCGTATCTGATCGAAGGCGGAAAGATCGTCGCCCAGACGATCCACTACACGGTCGAGCAGAAGTCACGCTGAAGGCGAGCGCGCCGCAAGCGTACGGGCGCTCCGGGGCTAAGCCTTTCGCAGCCCCTGCATCAACCGCTCGACGCTCTCCCCCACCTCGGCGCGGGCGGCCTTGCGGTCTTCCGAGCGGGCGATCAGGAGCCCTGCTTCGGTGAACGCGCCCAGCAGCAGGTGGGCGAGCGGCTCGACCGGCTGCTCCTCGATCAAACCCTGGTCCATCAGGTTCTGCGCCGCGGCCTGGACCAGCGCGAGGCCGTAGCGTTCCTCGATCTCGCGCCACGCGGCCAGGCCGAGTACGGAGGGGGCGTCGGTGAGTGCAATCTGCTGCACCGCCGGATCCAGGCAGTTGTCGAGGAAGGCGCCGGTCGCCAGCATCTGCTGCTTCCACGGGTCCGTTTCGGCAAGCGCCGCGGTCGCGACGCGCCCGGCCATCTCCTGCTCGATCTCCTCGAACACGGCGCGGAAGAGGTCCTGCTTGCCCTTGAAATGGTGGTACAGCGCCCCGCGTGTCACGCCCGCCTCGCGGACTATCTGCTCTGTGCTGACGGCCGCGTAGCCCGGATCTGTGAATAGCCGGCGCGCGACTTCGAGCAAGGCCGCGCGCGTCGCCTCGGATCGTTCCGCCTGGCGACTCGCGGCGGCCGGGTCCCCCTCCTTGACATTCATACTGTCTGTATGTTACATACCAACAGTCTGTATCTCCCTCCCATCGACCGTCAGGAGCAGCCATGTCCGTATCCGAAGCACTTGGCGAGCGCAGGGAAGTGTCCCTGCCGCAGGGGACGATTCGCTACCACGAGCGCGGCACCGGTGAGCCCATCGTGTTCATCCACGGTGCGCTGGTGAACGCCGACCTGTGGCGCAAGGTCGTGCCGCTGCTGTCGCCCGACTTCCGCACCATCGCGCCCGACCTGCCGCTCGGCTCGCACGAGCTCCCCATGCCCGACGACATCGACCTGAGTCCGCCGGCGATCGCGGCGCTGATCGGCGACTTCCTCGACGCGCTCGACCTGGAGAACGTGACGCTGGTCGGCAACGACACCGGCGGCGCCATCTGCCAGATGCTCGTCACCCAGCGCCCGGACCGCGTCGCGCGCCTCGTTCTGACCAACTGCGACGCCTTCGAGGTGTACCCGCCCAAGCTGTTCGAGCTCGTGTTCGCGAGCGCGCGGATGCCCGGCGGCATGTTCATGCTCTCGCAGACGATGCGCTTCCGGCCCATGCGCCGGCTCCCGATCGCATACGGCTGGCTGAGCAAGGGCCACCCGGAGCGCCCCGTGTCGGACGGCTGGGTCGATCCTGTGCGGACCAACAAGGGCGTACGGAAGAACACCGCGAAGCTCCTGCGCAGCATGGACAAGGAGCAGATGCTGTCGGCCGGGCGCAAGCTGGGCGACTACAAGAACCCGGTGCTGCTTGCGTGGGCGGATGACCGGTTCTTCACGATGGAGCTGGCACGCCGGCTCGCGGCTGCGTTCCCGAACTCGCGGCTCGAGGTCGTGCCGGACTCGCGCACCTACGTGCCGGAGGACCAGCCGCAGCGACTGGTCGAGTTGGTCGCCGCATTCGCGCGCGAGCCGAGCGGCGCTCAGGTCGCAGCGTCGAAGGCCGGCGCGTAGGAGACCAGACCGCGCGCTGCGGGCCGGTATGCGGGCAGCCTGTGGGCCATCCAGGCTTCCGCCGGAACCTCCCAGGGAGCGCTGACGCCGATCGCGTCAGCGCTCTCGAATCCGAACCGCGGGTAGTAGCCGGGGTGGCCGAGCACGACGACCAGCGGGTAGTCGGTGGCGGCGGCGCGCCGCAGGCCTTCCTCGATCAGCGCTGATCCGACACCGCGGTTCTGCCACTCGGGCAGCACGGCGACCGGGGCGAGCGCCAGCACCGGGTCGCTTGAGCTGAGGCTCGCCGCGCTGAAGCAGATGTGCCCCACGACCTCGGAGTCGTGCTCGGCCACGAGGCAAAGCTCCTCCACAGCAGCGTCCGAGTCGTGCAGGGCCTCGGCCAGGTCCGCTTCGGAGGAGCCCGGGCCGAAGGCGCTCTCGTTCACCTGGCGGACCGCGTCCCGATCGCGCGGCTCCTCGGTGCGAAGGTCGATCGGCGCGTGTCCGGTCAGCGCTTCGTGACCTGACCTTCCTCCAGCTGCCGTGCGACGTCGTCATAGCCGAGCGCGGCCTGGATCCGCGTCAGAGGGCCCGGCACCAGGGCGAACGCCTTGGCGCCGTAGCTCATCGAGAGCGGCGCCACGTCGACCTCGGCGCGGTTGCGCTCGATGCCCTTGAGGACGGCGGCGGCCACCTGCTCCGGCGTGCGCGTGCCGACGCCGCGCGGGAGCTTCGTGCCGCTCTCGGCGAACATCCCCGCGTCGCGGATGAAGCCGGGGAAGACCGTCGTCACACCGACCCCGGTTCCGCGCAGCTCGGCGCCGAGCGCGTAGCCGAAGCCGCGCAGGCCGAACTTCGTGGCGCTGTAGATGGAGCCGCCGGGAGTGGCGACCTTGCCCGCCAGGGAGGAGATCAGCACGATGTGGCCGCTCCCCCGCTCGAGCATCCCCGGCAGGAGCCCGTGCGCGAGCTGCATCGGAGCGCGCAAGTTGACCTCGAGCGCGCGGTCGACCTGATCGGCGGTGAAGCCGATCAGCTTTCCGCCGCCGGCAGAGCGGCGTTCGCGACCAGCAGGTCCACGTCCGTGTCGCTCGGCGAGCCGCTGCACGGCGGCCCTGTCGGTGAGATCGGCGACCACCGTCTCGACCCGCTCGCCCAGCTCGCGCGCAGCTGCTCGAGCACGTCGCCGCGCCGCCCCGTCACGATCACCGTCGCGCCGCGCCCGTGCAGCGCCCGTGCGATCGCCTGCCCGATGCCCCCCGTCGCGCCGGTCACCAGCGCGGTGCTGCCGTTGAATTCAATGCTCATCGGTCCCCCCTCAGGTCGGCGAAGAAGTAGATCAGACACTGGTTCAGCAGATCGGTCCCGCTCCCACTGGAGGAAATGACCCGCCCGCGGCACGACCAGCGGCCCGATCAGCTCCGTGAAACGCCACCTCGCAGCGCTCCGGGAAGTCACGCGGGATCACGTGGTCCTCGGGGCCGTACAGGACCAGCGTCGGGACCGGATTCGTCTCGAAGAACCGCGGCAGCTCCAGATCTGGGCGCTTCCGCCTTCGTCGACTCGTAGTTGCCGAACCCGGCACGCAGCTTGTCGGCATCGGCGAACGGCTCGGTCATGAAGTCGACCGTCTCCTTGTCGAACGCGCCCGGCGCGGCCCAGAACCGCGAGCCGTAGAACTGCGAGATGTAGCGGCGGCGCTTCTCGGCCGTGTCGAGCTCGGCCGCGAGGCCATCGGCGTCGCTCGCCTGGCGGCGGAAGTAGTCGGCCGCCTGGCGCACCTCGCGCGGGATCGAGCGCGGGATCCCGGCAGCCTCGTATTCCGCGGGCAGCACCGGCGGGATCGTGTTGAACAGGCATTGGCGCTCCACGAAGCCCTCGAAGCGCAGCCCCAGGTCCTGGATCGCGACGCCGCCGAGATCGCCCCCGGCCGCGGCGCAGCGCGGATGGCCAAGATGGTCATGGACGCAGCGCATGAAGGTCCTGGGCGTGCGCGGCCGGGTCGTAGAACCCGTCCGGTGCCAGGCCCGAGTCGCCGAAGCCGCGCAGGTCCGGGACGATCACCTCGAACCCGGCCTCTGCGAGCGGCTCGATGTTGCGCCACCAGATCCGCTTCGTCTCCGGCCAGCCGTGGACCAGCAGCAGCGGATAGCCGCCCGGCCCGGCGCGCACGTATGCGATCTCCTGGCCGCTCGCGAGCGTCACGCGGTCGGTGGCGAAGCGCCCGGCGTCGGTTACGGTGGCCACGCTCCGGAACCCTAGTCGGGAGGTGAGAGGTGGCGATGGACTACGAAGTCGTGCGCAGCGGCATGGAGCAGGCGATTCCCTTCAACCGCTACATCGGCCTCAGCGTTGCCGAGGTGGGCGATGGCCGCGGCGTGGTGCAGCTGCCGGCACGCGATGAGCTGCACAACCACGTCGGCTCGCAGCACGCGGGGGCGCTGTTCACGGCCGGCGAGGCGGCTTCGGGCGCCACGTTCGTGGGCGCGTTCGCCGAGCGCCTGGGCGAGATCACGCCCCTGGCCCGCTCGGCGAGCATCTCCTACCTGAAGCTGGCGAAGGGGCCGATCACCGCAACGGGATCACTGGGCGAGGCGAAGCAGGCGCTGCTGGATCGCCTCGACGCGGACGGCAAGGTCGTGTTCCCGGTCGAAGTGACGCTCACGGACGAGGACGGCACGACCGTCGCCGAGATGACCGTCGACTGGCACGTCCGAAAGAACACCTGACGCGCTCTGCGGTCTGCCGTCTGCGGTCTGCCGTCTAGCCCGTCGCCGGAACGCCGGCCCGGCGCTCGCGGCGGAGGCGCGCGAGGACGCCCTTGCGGCCGTCACGGTCCAGCGCTTCGTACATCTTGCGCACGCGGTTGAAGATCTGCTCCGAGGTCTCCTGGGACTGCTCGCGCGTGGGATTCTCGACCGCAGGGAACGCGATCGGCTCCCCGTATTGAACGGTGACCTTCGGGAAGCGCAGGCGGCGGAACTCCCGCACGTCCTCCGAGCCGTGAATCGCGACCGGGACCACCGGCACGCCCGACTCGAGCGCTAGTCGCCCGAGCCCTGGCTTGGGCTCTCCGAGCTTCTTGGACCGCGACCTGCCTCCCTCGCCGTACATGAGCACGATCCCGCCCCGGTTCAGCACCGTGTGCGCGGTCTTGAAGGCTTCCTCGTCGCGCTTTCCGCGCAGCACGGGGAACACCCCGCCGTGCTTGTAGATGAAGTCGAGGACCGGATGCACTCCGAACAGCTGGGACTTCGCCATGAAATTCACCTCACGGCGCATCAGCGCGGCGACCAGGAAGTGATCCATGAAGCTGAAGTGGTTGGGCGTCACGATCGCCGGTCCCTTCAGAGGGACGTTCCCAACCGTGATCGCGCGCAGCCTGTAGATCAGCAGCAGCGGCCACGTCAGAACGATGCGCACCAGCTTGTAGACGTAGTCCGGCCGGCCTCTGCGCACGCGGTCGTGGAACGGCTGGAAGTACTCCGCCGGGCGCGGATCGACGTAGACCTGGGGCTTCAAGGACAGGCTTGCTGATAACTACCTGCTACCCCCACTGGCGGAGCGGGTTACATCGACGGCCCTTCGCCAGCCGTCCAGCAACTCGGCTCGCTCGTCCGAGCCCATCCGCGGCTCGTAGCGCGCCGCCTCGCGCCACAGCTCGCCCGTCTGCTCGAGGGTCCAAAGACCGGACCCGACCCCCGCCAGGTATGCCGCGCCGACCGAGGTCGTCTCGGCCGTCTCCGGAACGAGCACCGGACGGCCCAGCACATCGGCCTGGAACTGCATCAGCCAGCCGTTCGCCACCGCACCCCCGTCCGCGCGCAGCTCGGCCAGCTGCTCGCCCGAAGCCGACTCCATCGCCTCCACGGCGTCCACGGCCTGGTAGGCGATCGCCTCCAGCGCCGCCCGCGCGAGATGGGCGCGGCCGGTTCCCCGCGTCAGGCCGACGATCGTGCCGCGCGCGTAGGGGTCCCAGTGGGGAGAGCCGAGGCCGGTCAGCGCCGGAACGAAGTACACGCCGTCGTTCGAGTCCAGCGAGGCGGCGAGGCCCTCTGTCTCGGCTGCCTCCGAGATCACGCCGAGCCCGTCTCGCAGCCACTGCACGGCGGCGCCGGTGACGAAGACGCTCGCCTCGAGCGCGTAGTCGGTGCGGCCCTCGAGACCCCAGGCGACGGTCGTGACGAGGCCGGGACTGGTCAGCGGGCGCCGTGGGCCGGTGTTCAGCAGGAGGAAGCTGCCGGTCCCGTAGGTGTTCTTGCCGAGTCCCTCCTCGTGGCAGGCCTGGCCGAACAGCGCGGCCTGCTGATCGCCGGCGATGCCCGCCAGCGGCACCCGCGCGCCGAAGAAGGCGTCCGGCTCGGTCTCCGCGAACACATGCGCGGAAGGCAGGGCCTCCGGCAGTGCCTCCAGCGGCACGCCCAGCTCCGCGCACAGCTCGCCGTCCCATCGCAGCGCTGCGATGTCGAACAGCATCGTCCGCGACGCGTTCGAGTAGTCCGTGACCGCCCTGCCGGTGAGCTTGAAGGCAAGCCACGCGTCGATCGTGCCGAGCACCGCCTCCCCGGCTGCGGCGGCGGTCCGCCAGGCCATCGACGTTCTGCAGCAGCCACTCCATCTTCGTGCCGGAGAAGTAGGGGTCGATCACGAGGCCTGTGCGCTCCCGCACCCGCTCCTCGAGACCGCGCGCCTTCAGCTCCTCGCAGCGAGCCGCCGTGCGGCGGTCCTGCCACACGATCGCCCGGTGCAGCGGCTCGCCGCTGCGCCTGTCCCAGGCGACCACGGTCTCGCGCTGGTTCGTGATGCCGACCGCCGCGCAGCTCGCCCGCGTCGATGCCGGCGGCCGCGAGCGCCTCGCCGGCGACGGCGCGTGAGACCTCCCAGATCTCGGCGGCGTCGTGCTCGACCCATCCCGGCCGCGGGAAGTGCTGCGTGAACTCGCGGTAGGAGCGCCCCGCCGGGCGGCCGTCTTCGCCGAAGACGATGCAGGTGGTCCCGGTGGTCCCCTGGTCGATCGCGAGGATCATCAGGCGGAGAACCTATCTCGGAGCCGCGCGGGCGCAGCCGGCGCGCCGCGTACACGCGGGCGAACGCGACCAGCTGGCGCGCCCGGTGGGCGAAGCCGGCTGCGGTGCGCCCGGTGGCCCGGTGCTCGAGCTCGAGCTCGACTTCCTCCAGACGCGCGCCGCCGCGCACCGCGTCGACCGTCATGCCGATCTCGATGCCGAAGCCGCGCGCGAAGGGAAGGAGGCGCGGCAGCAGCTCCCCGCGCAGGGCGCGCTGGCCGGAGATCGGAGCGCGCGCGTCGACTCCGGTCAGGCTGCGAATCGCCCAGCGGGCGAATCCGACGGCGATGCCGAACCCACCGCCCCGGCGCTGCGCGAACGCCGCGACGGCCAGATCGCAGCGCCCGGACTCGACCGCCGCGGCCAGCGGAGCCAGCCGCTGCGCCGAGTCGCCCAGGTCTCCGTCGCACAGGATCACGGTCGCTCCGGATCGCGCGTCCCCGAGCACTGCCTCGGCGGCGGCCGTCATGGCCGCGCCCTTCCCGCCGCGGCGGCCCGAGGGCACGACCTCGGCGCCGGCGGCAAGCGGCGCGCGCCGCCGTCTCGTCCCGGGAGCCGCTGTCGGCCACCACGATCCGCGCGTGCGGAGAGGTCCGCCGGATCGCCGCCACCGTCGCTTCGATCCGCGCCTCTTCGTCGCGCGCCGCGACCAGCACTACTCGCGCCGGCGGCGCTTCCGGTCCGGGAGGCACGGCGAGTATTCTGCCGCCCGCCCATCTCATTCGCCCGATATCCGACCCCGGAGGGAGATTTGACCGACATCGAGGCTCACATCACCGGCACCGTTTGGAAGATCGAGGTTGCCCCGGGTGACAACGTCGATGAAGGGCGACACGGTCGTGATCCTCGAGTCGATGAAGATGGAGATGCCGGTCGAAGCGGAGGATGCCGGCACCGTCAAGTCGATCGCCGTCGAGGAGGGCCAGGCGGTATAGCGAGGGCGACACGTTAGTTGTCCTCGAATAAGGCCTGCCATTTGCAAGCAAATGACAGGGTTTCCCTAGGGACGGCGTGAGCACCAAAGAGCTAGCAGGCGGCAAGCTTTCCCTCGACCGCCCCGCCGAGGCGGTTGCGCGGCTGACGATCCGCAACGCCGGCGAAGCGCAACGCGCTCGACCACGACATCCTCGACGCGATCGCCGAGGTGATGCCACAGCTCGACGACGGCATCGAGACCCGCTGCGTCCTGATCGCCGGCAGCGACGGCATGTTCTCGGCCGGATATGACATCGGCGGCATCCCCGACGAGGTCTTCGCAAAGGAAGCTGAGCGGCTCGTCGCGCATCCGTTCAGCCGCGCGATCGAGGCGGTGGAGGCATTCCCCTTCCCCACCGTCGCGGTCGTCAACGGCCACGCGCTCGGCGGTGGCCTCGAGCTCGCCCTGGCGTGCGACCTGCGCATCGCCGGGGACGGATCGAAGCTCGGCATGCCGCCCGCCAAGCTCGGCCTGATCTACAGCCACACCGGCATCCAGCTGTTCCTGGACACGATCGGCGCCGCCCGCACCCGGGAGCTGTTCTTCACCGGCCGCAACATCGACGCCGCGCGGGCGGAGCAGATCGGCCTGGTCAACTGGGCCGTCCCAGCCGATCAGATCGAGCCGCGATCGGTCGAGCTCGGGGCCGAGATCGCCGGCAACGCCCCGATCTCGCTCAAGGGCAACAAGCAGATCATCGGCCGGCTGCTCGGGCTTCAGCCGGCTCGACGGGGCTGAGGAGCAAGCCGTCATCGACCTGCGGCTATCCTCCTTCCGGACCGAGGACTTCCGCGAAGGCGTGCAGGCCTTCGGCGAGAAGCGCAAGCCCGCCTGGCGCGGACGCTGACGGCGCCCGCACCGCCTCCATGAGCACCAGCAACGGCGACATCGTCACCGCCCGCGACCTGCACCGCCGGTTCGGCGAGGGGCAGGCCGCCGTGGACGCGCTCAGGGACGTCACTGTCGCGTTCCGGCGCGGCCAGTTCAGCGCGATCATGGGGCCGTCGGGGTCCGGCAAGTCGACGCTGATGCACTGCCTGGCGGGCCTCGACCGGCCGACGTCCGGGTCGGTGAGCATCGACGGCACCGAGATCACGACGCTCGACGACAACCAGCTGACGGAGCTGCGCCGCGACAAGATCGGGTTCATCTTCCAGGCCTTCAACCTGCTGCCGGTCCTGACGGCGGAGGAGAACATCATCCTGCCGCTCACGATCGCCGGCCGCGACGTGGACCGCGCGTGGGTCGACGAGCCTGATCTCGACCGTCGGCCTCGACGACCGCCGCACGCACCGGCCGTCGGAGCTCTCCGGGCGGCCAGCAGCAGCGCGTCGCGATCGCCCGCGCGCTGGTCACCCGCCCGGCGGTCGTCTTCGCCGACGAGCCGACCGGCAACCTCGACTCGAGCTCCAGCGCCGAGGTGCTGCGGCTGCTGCGCGAGGCGGTCGACCAGTTCGGCCAGACCGTCGTGATGGTCACCCACGACACGGAGGCCGCCTCCGTCGGCGACCGCGTGATCGTGCTGCGCGACGGGCGCATCGTGCACGACGGCGCGGCCTCGCGCGGCCGGCGACGTGCACGAGCTGATGAAGACGGCTCGCAGATGACCGGCTCACGCTGCGCGGCCTCGGCGCCCGGAAGCTGCGTGCCGGCCTGACGGCGCTGGCGGTGCTGCTCGGCGTGATGATGATCTCCGGGACGTACGTGTTCACGGACACGATCAACGCCTCGTTCGACAAGATCTTCGAGCAGGGCAACGCGGGCACGGACGTCACCATCTCGCGCGAACTCGCCGGTCGACTCCGACGAGGTCGAGGACCAGCCGTTCAGCGAGACGCTATCTCGACCGGGTCCGCCGGGTCGCAGGGCGTGAAGTCGGCCGCCGGGAGCGTCGAGGACACCGCGACGATCTTCGACCGCAACGGGCGACCCGGTCAACGTCGGCGGCGCCCCCGGCGCTGATGTTCTCCGCCACGCCGGAGCCATTCACGCCGCTTCACCTACGACGAGGGCCGGCCGCCGCGCGACGGCCGAACGAGGTGGCGATCGACGAGAGCACCGCCGACAAGGAGGGCTTCAAGGTCGGCGACCGGGTGCGCGTCGCGGGGCTCGGCGCCGGCGAAGCGCTACCGGATCTCGGGGCTCGCGAAGTTCGGCGACGTCAGCTCGTTCGGCGGGGCGACGATCGCCGTTCTCACTCTGCCCGAGGCGCAGCGCGTCGCGGAGCAAGCGCGGGCAAGCTCGACATCATCGACGCCGACGCCGCCGAGGGCGTCACCCCGGACCAGCTCGGCAGCCACGCTGCGGCGGGAGCTGCCCGCCGTCGCTGGAGGTGAAGACCGGCGAGCAGTCGGCCGAGGACGACGCGAAGGACATCCAGGAGGGCCTCGGCTTCCTCAACACGGCGCTGCTCGCGTTCGCCGGCGTGGCGCTGTTCGTCGGCGGCTTCATCATCTTCAACACGTTCTCGATCACGGTCGCCCAGCGCACGACGGAGTTCGGGCTGCTGCGGACGATGGGCGCGTCCCGGCGCCAGATCCTGCGCTCGGTCGTGCTCGAGGCGCTGCTGATCGGCGCTGGCCGCCTCGATCGCCGGCCTGCTGGCCGGGCATCCTGGCCGCCAAGGGCATCGAGGCGATGTTCAAGGCGTTCGAGATCGACCTGCCCGTCGTCGGGGACGGTCCTCGAGACCCGCACGATCGTCGTCTCGCTGCTGGTCGGGACGATCGTGACCGTGATCGCCGGGCCTCGCTCCGGCGCGCCGCGCGACGCGCGTCTCGCCGCTGGCGGCGATGCGCCCGGTGAGGAGACCGAGCGTCCGCCGCGCGCGGCGCCGTACGGCGGTCGCCGTCGCGGTCACTCGTGCTCGGGCTGCGCACTGGTCGCGCTCGGCCTGTTCGGCGGCGCCGATCGGGGCGGGCGCCGTGCTCGGCCTGATGGCGGTCGGCGCGATCGCGATCTTCGTCGGCATCGTCGCTGCTCAGCTCGCGGCTGGTGCCGCCGATCGCGACGGTGATCGGCTGGCCGATCGAGCGCCTGCGCGGGCTGACCGGCCGGCTCGCGCGCGAGAACGCGGCCCGCAATCCCGGCCGCACCGCGGTCACGGCCGCCGCGCTGATGATCGGGCTGGCGCTGGTCACGTTCGTGACGGTCCTGGCCGCCGGCCTGCGGAACTCGATCGACGACACGCTCGATCGCAGCTTCGCCGGCGACCTCGTGCTGCAGAACAAGGACGGCTTCTCTCCGATCCCGACCGGTGCGGCACGCGCGGTGCGGCGGGTGGACGGCGTCGAGGAGGTCTCGCCGCTGCGGACCAGCGCCGCCAGGGTCAACGGAGTCTCGGGCACGACGCTCGGTGATGGGCATCGAGCCGCGCACCTTCACCAAGGTCTGGGACGCCGGAGGTCAAGAAGGGTCCCGACGACGTCTTCTCGACGCTCGGGCCGCGCGACGCGGTCCTGGTCGACGGCTTCGCCAAGGACAACGACATCGATGTCGGCGACCGCCTGCACGCTCACCACGCCGACTCGACAAGAAGATCCAGGTCACGGTGCGCGGCACCGTCGACAACCGCGGCGACCTGTTCGACGACGTGGTGCGTCGCCGGCCGCGACGGTCGACCGCGACTTCGGCCAGAACAACGACGTGGCGGCGCTTGATCAAGGCCGACCCCGCGCAGAACCTCGGCGCGCGTTCAGGCACGCGTGGACCGCGTGCTGGAGCAGGAGTTCCCGGTCGTCGAGTCCCAGAACAAGCAGCAGTTCAAGGACTCGATCGCGGACCAGGTCAACCAGCTGCTGGCCCTGATCTACGCGCTGCTGTCGCTGTCGATCATCGTGTCGCTGTTCGGGATCGTGAACACGCTCGTCCTGTCGATCCACGAGCGCACGCGCGAGATCGGGATGATGCGCGCGATCGGCACCTCGCGGCGCCAGATCCGGCGGATCATCCGCTACGAGTCGGTGATCACGGCGCTGCTGGGAGCCGCGCTGGGCGTCGCGATCGGCCTGCTGCTGGGCGCCATGACGACCGACGGCGCTCTCGGACGAGGGGCTCACCTTCGAGGTGCCGGTGGCCAACATCCTGGTGTTCCTGGTGCTGGCGATCGTCGGCCGGAGTGCTGGCGGCGATCCCCCCGGCCCGCCGCGCCTCACGGCTGAACGTGCTGGAGAGCCTGGCGTACGAGTAGCCGTCCGCCGGGCTTCCTAGCCTTCCGCGCGGATGGCTTCCCTGATCACCTTCGAGGAGGCGCTCGAGCTTGCGGAGCTGAGCGCGCACGAGGACATCGAGCGGCTTGTGGACGTCGCTTGGGCGGTCCGGCAGGACGGCTTCGGCGACTCCACCGACATGTGCTCGCTGGTGAACGCCAAGAGCGGGGGCTGCGCCGAGGACTGCGGCTTCTGCGCGCAGTCGAAGTACGCGGACGCCGAGACGCCGATGCACGCGATGATGTCGCCGGACCAGATCCTGGAGCACGCGCGCGCCGCCGAGGCCGCGGGGGCGCACAGGTTCTGCCTCGTCACGCAGGGGCAGGGCCTGTCGAAGCGCGACTTCGAGAACGTGGTCGAGGGCGTGAAGCTCGTCGCCGAGCACACCAACCTCAAGCGCTGCGCCTCGATCGGCCACATGTCGGCCGACCGCGCGAAGAAGCTGAAGCAGGCCGGCGTGCAGCGGGTCCACCACAACGTCGAGACGGCGCGCAGCTACTACGACGAGGTTTCCACGACCGTGCGCTACGAGGGCCGGATCCGGACGATCCAGGCGCTCGTCGAGGCCGACATCGAGACCTGCGTCGGCGGCATCCTGAACCTCGGCGAGACGCCGCCGCCAGCGGATCGAGATGGCCTTCGAGCTGGCCGAGCTCGACCCGACCAGCGTGCCGATCAACCTGCTCAATCCGCGCGCCGGCACCAAGTTCGGCGACCGGGACCTGATCGACCCGTGGGATGCCGTGAAGTTCATCGCGATCTTCCGCCTGATCCTCCCTGAGCGCGCTCTTCCGCCTCTGCGGCGGGCGGGTCGAGAACCTCGGTGAGCTTCAGCCGCTGGCGGTCAAGGCGGGGCTGAACGGCGTGATGATGGGCAACTTCCTCACGACGCTGGGCTCCGAGCCCGCCGAGGACCGCGCGATGTTCGAGGAGTTGGGGCTGAACGTGGCCCGCCAGCCCGACAACGGCTCGCGGCCACGGCCCGACAACCGCAGCGGCTGGCTCGAAGGCGACTCGCCCGCCAACCTGATTCAGGAGTACATCGACAGCCGCACCGAAGCGCCGATGTGGGATCCCGCCAACGCAGCTGCGCCTGCGCCGCAAGAGCCGCCCGCCCGCCTATCCGGAGCGGCCCTCGGAGACGCAGGGCGAGCCGGTTTCCGCGCTCCGGCGGCTGAGCGCAGGGGTACGCCAGCGGATGAGCGACGTCGAAGAGCGCCTCGAGCAGTTGGCCGAGCAGGGGCTCTACCGGCGGATGCGGATGGTGTCCGGCCCCCAGGGGCCGCGCGTGCTGCTCGACGGCCGCCGGGTGCTGCTGCTGTGCTCCAACAACTACCTCGGGTTCGCCGACCACCCCAAGGTCCGCGAGGCGGCCGCGATCGCGGCGATGCGCTACGGCGTCGGGGCGGGCGCGTCGCGCCTGGTGTCGGGCAACATGACGCTCCACCGGCGCCTCGAGGAGCGGCTGGCGGACTTCAAGGGCACCGAGCGCTGCGTCCTGTTCGGCTCCGGCTACCTGGCCAACGCCGGGGTGGTCTCCGCGCTGGCGGGCCCGGACACGGTCGTCTTCTCGGACGCGCTCAACCACGCGAGCATCGTCGACGGCTGCCGGCTCGCGCGCGCCGAGACCTTCGTCTACGAGCACCTGGACACGGACCATCTCGAGTGGGGGCTGCGCCAGTCCCCGGGTCGAGCCAGCCTGATCGTCACCGACGGCGTGTTCTCGATGGACGGCGACGTCGCGCCGCTCGTGGAGATCGTCGAGCTGGCCGACCGCTACGGCGCCCGCGTGATGGTCGACGAGGCGCACGCGACCGGCGTGATCGGCCCGGGCGGTCGCGGCAGCGTGGCGGCCGCGGGCCTCGAGGGACAAGTCGACGTGGTCGTCGGGACGCTCGGCAAGGCGCTCGGCGGGTACGGCGCCTACGCGTGCTGCGATTCACCGTGGCCCGGTTCCTGGTGAACACGCGCCCGCACGCTGATCTTCTCGACCGGCCCGCCCCCGCCCTCCGTGGCGGCGGCGCTGGCGGCGCTGGAGCTGCTGCGCGACCAGCCGCGCGTGATCGAGCGCCTGCTGCGAAACGCCGCGCGTGCTGCGCGAGTCGCTCGCCGGAGGAGGGCTCGACGTCCCTGACGGGCGAGTCGCAGATCGTGCCGCTCGTGCTCGGCGACCCGGCGCTGGCGATCGACGTCTGCGAGCGCGCACTGCGGCGCGGGGTGTTCGCGCAGGCGATCAGGCCGCCGACCGTGCCCGCGGGCACGCTCGCGCCTGCGGCTCGCCGCGATGGCGACCCACACTCCGGCCGAGATGCGCTGGGCCGCGCAGCAGATCGGCGCCGCGGTGCAGGAGGCCGGCAGCGCAGCCGCGCTCGCGTGACGCCGGAACGCGCGCAGCTGTTCGTCTACGACGGTGAGGGACAGGGCGACATCCCGGTCGCCCACGCGGCTTGAGCCGCCGACGCCGCTCCGATAGGCCGGTCATCGGCAAGCCCGGCCTCTTCGTAACCGGGACGGACACGGAGGTCGGCAAGACCGTGCTGGCCTGCACGGTCGCCGCGACGCTGACGGCCGCCGGCGAGCGAGTGCCGGGTCTTCAAGCCGGCGGTCACCGGGCTCGACGGACCTGGGGCCAGAGCGCTCGCGCCGACCACGAGTTGCTGCGGCTCGGCAGCCGAGTCGCCGCAGACCGAGGACTCCGTGGCGCCCTACCGGTTCGGCCCGCGCGATGTCGCCGCATCTCGCCGCCGCCGAGGCCGGCATCCAGATCGAGCCGCTGCGGCTGCTGGCGGCCTGCCGCCGCGCCGCCGACGGACGGCGACGTGCTGGTGGTCGAGGGCGTCGGCGGGCTGATGGTCCCGCTGGCGCAGGACTACCTGGTGCGCGACCTCGCCGCCGGCGCTCGGCTTCCCCTTGCTGGTCGCCGCCCGCCCCGGGCTGGGCACGATCAGCCACACGCTGATGACGATCGAGTGCGCCCGCGCCGCCGGCCTCTACGTCCGGGCCGTCGTGCTGACGCCCTGGCCGGAGTCGCCCAGCACCATCGAGCGCTCGAACATGCAGACCCTCGCCGAGCTCGGAGAGCTGGACGTCTTCGGCCTCCCCTGGCAAGACCCGGCCCGCCCCGCACTGGTCCCCGCGCTGCCGATCGAACGCTGGCTGGGCCCGCCGCGCCCCGCCCTCGCGGCGTAACGCCCGCGTCACACCCGCGCCTCTGATTCGTCACCTCCCGCGCGCCCCACGTGCGCCCCGCTGCCCGAGCATGGCGGCCCATGACCGACGTCTGCGAGCTTGCAAGCACGTTATTGGGGCCTCAAGGTCGGCAGACGTCCCGATGGATCGGGCGGTCGCAGGACCAGCTGATCGCCGAGCAGCCAGCACGGCGTCGTTGCCTAGCGGCAACTGGAGCGAGATCGGCTTCGGGCGCCGCGCGATCGAACGAGCGCGTCTGCGATGGGCCGACTGCACCCCATCCATCGTGGTGTCTTCGCGGTCGGGCATCCCAGCGCTCACTGGGCTTGGCCGCTGGATGGCGGCGGTCCTCGCCTGTGGGCCCGACCTCCGCTGCTCAGCCATCGAAGCGCCGGAACCCTGCTAGGCATACATCCGACCGCGACGATGGCGGTGGACGGTCACCAGGCCCGGGTACGGCGGTCACGCTCACGCCCTGGCATCAAGCTTCATAGCGTCGCGCTCAGCTGCGACCCGTCTGACGTCACGACCTGCCGCGGCATCCCGGTCACGCCCCGGCACGGGCATTGCTCGACCTCGCCGAAGTCGTGACTCTCAAGCAAGTCCAGCGAGCCTTCGAGGAAGCGCAGCGCCTGAAGCTCGCCGACCCCGCCTCGGTGCGCGCGTGCCTCGACCGCAACCCCGGTCGGCACGGGCAGGCTCCCCTACTTGCCCTCCTGAAGGAGGCTCACGAGCCGCAGCTCACGCGCTCGGAGATCGAGCGGATACTCCTGGAGATCAGCCGCGCGGTCGGTCTCCAGACCCCACGCATGAACGCCGTCGTCTGCGGCTTCGAGGTCGACGCCCTGTGGGAAGAGCAGAAGCTAATCGTCGAGCTCGACAGCTATGCCTGGCACTCGGACCGCGCCGCCTTCGAGGAGGACCGGATCCGCGACGCCACCCTCCAGCTCGAGGGCTACATCGTCCTGCGCATCACCTGGAGGCGCCTCAAGTACGAGACCGCGGCCGTGATCGACCTGATCCGCCGGGCGCTGGGCCGCAGGACCTGGGCGAGGCGCCCGCCGAGTCCTAGCTGCCGGCCTTCTCCAGGTCGATATCGAAGATCAGGGCCGCGTCCGGCGGGATGTCGGGCGGGTAGCCCTGGGGGCCGTAGGCCAGGTCGGCCGGGATGATCAGCTTCCGGCGTCCGCCCTCGCGCATGCCGGCCACTCCCTGGTCCCAGCCCGGGATCACCTGGCCGCCGCCGATCTGGAACTGGAACGGCTGGCCGGCCTCCTTCTTGCCCTGCCAGGAGGAGTCGAACTCCTTGCCGTCGTCGAAAAGCACGCCGACGTACTGGACCGAGACCGTGTCGCCGGTCTTCGCCCGCGCGCCCTTGCCGACGATCAGGTCCTCTGCCTCGAGCTCGGTGGGCGGGTCGCCCTTGCCCTTCGGCACCTTGGGCTTCGTGTCGATGTCCGCCTCACCGGAGGAGGGCGTCACCTGCTTGGCCTCGACGGTGTCCGACGAGGGCGACGGAGTCGTCTCCGTCTGTGTTTGCGTCGCGGTCTCGCTCTGGGTGAGCGTGTTGCCGGCATCGCCGCCGCTGGAGTCGTCGTCGTCGCCGCACCCGGCGAGGGCCAGCGCCAGCGCCGCCGCAGCGACCAGGATCAGGAATCTCCAGCGCATCACGAGGGCGGACATTGTTGCGATTTCAGCCTCACCGGCTGCGTAGTCGAGGATGGAACGGTCGATCAGCCACTCCACGGGCGCCCTGTCGTCCGTGTATACGTCGCCCCCGTCGAGGGCAGGCGCGAGCCGGTCGGCGGTGGCCCGGGCAAGCGGCCGCAGGTCGGGCGGAAGCGACCGGGCGCCCTGCCGGAGCCGCACGCCGGACCCCGGCGCAACGCTGCCCAGGAGCTGGGTATTGGTGTCTTCGCTCGGATCCCGCAGCACCGTCGGGAAGACCGCGGACATCGTCGCCCCGAGCACCTCCTCCAGCCGCTCCTCGCCCTCCGGGTGGCCGACGTTGATCAGCACCGTCCCGCCCGGCTGGAGCCGGTCGCGAACCAGCTCGAAGAACTCCCGCGTGGCGAGGTAGAACGGAATGTACGGCTGGCGGTAGGCATCCACGACGATCACGTCGAAGCGTCGGTCGGTTCGCCGCAGCCACGGCCGCGCGTCCTCGTGGTGCACGGCCAGCCGGGGGTTGCGCAGGTCGAACCAGCGCCGGCCGAGCCGCGTCAGCTCCGAGTCGATCTCGACGCCGTCCACCTGCGCAGTCGGGAAGTAGTGCCCGAGCGCGCGCGCGGTCGTCCCGGCCGCGTTACCGAGGATTGCGACGCTGCGCAGCGGCCTCTCGCGGACCGCGAACGGCAGCACCAGCAGCTCGTCCCAGTAGTCCCCGGTCAGCCAGGAGCCCGGCTGGTAGACCGAGTGCACCGCCTGTCCCTCGTTGAGCTCGAGCTTGCGGCGGCCGTCCGGCTCCTCGACCACACGCGCGTACTGGTACGGCGACTCGATCTCCTCCAGCACCTTGCCGTCGCCGCTGGCCTTGATCGCCCCGACCGGGATCAGCATCAGGACGAGGATCGCCGCCGGGACCGCGGCCGCCGCCAGTCGCCGGCGCGCCAGCCCGGGCACCGCCACCAGCGCGCAGGCAAGCCCGAACACCAGGAACGTGCGCCGCGTCCCGACCAGCGGGATCAGCACCAGGGCGGAGAGGAACGTTCCCGTGAGGCTGCCCGCCGTTGAGATCGCGTACAGGCGACCGGCCACCGTGCCGCTCTCCTCGATCGTCCGCACGGCGAGCCGGATCGCGTAGGGAGCGGCCGCTCCGAGCAGCATCACGGGCGGCGCGATCAGCACCGTGACCGCGACCAGCGAGCCGACAAAGGCGCCCGCGGACACGCTGTCCAGCGCGTCGACGGCCACGTCGAGGAACGGCTCGGCCGCAAACGGGACCAGGCCGATCGCCAGCCCCGCGACGAGCACCAGCAGCGACAGCCCCTCCCGGTTCGGGTGGCGGTCCGCGACGCGCCCGCCGATCCAGTAGCCGATCGACAGCGAGACCAGCACCACGCCGATCGTGTTGGCCCAGACGATCGTCGATGCGCCGAAGAACGGCGCCATCAGACGGGCGGCCGCGATCTCGGCGCCGAGCGAGGCCGCCCCGACCACGAACACCAGCAGGCCGAGCGGGGGGAAGGAGCGCCGGGACTCGAGCATTTCTGACCTGGGGCGAGGCTACCATCGCGCCCGTGCCGGTCCGCCCCCTCGAGTCCCACGTCTGGCAGCCGTTCACCCAGATGCGGGGTTGGCCGGAGGAGCGCGCCCCCTCGATCGAACGGGCCGAGGGACCGTGGCTGTGGGACACGGAAGGCTGCCGCTACATCGACGGCGCCTCGTCGCTCTGGTGCAACGTCCACGGCCATCGTCACCCCGCGATCGACGCGGCCGTGCGGGACCAGCTCGACCAGGTCGCGCACAGCACGATGCTCGGCCTCTCCCACCCGGGCGCCGAGCACCTCGCCCGCCGGCTGGTGGAGCTTGCCCCGGGGGCGGAGAACGGCACGCCAGGGCCCCTGACACGGGTCTTCTACTCGGACAGCGGCTCGACGGCGGTCGAGGTGGCGCTCAAGATGGCGTTCCAGTACTGGCGCCAGTCCGCTTCGGCCACGGCCGAGCGCACGCGCTTCATCTGCCTCGACGACGCCTACCACGGGGACACGGTCGGCTCGGTGTCGGTCGGGGGCATCGACCTGTTCCACTCGCTCTACCGGCCGCTCCTGTTCGACGCCGTGCGCGTGCCGGCGGGCGACGCCGCCGCGCTGGACGAGGCGCTGCACCGCAACGCGCGCAAGGTGGCTGCTGTGATCGTCGAGCCGCTCGTGCAGGGCGCCGCGGGGATGCAGCTCCAGCCGCAGGGCTATCTGCGCGCCGTGCGCAGCCTCTGCGACCGTCACGACACGCTGCTGATCTGCGACGAGGTCGCGACCGGCTTCGGCCGCACAGGGACGATGTTCGCCTGCCGAGCAGGAGGACGTCGTGCCGGACCTCCTCTGCCTGGCGAAGGGGCTCAGCGGCGGCTATCTCCCGCTCGCGGCCACGCTGACCACGGGCCGCGTGCACAGCGCCTTTCTCGGGTCCCACGAGGAGTTCCGCACCTTCTTCCACGGCCACACGTTCACCGGCAACCCGCTCGCCTGCGCGGCCGCCCTGGCCTCGTTGGACGTGTTCGAGCAGGAGCGCACGCTGGAGCGCCTGCGGCCGAAGATGGATCTCTTCGGCCAGCTGCTGGCCGACCTGGTCGAGCCGCTCCCGCAGGTCGCCGAGGTCCGCCGGCGCGGCTTCATGTGCGGCATCGAGCTCGCCGCGGACCCGCGGCGGGGCGTGCCCTACGACGCGGCGGCCCGCATGGGGCACCAGGTGACGCTCGAGGCCCGTGAGCGTGGCGCGATCATCCGGCCGCTTGGCGACGTGGTCGTGTTGATGCCGCCGCTGTCGATCGAGGCCGACGTGCTGGAAGAGCTGGTCGAGGTCACCGCCGACTCGATCGCCGCCGCGACCGCGAGCTGGTCCGGCCTACGCGCCGCCGCCTGAGCCCTCTCCTCTCAGCGCTCAGCGAAAAGAGCAGCCGGCGAGGTGATCGTTCACGAGGCCGGCCGCCTGCATCAGCGAATAGGCGGTCGTCGGCCCGACGAACCTGAAGCCGCGGCGCTTGAGCTCCTTCGCCATTGCCTTCGACTCGGCGGTGGCCGAGGGGAGTTCGGCACCCGAGGCGGGAGCGCTGGAGGACGGCTCGGGCGCGAACGTCCAGAGCAGATCGGTGAGGGTCTCGCCCTCGGAGTGCAGCGCGCATACGGCCTGCGCGTTGGCGATCGCCGCCTCGATCTTGGCCCGGTTGCGGACGATCCCGGCGTCCGCCATCAGCCGATCGTGATCGGCCTGTCCGTATGACGCGATGCGCTCGATGTCCCAGCCGTCGAAGGCCGCCCTGAAATTCTCCTGCTTGCGCAGGATCGTGATCCACGACAGGCCGGACTGGAACGACTCCAGCGTCAGCATCTCGAACAACTGGGCCTCGTCCCGCATCGGCCGGCCCCAGACCCGATCGTGGTAGGCGATGTACTCGGGCGCTCCGCCTGTCGCCCACCAGCAGCGGGACTTGCCGTCGGGGCCCGGGACGACGCCCAGGGCCATCGAACTCACCCCTCGTAGGGCGTGAAGTCCTTCTTACGCGCTCCGCAGACCGGGCAGAACCAGTCGTCCGGGATGTCCTCGAACGCGGTGCCCGGCGCGATCCCGCCGTCCGGGTCGCCCTCCTCGGGGTCGTAGATGAAGCCGCAGGACTCGCAGATCCAGCGCTTTACTTCGGTGGCGGTCTCCGACACGGCGGCCAGTGTAGAGCGGAGGGGGAAGTAGGGTTGGAGCATCGCCAAGGATCCGCACGTAGATGAGCTGAACCTCGCGGGGGAGCCGACGGTCCCGCGCCCGGCCGCCTCCGTGATCCTGCTGCGCCGGGGCGGCGAGCACTCGGCACGCGACATGGAGGTGCTGCTGGGCCGGCGCACGGACGCGGCACGCTTCATGGCGGGGGTGTGGGTCTTTCCCGGCGGCGCCGTCGACGGCGGCGGCGTCAGCGAGGAGGCGGTGCGACGCACCGCGCTGCGCGAGCTCGAGGAAGAGGTCGGGGTCCACATCGACGATCCAGGCGAGCTGGTGCCCTTCTCCCGCTGGATCACGCCCGTCGAGGTCAAGCTCCGCTTCGACACCTGGTTCTTCCTCGCGCGGGCGCCCGCGCACTGCCGGCCGGAGCCGGACGGCGAGGAGATCGTCGACTCCGGCTGGTTCGCTCCCGACGACGCGCTCCAGCAGAGCCGTGACGGCAAGCTGCTGCTCGTCTTCCCGACGATCAAGCAGCTGGAGGACCTGTCGCAGTTCTCCTCGACGGACGAGGCCCTGGCCGGCTCGGCCGTCCGCGACGTGCAGCCGATCCTGCCCAAGATAATCGCGGGCGAGAACGGCCCACAGGTGCTGCTGCCCGGCGAGCCGGGCTACCCGAACGCCTGAATATCTAAGGCCCTACGGGCCTCGCATGCTAGAGGCGTCGTGCCCTCCGCCCGGAATCAAGCATCGGGCGCGCCGGCGCCGGAAGCCGCTCGAGGAAGAACCGGTAGCCCAGCTCCGCCTCGCAGCTGAAGCTGTCCGGCTGCGGGTCGTTCGCCGCGTCGATCACGACCTCGCGTCCGGCGAACGAAGCGGCCAGCGTCGCGTCCACGAAGATGGGCACGCCGTCGACCTCGCAGACCAGCATCTCGTTCGGGCCGGCCATGTACTCGCTGAACAGGAACGGCGCGGTGGAGTCGCAGCAGCCGTTCCCGATGACCATCGAGAGCCGCTCTCCGCGGGCCGCGCGAACGCGCCGCACGACCGTCTCGGCGGCGTCCGTGAGCACAACCGTGGTGCCGTCGAGACTGACGATTTCGGCCATCTGACGGCCAATATACTCGCGCCAATGACCTCCAGCCTGCCCCCTGAAGTGCAGCGGGTCTTCGAGCGATTCGTGACCACCGAGTACACGGCGGTGGACGCCTCGGGCCAGCCAATCACCTGGCCGGTCACGCCGTACTACAAGCCCGGGGCGGAGACGATCGACCTCAGCACCGGGGTCGGCTACCCGAAGAAGGCGGCGGACGCCGAGCGCAACCCGCGCGTGTCGCTGCTGTTCTCGGATCCCACGGGCTCGGGAATCGAGAACCCCTGCGCCGTGCTGGTGCAGGGCCCAGCGGAGGTCGACGACCGTGACCTCGACGCCAACCGCGAGCGCTACCTGCGCGAGAGCGTCGCAGAAACTGCCCGCCACGAAGAGCCAGCACCCTCCCGAGTTCGTCCGGGGGTGGTTCGCCTGGTACTACGCCCGCATCTTCGTGAAGGTGCGCCCGGAGCGGGTCTTCGTCTGGAGCGGCTGCGACTTCTCAGCCGAGCCGCGTCTCTACGACGCCAACATCGAAGAGGTCCGTTCGGCCCACGTCGAACAACCGCTCTCCGAGCAAGCCGCCCCTGCCCACCGCGCGCCGGTCTGGGACGAGCGCATGGACGAGCTCGGCGCCCGGCACAGGACGGCGGTCCTGACGCGCGTCGCTCCTGACGGCTTCCCCATCTCCGCTCGGGTTCCAATCACCCCCGACCGCACCGCCAAGCGCATTCGGATCCATCAGATGCCCGACATGATGGAGCCCACCGCTGGCCGCGCGTGCCTCGTCGCGCACGAGCATGAGCCGGAGTTCAGATGGCAGATCAACTTCCAGGTCCGCGGCGACCTCGAGGAGGACGGCGGGCAGTGGGCATTCACCCCCGACAAGATGGTCGGCGGCTTCGAGCTGCCACCCGGCCCCATCAAGCGCTGGCGCGTGAACGCGCGCAAGATGATGCGGATGCGGAAGTTCGGCAGTCGCGAGTTGGCTCGCCGGCGCGGCGCGCCCCGCTAGCTACTCCGAAATCAGCACTCCGAACATCTTCGAGTGCGCCGGCGTCCCCAGATCCCAGTGCACGTGCTTGACCTCGGTGTACTCGTTCAGCCCGTAGCCCGACAGCTCGCGGCCGACGCCTGACTGCTTGTAGCCGCCGAACGGGGCGATGCAGTTGATCAGGTGGAAGTCGTTGATCCACACCGTCCCGGCCTTCAGCCGCTTGGCCGTCTCGAGACAGCGGTCCGGGTCCTGCGACCAGACGCCCGACGCCAGCCCGTAGATCGAGTCGTTGGCGATCCGGATCGCATCGTCGTCGTCGTAGAACTTGATCACCGAGAGCACCGGTCCGAAGATCTCCTCCTGCGCGATCGTCATCGAGTTGTCGACGTCGGTGAAGATCGTCGGCTCGAACCAGAAGCCGCGCTCGAACTGCTCGCCCTCCGGCCGCTTGCCGCCGAGCGCCAGGGTGGCGCCCTCCTCCTTGCCGATCCGGACGTAGCCCTCGACCGTCTCGCGCTGCGCCGCCGACACCAGCGGGCCCATGTCGCTCTCGTAATCGAGCGGGTCGCCCAGCTTGATCTGGCGCGCGCGCTCGACCAGCCGCTCGACGAACTCGTCGTGGATCGACTCGGGCAGCAGGAGGCGCGTGCCGGACTCGCACACCTGTCCCTGGTGGAAGAAGGTCGCCCACAGCGCTCCGTCCACAGCCTGGTCCATGTCGGCGTCCTCGAACACGATGTTCGGGGATTTGCCGCCCAGCTCGAGCGTCGTCTTCTTGATCGTGCTGGAGGCCAGCTGCATGATCCGGCGTCCCACCACGGTCGAGCCCGTGAACGCGACCTTGTCGACGTCCGGATGTGAGGCCAGCTCCTCGCCGACTGTCGCGCCGCCGCCGGTGATCACGTTCACGACGCCCTTCGGCAGGTCGGTCCGGTCGAGCGCCTCGGCGAGCATCAGCGCGGTGAGCGGCGTGTTCGACGCCGGCTTGAGGACGCACGTGTTGCCCATCGCGAGCGCGGGCGCCAGCTTCCAGACCGCCATCACGAGCGGGAAGTTCCACGGGATGATCCCGGCGCAGACCCCGACCGGCTCGCGCAGCACGAAGTTGTGCGAATGGGTCGGATAGCTGACGGGCTCCAGTGCCTCCTGCGTCGGGCGGGTCGCCTGGCGGGAGAAGTAGTCCCAGTGCTGCATGCAGTACCCGATCACGACCGTGCTGGTGGCGCGGATCGTCATGCCGGCCTGCATCGTCTCCACGGTGGCCAGGTCATCCTCCATCGCGGTCAGGTGCTCGAGCACCGAGAGCAGGATCCGCTTGCGCTCCTCCGCCTCCATGCCCGTCCACTCGCCGCCGTCGAAGGCCCCGCGCGCCGCGGCGATCGCCCTCTGGGCGTCCTCACGGCCGCCGCTCGGCACGGTGGCGAAGACCTCCTCGGTCGCCGGGTTGACGATCTCGAAGGTGTCTCCCGAGAGCGAGTCGACCCACTCGCCCCCGATGTAGTTCTTCTGGTGCTGGACCTCGGTGGGTGTGGTGGTGTCGATCGCCATCGTCCCTCCTATGCGGCTTCGAGCATTTCCGGCCGCCCCGACTCCTCGACCATCTTCTGATAGCGCGGGAAGACCGGCTTCACCAGCGGGACCATCTTCAGGATCTTCGCAACCGGGCCCTTGGCCTTCATCTGGCCCTTGGCCATCGCCATCGTGACGTTGACCTTGCCGAGCCAGAACCTGTGCGCGGTGTCGGCGTCCATCGTCATCACGATCTCCGGGTCCATGTCGGTCTCGCCGAAGTCGACCTGGCCGTCCTCGCCCTCCTTCATCTTCACCGTGATCTGCGAGTCGGGATTGCTGTAGCGGTACTGGACGATCGTGTCCGCCCGGCGGAACTTGGGCGACAGCTCGGGATCGTCCGAGAGGTCCTGGAACAGCTTCCCGATGTACTGGTAGACCTCTTGGTCATCCTTGAAAACAGGCATCTTCTTCCCTCCTAAGCGTTAGTTGCGCGCGATCAGCATCGCGATTCCCTGGCCACCGCCGATGCACAGCGTGACCAGGCCCAGGTCCAGGTCGCGGCG
The DNA here is from genome assembly GCA_963780475.1 of uncultured Solirubrobacterales bacterium. Taxonomy (GTDB): domain Bacteria; phylum Actinomycetota; class Thermoleophilia; order Solirubrobacterales; family JBBDJG01; genus CAWACB01. Next base: position 823,301 of record CAWACB010000008.1, read on the forward strand.
CTCCATGTCGTAGAGGATCTTCGTCGTGATCACTCCGCCGGTGGCGGCGATCGGGTGGCCCAGGGCGATTGCGCCGCCGTTCGGGTTCACCTTCTCGGGGTCGAGGTCGAGATCCTTCATCACCGCGAGCGACTGGGCGGCAAACGCCTCGTTCAGCTCGATCACGTCGACCTCGTCGAGCGACCTGCCGGCCCGCTCCATCGCCTTGCGGACGGCCGGCACGGGCCCGATTCCCATCACCTTCGGGTCAACTCCGCAGTAGGAATACGAGAGGATCCGGCCCCGCACCGGCGCGCCGAGCTCCTCCGCCTTCGCGGCCGACATCAGGACCACCGCGGCCGCCGCGTCGTTCATGCCGGACGCGTTCCCTGCCGTGACGGTGCCATCGGGCTTGAAGACCGGCTTCAGCTTGCCGAGCCCCTCCATCGATGCGTCCGGGCGCACGTGCTCGTCGCGCGTGAACTCGGCCGTGCCCTTGCGTGACTTGATCTCGATCGGGACCACCTGCTCGTCGAACAGGCCCTCCTCCTGCGCGCGGGCCGCGCGCTGGTGTGAGGTGACCGAGAACCCGTCCTGCGCCTCGCGGCTGATGTCGTGGGACTCCGCCAGGTTCTCCGCGGTGACGCCCATGTGGATGTCGTTGAAGGGGTCCGTGAGCCCGCCGACCACCGGGTCGACGACCTTCGTGTCGCCCATCTTGGCTCCCCAGCGGGCGTGCGGCACCCAGTAGGGACCACGGCTCATGGACTCCGCGCCGCCGGCAACGGCGACGTCAGCCTCGCCGGTCTGCAATCGTCTGGGCGGCGGAGACGATCGCCTGCACGCCCGTCCCGCAGAGCCGGTTGACGGTGAAGGCCGGGACCTCCTGGGGGATGCCCGCCTTTATCGCGACGACCCGCGCCATGTACATGTCCTCCGGTGCGGAGTGGATCACGTTCCCGAACACCACCTGGTCGACCTGGTCCGGCGCGATCCCGGAACGCTCGAGCGCCGCTTCGACGGCGGTCGCACCCAAATCGGTGGGTGGGGTGTCCTTCAGCGTCCCTCCGTAGCGGCCGACAGCTGTGCGCGCAGCCGATGTGATGACTACCTCGGTCAAGCTTTCCTCCTGCATAGAGATGGTCTTGCGGCGTCCGTGCGCGATGAAGCCTACTTGGTGGAATCCGTCCCAAACGGGCGAAACCGGCGCCGCCGACCACCCCAACGGCTATCTTCGGCGCCCGCATGCGTCTGCACCTGCTCGCACTGGCGCTGCTGTCCGCCGCCCTCGCGCTGCCTCCCGCCGCGATGGGGGCCGACACGCCGCGCCAGAAGACTCTCTACCGCGACGGCCCGTCGGGCCGCTACCTGCTCGATGGCGTCTGGTATTCGCGCGGAGACGCCGGCGACCAGGGCCAGAAGCTCGCGTGGCAGAAGCAGTCCTCGACCGCGGGCTGGCAGCGGACGACGGTGCCGTCGGCATCCAACGCGGGCGACTTCTCGGTTCCCAGCTACCTGGGAACCGTCCACTGGTACAGGAAGGACTTCAGGGCGCCGTCGCGCTCGCTCGCCTACAAGTGGGCGCTGCGCTTCGAGTCGGTCAACTACCGCGCCAAGGTATGGCTGAACGGAAAACCGCTCGGCTTCCACGTCGGGGCCTACCTGCCGTTCGAGATGCGCGCGAAGGGGTTCCGCCGCAGCGGCGTCAACCGCCTGGTCGTGCGTGTCGACAGCCGGCGCAAGAAGTACGACATCCCGCCGCTTGCGATCCGGCGCAGTGGCGCCTTCGAGGGCGGCTGGTGGAACTACAACGGCCTTTTGCGGGAGGTCTACCTGCGGCGCGTCGACACCTTCGACTTCAAGCGCGTGGTGTTCCAGCCAAGGCTGCGCTGCGCCCGCTGCCCGGCGCGGGTCGACGTGATCGTCGACGTCGCGAACTTCGACTCCGGCGGCCGGCGGGCCTCGATCAGCGGCACGTTCGGGCGCCGAAACCTGCGTTTCAATGCGAAGCGGGTGCCCGGCCGCGGCGACACACGGTTCCGGGCCCGCGTGCGAATCGCCAAACCGCGGCTGTGGTGGCTGGAGCGGCCCTATCTCTACACGGGCCGGCTCCAGGTGCGCGACGGCGGGCGCGTCGTGCAGAAGTACGTCGTCCACACCGGCATCCGGACCCTGCGCGTCAGCCGCCTGGGGCGTGTGCAGCTGAATGGCCGGGACGTGAACCTGCGCGGCGCGAGCATTCACGAGGACTCCCCGACGCGCGGCGCCGCGCTGTCGCCAGCCCAGATGCGGCGCAACATGGGCTACCTGCGTCAGCTGGGCGCCCACATGACGCGCGCCCACTATCCGCTGCATCCCTACGCGCTGGAGCTGGCGGACCGCTACGGAATCCTGGTCTGGTCCGAGATCCCCGTCTTCCGCATGGAGAGCCGCTTCTTCGACGTGTCCGAGGTGCGGGCGAAGGCGCTGCGGATGTTGCGGCACGAGTACGACCGGGACGCGAACCATCCCTCGATCGCGGTCTGGAGCATCGGCAACGAGAACGCCTCCCGGCCAGGCCGCGGCCTGCGGACCTACATCCATCACGCGATCCGCACGATGCACGAACTCGATCCGACGCGGCTGGTCGGCATTGCGACCACCGGCTTCCCGTCGGTCGAGCAGCAGCGCATCTACCTGGAGCTCGACGTCGTCGGGGTGAACGACTACTTCGGCTGGTACAACGGCCCGCGCGGGACGATCGCGGACCGCAACGGGTTATCCGCCTACCTCGACAAGCTGCACCGCGACTATCCCCACCAGGGGATCATCGTCACGGAGTTCGGCGCCGAGGCGAACCGCAACGGGCCCGTGACCGAAAAGGGCACCTATCAGTTCCAGGCCGACTTCCTCAAGTATCACCTGGACGTCTTCGCTCAGAAGCCGTGGGTCAGCGGGGCGCTGGTCTGGAATCTGCGCGACTTCCGCGTGAAGCCCGGGTGGGCCGGCGGAAACCCCCTGCCCCATCCGCCGGTGAACGAGAAGGGCCTGATCGACGACAACGGCAACTTCAAGCTGTCGTGGTCGGTAGTGCGGGACGTGATCAAGGTGACGGGGCCGTACCGCTAGCGCCACTCCCGTGCCCACTGCTCGAGCGGCTTGAAGGCCTTCAGCAGCTCGCGGCCGCGCGGCGTCAGCTCGTAGCCACCCTCCTCACCTGACTCCACCACTCCCGCCTCGCGCAGCTCAGCCAGGCGCTGGTTCAGAACGCTGGCCGACATCGCGTCGCAGCGAGCCTGCAGCTCGCGGAAGCCGAGGGTCTCCGAGCGCAGCTCCCAGAGGATCCGCAGCGTCCAGCGGCGCCCCAGCAGGTCGAGCAGCGCCATGATCGGCCGGCCGGTCGCCGAGCCGCGTACCGGGCGGCCGGGAAGCGGCGCGCGTGCTTCTGTTTCGAAGCCACCTGCTATCCTGCGCTTCGATTTCCGAAGCCAGCACTTGCTATGCGTCGGCGCTTCGATTTCCGAAGCAACTGCCGGAAGGAGTGCCATGACTGCGCCGACTCGAGACCACTCCCCGCATCGTGCCCCTCGAGCCGCCGTATGAGCCGGAGGTCGCGCGCACGCTCGAGCGGCTGATGCCGCCCGGAGTCGAGCCGCTGAAGCTGTTTCGCACGGTGGCCGTCAATCACGCGGTGCTGGAGCGCTTCCGCAGCACGGGCGCCTACCTGCTCAACTTCGGTACGGTCGACCCCGCCGACCGCGAGGTGGTCATCCACCGCACGTGCGCCCTCTGCGGCTGCGAGTACGAATGGGGCGTGCACGCGACCGTCTTCGGGCGGCCGCTGGGCTTCACGGACGAACAGCTGCACGCGAGCGTCCACGGCGGCGCGGACGATCCCGCCTGGTCCGAGCGCCAGCGGCTGCTGGTACGCCTCGCGGACGAGCTGCACACGGACGGCACGGTGAGCGACGCGCTGTGGGAGCGGCTGGCCGCGGAGTGGACAGACGCGCAGCTCGTCGAGCTGCTGGCCGTGGCGGGCTTCTACCACCTGGTGTCCTACATGGCGAACGCCGCTCGCGTCGAGCTCGAGGACGCCGGCGAGCGCTTCCCGGTTCCGATAGGCTTTCGCGCCGTGCGGCGCGTCCTGCTAATCCTCGCGGCGGCGCTGGTTGTCCTGGGCGTCCTACTGGTCGTCAACGCGATCGCGATGGACCGGGAGACCAAGGACGCCTCGCCGACCATCGGCCGGATCATCGACCTGCCGGGCGGCGACGTCCAGGTGCGCGAGGACGGGCCGCGGTCGGCGCCTCCAATCGTGCTGGTGCACTGCTTCGCCTGCTCGATGCGCTGGTGGGACCGGATGGTGCCGGCGCTGGCCAAGGATCACCGCGTAGTGCGAATCGACCTGCTGGGCCACGGTGGCGCCGAGATGCCACGTGACGGCTATTCCATGCAGGAGCAGGCCGAGCGGGTCGAGGCGGTGATCAGGTCCTTACGGCTGCCTCCAGCGATCGTCGTCGGGCACTCGATGGGCGGTGCGGTCGCCACCGCCCTGGCCGAACAGCGGCCCGACACCATGAGCGGCGTGGTGATCATCGACACACCGCCGAACCCGGATGACTCGGAGCTGCCCGTTGCGGCTGGGCTCGGGTTCACGCCCGTAATCGGCGAGGCGATGAAGCGCGTCGCGACGGACGGCCAGGTCAAGGAGGGACTCGGGGACGCGTTCGCGCCCGGCTTCGACGTCCCGGACCAGTTCGTCGACGACTTCAACCGGATGACCTACTCCGCCTACGACGACTCGCACCACGAGGCAGAGGAGTTCGGCGACGAGCGGCCGCTCGACGCCCGGCTGGCCGACGCGCGGCAAGCCGCTGCTGGTGATCTTCGGGGCCCGCGACGAGATCGTGGACCCCGATTCTTCGGCCGGCTACAAGCGGGTCAAGGGTGCCCAGGTGATCATCATTCCCAACGCAGGGCACTCACCCAACGTGGAAACACCCGGCAGAACCGCCGAGCTGATCGAGCGCTTCGCGCGCCGGGTGGAGCGAAACCGCTAGACCTAGGAAACGGCGGAGTAGCGCTCCGCCACCTTGGGCCAGTTGACGACGTTCCACCACGCGTCGATGTAGTCGGGACGCCGGTTCTGGTACTTCAGGTAGTAGGCGTGCTCCCAGACATCGACGCCAAGCAGCGGCGTCTGCCCGTTCGAGATCGGGTTGTCCTGGTTCGCCGAGGAGACGACCGCCAGGCCGGAACCGTCGTGCACCAGCCATGACCAGCCGCTGCCGAACTGGTTCACGCCGGCGTCCTTCATCTTCGACTGGAGGTCCGAGAACGAGCCGAACGCCGAGCCGATCGCCGTCTGCCAGCCCACCGTCGGGCTCCCCGCCACCGTCGGGCGACATGCTCTCCCAGAAGAGGCTGTGGTTGTAGTGGCCGCCGCCGTTGTTGCGGACGGGGGTTGCCTTGTCGCCCAGCTTGTCGAGGTTCTTCAGGACCTCCTCGACCGGCTTGTCGGCCCACTCGGTCCCCTCGAGCGCGGCGTTGGCCTTGTCCACGTAGGCCTGGTGGTGCTTGTCGTGGTGGACCCGCATCGTGGCCTCGTCGATGTGAGGCTCGAGCGCGTTGTAGTCGTAGGGGAGATCCGGAACGGTGTAGGCCATCTGGGGAGGCTCCTTCGGTCGGGGGTTAAAAATCCTATTACCCGTGCTTCTTCTGAGCTGGAACGTGGCCGGGCGCATCGGACCGAGGCAGCAAGCCCAGTTTCGTGCGCTCAACACTCGCGACTGGGAGGTGTTGTGCCTACAGGAGGTCACGCCCACCAACGTGGGCGGCTGGCGCGCGTTCCTGGAGGGTGCCGGGCTGCACGTGGCGGTCAGTGCCTGGCCCGAGCCCGCGCGCGGGTCCCGTCGCTTCGCGGTGCTGATCGCCGCCACCGTGCCCCTGGAGCCGCTGCCCCCGCTGCCGCTCCCCTGGCCGGAGCGTCACCTCGCGGTGCGCGCCGAGCTGGATGGGACCGAAGTGGAGATCCACTCCCTGCACTCGCCGCTGAGCCAGAAGCCCGACCGCGTGAAGGTGCGCACCCTCGAGACGGTCTTCAGCGAGCTGGCCGACGTCACCGGGGTCCCGCGCGTGATCGCCGGTGACTTCAACACCCCGCGCTACGAGAGCCGCGAGGGAGAGGTGTTCACCTTCGCCCGCACCCGGTCCGGGCTCATCCGCCGCGACTACGGCGAACGCCACGACCGCGCGGAGCTCGCCCTCGTACAGGAGCTACCGCGCCGCGGATGGCAGGATGCGTTCCGCCACCTGCATGGATACGAGCGCCGCGACCGGTCCTGGATGGCGCCGCCGGGGTACGGGTGGCGCCTCGACCACGTGATCGCGTCCGCCGAGCTGGAGCCGGTCGCCTGCGATTACGTGCACGACTGGCGCGAGCAGGGACTGTCGGACCACTCGGCGATCTGGGCGGAGCTGCGGCCGGTAGCGTTACACGGGTGACTGAGACCCGCGAACAGCGCTTCATCCCGGCCGCCCGGTTCTCCGCGCTGACGCCGCTGTTCGACCCACTCGTGCGAGTCACGACCCGCGAGCGGACGTTCAAGCGCCGGCTGCTGGAGCGCGCAGCCCCGCGGCCCGGACGAGGACGTGCTCGACCTGGGAGCCGGGACGGGAACGCTCGCGTTGATGCTCGAGGCCGCGGTCCCCGGCGTCACGGTGACGGGCCTCGACGCCGACCCGCAGATCCTCTCTCAGGCACGTGTCAAGGCAGCCGCCGCGGGATCGGACGCGCAGTTCGTGGAGGCGTTCTCGAACGCGATGCCGTTCGCCGACGACTCGTTCGACCTGATCGTCTCGACGCTGTTCTTCCACCATCTGGACCGGGACGTCAAGCGGGCGACCCTGCGTGAGTGCGTCCGCGTGCTGCGGCCGGGTGGACGGCTCTGCGTGGGCGACTGGGGCCGGCCAACCGACCCCTTGATGGCGGCGCTCTTCGTGCAGGTGCGTGCGCTCGACGGCTTCGCGGTGACGGCCGACAACGCCCACGGCCGCCTGCCCGCGCTGTTCACGGAGGCCGGCCTGCGCTCGGTCCAGACCACGGACGAGTTCCGCACGCCGCTCGGAACGATCGCGCTCTACTCGGGAACGCGCCCGGGTAGCCCGGCGCGTTAGGCCGCGACGTTCATGCGCAGCCGCACGACGCTGCCGCCGTCGGACGAGCGCATCTGCACCAGGTCGCTGACCTGGTTGATCAGCCACAGGCCACGGCCGCTGGCGGCCGCCGGCGCGGGTACCTCGCGCCCGAGCAGCGGATCGTCGAACTGGCCCGAGTCCCGCACCTCCCAGACGGTCGCGCCGTTGTCACGCCAGTGGCGCAGGATGCCCGCTCCGCCACCGTGCACGATGCTGTTGGCGGCCAGCTCGCTCACCGCGAGCACCAGGTCCGCTGTCCGCTCCGGGTCGTGGCCGGCGGCGACGCAGCAGCCCCGGACGAACCTGCGGAGCGCCCTCATGTCCACCTCGGTGAAGATGAACTCGTCCAGCGGATAGCCGGGTAGCGGGAGCTCCCCCTCGAAGGGGCTGAGCGCGAACTGCGGAGGCACATAGGAGTCGCTCTGGCGGCTGGCGCCGTTCTGGTCGACCAGCGGGTGGGTCCGGAGCGCCTCCTCGACCACCTCCGGCGGCAGGGCCTCGGTGTCGTAGGGACAGATGAGCCAGAACGAGTCGCGGCCGGCGAAGGCGAGGTTCAGCAGCGACTCGTGGCGATGGCACTCCACCAGCTCCGTCTCGCTGCGCCCCGACCAGATCGGCTCGCCGACGCCACGGATGGGCTCCCCCGTCATGCCGCCCCGCGAGGCGACGAAGTCATGCCAGGCCGGGATGATCCGGGCGGGATTGCGTCCGAGCTCCGCCATGTCGACGAATCGGACGAAATCAGCGGCGTCACCGAGCTCGGCGCGCAGGGCATCGGCCCGCCCCTTCGAGACGGCTACGAGCGCGTTCTCGCCCCGCTCTGCTCCCTCCTGGAGGAAGGGGACGGTGCCGGCCAGGAAACCATCCTCGCCGGCATATAGGTGAGCCTCGTGGCGAAAAGCAGACATCCGGACGCACGTAGTTGGTTGCAGGAACGCTGCATCTAGTGGGTACCCCGGATCGGCAGCCCCGGAACTGGCCGGAACGGCTAAATCGGGCGGGGCTCGAGCGCCTCGGGGATCGACCGCGCGACGGCCGGAACCAGATCGAACTCGGTTCCGAGCCTCAATTCGCTGAAGCGCCGCACCCAGTCGTCGTTGATCCCGTCGGACTGGCGCCGCATCCGGGGCTCCACGTTGAGGTCCGGGGGCGCCTCGAGCCCGAGGCGGTCCAGGATGCTGAGCGTGCTGGTCTGCGGGTCGGCGGCGAAGTTCTCGTACAGCACCAGCAGCGGCCGCACCCCGCAGTGCTCGAAGAAGGCGTCCCACGAGGCCTCCTCCTCGAGGATCTGGTCCAGGAGGTGGGCGATCGCCCGGTAGTGGAAGCGCAGCTGCGGAAGGTGGTCCTCGAGGAAGCTTCGGTATGGCGGCGAGTCGGGCTCCTCGTCGACGTCGTCCAGCCGCCGCTCGCGACGCGCGTCGTTCTCGCGCCAGGTCGCTGTCTGCACCGCCTTCCAGAGTGAGACCGCCTGCCGGATCTTGTTTGCGCGCACCACCCGCACGAACGTCAGGTCGGGGAACACCTCGGGCAGCAGCTGCGCCAGGGGGAGGTCGCGGTAGCGCGGGACGTTGCGCAGGAGGCTCACGAAATCGCCGAAATACCCCCACATCAGCTTTGCGGCAAACACGCCGTTGGGCGTCGTGCCGCTCTCCATCGCCCATTCCATGTAGCGGTCGTAGGCGGTCCGGCTCCAGAGCGGCGACCGCGGGCGTGGGTCGTCGCCGATGTTGCGCTCACCCAGCTGGTCGAAGATGGACTTGTCGTCCACGCCGATGAAGTACTCCTCCGGCCGGCGCGGGCGGCCGCTGTGGCGCAGCGCCTCGAAGTACTCCTCCGGCCTTCCGGCGACTCCCGTTTTCTTGAGCGCCTGACACACGAGCGTGCTACCGCTTCGCGGCGTGGCGCAGACCAGATAGGTGCGATTGGGAGTCATCGCGTCGTCAGAGTATTGCCCCGAAGGGTCGCTCAACATACCCTCTCGGACCGATGCGCACCAGTCGAAACGCGGTGACTTCCAGGCGCCTGGGAGCCGCGGCTCTGACCCTCGTCCTGCTGGGCGGCGTCCTGGCGGCGGTGGCCTGGCCTGCGGAGGACCCGCAGCCGCCGCCCCCGCCCCCGACGGCGCCCGCCGAGCCTGCGGAGGCGATGCTCGCCGCTCCCATCGCCTGGCGCCGCTCACGCGCCGTCGGACAGCCCCAAGCCGGGACGGCTCGTCCACGGCGTGCAGCTCCCGTCCGAGGGCGAGGACTTCTTCACCTGGGACCCGATCCGCAACACGGTCCCGAACCGCGCCTGGCGCCGCTGGGGGACGGATCGGCTGCTGCGCGTGTTGCTGAGGGTCCTGCGCGACTACCGGGCGGCACACCCCGAGGCCCCGCGCGTTGGCGTCGGTGACCTCAGCCGGCCACAGGGCGGGGACTTCGGCGCACGCTTCGGCGCGCCCGGCCACGCGTCCCACCAGAACGGCCTCGACGTGGACGTCTACTACCCGCGCAGCGATTCCCGCGAGCGGGGCCCGGCGAGCGTCGCGCAGGTCGACCGCGAGCTGGCGCAGGACCTGGTCGACCGGTTCGTCCAGGCCGGCGCGCGGTACGTGTTCGTCGGGTTGTCGGTGGACCTGCGCGGCAAGCGGAAGGTCGTGCAGGCGATCCCGCTGCACAACAACCACATGCACGTGCGGCTCCCGCCGCGCTGAGGCTGACGCTACTGCGGCTCGGACGGCCAGCCCGGATGCCGGCGCAGGTTCGTGAAGCTCTCTTCCTGCTCGGCCCGCTCCAGCATCTCGGGCTTGCTCTCGAGCGCCCGGCGCAGCTCTTCGAGCGCCGCCTCGTCCTCTCCAAGGCGCGCACGGCAGCACGCGATGTGAAAGCGGACGAACGGCGAGTCGCGGTGATCTCCGGCTTCGCGCTCCAGCGTCTCGGCGGCAGCACCCCATTCTCCGCGGCGCATCAGGTCCTCCGCGAGGAAGATCGGCTCCCACGGAAGGCTGTGGTACGGACGGTCGCGCCAGCCGCCGACGGCGAGCACGACCGTCTCGTCTTCGAGCGCGACGGCGCCGCGCTGTAGGTCCGCGTCAGGCACGAAGACCGCGGTTCCCGCGGGCGCCGTGACGGTATCGTCGCCCACCGTGAACTCGGCCCGCCCGCGCACCACCACATAAAGCTCCTCCTGCCCTGGCGATTCGACATGGTCCTCGACGACTGGTCGCCGCTGCGAGAGGCGCGGTAGGCGTTTGTGCCGAAGGCGCCGATTCCGAGCCTGCGGCGCACCGGGACCCATTGCAACTGCCCAGCGACCACAGGCACGCTGTCCTCATCGAAGAGCGAGAGCACCCGGAAGGCTCGAGGTTCTCCGTTCATCTCGGGATGGTCGCATGACGGCACGCCTCACCATCGACGGTGGCGCGCACCAATGACCTGCTCGTAGGAATTGCAGCTGCGTGAGGCTCTGGCACATCGGCGTGCTCGCGCTCGGCGTTGCCGCCGTCGCGGCGGGGTCGGCGCTGCTGATCGACGGCGATTCGAGCGACTCGGGAGCACCGTCGGCACGAGAGTGCAACGGATCCGCGGCGCTTTGCAACCGGCCGCTCACGGAAGTCACCCTGCCGGCCACGCACAATTCGATGTCGGGGCCGCTGCCGGGCTGGCGGGCAGTCAGCCAGAGCGGCCCGATCTCGCAGCAGCTCTCGGACGGCATCCGCGGGCTGCTGATCGACACCCACTACGGCCGGGCCTCGGGCGACCGGGTGCGCACGGACTTCCAAAGCCGCGCCGACATGCACCTGCAGGAGCAGCAGGATGACCTCAGTCCGGCGGCGTCAGCCCTCGCAAAAGGCATCCGGGCGCAGCTGAAGCCCAGTGAGGGCTCGGAGCGGCGGGTGTATCTCTGCCACACCTTCTGCGAGCTCGGGGCGACGCCGCTTGAGTCCGTCCTCGATGACATCCGCGATTTCCTGGCGGCAAACCGCGAGGAGGTGCTGGTCGTGATCAACGAGGACTACGTCGATCCGGCGGATTACGTCGACGCGATCCGCCGCGCGGGCCTCGAACGCATGGCCTTCGAGACCCCTGAAGACGGGGATTGGCCGACACTCCGCGAGATGGTCGAGAAGGACCAGCGAGTCGTTTTCCTGGCCGAGAACAGGGCCGGAGCGGCGCCCTGGTACCACCGCGCCTTCGAGGACACGGTCCAGGACACGCCGTACTCGTTCTCCAGGCCATCCCAGCTGACCAGCCCGGAGGGGCTCGACGCGACATGCCGCCGGAACCGCGGGCCCGCTGACGCGCCGCTGCTTCTCATGAACCACTGGATCACGAGCGATCCGTGGCCGCTGCGGTCGAACGCCGACAGAGTGAATGCGTACGAGCCGCTGCTGGGACGCGCCCGCGAGTGCGAGCAAGTGCGAGGCCGCAAGCCGGCGCTGCTGGCGGTGGACTTCCATCGCAGCGGCGACCTGTTCCGGGTCGTGGAAACGCTCAATGACGAGGCTAGGGCTAGGCCGACATGATTCGATGAATTACCGCCAGCAGCACCTGACCACCGTTTCCGCGCAAGGAGGATCTCATGGCAGTCACCCGGCTGAACCCGCCTGAGCTGGCGCCCCCGGAGGGCTTCGTTCACGTATCGATCGGGACCGGCAACCGGATCGTTTTCATCGCCGGCCAGGTTGCGAGCGACCAGAAGGGCAACCTGGTGGGCGAAGGCGACCTGGCAGCGCAAGCCGAGCAGGCACTGCTGAACGTCAGCGCTGCCCTGGACGCAGCAGAGTCGAGCTTCGACGACGTCGCGAAGGCAACCATCTATGTGGTCGATTGGCACGAGGACAAGCTCGAGCAACTGATTGCGGGCGCCGGCAGAGTGGCCGAGCGGCTCGGGAACACGCTCGTCGCGTCGAGCACCTTGGTGCCGGTCCCACGCCTGTTCGAGCCGGGCTACCTGATCGAGTTCGACGTGACGGCTGTGACTGGCTGACGGTTCTGAGGCGGTCGAGCCATCGGGCGATGGACAATCGCGAGATCGCCGACCGCCTCGACGCGTTCGCGTCGCATGCTCGAACTCGCCGAGGCGAACCCGTACACGCCGCGCGCCTACCGCCGGGCGGCGGAGACGATACGTGCCGCCGGCGTTCCGGTTGCCGAGCTCGTGAGGTCAGGCCGGGTGCGCCAGCTGCGCGGCATCGGCCCGGGGATCGAGGCGCGGCTGCGGGAGCTGGTCGAGACGGGCTCAATTGCCGAGCTCGCCGAGCTGGAGCGCGAGCTGGCACCGGACATGATCGGCCTCGGCCATTACCTCGGCCTGAGCGCCAAGCGATCGCTCGAGCTGGCGCGCGCGCTCGATATCCGGACCGCCGACGAGCTCCGCGAGGCGGCCGCCGCCGGCCGGCTGGCGAGCGTTCCCGGCATCGGGCCGAAGACCGAGGCGCGGCTGCGCGAGGCGCTCGCCAGCGAGCGCCGCGCCGCGCCCGCGACGCGGGCTGCTGCTCAACCGCGCCTGGGAGCTCGTCGGCGGCGTGCGCGGCTGCGCTCGACGGCGAGCCGGCCGGCGATCCGCGGCGGTGGCGCGACTCATGCGAGCTCCTGGCAGTTGTCTGCGCCGCGCGCGATCCGGAGCCGGTGCTCGACCGGTTCGCCGCCCTCCCTCAGGTCGTCGCGATCCTCGAGCGGGAGGAGCGGCGCGCCATCGGGCTGACGGTGGAGGGCGTGCCTGTCGAACTGGTCGTCCCCGAGCCGAAGCGGTTCGGCACGGCTCTCGTGCGCGCGACCGGGTCGCGCACGTACGTCGAGGCGCTCGAGCCGCTGCCCGAAGGCCCCGACGAGGATGCGGTCTACCGCGCGCTCGAGATCCCCTGGTGCCCGCCGGAGCTGCGCGAGGAGCCCTTCCGCGGAGAGCCCCCGCCGTCTGATCGAGCTCAGCGACATCCGCGGCGACCTTCACTCCCACACGACCTGGTCGGACGGGCGGGCGAGCGTCGAGGAGATGGGCCGCGCCGCTCAGGAGCGTGGCTACGAGTACCTCGCGATCTGCGACCACACGCCGGCGGTGGGAGCGGTCCATGGCCTCACGCCTGACGAGGTGCGCCGCCAGGCCGAGGAGATCGCCGCCGCCAACGAGCTGCTCGCACCGTTTCGTGTCCTGCGCGGGATCGAGTGCGACATCCTGCCCGACGGGCGGCTCGACCTTCCTGACGACGTGCTTGCCGAGCTCGACTGGGTACAGGCCAGCGTCCACGGCGGGCAGCGGATGCCACGACGGGAGATGACGAAGCGAGTGGAGGAGGCACTGCGCAACCCGCACGTGCGCTGCCTCAGCCACCCGACCGGCCGCTACATCAACCGCCGCCCGGAGAACGCCCTGGACCTGGAGCGCACGTTCCAGGTCGCCTTGGAGGAAGGGGTGGCACTCGAGGTGAACGGGCTGCCGGACCGCCTCGACCTGCGCGGGGAGCACGTCCGCGAGGCACTCCGGGCCGGCGTTCAGATCGTCTGCTCGACCGACTCGCACTCCACCCGCGGGCTGGGCAACATGCCCCTGTCGGTGGCCACGGCGCGCCGTGGCTGGGCGACCGCCGCTGATGTGGTCAACGCCAGACCACTAGAGGCGTTCCTATAATCGGCCTCTCGGGGCGTGGCGCAGCCTGGTAGCGCGCACCGTTCGGGTCGGTGAGGTCCCCAGTTCGAATCTGGGCGCCCCGATATTCCTCACCGGCGCTAGGTGGCGACGGCTTTGAAGTACCGCACCGCGAGCCCGGTCATGAGCGTCTCGAAGCATTCTTCGTCGCTGAGCTCGTTCAGATCGGCGTAGGCGCGGATGCCCTCGCGCTCGATCAGGACGCTCTGATCGATCACCTCGTCGACGAGCTCGGGGTGCTGGTCGCAGAAGTATGCGCCCATGCTGTAGAGGTTGGTGTCCATGAGCGACTCCAGGAAGGAGTCGCGCTCGGGGGCCTCCATGCGCCGCAGCGTAGCCGTTCGGCGCACGCCGGTCTGGCCACAAAGCCCTTGACACGTCTGCCACATACGCAAAAATGGCGATAGTCTGAATCCGGCTGACACCGGTTTCCACTAGACCGATCAGAGGAGAAGGCATTGGCAAATCACCTGACGCCTACGGAGCTCGCAAGGGAAGCTGGAATGGAGCGGCGCGAGGTCATCACCAAGTGCATGGAGATGGGCGTGCCGATCTTCCAGGGAAGGATCGACAAGACCCTCTTCCTGGCTTCGATCAGACAGGCAAGTCAGGGGCAGGCGGCCCAGGTCGCAAAGGCCTGAGGCGCTGTCGATAGGCGCGATGCGGCCGCACCTGGCGGGGTGCGGGGCAATCGCGCTGGGGTAGGATTGGAACGCTTCCGGAGGCAAGCGTTCCTGCGCGTGCCTCCACGCGAGACCTCTGGCGACAGAGGGTGAGGAGGAGAGATTGATGGAGGTTCACGCCGCGACTGTGCGCGAGGCGGCGACGGGGTCGAAGAACCTCGCCGATCTGCTGCCGCTGGCTGTCAAGAAGCACGCCGGCCTGCCCGCGCAGCTGTACAAGGACAAGGCTTCCGGCGAGTGGCGGGAGGTCACCTACGAGCAGCTGGGCGAGATCGTGCGTGAGGCATCGCTCGGCCTGCAGGACATCGGCATCGAGCCTGGCGACAAAGTCGCGATCCTCGCCCACACCCGGCCGGAGTGGACCTACTCCGACTTCGCGATCCTCTGCACCGGGGCCACCGTGGTCCCGGTCTACCAGACCAACTCGCCCGAGGAGTGCCAGTACGTCATCGACCACTCCGAGGCCAAGGCGGTGATCCTCGAGGACGAGGAGCAGCTCGCCAAGATCCGTGAGGTTCGTGACCAGCTGCCGAAGCTCCAGACAATCATCTCCATGGAGCCGATCGAGGCCGAAGACGTGATCACGTACGACGCGCTGCGCGAGCGCGGCCGCGGCCGCCCTGACGAGGACTTCGACCAGCGCATCGCGGGGGTCGACGGCTCGACGGTCGCCACCTACATCTACACGTCCGGGACGACCGGCCCGCCCAAGGGCTGCGTCATCGACCACGCGAACTGGCGCGCGATCCTGGACATGGTCCAGGAGCAGGACACGCTGGTCGAGCGTGAGCGGATCTACCTCTTCCTCCCGCTCGCGCACGCATTCGCCCGGCTGATTCAGCTCGGCGGCATCGACGTCGGCGCCTCGATCGCCTACTGGGAGAAGGACCCGACCAAGATCATCCCCAACCTGATGGAGGTCAAGCCGAGCTACTTCCCGTCGGTGCCGCGGATCTTCGAGAAGATCTACGCGATGGCCGTCTCGAACGCGCCCGACCCCGAGCAGCTCCGCCAGGCGGTCGAGCTCGGGACGAAGGTGCGCGACATGCAGGCGCGCGGCGAGGAGGTTCCGGAGAACCTGCAGAAGGCGTTCGACCAGGCCGACGAGCAGCTCTACAGCA
The DNA here is from genome assembly GCA_963780475.1 of uncultured Solirubrobacterales bacterium. GTDB lineage: Bacteria > Actinomycetota > Thermoleophilia > Solirubrobacterales > JBBDJG01 > CAWACB01. The sequence goes on from CAWACB010000008.1 coordinate 838,887, forward strand.
ACGTCCGCAACATCTTCGGCGGCAACATCAAGCAGGCGGTCACCGGCGCGGCGCCGATCGCGCAGGAGATCCTCGAGTTCTTCTACGCGTGCGGCGTGCTCGTGCTCGAGGGCTGGGGCATGACCGAGACCTCGACCGCGGCCACCTGCAACCAGCCGGACGCGTTCCGGTTCGGCTCGGTCGGCCGTCCGTTCAACGGCGTGGAGGTCAAGATCGCCGAGGACGGGGAGATCCTGGTGCGCGGCAAGAACATCTTCCGCGGCTACTTCAAGAACAAGGAGGCCACCGACGAGACGATCGTCGACGGCTGGCTGCACACCGGCGACATCGGCAAGATCGACGAGGACGGCTTCGTCTACATCACCGGCCGCAAGAAGGACATCATCATCACCGCCGGCGGCAAGAACATCACGCCCGCGAACCTGGAGAACTGGCTCAAGCAGAACCAGTACATCTCACAGGCGGTCGTCTACGGCGACCGGCGGCCCTACCTGACCGTGCTGATCACCCTCGACCCGGAGTCGATCGTCCCGTGGGCCGAGAAGCAGGGCCTCCCGACCGACATCTCGCAGCTGCGCGAGACGCCCGAGGTGCGGCAGCTGGTCCAGGAGGCGGTCGACCTGGTCAACACCAAGGTCGGGCCGGTCGAGCAGCTCAAGTACTTCACGATCCTGGACCACGACCTGAGCCAGGAGACCGGCGAGCTCACGCCCACCCTGAAGGTGAAGCGGAACATCGTGTACGAGAAGTACGCGGACGAGCTCGACGCGATGTACGGGTCGAAGAGCTAACCGACCGCCCTTCCATGCCGGTGACGCGGTTCAGGCGTTGCTCGACTGGCGCAGCAGCGCGCCCGTCGTCTGCTCGAAGATGCGCCGCCAGGCGGCCGTCTTCTCGGGCTGCTCGTCTGCCTGGCGCAGGATCTTCGTCACCCGCCGCGCCGAGATCTCGATCTCGTGCTTCTCGCAGATCTGGCGGTAGTGGCGGTAGTCCTGGGCGAGCCGCATGGTCACCGACTCGAAGCCGTGGCGGGCGATGTCGATCCGCGAGGAGTAATTCATCATGCTGGTCCCGAACATCAGCTCGTCGTTCGGGTCGGGCTCGATCAGGATGATGTCGACGCCCGGGTAGCGCTCCTTCCAGTGCTTGACGTGCTCGTGCAGGCGCGCGTGGGCCAGCAGCTTGAACGCCTGGTAGCCGACCTGCGGGTAGCCCATGTCGGACACCCTGCGCACCCGGCTGCCGAAGATGGTCGGGATTCGCTTCTGGAAGTCGTTCACGTAGGGCACCAGCGGGTTGATCACGACGATGAACTTGGCACCCTGCTCGACCGCGATGTCGACGTTGGTCGTGGAGCGGATGCCGCCGTCGATGAACTGGCGGCCCTTGATGTCGACCGGCTTGTAGACCATCGGCAGTGCGGTGGAGGCCGACACGGCCTTCGAGATCGGGACGTCGTCCCACCCCTCGCCGCCGAAGACGATCCGGTCGCAGGTGTCGAGGTCCGTGCCGGTCAGGTACAGCTCGGGCTCGAGCAGGCGGAAGTCGTCGGCGCGGCCGCTCTCGGCGAAGAGCTGGCGGACGTACTGCTCGATCCCGCCGCCGGTGTAGAGGCCCGGCGGTAGCGCCTCGGCGAGCCCGGTCACGACGTCCATCAGCGAGACCTCGCGCCAGCGGCCGGCGAGGCTGCGGCCGAGGCCGATCAGCTTCAGCGGCATCACGAGGCTGCGGGTCAGGAAGTCGGCGTAGTTGGGCCGCAGCAGCTGGTTCAGGTCGACGTCGCGAAACGGCGTCGGAACCTGCCGGTTGACGATCCGCGACATCTCCTCCGGGGTCATCCCGGCCGCCAGCAGGCTGGAGACGAACGCGCCGGCCGACGTGCCGACGTAGATGTCGAAGTCGTTGACGGTGCGGTTGACGCTCAGGAGGTCGAGGGCGCGCAGAGCGCCGATCTCGTAGACCCCACCCGTGAATCCGCCGCCACCGAGAACGAGCGCGGTCTTCGAGCGGGGACGTCGCCGCCGCTGCTGACCTGGGGACCGCTTCGGTCCCGGCCCGGTTCCGGAGGCTTCTAGTTCGACAACGTCGCCCATCCGGTATCTCGCTTTATATCAGCCACATCCGGCGATTCCTGAACCGTGACGGCGTGCTTGCCGTCCGTTAGGCTTTCTTGCCAACACGCCGTCAATAGTCGCAGAATTGAACGGAGGAGGCGCTTTGAGCACGCTCGCCAGCCGTATCGAACTGGGTGATTTCTTCAGCGAGACGAGTGACCCTGCCCTGCAGGAATCGGCCGACCGCGGAGTCACCGAGCTGCTCGACTACCGCCAGCTGTACGAGCTCTGGGAGCGCCAGCAGTGGCTCACCCAGGAGCTCGACTTCAGCCGCGACCGCGAGCAGTGGCAGGGATTCCCGGCCGACGAGCGCTACCAGCGGATGTACGGCCTGTCGTCGTTCTTCATCGGCGAGCAGAAGGTGACGGAGGAGCTGGGACCCATGATGCGCGCCGCTCCGACCGAGGAGATGAAGGTCTTCCTCGCAACGCAGATCGCGGACGAAGCGCGCCACGTGCGCTTCTTCGACCGCTTCTACGGCGAGGTGGGTGTGCTCGACTCCGACGACCTCGCCGGCCGGCTGTCAGAGACCGCCGAGCACCTCAACCCCGGCTTCCACGAGCTGTTCGACGATCAGCTCAGCAGACGCGTCCAGCACCTGGCCGAAAAGCCGGAGGACCTCGAGATGCTGGTCGAGGCCGTGACCCTGTACCACATGGTGATCGAGGGAATGCTCGCCCTCACGGGCCAGCACTACATCATCGACTTCAACGAGCAGGAGGGAACGCTGCCCGGCTTCGTGCACGGCTTCAACCTGGTGGCGCGCGACGAGCACCGGCACGTCGCCTTCGGCGCTCGCTTCCTGCGCGACATGGTGAACGAGGACGCGCGCTACAAGGACGCGATCCAGCGCACGCTGGAGGAGACGATCCCGCTCGCCGACAACGTCCTGAAGCCGAAATGGATGGACGGCATGGACGACGAGGAGGCGGTGACCCTGTTCGGCGTGACAGTGGACGAGACGCGCGACTTCGCGGCTCAGGCGCTGACGCGCCGGCTGAAGGTGATCGGCCTGGTGCCAGCCACGGTGTGAGCTCGGTCCGCGGCGCCGGCATCCTCATCTGGGGCCGGCACGAGCTCTACGTCAGCTCGCTGGCCGCACTGCTGACCGATCTGGGCGCCCGGGCCCAGGTGCTCGACCCGAGCCGGCCGCTGCCCGAGCGGGCGCCGCCCGGCGCGGAGCTCCTGCTCCTCGAGTGCCCGCTGCCGACGGAGCTGCGACGAGGCGTTGCCCTGGGCCTGCCGGTCGTGGTGGTCGTAGAGCGTGGCGGAGCCGAGCAGGAGCACGCGGCGGCGCAACTCGGGGCCGGCGCCCTGGTTGAAAAGGGAGCGACCCTGAGGGAGCTGGGGGAGGCGATCGAGCGGGCCCGGCGCACGTCTGCGCGGCTTCCCGCCGGCTCGGCTGAGAACCTCACACCTCGCCAGCGGGAGGTGCTGGAGCTGATCGTGGAAGGGCTCGACAACCGGCAGATCGCCGCACGCCTCGGCGTCACCGAGCGCACCGCCCGCGCGCATACGTCCGGAGTTCTCAAGCGCCTCGGGGAGCCGAACCGCACGCGAGCAGCCGTCGCGGCGCTTCGCCGGGGACTGCTTTCCTGCCTCGCCCTGGGCGTGGCCTTCGCCATCCTGGCCGGGACAGCGACGGCGCGGACGCCCTCGACCGCATCTCCCTCTGCGCTCGGGCGCGTCGTCTCCGCGCAGATGCGCGCCGCCGGCGCGGGCAGCGGCGCCTGGGTGCTCGACACGGGCTCCGGGCGGGTGATTTCCGCGGTCCGTTCGGAGAAGCGGCGTGCGCCGGCTTCCGTGCAGAAGCTGCTCACCGCGGCCACCGCGCTCGACCAGCTGGGACCGGACTACCGCTTCGAGACCCAGGTGCTGGCGGCGGCGCAGCCGGCCGAGGGAATCCTGGCGGGTGACCTCTACCTGCGCGGCTCGGGAGACCCTTCGCTGGCCGAGACGGGGCTCACCCAGCTCGCCCGGACGGTCGGCAAGCCAGGGCCTCGAGGAGCATCGAAGGTCGCGTGCGCGGCGACGACACGATGTTCGACGGACGCCGCGGGGTCCCGGGCAGCGGCTACACGGTCTCGCGTTGGGTGGGGCCGCTATCGGCCCTGTCACTCAACCACGGGTCCGCGTGGCCCGTGGCGCGCGGCTTTCAGTCTCACCCTGCGCTGTTTGCGGCGCGCCGACTGGACCTGCGCCTCGAGCGCGCGGGCGTCGACGTCGCTCGGGCGGCACGCACCGGCCGGGCGCCTGAAAGCGCAGTGCCGCTCGCCACGATCGCCTCCCGGCCGCTGGCCTCGCTGGTGCGCCACATGGGACAGGTTTCCGACAACTTCTATGCCGAGACCCTGATCAAGGGACTCGGCGCCCGCTTCGGCAACGCCGGCTCCACGGCTTCGGGAGCGCAGGTGGTGGAGCAGGTGGCACGGAGACTCGGCGCTGGTGCCCGCGTGATCGACGGATCGGGCCTCTCGCGGGCCAACGCGGTTGCGCCCGCGGCGGTCGGTCGGCTGCTGGCATCGGCCCGGCGCCAAACCTGGTTCGACGCCTTCTACCGCGCGCTCCCGCTCGCGGGCCGGACCGGCACGCTGGCGAACCGCATGCGCCATACGGCCGCCAAGGGCCGCTGCCGCGCCAAGACCGGCACGCTGATCGCCGTCAGCGCGCTCGCCGGCTACTGTCGCTCGCGCTCGAAGCGAACCCTGGTCTTTGCGCTGCTGATGAACGGGGTGAACGTGAACGGCGCCCGCGCGATCCAGGACCGGATCGCCTCGGCGCTCGCGGCGTACCGAGGGTAGGCGGGCGGGCCGCCGCCTGCCGCTCACGCCCACGCAGGACGGACGGCGCCCACCGCGCGGCGGACGTAGCAGGTAGGGAGGTGGGTGCTGTTTCGTGCGTCCGCGGCGCGTCTCCCACGCGTTGCGTGACGCCTACGGCACGCCTTCGGAGCGCCAGCCGGACGTGGGGTGACTTGGACTCGCCATACGTGTTCAAGTGACCCCACGTCTTGGCCGCTGTAACGAGCGCACAACAGGATGCGTGGGAGACGAACCGGGGACGCATGAAACCATGCCGCCTCCCTACCTGCCCCGTCCTGCGATGCCGGCGCCCCGCCGCGGAAGCGCAACGCCACGACGGCGGGCCCTACCCGAGCAGCTTCTCCAGCTCGGCCTCGTCGATCACGGGGCGGCCCAGGTCGCGGGCCTTGTCGAGCTTCGAGCCGGGCTCGGCGCCCGCGACCACGTAGTCCGTCTTGCCGGACACGGAGCCGGTGACCTTGCCGCCGAGAGCCTGGATCCGCTCAATCGCCTGCTCGCGGCTCATCCTCTCGAGGGTCCCGGTCAGGACGAAGGTCTGCCCGGCGAGCGGCTGTGACTCACCGGTGGCGCGACGCACGCCCTCCATCTGCAGGCCTGCGGCGCGCAGTTGTTCGACCAGCTCCCGGTTCCGCGGCTCGGCGAAGGTCTCCACGATCGTCCCGGCCAGCACGGGGCCGATGCCGTCGACCTCGGCCACTTGTTCCTCATTCGCCTCCATCAGGGCGTCGATCGACCCGAAATGGGCAGCCAGGGCGCCCGCGTTCACCCCGCCGATCCCCGGAATGCCGAGCGCGTACAGCACTCGGGGGAAGGGGCGGCTGCGGGAGCTCTCGATCGAGGCGATCAGGTTCTCGGCGGACTTACGCTGGAACCCGTCCAGTTGCTCCACTCGCTCGACGGTCAGGTCGTAGATGTCGGGCAGCGATCGGACGAGCCCCTCCTCATAGAAGCGCAGCACGAGCTTCTCCCCGAAGCCCTCGATGTCCATGGCGCCGCGGGAGACGAAGTGCTTCAGTGCCTGGAGGATCTGACCAGGGCAGTCGCTGCGGTTCGGACAGCGGGTCCACACTTCACCCTCCGGCTTGACCGTCTTCGTGCCGCATGCGGGGCACTTCTTCGGTGGCACGTAGGCCTGCTCGCTGCCGTCGCGGCGCTGCGTCACGGGAGACACCACCTGCGGGATCACGTCGCCGGCCCGCATGATCACCACCTCGTCGCCCGCCCGGATGTCCTTGCGCCAGATGTCCTCTTCGTTGTGGAGCGTCGCCTTGCCGACCGTGACGCCGCCGACCACCACCGGATCGAGCACCGCGAAGGGCACCATGTTGCCGGTCCGGCCGACGTTGACGGCGATCTCGCGCAGCTTGGTGACAGCCGTGGTCGGCGAGAACTTGAACGCGATCGCCCATCTGGGCTCCCGTCCAACTACTCCAAGCCGCTGCTGGACGTCGAAGTCGTCGATCTTGACCACCACGCCGTCGATCTCGAAGTCGAGCTGCTCGCGCCGCTCCTCCCATTCGCGGAACGTGGCCACCACGTCCTCAAGCGAGTCCCGCAACGCGACGTCGCGATTCACCCGGAAGCCGTGGCCGCGCAACCATTCGAGTGCCTCGTATTGCGCTCCGAGCTCCAACCCCTCGGAGGCGCCGATCGCGTAACACAAGATCGACAGCGGCCGCGCCGCGGCGAGCTTGGGGTCCAGCTGGCGGATCGACCCGGCGGCCGAGTTGCGCGGGTTGGCGAAGGTCGGAAGGCCCTCGGCCGCGCGCTGCTCGTTCAGGCGCGCGAAGTCGGCCAGCGGCAGATAGACCTCGCCACGCACCTCGACCAGACGCGGTGGCCGCTCACGGCCCTTCGTGGGGATGGTGAGCGGGATGGACTTGATCGTCCGCAGGTTTGCGGTGACGTCCTCCCCCACCTCTCCGTCGCCGCGGGTCGCGCCCCGCACGAAGACTCCGTTCTCGTATACGAGCGAGACCGCCAGGCCGTCCACCTTCGGCTCGGTCACGTAGCGCAGGTCGGCGTCCTCCATGCCCTCTCTCGTGAGCAGGCTCGTGACGCGCTTGTGCCAGGCGCGCAACTCCTCCTCGTCCCGCGCGTTTGCGAGCGAGAGCATCGGCATCGGGTGGCGCACCGGCTCGAACCGCTCCAGTGGACGACCGCCGACACGCTGAGTCGGCGAGTCCGGGGTGAGCAGCTGCGGGTTCTCCTCCTCGATCCGCCGCAGCTCCCGCATCAGGTCGTCGTACTCCGGGTCAGAGATGACCGGGTCGTCGAGCACGTAGTAGCGGCGGTCGTGCTGCTCGATCTCGCGCCGCAACTGGGCGGCCCGTTGCTTCGCCGGCGCGGGACTCACTCGCCCGTGACGGCTCCCGTCGCCTCGAGCAGCCGCGAGAGCTCCCAGCGGCCGATCTCCTCGATCTGCCCCATATCGGTGAGGTCGAAGTGGAGCGGAGTCACCGAGATCTTGTCCTCGGCGATCGCGGCGAAGTCCGTGCCGTCCTCGTGGTGGTAGTGCGGCTCGTCACCGTAGATCCGGTAGCGCCGCCGGCGGCGGCCGCCGACGTCTTCCTCCTCGAGCTCGAGCTTGTCACGGTAGATCCGCTTGCCCATCCGAGTGACGTCGGCGCCGTTCAGCTGATCCCACGGAACACCGGGAACGTTCACGTTCAAGAGGGTGCCGTCCGGAAAGGGCCGCTCGTCCATCGAGCTCACCAGGCGGGCGACGAAGCGTGCCGCACCCTCGAAGTCGAACTGCCGGCCGAGCCGGAAGTCCATCTCGCGCTTGCTGGATTGCTGCGAGACCGCGATCGCCGGCAGTCCCAGCACGACCCCCTCGAGCGCGGCGGCGACGGTGCCGGAATAGGTGATGTCGTCGCCCAGGTTGGCCCCGTGGTTGATCCCCGAGACGATCAGCTCGGGCTGGAAGCCGATCAGGCCCAGGGACGCGAAGCGCACGCAGTCCACCGGGGTCCCGTCGGTCGCGTACCCCACGCTGCCGTCCTCGAAGTCGATCTCCTCCACCCACAGCGGAGAGCGCGTCGTGATGCTGCGGGCACTGGCAGAGCGGTTCGAGTCGGGAGCGATCACTGCCAGCTCGATGTCGGACAGCGCGAGGAGGGCGCGGCGCATCTCGTTGAGCCCCTTCGCGGCGATTCCGTCGTCGTTCGTGAGCAGAACTTTCACGGCGTTCAGTTTATGGGCCGCCGAATTTGCCCCGAGAATCGGCCAAAACCGCTAAAGCGGACCGATGACGTAGCCGATCAAATGAAACATCTGTCCGAAGCCCGGAGCGCCTATCGATCAAGGAAGGCGGCGCGATGAAGCTCGTGGCAGGGCAATGCTCATGGACGAGCGCGCATTCCTAACCAAGATCAGAGGGGTACTGCGGCGGGTTCGCGGCTGCGAGCGAGGCGTCAGCCTCATCGAGCTGCTGGCCGTGGTGCCGATGCTGGCGGCCACCCTGATGGCCACCTACGTGCTCTACAGCGTCGCCTCCAAGAGCCAGGTGCGCACCGACAACCGGGCGCAGGGCCTGATCCAGCAGCAGATCGGCTTCGAGCGGATGTCCCGCGAGCTGCGCCAGGCGACCACGATCACGCCGATCTCCTCGCAGTCCATCGACGTCACGACCTGGGTGCGTCCGTTCAACCAGGACCGCTCGGTCAAGCGCCGTGTGCGCTACGAGTGCGCCACCTCGTGCCAGCGCTGGGAAGGGCCCGAAAACGGCTCCCTCACCAGCGGGCCGGTGCCCGTGATCAGCAACGTCGAGAACCCGGACGTCTTCAACCTGATGCCCAACACCATCAATCCGACATACGTTGCCTTCCGGGTGGAGGCGAGCATCAGAGGCGCTGCGAAGCCGATCGTCTTCGACGGGGGATTTGCTCTACGCAACCAGCTGGGGGAATGACCAGATGAACCGCAATCACGACCTTTTGACCGCGATCCGGCGCCGCCTGGCCCTGGAGCGCGGCTTCACCCTGATCGAGATCCTGATCGCGATGGCGCTGGTCGCCATCGGCGTCGCGGCGACGATCGGCGTGTTCGGCACCTCCAGCCGGGCCACCGTCCGGGCTCAGCGCGGCGAGGTCGCAGTGCAGCAGGCTCAAGCGGAGATCGACCGTCTGAGCACGCTCGAGTACGGCGAGACCGCTCTCACCTCCGCGCCAACCGCCTCAACCGACCCCTACGACCCCCGCATCCGGGTCCAGAGCGGCAACCGGTTTCTCGTTCGGACCGGCGTGGTCGAGGATCTCGTGCTCACCCCGGCTTCCGGCATGACGGCCATGGTCGACCCGGGCCCGACGACCTTCTCTGTCGGCTCCGGCGGCGCGGCAGTCACCGGCAAGATCTACCGCTTCGCCTCGTGGCGCGACGAGCAGTGCCCGACTTTGATCTGCGACGGATCGGAGAACACGAAGCGCATCTCGGTTGCCGTCACGCTTGATCCGGCCCACTCGAACGATGCCCCTCGCCCGCCGGTGTGGCTGTCGACGATCGTCGCGGACCCCGACGCGGTTCCGCCCGGACGCGAAGCGCCTGCCGACGACGAGGACGATGGGCCGCAGTCGAGCGCCCAGAGCTTCTACTTCTATGACACGCGTTGCGGGCTCACCGCTCGCGCCGCCCCGACCGCGAGCCACTACACGCACAACACCGCCTCGAGCGGACCGGCACCGGTCGACAACTCGATCTGCGAGCAGACCGACACGACCAAGCAGCCCGACCTGATGGGCACGGCGCCGCCGTCGAGCAGTACGACGCTCTACGACTACTCCGCCGACCTGACCGGCGGCTACCCAGGGGGTCTCGCCCTGATGCGCCGTGGCACGACCTGCCGGACCTCCTACTCGGCCGCCGACACGAGCAACCCTGCCCAAAACAACAAGTGGAACGTGCATTCGTGGGCAACGAATCCCTTCACGTCGGCGTTCAACCTGAAGGGGCGCGTGACCCTGTCGATGTTCAGCACCACCGTGGGCGGGGTCTCCGGCCGCGGGTTCCTGTGCGCGACGCTGCTCGAGCGCCAGATCTTCAGCGGCCTGCCCTCGGACCGGGTGCTCGGCACCGCGACCTACGACGTCAGCAACTGGCCCAGCGACGTACGGCGGCTGACCTTCACGTTCAACCTGTCCCAGCAGGAAACGATCGCCTCCGGTCGCCGCCTGGTGATGGCCCTCAACGTCCGCAGCGAGTCGGCACAGGACCTGGCGTTCCTCTTCGACCACTCGACCTACCCGTCGCTGCTCGAAGTCGAGACCACCACCCCGCTTCCATGAGCCGTCTGCGCCGGATGCTGGCCGCCGAAGGCGGCATCGCACTCCCGCTTGCCCTGGGGGTGCTGTTCGTGGTTGCCGGCCTCGCGACGGTCGCTGCTCGCGCAGCGATCCACGCGAACCACTCCTCCCTCCGTGACTCGAATGTAAAGCGCGCGATCCAGGCGTCGAACGCGGGCATCAAAGCCGCCATGTACCAGCTGAACCTGATGCAGCCGCTGCCGAGCGAGTGCGTCCTGCGCGCCTCATCGGGAGCGACGCTCAGCACCGCCAATTCCACTGCCAGCTGGTGTCCGTCCCAGACCGAGGACCTCGGCGGCAACGCGAGCTACACCTTCCAGGTCTCGCAGTCCACTCCCCTTGCCTACAACTCGAACGGCCAGGTGGTCACGGAGCGCTCGATCGTCTCCACCGGCACGGTGAACGGCGTCCTGCGGCGATCCTTCGTGCGCGTCACCGCGCCCGGCGGCAACCCGCTGTTCCCGAAGAACTATGCCGCCGTCAGCCTGAACTCGGTCGACATCGGCAACAGCGTCATCATCAACGGCTACCTCGGGTCGAACGGGAACATCACGCTGAGGAACACCGCCAAGGTCAACGGCGAGGCTCACCCCGGCATCAGCAAGAGCGTCTCGCTCCAGAACTCGGCTTCCGTGACCGGCTCCAAGGCGCCCGCGACGGAACCTTTTTCCTTCTCGCCGGTCAACCAGCGGTCCGCCCCCACCGTCAACAACAACTCGCGCATCGGGACGCTTGATCCCTGGACCAGCCCGGGCGACATCACCTGGAACCCGACGACGCGCGTCCTGACCATGAGCCACAGCGCCACGCTCACGCTGAGCGGCGACGTCTACAGCTTCTGCCGGATCGACATGTCCCAGAGCGCGGTGATCAAGATCGCGGCCCGCGGCCCGCTTCAGCTGCCGCTCCGGATCTACATGGACACTCCCGAGAACTGTGGCGGGACCTCCGGCATGGGCTCTGTCTCACTCAGCCAGAGTGCCTCCTTCCAGAACCTCAACACCAGCTCGGCGAGCTTCCTACTGGCCGTATCGGGCAGCGCGACCAAGGCCACGAGTGTCACCTTCGGACAGGCGGCGGCCCCCGGCTCACAGACCGTGATGGGCATCTACGCGCCGTTCTCCACCGTCAACATGAACAACTCCGTCGACTACGTCGGAGCCGTCGTTGCGAAGCAGGTGCAGCTCAGCAACAGCGTAAAGATCACCTATGACCCGCTGATCCAGAACCTCTCCGAGGACCCGCTGTTCATCTACCACCGCAGTGAGTACCTCGAGTGCACCAACGTGGCGACCAGCACCGCTCCGGACTCCGGATGCTGATCGGCCGCCGCACGAGCCTGCGACGGGACGAGCGGGGCGTCGCCCTGCCGGTCGCACTCGCCATCCTGTTCCTCGCGGCCGGCCTGACGACGATCGCCGCCAAGGCGGGCGTCGTGACGAACCACTTCTCACAGCGCGACCGCAACGCGCAGCGCGCGCTCCAGGCCGCCAACGCCGGGGTCGAGGCGACCGTCTACCAGCTCAACCTGCTGCAGCCGCGCGGACTCGAGTGCGTGATCAAGGACGTCGCCACGAATACCCTGCAGCATCGTGCCGGTGGATCCCGACGGCTGGTGCATCAACCAGACCGAGGATCTCGGCGACGGGGCCAGCTACACCTCGCGCGCCTCCTCGGCGGTCAGCCTCAACACGAACGGCCAGCTCCTCGTGCAGCGCAAGATCGTCTCGACCGGGACGGTGAACGGTGTCAAGCGCCGCGTGCTGCTGACCACGAACGCAGCCACCGGGGCGCCGTTGTTCCCGGCGAACTACGCGGCGGTCAGCCTCTCATCGGTCGACTACGGCAACAGCGTCTTCATCAACGGCGGCGTCGGCTCCAACGGAAACATCACGCTGCGCAACACAGCGGAGGTATGTGGCGCGGCCACCCCCGGTCCCGGAAAGACGCTGATCGCTGCAAAACAGCGCCACCGTATGTCCTGGCTATCCGACCAGCTCCGCGACGACGAACTTCGTGTTCGCTCCCGTGGACCAGGGCACGTCGGCGACCCAGAACGACAACAACCGCATCTGCGCGGCGGACACCTGCACCGGCTAGCGTCTCCTGGAACGCGGCGACCAGGACGCTGATCCTCAGCAACGACGCGACGTTGACGCTGAGCGGCAACACCTACAGCTTCTGCAAGGTCGAGCTGCGGAACACCTCCCAGCTACGGATCGCTGCCCGTTCGACTCCGCTGCGGATGTTCTTCGACACGCCGGAGGCATGTGGCGCTCCGTCGGGCAACTACAAGCAACTGAGCCTCAGCCAGTCGAGCGGCATCATCAATCTGAACACCGACCCGACGACGCTCCAGATCATGGTCGCGGGCAGCGCGTCGCACGCGAGCTCGGTCGAGTTCCACAACACGGGCGACCCCGCGCTCGACGTCGTCATGACGATCTACGCGCCCAACTCGACGATCGTCTTCGAGCAGAGCACCAGGATCAAGGGCGCCCTTGCCGGCAAGTCGATCCTGCTTCAGAACAGCGTCGAGATCACCTACGACGAGCGGGTGACCGACATCACCGCGCTCAACACCGCGCGCCTGTTCCAGCTCGACACCGGGTTCCAGGAGTGCACGGCGGTTGCGTCCGGCGTGGCTCCGGATTCCGGCTGCTGAACGTTCGCCCTAGGTCAAACGCCGAGCGCCGCCGTACGAGCGCTTAGGGTCCTCGACCCACTGTCAAGGTGGGTTCCTGCCCCGACGATGCCATGCCTGACAGGGAGGCACGGAAGGGCAATCAATGAGGCAGGCAGGAGTAAGGGCATGGAACGACGAGCGCGGAGTGGCACTGCCGATCGCGCTGATGATGATGGTGCTGGTGAGCGGTCTCGCCGTCGTGTCTGCGCGAGCGGCCACGAGCGCGCAGCACCAGACGCTGCGTGACGGCAACGCGAAGCGCGCGATCCAGGGAGCAGCCGCGGGCGTCGAGGCGGCCACCTACCAGCTGAACCTGCTCCAACCCGCCACGACGCAGTGCGTGATCCGTACCGCCGCCGGACTGCTGTCCCTCTCGGCCGTCGGAGCGGATGGCTGGTGCCCATCGCAGACCGAGGACCTCGGTGACGGAGCCACCTACACGTTCCGGGTCTCCTCCGCGGTGGCAACCGTGGCCAACGGACAGAACCTACTGCAGCGGCGCGTCCTCGCAACCGGTAGCAAGAACGGCTTCAAGCGCCGGGTCCTGGTCACCACAGCGGCCTCGGTCCAGGCGCCGCTGTTCGCCGCCAACTACGCGGCCGTGAGCCTGGACTCGATCGACTTCGGCAACAACACCGAGGTGCTCGGAGGCGTGGGCTCGAACGGCAACATCACCCTGCGAAACAGCTCCAGCGTCTGTGGCGCCGCGACCCCGGGAGTCGGCAAGACGCTGTCGCTCAACAACAGCGCGTCGGTCTGCACGGGCTATACAACGAGCCCGGCGACCGTCCCGTTCGCCCTGCCGCCGGTCGACCAGCAGGACGCGCCGACCGTGAACGACAACGCCCGCATCTGCGCCGTCGGGCCGGCGTCGGATCCCTGCACCGGCAACGTGACCTGGAACGCCACCACCCGAACACTGGAGCTCGACAACACGGCGACCTTGACGCTCGCCGGTGACACCTACAGCTTCTGCCGGATCCAGCTGCGGAACTCTTCCCGCCTGCTGATCGCGACGCTGCCGGGCCCGCTCCGGATCTACATCGACTCCCCGGAGAACTGTGGGAACAGGCCGGGCTCAGGGTCGGTGTCGCTGCAGCAGGACACCGACGTCACGAACCTGAATGCCGACCCGATCAAGCTGCAGCTCTATGCGGCCGGGAGCGCGAACCGGTCGACCAGCATCCAGTTCGCGAACCACACCAGCGCCGACACCGTCATGGCGGTCTACGCACCAAGCTCCACGGTCAGCCTCGAGAACAACATCCACATCGTCGGCGCCGTGGCGGCCAAGAAGGTCACGATGCAGAACTACACGAGCATCACCTACGACAGCCGAGTCGAGGACATCACCGGGTCGGACTTCGCCCGGGTCTACCAGAACCCGCGCTGGCAGGAGTGCACCAACGAGACCACCGCCGCGGCGCTGGACTCCGGGTGCTAGTAGAGGACGCTCGCGAGGTGGAGGCCGTGCGCAGGCACGGTTTCGCCCGCCTCGCTGCGCGGAGCACCCTCCAGCAGCCGCCCGAAGTCCTCGACGGCTGCGAGCACCCGAGCCGGCCTCGAGCATCGTCCCGACCAGTACCCGCACCATGTGGCGCATGAAGGCGTCGGCCTCGATCCAGAACTCCAGCACGTCGCCATCGCGGGCCCACCGAGCCGCCAGCACGTCACGCTCGAAGCGCACGTGATCGGTCCGGGTGGGAGTGAAGGCGGTGAAGTCGTGCGTGCCGGGCAGCAGGGCGGCGCACGAGTGCAGCACTTCCTCGTCGAGCCCGCGCGGCCACCACAGCGCCCGGTCGCGCTCGAACGGGCTGGGCGCCCCGCGCGCCAGTACGCGGTAGACGTAGCGGCGCGAACGCGCGTCGCGGCGAGCGTCGAAGCCGTCCGGAGCCTGCTCCGCTCCACGCACGGCCACGTCGGGCGGTAGCAGCCCGTTCAGCGACGCGAGCAGCCGCGCCGGCTCGAGGCGCTGCTCGTCGGCATGCGCGGCGGCGGAGAAGCTCGCCACCTGGCCAATGGCGTGCACCCCGGCATCCGTGCGCCCGGCGACGGAGATCTCCACGCGCTCGCCGAGCAGCTGCTGGAGGGCGTCGGCCAAGACGCCCTCGACCGTGCGCAGCCCGGGCTGCGCCGCCCAGCCGGCGAAGCCGGCACCGTGATACTCGAGCGTCAGTCTGAGGACTGGCGCGGTGCTCAGACGAGCTCGATGAAGACCATCTCGGACGAGTCCGAGCGGCGCGGACCGAGCTTGAGGATGCGCGTGTAGCCGCCCGGGCGGCTGCCGTAGCGGGGCGCGATCTCGTCGAACAGCTTGTGGACGACGAACTTGTCCTGGTTCAGCTCGGCGAGCGCCTGCCGGCGCGCGTGCAGGTCACCCCGCTTTGCGAGCGTGATCAGCCGCTCGACCTCGGGCTTGACGACCTTGGCCTTGGCCTGGGTGGTCTTGATCCGCTCGTGCTGGAGCACCTGTGCGCAGAGATTGCGCACAAGCGCCTTCCGGTGCCCGGCGTCCCGCGAGAGCTTGTTGCGCTTCTTCTGATGCCTCATCGCCGGCCCAATCTACGCGAAACTAGTCGTCCCGTAGGCCCAGACCGCGAACTCGGAGCGTCTCCTTGACCTCGTCGATGCTCTTGCGCCCGAAGTTCGGGATCGCGCTCAGCTCGCTCTCCGACTTCTGCACGAGGTCGCCGATGGTCTGCACGCCGGCCCGCTTGAGGCAGTTGTAGGACCGCACGCCCAGCTCCAGCTCCTCGATCAGGATGTCGTCCATCCCGTCCGCGACCGACAGCTCCGCCGCGCCGTCGCCCTCGGCGCCATTGGGCGGGGCAAGGCCGCCGAGCTGCTCGATACGGCTCTGGTCGGTGAAGATCGCAAGGCTCTGGATCAGGACCTCTGCGGCCTCCCGCAGCGCGGCGGTCGGGTCAACCGACCCGTCGGTCTCGATCTCGAGCGTCAGCCGGTCGAAGTCGGTCCGCTGGCCGACACGCGCGGCCTCGACGTTGTAGGCGACGCGACGCACCGGCGAGAAGATCGAGTCGATCGGAATCACCCCGATCGGCTGGTCGGGCGACTTGTTGCCCTCCGCAGGCCGGTAGCCGCGGCCGCGGCCGACGGTCAGGTACATCTCGAGCTTCGCCTTCTTCTCGAGCGTGGCGATGTGCGCGTCGGGGTTCAGGATCTCGACTCCCGAAGGGAGGTCGATGTCCTTCGCGGTGATCTCGCCGGGGCCGGTCGCGACCAGCGGCGCCTCCACCTCACCCGCATCGGTGTGCATCCGGCACACGATGTCCTTGAGGTTCAGGACGATGTCTGTGACGTCCTCCTTGACGCCATCAATGGTCGAGAACTCGTGGGCGACACCCTCGATGCGCACCGAGGTGACTGCCGCGCCGACAAGCGACGACAGCAGCACCCGCCGCAGCGAGTTGCCGAATGTGTAGCCGAATCCGCGGTCGAGGGGCTCGACCGTGAAACTGCCCTTGTTGTCCTCCACCTTCTCGGCGGTGATCTTCGGAACCTGGAAGTCCAGCACTTCTAATCCTCCAAACTCGGCCCTTGCCGGGCCGTCGCTACGCCCGCGCGAAATGAGCGCGGGGCCGCACTGGTTTGTGCGTCTACTTCGAGTACAGCTCGACGATGAGCTGCTCTTGCACCGGGGTGCTGATCTCCTCCCTGTGGGGAAGGCGCAAGACCTTCGCCGTCAGGGAGTCGTAGTCGGCCTGCAGCCAGGCCGGCACGGTCGCCGTCAGCTCCGTGGACTCGCGGATCAGGTCGCGGGCGCCGGAGCTGTCTTTCACGGAAAGCACGTCCCCTTCCCTGACCTGGTACGAGGGCACGTTGGTGCGGCGGCCGTTCACGAGAAAGTGGCCGTGCCCGATCAGCTGGCGAGCCTGGCGCCGTGACGCGGCGAAGCCAAGCCGCACGATGACGTTGTCCAGCCGTCGCTCGAGCAGGCGCAGAAGGTTCTCGCCGGTTACCCCGGGCTGCCGGCTCGCCTTCTTGTAGTAGTTGCGAAATTGCTTCTCCAAGATCTGGTAGTAGCGGCGTGCCTTCTGCTTCTCGCGCAGCTGCAGCCGATACTCCGACTGGCGGACGCGCCCGCGGCCGTGATCTCCGGGCGGGTACGGGCGCCGCTCGACCGAGCACTTCTCGGTCAGGCAACGCTCGCCCTTGAGGAAGAGCTTCATGCCCTCGCGGCGGCACTGCTTGCACTGTGGTCCGGTGTCCCTCGCCATGCGCTTAGACCCTGCGCCGCTTGCGCGGGCGGCAGCCGTTGTGTGCCTGCGGGGTCACGTCGCGCACTCCCGTCACTTCGAGCCCGGCGGCCTGCAGCGAGCGGATCGCCGTCTCGCGGCCGGAGCCGGGGCCCTTCACGAACACCTCGACCTTCTGCAGGCCGTGCTCCATGCCCTTCTGCGCGGCCGCCTCGGCGGTCACCTGCGCGGCGAAGGGAGTGGACTTGCGCGAGCCCTTGAAGCCGGCGCCGCCCGCCGACTCCCATGCGATCACGTTGCCCTCGCGGTCCGTCAGCGTGACGATCGTGTTGTTGAACGAAGTCTTGATGTGGGCCTGGCCGAAGGGGATGTTCTTACGCACCCTGCGACGCGGACGCCCACGTCCTGCTCTGGCTTGAGGCACCTACTTGCCTACCTTCTTCTTCTGCGCGACCTGACCGCGCCGCGGGCCCTTACGGCCGCGCGCGTTCGTCTTGGTCCGCTGGCCGCGCACCGGCAGGCCGCGCCGATGGCGCATGCCCCGGTAGCTGCCGATCTCCATCAGGCGCTTTACGTCCTGCGAGCGTTCGCGGCGCAGGTCACCTTCGACTGTCAGCTCGCCGTCGATCGCCTCGCGGAGCTTGATCACGTCGCCGTCGGTGAGGTCCTTGACGTAGGTGTCCGGCGAGACGCCCGTCTTGTCCAGAACCTTCTGAGATGTCGAGCGGCCGACGCCGTAGATGTATGTCAGGCCGACCTCGACCCTCTTGTTGAGCGGGATGTTGACCCCGGAAATTCTTGCCATCTGCGGTGCTTTGCTCCTAGCCCTGGCGCTGCTTGTGTCGTGGGTTCTGGCAGATCACCAGCACCACGCCGCGGCGCCGGATGACCTTGCACTTCTCACACATCGGCTTGACCGATGCCCGTACCTTCACGGATTCCTCGCGATCGTCTATTGAAAAAGGAGGCTCTGCCGGCCCCAGGAGACGGGCGGGCAAGCCCGGAGCGGCAGCCTAACGCACCAAGCACCACTGCGCTCCGACCAAGAAATGCTAGCAACTCGAATATTCCGGGCCCTACTAGGCCGCGGCCTTCGCCTGCTTCAGGTGCCACGGCGTCAGGAGCCGCGGCCCCTCGGGCATGATCGCGATCGTGTGCTCGAAGTGGGCGGTGAGGGAGTTGTCCTCGGAATAGATCGCCCAGTTGTCGTCGCCCATCCGGACCGCCTGCCGGCCCGCCGCGACCATCGGCTCGACACAGAAGACCATGCCCTCCTCGATCAGCGGCCCGCGACCGGGCTCGCCGAAGTTCGGTACCTGCGGATCCTCGTGCATCTGGGTGCCGATGCCGTGCCCGACCAGCGAGCGGATGATGGAGAAGCCGTCGCGCTCGACACGCTCCTGCACCGCATGTGAGACGTCGCCGAGCCGGTTCCCCGGCTGGCACTGCTCGACCGCGGCGTCGAGCGCCTCGCGGGTTGCCCGCATGAGCTTCGACGCGACCTGACTGACCGGGCGCAGCGCGACGGTGATCGCGGCGTCCGCGACCCAGCCGTCGTGCTCGACGCCCACGTCGATGGAGATGATGTCGCCGCGCTGGAGCGTGTAGTCGCCCGGGATCCCGTGGACCACCATCGAGTTCGGCGAGGTGCAGATCGAGGCGGGGAACCCCCGGTAGCCCTTGAAGGCCGGCACCCCACCCTGACCGCGGATGAACTTCTCGCCGGCGGCGTCCAGCTCGGCCGTGGTCACCCCGGGCCGGCATTTTGACGCCAGCATGTCGAGGCAGCGCGCGACGATGTCGCCCGAGACCGCCATCGCCTCGATCTGCTCCGGTGTCTTGCGGACGATCACACCTGCTCCTCGAACCGCAGCGCGGCTAGGGTGGCCCGGATCTGGTCGCCGACCTCCGCCGGGCTGCGCGAGCCATCAACCCGGCGCAGGATGTCGCGCTGGTCGAAGTAGCCGATCAGGGGTGCGGTCTTCTCGTTGTAGTTGCTCAGCCGCTGCCGCACGACGTCGGGCTGGTCGTCGTCGCGGACGATCAGCCGGCTGCCGTCCACGTCACAGCGGTCGGGATGCTTGGGCGGATCGAAGTCGACATGGAACGTGTGCTGGCCCTTGACGCACATTCGCCGGCCGGACAGGCGGCGCACGACCTCTTCCTCGGGCGCATCGATGAACAGGGCCGCCGTGAGCGTGCGGCCGAGCTTGGTGAGGTCGTCCTCCAGTGCCTCGGCCTGCGGCACGGTGCGCGGAAAGCCGTCGAGAATGAAGCCCTCGCGGGTGTCCTCCGCGTCGAGCCGCTCGATGATCATCTTGATGATCAGGTCGTCCGGCACCAGGTCGCCCCGGTCCATGTAGTCCTTGGCGGCACGACCGAGGTCGGTCTGCGCGCCAACCGCCTCTCGCAGCATGTTGCCGGTCGCGATATAGGGCAGGCCGAAGTCCTCGACCAGCCGCTCCGCCTGGGTGCCCTTGCCTGCGCCGGGGGGCCCCAGGAGGACGAGATTCAGTTCAGGCATGCGCGCAGAACCGCGGCTATTTCAGGAAGCCCTCGTAGTTGCGCATCATCAGCTGCGCCTCGAGTTGCTTCACCGTGTCGAGCGCCACGCCGATCACGATCAGGATCGACGTCCCACCGAAGAAGAAGTTCGCGCTCGTCTGGCTGATCAGCAGGGTCGGCAAAGCCGCGATCAAGGCTAGGAAGATCGCCCCTGCGAAGGTCAGCCGGGCCAGGATGCGGTCCAGGTATTCGGCCGTCGGCCTGCCGGGCCTCACCCCCGGTATGAAGCCGCCGTACTTCTTCAGGTTGTCGGCCTGGTCCACCGGGTTGAAGGTGACCGCGGTGTAGAAGTACGTGAAGACGAAGATGAACAGCGACTCACCGACCACGAAGGCCCAGTCGTTCGGGTTGAAGAACGCGGCCAGGTCCTGCGCCCAGCTGGCCTGCGTCAGCTCCGACACCGTCGGGATGAAGGCCATGATCGACGCGGCGAAGATCACCGGGATCACGCCGGCCATGTTCACCCTCAGCGGCAGATAGGTCGAGCCTCCGGAGGTCATCCTCCGCCCCACCACACGCTTGGCGTATTGCACCGGGATGCGGCGCTGGCCCTCCTGGACGAACACGATGCCGAGGATCACCGCCAGCGCGATGAACGGCATCATCACCACGAAGACCTGGTCGGGGTTGTTCCACCAGGCTGAGATGCCGGCCGGCAGGCCGCTCACGATCGAGGCGAAGATCAGCAGCGAGATCCCGTTGCCGATGCCGCGCTGGGTGATCAGCTCGCCCATCCACATCAGCAGCGTGGTCCCCGCCGTGAGGGTGACGACGATCAGGAAGAGCTTGCCGAAGGTGAGCGTCCCGAGGATGCTCTCGCCCTGCTGCTCGCCGATGGTCCGGAACAGGTAGACGAACCCGACCGACTGAGCCGCCGCCAGGGCGACGGTCAGGTAGCGCGTGTATTGGGTGATCTTCTGCTGGCCGACCTCGCCTTCCTTCTGGAGGCGCTCCAGCGTGGGAACGGCGACGGTCAGCAGCTGCAGGATGATCGACGCCGTGATGTAGGGCATGATCCCGAGCGAGAACAGCGCGAAGTTGGCGAGCCCGCCGCCCGAGAAGAGGTTCAGGAATCCGAGGATGTTGGACCCGCTGAACTGGTCGTCGATGTTCTCGACCGCCTGGAAGTCGATGCCCGGCACCGGGATGTGCGCGCCGAGGCGGTAGAGCGCGAGGATCGCGCAGGTGAAGAGGATCTTGCGGCGGATCTCCGGGACGCTGAAGGAGTTGGCGATCGTGGCGATCACGGCTTCTCCTCCAGGACGGTGCAGGTCCCGCCCGCTCCTTCGATCGCCTCGCGCGCCTTGGCGCTGAAGCCATGGGCCGACACGACCAGATTCTTGCGCTCGAGGTCGCCGCGGGCGAGGATCTTGACGGGCACGGCCTTCCGCGTTGCGAGCCCCGCGGCCCGCAAGGTGTCCGGGGTGACTTCGGCGCCGTCCTCGAAGCGGCTCAGGTCCGCGAGGTTGACGGGCTGCGTGCGCGTGCGGAACGGCTCGAACGGCATCGACTTCTTCATGTGCGGGCCGCGCAGCTTGCGCATCCGCATGTGGAGCGGATTCTGCCCGCCCTCGTAGCCGGGCTTGCGCTTGCTCCCCGAGCGCGCGCCGGCGCCCTTGGAGCCGCGCCCCGAGGTCTTGCCGTAGCCCGATCCCTCGCCACGGCCGACCCGCTTGCGCGGCCGGCGGGCCCCCGGCGGGGGTGCCAGCGAGTGCAGGCCGGGCCGCTCGTCAGCCACTGGATCCCTTTCCTGCGCGCACCTCCACCAGGTGGGCTACCGCCCGGATCATCCCCTGGACCGCCGGCCCGTCGGTGCGCTCGACCGTGCTGCCGATGCGGCGCAGCCCGAGCGAGCGCAGCGTCTGCCGCTGGCTCTCGTTCGTGCCCGCCGCGCTGCGGCGCTGGGTGATCTGAATCGTTGCCACGCTCATTGCTCTCCGCCCGGGGAGACCGGCTCGGCCGCCGCCTCGGGCGCACCGTCGGACTCCGCCGTGGCGGCGCCGTTGGTCTCGCCCTCCGGACGCCGGTCGAGGCCAAGGACCTCGGCCACCGTCTTTCCGCGCAGCTCGGCGACGTCCTCCGGGCGCTTCAGCGACTGCAGGCCTTCGATCGTCGCCTTCACGAGGTTGATCGGGTTCTGGGAGCCGAGGCTCTTGGAGAGCACGTCGCGGATTCCGGCCAGCTCGAGCACGGCCCGTACGCCGCCGCCGGCGATCACGCCGGTTCCCTCGGAGGCCGGCTTCAGCAGCACCTGGCCGGAGCCGAAGCGGCCGATGACGCGATGCGTGATCGTCTGGCCGTGCTTCGGCACTCGGAAAAGGCTCTTCTTGGCCCGGTCGACGGCCTTCTGGATGGCCAGGGGCACCTCGTTGGCCTTGCCGTAGCCGACCCCCACGATGCTCTGCTCGTCCCCGACCACGACCAGCGCGGTGAAGGAGAAGCGGCGGCCGCCCTTGACGACCTTCGCGACGCGATTGATGGTCACGACGCGCTCCTGCAGGTCGAGTCCCTGCGCGCTTATGGTTGTCTGACGGGGCATCCGAAAGAGGTTACTGGCTTGGGTTTCCTAGAAGGCGAGCCCGGCTTCGCGGGCGCCGTCGGCCAGGGCCTTGACCCGGCCGTGGTACTTGTAGCCGCCGCGGTCGAACACGCAGGTCTTGATCCCGGCCTCGGCCGCACGAGTCGCGAGCACCTCGCCGGCGCGCTTTGCCTGCTCCATCGGCTTGAGGCCCTTGATGTCGGACTCGACCCAGCTCACCCCGACGACCGTCCGGCCGCTGTCGTCGTCGATCAGCTGCGCGAACACGCCGCGATTCGAGCGGTAGACCGACAGCCGCGGGCGTTCCGCGGTGCCCGAGACCTTGCCCCGGATCCGGTGCCGGCGCTGGGTCCGGCGCGCGCGTTTTCTGGCGATGGTCGTCGCGCTCATGCTCGCTTGCCCACCTTGCGCGCCACGTACTCGCCGGCATAGCGGATCCCCTTGCCCTTGTAGGGCTCGGGCGGGCGCAGCTTGCGAATCCGCGCTGCGACCTCGCCGACGGCCTGCTTGTCGATACCGCGCACGATCACCTGCGTGGGCGCCGGGACCTCGAACTCGATGCCCTCCGGCGCGTCCATCTTGATCGGGTGGGAATAGCCCAGCGCCAGCTCGAGCGAGTTGCCGCGCAGCTGCGCCCGGTAGCCGACTCCCTGGATCTCGAGCTGCTTCTGGTAGCCCTCGGTGACGCCCTGGACCATGTTGAAGATCAGCGACCTGGTGAGCCCGTGCAGCGCGCGGTGCTCTCCCCGGTCGGTTGGGCGGGTGACCCGCAGGGTCGAGTCCTCGCGCTCGATGGAGAGCTCCGGCGAAACGTGCTGCGAGAGCTCGCCCTTGGGGCCCTTCACGCGCACTTCACCCGGCTCGACCTGGACGTCGACCCCGGAGGGAATCTCGATGGGAAGCCTGCCGATGCGGCTCATCCGAGGATCACCAGATGTGCGCGAGGACTTCGCCGCCGACGTTCTGGCGGCGCGCCTCATAGGCGGTCATGATCCCGCGCGAGGTCGTGATGATTGCCGTGCCCATGCCGCCCTGCACTCGTGGCAGCTGGTCGGCCGTCACGTACTGGCGCCGGCCCGGAGTGGAGATCCGGCGCAGGCCGCTGATAACGGAATCGCGGTCCTCGGTGTACTTCAGCGTCACGTGCAGCCAGTCGAACTCGCTCTCGGTCGGACGGCCCGAGCCCGAGCGGGCCTCCCGCTCGACGCGGTAGTCGACGATGTAGCCCTCCTCCCGCAGGACGCGCGCAATCTCCACGTTCATCCGGGACGAGGGAATGACCGCCTCGTCCTGGTCGGCGTGCAGGGCGTTCCGGATGCGGGTCAGGAAATCGGCAACAGTGTCCATGGGCGTTCTGGTCTTTCGGTCGTCGGGCGGGCGGCTACCAGGAGGACTTGGTCATGCCCGGGATCATGCCCTCGTGCGCGATCTCGCGCAGGCAGATCCGGCACAGCCCGAACTTTCGGTAGTAGGCGCGCGGCCTACCGCAGCGCCGGCAGCGATTGTAGTTGCGCGTCGCGTACTTGCTGCCGCGCTGCTGGCGGATGATCTGTGACTTCTTGGCCATCTACTCCTCTGACTGATCCTGTGACTGATTGTCTTGCGGCTGCTCGGCCGCAGGTTCCGTCTCCTCCGGTCCCTCGGCAGCCGTCTCCTCCGGTCCCTCGGCAGCCGGCTCCTCGCCGGTGTCGGCGGCGGCGGCGCCGTTCGGCGAGGGCGGCTCCGTCGCGGGTGCTTCCTCCGCTGGGGCTTCCTCGACGGCTGCCTCTTCGACAGGGGCTTCCTCCGCGGATGCTTCCTCCGCTGATGCTTCCTCCGCGGGCGGTGGCGCTGGCGGCCGCGCCGCGGGTGCGGGAGGCGGCTCCGCCTCGGGGCGGCGGAAGGGCATGCCGAGCATGCTCAGCAGCTCGTAGGCCTCCTCGTCGGTCGGCGCAGTCGTCGTGATGGTGACGTCGAGGCCACGCACCTGGTCGATCGCGTCGTAGTCGACCTCGGGAAAGATGATCTGCTCGCGGATGCCCATCGAGTAGTTGCCGCGACCGTCGAAGGAACGCGGGTTGAGCCCGCGGAAGTCGCGGATCCGGGGGATCGCGATCGACTCGAGGCGGTCGAGCATCTCCCACATGCGATCGCCGCGGAGCGTCGTCATGACTCCTACCGGCATCCCCTCGCGAAGCTTGAAGTTCGCGATCGACTTGCGCGCGCGACGGACGGACGGCTTCTGGCCGGTGATCACAGCGAGCTGCTCAGCCGCGTTGTCGAGCAGCTTCGAGTCCAGCTTCGCGTCGCCGACGCCCATGTTCAGCGTGATCTTCTCCATCCCCGGCGCCTGCATCGGGCTCTTGTAGTGGAACCGCTCGATCAGCGCGGGCTTCACCTCGTTGAGGTAGCGCTCTTTCAGTCGTGGGGTCATGTGGTGAGTCTCGTGTTGGAGCGGCGGGTGACGCGCTCGCGGCCAGCTTCACCGCCGCGCTCGATCCCGACCCGCGTCGGCCGGTTGTCCTTGGGGTCGATGATCATCACGTTTGAGATGTGGATCGGCCCCTCCTTCTCGATCACGCCGCCGACCTGACCGCCGCGCTGGGTGTCCTTGAGCGTGCGTGGCCGCTGGTGGCGCTTGACGATGTTGAGGCCCTCGACGAAAAGCCGGTTGCGGCGCGGCTCGACGCGCAGCACCTTGCCCTGCTTACCGGCGTCCTTGCCCGAGATCACCTGCACGTTGTCGCCGCTGCGGATCTTGTGTGCCACGGTCTAGAGAACCTCCGGTGCCAGCGAGACGATCTTCATGAAGTTCCGCTCGCGCAGCTCACGCGCCACGGGGCCGAAGATGCGCGTGCCGCGCGGGTTGTTGGCGTTGTCGATCAGGACGGCGGCGTTCTCGTCGAAGGCGATGTAGGTGCCGTCCTTGCGGCCCAGCTGCCTGCGGGTGCGGACCACGACCGCCTGAACGACCTCGCCCTTCTTGACCGAGCCCTGCGGCGTCGCGCTCTTGACCGTGCCGACGATCACGTCACCGACCGCGGCGTAGCGCCGGTGTGAGCCGCCCTTCACACGGATGCACAGAAGCTCCCGTGCACCGGTGTTGTCGGCGACCTTGAGTCTGGACTCCTGCTGGATCACGAACGGGTCTGCCTACCTTGCCTTCTCGAGGATCTCGACCAGGCGCCACCGCTTCGTGCGCGAGAGCGGCCGGCATTCGACCACTCGCACCTTGTCGCCCTCGTTGGCCTCGTTGCGCTCGTCGTGGGCGGACAGAGTGTTTGTCTCGCGCAGCACCTTTTCGTACAGCCGGTGACGGCGGACGCTCTCGAGTCGCACGGTGATCGTCTTCTCGCCCTTGCTGGAGACAACGACGCCCTGGCGGACCTTGCGGGTACCCGGCTCGCGGGCAGCGCTTGGCTGCTCGGCGGGTGCGGCCCGGTCGCCGGCGGCGTGCTTCGCGCGCCGCTTCTTTCGCCAGCGGCTGCGCTCGGCTGCCTTGCGGCGGCGGTCCTGCACGCGCTCGGCGCGGCGCTCCTCGGGAGAGCGCTGCGGACGGGCGGGTGCGGAGGCACGCGAGCGGGCCTGCTTGCGCTGCTGGCGTGGCGAAAGTGTCTCGGCCGGCTCCTCGGGCGCTGCTGCCGCGGCCGGCGCTGGCGCCTCGGCAGGTTCCTCGGCCGCAGGCTCCTCGGCCGCAGGTTCCTCGGCCGCAGGCTCCTCGGCCGCAGGTTCCTCGGCAGCCGCATCCTCCGCTGCCGGCTCGTCGGCAGCGGTCTCCTCCGCCGGTGCTTCCGGCGTCTCCTCGGCGGTGGCCTCGGGGGTCTCCTGGGCCTCTTCGGCCTGCTCTTGGTTCTGCTGTTCTTCTGACTCAGCCATCGATCTCGTCTACCTCACCGTTCGTGGCGCCGCAGCTCGGCCTCGATGTCGACGCCGCGCTCCTCGGCGATCGTCAGCGAGCGGGCCAGCGCCTTGCGTGCCTCGCGCAAGCGGGCAGTGTTCTCCAGCTCGCCGGTCGCGTTGCGAAAACGCAGGTTGAAGAGCTCCTCGCGGAACTCCGCGACCTTGTCCACGAGCTGGTCGTCGTTCAGGTTCCTGACTTCCTTCGCCTTCAAATCAGCCTCACTGCTCCTCGCGGAGGACGAACTTCGTGCGCACCGGGAGCTTGTGGCCGGCGAGGCGCATCGCCTCGCGGGCCAGCGGCTCGGGAACACCGGCCAGCTCGAACATCACACGTCCCGGTTTGACGACGGCGACCCAGCCCTCGGGGGACCCCTTGCCGGAGCCCATCCGCGTCTCGGCCGGCTTCTTGGTGAACGGCTTGTCCGGGAAGATGTTGATCCAGACCTTGCCGCCACGCTTGATCTTGCGGGTCATCGCGATTCGCGCTGCCTCGATCTGGCGGTTGGTGATCCAGCCGCACTCGAGCGTCTTCAGCCCGTACTCGCCGAACTGCACCGTGGCACCGCCCTTCGTGCGCCCGGCCATGCGGCCGCGGTGCTGCTTGCGGTGCTTGACTCGCTTCGGGCTCAGCATGGGATCAACTTCTCCTGCCGCCCTGGCCGCCGCGGCCGCCACCGCCACCGGGCCCACGTCCGCCGCCGCCACCGGACTGCGGCCCGCGTCCTCCGCCGCCGCCACCGCGGCCCCTGCGGGGCGGCTGAGGCCGCTCCTCGGGCAGCTCGTCGCGCTGGCCCGACTGGTAGCCCTCCGGCATGACCTCACCCTTGTTGATCCAGCACTTAACGCCGATGCGACCGAAAGTGGTCTTCGCCTCGTAGAGCCCATAGTCGATGTCCGCACGCAGAGTGTGGAGCGGCACGCGTCCTTCGGAGTAGCCCTCTGTGCGGGCCATCTCAGAGCCGCCCAGCCGCCCGGACACCTGCACCCGCACGCCCGTGGCGCCGGAGCGGATCGCGGAGGTCAGCGCGCGCTTCATGGCGCGCCGGAAGGCGACGCGATTCTGCAGTTGCTCGGCGATCGACTGGGCCACGAGCTTCGCGTCCAGTTCCGGCCGCTTCACCTCGATGATGTTCACGCGCACCTGCTTGCCGGTCAGCTTGTGCAGGTCGCGGCGCAGCGCGTCCACCTCGGCACCCGACTTGCCGATCACGATGCCGGGGCGTGCGGTGTGGATGTCGATCGTCACCTCGTTCTTGTCCTTGCGGATGCGGATGTCGGACAGCCCGGCATGGCCGAGCTTGGTCTCGATGTGCTCGCGGATCTTGATGTCCTCGAGCAGGTAGTCCGCAAAGTCCCGCTCGGTGAACCAGTTCGACTTCCAGTCGTGGATGTAGCCGACGCGGAAGCCCTCCGGGTGAACCTTCTGTCCCACTAGCTGCTCACTACTCCTTGGTCGAAAGCGCCACGCTCAGATGGCTGGTCCGTTTGCGAACGCGATACACGCGTCCCTGTGCACGGGGGCGGTAGCGCTTGAGCGTCGGGCCCTCGTCCGCGTAGATCTCCTTCACGTACAGGTCATCGCCCACGAGATCGTGGTTGTTCTCCGCATTGGCGATCGCCGACTCGAGCAGGCGCTGTACGTCGCGCGCGACTCCGCGCGGGCTGTGCTGCAGCACCGCGCGCGCGTCGCCGATGGACTTGCCGCGCACGTGCTCCATCACCAGGCGCGCCTTGCGAGCGGACGAGCGAACGTACTTGGCCTTGGCCCGCACGACCGGCCGTTGCTGCGCCGGGCGCTCACCGTCCGCGCGTGCTGCGGGCGCGGGGCGACGCCGCGCGGCCGTGGCGCCGGGACGTGGAGCCCGTCGGCGCGCCGGCTTCGGCGCGGCCTGCTCGTCCTTGGCCTCGGTCTTCGCCTCCGTGTCGGGCTCGGCCTTGGCGGCCGCCGGCTTTCTGGTGGACGTGCGCTTGCGTGGCGCCTTTGTCTCCGCCGTCGCGTCCGCCGCCTTCTTGCGGCTGGCCGCCCGGGGCTTCGAGCCCTCCGACTTCGCCTCGGTACCTGCTGACTTCGCCTTCGCGCCCTCCGGCTTCGCCTTGCTGCCCGCGCTCTTCGCGGCCTTGGGCTTGGCCGGCGCGCGCTTGGGCTTCTCGGTGGCCGCCTGGTCCTTCTGCTTGGCGTCGTCCTTGTCGGCCATTACCTCATCCTCGCCGTCTTGTCGGAGCCGGCGTGCCCGCGGAAGGTGCGGGTCGGGGCGAACTCGCCCAGCTTGTGGCCGACCATCGACTCGGTGATGAACACCGGCACGTGCTTGCGGCCGTCATGGACCGCGATGGTGTGGCCCACCATGTCGGGAAAGATCGTCGATGCGCGCGACCACGTGCGCACCATCTGCTTCTGGCCGCTCTCGTTCATCTGCGCGATGCGCCGCAGCAGGCGCTCCTGCGCCCACGGGCCCTTCTTGGTCGAGCGTCCCATCGGCTAGCGCTTCTTCCCGCGCTTGCGCCCGCGCACGATCATGCGGTCGGACGGCTTGCGCTTCTTGCGGGTTCGGTAGCCGAGCGTCGGAACGCCCCAGGGCGTGACCGGGTGCCGCCCCGGCGTCGTCTTGCCCTCGCCACCGCCATGCGGGTGGTCGACCGGGTTCATCGCGGTGCCGCGCGTCTGGGGCCGGATGCCCTTGTGCCGGTTGCGGCCGGCCTTGCCGATCGACACGTTCTCGTGGTCCGTGTTACCGATCGTCCCGATCGTCGCCCGGCAATCCGCGGCCACCATGCGCATCTCGCCGGACGGCAGGCGCAGGGTCGCGGTGGACCCCTCCTTGGCGACCAGCTGGATCGCGGCGCCGGCAGAGCGGCCAAGCTGTCCGCCGCGACCCGGGGTCAGCTCGACGTTGTGGACGACGGTACCGGTCGGGATCCGGATCAGCGGGAGGCAGTTGCCGACCTGGATGTCGGCGCCCTCGCCCGACACGACCTCCATGCCGACCGTCAGGCGTTGCGGCGCAAGGATGTAACGCTTCTCGCCGTCGCGGTAGTGCAGCAGCGCGATGTGGGCGCTGCGGTTGGGGTCGTACTCGATCGCGGCGACACGCGCCGGCACGCCGTCCTTGCGGCGCTTGAAGTCGATCAGCCGGTACCTGCGCTTGGCGCCACCGCCACGGTGCCGGCTCGTGATCCGCCCGTGGGTGTTGCGGCCGCCGGTACGGGACTTGCCCTTCACCAGCGACTTCTCGGGCTCGTCCCGGGTCAGCTCGTCGCGAGTCAGCCAGGTGGCGAACCTGCGGCCCGGCGTCGTCGGTTTGTGCTTCTTGATGGCCATCGGCTAGCTACTCACTCCGTCTCGATCGCGGAGCCCTCGAACAGCTCGATGCGCTCGCCGGGCGCCAGCTCGACGATCGCCTTCTTCCAGTTGCGGGTCCGTCCGGACGTCCAGCCACGGCGCTTGGGCTTGGAGCGCATCTGCAGGGTGCGCACCTCGACGACCTTGACGTCGAAGATCTGCTCGATCGCGTCCCGGATCTGGGTCTTGTGCGCGTCCGGATGCACCCTGAACGTGTACTTGTTCTGGGTGATCAGGGCGTAGCTCTTCTCGGAGACCACGGGGTGGCGGATGAGCTGGCGGACGTCCACGGCTACGCAGCCTTCTCCACCTTGCCGTTGGACGGCTCGCCGGTGATGCCGCCGAGCGCGTTCACCGCGGCCTCGGAAACGACCACTACGGCAGCGCCGAGCACGTCCGCGACCCCGGCATCCGAAGCGGGCAGGACCGTGGCGCGCTCGAGGTTGCGGAACGACATCGCGCAGGTCTCCTCGTCGTCGGCCAGCAGCACCAGCAGACGGCCCTTCGGCCGGAAGTCGCCCAGCAGCTGGGTTGCCTGCTTGGTCGAGGGCCGTTCGAACGCCGAGGCGTCCACCACGGCGATCGTGCCGTGGCGAGCGTGCTCGCTGAGCGCCGACCGCAAGGCGCGCCGGCGCGCCTTGCGGTTCACCTTCACCGTGTAAGAGCGCGGCGCGGGGCCGAAGGCCACGCCGCCGCCGGTCCAGTGCGGCGCCCGAATGGTTCCCGCGCGGGCACGACCCGTGCCCTTCTGGCGCCAGGGCTTCGCGCCGCCGCCCGAGACTTGGCCCCGGGTACGCGTCGCGGCGGTGCCGCGCCGGGCGGCGAGCTGCTCGGACCGCACGGCCTCGTAGACGACGGCTTCATGAAACGGCTCGTCGAAGATCGCGTCGGGCAGGTCGAACTTGCCCTGGGCGCCGAGTCTCGCGGCGGAGGACTTGCTCACTGTGGGCCGCCACCACGATCGTCACTGCGGACTTCCAGGATCGTGCCCTCGGGCCCGGGTACCGCGCCGCGCACGACGAGCAGGTTGCGCTCGGCGTCCACGTCGACGATTCGCAGGCCGCGTTGCGTGACACGGCGGTTGCCCATCTGGCCGGGCAGCCGCTGCCCCTTCATGACCCGCGACGGCGTGGCGCTGGCGCCGACAGATCCGGGCGCGCGCACGTTGTGCGAGCCGTGCGAAACCGGTCCCTTGGAAAATCCGTGACGGCGGATCGTGCCCTGGAAGCCCTTGCCCTTCGAGCGCCCCGACACCTTCACCATCTGCCCGGCCTCGAAACCCTCGACCGTCACCTGCTCGCCGATCTTCACCTCGCGCTCGTCGTCGTCGGGCAGGCGGAACTCGGCCAGCTCCCGCAAAGCCGGGGCGCCGGCACGCTTCAGGTGGCCACGCCGGCCGCCCGTCAGCCGGGACTCCTTCACCTCCCCGAAGCCGAGCTGGACCGCGCGGTAACCGTCCCGCTCGGGCTCGCGCACGGCAGTCACCCAGCACGGGCCGGCCTGGATGACGGTGACCGGAAGCCGCTCGCCGTCCTCGGTGAACAGCTGAGTCATGCCGATCTTCTTGCCGAGGATCTCAGCCATGGTCGGCAGTCAGGAGTCGGCAGTCGGCAGGGCTAGAGACTGATCTCAATGTCAACTCCTGCGGGGAGGTGGTCGAGCCGCTGCAGCGAGTCGATCGTCTTGGGGCTCGGCTGATGGATGTCGATCAGCCGCTTGTGCGTCCGGATCTCGAAGTGCTCGCGCGAGTCCTTGTCCTTGAACGGGCTCTTGATCACGACGTAGACGTTCTTCTCGGTGGGCAGCGGAACGGGCCCGGCCACGGTGGCGCCGGTGCGCTCGGCCGTCTCGACGATCTCGGCCGCGGCGCGGTCGATCGCGTCGTGGCTGTAGGCCTTGAGCCGGATCCTGATCTTGTTCTGAGCTATCGCTGCCATGGTGTCTTTGTGCGTGGCGAGAACCGGTCCCTGTCGCGCAACGGGGGCGGAAGCCTAAATGCGGCCCCGCCCCGCGCGGTACTGCGACCAGTCCACGTAAGAAAGGGGCGGCGCGCGCCCTTTCAGATTTCGCCGGTTACTCGATGATCTCGGTGACCACCCCCGAGCCAACCGTCCGGCCACCCTCGCGGATGGCGAATCGCAGCGACTCGTCCATCGCGATCGGCTGGATCAGCTCGATCTCCATCTGCGTGTTGTCCCCGGGCATCACCATCTCGGTGCCCTCCGGGAGCTGGCAGACGCCGGTCACGTCCGTTGTCCGGAAGTAGAACTGGGGCCGGTATCCGTTGAAGAACGGCGTGTGCCGCCCGCCCTCGTCCTTGGTAAGGCAATAGACCTCGGCCTTGAACTTGGTGTGCGGCGTGATCGCCCCGGGCTTGGTGAGCACCTGGCCGCGCTGGATGTCCTCGCGCTTGGTGCCGCGCAGCAGGCAGCCGACATTGTCACCCGCCATGCCCTCGTCGAGCAGCTTGCGGAACATCTCGACTCCGGTGACGACAGTCTTGGCCGTCGCGGGGACGATCCCGACCAGCTCCACCTCATCGCCGACATTCACCTTGCCCTGCTCGATCCGGCCCGTCGCGACGGTGCCGCGGCCGGTGATCGTGAAGACGTCCTCGACCGGCATCAGGAACGGCTTGTCGAGATCGCGCTGAGGCTCGGGAATGTAGTTGTCGAGCGCGTCCGTGAGCTCGTAGATGGCCTTCTTGGCCTCCTCGTCACCCTCGAGCGCCTTCAGCGCCGAGCCCTTGATGACGGGCACATCGTCGCCGGGGAAGTCGTAGTTCGACAGCAGCTCGCGCACCTCGACCTCGACCAGCTCGAGGAGCTCGTCGTCGTCGACCATGTCGACCTTGTTCAGGAACACCACGATGTAGGGCACGTTCACCTGGCGCGCGAGCAGCACGTGCTCGCGTGTCTGCGGCATCGGGCCGTCGGCGGCCGAGACGACCAGGATCGCGCCGTCCATCTGCGCGGCTCCGGTGATCATGTTCTTGATGTAGTCGTGGTGGCCGGGGCAGTCGACGTGCGCGTAGTGGCGCTTCTGCGTCGAGTACTCCACGTGGGCGGTGGCGATCGTGATTCCGCGCTCGCGCTCCTCGGGAGCCTTGTCGATGTCCTCGAACTTGGTCTCCTCCGCCATCCCGTCCTCGGACAGGACCTTGGTGAGGGCAGCCGTGAGCGTGGTCTTACCGTGGTCGATGTGCCCGATCGTGCCGACGTTCACGTGCGGCTTGTCGCGGTTGAACTTCTCCTTCGACAATGTTCTTGCTCCTTACTTAGATGGAAGTCAGCGGCAACCGGCCAGCGGCTGAGACCCGAGCGCCGGAGAGAGGACGCGGGCCAACCGCGAAAATATAGCCGGAATCGTCTTGCGGCCCTTTGCCCGCGCCGGTTTGCACCGGGCCGGCCCGGCCGGGGCTATGTCAATTACGCACTCGCGCCCACCGGAGTGCCGGCGCGGTGCTCGGTGATCTCCTCGGCAAGCGGCCCGGGGACCTCCGCGTACCTGTCGAACTGCATGGTGTACGTAGCCCGGCCCTGCGTCTGCGAGCGCAGGTCGGTCGCGTAACCGAACATCTCGGCGAGCGGCACGTAGGCGTTGATCACCTGCGCGTTGCCACGCGGCTCCATGCCCTCGATGCGGCCCCGGCGGCGGTTCAGGTCGCCGATCACGTCGCCCATGAACTCCTCGGGCGTGACGACCTCGACGGCCATGACGGGCTCCAGCAGGACGGGCTTGGCCCGGCGGGCGGCCTCGCGGAACGCCATCGAGCCCGCGATCTTGAAGGCCATCTCCGACGAGTCGACATCGTGCGACGAGCCGTCGATCAGGGTCACCCGCACGTCCACCATCGGGTAGCCGGCCTTGACGCCGCTGCTGAGCGCCTCCTCGATGCCCTGCTCGACCGCCGGGATGAACTCGGTGGGGATGTTGCCGCCCTTGATCTTGTTGACGAAGTCGAAGCCCTCACCGGGCGCCGGCTCCAGGTCGATGACGGCATGTCCGTACTGGCCACGGCCACCGGTCTGGCGCACGAACCGCCCCACGATCTTGTGCACGGGCTGTCGCACCGTCTCGCGGTAGGCGACCTGCGGCCGCCCCACGTTGGCGTCGACCTTGAACTCGCGCAGCATGCGGTCGACGATCACCTCGAGGTGCAGCTCCCCCATGCCCGAGATCAGCGTCTGGGCGGTTTCCTCGTCGGTGCGGACCTGGAAGGTCGGGTCCTCCTCGCCCAGCCGCGCCAGCGCGGTGCTCATCTTCTCCTGATCGGCCTTCGTCTTCGGCTCGATCGAGACGGAGATCACCGGCTCTGGGAACTCGATCGTCTCCAGCTTGATCGGGGCGTTCGGGTCACACAGCGTGTCGCCGGTGGAGGTCTGCTTGAGGCCGACGGCGGCGACGATGTCGCCCGCGTAGATCTCGTCGCGCTCCTCGCGGTGGTTCGCGTGCATCTCCAGTACTCGGCCCGCGCGCTCGGTGCGGCCCGTGTTGGCGTTCAGGATCTTGGAGCCGGCAGCAAGCGTGCCGGAGTAGACGCGGAAGTAGGTCAGCTTCCCGACGTACGGGTCGGCCATCACCTTGAACGCGAGCGCGGCGAACGCCTCGCTGTCGTCCGCGCGGCGCACCGCCTCATGGCCCTCGCCGTCCTTGGTCGGCTCCACGCCCACCATTGGGGGCACGTCGAGCGGCGACGGCAGGTAGTCGAGCACCGCATCCAGCAGCGGCTGCACGCCCTTGTTCTTGAAGCTCGATCCGCACAGCACCGGCGTCACCTTGATGTCGAGAGTCGCCTGGCGCAGGGCGGCCTTGATCCGGTCCGGCGAGATCTCCTCGTCGGCCAGGTATGCCTCGAGGAGCTCGTCGTCGTAGTCGGCGCAGGCCTCGATCAGGTGGGTCCGCGCCTCGTGCGCCTCATCAGCCATGTCGGCCGGGATCTCCTGCTCCTCCCATTCCGTGCCGAGCTCGTCCTTCCAGATCAGGGCGCGGTCGGCGACCAGGTCGATCACGCCGGTGAACTCGGCCTCCTGCCCGACGGGCAGCTGGATCGGCAGCGGATGCGCGCCGAGGCGGTCCCGCATGGTCTCCACGGCACGCGTGAAATCGGCGCCGGTGCGGTCCATCTTGTTGATGTAGGCGATCCGCGGAACGCGGTACTTGTCAGCCTGCCGCCAGACCGTCTCGGACTGCGGCTCGACGCCCGCGACGGAGTCGAACAGCGCGATCGCGCCGTCCAGGACGCGCAGGGAGCGCTCGACCTCGACGGTGAAGTCCACGTGGCCGGGCGTGTCGATGATGTTGATGCGGTGGTCCTTCCACACGCTCGCGGTGGCGGCGGAGGTGATCGTGATCCCCCGCTCCTGCTCCTGCTCCATCCAGTCCATGACGGCCGCGCCCTCGTGCACCTCGCCCATCTTGTGGGTGCGACCGGTGTAGTAGAGGATCCGCTCGGTCGTCGTCGTCTTGCCCGCGTCGATGTGGGCCATGATTCCGATGTTGCGGAGCTTTTCTAGTGGGATGGTGCGTGGCATGTCAGGTCAATTCGGCAGAAATGGATGAAGTACTGCATGGAGAGCGCTCGTCGAAGAGAAAAGATAGGCCCAGGCGACGCTGTTCCTAGCGATTGCCCGGTGAGGGTCGGCGAGCGGCTCAATCGGGCCCTGCGGGAAAGGACAGGAGCGCTCTTGAACCGAACGAACAGGATAGCAAAGGCATGAGCGCCGAAAACCGGCCTCCGGCGCGGGTTGAGCGGCTTTCCGGCGGCCTTGACAGAGCCCGCCCGCTACTGCGCCGGGCGCGTGCGGTGTGGCGGCCGGGCGCCGTCGCAGGAGTGCTCGCCGTGCTTCTTTCGCTGAGCGCTCTGCTGCTCGTCTACTCCCAGTTCCAGGACCTGTTCAAGATCGTCTCGCCCGAGGGCGTGGTCCTGAATGCTCCGGACGCCGTCCGCGACGGCATCGACCAGCACGGCTGGGCGCTGGTCATCCTGGCGGCGGCCGCCCTCGCCGGGGGAGTGCTGGCCTGGGCCACCGGTCAGCCGCTGCCCGCCTGGGGCGCCGCGCTCCTGGGGCTGATAGCGCTCGTGATCACGCTGGGGTTCGACCTTCCCGACGCGACCTCGTCCGGCCTGACCGGCACCGGCAAGGAGCTGGGCGAGGCCGACCCCGCAGTTGGGCTCTGGCTCCAGCTGGCAGGTTCGATCGCGCTGCTGGTGACCGCGATCGCGCTGGCGCTGGTGGTGGGGCGCAGCAAGGCGCGCAGCGCCGAGCGGAGGGCCGCCAGCGGCCCGGCGGCGCGGACGAAAACCAGCAGGTAAGGGTCGCGAACCGCACGAAAGTGCGCCGCGCGGCTGGCGACTCCGTCCGCTCCGTCGAGGCTTTGCTGGATCGCACCCGCTATGCGGGTTCAATGCAGCACGCGTCCTGGATTAGCCTCGCTATGCGAGTTCAATGCAGGACGCGTCTTGAAGCCGCGGCCTTGGACCGAACTATTTAGTGCCGGTTTTGCGCCGAGGGCGGCGCGCGGTGGCGGGCGGTCGAGGGAGTCGCCTAGCGCCGAAGGCGCCTAGCCCTACCAGCGGTAATGCGCGAAGGCCTTGTTGGCCTGCGCCATGCGGTAGATGTCGTCCTTGCGCTTGTAGGCGTCGCCTTGCTGCTGAGAGGCGTCCATCAGCTCGTTCGCGAGCCGCTCGGCCATCGACTTCTCGCGGCGCCGGCGGGCGAACTCGACCAGCCAGCGGACGGCCAGCGTGCGGGCCCGGCGAGCCGGAACCTCGACGGGCACCTGGTAGGTGGCGCCGCCGACACGGCGGGAGCGGACCTCGAGCGCGGGCGTCAGCGCCTTGATCGACTGCTCGAGCGCCTCGACGGGGTCCTTGCCGCTCTTGCGGCCAATGATCTCGAGTGACTCGTAGACGATCGCCTCCGAGGTCGACTTCTTGCCGTCCGCCATGACCTTGTTGATCACCTGTTGGACCAGCCGGCTGTTGTGCAGCATGTCGGGCTCGACGACCCGGGGTGAGATGTCTCCGCGACGCGGCATGGCTTGGTCGGCTAGCTCGCCTTGACGCCGTACTGCGAGCGGGCCTTCTTGCGGTCGGAGACGCCGGCCGCGTCGAGCGTGCCGCGCACGACCTTGTAGCGCACGCCCGGCAGGTCCTTGACCCGTCCGCCGCGCACCAGCACGACGGAGTGCTCTTGGAGGTTGTGACCTTCGCCCGGGATGTAGGCGGTCACCTCCATCCCGTTGGTGAGCCGCACACGCGCGACCTTGCGCAGCGCCGAGTTCGGCTTCTTCGGCGTGGTCGTGTAGACCCGGGTGCAGACACCGCGGCGCTGTGGT
The DNA here is from genome assembly GCA_963780475.1 of uncultured Solirubrobacterales bacterium. Classification (GTDB taxonomy): domain Bacteria; phylum Actinomycetota; class Thermoleophilia; order Solirubrobacterales; family JBBDJG01; genus CAWACB01. Next base: position 875,690 of record CAWACB010000008.1, read on the forward strand.
GCGGCGATTCGCCGCTTGCCGCCCTGGCTCTGCTTGAGACCGGGAGTCGAGACCTTCTTGCGCGGGCGCTGACGGCCCTTGCGCACTAGCTGGCTGATGCTTGGCATGCGATGCGGAAGGGTAGCAGTCAGCCGTTTCGCGGCAGACCGCAGACGGCAGACCGCAGAGCCGCTGCTAAGCCGTCCGCGCTGCGGCGCGCATCGGCGCGGGCATCAGCCCGGCCGCCGCGATCACCAGCGCGAAGGCGCTGGAGCGGAGGATGATCTCGAGCGCGTTGCTGCCGATCGGGTCGCCGAAGACGATGATGCCGCCCAGGATCGCGCTCACGTTTGCGGCCACCGAGGTCAATGCGATCACCGACAGGCCCTCGCCGATCTGCAGGCCGCGGGCCGAAGCGTAAAAGGCGGCGATCGAAGCGGTCACCGCGACCAGCGTCCACGGGCTGATGATCGTCAGCGGGTCGCCCGGAACGGTGCCGGTGAGCGCCTTGATCGAGACGTCGGAGACGCCGAACAGGATTCCGGCGGCGGCGCCCAGCATCACACCGCGGCGGTGGCGCACCCGCTCGACCCGGTGGGAGAGCAGGAGCAGCGCTCCGATGGTGATCATGGCGGCCTCGAAGGCGATCATGCCGGAGATCGAGTAGCTGGAGTGGGAGCCGGACGAGCCGTGCTCGACGGTCAGGCCCAGGAATGCGAGGCCGGCCGCGGTGAGCCCGACGCCGATCCACTCGCGCATTCCGAGCGAGAAGCCGAACCAGCGGTCGGCCAGGACGGCCAGGAAGACGAGCCCGCCGGAGATGACCGCCTGGACCAGCGACAGCGGGGCGAGCGCCAGAGCCGCCACGTGGAACAGCCAGGCGACCAGTGCCACGCCCATTCCGATCGCCCACCACTTGGAGGCGAACAGCGAGGCAGCGCTCTTGAGAGGGTGCCGGATGTTGACGTCGGGGGCCGCGACGGCACCGCGCTGCTTCCACAGGAAGGCGAGGTTCGTCGCGAACGCGCAGGCGAGGGCGAGCAGCAGTCCGACGTAAGGGCTCATCAAGAAGTATTAAGGAGGAGGGAGAGGGTCGGCCCGTCCGTGGGCCTGTTTCTACTTGTCGGGCTCTACCCCTTCGACCTTTAGCGTAATCGTCTCCTGGACGGGCGCTACATAGTTTGCGGAGTGTCCGGGTCCCGCATCCGGCGGAGATACCCGAGTCAAGCAGATCGATTCCCACGTGAGTGTACGTTGAATCACGGAAGTCGTTACAAACCCGTCCTTTTCATTGATGTGGACGGAGTTATCAGTCTGTTCGGCTTCCCACAAGGCTACGGGCTTGCGCCAGGGAATGCTCCATTCGAGCAGCGGCCGGCCGGATCCCTGCACAACGTCAACGGGGTCATCCACTACATATCCGCTGCATCCGGGCCCTTTCTGCGCCGGCTGGCGGAGGAATTCGAGCTCGTCTGGGCGACCGGCTGGGAGGAGACCGCAAACGAGTATCTGCCCCTCCTGCTGGAGCTCCCGGGCGACCTTCCGGTACTGAACTTCGACGGACGCGTGGCCGCCGGAGCGGCCCATTGGAAGACCGACGCAATGGCGCGAATATGCGGGATCCCGGCCGTTCGCGTGGATCGACGACCGCATCGACGAGAGCTGCCGCGAATGGGCTCGACGCCACCCCGCGCCGACGCTGCTGGTCGAGACCGCCTCCGAGCAGGGCATGGTCGAGAAGCACGTGGAGCAGCTGCTCGCTTGGGCACGATCGCTGCGGAGGATGGTCACGGCCCGTATCCGTCACCGCCGGCAGAGGACTAATCCAGCCCCGACCGCCGCCGCAGCGCCGGCACGTACTGCAGGATCGCCTCATCGGGCACCGCATCGGCGTCTTGACGCTTCAGCAACCCTTCGTGGAAGGGCCGCCTGAAGGGGTCGGCGGCGTTGGCGCCATAAGGATTCGGGCGGTTCCGGCGCGAGCGCTGCGCGAACTCCTCGAACGACTTCGTCATGTAGTGGTTGACCTGGAGGAGCTTCCGTGACTCGGTCTTGGTGACGCCCGCGGTGATCGGATACTGGTTCTCGTCCACGTGGCCGAGGCTCTTGTAGGTGAACCTGTGCACCCCGGCGGCGCGATCGACACGCAGCGGATCCGCGATCGTCTTGATGTTCAGGTTCTCGCCCGTTTGCAGACGTTTCGTGTAGCTCTCGGTGACCAGGCCGGGGGGCCGCGTCAGGTGTCCCGAGGGGCCGAACACGGCCCAGTTGGCGCCCACGCCGGGCCACCGCTCATATGCGGGCAGGATCTCGGGCAGCGACTGCCCGGTAGGAGAGAACAGGAACTCATCCAGGTCGATGAAGGCGATCCAGCGCGCGTCTCGTCCGTTCTGGGCGATGCAGTGGTCGTACGCCGGGCGCTGGCCCAGCTCCATCGGCCAGTCGCGGATCGTCACCTCGCCGCGATCGACGTACGGGGCCAGCACCTCACGGTGGTCGTCGACGCTGTTGTTGTCGTACAGGTAGAAGTGCTGCACCCCTGCGAGTCGGTGGAACTCGACCCACTCCTTCATATAGGAGGCCTCGTCGCGGTAGATCGAGCAGATCGCCAGGTAGTGCTCCGGGGGCTCATCCCGCGTTCCGGCCTCCTCGTCGAAGGCCCCCTCCCCGGCCCAGAAGGCCGGGTTGCGCGCTGCGCTGAGGATCAGCGCCCAGGTGTCCAGCACGTCGCACGCGAGGCCCATTGAGGCGAGCCGCGCCGTCGCAGTTTCGGCGAAGCTCAGGTGAGCCGCGTAATCCTCGCCCGTGGCTTCGCCCAGCAGGCCCGGCAGCGTCCGGAAGGGGCGCTGCAGGACGAACGGCACCGTCTCCGGGTCGGTGGCGAAGTTGAAGAGCGCGCCGACCGCGAGCCGTGCATCACGGCGGTCGGGGACCCGCCCGGCGGAGATGGCGTCTCCGCAGATCTGCGACCAGCGCTCGAAGCGGGCCACCGGAGGAGCCGCCGGGTCGGCGAAAGCCGCCAGCGCCTCGCGCAGCCCGCCAGGGTCCGAATCCACCCATGGCCGCAGCCAGTCGCGGTGTCCGCGCAGCGTGAGATCCGCGCGGGAGATATCCCGCGAGTACATGACGTCGAGCAGCGCCCCCGTCCAGGCGCCGCCGTCGACCGCGAGTCGCACGACATCGCGGAGCCGCGGGGCAACCGCCAGGCGCGGCTCGCGCTCCTCGGCAACCCATGTGGGCTTGCCGCGGACCCAGGCGGCGTAGCGCGCGAACGCCTGCCACCGCTCAGCCGTCATCAGGCGCGTGAGGGCCTATCCGGCCGGCGGCTCGGAAGCCGCCGCGGCCGGATGGCTCTGAGCTTAGCCCTCGTCCCCGTCCTGCGAGGCCGGCGCGGTGCCGCCCTCGGCAAGGTCGAAGTCGGAGGCGAAGTCATCGCCGAAGTCGCTCGTGGAGATCTCGGCCCCGAGTCCCTCGAGGCCCTCCTCGCCGAGTCCCAGCTCGGCAACGAGCGTGTCCTCGTCGATCAGCCCGATCTCTTCCGGCGTCGGGCGGACGAACGGCTCGGTCGGCTCGATCTCGAGCCTGCGGTAGTGCTTCAGCCCGGTCGCGGCCGGGATCAGCTTCCCGATGATCACGTTCTCCTTCAGGCCCAGCAGCCGGTCGATCTTGCCCTCGAGCGCGGCGTCGGTGAGGACCTTCGTGGTCTCCTGGAACGAGGCCGCGGACAGGAACGAGTCGGTCGCCAGAGAGGCCTTCGTGATCCCGAGGATGACCTCCTCGCCGGAGGCCAGGTCGCCGGAGGCGGCCTTGATCTCCTCGTTCTTGCGCTTCAGCTGGTTGGCGTCCACCAGCTGGCCCGGCAGGTAGTCGGTGTCGCCCTTGCGCTCAACTCGAAGGCGCTTGAGCATCTGGCGGACGATGACCTCGATGTGCTTGTCGTTGATGTCCACGCCCTGGGACTTGTAGACGGACTGGACCTCCTCGACCAGGTACCGCTCTGTCGCTGTGCGGCCCCTGATCTGGAGCAGCTCGGCCGGGTAGAGCGGGCCCTCCACGAGCTTCTCGCCGGCGTCGATCTTCTGCCCATGGGTGACGCGCAGCATCAGCCCGCGGGGGAAGTCGTAGTCGTGCTCCTCGCCCTTGGAGTCGAGCACCGTGACCGTCCGGGTCTTCTCGTGCTCCTCGACAGCCACCGTGCCGGCCACCTCGGACATCGTCGCGACGCCCTTCGGCTTGCGCGCCTCGAACAGCTCCACCACGCGCGGCAGGCCGTGCGTGATGTCGGCGCCCGCCACACCGCCTGTGTGGAACGTGCGCATCGTGAGCTGTGTGCCGGGCTCGCCGATCGACTGCGCGGCGATGATCCCGACCGCGTCGCCGAGCTCGACCAGTGAGCCGGTCGCCATGGCCACGCCGTAGCAGGCGCGGCACAGCCCGGACTCGGCCTCGCACTTCAGCACCGAGCGGATCGACAGAGTCGCCTCCTCGTCACCGTCGAATGCGGCCGCGATCCGGTCCAGGTCCTCGCGCGTGATCAGGTGGTTCTTGTCGACCAGCACCTCGCCCGTCGGAGCGCTGATCCGCTTGGCCGCCACGCGGCCGACCAGGTTCCAGTTCGGGCGACCGCCGTCGGCGAGCGCCGTCATCTCGATGAAGTGCTTGGTCTTGCAATCGTCCTGACGGATGATCACGTCCTGGGCCACGTCGACCAGGCGGCGGGTCAGATACCCGGAGTCGGCGGTCCGCAGGGCGGTGTCCGCCAGGCCCTTGCGGGCGCCGTGCGTCGAGATGAAGTACTCGAGCACGCTCAGGCCCTCCATGAAGTTGGCCTTGATCGGCCGCTCGATGATCTCCCCCTTCGGGTTCGTCATCGGGCCACGCATCCCGGCCAGCTGCCGGATCTGCGTGAACGAGCCACGGGCGCCCGAGTTGGCCATCATGTAGATCGGGTTCAGCCGGTCGAGGTTCTTCTCCATCGCCTCCGCGACCTCGTCCGTGGCGGCGGTCCACTTGTCGACCACCTTCTCGCGGCGCTCCTCGAAGGTGATCAGGCCCATGTCGTACTGGTTGTGGATCTCCTCCACCTCACCCTCGTAGCGCTCGAGGATCTGATCCTTGTCGGGCGGAGTCACGACGTCGTTCTTCGAGATGCTGATTCCCGCCAGGCTCGAGTAGTGGAAGCCGAGCTCCTTGAAGGCGTCCAGAACCAGCGCCACCGAGGGAGCCCCGTGCAGGGCCACCAGCGAGAACACCAGTGCGCTGACCTCACGCTTCGTGAGGGTCTCGTTCACGAACTCGTGGTCGGCGCGGTTGAACTTGTCGCCCAGCGCCTCGGCGAGCGCGCGCTCGATCCGGTCGTTGAACAGGATCCGGCCGACCGTCGTCGTGATGTGCTCACCACCGGCGGGGCGGTAGATCGCGATGTCCTGAAGCCGCGCACGGCGGTCCTCGTAGGCCAGCTCGGCCTCCTGCGCCGTACGGAACGTGAACTTCGGCCGCTCGGCCTTCTCGAGCTCCTCGCCCGTGGGCCCGTACGTCAGGTAGTAGATGCCGAGCACCATGTCCTGCGACGGCGTGGCCAGCGGCCCGCCGTGGGCAGGCGAGAGGATGTTGTTGGACGAGAGCATCAGGATCCGCGCCTCGGCCTGCGCCTCCGCCGACAGCGGCACGTGAACGGCCATCTGGTCGCCGTCGAAGTCCGCGTTGAAGGCGTGGCAGACGAGCGGGTGGACCTGGATGGCCTTACCCTCGACCAGCACCGGCTCGAAGGCCTGGATGCCCAGGCGGTGGAGCGTCGGCGCCCGGTTGAGCAGGACCGGGTGCTCGTGGATGACCTCCTCGAGCACGTCCCAGACCTCCGGGATCATCGACTCGACCATCTTCTTGGCCGCCTTGATGTTCTGCACGGCCTTGCGCTCTACGAGCCGCGCCATGATGAACGGCTTGAAGAGCTCGAGTGCCATCAGCTTCGGCAGCCCGCACTGGTGCAGCCGCATGTTCGGGCCGGCCACGATCACCGAGCGTCCCGAGTAGTCGACGCGCTTGCCGAGCAGGTTCTGGCGGAACCGGCCCTGCTTGCCCTTCAGCATGTCACTGAGGGACTTGAGCGCGCGGTTGCCCGGACCCGTGACGGGACGCCCGCGGCGGCCGTTGTCGAACAGCGCGTCGACGGCCTCCTGGAGCATCCGCTTCTCGTTGTTGACGATGATCTCGGGCGCGCCGAGGTCCAGCAGCCGCTTGAGGCGGTTGTTGCGGTTGATCACCCGGCGGTAGAGGTCGTTCAGGTCCGACGTCGCGAACCGGCCGCCGTCCAGCTGCACCATCGGGCGCAGCTCCGGCGGGATGACCGGGACCGCCTCGAGGATCATCCACTCCGGGCGGTTGCGTGAGTTCAGGAAGGCCGACACGACCTTCAGGCGCTTGATCGCCTTGTTCTGCTTCTGGCCCTTGGAGCTGCGGATGGTGTGCTCGAGCTCGAGTGCCTCCTCCTCGAGGTTGACCTGCTCGAGCAGGTCGCGCACGGACTCCGCGCCCATGCCACCCCGGAAGTACTCACCCCAGCCGTACGGAGAGCCGAAACGCTCCTTCAGCTCGCGGAACAGCGCCTCGTCCGCGATCACGTCCTGGACCTTGAGCTCCTGGAACTTCTCCCACGCCTCGCGGGTGCGCTCGGCGGCGTCGTCCAGGTAGGCCTCGGTGTCGGCCATGTCCTGGTCGAACGCCTTGCGGACGTCCTTCTCCAGCTTCTCGCGGTCGGCGTCCGGCAGCTTCTTGATGTTCACGTCGAGGCCGTCGGCCCACAGGTGGTCCTCGTCGTTGAAGCCGGTCTGCTTGCCGGTCTTCAGGTACTCGAGGCGCCGCTCGAGAGACTCCCGCAGCTCGAGGAGGCTCTCCTCCTTCTGCGCCTCGTAGCTCTCGACGACCTTCTTGACCTCCTTCTCGAGCTTGGTGAGGTCCTTCGAGCGCGCCTCCTCGTCCACGAACGAGACGATCGAGGCCGCGAAGTAGAGGACCTTCTCCAGCTCCTTCGGAGCGATGTCGAGCAGGTAGCCGATCCGGCTGGGCACGCCCTTGAAGAACCAGATGTGCGAAACCGGAGCGGCGAGGTCGATGTGGCCCATGCGCTCGCGCCGGACCTTCGACCGCGTCACCTCGACGCCGCACCGCTCGCAGACGATGCCCTTGTAGCGGACGCGCTTGTACTTGCCGCAGTAGCACTCCCAGTCCTTGGTGGGGCCGAAGATGCGCTCGCAGAACAGCCCGTCCTTCTCCGGCTTCAGCGTCCGGTAGTTGATCGTCTCGGGCTTGGTCACCTCGCCCGACGACCAGCTGCGGATCTGCTTCGAGGAGGCGAGGCTGATCTCGATTGCGTCGAAATTGTTTATGTCGATCAAATGTGTTCCTTTAGCTCAGTTGTTGCATTCGCCCAGTTGACAGTTGGCGGTCGGCAGTTGGCAGGGATGCGCGCTCTGCCGACTGCCCTACTGCCTACTCCTCTTCGACTGTCTCCGCTTCCGCCAGCGCCTCGCCGTCGGGCTCGGCCTCCTCGGCCAGCGCCTCGGCCGGGATCACCTTCTCCTCGGCCTCGTCGGCCGGCGTGCCCGGCGGCTGCTGGCCGTCCTTGTCCGCGGCCCGCACGCCGGAGAGGTCGATGCCGAGCTCCTCGGCGGCGCGTAGGAGGTCGTCTTCCTCCTCGCGGATCTCGATGTCCGTGCCCTCCTCGGAGACCACGTTGACGTCCAGCGAGAGGCTCTGCATCTCCTTCAGCAGGACCTTGAAGGACTCCGGGATGGACGGCTCCGGGATGTTCTCGCCCTTGACGATCGCCTCGTAGGCCTTGACGCGCCCGACGGTGTCGTCGGACTTGACGGTCAGCATCTCCTGGAGCGTGTACGCCGCGCCGTAGGCCTCCAGCGCCCACACCTCCATCTCGCCGAACCGCTGGCCGCCGAACTGCGCCTTGCCGCCCAGCGGCTGCTGGGTGACGAGCGAGTAGGGGCCGGTGGAGCGAGCGTGGATCTTGTCGTCCACCAGGTGGAGCAGCTTCAGGATGTACATGTTGCCGACGGTCACCGGCTGCTCGTAGGGCTCGCCGGACTGGCCGTCGAACAGCTGCAGCTTGCCGGAGCAGCGACTGCCTTCGCGGGCCCTCTTGTCCATCTCGAACTGGACCCGCGAGTCCGCGTGCTCCTGCTGCCAGCGCACCAGCGCCTCGTCGACGTCCTCGACCGTCGCGCCGTCGAACACCGGCGTGGCCACCGCGACCCGGCCGCCGTTCTGGCGCGAGGCGCGATAGGCGTCCGAGCCGTCGTCGTACCAGCCGTTGGCCGCCACCCAGCCGAGGTGGGTCTCGAGGATCTGGCCCAGGTTCATCCGGCTCGGCACGCCGAGCGGGTTCAGGATCAGGTCCACGGGCGTCCCGTCCTCGAGGAACGGCATGTCGGCCTCGGGCACGATCTTCGAGATCACTCCCTTGTTGCCATGCCGGCCGGCGAGCTTGTCGCCCTCGGCGATCTTGCGCTTGCTGGCCACGTACACGCGGACCAGGTCGTTGACGCCGGCGGGCAGGTCGTCGCCGTTCTCGCGCGAGAAGATCTTCACGTCGATCACGACGCCGCCCTCGCCGTGCGGGACCTTGAGCGAGGTGTCACGGACCTCACGCGCCTTCTCCTTGAAGATCGCGCGGATCAGCTTCTCCTCTGCGGTCAGCTCGGTCTCGCCCTTGGGCGTGACCTTGCCGACGAGCAGGTCACCGGAGCCGACCTCGGCTCCGATCCGCACCACGCCGCGCTCGTCGAGGTTGCGCAGCGACTCCTCCGAGCGGTTCGGGATGTCGCGGGTGATCTCCTCGTCGCCCAGCTTGGTCGTGCGGGCGTCGATCTCGTACTCCTCGATGTGGATCGAGGTCAGCACGTCGTCCTTGACCAGCCGCTCCGAGATCACGATGGCGTCCTCGAAGTTGTAGCCCTCCCAGGACATGAAGGCGACCGTCACGTTCTTGCCGAGCGCCAGCTCCCCAACGCCGGTGGAAGAGCCGTCGGCGAGCACGTCGCCGGCCTTCACGCGGTCGCCCGTGCTCACCAGCGGCCGCTGGTCGATCAGGGTTCCCTGGTTCGAGCGCATGAACTTGTGGAGCTCGTGCTCGGTCCTGCCGACCACGACGCGCTCCGCGTCGACGAAGGTGACCTCACCGGCCTCACTGGCGACCACCACGTCGCCCGTGTCGATCGCGGCGCGGCGCTCCATCCCCGTGCCGATCAGCGGCGGCTCCGGGCGCAGCAGCGGAACGGCCTGGCGCTGCATGTTCGAGCCCATCAGGGCGCGGTTGGCGTCGTCGTGCTCGAGGAACGGGATCAGCGCCGTCGCCACCGACCAGATCTGCGTCGGGGAGACGTCCATCAGGTCCACGTCCTTCGGCGGCACGGTGACCAGCTCGCCGTCGCGCTCGCGGCACAGCACCTGCGGGCCCTTCAGCTTTCCGCCCTGCCCGATCTCGGCGTTGGCCTGCGCGATGACGTGCTCCTCCTCCTGCGTCGCGTCCAGCCACACGATCTTGTTCGTCACGGTCCCGTTCTCGACCGCCCGGTAGGGGGTCTGGACGAAGCCGTGCTCCGAGACGGTCGCGAACGACGACAGCGACCCGATCAGGCCGATGTTCGGCCCCTCGGGGGTCTCGATCGGGCACATGCGCCCGTAGTGGGTCGGGTGCACGTCGCGCACCTCGATCGGAGCGCGCTCGCGCGTCAGGCCGCCGGCGCCCAGCGCCGACAGCCGGCGGCGGTGCGTGAGTCCGGCCAGCGAGTTGGTCTGGTCCATGAACTGCGACAGCTGCGAGGAGCCGAAGAACTCCTTCAGCGCCGCGGAGACGGGCCGGATGTTGATGATGGTCTGAGGCGTGATCGTGTCGGCGTCCTCGGTGGTGAGGCGCTCGCGCACGACGCGCTCCATCCGGTAGAGCCCGATCCGGAAGGCCTCCTGGATCAGCTCCCCGACCGTCCGCAGGCGGCGGTTGCCGAAGTGCTCGTACTCGTCCAGGTGGTCGGCGATCGGCTCGCGCGGGAGCGTCACGGCCTCGGCCGCGTAGTCCTTGATCTCCGACGTCCTCGGGGATGCCGAGCAGGCGCGGGACCGCCGACCAGCTCCTTGACCAGCGAGACGATGTCCTCGCGGGTCAGGACCCGGGTGTCGAGGTCGACGTCGAGGCCCAGCCGCGAGTTCAGCTTGTAGCGGCCGACCCGCGTGAGGTCGTAGCGCTTCGGGTCGAAGAACAGCTGGTTGAGCAGGTTCCGCGCGGCGTCCACCGTCGGCGGCTCGCCCGGTCGCTGCTTCTTGAACAGCTCGATGAGGGCCCCCTCCTCGGAGCGGGTCGCCTCGGGGTCGGCCTCGATCGTGTGCCTGATGTAGGCCGAGTTGTCGAAGGTCTTGAGGATTTCGGCGTCGTCAGCCATGCCGATCGCGCGCAGCAGGACGGTGACCGGAAGCTTGCGCTTGCGGTCGACGCGTACGTAGACGCGGCCCTTCTTGTCGATCTCGAGCTCCAGCCAGGAGCCGCGGGCGGGCATCAGGTTCGCGATGAAGACCTGCTTCTCGCGGTCCTTCGGCTCCATCACGTAGGCGCCTGGGGAGCGAACGAGCTGCGTGACGACGACGCGCTCGGTGCCGTTCACGATGAACGTGCCCCAGTCGGTCATCCAATGGAAGTCGCCCATGAAGACCGTCTGCTCACGGATCTCTCCCGTGTCGCGGTTCTGGAAGGCGACCTTGACGTGCAGGGGCCGCGAGTAGGTCAGATCCTTCTCACGGCACTCCTCGATCGAGACGGGCGGGTCCTCGAACCACAGCTCGCCGAAGACCACCGCCAGGTTGCCGGTGTAGTCCTCGATCGGCGAGATGTCGTCGATCGTCTCGCGCAGGCCACCCTTCTGAGGGTCAACAAGCCAGTTAAAAGACCTGCGCTGTATGTCGATGAGGTTAGGAAGCTCTAGTGCATTTTCAAGGGAGGCGAAACTTCTACGCTGGCGCGGGAGATCCACACGTGCCAAGTGGCGGCTCCTAAAAGTCGGCGGGAATGGTTAAAACGCGTCTGGCCGAGGCAGGCAGGCAAAACTAGGCGCGACCGCGCATAGTACCACATGGGTATGCCTTGCCCCGGGCCTGGGACAGAACTTGCGGTTGGCGCCGGCCTGGGCGCGAGCCCTGGCCAGGCGCTTCTTCTAAAGCTACTTTACCTCTACTGACGCGCCGGCCTCTTCGAGCTCGGCCTTGAGCTTGTCGGCTTCCTCGCTGTCGACGCCCTCCTTGACGGGCTTGGGGGCATCGTCGACGACCGCCTTGGCCTCCTTCAGGCCCAGGCCGGTCGCCGCGCGGACGACCTTGATCACCTGGATCTTCTTGTCGCCGGCGCCGGTCAGCACCACGTCGAATGCGGTCTGCTCCTCCTCCGGCCCGGCGCCGTCGCCACCACCACCGGCAGCCGGGGCAGCGGCCGCCACGGCGGTCGCGGACACGCCGAACTCCTCCTCGAGCGCCTTGATGCGCTCGGACAGCTCCATCACCGAGATGCTCTTCAGCTCCTCGATCCAGTCCTCGGTGCTCACCTTCGTAGCCATCAGGGCTATGCCGCCTCCTCTTTCTGTTGCTGAATCTGTCCCAAAGCGATCGCCAGTCCCGACAGCATCGAGCCGAGGCCGCGCACGAGCCCGGTCACGGGCGAGGCCACGATGCCGGCCAGTTGGGCGTTGAGCTGGTCGCGACCGGGAAGCCGCGCCAGCTGGCGGATCTCGTCCGCGGAAAGAACGGTGTCTCCCATCAGCCCGCCCTTGAACTCGAGCAGCTGGGCCTGGCGCGCGAACGTGTCCAGCGCCTTCGCGGCCAGCGCCGGGTCGCCGAGCACGAACGCCAGGGCCGTCGGCCCCTCCGCGACGACCGGCTTCAGGTCCTCGGCGCCGGCTTCCTCGGCCGCGCGCAGCGTGAGCGTGTTCTTGACGATCCTGAAGCGCGCGTCTGCCTCGCGCAGGCTCGCGCGCAGCTCCGCGGCCTGGGTGACGCTGAGGCCGCGGTAGTCGACCGCGTAGATGGCCTCCGCCTCCCTGATCTGGGCGGCGATCTGCGTCGACTACCTCTGCCTTCTGGTCTTTCTTCACGGTTCTCCTTTTGCCACGAAAAAACCCGCGCGCAGGCGGGTCTCAGCGGAGAAAAGTCTCCGGCTGCTCCCGCCTGGACCGGTCTTAGCGCCTCACGGCCGCCGGTCGTCTTCGGCGTACGAGCCTCGTGTCTGGCGGACGATCTTAGCTAAGCGGTGGCTCCAGCGGGCTCTTCCAGCAGATCCCGGGTGCGTGTCGGGTCGACCTTGACGCCGGGGCCCATCGTCGTCGTGAGCGTCACAGACCTGATGTAGCGGCCCTTGGCCGCCGCGGGCTTGGCGCGGACGATCTCGTCGATCAGCGCGGCGTAGTTCTCGAGCAGCGGCGCGCTCCTCGAAGTCCGCCTTGCCGATCACCACGTGGACGATGCCGGTGCGATCGGTGCGGTATTCGACCCGGCCGGCCTTGGCTTGCTCGATCGCGCGGCCCAAGTCCTCGGTCACCGTGCCGACCTTGGGATTCGGCATCTTGCCCTGCGGCCCGAGGATCCGGCCCAGCTTGGCCACCACGGGCATCATGTCGGGCGTCGCGATCGCGACGTCGAAGTCGGTCCAGCCGCCGCTGATCCGCTCCGCGAGGTCTTCACCGCCGACGGCGTCGGCGCCGGCGGCCTCCGCCTCTCGGGCCTTGTCGCCCTGGGCGAAGACCGCCACCGAGACGTCGCGGCCGAGCCGTTGGGGAGCACCATCGTGCCGCGCACCTGCTGGTCGGCGTGGCGGACGTTGACTCCGAGGCGGATGTGCGCCTCGACCGCCTCGGTGAACTTGGCCGTCTGCATCGAGCGGACCGTCGAGATCGCCTCGGCCGGCTCGTACTCGCGCATGCGGTCGATCTGCTCGTGCAGCTGGCGGTAGCGCTTGCCGTGCTTCATCTGACGTCAACTCCCATCGAGCGGGCGGTCCCCTCGATGATCTTCATCGCCTGGTCGACGTCGTTGGCGTTCAGGTCCGGCATCTTCGTCTCGGCGATCTTGCGCACCTGGTCCCGGCTGATCGTCCCGACCTTCTCCCGGTTCGGCTCGCCGGAACCCTTCTCGATGCCGATCGCCTGCTTGATCAGGACCGCGGCCGGCGGCGTCTTCGTGATGAAGGTGAACGAGCGGTCCTCGTAGACCGTGATCTCGACGGGGATGATCGTGCCGGCGTCCTGCTGGGTCTGCGCGTTGAACGCCTTGCAGAACTCCATGATGTTCACGCCGTGCTGGCCAAGCGCAGGGCCGACCGGAGGCGCCGGGTTCGCGGCCCCCGCGGGAATCTGCAGCTTGATCATGGTTAGAACTTTGCGTGCCATCGGCGGCGGATCCTAGATCTTCTTGACCTGGTCGTAGTCCACTTCGACCGGAGTCTCCCGGCCGAAGATCGAGACCAGGACCTTGAGCTTGGCGGCGTCCTCGTTGATCTCGGCGATCTCGCCGGAGAAGTCGGACAGCGGGCCGGAGATCACCTTCACGGTCTCGCCGATCGAGAACTGGGCTCGGGTCCGTGGCCGCTCGGCGCTCTCGCGGTGCAGCAGGCGGTCGACCTCGGGCTTGCTGAGCGGTACCGGCTTGTCGCGCGAGCCGACGAAGCCAGTCACGCCGGGCGTGTTCTTGACCAGCGACCAGGTGTCGTCGTTCATCTCCATGTTCACGAGCACGTAGCCGGGCATGGTGCGGCGCTCGCTCTGGATGCGCTGCCCGTTCTTCATCTCGGAGACCTGCTCGGTGGGCACGACCACCTGGCGGATGTTCGACGGACTGGTGCATGCTCGAGACCCGGTGCTCGATGTTGTGCTTGACCTTGTTCTCGTGCCCGGAGTAGGTGTTGATGACATACCAGCGGAACATCTAAGAGCCCTTCCTCACAGCAGCGCCTTCACGAGCCGGTTGAATACGAAGTCCCAGAGGGCCAGGTAGAAGCCCGCCAGGAAACAGAAGACGACCACGACCGCGGTCGCCTGGGTGACCGGTTGCGGTCGGGCCACTGGACCCGTCGCAGCTCCGCCCACACTTCGATGAAGAAGGTCAGCACCCGGCCGCGGCGGCGTGGCTGCGCGGCGCTCGGCGGGCTTCTGGCGGGCGCGCTCCTTGGCCGGCGCCTTGGCGGGCCGGGACCGCTGCTTCTCGGGCGCCGCGGTCCGTGCCGGGGAGCGCTCGCGGACGGGAGGCGCCGCGACCTCCTCGGCGACCGCCTCGGGCTCCGCGGCAACGCTGTTGTCCTCCGACCGGAGCGGCGGGCGTCTCCGCGGCCGCCTCGTCTACCGCGTCGGCAGCGTCCTTCGCCGGCGCGCGGCCGGAAGCGCGCTGCTCCTGCTCGAGACGCTTGGCCTTGCGCTGCTTGGACTTCTGACGGGTACGTGCCATACCGAGGTGTTTCGCGACCTCAGCGCGTTTCCTTGTGGGGCGTGTGATGCCCGCACCAGCGGCAGTACTTGCGCATCTCGATGCGCTCCGGATCGTTGCGCCGGTTCTTGTCGGTCTGATAGTTGCGGCGCTTGCACTCCTCGCAAGCAAGCGTCACCGCGATTCGAACTTCTCCGCGAGCCATAGCGTGTAGGCCTGCTCCGCAGGCAGGGGACGTTTAACGAAAACGAGCGCCGGCGACTGCCTGCGCGATGGGACGTAGCATAGCGCGCCGTTCGCGAGCGGAAAGCGAAGGGGCGCCGTTGCCGGCGCCCCTTCTGCGAGTTACAGCTACTTCGCGCTCCGTGCCTAGGGGACGAAGATTCCCTGCTTCAGGTACGTGCCCTCGTCGCCGTCGCCACAGGTCGGCGGGCAGCCGGCCCCGTAGCCCGAGCCGTTCGGCCCGGCGTCCCTGACCTCGACCTGCCCGGTCTGCCACAGGGTCCGCCGGCTCTCGACGACCATGCCGGGCATGATCGCGTCGGCGGTCGTGTTGAGGTCGCACTGGCCACCGATCGTCGTCGACAACGTCGACGTGCACTGGACCGGGTACTGGAACGTGAACGGAATCGTGGTCCCAGGATCGGGCGCCTCATCCGAGTTCGACTGGTCGGTCACCGTCAGCTGGTGGCGCACCAGGACCCGGCCGGTGTAGTCGAGGCCGCCGGGGTTGGTGCGAACGTCGGTGATGGTGACGAACACGGCCACATCGGCCTCGTCGGCTTCGGTCCCGGCGTTCCCGTTGATGACCCTGTACCGCACGGCCGGGGCGTTCTGGTTGGCCGCGAAGCCGTTGGCGTCCGGGCTCCCGGTCGTGAGCACGCTGGAGCTCAGCACCGGCGGGTTGCACGACGTGTAGTTGAGCGTGCCGCCGTGCTGGCGGTTCGGCGTGGTGCACGCGTTGTACGCAGGCACCAGCGAGTACCGAACCGGAGTGGCCGCCTTGGAGCGCGGGTATCCCACTACGTCACGGCGCCGCGAGCACTGCACGCGCAGGTTGACGCCATCCGAGCGAGTCCAGCAGATGGACGCGTTGGCGTCCGCGTCGGGACCTGCCTCGGCGCGCGGCTCGAATGCGTCCTGGCCGCCCGCGGACAGCGTCGTGGTCGCACCGAAGGAGCCGCCGGCGCCCGCGCTGCGGATCGCCGCCTGGACACGAAGCTGCGTTCCGTCGAAGCGCTGCCACACCACGAGACCCTTGCCGGTCGCGTCCATGGACACGTCCGGGGCGCTTGCGTCACCGCCGGAGGCCGACACCGTCACCTCCGGCGCGAAGCTGCCGCCGGCCGGCTTGAACGCGGACTGGATGCGGAGGTTGGTGCCGTCCGAGCGCGTCCACACTGCCAGGGCGTTGCCCGCAGTGTCAGACGAGATGATCGGGCCCGAGGCACCCTGGCCCGGGTCGGACAGCGTCACTGGAGCACTCCAGTTGCCGTTCGGCGTGCGGCTCGCGTATTGAACGCGGAAGTTGGTTCCGTCGGAGCGCGTCCACACTGCATAGACGTTGCCCGCTCCATCTTGGGCGACCTCAGGCTCGAATCCATCCTGTCCCGGATCCGAAATGGTCGCGGCAGTCAAGAACGTCGGGGCGGCAAATGCCGCCGAAGGTAGAACGAAGATTGATGCCAGCGCGAAAACAAGCAATGCTTGCCAGCGACAGGCCAAGAGCCTTCTCACAGCTGTAACTCCCTCCCGGTCTTAGTACCCCTGCACGAAGCACGGTGACTGTAACAGAGCACCGCCCGAACCGGTCCACAACTTGTTACGGCCTGACCGGCGCGACCGCAGATCAGTCTATATATAAGACGTGCAGCCGTAAAGGCTTTTCTGGCCCGCCCCGGCGGGGATACCTCTTCCTCTTCCTCTCCGATGCCCTTCAAGAGACCACTGGCCCGGCGCGAGATCATCGGCTTCTCGGTGATCGCCGTCTGCCTGGTCGGAGCCATCGTCGTGGGGGTGCTGCTGCTCGACTCGGACGACTCCGGCGACGAGACCCGCACCACGATCTCGACGACCGACATCACCGATCCGAAAACCGGCACGCCTGGCGACGACGGGACGACGCCCGGCTCACAGAACGACATCAAGGCCAGGCCTCCCGGCCGGGCGCCGCGGCGGCCGGTCCCGGTCCCCGGGTTCTCGGCGGAGGTCATCGAGCAGGGCCAGCTGCCCGCGTCCGGTGAACGCGAAGGTCGGAAAGGGACTCAGCGACGGCGACCTGACCGGCGCGGATCTGAAGGGGACGCCGACGGTCCTCACGGCGCTCAGCTCGCGGTGCGAGTTCTGCGGGCCGGAGGCGCGGCTGCTCGAGGCGGAGTGGAAGCGCTGGGGCCCGCGTGGCGTCCTGTACCTCGGCCTGAGCGTGCGCGAGTCGGCCGACTCCGCACGCGTCTTCGCCGAGCAGCACAAGATCACGTTCCCGATGGTCGGTGACCCGACGGCCAAGGCCGCGCGTGACTTCAAGCTCTCCGGGATTCCGGAGACGCTGTTCATCTCGAACACGGGGAGGATCGTCGGCCGCGTGATCGGCGGCGCTTCCATCGGCCAGCTCGAGGCCGGCTCGTCGGCCGCTCGCGCCGACCGGCCGGTCGGCGTCCAGCAGGGCGGCGCGCGGATTCCCTTCTAGCGCGATGACCGATCCGGCTCCCGGGCGCCCCCCGGCCGGCTCCGCCGAGCGCCGCGCGGTCGGGGGAAACGTCCGCCTCGGCGCCGTGATCGCGGTCGCGGCGGCCACAGCCCTGGTGATCTGGCTGATCGCCAAGAACGGCGACGACGAAAAGCCCGGAAAGCGTCAAGCGGGGCCGGCGCCTCCGGTCCAGACCGCCCGGGCGGTCAACCGGCGCGGCCTGCGTGCGTTCGCCCGTGCCGCCGACGTCCCGGTGCACTGGGCGGGGAGCGAGATCCGGGTTCACCTATGAGCTGACCGAGACCAAAAACGGCAATATCTACGTCCGCTATCTGCCAAGGGGCGTCGCAGTTGGGGTCCGGCGCGACTACACGACCATCGCCACCTACCCGTACAGGGCCGCCTACCGCACGCTGCAGCAGCTCGGCACCCGCAAGGGCAGCCGCGTGCGGCGGGCTCCCGGAGGCGGGATCGTGGTGGTGTCGGAGCAGAACCCGAAGAGTGTGTACATGGCCTTTCCACGGCAGCCCTACCAGGTCGAGGTCTACGACCCCTCAGCCAGACGGGCGCTGAGGCTGGCCACCAGCGGTCGCGTCAGCCCGGTCCTTTAAATGAAGCGCTGACGGTGTTCGTCAGCTGGGTCGTCTTCCCGCTGGTCCTGGCCGTGCTCGCGCTCGGGTGCGGCCTGCTGCTCGAGCAGCTGACGGGCTGGCTGCTTCCGGGGCCGCTGGTGGTCCCGGCCGGACTGGCCATGATGATCGTGGTGGCGAGCTTCACGACCGCCACCGACGCGACGGCGGAGCTGACGGTTCCGGTCGTCGCGTTCCTCGCCGTCGCCGGCGTGGCGCTCTCCTTCCCCTGGCGGGAAGGCAGAGTCGACCCGTGGGCGTCGTCGCCGCGCTCGGCGTGTTCGCGGTCTTCGCCGCTGCCGATCGCGGCGTCCGGGCGACGCCACCTTCGCCGGCTACATCAAGCTCGACGACACCGCCACCTGGTTCGCGCTCACCGACCGCGTGATGGAGCACGGCCGCAGCCTCGACGGCCTCGCGCCGTCCTCGTACGAGGCGACGCTCGAGTTCAACCTCGCCGACGGCTATCCGATCGGCGCCTTCCTTCCGCTCGGGGTCGGCGCGCGAGCTGGTCGGCCAGGACGTCGCCTGGGTGTTCCAGCCCTACCTCGCCTTCCTGGCCGCGATGCTGGCGCTCACCCTCTACGTGCTCGCCGGCCGCTCGTTCGGTCGCGCCCGCTGCGCGCGCTGGCCGCCTTCGTCGGCAGCCAGCCGGCGCTGCTGTTCGGCTACGCGCTGTGGGGTGGAGTCAAGGAGGTCGCCGCGGCGGCGCTGATCGCGCTGCTCGCGGCGCTGTGCCGCCGACGCTCGCCGCGCGGCAGGGCCGCCTGCCGCGGCCTCGTGCCGCTCGCGGTGGCGGTGCGCGGCCGTGCTCGCGGTGCTGAGCTTCGGCGGCGCTGTGGCTGTGCTCGGCACTGCTGCTCGGGCTCGCCGTGGCGTCGCTGCGCTCGCGCGCGGGCAGCGCTGCGCCGCGCGTCGCGGTGGCGCTCTTCGCGATCGTGACGGCGCTGCTGTCGGTCCCGCTGTTCCGGCGGCAGGCTTCCTGCCACCGACCTCGTCGGCGCTGACCAGCGACACCGCGAAGGGCAACCTGATCGAGCCACTGAGCGCGCTGCAGCTCTTCGGCATCTGGCCGGCGGGCGACTTCCGGCTGCGACCCGGACGACATGGACGTCACCAGGTGCTGATCGCGGTCGTTGCGCTGCGCGGCGCTGCTCGGGCTCTGGTGGGCGTCGCGGCGCCGGGCTGGGGCCTGCTCGCCTACGTCGGCACGGCGCGGCTCGGCTGCCTCGTGATCGCCGCGCTCGGCTCGCCCTGGGTGGACGCGAAGGCGCTCGCGACCGCCTCGCCGGCGTTGCTGTTCGCGGCGCTGGTCGGGGCCGGCGACGTGTCGGCGAGCGGGCGGCGTGTCGAGGCGCGTGGTGGTCGCGCTGGCGATCGCCGGCGGAGTGGTGTGGTCGAACGCGCTCGCCTACCGGGACGTCAACCTGGCGCCCACGCGACCGCTCGTGGAGCTCGAGCAGATCGGCGAGCGGTTCGCCGGCGAGGGACCGGCGCTGATGACCGAGTACGAGCCCTACGGCGTCCGGCACTTCCTGCGCGAGGCCGACCCCGAGGGCGCCTCGGAGCTGCGGCGCGACTGCGTCCCGCTGCGCAGCGGGCGAGCACGCTCGAGAAGCTGCGCGCCGCCGACATCGACGAGTTCGCTCTGGCCGGCATCCTGCCGTTCCGGACGCTGGTGCTGCGCCGCTCGCCAGCCGCGAGCCGGCCGCCCGCGCCCTACCGGCGGATCGAGCGCGGCCGCTGGTACGACGTCTGGCAGCGACCCGCCTCCGGTCATCCGCGGGTGCTCGAGCACGTCTCGCTGGGCGACCGCCTCCAGCCAGTCGCCGAGCCTTCGTGCGACACCGTCCAGAGACTCGCCGAGCGTGCAGGCTCGGGGGCCGCGTCGTAGCGGCACTGCGCGCCCCGGCGTGGGTGCTCGACACGAGCATCGCGCCCCGGCCGGCGGACTGGTTCCCGAGCCGCTCCGAGCAGATGGCGGTCGTGCCCGCCGTGCCGGGCAAGCTCGCGGCGACGGCCCGGCTGCCGTCCACCGGGCCCTATGAGCTGTGGCTCGGCGGGTCGTTCCGGCGCGAGGTCCGGCTCGGGGCCGGGGGGACGGAGGTGACGGATCGCGCTCAGCTGAACCACGAGGGCACATGGCTGCCGATGGGCGATGCCGATCTGAAACGGGGCGCTCTCGATCTGACCCTCGAGTACGGCGACGCCGACCTGCACCCGGGCAGCGGCAAGCCGCCCTTCCCGCTCGGGCCGATCGCGCTGACTCCGCGGGACGTCCGCACCCGCCTCATATCAAGGAGCCCACAGCGATCGACCGAGCTGTGCGGGCGCCCGCTGGACTGGATCGAGGCGCTCAGCCGCTGAGCGCCGCGGTGTTAGGGGATCAGGATGCCCTGGACGAAGAAGAGCGAGTTGTCAGGCGTCAGGATGTCGCCGTCGGGACCGCCGTCCCAGAGCGACACCTGGTCGAGCTCCATGTTCATGCGCTTGCCCTCCGGGATGGTTCCGGGCACCTGGGAATCCATGCTGGTGGTCACCGAGCAGGTGGATCCCACGGTGACGTCCGCGGTCGCGACGCAGCCGACCGAGAACGGGAAGTCGATCTGCAGGACCGTCGAGGGATCGCTGCCGGTGCCGGTCGGGCCGCTGTTGTGGTCGCTCACCTGGAAGGGCGTGTTGGCCTCGACCGTGCCGGTGTAGTCCGGGCCGGCCGCAGTATTGGTGCTGCCGCACGCGGTGACACCGGCCTGACATCGGACGTCGAGCGCCTCGACGGTCATCTGCACGTCGAGGTCGTCGACGCCGCCCGGGGCGCCGACCGTCTGGAACCGGGCCGAGGCGACGCCCTTGGCCGGTGCCCCGTTTGCGTCCGGGGTGCCGAGCGTCAGGTTGGGCGAGGTCTGCACCGGCGGGTTGCACGACGAGTAGGACAGGGGCGCAGCGTGGACGCGATTGGGCGTCGCGCACGGCTCATAGGCCGGCACCAGCGCGGCCAAGAACGGCGTCGCTGCCTTTGGCCGCGGGTGCGAGGCGCCCGCTGTCTGCGGCCCGATCAAGCCGGTCAAAGCCAAGATTGCCGCCACGGCCGCCGTGCTGCTGGCCTTCAACGTGTGCTCTCCTCCGGGTCCCCTGCGAAGTGCTGCCTCCAACGTAACAGAACGGGAGCTTCGTGCGCCCGAAAAAGAGGCCCAGAAGCGCCCGCACACGCGCAATACTCAGATCGATGAGCGATGAGCACGTGACTCCGCTGCGGGAGCTCTACAGCTCCTTCAACCGGCGCGACCTGGAGGGGGCGAGGCGGGTGCTGGACCCGGAGATCGTGGTCGATCCCACCGAGGACCTGGCCTACGCCGCTGCCCTTCTCCGGGTGCTGGGCCCGCGCTTCATGATCCTGTCGGCCGGCTACAGCGGGAGAGACGAGGTCGCCGGCCTGTTTCACAGCGTGTGGCAGATCGCCGAGTGGTTCGAGGTCGAGCCCTTCGAGTTCATCCAGATGCAGGACCTCGTGGTGGTGGCGCTGAAGCTGCGCGCCAAGGCACGTGACGACGGCCGCGAGGGCGAGGCCGAGACGGCGCACCTGTGGACGATGAGCGGCGGGCAGGCCGTTCGGCTGCAGGTGTTCCCCCGCCGCGGGGACGCAGTCGCCGCCGCGATGCGGCAGCTCAAGACCAGGGCCTAGGCCGCTTCGCGAAGCGCCGCGATCTCGGGCATCCGGCCCAGGCGCGCGAGGCCCTGCGCCTCGAGTCGCCGCACGCGGTCGCGCGAGATGCCGAGCAGCGCGACGACCTGCTCGATCGTGTTGGGCTGCCCGCCAATGCCGAAGCGGAGCTTGACCACGTTGCGCTCGTTTTCGGGCAGCTGGTCGACGATCCGGCGCAGCGTGGCGCACCCGATCGAGGCCTCGACCTCCTCGGGCGGCTGGATCTCGTCGCTCACCAGCAGCTCCCCGAACGGCGTGCCGTCGTCCTCGCCCACCGGCTTGTCGAGGCTCGTCACGGCGCGTGCCGCCGAACGTACCTCGCGGATCTGGTCGCGGTCGATGCGGACCCGGTCGGCGATCTCGTCGTCGGTCGGCTCGCGTCCGAGCTCTGCGATCAGCGCCCGCTCGGCGCGCATCACCTGGCGCTCGCGCTCGACCATGTAGACCGGCATCCGGATCAGACGCGCACGGTTGGCGATGCCGCGCTCGATCGCTTCCCTGATCCACCAAGTCGCGTAGGTGGAGAAGCGGTTCCCGAGCCGCCAGTCGAACTTCTCGACCGCGCGGATCAGGCCCAGGATTCCCTCCTGGACGATGTCCAGCAGCGGCATGTTCGCGGCCTGGTAGCGCTTCGCGATCGAGACGACCAACCGCAGGTTCGAGTTGATCATGCGGTCCTTGGCCGCCTTGTCGCCGCACTCGATCCGGCGTGCGAGCGCGAGCTCCTCATCTGGAGTCAGCAGCCGGAAGCGGCTGACCTCGGTGAGGAAGAGCTGCATCGAGTCGCCGAGTGAACCGGAGGCGCCCGCCTCAGCGAGGCTGGGCTCTGGCGGCGCGACAGCGGCGATGCCCGGATCCGGGTCCGCCGTGACGACCAGCTCTACCTCTGAAGGGCCGACCAATTTCTCCCCCTCCACCACGTCCCCCCAGGACGCAGTGGCCTTGCCTTGGTTGCCCGGGACCTACCCAGGAACGGGCCTGTTTGAAACCTCCGGCTCAGCGCGTTCGCACGATCGCCGCCGCACGCGGGGCGAGCGCACTCCAGGCAAGCGCTCCCTCGTGCGTCTCCCACGCGTTGCGCGACGCTTTCGTTACGTCATCCTCGACGTGCGGCATCTCAATGGCCTATATCGAGACTCAGATGCCGCACGTTCGGGCCGCCGGCGGCGAGGAACTCGCTCACTAGCCGGTTGAACAGCGCCGGCCGCTCGAGCATCGGGGCGTGACCGGTGTCGGGCAGGATCACCTTGTGCGCAGCCGGCAGCGCCTGCTGATAGCGGTCGGCGACATGGGCGGGCACGACCCGGTCCGACGCGCCCCAGATCAGGAGAGTTGGCGCCGTGATGTTGCGGACGTGCGGCCGGAAGTCGTAGGTCAGGATCGATCGCAGCGCGGCCTGTACACCCGGCTTGCCCATGCCCGCCGCGCTCTGCATCACGATCTCCTTCCCGATCAGCTCGGGATGGGTCACCAGCCGTGCCAGCGCGAGACGGCGCAGGGCTCCGACGTGCCCGGCGAAGCGGGCGTAGGGCGCGAGCCGTGCGACGAACGGATGGCCGACGTCCACGTCCTCGGGCATGCGCTGGGGCCGCCCCAGGCCCGGAGCCGAGACGAGCACCAGCCGATCCACGCGCTCCGGGAACGCGGCTGCGGTCTGGGCCGCGATCAGGCCGCCCATCGAGCTGCCGACCAGCGCCGTGCGCTCGAACCCCAGCTCGGCGAGGAATGCGTCGAGGAACCTCCCGTAGCCGGGGATGCTGACGTCCTCCTCCGGCAGCTCCGAGCGGCCGAAGCCCGGCAGGTCGACTGCGACCACGGTGTGCGTGCGCGCCAGGTGCGGGATGGTCTCGAGCCAGCTCTGCCACGAGCCCGAGAGCCCGTGGACCAGCACCACCGGCGGCCCCGATCCCATCTCGACGTAGTTGACGCGCCGGCCGTGGCACAGCACGGAGCGGCGCTGGCGGTCCCAGTCGATGTCCAGCCACTCCGAGTGCGCCGGCGTGCCGTACCCCTCGAGCACGGCCGCTTCGGGAGCAGCGGTCGCCACTAGCCGAGCACCGCTGCCTCGGCTGCTGCCCGATCGAGGAAGACCAGCATCGACGCGATCTGGTTCCCTCGCACCTCGACTACGTGAAAGATCTCCGCGAAGGCGGGACTACCCTGCTGCTCGCCCTCCTGCCAGACCATGTCGACGAGCACCCTGTCGCCGAAGCCGGTGAACTCCCGCAGGTCGGCCCACCCGCCACCGACCGCGGACGACACTTCCTCCAGCCGGCCCAAAGCTGCAGCGCGCCCATGCCATGCGCGCGCATCAGGCATCTCGGGGGCGTCGAACACGTCGACGTTCTCGGCAAGGAAGGGTTCGATGGCCCGCACGCCGTCGGTGTTCCACGTCTCGTATATGCGACGGACAAGTGCCACGACCTCGTCGGACATGACTCAGGCCGAATCGCGCCACATCGGCCAGATCGACGGACCGGTCTTGGAGAGCGGCAGCTCCTCGAGCACGCGAAAGCCATGCCGCTCGTAGAAGGCGATGTTGCTCTCCTTGGAGGACTCGAGATAGGCCGGCGTTCCGTCGCGGTCGCAACGGCTGAGGACCGGCTGGATCAGCGCGGCGCCGAACCCCCTGCCCTGCAGCCCCGGCTCCACGCCGAGCACCGCCAGGTAATAGTGCTCCCGGTCCGTCGGGTGCTTTTTCTCCATCAGCCGCAGCACGCTCGCAGTGCGCGGAAAGCTGCGCCCGTTCATCGCGATCATGCGCGGGAGCATGCGGAGCTGGTCAAGGATGCCGACGTGCCAGCGGCCAGGCGGCATCCAGAGGGCCGCACCCTGAAGCCCGGCAAGCCCGTGGCACTCCTCCTCGGGCAGCCAGATCCGGTGCAGGAAATACTCGAAGACCTTCCCGTAGCGGGCGACCCTGTCCTCCTCGGCCGGGTAGATGAACTCCCAGATCGGGTCGTCCTCGAATGCGCGTGCCAGGGCGACCGCGACGCGCGGGATGTCCGCGGTCGTCAGCTTTCGGACATCGGAGCCGTCGATCGCCGGGCGAACCGGGCGTGCGGGGTCCTCGACGCTCAATAGATGACCGATGGGAACCAGGCGCCGCGCGGCTCCTGGTAGGCGCCCCGTGCCATCACGTTCATCGGCTTGACGGCCCGCAGCCCCTGCGCGAGGCTCCAGCCGAACAGGCGCGACCGCAGTGGCACCAGCAGCGCGAGCGGCTCGTCGCTCAATGCAGCGGCGCCGAGCAGCAGCGCCTCGAGGTCGTCCTCGGTCTCTGCGGCCCCGTGCGCCATCGGCCAGAAGGCGAGCGAGGTGGCGTAGGCGGTGACACGTCCGTCGCGGACCGCGACATACGGCGCGAATGCCTGGAGCGCGTCGCGCAGCGAGCCGGTCCTCGCGTACCCGTGAACGCGCTTGCAGAGCGCCTCGCACTCTTCGATGTCCCCCTCCGTCAGGTGGCGGACCTCGATCCCCTCCGGGGGCTGACCCTTCGGCGTTCCGCTCATCACCACGCATGCGGCAGTGACGTCGAAGCCCAGTGACGTGTAGAGAGCCAGGGAGCGCATGTGGAACCCGTCTTGGACGAGCCGGATCCCCGGCGCGTCGCGGCCGCGCTCGAGGACGGCCTCCATCAGCCGGCGCCCGACGCCGGAGTTTTGCCCGTGTGGGTCGACGGTGATCGGCCCGACGCCCGCGATCTCGTCGCGCTCGTCGAGGAAGTTGGAGCCCACGACCTGGCCGTCCACTTCCGCCACGACTCCCCACACCTGCGGATGCGGGATCCACATGCCGAGCATCCCCTGAGCCGCCTCTATCGACGGGAAGTCGCGCTGGAACCGGTGATGGTCGTGAATGTCGCCGAACGCTTCGAACAGGATCCGGGAGAGCTGCTCGGTGTCGGCCGGCTCGACCGGGCGAAGCGTGATTTGCGTGGCCGAGGTCAAGGTATTCCCGCGGCCAAGTCTCTCACGATGTCGGCGGCCGGCTGGACCGAGGTCACGGCGCCCGCTGAACGGCCCGCGTAGAGGGCCATCGCCTCGATGTGGCCGGTGGCCTGGCGGTTCGGAGGCTGCGGCGCGAACCGCGGCACCGGGAATCTCGGCGCCGGCCATGCGCAGGACGCCGACCTCGTCGTCGGCTGGGAGCGCCTCGGCCGCCTCGATCGCGCTGCGCAGCACGCGGTGCGGGCCGGGCTGCGGCATTCCATTGTTGAAGGCGGTGCTGACCACGGAGTCCTCGGCGGTCGCGTCGATCACCGCTTGGACCCACACCGGGTGGGCTTCGGACTCATCCGATGCGATGAAGCGCGTGCCGACCCGGACCCCGTGGGCTCCCGCGCCGAATGCGGCGGACACGTCCGCACGCGTCGCGATGCCCCCAGCGGCGATCACCGGCAGCGACGTCGCGGCGAGTACTTCCTCGAGCAGCCGGCCCAGGGGCGGCCCCTCGATGCGCTTGCGGCCTCCCGACTCCAGGCCCTTCGCGATCACGAGGTCGCATCCCGCCGCCTCGGCCGCGCGTGCCTCGTCCGCCGCCTCGACCTGCCAGCCGCACACCGCGCCGCTGCGGTGGACCGTCTCGACCAGTGCGGCGTCCGGCTCGGTCAGGAAGAAGTCGACGTAAGGGGCACGCTCGCAGGCCAAATCGAGCGACTCGCGATTCATCATCGGCACGATGAAGTTCACGCCGAACGCCTCGGTGCCCTGCGTGAGCGTGTCCAGGACCGGCGCGAGCGCCTGGGGCGGGAGCGCGAGCCCCGGGTAGACCGCGTGACCGCCGGCGGCCGCCACCGCAAACGGTAGGCGTGCGGTCGAGGAGACGCTTCCCATCGGGGCCAGCTGGAGCGGCTCCTCGCAGCGCAACAAGTCGGTCAGGCGGCTCACGCCACTACATATATCGAGGTGTCAGGGACCGTGTCGGCTGGACGCCAGTGTCGCCGCGCCATCGAGGGAGGAGCGGGACACGTACCTGAAATGCGCGAGCCAGAATCGGCGCAGCGCACGGTAGGTCGGTCCCTCGGCGACCTCCCACGACCCGAACCGGCATGCATCGGGGCCAGCGGCGGCGAAGCGATAGGAGTGGAGAGCGTGGAAGCCCGGTGCGGTCACCTCCCAGGTGACGCGATCGCGCGCTTCGAACTCGACGATCTCGGCGCGGGCCGGCAGCTTGTAGGGATAGACCGGCTTGATCGCGTTGAAGGTCCACACGAGAGTGGCGCCGTCGCGCAGCTCCCCTCCCTTTACGCGGGCGCGCGAGATGCAGGGATTCCACTCTGGCCAGCGCTCGACGTCGAGGAACGCATCCCAGAGCCGGTCCACCGGCATCTCGACCTCTGCCGCGCCCTCGACCGGAAGCGGATCAGCCGGAGCGATCGTCCCCCGCCGTCCACTCGGCACGGGGCCGGGGAATTCGTGGTGCGAGCTCTGCACGACCGACAGCATGACGGGGACGCGGCGCCGTGGTAGCGTGGAAGAGCACCATTTCAAGCCGCTCGCTGGGTCTGTCTCTCTTCCCCTCCGCGCGCCCCGAGCCACGTAGAGGGTCAGAAAGGAATCTCGATGGGAGATCGAGTCGACTCCGCGCCTGTGCGCGGTCCCGGGAGTGACCGTCTGAAGACGACGATCGCCGCCCGAAGGCAGGGCGGCATTTCCAAGGGAGCCCAGGCTGCAGAGCGAGCCTCGGCCGGCCTGGGTACCAGCGACGAAGATGAGTATGGCCTCAGCTCGGCGCAGACGGCCAGCACTGGAGGGACCAGGCCGCGGCGGTGGAAGTAGCTCATTCGCGTCTTGCAGGCACTTTGCAGCCGGATGGACATGCCGCCGCACCGAGCCCCGAGGGCATCCTCCAGCTCGGTACGGCGTTCTGGGCCTCGAAGACCCTGTTGAGCGCGGTCGAGCTGGGCCTGTTCACCGAGCTCGCCGCCTCAGGACCGCTCGACGCCGATGCACTGCGCGATCGCCTGGGCCTGAACCCGCGCAGCGCGCGCGACTTCTTCGACGCGCTGGTCGCACTGGGCATGCTGGAGCGCGAGGACGGCAAGTACCGCAACACGCCCGAGACGGACCTGTTCCTGGACCGGGCCAAGCCGAGCTACCAGGGCGGCCTGCTCGAGATGCTGAACGCCAGGCTGTTCGGGTTCTGGAACGACCTGACCGAGGGCCTGCGCACGGGCGAGCCGCAGAACGAGTCGAAGACCGGCGAGGGCAACCTCTTCGAGGCGATCTACAACGACCCCAGCCTGCTGCGCGGCTTCGCCCGTGCCATGACCGCAAGCAGCATGGGGCCGGCGATGGTGATGGCCAACATGTTTCCGTGGGACCGCTACCAGACCGTGATCGACATCGGCTGTGCCGAGGGCTGCGTCCCGGTTGCAGTCGCGAGCGCCCACGAGCACATACGCGGAGGCGGATTCGATCTCCCGCAGATCGAGCCGCTCTTCGAGGAGTACGTCGCCGCAGCCGGGCTGAGCGACCGGCTCGAGTTCCAAACGGGAGACTTCTTTGCCGATCCGTTGCCGCAGGCAGACGTCCTGGTGATGGGCCGGATCCTCCACGACTGGGACATGGACGAGAAGCGGCTCCTTCTGCAGAAGGCGCACGCGGCGCTTCCCGAAGGCGGTGCGTTGATCGTCTACGAATCGATCATCGACGACGACCGGCGCGAGAACGCGTTCGGCCTTCTGATGAGCCTCAACATGCTGATCGAGACTCCCGGCGGCTTCGACTACACCGGCGCGGACTGCTCGGGCTGGATGGACGAGACCGGGTTCAAGGAGACCTCCGTCCAGCACCTGCTCGGGCCGACCTCGATGGTGGTCGGGATCAAGTAGGCCGGCCGCCGGCTACTCGCCGCGCTGGAACCGGACCAGTTCCTCGCGGTCGCTTCCGCCCGACACTGACACGGCGAGCACCGGCCCGACGTCCGGCGCGTAGAACTTGAACTCCAGAACCTTGGGCTCGAGCGGATTCGTGTCCTTGGTCATCACCACGTTCTCGAAGTGACCCGCCGGCACCTCCACCTGCTCGCCGACGCTCACGATCCGGCCCTTGTCCTCGGCCTCGCCGCCGTAGTACTCCTGCCGGTACGTCATCCCCGGCTTGGGATCGGCGGGCATGACGATCCCCGGCTGTGCCCCCTTGATGCCGGCCTCGAATGACCCCTTGGTCGTCACCGGCTTGCCGTTCTCGTACTCGGTCGTGTCCTCGCCGAGGTACCAGACGTTGCCGGCGGAGTCCTGCGCGTACCAGTCGTCGGTGATCTCCACCGGTTTTCCGCCCTCCGTCACCACGTCGTGCACGACGCGGGCCTCGATGCCGTTCGCGATCCGCTTCGTCTTGTTGGTGACGGTCACCACGACGCGCTGGGTAGTCCCCTCCGTGTCGGTCTCCCGGTAGACCCAGCGGCTGCCCGGCGCCATCGGCCAGTAGCGGTTGTCGATCCGCGTCGTGAAGTCGGCCGGGTCGAGGTCGACCTGCTCGCTTCCCTGCGGCAGGTTGCCGCCCCCCGTCGCGGCGGAGTCGTCTCCGTCGGACCCGCATCCGCCCGTGACCGCCGCCAGCGCGACAGCCAGGGCCGCCGCGACTTTTCGTTGCCTGCGCGTCGTGATCATCAGGACGCACGGTAGACACGAACATGAGTTGGGGGTGAGACGGCGGTGGGCGGCGCCTGGCACGGCTCATTGATTCCCGTGGACGGCGTCGCGGCCGCTCTGTAGCGTGGCCTTGGAACCCTCGGAAGTCCTGACCGTGACCCTCGTCCGACACAGCGTGCTACTCGCGACGGTTTGCGTCGTCCTCGCGGCGATCCCGTCCCCGGCCTCGGCACGGGTGACTCCGGGTGCGCAACGTGTGGGCTCGCCGGTGGCACCCGCCTTCGTTCCCGATCAGTTGCTCGTGCGCTTTCGCCCGGGGACTTCGGCTGCCGGCAGGGCAGCCGCCAACAGGGCCGAGGGAGGGCAGGAAATGCGCGGGCTGCTCGTGCCGCGTGTCTTCCTCGTGCGCCTCCCCCCGGGCCGGGACATCGGGGCGGCCGCGGCCGCCTATGAGCGCAGGCCGAACGTCGAGTACGCCGAGCCGAACTACATCGCTCGGCCCGCCGCGACTGTGCCGAACGACACGCGCTTCGGTCAGCTCTGGGCCCTGCACAACACCGGCCAGTCCGTGAACGGCACCACCGGCACCGTCGACGCCGACGTGGACGCGCCGGAAGCATGGGACGTGGCGACGGGTGGCGCGGGCGTGACGGTCGGAGTGGCCGACACGGGCATCGCGTACGACCATCCCGACCTCGCGGCGAACATCTGGACCAACCCGGGTGAGTCGGGGGGCGGCAAGGAGTCGAACGGCACCGACGACGACGGCAACGGGCGGATCGACGACGTGCACGGCTACGACTTCGTGGCGGGCGACAGCGATCCGCGTGACGACCAGGACCATGGTTCACACGTCGCCGGCACGATCGGCGCCGTTGGCAACAACGGCGCCGGAGTGGCCGGCGTCAACTGGCAGGTGAGGATGGCGTCGCTGCGCATCTGCAGCCCCAATCCCCTGGTCGCCTGCTCGCAAGCCGCCCAGGCGGACGCATTCGCGTACGCGGGACAGATGGGATTCAAGGTCGTCAGCTCCAGCATCAGCGGAAGCGAGTTCGGGCAGACCGTCGCGAACGCGATTGCCGGCGCCTCCAACACCCTGTTCGTGTTCGCGGCCGGGAACGAGGCGAGCAACAACGACCAGGCTGCTCGCTATCCCTGCCAGTACCCGGCGTCCAACATCGTGTGCGTGGGGGCCTCGGACCAGGCGGACCAGCTCGCGTGGTTCTCGAACTACGGCTCCACGTCCGTCGATCTCGTCGCGCCCGGCACCAACATCCTCAGCACGATCCCGTTCGCGACCAGGTTCGAGGACGGCTTCGAGGTGGACAACTTCTCCACCCAGTGGGTCACGGGCGGCACGAACAACACTTGGAGCGACGTGTGTGGGGTCGGCAACTGCGTGATGGCCGACAGCCCCACCGGCAACTACCGCAACAACACCAACTCGTGGACGCGCACCGCGAGCCCCATCAGCCTTTCGTCGATGGAGGACTGCCGGCTGCAGTACCTGAGGTACCTCGACACGCGCGCGGGCGACGTTCTGCACGTGGAGACCTCCACGAACGCCACGACCTGGACCGAGATCGCCGCCTGGACCGTACCGATGGCGGCCTGGCAGTGGAGCGACCACGACCTCTCCTCCCTCGACGGGCAGCCGTCGGTGTACGTGCGCTTCCGGCTGACCGCCAACGGCTCGCTCACCGGCGACGGCGTGTACCTGGACGAGATCGCGCTGCACTGCTTCCGGGCGTCATTCGGGACCAACGACTACGAGTATTTCCAGGGAACCTCGATGGCCACACCGCACGTGAGCGGCGCGGCCGCCCTGCTGTGGGCCAAGTCCGGCGGAGAGACCGTCGCCGGCATCAAGGCGGCACTGCTCGAGGGAGTGGATGCGAAGCCGGCGTTCTCGGGCAGCACGGTGAGCGGCGGCCGCCTGAACCTCTCCAAGTCGCTGGCGCTCGTCGCCGGCTACCCGCGCCCGAAAGCCGCGACGCCGATACAGGTTTCACTGGTACCCGCTTACCAGCCGTGCACGAGCCCGAACCGTGTGCACCCGCCGCCACTGGCCATGCCCTCCTGCTACCCGCCTGCGCAGGAGTCGGGCTTCCTCACCTTCGGCACCGCGGACTCGAACGGTCAGGCGGCGAACGCCGTGGGGTCCGTGCGCTACGGCGTGCTGGCCGGGAATCCATCGACGCCGGCCAACGAG
This sequence comes from uncultured Solirubrobacterales bacterium, assembly GCA_963780475.1. Taxonomy (GTDB): domain Bacteria; phylum Actinomycetota; class Thermoleophilia; order Solirubrobacterales; family JBBDJG01; genus CAWACB01. The sequence continues at coordinate 906,959 of CAWACB010000008.1, forward strand.
GCCGACGTGAGCATGGCGTTCAGTCTCACGGACGTCCGCCGCCGCAGCAATCTGTCCGACTACACCGGCGAGGTCAAGGTCGAGTCCTCGGTCCGGATCACCGACAGGCTCAACGGCTCGTCGCAGTCACAACCGGCGACGACCGTGGACCTCGGCTTCCCGGCCACCGCGCAATGCGTCGCAACCGCAGACGCGACGATCGGAGGCACGTGCGCGGTCACCACCACGTTCAATGCGGTTGTACCGGGCTCGATTCTCGAGGGCAAACGCGCGATCTGGCAGATGGCGCAGGCGGTCGTCTACGACGGTGGCGCCGACAACCTGGCCTCGACCGCCCCCAACACGGTCTTCGCCCGCCAGGGGATCTTCATCCCCTGAGGGCGGTGTGCCGCGAGCGCAACGCGCGCGCGCCGCTAGACATCCGTGTCCTGCGAATCTCCCAGATAGCGGTTCGGGCAATCCCTGCCCGAGCGCAGCCATCCTAGTTACGCCTGCTAGCTGCGCGCAACCGAGATGGGCGGGGCTCACCCCCTGACGAGCGGCGCGGGATCGCGCTTGCTCCAAGTGCGCTCCATCTGCCGCATCAGTGCCGGGTAGACGATCCAGTGCCGGAACGGCCGGATGAGTGCCATGTATCCCTGCCCGAACCGGCCGCGGGGCTTGACGTAGACGGCCATCTGCCCCTGGTAGAGGTCGTCCCCCTGGGCGACCCACGCCAGGTGCATCACGCCGTGGACGGTCCGGTTCGACACTTCTGCGGCGAACTCGGTGTCGGTCCGATAGAGCGACTCGAAGGGCAGGGCGTCGAACTGCACGTCGTCCGCGGTGCCGCGCAGCTCGTCCGGTAGCCGGCCGGTCAGAGATGTTTCGCTCGTGCCGGGAATCGGCAGCTTGCCCCGCTCATCGCTCGGGTCCGAGATCGTGCCGAGGTCGAACCAGCCGCCGAGGCGGTCGCGAAGACGCCACAAGAAGCGCGCCGGCAGGGATTCGGCATCGGCAGGGTTGGAGGCGACCATGTTGTCGAGCAACACCTGGAAGTCCTCGGCCCCGCCATGGACGGGAAGCGCCCAGACGTCCTCGACAATGAAGTCCGGCGCGATCTCGCGGATCCTCCAGGGGCCAGACTCGTGTACCTCGTTCGGAAGCCTCATCGTGCACTCCGATCTGTACGTTGGCATATGGATTTTAGGTGGGGCATGGCTCTGGAAGTCACAAAACGCGTCACAAAGCGCCCGGTGCTCGTCTACGACGGGGACTGCGGCTTCTGCACGAGCTGCGCACGGCTACTCGAGCGGATCGGCTCTGAGGCGGAAATCGTCCCGTGGCAGCTCACCGACCTGGCCGAGCTGGGATTGACCGAGGAGCAGGCGGCCGATGCCGTGCGGTTTGTGCAGGCCGACGGCACGATCTGCTCGGGACACGTGGCGATTGCCGCCGCGCTGAAGAGCGCCCGCGGGATCTGGAAGGTCATCGGCCGCGGACTCCTGATACCAGGGATCTCGTGGGTCGCGGCGCGGGTCTACCGGCTTGTCGCAGACAACCGGTACCGGCTGCCCGGAGGCACGCCGGCGTGTGCGCGTTGATTCGGCTCGAGGGCGGCGAGTTCCTGATGGGCAGCGAGGACCGCTGGGCCTATCCGGGCGATGGCGAGGGGCCCGTGCGACGCGTGCGTGTGGGCCCGTTCTTGATCGACGCCTGCGCCGTCACGAACGAGCAGTTCGGCTCATTCGTGAACGAAACCCGCTACGAGACCGAGGCCGAGCGCTTCGGCTGGTCCTTCGTCTTCGCCGGGCTGCTGCCGGACGACTTCCCGCCGACCCGGGCGGTGGCTGACGCGCCGTGGTGGCGGCAGGTCGAGGGAGCAAATTGGTGCCATCCGGAGGGCCCGCACTCGGATGTCGCCGACCGGGCACGGCATCCGGTGGTGCACGTCACCTGGAACGACGCGCAGGCCTACTGCGCCTGGGCCGGGAAGCGACTGCCCACCGAGGCCGAGTGGGAATACGCCGCGCGCGGGGGACTCGAGGGGCAGCCGTTCCCGTGGGGCGACGAGCTGGAGCCCGGGGGCGCGCACCGCATGAACGTGTGGCAGGGCACGTTCCCGTCCAGCAACACGCTCGCTGACGGGTTCTACGGAACCGCGCCGGTCGACGCGTTCGAGCCCAACGCATACGGCCTGCACAACATGACCGGGAACGTCTGGGAATGGTCCGCGGACTGGTTCAGCGAGACGCACAAGACGGCCCGGGGCGGCTCGTACCTGTGCCACGAGTCCTACTGCCGCCGCTACCGGGTCTCGGCGCGCAACGCGCTCACCCCGGACTCCTCGAGCGGGAACGTGGGCTTTCGCTGCGCAAGATCAGCCTGAGCTGATCCGAGCACCGGGGTAGGGTGCGCGGCCATGCGCAAATGGCTCCCGATGATCATCCTCGCCTCGGCGCAGTTCGTCATGGTGCTCGACTCGAGCGTGATGAACGTGGCGATCTCCGAGATCGTCGACGATCTCGACACCACGATCACGGGTGTGCAGACGGCGATCACCATGTACACGCTGGTGATGGCGGCGTTCATGCTGCTGGGCGCCAAGCTCGGCGACATGCTCGGCCGAAACCGCGCGTTCGCGATCGGCTTGGCGATCTACGGGGTGGGATCGCTCACGACGGCGCTGAGCCCGAACCTCGCCGTGCTGCTGATCGGCTGGTCGGGGGTCGAGGGCTTCGGCGCAGTGCTGGTGGTGCCGGCGATCGCGGCGCTCACCGCCGCCAACTACGAAGGCAAAGACCGCGCGCTGGCGTTCGCGCTCCTTGGAGCTGTCGCTGCCGTCGCGGTGGCCGCCGGCCCGCTGATCGGCGGCTGGGTGACGACGGAGTTCACGTGGCGCGTCGTGTTCGCAGCCGAGACCGTGGTCGTGATCGGGATCCTGCTCGTGCGGGGGCAGATCGCCCGGGCGCCCCGCGGCCGAGCGGCGTCCACAGCTGGACCTCGTGGGCGTGGCGCTGTCCTCGGCGGGGTTGGGCCTGGCCGTGTTCGCGATCCTGCGCAGCAGCGTGTGGGGCTTCGTCGTCCCCCGAAACCCGCCGGAGATCAATGGCACGGAGATCACGCCGCTGGGCTTCTCGCCTGTGCCGTTGATGGTGCTCGGCGGGCTCGCGCTGCTCTGGGCCTTCGTCGCCTGGGAGCAGCGTCGTGGCCGCCTGGGCCGCGACCAGCTGCTCGACCCGGCGCTGCTGCGCATCACGCAGCTCCGCGCGGGGCTCTCGACGCTCGTCGGCCAGCAGCTCGTCCTGATGGGGACGTTCTTCGTGATCCCCGTGTACCTGCAGGTCGTGGTGGGCCTCAACGCGTTCGAGACCGGCAAGCGCCTGCTCCCCCTGTCGGTGGCGATGCTCGTGTTCGCGATGCTGGGCCCGCGCATGGCGGCCCGGCGCTCGTCGCGCACCGTCGCGCAGATCGGGCTGGTGGCGGTCAGCATCGGCGCGGTCGTGATGCTCGCGACACTCGACGTGACCCTCAACGACACCGGCTTCAAGGTCGCGCTCGGCCCTCGTCGGCGCAGGTGCGGGCCTGCTCGCATCGCAACTGGGGAACGTGATCATGTCGTCCGTCGCGCCCACGCAGACCAGTGAGGCGGGCGGGCTTCAGGGCACCGCGCAGAACCTCGGATCCTCGCTCGGCACGGCGATCATCGGAGCGGTGCTGCTGGCGTCGCTCGCAACGGGTTTCAGCAACCGAATCACGGCCAACCCCGATATCCCGGCCCCCGCAAAGGAGACGATCGTCGCCAACGTCGAGGAGGGCATCGACGTCGTGCCCGTCGACGACGTCGAGCAGGCGGCGCGGGAGGGCGGGCTGCGCCCGGACCAGGCCCGCGCGGTCGCGGACGACTACGGCGACGCGCAGCTCGATGCGCTGCGACTGTCGCTTGGCGCCGTCGCGCTTGCGGCGCTGCTGTCGCTGTGGTTCACGCGGCAACTGCCGAGCACCTCACTGGAGCAGAGTGCGGTCCCTGCCACCGAACCAGCGGTAGCCTGAGCGGCATGGGACTCTTGCGAAACCGGGGCGACGACGGGCCGGGAGGCGAACGGTTCGTCATGCGCGAGAAGCTGGTTGACATCGGGGACGACTTCTGGATCGAGAACGACCAGGGCGAGCGGGCCTACAAGGTCAACGGCAAGGCCCTGCGCATCCGAGACACCTTCGTTCTCGAGGACCCCTCCGGCGAGGAGATAGTCAAGATCAAGGAGCGCAAGCTCAGCGTTCGCGACAAGATCGCCATCGAGCGCCACGGCGAGACCGTCGCCACCGTCCACAAGGCGTTGGTCGGGATCCGAGATCGATTCGCCATCGGCGTCGAGCACGGCGAGGACATGAAGGCGAAGGGGAACGTCGTCGACCACGAGTACGAGATCGAGCGCGACGGAGACACGGTCGCGACGGTGTCGAAAAAGTGGTTTCGCGTGCGCGACTCCTACGGCGTCGAGATCGCGCCTGGCGAGAACGTCCCGCTGATGCTCGCGATCACTGTCGCCATCGACTCGCTGACCTCGCGGCGAGACTAGCCGGGACCCAGGTACTCCGACTCGAGCACCAGGTCCTTGATCAGGGACTGGTACTCGACATGCGTGTCGTGCTCGGTGGTCCGCCAGGCCTTCCCCTCCTGCTCCTGCATGTGCGCGCGGTACTCCGGAGCGCCTGGGAACTTGATGTTGTCGGCGACCACGAGCGATCCCGGATGTAGCCACCCTTTGGCGGTGATGAGCTCGAGGTCGGGGAGGTACGCGGCCTTGTCGTGGTCGATGAAGACGAAATCGAGGGATCCCTCGCCGAAGCCCTGCTCGGTCGAAAGTCGATCGACCGTCGACCCTCCGTCGCCCAACGTCCCGACGACCACCTGCACGTTGTCACCGAGTCCCGCGTGGTGCCAGATCCGGCGAGCGATGTCGGCATTCGCGGGACTGAACTCGATCGAGCAGATCCGCGCCCCGGCGGGCATCACCTGGGACATGCGCAGGGCGCTGTAGCCGCAGTAGGTGCCCAACTCGAGGATCAGCTGCGGCGAGGCCTTGCGAACGGCGCGATCGAGGATCTCCCCCTTCTCGTCGCCGACGTTGATCATCACGCTGCGGTTCACGCAGAAGTCGTCGATCACCCGGATGACGTCCTCGGGGTCGCCGCGCCGCGCGTTGGCGTCGACGTAGTTGGCCAGCGCTTCCTCGCGCCCGTCGCCGACCTGCCAGTCCCGCAACAGCTTCTTGGATCCAAACGCCATGCGGAGGACCGACCAGCGCAGGAACGGCATCCGCCGGCCGCCGATCTCGAGGATGCTTCGCATGGGCGAAGCCTATTGCTAGCTCTGCAGCGCGTCCTCGGCGGGCGACTCGGTGCGGTTCTCCGTCGTGTCCTGGCCATTTCTCGGCGCAGCGCGCCGCACCGTCTCGCAGGAGCCCTTGGGGTTCGCAGCCGTGGCATCGCCGATCAAGTCCGAGGAGTCGAGCAATGCGGTGTCCCTACCCGAGCCGCAGATGACGGTGTCCGGCTCGCCATCGCGCGTGTGGAAGCCATCGTTCCCGGGCCCCCCGTTCAACGTGTCCGCACCGGGCAGGGCGACGTCCGTCCCGGCAAGTCCCCAGAGGTCGTCGCGTCCGTCGCCGCCGAACAGCGCATCAACGCCCTGGTTTCCGAACAGCCGGTCGTTGCCGGAGTCTCCTGTCAGGGTGTCGTCGCCGCGTCCGCCGGAGCCGGTGTCGTTGCCGCTGTTGCCGACCACCTGATCGGAGTCATCGCCGCCGTGCACCCGGTCGTTGCCCTCTCCGCCCGTGATGCGGTCGTTGCCGGGGCCACCGTAGGCCGAGTCGCGGCCGGCGGCGCCGGTGAGCCGGTCGCCGTCGCCGTTCCCGGCGAGGAAGTCGTTGCCGATGAAGCCGTCCACCGTGTCGGCGCCGGCGTTGCCGAAGACCCGATCGTCGCCCACGCCGCCGCTGATCAGATCGCTGCCGGATCCCCCGAGAGCGCGGTCGTGGTCGAGGTTGCCGTAGATCCGATCGCGTCCGGGGCCTCTGCCGCCGGAGATGAAGTCATTGCCCGTCCCGCCGCTCGCGACGTCGTTCCCGCGTCCCGCGTAGACCGTGTCGTTGCCACCGAACGCTCGCACCCGGTCGTTGCCCCCTCGCGCCTTGATCGCGTCGGCGTCGTCGGTGCCGGTGATGCGCTGGCTGCGATTCGTGCCGCTGATCAGCTCGGCGCCCGCGACCGCTGTCAGCAGCATGGCCACGCAGCATGCGAGTGCGATCACCGTTGCCGATCGGGAATGAGACATCACTTACCGGTGTTGCCCATTCGTGTTGACTTAGGCGGGTTAATCTTGAAGGGCGGGTTAAGGCCGGGGCGCGATTCCCTAACGCCGTTCAGCGCAGGTGGTCGGTGAGGGCGGAGGGATCGTGCACGATAGTCTTGCCGCGCTTCACGCTGATGACTCCTTCGTTCTCGAGCCAGTGCATCACGCGGGCGACGCTTTCGCGGGAGGCTCCCGCCAGCCGCGCGATGTCCGTAGTGCTGCCGACGAGCTCGACGTCGTGGTCGCCTGCGCCCTGCGCCTGGCGCGCCTCGACCTGCGCGAGAAGCGTCGCGACGACCCGCCCTGAGACGGTGGCCAGTGCAGACTCGAGCAGGCGCTCGTTCGTCGCACGCAGGCGGTCCGCGAGGCCGATCGTGACCATCAGCATGGCGTCCGGGTCGGTGCGCAGGACGCTCATGACGTCCTCGGTGGCGAGCACCACTGCACTGGTCACCTCGAGCGCGACGACAGATGCCGAGCGGCGCTCGCCGTTGAACAGCGCGAGCTCGCCGAAGACGCTGCCGGGCCCCAGACGTGCGAGCGTGATCCGCCGGCCGTCCGACAATCGGCGCACCACCTTGACCTCACCGGAATGGAGGACGTAGCAGCACGTGCCGACATCGCCCTCCTCGAACACGGTGTCGCCCTCCTCCCATCTGGCGGTGTCCGCGTTCGACGCAAGTGCTTCCAGCTTCTCGGCGCTCAGCGAGGAGAACCAGTCGAGCGTTCCCAGCCGCTCGAGGACCGTTTCCAGTGGGAGTTCGACGCGCGTCAGGTCGATGGTGACCGATCATACATTTCTCCCTGGGCCCGGAGGATAGGCTGGCCTCACGGCAGCGCTTGAGAACGGGACGACATGGGAGCGACGCGGGCCTCAGGGATGAGGTCGACCTGATCACGACCGCCCACCCCACGACGGGGTGCGACGCCGTGATGTCCCGCGCAGCTCGGCTGGCGGTCCGCCATCCGAAGCTGGTCATCCCCGTATGGGCGTTGTTCGTCGTCGTGCTCGGATTCTGGGGCAGTGGGACGTTCGGGAACAAGGCGGTCGAGGACAAGCTGCTCCCGACGCGGCTCCTGGTCGACGGAACCGATTCCAACCGGGCCGACGAACTGGCGAAGGGGCACTTCGGGGAGAAGCTCGCGGTGCTTCTCACCGGGCCCGCCGAGGAGATCGACAGGCAGGGGCCGCCACTCGCTCGTGCGCTCGCGACACGCCCGAATACGAGCGCGCTGTCGCCATGGAGCGATGCCGAGGCCGCCGATGAAGCTGCGGCCGAGCCCGGAGCAGGCCGTCATAACTCTCGATGTCCGGCTGGCGAGGGGCGAGACGGCGGACAGCTTCATCGCGCCGCTGCAAGCGCTTCGTCGAGCAGCGGGTCGACACCCCCCGTGGACTGCACACCTGTCGGGACTGCGACGAGGTCGGCAGGGCACAGAACGAGCAGCTCGTGGAGTCGATCCACGACGCCGAGAGGCTCGCGTTCCCGATTCTGATCGTCGTGCTGCTGCTCGTGTTCCGGACGCCGCTGGCCGCTGCGATCCCGCTGATCATGGGGCTGGCAACCGCGCGCGCGGGGTTCGGCATCCTCAACATCGTCGCCGACCACATGCGACTCGACGCCGTGGCGCTGAGCCTGGGGTCGATGATCGGCCTCACGCTGGGAGTCGACTATTCCCTGCTGATCGTCAGCCGTTTCCGCGAGGGGCTGGCCGCGGGACAGCCGGTCGGTCAGGCGGCGTCACTGGCGGCGAACACCGCCGGCCGCACGGCTGCCTTCGCGGGCTTCGTGCTGCTGGCGATGATGCTCGTGGTGATCGTCCTCTCGCCCGGGACGATCCTGCTGTCGGCGGCGATCGGCGCCGGGATCGTGACGATCCTGAGCATGGTCGCCGCGGTGCTGGTCACGCCCGGCGTCGTGCGCCTCGCCGGGCACCGGGTCAACGCGTTGCGGATCGGTGGCGCGCCCTCTGCCGAGGGCGACAAGCCCGGCATCATCGACGGCATCGTGAGCCGGGTCACGGGCCGTCCGCTGCTGGCGGTGTTGAGCGTCGCCGCCTTTGCGCTGATCCTGGCGTCACCGGTGCTCGCCCTCCCCGGCAACCTGATCCCGCCCGACCCGCGCCAGCTGCCGCCGGACGACCCGGTGCTCGAGGATTATCTGGCGCTTCGCGAAGCCGGGTTCGGCCCACAGGTCGACGTCGTTCTCAGGACCCCCGACGGGACGCTGCTCGACACGAAGCGAGTGAAACAGGTCCGTGGGCTCGAGCGGCGGCTGCGGCTGATTCCCGACGCCAAGTTCGTCGTGGGCCCGAACGTGATCGCACGAGCAGACGGCGCAGGTGCGACAGCTCCCGCGGCAACTCGAGAGCGCCGAGCTGCAGGCGGAAGAGGGCAGGACGAATCTGGCCGCGCTCCAAAGTGGACTGGGCCGGGCGACGGACGGCGTCTCCCAGCTGCGCGGCGGGCTGCGCCGCGCGGCAGTCGGCGCGCAACAGCTCGACAACGGCGCACTCCAGGCCCGCGTCGGCGGGCAGCAGATCGCCGGCGGCAACCGGGAGGTCCGGCAGGGCTTCGGCGATCTCGAGGACGGGCTGCGCCGGGCGCTCGACGGAGCGAACAGACTCGCGAGCGGCACGACGCGCGCCCGGAGGGGCTCCGCGCAGATCGCCGACGGCAACAACCAGCTCTACCGCGCTCTCGATCGCCAGCTCGCGCCATTGGTCGACCGCCTCACCGCCGGGCTGCGCGAAGGCAAGGGCCGTCTGGAGGCGCTCCGCCCCCGCGCCCAGACCGCCGAGCGCGAGACGCGCAGCGCCTGGGACCTTCTGAACGCGATGACCGTCGGCAAGACCGATCCGCTCTTCCAGCCGGCGCTCGATGCAGTCAGCAGGGCGCTGGGCGCCATCAGCGGTCGCGACCCGGCGACCGGCCAGAGCGTCTACCCGGACAGCATGGACGCGTCGCTCGCGCTGCTCGCCGATCAGTCCGGTCAAGCCGCCGACGGGGCCGCCGCGATCGCGGACGGGATACGGCGGGCCGCCGACGGCGCCCGGCAGCTCCGCGACGGGTCGATCCAGCTGCGCGATGGACTCGAGCGGATCGAGAACGGCATGCTCCGGCTCCGCGACGGGATCCGGCAGATGTATGACGCGGTCCAGGCCGCGGCGCCGAACGTCCGGCGCCTGGAGGTCGGATCCCGGCAGCTCGCGAGCGGGCTCGGGGCGATCCAGGGTGGCACGCGACAGCTGGCCGTCGGCCTCGCCGACGGCGCCGCGCAGAGCGAGCCGCTCGAGACCGGTCTCGACACGGCCGGCGCCGGCGTCGCGGACTTCCGTCGCAAGCTGACGGGCCCTGGGGGCAGCTTGAACCTGCTCGACCGGTTCAAGACGCTCCAGACACGCTCGCCGAACCTGTTCGAATCCGGCTTCCTACCGGTCGCTGCCGTCTCGGGCTCACGCCTCGCCGACCGTCGTCAGGCGCAGTTCCTGCTCGATACCGGCCACGGCGGCAGCGTCGGCTCGATCCAGGTACTGCCGGACGTCCCGGCGAACGACCCGCGCACGGACCGGCTCGTGAATCGCATCCGGGATGCCGTCGGCGACTTCCGAAACGACACCGGCCTCGACGCCGCGACCGGAGGCGCTGCGGCGCAGCTCGTCGATTACAAGACGACGATGGAGAGGCGACTCCCGCTTCTGATGATCGGGATCTGTCTCGTCACATACCTGATGCTGGTCCCGATACTGCGATCTCTGCTCCTGCCGGCCATCGCCGTCGTGCTCAACCTGATCACGGTGGCGATGGGATTCGGCATCCTCGTTCTCCTGTTCGCTGTCGGCGATGAGCCGCTACTGGGCGGAGCAGGCTCGCTCGACGTGATTGCGGTCGCCTCGATCTTCGCCGTCACGTTTGCGTTGGCAATCGACTATCAGGTGTTTCTTCTCACTCGCATGCGCGAGGAGTACGTGCGCACACAGAGCAACGATGCTGCGATCGAGTTCGGGATCTCCAAGACCGCCGCAGTCGTCACGGGCGCCGCGCTGATCATGATCACCGTCTTCTCGGCTTTCGCGTTGACGGAGTTCGTGACGGTCAAGATGCTGGGCATCGGGCTCGCGGTCTCCGTACTGATCGACGCCACGCTCGTTCGACTCGTGCTGCTGCCCGCCGTGATGAAGCTGTTCGGGCTCAACACGTGGTGGATCCCGAACTGGCTGGACGAGCGCCTTCCGGTGATCGACGTCACGGGGGCGGAGTTCGAGCACGAGCAGGAACAGATGACCCCGTCTCCGGCCCGGGCGTGACCGTAACCACCTGACTAGCTACGCGCTCGACCATTAGGGTCGCTCGGATGTCCTCGCCCGCGTCCTCTAACCCTGCGGTCCGGGTCGAAGAAGTCACCAAGCACTTCGGATCGACCACCGCACTGGCCGGGGTCGACCTCGTCGTCGCCGAGGGCACCGTGTTCGGGTTGCTCGGGCCCAACGGAGCTGGGAAGACCACGCTCGTGCGGGTACTGGCGACGCTGCTGACCCCGGACGCCGGACAGGCGCAGATCTTCGGGCGCGATGTGGTGGAGGACCCTGTGGGCGTGAGGGAGCTGCTGGCCCTGACAGGGCAGTTCGCCGCTGTGGACGAGATTCTCTCGGGGCGCGAGAACCTGATGATGTTCGGGCGCCTGTTCGACCTCTCGCCCGCAGAGGCCCGGCGGCGCGCCGGCGAGTTGCTGGAGCGATTCGACCTCGCGGACGCGGCCGATCGGCCCGCACGCACGTACTCGGGCGGAATGCGCCGGCGGCTGGATCTCGCGTCGAGCCTGCTCACGCGGCCGCGGATCCTCTTCCTCGACGAGCCCACGACGGGGCTCGACCCACGTAGCCGCAACCAGATCTGGGCGGTCATGCGCGAGCTCGTCCGCGAGGGGACGACGTTGCTGCTCACGACCCAATACCTCGAGGAGGCTGACGAGCTCGCAGATCGGATCGCGGTGATCGACCACGGGCGGGTGATCGCGGAGGGCACCGGCAACGAGCTGAAGGAGCGAATCGGCGGCCAGATCCTCGAGGTGGAACTGGCGAGCGCCGCCACCCGCGAGCAGGCGCAGGCCGTCCTGCGCGGCGTGGGCTGCGGCGAGCCGGAGCCGGAGGACCGCGCCGACCGGCTGACGCTGCCGGCGCCCCACGACGGGCTCGAACTGGTCGCGAACGCCGCTGCTGCGCTGCGCGAGGCCCACATCGGCGTCAGCGTTCTCGCGCTACGCGGGCCCACCCTTGACGACGTGTTCCTACAGCTGACCGGGGCGCCGGCAAGCGAGAACGGCGGCCAGCCGGGTGCGCCCGCCGCTATTCCCGAGGAGCCGAGCCCGGACGCCGAGCCGCAGCGCCCGCGCCGCCACCTGCTTCGACCTCATCTCGCCACGCCGGCCGAGCTGCGGTCGGCGCTGACCGACACGCTCGTCGTGACCGGTCGCAACCTGCGCCACTTCATCCGCCAGCCGCAGCTGCTGATCTTCTCGACGATCCAGCCGATCATGTTCGTGCTGCTGTTCGCGTATGTCTTCGGCGGTGCGGTGGAGGGCTCCCTACCGACCGGCGTCGAGTACATCGACTTCCTGCTCCCCGGCATCTTTGTCCAGTCCGTCGCCTTCCGCGCGACGCAGACGGCGGTCGGCCTGTCCGAGGATCTCGAGCGCGGCGTCATCGACCGGTTCCGGTCGATGCCGATGGCGCGTTCAGCGGTGCTGGTCGGCCGCACAACAGCCGACCTCGTCCGCAACGTCCTGATCATCGTCCTGATGGCTGCGGTCGGCTACCTGATCGGCTTCCGCTTCCAGGCCGGCTTCGTGAACGCGCTTGCGTGCATCGGAGTGGTCGCCGCGTTCGGGCTCGCATTGAGCTGGATCTTCGCCTTCGTAGCGCTCACCGTGCGCGGCGCGGAGGCAGCGCAGTCGGCCGGCTTCGTCGTGATCTTCCCGCTCGTCTTTGCCAGTTCCGTGTTCGTGCCCGTCGCGAGCATGCCGGACTGGCTCCAGGTGATCGCAAAGGTGAGCCCGGTAACGCTCACCGCGAACACCGCTCGCAGCTATGCGCTCGTAGGTGGTGTGCCTGGGTCGCTCGGCGGTGCGGCCGCGTGGATCATCGGCATGCTCGTCGTCTTCATCCCGCTGTGCGTTTGGCGCTACCGGCGAATGAGCTGAGCCCTGATCAGGCCGTCGCGGGGAGCGAATCGGCCGGAGCCGGTCGGAGTGCGGATCGGATAGCGGGCCCCCACCTCGAGGCTGCCTACGCGATCAGATGAGACGGTGGCCCTAACCAGTCACGGATGGCGGTGCGGGCGCGTCGGCACCGATTTGTGCCGGAGGCGCCAGACCCGCCGCGGTCCGTGCGCGCCGGGCTCGCAGCCGCTCGTCTGCGGCGAGTCCCGGGGCGGCGCGCTCACGGTCGTGAGCCAGGTCTTGCTCAGCCTTCAACTTGCGCTGACGAACGAGGCTCAAGGCGATCAGGACCAGAAGAACGGCGACTGCAACGAGGCTGAGAATGGTGCCCATGGTATGCCCTTCCTGTATCGACTCGGAGCGGTAGCCCTACAGCCACACTACTCCGAGTGAGCGGGCGGCGTATTAAGTTGGTGCCGGCGGTTGACCCGCCTCTACGCCGCCAAAGCCGCTCGTTCGAGGCGGCCCTGCAAGGTCATTGCTCGTAGTGCTCCACGGTGTCGGCCCCACGAGGCGAGGCGTCGTCGGGGTCGAGCCCGAACTCCTCTCGTGCGCGGCGCTGGCGAAGCAGGTCCCAGCACTGGTCAAGCTCGACCTCTACGGCGCGCAACCGTTCCCTATCGCCCTCGAGGGCATCGGCTTCCGGGCTGTCTTTCTGCTCGCGGTGACGGAGCTCTTGCTCCTCCGTCACGAGCCGTTCGATTCGGGCGGCAATGCTCTCGTCACTCATGCGAGTGATCCTACGCCACTCGTCCTGGAATCAGGCACGCTGCGCGCATTCACCGTCAATCGACCACCGCGAGCAGGTGCCAGGTGTCGGGAATGCCCTTGAGCGTGTGCACGCCGCGGTCGCTGAACTGGATCCCGGATCCGGCCACCAGGTCTTTCACGGTGCGGGAGACGAGCACCTCGCCGGGCCCTGCGTGCGCGCTGACGCGCGCCGCGATGTGTACGGCGATGCCGCCGATGTCGTCCCCCATGACCTCGCACTCGCCGGTGTGGAGACCGGCGCGCACCTGGATGCCCAGCGGCTCGGAAGAGTCGAGGATCGCCTGGGCGCAGCGGATTGCGCGGCCGGGGCCGTCGAACGTGGCCAGAAACCCGTCCCCGATCGACTTGACCTCGCGGCCGCTGAAGCTCGGGAGCGTGTCACGCACGACCCGCTGATGCCCCTCCAGCACCTCCCGCCACCGCTCGTCACCGAGCTCCGCTGCCTTGCGCGTGGAGTCGACGATGTCCGTGAACAGAACCGTCGCCAGTATCCGCTGCGGCTCGGCCGCGTGGCGAGTCCCGGTGAGAAACTCCTCGATCTCGCCGAGCGTTCGCTCGACGTCCTCGTAATACATGAGGTGGTCGTCGCCGGGCAGCTCGACGAGGCGCCCGTTCGGCAGGTGCTCGGCGAGCCACCGCCCGTTGCCGACGTTGACGAGGCGGTCGCGCTCACGATGGAGGACCAGCGTCGGGACGTGAACGCTCGGGACCACGTCGCGCACGTCGATATCGAAGAACATCTGGACCAGAGCCGCGAGCATCCCGGGGCTGGCGCTGGCCCGCTCGAGCCGCGCATACCACGCCCGCGTCTCCGGATTGTCGGACTGGCTGGGCGCACCTATGTCGATCATCGCCCCCTCGCCCCAATGGGGCCCGACCAGCTCGGCGCCCGACTCGAGCAGGGCCTCCACCGGTGACGCCCACTGGTAGTCCTCGGCCCAGGTTGAGCGGGCCATCCCGCCGCTACACACCAGCGCCTGGACGCGATGCGGGTAGGTGGCCGCGAACAGGAGGCTCATCGAGGCGCCCTCGGAGATCCCCAGCAGGGCCGCACGCTCCGAGCCCGCAGCATCCATGACTGCGCGCACGTCGTCCATGCGCTGCTCGAAGGTGGGGGCGTCGGCCACCGGGTCCGACAGGCCGGAGCCCCGGCGGTCGAAGTTGATCACGCGGGCGAACGACGCCAGGCCCTCGTAGAACCGCGTCGCGGGCTCGTGCTCCCAGACCAGCTCGACGTGGGTGGTGAACCCGTTGACCAGGACGAGGTCGAGGTCGCCGTCGCCGAAGACCTGGTAGGCGAGGTGTACGTCGCCGTTTAGCGCGTATTTGGTCTCCGGCCGTGCCGAGGATGTTCCCTGTGCGTGGATCGCAGCGCCCTTCATGCGCCTCCCGAGCGGCGGGCCAAGTCTAGGTTGTTCGGGCGAGTTGCTCTTACCGCACACCGGCCCCCGCTAGGCCAGGTAGGGACTTCCCTACCGGAACCCGTCGGTTAGGCAGAGCCAATTCCTCGGACTCGAACCGACGACCCCTTCCTTACCATCACGCTACGGGGAGTTGCGGCTGTTTGCGGGTACGGGAACTTTGCGTTCTACCTCGCCGTTTCCGGCCTGATGCAAATCCCGCTCTTGCGGCTGTCTGCGGTTGGTGTGTTGCCCCAACGTTGCCCCAGGAGGACGGGTCGGCGGCCTGCGGAGTGGCGCCGACTCACGGCCGCCTACCACCACGCTCGGCAATCGCCCGACGGCCTGCGCGGCTGACACACTCGAGGCCAGCGATTCGACCGGCGCGACCTGTGCCCCGCGCGCACTGGCCCGCAACGTGCGACGTCGCGGACGCCAGACGCGCAGATACTCGGCGCCGATGTAGCTGCCGATCACGAACAGGGCCGCAGCAAGCTGTGCGACCAGTGTCTCAACGGTTGGGAAGACGCCAAACCAGAGCTCCACCCAGATCGGCGGATCGATCTCGACGGGAGTTATCGAGACCCAGCCGACACCCTGCATCGTGCGCACGGTCTGACCGACCATCGTCACCAGCACGATGCCGATCAGCACTCCCGTCGCGATCAGCATCTTCTTGTAGGGCAGCTTGTGCTGAAGGGCGAACGTGATTGCGCCGACGACGAACGTCGCAGCGAGGCCCAGAGCGACACCGGCCAACACGACCCAGGTGCCGGCACTCAACTGCAGCGACTGCAGGAACAGCACGGTCTCGAAGCCTTCGCGGTAGACGCTGGTGAACCCGAGCAGGACCAGGCCGATCGTCTGCACGGAGATCACCCCGGCGGCAGCGCCGGCCAGCAGTTTGCGCCGGCGCTGATGCTGTCTTTGGATCTTGCCCGTCCAGTAAGTCTTGTGCACGAACCAGTTGAGCACGAACAGCAGCACGATGACCGCAACCAGCCCGGTGACCGCCTCGAGCTTCTCGCCGTACTGCTGGAACTCGCCCAGCACCAGCTGCGCGATCACCCAGGTCGCCATCGTTGCCACCAACGCCAGCATCACGCCGAGCCAGACGGGCCGGCGCCGGTGGCGGTTGACACCGATGAAGCTCGCGGTAACGGCCGCCAGGATGAGCACCGCCTCGAGACCCTCGCGGAACACGATCAGCGCGCTGTTCGAGATCACCGTGGCGTCATCCGCTCCCTCGCCCATGGTCGTTCGCGACTCGACCAGCGCGTCGTCGAGCGCGCGACGCGACTCGTGGAACTCGCGCAGCGGCGCGTTGCGCGCGATCAGCTTCGCCAGACCCTCCTTGCCGCGCGCCCCGTACCAGATCAGCCCCTCGACGTCATTGACCAAGCCGGGATCGAACGGGCGCAGGCGCAGCTCCGGCCCGAACTCGAAGAAGGCATACGCCTCGATTCGCGTCTGCTCGGCGCGGTCGTACTGTCCGGCGGCAACCGCCGCTTCGACGCGATCGAGCGTAATGTCGATCAGGTCGAAGTCGGACTCATCGGTGGACTCGCGCCAGCGCTCGGGCGTAGCGCGCTCGAAGGCCTTGTTCGCCAGCTCCGAGGCCGCCTCAACCTTGGCCAGTGACACGACGTTGACTTGCTCGTTGGCCTGGTGCACGAACGTCCCGAGATCGGCGATCGACTTCTCGAGCACGCGTGTCGCGCCGAGGTCGCGCCTGCTCATGCCGTACTGCAGGTCGGTGAAGGCCGCCTCGGCGCCGCTGTGGAACGAGATGGCCTCCTGGATCTCGAATGGAACGGTGACGCGACCGTCCTTCACGCCGTGGCTGTACTCGACCGGGATCAGCCCGATGAACCGCCCCAGCTGCGCCGCACGGCGTGCCTGCTCAGCATCGGTGAAGGGCGCTGCAACGAAGCCCTCGAGGCGCTTCTGCACCTCGTCCAACCGGCTGTCAAAGACTGTGCGCGAACCGTTCAGACCGGCGCCGCCAAGCGCCGCGAATGACCGATCGGCCGCCGCCAGCTGCGCCGAGCCGCGCTGCTCGCGGTACTCGGGGCGCAGGATGTCCCAGTATCCGGCGGCCAGCGCCGCCTGTTCCGCGCGACGCGTCGCAAAGCCGCGATCGCCCGCCTCGCGCGCGCCCTTCCGGTGGTCGTTCAGTCGCGCCTGATAGGCGTCCAGCAGATCCTTGCGAACCGCCAGCCGCGCAGCCTTGACCGTTGCCCTGCCACGTTCGAGCTGAACCAGCGCGCGCGTTGCATCGATGCCGGGCCGCGAGAAGCGCGTCGCCTTGCGGAAATCGCGCACCAACAACCAGGCGCGAGCCTGGCTCACGCGCCGACGTTCGATCGCGTCCAGCGTGACGCGGTATGAGCCCTCGAAGATCGCCGCCTGCAGTGCACCGCGGGCGGCCGCCAAACCGGCGGCATCGAGCTTCGCCGCCGCGGTGCTGGCATTGGCGAGTGCGCGCTGCGCGCGTGCCTCGGCGCCCGGTGCCCGGCGGGCCAGCGTACGACGCAGACGACCCTCGAAGGCGGCCCCCGCGCGCGCGGTCGCGGCCTGGGCGTCGCGACCCTCGTCCAGCAGCAGGCTCTCCTGCGCGTCGAACAGCGCCTCCTTGACCTGCTGGGCGGACTGCCAGGGCGGCATCGCGGCGGCCTGCCCTGGAACGGCAGCGGTCGCGGCAAATGCCGCGACCGTCAAGCACGCAATGGTCAGCGACCTGCTCGTCACCCCTCCTCGACCTGGATGCTGAGCTGCTCAGCCGCCTGCGAAACCTGGCCCGCGATCGCCTCGGCGCGCTGCTGCGCCTCGGCACCGAGCGTGTCGGCCTCCTCGGCCGTGTACTTGCGCCCGCCCTCTTCCTTGCGTTCGAGTTTGCCGACGAACGCGTGCAGGTTCTTCAGCGAGCGACCGGTCTGCTTGGCCTGAGCGACGTCGGCCTTGGCCACGTCAGGCGCGACGTTGTCGTAAACCAACACCAGGCCGCCGAGGATGTCGCCGATGTCCTGCAGGCGCGAGGCGACGACGAACGCCTTCTCATTCGATTTCTCGCCCGCCACGAAGCGTGAGTTCTTCCAGGCCTCGAAGTACTCCGACATCGTCGGCACCATCACCACCAGCGACGTGAAGACGTCTTCCCTGGTGGGCTGCCACTTCTGCGCAGCGGCGTTGAGCTCCCGGGCATAGCGTTTGAACTCGCGGGCGGCGGCGACGTAGAAGTCCGCGTCCGGGACCGACTCCCCGAACTCCGCCTGGCCGTCGCCGTCGAGGTCCGGCTCGACACCCTTGGCGGCGAACTTGGGCTCGGTGCCGAACACGGAAGTCTCGATCAGGTAGTTGATGTTGCCCGGCTGCTTGTACGTCTTGCCGCCTGGGGTCGTCACGTTGAACGGAACCGCGTTCTCGGGGTCGGACGCATCGCTGCCGGCATCGATGATCACGTCGTACTCGGCCAGCTCGGGCACACCGGCGACGACGCCCTCCATCTCCTCGTAGGCGGGGTTGGCCGCGCCAAAGTCCTTCTGGGCCTTCTCGACGAAGGCCCGCACCTGGTCGCGGTTGTCCTCGAGCATCTCGCTCGTAGTCGAAGCCCGCGGCCTTGGCCATCGCGTGGTAGCGCTCGGCGTCGGCGCTCATCTCGGCCGCCTTGCCCTGAAGCTTCTCAGTGTGGTCGATCAGGTAGTCCTTGATCGGCTGGTAGCGGGCGGCGTTGCCGGTGGTGGATTGGCTGGCGGAGGCCGAGTCGTTGTCCCCACTGTCGCCACATCCCGCCACCGCGGTCGCCAGCAAGGTGCCGGCCGCCAGGAACGTGGCCAGGCGTCGCCTGCTTGCAGCTTCGATCGGGGTCATCGATCCTCCGGTTCGACAGGACAGATTCAGGGCCCGACACTCTTCAACAGTCATTAGGGGCGCCTAATTAGGGCACCCTAACAAGAAATGGGAGGAACCGACGACGGGCGCGCGATCAGTTGCGGCGGTCTGCGGGTGTTGAGTTGCCCCGGCGTTGCCCCGGGCGGATGGACCGAAATCGCCCGGATTGGGTGATGCCCCGAGCGCACGGATGCGCGAGCTTCTGTCAGCGGCTCGATCGAGCTGGACGCGAAAGGGCACCCCGAAGGAGGACAGTTGTGCGACTCGAACTCGGTGCGTCGATCCGGTGCACAGACGAGGAACTGGGCGAGTTGGCGGACGTCGTCATCGATCCCACAACGAAGCGGGTGACGCACCTGGTCGTCCAGCCACGCCACGAGCACGGGCTGGCGCGGCTCGCGCCCATCGAGCTTGCGGAGAGCACCGGCGAGGGGAAGCCGGGGATCTTGCTCAATTGCACCGTGGAGGAGGTGCGCCGGTTTGCGCCGGTGCAGGAGTTCGCATTCCTGCGGCTCGACGAGTTCCCCGTCGGCGACCCTGACTGGGACGTGGGCGTCACGGATGTGCTGGCGATGCCCTATTTCGAGTCGAGCCTCGGCCCCGCCAGCTACACACCGGACACGGGGATCATCTACGACCGTGTCCCGAAAGGCGAAGTGGAGATCCGGCGCGCGAGCTCGGTCACGTCGGCCGACGGGCACCACCTGGGCCATATCGACGGGTTCCTCGTCGAAGGCGATCAGATCACGCACATCGTCCTCGAGCACGGCCACCTCTGGGGGCGTCGCGAGGTCACGATTCCGATCGGGGCCGTGACGAAGGTCGAGACCGACGCCGTGACCCTCGGCCTCTCCAAGGATGCGGTCGGAGCCCTCGAGGGTGTCTCAGTGCGCCGCTGGCAAAGGCATTGAGTCCGGATGGCTCGTTACCTAGACTCCTCACGGCGATGAACGAGAAAGCGCCGGAAATTTGCCCAGTGTGCAAGACCGGGACCCTGCTCGTCGTCGGCCCGGCCGTATTCCCAGACGGGCAGAAAGTCCGGCTTAAGTGCGACTCATGCGGTCACATCGCGATTGCCGAGATCGGCCCGCTCTACCAAGCGTAGGTGTGGACCAATGGAAGCAGGGTCATCTCGAAACCGGTTGCCAGAGACCGGTGCTTCCGTCACGCCTGACCACGGTCCACCGGGCAGCTGTCCCATGGCGCCAAGGTCCGCCGGGAGCAGCGCCACGTGGCCATGCTCAACGGGGCACTTGCCGCTGTGTTGCTGCTGCTCGTCTACACGGCGGCATTCGACCTCAACTCATGGGTCGAATGGACCGTCTTCGGGGCGATCGTGCTGACAGCAGTGGGTGCGGGGATCGCAGTTCAAACGCGCTCGAGCTAGCCGGCTCGAACAGGAAGCCCGGAGTCGGACTCGAACCGACGACCCCTTCCTTACCACGGAAATCGGAACTGTTTACGCAGCTAGGCGGAGTCAAGCTCGCTATGCAAAGCCCTGCAAGTGGTCAGAAATTCGGGTGGGCAACGCAAGGCACGGTGGGGCAGCGTGCTGTTCCCTCCGTGTTCCCCGGATTGCCGGATGCGACCACAGAGCCCGCTAGTCGAAGACAAGGCACCCGAAGAGGGCGGACAAGTCCGCCCTCTTCGTGCAGTTCGCGATTGGACCCTTCGCTCTAGCTCGGGCCGTGTTCCCTGACTTGCCCTCGGATCTCTCCTCCCGGGTTTACGGTCGTGTGCACGTTCACGTAGGCATCGCCTGATCGCAGCTTCGCGATCAACTCATCGAGGCTCGCCACGCCTCCGGGGCACTCGGGAGAGCTTGGCCTTGAGATGAGGTCTGCGTTAGTGATCGTTCCCTTGGACAGCACCCCGTTCGCGGTTGTCCCCGGGTTGAGCGGGAACAGGAAGACCACCACAGGCCCGTTCACACCCTCCGCACCGCAATGGATATGTGCCTGGGTGATGTTCTCGATGTTCGCGACGATCAGCTTGAAGTCAAGCTCGTCTCCGCTCTTGCTCAGATGCAAGATCGAATTTCCCCTCGCATTCGTGTCCACGGGCGGAACCTCTTCGTCGCCGCTGAGCGGGGCTCCGAAGTTCTTGGACTCGTGGGCGACGGCAAAGGCGACGGCCGAAAAAACGAACGTCGCAATGACCATCGCCACCATGCTTGAACGCCTTCTCACGTCTCGACCTCCTATCGATTGCCTGCCTAGCCCGGAGCCTTCTCGCGGAGACTTCCTGCGCCCCTGCTGCTGCGGACCGGAGTCTCGAGAGAGGGAGGGCTCTGTGCGTCGAGCATCACCTCCCTGGCTGACCGGGTGATGCTCCCGTCTTATTAGAGCGATCCTGATCTGTTGTCAAGCAGCTATCCGGATTCGTCGCTAAGCAGGGAAATCGGAAGCCCGGAGTCGGACTCGAACCGACGACCTCTTCCTTACCATGGAACTTTGGACTGCACGGCGTTGCTCGCCCCCGTGCGGTCGGCTATGCGTTGAGTCCAGCCGCCCTGAGGGCCTCGTCGCGGTCGAGGTAGCCCGTCATCTCGACGATCCTCTGCTGCCGCACCTTGATGATTGCCGCGGTGTCGTTCTGCACCTCGAGACCACCATGACGGGCCTCCGCCGTCTCCCGCATGAAGACGACGACTGTGTCGCCGTCATCGATGATTCGCTCGACCTCGACGTCGAAGCGCTCCCATGGATCCTGGATCTCCCGCATGTATTCGAGCCAGGCGTCTGGACCGCGAAGGACCTGATCCTCGTCGAGACCGCCGCGGGTGCCGAACCAGACTACGTCCGGATCGAGGCTGTCCGCCATGCGGGCGAAGTCCCCGGCGGCAATCAGCTCGAAGAACGCCCGCACGACCGCCACGGCCTCAGACGTCATGGAGTGAATGCTTCGGACTCCAGCAGCGTCTTCATCCTTTGCGCGGATGCGCGCCGCTGCCGGCGCAGCCAGCGTTTGAGGTACGGCGTGAGCAGGACCTGGGTCCCGGTCAGCTCAGGCCGGTAGTGGCCTACGAACCGGGTGCGACCCTCGCCGGCTTGGGCGAGCGCGTGTGAGCCGCGCGGCCGTGCGCCGCCGCCTGCCCAGCGCAGTGGCGGGCCGTCCCAGGCCACCCTGCGCGGCGGATCCCACTCGACAGTCTCGAAGGTCCCCGAGCGGTGCCCGGGCGCGACGGTGTAGCGCACGACGGTGCCGACGCCGGCCGGGCCATCCGACTCCTCGTGCGCGGCCTCGAACTCACCGAACCATTCGGGCAGCCGTTCCGCGTCGGTTATGAACGACCACACCACCGACGGCGGGCGCTCGATCTCGACCTCGACAATCACCTCGATGCTTGTTCTCACGTCCCCCGGCTCCTGCACGCGCGGCTCTTGGTGAGAAAGCCGTATACCTTCAACATGTCGTTGCTCCTGCCAAAGGGGCGACTAGTGCGTACCTCTCTATTGGGCCGTTAGGCCGCGGCGGCCTCCACTGCGGCATTTAGAGGAGCCTGAGCCGCCGGCGGAGGGACGACGCCGCGGATCAGGTCCGCCGCGCGCTCGGCGACCGCGATCGTGGGCGCATTCGTGTTCCCGCGCGGGACGCTTGGCATCACCGACGCGTCCACGACGCGCAACCCGTCCACGCCGCGGACGCGCAGCTCGACGTCCACTACGGCGTCCTCGTCCGGCCCCATCGCGCAGGTGCCCACCGGGTGGAAGAGCGTCTGGACGTGGCGGCGGATGTAGGCCCGCCGATCCGCCTTGTCGCTCGACGCCGGTAGCTGCTCGCCGTCACCGCAGTAGCCAGAGAGCGCCGGCTGGCGGCTGAGCTCCATGAGGAGCTCGAGGCCGGCCTCCATGCGTGTCATGTCGTCTTCGGTCTCCAGGTAGTGGTGATAGATCAGCGGCTTACCGGTCGGCTCGGGACCACTCAGGTAGAGCTCGCCGACGCTGCTCGGGGTGAGCAGGCAGACCCCGAGCGAGATGCCGTGCTCGGCCATGCCGAAGGGCGGGTCCTCGCTGAGAATCGCCGGGATCGCGTGGAGCTGAAGGTCGGGCGCTCCGAGGTCGGCGCTGGTGCGCACGAACGCCCCGGCCTCGGCCACGTTCGAGGTGAGCGGCCCCGTGCCCTGCTCCTCGAAGCAGTCGACGTTCGCGTCGATGTAGTCGGGCGCCATCGCGGTCGCGAGGCTCACCGCCTCGGGAGACCGCCACAGCGCCCAGACGTTCACGTGGTCCTGGAGATTGCGACCGACCATGGGGCGGTCGAGGACCGGCTCGATCAGGCGCGCCGCCAGGTGCTCGGTGGCCCCGATCCCCGACTGCATCAGGAGCTGCGGCGAGTTGTACGTGCCGCCGGACAGAATCACCTCGCGCGCGGCCTCGTAGCGCAGCGCCTCGCCGAGACGCTGGCCTTCGACGGCCACGGCGCGCATACCGTCGAGCACGACCCGTTCGACCTGAAGATGAGTCTCGACCGTGAGGTTCGGCCGCTCCATGGCCGGATGCAGGTAGGCGACCGCGGCGCTGCAGCGCCGGCCTTCGCGCTGTGTCAGCTGGTAGTGACCGACGCCGTCCTGGGCAGGGCCGTTGAAGTCGTCGTTCCGCGCGAGCCCGGCCTGCTCGCCCGCCTCGACGAAGGCATCCATCATGGGGTTGAGCGACCGGCCCTCGGACACCGTGAGCGGCCCGCCGGTGCCGTGCAGCTCCGACTCACCTCGCTGGTTGTCCTCGGCGCGCTTGAAGTACGGGAGCAGGTCGTCGAATCCCCACCCGGTGCAGCCGGCGTCACGCCACCCGTCGTAGTCCGCGGGGTTCCCGCGGATGTAGACCATCGCGTTGGTGGACGAGGAGCCTCCCAGGGTGCGACCGCGAGGCAGGTGAATCCGCCGGCCGTCGCAGTGGGGCTCGCATCCGGTCGAGTAGTCCCAGTCCATGGCGCTGTGGCCGAGCGCGATCATCCCGAGCGGGATGTGGATGTTGTCGCACGTGTCCGCCGGGCCGGCCTCGAGCAGCAGGACGCTCACGTCCGGGTCCTCGCTCAGCCGCGCGGCCAGTACGCAGCCCGCCGAGCCCGCTCCCACGATGATGTAGTCGTGCATACGCCCTCTCCCTTCGCAGATCGGTCGGTCAATACTTCACCGCCGGGGCGAGGGCGTCAAGCCGAGGGCAAGGGCCGCGCGCGAGCGCTGGGGGAGTTCCTCGGACTTCAGGCCCACGGTGAGCCCATGCGCGTGGTAGCAGGCGGAAATCGCAAGCCCGGAGTCGGACTCGAACCGACGACCCCTTCCTTACCATGGCGGCCTGGGACTTGCGGCTGTTTGCGGGTGTTTGCCCTTTCGGCCCTAGATAGCGGCTTTGGCCGCGGTGGGCCGCAGATCGTTCGCGGCTGTTACTGGGTGTTGTGTTGCCCAGGCGTTGCCCAGCCCGGATGTCTAGCGCACGCTCATCATGCCGCGCTATTGCTCCGCTGGAGTGCCCCGCAAAAACCGTAGTGGCCCTCCTCCTCGCCGACGATCATCTGCCGGTACTCCTCTAGGCCATCCTCGACGCTCTCGTCGTAGACGTGGCCGGCATGGTGAGCCGCCCGAAGAAACTCTGCGGCGATCTTGACCCGCTTCTCGGGTGACATCCGTGGATCATCGTGCGAACGGTCGTAGCGCTCCCTGTACGGGCGGGCGACCTTTTCCCGGTCCTCCTCGGCACACCGAAGCTTGCGCGCCATTCCGAGGAAGGCCGTCGCTTCCCTATCCGGCTCCGGCGTAGTCATGATGCTCCCCCTCCCGCGCTGATGCCGCCGCGCTGTCGCCGACTTGACCGCGCGCAGAGGTTGCGCTGAGCAACTCATCGATCGATTCGTCGATGAACACGGCCAACGGCTCGACGTCGGGCAGTGACTCGGGGTCGGCATAGATGCCGAAGAAGGCGCCGTCTCCGATCGTGGTCAGGCCGATTGAAATTGCGTGTTGATCGGCGAGCGGCACAACGGGATACACCTCTTCGAGCTCGCACCCGAGCATGTAGAGCGGCTCCTTGGGACCGGGGATGTTCGATACGACCAAGTTGAACGCGCGCGGGCTTGCCATGAGGCGGGAGACCATGTGCTGAACAAGGTGCGGGGCGTGTGCCACCGCGCCAAGCACTGATTCCCCGCCTTGCGGCTCACCGCCCGCTTTCCGACCCCTCATGTCCGCGTGGATCGTGCGCAGGCGCCGCAGCGGGTCCGGCTCGTCACAGGGAAGGTCCACGAACAGGAAGGAGATCCGGTTGCCGAACTCACCTGCCTCGTCGAGATCGCGTAGATTCACCGGCACCATCGCCTTGAGCCTGATGACCGGCTCACCGTGGCTGATCAAGAAGCGGCGCATGCCCCCACAGGCGGCGGCGAGTACGACGTCGTTGATCGTGACGGCGGAATCATGGCTTGCGATCTGCTTGAGGTCATTGATCGGTCGCTTGAGGAGTGCGAGATGCCGCGCCGATGAGATCGGCCCATTGATCATCGACGGTGGAGCCGGCGCACCAACCGAGTGGCCGAGCGCCCGGAGCGCGCGCGTCACGTCTTCCGGGAGGCCGACGATGCGTGTCGGCGAGCGCACGATCTCGAACGCCGTGCCGAACAGCGCAAGCGGATCGAATAGCCGATCACGGAGCCCTTGCGTGAGCAGCTTGAGCGCACCCGGTACCGGCGCCGCCTTCCAGCGGTCCCGGTGTGAAGACGCTGGCCTCACGGTCGGGTCGAGCAGCAGCGCCGCCAGTTCGATGGCGGCGATGCCGTCGACCATGCAGTGGTGCGCCTTACCGACTACGCCGATCCGCCCGTCGGAGAGGTTGTCTGCGATCCAGAGTTGCCACAGGGGGATCTCCTGGTCGAGCGGAGTCGACATCGCCTCATCGATCACCGCGCTGATATCCGCGGAGGCCGCACGGTGAACGTGACGCCTCAAGTCGAAGCGGTCGTCGTCGACCCAGACCGGGTTGTGAACGGCGAACGGCACCTGCGCGAGTTTCTGTCGGTAGCGCGGGGCACGGTCGAGCCGGCGTCTGATGTGCCCGCGCAGCTTTGCGAAGGTCGGCGCGGGCCCGTTGTCCGGTGGCGCGAAGAGAGCCGCCCAGCCGACATGCATGTGAGCCGTCGAGCTTTCGACTGCGAGGAACGAGCTGTCGAGCGGAGATAGCCGGAGGGCGCTCACTGGTGCTCCACTTCTTGCGCGACGCGGTCGGAGCTCTCCGCGAGCAGTTCGAACGGTCCCGCGTTGAGCCCTCGGTAGGCCTCGTCGTCGATCCAGTGGAGCCAGGCCTCCAGCGCTGCAACTTGATCGCCGGCGGCCCGGAGCCGGACGTAGGCGCCGAGCTCGGTCGTCGTGCCGATCGCGTCGTGGTAGCGCTCGTCCAACCGGTCCCGCTCCAAGTACGTCGCGTGCAACCTCTGCGCCGCGCTGTCGTGTTCCTCGCTTGTCGTCGTCGTCATGGCCTCTGCCTTCTCGTCCCTCTATTGGGTCCGCGCGGAAGGGAGAGGGCTAGAACCCCCGGGCGTTCAGTCAGACTGGGACGCAGCCACCGTGCCGATGAGTAACGTCTTAGAAGTAGCGCCCGGCCCCGCAGTCGAAGCCGGTGGCCCCCGCCTATCGCCTCGTGGCGCACAATGCGCCGTCGGTGGCATTCCGGCTTGAGCTGAAGATTCTGGCCGCAGGGCCAGCACTCAATTCACACGCTACTCCTATTGAAGGTGTTTGTGTGGGCGTTGAGGCGTCTACTTCATCCGCTCGAGCGAGCGCAAGCAGGAGCTCTGCTTCCTCGCGCTCGGGCCAGAAAACGGAAGCACCACCTAAGCAGGCGGAAATCGCAAGCCCGGAGTCGGACTCGAACCGACGACCCCTTCCTTACCATGGAAGTGCTCTACCAGCTGAGCTATCCGGGCAGGGCTTGCGTCCTCACTGTAGCGAGGGCGGGGACGGCCTTCACGGCCGCAGGTGCTTGACCGGGACGCCGTGCTTGTTGGTCAGGCGAGCGGCGATCAGCGAGCGGTGGCAGGCCTCGGGATCGCGCTCCACGCAGAAGAGCGCCGTCCTGCCGGCGCGGGGCATCTCGGCCACGATTGGCCCCAGATCGACACGGTCGAGGATCTCCCGCGTGTAGCGCTCTACATACTCAGGAGCGAGCGCGGCGCGGGAGCGCTTGCCGACTCCCAGCCGGTCGTCCTCCCGGTACTGGAGCTGGCGCAGCTCCGTGGTGGGCGCGAGCTCGGGGTGGTGGCGGTAGTCGATCCCGGCGTCTGCCATCGCCACTTGGAGCCGACGGGAGTTGGCCCACGCATATTCCGGGCCGCGCACGCCACGGCGCTGTCGTACGTCGAGCAGCTGCCGCACGTCGGCCTCGCGCAGCGCCTCCATGAACCGCTCGGCGGTCCATCCGTAGACGCCGATCGTCGCCACCCGCGGCATCTACGCGCCTGACAACTTGCGCCGCGAGCCACGGCCCGCGGCGCAAGCGCAGCTAACTAGCCGTTGACGACCTGCTTCAGCTTCGAGCCGGCACTGAAGCGCGGCACCTTCGCCGCCTTGATCTGGATCGTCGCCCCGGTCTGCGGGTTCCGGCCCTGACGAGCATTGCGGGCGGCGACATGGAACTTGCCGAACCCGGTCAGCGTGATCTCGCCTCCGCGAGCCAGCTGCTCTTCGATCGTCTCGAGCGCGGCTTCCACTGCCTGCTCGGCGTCCTTGCGACTCAGATCGGCTTTCTGCGCGATCTGTTCGGCCAACTGGGCCTTGTTCACGGCAAATCCTCCTCCTAGGTGGACGGACGGCAAATGACGCTAAATGCTCCGTCGGACCCATTCGGAGGAACCGGATCCCTTACTGCGCCTGGCGTCCCGCCATTTCCCTGCGCTTTGCGAACGCCGCCTGGCCCTGTTCGGGGTCCCAGTAGACCTCGTACCGAGTGCACAGGCCGCCTTGCCAGAGCGACAACTCCCAGGACGGCTGGGTCACCTCGACGCCCGATCCCTCTCCCTTCCCGACGTAGTCGACGCGGGCGAGAATCCAGTCGCCTTCGGCGTCGAGCGCGCGCGGCTCGATGCTCATCTCGTCCCACGAAGCCGACCAGCGCTCCAGCAGGCCGCGGTACTCGGCGTGGCCACGATAGGTGCCGCTTTCGAAGTTCGGCGGCGCGACGAACACCTCGACGTCGGGGTGAAAGAGTTCGAGGAGACCTTCGAGGTAGCCGGTGCTGAATCGCGCGTACGCCTGAGCGCAGAGGTCGACATTGTTCAGGGTCATCTGGCTGACATCCGTCCGTTTGGATGCTCGCAGATAGGAGAGGCGACCGCCGAGGGCCTGAGTCCCCCTCAGCGCAGCGCTCACGCAGTTCACCCCCTTCACGGCAGGACGCCACCTATGAAGTCACGGACCATCTGGACTCTCCTCATTGCCACGTTGCTGGCTTGCGCGCCGGCCGTTCCTGCGTCGGCTGCACCTGGGCTCGGTTCCGTGACCGGTGCCGTCGGCAACTTGACCAAGTCGTCTTCGGACAGCGCGCCTGCGGCCGGCTCATCCGCCGGCACGGTGAAGGACACCGTCGAGCGGACAACGGCTGCCGCGAGTGACGGCGCCGACCGGTCGGCGCCACGCGCCACCGGCAACGCCGGCGCCGGCGTTGGCGCGGGCGACACGGTCGACCGCATTGTCGGCGGGACCGTCGACCGAGGTGTCGGCGAGGCAGTTGAACGGACGGTCGGCAACTCGGTCGACGGCGCCGTCCGAGATGGCGTCCAGGAGCCGATCGCCTCTGCCGGCGACAGCGTCGACAGAACCGTGGGGGACATCGCCGCATCCGGCGGAACCGCATCGGTTGACACCGTCTCGAACGCGGTGCGTGACTTCGCCGGTGTCGCCAATCCCGACGCCGGCCGCGCGGTCGAGGATTCGGTGACCGCGGCCCTACCGGGCACCGACATCGACGACCAAGTCCTCGCCGGCATCTCGCAGCCTTCTCCCCCGACCCCCACCGCAGTCGCCATGCACTCCCTCGGCGACGCGGGCGCCCCATCTCCAGGCGCGGTTGACGCCCCTGTCCCCACCCCTGCCGAGACGGGGCCCTCGAATGACCCGGCCGCCGGCATCGAAAGCACGCCGGCGGCCGGCTCCCCTGAGCGGTGGGAGGTCTCGCCAGACACCCGGCGCGAACCACTGCCGACCGGCACCCGACGCCCCTCCGGGTCCTCCACCGACGAAGCGCCGGGTGGCAGCACTTCACCCGGCGGTGGTTCGACCGCCGCCCCGCCGAGCTCGCTCGTGTACGAGACCGGCGTGGCAGCGACTACGGCGCAGGCCTCCGTCGAGCCTCCTGCGGCAGGCGCCCGCCAGGACCAGCCTTCCGCCGCGATCGGCGGCCTTCGCTTCGACCTGCCGGCCGCGACGCTTGGCCTTGCCAGCGAACTGCCGGCCGACCTCGGGAGCGGCGCCGCAACCCAGAGTGACGCGCTCGGACAGGACGCGCCTTCGGCACCGCCGGCTGGCGCCACCGGAATCGCTGCCGGCATCTCCGCCGCGGCCTCCTCATCGCTTCTTCTCGTCTTGGCATCGGTACTGGTCCTGTGGCTGGCAGGGCCGGCCCTCCGGCTGCGACCCCGGATCGCGGCCGCACCACCGATGCCGTTTGTCTCGCTGCTCGAACGGCCTGGCTAGCCCCTAAGCGGGTTCAGACCAGGCCGCGCCGGGGGCCTCCGTAGCCCGGCGAATTCGAAAAGCAGCGAAGGAGGATGTCGTGAGACGTTCCATCCATGTGCTGGTCGCATGCGTGATCGCGCTTGCGCTCAGCGCCGGTACGGCCTCCGCGAGCGGTGGCGAGGAAAACCACCAGAGCGGAAGCAGTGGCGGCAACGGCAACTGCTCCAACGCCGGCTCCAGCACGATCGGACAGTGTCAGTCCAGCAACACGCTGGTCCAGTCCAACGTGACGGTCATCAACTACGGCGAGCAGAGCAACAACGCAAACCAGAACAACCAGCCTGGTGGCGGAAACAGCAACCGCCAGCAGAGCGACGGTGAATACGACGGCGGAAACGGCGGTGGCGGCAGTTACAACTGCTCCAACGTCGGCTCGTCGACGCAGTTCCAGTGCTCGT
Organism: uncultured Solirubrobacterales bacterium; assembly: GCA_963780475.1. Lineage (GTDB taxonomy): Bacteria > Actinomycetota > Thermoleophilia > Solirubrobacterales > JBBDJG01 > CAWACB01. The sequence goes on from CAWACB010000008.1 coordinate 936,691, forward strand.
CCAGCAACGAGGCGATCCAGTCGAACGTCTCGGGCGTGAACTGGGGCGAGCAGTCCAGCAACGCCAACCAGAACAACCAGCCTGGTGGTGGCAACTCGAACCGCCAGCAGAGCGACGGCGGGTCCAGCGGCGGTCAAGGCGATGGCGGGGGCAGCTTCAACTGCTCCAACATCGGCTCGTCGACCGACGAGCAGTGCTCGTCGAGCAACAGCCTGGGACAGGAGAACGTCTCGGGGAATGAGCTGGTCAAGACCATCAACGGCAGCCCCGGCGGCCGTGGGGGTTCCGGGGACCAGTCCAACAACGCAAACCAGAACAACCAGCCGGGTGGCGGAAACAGCAACCGTCAGCAGAGCGACGGCGGCTACTCAGGTGGCGGTAACGGCCGCGGCAGCTTCAACTGCTCCAACGCCTTCTCGTCGACCGAAGGCCAGTGCGCGTCGGAGAACCTGCTCGACCAGCAGAACAGCTCGGGCGGGAACGCCGAAATGACGACGGGTCGCCTCACCGGCTCGGGCGGCGGTCGTTCTGGCGACCAGAGCAACAACGCCAACCAGAACAACCAGCCCGGCGGTGGCAACGCGAACCGCCAGCAGAGCGACGGCGGGTACGACCGCGGGAACGGAGGCGGAGGCGGCAGCTTCAACTGCAGCAACTTCGGTTCCAGCACCGAGGACCAATGTGCCTCTGTGAACCTGGCCGAGCAGCGGAACAGCAGCGACGGTGGGCGGACTGGTCCGCCGTGCGCGGTCGTGTGCCCGCTGAGTAATGGCAACGGCGAGTTCGATCGCCCCGGCGACCAGAGCAACAACGCGAACCAGAACAACCAGCCCGGCGGTGGCAACTCCAACCGCCAGCAGAGCGACGACTGGTCCAGTGGCAGCCGCAAGAGCAACGGCGGCGGATACGAGCGCGGTGGCAAGAACGGCGGTGGCGGCAGCTTCAACTGCTCGAACGCCTTCTCGTCGACCGATGGCCAGTGCGCGTCGGAGAACGTCCTGCAGCAAGAGAACCAGCAGGGCGGCGGCAACAACTGCCCGGTCATCTGCAAGGCGAGCGGTGGACCCGGCGGATACGGGCGTTCTGGCGGCGATCAGAGCAACAACGCGAACCAGAACAACCAGCCTGGCGGTGGCAACTCCAACCGCCAGCAGAGCGACGGCGGGTATGACCGCGCAAGCGGAGGCGGAGGCAGCTTCAACTGCAGCAACCTCGGCTCGTCGACCAGCGGTCAATGCGCCTCGGAGAATCTGCTGCAGCAGGAGAACAACTCCGGCTCAAGTTGCCTGGACTCGCTGATCTGTACGAACGGGTTCCTGCCGCCAGGAGGCGGCGGTGGCTCGGGCGACCAGCGCAACAACGCGAACCAGAACAACCAACCAGGTGGCGGCAACAGGAACCGCCAGCAGAGCAGCAACAACTGACAGACCTTCGATGAACGTCGGCGCGGGGGACTGTGCCCTCCTTCGCGCCGGACTCAGGCGTTCTTCGAAGACCGAGCGCGGGGGCCCGACGGATCGGGCCCCTTCGCTCCCTTTCGTGGTCGCTTCGCCCCCGTGCGCGGCGGCCGCTCCGCCTCTGCCTTGATGGCCGCGACCAGCCGGCGCAGGATGTCGCGCACCTGGCCGTAGGAGACCACGTCGGCGAGGAACCCGAGCGGGCCCGGCGAGCTGTAGCCGAAGCGCAGCGTGAGCCGAGTGCGGCCGTCGCCCAGGTCTCGCACCCGCCAGCGCAGGCGCTGATCGATCCCGGTCAGGGAGGTCCAGGCGAACTCCTGTCGGGGAAGGAACTCCACGATCTCGACGTCGCCTCCGACCGGCACGGGGCCGACGCGCATCATCACTCGATACCGCGCGTGCAACTGGGGACGGAGCGCGTCGCCGTCCGGCTCGACCAGCAGCCCGGCGTCGAAGCCGTCGTAGCGGCGCGGGTTCGACACCAGGCTCCACACGCGCGTGGGCCGGGCGCGGATCTCGACCTGTTCCTCGATCCTCATCCGAGCACCGGCAGCCGTCGCTCCGCCTGCATCCGCGACAGAGCCTTCTGCATCGTCGCCATCAGGTCCTCGTAGATCTCGTCGACGTCGGGATCGGGTCCGTATCGCTTGCGCAGGTCGATCGGCTCCAGCAGCTCGATCGTCATCTTGACGGGAAGCGGCACCACCGGCGGAAAGCCCCCGACACTGAGTCCGAACGGGAGCCCGAAGACGACCGGCAGCGCCTTGAGGCGCATCGTCCTCGCTGCCCCCGTCCAGCGCGCCAGGCGCTCACCGCGTGCAAGGAAGAGCGCCGTCTCCTGGCCGCCGATGGTCACCATCGGGACGATCGGGACGTCCTTCTTCAGCGCGAGCCGTAGAAACCCCTTACGTCCGCCGAAGTCGACCTTGGCCGACTCCCAGCTGGGGCGGTGCACCTCGTAGTCGCCACCGGGAAACACCGTCACCATCGCGCCGGCGTCGAGCGCCCGCTCGGCGTTGGCGGGATCCGCCTCGACCGTCCCGAAGCGCCGCAGCATCCAGCCGATCGGTGAGTTCAGCACCATCCGGTGCGCGAGCTGGTAGTGCGGACGCTCGACGCCGAAGTAGGCGGAGAAGGCGAGCTGGGAGATCGTGATCTCGGGCGATGTGACGCCGCCGGTGTGGTTGCCCACGATCAGGACCGGGCCGCTGCGCGGAATCCGCTCGATCCCGCGGATCACCGGCCGGTACCACGCCACCACGAGGACCCAGATTCCCGGCAGTAGCTCACGCATGAAGTCGGGGTCGCGGTCGTCGAGGTCACCGGGGCGAAAGCGCGGGGCGAGCGCCGCCAGGCGGCCGGCCAGGGGCCGCGTCGCGGCGGTCATGGCGTGGAGCGGGTTGATCATCGGGTGAGCGTACGCCCTCTCCCTCTAAAGGCACTGGCCCGGACGTCCGACTCAAGCTTGGATGCGCATCCACCCCTCTGGCCGCCTCTTCCTCCTGCTCGCCGCGCTGGCAGCGGTGATGGGCGTTCTCGCCCAGCCCGCGAGCGCAGCGCCGTTTCGCGCGTTCAGCGGCTCCAGCCCCTGGAACATCCCCGCGGCGGAGAAAGGGGCGATCTCCTCCGGGAACCCATACGCCGGCCAGTTCACGAGCTACGACCCGACGATGAACATCTCGGGCATCCCGCCGCACATCGACTACGCGAAGCCGACCTTCTTTGCCAGCCCCGGGGATCCCGAGGTGCCGGTCCGGGTCACCGAGCCCGACTGGGCACCCAAGGGTGACCTCGAGTGGGACGGCCGGCCGGTTCCGCTCCCGCTCGGCGCCGCCCCTGCACCCGGGAGTGACGGCCACCTCACGATCGTGTCCGCCGACCGCCGCACTGCCTGGGAGTTCTGGGCGTGCAAATCGGCCGACGCGACCGGCATCGTCACTCAGGTCGTCGCGCAGTGGGATCTGACCGGCCCCGGTTACTCGAGCCTCGGCAACAACAACTCGGCGCGTGGATCGGGCACACCGCTGATCAGCACCACGCTGCGCGCGGACGAGGCGCTCGGCGGCATCGAGCACGCGATCGGGCTGACGATTCCGTACGCCTCCTCGGACTACGTCCGCCCGGTGGCCGTCAAGTCGGACGGCGGGCGCGGCGGAGTCCGCTACGGGACGCTGTTCGTGCTGCGTGCCGGCTATCCGGTGCCGTCCGGGGCCAGCGTCGGTGTGCGGAACCTGATCGACGCGCTCAAGACATATGGCGCATACGTCGTCGACCAGGGCGCGAGCATGGAGCTCGACGCGGACTCGAATCGCGCCGACCAGTGGGAGAAGGCGGGCCTGCGCAAGAAGAGCCTGCCGCTGTCGCCCAGCGACTGGCGGCTCGTGAACGTCGGATCGAAGGCGGCCCCCGCAGCCGTGAGGGGCGTCACCCTGTCGGCCACCTCACGCGTGCTCACGCGCGCAGGTCGCGTGAAAGTGAAGGGCCGCGTCGCCACCTCGGGCAGGCGCGGGACACACGCTCTCGTCCAGGTGAAGCACCGGCGCCGCTGGCACACCGTCCGGCGTGCGCGGATTCGCAACGATCGCTATGTCGCCCGGGTACGGGTGCCGACCCGCGGCCACCGCAAGGTCCGCATGCGGGTCAAGGTGCGGGGCGTCGGCGTGTCCAAGGCGATCGTGCTGCGCGCCCGCCGCTAACGCGACCTGGCGCGCCAAACGTTCCGCCCAGGCACGGGCAGGTAGAGAACGCGTGTGGGAGGCGCCGTTTCTTCGCGCCTCTTGTTGCGTTCTGGTGGTCGGCTCCCGGGGTTGCGGTCACTTTTGTACCCGTGAGGTACACAATCGACCTCGACTCGTTCGGTCGCGGTCCGGCCGTTCGTTTCCGAGGTTGCGGTCACTTTTCCGTCCAATGGACGGAAAAGTGACCCCAGCGCCCCGCTCGCTCAGCCGGCGCGTGGTTTGGTGCGAGTGTCGCCGAGCTTCCATGCGAATCGTTGCCTTACTTGCTGGTTTTGAGCGCAGACGGGCGCCCGAGCCGCGGTAGTGAACTTGCCGCGGGCGCGGGGTAGACGGGCGGCGGCTCACCGAAGCCTCACCAGGTATCGACGAACCGGTGGCCGTGCGTCGGCCGCTCCGGCAGGCTCGCCGCGGCAAGGGTCGACGCGATCAGCGCGCGCGTCTCGGCGGGGTCGATCACATCGTCGATCTCGAACAGCGCAGCGGAGTTGACCGCCTTCGCGTTGGCCTCGGCGGCGGCGGTCATCTCGCGCACCCGCTGCTCGCGCGCCTGTTCGTCTTCGATCGCCTCCAGCTCCTTGCGCAGCCCCAGCCGCACGGCGCCCTCGAGGCCCATCGGCCCGAGGTGAGCACTGGGCCAGGCAATCGTCAGGAGCGGCTCGTGCGTGCTGCCGGCCATCATCGCCTGGGCGCCGAGCCCGTACCCGCGGCGCAGGACCACGGCCAGGAAGGGAACTCGCACCGCCGCACCCGCAACCAGCAGGCGCGAGCCGCGCCGCACTAGCGCCTCCGCCTCGGCGTCCGGGCCGACCATGTAGCCAGGCGTGTCGACGAGTGACACGAGCGGGATCTCGAACGCGTCGCAGAGCTGGACGAAGCGGGCCGCCTTGTCGGCCCCGGCGCTGGTCACGGCACCGGCCATGACCATCGTGTTGTTGGCGATCACGCCCACCGGCCGGCCCTCGATGCGCACCAACGCGGTGACCATCTCGGGGGCGAAGCGCTCGCGCAGATAGGTGACCGAGCTGCGGTCGGCGAGCGTCTCGATGATCGGCGCGACCTTGTAGGCGCGGCGCTCGCGCTCGGGCACCAGGTTCCGCAGCTCAGTCTGGTCGGCCGCCTCGCCCGGCGCGGTCGATCCCTGGAAGTAACCCATCAGCTTCTTCGTGACCGCGACGGCCTCGGCTTCGTCTGCGGCGACCACATCGACCACGCCGTTGGGCGCCTGCATCTCGATCGGGCCGACCTCGTCGGCGTCGAAGTCGCCGAGCCCGCCGCCCGCGATCATCGCCGGCCCGCCCATGCCGATCGAGGAGTCCTCGGTCGCGACGATCAGGTCCGAGCAGCCGGCGATCACGGCGTTGCCGGCGAAGCAGCGGCCCTTCACCACGGCGATCCGCGGAACCAGCCCCGACAGCCCCGCCCAGAGGGCGAAGGCGCGCGCGTCGAGCGCCGACACCGCCGGGTAGTCCGTGTCGCCCGGCCGTCCGCCGCCGCCCTCGGCGAAGAACACGGTCGGCAGCCGCATCCGCTCGATCAGCTCGAACAGCCGGTCCTTCTTGCGGTGTCCGAGCGCCCCTTGGGTGCCGGCCAGGACCGTGTAGTCGTAGGACAGCACGGCGCAGGCGGCGCGCTCACCGAACAGGTCGCCGTTCACGCGGGCCGTTCCTGCCACCAGGCCGTCGGCGGGAGTGCGCTCGATCAGCTCCTGTACGTCACGCCGCAAACGCTGGGCGGCGATCGCGAAGCGCCCGTACTCGACAAACGACCCCGCGTCGACCAGGTCGGCGATGTTCTCGCGCGCGGTTCGGCCGCCACCCGCGTGCCGGCGCTCGACCGCGTCGGGTCGCGCGGCGTCCTCGGTCAGCGCCTGGCGGGCCCGTAGCTCGGCGAGGTCCTTGCGCTCGTCAGCCATCGCGAGACGTGCTCAGGCGCGCAGCTTGTAGCCGCGCGTGAACAGCCGCAGGTTGAACGCGAACAGCGCGGCGGTCGCGGCGGTGAGAAAGAACAGCGACAGCGCAATGTTGGTCTCGGTGTAGCCGAGGAAGCCGTAGCGCACGAGGGCGATCATGTAGTAGACCGGGTTGAAGTGGGTCAGGGTCTCGTACGGCTCCGGAAGCAGGGAGGCCGAATAGAAGACGCCCCCCAGGAAGATCAACGGCGTGAGGACGAAGGTCTGTGCAATCGCCACGTCGTCGAACTGCTCGGCGCGCACGCCGATCAGCACCCCGAGCTGGGCGAAGAAGAACCCGACCAGGAACAGGCCGGGGATCAGCACCAGGATGTGTTCGACGGGCAGGTCGACCAGGATCGATGCGGCGATGAACGTCAGCACCGCCACCACCAGGCCGCGCACGAAGCCACCGAGCGAGAAGGCCAGCAGGAGCTCGAGCGGCGAGGCCGGCGAGGAGAGCTGGTCCTGGATCGCGCCCTGGAACTTCTGCTGGAGGATCGACGACGAGTTGTTGGCAAAGGCGTTGATCGCCCAGGCCATCATGATCAGGCCGGGGATCACGAAGACCACGTAGTCGATGCCGTGCAACTCGTCGATCCGGGACCCCAACGCGGCGCCGAACACGGATATGTAGAGGAACGTCTCGAGCAGCGGCGCGCCGATCGTCTGCTTCTTGATCTTCATGAAGCGGTTGACCTCACGCCGCGAGAGCGTGAAGAACCGGATCTGCGCAGCGCTCACGAAGCCAGTTCCTGGATGTGCGAGCGCGAGAGCTCCTTGCGCCCCACGAGCGTAAGGTAAGCGTCCTCGAGGTTCGCGACCCCGAACTCGGCCGCCAGCTCGGCGCTCGAGCCCTGCGCGACGATCTGGCCCTCGTTGATGAAGGCGATCTTGTCGCAGAGCCGCTCCGCCTCTTCGAGGTAGTGCGTCGTCAGGAGGATCGTGGTTCCCTCTTGGTTGATGCGCTGGACGTACTGCCACAGCTCGAGCCGCAGCTCGATGTCCACGCCGGCGGTGGGCTCGTCAAGGATCAGCAGGCGCGGCCGGTGCATGAGGGCCCGCGCCAGGACCAATCGCCGCTTCATTCCGCCGGAGAGCGTCCGCGTGCGCTCACGTCGCTTCTCGGCGAGCGAAAAGATCTCGATCAGCTCCCTGGCGCGCTCGCGGCGCTCCCGCTTGGGCATCCCGAAGTAGCCCGCGTGGTAATCGAGGGTCTCCTCGACGGTCAGGAACCAGTCGAGGTTGATCTCCTGCGGCGCCAGCCCGACCAGCTGCCGCGCATCTCCGTAGTCGCCGATCGCGTCGTGACCGAAGACCCGAATCGTCCCGGAGGTCGGCTGGGCGAGCCCCGTCGTGCAGTGGATCAGCGTCGACTTGCCCGCGCCGTTGGGCCCCAGCAAACCGAAAAACTCTCCGCCGTCGACGTCCAGGGAGACCTCGTGCAGCGCCTCGACTCCCGTCGGATAGCGCTTGGTCAGATTCTCTATATGGAGGGCCCGGTCGCTCATTGCCGTCGCAGAACGGTAGCTCAGAGCCTTTTCGTGCCCGAAAAGAAAACGGGTCTCCTGTGCCTCAAAGAGTCGTGAGCCCGCCGTCGACGACGAGCGGCTGACCGGTGACGTAGCTCGCCTCTTCGGACAGAAGAAATACCGTGGCGGCCGCGACCTCCCAGGCCGTGCCCTGCCTGCCCAGCGGCACCAGGGCGGCGATCCGATCGCGATTGGGATTCTCGCTCGTGGCCGCGCGGCCGATCGGCGTGTCCATCAGGCCGGGAACCACGACGTTCGCGCGAATTCGCCGCTTCGCTCCCTCCCGGCCTACGTGGCGGCAGAGGCCGAGGATCCCCGCTTTGGTGGCGTCATAGGACGGCGAGCCGCTGCCCGCCCGGAAGCCGGCCACCGAGCTGATGAAGACGATCGAGCCGTCATCGGCCATCTGCGGCAGCGCCGCCTTGCACACGAGAAAGTGGGAACGCAGGTTGACCGCAATCGCGAGGTCCCAGTCGTCGACGCTCGTCCCCTCGAGGCCGGCGCCGAGCCCGACCCCGACGTTCAGAACGATGCCGTCGAGCCCTCCCAGTGCGTCGACCGCGGATTCGACCAGGCGCACGCACTGGTCGGGGACGGCGACGTCGGCGAGTAGTGCTGTCGCGCGGCCGCCCTCGGCTTCGACCTGGCGGACGGTCGTCTCCGCCGCATCTGGATCGACGTCGGCGCACGCGACCACCGCGCCCTCCCGAGCCGCGGCGATCGAAATCGCCCGGCCGTTGCCGATCGGGGCATCCGGGTCGTCGGTCGCGCGGGTGCCGGCCCCGACGACCAGCAGCCGGCGATCACTCAGGCGCTGCATGGTGCCCAGGTATATCCGATACCGTCGCCCAACCCCGTGAGCCCGCGCGTCGAAGGAGTGCTTCCCTACTGGCTCGACCGGCCCGACGACGAGGCGATCGGCATCGCTCGCGAGGTCCAGCAAGCGGGCCTTGGTGCACTCTGGATCGGTGAGCTGGTGAGTTTCGATGCATTCGCGCTTGCCACGGCCGTCGGCCGGCAGGCGGACGCGCTGCGGCTGCGGATCGGCCCGCTCGCGATCGGTGTGCGCAGCCCCGTATCGATCGCGCTCGGCGTCTCGTCCGTCGCCACGCTCACCGGAAACGAGGTCGACGTCGCGCTCGGCGCTTCCAGCCCGGTGATCGTGTCCGGCTGGCATGACCGCGAGTGGGAGCACGCCGCTTGGCGCATGTGCGAGACGGTCGAATGCCTGCGAGCCATCCTGGCCGGCGAGCGGTCGAACTACGAGGGGAGGTTCGTGCGCTCGCACGGGTTTCGCCTGCGCCGTCCCAATCCGGAGGCCCGAATCACGGTCGCGGCCTTCGGACCGGCGATGACGCGTGTCGCAGCGCGCCATGCCGACCAGGTGGTGCTGAACCTGGTGACGCCGGAGCACGTACGCGAAGTGCGCGCGACCGTCGACGCCGAGGCAGACGCGGCGGGCAGGACGCCGCCGCCTCTGGCGGTCTGGGTCCCGGTCGCCCTCGCGCCGGACCGCGACGCGCAAGCGCAGCTGGCCTCGCAGCTTGCGATCTACCTCAGCGCCCCCGGGTACGGGGAGATGTTCACGGCGCTCGGCTTCGGCGAGCTGGTCGAGCGGGCGCGGGGTGGCATGCGGCGCTCCGAGCTGGCGCAGTCGGTGCCGCTGGAGCTGGTTCAGCAGGTGTGCGCGACAGGCTCTCCTGCCGAGGTCCTCGCGCGCATCTCCGACTATCACTCCGCGGGAGCGGAGGTGGTCGGCGTCGCGCCGTCCACGGCCCGGGACCCGGACGGCCGGAATGTGTTGGGGGCGCTTTCCGGAGGCTGAGTCTCGGGCGAGTGCGCCCGATCAGAGCTGCACGGGACCCGGCACGAGCACGTCGGGGTCGTGTCCCGGGCGGACGACGAACCCAGCGTCACGCATCGCGCGAAGCCGCTCGGCCGACGCCGCCTGAGCGGCGTGGTCGTCGGCGAACATCGTGAACCGGTGATCGTCGAGAGTCGACACGAAATGGGTGACGTCGATGCTGAGCACGAGCCGCTCACCGACTCTGACGGACTGGTGGCCGGGCGTGTGGCCGGGCGTCAGCAGCAACTCGATCGAGCCGTCGCCGAGCAGGTCGTGATCGCCGTCGACCAGCACGACCTGGTCCTCGACGGTGCCGTAGTCGAGCGGGAGGAAGAAGTTCCTGGCAACGGCCTCCGGGTCCTTGCCCGCCTCCCATTCCCGGCGCTGAACCGTGATCGGAACACCGGGCGGCAGCAGCACCAGCCCGCCGGCATGATCGAAGTGCAGGTGCGTCAGCACGACCCTGGTGATCGTGCCCAGGTCGACCTGCTCGGCGACGCTCGCGTCCTGCTCGAACTTGAAGGCGCTCAGCGCATCGGCGCCGTAGTGACCACCGGGATCTTCGATCGCGGCTGGGTTGAGGCCGGTGTCGACCAGGATCCGCTCCTCGCCGGTCTCGATCACGTACGCCGGGACGGGAAGGCGCAGCGGCCGCTCGAAGTCGTCCTCCTGGCGCCAGATGCCGGCAGCCGCGGTGAGCCAGCCGACGTTGAGCATCTCGACTTTCATCGGCGGCACACGCTAACCGTGTTCGCCCGTGCGCCGCTTATCCGACTCGCAGCACGATCTTGCCGTGGGTGTGGCCGGACTCGCTCATCTGGTGGGCGCGCGCGACGTCCTCGAGGTCGAGCACCTCCGACAGCTCCACCCGCACCTCGCCCGCCGCGACGAGCTCCGCGATGCGAGCGAGCTGCTCCGGGTCCGGGCCCACCTGCACGAGTTCCGTCCGCACGCCTCTGCGCTGTGCCTCATCGACGGGCGGCGCGCTCGCGATCGTCAGCAGAATCCCGCCCTCGCGCAGGGCGGGCAGTAACGACAGCGGGTTGTCCCCGCCGACCGTGTCGAGCGCGACGTCCACTCCGCTCACGGCTTCGGCGACCGCCTGCTGCGTGTAGTCGACGTATTGCTCGGCGCCCAGACTGAGCACGAAGTCGCGGTTGCGGGTCGAGCCGGTGCCGGTCGTGCGCGCTCCGGCGTGCCTTGCGAACTGCACGGCGAAGTGGCCGACGCCGCCGGCCGCACCCGCGATCAGCGCGGTCTGCCCCTGCTCCAGGCCGGCGTAGTCGAACAGCGCCTGCCACGCCGTCAGTCCGGCGACAGGTATCGCGGCCGCCTGCTCGTGGCTCAGCCCGGCGGGCTTGGTGGCGATCACCGACGCGTGCGAGGTCGTGTACTCCGCGTAGGCGCCGGTCCCGGCGAACCCGAAGACGTCGTCGCGCTCGGCGAAGCCCGCGGCACGCGAGACCTCGACGGTCCCGGACATGTCGGTGCCCAGGATCGCGGGGAGCTCAGCCGGGTTCATTGCCCGCCGGTGCTTCCAGTCGACCGGATTGACCGATGCGGCGCGGACCCGGATCAGCACCTCGCCCTGGCCCGGTTCGGGGCGCTCGGCGTCCTCGATGCGAAGGACTTCCGGACCACCGGTCTCGTGGATCACGACGGCTTTCATGTCTCCTCCTTCACGGGCGATGCCGTGCGGAGGCCAAGGTTACGGGTGTGGATCGGCCCGATGCGCTAGCTTGCAAGCGTTCCAGCCGGACAAATGCCTAATTCCCGCAGTGCGGGAAACGGGGGAACCAAGTTTCTGGGGCGAGCCCACCTCGGTGGGGGCGCAGGCTCCTTTCGCGCTAGCCCGTCAGCTAACCCCGTAGGCCGACGAAGGAGATTTCGGTTTGCGCACGCACGCGTCCTCACGTAGCGGGGCACGGCCAATGAAGGCCCTGGCCGTCCCGGTGTTTTCGGTTCTACTCGCTTTCACGACGGTGATCGCCCTGTTCAGCGGACTGGCGGCAGGCAAGGCCAGCCACAAGGGGTGGCCCACGATCGATGGTCTGCTGAAGATGCACTCAACCGACCGCAGCGGCCGAATGCACGGCACCGGCCGCAGCGACGAATTGCTCGGTGGCCACGGCAACGACGTCATCCTCGGTCGAGCGGCCGCCGACGTCCTCTGGGGCGACTACAAGCCCTGCTGCCAGCCGAACCACCAGCGCGATGTGCTGGTCGGCGGCCACGGTCGCGATCACATCTACGCCAGCCACGGTCACAACCGCATCGGCGGAGGGTCGGGCAGGGACTTGGTCCATGCCCACTTCGGTCGCGGGGTGATCAACTGCGGCAGCGGCCGCGACAAGGTGTACATCTCGCACCGCGCACGACCGGGCTACCGGATCCGCAACTGCGAGAAGCTCGACTACCGGCCGGAGCGGATGCGGCGCTAGCCGCGCTACTTCTTCCGCAGCCGCGGGTCGACCGTCCTGCGGGTGGCGCGGGTGTGGCCCGCCGGGTCGACGACCCTTGCGGTGAGGCGCAGCGAGAGCTTGCCGTCGCGGCGCAGCACCCGGCGCAGCTGCTTGGTCAGCGACAGCCTGACCTTCGTCTTGGCATGTGCGCGGACCGCAAAGGACTTGCTTCTGGTCGATAGGCGCTGACGGCGGGACACGGAGACGCGCCTGGTCGTCCGCGCCGAGAGCTTCCCGGACAGGGCGAAGGTGTTCCCGTTACCGACGACGACCGGAAGCGGGCCGCGGGCCGGAATCCTCCGCGTGGCGAGTCGCAGGGTCAGGAGCGTCCTGGCGCCGAACGCGGGCGGCGAGACCACGTGGGGAGCGCTCGTCTGCGAAGTCGCGCCGGCCAGATTGGAGGCGATGACCGTGCAGCGATACTCGCCGGGCCCGGATGTCGCGTGGGTGGTGCCGGTCGCGCCGGGGATAGCGGTCCCGTTCAAGGTCCAGGAGTAGGCGAAGCTCTGGGGCGCGCGGTAGAGCAGCGAGCCGAGCAGATCCGGCGCCCATGCACCTTGCGAGCACTCGAGCACGGCGCCCGGCCCGGAGCCGCCTCCGATCGCCGGCGCGCCCGCGCCGCTCGGGGCCTTCAGCAGCACGGGCGACCGGGTGCCGTTGTTGGTCGCTCCGGGCGTGCTCAGATCGCCGCCGCCGCTCCCGTCGAGGTTCGCCCATGAGATCTCGTCAGCGGCCCAGTTTGCCCAGTAGATCTTCCTCGCCGACGGATCGATCGCCACGCCAACGGGAGTCTCGACGTCGGCTCCCGGGGTGTTGAGGTCGTCGCCGCCGCTCCCGTCCAGATTTGCCCAGGAGATCTCTTGGCCATTGACGTTGGCCCAGTAGATCCGGTTCGTCACTGGGTCGATCGCCACGCCGTGGGGGTTGTCCACCGTTGCGCCGCCGGTGTTGATGTTGGCGCCTCCGCTCCCGTCGAGGGCGGCGAACGAGATGCTGTTGGTGGGATTGCCGTTGGCCCAGTAGATCCTTCCCGAGCCGGGGTCGACCGTGGGAGCGATCGGGACGTCGACCGTCGCGCCCGTCGTCGTCAGATCGCCGCCGCCCGTGTTGTCGAGGTTCGCGTAGGAGATCCGGTCCCCCCACTCGTTCGCCCAGAAGATCCTCCCGAGCGCCGGATAGACCGCCGCCGCGTTGGGACGGTCGACCGTCGCCCCGGAGGTAACGAGGTCGCCGCCGCCACCCGTTCCGTCGAGGCTCGCGAACGAGATCCGGTCGTTATCCGGGTTCGTCCAGTAGACCCGTCCCGCCACCACGTCGATCGTGACCCCCCGAGGCTGGCCGGCGAACGCGCCCGCCGTGCTGAGATTGCCGCCGCCGCTCCCGTCGAGGTTCCCGAAGGAGATCCGGTTGGGCGACTGGTCGTTGGCCCAGTACACACGGTCCGCCGCCCGCGCCGGGGACGCCAGGCACGCAAGCAGGATCAGGGCAGCAAGAAATCCCTTCAAGAAGGCCTGATACGACGGGCGAGTGCTCACGCTGAGAACGACGTCCATGTCGCTCATTCTGTTCCCATCCTAGGATCGATTCGATGAGGCTAGCCACTTGTTCTAGCCGCGCTGCGTGAGCGCGTGCCGCTCAGGACGGAGGCAGGTCCTGGCCGTCGGCCTCCGATGCGGACGGGCGCCCATGCTGTGGCGCAGCGAACGTGGACGCGAAGACATCGTCGCGGCTGTAGTGGCCGACCGCATCGAACGAGCGCCGAGCGGTGAGGCAGTCGCTCAGGTCACAGTCGGCGATCACCATCCCCTCCTCCCCATACAGCGGGCCGGCGATCACCTTCCCCGAACCTGGCCTGACGATCGCGGCGCCGCCGTTTCCAAAGACCTCCTTGCCCTCGGGCAGCGGCACGGGGAAGTCGCTCGGGAAGGCCGACGCCGGGATGTACTGGGGCGCCGACACCACGAACGCACCGGCCTCGATGGCGATGTGGCGCATGCTCGCGAGCCAGCCGTCGGAGTCGTCCGCGGTCGGGGCCACCCACACCTCCGGCCCGCCCCGGTAGACCGCGTGACGGGCGAGCGGCATGCGGTTCTCCCAGCAGATGAGGCCGCCGATCCGCCCGACGGGGGTGGCCGTCACCTCGAGGTCACCGCCGGCGCCGATGCCATGGAAGAGCCGTTCGTGCATCGTTGGCATGAGCTTGCGGTGCTTGTGCAGGAGACCGCCGGGGCCGAGCAGCAGCATCGTGTTGTAGAGCGAGCCGGGCCGCTCGGACTCGCGCTCGTTCACTCCGATCACACAGTGGATGTCGTGCTCGCGGCATGCCTCGGACAACTGCTCGGTGAGCGGTCCGGGGACGTCGACCGAGTTGTCCCAAAGACGCGCCCACAGCTCGTCCCAGCCTTCGAAGCCGGCCGCGCCCTTTGCCCAGGCGTTCGAGGGGTAAACCGAGACGAACGCCTCGGGAAGCACCGCCAGCTGGATGCCCTCACCAGCCGCCTCCGCCAGCAGCCGGCGGGCCTTGTCGACCGTGGCGGCGGCATCGAGGATCACCGGCGTCGCCTGGACGGCCGCGATCCTGACTGTGCTGCTAGCGCTCATGCGCGGCACCATAACTTCGTCGTACGATCAAGCGCGATGGCGCGCGATCGATGGGGACTCAGGCGAACCTTCCGCACGCCGCCCGGCCGCTCGGCGGTCAGCTGGCGGTGGGAGGTCGGTCTGCCCCTTTTCTTCTTGGGCTTGCTGACGGCGCTGCTGGCCCCTGACGGGGATGGCACAAATCTCCTCTTCTGGGCGGCGGCGGTGGTCGCCGGCGTAGGCGCCGCCCTCTTCTTCTCGGGAATGCTGCGCCGCTGAGGACGCTCAAGGAACGAACACTCCCTGGCGGAGCAACGTTGTTTCGTCGCCGTCCCCGCAGGTCTGCGGACAGTTCGCATAGCCGGTGCCGTTCGGACCAGCGTCCTTGACGCTCACCTGGCCGATCTGCCAGATCGCGCGCTTGCCTTCGGTGACGCTTCCGGGGATGAGCGCGTCTGCGGTGGTGTTCAGGCTGCAGGTCGAGCCGATCGTCGTCACCGCTGTCGCAACGCAGTTGACGGGGAACTCGAACTTGAACGATTGGAGCGTTCCCGGATCCGGAGTCTCCACGGCGTTGTTCTGATCGGTTATCTGCACATCGGCCGTCACGAGCACCCGCCCAACGTAATCGGTGCCCGACGGGTTGTTGCGGATGTCGCTCAAGGACGTGACAAGCCTGACGTCTGCCTCGTCGAGCACGGTGGCCGGGTCCCCGGAGACGACGCCGTAGCTGACGAACCCGGAGAAGTTAGCGGCGAAGCCGTTTGCGTCCGGCGTTCCGACCGTGAGGACCGCCGAGCTCATAGCCGGGGGAGCACAGGATGGAAATGACAGGGACGGTGCGTGCTCCCGGTTGGGCGAGGCGCACGGCTGATAGGCCGGCACGAGAGCGACGCGCGTGGGGGTCGCGCCCTTCGGCCGTGGATACCCGGTGACGTCCCTACGGCGCGAAGACTGGATGCGCGTGTTCGCACCGACCAATCCGGTCCAGACGACCGCTGCATTGGCGTCGGCGCTCGGGCCTGTGTCGACCCTGGGCTCGTATGCCTCCAAGCCGGGAGGCGAAATCGACTGCGCGGTCCCGAACGTTCCGCCCGCCGGCCGCACGGCAGCTTGGACCCGGTCGGTCGTTCCCTCGAAGGCGTACCAGACGGCGATTGCCTTGCCGGCCGCGTCGATGGAGATCTGGGGGGCGATGGCGTCGCGCCCACCGGGTGAGATCGTCTGATCGCCGCCGAAGGCACCGCCGGCTGGTTTGAAGGCGGCGTGTGTCCGGCCGTGGGCACCGTCGTACTGAGTCCAGACGGCGATCGCATTGCCGCTGGTGTCGAGTGCGACCTGCGGCTCGAATGCGTCACGTCCCGCCGTCGAGATGGTGGCGGTCGCTCCCCAGGCGCCGCCGGCGGAGCGAGACCTGCTCTGTATACGGAGATTCGTCCCGTCGAATCGTGTCCAGACCGTCAGAACGTTTCCGCTCGGATCCTGAGCGAGCGCAGGCTCGTAGGCATCCTGTCCGGCGGCGGAAAGATCGACCGGCGACAGGAAGGTAGGCGTGGCCTTGGCGGCGACAGGCAGGAGCAGCGCGACCGCAAGTGTCAAGCCAACTGCCCATCCCCCTGTGCTCCAAGCCTTCGTCATGGCGAACCCCTGGTGACGAGGCTAGCAGCGAAAAGTGGGGGAGGTAGGACTAGAACCTAAGAGGAGTACGGTGCGTACCGCGCCCGGACCCCGATGCTGATTCCGGGGCTGAGTCGAGAGAGGAGGAGGGTTGCGCTACCGCAAGCTCGGAAGTTCTGACCTCGAGGTCTCCGAGATCTCGCTCGGGTCGTGGCTGACCTATTCCGGCGGAGTGGAGGCGGAGCAGACCCGCGCCTGCACCGATGCCGCATTCGAGGCGGGCATCAACTTCTTCGACACCGCGAACGTCTACGGCCGCGGCGCTGCCGAGGCGGCGTGGGGCGAGGTGCTTTCCGGCCGCCCGCGCGACTCCTACATCCTGGCGACCAAGGTCTGGGGGCAGATGTCGGACGACCCGGCGGACCGCGGACTGTCCGGCGATCAGATCGCGAAGCAGATCGACGCTTCGCTGAGTCGCCTCCGGACGGACCACGTCGACCTCTACCAGGCGCACCGCTTCGACCCCGACGTGCCAATCGAGGAGACGGTGGAGGCTCTGCAGCAGGTGGTTGCCGACGGCAAGGCGCGCTACCTGGGATTCAGCGAATGGACGCCAGAACAGATCGAGGCGGCCATCGAGATCGGCGGCTCCGACCTGTTCGTCTCCTCGCAGCCGCAGTACTCGATGCTCTGGCGTGCACCCGAGTCGGAGCTCTTCCCGCTCTGCGCCGCGAACGGAATCTCCCAGATCGTGTGGTCGCCGCTTGCTCAGGGGGTTCTGACAGGGAAGTACCGTCCGGGCTCGCCACCGCCGGCCGACTCCCGCGCCGCGAGCGAGTCGATGAGCTTTGCGATCGGCCCGTGGATGAACGACGCCGTGCTCGAAGCCGTCGAACGCCTGCGGCCGATCGCCGATCAAGCGGGCCTCACCCTCGCGGAGATGTCGCTGGCATGGGTGTTGCGGCGCCCCGAGCTGGCGTCGGCGATCGTCGGCGCGTCGCGTCCCGAGCAGGTGCACGCCAACGCCGCGGCGTCAGGCATGGAGCTGAGTGACGACGTCCTCGAGGCGATCGATTCTGCGCTCGAGGGCGTCGGGGTGACCGAGCCGAGGCTCGCGCCGTTCGCGCGCGCCGGCGTCATGCACCGCGGCTGAAGATGTTCTTCTGATCCGCGGGATTGCGCCAGTGGGGGAGGTAGGACTTGAACCTACGTAGGCTGAGCCGACGGTTTTACAGACCGTTCCCTTTGACCACTCGGGCACTCCCCCAGGAACGGTCTTCATTCTAGGCATCGCCCTGTAGGCCTTGCGGTCCTGGGCGAGGCGTACCCTGCGGCGTCCATGGACAGGGACGCCCAGCTCGCGATCAAGGGGCTCGACCGGATTCCGGTCGACGCCGAGACCCACGCATACCAGGGCCCACGCGACGCCGATGCGCTGTTGGCGCACTTCGGCTACGGCGCCTTCCGGCCCGGCCAGCGGGAGGCCGTGGAGGCCGCGCTGGCCGGCCGCGACAGCCTGGTGGTCATGCCGACGGGCGGCGGCAAGAGCCTCTGCTACCAGCTGCCCGGCATCGCGTCGGAGGACCTGACGGTCGTCGTCTCGCCGCTGATCGCGCTGATGGCCGACCAGTACCGGCGGCTGCGCGGAGCCGGCCATCCGGCCGCGATGGTCGCGTCGGGCATGCCGGAGGGAGCGGTCGGCAAGGCGCTGGGCGAGATCCGCTCCGGCGAGGCGCGGATCGTCTTCTGCTCGCCCGAGCGGTTCGCCTCCGAGTCGTTCCTCGGCGCGCTCGCCACCCGCACGGTCGACCTGTTCGTGGTGGACGAGGCACACTGCGTCTCGGAGTGGGGCCACGACTTCCGCCCGGACTACCTGCGGCTGCGCGCGGTGATCGACCGCCTCGACAACCCGGCGGTAATGGCCTGCACGGCCACGGCGACGGAGCAGGTTGCGGGGGAGATCCGTACCCGGCTGGGGCTGCGCGACCCGTTCGTCGTGCGCTCGGGGTTCGACCGGCCCAATCTGTCCTTCGACGTCGTGCCGATGGAGGGCAAGGGCTCCAAGGCGCGCAAGTACATGGTGCTGGCGGCGGCGCTGGAGGACCCGGCGAACCGCCCCTCGATCGTCTATTGCGGTACGCGCAAGGACGTCGACGAAGTGACCGAGAGACTGCGCGCGGACGGAGTGCACGCGGTCGGCTACCACGCCGGGATGGCCGCCGACGAGCGCGCCTCGGCGCAGCACCGCTTCATGGAGGGCGACGCCGACGTCGTTGTCGCGACGAACGCGTTCGGGATGGGCGTCGACAAGGCGGACGTGCGCTCGGTGATCCACTGGGCGATCCCGAAGAGCGTCGAGGCGTACTACCAGGAGGTCGGGCGCGGCGGGCGCGACGGGCGGCCGGCCCGGGCGATCCTGCTTGCGATGCGGGCGGATCTCGGGCGGCTGATCAACTTCATCGAGCGCGACGGCGTCGAGGCGGGCGAGGTGCTCGCCTATGCGCGCCGCCTGTGGGGGCTATGCGACGGCGACGCCGCGGAGATCGACCCACCCGCGCTCGACCGGGAGCGAGTCTGCCTCGGCGTGGCTGAACGCGCCGGGCTGCTCCGGCTCTCCCCAGCGCCCCGCGGGCGCCTGCTCGTCTCGTTCGCCGATACGCAGGGCGCCGGTCGTGTGGCGCAGATCTGCAAGCAGAACCGGGACCGAGGCTGGCGCTCCTACCGCGCCGTCGAGTCGTTCATCTCCAGTGAGGGGCGCTGCCGCCGGCGGGCGCTGCTCGATCACTTCGGTGACGACCGCCCCGGCGCCCCCGTCGAACGCTGCTGCGACGTCTGCGACCGGGGCACTATCGGCCTGCCTGATCCGGCGACCCTGACGCCGCCCAAGACGAGGCGCAGCGTGCGCCAGGCCGAGACGACGTCGGCCGATGAGCCGCTGCTCGCGGCGCTCAAGCAGTGGCGGCTGCGCGCCAGCGACGGCAAGCCCGCCTACACGGTCGCCCACAACAGCACCCTCGCGTCGATCGCGGCGCTGAAGCCCGCCTCGCTCGATGAACTGGCCACGGTGCGCGGAGTGGGACCGTCATTCGTGAAGCGCCACGGTGAGCAGGTGCTCACCCTGGTCGCCACCGCCTAGCGCCTTTCAGGCCAGGTTGCGCAGGCCCTGCGCCTCGGGCAGGCGCTGCAGCTTCTTCAAGGTGTTGTTCTCGATCTGCCTGATCCGCTCGCGGGTGACGCCGAACGCGCGACCGACCTCCTCGAGGGTCAGCGGCTGCTCGCCGTGCAGTCCATAGCGCATCTCGATCACCTGGCGCTCGCGCTCGGGGAGTACTTTCAATGCGCGCCAGACGTTCTCCCGCTGCATGATCACCTCGGCGGATTCGAATGGCGAGGCGACGGTCTCGTCCTGCACGAAGTCGCCGAGCGCCGAGTCCTCGTCCTCGCCGATGGGCTTCTCGAGTGACACCGGCAGCTGCGAGATGCGCAGCACGTCCCGCACCTCACGAGGACTGCACTGCAATTCACCCGCGACCTCCTCGGCGGTCGGCTCCCGGCCCAGCTTCTGCACCAGCTGCCGTTCCACGTGCACCACGTTGTTCAGCTTTTCCACCATGTGAACGGGAATCCGGATCGTGCGCGCCTTGTCGGCAATTGCGCGTGTGACTGCCTGCCGGATCCACCACGTGGCGTAAGTGGAGAACTTGTAACCCCGGCGGTGATCGAACTTCTCCACCGCCCGGATCAGTCCCAGCGATCCCTCCTGGATCAGGTCCAGGAACGTGAGTCCCCGGCCCAGGTATCCCTTCGCGATCGAGACGACCAGGCGCAGGTTGGCTTTCACCATCTGCTCCTTGGCGCCCATGTCACCACGCTCGATCGCCTTTGCCAGGGTGACCTCTTCCTCAGCGGTCAGCAGTGACACCTTCCCGATCGCGCGCAGGTAGAGCCGCAACGAGTCGAGGCTCGGCTCGACCGTCAGGTCGAGCTCGGGCTGCTTGCGCCCAACGGCCTCGCGCAGGATCCCGGCGTCCGGCTTCCCGTTCTCGCCGACCAGGTCCAGCTGGTCGACCTCGCTCGGGATCACCTCGACCCCGTGCTCGCCGAGCTGCGCATGCAGCTCCCGCAGCTGATCCGGCGACAGATCGAACTCCGCCAGCCGGACGGCGACTTCCTCCTGGGTCAGATAGCCGCGCTCGCGGCCCTCCGCGATCAGATCCCGGAGCTCGTCGAACTCGCCGATCACCGACGGCTCGGCAAGGGCGACCTCCGAAGCCTCCGGCTCCCGCACCTTCACCGCACGTACTGCCATGATTCCCCCCTACCCCACATCTTGCTGCAGATGCTGCAAACTCCCAGCCTGCGGGAGTATAGAGAGCACTCGCTAGGCTTGTGACTTGACGTGACGTCCACTCCGGAACAGCTGCAAACCGGCCTCCCGCCGGACGTCCAAGCCCGCACTCCGGCGACTCATGTGAGTCTTTCGCGGGTCGGCGTCACGGGTGTGGAGAAGATCGTCCGCATCTCCGTCAACGGGAACGAGCAGCTCTACCACGCGGCCCTCGAGTGTTTCGTGGACCTCAATCCCCGGCAGGCCGGCGTGCACATGTCGCGCTTCGAGGAGATCGTCAACGTGGCGATCGAGGAGGTCGTCCTGGGCGAAGCGTTCAAGGCCGAGACACTCGCGGCGCACATCGCCGAGCGGGTGCTGGAGCGACAGGAGGGACTGCGCGCGGAGGTGACGCTGCGGGCCCGCTATCCGGAGTACAAGGAAACTCCGGTCACCGGCATCCGCACCCAGGAGCTGTACACGCTGATCGGTGCGGCGGTCGCGTCGGATCGCGGCCTGCGCCGGCTCGTGGGCGTGGAGGCGCAGGGAATGACCGCCTGCCCGTGTGCGCAGGAGCTTGTCGCCGACGCGGCGCGCGGCCGGCTCGAGGCCCAGGGGTTCACCGATGACGAGATCGAGCGGGTGTTCGAATCGGTCCCGGTCGCGACGCACAATCAGCGCGGCATCGGCACGCTCTTCATCGGCTGCCCGGAGGGCTGTTCCGTGGAAATCAGCGCCGCGACCTTGCTGCGGATCGTCGAGGAGTCGATGAGCTCGGAGATCTACGAGCTGATGAAGCGTCCCGACGAGCGCGCTGTGGTCGAGAAGGCGCACCGCAACCCGCGCTTCGTGGAGGACTGCGTGCGCGAGATGCTGCGCGGCGCCCTGGAGGCGTTCCCGACGCTCGACGAACACGCCTTCGTGCGCGCCCGCCAGGAGAACCTGGAGACGATCCACCAGCACAACGTGGTGGCCGAGCGCTACGGCCTCACCGGCGAGATCCGCCGCGAGCTGGAGTCGGGTCAGCACTCGGCGCATCACGTGACGATGCGGGAGTGGCTCGAAACCCCGGTTCCGGGGTAACAGCGGTGGGAGGTGACTCCCGCCACCCGATCCCGAAAGCTCCGCAGCCCACTTGCCTATTCGCTCGTCGAGCGGATCAGCCAGGCCGAGGCGCTCGACCCGCCGGCCCAGAGGGTTGCGGGCATCGTGCGCAAGGTGATCAAGGGGCCGGTCAAGGACCTGCTCAGCGGGACCTTTCTCGGTCACCCGCTGCATCCGGTCCTGACAGACGTCCCGATCGGCACCTGGACCAGCGCCGTGATCCTCGACGTGGTTGGCGGCCGCGACTCGCAGCGGGCGGCCGATCTGCTGATCGGCACCGGGATCGCCGCGGCGCTGCCGACGGCCGCATCGGGGTATCTCCGACTGGAGCGACAGCGTCTACTCCAGCAATGGCGCGCGCCGGGTGGGGCTCGTCCACGCGGCTGCCAATGTCACCGCCCTAACCCTCTACTCCGCGTCGCTGGCCGCCCGGCTGCGCGGACGCCGTGGCCGCGGCGTGGCGCTGGCGTTGTCGGGCATCGGAGCGCTCGGTGCCGGCGGGTTCCTGGGCGGCCACCTGGCATTCGGCGAGGGCCTGGGCGTCGACCGCACGGCGTTCGACTCGCTACCCGAGGACTGGACGCCGACGATCGCGGACGCGGCGCTCGGAGAGGGAGATGTGAAATGCACCGAGGTGGAGCGGCGTTCCGGTCATGGTTACACGCGCATGGCGGGAGCTGTTCGCGATCCACGACCGCTGCTCGCACCGGGGCGGGCCGCTGCACGAGGGTGAGATCTCAGATGGCTGCGTGACGTGCCCGTGGCACGGCAGCCGCTTCAGCCTTGCGGACGGCTCCGTTCGGCGGGGGCCGGCGGCGATGCCTCAGCCGGCGTTCGAGACCCGGGTATCCGGCGGGACGATCGAGATTCGCGCGCTTCGGTAAGCCGCCTTCGGAGCCCGAAGAAGTAGTCGGCCCCGGAGACGATCGTCACCGCGACGGCGGCGTAGAGCAGCAGGTCGACGGCAAGCGGAGTCGGGTCGAACGCGATCACGGCCATGATCGCGGCCACCTGCACGACCGTCTTCAGCTTCCCCAGGCTGCTGGCGGAGATCACGACGCCCTGCTCGGCGGCCACCATCCGCAGCGCCGTGACGGCGAACTCGCGCGCGATGATCACCATCGCGACCCAGGCCGGGATGCGGTTCAGCGAAACGAGCGAGATCAGCGGGGCGATGATCAGGAGCTTGTCGGCCAGCGGGTCCATCAGCTTCCCGAAGGTGGTCACGCTGCCACGGTGGCGGGCGAGGTAGCCGTCGAGCCCGTCCGTGAATGCGGCAACCGCGAAGACCACGGCGGCGAATGCGTCCCCGTTGGGCGTCTCGTCGAGCAGCGCGACGACGATCACCGGAACGAGCAGGATCCGCAGCACGGTGAGGAAATTCGGGATGTTGAGCGGGACCATCTGCCCTAGAGCGTTGCAGGTCTTAGCATCGTGCCTGTGACCATCCTGCGCCCACCGGTTCTACCCCAGCTGGCGAAGTCCTCGAACGATCTCCCCGAGGGAGAGGGCTGGGCCTACGAGCCCAAATGGGACGGGTTCCGGGCGATCGCATTCGTCGACGGTGAAGACGTATTTCTCCAGTCCCGTAATGGCAAGACCCTGGGGCGCTACTTCCCCGAGCTGGAGTTCCCCCCGGGCGACTACGTGCTGGATGGAGAGCTGGTGATCGGGGCGGACGGCGGCCCCGAGGACTTCGACTCGCTCCAGCAGCGAATACACCCCGCGAAGTCACGCATCGACCGCCTTGCGAAGGAGATGCCGGCCCGATTCATGGCGTTCGACCTCCTGGCCGACGAGGGCGAGTCGCTGCTCGACGAGACCTACGAGCGCCGGCGGGCGCGGCTGGAGGGGGTCACGGGCGGCTCGGTGCAGATAACGCCGTGCACGGCGGACCTCAAACAGGCGGAGAAGTGGCTGAAGACCGCCGAGGGCGTGATCGCGAAGCGCCTCGACGCTCCCTACCGCCCCGGCGAGCGGGTCGGGATGGTGAAGGTGAAGCGTGTCCGGACAGCCGACTGCGTGGTGACGGGCTGGCGGCCCGGCAAGGAGGAGGGCACCCTCGGCTCGCTGATCCTCGGCCTGTACGACAAGTCGGGGGATCTGCGCGTCGTCGGGCACACGTCCGGCTTCCGCGCCAAGGAAAAGCGTGAGCTGCCCGCGAAGCTCGCTCCCTACGAGACGGGGGAACGCGGCTCGGGTGAGGCCAGCCGCTGGACCGCCGGCCGCGACCTCGAGTGGATCTCCGTCCGCCCCGAGCTGGTGGTCGAGGTGAGCTTCGACCACGTCAGCGCCGGCCGGATCCGCCACGGCGCCAAGGTCCTGCGCTGGCGGGAGGACAAACCCCCGCGCGAGTGCGCGATCGAGCAACTCGACACATAGCCGTTACAAGCTTCCAACGCTTGTGACCCATCTGCGCGCCCCGGCCCGTCATGGTCCGCGGCATGCCGCCGCTGACCGGGAAAAGGCGCGGATCATGACGCGAAAACGCGGTCAGTGGGAGCTGCGGTGGCGGAGCTCGCCGCGCGGCAGCATGGAATTGCAACCCGAAGGCAGCTGCTCGAACTCGGAATAGGCCGTGATGGGATCCGCAGGCGACTCGGAAATGGCGAGGCTCCACCCAGTACATGCTGGGGTTTATTCGTCGGCCACCGCACTCCTCAGCTTGAAGGGGCGCTGGATGGCGGCGGTGCTGTCGTGCGGAACCGACGCGATCTGAGTCATCGCTCTGCTGCAGCGCATCACGGGATCGCGGAGGCTTCGGCAGGGATATCGACGTTTTGGTGCCCGGCCGGAAAGTCTCGCCGAGGAGGGAATCCGCGTCCACTGTGTCCGCTCCTTCGATGCCCGAGACAGGGTCGATTCGCGACGGTATCCCGCTCACGAGCGTCGCGCGAACACTCTTCGATCTCGCGGAGGTCGTCAATCCTCGCCAGTTACGGAACGCTTGGGTGGAGTCGGAGCGTCAGCGCTGCTCGACATCAGGCAAGTCCAGCGACTGTGCGATGGAGCTCGCGGCCGGCGCGGTACGGGCACCTGTCGCGAGCTGCTCGCCGATCGATCCGAGCCGCCGGATGTCCGAATCGCGGCTCGAAGAGCGCTTCCCGCCTTTCTGCGACGACTACGGGATTCGGCGCCCCGTCGTTCAACGTCGCAATCGGCCCGTACGTCGTCGACGCGGTCTGGGCGAAGGAGCGCCTCGTGGTCGAGCTCGACAGCCGCGCCTTTCATAGCCACCCGGCCGCCTTCGAGGCCGACCGCATCCGTGACTCCTACCTCCAGGTGCGCGGCTATCGCGTGATCAGGATCACGTGGCGGCGGCTGATCGACGAGCCCGCGGCGGTCGCGCGCGACATCAAGGCTCTGCTGCGCCTCCCCGCAGCCTAGACCCGGACGCGCAGCACCGGGTTCGCGGTCGGCTGGGGGGAGCCGCCGGGGGGCTCGGGCGTTACCAGCACCTCGTCGGCGTCGTCGAGGCCCTGCTCGATCCTCACCGACCCGCGGCCGTCAGGGCGCACGTCGAAGACTCCCGCGGACACCGGGTCCTTGCCCGCTCTGGCGATCCACGCCTGGTAGACCCTGCCGCTGCGCGATGCGAGGCGGTCGATCTGGAGCGTGCCGCTGTCGCCTGTCTTCTCCAGCGAGGCGTTGCCGGTCTGCGCCTGGATGACGGTCATGCTCCCGGACCCGCCTCCGTCGTTGTCGCTGCCGATCACGAAGCCGGCGATTCCCGCCGCGACGATGAAGACGGCGGCCAAGGCGGCGGTGGCCGGGCGCATGCCGAAGCGCAGCCGCTCCCAGAAGCTCGTCCGTTCGGCAGGCTCGGGGCGAACCGTCGCGCCGGCGTGCTCGGCCTCCGCCTCCGCCCGCACCGTCTCCATCAACCGCTCGCGCAGGTCGGGCGGTGGCTGCAGCTGGTCGACGGATGACGGAAGCAGGTCCACCGCCGACCTCAGCCAGCGCTCCCGCTCGCGGCAGCGCTCGCAGCTCGTGAGGTGCCGCTCGAGCGCCGCCTCCTCGCCAGGCGACAACGCGCCGAGCAGGTAAGCGGCGAGGTCGTCCTCGTAGGGCCTGTGCTCGTCTGCGTTCATACGCCCTCCGCCAGCTTGGCGCGCATCTTCTCCATCGCCAACCTCATTCGGCCCTTCACGGTCCCAAGCGGCATGCCAAGCGCATCCGCAATCTCAGACTGGCTCAACCCGCCGAAGTAGGCGAGCTGGACGACCTTAAGCTGCTCGTCGGGCAGTTGTGCCAGCACTCCACGGACCTCGCGTGCCGCCTCTCGCCGCACCGCCTCGACGTCGGTCAACTCGGGAGTCGCAGGCTCCCGCACGGGTGCGACCTCGGCATCCAGGCTGAGCGCCGCCGGCCGGGTAGCCTCGCGACGCAAGACGTCGATCGCGCGGTTGCGCACGACGCCGAGCAGCCACGTCCGCACGCTTCCGCGCGCACGGTCGTATCGCGCGCCGCTCCGCCAAGCCGAGAGGAACGCTTCCTGCGTAACCTCTTCGGCCACCGCCCGGTCGCCGACGATCCGGTAAGCGAGCGAGTAAGCGGCACCTCCGTGGCGGTCATAGAGGATCTCGAACGCGTCGGGCAACTTGCGCTCGACCAGTGGCATCAGGTCCTCGTCGGCGAGGCGCTGAAGGTCTCCGACGTTCAAGTCATCTCCCGCCGCATGACCCTTTCCTACGTGCTCAACCACTTTGCGGATCAGCCTAATCCGAAACTGATCCGTTCGGGAAACCATCGCGTAAGGGGCGACCAAGAGGACGGGCTGGCCCTGCATCGCTGGCGCGTCATACCCGACAGTCTGCAAAGGAGGGACAGATGAAACGGCTAGCGCCAGCAGCCGTCGCCGCCTTGGTCGCCATCGGCATAGCCGTGCCGCTGAGCATCGGTTCGAGCCATCGTGAAGCACCACTCACGTCGATCGACCCCACGGCGGACGACACGGACGTCTACGCGTACACCGCGAAGGACGCGCAGGACAGGCTGACCGTGGTGTCCAACTGGATCCCGTTCGAGGATCCGGCGGGCGGCCCGAACTTCTACAGGTTCGACGACAGCGCCCGCTACTACATCAACGTCGACAACACCGGCGACGGTAAGGCCGACGTGAAGTACCGCTTCAAGTTCCGGACGAAGGTCCGCAACGAGGAGTCGTTCCTGTACGCGGTGCCTCAGGTCACGTCGATCGACGACCCCGACCTGAACGTCATCCAGACGTACTCGATCGAGCGTCTGCGTTACTCGAACGGAGTGGCGCGTGACTCGAAGGCACGCTCCTCGAGCCGCCGCCACAAGAGCGGCAAGCACCGCCGGAAGCTACGCAGCGTCGACACCATCGCTCGCAACATCCCGGTGGCGCCGAACTACGTCGGCCCCAAGACGTTCCCGAACTACGACGCCGTCGCAAACCAGGCGATCACCGCGCTGCCACACGGCGGCAAGGTCTTCGCCGGGCCGCGCGACGACCCGTTCTTCGTGGACCTCGGGACGACTTTCGACTCCATCAACTTCCGCTCCGGAACAGGAGCGCAGGGAGGTGGAAAGGACGACCTCGCCGGCTACGGCGTGCACTCGATCGTCCTGCAGGTGCCCGAGAAGAAGGTCACCAGGAATGGCGCGGGCGTGGACTCGCCCGACGACAGCAACGCCGTCGTGGGCGTGTGGGCCTCCACGGAGCGCCCGCGCTTCCAGGTCCTGGACAACCGCAAGGGCTGGGACAACGCCGACCACGGTGACGACTACGTCCAGGTCTCGCGCCTGGGCAACCCGCTCGTCAACGAGGTCATCATCCCGCTCGGCAAGAAGGACATGTTCAACCGCACGACCCCGGACCGCGACGCCGAGCTGTACGGCAAGTACGTCGTGAATCCGGAGTTGGCACGCGTCATGAACGCGCTGTTCCCGGGTGTGGTGAATGCGCCCGAGACCGACCGCACCGACATCGTGCTGGCCGTGCTTCAGGGCCTGCCCGGGCTCAACCAGCAGACCGGGAAGCCCGTCGACACGCTGAAGCTGAACCTCGGGACCTCGCCCACGGCGAACCCGAACGACCTCGGCGTGATCGCAGGCGACAACGCCGGCTACCCCAACGGCCGCCGCCTCGCAGGATGACGTCGTCGACATCGCATTGCGCGTCGTCGCCGGAGTCCTGAAGGGCAACGACATCAAGCTGGGCGACGGAGTGAACAGCAATGACAAGCCGTTCCTCGGCGCCTTCCCGTACCTGCCGGCGACCGACTCGGGCTTCGACTCGAAGATCAAGCGAAGCGAGCCCGCGCAGCCGGAGCGATAGGAGGAAACCGGCCACGGAGGGCCCCGCGCGACGCGGGGCCCTCGCCTGCCGAACTACTTCGAGACCATGAGCTTTCCACGACACATATCCCCCGCGCGGCTTCTCGCCCCGCTGGCCGCGTTCGCGGCCGCGCTGGCGCTGTTCTTCGCCCTCAACGGCTCATCGGCCGAGCGCGCCCGGCGCCGCTTCAAGCGCCGGCGGTGGCTTCGGCTCAGGCGCACGCTCGACCCAGCAGCGGATCGCCGCCTTCGAGGACGCGCTACGGCGCGGCCCCCGCACGGCCGATCGCTACGCAGCGCTGGGTACCGTCTACCTCGAGCAGGCGCGGTAGCGAATCGGGCACGCGACCTCGACTACACCAGAGCCGAGCGGGCACTCGAGACGGCGCTCGCGCTCGACCGACCGCAGTGCCGCCGCCCTGTCCGGTCTGGCCCGGCTGCGGCTCGCCCAGCACGACTTCGCCGCAGGACTGCGGCTCGCTCGCCGGGCGCACCGGATCGCGCCCGAGCGTGGTGCGCATCTACGGCGCGATGGTCGACGGCCTCGTCGAGCTCGGACGCTACGGCGAGGCCGAGCGGACACTCCAGCGGATGATCGATCTCAAGCCCAACCTCGCCTCGTACGCGCGCGCCTCGTACCTCCGGGAGCTGCACGGCGACCTGCCGGGCGCGAGCGAGGCGATGCGCCTCGCGGCGGCGACCGGCGGCGACAGCGCCGAGAATGCCGCGTACGTGCAGGTGCTGCTCGGGAATCTCGAGCTCGAGCAGGGGCACGCAGGGAATGCACGTCGCGCGTATCGGACGGCGCTGTCGCGCTACGCCGACTATCCGCCCGCGATCGAGGGAATCGCACGCCTGGACTGGGCGAGTGGTGACCTGGACGCCGCGGTGGACCGCCTGGCCAAGCTGTTCGAGCAGTATCCGGAGGCAGACCACGGGGTGGCGCTCGCCGAAACGGAGCGAGCCGCCGGCCGGCGCGCCGCCGCCGCCGCGCACCTGGCCCAAGCGACCGCCTTACACCGGCAGCAGGGACCCGCCGGCTTCAATCCCGGGCCGGAGCTGGCCGTGTTCGAGGCCGACCACGGCAGCTCGACGAGGGCGCTACGCCTGGCGCGCCGGACCTACGCCGCCGGGCCGAGCGTTCAATCCGCTGACGCGCTCGGATGGGCGCTGACACGGGCGGGCCGGCCGGCCGACGGACTGCGCTGGGCGCGTGAGGCGCTGAAGCTCGGCTCGCGCGACCGGCTCTTCCTCTACCACGCGGGCATCGCCGCCCGCGGGGCCGGTGAGACGGCAGCGGCGCGCAGGTTCCTGATGCGGGCGTTGCGTGGCCAGCCTGCGTTCTCTCCACTACATATGGAGCGAGCGCAACGTGCGCTGCGGTCGCTGTGAGGAGCGCTCAGGCCGCCGCCGGCACGACGCAGAGGTCCGGCCGCGACGGGTCGTTGAGCCCCTTCTGGAGCGAGTAGAACGCGATCGCGCCCACGATCAGCGGCAACCAGAAGAGGATCACCCGGTAGGCCAGCACCGCCGCCGCGGTGGCCGCCGCCGGCGCCCCGAACACGATCAGGGTTCCGAGCAGCCCGCCGTCGATACCGCCGATCCCACCCGGGATCGGCAGCAGGCCGCCGAGCTGGCCGATCAGGTAGCCGAGCAGGATGACCGACAGAGGGACCGAGACGCCGACCGCCTTGAAGGTCGCCCACAGCACGAGGTTGTCCCACAGCCAGTAGCCGATCGCGCCCACGATCACCATCGGCTCGCGGCGCCGCACAATGCGCAGCGCCTCGACCGTGCCACCGACAAGCGCTTGCCGCGCGGTCCCGAGCCAGCGGCGCAGCTTCGGCTCGTGTGGCTTGGGGGGACGCGCACGCAGTCGCGGGATCGCGATCACGCCGACGATCACGAGCGTCGCCATCAACGCGGGCACGAGCGTGCGCCACAGTGGCTGGTCCGGCCCGATCAGGCCGAACGCGAACAGATAGCCCAGCACCGCGACCGCGACGAAGTTCACCGAGCTCTTGATCAGGAAGAAGGCGACCGAGCGGCGTGCGATCTGGTCGCCCGGCATCCCGCCCCGGCTCAGCACCCAGGCGCCGAGCGCCAGGCCGCCGGCTCCGCTGGCAGGCACGATCGACCCCACGCCGACCTCCGCCAGGCCGAGCTCGATCGTCGTGCGCCAGCTCATCTTGGAGCAGAAGATGGGCCGGAACATCAGGATGTAGGACACGCAGGAAAGCGCTTCGAACGCGACGCCGAGCGCCATCCACGCCGGGTCGACGCCCGTCAGCCTGTCGCGAATCTCGCCGAGCCCCGGCGCGAGCACGACGATCAGGACGATCACGCCAAGGGCGATGATGACCTGCAGCGCCCGCTTGATCAGGTGCCGTGTCTCGAATTCGCTCGGCAGCCGTACTGACGAGCTCATTGGTCCCACCACTCCCGCATGCCTCCGATTCTCGCACTGGTGCAGCCGGACCCGAGTCAGCCGGGTTACGTGCGGTCACTTGCCTTCACCGCGGGCGCGCGTCATAGTCACCCTCGGAGTGCAGGGGTCGATCACAAGGGGACCGGTGGTTGCGGTCGTGGCCGCTTTATTGACTCTCGGCGCGATGCTGCTCGCAAACAGCGCCGGAGCCGCCCATCTGCGCCCGAAGGGCGCCACCCCGCTCGTAGCGCCGCTTACGGTCGCCTATGACGAGTGCACGGCGCCGAACGAGGTCCACAATCCCGTGCACCTTGCAGCCGGGACGTGCAGCCCGCCCACACGGTCCTCGCACCTGCTCACGGTGGGCGACCCGATCGTCAACGGCTCTCCGGCGGCGTTTCGGGGGCAGCTCAAGCTGGCGGTGAGCACCGGGGCCTCGACGACCGATATCAAGTTCGTGCCCGATCCGACCGCCGTCACGGGCTCCGGCATCCAGGACGTCCGCTGCGGCGACCTGACGGGGTCCGCGTGCACTTCCACGAATGACACCGGGCCGCCCGACTACACCGGGATCCTGAAGGCGGAGGTCACGATGCGGATCACCGACCACGACAGCGGGCCGAGCGGCGGTCCGTACACCAACACCGGGACCGCCATCGACCTGGAGATCCCGGTGCCCTTCATTTGCAGCTCCACCGGCCCGACGGTGGGTGCCACATGCGTGCCGCCAGTGTCAACCATGAATGCGCTCTGCGGGGGGTGTATCGGGCCGATGGAGCGGATGAACATGCAGATAAGCCGGCTCGTGGTGGTCGACGGCGGGACGAACGCCAATCCATTCGACACCACCGACGGCCCGAACGAGGTCTTTGCCGAGCAGGGGATTTTCATCCCCTGACCTAACATCCGCGCGGTGGCCGGCTACTCCGGGACACCGCTGCCGCGCAAGCTCGGGATCAAGGAGGGAAGCCGGCTCGCCGTCCTCGGCGCTCCGGACGGCTTCGACGCCACGCTCGGCGAGCTGCCGCCCCGCGTCGAGCGCCGGACCCAGCCGCGCGGATTCTTGGTGGACAACAAGGTCTGCGCCATCGACGAGACCTGGTCCGGCCTGCGCCTCGTGATCCGCAAAGAGAACCGCTGACGAAAGGAACCACATGAGCGATCCCGTCTTCGTGATCACCGGAGCCTCGAGCGGCATCGGCGAGGCCACCGCGCGGCGCGCATCCGAAGCGGGCTACCGGCTGGTCCTGGCTGCGCGCTCGGAGGACAAGCTGACCGCGCTCGCGCAGGAGCTCGGCGGCCCGGAGCGCGCAATCGCCGTCCGCTGCGACGTCACGGAGTGGGCCGATCAGGAGACGGTCGCCAAGCGCGCGCTGGACGATTTCGGCCGCATCGACGTCGCCTGGGCGAACGCCGGCTTCGGCGCCAAGCGTGGCTTTCTCGAGGAGACACCGGAGCACTGGCGGGCGATGGTGCTGACCAACGTCTATGGCGCGGCGCTGACCGTCCGGGCGACGCTGCCGGCGCTCAAGGAGTCCGCCGGCCACCTGCTCCTGACCGGTTCTGTGGCCGGGCGCCGGGCGCTCCCCGGGTCCCTGTATTCCTGCACCAAGTGGGCCATCACGGCGATGGGCGAGGCTGCGCGCCAGGAGCTGGACGGCACCGGTGTGCGGGTGACGACGGTGGAGCCTGGAATGGTCGACACGCCTTTCTTCTCCGAGCGGCCGAGCAACGCGCTGACGCCCGACGACATCGCCCGGGCCGTGATGTTCGCGCTGGAGCAGCCTCCGCACGTGGACGTGAACGAGATGCTGATCCGGCCGACGGCTCAGTCTGGTTAGTCGGGAGTCGGGAGTCGGGAGTCAGGAGACTGGAGACTGGAGACTGAAGAACTAGCGTGAGCGATCCAGGCGACGGGCGATCTCCGCCAGCTCGGCTGACAGGCTGACCGCGGGCGCCGGGTCGGGCGCGAGGGCCTTTGCTGCGGCAGCCCTGGCTGTGTGGGTGTCCAGCCCCTTCTCACGCTTGAGGCGCTCGACGATCGAGTCGAAGTCGAGTCCGCGCAGGGCGAGCACACGCGCTTCTTCGTAGGCGGCCATACCGAACAAATCGGCTCGCCAAGCACACGCTTGAGCCAAGTGGGGCGCTCTGCAGCGAACGGTGCCGTCTCCCGACTCCCGACTCCCGTCTCCCGCCTATTCGACGGTAACCGTCTTCGCCAGGTTCCGCGGGCGGTCGACGTTCAGCCCGCGTGCTCTGGCCACGTGGTAGGCCAGCAGCTGGAGCGGCACCGCCGCCAGCACCGGCGCGATCAGGCGGTCGCATTCGGGCACGTAGACGATCTCCTCGCAGTGCTCGGCCACCTCCACCGCCCCAGCGCTTGCGATCGCGATCACATGCGCGCCGCGCGCCCGCACCTCGGCGATGTTCGACAGGAGCTTGCTGAGGACAGGCGAGTCGGTCGCGATGCAGACCACCGGAGTGCGCTCGGAGAGCATCGCGATCGGGCCGTGCTTCATCTCGCCCGCCGCATAGGCGTCACAAGGGATGTAGGAGATCTCCTTCAGCTTCAGCGCTCCCTCGAGCGCGACCGGAAGACCGGCCTGGCGCCCCATGTAGAGGAAGAACCCCGCCTGAGCGAAGCGCTCCGCGGTCGCCTTGATCTGGTCCGCGGTGCCGGCGAGCACCTCTCGCAGCCGCCGCGGCAGCTCGGCCAGCTCGCGGCGCAGCCGCTCGAGCTCCGAACGCGACAGCGCCCGGCGCACCTCGGCCAGCCGTAGGGCAAGGAGGTAGAGGGCGGCCACCTGGCAGGTGAATGTCTTGGTGGCCGCCACGCCCACCTCGTTTCCAGCCCGCGTGAGGAGTGTTCCGTCGGATTCGCGGGTCGCCAAGCTGCCCTGAACGTTGGTCAGCGCCACGGTCCGTGCGCCGCGCTCGCGCGCCATGCGCAGCGCCGCCAGGGTGTCCGCAGTCTCGCCGGACTGCGTGATGCCGATCACCAGCTCGCCGGGGCCAACCCGCGGGTCGCCGTAGCGGTACTCCGACGCGATGTCGAAGTCGACCGGGACACCGGACCACTGGCGGATAGCGCACCGGCCCAGCAGGCCCGCGTGGTAGGAGGTGCCGCAGCCGACGATCGTGATCCGGTCCAGGCGCCGTAGCGCGAGGTCGTCGAGGCCGAGGTCCGGCAGCACGATCCCATCTGCGGCAAGCGCTCCCTCGAGCGTCGCCGCCACCGCGGCGGGCTGCTCGTGGATCTCCTTCAGCATGAAGGTCTCGTAGCCGCGCATTCCCGAGAGCCCTTGCTCGGCGGCGACGCGGCCCACCGCGCGGGTCCGCTCCCGGCCGCGCTGGTCGAAGAACCGGGCCGCTCCGGCGGTGACTGCGACCACCTCGCCCTCCTCGACGATCTGCATGCGGCGCACCGTGCCGTCGAAGGCCGCGTTCGCGGAAGCCAGCAGGTGCTCGCCGTTCCCCACGCCCACGACCAGCGGGCACTCGCGCCGCGTGGCGACCAGCAGGCCGTCCTCGTCAGCGCTCAGCGCGACGAAGGCGAAGTGCCCCTCGAGCTCGTGGCGAACCAGCGTCACTGCCTCGGTCAGCGAGCAGCCCTCGGCACAGCGCTCTCCGAGCATGTGGGCGACCACCTCGGCATCGGTCTCCGAGCTGAGCAGAACTCCCCGCTCTTCGAGCTCGCGGCGCAGCGTGCCGTGGTTCTCGATGATCCCGTTCAGCACCACGTGGACGTTGTCGCCCATGTCCGAGTGCGGGTGCGCGTTCTCCTCCGTCACGGCGCCGTGCGTGGCCCAGCGGGTGTGCCCGATGCCGATGGTCGCCACCGTCGGCGCATCGGCTACGTCGAGCGGCGTATCGGCGACGGCGAGACCCGATCCGGGGCCGGCCAAGGCGCTCAGCTCGAGGTCGTGCGCCGCGACCGCCGCGCGCAGGCGCTCCAGGTTCCCGACCGTGCGGATGCGTTCCAGCCCGGTGTCGGACTGCAGCGACAGCCCCGCGGAGTCATATCCGCGGTACTCCAGCCGCTCCAGCGCGTCCAGCAACAGCTCCCGGCAGGGCCGCTCTCCCGCGTACCCGACGATCCCGCACATATGACTAGCCTCCTTGGACCGGCCTGCGTTCGGCAAGCCATCGGTAGAGCCGGTTGGTCTCCACCCGGTGATTCAGCTCCATCCGCCCGAGGTGGTCAGACGGGCTGGTGGGCTTCGTGTAGCTGGGCGGGTTGTTGAGGAACGCCGCCTTGAAGTGCCGCATCAGCAGCCGCTGGAAGAACCGCGGCGCGCGTGGGTCGTTCGCGAGCCCGTAGTTGTAGGACCCGAACGGCACGGCGAAGCTCCAGGGCACGAAGTCGGGGATGTGTTCGGCGATCGTGTGGTTGGCCCACATCACGTCCTGCGCCACGCGCTCGCGCCAGTCCTCGAAGCTCTCGAGGCCGCTGCCCTGAACCCAGCGCCGGTTCGCATATGCCGGGCCCTCGTTGCCCTGGCCGTCGACCGGCACGTTGTTGTGCAGCGTGCCCGCGTGCGTCTGGATGTCCCACCGGCCGGACTCCTGCATCCGCTTCAGCTCGGACCAGTCCAGATAGAACTCGTGGCCGGCGGACACGTTGCCCGCGATGACGAACATCGCGGCGGTGAAGTCGTGCGCGGCGAGGATCTTGTCGGCCCCGCGGTAAGAGTCGAGGCGGCCGTCGTCGAAGGTGATCAGGATCGGGCGCTTGGGCAGATCTGCCGTGTCGCCATCGAGGAACCGGACGTACTGCTTGATCCCGATCGTCTTGAAGCCGCCCTGCTCGAGCATCTCCATCTGCTCGGCGAAGGCGCGCTGGGTGATCGAGTAGTAGTCCTTGCTGCTGTTGATCCCGTGGTAGGCGAGCACCGGGATGGCCGGCTCCGGCGTCACCGGCAGCGGGCGCCACTTCGCCAGGCGCTCGAGCGGCACCTCGAGCTGCGGCGGGTCGAGTGGAGCCCGCTCGACCGGGATCGTCTCCGCCCCGGTCAGCTTCGGGACCGCCAGGTAGAGCGGGAACAGAGACAGCGGCAACAGCAGGAACGTCGCCGTGCTGCGGGCCATGCGCCCAACCCGCGTCACGATGACGCCCCCGCCGTCGCCGGCTGTCCGGACCTGGTGCCCCAGCTTGGATTGCGGGCGGTCAGGATCGCGTAATACGTCTGCCAGAGCAGGAACGCGAGGTAGAAGAAGATGAACACCACGCCGAAGATCCACAGCGTGTCCTGGTGCCCGCCGCGCAGGCCGTAGTAGAGGCCGTAGACGAGCGCCATTGCGTAGATGCCGGACAGGTAGATCAGCGGCAGCCCGACACCGCCGGCGAGCGGCATCACCACGATCGCCCGCGCCGCGACGATGGGGGCGATGAGCGGCAGGACGATTCCCATGTACGTCCACATGCACGCCAGCGGGTGCTTGCGCCAGATGAACCGCGCCACGATCAGGGACTCGCGCGTCCAGCTGCGCTTCCAGCGCAGCTGCTGGCGCAGGAATATCCGGAAGTGCGCCGGCACGATCGTGCGGCTGATGGCCCGCGACTCATAGGTCACCCGCCAGTCGTGCAGCACGTAGTTGGTCAACGACCGATCATCCCCGTACGTGGCGGGCTTCCCGAGGAACGTCTGGTTCTCCCAGTGGTCGAGCCACGGGAGAATCGCGCTGCGCCGGTAGGCCGAGAAGCACCCCGAGCAGCAGGTCACCGCGCCGAACACCGATTCCGCCGCCTTGCAGACGCGGAAGGCCACGAAGTAGCGCACCGCCTGCATGCGCGCGATCCAGGACTCGCGCGAGTTGAGCACGTCCGCGTGGCCGGCGATCGCCCCCACTCGCTGGTCGGCGAAACCCTGGACGAGGTTGTGGACCGCCTTCGGGTCGAGCTCTGAGTCGGAGTCGACGAACGCCACCACTTCCGCGCTCGTGGTGCGGATGCCCGCCGCCATCGCGGCGCGCTTCCCCCGGTTCTCCGGAAAGTCGATCACGCGCACGCGCGGCTCGTCGGCCGCCACCGATGCGATCTCCACCGACGTGCCGTCCGTGGACCCGTCGTTGACGACAACCAGCTCGAGCAGCTCCTCGGGATAGTCCACGCTCGAGCAGTGAGCGGACGGAGTTGGCGATCGCCTGCTCCTCGTTGAACGCGGGCATCACGATCGCGACGCTGGGCTGAATGCCGGCCTCAGGGTGCGACCGGTAGAACAGGCTGAACGCGAAGCGGCTCAGGATGAAGACGCAGACGACGATGCTGTAGACGCCGAAGAACGGGTCCGAGAAGATGACTTCGATGAACGCGCCCTTGTAGGCGATGATGCCGGCGATGATCACGACCAGGTACATCACGCATATCGCCTGCAATACGAAGTTGAAGGCCGACCTGGGACCGCGCCTGCGAGTGAGGCGCCCGCCGGCCGCGAATGACGCCATCAGATGACGCTCCGGGTGATGCCGCCGGGGGTCCGGTACGTGCAGTCGAGGACCTGAGGGCAGTCCCGCAGCCACTCGTAGTCGTATCCCGGGTGGACCGTCACGACGACCACCAAGTCGTAGGCGTCAGGGATCGGCAGGGCGACCGAGAGCATCGGCACGCCGGCCGCGACATCTAGCGTGCGCACCAGCGGGTCGTGGAATGCCACCTCGGCCTCCATCGCGCGCAGCTCGTGGATGATCTCGAGCGCGGGCGACTCGCGGGTGTCCATGATCCCCGGCTTGTACGAGGCGCCGACCACCAGGACCCGCGCGCCGCTCACCGATGCTCTCGCCCCGGTGAGCAGCTCGCAGGCTCGCTCGACGACCCTGTGTGGCCGCGCGGCGATCGCTTGCATCGCACGCGCCAGGATTGGCGCGTCGGCACTCGCGCCGCGCAGGTTCTCGAGCAGGTAGTGCGGGTCACAGGGGATGCAGTGCCCGCCAACGCCGGCGCCCGGATGGAACGCCATGAAGCCGTATGGCTTCGTCGCCGCCGCCTCGAGCACCTCGACGGGGTCAAGGCCGAGCCGGCGGCTCGCGTCCGCCATCTCATTGGCGAACCCGATGTTTACAGCGCGAAAGGAGTTCTCGTAGAGCTTGCACAGCTCGGCCACCTCCGGCGAGGAGACCCGGTGGGCGTGCCCCGCGATCCGGGCCACCACGTCGGCGGCGCGGTCGGTGCAGTCCTCGGTGGCGCCCCCGACCACCCGCGGCACGTCCTCCTGCCGGTTGGTCGTGTTGCCCGGGTCGATCCGCTCCGGCGTGAACGCGACGAACACGTCCTCGCCGACGACCATCCCGCGGTCCCACAGCGGTTGGGTGAGGAGGTCGGTGGTCGTTCCGACGTAGGTGGTGCTGGTGAGCAGGATCAGCTGGCCAGCGCGCGCGTGCTCGACCACGGTGTCGCAGGCGGCGCGCAGGTATGACAGGTCCGGGCGCAGGTCCTCGTCGACCGGCGTCGGGACGCAGATGAAGATCGTGTCGGCGCCCGCCAGGGCGGCCGGGTCGGTCGTCAGGCGCAGCCGCGGCGACTCGCTGACGCGGTCGAGGCGCATCCGGTCCCGCGGCAGCATGTCGGCGGCGCCGGCGCGGATCGCGTCAAGGCGCCGCTCGCTGACGTCGACGCCGATGACGTTGAAGCCGGCGCCGGCCAGCGCGAGGCTGGTCGGCAGCCCCACGTACCCCATCCCGAGGACCGCGGCAGTGCCCAGCGCGGGCTCGGAGCGCAGCGGCAGCTCGGGCGCCGGCGCAAGTGCCGGCACCGGCCGCACCGGCGGCTCGACCACGGGGACGGGAGCAACGGCAGGCGCCGGTTCCACGGGAGCCGGAGCAACGGCAGGCGCCGGTTCCACGGTCGTGCCATGCACGTCGATCGTGCTGGAGGACATCCTTGCCTTTCGTTCGAGCGGCCCTGCAGACCGCGGTGAACCCTTCCCTGTTTCGCGACCCCGCCCGCAGCGGCGGCGTCGCTATTGAGTGGAACGAATGGACGCCCCGAAGATCACGCAGGACGAGTCCAAACTGGACGAAAGGCGGTTTGGTGACGATCGGTGCCGCCCCTTCGCTACGCACGCTGAGACGTGCGGCATCTGAGTCTCGATATACGCGATTGAGATGCCGCACGTCTGTGCAGGCGTTACGAGAGCGTCACGGCACGCGTGGGAGACGCATCGAGGACGCGCGAAATTTCGCCGCCTCCGTACGAGCTCGTGCTGGGGCGCGCAGGGCTCGGGGACTCGGAGCCGGGCTCTACTGCGGCCAGAGGGAGCTGGTGATGAGGCGGCCGTCGTTCCAGACGGCCTCGTCCTCTTCACCGAGCCGCCAGAAGCCGACGCCGAGGCCGCGGTCGGCGGCCAGCTTGATGCGGTTGCCGATCGTGGCGGCGGTGCCGAACCACACGTCGTGGTGCACTCCGGCCTCGTCGTACGCGAAGTGCCAGGAGTCCGCGGTCGAGTCATAGATGGGGCGGGCGCCGACTCTTGCGATCAGGGCCTGCATGCTCCCGTACTCGAGCGCGGTCGCCACGTTGCCGGCTCCGCCGCCGTTGGGCCAGTCCATTCCGTACAGGTTCGTGCCCAGGATCCACTTCGAGCGGTAGGGCATGGTCGCCACGTAGTTGGCGACGCTCGAGGCGGAGGGGTAGTCGTCCGGCGCACCCGGAGCCGAGGTCGACCAGTGGTACCCCCAGTTCATCACGAACACGTGATCCACGGCCGCGGCCAGCGCCGGGTAGTCGTAGAAGCCCGAGCGTCCCGTGGTCGTCGGCCGGTTCTTGGGCGAGACCTCGATCGTGATCTCGGCCCCGAGTGGACGGAACCGCGCGGCCAGCGCGCGCGCAAAGGCGCTCAACGCGTCCCGGTCGGTCGCGTAGCCGGCCTCGAAGTCGATGTTGATCCCGTTGTAGCCATGGGTCTGCACCAGGTTCGCAAGCCCCTCGATCACCGCGGTCCGCGTCGGGATGTCGTTCAGGATGCGGTTGAGCGTGCTCGGCCGCTGGCAGTCGAAGCGCGGCAGGACCTTGATCCTGCGCAGCTTCGCCCAGCCGGTCACGAGGGGATCGTCGACGCCGAGGATGGCGCCGTCACCCGAGCGGCACTCGTAATAGGTGGGGAAGATGGTTCCGATCTGGCGGTAGTGGCGCTGGAGGTCGTGGAAGCTGGCGTCCGTCGTCGCGAGCAGGAAGGCGTGTGCCCGGCCGTCGGTGGGCGGCGGCATCGCGGTCGTAACCGAGATCGCGCGCGCCATCCCCCCGAGGAACCCGCGCCTGTCCACGGCGGCGACGGCCAGTTTGTACGTGGTCGCCGGGGCCAGGTTGATGAACGTCGCGGAGCGCCCCTGGACCTGGCGCACCGGCTTGCCGTCGCGGTAGAGGCGGTAGCCGCGCAGTGCAGCGCTGCCTTGCTTGGCGCGCGACCACCCGATCGCGACTGCGGTGTCGGTGACGCCGCGCACGACCAGCTGGCTCGGCCGGCCGGGAACCCGGTGACGGCTGCGCACGCGCAGCGACTTGCTCAGGTGGCCGAGGTTGCCCCGGGTGTCCGCGGCCGCGACGCGGAACGACGTCACCCGCGCGGGCTCGATCGGCACTCGCAGCCGCTGGCGCCGGACCTGCTTCCACACCTGACCGTTGCGGAAGACCCGGTAGCCCACGATGGGCGCGTCGCCGCGCCTGGAACGCAGCCATTCGAGCGTCACTCGGGTGCTCGACCGCTTCCGGGCGGCCACCTTGCGCGGAGTCGTTGGCATCCGGAACCGCACGCGCTGGACGAGCTTGCCGAGACAGTCGCTGACGCGCTTCGTGCGCGAGACAACGGCGACCCCGAACTCGTAGACCCGCCCGGGCTTGACGCTCACGGACGCCGAGCGGCCGATGGTCTGACCGATCACCTGGCCGTTGCGGTAGACGCGGTAGCGCACCCCGGAGGCGACGCCCGGCGGGCGGTGCCAGAAGAGGCGGCCCTTGGGAGGCTGGCCCGGCGAGCGCTTGAAGTGCAGGGCCCGCGGCACCTTCGAATCGCAGTTGGTCGCAGCCTCGGCCGTGGCCGTGGGAACCAGTGCGATCGCGCCCACGCAGGCGATCGCCAGGGTAAGCCGGCGCCGCACCGTCACGAGCCGGCGTCTCCGCCGATCAGGAGCTCCAGGGTGATGCCGCCGCTGTCTTCACTGCCACCGCCGTCGCCCTCCGAGGGCGCGCCGCCGCTCGGCTCGCCCGGGTCCGCCGAGCCGCTCGGCTCGGTCGCCCCGCTTGGACCTGTGGTGCCTGCGCCGCCGCTGTCGAGCGCCTCGGACTCCGTCGTAGCTGTCGCTCGGCGTGTCGCTCGGGCTCGAGGCCGACACGGATGAGTCGCTCTGTGCCTGGACCGCGCCGCGGCCCGCTGAGGACCGCTCGGCAGCGGGGACTGCAACGGAGTAGGTGCGGTCGGGAACCACGACTCCGGCACCGCCGGTGAGCACCATGCCGTTGGCGGCCGCGGCCGCAACGGCGGCCCGCCTGCTCCGCCGCGCGTCGC
The DNA here is from genome assembly GCA_963780475.1 of uncultured Solirubrobacterales bacterium. Taxonomy (GTDB): domain Bacteria; phylum Actinomycetota; class Thermoleophilia; order Solirubrobacterales; family JBBDJG01; genus CAWACB01. Next base: position 977,529 of record CAWACB010000008.1, read on the forward strand.
GCGCGTCCTTGGCGGAGGCATGCGGCCCAGACCCAAGCAGCTGCAGCGAGCCGGTCAGCGGCGCACTGGCATGATCGGCTTGCGCGGGCGCCGGCGGGGCGCCGGCTGCGCCGGCCAGCAAGGTGATCGTCGCGGCCGCCATCGCGCCGACGGCCTCGAGCGCGCCGCCGCTCGAGAGCTTGGCGGCCATCGCTCCGTGGTGAGCCTCCATGACCGGCGGCTGGCTGCCGGCCAGGCGCCGCAGGAAGCCGACCGGTACGAGCGCGCCGAGACCGGAGCGCAGCGTTTCCCGAGCGCGGAAGATCAGCTGTCGAACGCGCGGCCCCGTCTGGCCGAGCTCCGCCGAGATCTCGCTGTAGCTGCGTCCCTCCATCTCCCGCAGCGTGAGCGCGCGACGCTGTCCCTCGGGCAGGTTGCGCAGCGCCGAGACGAGCGTCCCGATCTCTTCCTTCTGCTCCACCAGCCGCGGCGGCTGTGGCACTCCGTCGAACTCGAGATCCAGCTGCTCGTGGTCCGGCGGGCGCGAGCGCAACAGGTCGATGGCGCAGTTGCGCGCGATCTTGTAGAGCCACGCTCGCAGCGCCACGTGGCGGAGGTCGCCGCGGCGCAAGGACAGGTAAGCGCGCAGCAGCGCCTGCTGCACCACGTCCTCGGCATGCGCCGGTCCGACCAGGCGAACGCAATAGGCGTGCAACCGGCGGCGATAGCGTGCGGAGATCTCCTCGAAGGCGGCGGGCGAGCCGTCCCGCACGAGCGCAACCAGGCGCTCGTCGGGAGCCTGTCGCAGCACAGCGGCCGACGCAGGGACGCTGTGGCGCCCCGTCGCTGACCGTGCAGACATGGAAGTGGCTTCTACGGGCATGGCCTCCTTGCCGGTCCGTGGGCCGGCCCCCCTCCGGGGCCGGGCGTGGCAGCGACGCGTACCTGCGAGCGACGCCGTCAGTCTGAAGATCTAAACGGCGTGCGCGGCCTTAAATCACAGCGTTCTGGACGCACGTACGAGTTTGGGACGACGCGTCCAGTGAGCCGCGGAGAGCTAGATGTGGCCGCTTGTTGGAGTGCTACTACGGCACAAAGACACCCTGCACTGCGAACAGGGTGTTGCCCGGGGTGGCCGCCAGGCCGTCGGCCCCGCCGTCGTAGACCTGCGTCTGTCCGAGCTGCCAGATCGTCCGCTTGATCTCGATCACGGTGCCCGGCAGAACGGTGTCGGCGGTCGTGGTGATCGCGCATGTCGAGCCGATCGCGGTGTCCGCCGTGGCCATGCAGGGCACGGTCACGTTGAAGGGCGTGTCGAGCATCGTGGCCGGGTCGATCGGAACCGATCCGGACAGCTTGTCGGTGATCCGCAGGCTCTGGCTGACCTGGAGTTGCCCGGTGTAGTCCGCCAGGTCGGACTTGCGCCGTACGTCGGTGAAAGAGACGTTGTATTTCACGTCAGCCTCGTCGGCCGGCGTGCCGGCGTTGCCGTTCAGTGCCGTGAGCCGCACGGAGCCGACCCCGTTTGCGGTGCGGCCGTTCGCGTCCGGCGAGCCCAGCGTCAGCTGCGACGAGGTCTGGGCGGGTGGGTTGCACGACCCGTACGACAGCGTCGCGGCGTGGACGCGGTTCGGCGTGACGCACGACTGGTGGGCGGGCACCAGCGACGCAGAGAGCTGGGTCGCGCTCTTCGGCCTTGGGTATCCGTTGAACGCCACGCTTGCCTGGTAGACGTCGTTGCTCGCGTCCGTGTCCAGCGAGATCAGCGGCTCGCTGGTCTCGAAGAAGACACGCGAGCCGTCCGCGGCGAGGCCGGCCCAGCTGACGAAGAAGTCGCCGGTGCCGCCGATGCGGCCCGGTCGAGATGCGCGTCGTCTGGCCGGCGCTGCGCTCGTAGATGTCGGGGAACAGGTCGATGTCGGTGGCGATCAGCGACTCGTCGGTGGAGAAGAAGACCCGCGTTCCGTCGCGCGAGGCGCCCAGGAAGCTGGCGGTGTTCTCGAGGCCGTTGCCGCCGTCGGGCCCGGTCGAAAGGAGCGTCGTGCTCCCGCCCGAGCGCTCGTACACGTCCTGCGGCGGTGTCGGTGTCCGCCGCGACCAGCTGCTCGAGGGTCGAGAAGAACAGCCGTGAGCCGTCTTCCGTGATCCCGGAGAAGGAGCTGAAGAAGGTGCCGTTGCCGCCGCTGGGCCCGGTGGACATCAGCGTCGTGGTCCCTCCGGAGCGCTGGTAGATGTCGTATGAGGCATCGCTGTCGCCAGCCGCCATCGACTCCTGGGTGTCGAAGAAAACTCGCGAGCCGTCTTCGGAGGCCGCGTCGAAGAAGGCGCCGAAGGCGCCGTTGCCGCCAGCCGGCCCGGTCGAAACTAGGGAGATGCTGCCGCCCGAGCGCTCGTAGACGTCGAACGCCGTGTCCGTGTCCCCGGACACGAGCGCCTCGTCGGTGTCCAGCCACACCTTCGAGCCGTCCGCGGAGACCCCGTCGAAGAACGCGTCGTAGTCGAAGTCGATCGTTGCCGTTACCCCCGGCCGGTCCGATCGACAGGTGCGTCGTTGCACCGCCGGTGCGCTGGTAGACGTCCATCCGCTCATCGAAGTCCGAGCTCTCGAGCGCCTCGTCCGTATGGAAGTAGACGTGCGAGCCGTCGGGCGTCGCGCCGTCGAACATCGCCGCAAACGGGCCGTTGCCGCCCAGCGCGCCGGTCGACACGCGGGTGGTCGTGCCGCCCGAGCGGTCGTAGACGTCGATGTACGTGTCGGTGTCGCCGGCCACCAACGGCTCGGCGGTCTGGAAGAACACGTGGGTCCCGTCTCGGGAGATGCCGGAGAACACGCCCGGCGAGGTGCCGTTGCCATCCGTGGGGCCGGTGGAGACCTGGGTCGTCACCCCGCCTGCGCGCTCATAGAGGTCCTGGACGCTGTCGGTGTCGCCCGACACCAGCTTCTCCGTCGTGCGGAAGATGATCCGCGTTCCGTCCCGCGACGCACCGGCGAACGTCGCGCTGTTGGCGCCGTTGCCGCCGGTGGGACCGGTGCTCAGGAGGGTTGTCAGCCCGTTCGCGCGCTCGTAGAGGTCGATCGCGGCGTCCGTGTCCCCCGGAAGGAGCTGCTCGTTCGTCTGGAAGAACACGCGCGTGCCGTCGTCGGAGCTGGCGCGGAAGACGGCTCCATTCGCCCCGTTGCCGGCCGTGGCGCTGGTCGAGACGAGGTCGGTCGCCGAGTGGTTGCCGAGCGCGGCAGCCGGCACGATCAGAGCATCAGCGCGACGGCAACGGCCGCCCGAAAACGAGCTTCTAATGATTCCCAACCCCTCCCGAGGGTAAACACGATCCAGCGGGTCTGGGCGTTTACACCCGCGGCGCGCGGTGTTAGTGTCGCGACCGTAGCGCATGCCGCAGGGGCATGCCAGTGGAGGGGTAACGGACCCGACCAGGGGACGTCGCTATTTCATTACAACTGCTGGGAGGCGGTTTTGCGAAGGTTTCTGATTCTGGCAACCATGCTGGTCACGGCGGGTTGCATCTATGCCGCGCCGGCCGGTGCCGTGAGCTTCCCCGACGGCGTCGCCAGCGGGGACGTCACGTCGTCGCGGGCGATCCTCTGGACTCGCGCCGACACGGCGGAGAACTACAAGGTGGACGGTTGGACCAACGCGTCCCTTACTGGGCCCAAGGCCTTCAAGGGCAAGATGAAGACGGACGCGTCCAGGGACTTCACTCTCAAGATCGACGTGACCGGGCTGACGCCGAACACGCAGTACTGGTTCCGCTTCAGCAAGGACGCGGACGTCTCGGACGTCGGGACGTTCAAGACCGCTCCCGCACCGGGGCAGGGCGCCGACTTCGAGATCGCTTACACCGGTGACGCCGACGGCACGTTGAAGCCGGACAACACGCCGGCCTTCAACAACTTCGAGATCATGGGTGCGATCGACGCCGACAATCCCGATGCCTGGGTGTTCCACGGCGACACGATCTACGCGGACTCCAGCTTCCGCCCGGAGGCCCGGCCACGACGCTCAACGAGTACCGGGACGCGCACAAGCTGAACCAGTCCTACCCGGCACTGAAGAACCTGCTGGCATCCACGTCGACCATCGCCACGATGGACGACCACGAGGTCGTGAACGATTTCGCGGGACAGACCGTCGACCCGGCCCGTTACGCGGCCGGACGGCAGGCGTTCCTCGAGGCGTACCCGATCCGTGAGACGGGCCTGCCGCACGACACGTCGTGCGCCGGTGACCCGCTCTACCGGAAGTTCCAGTGGGGCGCCGAGGTCGAGCTGTTCGTGCTCGACCTGCGCTCGTGCCGTTCCGCCTCAGTCGCGGCCAACCCGTGCCTGGGCGACCTGGGCCCGACGTTGCCACCGGCAATCAGGGGGAGCTTCCCGTTCAGCCTGTTCCTGCCGCTCAACCCGCCACCGGGTTGTCTGGCAGCGATCAACGACCCGAGCCGCACGCTGCTCGGACCGGTTCAGAAGGCACAGTTCAAGCAGGACCTCCTGAACTCGACCGCCCGGCACAAGTTCGTCCTCGGTCAGGAGCCGATCCAGCAGTTCCACGTGCTCCCGTATGACCGTTACGAGGGCTACGCGGCCGAGCGGACGGAGCTCCTGAGCTTCATCCAGAACAACGGGATCGACAACGTCTCGTTCCTCAGCACCGACACGCATGCCACGCTCCAGAACGAGGTCGCGATCGACAACTTCGCCGCTCCGACGCCCATCGGGCAGGAGATGGTGACGGGTCCGGTCGCCACCAACACGTTCGAGGCGGAGGTGCTCTCGGTGGGAGGCACGCTGGGGCTGTTCGCGGTCAACCTGATCATGACCCAGGACGGCATGAACTGTCGCAACCTGAACACGAACTCCTACGCGACAGGGAACGCAAACGCCACCAGTGGCCAGGCGACGCTGACGTCGAAGGACGACACCGGCACGACGATTCAGAACCCCTCCGGGATTCCGCCATTCCCCGGGCCAACACCCTGCACGGTGACGGTCGGACCGTAGCCTGAGCCAAACGCAGGTACCGAAACGGGCGGCCGCAAGGCCGCCCGTTTCACTTCTAGGCCGGCGACACCTCGTCATACAGGTAGTCCTCGAGCCGCTCGACGCACTCCGGGTCGAACTGCGTGCCGGCGTGGAGGCGCAGCTCGGCGAGGGCCTCCTCGGCGTTTATGGGCGGGCGGTAGGGGCGGCCGCTGACCATCGAGTCGAAGGCGTCCGCGACGTGGATCACCCGGCAGGCGGGCGGGATCTTGTCGCCGCTCAGCCCGGATGGATAACCACTGCCGTCGAAGCGCTCGTGCGAGTGGCGGATCCACGGCACGACCTCCTCGAGGCCCTGGATCCGGCCGACCATCTCGGCGCCGCGCACGGGGCTGCGCTTGATCGCCTCCCATTCGCGCTCGGTGAGCGGCTCGCGCTTGCGCAGCACATGGTCGGGGACCGTCACCTTGCCGACGTCGTGCAGGATGGCCGCCATCCGCAGCAGCTCCATCTGCGATTCCGGCCAGCCGAGGCGGTGTGCGATGCCGACTCCCAGCTCGGCGACGCGCCAGGAGTGTTCGTGGTGGACCGACATGCGTTCGTCGACGGCGCGCGCCAGGGCCGTCGCCCAACTTAGCTCTTTCGAGCCGCGCCGCTCGTGGCGCCAGCGGCTGCGGTGACTTCCAACGCCGGGCAGGTCCAGCTCGCGCTCGGCGTGACGCTCGAGCTCCTCACGGTCGACGCCATCGGCCGGGAAGCATGCGACGCCGGCCGAGGCCGGCGCGCGCTCGCCGAGCGCGTCCCGCAGCCGGCGCGCGATCGCCGCGCTGTCGTCGCGGCCGGCGCCGGGCGCGACGATCGCGAAGCGCAGCTCCTCGATCCGGCCGATCGAGTCCATCGGGCGGACGGCATCGCCCATCACCTGGAGCGCCCACTCGAGCAGCTCGTCGGCGGTGTCCGGCTGAGCACCCGCGTCGGGAGTGCCGAGGTCGAGCATCACGACGCCCAGTGGGCGCCCCGTGCGGGCGGCCCGGCTGAGCTCGGCGTCCAGCCGCTCCTCGAAGCCGCGGCGGTTCAGGCAGCCGGTGAGCGGGTCCGCGCGGGACACGTGCGCGAGGGCCTCGCGCCGGCGCACGTGCGCGTCCGCCTGCCAGACGCACATGGCGGCGACCGAGGCAAGCGTGAACCCGATCCAGCACAGCTGCTCCACACCCGCGCCGGTGCCCAGCAGGTCGACCGCCACATAGGCGAGATAGTCGGCGACCGCCACCGCGACGACGGCCCCGGCCGGGTAAGACAGGGCGGCGAACGCCACCGGGAGGAAGAACATGAACACCAGCGCACTGCCGGTCCCGCCGTCGATCGCCACCACCGCGCTCGTCAGGCCGATGCTGGCGGCGCTCCAAAGCAGGAAGAACGGCTCGCGCCAGCCACCGGCCACCATCCGCTCGCGCGACACCAGCGAGGCTCCGAGCGCGAGGACGGCCCAGAGCGCGAAGACCAGCACCAGCGGCCGCCGGTTCGCCTCGTTCCAGGTCGCGAACGCGTAGATCCAGCCGGCGAGCGCCGTTGCGAGCGCCAGGCGGACGCCGACCCCGACGCTTTCAGCGCGGGCGCGATTGTCCATGAGGTCGACTGATCCGCCCCTCGACATGGCCATAGAGTCGGTATCGACCCGCTGCCGAGGTGCTTTACGTGGCACCGGACGCCTGACGGAGCGGTTTCAGTGTGGTCCGGACCGCGCCGGACGCCGGTTGCCCCACCCCGATCCCGAGTGTTAGCATCGCGGCGGTTGGGTTCGCCGGCGATCGCAGGGGTGGCCGGCGGTCGACAGGAGGGGAGTCTTGAGCAGCAGGGGCTGTTTCCCGCGACCGGGTGGCGGGGCACTCTTAGGCGTCGTTCTGATCGCGGCGCTGGCGGTCCTCGGCTTCTCGGATGCGGCCGTGGGCAATCACAGCCTCACCAACCAGCACTCGCTGGGCCCCGAAGGCGGCAACTCGGCGGTCGACTCGAACATCGATGACGTATCCGACGACGGCACGCGCGTCTTCTTCAACACCGTCGAGCAACTTGTCGGATCCGACACGGACACGCGCACCGACCTCTACGAGCGCTCGAGCGGCGCGACCGGCCTCGTCTCAACCGGGTCCACCGGCGGCAACGGCGCCTTCGACGCGCAGTTCCAGGACGTCTCCAAGGATGGCCGGCGCGTCTTCTTCGAGACTGTGGAGCGGCTGACCGCGGCCGACACCGACGATCAGCGCGACGTCTACGAGCGCGCGAGCGGCAACACCACCCTGATCTCCACCGGCCCTGCCGGAGGCAACGGTCCTCAGGACGCATTCTTCCGCGGCACATCCCAGGACGGGTTGCACGTCTGGTTCGTCGCCTACGAGAGCCTGGTGGCCGAGGACCAGGACAGCGGTCGCAAGGACGTCTACGAGCGGTACAACGGGGTCACCAGACTGGTCTCCACCGGGACCCAGAACGTGAACGCGCCGCTGGAGGGCGACTTCGACGGAGCGACGCCGGACGGCTCGGTCGTCTTCTTCCACACAGACGCCGCTCTCACCGCCAACGACACCGACACGCTCCGGGACGTGTACCGGTGGCAGGGTGGGGCGACAACGCTCGTCTCGATCGGCACCTCGAGCGCCAACGGCCCGCAGCCGGCTTTCTTCGAGGGCGTCGCCGCGGGCGGCGCGCCGCCCATTTTCTTCAGTACCAGTGAGTCCCTGGCCGCCACCGACACCGACACGTACCGCGACGTGTACCAGCGCACCTGGGACGGCCTCACGCAGCACATCTCGACCGGACCGGGAGGCGGGAACGGCCCCTACGACTCGATCTTCTCCGGCAACTCGCTCGACGGCACGCGCGTCTTCTTCGTCACGCGCGATCCGCTGGTGTCCGCCGACACGGACGGCCAGTGCGAGGACGCGCAAGGCGAGCCTGTTCTCCCCTGCATCGATGTGTACGAGCGCGCCGGTTTCAACACGACGCTGATCTCGACCGGCACTCAGAACACGAACAGCTCCCACGACGCGTCCTTCTCGGCGATCTCGCTCGAGGGCGGCCGCGTGTTCTTCACAACCGGCGCCGCTTTCTCTGCCGCGGACACCGACCCCTCGGCGATCGACGTCTACGAGCGCACGGGCACGGTCACGACGCTCACCTCAACGGGGCCGATGTCCCCCAACGGCCCCCACTCGGCGGAGCTGCTCGGCCTGTCTGCTGACGGCACAAAGGCGTTCTTCGGGACCTACGAGAAGGTGACCTCCAACGACCTCGACGCCAACTGGCTGGACATATACGAGCGCAGCGCAAACGCGACGTGGCTGATCTCGACGGGCCCGGCGGCGACGAACACACCGGCGCTCGCCCTGTTCCATTCCGCCTCACTGGATGGGACACGCGTCTTCTTCCAGACCGAGGAGCCGCTCGTCTCATCGGATGCCGACCTCTCCACGGACGTCTACTCTCGCGAGGCGCCCATCAGCGGCTATGCGCGACCGAAGGCGGCGTCGCCCCTGCGTCTGTCGTTGGTGCCCGCCTTCATCGCGTGCACGACTCCCGACCGGGTGCATGCCAACCCGTTCAACTTCGGTTCCTGCGCGGACACGAGCTCGCCCTACTCACGCTCGATCTCCGAGGTGCTGACCGTCGGCACGCCCGATCACAACGGCCTGCAGGCGAACGCCAGCTCCTACGTCAAGCTGGTCACGCAGCTCGGGGCGGCGGGACCCCCGAACGATGCCGACATGATCGTCCTCGTCCACATCAACGACGTCCGTTGCGGTCCCCAGGGAGGCGCCGCGTGCCCCGGAGGCGTCACGCAGGACTTCGCCGGGCGGCTCGTCCTGCGGACGAGCGTCCGGGTGACCGACAAGGCGAGCGGCACCGGCGATGCCGCAACCGTTCAGACCTTCCCGCTCGACTTCCCGGTTCAGTGCACGCCGACGGCGACCGCGCCCGGCGGAACGTGCGATGCGACGACGTCGCTCAACACCCTGCTGCCGGGGGCGATCGTGGAAGGTCAGCGGGCGATCATCGAGCTCGGCCAGATCCGTGTCTACGACCCCGGTCCGAATGGCACCGGGTTCGGGGGAGGCTGCCCGCCGTCGTGCGGCGACGGGGACGAGACGGTGTTCCTACGCCAGGGGATCTTCGTCCCGTGACAGCCCGTATCCCGCTCGATGACCGAAGCCTTGACTTCCGGTCGACGACTGTGAAAGGGTCCGCACGACAAGCGCGTCTTTCTTTAGGAGGGGGGGACATGCGCAGACTGCTGGGCCTCCTGGTAGTCGCGGCTCTGATGGTCGGCCTGCTGCCGAGTACGGCGCGGGCTACGCATTCGAACGGCCAGGGCCCGGCGAAGGACTTCGTAACCGGGACCCTCAAGCTCGCGACCCTCCCGACGCCGCTTGGCGCGTTCCCGGGCCAGATACACAACAACGGCTCGACCGACAGCCCGAGCGGCGGGATACCGGCCGACGGCCATTTCTACATGGACATCTTCGGTACGCCGGCGGGGACGGTCAGCATCTCGGGCGACATCGTGTGCCTGAGCGCGATCGACAACCAGGCCTGGCTGCGAGCGGTCGTGGTCGACTCCAACACCGACGTCGCGCCGCCCGGGTTCGGCGTGCTGGCGAAGGTCGTCGACAACGAACAGGGAGCAAACGAGCTGCCCGACGCGGCGTCCGCCTACCTCGCCCCTCCACCGGGGCCGAACCCGAGCTGCCCGTCGATGCCGTTCCAGGTGGAGCCTTCGACGGCTGGCAACACGACCGTCCACGACGGCGTCTGAGCGGTCCGGGCCGGCGCATACTCGTTGCTTTAAGTTCTCGGGAAGTCACGCGGAACCAGGCGCATCCCGCCCGCTGAGCGCCTATCGTTGTCGTCGCGAAGGCAGTGGGGGCTTGATCGCAAGGGTCACAATCTCGGCAGTGGCGCTGGTGGCGCTGGGCATGCTGTGCGCCTCCTGCGGCGGAGGCGACGACTCGGACGATGTTGCTGCCGGCCCCAGAACGAATGCACCTGCGACCACCTCGGAAACGCCAGGGACCACGGCCACGACGCCGAGCACGGGCGGCGTCTCCGCACAGCGGGACACCACCGCCCGCCGTGGCGCGACCGGCAAGGAGTCCCGCGAAACGGAAGCCGGCGATCGCCCGATATCGCCCTCCACGAATAACGAACGCGCCAATGCGGGCAAGCCCAAGAGCGGCAAGCGCGTCCGCCGCGACATCTACAAGGCCGGGCGCGAGACGTGCTTCATCTTCGGGATCGACCAGATCCGAAGCGAGTACCAGCTGGTGCAGCGCAGCCCAGAAGACGTCGCGCGTTTCTATGCGAACCTGTTCGAAAAGGCGAATCCCGAGCTGATCGCCCCCTACTATCAGGGCTGCCTGCGCGGGCTGCGCGAGCGCGCGCAGCGAGACAGGCGGGTGGACGAGCGATGACCGCCCGGCGCGCGCTGCTCGTCCTCGCCTTGTCGGTGGCCCTGACCGTGCTGCTCGCAGCCGAAGCCGGGGCGCGTCCTCCGGTTGTGACCTCGGTCGGCGCGATCGACCGCCAGGTGACCGCGCGCTGGACGTTGCCAGAGGGCGTCGACGCGCAGTTCGTCCAGATCGCGACCGACCCCGCCGTAACGCAATTCGGCTACTACACAGAACCCCACCTGGTGTCGTTCTCGGTGCTCGGGCGAAGCGACCGGACGTTCAAGGACTCCCTGCGGCTGCAGCCCGGCACCTACTACGTCCATATCAGCGGAGCCGACAGCGGCTGCTACCCCGACTGCCCCAGGATCGAGTTCTCGAACTCGTTCCGGATCCGCATCGACGCATCCGGTAACGGCCAGGGGACCAACCTTGCCCAGGAGGGCGAGCCGCCTTCGCAGCTCGTCAGCTGCCGCCGCCGTCAGTCGCTGCGGAAAGTGCGAGTCAAGGCCCGGATGGACATCAACGGCAGCCTGAGTGCCGCCGGCAAGCTGACCGCAGGATCACCGGTCGGCCGCTCGCGCATCTTCCCCGTGGGGCCGGTCACCAAGCCGGCTGCGGCGAATACGACGGTCAACATCCCGCTGAAGCTCTCGAAGGCGGCAGTGCGCGCAGCCCGCCGGTCGCTGGCCGCAGGGCGCAAGCCGCTGGTCTCGATCACGGTCACCGCACGGGACGGCGCCGGGCGCACCACTGCGCGCTCGATCATCGTTCGCTTGACTCGCTGACACGGGCCAGCACGCCCGGCAGCCACTCCCGTCGCAGCTCCTCGATGTAGGCCGGGTCGATCGTGTGCGCCATCGGCGACTCCCTGTATGCGACGTCGAGGCCGGCCTGTTCCAGCTGCTCGCGCGCCGCCCGGCCGAACTCGACGCCGATCACGGGGTCATACGCGCCGTGGCCGATCGCGACCGGCAGCCCGCGCCGGCTGACGAGGTCGAGCTCGTAGCCCTCCACCTCCGGGAGGAACCCGCTCAGCGCCACGATCGCAGCGGGCGACGGCCGGCCGGCGCCCAGGCCGAGCGCGTAGGACATCACCGCTCCCTGCGAGAAGCCGCCCAGGATGGTGCGGTCGAGCGGCACGCCAGTCTCCTCGACCAGACCTTCGAGCCAGGATTCGAGCCGCCGGAAGGTCGCGTGGAAGGTTTCGGCGTCGGGATAACCGACGCGCCGCACGATGTACCAGTGCGCGCCACCCGGCGGCAGCGAGAGCGGAGCGCGCGCTGTCACGCCCACCAGCCGGCGGTCGGGGTCGAGCATGTCGAGCAGCGGCAGCAGGTCTTGCTCATCGGCGCCGCGGCCGTGGAACAGGGCGAGCGTTCCCTCCGGTTCACCCGCCGGCGGCCTTAGGACATGGGCTGGGAGATCGGAGAGGCTCACCGTGCCATTGGTTTATACGCTCGATCACGCGTAATTTCTCCGGGCAGCCCACCGACCTGTGACGGCGGCAGGTCGAGCCTGGCGAGATCGCGCAGGAACCCGCGCGTGACGCGCTCGTGGATCCGCACCTGCGTCTGCATATAGAGGAGCGCTCCGAAGCGCGAGAACCATCCCGACCCGCGCAGCCAGGGATAGAAGTTGCGCACTTCGACCGAGACTCTCAGTCGCTGCGAGTCCCGATCGGGACCCTCTTCCCCGATACGCCGGACCGAGATCGAGAGGTGGCCCTCGCCGCGCATGGAGCGCTGCACGAGCAACCCGCGGTCGATTCGCCACGTGACCGTCCCGCCGTCGGCGGAGACCTCGTAGTCGGGAGCATGGAAGCGCAGCAGCGCGAAAGGCCGGAACAGCAGTACCACGGTGCGCGAGTCGGGCGCGTACACGACGCGCAGTAGGTGCAGGGAGATCCGGCTCAGGTAACGCCAGTAGGCGCGCGCGAGGCGCTCGAGGTATTCCGGGCGCCACAGAGCTCGGACCACCGCGGCGGGCAGCGTCACCACTGCCTCCTGCAGCGAGCGCACTCCCCCCTCCCGCCCGACCGGCTCCTGAGCGATCGCCGGCAGCAACTCCACCGTGCCGGGCATGTCGGGCTTTCTGCGCATTGAAGGCACGGCGCCGCTCACCGTAGCGAGCGGCCACCGTTCCTTCATTGCCGCGGCGGCCGCCGGCCGGCTGGAGGGGATGCCGACCGGCGATCCGCGCGGCGCCGTGCGTTGACAGGGTGTTCCCTATGCCCGGGCCGCGCTAACCCCCTGCTGACAGCGGCGTTTAGCGCTGGAGGGGTCGCTTACCGGGCCTTGAACGAGCTGTAGGTTCCAGCCGTCTCGACGGCGCTGCCCGGGATCGACACCTTTTCGGTCGAGGAGCACGACTCGCCCTTGCTGTCGGTGACGGTGACATTGATGCGGTAGACCCGGCCGTTTCCTCCGGGGCGGTATTCCGCGCGTAGGAGAATTTGCCTCGGATTGGAGACCCGGGCCGCATCGGGCGACGTCGAATCGCCCGGTCCGGTCGTCGGCTGGGTCTGGTTGACGGTGGTGATCTGGTAGGTCATCGACTCGCCGTCCGGCTCCGTGGCGCCGCTCAGCGTCACGGGGAAGTAGCTGCGGTTCAAGGACGGCAGCACGCCCGGCTTGGCAACCACCGTGGAGCAGTCGGGCGGCTTGTTGAACTCGAGCTGAATGCGCATCAGGTCCCGGTTCAGGTCCATCCAGCAGGTGCCGCCGTTGTACGGATAGTTGAACTGGGTGAAGTAGAGGTAGGGGCGCCTGCCGATCATGTTGTAGTTCGGTGCGGGGCTGTCGGGGTCGAGCAGCGACGGGTAGAGGACGGGATCTTCCTCGCCGCAGGCGTGGGACCAGGGCAACTCGCGGTCTATGAGCTGCTTCGCGGGGGTCCAGTTGATCAGATCGCCCGACGTCGACCAGTAGAAGCCAGGGTCGCTGGAGGCCCTCAGGATCGGTCAGGTCGATCGAGCCGACCAGGACCCACCTCTGCAGGTAGGTGCTCCACGAGAGGCTCGAGCTCATCTGTCCAATTTCCATCGGGGAAACGGGCGCGCAGACGTGCTCCCCCGGCGGTGAGGAGTCCAGGTACGGATTGATGAAGGTCGTCGTGAACCCCGTTCCGTTCCACGCCCGCCAGGAGCTCGGATCGGTGAGTTCGGTGGTGCGCATCAGGCAGGCGCCGCGCTGCTGCGCGTGATACGCGGGGGCCGATACCAGCACGTAGTAGAAGCCGTCGGCGTGTTGGACGATGTTGCTCGGCAGCATGATGCCCGCAGGCCCGGTGTCGGCTGCGTACTGGTACGGCGTCGTCGCGACGAGGTTTCCGGGCTGAGCCACCGTGGGCTGGAAGGTCGCCCCCCTATCGGTCGAGATCGCCAACGAGATCGAGTTGAACCAGCACTTGAAGTAGTCCCCCGAGGGGCACATGCCCGGGTGCCGGGTGCCCTGGAACTCGTTGTGGACCAGCGCAACCACCCGGCCGTCGTCCATGCGATAGGGGGAGCTGACCCACTCGAGGTCTCCGTACACCGCCGGATCGGCGCTCTGATTCGAACCCATGACGACTGGGCACTGGTGCACGACGTTTTGGAGGCTGGAACCGACTGCCCGGCGGGTGATGGCGTGCGAGGCGATGAACACCACCTCACCGTCGTGGTTCTTGAAGGCTCGGGCGGGCGCGTCCGGGATGTCGATGTCCTCGCACTTCTGTGCGCTCCAATCGAACACCATGTCGACCGGCCCGACCGGCTGCACGGTCTCGTCGGTGAATTCGTACGCGCTTGCAGATGCGCTGCCGAAACAGCATGCGAACAGCAGCGCCCACAGCGCTGCGAACGACCAGGACCGCCAACTGTTCAGGTGCACGACCGAAAACCCCCCGAGGAGCCTCCAAGCTAGCACCGATCGGTCAAGCGCGAGACGGCTGCAGCCGAAATCTGCAAGGGATGACCCTCGAGCGGATCAACGCTATGCGGCGCCTGCTCTTGGTCGCGGCGACTCCGTTGACCACCGCGCTCGCCTGCATCGGCCTCTACGCCGTGCTCAGCTGCCCCGCTGTCGAGCGCTTCGCGTGGGGCTGGTATGCGCTCACGGCGCTGCCCCTCTTGACCCTGCTCGCCACAGGCGGGATCCTCTACTCGGTAGCCGTCAAACACGACCTGCTGGGAGTTCTGCTGCTGGCCGCGGCCTGGTCCCTGATGGTGCTCTGGACCAACATCGCTTATGGATCGTCGGTCTTCTGAGGCGGGTCACGAGATGAATGAGCCGGCGTCCTGCCCGGGTATGTACCGGCAGCCGATTGATCGCCGGCGGAGGTTGTATGCAAGCAGGATGGGGAGCTGAGTGGAGGTAATGCAGTTCGCGGCTAACGCGCGCTGGCACGAGGGCACGCTCTACGTGCAGCCGCGCGGTGAGCTGGACGTCGCCACGCGCGAGGAGTTCAACCAGTGCGTCTACCACGCGCTCGAACACCGGTTCGAGCGTCTCGTCCTCGACCTCGGCCAGCTCACCTTCATCGACTCCATCGGGCTCAAGTCGGTCCTTGACCTCTGGAACCGGTCCCGAGCGGACGGCTTCCACATGACGGTGGTCCCGGGCCAGCGGCAGGTCCAGCGGGCGTTCGCGCTCAGCGGACTCGACGGGCTGATGCCGATGGAGGAGCCGAGCGCAGCACCCGTCCTCGATCCGGAGCAGGTGCCCGCCTACATGCACTGCCCCAACTGCCGGGCCTCGATCGAAGATCACGCCGGCCTGCTTGCGGGAGTCGAGCGCTGCCCCGAATGCCGCACCCCGCTCGAGCTCAGCCCACCGTCGCTCTTCCGGGGTTCCGTGCGCCACCCCGGCCTGGCCGGCTAGCAGCGACCAAATCGCCCTATCTGGGTGATGAGCGGTTCCGCCGCGCTCACATACGATTGCGGCGTGACGACGCCTGCATATGGCGCACCGGTGAGGTGGGAGCCCGCCAGGCCCCGATTCCGGCCGCTGCACCTCGCGCTCAGCTGGATCCTCTCCGCGGCGTCGCTATACATCGCGGCCGCTCTGCTTCCCGGGGTCACGCTCCTGGACCCGGCCGCGTCGATCCTCGTTGCGGCAGCGATCGCAGTCATCAATGCGGTGCTGCCACCGCTGCTCGCCTCGCTGCGGCTGCCCTTCACGCTCGTCACGGGCTTCCTCCTGTGCCTGGTCGCCGACGCTGCCGCCCTGCTGATAGCGGACGAGGCGCTGCCCGATCAGTTTCACGTGAACGGCCCCGGGGACGCGCTCCTGGCCGCGCTCGTGATGACCGCCGTCTCGCTCGTCCTCGAGGTGATCGCGGGCACCAACGACGACGACGAGTACATGCTGCGTGTGATCAAACGCGTGGCGCGCCGCCAGGGAACGCCCACGCGGACGGACACTCCGGGCATCCTCTTCCTCGAGATCGACGGTCTCGCGCTTCCGATATTGCGCAACGCGATCCGTGACGGGAGCGCGCCGACGATGGGACGGTGGATCTCCGAGCACGGCTACCGACTGGCGGAGTGGGAGCCCGACCTCTCCTCGCAGACAGGTGCCAGCCAGGCGGGGATCCTGTTGGGCTCGAACGAGAACATCCCGGCCTTCCGCTGGGTCGAGAAGGAGACGGGAACGATGATGACCTGCTCGGCGCCGGCGGACTGCGCAGAGATCGAGCGCCGCCATGCGGGCTCGGGGCTCCTGACTGATGGCGGGGCGAGCCGCGGCAACCTGCTCTCCGGCGAGGCAGAGGAGGTCATCCTCACCGTCAGCCGCATGGAGGAGGAGAAGCGAGCCAATCCCGGCTACCGCGCTTTCTTCGCAAACGGCTTCAATGTCACTCGCGCGCTGGTCCTGTTCTTCTGGGAGATCGCGCTTGAGGTGACCGCGGCACTGCGAGCCAGCCGGCGCGATGTGCGTCCGCGCGGTCACCGGGGCGGCATCTATCCACTGCTGCGCGGCACCATGTCCGTGATCGTGCGCGACCTGGTCGTCTTCGGCGTGCTGACCGACATGATGCGCGGCCGTCCAGCCGTGTACGCGACCTTTGCGAGCTACGACGAGGTGGCACACCACTCCGGGCTCCAGCGCGCGGACACGATGGAGGCGCTGCGAAAGCTCGACCAGCAGTTCGGGCGCATCGAGCGGGCGCGCGCCTACGCCCCGCGGCCGTATGAGATCGTCGTGCTCTCCGACCACGGCCAGACCCAGGGCGCGACCTTCAAGCAACGCAACGGCTACGGCCTGGACGAGCTCGTTGAACGCTCCCTGTCTCGCGGCGAGGTGGACGACTTCATGGGTGGCGACGAGCAGTCGGCGATGGCCGGCCTCGCCGTCACGGAGGCGACGAGTGGATCGGCCGGCAAGAAGCGCGCCAAGAACGACGTGTCGGATCGCGACGTGGTCGTGCTCGGTTCTGGCAATTTCGGGCCTCATCTACCTGATGGAGGAGCAGCGCCGTCTGACATTGGAGGAGATCGAGGAGCGCCACCCCGAGCTGATCCCGGCGCTGCGCGAGCACCCCCATGTCGGCTGGCTGCTCGTTCGCTCCGAGCGAAACGGCGCGGTGGTGCTCGGCGGCGATGGCGCGCGCTATCTGAACGAGGACCGGGTGGAGGGAGAGGACCCCCTCGCCGACTTCTCGCCGACCGCTCCGCGCCATCTGCTGCGCACCGACGGCTTCGCGCACGTGGCGGACATCATGGTCGGCAGCTTCTACGACCCCGTGCTGGACGAGGGCTGTGCGTTCGAGGAGCTGATCTCGTTCCACGGCGGCCTCGGCGGCCCGCAGACTTCTCCGTTCATCCTCTATCCGCCCGGCCTGCAGCTCACCGGGGGCCCGATCGTGGGCGCCGCGGAGGTGCACCGCATTCTTCTGGGCTGGCGCCGGTCGCTGGCGGGGCAGGCGAGCGATCCCGTGGCGATGCCCGAGCCGCAGCCCAGTCCGGCCCCGAGCTGACGCCATGGCCGAGCCCCGGCCACCCTCGAAGCTGAGCGCGGCGCGGGCGGCTGGGGTCGAACGGCTGGCGCGCGTCGAGTCCGCTGCGCTGTCGCGCCGCGGGACACGGCCGTTCGCGGTCATGGCGCGGCGGGCCGGGAAGCACGAGCTGGTCGACCGCGGCGCGGCGCTCACCTACTACGGAGTCCTGGCGCTGGTTCCCGCGCTGCTGGTCCTGTTCTCGGTGATCGGCCTGTTCGGGAACCAGGGGACGATCGACAGCGTGCTCGAGATCGTCGACGAGGTGGGTCCCTCCGACGGCGACACGGTCGTGAGGGACCCGCTGACGGACGTGGTCCAGAACGACACGCGGTCGGGCTTCCTGTTGGGCACCAGCCTGATCGCGATCATCTGGACCGCCTCGGCCTACGTCGGCTCGTTCTTCCGTGCCTCGGCGACGATATGGGGCGTGGAGCGGCGGCCGGCTTGGCGCGCATGGCCGCTCCGGATGGCCCTGACGGTCGGAATCCTGATCCTGATCTCCATGGCACTGCTTCTGATCACGCTGACGGGGCAGCTGGCCAAGTCGATCGGCGAGGAGGTCGGCATCGGCGACGCGGTGCTCGACGTCTACGGGTTCGCCAAGTGGCCCGCGCTGCTGGTTGTCGTGACGTTCGCGGTGGGCCTGCTTTACCGCGCCTCGCCGAGCGGCGAGCGCACCGCGACCGATTGGCGCATCCTCACCCCCGGAGGCGCCGCCGCCGTGGCGACGTGGATGGTGGTGTCCGTCGGCTTCGAGGTCTACGTCAACGAGTTCGCCAGCTACGACAGCACCTACGGTGCGCTCGGAACGGTGATCGTGAGCCTGATCTGGCTGTGGCTCACGAACCTGACGCTGCTGATGGGAGTCGAGCTGGACGCGGCGCTCGAGCGCCGCGTCCAGGAAGCGGCGGAGGAATCTATCGGATCTGGCATGCGCGCGCCGCCATCGTCGCCCGTTGCCAGGACATAGGCGGGGAGCCGTCATATGCACCGTCGATACTGGCGCGGTGTCCGGGGCTGCGGCAGTCGACATGCAGGAGGGTCAGCGGCGCGCGCGATTCAGCCTGCTGCTCGGTGCCATCACCCTCACGGTGGCGGTCCAGGGGACCCTCCCTCAGACTGACCTGAAGGAGGCAATCGTCACCGTCCTGCTGGGCGGAACCCTCCTGCTCGCCATCTGGTCAGCCGACGTGCCGCCATGGCGATTGAAGCGAGCCGCGATCATCGTCGGCGTCGTCGTCGTAACCGCGGTCCTCGCCCTGATCGTCGACAACGGTCAAGCGATCGTGGGAGCGGTCGCGATCACGAACGGGCTGCTGATCTTGCTCGCACCTCCTTCCATCGTCGTCGGGGTGCTCCGCAGCCTGCGCAGGCACGGCGAGGTGACGATCGAGGTCGTGATGGGCGCGCTCTGCCTCTACATGCTGGCGGGGATGTTCTTCGCGTTCATCTTCGGCGCCATCGAGAACCTAGGCGGGAGACCCGTTCTTCGCCGGTGGCGAACGAATGGACTCCGCAGCGGTCGGTCTACTTCAGCTTCACGACGCTTACGACGACGGGGTACGGCGACTTCACGGCCCGCTCGGACATCGGCCACATGCTCTCGGTGACGGAGGCGCTGTTCGGCGAGATCTACCTCGTGACCGTCGTGGCCGTGGTGGTCAGCAACCTGATCCCCCGCCGTAGAGTGCAGCAGTAGCCGCCCCGACTAGAACACCGCGATCGGGTTCAGCGGTGAGCCGGTGCCACGGTGCACGCGCAGGGGGGCGGCGACGAACAGGAACTCCCAGCGCCGCTCGCGTTCGCAGACGGGCACCGCGTCCTCGAACTGCAGGTAGTCGAGCAGGTGCACCCCGAGCGCATTGAGCGCCAGGACGTGGATCGGGAAATCGACGCCGTCCGTGCTGCTCGGCGCAGTGTCGTTGTTGCCGTCCGACCCGAGGGCCGCCACCCCGCGCCCCGCGAGGAACCGCGCCACGGTCGGATGCAGTCCCGGCTTTCCGCGCTCGGCCGCCGCTGGATCAGCGGCGACATGGCGCGCGTGGCCGGTTCGCACCAGCAGGATGTCGCCCGCCCGGACTGTGGTGCCCTGCTGGCGCTCCGCTTCCTCGAGATCCTCCGGACACACGTTTGCTCCAGGCTCCAGCCACGAGACGCCGCGCAGCCGCGCGATGTCGAGCAGCACGGCGCGCCCGATCAGGCCGTTCTCGAGCAGGTCGATCGCGCCCGACCCGGCGCCCTGCTCCGTCACCGACGTGTCCGGTGCCCCGTCATAGAACACTCCCTCGTAGGAGACGTGCGAGAACGCGTCTATATGAGTGTGGCCCTCGTTGTGGTAGTCGGCCCCGATGTAGTCCTTGGCGAAGCGCACGCTGCCCAAGCCGATGTCCTCGTCGGGCATCATCGTCATCCGGTAGTCGGCAGGCTGCGGTGCGTCCGGCCGCGCTTCGGTGCTGAGCGGGAGGCTCAACGTCACCGTTGTTCCGCTGCGCACGAGGCCCGCGGCGGCCACGACCTGATCGGCGCCGAGGTTGTTGAGCGCGCCGCGCTCGGGGTGCTCTTTCCAGGCGCCCCAGGTGCGCACCTCATCGAACAGCGCGGTAAACTCGGCCGCGCTCAGGCGCTCGCTCGTGGCCCCTCGCCCTCGGTGACGATGTCGCGCTGCGCGAGCGTGTAGAGCAACGCGAGCGCCGGCAGGACCAGCACCACGGCGATGCCGAACACGATCAGCACCATCGTGAGCGTGTCGCTGTTGGCGGCGCCCTCGGAGATCGTCAAGCTCTCTGGCAGCAGGTAGGGGAACTGCGCCACCCCCCATCCCCAGAGCACCGCGACGACGGCTCCCACCGCCAATGGCCGCGCGCCCCGGGTGCTGCGGCGGTAGAGCAGGACCAGTGCGCCGATCCCGCAGAGGATGGAGCCCAAGACGAGCGGCAGAGCCTCGGCGGTCAGGCGGTCGTAGAGATACCGGGCGTCGGAGTGCAGAACGATCAGGCCCGCAGTCGCTAGCGCACCCGCGGCCAGCGCCGCAATGATCGCCCGCGAGGTGAAGTAGCGCTCGAGATCCGCCGCGTCTGCCCGGCGGGCGTCGCTGACCAGGAATACGGCCGCCAGATAGGCGCACGTCGCGACGAACAGTGCGCCCACGAGCAGGGAGACGGGATTCAGCCAGCTGGTGATCTCGTCCCCTTCGGCGTTCCCGACCGGCACCCGTCCCGATGCGATCGCGCCGACGACGGTCCCCATGAAGAACGGCGTCAGCAGCGACGAGACTCCGAACAGGCGCTGCGCCGCGACGCGGCCGCGTAGCCTGCGCGCGGTCCCCTGAAAGGCGAAGCCGGCGCCGCGCAGCACGATTCCGAGGGCGGCCAGGCTGAGTGGGATGAAGAGCGTCGAGAAGACCGATGCGAACGCCTCGGGGAACCCGGTCCACAGCACGACCAGCACGAAGATCAGCCAGACGTGGTTCGCCTCCCACACCGGCCCGATCGCCCACCCGATCAGCTCACGCGGTCGCTTGCCGTTCTCACCGCCGCCCGCGACGAGACTCCAGAAGCCGGCTCCGAAGTCGGCGCCGCCGAACACCGCATACAGCGTCGCGCCGGTCAGCATGATCCCCGCGACCACGTCCGCCTTGCTCATGACGCATCTCCCGGCGCGAGCCGCTCGGCAGGCGTCGGTTCAGGCCCGTACGGACCCGGCGCGTCGTCCACCGGTGACTCACGCCAGCGCCGCGACATCGCACGCAGGGTGATGATCAGCGCCGCACCGAGCACGGCGTAGAGAGCAAGCACCAGCGAGAACGTCACCCACACCCCGCTCGCGTCCGTAACGGCGTCCTCGGTGCGCATCACGTTGTAGACGATCCACGGCTGGCGACCGACCTCCGTGACGATCCAGCCGCATTCCATCGCGACGATCGCTGCGATCCCTGACACGGCGACCGCCCGCAGGAACCATTTCGTCTGCGGGATGTCGCGGCGCCGCCACCATACGAAGCCAAACCACGCGCCCAGCGCGATCATCGCGGTGCCGATTCCGACCATCGTGTCGAACGCCCAGTGCAGCATCGTGTTCGCCGGCGGGCGGTCGTCCGGAGGCACCGAGTCGAGGCCTGTGACCTGAGTGTCGGTGCTCCATCCGACCAGGAACGAGTTGAAGCCGGGGATCCCGATCCCGCCCTTCACGCCTTCGGAGGTGCAGCGGCCGTAGATGTACTCCGTCACGTGAGTGTCGGTCTCCTGCACGCACTCCATCGCCGCGAACTTGATCGGCTGGTCGTCGGCGATCGCCCGCGCCGCCGTGTCCCCGACCGCGAACTGGATCGGCGCCAGGATGCACGCGATCGTCAGCGGGATCAGGAGTCCGAGGCGGTGATAGTGGTCGCGGCGGCCGCGCAGCATGCCGACCGCGTAGACCGAGGCGACCAGGAAACCCGTCACGAGGTAGGCGGCGAGGATCATGTGCGGCACCTCGTAGGGCACCGCGTCGTTGAAGATCACCTTCATCGGGTCGATGTCGGTGACCTTGCCGTTGGTCAGGGTGAAGCCGTCCGGCTGGTTCATCCAGGAGTTGACGGCCACCACCGAGAATGCGCCGCCCAGGCCGCTGATCACCACCGGTACGCCCGCCCAGAAGTGCGTCCACGGCGAAAGGCGGTCCCAGCCGAAGATGTAGATCGCCATGAAGATCGCCTCGAGGAAGAAGAAGATCCCCTCGAGAGCGAACAGGATCCCGAACACCTCGCCGAACGTGCCGGTGAACTCCGGCCACAGGAGCCCGAACTCGAACGAGAGCACCGTGCCGGTAATGGCTCCAACCGCGAACGTCACGGCGGCCACCTTCGACCAGCGCCGGGCGAGCAGCATCGCGTCAGCGTCGTTCTTGCGCAGGCCACGGTAGTTCGCGATCAGCATCAGCGCCGGGAAGGCGACGCCGATGCAGGCCAGGATGATGTGGAACCCGAGCGTGAACGCCATCTGGCTGCGCGCCGGGGTCAGCTGCGAAGACGCGGCGAAGCTCGCGACGTCTGCCAGCACGACGGGGCCCTATTTTGCGGCGGTCGTCACGCTTGTGGGGGCGCCGTCCGTGGACCAGTCGATCTCGGTGGCCTCCGTGCGGTCGAGGTTCTGTGGCCCGCGCGTGACCGAGAAGTAGCTCCACGCCCAGTCGACGAAGGTCTGGATCCGGGTGCGGATGCCCGTCATGAGAATGGCGTGGACGCCTAACCATGCGGCGAACGCGAACACGCCGTGGACCTCGCGGCGCTTGGGGCCCATCGCCGCGATCGCCGCGTTGCGCCCAATCATCGCCATGATGCCCTTGTCCTTGTACCTGAACGGCTTCGGCGGCCGTCCGGCTAGATCGGCGAGCAGGTTGTCGGCGGCCCAGGCACCGGCCTGCAACGCGACCGAACCGAGCTGCGGCAGGGGCTTGCCGTCCGGGCCGGGGATGTTGGCGACGTCACCGACCACGTACAGGTTCGGGAAGCCCTCCACCGTGAGGTCGTCCTTCACGTCGATCCGCCCCCCGCGCCCCTGTGGCACGCCGGCGGCGGCCGCCAACTCGGGCGCCTGTATCCCGCCGGCCCAGACCACGCACCTCGTCTTGATGTCCGTTCCGTCCCCGAGCTTCACGTGCCCGGGCGCGACTTCGGTGACCTTCGTGTCGAGATGCAGCTCCACTCCGCGCTCACGAAGCACGCGCTCGGCATACTCGTGCGCCTTCGGCGAGAACGGGCCGAGCAGGTGGTGACCGAGGTCGACCAGGTGGATCCGCGCGGCGCCGACCTCCAGGTGGTGGTATTCGGCCTTCATGGTCCGCGCGATCATGTCCGCCAGCGCCCCGGCGGTCTCGACGCCTGTCGCGCCTCCACCCACGATGACGAAGTTGAGCGCGCCCCGCTCGATCAGCGTGGGGTCACGGTCGGCCGCCTCGAACACGGCGAGAATCCGCGAGCGCAGCCACGTCGCGTGGTGGAACGAATACAGCGGGAACGCGTTCTCCTCCGCTCCCGGCGTGCCGAAGAAGTTGGGGCGTGACCCCGCCGCCAGCACGATCGCGTCGGCGGCCCAGGTCCTGCCGTCCTCATCCGTGACGATGCCTGCCTCAGGGTCGATCGACCGCACCTCGGTCATCTTCACCTCGACGTTGGGGCGGTTGCGGAACAGCTTGCGTAGCGAGAACGCGACCTCACTCGCGGTCAGCTGAGAGGTCGCGACCTGATACAGCAGCGGCTGGAACTGGTGGTAGTTGTTGCGGTCGAGCAGCATGACGTTGACATCACGATGCTTCGCAAGCCGCTTTGCGCAGCCGAGCCCGGCGAAGCCGCCTCCGACGATCACGACGCGACGTCCGCCGGGTGCGGTCACCTGCTCGCCCCGTTGGCCCCCAGTCGCTCGAGCAGATGATCGCCGACGCGCAACGCGTTCGCCATCGCCGTGAGCGCCGGGTTCACCGCGCCGATGCTCGGAAAGAAGCTCGTGTCGACCACGTAGAGGTTGTCCACCTCGTGCGCGCGGCAGTCTCGGTCCAGCACCGACATCGCCGGATCCTCGCCGAAGCGGCACGTCCCGGCCTGGTGTGCACAGCCGGCGACCGGGATCTCGTTCTTGAGGTAGGCATGCCGGGGCACGAGGCTGTGCTCGTGCATCCCGGTCTGCTTCAGGATCGACTTGAGCTGGTGATAGAGCCGTTTCTTCGACTCCTCGTTGGTCGCCTTGTAGCTCAGCGTGAGGCGGCCCTCGGCGTCGACCGTGACCCGGTTGTCCGGCCGCGGCAGGTCCTCCGTGGAGAGCCAGAAGTCGACCGCGTGCCGCGCCACGCTCTCCAGTGACCAGTTGGGCGCCAGCTTCGTCTCCACCGGCTTCTCGCCGCGGAACATCGGCGCCTGGGACTTGCCGACCATTTGGATGTTGCCCATCGGGTATTCGAAGTCCGGGCCGCCGAAGTAGAAGTCGTTCACGCCGAGCGTCTTCTGGAAGTTCGTCGCGTTCTCTTCCTTCGATAGGGCGAGGACGGCCTGGCTGTTGTGGAACGTGTAGTTGCGCCCGACCTGATCGGAGCCGTTCGCGAGGCCGGCGGGATGTTTGTCGTTGGCCGATCGCAGCAACAGCGCGGCGGAGTTCGCGGCACCGCACGAGACGACGACCACGTCGGCGGTGAAGCTCTCGCGGGCGCCGTCGCGCTCGACCTCTACCACGGTCACCGCCGTTCCGGCGTCGTTGGTGCGCAGCGCCATCGCGCGCGTGTTCGTCAGCAGCGTCACGTTCGGGTGCTCGAGCGCCGGGCGCACGGAGATCACCTCGGCGTCGGACTTCGCGTGCACCAGGCACGGGAAACCGTCGCAGTCCGGACAGCGCACGCAGGCGCTGTAGGGCATGCTGGCCTCGTTCAGCATGATCCCGCACGGCGCGTGGAAGGGGTGGTACCCGGCCGCCTCCAGATCGTCGGCCAGCTGCTGGATGCGCGGCTCATGGGACACCGCGGGGAAGGCGTACGGGGCGCTCGTGGGGGGCTCCGTCGGATCCTCTCCACGCTCTCCGTGCACCTGGTAGAGCTCCTCCGCCTTCGTGTAATAGGGCTCCATCTCGTCGTAGCCGACCGGCCATGCCGGCGAGATCCCGTCGTGGTGGCGCAGCTCCCCGAAGTCCTCGGCGCGCAGCCGGTAGAGCGCCGCGCCGTAGAGCTTGGTCGCGCCGCCGACGAAGTAGTGCACCTGGGGCTGGAACGGCTTGTCCCGGTCGTCGTACCAGGTGTCCTCGGAGACGTAGCGATTGTCGGCGAAGACGTCCTGCGCGAGCCAGTTCTGCGGTTCCTGCGGCAGCCAGTCGCCGCGCTCGAGCAGCAGGATGCGCTTGCCCGACGGCGCGAGGTGACGCACCAGCGTGCCGCCGCCCGCGCCGCTGCCGATCACGATCACGTCGTAGGACTCCATCAGATGTACTCGTCCACCATCTCCGGCAGGACGATCAGCGCGGCGGCCTCGATCAGTGCCAGGTGCGAGAAGGCCTGCGGGAAGTTGCCCAGCTGGCGGCCCGTCGCGGTGTCGAATTCCTCGGCGTAGAGACCCAATGGCGACGCAATCAAGAGCAGCTTGTCCATCAGGTCGCGAGCGCGCTGCAGCTCCCCGATGATCGAGAGCGCCGACACGAGCCAGAAGGAGCAGATCAGGAACGACCCCTCCTTCCCCGACAGGCCGTCGTCGGTCTCCTCGGTGCGGTACCGCAGGACGAACCCGTCCTCGGTCAGATCCTCGGCAATCGCGAGCACGCTGTTCCTCAGCAGCTTGTCGTCGCGCGGAAGGAACCCGAACGGGGCGGCCAGCAGGGTCGAGGCGTCCAGCGAATCGGTCGCGTAGTGCTGCCGCAATACTCCGTCCCGGACCCCGTGCTCCAGGATGTCTGCGCGGATCTCGTCTGCGATCGCGCTCCAGCGCTCGAACATTTCCGTGTCGCTGCGGATGTTGGCGAGCTGTGCAGCGCGGTCCATCGCGACCCAGCACATGAGCTTCGACGACACGTAATGCTGGGGATCTCCGCGCGCCTCCCAGATCCCCTGGTCGGGCTCTTGCCAGACCTTCGCGGCGCACTCGGCCTGGGACTCGACGATCGGCCACAGCCGCCGCGGCACCCGCTCGCTGCGTTGTGTGTGGAGCAAGATCGAGTCGAGGACCGCGCCGAAGACGTCGTTCTGGCGCTGGTCGAACGCGCCGTTGCCGATCCGGACGGGCCGGGCGCCCGCGTAGCCGGTCAGGTCGTCGCGGGTCGACTCGCTCAGGTCCCGGCGGCCATCGATGCCGTACATGATCTGCAGCGCCCCGTCCTCGTTGGGCTCCAGGTCGGCGACGAACTGCATGAACTCGTCCGCCTCCCAGTCGAGGTTCAGGAAGTGGAGCGCCTGCAGCGTGAAGGTCGAGTCCCGCATCCAGGTGTAGCGGTAGTCCCAGTTGCGCTCCCCGCCCGGCGTCTCCGGGAGTGAAGTGGTGAGCGCTGCCACCGTCGCGCCTGTCGGCATGTAGGTGAGGCCCTTGACGGTCAGCGCGGAGCGCTGGATCGCCTCGCGGAAACGGTGGTCCGGCAGGCGCGCGCGACTCAGCCACCTGCGCCAGTAGCGGGTCGTCGCGGCCAGCCGCTCCTGAGCCTCGTCGCACGTCTCCGGCCCGCTCAGGTCCTCGTTCCACGACAGTGCGCAGAACAACTGCTCGCCCTGCTCGAGCGTGTGCCGCGCGCGCGCCCGGTTTCCCTCGATGCCGACCGCCATGTCGGTATGCAGTCTGATCGTCTGCCCCGCGCCTGTGGCGTCGGCACCTGGTGGCGGCTGCCGTCGACGAGCGACCACTCTGCCGAGTCGCGGCCGTAGTCGAAGACCGGCTCGCAGACAAGCTCCACGTCCACCTGCCCGTCCAGGCAGAGGACCGAGCGAACGAGCATGTGGTCGCCGTCGTCGTCCGAGGGCGGCCGGGTGTGGGGAGTGATCGCGTCCTCGCCCCGCGTGGGTCCCATGGTCAGCGCGTCGCGGACCATGATCCATCCGGTCGGCGTCTTCCAGGTCGTCAGGAGCGTGTTGGTGCCGGGCTCGTACAGACGCGACGACGGGTGGTTGATGCCGAACGGCGACAGCCGAAGGCGCCTGCCTCGCGATCGAGCAGCGTTCCGAACACGCTGGGCGAGTCGAAGCGCGGAACGCACAACCAATCGACGATCCGTCTGGCGCGATCAGCGCGCCGGTATGGCAGTTCGAGAGGAACGCGTAGTCGGCGATCGGCGGGAAAGGCGAGGGCGCAGCGGCGCTCTGCGGCATCGTGTCGGCGGCGGGCTTCTTTTTCGCAGTGTCGGTCACGAGTCCGTCCAGGGCCCGTGCCACCCGCCGTAGCGGTTGGTCAGCTTGTTCGCCGCTTCGGGTCCCCATGAGCCCTTGGCGTAGTCGTGCACCTCGGGCGGGGAGTCGAGCAGCGGCTGCAGGATGCGCCAGGTCTCCTCGACGCTGTCCTGGCGGGTGAAACGCGCACTGTCGCCGTTCATCGCCGCGTGCAGGAGCACCTCGTAGGGCGCCGGCACGTCTGCTCCCTCCTGGCCGAAGTTCATTTCCAAGTTGATCTGCTCCGGCTCCAGGTTGTCTCCGCACTTAGCGTCCACGCGCAGCTGGATGCCGGTCGACGGATCGAGCTTGATCACGATCTCGTCGGCCGCCGGCCGCCGGCGCTGCCTGCGAAACGCGAGGTCGGGGCGGGTGGCGGAAGACGAGCCGGACCTCGGTCTGCAATATCGGAAGCTCCTTGCCCGTCCGGAGGAAGAACGGCACTCCGGCCCAGCGCCAGTTGTCGATCTCGAGCCGCAGCGCGGCGTAGGTTTCGGTCTTAGAGTCGGGCGCGACCCCGTCGACCGCCCGGTAGCCCTCGTACTGACCGCGGACGTAGTGCTTCGGATCCGCATCGGGCATCGACCGGAAGACGCCGACCATCGCGTCCTTCAGGGTGTCGGCGTCGGGGCCGGCCGGCGGCTCCATCGCGGTGGCGGCCACGACCTGCATCATGTGGTTGACGACCACATCCCGGATCGCGCCAACCGGGTCGTAGAAGTGGCCGCGGTCGGCAACGCCGAAGTTCTCGGCCATCGTGATCTGGACCGACTCGACGTAGTTGCGGTTCCAGACCGGCTCGAAGATCGCGTTCGCGAAGCGCAGGTAGAGGATCTCGACCAGGCCCAGCTTCCCCAGGAAGTGGTCGATCCTGTAAACCTGCGACTCGTCGAGGTGCTGGTGGACCTCCTCGTTCAGGGCGCGCGCCGAGGCGACGTCGTGCCCGAACGGCTTCTCGACGACTACGCGCGCGTTCTGCGTCAGGCCCGCGTCGGCCAGCCCGGCGATCACGGTGCCGAACAGGAACGGCGGGATCTCGAGATAGAAGACCGGGCTCTTCGCGTCGGGTATCGCGGCGGCGACACGCTCGTAGGTCCCGGACTGGGAGAAGTCGCCCACGATATAGGAGAGCCGCGCGGCGAAGCGCTCGAAGACGAGCTCGTCCACCGGCTTCTTGCCGGCGGTCTCGATCGACTCGCGGGCGCGCTTTCGCAGGTCCTCGGCAGTCCAGTCGTCGACCGCCACGCCGACGATCGGGCAGTTCAGGAGACCGCGCTGCTCGAGCCGGTACAAGCGACAGGAAGGTCATCACCTTCGCGAGGTCCCCGGTGATGCCGAAGACCACGAGCACGTCGGCCGGCTGGCCTTCGGGCTGGGTCGTTCCCTGCGCCTCGGGGTTGACTGTGGTGGCCATCACTTCTCAGCGATATGGAAGCTCCAACAGGGAGAAAGAGCATCACCCGGACCGGGTGAGCTTGGCCGATGGTCGAGTCTAATACCGTCAGTGTGAGGCTGTTAGCTGGCCGGAGATGGAGAATCCGAGCGATGGCCACCGACACAGGCCCCGGCGCGGCGCCCGATTCCGCCCCGACCCTCTCAGCTCCCGAACGGTCCGCGCTGGTCCTCGCGGCGCTGATCTCGGTCGCAGCGGTCGCCAACCTGAACCTGTCGGTGGCGAATGTCGCGCTGCCTGACATCGGCAAGGAGTTCGACGCCGGCCAGACCGAGATCAACCTGGTGGCGGTCGGGTACTCACTGGGCCTCGCTGCGTCGGTGCTCTACTTCGGCGCGATCGGGGACCGCTACGGCCGCAAGCTGATGCTGGTCCTGGGCACGGCCCTGGCGATCCCGGCTTCGCTGCTGGCGGCGTTCTCGCCCTCGGTCGAGGTTCTCATCATCGCCCGGATCTTGGGCGGCCTGGCGGCGGGCATGGCCTACCCCACCACCCTGGCGTTGATCACGGCGCTGTGGTCCGGGCCCGCCCGCACGAGGTCCATCGCCCTGTGGTCGGGCCTTGGCGGTGCAATCGCGGCGCTCGGCCCGCTGATCTCCGGCGCGCTGCTCGAGCAGTTCGACTGGGGTTCCGTGTTCGTGATCACCCTGCCCCTTGCCGTGGTCGCGCTGTTCATGGCGATCCGCCTGGTGCCAAGCCACGTCAACGAGACCACCGATCCTGTCGACAACCTCGGCGGCATGCTCTCCGTGGTGCTTGTCGCGACGCTGGTCCTGAGCATCAACTTCGCGCCGGTGCCCAACGAGGAAACACTGGTCCTCGGAATGGCCGTCATCGCGCTGGCCGCCCTGGTCGCGTTCCTGATCCGCCAGCGGCGAGCGGCGAACCCGCTCTACGACCTCGTATCGCGAGCCGGCGGGTCTTCTGGGTGGCCGCGGTGGCAGGCATCATCGTGTTCGGCTCGCTGATGGCCGCGATGTTCGTCGGGCAGCAGTACCTGCAGAACGTGCTCGGCTATTCCACCCTGGGCGCCGGGGCAGCCATCCTGCCGGCCGCCTTCCTGATGGTGCTGGTCGCACCGCGCTCGGCAAAGATCGTCGAGTTGCGCGGAGCCAGGTTCACGCTCCTCGCCGGCTATGTGTTCTGCCTGCTGGGCTTCCTGACCATGCTGCTGCTCTGGAAGGAGAGCATCGACTACTGGAAGGTCGCCCTCGGCTACGGCCTGATCGGGATCGGCGTCGGGCTCGCTGGGACGCCCGCCTCCCATTCACTGACGGGTTCCGTGCCGGTCACGCGAGCCGGGATGGCGTCCGGGACCGCCGACCTTCAGCGCGACCTCGGCGGCGCGATCATGCAGTCCATCTTCGGCGCACTGCTGACCGCGGGCTACGCGTCGGCGGCCAACGCGGCCATCGCCGCGTCGCCGAGCAGCGACACGATCACCGACAATGTCCAGGGCCAGCTGACCAAGTCCTTCGCGGGCGCTGAGGGTGTCGCGCAGCAGTACCCGCAGTACGCCGGTCAGATCGAGGCCGCCGCGCGATCGTCGTTCCTTCAGGGTGACGAGTGGGCGTACATCGCCGGGATTGCGGCGATCCTGATCGGCGCGGCGATCGTCTTCTTCTTCTTCCCGCGCCGGGAGCAGGAGGAGGAGCTACTGGCCCGATACCAGACCGAGGATGCAGTCGCGCGCGCCTGAGTCCCAGGAGGTCGAGCATCAGGGCGACGCTGGAGTCGTAGGGGAGTCGCGCTGGCCGATGGCCGGCGCCGTCGTGGCGGCGATCGTCCTGACGATCCTGCTGCCCGAGGACACGCGCACGCTTCCCCAGTGGCTGATACCCGCGATCGAGGGAGTGCTCCTGATCGCCCTGATCGCCGCCGACCCGGGAAAGATCGACCGCAGGTCGCGGGAGCTGAGATGGCTCTCGATCGGGCTCGTGTCGATCCTCACGCTCAGCTCGCTGGCGGCCACCGGCCAGCTCATCGAGGTGCTGATCAACGGCGGCAAGGAGACGAACTCGGCGAGCGAACTGCTGGAGGCGGGAACGATCGTGTGGATTGCGAACATCCTCGCCTTCTCGCTCCTTTTCTGGGAGCTCGACAGCGGTGGCGCCGCGGCGCGCGCTCACCACCTGCGGCGCTATCCCGATTTCGCCTTCCCGCAGCAGCTGAATCCCGAGATCGCGCCCCGGGGCTGGCGCCCGCGGTACATCGACTACCTCTATCTCGGCTTCACCAACGCCACGGCATTGAGCCCCACGGATGCCATGCCGACAGCGCCGTGGGCCAAGATCGCGATGGCCGTGCAGGCATTTGCCTCGATCGCGATCCTCGGCCTCGTGATCGCCCGCGCGGTGAACGTCTTCTCGTAGTCCTACCTCTCGACCAGCCCGGCCGCCCGCGCGCGTGTGACGGCCTCCGCGCGTGACGACGAGTCGAGCTTGCGGTACACCGCGCGAGCGTGCGTCTTGACGGTATTGGCGGACACGTTCAGCCGGGTCGCGATCTCCGGGAACGAGAGATGCGTGGGCAGGAACTGGACCAGCCGCAGCTCGGCCGTCGTCAGCGACCACCGCCCGCCCGCCGCGCGTTCCTGCGCGCTGCCGGCCTGGGCCAGGACGCGGTCGAGTCGCTCCGCCAGCACCACGGCGGATGACTCTCGGCGGACCAGTCGCTCGGCGACCGCAAGCAGCTCGTTCGCGCCCTGCAAGTCGCTGAGCCGCAGCGCCGTCTGCGCCAGGGCGATCATCACCTGGGCCTCGTACCAGGGGGCCGGGTCGCGCAGCCGCTCGCTGAGGCCACTCGCCATTCGCAGGTCGATCGTCGCCTGGTCGACGTGTCCGCTATGGGCATGCACGCTCGCGGAAACGGCGTAGACGAGCGCGGCCCCCGGATACCCGGTCAGCCCGAAGCGCTCGATCTGAGCGCGTGCCCGGCCGGCGAATGTCTCGGCTTCGGCCCAGTCGTCCGCGTCCAGAGCCAGCAGGGCCAGCTGTGCGAGGCAGAGCGCCTGTGTGCTCGGAGCGGACACTGCTCCGCGGCGCGCACCCTCCTCGAGTCGTGCCCTCGCGGCGTCGGTCCGGCCCAGCAGGTGGCTGGCCACACCGTGCAGGAGGCAGCAGCCCGCGAGCCACGGGTTGCCGTCGGGAAACAGCTTGTAGGCATGCGCGGCCTGATGGCCCATCCGCGCGATGCCATCGGCGCCGATCGCAGCCCGCATGATCGCCACGCCGGCCTCGAGTGACGGAGCGAGGTCCGGCTGCTCGCATGCCGGCAGGCCCAGCGCGGCCAGCGACGTCCAATGCTCCGCCTGGTCGCAGTCGCCGCGGCCGAGCCAGCTGCAGGCAGCCACAAGCGCGAGAGCCGGGTGAGCGGCGATCTGGTCGTCAGAGAACTCTTCGAGCCAGCCGCGAATTGCCGAGTTGTGGCCGTACGCGACGTAGCGCATGACGTTCGACCACAGGATGTTCCCGGTCAGCTCCGGATCGCCCGCCGCAACCGAGTGCCGGACCGCGGTGTCCACGTCGCCGCGGGCAGCGAACCATGCCGCAGCGCGCTGGTGCAGCTCGCGCTCGAACTCGGGCTCTGCGAGCCGCAGCTCGGCGCGCAGCACCCGGGCCATCGCTTCGTTGAGCCGGTAACAGCCGGCACCCTCGGCCGTGAACAGCGGCACGTTGGACCGCGCGAGATCCGCCAGCAGGCGGGCGCTGCCGGTGCGCCGCAGGATGCCGTCGCACACCGGCGCCGATAGGCGGTCCAGCACAGAGGCCCGGCGCAGGAAGGCCACTTCCACAGGTGCCAGGCTGGGAAGGATCTCGTCCCGCGCGTAGTCCCGGACGTGCTCGTCACTCTCACTCGACCCAAGTGTCGCGAGATACAGGGCCGCCGGCCATCCATCCGTGCGCCGAGACAGCTGCGCGACCTCGTCCGGGCTTGTCTTCAGCCCGGCGCGGGAAACCAGCGCGGAAGCCTCGGACGGTGCCATCGCCAGGTCCGCCGCGCGAAACTCGGTGATCATCCTGCGGGCACGCAGCCTGCCAACGGGCATGGCCGGCTCGCTCCGGGAGGCCAATGCGAGCTGCGAGCCCCACGGGAGGTGATCGACCATGGCGGTCAGGACGTCGAGCGACCTCTTGCTGGTCAGCACCTGCAGGTCGTCCAGCACCAGCACGAATGGCCTCTCCGCTGACTCGACTGAACGCAGCAGGGCTTGCTGGACCCCGCGAGGGCTGGCGCGCGGCGGCGCGAGTTCGCATACATGAAGCACCGAGGTGATCGACGCGACCAGCTGCGCGGGATCGTTGTCCGCCTGCTCCAGCGTCAGCCAGGCGAACGGTCTCCGATCTCGGTCAGCCCACTGAGCGAGAAGAGTGGTCTTGCCGTATCCGGCCGGCGCAACCACCAGCACGAGCGGCACATCGCGCGCGCCCAGAAGGCGCCGTACGAGGGGAGTCCGCGCCACCATGCGTCCGCGTGGCGGAGGAGGGCGGCGGCGCGCCTCGAGCGGGGCCGGGCGAGGTCCCGCTCCCCGAGCGCGGACGCGAGCCGGCGCGCCAACCGCAGCCATCAGCTGCAGTCGATTGGCTGCATGGTCTGCTTGAAGCTCTGGGACAGGTCGTCGAATGCGGAGGTCAGCTGCGATGCGGCCTGGTCGAGCGAGGTGCTCTGGCCGACGCTCTTCGCCACCGAGTCCACCTCAGACTTGAACTGGTTCGTTGCCGACTCGACGTCCTGCTTGCGCTCGTCATTCAGGTCGCCCTGCGCGTCCTTGATCTTGCCTAGGTCGTCCTCGATCGCCTGGAGGTTCTGCTCGATGCCTTCCGTCGTCGCGGTGGAGAGTGTCAGGTTGCTCAGCGCGTCGACCTGCTTCTGGATGTCAGCCCGGGCATCGCAGACCTGGTTCTGAGCCTTCTCCTCGTCCGACTCGTCGTCGCCGCAGGCGCCGACGGCGAGAGCGGCCACGGCGATCAGCAGCACTGCGACGATGGGCCTCATCAGGGCTGGCTTCATCGCGGTCACTCTCTCAACCGTGGCGTGTCCCGGC
Source organism: uncultured Solirubrobacterales bacterium (assembly GCA_963780475.1). Classification (GTDB taxonomy): domain Bacteria; phylum Actinomycetota; class Thermoleophilia; order Solirubrobacterales; family JBBDJG01; genus CAWACB01. The sequence continues at coordinate 1,011,275 of CAWACB010000008.1, forward strand.
AAGGGCGCGTGCCTGCTACTCAGCCGGGGTGCAGGCATCACCCGATTCGGGTTAGGCCGTGGGCATCGCCGCCTCGTTTCGGGCGGCTGGGCGGTTACGGTTCGCGGCCGTGACGGGATCGCCGCCAGCGGCTGCTCAACACGATCGCGGGCGTCGCCTTCGCCATCGGAGGAACCCTGTTCGCGCTCGGTGCCGTCGATCGCCCAGGTCGGGTCCCAGAATCCGCGCACGGCGGTCTCTTCCTGATCTCGGGCCATCTCGCGCTGAAGGCCTTCCGCGGGAGGCGGCTACGCGACCTGAGAGGCGATCTCGGCTGGTGGATCGCCGCCCTCAACCAGGTCGGCTCGTACATGTTCCTGGTCTCGGCACTGGCGGCGTTCGTGGACCCGGAGACCTCGAGCGCGGTGAACGAGGCGCTCGCCAACTGGGGCACCTTCGGCGGCGCGCTCTGCTTCGCCTTCGGCGGGGCGCTGCAGCTGTTCGACAGCCCGCCTAGACCCGTTGCTTCGGCGGCATGAGCGCCCCGATGATCGACGTCACGCTCCGTTTCCGGTCTGCTTGGCCCCCGTCTCGTCGAGCCGCTCCGACATCGCGATCAGCTCCGCGGCGACGAGGCCGATTGCCTCCGGCGTCAGGAAGCCGTCGGCGAGCGGCACTCCGCCGGCACCCCGGATCGCGCGCTTCAGATCCCGTGCCCAGACGTGCTCGATCAGCATGATGCCCGCCGCCTGTCCCGGCTCGAGCCGGGCTGCCATGGCCAGAATGTCGTCCGGCGAGAGGCCGAACGCGTGACTCTCGGGCGCCGGCTGCCCATTCGGCCGGCCATCGTCACGCTCGACCTCGAAGCCGAGCAGCGCACCGATGATCGCGCCGAGGTCTTCGCCCTGGTAGTCGAGCGCGATCAGGTCACCGGTCTCAGCCTCCTTCTGCACGAAGAGGAGGTCCAGCAGGCGGATTGTCTCCTGGGCCTCGAGCATGCCCAGCTCGTCGATGATCTTGCCCTCGAACTTCGCGTCGGGGCCGAAGCCGATCGCGATCAGCTGCACCGGTCCAATCTCAGCCACTGGCGCACCTCCTTCTCTCGTTCTGGCGCGCCCGCCACCCTACTCCAGCGATGAAGACCTCAACTCACCCTGATCGGATGATGCGAGACGCGCCCGCATCCACGACCGTGTCGCGCCATGGAGACCAAGGCCACAGCCGAAATGCGGTTCCAGGAGCTCGCCAGCCGGTTCGGCAACAAATTTGTCTGCGAGGACGTACCCGACAACACGCTTCCGCAGGAGGGAATGCCGGCACAGGACGCAATGCGGCTGATCGCGCAGGAGCTGATCCTCGACGGGGATCCCGAACGCAACCTCGCCACGTTCGTGACGACGTGGATGGAACCGGAGGCCCAGCGGATCATCGCCGGGAGCCTGCACCGCAATTTCATCGACCACGCGGAGTACCCGCGCACGGCGGAGATCGAGCAGCGGTGCATCCGCATGCTGGCCGATCTCTTCCACGCTCCGGGCGAGACGACGGGCGCTCGGACACAGGGCTCCTCCGAGGCGATCATGCTCGGCGCCCTGGCGCTCAAATGGAAGTGGCGCGAGCGGCGCGAGGCCGCCGGCAAGCCCGCCGACCGGCCGAATCTCGTCTTCGGCGGTGACGTGCACGTCGTGTGGGAGAAGTTCTGCCGCTACTTCGACGTCGAGCCGCGGATCGTCCCGCTCCAGGAGAACAAGTACACGATCGGACCCGAGGACGTGCAGCCTCACGTCGACGAGAACACGATCGGCGTCGCCGCGGTTCTCGGTACGACGTTCACCGGGCATTCAGACGACATCACCGGGATCAACGACCTCCTGGTGGGTCTGAAGGAAGACAAGGGCCTCGACGTCCCGCTGCACGTGGACGGCGCCAGCGGCGCGTTCGTGTGGCCGTTCCTCTACCCGCACTCCGAGTGGGACTTCCGGCTCGAGCAGGTGCGGTCGATCAACGCCTCCGGCCACAAGTTCGGGCTCGTCTACCCGGGAATCGGATGGATCATCTTCAGAGAGCTCAGCGACCTCCCTGACGAGCTCGTGTTCGAGGAGAACTATCTCGGCAAGGTCGACAAGACTTTCACCCTCAACTTCTCGACCGGCTCGGCGATGGTCCTCGCCCAGTACTACAACTTCATCCGCCTGGGCCACGACGGCTATGCGTACGTCATGGAGATGATGCAACGCAACGCCAGGTTCCTGGCGGAGCAGATCGCCGGCATGGGCCGGTTCGAGGTGATCGGGGCCGACGCCGAGCAGCTGCCGCTGGTGGCATTCAAGCTCGCAGAGAAGAAGAACTACGACGAGTTCGACGTCGCCGGGCAGCTGGCCGCCGAGCGTGGCTGGATGGTGCCCGCGTACACGATGCCGCCCAACGCACAGAACGTGAAGATCATGCGCGCGCTCGTCAAGGAAACTCTCAGCCATGCGCTGGCGCGCACGCTTGCGGACGACATCGCGGAAGCCTGCGGGACGCTCGACCAAAAGGGTGGCCTTCACCCGTCCGAGCGAAAGCTCGTCAAGATCGGCACCGGTTACTGACCGGGCGCCGCTCGACGGCGTCCAGCTCCGATGATCAACGTCGACACAACGTCGTTCATCGTCATCACGCTGGTCGCGGCGCTGGCCGCGATCACGTACGCGGCGCTCCCGAGCAGGCTGGCGCCTCCGGTGGTGGTGATCGAGATCCTGCTCGGGATCGTGATCGGGCCCGAGGTCCTCGATCTCGCGCAGACCGACGACTTCACCGACTTCTTCCGGAACCTCGGCCTGGGGATGCTGTTCTTCTTCGCCGGCTACGAGATCGACTTCGCCAATCTGCGGGGCCGGCCACTGCGGCTTGCGGCCTGGGGATGGGCGCTTTCGCTCGCGCTGGCGTATGGCCTCGGTGGGCTACTGGCCGCTGCGGGCGTCGTTATGTCGTTCGTCTACACCGGGTCGGCCCTCTCGACGACCGCGATCGGCACTCTGATCCCGGTGCTACGTGATGCGGGAGAGCTGCGCACCGAGTTCGGCCGCTACCTGCTCGCCGCCGGCGCCGCGGGCGAGTTCGGGCCGATCCTGCTGGTGACCCTGGTGCTCTCCACGCAGAACCCCGCCCACGAGGCGCTGATCCTCGTCGCGTTCGTCGCGATCGCGGTCGTGATCGCGGTCGCATCGGTGCGCTCGGCATGGCGGGGCTGGCCGCTGCTCGAGCGGACGCTCGAGTCCAGCAGCCAGCTGGCCGTGCGGTTGGCGGTGGTCCTGGTGTTCGGGCTCGTTGCCCTGGCCGGAAGCCTGGGCCTCGACGTGCTGCTCGGGGGTTTCGTCGCCGGCATCGTCACGCGGCTGGCGCTGAAGGGCCGCGAGGTCGCCGTGCTGGAATCGAAGCTGACCGCGATCGGCTTCGGTTTCCTGATCCCGTTCTTCTTCATCACCAGCGGCATGGACTTCGACCTCGACGCGCTCGGCAGCGCCTCGGCGCTCTTGAAGCTGCCGCTGTTCGTCGCCCTCTTCCTGGTCGTGCGCGGAACTCCGGCGCTGCTCCTCTACAGAGGAGTGCTGGGGATGCGCGACCGCGTAGCACTGGCGTTCTTCTCCGCGACAGCGCTCCCGCTCGTGGTCGCGATCACCACGATCGCCACCGAGGAGGGGCACATGCGCACCTCGACATCCGCGGCACTGGTGGGAGCGGCGATCATCTCGACGCTCGTGTTCCCCTTCGCCGGCCTGGCGCTGAGACGGCCCGCGCAGGGCCGTGGAGCCGGTCCCGGAGCCGGTCGCTACCTGAGCCCGGGGCCGAACCCGCCGAAGATCGAGAACGGGTTGTTGCTGGTGATCTCCCAGCCGACCGCCGCGCTCGGCTCCGCCCGCACGGTCGCGCCTTCCGGGCGCCTCGCTCTCGAGGCGCGCCGCCAGCTCCTGTGCTTCCTCCTCGGTCGGCGTGCCGATCAGGATGTACTTCCAGCGCCGCACGATCGGGCTGATGCCCTGCGACTCCAGGTGCTCTGCGAACTCGACCGCGTCCCGGTGCGCGGGAAGGTCGATGCGCACCTCCCACTCGGCGTAGCCCTCCTCCTGGGCCTCCTCGGTCTCGTCCTGCTGGCGCCGCTCCTCCTCGCGCTGGACCTGGGCGTCGGTCTGCGGCAAGCGCGGCCTCGGCGTCCTCCCAGCGATCCTCGATCGGATGCCAGCGCTCGATCGCCGCGACCCGGCCGCCCTCGTCCTGCTCCGACAGCGCGTCTCGGGCCGCCCGCTCCGCGGCGGCTGCCTGCTGACGGGTGCCGGCATACAGGTACACGTGCGGGCCGTCGCGCGTGACGACCACGGCCTCGCTAAGCCGGTCGCGCAGCTCCCGTTCGAGCTCGCGCTCACTTAAGAGGCGCCCGAAATGAAGGCCGTGCCCCTCGTCCTCGAACTCGATCGTGATGCGGAAGTCGTCAGCCACCGGGCGGATTCTGGCAGAGGCGGTACCGGTGCGGGAGGCGTGCGATCACCACGACGCTGCCGACGTGCTCAGTGGGGAGGATCATGCGCGGCTCCTGGACATCCAGGCCGGCGGCTGCGATTTCTCGCTCCAGGAGAGCAGGCGACACCAACTCGAGCCGAACTTCGTCGAGGCTCGTGTGCTGCTCCCCCTCCGGAGAGACGGCGGTGCGCTGGCGCCTGATCTGCATCGCCCGCCCGCGCTCGACCACATCTGCGGCAAGGGACAGGCTGGAGAACACCCACTGGTTCATCTCGCGCACGTCAGGCGGTGGGGGGCCGTACTCGTCCCCAACGAGCTCGCCTTCCAAGTTCATGAGCGTCGCCGCGAACACGCCGCCCGGGCGCAGGTGCCGTGCAACGCCGGCGAGCATCGCTTTCCTGCTCGGCTGAACCCCTGAGCAGCTGCACGAACTGCATCGGCGCAAGGACGGCGTCGAACTGCACGCCGAGGTCGAATCCGCGCGCATCGGCGCAAACCGTGTCGACAGTCAACCCGCACTGTGCAGCCCTGGCCTCAAGCACCTCGAGGAAGCCCTTCTCTGTGTCAAGTCCCGTCACCTTGCGGCCGCGGCACGCGAGGTGCAGCGTCACTCGCCCGGTTCCGCAGCCCAGGTCGAGCACGGAGTCACCTGGGTGGGACAGCTCCTCCCAAAGTTGGAGGTCAGCGGTGTAGTACCCGCATTCGATGTCGTGCCAGAGCGCGTCGAGCGTCATACTTTGGCCTCAGTGGCCCTTCTCAGTCAGATGTTCCGCCATGTCGCCATCACGGGACGCACGGACGACCTCAACGCGACGTGGTTCGCTGGGCGTCAAGGCGGGCGCTGGGCCGAGCAGAAGGTTGGTGCGGCTTTCCCGGCGGCACAGCCAGAAGCCCAGAGGACCCCGACTGCGGCCGCGACCCAGCCGCCAGCGGACCCCGCCGAGAGGCTCCGGCAACTGACGGACCTGCGCCGGCGCGGCGTCGTCACTGACGCGGAGTTCGAGACTCTCGCCGCCGGCCTGCGCGGGTGAGGTCGAAGGGGTGGTTCGTGCCCCATTACTTAGTAGTGCGCGCACCCTCGCTGTAGGCTCCAGCCCGCGGTATCGTCGCCGCCGAGCGTCTAGCTTTGACATCTGTTGCTCGGGAACTGGAGGTACGAATGGAAGGTCATAGCGACGAGCTGGGTCCGATCGACGTAGTCGTGATTGCCTATCCCGCCGATGCGCCGATGACCGGCGAAGCCGTCCCGCTGCTCGTGGACCTGGTTGACCGCGGGATCATCCGCGTGCTCGACGCCATGTTCGTGATGAAGGAAGCGGATGGGACGTTCTCGGGGTTCGACGCCAGGAACTTGACCGACAAGGGTGTTGGCGACTTCGCCATTTTCGAGGGCGCGTCCTCGGGCCTGCTCGGCGACGAGGACGCCGCGGCAGCTGCGGACGCGATCGAGCCGGGCAGCGCGGCGGTCATGATCATGTACGAGAACCGCTGGGCGGGGCCGTTCGTCGCCGCCGTGCGCCGCAACGGCGGCGTGCCGGTCGCATTCGAGCGCATCCCGGCGCAGGACGTGATCGATGCCCTCGACGCCGCCGAGGCGGCGTCCTAACCGAAAGGAGTATCCGATGCCAGGACTATTACGCGCGGTGGGCCGCACGGCCGTTGTCGCGGGCACCGCGACTACGGTCTCGAACCGTGTCAGCCGTCGTCAGGCGAACCGCTGGGCAGAGCAGGAGCAGCAGCAGTACCAGGAAGCCCCGCCTGCCGCTCCAGCGCCCGCCGCGGCACCTGACCCCATCGAGCAACTCAAGCAGCTTGGACAGTTGCACGAACAGGGCGTCCTGACCGACGAGGAGTTCGCCGCCCAGAAGGCAAAGCTACTCGGCTGAGCCTCAGAGGGGGCCATGCCCTCTCTGGCAGAGAGCGCTTTCCCCGGACGTTTCAGCCCGGCAGGGTGATGCGAGCGCGTGCCGAACCTCTGATCATCGCCGACAACATGTAGGCGGCGGATGAGAAGGAGGGATTAGTGACGTCCGAGAACGTTCAATTCTCAGCTCCCACGTGGCTCAGGGACCTGGGCTTCTCCTCATGGCTGCTGGTCGGCTTCGTGCTGATCATCGTCGGGCTCATCTGGCTGCTCGCCGAGACGTCGACGATCGTGATGCCGGTCATCCTCGCCGCGGTGCTCGGCGCGGTCGCCGGACCGGCGGTCGGCTGGCTGGAGCGCCACCGGGTTCCGCGTATCTGGGGCGCGATCCTCGTCCTGCTGGGGCTGGCTGCCATCGGGGTCCTCATCTTCTGCCTCGTCTTCGGCGGCATATCCGCCCAATCGGGCGACATCTCGGCGAAGATGAACCAGGCGCTGGACGAGATCCAGAGCGCCTTCAACGACGTCGGCGTGGACAACACTGCAGAGCGCCAAGGAGGGCGTGCAGAGTGCTGCTCCCGAGATCCGCACGACGCTGCTGAGCGGGGTCGCGGAGGGCATCGCCGGCCTGTCATCGCTGGTGTTCTTCCTTGCCTTCGCGGCGATCAGCACGCTGTTCGTGCTCAAGGACGGGCCGGTCATGCACCGCTTCATCGACAGGCACCTGGGCGTGCCCGAAACGGTCGCCCACGTCGTCACGACCAACATCGCCCAGTCGCTGCGCAACTACTTCCTGGCCGTGACGATCATCGCCGCTTTCAACGCCATCCTGATCGGGGGAGCGGCATTCCTGCTCGATGTGCCGCTCGCGGGGACGATCGCGGTCGTGACGTTCGTGGGCGCCTACATTCCCTACGTCGGAGCGTGGGTCTCCGGCGCCTTCGCGGTGCTGCTCGCGCTCAGCACCGGCAGCACGTCGGACGCGCTCATCATGGCGATTGTCGCGCTGCTTGCGAACGGCGTGCTCCAGCAGATGATCCAGCCGTTCGTGATGGGCGCGACGCTGAGCCTCAACCCCCTCGTGGTGCTCATCGTCACGATCGGCGGCGGCGCCCTGTTCGGGATGGTCGGGCTGACGCTGGCCGCCCCGCTGACCTCTGCGGCGGTGCACATCGCCAACGAACTGCGGGCTCGGAGCGAGCGGCTCGGCGACAGAGAGGCGGCGCCGGCGCCCGCGCCGTCCGGCTAAGTCACTCTGCGTGCCGTTTGCGCCGGCGTGCCTGGATCTGCACCCGTAGCGTCTCCCACCTCGAACGCGCCTCGGCCGTGACCTGATCCCACTGGCGCCGGACCTCGTCCTCGGCGGGCTTTTCACCCCGCTGGATGCGCTCGAGCTCGTCGCGGACCTCGCGGCCGGCCGCCGCCGAGCCGACGAGCGCGACCATGAAGCAGAAGAACGCCGAGATCATGGCGAAGACCGCGCCGATCACGCCATACCGGGTGGCGTAGGTGTCGAAGAGGTGCGGGACGTACACCGCCGCGCCAACCGAGCACAGCGCGAGCAACGCCGATCCGACGATGGCGAACGGGATCAGGTCCTGGCGTGCGATCCGCTTGGCGCTGAGGACCCGGCCGCTCCAGACCAGGAACACCGCCGTCAGCGGCATGGCGACCAGCGCCGCCGCCAACTCGAGGCGGGTGTGCTCCAGCTCGCCGTGAATGAGGCCGCTGAGGACGAGGTATGTGGCGAGCCCGACGATCCACAGCAGCCCGTTGAACGTGTTGCGGACGCTCAGCGGTTTCAGCTCCCAGGTCTGCTCGAACAGGCGCTGCACGGCGCGGGAGAAGCTCAGCACGGCGACCATGAGGAACAGGAACCCGATGATGCCGAGGGTCGTCTCCGTGCCGGAGGGCGGCGCGAAGAGGTCTGTGACAGCCTCGGCGCCGCCTCCCGTCAGCTCGTAACGGTCGATGATGCGGTCGGCCGTCTCCTTGCCCCCGAGTTCCGAGGCAAAGGCGCTGATCAGGATCGTCAGCGGGATCGTGGCCGTCAGCGCCGCGGAGGCCAGCGCGATGGCGCGGTCGAATCCCGCCACCTTCTGAAACCGGTTCACGACGCGGAGCACGAACTCCGGCCGCAGCCAGAACGTCAGCGTCCGGAGGACGCGCTCGCGATTCACATGCGCGCGCGTCCTCCTCATACCGATGGCATGAGATCCCGCCCTCTGGGCGGAATCCGCGCCTTATTGCCCGCGGGCCATTCTTTCGTCTTCGCCGAAGACGACCAGGCCATACACGATCCACACGCTCAATGCGAAGACGCAGAGCGACCACCACGGGTTCGTGCCGCCGATCGACAGCAGGGCTCCGAGCGCGCTCAGGGAGCCCGCGATGATCCCGATCACCCGCCCGTAGGTATTGCCGGAGATCAGCGAAAAGCCTCCGGTGAGCTCGACCACTCCGAGGATGATCAGGACCCAACCCAGCGTGTTCAGGTTGTCGAGAACGAACCTCGTGTCGTTGACGAAGATGCTCGCCTCGTCCAGAGCGCCGATGCCGTAGACGATGTTGATCGTGCCGATGAGTATCAGCATGATCGCTGCGAACATCGCGCGTCCAGAACCTCTCATTGGTGACTCCTCTCTGACAGGCCGTTTCCCCGCAGTCACGAGACGGCAGGGTGAGGCATTGTGGTCGCGACCCTAAATCGGGCGCCCAGCAGGGGCATCACCCTGAAAGGATGATTCTCGGCGGTCCCGCAAGTCACCCTGTAGGGGTGATGCAGGCGGCTCCGGGCCTTCGTAGGCTCGACGCGAATGATTCCTCTTCTCCTCGCGGCCCGTGGGCTCGCGCGCGCGGTCGCGGCCGTCTGGCGTGATCCGGAGACCAAGGCGTTGCCCGTCGCCGCGGGCGCCCTGGTGCTCACCGGGACGCTCTTCTTTTGGCGCTTCGAGGACTGGACCATCATCGAGGCGCTCTATTTCTGCATCGTGACGTTGACGACCGTCGGCTACGGAGATCTTCACCCGACCACCGATGCAACGCGGATCTTCGCGATCATCTACATCCTCACCGGGTTCGGCGTGCTCGTCGCACTGCTGACATCGGTCGCGCAGCAGTACCTGAAGCAGAAGGCCGAGAGCCCCGGTCGTGCGCGAGAGCGTCTACGTGCCCGGCGGTCTCGCGACCAGCCAGCCTCGGAGGACGGCCCGGAACCATAGGATTTGCAGGGATGTCGGTCTCGGAAGTTCCTTTCGACCTCGTGGAAGTCAAGCTCGCCGCGCCGCTGGTGCGGCCGGGCACCGTGGCGAAGACGGACGTGATCGATCGGCTTTGCACGTTGACATTGCCTTTCGTGTCCGTGGTCGCACCTGCCGGCTACGGCAAGACGACCCTGCTTGCAAGATGGGGCGAGGCTGATCCGCGCGCGTTCACGTGGGTCGCCCTCGACGGCCAGCACGACGACGCCGTGGTGTTCATGCGATACATCGCGGGCGCCATTCACGCCGTCGAGCCGATCCCGTCCGAGGTGTTCGCGGCGCTGTCGGGGCCAGGGGGATCCGCGCTGGTCGAACCGCGTCCCGCGCCTCGGGAGCGCACTGGGTGCGGTCGAGCGCCCCATGGTGCTGGTGCTCGACGATCTGCACGCCGTCGCCAATCCGTCCTGCCTGGACGTGCTCGCCGCGCTGTTCGAGTATGTCCCGGCCGGATCCCAGATCGCGATCGCGAGCCGGGAGCAGCCGGCCGTGCCACTTGCCCGCTGGCGAGCGCAGGGCATGGTGCACGAGATCGGCGTGGCGGACCTCCGGATGGACGAGCGGGAGACCGGATTGCTGCTGGAAGAGGCCGGGGTCGAGCTCGAGACGAGCGAGCTCTCGGACCTGACGGAGCGCACGGAAGGATGGCCCGCCGGCTTGTACCTCGCGGCGCTGTCGATGCAGGCCGGGGCGCCGAGCTCGGCGGGCGCTGCGGGCTTCGCCGGCGACGACCGGTTCGTGTCCGAGTACTTCCGCCTGGAGCTGCTGTCCCGGCTGTCGCCGGCCGAGGCGCAGTTTCTCATGCGCACCTCGGTGCTCGATCGCATGTGTGGCGGCCTGTGTGACGCCGTGCTCGAGACGACGGGCTCGGCGCACACGCTCGAGGCGCTCGAGCGTAGGAATCGCTTCGTCGTGCCGCTCGACCGGCGAGGCGAGTGGTATCGCTACCACCACCTGTTCGGCCAGCTGCTGCGCAACGAGCTCGAGCGCAGCGAGCCCGAGATCGTGCCCGAGCTCAACCGCCGGGCGATGGACTGGTGCATCGCCAACGACCTGCCGGAAGCGGCGGTCGTCTACGGGCATGCTGCGGGTGAGACGGATACGGTCGCCGGCTTGGTCGACGCCTTGCACTGCCGCTCCACTACGACGGCCGGATGGAGACCTTGGACGAGTGGCTGGGGTGGTTCGGCGATGATGAGCTGCGGCAGTACCCCGCACTCGCCGTCGAGGGAGCCTGGGTCCGAGCGCTGACGGGCCGGCCTGCGGATGCCGAGCGGTGGCTCGCTCTCGCCGAGGGGGCAACCTCGACGAACCCGCTCTCGGATGGCAGCGCCACGATCGAGCCCTGGGTCGCCAACCTGCGGGCGGGCATGATGCCCAACGGTGTCGAGCAGGCGCTCGCCGACGGCGATCTGGCGCTCGATCAGCTCCCCCCGACAGAGCGGATGGAGGCCGGCCGCGCTCGTCCTGCGAGGAACGGCGCATGCGCTGCTCGGCGCCACCGATAGTGCGACCGAGGACCTCACGGACGGCGTTGAGGCGGGGCTCGCCAGCCGCGCCGCCGAAGTGGTCATCCTCGCGCAGGCACAGCTCGCGCTCCTCGCCGCAAAGCAGGGAGCCTGGCGCGAGGCAGGGCGAACGCGCACGGGCGGCGCAGGCGCTCGTCGAGGAGGTAGGGCCTCGGTGACTACTCGACAAGCGCGCTCGCGCACGTGGCGACGGCGCGCGTCGCACTTCACGAGGCGAGACATGGAGGATGCCCGAGCGGCGCTGACACGCGCGCACCGTCTGCGGCCACTTCTCGACCACGGCCTTCCCTGGCTGACCATCCAAGTCGGGCTGGAGCTCACACGCGCCCATCTTGCGCTCGCCGACCCCGGCGCGGCTCGCACGATCCTCACCGAGACCGAGCGGGTGCTCGAGCTCCGCCCGCACATGGGCTCCCTGGTCGAGGATGCACGGGAGCTGCACGACCGCGTGGCGGCCACCTCCGGGCCGGCCGGTGCCTGGGCGATGAGCCTGACACGTGCGGAGCTCCGGCTGCTTCCCTACCTCGCCACCCATCTCATGTTCCCGGAGATCGCGAGCAGGCTGTTCATCTCGCGCAACACCGTCAAGACCGAAGCGGTCGCGATCTACCGCAAGCTCGGTGTCTCATCGCGCAGTGAGGCGATCGAGCGCGCTGTCGAGCTCGGGCTCTTGGAGAGCTCCCTCTACCCGCCGCGGGCAAATTTCACCCCGGCATGGATGATGCGCCGGCCGATCCGAGCGGTACCAGAATGCGCCGACGCCAATGGACGAGTACAAGCAGCACCTGCGGCGGCTCGCCGTGCACGACGATGCGTTCCTCGACGCGCTCGTGTCGGAAGGCAGCTCATTCGCGACGTCGGTCATCGACGAGAGGACCGCCGCACTCGTGCGCGTCGCCGCGACGGTCGCCGTCGATGCGGCGCCTTCTCGTTCCAGCACGCCGTAGCGGTCGCCCTCGCGGCCGGAGCGACGAGCGACGAGATCGTCGCCATCCTCGAGGCGGTGACGCCTGTGACCGGCACCGCGCGGGTCGTCCAGTGCGCCCCGAAGGTCGCGCTCGCGCTCGGCTACGACGTCGACGCCGCGCTGGAGCGGCGCGACCATGACGTCCTAAGCCACTGTACATGGGACAACGCCCCGCTGGAACGGGTCGAGCTTCCTGACGGGGGCGGCCGGCGCACGCGGTGTCCTGGGCGAGATACTGCGCGTGCGATGTCACAGGACGCGCCTCTCAAGGAGCCCAATCATGACCGTAGCCGCCACCCTGCCGCTGGCCTTCGTGATGGTCGCCGGCCCGCAGATCATCAGCTCCTTCTTCTTCGCGACCAGCGAGAAGTGGAAGTCGGTTTCGGCCACCTATGTCCTCGGTGCCGCCGTCTCGCTGCTCGCCGTCGTCACGGCCGCCTACTCGTCGCCAAGGGAATCAAGAACGGCCTCAGCGACGACGACTCGAAGTCAGAGACGATCGACTACGTGATCGTCGGCCTTCTCGTCGTCGCGATGGCCTACGTGTTTCACGGGCGAAAGCAGTCGGAGCCTCCAAAGTGGATGGGCAAGCTGGAGACAGCGACCCCCAGGTTCGGCTTTACCCTGGGCTTTCTCCTGCTCGGCTTCTTTCCGAGCGACGTGCATCACCTCGATCGTCATCGCCACCCACTTGGCGAATCACGGTGATCCCTGGTGGCACGCACTTCCCTTCATCTTCCTCACCCTGCTTCTCCTCGCCGTGCCCGCGCTGCTCGTCTTGGCGCTGGGCCAGCGAGCCAAGACGTTGCTGCCGAAGATCCGGGACTGGATGGACACGAACTCGTGGATCGTCAGCGAGGTCGTCCTGGTGTTCTTCATCGTCATCGTCCTGGGCTAACCGCTCGGCTTTGGCACTGTCGGGCAATCAGTTCAGCCGCGCTGTGGCGGCGGCGACGCCGTTTTCCGCTGCTCTCCCGGGCTCGAGAACGACCAGTAGTCCCAAGACGATGCCGCTTATGACCAGACCGGCGACAAAGGCCATTGCAAGCGATCGTCCACGTAATCCCGCCCGATGGGCGGCCAAGCCTGCCCAGAAGCTGAGCGACAGCGCTTCCAGCCAGATGATCACCCGGATTGAGTCGTTGAGCGAAACGCCGGCGAGATTCAGAATGATCAGGATCGCGACCGGGGGAAGGGCGAGAAGGAGAAATCCCGACTCGAAGCGGACCTTGGTGATCCATTCGCGTCGGGTCGGGCGCCTCCCGAGTTCCAATTCCAGAACAACGCTGGCGGAGAACACGTGCGCGATGAAGATCGCGAGCACTGGTGCGACGATCACGTAAATGACGTCTCTCAACCTCAGATCGGCCCATCCGTCGTAGACGATCAACACACAGGTCAGGGCGATCGTCGCCGTGATAACGCGGCCTACGATGATCGGACCGGCGGTCATCCGATCACCGCATGCGCGCCGTTGCTCGTAGGCCGTTAGAGGTCTGTCTTGGCCACGACGCGACCGGACGTAACCGCGTTTCGCAGGGCTTGATAGTCGCGTTCGTTCTGGTCGGCATAGGCCTCTGCAAACGAATCAAGCGCACGATCGAAGCTGTCGCCCGCGCCGAGATAGCTCGCGATCGCGATCGCGTCCCCGGAACGGGCGTGCGCCCTTGCGAGAGCGTGGCCGCAGAGCTCCGCGTACATCGTCATAGCCTTCGGATTCATCATCTCGACCATCGCCGAGCCCTTGCCGTCCCAGAGCTGGCGCATGTAGAAATCCCGGCTGACACCGTCCAAGTCCGTGACACGAATCCAGCCGAGCATGATGTCGCTGGCGGCCTGCGTCAGTCGCTGGCCCTCGACGACGCGCTGGCCGTGGTTCTTGACCGTGCTCTTGCCCAGAAACGGCTCGAGCACCGATGCCTCCGCCTGCTTGAACTGCAGGAACAGCGGGTCCTGCTCGTCCCGGCCGAGCATGAGCACGATCCAGGCGCGCGTGCCCACGCTGCCCACCCCGACGACCTTCCGGGCCGCGTGGACGTAGCGAAAGCGCTCCAGCAGCGACCGGCGGTCGCTCGTCAGGGTGCGCCGGTAGGCGCGAATGGCGTCCCTCAGCAGCACAACCTGTTCGTCGCCGGACACCACGTCCTCGATCGGAACGATGAGCGGCGGGTCGCTCGCGATCCTGGGCTCGCCGTCGACGATTTGCGTGAGCTTCGAAAACGCCTTCAGGCTGTCCTTCGACCGCGCCTTCGCCACGTTGCGCTCGAACCGCTTCAACTGCTTTCCGGTAGCGCGTTGAGCCGTCAGCGGCGGCGATCTCGTCCAAGTCGATGCGGGAGTACCAGAGGTCGAGATTGGACAGGTCGGCGAGACCCCTGATCGCCTCCCGGTAGGAACGCGTAACGGCCCGATTGATCGACTGCCGCCGTTTCACGTCGAAGCCCCGATCCCGGCCGGCGACAGCGAAGCTCGCCGCCAGCCGCTTCACGTCCCACTCGAATGGGCCCGGAAGCGTCTCGTCGAAGTCATTGATGTCGAACACCAGCCGCCGGTCGGGCGCGCCGAAAACGCCGAAGTTGGACAGGTGCGCGTCACCACAGAGCTGCACGTCCAGCCCGGTCCGAGGCGCGTCGGCCAGATCGGCCGCCATCAGGTAGGCGGCGCCGCGGAAAAACGTGAACGGCGACACCAGCATCCGCCCGTAGCGGATCGGCACCAGCTCGCGCACCCGGGAAGCGGCCTGCTCCTCCAACAACTCGACCGGATCCACCCGATCGGAGGCCGGCTCCCACAAGCCATGCCCGGAACGTGGCGCGACCGCCCTCGCCGCCTTGCCTCTCGCTGCCCGCTCTCCAGTCGTGAGGTGGGGAGCCGCCTTCTCCTTGGGCTGCCCCCGGTCGGGTGTCTGTACTGCCGGCGACCCCTCGAGAGGGTGATCAACGTCCGTCATGATGTCGCTCCCTTCGCGGCCAAGCGTAGATCTCGAATACCTCTGTGGTGTGCCATCGGTGAATTCAACCGTGCCTCGGCCGACGCGTCGTCACCCAGCTGGGATGAATCGCTCGATTTCATACCATCAGGGTGGTGACGACTCGTTCGTGATGGTGCAGGATCGTCGCCCATGGGTCTTCGTAGTCAAGGGGGTGGGATGTTATGAGGCGGCTCGCGGCGATCGTCGCGCTGGTGGCGGGGGCGGCCACGATTGCGCTCGCTGTCGCTCTGGCGGTGAGCGAGTTTCCGCGCGGCTTGGGTGTGCTGGGCTGTTTGTTGGTCGCCGGCGCGGCGGCCTGGTACGGCGTGCTGCGGAGGGGAGTTGCGCGCGTGGCGGGGCTGACCGTCGCCGTGCTGGCGCTCGCCGGTGCGGTCGCGCTGCTCGTCGCGGGGGAGTCCGTGCTCGGCGAGCTGCTGGTCGTGGCGGGGCTCCTGGTGAGCCTTGCGGCCGGGAGCGCCGCCATCAGCATCCACGTGGCGCTGCCGGACGCGTCGGCGCCGCACCACCCGGTGCTCTTCTTCAATCCGCGCTCGGGTGGGGGGAAGGCGGAGCGCTTCGCGCTCGCCGACGAGGCGCGCGCGCGTGGGATCGAGCCGATCGAGCTGAAGCCCGGAGACGACCTCGAGACACTCGTTCGAGGGGCAATTGATCGCGGCGCCGACGCGCTCGCGATGGCCGGCGGCGACGGCTCGCAGGCGATCGTCGCGGCGATCGCGGCCGAGCGCGGGCTGCCGTACGCGTGCGTGCCCGCCGGTACGCGCAACCACTTCGCGCTCGACCTCGGCGTCGACCGGGACGACGTCGTCGGCGCCCTCGACGCTTTCGTGGACGGCGGCGAGCGAACCGTGGACCTGGCCGAGGTCAACGGGCGCGTGTTCGTCAACAACGTCTCGCTCGGGGTCTATGCCGAGGCTGTCCAGCGCGAGGGCTATCGCGATGCGAAGATCCGCACGCTGCTCGACACCGTGCCGGACATGCTCGGCCCCGGCGGCAGCGAGCGCGACCTGCGCTGGACCAGCCCGAGCGGGGACTTGCACCACGCGGGTGCGATGGTGCTGGTCTCCAACAACCGGTACCGGCTTGGGCGCGCAGTCGGCTCGGGCACGCGGCCGCGGATCGACGACGGCCTGCTCGGGATCACGGTCGTCGCAGAGCCCTCGGGGGACAGCAAGGGCGGATGGCCGCTGCAGCGTCCGCTGCGCGAGTGGTCGGCACCCGGCTTCGAGGTCGACGCCGACAGCCCCGTGCCCGCCGGAATCGACGGCGAGGCGCTCGTGCTCGACCCGCCGCTGCGATTTCGCATTCGGCCCGGCGTTCTGCGCGTGCGGATCGCGCGCGAGCATCCGGGCGCCTCGCCCTCGGCCCTCGCGCCCGAAGGCACCTGGGAGGGCGTGGGGGTGCTGGCACGAATCGCCTTTGGCCGCGACCAGAAACCACCGACGTGAACGGGAAACCACCAACCCAATAACCAGGAGGCCGGAATGGACCTGATGGAGATCACGCAGAAAGAGCGACTTGGCCGCGAGGAAGCCGCCGCCCGCCTGCACACTCTTGCCGACGCGCTCGCGAAGCACAACGACGTTGAGTTCGAGCGCGACGGCCTGCGCTTCAAGGTGCACGTGCCCGACGAGGTCGACTTCAAGCTGGAGATCGAGATCGGGGACGACGAGCGGGAGCTCGAAATCGAGCTCAAATGGTGAGCGCATCCAGCTAGGCCATGCCCTCCGCGCCCACCAAATCTCCGCTCGTGGACACCGGCTCCCCAGAGGAGCGTGCAGCCGCCGGCAAGGCGGCGCGGAAGAAGGTTCCGCGCTCGAGCCACGGCGAATGGGCGCCTGCAGCGCGCCGGCGAGATCCGGTCAAGGTGCTCGAGGATCAGGACAAAAGCCGTGTCCAAGAGCTGGTGCCGATCCGCTACGGGCGGATGCTGGCCTCGCCGTTCGCGTTCTTTCGTGGCGCTGCGACGATCATGGCGATGGACCTCGCGAAGACCCCCCAGGTCCGGACTGCGCGTCCAGGCATGCGGCGATGCGCACCTCTCGAACTTCGGTGTCTTCGCCGCGCCGGATCGCCGTCTGGTGGTGGACCTAAATGACTTCGACGAAACCCTTCCGGGGCCCTGGGAGTGGGACGTCAAGCGTCTCGCGGCGAGCTTCGCGATTGCCGGGCGCGACCGCGGCTTCACCCCGCAGGAGACCCGCGCCGCGGTCCTGCGCACGGTCCGCTCCTACCGTGAAGCGATGCGCGAGTTCGCCGCGATGCGCAACCTCGACGTCTGGTACGCGCGCCTCGACGTCGACACCGTCCTCGCTGACCTGGCCAAGGTCGCCGACCGCGAGCAGATGAAGGGGGTGGAGAAGAACGTGGCGAAGGCCGGAAAGAAGAACAGCATGAAGGCCTTCGATCGCCTCGTCCGGGTGGTCGACGGCGAGCCTCGGATCATCAGCGATCCGCCGCTGCTGGTCCCCGCGCGGGAGCTCGTCCCCGAGGATCAGGCCCACGAGCTCGAGGAGCGGATCCTCGAGATGCTCGGCCTCTACCGCGAGAGCCTAAAAGGAGACCGTCGCCACCTGCTCGACAGCTACCGGTTCGTCGAGATGGCCCGCAAGGTGGTCGGGGTCGGCAGCGTCGGAATGCGCGCCTGGGTACTTCTGATGATGGGCCGCGACGGGCAGGACCCGCTCTTCCTGCAGGCCAAGGAGGCCGGGCCCTCGGTGCTCGAGCCCTACGTCGGCGAGAGCGAGTTCGCAAACCACGGCCAGCGGGTGGTCGAGGGCCAGTGGCTGATGCAGGCCTCGAGCGACATTCTCCTGGGGTGGCTTCCGGCGCTCGGGGTCGACGGCCAACAGCGAGCCTTCTACGTGCGCCAGCTCTGGGACGGCAAGCGATCGGTCGACGTGGCCACCCTGGTGCCGGAAGGGCTGGCGATCTACGGCGGGGTCTGCGGCTGGACGCTTGCCCGAGCCCACGCGCGGTCCGGCGATCGGATCGCGATCGGGTCCTACCTCGGCAACGGCGAGACCTTCGACGCGGCGCTCGCCGAGTTCTCAGAGCGCTATGCGGACCAGAACGAGCTCGACTACGGCGCCTTGGCCGACGCCGCCAAATCGGGCCGCATCGAGGTCGAGACGGACCTCGACTAGCTGCCCTTCGCGGGTGTGGTCCACTCTGCGCCCGTCTGGCGGCGGAAGGCCTCAAGGGCGCCGTCCAGCGTTCGGAAGAAGTGGTCCGGGTCGAGCGTGCCGATGAGCTCGTAGCGCTCGAGCTTGGCCCGTACGGGGTCCTTGAGCTCCGCGAAGACAAGGGAGGTGCCGGCCGCGTTGACCTCCTCGTCGAGCTCGAGGAGCATGTCGGCAGCCGTGGTGTCAACGTCCGTGATCGGCTCGGCCGCGATCACGATCCAGCGCGGCTTCGGCTCGCTGGCCGCGAGGCGGCGGATCTGGTCGCGGAACGTCCGCGCGTTTGCGAAGAGCAGGGGCGCGTCGAAGCGGAAGATCACCAGGCCGGGGAGCTCCTCCGCATCGGGGTAGAGGCTGCGGTCGTGATGGCCCTCCATCCCGGAGACACGCCCGAGGGTGGTCTGGTAGGGCCACCAGGCCCGGCGAAACACGTTGAGGATCGACAGCGCTACGGCGACGGCGATGCCGGCGAGCACTCCAAGCAGCGCCACGCCGAGGAACGCGGCCATCGAGAGCAGGAACTCGGCCCGCCGCTGGTGCCACAGCCGCCTGGTCCCCGCGATGTCGGCCAGCGACAGGGAGGCGGCGATCACGACGGCCGCGAGAGTGGCCTGCGGGAGGTTGCGCAGCAGCCCCGGTACGAGCACCAGCATCAGGACGATCGCCGCTGCCCCGACCAGCCCGGTGAGCTGGGTCTTCGCGCCGGACTGCTCGGCCACGGCCGTGCGCGAGCCGCTCGTGCTGACCGGGAAGCCCTGGAACAAGCCCGCCCCGACGTTCGCCGCGCCGATGCCGATCATCTCCTTGTTGCCGTCGATCTCCTGCCGCGTTCGCGCCGCGAACGCCGAAGCGGTGGAGATCGTGTCGGTCAAGGACACCAGCGCGATGCCGAGGGCTCCCGCAACCAGGAGCGGGAGATCGGACACCGGGCTGGGCCAGGTGGGGGAAGGCAGCCCCTCGGGCAGGGTCCCGACGAGCGAGACGTCGTGGGCGGAGAGGTCGAGCGCCGCGGTCGCGGCGATCGCGGCGACGACCGCGACCAGCACGCCGGGGATGCGCGGCAGCCGGCGCTGCAGGAGCAAGATCAGCGCGAGGCTGACCACCCCCACGGCAGCGGCGGCGACCACGGCGTCCCCCGACGCGAGCCCGCTGACGAACTCCCGCGTCTCGTCGATCAGTCCGTTTGCTTCGATCGAGAAGCCGAAGAGCTTCGGCAGCTGCCCGACGAGGATCGTCAACGCGAGGCCGTTCATGTAGCCGATCCTGGTGGGCTTGGACAGCAGGTCCGCAATGAATCCGAGCTTCGCCACGCCCGCGCCGATCTCGATCGCAGCGACCAGCAGGGCGAGCATCGACGCGAGCGCGATCGCGCGGTCGGGGTCGCCGCCGGATCCCATGATCGGCAGGAGCGTCGCCGCGATCATCGGCCCGAGTGAGGAGTCCGGGCCGAGCACGAGGACGCGAGAGGGTCCGAACGCTGCGTAGCCGATCAGGCAGAGGACCGTCGTGTAGAGGCCGGTGATGGCGGGCAGGCCCGCCAGTTCCGCGTAAGCCATTCCCTGGGGCACCAGAAGCGTGGTCAGCACGAGACCGGCGACCAGATCGTGGCGCAGCCATGACCTGCGGTAGGAGGCGAACGAGCGCAGGCCCGGTATCCATCGCGGCGGCTTCATGAGCGTTTGACCGAGGTCAAGTCGACGCGACGATATCCGGGGCGTAGGCTTGGAAGCGCTACCCAGTCCCCGCTGAGCGCGACGGCCTGCGCTTCAAGGTGCACGTGCCCGACGAGGGATCAGGAACGCCTAGACGATGTTCATAGCCACATGTTGCTGCTAGGTCATTCCTCGTCTTGCTCGGCCTCGAGCTCGGCGATCTCGATCTCGACCGCGAGCGCAGACACGATGTTTCCCGTCGCTGATGCGATCCGCGCTGTGCCGACGATCGGTGCTATCGCGGCCAGCACGCCGCGGATGGACTCGGCGTCCACGCCGGCCGACGCTTGCCGCTTCGAGGTTCATCATGTACGAGACCGGCGGTGCGTCGACTGCGGCAAGCGCAGCGATGCGAACGAGCATCAGTGTTTCCGCGTCGAGACCCGACGCGGCGATGGAGTCGGCGGTCATGCGTCCGAGCAGGTCTAGTACCGGTGTCTCGCTGCTTTCAGGCATGGCTCTTCCCTTCTTGAGGGTGCGGGCAGGTTCGGCCAACCGTATGACCGGCCCCCATCCGGTCGCATCACCCAGATTGGATGAACTCCTGACCGCGAAGCCGGTCTGGCCGGGCGTGCGAATCACCCCGTCTGGATGATGCGGCCGGAGCAGCGCGTTCTTAGGGTCGACGTTCGCAGACGCCTGTAAGCGGGCGCACTCTCCCAAAGGAGGCCCACATGGCCGACGACAGACCAGTCTTTCTCTACGCCGCCATCTACGACAGCATCGACGATGCCGAGGCCGACTACGAGGCGGTGTTCGACCTTCACGCCGCGGGAGCGATCGGGACCTTCGACTCGGCGGTCATCCGCAAGGAAGAAGACGGCAAGGTGCGGGTCACGAAGACCGAGAAGCCGACCCAGCACGGCGCCTGGACCGGAGCCGGCGTCGGAGCGTTGGTCGGGATCTTGTTCCCACCCGCACTGATCGGCAGCGCGATCGTCGGCGCGAGCGCCGGCGGATTGATCGGGCACCTGCGGGGGGGAATCTCACGCGATGATCTAAAGGAGCTCGGCGAGGAGCTTGAAGCGGGAAGCGCCGCCGTGATCGTGATCGGCGAGTCGAAGATCGAGGAGCAGCTCGAGAAGGCGCTGGCGCGCTCCAACAAGCTGCTCGAGAAGCAGGTCGATGCTGACGCCGAAGAGTTGCAGCGCCAGATCGACGCGGCGGCCAAGGAGAACGCCGGTTAGAGGGCTGAATCCCGCCGAGCGCTGCTCCGATCACGGGGATGAGCCAGAGGCTCTCGCGCAGACTTTCGCGCAGACGGGACCGCCTGGCCCAGGTCATCTCGCTGGCCTCATTCACGCACTCCTTTCGTGTGACGTCGGCACTCGTGCTGAGGCGAGGTGCAGGTTGGTGCTAGCGGGGCGCGGTCGCCTTTTTACGCGTCGTCTTCTTGGCCGTTGTCTTCTTGGCCGTTGCCTTCTTGCGCGGCGCAGCCGTCTTCCGGGTTGCCGCCGTCTTCCGAGTTGCCGCCTTCTTCCGGCGTTGCCGCCGTCTTCCGGGTCGCCGCCGTCTTCCGGGTCGCAGTCTTGCGTGCGGGCTTCGGCGAAGAAGTGCTCGAACCCAACGCCTTCTGGATCTGCGCGACCCAGCCCTCGATCTCCTTCAGCACCTCCCGAGAAAAAGCTTCCGCTCCGGCAGCCATATCGGCGAGGGCTTTCTGCACGGCATCGAGCCCCGATTCGAGGCGCTCGTACGGGTCATCACGGCGGGTCTGCTTGGATCTCGCTGGGGGCATTTCCAACCTTTCGTTCAGCTTGGCGTGGTTTGCGCCAGTATCACCGATGCTCAGCGGCGGTGAGAGTCTACCGGCCCTGACGCCCCTGTCCTGGCGCCCGAGCGAGATCGAGGCCGTGTAGCGCGGAAGGCGCCTACCGACGCGGCGACTGCAGCTGCTGGCGCTCCAGCGCGATCTCGCGCTGCACGGGAGTCCCCAGCACGATCTTCGGTTGGTCGTCGAACACGACGACGGTCCTGGCGAGCCAGTCGTGGAATCCGCGGCGGCGGTCGTCGATCAGGATCGGCAAGATAGCCGGCAGAAGAGCGGGATGGCCGCCAGCACCACCGCCGACGAGCCGGATGATCCCGCGCCACACCGAGATCCGCCGTCCGCCCCGTCGCGCTGGACCCGGAGCCTCATCACGTGCTGCCCGATGGTCTTCCCGGTGAGGGACCAGGAGCCGACGAAGTAGACCACGTTGAGCACGATCCAGCCGCCTACGCCGAAGATCACGCCAATCGCCGTCGGCAGGTCGTCGATGCTCTTGCCGAACATCGACAGCGCAAGGCTCACCGACCCGACGACCACTAACGCGATCAAGGCCAGGATCGCGGCGTCGATCACGAACGCGACGAACCGGGTCACCAGCCCCGCGTATCGCGGTTGCGCGACGTAGCCGGGACGCGCCGCGCTGTTCACCGGCGCCGCCTGATCAGCTTACGTGCGAACCGCTCCAGCACGTCGTCGGCCGTCATCGTCCGCGCGCGCAGCTGGTCGGCGACCTCGTCCGCGAGGCCCATGCTCTGTGCGGTCAGGGCAGTGCGCACCTCGTCGCTCTCGGCGATCTGCTTCACCACCCGGTCGAGCTCCTCGCTGGCGAGCACGTAATCGAGCAGCCGGTCGACCGTGCGGCTGCGCGCGATGTCGAGCACCAGACGCTCGAACGAAGGGCTGTCGACGACGCGCGCGACCAGCCGCTCGGTGGCGGGATGCTCCAGCACGCGGGTGACGATCACCTCGATGCGGTCCCGGTCGAGCGCGCGGTCGATGATCCGGTCGAGCTCCGGACCGGCGAGCAAGCGCTCGGCAAGCCGCTCCACGACCCCCTCGGCGAGCAACCGGTCTGTGATGCGCTCGAGCACGCGCCCCGCAACTTCATCGAAGCGCGAGTCGTCCAGGAGCCGGTCGATCGCGCGCCCGAGCTCCGGGCCGGCAAGCACACGGTCGGACACCCGGTCGATGACGCCCGCGCTCAGGAGGCGGTCGACGGTCTGCTCGATCACGCCGTCCGAAACGACGGCGTCCAGCACCGACTCCCCACGCGGCCGTGCCGACGCCGACGGCGCGGGTCGCCAGGAAGCGGGTGGGCGGTCCTACGAGCGGGATATGGGCCACGGCCGGCGCGTGCCCCTCGGCTGCTCAGTCATGAGCGCCATGCTCGTCCCAGATGGTCCGCAGCAGCGAGGGGCCGAAGTCCTGCTTTCTCACCAGCGCGGCGGCGCCGCTGGTCTTCGCGTCGGACGAGAAGTTCTCCAGGTCCTCGATCGAGATCAGCACGACCACCGTGTCGGGATGGGACGAGGTGATCCGCCGGGCGGCCTCGAGGCCGCCGATCCCCGGCATGCGCACGTCCAGCAACACGAGGTCGGGCTGCAGCTGTTCCACCGCTGCAAGCGCTTCTTCTCCAGAGCCCACCTCGCCAACCGACTGGAACCCGGGCGTCGCCACGATCACATCATGGGCCACCCGCCGGAAGACATCCTGGTCGTCGACGGTCAGCACGCTAACCCATGAGTGCTCGCCGTCCTTAGCCGCGGCCTCCATAAGCTCACTCCTTGTTCGAACCGCGCATCCGCCCGACCATGCCCGACAGCCGTTCGTGTCGTCGCTCCGAGGCGGCCTCCAGCGATGCATCGGGGATACTCGCGCGCCGTCTGCCGGCGCAGCATCTCGAAGCCATACGCGAGCAACGCGATCAGGAGCAACGCCGTGAACGCCTGCCGGGTAGCCGGAGTCGGCCCCCAGACCAGCAGCAGCAGGACGATCAGGGCGAAGCCACCCCACGCATATGCGGGATCACCCAGATACGGCGCCAGCCTCGAGCGACTCGACACCGCCATGCGGCTGGGGCCCGAAACCCACGCTGCAAACAGCACCACAACCCCGTAGGCGATGAGAGCGACCGCGGCCTGCTGCAAGAGCTCAGTGCTGATCGACCATGCGTCCTCGACGGCCGGTTTGGTCGACTCGGTGGTGGTGAGCGACTCGACGATCGCGTGACCAGCGATCGAGCGCACCACCAGAGCCGCGACGCCCGCAAGGATCAGGGCGAATCCTGTCGCGCGCAACGCTTCGCGGCGCCAGCCCCGCGCCAGGTAGATGGCGATCGCGAACAGGATCAACGCCAGCGCGGTGAGCCCGATCGCAAGCGGCCGGATCGTGTCGGCGACGTCTTGGGCGAAGTCGAGCTGATCCGAGCGCAGGATGACCAGCTGCGCGGCATCCTCCGGCAGCTTCTCCGCGACGCGACCGCCGACCCCGACGTTCTGCTGCGTTTGCTCCAGCAGCGTCCTGAGGTTCAGCGTGACCGTCCCTTCCTGCGTGGAGACAACATCGCTGCCCCCCTCCAGCACCGCGATCAGCTGCCTGTGGGCGTTTCGGTTCGCCTGCTCCCACAGCTCCTGCACGCGCGGTCGCTGGAGCAGGTCGTTCACGACGCGCTCGGCGACCTCCTTCAGCCCGCCTGCGATCGGACCGGCCAGGGGAGCCGCGCGCGGCGGGAGCGCGTCCGCCACTTCTTGAGTCACGTTGGTGTTCGCGTACAGCTGGTCCACCAGATAGATGGAGAGCTGCTCGCGGATCTCGTCGTCCTCGAGGAGCTTGCTGCTCGTCTGGGTCCAGTTGTCGGTGTTCAGCGCCTGGCGGTTGACCCAGACCGCGAAGACCGCGATGAAGGCCAGCAGACACCCCGCGACGATCAGCGCCAGGCCCAGCTTCCGATGTGCTCGCTCCTGACTGGCTTCCACGCTCGCTCCCTTCGGTAGGAGCGGTCATCGTCGCGCCCCGGTGAAGGGGTCGCAATGAAGCGAGCCACCGTATTGCTACGGATACCGGCACCCCCAAAGGCGGTGCGAGGCGCTTACGTTCGCTCGGCGGTCTCGCCCTCGGCGAGGAAGATGAGCGTCGCCTTGACGCGCTTGCTGACGTCGTCGGCCTGGGCCAGGCCGAGCTTCATGAAGATCGCGTTGATGTGCTTCTCGACCGCGCGCTTGGTCAGGACAAGCGATTCCGCGATCGCGGCGTTGCTCTTCCCGGTTGCGATCTCCGCGAGAACGTCTCGCTCTCGTGCCGTCAGCTCCGCGAGCGGAGAGGTCTCGGAGCGCGATCGTGCCCGGACCAGCGACTCGACGATCTTCGCGTCGATCACCGAGCCGCCGCGAGCCACCTCCTCGACCGCTGCCGCAAGCTGACCCCTCTCGCTGACCCGCTCCTTGAGCAGGTAGGCGCGCCCCTCCGAGCCCGACTCCAGCAGCGCGAGCGCATAAGCAGGATCGTCGTGCTGGCTCAGGATCACGACTCCGATCTCGGGATGCGTCTCGCGCAGCATGGCGGCGGCGCGAATGCCTTCGTCGGTGCCGGTCGGCGGCATGCGGATGTCCGTTACGACGACGTCGGGACGCTCGGCCTCCACGGCGGCGAGCAGCGAGTCGAGGTCGGAGCACACCGCGAGCACCTCAACATCGGCCAGCATGCCGAGCAGCTGCCCGATTCCCTCGCGAGCGATGTAGTTGTCCTCGGCCAGCACGACTCGTGTCGCCACGCACGAAATCGTGCCACACGCATCAGGCAGGAAGCGGGAAGGCGGCCCCATCGTCCAGTGGATGCGGGCCTCTGGGAAGGGTGGTGCGGACTCCCTTGAGGACCCGTTGACGCGGATGAGACGCTGCACTGTGCAGGAGTGGGTAAACGCCGGCCGGCCAGTGCGGAGCCGGCGGAAAGGAGACAGCAGCACATGAACGACACCGCAAGGGGGGCAGGCTGGATCCTGTTCGCCGGCATCATGATCTTCATCGCGGGGACGCTCAACGTCATCTGGGGCATCGCCGCGATCGACAAGGCCAGCTTCTTCGTCGAGGACGACCGCTACATCATCAGCGACCTCAGCACGTGGGGCTGGATCGTCCTGATCATCGGCGTCGCGCAGCTGTTCGCGGCGTTCTCGATCTGGGCCGGGAACGAGTACGGCCGCTGGATCGGGGTCATCACTGCGACCTTCAGCGCGATCGGCGCGCTGTTGTCGATTCCGGGCTACCCGTTCTGGTCGCTGAGCGTCTTCGCGCTCGACATCCTGGTCATCTACGGACTGGTCGCCTACGGAGGGCAGCCCGAGCGGGCGCGCTGAGCAGGCGCCTTAGTCACATGGGATTAGGAAACGGCCGCCACTGGCGGCCGTTTTCCTTTCGGCGTATGGTTCGGGCATGGCGACGGCGCCGCCACAGCTGTCCGATGAGCAGCTCTCCGAGGTGCTGTCGCTCGCGAGCGGCGCCGACAGCATCGAGCTGAAGCTGACGATCCCGTTGTCGGAGCAGCGCTCTGCCGCGGAGTCACTCGACCTCGATCCGCTCGACGCAGAGATCCGGCAGGTCTTCTTCTTCGAGACTCCGGAGCTGGCGCTGTTCGAGGCCGGGGTGGTCGTGCGCGCGCGGCGCGTGCAGCGCAAGGGCGACGACTCGGTCGTGAAGCTCCGCCCGGTGGTGCCGGGCGAGATGCCTGACGAGTTCCGTCAGTCACCCAACATGGTGGTCGAGGTGGACGCGATGCCGGGCGGATTCGTGTGCTCGGGCTCGCTGAAGCGCGATCTGCAGAGCCTGACCAAGGTGCGCGAGGCAGTGCGCGGAGACCGTCCCGTGCGCAAGCTCTTCTCCAAGGAGCAGCGCGCCTACTTCGCCGCCCACGCGCCGGAGGGAATCGAGCTGGACGACCTCCAGATCTTCGGCCCGATATTCGTGCTGAAGGCCAAGACAGTTTCCGGCAGAGTTCAATCGCAAGGTGGTGGCCGAGGTGTGGCTCTACCCGGACTACACGCGCATCCTCGAGTTGTCCACCAAGTGCGCGCCCGACGAGGCATTCGACGTGGCAGCGCGCTCGCGTGCCTTCCTGATCGAGCGCGGCATCGACCTATCGGGCGAGCAGCAGACCAAGACGCGCACGGCGCTCGAGTACTTCAGCCAAGCAGCTCGGTCATCCCCCTGATCACCAGGTAGATCCCCACGCCCGCCGAGAGGAGGGTGAGGATCCCGCGCTGGCGGGCGCGGGCCCACGAGTTCACTGTCGCGATCCGCGCGCGTGTCGCGTGCGGAGCGATGATGAACAGGATCAGTGAGGCGACGGGCGTGCTCCACCAGATCACGTTGAAAACGGTCACCGCGACCATCTGGTGCGGGATCGAGTACGGCTCCGCCAGGATCGAGTTGAGCGCCACGAGGTAGAAGAGGCCGGGAAGGTGTGTGGCAATTCCGGCGGTCGCTGCGACCGCCACGGAGGGATCCCGAAGGCGGCGCGAGATGCGCGAGCTCTCGGAACTTTCCGAGCTCGTCTCGCTTCGCGACCGGCGCTGGACCCGGCCCGTGAACAGGCCGACCGCGAAACCGAGTAGCGCGGAGCCCGCAACCAACTCGAAGAGACCGTCGAACGTGCCGCGGTCTCCCCCCTCCCGGATCTCCGCGCCGTGCACGATCGCCACGACCGCGATCCCGGTGCCGAGGCTGAAGGCCAGTCCGGCGACGATGTACGCCGTCAGCAGCCGCCGCGGCCGGGGCGTCCCGAGCAGTGCGTACACGGCGGCGAGCTGAGTCGGGCGCAGCGCGCTGGCCAGCGCCAGCACCAGTGTCTCGACGCTCATTCCTCGTTACCGGTCGTGATCATCACCGCGCCCCAGAGCGCGGCCAGGAGTGCAAGGCTCGCGACCACCACATGCCAAGCCGGCCGCGTCAGGCGTTCCTCAAATAGCAGGATCCCGAGCAGCACGCTGACGACCGGGTTGGCGACCGACACCGACGCCATGGCCGGAGCAAGGCGGCCGGGGGCAAGCGAAAGCTGCTGAATCACGAACGCGATCGCACCGAAGCCGATCAGGCCGTAGAAGCTCCAGTTCGAGAGCACCTCCCCCACGCTCACATGCAGCTCCTCGACGACAGTCTTCGTGAACGTCGCTGACAGCCCGAATAGGACACCGGCAGCCGCGCCCAGCGCCGCCGCCTGCGTCGTAGCCGCGCCGGCCCGCCGTCCCCAGACCACAAGTGCGGCCGCCAGCGCTCCGACCGCCGCGATCGCCGCCAGGTATTCGCCCGTCGGCGCCGAGTCACGGCCATCGTCGGGATCGCCGACCATCACGAACAGCGTCAGGCCGACCACCACGACGGCGGCGCCGGCGACCTGACGCCGCGTGACGGTCTGATTGGTTAGCCAGTGCCCCAGCGGCAGGGCCCAGACAATCGTTGACACGATCAGCGGCTGGATCACGACCAGCCGGCCCCGGTCGAGCGCGGCGCCCTGCGTCAGGTAGCCGAGCAGCAGGATCGCCGTGCCGAGCAGCCACACCGGCACCCACACCAGCCGCAAGAGCGATCCGAGGCCCTCCACCGGCTCGCCGCGGTCGGCGAGCTGGATGGTTCCGCGCTGCTGGAGCGCCGCGGCGAGCGCGAAGAAGACAGCCGAGAGGATGGCCAGGAAGCCCGCCATGGGCCCACGAACCTATTTCCTGGGCGGGACGCTGTCGGGTAGGCAGACACCCCTCCGATTGGCGTGCCTGCCGGTTTGCCAGCCGACCGCGCGGCGATGATGATTTCGCTGACAAGCCTCACCCAACGCGGAGGAGACCAAGACATGCTGGTGTTTGCATCCGACTACCCGTTTCTAGACATTCTGTGGACGATGCTCGTCTTCTTCGGATGGGTGATCTGGTTTTGGCTGCTGATCACGGTCTTCTCCGACCTGTTCCGCCGCCACGACATCTCCGGATGGGGCAAGGCGGGCTGGATCGTGCTGTGCATAGTGGTGCCATTCCTCGGTGTGTTGATCTACTTCATCGCGCAGGGCCAGCACATGGCCGAGCGCAACCTCGAACAGCAGAAGGCCGCCAAATCGCAGATGGACGACTACGTCCGCGACGTGGCAGGGAGCAGCCCGACCGAGGAGATCGAGAAGGCGAAGCGCCTGCTCGACAGCGGCGCCATCACGCAGGAGGAGTTCAACGCGATCAAGACCAAGGCGCTCGCCTCGGGCTAGGCAGAAGGCGCGGCGGAGGATCGCGCGATGGTAGGGCTGATGCTGCTGCTCGCGGTTGCCTCGGGGGTGATCGTGGGAGTCTTGCTCGACAGCGTCCTGCTCGCCCTCGCCGTCTCCACCGGCTTCCTGTTCCTGGCCGGCTACGCCTCGTACAAGCGCCTCACATCAGAGCCTCCGCCGCCTCCGCCGCCGAGCGACGAGCCTTGACGGCGTTAGCTCAGGCCGAGAGCGGCAGAGGCCCGATGTGGGCCTCGATCTTCGACTGCACCTCGCCGCAGAGCTTCTTCAGCTCCGCGGGCTGAACGGTGGCATTGGTGACCAGCAGGCGCAGGAAGGCGAGCTCCTGCGGCGTCAGCTCGAGCGTGAAGCTGTCGGGCAGCTCGCGCGGCCCCTGCGATTGCTGTGCGGCGTTCATGGGATGGCTCATGGTGGAGTGGTGTCGGTTGTCGCAGCCGCCACGGCCGGGTAGGGGCCGGGGCTGTCGAGGCGGATCGTCGTGTAGAGCGTCCGGCTGCCGTCGCTCCACTCCGCCACCAGCTTGCCGTTCTTGACGTATATGCGTGCGGTGCCGCCGGTGCCTTGCAGTTTCAGGCTCGGCGCCCGCGCCTCGCCGGCTACCTCGAGCCGGCCGTCCGCCCGCAGGACCAGCCGCTCGCTGCCCGGTCCGCCGTTGCGGATGTTGAGCAGGTTCCCGGTCGTCGTCTCCCCGGCGTCGTTGCCGATGAAGATGCCCTGACAGGCCGTGCCGGCGCCGCGCAGGGCGATCGAGATCGCAGAGGCGTCGGCGTCGGGGCCCGGCGGCTTCTCGTGCGTAATCTTGACGGTCCCCTTGCCCTCCTCGCGGCCGCGCACGCCGAGCGTCGTGTCGAGGCGGTTGGTGGACACCAGGTCGAGTCCGAGCGCGTTCGAGTCACCAGCGCCACCGGCCGGGTCATGGAAGATCGACAGGGTGTGCGCTGTGCCCGCGTTCTGAATCCGGACGGCGTGCTGTGGATTGGCGGGATTCGCCTGGTTCACGAGCAGCAGGCGGCCAAGCGCGTCCGCACCGCGGTCGGAGTAGAAGACCGCACCCGCGCCGGTCGAGCCGCCGTTGAAGAGGTTGAGCGCCCCGCCCGTCGACTCCGAAGGCGACACAGTGCCGGATGGAAGGATCTTCAGCGCGTGCGAGCCGGCCGGCGGCTTCAGCTCATACGGCGTCGTGAGTTGCGCCGCAGCGGCTCTCGGTGGAGCGTGCAGCACTGCGACACTGACGCCGCCTGCGACGAGGCCTGCCCTGGCCAAGAGTGAACGCCGCGTCTCATGCTGCGGCACGTCGGCTGCGGCGCTCCCCAGATGAGCGCCGTTCGAACCCATGTCGAAGTCGTTCCCGCCATATGGGGACCCAAAACGGCGTGTCGGTTTCGCGTAGCCGGGGGGCTACTGGCGCGCCATGGCGATGCGCAGGCGTTCTTCGGGGGAGATCAGGTGGTCGGCGTCCTGCCCGTCGTCGCCGAGGTCGATCTGGACCCACTTGATCCGGCCGTTGAAGCGGCCCTCGCCCGAGAGGTCGTCCGTGACGGATGTCGCGGAGTCCGAGCCGAGATCGGTGGTCTCGTCGGCGGAGAAGACCATCGGCACCGTCGCCTCGACTCGGCCCTCGCCGACCCGCTCACCGTCGATGTAGAGCTGCGCCACACCACCCTTGCCGAGACCGCCGCCGTCGTAGGTGAACTCGACGCGAACCTGATGCTCGCCGGCCGGCACCGTGGCGTCGCCCATCGCTTTGAACCGCTGCAGGCCGAAGAGGTTGTAGCAGTAGGCGGGCTTGCCATCGAGCAGGTACAGGCTCCAGCCCCCGAACGCGCCGCCCTGCGCGATCAGCACTCCCTCGCCGCCGCCATCCGGTACCTCGATCTCGGCAGTGACCGCGTGCGACTTGTTCTTGATGTTCACGACGCTGCTCTCGGACAGGCGTCCCATTCCCCCGAACAGGAGCTGTGAGTTGCCGCGGATGAGCGTCGGCCGGCCGGCGAGATCGGGGTTGAAGCGCTCCGCACGGCGGTCGTCGAGCGGCAGGACGTTGTACCGGGTTGCCTCGATCAGAAACAGACGCTGCAGGTCGCGAAGCTTCTCCGGCTGCTCTTTGGCCAGGTCATGCGACTGCGACCAGTCATCGGGCCCGTACAGCTCCCAGACGTCGTCGTCCAAGGGCGGTGTCTCAGCCATCACCCACGGCGTGCTGTGGCGCGTCACCGCGGTCCAGCCCTTGTGGTAGATGCCGCGGTTCACGAACATCTCGAAGTACTGGGTTTCGCGGTGCTCGGGGGTGCCGGCGTCGTCGAAGGTGGGCAGGATGCTCTTGCCGTGGAGCGGCATCTGCTGGATGCCGTGCACACTGAGCGGCGCAGGGATGCCCGCGGCGTCGAGCACGGTCGCAGCGACGTCGATCACGTGTGTGAATTGCGAGCGGACCTCTCCCCGCGACTTGAAGCCGTTTGGCCAGTGGACGACCGTGCCGTTCCGCGTGCCGCCCCAATGCGAGGCCACCTGCTTGGTCCACTGGTAGGGGGTGTCCATCGCATGCGCCCATCCGACGGCGTAGTGGTTGTAGGCCTCCGGGGTGCCGAACTTGTCGATGCGCTGCGCCATGAACTCCGTGGTCTCCAGCTCCGGCACGCCGTTCAGCACCATCAGCTCATTGAAGGTGCCGCGCGGTGTTCCTTCAGCCGAGGCACCGTTGTCCCCGACGATGTAGAAGATCAGCGTGTCGTCCAGCACCTCCAGGTCGGCCAGCGAGTCGATCAGCCGTCCGACGTGGTG
Organism: uncultured Solirubrobacterales bacterium; assembly: GCA_963780475.1. GTDB lineage: Bacteria > Actinomycetota > Thermoleophilia > Solirubrobacterales > JBBDJG01 > CAWACB01. Next base: position 1,043,057 of record CAWACB010000008.1, read on the forward strand.
GTCGGTGTGCTCGAGGAAGCCCGCGTAGACCTCCATCTGGCGGACGAGCACCGGCTTCAGGTCATCCGGCATGTCGTCCCAGGCGGGGATCTCGGCCGGCCGCTCCGTCAGTTCCGCGTCCTCCGGGATCACGCCAAGCTCTTTCTGACGCGCAAAGGTTCCCTCGCGCAGCGCGTCCCAGCCCGCGTCGAAATGGCCCTTGTAGCGGTCCGACCATTCCGGCGGGACGTGGTGCGGGGCGTGGGTCGCGCCGGGGGCGTAGTACGCGAAGAACGGCTTGTCTGGCATCAGCGCCTTCTGCTGGCGCACCCAGTCGATCGCCTGGTCCGTCATGTCCTCCGTGAAGTGGTAGCCCTCTTCCGCCGTGCGGTCGGGCTCGACGGGCACGGTCCCGTTGTAGATCGCCGGCGCGTACTGGTTCGTCTCACCGCCGATGAAGCCGTAGAAGTGCTCGAACCCGCCGCCACCCGAGGGCCAGTTGTCGAACGGTCCGAGCGGGCTCGTCTCCCAGACCGGGACCTCGTGGCACTTGCCGAATTGCGCGGTCGAGTAGCCGTTCAGCTTCAGCGTCTCGGCCAGGGGCGCGGCTGACTTCGGCCGCAGCGAGTTGTAGCCGGGCGCCGAGGTGGCGATCTCCGTGATCCCGCCCATGCCCACCGAGTGGTGGTTGCGCCCGGTCAGCAGCGCCTGCCGTGTCGGCGAGCAAAGCGCCGTGGTGTGGAAGCGGTTGTACTTGAGCCCGTTCGCGGCCAGGCGCTCGGCGGTCGGCGTGCTGGTGGGGCCGCCGAAGGCCGAAGAGCAGCCGAAGCCTGCGTCGTCGAGCAGCACGATCAGGACGTTCGGCGCCCCGGCGGGCGGCCGCAGCGGCTCGATCGGCGGGAAAGAAGTGTCCGGGTCCTTCGCGTCGTAGGTGATGAGACCCGTGTGCGCAGGGTCAGGGATCGGCAGGTTCTGACGGGGAATCTCGTCGGTTGGCGGGTTGGCCATGCCCCGCGCAGCTTGCCGTTCCCCGACCTGTTCTCAATCACCCGGTCTGGGTGAGAATTCCTCAAGGGCGCGTCAGGTAGCTGTGGCAGGTGGTGTGTCGTCTGCGCTCTTCGGCCGTGCCTTGGACACCTCCGCGGCGATCCGCACGGCGGCCGCGGTCAGGGGTCCCTCCGCACCGAGCGTGATCAGGACGGTGAACGCGCCGGCAGGACTTCCACCCATGGTGCCGAAGCCGGTTTGGTGGAGTCCCCGTGATCGTCGACTGCGCCCATTACCGCCACGGGCAGCGCCAGCGCGAGGCTCCAATGAGCCTCGAAGAGGCGGCCGCCATCTGCTCCAGCGAGGAGGAAGGCTTCGTATGGCTCGGCCTGTTCGAGCCCGCGCCGGAGGAGCTCGCCGCGGTGCAGGACCGCTTTGGCCTGCACGATCTCGCGGTCGAGGACGCGCAGAGCTTCCACCTGCGGCCGAAGATCGAGCAGTACGCAGACGGCATCTACTTCGTCGTGCTGCGCACCGCGCGCTACGACGATGACAAAGAGGAGGTCGAGTTCGGCGAGATCAGCCTCTTCCTCGGCCCACGGTTCGCGATCAGCGTGCGCCAGGGGAACGCGAGCGACCTGCGCCCGGCCCGGCAGCGGCTCGAGCAGCGCCCCGAGCTCCTGCAGGGAGGTGCCGCCTCGGTGCTGTGGGCGGTGCTCGACCAGGTGGTCGACAGCTACGCGCCCGTGGTCGAGGGGCTCGAGCGCGACATCGAGGAGGTGGAGGGAACCGTGTTCAGTGCGGCCGCCGCACCGACCCAGCGCATCTACTTCCTGCGCCGCGAGGCGACCGACTTCTACCGCGCGGTGCACCCGCTACTGGCACCGCTCGATGCGCTGGACCGCGGCGCCTATCCGGTCGTCAGCGCGCCGCTGCGCGAGTACTTCCGCGACGTGAACGACCACCTGTTGTTGGTGAACGAGGAAGTAGCCGCGCAGCGCGACACCCTGGTCACCGTGCTGCAGGCGAACATGGCGGTGCTGTCCGTGCAGCAGAACGAGATCGTGCGGAAGATCTCGGCCTGGGCGGCGATGATCACCGTCCCGACCCTGATCGCATCGCTCTACGGCATGAACTTCGACCACATGCCGGAAGTCGGCTGGCGGCTGGGCTATCCCGCCGTCCTCCTGTTGATGCTCGCGATCAGCGTCGCGCTCTACGCGGGCTTCCGGCGCGCGAACTGGCTGTAGTCGCCTAGCTCAGCGCGGCTCGATCAGCGCGGCGTGCTCGCGCACGAAGGTGTCGAGCTCCATGTCCGCACGGGGCACCAGCACGAGCCGGTCCACTCCGAGCCGCCCGTAGGCCGCCACCTGCTCGGCGTCGAGCCGGCCGCGCGGCGTGACCGTGATCTCGAATCCGTCCCGCGTGCGCCCCGCTTCGGCGAGCGCCGCGTCGAGCCCCTTCACCTGCTCCGCCGTCGCGTCGAGGTCGAGCATGAACCCGTACCAGCCCTGCGCGTAACGCGCCGCCCGGCGATGGGCGGCGGAGCTATGGCCGGCCATCACCACCGGCAGCGGCTCCTGCAGCGGCCGCGGGTGCGCGTTGACGCCGGAGAAGCGCACGAACTCGCCCTCGAAGGCCGGCTGCTCCTGCTCCCAGAGCGCGCGCATCGCCTGCAGGTATTCGACGGCCCGGGTGCCGCGCCGCTCCATCGGAACTCCGATCGCTGCCATCTCGGGCTCCAGGTAGCCGACGCCCATGCCGAACAAAAGGCGGCCACCGGTGACGCGGTCGAGGCTCGCCAGCTGCTTCGCCAGGACGAGCGGGTTGCGCTGCGGCAGGATGATGATCCCGGTCGCGAGGAGCATCCGCTCCGTGTGCGCCGCCGCGAAGGCGAGCGCCACCAGCGGATCGAGGATCGGGTCGCGCGGCTGCATCGGGGACGGCGGCGTGTGCGGGTCCGGCACGACGACGTGCTCGCCCATCCAGAGCGAGTCGTATCCGAGCTCCTCCGCCAGCGGTGCGATGCGCCCGAGCACCTCGCGCCCGTCCGCGTGCTGGTTGAGCGCGAAGAGACCAAGGCGGGGAGTCATGAGCCGCAGACTCTAGGCACGAACGCGCCCAAACGGTGGCTCTTTGTTACTGAAATGTTGCCCACCCTCGATCTTGACTTTAGACTGCTCGTTGCATTCGGCATTAGGGGGAAGAGTCATTTCCAGGGGCGGAATAGGGCAGCGCGTCAGGCCCAGGGATGGGGCTGGTGCGCTCACACGGTGGGAGCGGTTGCGAGCATGGGCCGAGGCCCTTGCGATCAGGGCTGCGCAGCGCCCGTACGCCGCGCTTGGCCGGCTGGTGCTGTTGAACGCCACCGCGACGGTCGTGTTCCTTGCCGCCGGCATCGCCATCTTCTCCGACGAGGCCGAGTTCTTCCGCGAACTGATGCCGGGAACCTTCCTGAGCTGTGCCGAGCTTGCGTTCGTGGCGATGATCGCCTGGGCGATCCAGTCGCGCGCCGCGACCGGAACGGGCTGGCGGAGGTACGACGACTTCTGGGCGCTGTCGGCGGGCGTCTTCATCCTGCTCGCGTTCGACGAGATCACGCAGGCCACGGTGTTCGCTGCCGACGTGATCCAGCATTACGGCGACGTGTCGCCCGCAGGCGGATTCCGCGACCTCGACGCCGTCCTGATCGTGGGCCTGCTGCTCACCTGCGCGCTCGTACTGGCGCGCCGGGCCGGCGCCCTATTTCGCTATCCGGCAGCGATCGCGCTGCTGGGTGTCGGGGTGCTGCTCGGCGCGTGCTCCCAGACGCTCGATTCCTTCTGGAAGTCGACCAGCGGCGAGTTCGCCGCCGAGGAATCGCTCAAGCTCATGGCCGAGCCCTTCCTGATCGCCGGCTATCTGGTCGTTCTGAACGCGGTGCTCAGACGGGCTGACTCGCCGGACGGCGGAACCGCGTCACCGCGAACCACGTCGCCATGACGAGTATCGCGCCGGTCAGCCAGCCGGCGACCACGTCCGTCGGGTAGTGCGCGCCCAGATAGACGCGGCTCGCCCCCACCGCTAGCAGCAGCGCGGCTGTGCCGCCTACGATCGCCACACGGAGCGCCCCTTTGCTCGCACGCGCCGCGATCAGCCCGACTGTCAGATAGAGCGCGACGCTGGTGGCGGCGTGCGCGCTCGGAAAGCTGAAGCCGTGTGCGTCGATGATCGACGTGCCCGGCCGCGGGCGTTCGATCGTGAGCTTGATGATCTGAACGGCGGCCTGCGTCGTCGCGACCGAAACGGCCACCGCCAGCGCACCCTGCCAGTGGCGCAGCACAGACAGGATCAGCACGGCGAAGACCGTCATGGTGAGCGCGAACTCCGTGCTGCCGAAGTGCGTTATGAGGAGATTCCACTCCGTCGCGTGGTGAGAGGAGTTGGCGTGCATCGCGACGCTGGCCTCGGCATCGAGCCGGTCGACCGTCGCGCTATGCGTCACTGCGGCAGCGAGTGCGCCGAACATCACCAGCATCACCGCCGCCCAGCGCAATTCGGCATTGCGCAGCATCCGCGACAGATGGCGGGCAGCCAGATGGGGGGCTTGGAGAAGGGGTCCGTACACAGACGGTGCGCCAGCGCTCTGGTCAAGATCGGCCCATCCACGGCTCTCCTTGAAGCGAACGCGAGCGAAGAAGTAGACCAGTTATTCCCTGAATCCGCTTCGTTCAGCTTGGCTGGTCTCCATGAGCGGAAGATGAGAGCTGTCGCGGCGGTCAAGCCGCGGCCGCGAAGCGCGCGTGCAGATCTGGGAGCAGCGCGGCGAGATTCGAGTACTCCTCCGCGCAGTGGCGCCCCAGCGCGGGCATGACTGCGCGAGGGACCATCCGCCGGCGCACTGCGGGCCGGTTCAGCAACCTCTCCCCCAGCCGCGCCAGCGGCTCCGGAGCGTAGGGCCGGATCGCCGCACCGAGCCAGAAGCAGCTGCGCAGGACCACCCCGCCGTCGTCACGCAGGAACACGTGCGCCATCTTCGTGTGCTGCATGCGGCGCCGGTCGTCCCCAACCAGCCCGCATACGATCGTCGCCACCGCGGGCCGCTCGAGCGCGCCGGCGGAGAAGCCGAGCACCGCCGGCGGGTGAAAGGCGATCCGGGCGTGCACCGTGCCGGTGCCGACGTCCTCTACCGGGTGGTGGACCGCGCCCCAGTGCGGCTTCGCGCCCGCAGCCGCCGGCAGCTCGACCGAGTTGCTCTCGTGGGCCGGCGGGTGCCAGACGCGATAGCGGATCGGATCGCGGGGGTGCCAGTCGAACCACCAGTCGACCATTTCGCCGCTGACGGCGGGCATGGGCGTGCGCATCGCGACGTATCCGCAGCCGTCGGGCAACACGCACCAGCCGCACTCCGCCGGCAGCGGATCGGGGTCCAGCAAGCGGTCGATCCTGGCCAGCGGCACCGCGTCCCGCGGGTCGATCGGGCCGCGCTCGATCGCTGCCAGCGCCGTGGGGTCGGGCGGCGTCAGCGGTCGCGTGAGGTAATCGGCCAGGGCGGCCACGCGGCGGAGGCTATTGTCTCCGGCCCGATCTGAAAGGAAGAGACATGGAACAGCGTCAACTCGGCAACTCCGGTCTCCAGGTGTCCGCGATCGGCCTCGGGTGCATGGGCATGTCGGCGTTCTACGGCAGCACCGACGAGCAGGAGGCGATCGCGACGATCCAGCGCGGCATCGACATCGGGGTGAACTTCCTCGACACGGCGGAGATCTACGGCCCGTATACGAACGAGCAGCTGGTCGGGCGCGCGTTGGCGGACCGCCGGGACGAGGTCGTCGTCGCGACCAAGTTCGGGATCCGGATCGAGTCGATGGACCCGCCGCGGCGCGTCGCCGATGGTTCGCCCGAGAACGTGCGCCGCTCGGTCGATGCGTCACTCCAGCGTCTCGGCATGGACCACATCGACCTCTACTACCAGCACCGGGTCGACCCGAACGTGCCGATCGAGGAGACCGTCGGCGCGCTGGGCGAGCAGGTCGAGGCCGGGAAGCTGCGCTACATCGGGTTGAGCGAGGCGGGGCCGGAGACGATTCGCGCGGCGCATGCCGAGCATCCGCTGACCGCCGTCCAGACCGAGTACTCCCTTTGGAGCCGGGACATCGAGCAGGAGGTCCTCCCCACGCTGCGCGAGCTGGGCATCGGACTCGTCGCGTACTCACCGCTCGGGCGGGGCTTCCTGTCCGGCCGCTTCAAGTCGCTGGACGACCTCGATGCCAACGACTGGCGCCGCACGCAGCCACGGTTCCAGGGGGAGAACGGCAAGCGCAACGTCGCGCTGGCCGAGAAGGTGCAGCAGCTCGCCGAGCAGAAGGGCGTGACTGCCGCGCAGCTGGCGCTGGCGTGGGTGCTCGCCCAGGGCGATGACGTGGTGCCGATCCCGGGCACCAAGCGCCGCAGCTACCTGGAGCAGAACGCGCAGGCGGCCGAGGTGGAGCTGACCGCGGACGACCTCGCGCGCATCGAGGAGGAGCTGCCCGACGCAGCGGGCGACCGCTACGACGCGGACGGCATGCGCACCATCAACGTGTAGATGTCCGATTCGCGGCGGCCGGGCCATCGAGATGGTCGGTCATCGCAGGTGCTGAGCGCGGCTCGCACGCAGCCAGCTGCGCAAGGCTCGAGCCCGTAGCTGCCGATGCAGTTCCCGCTCCCGCAGGCCGTTTGCAGGTGCCGCGCGGCGTGCCGCTAACGACTCCTCAGGGCCTCGCCATCCAGGAGTGGAACCGCCCCTCGGGGTCGTACCGCTCGCGGATCTCCTCGAGCCGGCGCATGTTCTCGGCGCTCAGGAATGGCGCCGGGCGCTGCGCCAGGTTCTCGTCGGCGAGCTGGATGCCGGTCGCGCAGATGCTCCATCTCGCGCATCCGGTCGCCCGGCCAGGCGGCGTAGCGCTCGTCGTCGCCCGGATCGGTCCACGATGCATACAGGGCGATGTAGACCTCGTCCTCGAGCGAGTAGGCCATGTCCGGCCGCGGCGGCGACGGGCCCCAGTTCATCCACATCGCGTGCGAGGGCTCCGGTGGCAGCGTGTCGGCGATCCGGTGCAGGCCCGGAAGCAGCTCGCGGGCGGGCGCGCTGGTCCACATGTTGTCGACCGCGAACCGGTTGCCGGTCGGGAACAGCATCCGGCTGGTTGCGAGGAGGCCGGCGAGATCCGCGGCCATGAACGGGTTGGCCGCAGCAGCGCGGTCGCGGACCGGGCACGTCTCGAGGATCGCCAGCGCCGCACGCGCCTCCTCCTCGGTGTCGGCGAGCACCGGACCGGTCACGCCGATCACGCGCTGATCCCCTCCCGGCCGCTGCAGGAAGAGCATCATCTCCACGCTGCGCTCGACGTCCGGCCCGATCTCACGCGCCCATTCGAAGATCTCCTCCAGCAGCTCGAACGGGTAGAGGTAGACGGAGTTCATCGCCGTGCGTGGCCACGGATGGAGCCGCAGGTGAAAGCGCGTCACGACGCCGAAAAACCCAGGACCGGAGCCGCGCGCCGCCCACAGCAGCTCGGGATGGGTCTGCTCGTCGGCGTGGAGGAGCTCGCCATCCGCCGTGACGACGTCGATGGCGGTGACACTCATGCACGCCGGGCCGAAGATGCGCGACAGCCACCCGAACCCGCCCTGGAGCAGGTAGCCGCCGAGCGCCACGCCCTGACAGTGGCCCACCGGAAAGAAGAGCTCGTGCTCGTGCAGCCGCGCGAGCAGGTCCGAGCCGCGCACGCCGGGGCCGACTGCTCCCACGGCCGCGCCCGCGATCGATCGACACTTCGTTCAGCCGCGAGAGGTCGATCAGCATCCCGCCGTCGCGCAGATGCGAGCCGGCCCAGCTGTGCCCGCCCGAGCAGACCCCGATCTTCATGTCGCGGTCGCGTGCGAGCGTGACGGCGCGAACGACGTCGTCGTCGCCGGTCGCCTGGACGATCACGTCCGGGAAGCGCTTCGCGATCCGAGCGTTCCAGACGCAGGCGCGGCGCGCGGCCTCGTAGCCGGGGTCGCCGCGGTGCAGGACCTGCCCGTCCGGATCAGACACAGCTCACCGTCTTCTGAGCACGGCCAGCAGGTACGGGCTCGTGGCGCCTGCTCCGCCGGCATCGCGCAGCGCGGCGATCGTGCCCTCGCGCAGCGGCTCCCATTCACCGGCGGGCTCCAGCTCCTGGCGCGCCCCGATCCACATCGGGTGGAAGCGCTCCCACCGGTCCATCATCTGCTCAGGCGTCGAGCCCTGATAGGCCAGCTGATGCTCGGTCACCTCGAGCTCTCCGTAGGGAGCGAAGAGCTCCGAGAGCACGGCCGGGTCACCCCAGTTGACCGGCGGCGGGCCGTCCGGCGCCGGGGGTCGCACGCGGGCGAGGGCCTGGCGCATCAGCATCACCGCGGCGAACACCGGCCCGCGCGGCGGCCAGGTCGTTACCGCCAGGATGCCGCCGGGTCGCACGACGCGCGCGATCTCCGCGGCGGCGCGCTCTGCCGGGCGGGCGAAGATGACGCCGAAGACTGAGACCGCGGCGTCGAAAGTGCCGTCCTCGAAAGGCATCTTCGTGGCGTCGGCTTCGAGGAACTCGCCTTCCGGCACGCGCTCGCGCGCGACTTCGATCAGGCGCGCCGAGCTGTCTATGCCGGTGACCTGCGCGCCTGCCTGACGCGCGAAGAGTGCCGCGTTACCGGTGCCGCATGCGACGTCGAGCACGCGCTCGCCACCGCGCAGATCCAGCGCGTCGACCGCGACATCGGCCACCGGCGCCAGCTCGCGCGCGGTCTCCTCGTAGCGCCCGACCCCCCACTCGTCCATCGGCGCAGGCTACCGGCGTCGTCACGGGACGAACACTCCCTGGCGCTGGAACAGCGTGTTGTCGGCCGTTGTCGCAGCCTGGCCGTCCGCGCCTCCGTCGTAGACCTCGACCGCGCCGAGCTCCCACAAAGCGCGCTTGCCCTCCACGACCGCGCCGGGGAACACCGCGTTGAGGCTGGTGCCGAGCGCGCAGGTCGCCCCGATCGTCGTCGCGCCCGTCGCCGTGCACTGCACGGGAATGCGAAGCGTGGCCGCCTGCGTGGTCCCCGTCTCTCGCTGGGACGGCCCGTTCGCCCGATCGGTGACCTGCACGACATGCTCGAGGCTCAGCTGGCCCGTGTAGTCGGCGAGGGTGTCGCGGCGGCGGACATCGGTGAGCGAGACCGACAGGTCGACGTCCGCTTCGTTCGCCGGCGTGGCCGGATCGCCGACAACCACCGTGTAGAGCACCGAGCCGACTCCGCCTGCCGCCTGTCCGTTCGCGTCGGGCGTCCCGACGGTGAGCTGGCCCGAGGCCTGCTCGGCCGGGCTGCAGGAGGCGAACGCCAGCGGCGCGGCGTGCTGGCGGTTCGGCGCGGCACACGGTGTGTGAGCGGGAGTCAGCGGCACGCGCATCGGCGTCGCGCTGCGCGGGCGCGGGTATCCCGGGGAGCCGGTCCCGAACTCGAACGCGCCGATGTCGAGCGGGCCGTCCGCGGGCCGGGGAATTGCGCTGCCGGGCGGGATGGCCGCGTGTTGCGGCGGCGTCAGGGCGGGCGGAAAGAGTGGGCTCGGAAATGGGTGGCCGGCCGGGCTCGAGGTGCTGGCGGGCCCAGCGTTTCGGAGCGGCGCCCCCGCCGCCGGGCGCAGGTCGAGCAGGCTCACGTTCGCGAATCCAGGATCCGTGCCACTGAACGTACTGGTCCACTCCGGCGGCACGTTCGTCGACCCGGTCGTGACCCAGTTCCGGTTGCCGCCGACCACGCGCCCAGCGACCCAGACCGCCTCCACCTCGCGCAGCAGGTTGACCGGCGCTCCGTTGGCGCCGTGGAACACGTTGCCGTGCATCTCGACGCTTTCGAGCGGGTCGAACAGCCTGAACACGGCGCCGCCTCCCGGCTGCGTGAGCACGGTGTTGAACGCGAACCGGTAGCGGCCCTCGCTCGCGCCGGTCCCGTCGCCGCCGAAGCGGACGACCGAGAATGTATTGGTCTTGCGCAGGACGTTGCCGACCACGTCCGAGTCCTCGCGCACGCCCGGGATCGCATTGCCCCCGGCAGGATCGGGCCCGATCAGCTCCAGTTCGTGGAACGTCCCGTCCTCGATCCAGTTGAAGTAGATCTCGTTGCGCTGCGCGCGGCTCTTGACCGCGTTCCCGCCGTTCGTGTCATGCACGTAGTTGTGCTGCATGCGGAACACGGAGCCGGGGTGGGTGACCTCGTCGGTCGCCATGTAGATGCAGTGCTGCGTGGTGCCGGAGCCGCAGTCGTAGATCTCCGAGTACTCCAGCGTCAGCGAGCCGGAGTCGTCGTCGGCGCCGAGGATCCCGTGCGCTGCGCAGCCGTGGATCGACAGGTCGCGCGCCACCACGTCGTCGGCGTGGTGATAGAGGCACCGGAAGCTCCGCCGGTGAGCTCCAGGTTCTCGAGCACGTAGTGGTCCGCCCGCACCTCGAGGGTGTTCGTCGCGCCCGAGATAACCGGCCGCGGGCCGCCGGCGGGCACGCCGCGCACGATCACCGGGGCCGCCGCAGAGCCGGCGCGGTCGAGCACGACGCCGCCGGGGTAAGTGTTGCCGCCGTCGACCTCGACCACGTCACCGGGCCCGACCAACGGCGCGACGCTCTGCAGGGTCGCGTGCGGCTTACCGGGGCCGACCCGGTAGGTGGCGGCGTCCGCGGGTGCACAGAGCACCAGCGACAGCCCCAGGATGGATAGCAACGCGCGCAACATCCCTCGTAGATGTCAACGCGCCTCGCGCCTGGGTATTTGGCCGCTGGACGGGTGTTTGCGCGCGCGGCGCCGCGCCCCTCCACGAGGCGAGCGCGCGGAGGACAGGGCTCGTAGGAAAGCGGAGTGGAAGTCGCGCGTTATGCCGCGTCATTCCGAACCTACCCGCGCCCGAGCCAGACGTGAGCAAGGTTCGCCCCCTATATGGGGGCAAACTTCGGCCACCCCCTTGCTCGACCGCACACGTCGGCGGGCAAGCAACGGTCGTGCGACGAAACGCGTGGGAGACGCACCGGAAGCGCACGGCAACCACGCCGCTTCCTTACCTGCCCATCCGTCGGTAGCGGCCCCGCCCCCCGGCGGGGCCGCGCGACATAGGGACGCCCCCGCCCTACGAGGGCCGGCAGCCGCCGCTCTTCCAGCGGCGGTTCTTCGATGCCGTGAAGGAGCCGCCGTTCGACTGGCAGGCGATGCGGGTGCCGCCGACGTTGCCGCGGACGCTCTTCTGCGAAGGCCCCTTGTTGCCGGAGACAAGCAGATTCCCCTTGGGGAAGCGGTTGCCGCTGACGACGAGTTGGACGTCGGTCGAGTTCCAGAGCACGCTCATGCTTCCGCGCCGCACGGAGTTGCCGCCGCATCCGTTCGCGGCGGTGCCGCCGATCAGGATGTCCCGCGAGCTGCGCGTGATGCTGATGTCGCCGCGCTCCACCGTGGAGTTGCAGATGAAGACCTGGTCGTTCGCGCGGTCGACCTTGACGTCCTTCGTCACCCGGCTGGAGAACAGGAACACCTGCGCCACCTGCGTCGCGCGCACGCTGCCGCGCACGAGCGACCCGCCCTCCACGAACACGGTCTGAGAGCCGTTCCCGATCAGGTCACCCGCGATCCGGGAGTGGATCGCCTGGAAGTAGGAGCCGGACGTGGCCGAAACCCGGCCGGTCACGTTCGCATCGCGCACGATGCAGCTCTGACCGCTCTGCACCGTGACGTTGCGGACCGTGACGCCGTGCAGCACGCCGTTGCACTGCACGTCCTGCGGGACGGCGGCAGATGCCGGTGCCGCGGCGATTCCGAGAACGAGCATGCCGGCGACCATCCCCAGGATCGGGCGAGCAACCATGCCAAGACCTCCTTGTCAGCTGGCGAATCCTTCGGACCGGGCGAGAGGCACCCGGGGTGGTGCGACCAAGACGGCCCAGGGCGGGCCTGACTCGATCGTGCCACAGCAAGGCGGCGGCTGCAAATGTTTCTAGCCGGGCGAACGCAGCGGCGGGCCCGAGACGGAGCAGGCGTAGTCGGTCGAGACTGTCACAGGCGCCTCGCCCCGGCGCTCGGGCTCAGCCGCGAGCACATCGTCGCTGATGGTGAACCATGCGATCACTCCGCCGGCGGCGGCAAGCACCGCGGAGATGAACATCGCGATGTGAAATCCATCGGTCATCTCCGCCGGGTCGTAGAACGCCTGGCCGGTGATGCCCGCGGCGACCGGCAGCACCGCCACCGCGAGCAGGCTGCCCACACGCGCGACGGTGTTGTTGATTCCGGATGCGATGCCGGCGTGGCGCTCGTCGGCGGCGGCGAGCACGGTGGCCGTGACCGGCGATGCCACTAGCGTCAGCCCCAGGCCAAAGACGACCACCGGCGGCAGGATGTCGGTCAGGTACTGATCACCGGGCTCGAGGCGCGTCATCAGCAGCATCCCCGCTGCCACCACGAGCGGCCCGACGGTCAGCGGGATCCGCGGGCCGATGCGCTGTGCCAGGGCGCCGGAACGAGGAGACAGGAACAGCATCAGCGCGGTCACCGGGAGCGATGCCGCTCCCGCGGCGATCGGTGAGTAGTCCAGGGAGATTTGCAGGAAGGCGACGAACAGGAAGAAGAAGCCGCTGAGCGCGGCGTAGACGACGAACGTGACCAGGTTGGCGGCGCTGAACTGGCGCGAGGCGAACATGTCGAGCGGCAGCATCGGGTTCGGACGACGCCGCTCTGCGACGAAGAACGCGACCGATGCGACCACGCCCACGATCGCGCTCGCCACGACCAGGCCCGACATCCCATTCGGCGCCTCGATCAGTGCGTAGGTGATTCCCCCGAGCGCGAGCGCGGCGAGCACCGCTCCGCCCCAGTCCAGCCGACCGGTGGCGGTCGGGTCCCGCGTCTCCGGGACATGCCGTGCCGCCAGTACGACGAACAGCCCGAGCGGGATGTTGATCAGGAAGGTCGCCCGCCACGACACTGCCTCGATCAGGTATCCGCCCAACAACGGGCCGAGCGCAGTGGACACCCCCGCCAAGCCCGACCACGCGCCGATCGCTCGCGACCGGTCCGCGGGACGGAAGCTCGCTTCGATCATCGCCAGGCTGCCCGGTGTCAGCAGCGCGCCGCCGATCCCCTGCAGCAGCCGGGCGGCGATCAACATCTCGACGTTTGGGGCAATCGCGCAGAGCAGCGAGGCGATGGTGAACAGGACCACGCCGGCGACGAACACCCGCCGGCGACCGTAGTGGTCGCCGAGCGACCCGCCCAGCAGGATCAGCGACGCGAGGCTCAGCAGGTAGCTGTTCAGGACCCACTGCAGGGCGCTTGTCGAGGCATCGAAGTCTTCGCCGATGTCCGGCAACGCGACATTGACGATCGTGCCGTCGAGAAACGCCATGCCGGAGCCAAGCACGGCGACGGCGAGCACCCACCGCCCAGCTGGGCTCGAGTACGCGATCCCTCCGCCTGCGGAGTCCTGGGACATCAAGGAGCAGTAGTACCAGCCGAGGCGCTCGTCGCTCGGCCCGACCCCGCGTAAGCTTTCCCTGATGAGAGGCGGCCTCGACCTCGGCGGGACCAAGGTGCAGGCGGTAATCGTGGACGACGCGAACGAGGTCCGCGGTCAGGACCGGCGCGCGACGCCCACGGAGGGCGGGCCCGAGGCGGTCATCGGCGAGATGGTCGTCGCGATGCGCGCGGCGGCGAAAGCGGCCGGCGTCGAGACCTCCGAGCTGACCGGCGTCGGCGTCGGCTCGCCGGGAGAGGTCGACCAGATCGCCGGGACTGTGTCGGGCGCATCGAACCTGCCCGAATGGGACGGCACATTTCCGCTCGCGCGTGCGCTCAGCAAGCAGCTCGGAACCCGTGTCGCGATCGGGAACGACGTCCAGGTGGCCGTAGACGCTGAGTTCCGGCTGGGCGCCGGAAAGGAGTTCTCGTCGCTGCTCGGCGTCTTCTGGGGCAGCGGCGTCGGCGGCGGGATCATCCTCGACGGCAAGCCATGGCTCGGCCGCGGGGCCTCTGGCGAGATCGGTCACGTGGTGGTGAAGCGCAGCGGCGCCCGCTGCCCGTGCGGGCGGCGCGGCTGCGTCGAGGCCTACGCGGGCCGGGTGGCGATGGAGGCACGCGCCCTGAAGCTCGTCCGGCGAGGTGAGCGCACCGACCTGTTCAAGATCGAGGAGCGCCGCGGCCGTACGCGGCTGACGAGCGGAGTATGGGAGCGCGCGCTGCACAAGGGGGACGCGATGGCGATTGCCCTGGTCGACCGGGCCGTCGAGGCTCTCGGCACCGGAATCGCCTCTGCGCTGAACCTGCTCGACGTCGAGGCCGTCGTGATCGGGGGCGGGCTCGGCACCCGGCTCGGGGAGCCATACGTCGACCGCATCCGGGAGGCGATGCTGCCCCATCTGTTCACCTCCGACCGGGCGGCGGTCATGAGGCTGGCCGCCCTCGGCGACCTTGGTGGCGCGATCGGCGCGGCGCTCCTGGTCGACGACGGAAAAGCCGTCAGCGATTCGACTCGAGCGACTCGACCGCGGCGGGCGTCAGCTCGCGAAGCGACGGCAGGATCAACGTAGCCTTGCCGAGCGCCTCCTGGCCGGGAGGGAACGCGCGATTCGGCACCGCGATCACCCGCATTCCCGCGGCCGCGGCCGACAGCAGGCCGTTGTGGGAATCCTCGACCGCGACACTGGCCGCGGGGTCCGCTCCCAGCCTGCGCGCCGTCTCGAGATAGACGTCGGGCGCGGGCTTCCCGCTCCCAACCTCCTCGGATGACACCGTTGCCTTGAAGTGGCTGGCGAGGCCGGCCACCTCGAGCACCAGATCGATCACTTCGCGGTTCGACGAGGACGCAAGCCCGAGCGGCCAGTGCGCCGCCAGCTGCTCGACCGTATCAGGGGCACCCGGCTCGAGCGGCAGCTGCGTCCGGTACTGCGCCAGCACGCCATCGGCGATCTCCACGGATATCTGCTCCGGCGAGCGGTTTACCCCGAGCTCGTCGCGCACGTAGTGCGACCACTCGGTTGAGCTCATGCCCATCATGTCCCGCTGCGCGCCGGCGTGCCAGCGGCCGCCGCGCTCGAGCACGTAGTCGTGACGGACCTCGTCCCACACCTGCTCGGAGTCGATCAGCACTCCGTCGAGGTCGAAGATGACAGCCTCGAGCTTTGACCCAGCTCTCAAGGCGGCCGATCATCGCACCGATATCCCCCATATGGGGGTAGACGTGATAAAGCCCGCAACGAGTTCCTTGGACGCGCGACAGGGTCATTTCGAGACGCTCTCGCGCCGCGAGCAGCAGGTGCTGCGCGAGCTGGTCGGCGGCAAGAGCAACGCCCAGATCGCCTCCGAGCTCTACATCAGCCGCGAGACCGTCAAGAAGCACGTCTCGAGCATCCTCGGCAAGACCCACACCGATAACCGGGTGCAGGCGGCAGTAGCAGCCGTCCGCCGCGGGCTGGTTTAGCCCGCTAACCGGCCGGCTCGGCCACCCGTAGGTCCCAAGCCCGGCTCGATCCGGCATTGCCGGCCTTCACCGGCCGGGAGCTCCAGGACCGCCCGCGCCCCGCGCCTGCCCGCCAGGCGCCAGGGTCGGAGCTCGTGCACGACGTCGATCACGCGCAGGTTGCGGTCCAGGAAGACGACGTCGATCGGAAAGCGCATGAAACAGGTGTGCACCGAGCCGGCGGGCCGGATCAGCAGGCCCTCTCCCGGTGCCAGCCGTCGCTTGCCGAGCAGCCCCTTCAGGCGCGTGAGCGGGTTGTCGGCCACGCTGCAGCGCTCGCAGACCACCGTCGCGGAGTCCGCGTGGACCAGCTCGACCACCGCCGCTGTCAACCGCCGAGCGAAGTCGTGAGCGAGGTGACCGCCGGATATAGCAGAACGATGAAGATCGGCGGGAAGATCAGGAAGACGAGCGGGAAGAGCATCTTGATCGGGGCCTTCTGCGCGCGCTCCTCGGCCAGCTGGCGGCGGCGCTTTCGCATGTCGTTCGCGAGGCTCCGCAGGATGGCGCCGATCGAGACGCCGAGGGTCTCGCCCTGCAGGACGGACCGCACGAAGGAACGCATCGAGGGCGCGTCGCACCGGTCGAGCAGGTTGGTGAGCGCCTCCTTGGTGGAGAGCCCCATGTTCTGCTCCTGAAGCGTCAGCCGCAGCTCGTCGCCGAGCGGACCGCGTGTCCGGCCGGCCGCCATGCGCATCGCGCCGCTGAAGCCCAGACCGGCCTCGACCATCAGCACGAGCAGGTCGATCAGGTCCGGCAACGCGACCTCGATCTCGTGCCGGCGCCGCTCGGCACGATTGCGCAGCAGTGAGGTCGGTCCGACCCAGCCTGCCGCCGCCGCGAAAAGCACCCCCACGATGGCAAGGGGCATCGCGGTGCCCGCCGCCGAGGTGAGCAGCGCCATGACGAGCGGGAGCACCACCGCCGCGAGCGCCTGGTAGCCGAGGAACGTCGTCGCCTCCAGGTCACGGATGCCCGCTCCGCGCAGGCTGTTGGTGACGTCCGCTTCCGAGAAGCTGCCAAGACGCGGCGCCAGCGCGTTTCCTATCGCGGTCGCGATCGATTCGAGGCCACGGCGCAGTCTCGCGTTCGGCGCGATTTCCCGGGCGGCCGGATCGACGTAGCCGTAGGCGTCGATGCTCGCCACCCGTTCCGATGCCTCGACGCCGACGCTCGTGACCGCGCGCACGGCGAGGGCGGTCGCGAAGCCGAGCAGCCCCAGTCCCAATATCAAGAGCAGCATGACCAGCACCTCACACGTCGAAGTCGACAATTCGCTTGATCAGAAGCGAGCCCGCGGCAAGCATCCCCACGCCAAGGACGAGCAGCGTCTGGCCGGTCGCGGTCGTGAACAGCGGCTCCATGTAGCCGGGGTTGATCGCCGTGATGATCGCCAGCAGCCCCACCGGCAGGAAGGTCACTACCCAGCGTGACAGCCTGCCCTGGGCGGTCAGGGTGCGGACGATCCGGCGCAGTTCGCCCCGCTCGCGGATCGTCTCCGCGACGCGGTCGATCACCTCGGCGGTGTTGCCGCCGGTCTCGCGCTGGAGCGTGGCGACCGTCACCGCCTGGCGCAGGTCGTCGTTCTGCATTCTGCGAGCGACCACCTCGAGTGCGTCCTCGAGCGGCACTCCCAGCCGCTCGTCGGCCACCACGCGCGCCAGCTCGCTCTTCGCGGGCTCGGGTGACTCGTCGACCGCCAGCGACATCGCGCCGGCGAAGCTGTGGCCGGCTCGCATGCCCGATGCGATCACGTGAAGGTTGTCGGCCAGCTGCTCGGCGAACAGCCGGCGCTGCTTGTCGGCGCGCGAAATGACCAGCGCGCGCACGCTGGGCGGAATCGCGAGCGCCAGCAGGCTCACCACGGGGCTGCCCGACAGCGCGAACAGGCCGAGCATCGCGAGCAGCGTCGCGAGCGCCGTGAGGGTGACGATCCGGATCGCGGGCATTTCTATCCGCGCGATGTCGAGCTGCTCCTTGAACGACGGCCACCAGTCGGTCTCATCCAGCGAGCGATCGGCCTCGCCGAGCATCCGGCCGGTGAGGGTGGGCGTGTCCGGGTCCTCGGCCGGTGGCGCAGAGACGAAGCCCTGCATCCGCTCGCTGACGGTCTCCGTCCGAGCTCGGCGCCGGCGCGACTGGATCAGCACCACGCCCGCACCAACGAGGAACGCGCACAGGAAGCTGGCCAGCAGCATGCTGGCCGTCGAGCTCCAGAATCCCGACGGCTCGCTCGTCCGCAGGCTCGCTGAGGCAAGCGGCGGGGTGACGTAATCGGTGCTGATCGGCTGGTCGACGCCCGCCACCGCCACCTCGACCCGTACCGGCGAGCCCCTGCCGGCGAGCGAGCGATATCGGATCAGGTACTCGTTTGCGAGCCGCGTCCCGATCGCGGAGAAGATCGGCGTCAGCTGCGAGGACCTCTGCGCCTCGGCGTAGTCCCCATGAGCGCCGGCCGCCAGGCTCGCGAGCGCGCGCCGATCGAATGAGGACGACTCCAGTCCGACAGCGAAGATCCGCACTCCGGCCGCCTGGGCCGCGGCCTCCACCTGTGAGCCCTGCAGGCGGCTGTCGGTGTCCGCGCCATCCGAGAGCAGCAGGATCGACCCGGCGCGGATGTGGGCATCCTTCAGGAGGCCGACTGCTTCCGCGACGGCGTCGTAGAGATGCGTGCCCTGACCGAGCTGCGGCGTCGTCTCGAGCGCGGTGGCGATCGCTCCGCCGTCGGTGGTCAGGGGGAGCGCCACGCGCGCCGCCCTATCGAACGTCACGATCCCGAGCTGCTGATCGGTGTTGCGCTTGCGCGCGAAGGCGGCCGCGGCGCGCTGCGCGTCCCGGATCGGCCGCCCGCGCATGCTCGCGCTCGTGTCGATGACCAACACGGTGGCGAAGTCCTGATCGCCTGCGGAATGCGCAGGGGTCAGCGTCTGCCGCGACACCTGCCTGCCGTTCTCGCGCACCGTCACGTCATTGGCCGACAGATCTCTGCCGGTCGGCAGGGTGAGGGCGAACGACCTGTACGGGAAGACGTCGCCGGCCACGGGCGAAACCTGGGCAGTCGCCGCGGCGGCGTTGCCCGGCGCGAGCAGCAGGACTGCCGCGAGGGCGACGAGCGCGGTCGTCAGGAGTCGTCTCACTGCGCGATGCCTCGACCCGGAGCGGTGCCGTTGAGCATGTGACTCGGGATCTCGACTCCACGCATCTGGAACTTGTGCAGGAAGCCGGGCCGCAGTCCGGTGGACTCGATCGCGCCGATCACCCGGTTCCCGGCCGCCATTCCCTCGAACTTGAACTCGTACAGCGCTTGGAGGGTGATCACCTCTGACTCCATCCGCTGCACCTCGGTGATCGCGGTCACCCGCCGTGAGCCGTCCTGCAGCCGCTCCAGGTGGATGATCAGGTCGAGTGCCGACGCCATCTGCTGGCGGATCGCCTTCACAGGCAGGTCGTAGCCGGCCATCAGCACCATCGTCTCGATCCGGGACAGCGCGTCCCGGGGGCTGTTGGCGTGGACGGTCGAGAGCGAGCCGTCGTGGCCCGTGTTCATCGCCTGGAGCATGTCGAGCGCTTCGGCGCCCCGTACCTCTCCCACGATGATCCGGTCCGGGCGCATGCGCAGCGAGTTGCGGACCAGCGAGCGGATCGCGATCTCCCCCTCTCCCTCGATGTTCTTCGGCCGTGCCTCGAGCCGCAGGACATGGCGCTGGTTGAGCCGCAGCTCAGCAGCGTCCTCGACCGTGATGATGCGGTCGCTGTCCGGGATCGCCGAGGACATCGCGTTCAGAAGCGTCGTCTTGCCCGTGCCGGTTCCGCCTTCGATGACGATGTTCAGCTCCGCGCGCACGCAGCGCTGGAGGAAGTCCACCGTCTCGTTGGTGAGCGTGCCCAGCTTCACCATGTCCTCCATGTCCAGTCGCCGCTTGCTGAACTTGCGGATCGTCACGAGCGGACCGGTGAGCGACAGCGGCGGAAGCACCGCGTTCACGCGGCTGCCATCGGGAAGGCGTGCGTCGACCATCGGCGAGGACTCGTCGATCCGCCGGCCGACCTGCGCCACGATCTTGTTGATCACCCGGCGTAGATGAGATTCGTCGGTGAACTGGACGCTGGTCTCGAAGAGGCGCCCTTCGCGCTCCACCCAGACGTCGAACGGCCCGTTGATCATGATCTCCGTAACCGTCTCGTCGGCCAGCGGGCGCTCCAGCGGGCCGTGCCCCAGGATGTCGTCGGCCAGCTCGGCGGTCAGCCGCTCCCGGTCCTCCCGGGCGATGCCCGGCTCAGCGTCCAGGTGGCGCTTCAGCTGCTCGATGACGCGCTCGCGCATCGCGGCCGAGTCGATGTCCGCGTCGTAGAGCTCGCGTCCGAGCTCCGCGATCACCTCGAAGTGGACCCGGTTCTTCACCTCCGCAAACGGATCGCGCCCCGCGCCCGGCAGGCTGTTACCGAGCCGCTCGTGCAGCTTCATCGGGCCCTCCTTCCGAACAGCAGCAAGCGGCGCCGGCGCCGCGGCTTGGCCTCGGAGCCATTGTCCGACCGCTCTTCCTCGCGCCGGTAGTAGTCGGCCAGCGCAGCGAACCCGCGCGCCGCCGCCGACCCCGGCTGCGAGAGCGCGATCGGTATGCCCGCGTTGGTCGAACGGGCGATCTCACGGTGGCTCGGAATCAGGATGTCGGCGGTGCGGCCGACGATCTCGACCACCTCCTGGGGACGAACTCCGACGTCGCTGTCGGCGCGGTTCAGCACGAGGCTGATCCGCGTGCTGTCGTAGCCCATCAGCTCCAGCGTCTCGAGCCCCAGCTTGGTGTTCTTGAGCGCCAGCGCGTCGAGCATGCCCACCATGCACAGGTGCGAGGAGGCGTCGATCGTCGCGATCACCTCGGGCGTGAACCCCGGCGGCGTGTCGACGATCACGTAGTCGTTGGTCAACCGCAGTGTCCGGTAGAGGTCCGCGAGGAAGTCCACCGAGATCGCTCCCGCGTGGTCGGGGCGCCGCGGCGCCAGCAGGATGCGTGCGCCGGACTCGTGGTCGGCCAGGTAGGCCTCCACCTTCTCCTCGTCGATCGACCCACCGGAGGTAGCCAGGTCGTAGATGGTCTTCTCCGGCCGCAGGCCGAGCGCGAGCCCCACATCGCCGAACTGCAGGTCGAGATCGACGATCACCACGCGTGCACCCCTTTTGGCCAGGGTCACGCCCAGGTTCACCGAGGTGAGCGTCTTGCCGATGCCGCCCTTCGGGCCAACGACGCAGACCAGGTCCCCGGCGCCGGCGCCGGGTGTGAGGCTGCTGCGCCGCGCAACCGTCTTCTGGAGCGCGAACAGCACCTCCGTGGCAAGCGACCCGTTCAGCGTGGGCTGCATGTCGGGCAGCACCACGATGTCGTCGGCGCCCGCCTCGAACACCCGGCTGACGAAGCCGTTCGGGCGCCCTTCGCAGAGCACCACGACCGGTCGGTCGGGACGCTCCTTGACCGCGTCCTTGATGAACAGCAGCGCCTTGTCCGAGTAGCCCCCGGTGGCGACCAGCAGCAGGTTTGCCTGACCGTCGCCGGCCGAGCCGCGGCTCTCCTCGAGGCCCTGCACCACCTGCACGACCCGGAAGTCCGGGCCGCTCGGAAGCGCGTTCTGGAGCAGGTCGTGGTTGACGCCCTCGTCGACCGCGACGACCGCCTTGATCGCGCCCCCGGTCACTCGCCACCTCCGAACCTGCGGATCGCGCCCTTGAAGTCGATCGGCTTCGTCCCGAGCAGCACGGTCTCGAGCGTCACGACCGACGGCTTGGTCTGCTCCGCGCCGGCCTTGGGCCGCAGCACGAGCCACACCTTCCCGAACTCGGACGAGAAGGCGAACTTCCACGACTGCCTGTCGGGAGCCCGCAGAAGGACCTTCTGGGTCTCGCTGCCGGTCACCCCGCCGTCATCGGCGCTCGCGGGCGCCTTCAGCACCAGCGCGTTCTGCATCACGGCGCGTAGCATCGGCCGCGTCGGGCCCGTGCCGACGTCGACGTTGAAGCCTGCCAGCACGTCGACGCGGTCACCCGCGTGGATGTCGCCGATCAGCCCGTGTGCGCCGTCCAGCGGCAGCGAGATGGCCCGCTCTTCCCCACTCAGCTTGTTGGCCGGGGAGTTCGTGGTGGGCGCGAACTTCTCATTGGTCAGTTGCTCCCCCGGGAAGACGTCCGCTGTCGCGACCTGGTTGCGGAGATCCTCGGGCTGGGTGATGGCACCGTCGCTCTCCTCGGACTTGGTGATGCGCTTGGTGTCGTACATGCCGTTCGTGATCACGACGTCGCCCGAGCTGCCCTTCTCGATCAGGCTCTTCGCGACCAGGACGGTGACCGGCGTCGTGTCGTTGACGCTGTCCCGGTAGTTGTTGAGGAACAGCAGCAGGAACCCGCCCGCGATCAAGGCGACCACCAACGCGACGACCAGCGATCCGTTGCGGGTCGACGCCTTTCTACGCACGTCGTTTCCCGACGGCATCAGCTTGCTCATCTGCATCCGTGCATCCCCTCCCTATCTGGTGAGCACTCCGACACAGGTGCCGAGCGCGTCGAGGTCGCACGGCTGGGTGCCGCCGCCTCCGCCCAATGTGTCGACGTACTTGATGAAGTGGCCGACTATCAGGCCGGCATCGTTGTTCGGGACCGGATCGTCTCCGTTCCCCTGGCAAGGATTGTCGAAGCCGCCTCCCTGACCGGTCCAGCCGGTCAGGTAGAAGGTGGCGAAGCCCGTCACCGGGACCACGGCGCTGCCGCTGCCGCTGAAGCTCCCGAAAGGCGTCAGGAACACCTGCAGGATTCGCGGGTCGCCGTCGTTGATCACCGGCCAGCGGTTGGGCGACGTGCAGGAGGAGGGCTTGTCGTTGCCCATGACCCGTGCGTTCAGCCCCGCTGCGACCTGGTTGACCGCTCCCCCGGTCTGGATGGCCGCGCATTGCCACGGCTGGCTGGTTCCCCAGAGCGACGAAGCGGTGCCCGGGCAAGCGGTTCCGGTGTTCTTCTTGTAGGTGGGCCCGCACCCGTTCGCGAGCTCTTCCTTCAGGTTCGACAGGTTGTTGTCGCAGTCGATCGACTGGTTCTGGCTGCCGCCGGCGACTCGCAGCGCCACCGTCGGGTCATCCGCCTCGGAGTCCGTGCTGAGGCTGCCCTCCAGCCCGATCTTCACGACCAGGTCGTGCGTGCACTGCGTCTGCACCGCGCTGCAACGCTCGAACGAGTTCGCGCCGAAGGCACCGTTCTCCCAGATCTGCGCCAGCTTGACCGGCCCTGAACGACTGCCCGCCCCGAACGTCCGCTGCACCGTTCCGAACGTGCCGGTGCACTTGTTCCCGTTGCCCGTCTTGCAGTCCTCGAGCTTGCTGCCGATCTGCACCTGCCCGATGGTCTCTTCCCAATCGAGCCGCACGTTGACCGGACCGGCGCCGGCGGCGATCGGGATCGAAGCCGGCGACTGCCAGGTCGCGGACGGGCTGTCATAGGTGAGCGGGTAGTTGTTGCCCCCGACGACCGCCGTCAGGTGGGCACCGAGCGTGCTCGGGTCCGCCACCCCGAAGTCGACCTTGGCCCGCACGCCGATCGTGCAGCTCGACGACGTGGCCACGAAATAGGCGTCGGTGCACGTTCCGTTGAACAGGGTGACGCTGCGCTCGAGCGGCGGGCTCGTCCCCGCGGCGCTGCCGGCGCCGGACCAGCCTTGGGCGTGCAGGATCCCATTCGCTGACCCGAGGTCATAGCACTCGACCAGCGGGTCTCCACAGGTAGCCGAGGTCGCTCCGCCAAGCGCCACCCGCACTCCGATGTGCGACGTGTTGACGGTCACCGGCAACGGCGATCCGGTGTTGTCCCAGATGTTCAGCCCGTTGGCGGTGCCGGTCTTGGTCAGATTCCGCGACCCGAGCACGGTCGGCGGGCTATTGGACTCGTCGACGAAAATGATCCGGGCGGAGCCCGGGTTCACGTCAGGCACGCCGATGGGAAGCGAGCCGGCGAGCGTGTCCGCCTGAAAGATCGAGACGCGCGCGTGCGTATTGATGAACGGCACCTGCGCGACCCGGAAATACCACGGCAGATCCGTCTCCGTCATCTTGACGTCGACCATCTTCGCCGAGCATGGGGCGCCAGTCACCACCGTGTCATCCACAGGTGAGCTCTGGTCGAAGAAGGTGGATGAGTTCACCAGCATGTGGACGTCGGCGGCTGCGGTCCCGCCGATCTGCGCGTTGTAGGTGCCGCCGGAGTAGGCCGCGGCCTCGTCGAGGATCGCCTGGTTGACGCACGGTGCGCCAAACTCCCGGGCGGCAGCGAGCGCCGCCGCGTCCGCCTGCAACTGCAGGTGACGCTTGTGCTCGAACCAGTTGCCGACGTCGACCACCAGGCTGGCGAACAGCACCAGCACCGGCAGTGCAATCGCCACCAGCACAAGGATGCTGCCGCGTTCCCCCGGCGAATGCGCACGTGTGTCATGCCGGCGGAGCCTCATGAAGACGGGTCGCATCCCGCCGTGAAGTTCGTGGGCGTCGCTTCGAGTCGCATGGTCGACGAGTTGCTGACCGGGCGCTCGGTGACGCCGCCGAGGTTGTCTCCGATGAAATTGAGGAAGTGGTAGTTGGCGCTCACCGTCACCTGGACGGGATCGCCGGACTGCGGAGTGCCGCCGTCCGGAAAGCTGATGCACACCTGGAGGGGATCCTCGATCGAGTCAGTCCCGCCCTCGCGCAGCTCCGCGGTGTGCGCCTGGTTGCGAATCGTCTCCTGCAGCGTGGCGCCGGGACCGGGATTGCGGTTGACCGCGGCCCAGCGTACGCCGGACGCGGACAGGTGAGTTGTGTCGATCCAGTAGTTGTAGGCCTTGCCAAAGTCCAGTGCGCCCAGAAGCAGCAGCAGCACGACGGGCAGGACGAGCGCGAACTCGACCATTACGGCGCCCCGCTCTTCTCGGCGTAGCGCACGAAGGGTGCTGCGGAGGTTTCGGCTGTTGCCGATCATCGTGAATGGGAATGCGAGAACCCGGCTGATCCGGTTGCACGTCGCCGTCTCCGACTTGCGTGGGACGGCGACGTGAACCGGGGCGATCAGAGAATCGCCGGCCGTATTGCTAGGCCAGCGCGTCTCGGACCGTGGTGAGGATCGTGTTGACGTTCGTCCCGATCTCTCCGAGAACCACGATTGCCGCGATTGAAACGAGAGACAGAATCAGGGCGTACTCGACGAGCGCCTGGCCCTCCTCCCGGTTCCGGATCTGCTGAGCAAGCTGCACCAGCTGCATCCGCTACCTCCCTTTCTGTGACGTGCACCCATGGGTGCACAGTGCGATCCACGAAACCCCTATGGGGCCGAGGCAAGCATCCTCAGAAAGGAGAAATCAGGCATCCCCCAGGTGGGCCATTTATTTGTTTGTGGATGGCTGCTATGCGCCGCTCATGATCTTCCCGACGTTCTCCGGAGCGAAGAACTCCGGCGCGGAAAGGGTGTTCGCCTGTACGCTGATGAAGCCGTCCATCGCCTCCTGGTTTCCGCGCATCGCGCCGATCAGCTGTTGCATTTCGGGCGGCGGAGGCTCGAGCTGGGCGAAATCGTCGGTGAACTCGTGGACCGGCATCGCGACTTGGTCACGCTTCCGCTGGTACTCGCTCATTCCGTCTTCGAATGACCGCCGGCCGCTGAAGGCGTCGTCGAGCGCCCCGGCAACCAGCTCGGCGTCGCGGAAAGCGTCATTGATCCCCATCGCCGTGATCGGGTTCTTGTGGTAGCCGGCATCGCCCACCAGTGCCCAGCCCGGGCCGTATGGCTTGCGGAAGTAGCCGGGCAGCTCGGCGGATCCAATGAACTTCGACTCCCGTTTCGCTGCCCGCACGCGCTCGGCGAACTCGGGATTCAGGTCCATCGTGGCGAAGAAGTTGCCCTCGATGTCGCCGCGGTTGCGGTGGAACTCTTCGACGGGCCAGCCGAAGGGCATCACGGACAGGTCGTCGTGGGTGGAGATGTGCGCCCAGCCGCGGTGGTCCTCGGCCCGGATGAAGGTGTCGAATCCCTCTGCCGGCAGGCCACTCCAGTACGCGTAGTACATCGCCATACGCGAGGGCCGCTCGTCGTACTGCTCGGGCTGAACCGTCTTCGCCACGAGTGAGTGCTTGCCATCGGCCCCGACTACGACCTGGGCGCGCTCCGTGACCTCCGGCCCGTCCTTCTCGTGGCCTCGGATTCCGGTCACCGTCCCGTCCGTCGCAAGGACCTCGTCGACGGTGAATCCCTCTCGCAGCTCCGCGCCGGCCTCAACGGCAGCGTCGACGAGCAGCTTGTCGAGGACCGTGCGCCGCGGGCAGTAACCATGTGCGATCCCGTCGATCGGCTGCGGCGACCCGGCGATCGTCACCGGCCCGAAATCGAACGAGTAGGTCGTGACGGGGGGACAGCCGGTTTCCTGGAGACGCTCGAGAAGGCCCCAGCGCTCGAGCGCGGCCAATCCCGGCGGGTGCACCATGTGCGTCGACATCGTGTCGCTCGGAAAGGTCGCCTTGTCGACCAGCAGCACGCGGTGGCCCATGCGGGCGAGCAGCATCGCGGTGGGCGATCCCCCACAACGGGCGCCGACGACGATCGCGTCGTAACTGGCGTCGCTCATGTTCCCTCCTCCTGCCGCTGACCTGGTGTCAAGATTTTGCACGCAACATGCACCGTAGTACGTAGCCCTTGACACGCTTCATGCGGCCTGGTTAGGGTCGCCTTTCAGCACGGGTTCAGTCGAATCCTCTTATCTGGGACGAAGCGCAGGGACGACTAATTGCCACGCGAGGAAGCGGTAGGAAAGCCAAGGCGCTGGTGCACACGGGGTTCTCATGCGAGAGCCGCCCGCACCGCGCACTTCGCGCGGGCGCCAAGGGGGCAACATGCTTCACCACCTGCTCGCGTCTGTCAGTCGCTCGGAGGGGCGCTCACTTCAACCGGAGCAGGGATCCGGGCATAGTCCCCCTGATCAGGGAGCAGCCGCGCGCGCTCTCTGCCTGCGCCTGGCGCTCGCGGGCATCACGGCGCTCGTCGCCCTCGCGGTAGTAGCTCCCTACTCGAAGGCTCAGGTGGTAGGAGTACCGGGGCCCCCAAGCGGCGACGGCGTTCAGCCCGTTTTCGTCGACGGCAACCCGACCTGCGGCACCCTCGATCCCGGAACAACGGAGTTGAAGGTGGAGCCGGTCAATTCCGGCACCTACACGGACGGGACCTTGACGGTGACCATCGCCGTGCGGAACACGGACGACGGACAGGTAATCGACTTCACTTCGAACATCGGCGTCGATTCGGTGTTCGTGAAAGGCGGCTCGAACGGCAACTTCTACAACTACCAGGACACCATCGGCGAGAACAACAGCGATACGGACCTACATTCGCCGGTCAACGGCGATGACGGCAAGTTCTTCGGCCTCAGCCACGTTTCTTTCTGTTACGACGTCACCGCTTCGGTCGAGGTCGAGAAGACGGGCGACACGCTGTCCAAGGTCGGCGACTCCGTCACGTACCAGTTCTCGATCAAGAACACGGGCGACGTCCCGCTGACGCTGCAGAGCGTCACCGACACGCTGCTCGGCTCGCTGACCGCCACGGCCACTGCCAACGCGTGCGGAACACTCGCCGTCGGCACCACCTGCGGCTTCAGCGTGTCGCGGACCGTCCTGGCCTCTGATCCCGATCCGCTGCCCAACACGGTCACGGTCCAGTACAGCGGAACCCTTCCGAGCGGGGCCACGACAGTCAGCGACACGGACAGCCACTCCGTCAACCTCTTCCAGCCGTCGGTCACGATCGACAAGACCGGCGACACGCTGTCCAAGGTCGGCGACTCGGTCAGCTACAAGATCACGGTCGACAACACCAGCTCGGCCGACAGCCCCGACCTGATCTGCGACGTCAGCGACACGCTGCTCGGGACGCTCGACCAGGACGTGCGGCTCGGAGCCGGGCGAGGACCTGGAGATCAACCGGAACCGGACGGTTCTGGCCGGTGATCCCGATCCGCTCCCCAACACGGCGACGGTGACCTGCTCGCCCGAGGGGTTCCCGAACGTCCTGACGGACTCGGATGACCACTCGGTGAACCTGTTCCAGCCGTCGGTCACGATCGACAAGACCGGCGACACGCTGTCCAAGGTCGGCGACTCCGTCGCCTACAAGATCACGGTCGACAACACCAGCTCGGCCGACAGCCCCGACCTGATCTGCGACGTCAGCGACACGCTGCTCGGGACACTCGATCAGGACGTGCGGCTGGAGCCGGGCGAGGACCTCGAGATCAACCGGAACCGGACGGTTCTGGCCGGCGATCCCGATCCGCTCCCGAATACCGCGACGGTCACCTGCCAGGTGGACGGGTTCTCGAACATGGTCTCGGACTCCGACGACCACTCGGTGAACCTGTTCCAGCCGTCGGTCACGCTCGACAAGACCGGCGACACGCTCTCGAAGGTCGGCGACTCCGTCGCCTACAAGATCACGGTCGACAACACGAGCTCCGCCGACAGCCCCGACCTGATCTGCGACGTCAGCGACACCCTGCTGGGAACGCTTGACCAGGACGTCAGGCTGGCTCCGGGTGGGGACCTCGAGATCAACCGGAACCGGACGGTTCTGGCCAGTGACCCCGATCCGCTACCGAACACCGCGACGGTGACTTGCTCGCCCGAGGGGTTCCCGAACGTCCTGACAGACTCGGATGACCACTCGGTGAACCTCTTCCAGCCGTCGGTGGCGATCAACAAGACCGGCGACACGCTGTCCAAGGTCGGCGACCCGGTCGCCTACAAGATCACGGTCGACAACACCAGCTCGGCCGACAGCCCCGACCTGATCTGCGACGTCAGCGACACCCTGCTGGGGACGCTCGATCAGGACGTGCGGCTCGAGCCGGGCGAGGACCTGGAGATCAACCGGACCCGGACCGTTCAGGCCGGCGATCCCGATCCGCTCGAGAACACGGCGACGGTTACCTGCTCGCCCGAGGGGTTCCCGAACGTCCTGACCGCGTCCGATAGCCACTCGGTGAACCTCTTCCAGCCTGGAGTCCGCGTCGACAAGACAGGGCCTTCGACCGCGCAGCCGGGCCAAACGGTCACCTACACCTACACGATCACGAACACCGGCTCGGCAGATAGCCCGAGCCTGATCCTCGACAGCGTCACGGACGACAAGGTCGGCAACCTGACGGCGATCGCTGCGGCCAATGGCTGTAGCACGCTGTCCACGCCAGGCGGCACGTGCACGTTCACGGCGAGCTTCACGATCCCAGCCGCGGCATCGAACCCGTTCGTGAACACCGTCACGGTCCACTACCACCCGAACGGGTTCCCGAACGACATCAAGGACGACGACGACCACTCGGTCGGCGTGATCCGGCCGTCCGTGTCGATCGACAAGACGGGCGACACGCTGTCCAAGGTCGGCGACCCGGTCAACTACAAGATCACGGTCACCAACACGAGCTCCAGCAACAGCCCGGACCTGACGTGCGACGTCAGCGACTCGCTGCTGGGGACGCTCGACCAGGACATCAGCCTCGATCCTGGGGAGACGCACGAGATCAACCGCAGCAGGACGGTCCAGAGCGGCGATCCGGACCCGCTCAGCAACACCGCGACCGTCACCTGTCAGGTGGACGGGCTGTCGACGACGGTGACTGCATCGGACAGCCATACGGTCAACCTGTTCCAGCCCAGCGTGTTGGTGAACAAGACGGGTCCGGCGGAGGCGACCGCGGGACAGACGATCACCTACACGTACACGATCTCGAACACCGGTTCGTCCGACAGCCCGAGCCTGATCCTCGACAGCGTCGTGGACAACAGGGTCGGCAGCCTGACCGCTGCGGCCACCGCGGCCGGATGCGGCACGCTGGTCACGCCCAGTGGCACCTGCACGTTCACTGCGAACTTCACGGTCCCATCCGGGTCGTCCAGTCCGCTCGTGAACGTTGTCACGGTCCACTACCACCCGAACGGGTTCCCGAACGACATCGCGGACAACGACGATCACTCGGTGGTCATCAAGGCACCGCCGGCTGGGAAGGGATGCACTCCCGGCTTCTGGAAGAACCACCCCAACGCATGGCCGCCGACGGGCTTCTCCCGGACCCAGACGCTCGAGAGCGTGTTCGACGTTCCCGACGCGGCGGGGCTCGACAACAAGACGCTGCTAGAAGCGCTCAGCTTCAACGGCGGAAACGGGACGCTCGGCGCGGCCAGGATCCTGCTCCGGGCAGGGGTCGCAGCACTGCTGAACGCGGCGCACCCGAGCATCGACTACCCGCGCTCGCCCGCGAGTGTGATCGCGGACGTGAACGCGGCACTGGCGAGCCTCAACCGAAACACCATGATCGCCCTGGCCGGGCAGCTCGACCGGGACAACAACCTCGGCTGCCCGATCAACGGCAAGTAATCCCCAGACAGGCCAGTAAGGCGAAAACGGCGGGCCGGAGAGATCCGGCCCGCCCGGCTTTGTAGGCGATGACGATGCGCTGATTTCCAGGCCACGGGCTCACGTTGCGGAGCCCATGCTTCGAAGGGTCAGCATGAGGATCGCTGTGACGATGGCCGCGACCGCTGCCGGGGTCGCCCTGCTGGCGGCCGCGCCGGCCGAGGCGCGCCTGCGTCCGGCGGGACATCTGAAGGCCGCGGCCAAGCATGCCGGCGTGCGGCTCACCTGGAAGGACAGAGCGCGCGGAGAGACGCGCTACGAGGTCCGCCGCCGCGGGCGCAAGGTACGGCTGCGGCGCGGGCGGCAGTCGTGGACGGATCGCAAGGTGAAGCCGTCGACGAGGTACCGCTACAGGGTGCGGCCGTGCCGCCGCAGCCGTTGCGCGCGCGCCCGGTCGGTGACCGTCACGACGCCCGGTGGGGCCGGTGCGCCGGGACAGGCTGCGTACGGCAGCAGTCCCGTCATCGGGTCGTGCCCGATCTTCCCGCCCGACAACCCGTGGAACACCGACATCTCGCAGGCGCCCGTGGACACCTCGCACGACTACATCGGCTCGCTCGGCTCGATGACGCTGTGGCCCGACTTCGGTGGCGACGGCGCGTACGGCATCCCCTACGTCAGCGTCCCGTTCACCCAGCCCCTGGTGCCGATCTCGTTCGACGAGCCGGACGAGTCCGACCCGGGCCCGTATCCGACGCCGCTCGACGCGCCGGTCGAGGGCGGCGGCGATCGCCACGTGCTCACCCTGCGCCAGGGCGACTGCAAGCTGTTCGAGCTGTACGCGGCCGTGCGGCAGGGGGCCGGCTGGCATGCCTACAGCGGCGCGGTGTGGGACCTTCACTCAAACGCGCTGCGCCCGGAGCAGTGGACCTCCGCCGACGCCGCCGGGCTGCCGATCCTGCCCGGGCTCGCGCGCCGCGACGAGGCCGACGCCGGCGTCATCCGGCACGCGCTGCGCATCACCGTCCCGACCACCCAGCGGGCCTACATCCACCCCGCCACGCACTGGGCGTCTTCGAACACCGACCCCGACCAGCCGCCGATGGGGCTGCGCGTGCGCCTCAGGGCCAGCTACGACATCTCGGGACTGGAGGGCCAGGCGCGCGTCGTCGCGCAGGCGCTCAAGACCTACGGTGCGCTGGTGGCCGACAACGCCGGCTCGCCGCGGGTCTACATATCCGGCGCGGTCGACCTGGGCTGGAACGACGAGGACCTGAACGGGCTGAAGACCATCCCGGCGAGCGCGCTGGAGGCGGTCCAGACCGCGCCGGTTGTGCGCGGTTACTGAAACAAGGGATACTGCTCATGGCAATGGGGGGTAGGCACGGAAAGGTGCTCTTGAGCATCAGCCTGGTGGTCGCGTTCGGCGCTTGCGCGCCGGGCGCCTCGGCGGCGCCGACGATCACGGAGTTCGACGTCCCGACGCCCGCCGGTCAGCCGTTCGACATCGTCCAGGGACCGGACGGGAACCTGTGGTTCATCGAGCAGGGCGCTCCCAGGTTCGGCCGGGTCGTCCCGGGCAACCCGCCCACGGTCTACCGACTTCATCACACCCGACGAGCCCGGCAACCCAGGGGTGCCGGTCAGCAACCTGCAGGGCATCGCTGCCGGGCCGGACGGGAACATCTGGTTCACCGGGACGAACGAGGTTGTGAGGGTGCCGCCCGGGAACCCGGCCGGCGGAACGGCGTTCGGCGGGCTGGGACTCATCAGTCCCCGCGGCTTGGCGGCGGGACCCGACGGAAACGTGTGGATCGTCGACTCCGGAACCGACGACGTGAAGCGCGTGACGCCCGCGGGCACCGCCGCGGCGCTCCCCATCCCGCTGGGTCTGGGCTGCAATCCGCGCAACATCGCCCTGGGCCCCGACGGGAACATGTGGGTCACCTGCTTCAGCGGCACCAGAATCGTGCGGCTGAGAGCTGACGGGAGTGCGGATCCCTTCGACCTCGCGGTCGGCAGCACGCCGTGGGACATCATCGCTGGGCCGGATGGCAGACTCTGGTTCACCGGGCAGAAGCACGACGTCGGCGCCATCACCACCGCGGCCGGAGTTCCTACCGGTTTCACCAGCCAGGGCCTGGACCCATTCGGCATCACGCTCGGTCCTGACGGTGCGCTCTGGTACGCCGAGTTCGGCGACAACACGATCGGGCGCGTCACGACTGCCGGCGTAACGACCCAGCTCACGGGACTGACGGCCAACGCGGGCCCCCGCTACATCGCCGCCGGTCCCTCGAACACGCTCTGGTTCACCGAGCAGACCGCGAACAAGATCGGCCGCATCACCGGGATCGAGCTCCCTGGCGGCGGCGGTCAACCGGGACAGGACACGACCGCGCCGGTCGTCAGCAAGGCGAAGGTCTCGCCGAAGAACGTGGTCGTGGGCTCGCGAGCGACGCCGGTCAACCAGACTCGCCGAACCGGGGCGAAGATCTCCTACACCCTCTCCGAGCAGGCAAGGGTCTCGCTGCGCATCGACCGCGTGCTGCGCGGCCGCCGTTCCGGCAAGCGCTGCGTGAAGCCGAGGCCGAGCCTGCGCAAGAAGCGCGCCTGTACCCGCTACGTGCGGGCCGGCACGCTCGTACGGTCGGGACGCCAGGGCGCGAACACCGTCAAGTTCACCGGCCGGATCGGCAAGCGCGCCCTGCGGCGGGGCAACCACCGGCTGACGGTCAGCGCGAAGGACCTGGCCGGCAACGCTTCGAAGCCGAAGCGAACGAGCTTCCGGGTCGTCAGGCCGAAGTAGCCGCGGGCTCCGTCGCGGGCGAGCGCGGATCGATCAGGATCTTCGCGTGCGCTTCCGGGTCGCCGAGCGCAGCGAAGGCGGCGTCCACTCCCTCCAGCCCGACCGTCCCCGTGATCAGCGGCCGCGGATCGATCTTGCCCTCGGCGAGCATGTGCAGCGTGTCGCGGAACTCGAGCGGCGTGTAGGCCAGCACGAAGCGCAGGTCGATCTCCTTGTTGATCGCCATCGCCGGGGTGATCGTGTCCGGGCCGACGCAGACGCCGACCACGACGACGCGTGAGAAGAGCGGCGCGCCCTCGATGATGCTGTCGATCACGCCCGGCGCACCGACGCATTCGAAGACCACCGGGTATTTGGGCCCAGCGCCGAGCGCCTCTCCGAGCCGCCACGCGTGCCACCACCCCACGGGCAGGCGGCCAAGCTTCTCGCGGGTGCCGACCGCCAGCTCGAACGCCGCCGGCGCATCGGTCAGGTGGTCGTGCCCGTCGGCAGCCTCATATGGAGAGACCTCGGCGGGATCGACCACGATGTCGGCCCCGCAGGCCCTGGCCAGCGCTCGGCGACCGGGAGAGAAGTCGGCCGCGACGATCGCCTGCACGCCTTTGGCCTTCAGGCAGAGGATCACCGCCAGCCCGATCGGCCCGCAGCCGATCACGATCCCGACCGTGCGCTTGCGGACCTCGCCGCGGCGCACCGCATGCCACCCGACTGCCATCGGCTCGGTGAGTGTCGCGACGTCGACCGGAAGGCCGTTGGGGACCGGAAGCATGAGCGACTCCTGCACGAGCACCTGCTCGGCGTAGGCGCCTGGCGCATCCATCGACAGGCCGATCGGGTCGATGCCCTGCGCGCCGCGCAACAGCGGGAGCGCGACGACGGCTGCCCCGCTTGGCACCTTCCGGTTGCAACCAGGGCCGTAATCCGCGACAGCGCCCGAGAACTCGTGCCCGAAGACGACCGGCTGGTCGGACCGGCCGAAGCGCTCGTAGCCGATCTTCGCCGACTGGTCGGCCCAGTCGTCGAGGCCGTGACGCGCGTGGAGGTCGGAACCGCAGATGCCGCAGCGCAGCACCTCCAGCCGGACCTGCCCCTCGCCCGGCGCGCGCTCGGGCCCGTCGACGACGTCGAGCTCGGCGTGCTTGCAGACGACGGACCTCATGGGGCTGGGGTGCAGTCTAAGGTCCCGGCCCTGGAGCTCGATCACGCACTGATCGCGGTCGCCGACCTGGACGCCGCCGCCAAGGAGCTGGAGGCTCGGCACGGCCTCGGCTCGGTCGACGGTGGCCGCCACCCGGGCTGGGGCACCGCCAACAGGATCGTGCCGCTCGGCGACTCCTACCTCGAGCTGGTCGCGATCGTCGATCCGGCCGACGCCGCCCAGAGCCCGCTCGGACAGTGGATCGCGCGCGGGAACCCCGATGGATGGAAGCCACTCGGGTGGGTCGTGCGTGCAGACGACCTGGACGAAGTCGCGCACCGGCTGGGTCTCACGCCGGTGCCGGGCTCCCGGATCACGCCCGCAGGTCAGGTCCTGCACTGGCGGCTGGCCGGCCTCGAGCAGGCGATCGCCGAGCCGCCGCTTCCCTTCTTCATCGAGTGGGGTGAGGAGACGCCGTTCCCAGGGGCCACATCGGTCGTCCACGCGGCGAGCCCTGTGCGGATCGAAGCGCTCCGGGTTGCCGGTGACGCCGGCCGCTTGTCTGAGTGGCTCGGACCCCACGAGCTCCCGATCGAGGTGCGTTCCGGGACACCCGCGCTCGAAAGCATCGTGCTCTTCGGAGCGGCAGGTGAGATCGTCCTCCCGGGTTGATTTCTTCCTCGCGCAGTTACCGGCTCCATTGGAGAGCCGGGTACCTACAGTTGAGACGTGCCCCGTCGGTTCAAGCTGGCGTTGCTGGGGGTGTTCGGCCTGCTGGCCGTTGCGGCGACGACCGCCGTCGCTCTCTCGCTGCAGGACGACCCGCGCGATCCCGTGGCCGGGCCTGATCCCGAAGCGGCCGAGCGCTCAGCCGAGGCAGCCACGCCGGTGCTGGTCATCAGGCGCCGCGGCGGCGTCCCCTCGTCCTGGGCACGGCGTTTCCGGCGCGCGCCAGGCGTCAGCGCGGTAACCGTGACCGAGCGCACCCAGGCACTGATGCGCGCAAGTCGCCGCGCCGGTGGTCCAACGGTGGACAGGGTCCCGCAGGGCTATGCCATCCCGCTCGACGTGATGGTTGTGCGGCCGCGCGAATATGCGGGCGTCCTGTCCCGGGAAGCGGCAGAGATCCGGCGTCTGCGCCGCGGAACGGCGCTGTTGTCGCGCTCGTCCGCGCGGCTGCGGCGGTTGGAGGAGGGTGATCGGTTGACACTCACCGGCGGCCGTCAGCTGCGCATCGCCGGATTGGTCGATGACGAGCTCGTCGGGTTCGCGGAGATCGTGCTGACCCGGAGTGACGCCGGCGGCGGGAACCCGAGCACCCGGCAACTCCTGGTCGCGACCGAGCAGCCCGAACGGCGTCTCGCGCCGGCTCGGGCGAAGCGACGCCGTGCGAGTCCGGACGCTCGCGCCGACCCTGCGCACGTCCCCACGCCTGGTCGCGCGGCCGCTGGAGATCAAGGGCCGGTTCGGCGAATTCGCGGTCGGCCTGCCGTACGACTCGGACTGGATCCGGATCGAGCCGCGCTGGCTGGACCGCAACATCGTCACCCGGTCGGTCCCGATCCTCGGCGCGGTCACCTGCAACCGGCGCATCATGGAGCCGCTGCGCCGCGCGCTGCGCAGCCTCGAGCGGCGCGGCCTTGCGAGCGTCGTCGACCGGGCCGACTACGCCGGGTGCTTCGCGCCGCGGCGCATCCCGGGATCCGGCTCACTGTCCCTGCACGCCTGGGGGCTGGCGATCGACATCAACGCCGCGGCCAACCCGCGGCTGGGCGAATCGCGCCAGGATCGCCGGCTCGTGCGCGCGATGGAGGCGGCGGGCTTCACCTGGGGAGGCCGCTGGCCGACGGTGCCCGACCCGATGCATTTCGAGCTTCATCCGTAGCCGACACTAGATTCAGCTCGTGCTGCGCGCCGCCCGCCGCGAGCCCTCCGCGATCCTGCTCGCCGTCCAGCTGGCCGGGGTGCTGGTCTACCCGTTCGCGGAGGACACGCACGCCGGCCGCGCGCTGTTCAGCCTGCTCGGCGTGGTGATTCTCGTCTTGGTCGTGCTCGCCGTCCGCCGGACGCCCGCGCTGTGGTGGGTGACCGTGCTGCTCGGGATACCCGCGACCGTGCTGCTCCTGATCCAGGCGGTGAGCGGCAGCGACGAACTGCTCCCCTACTCGTCCGCCTTCGAGGCCGTCCTCTACTTCTACGCCGCCGGCGCGATGATCGCCTACATGCTCGCGGACCACGAGATCACCCGCGACGAGCTGTTCGCGATCGGCGCCACGTTCACGCTCCTGGCGTGGGCGTTCGCGTATACGTACGTCGTCTGCCAGGCGATCGAGCCCGGCAGCTTCGCGGCCGCCAACGACCCGGGCGGCGAGCGCAGCTGGATGGAGCTGCTGTTCATGAGCTTCACCACGCTGACCAGCGTGGGGCTCAGCGACGTGGTGCCGGTCAAGCCCTTCGCGCGTGGCCTCGTGATGCTCGAGATGGCGGCCGGGCTGACCTACGTCGCGATGCTCGTGTCGCGCATCGTCGGGCTCACCATCTTCCGCCGGCGGCTGAGCTGATCAGCCGGCGTGCGGGCAAGGTTCGCCCTTGTTTACCGGCCCGGTAGGCTGGGGAGAACGCCAGACAGGTGGACCATCCGCTGTTTGCCTGACCGAGGGGGGACCTCTTGAAGACCGTGGCCGTGAGA
The DNA here is from genome assembly GCA_963780475.1 of uncultured Solirubrobacterales bacterium. Classification (GTDB taxonomy): domain Bacteria; phylum Actinomycetota; class Thermoleophilia; order Solirubrobacterales; family JBBDJG01; genus CAWACB01. Next base: position 1,079,566 of record CAWACB010000008.1, read on the forward strand.
GTGGCTGTCGCGCTGGTCGCGTCGGCATCCGTTTGTGCGCTGTTCGCCTCGCCCGCCGCCGCCGCTGGCATCTATTCCTACGCGAACGGCTGCTACGCCCTGCGCGACGTGAACACCAACCAGTTCGTGGTGCGCGACACGCTCGGCTATGCCGCGACCGCGCCGTCGGCCGGTGCGGCGACGCCCTTCCGCATGCAAGCGACCGCTCTCGGCAGCTACCTCCTCTACGGGCCCGGCGGGAACATGCCGAGCGGTGGCCCGCTCGACGCGCTGCCGGCCACGACCTCGCCCGGCCCCGCGGCGGACTGGCGCCTCACCGACGTGGGCGGCACTCTGCGGCTAACGAACGTGTCCACGGGATTGCACCTGGGGGTTGGACCGCTCAGCCGGCTCTTGCAGGTCACTTCTACGGCACCGCGCTGGTCCTTCACGTCAACCAACGGATGCGCGAGCTTTCCGGAGGCTGAGGTCAACGTCGCCGGCCAGCCGTTCAAGGGCAGCAGTCCGACCGGGCGTGTCCGCGGCTTCCTCGACGACCACATCCACCTCGGCGCGTTCCGGTTCCTGAGCGGCGGCTTCCACTGCGGGCGGCCGTGGAGCCCCTACGGAGTGACGGTGGCGCTCCGCGACTGCGCCGACCACTATCCCGACGGCTCGGCCGCGGTGGTCGAGAACTTCATTTCCAGCGGCACCCCCAACGGCACCCACAGCCCGGAGGGTTGGCCGAGCTTCGCCGGCTGGCCGCGTGACGAGTCGCAGACGCACGAGGGCACGTACTGGAAGTGGATCGAGCGCGCGTGGCGGTCGGGGCTGCGGATCATGGTCAACGACCTGGTCGAGAACCGGGCGCTCTGCGACCTCTACCCACTCAAGCAGGACCTGAACTGCAACGAGATGGATAGCGCGTACGAGCAGGCGGATGACATGTATGCGCTCCAGGACTACATCGACGCGCAGTTCGGCGGCCCGGGCAAGGGCTTCCTGCGGATCGTCAGGACGTCTGACGAGGCGCGTCGCGTCATCAATTCCGGCAAGTTGGCGATGGTGCTCGGCGTCGAGGTGTCCGAGGTGCTCGACTGCGGGCAGTTCCTCGACAGTCCGAACTGCACCACCGAGCAGATCGAGACCGAGCTCGACCACCTGCAGTCGATCGGCGTCGTGTCGCTGTTCCCGGTGCACAAGTTCGACAACGCGCTGGGCGGGACGCACTTCGACTCCGGCACGACCGGCGTGCTCGTCAACACCGGTAACAAGTACGCCACTGGCGAGTTCTGGACCGCCGAGCACTGCCCGGGCGCGCGCGACCACGACAACGAGCCCACCAACCCGACCGGCGAATACGCGGAGACGTTCAGCACGCTGTTCGGGCCGGTGCTGGTGCAGCCGTTGTTCCAGGGGCAGCTGCCGGTCTATCCGCCCGCGCCGCTCTGCAACCCCAAGGGCCTGACGCCGCTAGGCGACTACGTGATCCGCTCGATGATGCGCCGCGGCATGATCATCGAGACCGACCACCTGAGCGTGAAGGCGCGCCGCGACGTGCTGTCGATCCTCGAGGACGAGGAGTACCCGGGCGTGATCTCCAGTCACAGCTGGGGCGACACCGGCAGCCAGAAGCGGCTGCAGCGACTCGGTGGCCTGATCGGGCCGATCACGACCGAGGCCCACAACTTCGTGAAGGAATGGCGCGACGCGCGGGCGTATCGCAATTCGCGTTACTTCTTCGGACTCGGTTTCGGCTCCGACATCAACGGCCTGCACTCTCAGCCCCGGCCCCGCTCGGACGCCGCCGCAAACCCGATGACGTACCCGTTCCGCTCGTTCGACGGCGGGAGCACCGTCTACAAGCAGCGCGCGGGCACGCGCACATGGGACATCAACACGGACGGCGTGGACCACTACGGCCTCTACCCCGACTGGATCCAGGACCTGCGCCAGGTCGCCGGCGGCCAGATCGTCGAGGACATGGCCAACGGCGCCGAGGCGTACCTGCAGCTGTGGGAACGCGCCGAGGCGGCAGCGAGCGACTAGCTCACTGCGGACCAGCCGCCGGGGCCGCCGGCGGCGCGGCTGACAGCGCCCGCCACAACATCACGCTCACGACGAGCGTCCAGAGCCCGAACAGCAGGAACGCGAAGAAGCCGACCGGGGTAATCGACGCGACCCCGATCACGAGCGTGATCCACCCCAGCCAGGCAGGCAGCGCACGCGAGCGGATCAAGATGATCCCCGTGGAGATCATCAGCGCGCCGAGCCCGACCGCGACGGGGAAGAAGAAGTCCGAATTGAGCACGTGCAAGGCCTGCGCAGCCTGCGGTGTCAGGTCATCGGCCGTATCGCCAAGCGCGAAGGTGAATCCCGCGAAGGCCAGCATCCCCAGCGCCAGGATCAGTCCTCCTCCGAACGCGACGGCGGACAGCCGCGAGACGCCTCCCTCGGCAGCCTGGAGGACAGACCTCAACACCCCGAGGAAGAACAGGAAGGAGAGCGTGCCCCACGCCAGGAGGGCACCTGCCCAAACCTGGTCGCTGTCGTTGTCGCGGTAGAAGTCGAGCACCTGCTGCGGTGAGTCGTCCACATCGGGCGATTCACCACCGATGATGAAGGCGGCGACCGTGAGCACCACGAACAGAACACCCGTGAGTGGCGCGAGACTGTGCCAGCGACCCTGTTCCACGACATCCCCCTTCGCGTTGACGCACGGAGAATCGGGGGCACGTCGGACGGCGAAGGTCAAGACCTTGCTTGACGCAGAGTCAGACGCTGCCGACGCGGATCCAGTCGATCGCGAAGCTGCCGGAGGCCTCGGCGGGGTCGAGCCGCAGGTGGTCGATCGTCCCGCGCCAGGTGGAAACGTCAGACATGTCGAACGTGTACTCCGTGTAGGGGCTGTTGGGGGCGATGTCGATCCGCTTGCTCTTCGAGCCGCTCCACGTCTGGTCGTCCGTGGTGGTGAAGAAGAGCTGGGCGGTCGAGCTCGGGGTCCCGTTGCGCAGCCGGACGGTGACATTCCAGTCCCTGGCGGGCTTACCGATGGTGGCGCTGTGCACGTAAGGATCACCGCTGGTCGCGTCGGCCTCGAGGCGACCGCTGGTCACGGAGCTAGAGGAGATGTTCGCGACCGGGCGCCAACCGCCGAAATCGCCATTGGAGTTGAAGGACCAGACCTGCCCATCGCCGTGCGGGAACCCGGGGGGCGGTGAGAAGGCCGCCTGCCGCGCTGCATAGAACTGCTGCCGGATCCGGTCGACCGTGCCGACGGCGAGCCAGTAGTCGTAGTCGAACTTGGTCGTGCGGTCGAGCGGCACGGTCTCGAGCGGAGACAGGTAACAGCTGTTGATCGAGTCGGTGCCGCCACCAGGGCCTCCATACAGGCCACCTATCACGGTCGAGCGACCGGGCGTGTAGACACCGACGCCCCAGTCCTGCTGGTTGACGCAGGCGGCCCAGTGCTCGCGCGTGATCCAATCGGCCCACCCTGTGACCGGTTTCGGGATCTCGCTGATCGGCCCCCACGTGAACGGCCTGCTCCCGGTGTAGGAGACGACGCGCGGCAGGTCGGCGATCGGATAGGCCGCGGGCAATTCCTGGGTACGCGGCACGACGGCCCAGCGGGAGTCGGTGCGCCAGGTCGTGAGCCTGTTGTGAACACGGACCCGCCCTCCTTCCAGCGTGATCCAGGTTCGCATCGTGCAATCGCAGAGTTCGTTGTTCATGTCCCAGAGCAGCGGCCGGGTCTTCACGTAGATGGTCGAGGGCGTGACCTCCAGCGCCTGGACCTGTGCCCGATTCCCGTAGGAGTCACCGGCGCCGATCGGGTTCCACGGCCACGGCGACCACCTTCTGCGCTGCCCCTCCGCGGTCCGGTCGATCTCGTCACCCGCGTAGTAGGACTGCTGGACCTCCCGCCCCAGGTCGTACGTGTTGAGGAGATTGGTCGCGCTACCGGAGGGCGACAGGTAAGAGATCACCCCGCCGGCATTGGCGTCGATGCCCACCTTGATGATCCCGTTGTCGAGCGCGGACGTGTACGGCGCCGACCAGCCATGACCCGCGTGAGCAGGGCTTGGGGGCACTCCCGCATACCACAGCAAGAGGGCGAGAAGCAACAGGGCCGGCGAACTGGAACGGATCAGTCGATGCGACATGGCGAGCGCAAACTCCTGACTCGCGGCGCTCCCTCGCCGTCAATCACGCCCCGAACCTCCGGGGGTCTCAGCGAGACCTAATGTAGCTGCAGAACCATCACTTGGCGTTCTCGTACCGGTCGTGCAGGTTCCACCACTGGTACGGCGGGGTCTGCGGGATAGCCCTCCGGCGAGTCCTCCCACTCCTCCTGGCGACCGAGCGCCGTGATGTCGAGGTAGTTCCAGGTGCTGCCCATCGCCTCGTCGCCGCGTTCGTTTATGAAGTAGGTGCGGAAGATCTTGTCGCCGTCGCGGATGAACGCGTTCGTTCCGTGCCACTCCTCGACGCCGAAGTCCTTGTCGAAGTCGTCGGTGATCGTGTACCAGGGGATGAGGTCCCAGCCCATCCGGGCCTTCCACTTCGCAAGGTTCTCCTGCGGCGCGCGCGAGACGAACGCGAGCGACGTGTCGCGTGCGTTCAGGTGGGCAGGGTGGGCGACCTGATCGGCGACGAACGAGCAGCCGGGGCAGCCGCTCTCGGGCCAGCCCTTGACTCCAGGCTCGTAGAAGAAGCGGTAGACGACCAGCTGCCGGCGCCCGTCGAACAGGTCGAGCAGCCTCGCCTTCCCGTCGGGTCCTTCGAACTCGTACTCCTTCTCCACGGCCATCCACGGCATCCGGCGGCGCTCGGCGGCCAGCGCGTCGCGCACGCGGGTGAGCTCCTTCTCCTTGGTCAGCATCCGCTCACGCGCGGCCTCCCATTCGGGGCTGGAAACGATCGGCGGGGTGTCCATGGGCTAGCCCTCCTTCGGTTGTCTGCTCGCCTCCATAGAGACGTGCGGCCAACCGAAAACTAATCGGTCGTCCGGGCAGGCGCCGTCTGCGCACCACTGCCACGCCCACGAGCGCAAAGGCGGCCAGCGTGAGCCCCGCGGGCACCACGATGGATGCGCGCAACCCGTCCCCGTGCGAGGCGGTGAGCGCCACCGCTTTGGCGGTGGGCTTCCCACCCGGCGCATCGTCGCCGGAGCTTTGGCCATCGCTCCGGGCCCTCGAATCCGTTCAGGAACGGCGCGGCCCCACGCATCGAGCGCTGCGAGCGCCTGTGCTTGGCCGCCTTGCGCTTGTGCCGGTTGCGCGCCCGGCGCGCCCGTCGTTGATGTTCGCCCCGTGACCTGGCCGATCGCTTCGTCTTGACCCCGTTTGGCTTGTGTGTCCGGGCGCGCTTGTCGCGCGACTTGGGCGATTTCGCCGGTGAGCCCGAGGGGCCCGGGGCCGCGGTCGGTGCGAGCTCGGTGCCTGTGTTGCCGCCGGTGCCGGTCCAGCTTGAGGCGGAGCAGCCGGCGTCGTCTGGGTCGGGGGCGGTGGCGGCGGGTCAGGCGCTCGCGCCGGCCCCAGGTACTCGATGCTGCGTCTCACCGTCCTGCTGGTGTTGGCCCACCACAGCTGAGCGTCCAAGGTCACGGTTCTGGCGTTCGCTCCGAAATCCGGCATCCGGAACGCCCCACCGATGAAGCTGCCGCTCCTGCCGTCCTGCAGGTCCTGCCCGCCGAGCTCGAGGTGATACGCGACGCCCCACCCATCGACGTTCGAGATGGAGAACGGGACGACGTCGCCCGCACGGGCGCTCGACGCCCCGAGATCGAAGTTGGGGCGTGCATGTGCCGAAGCCGCGCTCAGCAACCAGATGAGCGTGGCGAGTACAACTGCGAACCGCGCGCGTGAGATAGACGGACCCTCCCTGGTCTCCGAGGCCAACCTCCCACGGGTTGCGGCGCTGTGTCAAGCGAAATCCTGCAGCGCGGCCGCCACCGGCGCCAACCCGGCAGCGTCCGTCGCCTCGGTGACGAGCCCGATGCGATCCGCGATCCCCGACACGCGCTCACGCACATCGGCCGCCACGGCCACGGGGTCGTCCCCGCGCGCGGCAAACAGCGACAGGACGTCGTCGTCCACGAGCGCCGGCATCGCCGCCCAGTCGCCCGACTTCGATTTCTCGTACAGAGCGTCGAAGAGGGTCCCGAGCCCGTGGTGGTCGAGCACGTGCCGGTAGCCGGGCGTCGATCCGTAGAAGGCCACTCGGCGACGACAGCCCTCCCACTCCTCATCCGAGGTCGCGACGAAGACCGAGGCGGTCACCTCCAGGTCACCGCGGCTGCGGCCCGCGCGCTCCAGGCCGCGCTCGAGCGCCGGCATTGTCACCTCGCGCAGGGCCGCCGGCGTGCAGAACGCATGGCCGAGGAACCCATCCGCGACCTCACCGGCCACCTCCGTCATCCGCTCGCGGACGGCGGCCAGCAGGACCGGCGGGCGTCCGTGCTCGGTGGGCGCGGGACGGAAGTTCGGCGGCATCAGCGTGTGCGAGTAGAAGTCGCCCTGGAAGTCGAGCTCGCCGCCCGATTCCCAGGAGTTCCAGATCGCCTGCAGCGCGAGGAGGTACTCGCGCATCCGCGCCGCCGGCCGTGACCAGACCGCGCCGTAGCGCCGCTCGATATGAGCCCGGACCTGCGACCCGAGCCCGAGCGCGAAGCGCCCGCCCGACAGCGCCTGGAGGTCCCAGGCGGTGTAAGCGACGTCCATCGGCGTGCGCGGGAAGGCGAGCGCGATCGCTGTGGAGATGCGCACGCGTGACGTCGACTGCGCTGCCTGGGCGGCGGCGAGGAACGGGTTGCCGTTCGTCTCCGTCACACCGACGCCGCCGAAGCCGAGCGCTTCGAGCCGCGCCGCCCGGTCGCCGACGTCGCCGATCCGTGCGCCACGCACGACGATGTCCACGGGGGCCGCCATGGCTGGGACGGTATCCGCTGGCAACCGTCCGGAATCCCCGGGCGCTTGTCCGACCGCCAAGGAGGCGACACTCGCAGCGTGCGACAGCAGATGCGCGAAGGCGGTCACGAGGTGCGCCGGGTGTGGCGAGCCGCCACGCCTACCCATGCTCACCTGCGATCGAGGCTGCTGTTCGCATTCGGAGCCACGCTGATAGTGGATGCGATCGCCAGCGTGCTCATCCTCAACTTCGAGCGACATGCGGCGGGTACGCAGATCACGAACTTCGGCGACGCGGTCTTCTGGACCAGCACGCAGCTGCTGACCGTCTCGTCACAGTTGCCGAACCCGATCTCCACGCCGCGCGGGTGCTCGACATCTTCCTCCAGGCGTGGGCGATTTCCGTGGTCGCGTTCCTGGCGGGATCCTTCAGCGCCTTCTTGCATCGGCGCGGTCTGGAGCTCCATCCGCTCGAGCAGATGGTGCCGAGCAGCCCGCCGCAGCGCACCGACTAGCTGTCCGAGGATGTTCATGCGGCCACATCACCACCCCCCGGGTTGGGCGGGGCGCCGGCAGTGCCGAAACACGCTCTCAAGTCTTAGCTAGCATCGGCACAGAGGCGCCATCCACCGCGCCTTCCTCGCTGAGTCCCCGGGAGGGAAGCTTGAGGTCCGTTCTCGCGAATCTGCTGATAGTCGCTGCCATCGGCGCAACGAGCTGGGCGCTGGTGCCGGCGGCCTACGCCGATCACCCGTCCGGTTCCACGGTCGTCCAGGGACAGGTGCAGGCGGTGCACGAAGACTTCTTCGCCGCGGGAACTTCCAAGGACCGCTACTCGCTTGCGACGCCGGGCGGCAAGAGCTTGAAGATCAAGTCGCGCAAGGACGGGCTTGGCCTGAGAGATGGGGCACGCGTCACATTGCGCGGACAGGTCACCGACGGCGCGCTCGCCGTGACGGAGGAGTCCGCGACCGCCGCTGCTGAAGCGCAGCCCACTGCGGCAGCTGCAGCTGCCCGCGCGGCCGGTCAAGGTGGCCGTGATCCTGATCAACTTCCGCAACAACACGACCCAGCCGTTCACGGCGGCCGACGCGCGTACAACCGTCTTCACCGGTACCAACTCCGTGAACGCCTACTACCAGGAGACTTCCTTCGGCCAGATCAACCTGACCGGCAAGGTGCGTGCCGACGGCGACGTCTTCGGCTGGTACACCAGCACGCGAGACGCGGTCAGCTGCGATTACGACCAGTGGGGAAGCGACGCCCGGCAGCTGGCACAGCAGGCCGGCGTCGATCTGAGCGGCTACGACAAGTTCATCTACGTGCATCCGCGCATCACGGCCTGCGGCTGGGCGGGGCTCGCCTACCTCGGTGGAAGGGACGCCTGGATCAACGGCTACCTCAACACTTCTGTCGTAGGACACGAGGTCGGGCACCTTCTCGGCGTCCATCACGCCAGCAGCACGTCCTGCGTCGATGCGGCCGGGAACCGGACCTCCGTCTCGAGCAGCTGCACGGCCAGCGAGTACGGCGACCCCTTCAACATCATGGGCACTGGGAATTCGCGCCAGATGAACGCATTCCACAAGGCGCAGCTGGGGTTCATCCCGCCCGCCGGCATGCAGACGGTCTCGGCCGCCGGCGCCTACACGATCGCGCCGCTCGAATCCGGCAGTGGCGGAGTGCAGGTGCTTCGGATTCCGCGCACGCGCGACGCCAGCGGGAACGTGACCGAGTACTACTACGTCGACTACCGCCGGCCGAGCGGGCTCTTCGACAACTACGCCGGCACGGACAACGTCGTGAACGGAGTGGGCGTGCGGCTGGCGCCCGACCTGCCCGTCGTCGCGCAGAGCAGGCTGCTCGACCTGACGCCTGCGAGCGGGAGCTTCACCGACTCAGCGCTGACGGCCGGCAGCACGTTCACCGACCCCGGCACGGGAGTGAGCTTCTCGGTGACGGCGCTCAGTGACACCGCCGCCACCGTGCGCGTCACCGACCTGCTGATGGCGAACCTCGAGGCGGAGTCCTTCTCGTACTCCTCGCCCCAGGCCGCCGTGGCGCAGACCCAGACCGCCAGTGGCGGCCGCCAGCTGAATCTCTTCACGAACACTTCCGTCACCCGCCAGTTCACCGTCTCACGCGCTTCCCGGATCGTGATCCGGGCGCGCGGCGGCGAGTACTGCGACGGCTGGCCGCACATGACGGCCAGTCTCGACGGAGCGCAGTTCGCCTCCACCGACGTGAACCAGCTGCCCTGGAAGAACCACACCTACAGCGTCACGGTCGGCCCCGGCACCCACACGATGGCGATCGCGTACACCAACGAGTACAAGACCGCCGCCTGCGACCGCAACCTGCGGATCGACTACGCCCGGCTCTACGCGATGCCGGCCGTGGTCGCGCCTTAACGGCCCGCCGGCGCGCCCCGCGCGCGCGGCGAGGTGGGCCATCGAACCATCGCCAGGCGACTGTTAGATGGCCCGGTACGAACCGCCTCCTAACGGCCTATCCTGAGCTGAGATGGACGTCGCGATCGCCGGAGGACACGGGAAGATCGCGCGCCGGCTGGCGCGGCTGCTCGTCGAGCGCGGTGACCGCGTGCGCGGGCTGGTCCGCAAGCCTGAGCATGCCGACGATCTGCGCGGCGACGGCAGCGAGCCGGTCTTGTGCGATCTCGAGGTCGCCGGCGCAGAGGAGGTCGCGACGGCGATTGCGGGCGCGGACGCGGTTGTGTTCGCGGCCGGCGCGGGGCCGGGGAGCGGTGCGGAGCGAAAGCTGACCATCGACCGCGACGGTGCGATCAAGTTGCTGGAAGCGGCCCGCGACGCCGGCGTGGAGCGCTACGTGATGGTCAGCTCGATCGGAGCCGAGAACCCGCCCGACGGCGACGATGTCTTCAGCGTCTACCTGCGGGCGAAGGCCGAGGCGGACCGGGCGCTGACCGCCGGCGACCGGGAGTGGACGGTAGTGCGGCCCGTCTCCCTCACCGACGATCCCGGCAGCGGCCGGGTGCGACTCGACGTGAAGCGGCTCGAGGGGAAGGTGAGCCGCGATGACGTCGCGGCCGTCCTGGCGGCGGTGCTGCACGAGCCGCGTTCCGCGGACCTGATCCTCTACCTGAGCGCGGGCGACGATCCGATCGAGGATGCGCTCGCCGTCTTGGTGACCGCCTGAGCGCGGCCGATGTTGCCGTTGCCTGGGCGGCTGCGGAAGGCTGGAATCCCGGGCTCGACGACAAGCAGCGATTCCTCGCTGCAGACCCCGATGCGTTCCTGGCGGCGGAGCGCGCCAGCGAGATCGTCGGCACCGTGTCCTGCGCGCTGTACGGGGACGACTATGCGTTCATCGGCTTCTACATCGTGCGGGACGACCTGCGCGGCCAGGGCATCGGCAGCCCGCTGTTCGAACGGGCGCTGGCACGCGCCGGCTCGCGCATCGTCGGGCTCGACGGCGTGCTGGCGCAGCAGGGCTCGTATGAGCGCCGCGGCTTCGTCCTCGCTCACCGCAACGTCCGCTGGCAAACCATCGGTGGAGGCGAACTTCCCGCGGGACCGGTGGAGCTGTCCTCGGTGCCTTTCGAGCGGTTGCTCGAGTACGACGCCGGCGTGTTCGGGACGGCACGCGCGCAGTTCCTGCGCGCATGGATCGACCGTCCGCAAGGGCACGCGCTGGCCTGTGTGAGGGACGGACGGTTGGCCGGCTACGGGGTGCTGCGGCCCTGCCAGGTAGGGGCCAAGGTGGGTCCCCTGTTCGCCGACGACGAAGATGTCGCCCGGCAGCTTCTCGCGGGCCTCATCGCGGCCGCGGGTGAAGGAACCGAGGTGTTCGTCGACATGCCCGCGGCCAATCCCGCCACGGAACAACTTCGCGCCGGTCGCGCGATGGAACCTGCATTCGAGACGGTGCGGATGTATCTGAACGGAAGGCCTCCAGAAGACCTGCATAGGGTCTTCGGCGTGACGACCTTCGAGTTCGGGTGACCGTTATCCGGCGCGTGGGTGGAGAGGTGGTGGATAGGTGGATGGGTGGGGGCCGGCGCCCTGCTGCGACAGGCGGCACGCGCTCGCGTATTTCGCCGAGCAGCCGCGTGGCGAACGCGCCATGGTCTTCGCCCGGCAACGCATGACCGGCCTGCGGGGCGAACAGCTCGACGACGACCCGCGGCCGCCGTGGAAAACGCACCAGGTCGGTGCCGCCGCTCACGGCGCCCAGGACGATCCGCGCATCCGGGGCAGCCTCCGCCAGCCGGGCGACGCCGCCACGGGCGCGCAGCCGTTTCCCGCCCGAAATCGTGCCCTCCGGGAAGATGCACACCGCCTCTCCGGCGTGCAGCGCGCTGACAGCCTGCTCCAGTGCGGCCACGTCACCGGCTCCCCGCTCGATCGGGATCTGGCGGGTGCCGTCGAGCACCATCCCGAGCGGCCACAGGCGCCAGAGGTTCGCCCTGGTCAGGAAGCGCAGCGGGCGGCGCACCCGCATGGCCGCTTCGGCGAGCGCGAGGGGGTCGACGGAGCTGTCGTGGTTTGCGACGAGCAGGACGCCGCCCGGCGCGCGCAGGTTCTCGACACCGTGCACCTCCAGCCGGACCCAGGTGCGTAACGGCGATAGGAGAATGACGAGCGCCCGGTAGAGGCGCTCTCCCGGAGCCCAGCGTCGGCGCGACATCGCGGGGACCCTAACCCGTTCAGACACGGCGTCAGGGCAATAGCCTCTCCCCATCAGCCTGGCCAGCGAGATCATCGCCCGCCGCTTGCGGCTACCGCGCGCACAGACGTACGACGTGGTCGTCGAGCGCAACCTTCGCGTACCGATGGACGATGGCGTCACTCTGCTCGCCGACCGCTGGGTCGCCGCGAACCACGCGACCCACCCGCAGCCGACGGTGCTCGTGCGGACGCCGTACGGACGGATCGGGATGTACGGGCGTCTGCTCGCCGAGCGCGGCCTGCAGGTCGTCATACAGAGCGTCCGTGGCACCTTCGGATCGGGCGGCGAGTTCAACCCGTTCGACGAGCGCGCGGACGGCCTCGCCACCCTGCGCTGGATCGCACAGCAGCCCTGGCACCATGGGCAGGTCGGGACGACCGGTGCGAGCTACCTCGGGCTCGTGCAATGGGCGCTCGCGCCGGAGGCCGGGCCTATTCTCGGCGCGATGGCGACTTCGGTCAGCGCCTCCCAGTTCCATGGGCAGGTCCACGCCGGAGGCAGCATCTCGCTCCAGTCGATGGCCTCGTGGCTGGTCCTTGTCGCCGCGCAGGAACGCCGTTTCGCCCCCGTGCGCATGCTCCAAGGTCTTCAGCGCCTGCCCGCCATGCTCGATGAGCTCCCGATCGGCGATCTCGACGTGCGCGCGAGCGGTTCGACGCTCGCCTGGTACCGCGCCGGCGTCGAACAGGTCGCACGCGACGACGCCTATTGGGTCGCGCGCGACTACTCCGCAAGCGTCGGGTCGATCGAGGCGCCCGTACAACTGGTCGGCGGCTGGCACGACATCTTCCTGCCATGGATGATCGAGGACTTCCTGGCGCTGCGACGTGCAGGCCGCGCGCCGCAGCTCATCATCGGGCCATGGGCGCACGCGTCTATCGGGCTCAGGCGTGCCGAGCTGCGCGAGGGCCTTGCCTGGCTGCGTGCCCATCTGCTCGGCGACGACCGACTCCTGCGGCCTTCCCCGGTGGGCGTGTACATCACCGGAGAACGGCCGGGCTGGCGGGAGCTGCCCGATTGGCCGCCTCCCGGCGCGCGCGCGATGCGCTGGTATCTCGTCGGCGGCGGGCGGCTCACGGACGCGCCCTTCGCATCCGGGGCGCCCGGCGCCACCAGCCGCTATCGCTACGACCCGGCGGACCCGACGCCCGCCGTCGGCGGCCCTGTCCTCCTCGCACGCGAGCCCGTGGTGGACAATCGCCCGCTCGAAACTCGCGTCGACGTCCTCTCGTTCACCAGCGATCCGCTCCTGCGCCCACTGACGGTCATGGGGCCGGTGAGCGCCGCGGTGTTCGTTCGCTCCAGCCTCGAGTACCACGACGTCTTCGTGCGCCTGTGCGACGTCGACAGGGCCGGCGTCTCACGCAACGTCTGCGATGCGCTCGTGCGCGTCGCACCCGGTGGAGTCCCTCGGGACGAGGACCACGTGAGCCATGTGACTGTCGACCTCTGGCCAACCGCCCACCGCTTCGCCGCCGGACACCGGCTGCGAGTGCTGATCAGCTCAGGCGCCCATCCCCGCTACGCGCGGAACCCCGGCACCGGCGAGCCGCTCGTGAGCGCCACGGAGCTACTTGCCAGCGACCAAGAGGTCTTCACGACGCGCGGCATCCGTCGGGCGTTGAGTTGTCGATCGTCGAGTGACGAACCCCGGGTTTCAGCGGTGAATTACGTCCCGAGCGGGAGCAGCTGCTCCAGCGACTCGAGCACGTAGTCGGCGCCGGAATCGCGCAGCGCCCCGACGGTGAAGTGGCCACTGGCGACTCCCACGGCCCTCGCCCCGGCGCCGTGCGCCGCATCGATGTCGTGCGGCGTATCGCCCACCACGAGCGCCTCGCGTGGGTCGAGCGGCTGCCCGAAAAGGGTTCCGGCGCGCTCGATCGCTCTGCGCGTCAGTTCCACCCGGTCCGGCGAGTCGGAGCCGTACCCGCCGAAGGAGAAGTAGTGATTCAACTCGCCCGAGCGAGCTTGATGTGAGCGGCCGCCTCGATGCCTCCGGTGGTCAGGCCGAGCAGATAGCCCTCCTTGCGCAACCGGTTGAGCGTCTCTCTCACGCCCGGCAACACCTGGTAGTTCTTCGAGTCCGCCACCGTTTTCGGGAGGTAATGAAGCCGTGCCGATGAGAGCCCGGCTCAACTCCCGCCGGCTCGGCTCGTGACCGACGACGTGGGCGAACGTCAGCCGCCCAACCTCAGGATCGGTGATCCCGGTGTCGGCGTACTTCCCGATGTCGGCCGGGACGTCGTACAGCTGCTCGAATGCGAGTCGCCAGGCGGCCGCACCGGCACCGCCGCTCGAGATCAGCGTGCCGTCGACGTCGAAGAGGACGGCGATCGTGTCGTTCTCAGCGATAGGAAGCCCCTAGCGGGGACCGCGCTCGCCTTGGCCTCCTCGGCCGGGTCGACCCTGGGCGGGTCGACGCCCGCGACCTCATAGGCCTCGGGCTGGTCGAGCGTCTCGCGGTCGAGCAGTGCCTGGGCGAGCGCGTCGAGGCGCGGACGCTCGCGCTCCAGCAGGTCGATCACATCGTGCTCGGCGGCGTCGACGATGCGCCGCACCTCCTCGTCGACGAGCTCCTGCGTCGGCAGGGAAGCCGGGAGCGCCCCGGGCAGGAGCAGGCCGTCCTGCCTGCCGTCCACGACCGCGATCGGGCCGATCGCTTCGCTCATCCCCAGCGGCCGACCATATTGCGCGCGACCTGCGTGAGGTTCTGGATGTCCGACTCCGCGCCGGTCGTGAGGTCGTCGAACACGACCTTCTCCGCAGCGCGTCCGCCGAGGGCGACCTTGATCCGGGCGATCGAGCTCGTCACGCTCGTAGTTGAAGCGGTCGGTCTCGGGCGTCGAGAGAGTGACGCCGAGTGCCCGGCCGCGCGGAATGATCGAGACCTTCCGCACCGGATCGGCGCCCGGGGTGAGCATGCCGACGAGGGCGTGTCCCGACTCGTGATACGCGGTCCTGCGGCGGTCCTCGTCGGTCATCACGACCTGACGTTCGGTGCCGAGGATGATCTTCTCGATCGCGTCTGTGAGGTCGCGCTGCTCCACGGCGGTGTGGTCGCGTCGCGCGGCGAACAGCGCGGCCTCGTTGACGATCAGCGCGAGGTCCGCTCCGGTCGCGCCCGGTGTCGAGGCTGCGATTCGCTCGAGGTCGACGTCCGGCGCCAGCGGGACCGACCGGGTGTGGATCTTGAGGATCTCGACGCGCCCGTTGCGATCCGGGGCCTGAACCGCGATCCGGCGGTCGAAGCGCCCGGGGCGCAGCAGCGCAGGGTCGAGGATCTCGGGACGGTTGGTGGCCCCGAGCACGATCACGTTCGTCTCGGCGTCGAACCCGTCCATCTCGGTCAGGATCTGGTTGAGCGTCTGCTCGCGCTCGTCGTTGCCGCCGCTGAGGCCGCCAACGTTGCCCGATCGAGAGCGGCCGATCGCGTCGAGCTCGTCGATGAAGACGATCGCCGGCGCCGCCTCCTTGGCTGTCTTGAAGAGGTCTCGCACGCGTGAAGCGCCGACGCCGACGATCGCCTCGACGAACTCGGACGCCGATATCGAGAAGAAGGCCGCATTGGCCTCGCCCGCGACCGCGCGGGCGAGCAGCGTCTTCCCGGTCCCGGGCGGCCCGTACAGCAGCACGCCGCGTGGGATGCGCGCGCCGAGCTTCGTGTAGCGCTTCGGGTTCTTGAGGAAGTCGACGATCTCGACGAGCTCGTCCTCGGCGTCGTCGATCCCGGCCACGTCCTCGAATGTGGCTCGTTCCTCCCCCTCGAGTCGGCGCCGCGCGGTGGATCGCCCGAAGGTGCCGAGCACTCCACCTCCCCCGGCGCGGTTCATCCTGCGGAAGAGCCAGACGAAGAACGCGACAAGCAGGATGGTCGGGAGGAAGCCGAGCAGCAGCGTCACCCAAAGCGAGCGGCCGGTGTCCGGGGCCTTGGCGTTGACGACGACGTTTCCCTCGTCGAGCAGCTTCGTGATCTGCGCCGGATCGATGAAGGACGGAACCTCGGTCTTGAACTTCTTGACCTTCACCGGCTTGTCGTCGCCGGGCGGGTCGTAGGTGGCCTCTTTCTTGAGCTCGCCCTCGATCGAGTCTTCCTGCGAGGTGATCTCGCTGACGTTGCCCGCCTGCACCTGATTGACGAAGAAGGGCTGATACGGGACCCGACGGCGGTCATCGGGACCGCGCGTGACGAACGACAGCAGGAGGTTCAGCGCGAGCAATCCGGCGAGCACGGTGAAGAACCACCTGCTGCGCGGGATCATCGGCTGGGATGGCCGCTTTTCCTCGCCTTCCGTCCGGGCGGAGTCTTGTTCGGCGGGCGCCTTCGGAGGCGGGCGTTCTGCGGACGAGTCGGAGGCCAGGCCGTTCACTGTACCGGCCTGCCGCAGCGCCGGACTAGAGCATTTCGAGCTTCCGCGCCGGCCTCAGGCCGAGACGAATGTGTGCGCGGGGTAGAGCTCGGGCGCATCGAGCAGACGCCGGCCTCCTGCAGAATCGGTGCCAGGACCTCCCCGAACGCGTTACACGCCTCTTCTGACTCCCACACGTCGACGACGCGAAAGCCACCCGGCGCTGGGCCGGCGGCGTGGACCAGCAGTCCGGCCACAGGCCAGTCCGATGGCGACTCCAGGCGGCCCTTTCCGTTGGTCAGCTTGCGCACGATCTCTTCGTACTTCTCCTGGGTGAGGCTCGGGCCCTGATGCACAGAGTACGACCGACATTGCTTCCTCCTCGCGTTGGAGCGCTGGCGTGGAGGCCGGACGTCGTTGAGCGCGGTGCTGAGCGCTGGAGCGCTGGATGCGCTGCCAGTGCAGCTGGAGTTCGTCGAGGAGCGCTTTGGAGCGCTGAGGCACCGACGGGAGCGTGTCTGAGCCGCCGGCATCCGCTGAGGGCATCCGACCCGACTGCGGCCGAACCTACGGAATGGCGATCGCCTGGTTCGCGAAGAGCGTGTTGCCGGTCGCGGTGGACACAAGGCCGTCCGGGCCGCCGTCGAATACCTGCACGCCCTGGACCTCGTAGATCGCTCGCGAGCCGGAGACCACAGCGCCCGGGATGATCGAGTTGACGGTGGTGGTGACGGAGCAGGTCGAGCCGATCGTCGCGGACCCGGGCGTGGTGGTGCACGGGACGGTGATCGAGATCGAGGTGCTGCCGGTCCCGTTCTCGGTCCCGGAGGGGCCGTTGAGCTTGTCGGTGATCTGCAGCGGCAGGCTCACCTGAAGCTGGCCCGCGTAGTCGGCCAGACCGCTCTTGTTCCGCACGTCGGTGATCGATCCCGCGACACGCACGTCCGCGGGCGACAGCACCGTGAGCGTGACGGCGCCAACCGAGTTGGCGGCGGCCCCGTTGGCATCAGGCGTTCCGACCGTCACGTGGTCGGATGTCTGGACAGGCGGGTTGCACGAGTTGAACGACAGGGGCGTTGCGTGCACGCGGTTGGGCGTGGTGCAGGGCTTGTACGCGGGCGCGAGCGTGGCGCGCAGAGGCGTCGCGGCCTTCGGGCGCGCATACCCGGTCGGGGCGGTCACGGTTACCGAGCCCGACATCCCGACTCCGCCGGGGTCGCCGTGAACCGTGCAGTAGTACCTGTGGAAGCCCGGCGTGTTGAAGGTGCGCGACACAGTCCAAAGTGAGCTCGATGCCGGGTTGGGCATCCTGAACGAGCCGTCGTCGAAGCGGACGTCGTGCGTCCCGCCGGTGTTGTTCCACGTGACCTTCTCGCCCTGGAACACGGTTATGTCCTTGGCCGTGTACTGATTCGAGCTGACCGTCACTGTCGTGTTGGCAGCCAGCGCAGGCGAAGCCTGCACGAGGAACGCGGCGAGGACGCCGATCAGAAGAAGGCAGCGGAACCTCACAAAGCGAGCCTAACGCTCGCAGGATCGCTCGGCAAGGAATTTTTTGGAGGCTACCAGACGCGGCGGCTAACTGACGATCTTCTCCACGCGATAGGTGCGCTCTCCGGATGGGGTCTCCACCACGACCTGTTCGCCGGGCGCACGATCGCGGAGCGCGCGGGCCACGGGTGATTCTGCGGACAGCATCCCCTTCGCGAGATCGGCCTCCGTCGGACCGACCAGGGTCCACGTGTGCGTGGTCCCGCTGGCCACATCGAGAACCTCGGCCGTCCGGCCGAATCCGAACGCGTCGCGCGCCGCATCCACGTCGACGACGACCGCCTTTCGGAGGCGGTATCGAAGGCGCTTGATCTTCGTCTCGAGGTGAGCCTGGTCCTCTTTCGCGATGTGGTACTCGGCGTTCTCCTTGAGGTCGCCGAGCTCACGCGCCACGTTGATGCGCTTGGCCATCGCCCGGCGGCCGTTCGTCTCGAGGTCTTCGAGCTCTGCCTTCAGGGCCTCGAGTCCCTGCGCGGTGATCCCCTCGTCGTCCGTGTGCACGAGACGGATCTTTCCATCTACCGCCTGTTAGTGGACCAGAGCCTTCAGCCCGA
This sequence comes from uncultured Solirubrobacterales bacterium, assembly GCA_963780475.1. Lineage (GTDB taxonomy): Bacteria > Actinomycetota > Thermoleophilia > Solirubrobacterales > JBBDJG01 > CAWACB01. The sequence goes on from CAWACB010000008.1 coordinate 1,097,617, forward strand.
CGAGCACGAGTCCAAGCATGGCAGGTCGTCGAGCCCGCGATGAACCACTCGAAGGCGCTGCCCTCGGCTCGGTGGCGAAGGATCGGCTCCCCAGCAGAACAGCAGGACGGTGTTCGCGATCGTCGCGATCCATGGTCCCGTCTTCGCTGAGTAGCTGCCGGCCGCTGCGAGCGTGAGCGCCGCGAGTGCCGGGCCGACGGCTGTCACCATGGGCCACTCGTGCCTGACGGCGTCGAGCACGTGGTCGACGGCTAGTGCCTTCCTGTCGGAGGGCACTTAGCGCCAGCGCATTCGACAGGCATGAGCCAGCGCGAAGACGAACGCGGTCACCGCCAGCGTCGCCATCATCTGGCCCGCCGTGAGGCTTGCGCGGCCAAGCCCCACCATCACCGACGAGACCAGCACCGTGCCGTAGACGCTTGCCGCCAGGTTCCTGCGCGGCAGCAATCGACGTAGCGCTGTCATCGGGCTATCTGTTTAGCGGTGCCTCCGGATGCAGGGTCACCCGACACCCCGATTCGAGCTCGGGACACCGTCAGGGACGAAAACGCCCTGGACCTCGAACAGGCGGTTATCCGCCGTCGTCGAGGCGTCCTCGTCCGGGCCGCCGTCATCCACCGCTATGCGGCCCATCTCCCAGACAGCCCGCGCGCCCTCCATCACGGCGCCCGGGATGACTGCCTCGGCGGTCGTCGCCGCGGCGCAGGTCGCGCCCACGTCGGCGCTCGGGTCGGCAACGCACCCCACGGGGAGCGAGAACTCGAACGGCAAGACCGTGGCGGGCTCGTCGGCGCCGGCTCCCGACCTGCGGTCGGTCATCTGGATCGTCACGCGGGCGTTCAAGTCACCCGTGTAGTCCGAGAGGTCCGAGCTACGGCGAACGTCGGTCAGGTCGAGGTTCAGGCCCACGTCCGCCTCGTCGGCGGTGGTCGAGGGGTTGCCCGGCTGCACGACCCAGCGCATGGCTCCCGTCGAGCGCGCCGCCTGGCCGTTCGAGTCGGGCGTGCCCACGGTGAGGTGCGAAGACTGCATCTGCGGCGGGGCGCAAGAGCCGTAGGCGAGCGGCGATGCGTGAGTGCGGTTCGGCGTGGCGCAGGCCTGGTAGGCCGGGACCAGCGGCGTGTAGATCGGCGTCGCGGCCTTGGGCCGGGGGTAGCCGTTCAGGACGCTGGTGTCGTTCTCGAACGGCACGTAGTCGCGACACGGCTCGCCGCGCAGGCCCGGGCAGGGCGGAAGCTGATCCGGCACGTCTCCGGCCGGCACCAGCGGGAGAGCGAGGCGCGACGGCATGCCATCGCCGTAACCGATCTCGACCTCCGCCGTCCCGGCGGGCTCGGTCTCGCTGAACGACCAGATCGGCTGGTCGCCGTTGGGCGCCGAGACCCTGACGCGGATGCGCGAGCCCGCGCGGTAGGCGTGCCCCTGGTAGTAGAGCGGGACCGTGACCGGCACGAATTGGTCGGAGGGCATCGGCGCGAAGTCCTCCTCGCGCAGGCTGAGAACCGGCTCGAGCTCCGTGCTCTTGGCGTCGTCGAGCGCTCGCGCGATGGTTCGCACCCAGCCGTTCTGCACGAAGGTCTCCTTGCCGTCCGGCCGGACCTCGCTGATCGTCGCCTGCAGGTCCACGTTGGGCGCGGAGGACCGTACCCAGAGGTCCACCCGGCCTGCGCCGACCGTGGTCGTGTCCTGGCTCAGCGGCTCGGTCACCCACGCGACGGCGTGCCGGGGCGGGTCCTGCGACCACTGATAGCCCGGAGTCGCGGTCCATAGCCCGCCGTCGCCCGCGCCGGTGTCGCCGGTGAAGTCGGTCAACGGACGCGCGTCCGCGTCCCAGGTGAACGCGTCGGCACGGATGCCGGAGGCCGGGGCGTCGGAGAGGGCGCCATCGGGCGCGAGGTACCACGAGCGAGCGGTGGTGCCCGGGACCGGGAACGCACTGAACGATTGCTCGAATGCCGGGTACGGCCAGCCAGGATTGCTCGTGTTGCCGGCGCCGTTGTCGAACAGGACACGGATCGAGGGCTGTGCCTCGAACGCCGCCTTGGCGAGGTCATAGGTCGGCTGCAACTGGATCGTGTCGAGCGGCAGCGTCATGCGCCGGCGGTGTCCCTCCGGGCCCGTCGATGCCGAAGGCCGCCTGGAAGACTGCCGGCGCGGTTGCCTGGATGAAGGCTGTTTGAAGTATCGGCGGCGCCTGCTGCCCCACGTAGATGTTGAAGAAGTCATAGAGGCGGTTGTAGATCTCGGGACTGAGCGAGTCCACGTGGGTGCCGTTCGTGTACGTGAACCACTTCTTGTCGGTCCCGGTCATGCGCTTCGCCAGCGTCGGGCAGTGGCCGCCGGTCTGCTCGTCGGTCCACTGGCAGGCCATGAAGACAGGCACGTTGATCTTGTCGACGAACGTGATCGGCGAGAGCGGGTCGGCGACCTCGGGGACGTAGTGGTCGTTGTCGCGGATCTTCTGCTCGAGGTCGGCGTGCTCGGGGTGCAGATCCTGATTGTCCCGGCAGACCGTGTCGCCCTCGGCGACGCGCTGGACAGCCCAGGATTGCGCCCCGTTGTTGGGATCGGCGGGGTCGGCCGGATTCGACTCGCGCATCCGCTCCTGCGCCCACGCATAGGCGAACCCCGTGTTGAGCGTTCCGCCCGGATAGAGCGTCGTCTGCACCTGGTCGATCACGGAGAGGGGCGCAATCGCGGCCAAGCTCGGGGGGCGAGTCTGGCCGGTGAAGAGCTGGCTGATACCGCCGTAGGAGATGCCCATCATCCCCACCTTGTTGTGCGCCACCCACGGCTGCCGCGATACCGTCTCGACCACGTCGTAGCCGTCGAGGCTCTGCAGCGGCTCGAAGAAGTCGAACGCACCGCCCGAGCAGCCCGTGCCGCGCATGTTCACGTCGACGACCGTGAACCCCATGATGTTGGCGAGCGCAGCGATCCCGCTCTGCGGGCCCTCCGGCCTCGCGTATCCGTAGCCCGAGTACTCGATCAGGGTCGGGGACGGCACGCTGTTACCGGCCGGGTTGGGTGGAAGGTCGACGCCCCCGACGTTCGTGACGTCGGTCGGCGGATGTACCGAGTAGGCCAGCTTGGTGCCATCGCGCATTTCGAGATAGCCGTAGCCATCGTTCGGAACCGTCTGGTTGTAGACGTCCGTCGACGGCGGCGCCGACTGCGCGGTGAGCACCGTCAGCGGCTCGGACGTTTCGCTGGTGGAGTCGAGCCGGACGCGGTAGCCGTCCCCGGGTTGGACGTTGCGGAACAGCGCCCCACCCCGGTTGTTGGCGCTCCTCGTCTCGACCACGCCCCCGCCGGAGTCGAGCAAGGAGATCCCCGCGCCCGCGGGCAGGTCGGTGGCGTACACCTGCTCGACGCTCCCGCGTGCGGTGAACGCACCAGCGCTACTGGCGAAGACGAGCGAGAGCGCTATCGCCGCCAGAATCCCCCCAAGGCTCCTGAGCATGGCCTGCTCTTACCCCGTGCTAAGAAACAGAAACGTTTTCGCGGTCAGGCGGGCGACGCCCGGGTTCCCACACGTCGCAACACGATCGCTGCGGCGGCGGCTGCGACCAACGCCGCGAGCGCGCCGAGCAGTAGCCCGGCGCGCGGGCCGGCGGCCTCCGAGAGCCAGCCTGCGATCGGTGCGCCAATCGGCGTCGAGCCAAGGAAGACGACCGAGTAGAGCGCCATCACCCGGCCGCGCATCGCCGGCTCGACGGAGAGCTGAAGGCTCGAGTTGACGCCGGCGGCGAACGTCACGCTGGCCGCCCCGACCAGCATCAGCGCGGCGAGCTCGAACCACAGCGTCGGCGCGGCAGCCGCGAGCAGAGTGAATCCCCCGAAGGCGGCGGAGGCCGCGATCAAGATCCGCATCGAAACCCGTCCGCGGGCCCCGGCGGCGAGCGCACCGGCGATCGCGCCGACTCCCATCGCGCTGACGAGCAGTCCGTACGTCTGGGGACCGCCACCGAAGCTCGACTTTGCGAGCAGCGGCAGCAGCACCTGAAAGTTGAAGCCGAGCGTCCCGACAAGCGCCATCATCGCCAGCGGGAGCGCGAGCGCCGGCGTCGCGCGGACGTAACGCAGCGCCGCGCGCAGCGCGCCAGGCTCGCGCTCGGCCGGTCGGGGCGTGCGCAGCGCGGCCACCTCCATTCGGCTCAATGCGGCGATCATCACGGCGAACGTGGCGGCATTGAGCAGGAAGCACGGCGCCACGCCCGCGACTGCGATGAGCAGGCCGGCAAGCGCGGGGCCCACCATCCGGGCGCAGTGGACGATCACGCTGTTGAGGCTGACGGCGTTGACCAGTCGCCCGGGTCCGACCATCTCGATGACGAACGCCTGACGCGTCGGGTTGTCGACGGCGTTCACGGTGCCCCGCGCGAAGACGAGCGCGAAGACCATCCAGGGCACGATCGCGCCTGCCGCCGTCAGCCCCCAGAGGCCGAGCGCCGGAACAACCATTAGCGCCTGGGTGAGCATCAGCAGGCGTCGCTTGTCGTAGCGGTCGGCGAGCAGGCCGCCGTACGCGCCGAAAAGAAGGATCGGGAGGAACTGGAAGGCCGCGGTCAGGCCGACTGCGACGCCGCTGCCCGTCAGCTCGAGCACCAACCACGTCTCGGCGACCATCTGCATCCAGTTCCCGCTCAGAGACACGACCTGACCGGCGAAGTACCGGCGGTAGTTCGGAACGTGGAGGGAGTCGAAGGAGCGGTGCAGAGCCTCCGTCAACGGCGGTCGTCCTCGAGAATGCGCTCGAGCACGTCTGCCGCGCGCTCGAGCGCGGCGAGGTCGTCGGCTTCCAGCTTGCTCAGACGCCGCGCGAGATACGCGTTCTTCCGCGTACGAATGCGCCGCAATAGCTCGGAGCCCTGGCGGGTGATCGATACGAGGGAGGCGCGCCCGTCGGCGGGGTCACCCGTCCGCTCGACCAAGCCGGCCTCTTCGAGCCGTGCAACGACACGCGTGATCGTCGGTCGTTTGACGCGCTCGAGCTCTGCCAGCTCGCTCGGCGCGAGCGGCCCGCGTCGTTCGATGGTCGCAAGCGCGGCCGCGCTCGATGGTGTCAGCTCGCCGCCGGCTTCCTGCCGCATCCGGCGCGCCGTCCGCACGATCGCGAGCCGCAACCTGGCGGCGGTCTCGACTGGGCTGGCAACGGTGCTCGGCATAGTTAGGTCTGCTAATTAGCTTAGCAAACTACACTGGCCGAGGTGTGCTGCGCGGTACCGTGAGACGCCCAAGCCCTCACGCTAGCGGAAGGTTTATGCCTGATGGAACGTAAGTGGTGGAGCCTGCTCGCGGTCTGCCTGGCGACGTTCATGTTGCTGCTCGACATCACCGTCGTCAATGTCGCGTTGCCCGACATCCAGAAGGACCTCGGCACCGACCTCACCGGGCTGCAATGGGTGGTCGACGCCTACACGCTGACGCTCGCGGCCTTCACCCTGGCCATGGGCTCGCTCGCCGACCGCTTCGGACGGCGGCGGCTGTTCGTGATCGGGGTCGGGGTGTTCACGCTCGCGTCCCTGCTCTGCGGACTGGCGACCAGCGCGACCTTCCTGCACCTCGCGCGGGCCCTGCAGGGCGTCGGCGGGGCGGCGATGTTCGCGACCTCGCTGGCGCTGATCGCGCAGGAGTTCGAGGGCCCCGAGCGCGGCGCCGCAATCGCCGCCTGGGGCGCGACGATCGGCGGCGCGGTCGCGGTCGGGCCGCTGGTCGGCGGGGCGCTCACCGACACGTTCGGCTGGGAGTGGATCTTCTTCGTCAACGTCCCGATCGGGATCGGCACCGTGATCCTCGCCACGACCCAGGCCGGCGAGTCGCACGATCCCGAGGCCAAGCGCCTCGACTGGGCGGGCCTGATCACCTTCTCGCTGAGCCTCTTCGCGTTGATCTTCGGCCTGCTGCGCGGCAACGCCGAGGGCTGGGGCAGCGGGCTGATCGTCGGCGTGCTGGTCGCCTCGGCACTCCTGCTCTTGGCGTTCGTGCTCTTCGAGCGGCACCAGGCCCATGCGATGCTCGACCTCAGCCTGTTCCGCAAGCCGGCGTTCTCGGGCGTCTCCTACGGCACCTTCGCGATCGGCGCCGGGATGTTCGCGATGTTCCTCTACATCACGATCTACATGCAGAGCGTGATCGGGATGACGCCGCTCGAGGCCGGCGTCCGGTTCCTACCGCTGACCCTGTTCGCGTTCATCGTGCCGCTCGCCACTCGCAACGTGGTCGCGAAGCTCCCGGCACGGGTACCGCTGACGCTCGGACTCACTCTGGTCGGCGTCGGATTGCTGCTGATGCGGGGCGCCAAGCCCGACTCGGAGTGGACGACCCTGCTCGCCGGGTTCATGGTCAGCGGCTTCGGCATCGGGCTCTCCAACCCGTCGATCGCCTCGACCGCGCTCGGGGTGGTACCGGCCACGCGGTCGGGCATGGCCTCGGGCATCAACAACACGATGCGGATCTCCGGCGTCGCGACCGGGATCGCAGCCCTCGGCGCGGTGTTCCAGAGCAAGATCTCCGACGAGATCGGAAAGCTGCTGCCCCAGGCGCCGAGCGGTTTCGCCGACGCGGTCGCGGCGAGCGGCACCCGGGCGGCGAGCCAGGTGCCGCCCCAGCTCCACGACCAGGCGGTCCAGGCGGCGGGCGTCGCGTTCACCGACGCCTTCAACGACCTCCTCCTGATCGGGGCGCTGATCCTGTTCAGTGGCGCGCTCGCCGCCTTCGTCCTGGTGCGCCAGAGCGACTTCGTCCCCCGCGGCGCTCCGGAGGAGCCCGGTGGGGCGCAGGAGTCCGTCGCCACCTCCCGGGGGTGAAGGCCACGGCGATGACCGAGCATGCGGTGGTGATCGCCGGAGGAGGTCCGACAGGGCTGATGCTGGCGGGCGAGTTGGCGTTGGCGGGCGTTGACGTTGCGATTGTCGAGCGGCGCGCCAGCCAGGACCTCCCCGGCTCGCGCGCAGGCGGTCTGCACTCACGCACCATCGAGGTCCTCGATCAGCGTGGAATCGCCGACCGGTTCCTCTCCGAGGGACAGGTGGCCCAGGTCGCGGCATTCCTCCCCGGCAAGTCTTTGGACATAAGCGAATTTCCCACCCGGCACCCATACGGGCTCGGACTGTGGCAAAACCACATCGAGCGCATCCTGGCCGGCTGGGTCGGCGAGCTGCCGGTGACGGTCTATCGCGGACGTGAGGTGACTGGCTTCGCGCAGGACGACGCCGGCGTCGACGTCGAGCTCGCCGACGGCCAGTTGCTGCGGGCGAAATACCTCGTCGGGTGCGACGGAGGACGCAGTCTGGTCCGGAAAGCAGCCGGTATCGACTTCCCCGGGTGGGATCCGACGACCAGCGCCCTGATCGCCGAGGTCGAGATGGCCGAGGAGCCGGAATTGGGCACCCGCCAAGACGCCCGTGGCGTCCACTCCTTGGGCAGGTTGGAGTACGAGATCCGCGACGGCGAGGTGGTCTACATGGATGGGGGGCCCGTCCGGGTCATGGTGACCGAACAGCAGGCCGGCCTCACGAGCGAACCCACCCTGCGCGACCTCAGCGAGGGCCTCATCGCCGTCTACGGGACCGACTACGGGATCCACAGTCCCACCTGGATCTCCAGGTTCACCGATATGACTCGGCAGGCCGCGGCCTACCGCGACGGACGGGTGCTGCTGGCCGGCGACGCGGCGCACGTGCATTCCCCGGTGGGTGGCCAGGGCCTCAACACCGGTGTGCAGGATGCGGTGAATCTGGGATGGAAGCTCGCCCAGGTGGTCCACCAGACAGCGCCGAAAAGCCTCCTGGATACCTACCAGGCAGAGCGCCACCCGGTCGCTGCCCGCGTGCTGCGCAACACGATGGCGCAAACCGTGCTCCTGCGCGCCGACGATCGCATCGAGGCCTTGCGCGACACCGTGTCCGAGCTGCTGAGCATGGACGAGTCGCGCAAGCGGTTCGCCGCGATGATGTCCGGTCTGGACATTCACTACGACCTCGGCGACGGCCACCCGCTGCTCGGACGCCGCATGCCCGACCTCGACCTGGTCACGGCCAACGGCCCGCTGCGGGTGTTCGCCCTGCTGCACGACGCGCGGCCGGCGCTACTCAACCTCGGTGAGCCCGGCGGCTTCGACATCACTCCTTGGGCAGATCGGGTTCAGTTGATCGACGCCAAATACGTTGGTACGTGGGAGCTTCCGGCACTCGGGGCGGTCACTGCTCCCAACGCCGTGCTGATTCGGCCCGACGGATATGTGGCCTGGGTGGGAGACCAAGCCCAAGTGGGGCTCATTGACGCGCTAACCACCTGGTTCGGACCGCCTCACGGCGTCGCATCCGGGCCGGCCCCGCCGGATGCGGCGGCGGCTCCGGGCTAAGGCACAATGCGCGCGTGAGTGCTGATGCGGCAGGTGCACGGCCGATCCTCGTCCGGCTGATCCCGGGCGGCAACCTTGCGGGCAGCCTGTATGGAATGGTGCTCGTGACGTCGGTGCTGGCCGCATTCGCAAACTCTGAGGATGTCGGGTACGTGATCGCGGCTGTCCTCGTCACCACGGCGGTCTTCGCACTCGCACACGCGTGGGCCCATGCGCTGGCCGGCAGTGGCGCGGCGCTAGCACCGCTGGACAGGCATGCGCTTCTCGGGTCCCTCGGACACGAGTTCGCGATCGTGCAGGCCGCGCTGCCGGCCGTCGCCGTGCTGCTGCTCGCGGCGCTGGGCGTCTACGCGGTCGAGACTGCGCTGTGGATCGCCGTCCTCCTGAACGTCGCGCTGCTCTTCATCTGGGGCGCAGGCCTGCGACAGCTGGCCGGCGGCACGGGACTCCAGATGCTGGGCGCCGGCCTGGCGAGCGCCTCTCTCGGTCTGGTGCTGGTCGCGCTGAAGGTATTCGTCCACTGACGCTCAGCGCGCGGCGATGAAACGAGCAGCCGCGGCTTCTTATGCGGGGTGGGGAGCCGCAGCAGAGGCGGCGCGCTGCTTGGTGTTGTCCGGCAGCATGAGGGAGGCCACAAGACCTACCAGTGCGAAGGCGGCGAGCACGACCATCGCGATCACGTAGGTCGTGTTTCCCGAGGCGAGATCGGAAACCAGGATCGTGCCGGCGATCGCGGTCCCGAAGGACGAGCCGAGGTTGGAGATGCTGCGCGACAAGCCCGATATCTCACTCTGTTGATCCTCGGGGAAGCTCGACTGCACGACGTTGACCGAGGGGGTCAGCATCACTCCCACTCCCAGGCCGATCAGCAGCAGTCCGGGCGCGAACGCGACGACGCGCGACGAGGCCCCGACAAGGGCGAGCAGGACTCCGATCCCTACCGCGGTGACGACAAAGCCAGCCGTGATCAGGCTCTTTTGCGAGTACCGCTTGGCGAGCCGCTCAGCCGCAAGCGACGAGGCCAGGATCCCCAATGTCGCCGCGGTGAAGATCACGCCCGTCTCGACGGCGTTGTAGCCGCGAACGGTCTGGAGGAAGACCGCGACGGTAAACGACGTCCCCATCAAGAGCAGCCACTGAATGTTCTGGGTCACAAGGGCGAGATTGGACGTGCGATTCTTGAAAAGCCCCGTGGACAGCAGCGGTTCCCTTCCGGCTCTCTCTCGAGCGCGGATATAGAAGAAGAACGACGCCAGGAACACGGCTCCGGCCGCCAGCAACACCAGCCATCAGCACGCCGTCGTTGTCCGCCTGCAGGATTCCGAACACGACGAAGAACATCCCCACTGCCGACAGAACCGCGCCGACCGCATCGAACGGGCGCGTCGGGTCCGCCGGAAGTGGATCGACCACGCGGCGGCTGAGCAGGAGGATCACCAGGATGACCGCGACCTGGAAGATGAACGCCGCCCGCCAGCTGATTGCCGAGGTGATGAGCCCTCCGATCAACGGTCCTGCCGCGGCGCCGAGGCCGCCCAGCCCGCTGATGATGCCGAACGCCCGGGCCCGTGACGTGAGCTCGCTGAACGCCATCGTGGTGAGGATGTAGACGGGCGGAATCAAGAAAGCCGTGCCCACACCTTCAAACACCGAGTTGCCAAGAATCAGCACGCCAAGGCTCGGCGAAACTGCGCTCAGGAAGGCGCCGATCCCGTACAGCACGAGACCGCCGATGAAGCATCGCTTGCGTCCCCAGCGGTCGGTCAGCTTGCTGGCGGGAATCATGAGGATCGCCATGATCAGCAAGAACAGGGTGATCGTGACCTGCACGCCCGACACGGTGGTGTCCAGGTCCTCGCTGATGTCGTTGATCATCACGTTCATGTTCGAGCCCGCGAAACTGCAGATGAACTGGGCAAGGGCGAGCGGGGCGAGGATTCTTCGCGCCGCAGCGCCGGTTGGCGAAACGCTGGTGGCGCTCAACCGGCTGCCAGCTCCGGACTGGCCTCCGCGTTGGAGATAGCCCGGGCCGCGAGGATCAGCGTGAGATGGCTGAAAGCCTGCTGGTCGCTGATCAAGGAATAGTCCTCCAGAGCATCTGATGAGGTCCTTTCGAGGTCGAGGCGGCGGCTAGCCTACCGAAGAGGCCCCTCGCGTCAGGCGAGCGCCAGTGCTGCTGCTCGGTGAGAATGCCGCAGCGTGATCATCGGACTTGTCCTCGCTCTGGCGTGCGCGCTCGCAACGAACGTCGCGTTCCTGTTCAAGCAGCGGGGCGCGGTCTTGGCGCCACCCGTGCGCGTTCGGCATCCGCTGCGAAGCGCCGCCGACCTCTTCCGCTCCAAGTGGTTCGCGCTGGGGTGGGTGGTGGCGATCGGCGCCTGGGTGCTTCACGTCGCCGCGCTCGCCTTGGCACCGCTGTCGATCGTGCAGGCCGTGCTTGCCGGGGGGCTGGTCTTCCTAGCCGTACTGGCCGAACGCTACTTCGGCTTCCACCTCGGACGCCGGCAATGGATCGGCCTGCTGATCACCGGAGCAGGGCTTGCCGTCATCGGGCTCACCTCGGGCTCGGACGCCGGCGATCCCCCAGGCTATGCGCTGGCCGCGTTGATCGTGGTCGAATGCAGCGTCCTTGTCTTCGCCACCGGGCTCGCTTTGCTTTCCAGCCGCCTTGGTGTCTCGCCCGCGGCGGAGGGCATGCTCCTCGGGGTTGCCGCCGGTGCATTGTTCGGCGTCTCCGACATCGCGCTCAAGTACTTGACCGACGTCGTTCAGGACGGAGTGCTCGAGCTCGTCAGCCCGTGGTTGGTGGCGGCGGTGGCGGCCTCGGTGATTGCCTTCTATGCGTCTGCCGGCGGCTTGCAGCTCGGCCCGGGTGTCCAGGTCATCGCGCTCACCTCGGTCGCGGCCAATGTCACCGCGATCATCGGCGGCATTCTGGTCTTCCGCGACCCGGTCGGAACAGGGGAGGTCGAGATCACCGGGCGCATGATCGCCTTTTGCCTGGTCATCGTGGGCGCCGCGCTGATACCCGCGCCCATGCGAGCGACTCGCGACCCCTCATATTGAAGTGGTCCGTCGTGCAGACGGGGCACGCCATCGCCGCGCCGACTATGCCTCGTTGAACGCCCGTCCGTACATGATCAGCCCATAGATCACGAGTACGTCGATTGCCATGATGATGATCGACCACGCCGGGTACGCACCGATCGCGAGGAGATGAAGGAACGCGTTCAGCATGGCCCAGACGACGGCGACGATCTGAGCGACGATGTTGCCGCTGTAGACGCCGAAGCCAATCAGGATCTGGCCCGCTCCCATGAAGAGCGCCAGCCAACCCCACGTCGATAGGTCACCGAACAGGAGCTTGTCGGCATGGAAGTAGTTGTCGTCGACGAGGAGCGCAATGCCGTTGATGACGTTGAACGTACCGACGACCAGGAGTAGGACGGCTATAAACGTGACCCATCCCTCTCCCGATACGCGTCTTCGTGAAGCCTCCATCCATACCTCCCCGTTCGTGTCGACTGAGCCGACGCTACCTTCAGTACTGGCCAGGCGGAGGTGGTCCACCCGGAGGCGGGCCACCGGGCTCGGCGGGCGGCGGCGGTCCGCCACGGCTCGCGCTCGCCATGAAGATCAGACCGAGCACTAGGCCGACTCCGCCGGCGATCATCAGGATGACGCCGACCGTCTGAATGTCGATCCCGGCGACCGTCGCGGTGACGGCGAAGTTGAGGATCGCCCCGACGGCGATCAGGAAGATTGAACCTCCTATCGTCATGAGGCGAGGATGACCCAGTTCGACCCCGTGCTCGTCACCCGGATCGGGTGATCTTCCGAGCCACTCTGCAGAAGAAAGCCGACGCCCGGATTCGAACCGGGGAGCAGCGCTACCTTTTCGGTTTCTTCTTGAGAGTGATTGGGCTGGAGAGAACGAGCGTGCGGCCGAATTTCACGTTCGCATAGAACCTCGGCCGCTTCTTGCGGCGCACGATCCTCTTGCCCTTCCGGGTCAGTTTGGCTTTTACCCGAGCAGTCGCGCCGGCGCGAATCTTGAGCTTCGCCTTGGCGATCGTCACGGTGCGCTTGCGTTTGGCCGTCGCGTCGCCGATCAGCTGAGAAGCGACGGCCGCCGCGGCCCCACTGGTCTGGACGTTCAATGCGCCCACGCACGGCGTGGCCTGGTTGCAGCGAAGGCTTAGCCGCAGGAATCGCCGGGTCACCGATACCGCCGGCACTACCAGCGTGATCGCGGCGCCAGGCGTGGCGCCAACTTGAACGGGCTCCCAGTCGGCCTGCAAAAGCAACTGATAGCCCAGCGTTCCGAAGCTATCGGCCCGTTCCTGCCCGGGCAGGATCGCGGGGAAGTAGATGCCCCCGGTCGGCCCGGTGACGTCCTGGTAGTTGCCGACGTCGTGCGCCGGTATCGGCACACCGGGAGCCAGCACGCTCAAGCCGAGCATGTCGAAGTCGTAGGCAAGCGAAATCGGGTTGGGAACGATGTCCGACTTCACCGGCAGGTTGACCGCGACGTTGCTGACTGCGTTTGGCGGAGGGACAAAGACACCACTGCGCCCCACCTCCTTGCAGCAGACGGCGTTGACGCCCGCGCCTCCGGGCGTGGTTCCGACGGGACCCTGCGCCGAGCGCACGGCGCGCAAGACCACCACCTGCATCGGTCCTGTGATCGGCCCGACCCGAACGCGGACGTTCGTGACGGTTCCTTGACCCGACGGCACAAGCGTGTTCTCCAACTGCCCGAAATTGCGACCGCTCGCGAACCAGGTGCAGGTGGAGACGTTCGTCGGGTAGTAAACCGGCTGTCCAAGAGCGCCCGTGCCAGGGCCCACGCCACAATCGAAACCGGTGTTAGCGGGCCTGTTCAGGTCGGCGCCGAAGGTCGTCAAGGCGCTCGCACACGCGGGCATCCAAGCGCCCACAGCGCACAGTGCCAGTAACGCGACTGCTGACGCGCGACACGCTCTCATCAAGCGATGCTAGTCAGACAGCTGAGATCTGTCGACCGAACTGGAGAATCAAGGCCCCAACCGAAGCCGAAGCCGAAGCCCGGGTCCATCTCCCCCGCATTCCACGCCTCGAAGACGGCTCGCACGATCTCGACGTTCTCCTGCGACATCGCCTACTCCGAGAGCCCCACGGCTTCGAGGGCTTCGGCCCGCGTCTCGAAGAAGCGCCACCAGACGCACTTCCCGCGCCGCCACCGGGCTATCTGCCAGGTCGCCTGGTTCGCCGGAGCGCCGCTACCCGCGCCGTGGCCGCGAACGAACAGGTCTGCGACTGTCAGGTCCCCAAGGTCGCGAACCGCGAGAACCTCGATGTTCCAGTCGGGAATGACATCGAGCACGTTGTTCCACCAGCGGCGGACTCCCTCGTGGCGGCGATAGCTGCTCTCGCCCTCCATCGCACTCGCGCGAGGGACAGCCTCCACGTCATCGTCCATCAGTGTCAGAAAGGCGTCGAGGTCGCGCCGGTTGAAGGCGTCAAGGCATCTGTAGTGCAGCTCCACGTTCTCCTCCGACATCGCGCGCACAGTATCCAGCCCTGCCGCGAATCGTCAGGTCTGCGCGGACCTTCCACCGCGCCGGGTAGATTGCCAAGCCGACGCCCGGATTTGAACCGGGGACCCCTTCATTACGAGGGAAGCCTGGGCGTCCTAAAGAGTCGTCGTCAGGACAGAATGGGCTGCAAATCGGTGACTCCGATAGACGGCTGGTGCCTCCGAAGGACTAGTTTGTGGACCCCGAAAGGACCCTACGTGGCACCTATGTAATCGTCTCTGGAAGCACCGCCGAGGGATCCACTACAGGAAGGAGTTCGTCAAGCCCAACCAGCGTCAGCACGCGCATCACATGACCCTCGCCACAGAGAACGACGAAGTCAAAGCCGTCTCGTTCAGCCCGTGCGCGTAGATGCACGAGCGCGTTGAGGCCCGTCGAATCGATGAAGCTGAGTCCGCGCAGGTCGACCGCCAACTCGGTCACTCGATCGTCCATCGCGCCTGCGATTGCCTGCTGAAACGTTTCGCCGCAGCTCAGATCGAACTCACCGTGGAGTCCGAACGTCAAGCGATCTATTCGTCGCTCGACCGATACCGAGCACTGCTGGGATAGCTCAGTGGTGGAGTCGTCGCTGTAGAACACCGTCGCATTCCTTTTCGATTGAAAGGTCGGACTGACCGTGCCGTCCCTAGAACAGCCTGATCAGCACGTTCACGAGAATGGTCAAACCGATCGAGAGCATCAGCGACCAGATCAGGCAGCCGGGCATGAAGCGCACCCGCGCTCTGCTGCCCGGCTGCTTGAACACGAACATCAGACTCGACTGAGTCTGTGCCTAGTGGCTGTTGTTGTCGTCGTGGTCGTGCTCGCGGTTCTGACCTGAGTCCTGCCAGTAAGGCTCGCTGCTGCCGGCCTTGGCAAGGCCTCGGGAGACCATGTAGCCGACCGTCAGGATCGTGATGTAGAGCCAGACCTTGTCGGCGCGGAAAGCGTCGACGTTGTTCTTCTCGGAGATCTGGGCTCCGGCGATCAGGATCAAGGCGAACGTCACGACGTACGCGTAGAACTCGGTCGTCTTGAAGGCCGCCTTGGTCTCCGTGGCGAGCCGCCTCAGGCCGCCCGTGAGATCGCGGCGAGTTGTGTCAGTGCGTCCCGTAGGGACGGGTGTTGCAGCCATGCGAACCTCCTAAGGGTTCTTGTTCTTCTGGAGGTCTGCCGGGACAAAAACCTCATCAAGAGACCGCTGTCTTGCTCCGGGGAGGATGATTTCCGTCGGCAGTACCTAGATATGGGGCAATAAGCCATCAAGGTCGCCGACTGTAGCACACCATGACGAGAGTTTGAGGATGTTTAATCCCCTTAATCTCATCAGCGCCTACTCAAGCCCTCGCCGGTCCGCCCCAATCAGGTACCATAGGGGCGTGCCTGATCAAGTTGACGGAACGCGCGGTGTCTACAGCATTGGTGCGTTGGCTCGAATGCTGGAAGTTCCTCCCGCGACGATTCGTAACTGGGAGGAGCGCTACGCGCAGATCGTTCCAGAGCGGAGCACGGGGGGACATCGCCTGTACTCCCGCGACCAGGTGGAGCAGCTCCGATTCATTGCGGCACAGGTCTCCCAGGGCCTTTCGGCCGCCGACGCGCACCGACTGCTTGCTGAACACACCCAGTCCGGCGAGTCCCTTGTCGACGACGGCCCGAGTGCCGGAACGCGGCTTCTCGTGCTGCTCGCCGAACGCGACCCTGTGGCGGCGGAACTCGAACAATTCTTCCTGCGTACCGAGGGGTATGAGGTGAGCGTGGCTCTCGCGACCGGCGAAGCCGAGGAGCAGTGGCTCGAGAGCCGCGCCCAGCTCGCGATCGTTGAGTTGATGATTTCCGGAGGGCTGGGCACACAACTATGCGAGCGCCTGAAGCAGCGCCAAACCGGATCCGTGCTCGCCATCTCGGTCCTCGATGCTCGAGACGAGGCATTGGCCGCGGGCGCAGACGCCTTTCTGCAGAAGCCTTTTGACCCCCTCGAGTTCGTCTCAACGGTCAAGGATCTGCTCGGGACCAGCGCGCTGGTCGCTCGCCCCGCACAGGAAGGTCGCTAGTGCAGGGGCGCCTCACAAGTGGCGACGAGGGGCTTGACCTGATCCTCGGCGGAGGTTTGCCGATGAGCGGGATCAACCTGATCATCGGATTGCCGGGCTCGGGGAAGACCATCCTCTCCCAGCAGTTCGTCTTCGCCGGCGCGACGGAGGAGCGCCCTGCGATCTACCTGTCCACGGTCTCGGAACCGTTCGAGAAGATCGTCCGCTACGCACAGACGCTCAGCTTTTTCGATAGCCACGCGATCGGCCGGACGGTCTACTACGAGGACCTCGGCGGCACTGTCGGCGGCGACGGCGGGCTCGCCGCCGTGATCGAGCGGGTCGGTGCGCTGATCAAGGAGCGGCGGCCGGGGATCATCGCGATCGACAGCTTCAAGGCGCTGGCCGCGTTCTCCAAGGACGCGCGTGAGTTCCGGCGCTTCCTGCATGACCTCGCCGCACTGCTCACGGCCTTCCCTGCAACTTGCTTCTGGATAGGGGAATACAGCGAGGATGAGACAGGTACGGCGCCGGAGTTCGCTGTGGCCGATGGGATCATCTCGCTCGCAACGAAGCAGGTGAACGAGCGCACGTTACGCCTGATCCAGGTGACCAAGCTGCGGGGCAGCGACTTCCGCTCAGGACGTCACACATATCGCCTCTCCGAAGACGGCATTGCGGTCTTTCCACGGCTCGCCGATACTCGAAGTGCGGACGACTACGGGTTGAGCGAAGGCAGGATCTCGACCGGCATCCCGCCACTCGACACCATGCTGGCGGAGGGTTATGCGCCGGGTAGTTCCACCCTGGTGGCGGGGCCGTCGGGTGCCGGCAAGACGTTGATGGGACTCCACTTCATCTTCAGCGGCGCCGCGAGCGGCGAGCCTGGCGTGATCGCGAGCCTGCAGGAGAATCCGAGTCAGCTCGAGAGGATCGCCCGCGGCTTCGGCTGGTCCTTGGAAAACGAACGGGTCGCCGTCATGTACCGGTCTCCAAACGATGTCTATATCGACGAATGGGTGTACGAGTTGCTCCACCTCCTCGAGCGCACCGGCGCCACGCGCGTGCTGATCGACAGCGTGAGCGACCTGCAGTACGCGGCGCCCGATCCCGTGCGCTTCCGCGAGTTCATTTATTCGCTCATGCAACGCCTCTCGCGCCTGGGCATAAGCCCGATCATGACCAGCGAGATCCCGGACCTCTTTCACACCGGCCGCCTTGCCGAGTACGGAATCTCCCACCTCTCTGACAACGTCATCCTGCTGCAGTACCTGCGCGCCGAGTCGCGCCTTCTGCGCACGGTGACGGTTCTCAAATCGCGCGCGAGCGCGCACGAGCCCGACATCCGCGAGTTCGACATAACTTCGAGCGGCATAGTCCTCGGAGATCCGATCGCCGCAGAGCCCTCATATCGCTAGGCGCGATTGCGCGCTCTAGCAGGCCAAGCCGACGCCCGGATTCGAACCGGGGACCCCTTCATTACGAGGGAAGCCCGGGCGTCCTAAGCAGTCACCACGGGAGCGGAACGGCTGGGAAGCTCGCTCAAATCGATCTCCTCGACCTCGACCGCGTCGCTCATGCGGCCGCTCCGTCAAGCGGCGTGGATTCGCGCGGTCCCGCGGCGACCTCCGCCGCCGCTTCGACTGGCTCGCCTCGCAGGTGCTTCGCGCCGACGGGGCGTCGCCAGGCCGGCTTCGCGCAGAGCATCTGCACGTCCATGATGCGTGCCTCGCGAAATCCGGCCTCGGAGATCGACAGATAGATCTTCCACAGGCGCTGGAAGCGCCTGTCGTAGCCGAGGTCCGCGAGTTGTGCCCGGCGGCGAGGAACCGCTCGCGCCAGGCGCGCAGGGTGAGCGCGTAGGAGGGCGAGATGTCCTCGAGCCAGACGGTGCGCATGTCCGTCTGCGAGGCGAGGCAGCGGGCGATCGCCTCCAGCGAGGGCAGGCAACCGCCTGGGAAGATCATCCGGTTCGAGAAATTCGGGGCGTCCTTCTCTGCCTCGTAGGCGTGGTCGTCGATGCAGATCGCTTGCAGGAACATCAGCCCGTCGGGCACCAGCAGCTGCGAGCAGCGGCGGAAGAAGAGGTCGAAGTACTCCCACCCCACGGCCTCGATCATCTCGATCGAGGCCAGGCGGTCGAAGCGCCCCTCGAGCTCCCGGTAGTCCTGTCCGATCACCCGCACGAGCCCGTCGAGGCCGGCTCGCCGGATGCGCGCGGCGGCGTAGGCGCGCTGCTCACGCGAGATCGTGGTGGTCGTAACGCGGCAGCCGTAGTGCGTGGCCGCATGGACCGCGAGCCCGCCCCATCCGGTGCCGATCTCGAGCAGGTGCGTATCTGGGCCGAGCTCGAGCGAGCGGCAGATGCGCTCGAGCTTCGCGCGCTGAGCCTGCTCGAGCGAGTCGTGCTCGCTTACGTAGAGCGCGCACGAGTACATCATCGCGTCGCGGTCGAGGAAGGTCTCGAAGAGCGCGTTGCCGAGGTCGTAGTGGGCTGCGATGTTGCGCCGCGCGCCGGCAACCGTATTGCGGAAGGCATCGGGACGCAGGCGGCGAAGCGGCTGCCCGATGCGGCGCACGAGGCGAATTCACATCGTCGACGCGCCTGAGCTCACGCGCGGGGATCCTTAACACGCTGACGAGGTCCGGGGAGTCCCATAGGCCTTCGGCATAGCTTTCGCCGAGGCCGATGCTGCCGGTCGCGCGCGATCCGCAGGTAGAAGGCCGGGTCGTGCACGACGATCTCGCCTCAAGCTCCGCCTCGGCGGGGCCGAAGGCGAACGTCGCGCCCGGACCACGACTCGACCAACTCCAGTCGCCCGCGGCTCTGATCCTGCGCGGGCACGTCGCGTGGACGCATTGGCGCGTGCGATCCGGCTCATCGCTGCGCTCTCCGGGTGGGCGAACCACGGGGATTCCCTTGATCCGCAGCCGGAGAGCCTGGATGTAGATTCGGGCCAGGGTGGCGATTGTCATCGGAGGATATGTGAGGAGCATCCGCGCCATCAGCCGGCGGCTCATCTCGCGCCGGCGGAGTGCCAGCGATGCTTCGAAGATCGACCTTGCCGTCTTCCAGGTTCCGGAACCCGAGCCGGAGCCGGTCCGCCGGGGACCGAGGTCCACCACTCGTACTTCTGGTCCATGCCCATGAACGGCGAGACGTGCATGCGCTTGTCGAGTTTCCCGCCCATGGTCCCGTCGGCTGCGGGCGGCCGCTGTAGCGAGCGTCGAGCACGTACGCGTGGCGTTCGCCCCAGGGGGTATTGGTGACCTCGGCGATCACAGAGTCGAGCTCGCCCGACCCCGTGGCAGAAAAGGAAGCTCACAGGGTTGAACCCGACGCCCGAGGTAGCGGGGGTGGGCGAGCAGCCTGATCGGCCCCGCCGGCTGCCGTCCGACGCGCTCGCGAGCGAGCGCGAGGGCGGCTTCGGCGAGCGGCTGCGCGCGTCGCCGAGGAAGTCGGCGCGGCGAAACCACGCTGGTGCCGGCCGGCGTGCGGACCAGAGCGGGAACGGGTCGAGGAGCTCCGGCAGCTCGTCGAGGTCGAAGAGCGGCATGAAGATCCTGTAGCGGAACTCGTGCTCGACGGGGCGATGCCGGCGGTGGATGACCCAGCCTTCGTAGACCGCGGAGGCGCGAGTCATGCTGCCGCGAGCGCCTCCGTCGCGCGGCTCCTGTGCGACGGCTGGCGGCGGCCGGCTCGGCGGATGGCTTCCGCGGCGATCGGCCCGCGGCCACCGAGCGCCTCCGAGACGCGCAGCGCTGACCAGACGCCGTCCTCGTGGAAGCCCCAGCGCCAGTAGGCGCCGCAGTAGTGGGTGCGGTCGCGCCCGCTGATCTCAGACCAGCGGCCTTGCGCGGCGACGCTTCGCGAGTGTAGACAGGATGCGCATAGTGGAAGCGCTCGGATCACATTCGCGGGGTCGATCGCGTCGGTGCGGTTCAGGGTCACAAGGAACCTGAGGTCGGCGCGCAGCGATTGGAGCCGGTTCATGTCATAGGTGATCGTCGTCTTGCCGACGGGCTGCTCCGTCAGGTGGTAGTTCCAGCTCGCTCTTGCGGCGCGCCGGCGCGGAAGCAGCCGTTCGTCAGTGTGAAGCACGGTCTCGTTCGACTGGTACGGGATCGCCCCGAGCAGATCACGCTCACGCTCGCTAGGCGCAGCAAGCAGCGCCAGCGCCTGGTCGGAGTGGATGGCGAGCACCACCTCGTCGAAGCGGGCGACGGTGTCCTCGAATCGCAGGTCGACACCGCGCGGAGTCTCGTTCGATTCGCCGACCGCGCCCCGAGGTGGACGCGGTCGTGAAAGAGACCACGAGCGCGTGCACATAGCGCCGGAGCCACCCGAAACGGTGCGCCAGCGAGGTCTGCCGAATATCTGAAGCGCGCCATGGTTGGCGAAAAAGGCCGCCAGGAAGCTCGCCGGAAATGACCACAGCTCGGCGGGGTCCGCTGACCAGACCGACGAAACCTGAGGCACGATCAGCCGCTCGATGAAATAGGTCCGAATAGCGGCCTTCGACGAGGAAATCGCGCAGCGAGGGGCCCTCGCCATCGCGCCCGATGAGGCCGCGGGCTTCGCGGTTGAAAGCGGACGAGGTCCGCGAGCATCCTGTGAAAGCGGGGGTCGATAGCGTGGCGGGGACGGCGAACAGCCCCAAGTGGCCTGCTCGCCCACTCGAAGCGGCCGGCGGCGTCCGAGACCGAGAAGCTCATGTCGGCGGGCTGAGTCGCGATGCCGAGCTCGTCGAAAAGGCGGTCGAGGTTGGGGTAGTTGCGGTCGTTGAGCACGACGAAGCCGGTGTCGACGTGCCAGCTTCCGCGGCCGGTCTCGACCGTGATCGTGTTGGCGTGGCCGCCCGCATGGCGCCCGGCCTCGAAAACGTGCACGTCGTGCCCTGTGCTCAGCAACTCATGCGCGGCGACGAGGCCGGCGACGCCGCCGCCGACACCGCGATGCGCCGCCGGCGCCCGCGACCGGGCGTGGTGGGCCGGCGACGGTAGTGTCGGGCTCGACAGGTGGAACATCAGGCGGACGCCTGACGGCGCTGCGCGCGAGCGGCCGTGCGAGCCTCGTCGCCATCCGCGCGTGCGTTGTTGCCGATCCGCGGAGAAAGAACACGCCGAGCAGGGGGTCGAACGCCGCAGACGCTCCACGCAGGCGCAGGTCGGCTAATACGTAACAGCGGTGCGGCCGTCCGTGATCTCGGCGAGGGTGATCTCGTCGCGCGAGATCACGGTCGAGCTCTCCGCGACCATGAGCAGCCGCGCCGTGGGCGGTCCACTTCGACTCGTGCGGTAGATCAGCGGGACGTCACGGCCGATGAAGCGCGAGGTCATCTCGAACTCTGCGCCGGGCGTCCCGGCTCGCCCCGGCAAGGAGCGTGCCCTGCACACGCCGGGATCCCATTCGGCCGCCGAGCGGAAATCGGCGAGGTAGTCGAAAACCGCCTCGCAGCTCGCCGGCGAGGTCACTGTTGCCTTGTAGCGTGCCATCGGTTCTCCTTCCTTTCAAGACTTTGCGGTCGGCCGCAGAACGCGGCGGGTGACGCGAGCCGGCGTGCATCCCTCCCAGAGCAAGCGGCGGTCCTGCGCGGACTCGCGGTGGTCGGAAGGCGGTGGGTCGGGCGGGGGCGCCTGTCGTGCCAGAAGAGCCCGGTCGGGACATCGCTCGCCGGAGCGGTCGCTAGCCAGACGATCGTGTCGGCGCCCTGACGCTCGTCGCGGAGCAGCGGGCGGGCGAGCCGCGCGAAAGCGGGGCAGCGAGCTCCGCAGCCCGGGCGTGTCGGCCCAGCCTGGATGCATGGAGGCGAACACGACGTCCCGGTCACCCTCGCGCTCGGCCCAGAGCTCCGTGAGGACTACCTGGGCGCGCTTGGCGTGCGCGTAGAAGTCCGGCGCCGTCGAAGGGGCGACGATCGAGCTGCAGGTCGTCGCCGTCGAGGCGCGCGGTGTACATGCCGCCCGAGGAGACGTTGACCACCCGCCCGGGGGCCTCCGCTCGCGGCGCGGGAAGCAGCAGCTCCGTCAGCGCGAACGGCCCGAGGACGTTGGTTGCGAACGTCAGCTCGACCCCGGCCGAGTTCCGACGGCGGCTGCCAAGCAGCACGCCCGCGTTGTTGACAGGAGGGCGATGTCGCCGCGCTCGTTGAAGTCCGCGGCGAAGTTCGGACCGATCGAGATCGGAGAGGTCGCAGAGTCGAGTTGCGGAAGTGCCGGGCGCCGCTCGACCCGAGTCTCCGCGCGACCCGCTCGCGGGCACGCTCCCCCCGCTCGAGGTCGCGGGCGAGCATATGAACGCGGGCCCCGGCTCGCGCCAGCCCTTCGGCCGCGGCCTCGCCGATGCCGGAGCTGGCGCCGGTGACGACGCGCCGCTCTGCCGCGCAGGCTGCCTGCGACAGCGCTATCCCAGCTCAGGCCGCGCAGCCGGTAACCAATCGAGGTGTAGCCGGGGCGACCGCGAAGTCGAGGGCACGGTCGACGCCTTGTCGAGCGCTGCGATCATCCCGCGGGGGCGGTACGAGCCGCTGTCGCGACTCGCACCGCCGAGGTCATGCGCCGGGCGCGGGGGACGCACCATCAGCGCTTCGGGGGCAGAAGCACCCGGTTGATGACATGGATGACCCCGTTGGAGGCGTCCACGTTCGTCTTGAGGACCTTCGCGTTGTTGACCTTCACGTAGCGCCGCTTGACTTTGACCTTCAACCGGCTGCCGTTCAGGGTCTTAACCGAGCTTCGCTTGACGACCTGCTTGGCACGCAACTCGCCCTTGGCGACGTGATAGAGGAGCACCGCTCTCAGTTGCGCGGGATTCGCGGCCAGGGCCGAGAGCGTGTCCTTCGGGACCTTGGCGAAGGCGGCGTCGGTGGGCGCAAACACCGTGAACGGCCCTCCGGTCGCCAGCGTGTCGGCGAGGCCGGCTTGCTGGATCAACGAGACGAGGGTGCCGAAGCTCCCCGCGGCCGTCGCCGTCTCGACGATGTTCTTGCCCGCAGGCCGGGACGCACGATCGCCCGCTGTTCGGGAATCGGTCGCGCCGGAGGCGATCGCCCCAGCAGTCACCGCGAACCCGGCGACGACCAGAGCCAAGACCGCAATCAACAGGCGGCGAGACATGATCGATCTCATCGGTAGTGCACCTCCTAGTTGGACATACATTGGACAAACAATGGACGCACCCTAGCGCATTGCGGCACGCAGTGTCAAGGTCCGTCTAGTGTTCGTCCAAGCTTTTCTTTATAGTGGGGCCCATGAACCGACGGCTCCGGATCGGAGAGCTCGCCGAGCGAACGGGAGTGAGCCCGGACCTCCTGCGCGCCTGGGAGCGGCGCTATGGCCTGCTTCGCCCGACGCGCTCCGATGCCGGCTACCGGCTTTACTCCTCTGAGGACGAGGAGCGAGTCCGTGCGATGGTCCGCCAGCTCGGAGCCGGCGCACCAGCAGGCGAGGCCGCACGCCTCGTGCTCGAGGGGGTCGGCGTGCCCGAGCCACCGACACCTGCCCTGCCCGCGGCCTCCGCTGAGCTTCGCGACGCCCTCGATCGCTTCGACGACGCGGGCGCCCAGGCCGCGCTCGACAACCTGATGTCCGCGCTCAGCTTCGAGACCGTCGCTCGCCAGGTGATCCTCCCGTACCTGCGAGAGCTCGGCGAGCGCTGGCAGCGAGGCGAGGCGACCGTCGCCCAAGAGCACTTCGCGACGATCGTGCTCCGCGGCCGCCTTTTGGCCCTCGCACGTGGCTGGGATCGCGGCACGGGACCTCGCGCGCTGCTCGCTTGCGCGCCCGGACGAGCAGCACGAGCTCGGGCTGATCGTCTTCGGACTCGCGCTGCGGCAGCACGGGTGGCGGATCACCTACCTCGGTGCGAACACGCCGATCGACACGCTCGCCGCGGCTGTCGAGGAGCTGTCTCCCGCCGCCACCGTCCTGGTCGCTCTGACGGCCGACAAGCTGGACCCGCTGCACGAGCGGCTGAGCGAGCTCGCTCGCCGGACGCGACTGGCGCTGGCGGGCGCGAGCGAGCAGCTCGCGGCCGAGATCGGCGCCGAACTGCTGCGCGGTGACCCGGTGGATGCGGCCGCGGAGCTAGTCTCGGCACCGTTCGAGTCTGCTGCCCGCGGGACCTGAGCGCCTCGGTTCCCCTCACAGGCGTTCAGAGGCCCGAACGCGCGAGCGCGGCGCTTGTCCTCGATGATGCGCGGCGCATCGCGCTCACGAGTTGCTCGAGCGGACGCCGGGCGACCAGAAAAGCTCGTGGTCGTGCCTAAGGCCTCAGACCTCGCGCCAGGTGCTCTACATCGCGGGCGCCGGACCGATGCGCCGTTCGATTCAGCTGCCGCGGCCAGCCGGTCGCGAGCTCACGCCCTGTGCATCACAGCAGGAGCAGAGCGTCGCCACAAACGCCCTCAAGCGTTCCGGCAACTTTTCCTCATCACGGCTCGACGTTGAAGCTGAACATCATCATCGCGTTTCTCAGCGACCAGATCGATTCCGGCGTCCGCTGCCCAGGCTCCCGGCCAGTCCTTCCAGAGCCACACTTCCCTGATGAGGCTGCGGTATTCCGGGGCGTTTAGCAGGACAGCGAGGGAACCAGGACAAGGGTGCGGTTGCTCTGAAGGCGCTCTGACGACCAAAGGCCAACTGCTTGGGACGGCGTGGGCGAAGGCTGTCTACCAGCGGCACAACAATTCGAACTGTCGTCCTCGGACATCTGAGCGAGGATCGAACTGTCGCAACAGGCCCGATAGCTCCAAACGAACGGGTGGCCGTCATGTACCGGTCTCCAAACGATGTCTACATCGACGAATGGGTGTACGAGTTGCTCGACCTCCTCGAGCGCACCGGCGCCACGCGCGTCATGATCGACAGCGTGAGCGACCTACAGTACGCGGCGCCCGATCCCGTGCGCTTCCGCGAGTTCATCTATTCGCTCACGCAACGCCTCTCGCGCCTGGGCATAAGCCCGATCATGACCAGCGAGATCCCGACCTGTTCCACGTCGGCCGCCTGGCCGAGTACGGAATCTCCCACCTCTCCGACAACGTCATCCTGTTGCAGTATTTGCGCGCCGAGTCGCGCATCCTTCGCACGGTGACGGTTCTCAAATCGCGCGCGAGCGCGCACGAGCCCGACATACGCGAGTTCGACATAACTCCGGGCGGCATAATCCTCGGAGATCCGATCGCCGCAGACCCCTCCTATCGCTAGGCGTACGGGCTCGCATTGCCAAGCCGACGCCCGGATTCGAACCGGGGACCCCTTCATTACGAGGGAACCCCGCGCGTCCTAGGCAGTCACCTCGGGGACAGAAAGGGCTGCAAACCGGCGACTCCGATGGACGGCTCGTGCCTCCGAAGGACTAGTTTGAGGACCCCAAAAGGACCCACGGAACCTGCCCGCTCGTGACTGACTTGGGGGGAAACAAAAACTGGCGCGCCGGCCGTTGATCGCTCTAGCATGCACGGATGACTCGTTTGCAGAAACTCGTTGTCCTGCTATTGGCCTGCACCGCAAGCCTCATGGCGTTGACTGCGGGCGGGGCTCAAGCCGCCTTCAAGGGAAAGGCGTCTCCGCCGAAACCCTCCAACCTGGTCATCAGTCCGGGAAAGAACGCCTCCGTCGGCGGTCTCAGAATTGGGATGACAAAGTCGCAGGCAATCGCGGCCTGGGGCAAGCCGAGTTTTTGCTCGAGGGAGGGCTGTGCCTGGTTCACGAAGCGGCAGCGCCGGTGGGACTACAACTTCGAAGATAATTTGAGCCCCACGCAAGCGGCGCGGGGAGAGTTCGCCTACGTCGCGCTGAAGCGAGGTGTTGTCCGGCAAATCGGACTGTCTGCGCGCAGATGTCCCTGCGGCGTGCTGCCGCGATTTCGGATCAACGATCGAATTGGACTGAGAACCGGATACCCGGCCATGAAGAACGTCTTTACTCCAGGAACGTGTTCTGCCTGTCCCGGTGGACTCGCGACGGTCCGCCCCAACGCCCCCGACACGATAACCACAGTCGGCTACCTCAACGACAGCGGCACGGCACCCACCGGCTACTTCATACAGTTCGCGCGCAACCGCGCACACAAGATGATGTTCATCGTGCTGGGCTACGAGCCCTCAGTGTCGGGTCCCACTGGACGCTAGTCCCAGCTCAGGGGAGCTGTTACGGCCATTCGCCGCTTCAGCGCCCGACGACCGGAAACCGCTTGGAATTGAGGCTTCGCTAGGAAGCCGACGCCCGGATTCGAACCGGGGACCCCTTCATTACGAGTGAAGTGCTCTGGCCAGCTGAGCTACGTCGGCAGGTCGGCTCCAGTATAGGAGCCGCGTTCCTAGGTGCTGCGCCGCTTTGGCGCCCGCAATCCGGGCAGCCAGAGGCACAGCGCGAGGCCGATTGCCGCGCCCGCGGTCATGCCGATCAGCGACGGCCCGAGCGCCGGCAGCAGCACCGCTCCGAGCTCGTCCCAGATCGAGCCGCCGGTCGGATCGACGTCCGGCGGGAAGGCGAGCACCAGGCCCAACAGCGCCCCGGCGCCGGTGGTCACCGACAGGACGAAGTTGCACGCGCCGCGCCGGATCCGCGCGCGCTTGGCCGCGCGGTCACTGCTTCGAGGTGGCCCCCAGCCCGGCAGCTGCTCTGGCTTGCTCACGATCGAGGAAGTTCTGGACCCGCACCGCAAGGCCCTGCTCGAAAGTCCAGACCTGCCAGGCGTTTGTCACGACCTCCACGCCGCTACCGCTACCCACGGCGTGGAAGCGCATCTCGATGAACACCTGTTCGCCGTTGACTTCGATCCGCTGAATGTCGCCGCGCTGACTCGCGAAGATGTCCGGTCGCAGGCGCTCGATGATGGCCTGCGGCCCACGCACGGCGTCGCCCATCAGCGACGTCTCGCCCGAGTCCCACTCGATCTCGGGATGCATGAACCGCGCGGCGCCCTCGAAGTCGCCGCGGTTGTAGGCGTCGTAGGCCTCGCGGACCGTCCGCTCCAGGTCCTCGCTCACGCTGAAAGCCTTTCGACCGCAGCGCGGGCCTCGTCGTGGTTGAGGAAGATCCGCACCCGTCGCAGCAGGTCATCCTCGACCTCCCAGAGGATCCAGGAGCGCGTGCCGAGCTCGATGCCGCTCCCGGCGCCACGGGCACGAAAGCGCACGGAGAGCAGGAATCCCGAGCCGATCGGCGTCACCTCCTCGAGCTGTGCGATTTGCATGTCGAAGACGTCGGGCTTCAGGTGCTCCACCACCGCATCGCGGCCGTGGATCACGTTGCCGTCCAGAGAGGTCTCGCGGCTGTCCCACTCGATGTCGGGGTGCATCAGGTCGCGCATGCCCGCGAAGTCGCCGCGGTTGTAGCGCTCGTGCGCGTCCCGGACTGTCTGCTCGTCGATCGTCACCGGGCAAAGCTTAGGCAGCCCGGTGACCCGAACCCCGCCGCTGGTTCGTATCTACGCTGTCCCCCCATGAAGGCACTCGTCACAGGAGCAACCGGATTCGTCGGCAGCCGCCTTGCTGCGGCGCTGGCCAAGCGCGGGCACGAGGTGCGCGCGATGGTCCGCGACCGCACGCGAGCCGAGCACCTCGCCGAGCGCGGCTACGAGCTGCACGAGGGCAACATCCTCCAGCCCTGGAGCCTCCAGGGCGCCGGCACCGGAGTCGACATCGCCTACTACCTGATCCATTCGATGGGCCGGGGCGGCAGCGGGGACTACGAGCGCCGTGACCGCGAGGGTGCCGAGGCGTTCGCCCGCATGGCGCGCGAGGAAGGCGTCGGTCGGGTCGTCTACCTGGGCGGCCTGGGCGAGAAGCCGAAGTCGCGCCACCTGCGTAGCCGCCATGAGACGGCGATGGCGCTGGAAGAGGCCGGCCCGCCGCTCACCTATTTTCGCGCGGCCATGGTGGTCGGCGCGGAGAGCGAGTCCTACCGCACGATGCGCTACCTGGTGGAGCGTCTGCCGGCGATGGTGGCGCCGTCCTGGCTCAAGACGCTGACCCAGCCGATCGGCGTCGACGACGTGGTCGACTACCTGGGCCAGGCGCCCGACGTGCCGGAGTCGGCCGGCCGGCAGGTCCAGATCGGCGGCCCGGACGTCCTCTCCTACGGCGAGATGCTCGACCGGATGGCCGACGTGCTCGGGAAGTCGCAGCGGCCCAAGCTCCCGGTGCCGCTCCTCACGCCCCGGCTCTCGTCCATGTGGATCGGCCTCGTCACGCCAGTCGACGCCGACATCGCGCGCCCGCTGATCGAGGGCCTTTCCAGCACGACGATCGTCACCGACGACTCGGGGATGTCGCTGTTCGACATCCGGCCCGCGCCCTTCGTGGAGACGCTCCGAAAGGCGCGGACCGAGGAAATCGCGGCGGCCGCGGGCGGGTTCTCGGGAGCCCGCGGCCGCCTGATCGGGGGCCTTTATCGGCGGCTCGTGCGCTCGACCCCGCGCACGCGGTCGCCGCGGTTGACGGTCGCGCGGTCACGGCCACGGCCGCCGTTGACCTTGTCGCCGCCGCGGCTGTCACTTGCCTGGAGGCGGTCGTTGCCGCTGCTGCCCGCGACCGTGTCACGGGAGCTGTTGCCGACCAGGTAGTCGTTGCCGGCGCCGCCGTTGAGACGGTCCTTGCCGGTGCCGCCGTAGATCCGGTCGGCGCCGCTGTTGCCGGACAGCCGGTCGCCGCCCGCGTTGCCGCGGAGCCGGTCACGGCCGCTGCCGCCGGTCACCCGGTCCTTGCCCGTGCCGCCGAGCACGACGTCGTTGCCGCTCGCGGCGTTGATGCGGTCGTTACCGCCCAGGCCGCAGATGACGTCCTTCTTCGCGGTTCCGACGAGGATGTCGTTCCCTGCCGTCCCGACGATCGTGCACGACGTCTTCTTGCCGCTTCCGCCGGGCGTTCCGGTCGCGAGGCTGACCAGCTGTGCTCCGGGCGTCGAGAAGCTGCCGGAGGTGCTCGCGGAGGTCCCGAGCGGCGTCTCGACCACGACGCGGTAGTCGATCAGCTGAGCGGCGGCAGGCCGAGCAGGTCGAGCACCTGCTTCACCGCCTGTGTGGCGGCCGGCAGCGTGATCGGCGGCGTGCTCAGGTTCAGCTCGCCGTTCGACCCGTAAAGGACGCGCACAGTGCCTTGCAGGTGCGGATCGATCGTGGCGGTGATGCGTGCAGTCGTGGGGCCCAACACCGTTACGTCACCGAGCGTGATGGCCGGGGCATCGGCCGTGACAGTGAGGCTGCTCGGCAGCGTGACGGTGGTGTCCGCCCTGGCCATGGTGGCCGAGGCGAGCATGATCGCCGCCACCACGACCAGCATCAACCCGAGCAGTGCCAGCGCGCGTCGGGTTCCACCCTCCGCGTGTCCGACTTCCTGCGACCGGGTCCATCTGATCCGGGACGGCGTTGGGCCCCAAGAATTGGAGCCGTCCATGGCTCTCATACAAGTTTCCTCCTAGAGAAGTTGGTGCGTGAGCGCATCCCCGCTCAGGGTTGGGTATGCGCAATTGGCCCGGTTGGCGAACTCGCACATGCGTCTATTAGCGCCAGGTCCACAGCTCGTCCGGATTTCGACCCCCTATAGGGGGTGCAGAAGCTTCAGGATGCGGTCGAGAGGCGGGCGGCGACGGCCCGGAGGGTGGCGATCACGTACTCGGGCTCGAAGGCCACCTGCGAATGGGTGAAGCGCAAGCGTCGTCAACCCGCGGCGGCGTGCGCTTGGTCACGACGCCGGTCTCGTACTCTGCTGCACTTCGTTGCGGTGGTACTGCAGCCCATCGGTCTCGACGACCAGGCCGAGCGCCGGCCAGTAGAAGTCGACCTTGAAGCCGTTGAGCCAACGCCCGGTCTCCGGGAGCGGCAGTCTCGCCGCGCGCACCAGGCGCAGGAACAGTCGCTCGAGCTCCGAGTCGGTGAGTCGGAACGTCAGCGCGGTCGAGGATGTGCCTCAGGATCGCCACTCCCTGGCGGGGCCCACGCGACTCGAGCGCGCTCCGCAGCTCGCCAGGTGAGATGAGCCCATGCTTGTCCGCCTGGTTGATGGCCGCTTCGAGCTCACCCGCCGGACAGGCCGCGCTGCCAGGTCGATGATCGTGCATGATAGGAGTGGAGAGCGGGAATGTTCGTGGTGCCGAGCGACGTCCTCGGCGTCTTAGGTCCATACGCGCCGATGCACCACGATGCCGCGGCGAGACCGCCTCACGTGCTCGGGCACCGAGAGCTCCATCGTTGAGCCGGCTCTACGCTCCTGATCTGCCACCGGAATGCTGCGCTCTCATGGCTGACGACCGCATCCGGGCCGCAAGCTCAACACTGCGGCCATGAGCCGCCCGTCATCGCTCAGATCGCCGACGGCCGACCGCGTACACGCCACGCCAGATCGGATGTAGACGCCCGGCCCGCACTCGGTGCTCGATCGCCTTGGGCGAGTAGCCGAGCTCGAGCAGCTGCCGCGCGCGAGATGACACCGTGCTGCCGCTCGACCAGCCGACCGCGATTCCGTGCTCTTCCGGAAGTCTTTCACCCCCCATATGGGGTGAAAGGTTCCGGCGGAGTGAAATTAAGCGGCCGGCTAGCTGGCCCGGCGCCGCAGCGTGTCGAACAGCGCCGTCACCGCCAGCTCCTCGAGCACGTTGCGCTCCAGGCGGCGGCGGGTGTCCTCCACCAGCTCGACGCAGTCGATGAACATCGCGGTGTCGCGGTTCTCGGCCTGCTTTCGCAGCTCGGCGAGGCGGTCGGCGTTGAAGGCGTGCGCGTCGGCGCCGCTCGACACGGCCACCAGGTCGCGGAACCACAGCTGCACCAGCTCCAGGCTGAGGTCGAGCGAGGCGGTGTGCGCGCGGCGGTGAGCGCGGCGGGCCTGCGTCTCCCACTCCTTGCTGCGGCCCTTGCGGCCGCGGGCCGGCTCGTCCTCGAGCAGTCGCTCTGCCTCCTCCATCACCGCTTCCTCGGCCGCACCGCCCGCCGTCGCGGCTCGCTTCAGAAGCGGCTGCGGCGCCGCGGCCACCACCCAGTTCGCGTCGTCGAGGTTCTCGAACACCAGCCCGGCCGCGTGCTCGGCCTCGGCACGCTGCTCGGCTCCCGGCCCCGCGAGGAACCGCGCCCGCTCGACGTTGCCACCCGCCAGCCGGGCGCAGGCGATCGCGGTGTCGGCCGGCACTCCCTCTGACTCGAGCTGCTCGGCGATCCGGGCCGGCGGGACGGGCGCGAAGCGGACCATCCGGCAGCGGGAGGGGATCGTCTCCAGCAGGCGCCCGGGCGCGGAGCTGGTCAGCACGTACACCGCGCCGGCCGCGGGCTCCTCGAGCGTCTTCAGCAGCGCGTTCTGTGACTCCTCGTTCATCCGCTCGGCCTCGGCGATCACGAACACGCGCCGCGAAGCCTCGAACGGGCTCAGCGCCGCCTGGCGCACGACCTGCTCGCGCACGTCGTCGACCAGGATGTCGTGCGCGCCACGCGGCTCGACCCACGCGAGGTCCGGGTGCACGCCGCTCAGAACCCGGCGCTCGGCGTCCTCGGGCTCCGGCGCACCCCGCGACAGCAACGCCGCCGCGAACGTCCGCGCCGCCTCCCGCTTGCCGGTTCCCGGCAGGCCGTGGAAGAGATAGGCGTGCGACAGCGCATCCTCGTCTCGCAGCGCCGCCTCGAGCGCGATGCGCGCCTGCGGCTGGTCCGCGAGCACCTCGCCGAGCCTGTCCACGGACGTCGTCAACCGGCCGGTGTTCCCGCGCCGCGCTGGAGTGCCTGGCGGTTTCGCACCTCGGTCAGGACATCGGCGTGGATCTCCTCCGGCGCCCGGGCAGCGTCGACCCGCACGTAGCGCTCCAGGGTGGCGCTCGGCCAGCTCGTCGTACGCGGCCGCGACCGCGCGCTGCAGCGACTCGCCCTCCCCTTCCATCCGATCCAGCTCCCCCGGCCGGGCGCCGGCCTCGCCGGCGGGCAGGTCGAGCAGGAAGGTGACGTCCGGCCACAGGCCGCCCGCGATCCAGTCGTTCAGCTCCTCGACGCGGTCGATCCCGAGCCCGCGTGCGCCGCCCTGGTAGGCGACGGTCGAGTCGATGTAGCGGTCGGAGATCACGACCTTCCCGGCCGCCAGCGCGGGACGCACGACCCGCTCGACCAGCTCGGCGCGCGCGGCGCCGAACAGCAGGGTCTCCGAGACCGGGGAGAACTGCGCGTCGGGGTCCTTCACGAGCGCCCGGATCCGCTCCGACTCCGGCGTGCCGCCGGGCTCGCGCACCAGCACGGCGCCCTCGCCGAGCGCCTCGGCGAGCATCGCCGCCTGGGTCGTCTTGCCGGCGCGGTCGATTCCCTCGAAGGTGATGAACACAGCAGTGGCTCCCGTGGCAGATGGCTGACAGGAGTCTAGGGCCGGACCCAACGCCGCTGGCGACACTGCTACTCTCTCGCGCGTTAGGCCGGGCAACCGCCCGGAAGGTAAGTGCAGGTCGTGGCAGTTGCCGTAGTGCATCCTCCGCGCAGCCCGCACCAGAGCGTGGAGGAACACGCATATGCCCACAGGCACAGTTAAGTGGTTCAGCAGTGAGAAGGGGTTCGGCTTCATCACCCCCGACGACGGCACGAAGGATCTGTTCGTGCATCACACCGGCATCGACTCGGACGGCTACCGGTCCCTCGACGAGGGCTCCAAGGTCACGTTCGACACCGAGGCGGGCGACAAGGGCCCGAAGGCGGTGAACGTCAAGCCGGCATAGCTGAACTAGCTAGCCAAAGGCTTTGGAAGGGCGCTCGAAAGGGCGCCCTTTCTGCATCTAGGAAGTCTTGGCCGGCGCGCGCCGGCGGGTGCGCGCGCCGTTGCGCGCGGGAGTCTTCTTGGCCGGCTCGGCGCCATCCTCCGCCGCGCCTTCTTCGGCCGGCGACTCGCCGTCGGCCGCCTCGGCTGCCTCCTTGGCGGCGCGGGCGGCCTCGCGCTCGGCGCGGGCCTTTCGCATCTCCTCCATCGAGGGGCAGTCGTCGTTGAGGCACAGGTTCCAGGGCCGGCGGCCGGTGAACACCTTCAGCCGCGGTGTCTGGCCGCAGATCGAGCAGACCTCCTCGAGCCGGATCAGGTCGCCGCGCTGCGGGATGCCGTAAGTCTGGTCGCAGTCGGGATAGCCCTCGCAGCCGACGAAGCGCTTGCCCGACTTCTTGGCGCGAATGATCTTGAGCCGGTTGGGCTCACCCTGCTCGTTCACACGCCCTGCGTCGCGGCACTTCGGGCACGGACCAAGGATCCGGTCCAGGTCCATACCGCTCCAGATCGTCTTGGCGAGCTCCTCCTTGTGCTCGGCCATCAGGTCGTATGACTCGAGCAGCATCTTGCGCGAGATGTCGAGCACCTCGTCCTTGCTCACGTCGCCGGAGGAGATCTTGTCCATGTCGGACTCGAGCTCGGCGGTCATGTCGGGCGTGGCGATCCGCTTCGCGAACTGCTGGAACGCCTTCACCATCGCGATCCCGGTCTCGGACGGCTCGATCGGGTTGTTCTGCACGTAGCCCCGGTCGTAGAGCTTCTGGATGATGTCGTGGCGCGTCGCCTTGGTGCCCAGGCCGCGCTCCTCCATCATCTCGATCAGCTTGCCCTGGCCGATCCGCGACGGCGGCTGGGTCTCCTTGGCGTCGAACCACGGGTTGGTCTCGGCCAGCTCGGCGTCGTCCCAGCCCGCGCTGGCGGCGCCCCGGCCGCGGGCAGCTCGAGCTCCTGGCCCTCCGTCAGCTTGGGGATCTCCTCGTCCTTGGAGCGCCCGTACGGATAGACCGCTAGGAACCCCGGGTCGACGAGCACGTTGCCGCGCACGAAGTAGGTCTCGGTGCCGGCCTCGATGTCGGCGCGTGTGGACTCCGACACGGAGGGGTCGGCGAAGGTCGCCAGGAAGCGCCGCACGACCAGCTCGTAGACCTTGCGGTGGCCGTCGTCGGGCAGCACCTTGGGGTCGAGCGCCTGGGTCGGGTAGATCGGCGGGTGGTCGGTCGTCTCCTTCTTGCCGCGGGTCGGCGCGAGCTCGGGGCGGTTCGCGAGCGGCTGGGCCTCCTTGAACCCGTCAACCTGCGAGATGCTCTGCAGCAGCTCGCGCACGGGCAGCGACTTCGGATAGACCGTGTTGTCGGTCCGCGGGTATGAGATGAACCCGTCCATGTAGAGGTCCTCGGCGAGGCGCATCGCGCGTGCCGGCGAGAGGCCGACCGACGAAGAGGCGCTCGTGAAGGCGGTGGTGTTGAAGGGAGCCGGCGGCTTGCGCGTGTGGCGCTTGGACTCGACCGACTTGACCACGCCCGGGCTCTTCGTGTTCTCGAGCGCGGCCTTCGCCTCGGCCTCCTCCCAGAACTTGTCCACCTTGTGGTGGGCGACGAACTCGCCGTCCGGGTGCGAGAAGGCGGCGAACACCTCCCAGTAGGGCTTGGGAACGTGCGCGCGGCGCTCCAGCTCGCGCTCGACCACGATCGCAAGCGTCGGGCTCTGCACGCGGCCGACGGACAGGAAGGAGCTGCCGAGGCGGCCGGTCGCGAGCGACACGAAGCGGGTCAGGGTCGCGCCCCAGATCAGGTCGATGTCCTGGCGCGCCTCGCCGGCCCGGGCGAGCGGCTCGGAAAGGGTCTGGAGGTTGTTGAACGCGTCGTCGATCTCCTCCTTGGTGAGGGCCGAGTAGCGCGCCCGCTTGACGGCGTCGTAGTTCGGCCCGGCCCCGTCGCCGTTCCCCGGCGACGCGCCGAGCGACTCGAGCAGCTTCGGATTTGCGTCCAGGATCTCGTCCAGCGCCTCGAGGCCGATCAGCTCGCCCTCGCGGTCGTAGTCGGTCGCGATGATGACCTCGTCGGCGCCCTTCGCCTGCTTGCGCAGCGCCTTGTGAACCGCTTTCTGAACGGGTTCCTTGACCAGCGGAGCCGAAATCAGCTCACGCGGCTCGATCTTGCGCCACTCGCCGTAGCCCTCGGGGAACGCGGGGTTCATGAGGTGGCCCTTCAGGCCGATGACCTCGGTGCCGTCCTCGCCGTCCTCCCAGCTGTAGTACGGAATGCCGTACGTTTTGTTCTGGCGGGCCCTGCCGCCGGAAAGGATCTGGGCGATCTTCTTGGCGCTGTTGTCTTTCTCAGTGACGATCAGTCTCATTGCAGGCATCAATCCAGTTGGCTCAGAGCCGAAACAATTGGCGAGGGTAGCAGCAGAGTTTCTCGGCATATCAGCGATTTCCTATATATGAGGGGCGGAGGAGGAACGTAAACGTGAAGTCTTTGGTCACGGGCGGAGCCGGCTTCATCGGCTCGAATCTGGTCGACGCGCTGGTCGAGCGCGGGGACGAAGTCGTGGTCCTCGACAACCTTTCGACAGGCCGTCAGGTCAACCTGGAACCGGCGATCGGACGGGGCGCGAAGCTGGTCGTGGAGGACATCCGCGACACCAAGCTGGTCGGCTCGCTGGTCGCGTCGGAGAAGCCGGACGCGATCTACCACCTGGCCGCGCAGATCGACGTGCGTGTGTCGGCAGCCAAGCCGGTGTTCGATGCCGAGATCAACGTGCTCGGCACGATCAACATGCTCGACGCCGCGCATGCCGCGGGCGCGAAGCGGTTCGTGTTCGCCTCCACCGGCGGCGCCATCTACGGCGAGACCGAGGTGCTGCCGACGCCCGAGGACGCCCAGGTCAACTCCGAGGCCCCGTACGGCCAGGCGAAGTTCGCTGCCGAGGGCTACTGCGGCCTGTGGAACCGGCTGCATGGGCTGTCGACGGTCAGCATGCGCTTCGGCAACGTCTACGGACCGCGCCAGGACCCGCTCGGCGAGGCCGGTGTCGTCGCGATCTTCTGCGGCAAGCTCTACGAGGGCGGAACGCCGACAGTGTTCGGAGACGGCCGCCAGACGCGCGACTACATATATGTGGGCGACGTTGTGCGGGCAATGATGGCCGCCGGCGAGAGCGACGTGACGGGCTCCTTCAACGTCGGCCGCGGCGAGGAGACCTCGGTGCTCGACCTGGTCGACCACCTCGCCAAGCTCGGGCGCGAGCGCGGCCTGCTGAACGGCAACGGCAACTTCGAGGCGCACTTCGAACCGCCCCGGCCAGGTGAGGTGCAGCGCAGCTGCCTCGACCCGAGCCGCACGCGCGAGGTGCTGGGCTTCCAGGCCGAGGTCGACATGGAGGACGGCCTGCGCCGCACGCTCGAGTCGGTCGACCTTTGACGAGCTCGATGTAGCACCGGGTCCAGGGAGAAGGATCCAGATGAAGATCGTGATGCTGGTGTCGCGGGTGCCGTATCCGCTGGAGAAGGGCGACAAGCTGCGCGCCTTTCATCAGTTGCGGCACCTCGCCCAGCGTCACGAGGTGCACCTGTTCGCGTTGAACGACGACGGAGCGCTGCACCCCGAAGCGCGCTCGGTGCTCGGCGAGCACTGCGCGTCGGTGGAGGTGGTGGACTTCTCCAAGGCGCGGGCCGTGCGCAACCTGGCGCGGGCGGGGCTGACCGGCAAGCCGTTCCAGGTCGGCTACTTCACATGGGGCGGCGCGCAGCGGCGCTTCGACGCGCTGGTGGAGCGAGTCCGGCCCGACCACTTCTACTGCCAGCTGATCCGCACCGCCGAGTACGTGCGGGGGTATCCCGACGTGCCGAAGACGCTCGACTACATGGACGCGTTCGGGAAGGGGATGGACCGCCGCCTGGCGACCGCGCGGCCGCACATGAAGCTGCCGATCGCGATGGAGCGCCGCCGCCTGATCGCCTACGAGCGTGACGCGTTCGACCGCTTCGACCACCACACGATCATCTCCGAGCAGGACCGGAAGCTGATCCCACATCCGCGCAACGGCGAGATCGAGGTCGTGCGCAACGGCGTCGACACCGAGTTCTTCGCGCCGGTCGAGCGTGAGCGCGAGTGGGATCTGCTCTTCAACGGCAACATGGGCTACCCGCCGAACGTGGAGGCGGTCGAGTATCTGGTCGGCGAGGTGCTGCCGATGGTCTGGGAGCGGCGGCCCGGACACGCGCTTGTTGATCAGCGGCGCTTCCCCCGCGGCCCGAGTGACGGCGCTTGAGTCAGACCGCGTGAAGGTGAGCGGCTGGGTCGACGACGTGCGCGATTCATACGCGAGCGCGCGCGTGAGCATCGCGCCGATGCTGATCTCGATCGGCCTCCAGAACAAGCTGCTCGAGGCGATGGCGATGAAGGTCCCCTGCATCACGACGACACTCGCCAATAACGCGCTCGGCGCGCGGCCGGGTGCGGAGGTGCTGGTCGGCGACACGCCTTCGGACCTGGCGGACCGGGTGCTGGAGCTTCTGGAGAATCCGGCGCGGGCAGAGGCGATCGGCACCGGCGGCCTGGAGCTCGTGCGCCGCTCGTACGACTGGGAGAGCACCACCGCGCAGCTCGAGCGCTTGATGTTCTCCGGCGCGCGCGTAGCGGCCTGAGCGCCCGAGCCAGACTCCCCTAAGCTCCGGCGATGCCGATCGCCACCGATCCGGTCTCGGGATATCTGAGCGGCCTGCGGCCCGAGCGCTCCCCCGTGATGCAGGAGATGGAGCAGCTCGCCGAGCGGGAAGGCATCCCCATCGTCCATTGGGAGACCGGCCGCATGCTCGCGGTCCTGGTGCGGTCGCTGCAGCCCGAGCGGGTGCTCGAGGTCGGAACCGCGATCGGCTACTCGACGCTCCACATGGCCGAGCAGCTCGAGCGCGGCCGGATCGTGACGCTCGAGCGCGACCCCGTGCGCATCGGCCAGGCGCGCGAGTTCTGGCAGCGGGCCGGCGTGGCGGACCGTATCGAGCTGGTCGAGGGCGACGCCATGGAGGAGATCGAGAAGCTCGACGGGCCGTTCGACATGATCTTCCTCGACGCCTCCAAGGGCGAGTACGCCGACTACCTGCGGATGGCCGAGCCGAAGGCGAGCGAGCACGCCCTGCTCGCAATCGACAATGTTTTGATGAGCGGGTCGGTCGCGTTCGGGGAGGGACAGCAGGTGCCGCACGACTTCGGCTCCCACTGGGCACCCGAGAGCCGCACCGCCGCCCGCGCTTTGAACAATGAGCTGATGAACTCGGACCGATGGCTCAGCGCCGTGCTCCCGATCGGCGACGGCGTGCTACTGGCGTCGCGGCTCTAGCTCCGCATCGCCGAACTCGACGTTGACCGCGATATGGACGGTTAACGTCAGGCTCGGCCCAGCGCGTGGCGGATCATGGCGGCGACGGCCTCGGACTCTTCCGTCAGCCGTCGCCAAGTGATGCGCAGCACGGTGTAGCCGGCGAGCTGCAGCGTCGCGTCACGGACGCGGTCACGCTCGAACGGCCCGCGCTGACCGTGGAACTCCCAGCTGTCCAGCTCGATGATCAACTTGGCCCGGGGCCAGAGGACGTCGACTTCGTAGCCGGCGACGGTCTCGTTGAAGAGAGGTCGCGGAAGCTTCCAGCGACGGCATAGCTCTGCGAAGAGCCGCTCCAGCTCTCGGCGCACGTCGTCGGGCTCGCGTGCGGCGAGGGTAATGGCACGCAGGACGGCCACTCCCCGGCGGCCGCTGTTGCGTTCGATGACGGCAGCAACGGCGCGCATGTCAAGAATCCTTCGCCGCTCGGCGTTCTCCATTGCGCGCTCGACGTCGGAGGGCCGGAGGAGCTGCGCGAGACCGAACAGCGTCATTGCGACCGAGGCCACCGGGATGCCGCGATGGGTCCTTCGATCATCGGGATGGAGATCCGGCATGTGATGCACGCGAATACCGGTCCGTTGACGTCGACTTCCTGCTTGGACCGTGACGTGGACCAGACGCGACTCGCTCCTTCTCAGATCCCAGTGCGCCGCGGACGAGAGGTGGCTCAGCATCGCCGTCGGTCCACACGCCAACACCGCGGCCATCCAGTGCCCGAGCCCTGAGATGCGCCGGTGGCCGACTGCAAACACGCCGCGGTGAAGGGCATGCAACCGGCCCGCCTTGAGCCGGTGATCGATGGCGTCGGGACTGAATCCCAGCTCAAAGAGCTGCAGACGCGAGGCCACGCCATATTGCTCTTCCGCCAGTCGCGCCAGCGCTACCTCATCAGGTCGAACCCGACGTTGACCGGGATATGGACGGTTAACGTCGCGCTCGCCGGGCATGGGCCCAGGCTTCCAAGCTCGGTGTTACCGATCTACACGCCGGTGTGACGAAGGCGGGGCTAAGCCGTCACGCGGCGGGCGCCGGCTGCTGGCGACAGGGCGCTAGCGGAGTCGCTACCTGCTGCCTTGCGCCTGCGCTGCTCTGACGAACCGGTCGCACTCCTCCACGCCCTCTAGCTGGTCCGTCTGTCCGTAGAGGCTGACCTCGAACTTAATGCGCTTGCGCGGCGGCTCGGGCACCGGATTCTTGACGCCGGCCTTGTTGATGCAGCGGAAGAAATCCCGGTAGTCCTTCGCGACCGAGGGACCTGACGTCCGCTTCACCGCAGCGAGGAACCGCTTCTCCTTGGCGATCTGCCCGGGCGTCGGTGCGGCGGGCGGCACAGAACCGTCGTCATCGGAACCGCAGGCACCGAGCAACAGCCCGGCGACGAGCGCGCCCACGATGGCAGCTTGCTTCATGCGCGGGACTCTAAGCCCTGACGCGCTGCCCGCCCGCCGACGAGCGGGTGAACGCGTCCAGCGGCCCGGTCTGCCAGGGGTTGTCCGGGCCGGGGTCGGATCGCAGCCAGCGGCGGGCGTCGTTGCGGCCCATCCGGACCAGCTCCTCGATGAACTCCTTGTCGAAGAAGAGGTAGCTCAGCAGCTCCCCGTGGGTGGGGCTCTCGCCGCCGAGCAGCCGGTTCAGGAAGGGGAAGTCCGGTGAGCGCAGTCCCTTCAACCCGCCGTAGCGGTCGTAGAAGACCTCCGACGCGAGGCGGCCGATCGACCCGCGCTTCTCGGGCGCGACGAAGATATACGGAACGACCCGGTAAGGATTCTTTCCGCGCGCCTTGCGGTAGCGGACCGCGGCCGCGCTCGCGCGGCCCGCGCCGGAGTTGCCGCCCCGCTTTGCAGCCGCACCCCGCGCCGGCGCCGTCCCATTCCGCCGCTTCTTCGGATCCGC
Source organism: uncultured Solirubrobacterales bacterium (assembly GCA_963780475.1). GTDB lineage: Bacteria > Actinomycetota > Thermoleophilia > Solirubrobacterales > JBBDJG01 > CAWACB01. The sequence continues at coordinate 1,137,569 of CAWACB010000008.1, forward strand.
CCCGTTCCCACCCGCGAAGAACATGTTGATGTTGCCGAGGATCCGCATGTCCTCGACGACCGGGTCGACCAGCATTCCCTGGAGGACGTGCAGCGCGCCGTCGCCGAAGTCCGGCGGCTCGGACTCATGCTTCCCATACCGCACGCTCGGCTCGGCGACCGAGTCGGTCGCGACGACGATCAGCCTCTCCGCCCCCAAGTCCAGGGCCGGCTTGATCGGCGTGTTCAGCCGGGTGCCGCCGTCGAAGTACCAGCCCCGCGCCTCGCGCGGCTTGTCCACCTCCACCGGCGGGAACAGGATCGGGATCGCCGCCGACGCGCGGATGTGCTGGTCCTCCAACCGGCAGCGGACGTAGTTGATCGCGTGCGAGCGATGCGTGAGCTGGCCGCGGTCGCCCTCGACGAACACGACCGTCCGGCCGCTGCGCGCTCCGGTCGCCACCGCGGCGACGGCGTCCAAGTGCCCGGCGTCGATGTTCGCGTGGACATCCGTCCAATCGACCCACTTCTCCAGCTGCTTCTGGAACGGCGCCGGGTCGAGCAGGCTCGGCAGTCGCACGCCGGGCAGCGACAGGATCTCTCCCGCGTAGCGCAGCAGGGTGAGCGGCGCCTGCCTGGTGAGGATCGGCCGCACGATCCGGTTCTTGCGCACTTGGCGCCAGCGCTCGATGCCGCCGGCGACCGCTTCCGCGGCCGGCAGGTGCAGGCTGGAGGCGAAGTAAGCCGCGTTGATCGCCCCGACGCTGGTCCCTATGTATATGGAGGGCCGCTCGCCGCGCGCCTCGAGCGCGGGCACGAGCGCCGACATCACGCCGGCCTCGTACGCGCCGCGCGCGCCGCCGCCGGACAGGACCAAACCGATTCTCTGGTGCTTGCTCACGTGCTGGGCAGGGGTTTCGGCGGGGGCTGCCTCGCCCCTTCAGCGGGTATATGCTCCTTTGCCATCTGTCAATGCCGCATCTTGCGTAATCGAGGGAGAGGCATGCCAGCAGTTAACACGAAGGCTGCGAGGACGAGAGCGAAAAGTGCCGGCCGCACAGCGTCCGACCTCCGCTCGAACCCTTACGTGCAGCGCATGATCGAGGACCCAGAGCTGCGTGAAAACGTACGCGAGGCGGTCGAACACGCGCGGAAGGCCTACAAGCGGATGAACAACGGCAAGGGCCCCGCGAAGGCGCTCATGGAGGACCGCAAGCTGCAGCGCGAGCTTCGGAACACCGCGGACTCGCTGCAAGGAAGCATCGGAGCGCGCCCGTGGCAAGCGCCGCAAGCGGCACCGGCTGCGCAGGCTGATCGGCCTCGCGATCGTCGGCGGGATCATCGCCATGATCGCGTCCGAGGGCGCCCGCAAGGCAGTGCTCGACAAGCTGTTCGGCGCCGAGGAGGAGTTCACATACACCTCGACGACGAGCCCGCCGGTGACGGCGACCACACCCGGCTAGCACCGCCCGGGCGATACTGCGATTCACGAGAGGGGCGCCGCAGGGCGCCCCTTTTGCTTGCGCCGCTAAGCTCCGCCGCCATGGCCCACTCCGTCGAAGTCCTGATCCCCGCGCAGCGCTACGTGTTCGCGCTCGAGAACGGCTCCGCGAACGTGCGTGCCGACGCCCACCTCAGCGGATGGCTTCCGCGCCTACAAGGACCTGCAGAAGGAGGGGAAGGTCGCGGCGATGATCGCGATCCCCAACTGCTGCCTGGTGCGGGCGGGCAAGGACTACGTCGTCGACCCGGGGCTGATCATGCAGGGCGCGCCGGTGACGTCGTCGCTGCGCGCGCGCGGCATCGAGCCGCACGAGACGCGAGGTGCTCCTCACCCACAACCACTTCGACCACATCGAGGCGCTGGTCGAGTTCGGCGGGCGCCCGACGCACGTGCACGAGATCGAGCTCGAGGCCGGCTATACGGCGCTCTTCCAGAGCCTCATCGACCTGGTCGACGTGCAGAAGCTGACCGGCGAGGAGGGCGAGATCGAGCCCGGCCTGCGCTGGATCCGCACGCCCGGCCACAGCGACGGCCTGATCTCGTTCCTGGTGGACACCGACGACGGCCTGGTCGTGATCGCAAGCGACTGCGTCGGCCCGCTGCCCGAGTACTTCGACCAGATGGACCTGCCCGAGGACTTCGGCGCGGAGCGTGACGAGCTGCTCACGCAGTGGAAGCGGATCCGCGACCTGAATCCCCACATGGTGATCCCGGGTCACAACCCGCCGGTGGTGCTGAGCTAGCCGCCGTCTACGGGCGCACCTCGTACAGGTTGTTGAACGGGTCCTCGAGCGGGACTCGCCGCACCCCGGAGAAGCCGGCGCCGGTCGCCAGCTCGCGCAGCTTCGACTCCGGCAAGCCGCACGTGCCCAGTCCCTCGCCGTTGTGGGCGAGTGACGTGGTCATGCAGTACATGACGCTGAACCCGTAGAACATCGTCGCCAGCGGGCCCTCGTTGTCGGCCGGGTCGTCCTGGCAGTTGATGTCCAGGCAGACGTAGATCCCGTCGTCCTTCAGTCCCGCGCGGATCGCCCTCAGCAGGCCAGCCGGGTCGACCGCGTCGTGGATCACGTCGAACGTGGTGATCAGGTCGTACTTCTCGGGGAGCCCTCGTGTGGCATCCCGCTTCGCGAAGTGCACGCGGTCGCCGAGTCCCGCCTCCTCCGCGTTTCGCGTCGCCCGTGCGAGCTGAGCGTCCGCTACGTCGAACCCGACGTGCGTGCTTTCGGGGAACGCGTTCGCGAGCCGGATCGATGCACGCCCGCTGCCGCTGCCGATGTCGGCGCAGCTGGCGCCGGCCTTCAGCTTCGCCTCCACGTCAGGCATCGCCGGCAGCCACACCTGGACCAGCATGTTGTCGGTCCAGTTGTTGGAGAACCGCTCCATGCCCTCCCAGAACGCGGGCGCGTACTGGTCCTGGGTGACACCGCCGCCCGCACGGAAATGCTCGGCCACCTCGTCGAGCACGCCGAACGCGCTCGGCATCATCTGCATCCCGCCGCCGAGGAACATCGGCCCGCCCTCCTGAGCGAGCGCCGGCGCGTGCTCAGGCGGCAGCGAAAATCTGTCGCTCTCGCGGTCATACGTGAGATAGCCGGCCGCCGTCATTCCGCGCAGCCACTCCAGCGCGTAGCGCTCCTGCACCCCGGCTCGCTCGGCGAGCTCGCCGGCGGTGGCGGCGCCGTCGCGGTCCAGAGTTTTGAAAAGACCGAGCTGATCCCCAATCCCGGCCAGTCGCGAAAGCCATCGTGGAACTGAAGTCCCCCAGCATCTTCTCCATGAACTGCTCGACCTTGGCCTCGTCGAAAGCGGGCCCTTGCGCGTCCGTCGTCGCCATCTGCCACCCCCAGGAAGTCAGGTATTTCGGGACGAAAGCGGTTCTAGCACCTTGACAGACCTTGTGCGTTTGTGCATAATCCCGCCTACGCGCTGGACCTGAAAGCCGAAAGGCAGACGGGCCCGGCGCTTTTTTATGCCTTTTTAGGCTCTGGCGGCTACGCCGCGGTCTGTTGCTCGGGCTGCACCACGACCCAGAACGGGTTTCGCGCCAGTGATTCTCCGTCGAGGGTCAGATCCCAGACGTAGCCGCCGGGGTCAAGCACCAGGCCCTCGAAGTTCGCGACGAAAGCGGCGTTGATCTCGCTTCCGGCCTTGATCCCCGGTGGACGGCCCACCTCGAGGACGCTCGTGCCGCCGATCACCACGCCGTTCACGTCGACCGGTAGACCGTCCTCGGTCAAGAGACTCGTCTTCGAGCTCGAAGCGTTCGTTGGTCCGATCCCAGGGAACGGCGACCACGACGGCCAGCGACATGTTCATCGATTGGCCGCGAAACAGGATGTGCGTCCAGCCGCCGCCGAGGATGTAGAGCTTCCCGCCCACCTGCTGGGCCGAGTCGCACAGGAGCATCGTGACCCGCATGCGCGGAGCCTACTCGTGACTCGCTCAGCGCTCACCCATGGACCGGCCACCGAAGAGCAACAGAACCCGCACGGTTCGATCGTATTAACGCCTGCACAGCAATGCATTGCTAGCTTGAACCGCATGCCTCTCGTTCTGCGCGCGGGCGCGACCGCCGCCTGCGCGCTTCTTTTGCTGCTCGCCGCCGCCTTGACCGCCCGGTCGGCCGAGGCGCGCCTCGCCGTGGCGGCCACGGGAACCTCGACCGTCGCGATCGTGGATCTCGGGGCCAAGCGGGTGGTCTCCCGGCCTGAGGTCGGCCTCGCAACCCGCGACGCCGCCCTCACCAACGACGGCCTGCGCGCGGCGGTCGTCTCGAGCGACGGCAGTGCCGGCCGCCTGACCGTGATCGACTTGGTGACCAAGGGCATCGCCGGCCAGGTCGCCGTTCCGGCGGGGGCGCGCGGAGTCGCCGTCTCCCCCGACGGCGCGCGCGCCTACGTGACCTCGGGCGGCTCGACTGGCGTCGTGACGGTCGTCGACATGCGCACCTTCTCCGCGATCGGCTCGATCCGCGTCTCGAAGAAGCCCGACCGGATCGAGGTCACCTCCGACGGCGCGCGTGCTTTCGTGATCTGCGCCGGGCGCAAGGTGTCGGTCGTGGACCTGCGCGGCGGCCGCCTGTCGCGCAAGATCCGCGTCGGGAAAGGGCCGGTCGGCCTCGCGGTCAGCGGCTCCCGTCGCGCCTACGTCTCGAACGCAGGCTCGCGCACGATCTCGGTGGTGGATGCGTTCAGCAGCAAGCCGATCCGCACCATCAAGATCCGCCGGCGGATCGGCGGGATCGCGGTGTCCTCCGATGGGCGGATCGCGATTGTCGGTCCCGGCCCGGGCTCGCGGAAGGCGATCGTCGTCAAGACCTCGACCGGCCGGCGCATCAAGCGGATCGCGGCCGCCAAGGGTCCTGCCGAGGTGCAGGTCAATATCGGCGGCGGGCGCATCTACACCGCCAGCGAGCGCACCGGCTCGGTCAGCTTCGCCAGCGCCTACACCTACCGGCGCCTGCGCGGCAGCCTGAAGGTGGCAAAGCGCCTCACCTCGTGGGCCGTTCAGCCCGGGCTCGGGCTGATCGTCGGCACGCCCGGGGTCGACTCGCTCAAGGGCGACCGCGGGCCGGACCTGGTGCTCGGCCTCCAGAGCAACGACCGCCTGAACGGGTTCCGCGGCAACGACCAGGTCGCGCGGCGGTGACGGCAACGACTTCATGTCGGGCGGGATCGGCAACGACTCGCTCTACGGCGAGCGCGGGCGACGACCAGATGTTCGGCAGCTTCGGCCGCGACCGCGCCGACGGCGGCGAGGGCAACGACTACATCCTCGGCGGCAACTCCAACGACAACCTCGCCGGCGGCCCCGGCAACGACTACATCGACCCGGGCGACGCCGACGACCGCGCTTACGGGAACGACGGCGACGACAAGCTGATCGAGAAGGGCCTCGGCAACGACTGGCTCGACGGCGGCGCCGGGAACGATGAGATGGACGGCGCCCGCGCGGGCGACCGCATGTACGGCGGCGAGGGCAACGACTCGCTGGTCGGGCAGGGCGGCGTCGACCGGATGTACGGGCAGGACGGCAACGACTCGCTTTCCGGCGGCCGCGCCGGCGACCGGCTCTCCGGTGGCGACGGCGACGACGTGATCCAGGCCGGCAAGCACACGGACCGCGTGTACGGAAGCGACGGCGAGGACCAGCTCGAGGGCGGCTCCGGCAAGGACTACCTGAGCGGCGGCGAGGGGGCCGACAAGATCAAGGGCGGCACGGGGCAGGACTCCCCCAACGCCGGTGCGCGGCGACGACGAGATCCATGTCGCCGACGGCGAGGAGGACTTCGTCGACTGCGGCTCCGGCAGGGACACCGTCTACGTCGAGGAGAACGCGCCCACGCGCGACCACCTGACCGACTGCGAGATCGTCGTCCCGGTGCCGCCGGAGCTGACCGATCCCGGCGAGGTCGACGAGTCGGTGATCCTGGGCGGCAATGCGCGATGACCTGCTGAACGGCACGCCCGGTCCCGACCTGATCCTCGGCGGCCTCGGCAACGACTCGATCTTCGGCCTCGACGGCGACGACCACCTCGAGGGCGATCCCGGCAACGACACGCTCGACGGCGGCAACGGCGAACGACCGCCTCCAGGGCCGCAAGGGCAACGACCGGCTGGTCGGCGGCGAGGGCAACGACCACCTCGAGGGGAACTTCGACAACGACACGCTCGAGGGCGGGAACGGCAACGACTACCTCGAGGACAACCTCGGCCAGAACGTCTTCAGCGGCGGGCCGGGCGACGACTACATCCAGGCCGCGACCAACGGCGTGCGCGACGTGATCGACTGCGGCCCCGGCAACGACCGCGCCGACGTCGACCCGAGCGACTCGGTGGTCGGCTGCGAGGACGTGCGGCGCTAAGCGGTCGTCGACGACCCGCCCGCGGCCCTCGCGGGAGGGAGTGCGAGGGCCGGGCGACGGGTGTTACATCAAGCGGCGGGAACCGGTGGCGGCGGAGTCTCTGCCGCCGAGGCAGGCGCGTCGCGCACGTAGAGCATCACCGAGACCACCAGCGTCCAGGCCAGCGCGATGGCCGCGCCGATGAAGCTCCACGGCGTGATGCAGAAGACCGCGAGCAGCAGGGTCGTGCTTGCGACCCACCGCGGCAGCATGGCCGTCCGCATCGAATGGAGCCCCACGGCGACGAACAGCACCGCCAGAGCGAGCGCTCCGACGCCGAGCGCCAGCGTTGAGATGTCGTAGAGCGTCGCTGCAGTCGCCGGCAGGATCCGGCCGTCCTCGTCCGCGCGCATCGCGCCCGCGAGGTTCGTCAGGTCGACGAGCAGGAACATCGCGGCGGCAGCCAGGCCGCCCCCGAAGGCGATGCCGCTGAGGCGGTCGGCCTCTCCCTCGAACCTGCGCATCCGTGCTCTCAGCTCGCCCAGGAACCAGATGAATGCGGCCGTCCCGAGCAGGCCGATGTAGGCGGCGGCCTGCACGTTGTCGTTGTCGTCGACGTAGTAATTCGCGATCTCCTGCGGCTCGTCCATGAAGTCGGGCGAGCTGCCCGCCACGAGGAATCCGATCACCGTCAGGACCACGGCGACGACTCCCATCAGGATCCCGCGCCGCTCCCAAGCTGCTGGACCACGTTCCACTGCTTCCCCTCCTTGCTTGCCCTGAGGCCGTTGTGATGATTGCTGCAAGCTGATCCTATGCCCGCCATTGGGCCTCCGCAACTGCCTCGTGCCGCGCTGAAATAGGCTGCCCCGCGATGGCGAGGGTGGCGTTCGTTAGCGGCGGTGGGCGCGGGATCGGTCGGGCGATCTCGCTGGCAGCTCGCGGCGCGTGGCGATGCCGTGGCGGTCGCTGACCTGCGCCGCGAGGGCGCGGCGGAGACCGTGGCGCTGATCGAGGGCACCGGCGGGCGCGCAGCTGTGCTCGAAATCGACGTGACCGACTCGGACTCGGTGCGGGAGGCGGTCGGGCAGCGCGACGTCTGAGCTGGGTCCCGTCGAGGTGCTCGTCAACAACGCCGGCTGGGACGAGTTCCGGCCGTTCCTCGAAACCGACGAGCCGTTCTGGGACCGCGTGATCGAGGTCAACTTCAAGGGCGGCCTGCGGCTGACACACGCGGTGCTGCCGGGAATGGTGGAACGCGGCTTCGGGCGGATAGTGAACATCGGCTCCGACGCGGGTCGGGTGGGCTCGTCGCTGGAGTCCGTCTACTCGGGCGCCAAGGGCGGCGTGATCGCGTTCACCAAGACGATCGCGCGCGAGGTGGCACGCAGCGGTGTGACCGCCAACACCGTCTGCCCCGGCCCTACCGAGACGCCGATGCTCGAGCAGATGACCGGCGCCGACGACCAGGGCGCGAAGGTGATCGAGGCGATGCGCCGCGCGGTCCCGATGAAGCGGCTCGGGACGCCGGAGGACGTGGCGGCGGCGGTCGCGTTCCTGGCCTCCGAGGAGGCGGGCTTCATCACCGGTCAGACGCTGTCGGTGAGCGGCGGCCTGACGATGGCGATGAGCTTTGGGAGTCTTCTGAGTGACCGAGAGGAGAGCGAGATGGATGAGCTGACGGACGTGCTCTACGAGGTGGACGACGGGATGGCGATGATCATGATCAACCGCCCCGAGCGGATGAACGCGTTCCGCGCCCGCACGGTCGACGAGCTGATCGCGTGCTTCAAGCGCGCGTGGGCCGATCCGCGACGTGGGCGTCGTCTGCCTGACCGGCGCCGGCGACCGGGCGTTCTGCACCGGCGGCGACCAGAAGCAGCGCGCCGAGACCGGCGACTACGGGCCGTCGGAGTCCGGCCTGTTCGAGGTCGAGACCCTGCACCGGCTGATCCGCGAGATCCCGAAGCCGGTGATCGCCGCGGTGAACGGCTACGCGATCGGCGGCGGCCACGTGCTGCACGTGCTGTGCGACCTGACGATCGCCGCCGACAACGCGGTGTTCGGCCAGACCGGGCCGCGGGTGGGCTCGTTCGACGCCGGCTTCGGAACCGCCTACCTGGCGCGGGTCGTGGGCGAGAAGCGGGCGCGCGAGATCTGGTTCCTGTGCCGCCGCTACGACGCCGAGACGGCGGAGCGATGGGGACTCGTGAACAAGGTCGTGCCGGCCGGCGAGCTGCGCGCCGAGGTGCGCCGCTGGGCGGACGAGATCCTGCCGCTGTCGCCGACGGCGCTGCGGTTCCTCAAGCAGTCGTTCAACGCCGACACCGAGCACCTGGCCGGGGTCGGGCAGCTCGCGTTCACCGGCCTCGGGCTGTTCGTCGGAGTCGGAGGAGGCGGAGGAGGGCGTGCGCGCCTTCACCGAGAAGCGCGCGCCGGACTTCTCGCAGTTCCGCGCCGGGGTGTCGGTCTGATGGCGCGCTCCTTCAGACGCAAGGCGGAGCACCGGCTGTGGCAGGAGTTCACTCAGATGCACGTGCGCGCTTACCGGGCGAGCGGCGGGCGGATCGGAAAGACCTTCCGCGGCTCGCCGGTGCTGCTGCGTCGACCACGTCGGGCGCAAGACAGGGAAGCGGCGCACCAGCCCGCTCATATATGGAAGGGACGGGGATGACCTGGTGATCGTGGCGTCGTACGGCGGCGCGAAGCGGGACCCGGTCTGGTGGCCGAACCTGAAGGCGAACCCGCACACGAAGGTGAACGTGCTGGGAGAGGAGCGGCAAGTGGTCGCGCGCCAGGCGAATCCGGAGGAGAAGGCACGGCTGTGGCCGATGCTGGTCGGCGTGTACGCGCCGTATGAGGACTACCAGCAGCGCACGGAGCGCGACATCCCGGTTGTCATCTTGAGCAGAGAGGAGGGGTCGAGTTGATTCTCGAGCGATCGAAGCCTGCTGAAGTGGATCTTCCAGCGGCTGGTGAATCTGCAGGTGTGGGTGTACAGGCGAACGAACGGCCGCCTCTGGCGCAGATGGAGATGGGGCCCGCCGGTCCTGCTGCTGGATCACGTCGGGGCGCAAGAGCGGTCAGCAGCGGGTCAATCCGCTCGTCTACACGCCCAACGGCGAGGACCTCCTGGTGGTCGCCTCATATGGCGGGTCTGAGAAGGACCCGGTGTGGTGGCTGAACCTGAAGGCGAACCCGCGCACGACGGTGCAGGTCGGCGCCGAGCGGCGCGCGGTGGTCGCCCGGCTGGCCAATCCCGAGGAGAAGGCTGCCGTGTGGCCGAAGCTCTGCGAGGCCAACTCCGATTACGCCAAGTACGAGAAGAAAACCGATCGCGACATCCCGGTCGTGATCCTGAGCCCGGCGGGTGGTTGAAGCCCTGGCAAGGTTGGGTAACCCGTTGGAGTGGCAAGTCTTCCAATCAGAGCCGGATCGTTCGCGCTGAGGCGCAAGGCCGTGCGACGCGCACTACCGATCGCCTGGGTGCTCGTGGCCGCAGAGGCGGCCGTAGCGACGAAGAAGCACTGGGACCTCCTGGAGCCTGGAACCCGCCAGCGCGTGGTTCGGCTTGGTCGGCAAGTCGAAGGGCCGGCCGTCGAACCTGACCGCGGCCGAGAAGAAGGAGCTGCGAGCGCTCGTGCGCCAGCTGCACCTGGTGCGGCTGGGCCGGGACCTGGCAGTGGTCGCGTCGCCGCTGCGGGGGAAGAAGAAGCTGTAGGGCCTGCTCAGCCGGCCTGCTTCTCACCTTCGAGCGCCTCGAGCGCTTCCGCCTTGTCCTGGTAGAGCGTCCCCCGCGTCACCAGGCCGTCGCGCAGCTTCCAGATGCTGGCGCCGTGAGCGTCGACGATGATGCCGCTGCCTCGCCCGCGTGCCCGGATGTGGCTGACGATCACCACCGTCTCTGCGTCCGGCTCTATGGCCTCGATGACCTCGGTCCGCCACTCCTCCCAGGCCTCCACGTGCGCTTCCACCAGCCGTCGGATCTCGCCAAGCCCGCTATAGACCCCGGCATAGGGAGCGCGCGACGCGCTCCAATCCATGACCGCGTCTGGCTCGATCAGCCGCAGGTTGGCATCCGCGCGGTGCGGAAAGTGGCTCAAGATCTCGCTGACGATGTCGGAGTTCTTGCCCATGTCTAGCTGCAGTACGGATGCATCGTCCCGAATTCATATCGTTACGGACCCAATGCGCGATCTGCCAATGAACAAGGCTCTGGCCGCCTTCTAGCCGGCGGGCTTTCCACCCTGGTCTTCGCTTCAGCATCACCCGCTGCTACCAGGATCTATTGCGCCTCCGCTGGCGGTGGTCGCTACGTGGCCAAAGTGGAACCCCACTCTTGTACAGCGTTCGGACCGGGCGGAAGCTTCGGCGGCGGCGTCAATCTCGCCAAGCTCGAATGGAACAGCTGGTATGGACCCAGAAGTCGTGGGCGAGGCATCGAGCGCGGGTTTCACCTTGCCCCTGTCGAACGTACCGGTGCGCGTGGTGGCGTACCGGCGTAAGCGCGATTGCAAGGGCCGCCTGACCTATACGCGTCTCAAAGCCACCAGCAGCTATGGGACCACGCGAGTTCGCCTAGCTACCTGCCCGGGGCGGGCCTAGCGCACTCAACCCCACGGCGGCAAGGGCCTTCTGCCGGTCGCCGTAGTCCTCGAAGCGGATCACCTTGCCGTCGCGAAACGTGAGGACGAGCGCCGATGCCACTTGCACGTCCACGCCGCCCTCCCTGCCGCGAATTGTCGGAGTGCCGAGTGCCAGCAGCCGATCCCCGAGGTCGCGGATGTCGTCGTATTCGGGTCGGAAGACCTCGAAGTTCTCGGCATTGTCGGCAAGGAACTCCCTCAGCCGCGCCTCGCCGCGATAGGTGCCCTCAATCGGCGCCCGTTGCGGAATGAACTCGCCGTCCTCGTCGAACATCTCGACCCAGGGCTCGGCGTCGCCGCTGCTGAAGGCCTCGGTCATTCGGATGAAGGCCTCTACGTTCTCGCGGGACATCTAGCGAGCCCGTGCTAGGAGTACTTCGCCTCGTCCGCGTAGCGCTCCTCCAGCCCGACCAGCTCGCCGAACTCCTCGAACGCGATCAGGCGGTCGTAGGCGCCGGCGGTCGTCTCCTCGTCGCGTAGCTCGGTGAGGACGTCCGTGCACCGCCCGCGCCGCCGCGAACAGCGCCGCCAGCGGGCAGACGATCAGGTTGAAGCCGAGCTCCTCGAGCTCCGTTGCGCGTCAGGTGCGGCGTCACCCCGCGCTCGATCATGTTCGCGACCAGCGGCCGCGGCAGCGCGGCGGCGATCCGCTCCAGCTCCTCGACCGACTGCGGGCGCCTCGACGAAGAGCGCGTCCGCGCCGGCCTCCTTGTAGGCGAGGCAGCGCTCGATCGCCTCCTCGACGCCGAGCGGCTGGCGGGCGTCGGTGCGGGCGACGATGAACAGGTCGCGCTCGCCGCGCGCGTCGGCGGCGGCGCGGATCTTCGCGGCGTGCTCGTCGGTCGGGACCACCTGCTTCCCGCGAAGTGGCCGCACTTCTTCGGCCACACCTGGTCCTCGAGGAAGACGCCCGCCGCGCCGGCGTCCTGGAAGTCGCTGCACCGTGCGCATCACGTTCACCGCGTTGCCGTAGCCGGTGTCGGCGTCGACGATCACCGGCGCATCCGAGACGCGGCAGACCGAGCGTGCCGCGTCGGCCATCTCGCTCTGGGTGAGGAAGCCGAAGTCCGGCTCGCCGAGGCGCGCGGCGCTGCACCGAGTAGCCGGAGATGAAGACGATGTCGAAGCCGACCCGCGCGGCGATCCGTGCGCGTGAGCGCGTCGTAGACGCCGGGCATCAGCACGGCTCGCTGGGCGATCGCGTCGCGGATCTGCTGGGCGCCGGTCATCAGGCGTCAGCCTAAAAGGCTCTCCGGCGGGCGACTGCGCCAGACCGGGGCGAGGTAGAACTCGCTAGGGCAGAGCGGCGTCGCGGTGCACCCGATGCATGCCCCAGCCGAGGATGCACGTCGCGACTCCGTTGAAGATGAAGCCGAGGCCTACCAGCAGGGCCAGGGTCGCGAAGCCGATCTCCGGGTCGACGATGATGACGACGCCGGCAGCAATCTGCACTAATCCCACGAAGACGTTCCAGCCGCGGTTCACGGGAGTCGCGAACGCGAAGACGAAACGGACTACCCCGATCGCGATCAGCCACAGCGCGATCAGCAAGGCGACAGCGGCCACCCCCGAGATCGGGTGGCGGATCAACAGCACTCCGACGATCGCCGTGAGGGCGCCCACGAGCGCCACCATGCCGCGGTTGTCGGTTCCGGACATCAGCGCCGCGGCCAGCTCGAGGATGCCGTAGACCAGCAGGAAGATGCCGGAGATCACCGCCAGCGTCTCGAGACTGTCGCCGGGTTTTGCCAGGACGATCACACCGGCGGCGATGCTGAGCAGTCCCATCAGTAGCACCAGCCACCAGCCGGACGTCGAGGTGCGCAGTCCTGCCGCATGTCGAATGAGGTTTCCATCCTGTTCCAATTCGCGCTCAGCCGAGATGCTCCTGCTCAAACGACCGCGCCAGGTCCAAAGTCGCCGCGTCCAGCCCAGCCGGAACGGTCTTCACCTCGGCCAGGATCGCCTCCGCGACGTCGTCCCACGCGACGCCCGGCGCCTCGTCCTCGACCGCCCCGACCGTGCGCGGATCCCACTCGAGGCCGAGCGCCTCATACACCGGCACCAGCACGTCCCGCACGCGCTCGCCGCCGCTCACCACCAGCACCGCGCCGATATGCGCGCCGCCCTTGATGATCCGCTGGCCGATGCCGGCGAGCTTCACCCGCCCGCCCGCGTTGACGCTGTACTCGCCTGGGCAGTACTCGCCCTCGATCGGCCCGACGCGCGCGTCCACGCCCAGGCCGCGCAGCGCCCGCGCCATCATCTCGGCCACCTCGCGGAAGCGATCGTGCGTACCCCGCGAGGGCATCGGGTCGGCAACGGCGTGCGCGAAGGCGATCGTTCCCTCGTGGAACACCGCCGCGCGTCCGCCGGCCAGCCGCCGTACCGCCTCGAAGCCCTGGCCGCGTGCGGCGGCAGCGGCGTCGGGATAGCCGGGCGCCTTCACGTCCTGCTTGCCGAACGCGACCATCGCGCCGGGGCGGGCGAGGCGCATCGTCTCCCCCAACTCGCCCGCGGCGACCCGCTCGAGGATCGCGCGCGACACGGCCGTGTCCAAAACTGGCTGGTCGGTAATGGCTTCTCGCACGAGCGCGATTTCCGCTCCGTTGCGGGGCATAAACCGAGTATCGTCGCTTAACCAGAACTTCGTGGTTTGGCCGGCGGAGGAGGCGGTACCTGTCCTATAGGACGCGCATTTACGTCCGTTGAGTCAGCCCCGAATCTGCGAGAGCTTCACGACAGCGGCCCCGTCTCGGCGCGGGGTCGCTGTCGTGAACGGCTCAGATCGTGACTATCACGAACTTGACGTTGTCGACGTTGACGCCCGATGCGGTGTCTACGGTCGCGACGCGGAAGGTGCCCGCCGCCACCCGGCCGATACTCACCGACGTGATCGTGGGGAGGGCGTCCTCCAGAATGTCGGCGAAGGCCAAGAGGGGACTTGCGCCGTTGAACCTGACCAGGTAGGTCCCGACACCGATGCGCTGCGCCTCCACCGTTCCGCCGCTGCAGTTGTAGGCGTTCTCGACGCCCGCGGTGGTGAAGGTCCCCGAGAAGATGTTGCTGGCGGCGATGCGCGCGAAGCCCTTCAGCGCACCGGTCTGGCTTGCGCAGTCTGGGCGCGTGAAGCCGGATGCTGCGATTCCGCCGAGCGCGTTGGCGTTTGCGGCGGTGTTCGCGCTATCGGCCGTCTTCGCCTGAAGGTTGGAGTTGTCGATGTCCGAGTTCGTGAGGGAGTTGTTCTTGGCGTCGCGGCCGGTGAGGCTCTCGTTGCGTACGTCCCCCGAACGGATCGAGTTGTTGGCGATGGCGCGCGAGTTGACGGCGCCGCTCCTGATGTTCTTCGAGCCGACCTTGGTGACGGCGTAGGAGCTGCCGCCCAACGCCACGAACAGCGCAATCAGCGCGACGATCATGGCGGGCGACGGCCGCCGACGAAGAAGACGTCCCATCCCAGGTACCTCCTCGGGTTACCGGCGGCGCCTCTTGAGCGCCGCGGGGTGAGCGAGGGATCCTAGCCGCCGAATTGCGTAGGGCTCAGCGAACGCCGGCGGGCGCGCCGTAGACCTGCTCGACCTTGTCGCGCAGGTAGGCGACGTAGGGCCCGGTCTCGATCGGCCCGCCGGTGACGCGCTTCACGACCTCGGCGGAGGTCAGCTTGCGCCCGTGGCGGTGGACGTTCTCGTGCAGCCAGTCGCGCAGCGGCATGAAGTCGCCGCGCTCCATCTGCTCGTCGAGGTCGGGCAGCGCCGCCATTGGCGGCCGCCCACAACTGGCCGGCGATCACGTTCCCGAGGGAGTAGGTCGGGAAGTAGCCGAACGCGCCCTCGGCCCAGTGGATGTCCTGCAGCACGCCGCGCACGTCGTCGGGAACGTCGAGCCCCAGGTAGGTGCGCATCTTCGCGTTCCAGGCCTCGGGCAGGTCGCGCGGGCGCGAGCTGCGCCGGAGAAGATGTCCCGCTCGAGCTCGAAGCGCAGGATGATGTGGAGGTCATAGGTGAGCTCGTCGGCCTCGACGCGAATCAGCGAAGGCTGCACCTTGTTGACCGCACGGTGGAACTGCTCCGCCGTGACGCCGCGCAGCTGCGAGGGGAACGCCATCTCGACGTGCGGGCAGAAGTAGCGCCAGAAGGGCAGGCTGCGACCGACGGCGTTCTCCCAGATGCGGCTCTGCGCCTCGTGCAGGCCGAGCGACTGCAGGTCGGCGAGCGGCGTGCGCTCGAGCGCCGGGTCCACCCCACTCTCATATAGGGCGTGCCCGAACTCGTGCAGCGTCGGGAACAGCGAAGCGCCGAGGTCGTGCTCGTCATAGCGGGTGGTGATCCGCACATCACCGATCGCGATCGAGGTGGAGAACGGGGTGAGCGCTCTCCCCGAGCCGCAGCGTGTTCGGCTCGGCCGGCAGCAGCGCGAGCAGCCCGTGGGCGAGCAGCCGCTGGTCGGGCTTTGGGAACCGCTTGTGCAGGAAGCTGTCGTCGATGTCGCCCGCCCTGGCGTCCGGGATCAGCGGCGCCACCTTCGTCTTCAGGGCACCGAGCAGGCGCGCCACCTCGGCGGTGGTGAGGCCGGGCTCGAAGTCGTCGAGCAGCACGTCGTAGGGGTCGGCCGCGTCGAAGCACGCGATGTACTCGCGCTTCAGGTCGACCAGCTGCTCGAGGAAGGGCAGCAGGAGAGCGAAGTCGTTGCGCTCCGCGCGCCTTCTCCCAGATGTGCTGGCCGCGGGCCTCGGCGCGCGCGAGCCGGGCGTTCAGGCCCGGCGGGACGCGAGTGGCCTTCTCGTAGTCGCGGCGGGCGGTGCGGATCAGCGCGGCCTCGTCGGAGTCCGGGGGCATCGACTCCTCATACGGGCGCAGGTCCTCCAGCAGCCGGCCGACCTCATCCTCCGTGAAGCGCTCGTGGCGGGAGCGCTCGACCGAGGCGATCTGCTCGACGCGGGCGTTGGCGCCGCCCTCGGGCATGGTCGTGCGCGCGTCCCATTCGAGCAGGGCTCGGACGCGATCCAGGTCGTGGATCTTGGCGAGGCGGGCGCGCAGCTCCTGGTATGCCAGGGGAGAGTCGGGTGAAACGGACACCGTGATCAACATATCGGGCCAAAAGGCGCGGCCTTTGAGGGCCCTGCAGGCTGCGTTTCGTCCAGCGCTTTAGGGCTGGGTGAGAAACTGCAGAGCCCGCTCGTTCACCAGCTCCGGCGCCTCCTCGGCGATGAAGTGCCCGACGTTCGGCACCAGGTCGACACGCATGTGGTCCGCGTATTCGCCGTGGTCGCCGTCGACGAAGGTGATGGGGATGGCGAAGTCGTCGGTGCCGAAGATCAGCAGAGTGGGTGTCGTGAGGCGGCTGTTGTCGTAGTAGCGGCCGCGGATCACTTCCATGAACTCGCGCGTGTTGAAGGTGCGGTAGAGCTGGACCGAGGCCTCCGCGCGCGCCGGCTCGCGGAACTGGCTGGCGTAGGTCTCGACGTCCTCGTCACTCCAGACATCGGGCCGGGCGGCGGCGTGAGCGAACATCGTGCGGATGTAGCCGGTGTCGCGCACGAGCCATCCGCCGATCGGGCTGGCCTGCACCCACTGGTACCAGAAGCGCCAGGTCTCGACGGTGTTGCGCAATGAGAGCTTGCCCCAGGGCGGCGGGATGTTGAGCGCGACGTAGCGCTCGAAGCGCTGCGGCTCCTTCAGGCACATGAGGAAGCCGCACCAGCCGCCCCAGTCGTGGCCCATCAGGCGGACGCGGTCGAGCTCGAGCGCGTCGAGCAGCGCGAGGACGTCGTCGGCCAGCTCGCGCTTGTCGTAGCCGCGCGGCGGCGCGTCGGACCAGCCCTCCCCGCGCATGTCGGGCATCAGCAGCCGGAAGTGCTGCGAGAGCACCGGGATCTGGTGGCGCCACATGTACCAGTGCTGCGGCCAGCCGTGCAGCATCAGGAGAGGAGGCGCGTCGGGCGGGCCGGCCTCGGCAAGGTGGAAGCGCAGGCGCGGGGTCTCGACGTAGCGGTGGGTGACGCCTTCGACGTGGGGAAGCGGGCGGGTGGTGGCGGTCGCGGCGCGACGATCGTGGGTTGCGGTCACGCGAGTATGGTGCCTGATCGTGAGCGATCGCGACTTCGACGTCGTCGTCTTCGGTGCGACCGGGATCACCGGCCGCCAGGTGGCTGCCTATCTGGCGGAGCGGAGCGCCGAGACCGGGGCGCGCTGGGCGGCGGCCGGTCGGGATGCGGCGAAGGTCGAGCGCGTGCTCCGGGAGGCCGGCGTCACGCCGCCCGAGACGATCGTCGCCGACGTCACCGATCCACCGTCGCTGGCGGCGATGGCCGAGCGCACGCGGGTCGTGCTGAATCTGGTCGGCCCCTACACAGTGCACGGCCGGCCGGTGATCCAGGCCTGTGTCCGCCACGGCGCCCACTACGTCGACCTGACCGGCGAGATCCCGTTCGTCGCCTCGATCATCGAGGCCTTCGAGGACCGCGCCACGCAGGCCGGGGTGAAGGTCGTGCAGGTGTGCGGCTTCGAGGCGCTGCCGCCGGATCTCGGGGTGCTGCTCGCCTGCGAGGCCGCTCGCGAGCGCTGGGGGGACGAGGTGAATGGAGGCGGACGTCGAGGTGAGCATCGAGCGGCCACCCGGCCTGCCGCGCCCGACCGACCTGCTCTCGGGCGGCACGATGCAGAGCCTGGCCGCGGCGGCGCGCGGCGACGACGCGGCGGAGATCGTTGACCCGGCGGCGCTGATCTCGGACCCGGACCTGGCCGCGGAGGTCCGCCTTCGCAGCCCGATCACCGTCGCGCCGCGGCGCGGCAACCGACGGCGCCGTGATCGCGCCGATGGCGCCGGCGGCGTTCATCAACCCGGCGGTGATCCACCGCACGCGCGAGTTGGCGGGGGCGCGGAACGGCGGGCGTGTGGAGCCGCTGCACTACCGCGAGGGCTTCGCGATGGAAGGCGCGGCTCCGACGCTGCCGCTCCGCTACGCGGCCGCGGGCGCGCTGTCGGGCATGCAGGCGGCGGTGATGGCCGCCGCGCGCGCCCGGCCTTCGGTACGGCGGGGAGTCGGCAATGCCCTGGGCCGGATCCTCCCCTCCTCGGGCTTCGGGCCCACCGGCGACCGGCTCGAGAGCTGGAAGTGGCACATGTCGGTCGACGCCCGCACCGCCGCCGGCCGAGACTTGCGCGTCGAGATCGACGCCGACGGCCACCCCGGATACCTCACAACCGCCCGGATGCTGGGCGAGGTCGGGCTGCTGCTCGCGGAACCCGGTGCGACGCCCGACCGCGCCGGCTGCCTGACGCCTTCAACCGCGCTCGGCACGGGCGCTGCAGAGCGCCTGGAGCGCGCCGGCGTGCGGTTCTCCCTCAGCTAAGGTCAGCCCATGGCCGTCGTGAAGGACTGGACCTTCGAGGGCACCTGGCCCTACGCGCCGCACTGGTTCGACTCGGACGACGGGCGCATGCACTACATCGACGAGGGCCCGAAAGACGGCCGGCCCGTCGTGATGGTGCACGGCAACCCGACCTGGGGCTACCTGTACCGCAACTTCGTCGGGCCGCTGGTCGCGGCCGGCCACCGGGCGATCGTGCCCGACCATCTCGGCTTCGGCTACTCGGAGAAGCCGGACGATCCGGAGCTCTACCGCGTCCCGCGCCACGCCCACCGGCTGAACGCGCTGCTCGAATCGCTCGACCTGAAGGGCGCGACCGTCGTGCCGCAGGACTGGGGCGGCCCGATCGGCCTCTACTGGGCGACCCAGCACCCGGAGCGGATCGCCGGCCTCTACATCCTCAACACGTTCGCCCACGGCTTCAAGCCGGAGACGCTGCCGCCCGGCAAGGACAAGATCCCGCTGCCCCTGCCGCTGCGCCTCTTCCGCATGCCGGTGGTCGGCGAGGTGATGGTGAAGCGGCTCGACATGTTCAAGCGCGGCTTCCTCTTCGGGCAGGGCGTCGTGCACAAAGACCGCCTGACGCCGATCGTCAAGCGCGCCTACACCGAGGTGCACGGAAGCCCGTCGGAGCGCACGGCGATCCTGGTCTTCCCGCGCGAGATCCCGGTCGACGGCCAGGGGCCCGTGATCACGATGACGACCCAGATCGAGGAGCGGATGAAGGAGCACTTCCGCTCCAAGCCGGTCCACATCACCTGGGCGATGAAGGACCCGGCCTTCCTGCCGAGCTACCTCGACGACCTGTGGCTCGACACCTTCCCCGACGCGACGGTGACCAAGCTCGGCGACGCCGGCCACTACCTCCAGGAGGACGCGCACGAGCGGATCGTCCCGGAGCTGGTGCGGTTCGTGGACGCGCTGCCGGACTCCTAGGGCAGCAGCAGCGCCCGCAGCTCGGCCAGCATCTGAGCGGGGTGCTCGAAGACGTCACCCCAGGTGTAGCGCCGGAACTCGTCGCCCCTCGCATGGGCTTCACGCTCTCGCCGGCGGTCCTGCTCCCAGGAATAGCGGGAATTGTGGAATTGGTAGCTGTCGAGTTCGACTGTCAGGCGTTGCTCTGGCCAGCGGAGATCGACGCGCTTGGCCGCCGGCTGGGCGGTTGACCTCGGGCGGCGGCGGGAGCCCTTCCAGCTTGTAGAGGCGGAGTGCCGCCTTTCTCGAGCTCGCTCAGTACAGCGGGAACGTCGCCGCTCATGACGACGCGCAGCTTGGCGGCGCCTGGGCTGGCGGGCCGGCGCTTCAGAACCGCCTCCACCATCGCGCGGCGTCGTGCGGTAGAGGACTCCGGCTTCGTGGCACACGCGAGCGAGGTCGTCGGCCGAGCATCGAGGCGCGCGTTGTCGACGAGCGTGCGCGGGACGTTCGTGACGGGAATTCCACGGCGATTTGGTCGTGTCGCGTCTGAGTCCGCTCGCCCGCCGGACCTTCAGCCCCTTCACCCGCCGCTTCACCGGCGTGCTCACCTCCGGGCGCCGGTGGGCGGCCCTTCAAGATTCGGAGCAGGTAAGCAGCCGCCCTTCCGCTCAGAAGGGCTCCCTCTCCACAGGCAAGTACGGCGGCCATGTAGGCGGCCTCCGTGCTCCGCGCCTGGTGGCCGACGCGGTAGACGCCTCGATGCACGCGGATAGCGCGCCGCTCTTGAGGCGCTCATCTATCTGCCTCGAAGTGATTCCAGCATGGAGGAGCTGCGCCCGAGTCACCACTCCATGCTGCGTACTCGCCATCCGCGCCAGCCGCTGCTCCACCGTCGGGGTCACTTTTCCACCCATTACGTGGAAAAGTGACCGCAACCCCCAAACTCGCCCCCCTTACCTGCCCGGTTTTCGTCCCTAGCCGCGCGGAGCGCCGCTACGCCTACCTCAAGGCTTCCCCACGTCCCCCTGACTGTAGTCGCACACCCCGCGTCGGGAAGATCTGCCTTCAGCCGCGTCACCTCGGCCGCTGTCGGCGTCCATGACCCGTACACGCCCGCTCGCGATCGCGGCGTCGACCGACCGCAGCGCGCACTTGTAGACGCCGCCGCGCAGCGGGCCGCCGGCCACGATCCGCGAGGTCGAGTGGATCGGGAACTGCTGCGTGCACTGGCCCGCGGGCTGGTTGTCGAGGATGCCGTCCCACACGCCGCGCCGTGCGCGATCTCGGCTCCGGCAGTCGTGAAGCAGCGGTCCGTCGCCAGCGCCGGCTTGTTGGCCGCCACGCTCTCGTCCGGATTCGCGCGGATGTTCGCCATCCACTCGTCCATCACCGCGAACGCCTCGGGCGTCTGGTCGAACTGCTGCGAGGGGCGCGCGTCCGTGAACCAGATCACCTGGTTGGAGGAGTCGCCGTCCTGGTCGCGCATGCGCTGCCGCGATGCGAACGACTGGTGGCTGTTGTGCATGTCGAGCTGTTCCTCGAGGTAGTGCCGCCAGTCGATCAGCGGGATGTCGATCTCACCATCGAAGTACATCCCCTTGTTGTAGGCGTTGTTCATCGCGATCGGATCGCCCTCACGCCGCGGCGCCGGTGTGACCCCGCCGTCGGGGCTGAGCTTCATGTTGCGCGCGCTCCAGGGGTCGAAGCCCGAGGTCGGGGGCGGCATCGGTGCCGGCGGTGACGGGAACGGGAAGGCCTCCTGGACCATGTCCTTCGGGTCCTTCCAGCTGCCGATCCGCGCGTTCACGTTCAGGAACTCCGCAGGCGTGATGTTGCCGTCCGTGAGCGCCTTGCAGCCCGTACTGGACGCCGACGTTGTCGCCAGGTCATGCGCGCGTATCCGTCCGGCCCCACGCCGTAGACGTTGCGCAGGTCGTCCCAGTGGGTCCAGTGGACCGTCGGGATCTCGGCCGGGATTCATGCGGTCGAGGCCGTTGAAGGACTGGAACCAGAGCGGGTTCAGCGCCAGCGGGGTGAGCCCGCGCCAGCCGTTCACGCACTCGCTGTTGCCGGGCGCTCCCAGGCGGTACGGGTTGGGCCGGCTTGAATCGGCGTTCAGGCCCTCGAGCCATTCGCGGTTGTTCCAGGTCTGCCACTTCGGGTTCGACCCGTCGGTGACGTCCATGAAGTGCTCGAGCAGCTCGCAGTCGCCGACGTGGATCGTCTGGGTGACCATGTCGGGATAGGAGTACTGCGGGATGCCGGCGTCGAGCAGGCCGCTGTGGTTCTGGCCATAGACGTACTGCTGGATCCCGCCGCCGGAGCCGCCCACGCCGACCGTGTAGAGCGGCACGCCGTAGCGCTCGACGAACTTCTCCTTCGTCATCAGCGCCGTCTCGCCGCCGAGCAGCAGGTTGTAGTGGGTGCTCGTGCGGTTGCCCGAGGAGTGCACGATCGCGTAGCCCTTGCGCAGGCCGATGTCGTAGAGCGAGCTGCCCCCGCCGGGGGTCCCCTGGCGGTGCCCGATCTGCACGCCGCCGTCGAACGTGTAGATCAGGCGGCGGTTCCAGAGCGAGGTGTCGGGCGCGCCGCCCGGCTGCTCGCCGAACGGAGCGAGCATCGCGAACGAGTAGATGAAGCGGTTGATCGTGCCCCGCTCGCGCCGCACGACGTAGTCGACGGTGCGGCCGTCGAGCAGCGTCGTCTGCGCCATGTCGGCCGGGCGCGAGCCGTCGCTCGGCAGCGGCTGGAACGAGTTGCCGGTCGTGCGGTACTGGTAGTCGACGACCGTGTTCGCGGAGCAGTTGAGGCTCCAGCCGGCCGTGCTGCCGTCGGAGTTCTGGACCCTGAAGCCCTGGCCCTGCTGGTTGTCGACCAGCGGCTCACCGAGGCCGGCCTGGATCGTGTTGCAGACGAAGAATCTCTGCTGCGGTCCAGAGAAGATCGGCCCCGTGATCGGGTAGTTGGTCAGCTTCAGAAGGGCGAGCCGCTTGGTCGACGGTGGCTGCGTGACCGTCAGCTCGTTCTTACCGAGCTGGAGGCCGGTCACCAGCCCGACCAGATCGCCATCCCGGGGGGAGAAGGCGCTGGTCACGTCCGTTCCGTTGCGCTGCACGCGCAGCGAGCTGAGAGGTGTGTCCGCGGATGCGTCCACGCGAACGAGCGCATCACCGCCGCTCACCTGATGAGGCTTGCTGGACAGCACATCCAGCTTGACGGTCGCCGCGTGCGCGGCCGGGGCCGCTGCCATCACCGCGACGACGACTGCCGTCAGGACACCTGCGAAGAGCTTGCGGTTCATGCTCTCTCCTCCGCTCGGTGGGGGCCGCCCGAAGTTAGCACCGCGACGGTCGCCCGACAAGCCCGGCGGACGGCCGGCCGTTCGGAAGCAGGCTGACAGCTACTTAACCGACCCCGCCAGCAACCCCTCGACGAAGTACCGCTGGAACGCGAAGAACAGCGCCAGCGGGATCACCAGCGAGATGAACGCGGCCGGCGCGATCAGCTCCAGGTTCGCCCCGAACTGGCGGAACTCGGAGAAGATCGCGACCGTGATCACCTGGGTGTCGCGGCCGAACGTCAGAGCGACCAGGAAGTCGTTCCAGGTCCACAGGAACTGGAAGATCGCCAGCGATGCGATCGCCGGCAGGCCGAGCGGCAGGATCAGGCGCAGGAAGATCCGGATCTCCGAGGCGCCGTCGATCCGCGCCGACTCGAGGATGTCCTTCGGGATCCCGACGAAGAAGTTCCGCAACAGGAAGATCGCGAACGGCAGCCCGAACGCGCTGTGGAACAGGATCAGCGCGAGCGCCGTGTCGAAGATCCCGAGGGTGTTGTAGAGGGAGAACATCGGGATCAGCGCCATCTGCAGCGGCACCACGAGCATCGCGATCACGGCCAGGAACAGCCAGTCCCGCCCGGGGAACTCGAGCCAGGCGAACGCGTAGGCGGCCAGCGCGCCGACGAAGATCGGGATCGCCGTGCCGAAGATCGCGACGATCAGCGTCGTGCCGAGCGCCTCGATCAGCGTGTCGTTCTCGAGCACGTTCGAGTAGTTCTCGAAGGTCGCCCGGCTCGGTTCCGAGATCACCTTCCACCAGCCGATCGAGCCGATCTCCTCGGGGCCGAGCAGCGAGTTCAGGAACAGGCCGACCGTCGGCACCAGCCAGATGATCGCGATGAACAGCAGCAGGATGTTGAGCGGCGCCTTGGTCAGCACGCGTGTCGCGGACGCGGCCATCAGGCCTCCCGGCGGAAGTTGCGGATGTTGAGCAGCAGCAGCGGGATCACGAGCAGGAACAGGAAGACCGCGATCGCCGAGCCGAGCCCGAAGTCGTTCACCCCGCCGAACGCGGTGCGCCACATCGCGAGCGCGATCACGTTGGCGTCGTCCTGGCTCGAGCCGGGCGCGATCGACAGCACGATGTCGAACACCTTCAGGACGTTGATCAGCATCGTCACGAACACGACCACCAGCACCGGCCGCAGCAGCGGCACGGTCACGCGCCGGAACACCTGCAACTCCGAGGCGCCGTCGGTGCGCGCCGCCTCCTGCAGGTCGCGCGGGATCGCCGCCAGCCCGGCCGCGATCACCACCATCGCGAAGCCGGCCCAGACCCAGATGTAGGCGAGCATGATGGCGGGCGTGATGAGGCTCTCGCCGAGCCAGGAGACGCCCTCGAAGGGCTTCTCGAAGGTCTCCTTGCCGATCGCGACCTGGCCCGGGCCGGCGACCTGCTCGAACCGGAAGCTGCCGTCGTCGGCGGTCTTCACCGACTCGGTTCCGCCGTCGGACTTGCTCAGCTCGACCGTCACGCCGGGCAGCCCGAGCTCGCCCTGCTCGACCACGCCCGGCTTCCCGCCGCCGGGCTTGAAGTCGCGCCACACGACGCCCGTGATCGCCCCCGGGGTCTCCGGCGGCGCGCGCGCCTGCACCCCGCCCTCGGGAACGTCCTTGGGCGGGATCGCGGTCAGCCCGAGCAGCGCGACGCCGCCGGGCTCGACCGGCCGGTTCAGCTTGATTCCGCTCGAAGCGTCGCCCGTCAGCTGCGGGCTCGAGGGCTGCGCATCCGGCAGCGCGCCGGGCGGGTCGACCGCGTCGGAGACCACGTTCAGCGACGCGTTGACGGCGCCGATCTCCGGGTCCTTCTCATACATCACCCGCCAGATCACGCCGGCGGCGAACAGCGAGATCGCCATCGGCATGAAGACCGCCGTCTTGAACGCGACCGACCACCGGATCCGCTCCAGCAGCACCGCGAAGATCAGCCCGATCGCGGTCACCAGCGCCGGCACGACCGCCAGCCACAACACGTTGTTCTTGATCGCCCTGGTGATGAAGTCCTGCGAGAACATCTCCTGGTAGTTGTCCAGGCCGACGAAGTTCGACCCGTCGCGGTCGAACAGGCTGCGCACGATCGTGTAGATCGTCGGGTAGACGATCCACACGCCGAGCAGGATCGCCGCCGGCAAGAGGAAGGCGGCCGTGACGCGGTACCGCCGCCACAGGCTGGGCCGCTCCGCCGGGGGCGGAGCCGCGACCGGCGCTGCGGCCGCGGCTCCTCCGCTCATCGGTTCGGGCGAGCGCTCACTGGCTCTTGAACGCTCTCGCTGCCGACGCCTCCATCTCCTGCGTGATCCCGTCTATGTCGTCGGGATTGCGCAGGAAGTCCTGGAACTGCTTCCAGAGACCGCGTCCCACGGTCGCCCCGAACGCTGCGGGCTGCAGGTCGGAGAGATCGAAGCGGAACACCTCCGCGTCGGAGATCGCGGTCGCGGTCTGCCGCAGGAGCGGGTCCTCGTAGGCGGTGTCGGGCACGTTCTTGTTCGCGCTCGAGTAGCCGCCCTGCCGGGCCCAGGACTCCGCCGCCTCGGGCGTCGCCAGGTACTCGATCAGCGCCCTTGAGGCTTCGTTGTCGGTGAACATGATGATCGTGTCACCGCCTCCGACCACGGTCGACGGTGAATCGTCGATCGCGGGGAAGTTGAACACGTTGAAGCCCGTCTCCGGCTTGGACGGAGTCGAGTTCGTGATCTCGCTCTCGACGAAGTCGCCCTCGATCACCTGGGCGGCGTCGGGGTCCTTCTTGAAGGCCCGGATCACCGACGTCGGGAAGTCGGTCTCCAGCGCGCCGGAGACTCCACCCGCGATGTTGTCTCCCTGGCCGACGACCTTCGCCATCGTGGCGAGCGCGTCCTTGACGGACTGGTCGGTCCAGGGGATCGTGTGGTCGGCCAGCTGGTCGTACTTCTCCTCGCCGGCCTGGCGCAGGTAGATGTTCTCGAACAGGTCGGTGAGCGTCCAGCCGTCGGCCGCCCCCATCGAGTAGGCCTTGGTGCCCGATGCCTTCAGGGTGTCGCCTGCCTTCAGGAAGGCGTCGAAGTCCTCCGGCGGCTCCACTCCAGCCTGCTCGAAAAGCGGCACGTTGTACCAGACGGTCGACTTGTTGGCCGCCTTGTACAGGAGGCCGTAGAGCTTCCCGTCGACGGTCGACACCTTCGTCGTGCCCTCGGAGAAGTTGTCGTCGATCGTGCCCTCGGCGAAGTCGATCGGCTTCAGCTCGCCGCGCTCGCGCGAAGTCCTTCACGAGCCCCGGCTGCGGGACCGCGGCGAGGTCGGGCGGGTTGCCGCCCTGCACCGCCGTGGAGAGCACCGTCGGGATCTCGTCGCCGACCGGGCGGTACGTGACGTCCACGCCCGGGAACTTGCCGCGGAAGCCGTCCAGGACCTCGTTGAAGGCGCGTGCCTCCTGACCGGTCCAGACGCCGCTCATCGACAGGTTGCCCTGGAGGTTCTTGTCGCCGCTGGCTGCGCCGCCGCCGTCGTCGTCGTCATCGCCGCAGGCGGCGAATGTGAGGCTGAGCATGGCCGCGACAGCAGCGATCACGCACAGCTTGAAAATCCGGCTCATCGGTACCTCTGCTTTCTCCCCCCTTCTAAGTACCGTTTAGCCGGTTTCGTAGATCCCTAAGCTCGTTTCCGGGTCGAAGAAGTGCAGCGTGCGGGTGTCGACCGCCATTTCGACGGTGCTTCCCTCCTTTACTTCGGAGCGCGGGTCGAAGCGGGCGACGATCACCGCGTGGTCGTGATCCTCGGCTTTGAGCGTGCGCGCGCCGGTCGCCGGGCTCGACGCCGAGGTCCCCCGCGAGCTCCTTGACGTCCTCGGTCACCGCCGGCCTGGCGTTGACGGTCACGTGGGCGATGATCTCCGAGCCGAGCGCTTCCCTCAGCTGCAGCTTCCCTGTGAGGCGGCGGTTCTCGGGCGAGTCCTGTGCGATCTGGGCGTCCTCGAGGCTCTCGGGGCGGATGCCGAGGACGACCGCGCGGTTCTCGTAGTTCTTGAGCGCCGGGCGGGTGGAGAGGACTTCCTCGTCGAGCTCCAGTGCGCTGGTCGCCGATCGCGGCGCTGAGGGTGCCGTCGGAGCGCTCGAGCTTGGCCTCGAGCAGGTTCATCGCGGGGCTGCCGATGAAGCCGGCCACGAACAGGTTGACCGGGTGGTCGTAGAGCTCCTCCGGCGCGTCGACCTGCTGCAGCTCGCCCTTGCGCATCACGGCGACGCGGTCGCCCATGGTCATCGCCTCGACCTGGTCGTGGGTGACGTAGACGGTGGTGGTGCCGAGGTCGCGCTGGAGCGCGCTGATCTCCGCGCGCACCTGGACGCGCAGCTTGGCGTCGAGGTTGGAGAGCGGCTCGTCCATCAGGAAGGCCTGCGGCTCGCGCACGATCGCCCGCCCCATGGCGACGCGCTGGCGCTGCCCGCCGGAGAGCGCGCGCGGCTTGCGGTTGAGGTACGGCTCGAGCCCGAGGATCTGGGCGGCGCGCTCGACGCGCTCGTTGATGGTCTGCTTGTCGAGCTTGCGGATCTTGAGCCCGAACGCGATGTTCTCGCGGACGGAGAGGTGCGGGTAGAGCGCGTAGCTCTGGAAGACCATCGCGATGTCGCGATCGCGCGGCGGGACGTGGTTGACGACGCGCTCGCCGATCTTGATCTCGCCGTCTGAGATCTCCTCGAGGCCGGCGACCATGCGCAGCGCGGTGGTCTTGCCGCAGCCGGAGGGGCCGACGAGGACGAGGAACTCGCCGTCCTCGCTGGAGAGGTCCATGTCGTTGACGGCGCGCGTGCCGTCTGGATAGACCTTGCTGACGTGGTTGAAGGTTACGGCGGCCAATGGGCTGCCCTGAGAGGCACTTACCCGGGGGAAGCGGTTCGCATTAGCCGCGGGCGTGTGTGGACCGGATCATCGGGCCCGGGCGGGACCCGTGACACGGGCTTAGCGGCCGGAAGCCACGCGGCGAGCCGCCTTGTCCAATGCAGGGACGTCGCGGCACAATTCGGCGAGGT
The DNA here is from genome assembly GCA_963780475.1 of uncultured Solirubrobacterales bacterium. Taxonomy (GTDB): domain Bacteria; phylum Actinomycetota; class Thermoleophilia; order Solirubrobacterales; family JBBDJG01; genus CAWACB01. The sequence goes on from CAWACB010000008.1 coordinate 1,165,175, forward strand.
CGCACTTGCTGCACTGCTCGCCCCAGACGGGCAGCCGCGGAAGATCGTTGTCCCGAAGCGAGTCGCCGGCGTCGCGGATCTGCGCCGCACGCCGACGAGCAGCGGGTCTTCGACCTCCTCGCGGATCGTCTTGCCCTCCTCGTCGAGGTTGAGCACCTCGATGAGGTCGGCGCGCTCGCCGGTGAGCTCCTCGTAGCCGACGGCGTAGACGTGCAGCTGGTCGCGCGTGACGTCCTCGTCCTGCGCGCGGGCGGTCGACTTGAAGTCGACGATGGAGAGCTCGTCGGTGTCGAGTCGCCGGACGAGGTCGATGCGGCCGTCGACGGTGATACCCGGCGCGACGTGCACCTGGATCTGCTTCTCGCTGTGCACGGTCTCGTCCAGGTCGAGCCGTGCTCGTCGAGATAGCGCTCGACGGACTTCACGGCCGCGTCGTGCAGCGTCTGGCGCAGCTCCGGGTACGCGTACGGCGTGTGCAGGTGCCGGTCGACGAGGTCCTCGGCTGCGTCGTTCCCAACGAGGTCGCCGGCGAGAGCCCGCTTGTGCACCTCGGCCAGTGCGTCGTGCAGGCCCTTGCCGTAGCCGAGCGCCTCGTGCAGCGGCGGGTTGAAGCCGTACAGGAAGCGCAGCTTGAACTGGTACGGGCACTCGAAGAGGTACTTCAGCTCGGAGAACGAGAGCGTGACGTTGCGGCGTCTCGTGCCGGGCCTGCGGCTCGAGCCGCGGCGCGTCGGCCGGCACGCCGGTGTCCCGGGTCGAGAACCACTGCTGGCTCGGCGCAGTGGTCGAAGAACAGCGACCGCTTCCTGTAGAGCTGGTTCGCGCCGGGCGAGAACGATACGAACAGGTACTTCTGCGCGCGGGTGACCGCGACGTAGAACAGCCGGGTCTCGTCCTCGACCGTGCCGCGGTAGCGGTCGGCGTCGGCGATCGCGCTGTCGGGGATGACGTGGAAGAGGCCGAGCCCGCCCTGCCGCTTCGACGGGAACGGTTGTTCCGCAGGCACGGGACGAAGACCGCCGGCCACTGCATGCCCTTGGCCTGGTGCACCGTCGAGAGCGTGACCGCGTCGGGCGTGGCATAGCCGACGTCGGCGTCGGACTCGGCGTAGTAGTCGGGCGCCTGGTGCTCGAGCCAGTTCGCGAACGACTCGTACTTCTGCGCCGGCGCGGTGTTGAAGTAGATCTGCTCGAAGTCGGAGATCGCCTGGCTGAACTTGCCGAGCTGGTAGAAGACGAGCTCGCCGCGCACCGGGTCGCCGGGGACGGTCTCTTCGCGCAGCTCGAGCGCCTCGAGGAACTCGAGGTAGAGGCGCTGGATGTTGTAGACGCCCCACCGCTCGCCGCGGTCGAAGTCGCGCCCTCGTCGAGCACGCGCCATCGCCGCCGCCCAGTCGCCGCTCGCGGGAACAAGGTTCGCGTCGCTCCACAGTGACTCGCAGATCGCGGCGCCGCGATCTCGCCGGCCATGTAGCGGAAGAGCCCGACGACGGCCTGATCTCCGGGCTGTCGAACAGCCGGTTGAGACCCTTGACGACGTACGGGATGCCGCGCCGGCGCATCTCGTCGACCAGCGGGTCCAGCGTCCTTGGCGACGGAGCGGAACAGCACCGCGAAGTCCGACCACGACAGCCCGCGCGGCTCCGCCGTCGGGCGTGTCATGGAACGGCGAGCCCGCGCATCGCCTCGATGCGGTCGCAGATCCACGCTGCCTCGCGCTCTGCGTCGTCGAAATCGCGAGCGCAGCATGTCGCCGCGCTCCCACTCTGGTGCCCGGCCGCGACCATCGCCTTCGCGAGCCGCTGGCCGGCGGGATGCGCTCGGCGATCGAGCGGCCGAGCTCGACGATGCCCTCGCTGGAGCGGAAGTTGTCGGCGAGGGTGACCTGCCGCACGCCGTCGTAGCGGTCGGCGAAGGTGATGATGTTGGAGACCTCGCTGCCGCGCCATTGGTAGATCGTCTGGTCGTCGTCGCCGACCACGCAGAGGTTGGCGCCGAACTGCGTCAGCCCCCGGACAAGCCGCTCCTGGAGCGGGTTGACGTCCTGGTACTCGTCGACGACGACGTAGCGGATGTCGTCGCGGATGTGATCGCTGGACGCGCGGCCGCGTCCTCGTCCTCGTCCGGGTCGGCCTCGAGGAACTGCACCGCGAGATTGATCATCTCCGTGAAGTCGAAGTACGCCTTCTCGTACAGCAGCCTCATGTAGTCGCTGAAGGACGACTCCGACACCGTCCGGGACCTGGTCCCAGTCGACGTCGTCCTCGCGCAGGACGCTCATCGCCTGCATGTAGAGCTTCGAGTGGATGATAGCGCCGCAGGGTCGGCGTGCCGGCGAGAGTGGTCGGGCAGACCGTCGAGCCCGGACTTCCGGCTGTTGCGGTCGATGAGCAGGCGGGCCGTGATGTCGGTCAGCACCGAGAACTTGAACGTCTCTGGCACGAGCCGCTGCAGCAGGTCGAGGGCAGTAGCCGTGCATCGTGCCGACGTACATCTCGGCGAGCCCGAGGACGTCGACGCCCTCCTGCTCGACGATCGACGAGGATGCGGTCCTTCAGCTCGGCCGCCGCCTTCTCGGTGAAGGTGAACGCGATGACGTTGCGCGGCTCGACGCCGGGCTGCGCCAGAATCTCCGCGATCCGCTGCGAGATGACCTGGGTCTTGCCGGAGCCGGCACACGCGATGATCTGCAGCGGCTCGTCGAGGCAGCGATCGCCTCGGCTCTGGGCTCGGTGTAGGTCAGTCACTGTCTCGCCTCCCCCGAGCACGTGCTCGCTCGAGCGAGACGCGACTCGCCACGCTGAGGAGGTCGCTCTCACTGGCCTCGGTCGGCGGATCTTCGTAGACAATTCGCCGCCTCACGGCCGTCGAGAGCACGGTCTGATGATTGAGTCGGCACCTTGCTTCACGTCAGGACTCGACCTCGAAGACCTTGATGACCTCGTCGCCGTAGTCGTTGATGACCTTGACGGCGATCTTGCCGGTCTCGGGCTTGGCGAACGGGCGGGACGTCGGTGCGGTAGAGCGATGGCCCAGGCGTCCTCGTCGATGTCGGCCTTCAGCGCCGTCTTCAGCCGCGCGTACGGGTCTTGGCCGCCGGTGAAGTAGCAGTGGCGGACGAAGAAGGACTCCTCGTTGTAGTCGGTGTCGATCATCCACAGCGCGATCTGGTCGGTGTCGCTGCTGCGGACCTCGCCGGTGGTCGGGTCGTAGACGTCGACGCCGCGGAGCTCGACGACGACGCTCGTCGCCGTCGTCGCTCGATCGTCGATGTCGGGCTCGCCGAAGACGGTGAACAGGTTGCCGGCGCCGGTCTTCTTCAGCTCCTCGCCCATCAGCAGGTCGGCGTTCATCCGGACCAGCAGCACCGGGATCCGGCCGAGCGAGCGCTCGGCGGCGACGTTGGCGAAGCCCTCGTCGGCGTCGACGTACCCGTCGTCCTCGGTCCGCCGATGCACCTGCGGGTCGAAGGCGAAGCCGAGGACGCAGAGCAGGTCGAGGTCCTCGGCCTTGATCGCCTCGCGGGCGGCGTCCTTGATGAACGCCGGGCCGACCGTGCCGTACTGCGGGCCGATCGCGATCGCCGACCCGCGTCGGCGCGTCGCCGTCGGCGCGTCCTCGCCGGCTCGCCGACGGCCTGGATGTACGTCGCCGGCGTACGGCTCGAACGACGTCGAACTCGAGCCGCTCGCTGCCGGCGGCCGTTCTGGATGCCGGCCTTCGCAGGTTGTCGAGGATCGTCTGCTCGAACGTCGGCGCGTCGGCGTCCGTCGGCGGCCTGCCGTCTCACGCGACGCCGGCTCCGGTCGCGCCGGCGAACGGCGAGCGAGCGGTGCGGGCGACAGGCTCTCGACCGTGAACGGCCCGGCGACCCGGACCTTCTTGCTTGTCCTCGTACGGCTTGTCGTAGAGCAGCTCGAAGTCGGCGTGCCGCTTGATCGCCGCGTCGATCTCCTCGCGGCTCATCCCCTCCTTGATGTCGGGGTTGTTGGCGATCGACTTCAGCGTGATGTGCTGCACCCGCTCGTAGACGAACCCGTGCCGGATGTCGCTCGTCGACTCCGCCGGCGGCAGCGGCTGTGCCGTCAGCGACTCGCCTCCTTGGCCCGACCCTCGGCGGAGTCGGCGAGCAGGTAGTACGGGAACCGCGCGCCCATCAACCGCTGCCGGGCCAGCGCCAGCGCGACCGCGACGTGTCGATCGTGATCCACCGCCGCCCCCACTGCTCGGCGACGTACGCCGTCGTGCCCGACCCGCACGTCGGGATCGAGCACGAGATCGCCAGGGTCGGTGCTCATGAGCATGCAGCGTTCGATGACCTTGGTGTTGGTCTGCACGACGTAGACCTTGTCATCGCCGAACGCCCGCGTCACGGTGTCGTCCCAGACGTTGTTGAGCGGGAATGCCGGGAAGTCGTCGAGGTAGCGCACGTAGCGCAGAGCGTCTTGCCGATCGGCACGAGTCGGCCCGCAGCAGCCAAGCCGCTCCATGCCCTTCTCGATTCGTCTTCCAGCCGCCCTGGCTGCGGGCGGTAACGTACTGCCCGTCGAACTCGACCGGGAAGACCGTCGTCTGGCCGACGCTCGCGTCTGCGACGTCAGGTTGTCAGTGCCGAAAGCACGCGCTCCGTCGGGAGCGACTGGCTCGCTCGCTCGGTCGCGGTCGCGCGTCGCGTGCCGTCGGCAGCTCGACGAGCGTGTACTCGGCTGCACCGCCGTCCACCCGACCTTCGTGCTGAATAGAGCTGCCGATACTTGACGTCGCTCGCGATCTTGCGCGTACCAGAGGATGTAGTCAGCTGACGCCGCCGAGGTAGCGTCCGCCGAGTCGCGCTCGTCGTCGTCTTGAACGCGATCTGGCTGACGAAGTTCTCGCTGCCGAAGACCTCGTCCATCAGGCTCGCACGAGGTGGACGTTCTCGTCGCCGATCTGGACGAAGCACGATCCCGACTCTCGGTCAGCAGGTCCCGCGCGACCAGCAAGCCGGTCGCGCAGGTAGGTCAGGTAGGAGTGGATGCCGAGCTCCCAGGTGTCGCGGAAGGCCTTGATCTGCTCGGCCTCGCGGGCGGCGTCTTCGAGCTTGCCGTCCTTGACGTCGCGCTTGCGGGCCGACACCTGCCAGTTGGAGCCGAACTTGATGCCGTACGGCGGGTCGATGTAGATCATCTGAACCTTGCCGCGGAGCGTTCTCCCGCTCGGCGAGCGACGCCATCACCTGGAGCGAGTCGCCGAGGATCATGCGGTTCGACCAGTTGGCGTCGTGCTGGTAGAAGTCGACGAGGTCGAGCTCGTCGAGCCCGTCGAACGTGTCGAACAGCGTCAGCTCCGGCTCGTCCTCGGGCCGCTCGGCGGTGCGGCGGAGGTTCTCGATCAGCACGCGCGGGTCGATCTTCTCCTGGATGTAGATCGGCGGCGCGTCGACGACGAGGTCGTCGTCGCCGTCGTCGGCTCGTCCTTGCCCCTCCAGACGAGCTGCGGGTCGAGGCGTCGCGTCGCGCGGCGTAGCGAACCTTGCGGACCTCCTCGATCTCGGGCGTCGACGAACTCGTGGGCGTCGGCGGTCGGGATGTTGGTCCGCTTGTCGGCGTGCGTGATCGCCTCGACCGGGGTCGGGCCCGTCTGGCTTCGTCGTCTTACGCGCCATGGCGCTCCTGCTCAGTCGTCGAAGTCGAGCAGGTCGGGGTCGCCGATGATCGGCGCGTCGTCGTACAGCGGCTCGATCGCCTCGGCGAGGCGCGCCTTGAACTCGAGCGGGTCGGTCATCTCGATGTAGCCCCAGCGGCCGAAGCCGCCGTGGTTGTTGACCGCGGCGCACCACGAGTCGCGGGCGGTGTCGCCTTCGCCTTGGTCGGGCCCGGGGCTCTTCTGGCTGCCGGAGACCTCGATGATCAGCGTGCGCTCGACGTCCGTCGCCGTCGCGCGGCTCGAGCCGACCAGGAAGTCGGGCACGTACGAGTGGCTGCGGCCCTCGTGGACGTAGGGGATCGTGAAGCCGAGGTGGTCGTTCTTCACGTACGGCGGCGACGTTCCTGTTCAGCTCGAGCTCGCTCGGCGAGGAGCTGCTCCCAGGTGTTGCCGTCCTTGCCGTCGAGGGTGACGTGGGAGACCTCGGACTTCTCGGTCGGCACGGTCGCCTTGCGGGTGACGAAGTCGACGTCGCCGGTCGAGCCGTCGGGGTCGAAGCGGTCGAGCATCGGGCGCAGCCGCTCGCGGCGGTTGCCGACCTGCCGGACGATCGCGTTCCAGACCTCCTCGGCCGCGAGCGACCTGCGCCTCGGTGATCGTCATGAGGTAGCCCGAGGCGAAGCCGTCGGTCGAGGTCGACGCTTCTGCTCGAGCCATCGCTGGCAGATCTCGACGAGCTGCGGGAAGAGCCACGGCCGCCTGTCGTCGCCGGTCGTTGAAGCTGCGCGTCGAGGATGCGCTTGGCGAGCGCGAAGGCGACCTCCTGCGGCGCGGTACTGCGTCGGGTCGCCCTCCTCGAGCTCGCGCTCGCCGACGACGCCGCCGATCTCGACCCAGCGTCGGCACCGTGTTCGGGCCGATCTCGAAGCGCGGCGCGTCGTCGAGGTCGAGCCAGATGTCCTCGTCGGGGAGCTCGACCCGGTAGCCGTCGAGCTTGGGAACGTCGATCCGCAGGTCGCTCGCGGCCCTCGACGCGCGCGCACCTCGATCGACCGGCTTGCGGCGGCGCGGGTCCTCGATCGGCTTGTCGGACGGAGATGAACTGGAACGGGACGCCGTAGACGTCGGCGTACTCCGGCTCGAAGCAGCCCGTCGTCGTTCGACGGCGTACGAGCGGCGGCGCAGGCCGCGGCCGACGACCTGCTCGCACAGCAGCTGGCTGCCGAAGGCGCGGACGCCGAGGATGTGGGTGACGGTGTTGGCGTCCCAGCCCTCGGTGAGCATCGAGACGGTGACGACGCAGCGGACGTGCTCGCCGAGCTTGCCCTTCTTGCCGACGGTGTTCATCACCTCGCGCAGCAGGTCCTCGTCGGTGATCTTGTCGACGTCGGCGCCGGGGTTGCGCTGGCGGTACTCGGCCTTGAACGCCTCGATCTCCGCGGCCGCGGCCTTCTTGAAGTCGTCCTTCAGCGCCTCGCCGGACTCGAGCTGGGCCGAGTCGACGAGGATCGTGCGCGGCCGCGCGAGCGGCTTGCCGTCGACGACGTTGCTGAAGCAGCGCGAGCTTGCCGGGCTTGTGAGCGACGACCTCGTCGTCCTCGACGATCTGCCTCGCCGGCGATCCAGTCGTAGACGAGCTTGCGACACGACGGTGTTCGGGCAGACGACGATGAACACCGGCGGCGTCTCGCCGTGCGCTGCGAGCTCCGTCTCCCAGTGCGCGAACGCCTTCTCGTAGCTGCGGTAGAGGCTGCGCAGCGCGCCCTCGAGCTCCTTGGGCGGCAGCCAGTCCGTCGACGCGTGTCCTTCGCGGCCCGCTTCGGCAGCTGCGTCGCCGACGTAGTCCCAGAGCCGCAGGTAGGTGACGAGCGTCGTCGGTCGGCGTCGTCGTCGACCGGCGTCCGCGGCACCTTCACGATGCCCGACTCGATCGCGTCCATCAGCGAGAAGTCGCTGACCGCCCACGGGAAGATGTAGCCCTCGTTGTAGCCGGAGCCCGTGAGGTAGAACGGCGTGGCCGACAGGTCGTAGACCTGCTTGATGCCGACGTGCTTGCGCGACCGCCTGCAGGCCCTTGAACCAGACGCCGCGCCTCCTCGTTCGCGTCCTGCTGCTCCTTGTCGGCGCTTCTCGCCGCGCCTGGACAGCGGCTTGTCCTGGTAGCAGTGGTGCGCCTCGTCGTTGAGCACGACGATCTGCTGCTTGTCCGCGCCCGAGGTCGCGCAGCACGCGGCTCGACCATCGCCTGCGGCGTCTCCTTGAACGGGTCGTCCTTGCGTCGCCCTTGAGCAGGAGGCGCGTGTTCTTGGCGACGCCCTTGATCTCCTTGGCGTCCTTGAGCAGGAAGGCGTGGAAGTTGGTGATCACGATCCGCGCCTGCTCGAGGCCGCCCTTGAGGTCGGCCGGGACGAGGTCGCGCAGGTCGTAGTAGTTCTCGGCGTCCTCGGGCAGCAGCACCCGGAGCCGGTCGCGGATGGTGATGCCGGGCGTGACGACGAGGAACCGGTTGGCGAAGCGGGCGTCCCGCGGGCGACTGCACCTTGTTGAGGGTCTGCCAGGCGATGAGCATCGCCATCACGACGGTCTTGCCCGAGCCGGTCGCCATCTTGAGCGCCGCCCGCGGCAGCCCGTCGTTGTGGGCCTCGTTCTCGGGCTCGAGCCGCCTGCGCCAGTCGGCGTACGCCGTGTGCCGGCCCGCGACCTCGGCGAGGAAGATCGCCGTCTCGGCCGCCTCGCGCTGGCGAAGAGGACGCGGTTCTCGCGGTCCGGGTCGGCCCAGTGCTGGAGCAGCTTGCGGCTGATCGGCGTGACGCCGGCGTACTGACCGTCGCGGCGCCACTTCTCGACGTCGCGGCGGATGTCGTTGATCAGGCTGTTCTTCTCCCGGCGCTCGCCGGTGACGTCGAAGTCGAATCGTCCTGCTCGGACCGGCTCGCCCTTCTTGCCCTTCCTGGCGCACGGCGATCGGGATGAAGGACTCGCTCGGCCGGCGGCCGTCCTTGATCTCGCCGGTCGGGCCGTTCGGGCCGATCTCGTAGTGCCGGTCGGGCTGCGTCGTAGGGCGAGTTCAGGATCGGGTTATCTATGGATGTTGTCTGGCCGCCGTCACCGCGGGGTTCAACCATCGTCGCAGCGTAACGCTAGATCCGACCGATGAACATCGTGCAGGCTGGAACACCTGTCCGGCGGCCGAAATATGCTTCTCCGATGGAAAGTGCCCGGCTTGTCGGGAAGCATGATCGAACCTGAGAGCCACGAGCGCTTGCGGCGCGAGATCGGCGAACGGATCCGAGACGACCAGGGCCTGCTGGAGGCGCTGCGGCTGAGATTCGCCCGCTCCGCCAGGAGGTGCAGCGGATTCAGCCTCGGACGACCACCTCGATTTCGCTCGTCGGCGCCGACGGCGGCAACAACCACTCCAGTTCGACCCATTCCTCGTCCAGCTCGTCCGTGTCGTCGACTCGAGCAACAACGAGTACTGCCTCGAAGCGATCACGCCGACGACGAACGTGTCGGCGACTCAGCGCCGCGCAATTCGAGCCGAAGGTCAGCCGGCGACGGCGCTCGGCGAGATGATGCGCGACCTTGGAGTCCGACGACCTGCCGCAGTCTCAGCCACATGATCCGGCCGAACGACGAGCGACGCCCGACGAGCCCGAGCTGGGTCCAGGTCTATCGCGAGCTCGTCGAGTGGGCGATCCTCTTCTCGCATCGTCGGAACAAGGACTTCGGCACCGACACGCTGATCGTGTGCGACGGCCTGCTCCGCAGCAAGGTCTTCGCCGGAGACCTGTTAAGCGCTACCTCGACGGATGCAGTGCAGCGCATCGAGCGCCAGTACCGCGAGCAACCGGCGGCGGATCTACCTCGTCGGCGTCGCCAAACACAGCAAAGTGCTGGCCCGCTACCGCCTCGCGATGGCGCTGGAGGGCGTCCTGACCACCGACTATCCGGCGTACGTCGAGGTGCCCCGGGAGATCGAAGAGAAGGCGTACGTCTGGTCGGAGTACGCGCGCGGCGACGACCGCGAGCTTGAGAACGGCGAGATCAACAAGTTCGTCGGCGGCAAGATGTTCCTCGTCAAGTTCGGGAAGGGATCGCGCGACCCGATCTGGCCGGTCGACATCTTCTGCCCGCAGGCCGGCGAGGCGCAGGCGATCCTGGGCTACCTGCTGGCCGATGCCATCGACGGCTTCCCGGTGCCGTTCTACCCGCGCTGCCTGCAGAAGGCGCACGAGAACGCGGCCCTCGTCGACTTCGACTTCGACATCCTGCAGGACGAGATCTTCGACGGCGTCCGCGACGTCCTCGGCGACGAGGCGCCACGTCCTCGACGCCTTCCGGCTCCAGGACGCCGACCCGGCCCAGCGCCGCTACGGATAGAGGGACACGCAATGGCCGTCAGAGCTCTTCCCGCGTGAGCAAGATCGTCGGCGTCTTCCGAGGCTTCCGCGAGGGCGGCCTGGAGTTCCACGCCGACCTCGTGCTGCCCTACCGCAGCGACTTCCAGAGCATCCCGATGCACGGGCAGTTCCTGCTCGTGCAGCTGGAGACGCCAGACGAGGCCGTGCTGGGGCGGATCACTTCGTTCTCGTCGGAGGGCAAGCTGTCGGCGGCTCCGGCGAGGAGTTCAACATCCGCGCCGTGCGCGAGGACCGCCCGGTCCCGGAGGACTTGCGTGAGCAGTACCTCGCTACCGCGGTGAACATCCGCGTCCTCGGCGTGCTGCGCCGGACCGGACGAGCAGCTGCACGTTCGTCGCCTCCCACCGCCGACTGCCGCATGTCGGCAGCCCGGTGGCGTTTCCATCGGGCCTGTGCTCTGCAAGAGATCGCCGGCCACAACATCGACGGCGCTCCGATCGGCCTACTTCGCGCTCGGCGAATACATCTACGCCCAGGGCAGTCGAGCTACACCGACCAGCTCGAGGACTGGATGCAGGTCCAGGAGCCCGCGAGTCATGGTCAAGTTTCCAGTCGAGAGCCTCGTCTCGCGCCGCACGTTCGTCTTCGCCCGCGCCGGCTTCGGCAAGTCGAACCTCAACAAGCTGCTCTTCAGCAAGCTCTACGAGACGACGCCGACGGTCGAGAAGCGCGGCGGCCGCGACGGTCCCGGTCGGCACGATCATCTTCGATCCGGACGGCGAGTACTTCTGGCCGGACGACAAGGGCCGTCCTGGGCTGTGCGACGTGCCTGAGCTCGAGGACAAGCTCGTCGTCTTCACGCCCGCGACGCAACCCGAGCGCCGTTCTACCAGTCGTTCGTCGCCGGCGGCATCAAGCTCGACATCCGCCGACTGCGCCCGTCGGACGTGATCGCGATCGCCCTGGCGCCTGAACGCCAGGACCAGCAGAACGTCCGCAAGCTGCGCGGCCTGAACGCAGGAACGCTGGCGGCAGCTGGTCGATCTGCATCGACGCAGAACGGCAACCAGACGCCGACTCTCGAGAGATCGGCGAGATCCTCGATCTGGAGCGACGGCAGCAGGACGTGGAGGCCCTCGCGGCGCGGGCGAACATGACGACGATCGTCCGCATGCTGCACGACCAGAGCAGCCAGATGATGGACATGCTGCTCGCGAGCGCTCTGCGCAGGGCAAGCTCTGCGTCGTCGACGTCTCGCAGATGCGCGGCGGCCAGGCGCTGGTGCTCTCAGGCTTGATCCTCCGGCGGATCTTCGACCACAACCAAGCAGGAGTTCACCGCGGCCGAGCCGCAGACGATCCCGACGATCGCGGTGGTCGAGGAGGCTCAGTCCGTCCTGAACGAGCGCGCGACGTCAGCCGAGCCATACATCGCCTGGGTGAAGGAGGGCCGGAAGTACGACCTCGGCGCGGTGCTGATCACGCAGCAGCCCGGCAGCATCCCCGTCGAGATCCTGAGCCAGGGCGACAACTGGTTCATCTTCCACCTGCTCTCGGCTGCCGACCTCAGCAACGTTCGCAACGCGAACGCGCACTTCAGCGAACGACCTCCTGAGCGCGCTCCTCAACGAGCCGATCCCCGGCCAGGGCGTGTTCTGGAGCTCGGTCGGCGGCAAGCCGTATCCGATCTCACTGCGCGTCTTGTCGTTCGAGAAGATGTATCCGCCGCGCGATCCCAACTACGACCAACCTGCTGCCGAGACCTACGCGCGCACGCTACGCCAACAGTTCGAGGACGACGCAGCGGGAGGCGGGAATCCCACTTGTTCAGATAGGCGTCGACGACGGGGGCGAGAGCCGGGACCCGGCCGATCAAGAGGGACTCTTCGGGGTCGACGAGATCGAAGTGCCCAAGGGAGTGGATGTCATCGCCGCCTACGAAACGAAGGCGATCGAGGCGCTGAGGGCTGACGAGGACCTGATGGGCAAGATCCGCAACAGCGGCGCGGCTTGGGGCAGCTCAAGGCGTTCTTCCTCCAACACCTGCCTGAGACACTCGATGACCGCAGCGGAATTGCGTACGCACTCGTCCCGAAGGCCTTGAACGACATACTCGGGCCCCCAGGACGAGGCATGGCACTCATTCAAGAACCCCGATCGCAACAACACCGCGTACGTACGCGCCGGGCGCAACCCGAGAAGTGAGCCGCCTCCCGACGGCGCTGAACGCCGTCTGCCCTTACTTCACGATGTTCCCGCTCGAGTTCCCGCTCGGGGTTCTCCGTGAGCGAGCGGCGGGCGACTGGGTGCTCGACCCCTTCTGCGGCCGCGGGACGACGAACTATGCCGCGCGGGATCCTGGGGCTGCCGTCCATCGGCGTCGACAGTAGCCCCGTCGCAGCCGCAATCGCTCAGGCGAAACTCGTAACGACCACGCCAGCCATGATTGTCGCCGCAGCTGCGAGGATTCTCTCGTCGGCGGAGCTGGCTCAGGCTCCGCCGGATAGTGAGTTCTGGCAGCGCGCGTACAGGCCCGACGTGCTGATCGCCCTCTGCCGGCTTCGGGCGGAACTTCTTCGAGACTGCCGATCCGCACCTCGAAAGGCTCTGCGGGCGATCGTCCTTGGCGCTCTGCACGGACCGCGCACAAAGGGACGGCCGTCGTACTTTTCCAATCAGTGCCCTCGCACCTATGCGCCGAAGCCACGCTACCGGTCTCGTCCTGGAAGCAGCGCGACGTCACCGACCAAGGTAGCGTGATCAACTCGTAACCACGGGGGCGGAGCGCTACTACGCTGGCCAACCCGTCTGCAAGGGCATCGTCCGCCTCGCCGATAGCCGCGACGCCGCGGCGTTCTCCGCCGCCGGCGACGCGAGCCACGCTGACGTCACGTCCCCTCCCTACTACGGCATGAGGACGTACCTTCCTGATCAGTGGCTCCGAAACTGGTTCCTCGGAGGCGAGAGCTGCGTCGAGTACTCGAACGCCGGGCAGCTCGGTCACCCGAGTCCGGATGCCTACGCAGACGAGCTAAGAACGGTGTGGAAGAACGTCGCAGCCGTCGCAGCCCCAGACGCCCAACTAATCGTGCGCTTTGGCGGCATCGCTGATCGGAAAGCAGATCCGCTCTCGATCGTGAAAAGCTCCATCAAAGAGTCGGGCTGGAGGATCGTGACGGTGAAGCCGGCCGGTAGCGCCGCCTCGGGAAAGAGGCAATCGCTGCACTTCGCTCGAACGTCGACCGCAGCGAAGGACGAGTACCACGTTGGGCGTGCGGCACGCCCAGAATCGTCGGACGACGCGTTATATCATACCCTTCGCCATTGAAGGCCTACATCTGTCTCGGAGCAACAGAGCTGCCACGATCGACGAGCCAGCAGCGAGGGCGGACGGAGGCGGTGGTGCGCCTGGGCGGCGGCAGGGTCGATTCGCATCTTGGCCAGCTGTCGCGCCTTGACCTCTGCCGCGAGGAGTTCGACGAGGTCTCTTGACGGGGCTGGCCGAGGACCATCCTGTGAGCTGCTGGAGTCTGCGGTATCTCTCGGCGTCCTTCTCATCGGGAGCAGGGGTACGTGGCGTTCGATCTTGGCCTCGCCCGGATAGACCCGAAGGGGACGCATCGCTTCCTCGCTCGGGCGTGGTAGAGCGGCGGCCACGTCGAAGATGGCGTGCCATGGATCGTCGCGCCCGTCCTGCAGTGCCTCCGTCGCGTGGGCAGCTGCGACGTTCTCCTCACGGCATGAACCTTGCGCACTCTCGTGAACCAGTTGGCTCGCAATGACCCGACGTCATGAGCGTCCTGAAAGTAATCGACGGCGCGGCGTGTGATTTTCTACGAGTCATAAACACGCCGACCTCGATTAGGATTGATATACTTCGTCGAGCTCCTTCCACGAAATCGATTTTTGAGTTTTTGTTATTTATGGTTTTTCGTGCGTCCCCAGGCATGTGTTCATTCATGAGCCGGGCGCGGACGAAGAGGTTCCGCCCCGTCCGCGATGCGGCGGCCTCAGCTGCAACTCCCGAACCCCACCACAGCGCAATGCCTTTCGATGTACCCAGATTACTGAACCAACAAGGGCCGGCGGACGAACGAAGAAGCTGGTGTTCGGCGCTCCCCTCAACCTCGGTCCACGTCCTGCGTCGAAGTGTGGCGCTGGGTTCTGCATGGACCATCTGAGGAGCATGTCCTCACCGGCGAGCGCGTCCTCGATCCTCCGCATCTTCCAGCTTCGCGGCGAATCGCGGCTGTTCCACGCGCAGCTTGCTGCCTGGCTCTCGACCCCGCGCGCGGATGTTTCGGCCTCCTGGATCGCCGAGCGCGAACTGCTCGCCGGCGAAGCCTCCGCCTAGCCGCGGTC
>CAWACB010000009.1:0-387598 GCA_963780475.1 uncultured Solirubrobacterales bacterium
CCGCGTGGCTCGCGCGGGGAGCGAGATGCAGCCGCTCTGGGAGGCGCACAGGCCTGACGGCTCCTGCGTTCGCCGGCACGTATCAGCACCTCTACGTCGACATGTATCCCGAAGCGCTGAAGGCATATGGGAACGAGCACATAGCGAGCACATCGTCAAGAGCCGGCCGCACGACCCGGCACCGCCCGCCGCCACGCCCGGTCCGCCTACTCGTCTACGTGACCTTCGGCACCGTCTTCAACCGTGACCTCGGCCTGATCGCGACTGTCGTCGAGGGCGTCCGCGCCCTTCCGTTGGAGGTTGTCGTCACGCTGGGGCCCGGCAACAAACCGGGCGCCCTGGGCGAGCAGCCGCCGAACGTCCGTGTCGCGGAATTCATCCCGCAGGCGGAGCTGCTGCGCGCTGTGCGGCCGTGGTCTCGCATTGGGGCTCGGGCACATTCCTCGCGGCGCTCGCGCAAGGCTTGCCTCGACTTTTGCTGCCCCAGGCCGCCGATCAGTTCCTGAACGCAAGCGCCGCGACGCGCGCGGGCGTCGCGCGCGAGATCCCGGCCGGCGAGATCAGCGGCGGAACTCGTACATGAGGAGCTCGAGCGTGTTCTGGACGATCCCGAGATCGCGGGGGCCGCGCGAGCCATGAGCGAAGAGATCGCCGCCATGCCGTCGGCGAGTGACGCCGCGGACGAACTGGCACGGCGCTACGGGTGAGGCGCAGAGATCGCGGCCCCGGTTGATGGGCGAGGACTAGCGAGGCCGCTGCCCACGCCGACTCTTGAGCCAGAAAGGCCAGGCATGGCGGATCGGCTACCAGCACCCCTACCTCCGCGATGCGCCTACTCCGACAGCCCGACGGCTTCGAGCGCGTCCGCCCTCTCCCAGTAGCTCTGCATCCGAACCGCCTTGGCGTCTCTCAGTGTCCAAAGGTGAGCGGTCAGGTGCGTTTGGGCAGGAACCCGATCACATAGGCTGCTCGAATGTCGCGTCGGTACTGGCCAGGCCTGATCGTTCTGCTACTGGCGCTTGCGTTCCTGTGGTGGGTGCGGCCGATCTTCCACGGGTTCGTGATGTTCTTCTACACGAGCCCGATCGTCTGGCTCCCGCCCATTCTTGATCATCGCGATCGGGTTCGGGATCCGTCGTTTTCGGCGCTCCAAGCTGAGCAGGCGTGACCTCGAGCTGCTGACCGCCGGGGAGCGGGACGAGTCCAACTCGCTTGCCCGTCTGCGCCTGCCCTCGGTAGGAGTGGGAGTCGGAGTCATCGCCGGCCTTGCGTTCGCGTCGTTCGTGCTCGGCGCCGCTTTCAAGAGCCCGCTCACGAATCGCGCGATCTACAACAACACGGACTACTCCTCCATCGGAGGGCTTCCCGAGGGCGGCGTCGTGCGGCTCATGCCGCAGGAGGTCGCCGTCCAGATCGCCTCGAGCGGTTTCAACTCCCCGACCGAGAAGCTGACCGACTTCCGCAGCGTCTCGACTCCGGATGGCCTTGCCTGGACCGCATTCCGCACTCCAGATGGCGCGTTTCGGATCTTCTCGAAGAAGTCCCAGGGAATCGTCACCTTGAACGCGGAATCGACCGAGCGGCGCGTGAAGGCCACCGATGCCGAACTCGAGATCGCTCCCGGACAGCTGCTGACCGACAACCTCCGCTGGCGGCTCCTGAAGCGTCACTATCTGATCGACTTGGCCAACCCCGTCGGTGCGCTGGACGGCAGGGGGGAGCCGATCATCATCGTCCCCTATACGTCTTACAAGGGGTGGCTGATCCGCCGGCCCGTGCTCGGAGGCGTGTTCGTCGTTCATCCCGACGGCGAGATCGAGGACCTGTCGCCCGATGAAGCGCGCAAGCGGCCCGAGATCACCTCGACCGGCCGTCTGTTCCCGGACACGCTCGCCCGCCGCATCCAGGACGCATACGCCTACAAGCGCGGAATCTGGAACCGGTTCGTGCTGCACGAAGAGCAGACCCAGATCAGTGACACGGAGACCAATCAGCAGCCCTATCTGATCGACTTCGGCGAGCGCGGCAAGAAGTGGGTGACGGTTGCCGAGCCCTATGGCCAGGCCTTCGCGGCCAATGCGATCTTCCTCACCGACACGGTCACGGGGAAGACGGAGATCTGGCGCGTACCGAGAAACGCCAGCCTGAGCGGCAACCGGCGCGCGGTTCAGACCGTCCGGTCCGTGTCGATACCCGGCGTCGTGTTCGCCGGGGCCGATTCCACGAACACCGGAGGCAGGTTCAAGGTGGTCGAGCCCAGACCCGTGTTCGTGCGCGGTCGCCTGCTGTACCTGCTGTCGGTCATTCCGGAGAACGGCAACTCGGTTTCCAAGAGCGTGGTGGTCGATGCCGAGCGCAACAAGGTGGTGGCGATCTTCGACAACGACACCGACCCGTCAGCCGACGAGAACACCCTGCGCTACCTGGCGACCGGCGAACTGGATCAAGGCGCACTGCCGGATCAGGAGGCATCGCGCCCCGGCGGCACCGCCCGACCGGCGACCGGGCGCGGCGGCGACAACCGGCCCTCGAGAACCCGCACCGAGACGCCCGCTGACATCCAGAGGCGTCTGGAGCGGCTGGTCCAGCAGCAGCGCGAGACTCTGCGCGAGACGCAGCGGTTGCAGCGCGAGATCGAACGGGGCGGTAGCGGACCGTAGAGCTCGTGAGGTGAGAGCGGGCGGCTGTTGACACTCCGTCGACGCGCTAGGATCGGACCCACAGGGAGGAGCGTCACTCTTGGGGAGGAGCTAAATGATTGGGCACCGGAACGCGACTGCATGCGTGGCCGCGAAGCTGTCGATCGCGGCAATCGTTGCGTTCATCGCCACCTTCGTTTTCGCTGGGTCGGCGCTCGCCGGTGTCGTGCCGACGGACAAGGGACCCGTGCGCGGTGTCACGACGGAGGCCACAAACCAGTACCTCGGCATTCCCTACGCCGCCCCTCCAGTCGGCGATCTGCGCTGGCGCCCGCCGCGCCCGGTCGAGCGCTGGCACGGCCCGCGCGACGCGACCAGCTTCGCTCCGCACTGCGCCCAAACGGAATCCCCGTTCGGCTCGGCCTCGACGTCCGAGGACTGCCTGTACCTGAACGTCTTCACGCCGAACACCGGCAAGAAGGGGAAGGGTCACGCCAAGGACCTGCCGGTGATGGTGTGGCTCCACGGCGGTGCGCTGGTGGTGGGGGAGAGCGACGACTACGACCCGGCGCGACTCGTCTCGCAGGGACGCATCGTCGTGACCATCAACTATCGCCTCGGCTACCTGGGATTCCTTGCCCACCCGGCGTTCACGGCCGAGACGGGCACGTCCGGCAACTACGGGCTGATGGACCAGCAGGCCGCCTTGCGCTGGGTGCAGCGCAACATCAAGAAGCTCGGCGGAGATGCGGACAACGTGACGATCTTCGGTGAGTCCGCCGGCGGCCTCAGCGTCAACTCGCATCTCGCATCGCCCCGCTCCGCGGGCCTCTTCGATCGGGCGATTGGGCAGAGCGGCGCCTACTCGCTCGAGCAGCCGTCACTTGCGACGGCAGAATTGCGCGGCGCCGGGACAGCGACAGGCCTTGGTTGCCCGGATCAGACGGCTGCCTGCCTGCGATCGCTGCCGGTGGAGACCGTGCTCGCGAACCAGCCCACGACGACCGGCTCGATCGTGCCGACCGTCGACGGTCACGTGCTGACCCAGTCGATCATCGACGCCTTCCGAAGCGGAGAGTTCAACCGCGTGCCGGTGATGGAGGGCGACACGCACGACGAATTCGCGTTGTTCGCCGCCACGAACATCGAATTCACGCTGGGGACGTTCGTCTGGCAGCCGGTGCTGTATTCGTTTGTCGTCGGGTCGCTCGTTCAGACGGTCGGCCTCCCCACGACGGCCGGAGCGGTCATGGCCGAGTACCCGCTACCAGCTTCAGCGACCAGCTCGGCGCCCAATGTGATCGCATTCGCTACGGACGCGCTATTCGCTTGCCCGACGAGGCGCGCGTCACAGGCGCTCTCGCAGTTCGTGCCGACCTTCGCGTACGAGTTCAACGACCCGGATGCGCCCCAGCCGTTCGTCCCTGCGGCGAGCTTCGACTACGGGGCGTTCCACGCGAGCGAACTCGCCTACCTGTTCGACTCGACGACGCTCGGCGGACACGCGCCGTTCACCGACGACCAGGAGGCACTGGCCGCGGCAATGGTGAGCTACTGGGCGCAGTTCGCCGGGCAGGGAGACCCGAACGGGCCTGCGACACCACAGTGGCCGGCGTTCACGGCCGCGAGCGAAGCGGTCCAGTCGCTCGAGCCGCCGGCGCCCCGGACGGTGACCGACTTCGCGGCCGGCCACCACTGCGACTTCTGGGACTCGCTCTGAGCCTGGCCTAAGCTGGTCTGCGCCAATGAGCGCTGAAGAGAACGTCGCCGCCGTGCGCGACTTCGTCGAGCGGGCGTGGAACGCCGGGGACGAGGCTGCGTTCGAGGAGCACCTTCACCCCGACTTTGGGCGGCCCGGCGGCCGCGAGGCGTTCAAGGCGACGGTGCTCGGGTTCCGGTCCGCCTTCCCGGACCTGGTGCTCGAGGTTCACGACATGTTCGGAGCGGGCGAGAAGGTCGTCACCCGCTTCACGATTCGCGGAACGCACCAGGGCGAGTTCCTCGGGATCCCGGCAACCGGTCGCACCGTCGAGTTCGACGGGATCGCGATCGACGTGATGCGCGACGGGGTGCGCGTCGACGGCTGGGCGCAGCTCGACCAGTTGGGACTCCTCACCCAGCTGGGGGCGGTCGATCCTCCGCGCCAGTAGCTCTCAACCCGTCGACACCGGCGGCCCGCAACGCTTCCTCGCGCTCGTCGTAGCCGCGGAAGGCGATCGCCTTTCCATCGCGCATCGTCCAGACGTCGGCGGCGATGCGAATCACGTCCGAGTCGCCGCCGCGCGGACGGCCGATGTCACGTGTCAGCGCGACGATCTTGTCGCCGGCGTCGATCAACTCGTCGAGCTCGATCCGGAACCACTCCCAAGACCGCAGCCAGTCCTTGGTCGCGGCCTCGACCTCGCTGAACCCGCGATAGGTGCGGTTCCCGGTGATACCGCTCAACGATGAGTTCCATTGCCACTCGATGGCGGGGTCGAACACCTCCGTGCCGACCCAGAAGTTCCCGTGCGCGACCTCGTCGTAGAAGCGGCGCACCGCCGCCATGTCTTCCCGGGAGGCCATGGATCGGACCATAGGACAGATCGCCGAGTCGTTCTAGCTCGCCGCCGGCGGGATGTTGTGGTTGTTGTGGAACAGGTTGGTCGGGTCGTAGCGCGCCTTGACCTCGCACAGCCGATCCCAGGTCGCGCCGGGGTAGGCCGAGCGGATCCGGTCCGCTCCGTCTTCGCCCAGGAAGTTGACATAGGCGCCGGTGTCGCCCTGGAGTAGCTCGGAGGAGAACTCATCGACCCAGTCCTGGCGGAGCGCCTTGTCGTGCGGGCCGTCGAAGAAGGCCGCGACGTTCACCATGATGCGCGACCGCCTGTGCGCGTATGCGGTCGCATCGTCCGCCACGCGCGCGACCGCTCCGCCGAGCACCCGCAGCTGTGCCACGCGCATGGTCGCGCTGGAGGATCGCAGGTACCCGATGACCTTCTCCGCGGCGTCGTCGTCGATCGAATCGACGAACATCGTGCGCGAAACCGCAGTGGGGTGGTAGTCGTGCTCCTCGGGCCCGTAGATCTCCGGATAGGGGATCGGCCGGACCATGTCGGCGATCGGCTCCGCGAGCGAGCGGAACGGCGCCAGCACTCGCTCGCCGTCTTCGGGCCGCCCGGACCAGCAGACCAGCGCGAGGACGACGAGCTGCCCGTGAAGCTCGGCCGGGACGAACGGCATCGGCGGGGCCGGCATCACGTTCGCGATCGTCGACAGCCCGTCCGGCGCGGCCTCGGCTGCGGCTATGAACGATCGCACCACCTCGGGCGTGGCCGGGAGCATCAGCATTCCCCCGACGACGGTCGACACCTCGTGCAGGCGGAACTTGAACCGGGTCGCGACGCCGAAGTTCCCGCCGCCGCCGCGAATCGCCCAGAAGAGGTCCGGATGGCGGTCGGCGTCGATCTCGAGGATCTGGCCGTCCGCGGTCACGATCTCGGCGGCGAGCAGGTCGTCGATCGTCAGCCCGTGCGCGCGGGAGAGAAATCCGACGCCGCCTCCCAAGGTGAGCCCGCCGATGCCGACCGTGCCGGCGTCGCCGAACCCCGTGGCGAGACCGTGCTCGCCCGCGCGCTGGGTGTACTCACCGGCTGTCAGCCCCGTCTGTGCCCAGGCGGTGCGCGCCTCCCGATCGATGTCCAGTGCGCGCATGTCTGCGAGATCGATCACGATCCCGCCGTCGCAGACACCATGCCCGACGGCGCTGTGGCCCCCGCAGCGAACGGAGAGCTCGAGTCCGGCCTCCCGGGCAACGGAGACGGCGCGCGTGACCTGGTCGGCGTTCTCTGGCCGCACGATGACCGCCGGCCGGCGGTCGATTCCGCCCGGAAAGACCATCCGGGCCTCGTCGTATTCGGCATCCGCCGGCGCGATCACGCGCCCGAGCGGGGATACATCCACTGTCGAAGCCATCGGTTCCACCTCAGATTCGTCTTGGGTCGGGTAATCCGCCAACAGCGGTGGAGGATGCTTCGCGCCGGGGCGCGGGGCAAGGCGGTCTGCTCCCGGCTTGCCGTTCGGTTACCCGTATCGGTGGACGGGAGGAAGCCGCATTGGAGACACGAGCCACGACTGCGAGGCTCCTGACCATCTCCAATCCTCGAAGGGAGCCATTCATGGCTGATCGTTCGCAAGAGACAAAGCCGACGCTGGTGCTCGGCGGAACGGGCAAGACGGGCCGGAGGGTCGCCGAGCGGCTGGTCGCCCGGGGCTTCCCGGTGCGAATTGCCACTCGCTCCAGCGCGTCCCGCTTCGACTGGGAGGACCGCTCGACCTGGGCGCCCGCTCTGGACGGCGTGAGCTCCGTCTACATCTCCTACTACCCCGACCTCGCGGTGCCTGGGGCGGTGGAGACGGTCGGCTCGTTCGCGGAGCTGGCCGTGCAGCGCGGGGTCACACGACAGGTCCTGCTGTCCGGGCGCGGGGAGCCCGAGGCCGAGCAGGCCGAGCAGGCGGTCCGCGACTCCGGCGCCGACCTCACGATCGTGCGCTCGACTTGGTTCGCGCAGAACTTCAGCGAGGACTACATGGTCGACTACGTGCTGAGCGGCGAGGTGGCCCTACCGGCCGGTGACACACCCGAGCCGTTCGTGGATGCCGACGACATCGCCGACGTAGCGGTTGCGGCGCTGACGGAGCACGGGCACGAGGGACGGCTCTACGAGCTGACCGGCCCGCGTTCGCTGACGTTCGCGCAGGCGGTCGAGGAGATCTCCAGGGCCACGGGTCGCGACATCCGGTACGTGCCGATCTCGGTCGAGGAGCACGCGCTGTTCGCCGCCGAGCAGGGAGTTCCGGGAGAGGTCATCGAGCTGCTCTCCTACCTGTTCAGCGTGGTGCTCGACGGCCGCAACTCGCAGGTGACCGATGGCGTTCACCAGGCCATCGGCCGCGCGCCGCGCGACTTCGCGGACTATGCGCGGGACGCGGCTGCGACCGGAGTCTGGAATGTGGCTGCCGTGACAGCCTGAGGAGAACGGGAGGTCAACTGCGCGACCGTCGAGCGGCAAATTCCACCGCGACCTCGCGCGGGTCGAGTTCCTCGCCGCATTCGGCGCAGACGACCTCCGCGTGGGTCCGGTGCCCGCATGGCCGGTGGCGCAGACGCAGCCGCTCGTGGCCCGCGGGCGGGAGATGGACATCGGCCCAGTGCAGGAGCGCCAGGATCGCCCCGTACAGGTCCCGGCCGGCATCGGTGAGGACGTACTCGTACCAGTCGGGATTCGTGCGGTAGCGCCGCCGCTCCAGCAGGCCGTCCGCCACCAGGTCCTTCAGCCGCGCCGCGAGAACGTTGCGCGCGATCCCGAGGTTGCGGGCCATCTCGCCGTAGCGGCGCACGCCGTAGAAGGCCTCGCGCAGGACGAGTATCCGCCAGCGGTCGCCGAGCACCTCGGCGGCTCGCTCGATCCCGTCCGGGCGGCGCCGTAGGTGGTTCTTGGCGCGCAACTGGTTTTCGTCGCCAGATGGATTCATTGAGCAACTAGTTGCGCGATGCTACTACTTCGGCCATGACCATTACACGGAACACCTCATCGCAGTTCGAACACCTGCTCTACGCCGAGGACGGCCCGGTCGCGCGCATCACGCTCGACCGTCCCGAGAAGCGAAATGCGCTCTCGATCGCCCTCAGCGACGAGCTGATCCGGGCGGTCGCCCTGGTCCAGAAGTCGACCGACGTGAAGGTGCTCGTGATCGGTGGAGCGGGGGAGACCTTCTGCGCCGGTGACGACATCACCGAGATGCACGCCTGGGGCGACGCAAACGGCGTCACCCGCAGGGTACGCGTCTATCAGGCGATGGCCAATGCCATCGAAGAGCTGGACAAGGTCACCGTAGCGGCGGTGGACGGGTTCGCGGTCGGCGGCGGCCTCGAGATCACGATGGCCTGCGACTTCGTCGTGGCCACCCGTCGAGCCGTCTGGGGGATGCCCGAGGTCGACGTCGGCATCACGCCCGGCTGGGGTGGCACCACGCGCATGGCCCGCTTGATCGGCCGCCGGATGACGAAGGAGGTGAACCTGCTCGGCGCCCTGCACCCCGCCGGCCGGGCGGTGCAGCTCGGTCTGTGGAACCGGGTCGTGCCCGACGACCGACTCGACGCCGAGGTCGAAGCGCTCGTTGAGGTGCTGCTCTCGAAGAACCAGCAGGCCGTGCGGCAGCTCAAGTTCATCATCAACCGGGGCGTCGAGGCCGACCTCTACACCGCCCAGGGCTTCGAGACGCTCTCGGCCGGACTCACTGCCTCAGTCAACGGAGCCTGGGAGGTTCCGGACGCGGACGGCGGCGAGGGAATCGCGGCGTTCACCGACAAGGCGCGCCTGTGGCAGGAGCGGCGTCGGCTGGCGATGGGCTTCTGGTCCGACGGGCCGGTGTCCTGAACAGCCGCCGGATGTCGGCGGTCTACCCTCTGTTGTGTGAGGGAGATCTTCGACATCCTCAGTCCTCCACTGCGAATCGCGGGAATCAGCGTCTTCGTTGCAGGCGTGGCGCTGCTGCTCCTCGATCCGCCGTCCTTTGCGAACCTGCCGGACCTGTTGCTGATGGCGGCGGGCGCCATCGTCTTCCTGTGCGTGATGGCCTGGATCGTGGTGGCGCTCAGCGGCGACGAGATGCCGGAACCCGAGTTCCGGCGCCTCGTCGATCGCAGCGAAGCGCTGGCGATGCTGCCGCCTCCGGAGCTGCCGCCGAGCGAGTTCGACGTGCTGGTGATGGACGCGCTCGACGACCTGCCGGAGGATTTCCAGCAGCTGCTCGAGCACACGCCCGTGGTGGTCTCGCACCGCGGTCACGAGCACCATGCGTACGGCCACTACATCGGCGGCACCATCGCCCGTGACACGTATCCCGACCGGATCGTGATCTACCAGGACACGCTCGAGCGCGACTTCGGCCACGACCCGGAGCTGCTCCGCGCGCAGGTCGAGCGGACTGTGCGGCACGAGGTGGCCCACCACCTCGGCTGGGACGAGCCTGGCGTGCGCGGCCTGGGCCTCTGAACTTGCCGCCGCCCGTCGACGATCGGTTCGGTTAGCCGCACCCCGTTTGACGGGGAAGCCGCATCGCCGGAACGCGTGACGTCGGCCACACTTCCGTGCCGATGAGTATGGCTACGGTCCGCAGTCTTTAGGAATGTTCGACCGCTGACCACGAAAGAAGGGATCCCCCCGACGATGACGAGTGCCCTTTCCCGACTTGCCGATCTTGCCTATCGCCGCCGCGGCCGCATGGTGCTGGCGTGGATCGCCGCCACGATCGTGATCATCGGCCTGGGGAGCGCGCTGGCGGGCGAGTACAACGCGGATTACAACACCCCTGGATCGGAGTCCAAAGCCGCGAGCGATCTCACCGAGGAGCGCTTCAACGGCTACTCCGGGCAGGAGATCTACGTCGTCTGGAAGGACGAGGCCGGCGCCAGGAGCCATCAGGCTCGCGAGCGCGTAGACGCTTTCTTCAACAAGGCCGAGCAGGTCGACCACGTTTCCGGGCACACCCCGATCCGCGTCTCGCAGGACGGGAAGATCGGCGCGGCGAACCTCCCGCTGACCGTTCCGGGCTGGGACGTTCCCAAGGAGGACGGCGAGAAGTTGATCGACGCGGCCGAGGACAGCAGCGGTGGGGGCGTTGAGATCAAGCTCGGCGGAGATCCGATCTATGCCGCACAGGAGCAGACCAGTCCGGAGGGCCTCGGCTTCCTCGGAGCCGCGATCGTCCTGCTGATCGCGTTCGGCTCGGTGGTGGCCGCCGGGCTGCCGCTCACGATCGCGCTGGTCGGGCTCGGCATCACGTCGGGAGGCCTGATCGTCCTGCTCGCCAACGTCGTTGACGTTCCCGACTGGACCACGGCTATTTCCGGCCTGATCGGGATCGGAGTCGGGATCGACTACTCACTGCTGGTTCTCACCCGGTTCCGCGCCGCGATGAAAGCCGGCAAAGACCGCCACGACGCCGTTGTCGAGGCCGTCACCACCGCCGGACGCAGCGTGATCATCGCCGGCAGCACAGTCGTGATCGCGGTGCTCGGCCTCTTCATCACCGGGCTGCCCTACATGTATGGCGTCGCGATCTCGGCCTCGCTCGCCGTGCTGGTCGTGATGCTCGCCGCCATCACGCTGCTGCCGGCGCTCCTCTCCTATCTGGGCCCGAAGGTGGACCGGCTGCGGATCCCGTTCCTCGGCCGGGGTCTCCGGAACGAGGGCAACGGCGACGAGTCACCCGCGGCGCGGTGGAGCCATGCGGTCCAGCGCCGGCCCTGGCCGGCGGCGATTGCCGCCACGGCGCTGCTGCTGGCGCTGGCAGCCCCGGCGCTCGGCATGCGGCTCGGCTTCCCCGACGCCGGCAACGACCCGCCGGACACGATGACGAGGCAGGCATACGACCTCAACACCGAGGGATTCGGCCCAGGCACGAACGGGCCCCTCGTGATCGCCGCCGACCTTCCAGACCGGAGCGCCAAGTCACGCGTCGACTCGTTCGCGGAGACCGTCCGCAAGGACCCCGGGGTTGCGTTCGTCCCGCCGCCGCAGATAAACGCGCAGGGCGACGCGGCGATCGTGACCGTCATTCCAACGGGTTCCCCTCAGGACGAGGAGACGGAGGACCTGGTCCAGCACCTGCGCGACGACGTCGTGCCGCGGGAGCTGGGGCCAGCCGGTATCCGAGCCGAAGTTGGTGGCGTGACCGCGGCGCTCGAGGATCAGAGCGAGTACATACTCGAACGCATGCCCTTGTTCATAGTCGGGGTCGTTGGCCTCTCATTCCTCCTGCTGCTGGTCGCCTTCCACTCGCCGCTGATCTCGCTCAAGGCCGCGGTCATGAACCTGCTCTCGGTCGGCGCCGCTTACGGCGTGATGACGCTGGTGGCGCAGGGCGGGTGGGTCGGCGGCCTGATAGGAATCGATCACGAGGTGCCGATCGCGCCGTTCTTGCCGGTCATGATGTTCGCGATCCTCTTCGGCCTCTCGATGGACTACGAGGTCTTCCTGATCTCGCGCATCCGCGAGGAATTCTTGAAGCACGGGGACACGAGCCGGGCGGTCGCCGACGGGCTCGCGAAGACAGCACGCGTGATCACCGCCGCGGCGGCGATCATGGTGGTCGTCTTCCTCGCCTTCCTGGCAGCGCCGGACACATTCCTGAAACTGTTCGGGATCGGGCTCGCCTCGGCGGTGTTCCTCGATGCCACGGTGGTGCGGATGGTGCTGGTGCCCGCAGTCATGCAGCTGCTTGGCGACCGCAACTGGTGGATCCCCAACTGGCTGGAACGTGTCCTCCCGCAACTGGACGTCGACCGCGTCGCGACCGCTTCGGGGCGGCCCTAGCGGGTGAGCCGACAGCCCATCGAGCTGATGCCGATCGGCAGGGTCGAGTCCTCGTTGACAGACCCTGCCGAGGCTCCCAACCAGGGAGACGAGGGAGCGCCGGAGGCGTGGCTCGTCTTCGAGCGGGCGGTGCTCGAGGGCCTCGACGGCATCGAGCCTGGCGACGAGGTGATCGTCGTCACCTGGCTCGACCGAGCACGTCGTGACGTGCTGCGCGTGCATCCGCGCGGCGACGTCACGAGAAGCCCACAGGGAGTGTTCAGCACCCGTTCACCCGACCGGCCGAATCCGATCGGCTTGCATCGGGTGGAGGTCCTGACGATCGAAGGCGGCCGAGTTCGGGTGCGAGGTCTGGAGGCGGTTGACGGCACGCCGATCGTCGACTTGAAGCCGGTCCTGAGCAGCGACGTCAGCGAGCGCTGAGTCGCTCCGCGATGCCTAAGCGCCCTGCGGTCACTGCTGCTGCTTGACCCACCCGAGGATGGCGCGCGAGTGAGTCAGCACGGTCCCGTCGGGCAGCTTGAGCGCGGGCAGCTTGGTGCTCTCCGGTCGCCGCCCGCAGATCGTCGCGCGAGCCCTTGCGCAGGAACGGGATCGGGTTGCCGTGCGCGGCGACCACCTTGTCGTACTCGATGCCTGCTTCTCGCATCGCTTCCTGTACGCGCCGGCACGGGTGGATCCGCGGCCCGCCGTCGTCGCCGTGGCAGACGTACAGGGTCAGCTTCTCGGGCATGCTCATTTCAGGACCTCCTCGAGGCGTGTAAGCGAATCCATCCAGCCCTGCTCGTGCAATGCGCGGCGTGCCTCAGTGGCAAACGCTCGCTGATCGAGGGCGAGTTCCGTGGACTCGCCCAGATCCGTCAACGAGAGCGTGACGGTCGTCTCCCGATCGTCGGGATCGGGCTCTTCCCACCGGAACGTGTAAGCGAGCCGGGCTGGGAGGGTCCACATCCAGGTACTCACCGGCAAGGTGGAAGAGATCCCCGTCCGGCGGCTGCATCGCGATCCGGTAATTGCCCCCGACGCGGACGTCGAGTTCGACGCTCGGGGCGCTAAACCCCTTCGGACCCCACCACTTCGCCAGCTCTTGCGGTGCGGTGCACGCCCTGAAGATGCGTTCACGAGGCGTGGGCAGGACCCGCTTCATCTGGAGCGTGAGCTCGTTGGGCTGCGCCTGATCGTTCATCGGTACCCGGTCGCGTCGGCCGGCCGGCCGGCGTCCTGGACCTCGACCATATAGCGCCAGCAGTCGGGCTGCGAGCCGTCGATGTCGGTGAAGCCGTAGTCGCGCGCCAGCCCGCCGGAGGAGAACGATCCGCCGTTGCGCTCACCGACGTTGGGATCGGCGGCCAGCGCGGCGACCGCGCGGCCCACGAAGCGCGGGCTCTCGGAGATCGCGGCGAAGTGCGGGTTGACGGCCGCTCCGTCACGCCAGTTCTCCTCGGTCACCCCGTAGTTCTCGAGCATCATCTCCGAGCGCATCCAGCCCGGCGTCAATGCGAGCGCAGTGCATCCATGGGGTGAAAGCTCCTGGCTTTGCGCGAACGCGAGCCGGATGACCGCGTTCTTGACCAGGTCGTAGAAGGCCGAGACGCGGTAGTTCTCGGCGTTGTACTCCCTGGTCCCGTCCGTCATCTCGACCACGAGGCCGCCGGGCTCGCGGATCAGGAGCGGGAGCGCGAAGTGGCTCGTGATCAGGTGCGTGTCGATTCCGAGCCGGAGCATGCGGAGGCCGGCTGAGAGGTCGTGCTCCCACACCGGCTTGTTCCACTCGAACAACAGCTCGCTGCCCCAGATGTCGTTGACGAGCACATCGAGCCGGCCGCTCTGGGAGTCGATCCGGCGCACCAGCGCCTGGACGGCCTCCGCGTCGAGATGGTCGACCGCAACCGCGATCCCGACGCCGCCCGCGCCGGTCACCAGCTCGGCGGTCTCCTCGATCGTCTCGGGCCGGTCGTACTCGGAGCGCTGCTCCCGGGTGGTGCGCCCCGTGCAGTAGACGGTCGCGCCCGCTTCGCCGAGCGCGACGGCAATGCCCCGGCCCGCTCCACGCGTCGCACCCGCGACCAGGGCGACTCTGCGTTCAAGCGCTGCGGGCACCGCCACGCGTGGATCGTTCCATACCTCCGAGGTAATCGACTTTCACCACGTCCGCCTGTTCACTGGGTTGCGATTGGCGATCTTCGAACACAGGAGGCCGGCATGGCGTTCATCGAGACAAGTGATGGCACGAGCCTGTCCTATTACGACTGGGGATCCGGAAAGCCGGTCCTCTTCATCCACGGCTGGGCACTCGGTGCTGACATGTGGGAGTACCAGACGACCCACCTGGCCGACCAGGGACTGCGCTGCGTCGCCTACGACTGCCGCGGTTGCGGGCGCTCCAGCAAACCGGGGCACGGGTACGACCACGACACGTTCGCGGACGATGTCGCGGCGGTCATTGGCGAGCTCGACCTGGACGACGTCACCCTGGTCGCCCACTCGATGGCCGGCGGCTACGTGACTCGCTACCTGTCACGGCACGGCTCGGACCGGGTCGCGCGAGTGGCGCTGATCGGCACCATGACCCCGTTCCCGCTGAAGACCGCGGACAATCCCGACGGCGTCGACAAGAGCGTGTTCGACGGCCTGGCTGCGGCGCTGAAGCAGGACCGGCCGCACTTCGTTGGCATCAGTGCACCCGCGTTCTTCACCGGCAGCGGCTCGAACGGCTCTGTGTCGCCGGAGATCCTCCAGTGGGCGCTGGGAATGTTCCTGAGGTCCTCGCCCAAGGCCACGATCGACATGGTGCCGATGATGGCCGAGACCGACCTGCGCCCGGAGATGGGCGTGTTCACGATGCCGACGCTGGTCGTGCACGGCGACTGCGATACGAACGCGCCGATCGACGTGACCGGCCGGAAGACCGCGGAGGCGATCGAAGGCAGTGAGTTGAAGGTCTACGAGGGCTCCGCGCACGGCCTGTTCTTCACGGACAAGGAGCGCCTGAACCGCGACCTCGTCGAGTTCATCCAGAACTAGCCCGGCGTGCCAACGCCACGCTCAACCCCGGCGGTAGAGGTGCGTCGTCAGGGGTGCGAACACAGCCGTGAGGGCGGCTGCTGTCGCCAGCACGATCACGATGTCGGTGGCGTCCGCCGATCCGGCCATCAGTCCACGGGAGGCGGTCGCCAGGATGGAGATCGGGTTGACGTCCACGAATGCCTCGAGCCCCGCCGGCAGCGTCTCCGGCTCGACGAACACGTTGCTCAGGAAGGTGAGCGGGAATATCGCCATGAAGCCCGCGTTCATGACCGCATTGGGCGAGCGCAGCAGCAGCCCGAGCGTCGTGAAAACCCATGAGAGTGCGAACGCGAACACCACGACCAGCGCCAGCGCCGCCACCACGCCCACCACGCCGGCGTCGGGACGGAACCCGAGGATCACGCCCAGCACGATGATCACAGTGCCGGCGACCAGGTAGCGAACGCTGTCGCCGAGCAGCGCTCCCACGAGCGGCGCCGGCTTCCAGATCGGGAGCGACCGGAAGCGATCGACGACTCCCTTGGTCTTGTCGGTGTTCAGCGCGACGCCAGAGTAGACGGTCGTGAACAGCACCGACATCACGAGCACCCCGGGCAGGATGTAGTCGAGGTACTCGGCGGTCGATCCCTCGATCGCGCCGCCGAACAGGTACGTGAACAGCAGGAGGAACATCACCGGCGTGATCGTCACGTCGAGCAGCTGCTCGGGCACGTGCTTGACCTTCAACATCCCGCGCCATCCGAAGGTGAGCGCGGCCGACACCGCGCTCGCGCGCTCCGGACGTGGGGTGGAGGAGAGCGCCTTGCGCAGCGCAGCCTCGTCGCCCGCCGTCGATAGCGGCGTGCTTGTGATCGGATCGACGGTCATGCGGCTCGCTCCTCGGAGGTGGAGATGGGCTCGTCGCCATCCTGCTCCTCGGCGGGGCGCCCCGTCAGGGCGAGGAAGACCTCGTCGAGGCTCGGCTGGCCGACGGAGAAGTCTGCGATGCCCACGCCCGCCCGCGACAGCTCCGCGAGCGCCTCCGCCGCCCGGTCGGCATCTGCGCACGACACCGACACCGCCGCCGGGTCGGGCTCCAGATGAACCGTGCCGAGCTCCTGGGAAAGCACCCGCTCGGCCGCAGGCCGCTGGTCGGGATCGAGCAGTCGCACATGCAGCGCGCCCGATCCGATCGAGGCCTTCAGCTGGCCCGGTGTCCCTTCTGCGATCACCTTGCCGTGGTCGATGACGGCGATGCCGTCCGCGAGCTGGTCAGCCTCGTCCAGGTACTGGGTGCACAGGAGGATGGTCGTGCCCCCGGCAACGAGCGCGCGGATGATGTCCCAGACCTGGTTGCGGGAGCGCGGGTCGAGCCCCGTCGTCGGCTCGTCTAGGAACATGACCTGCGGGGTGACAACCAAGCTGGCGGCGATGTCGAGCCGGCGGCGCATCCCACCCGAGTAGTTCTTCACGAGCCGGCCTGCCGCGTCGGTCAGGCCGAACCCCTCGAGCAGCTCGGTCGCCCTGCCCTTCGCCTCGTCACGCTTGAGACCCAGAAGGCGCCCGAGGAGGATCAGGTTCTCGCGCCCGGTGAGGTCCTCGTCGACGGAGGCCATCTGGCCCGTCAGGCTGACCAGCCCGCGCACGGCGTCGGCTTCGTCCACGATGTCATGACCGAGCACGCGCGCCGATCCCTCATCGGGCTGCAGCAGCGTCGCGAGCATCCGGATGGTCGTCGTCTTGCCGGCGCCGTTGGGGCCGAGGACACCGTATACAGAACCCTCTCCGCACGGCGAGATCCACGCCGTCGACGGCACGGGTCTCGCCGAAGGCCTTGACCAGGCCGGTGGCTTCGATCGCCAGTTGGCCGTTGTCGTGTTCGCTGGGGGCAGGCATGGTGCTACGGCAAGCAGTGTGGCACGAGCCGGGAGCGCGTCGAATGTGGCCAACTCCCGTTTGACGGTGCGGGTATCCGTATTGCCAAACGGCCTCGCTCCGGAGAGAATCGACGCAATGTCAGAGCGTGTTTTGATCATCGACGACCACGCCGGGTTTCGTGCCAGTGCCCGCAAGCTGCTTCACCAGCAGGGCTTCGAGGTCGTCGGAGAGGCCGGCGACGCCGCTTCGGGGATCGAGGCAGTGCACGATCTCCATCCCGACATCGTGCTGATGGACATCCAGCTGCCCGACCTGAACGGGGTTCAGGCGTCGGCGCGGATCGCAGCACTGAACGGCGGTTCGGCGGTCATCCTCATCTCGACTCACGATCTCGACGACGCCAAGAGCGCCCTGGCCGAGAGCGCGGCGCGCGGGTTCATTCCCAAATCGGAGCTGGACGGCGCCGCGATCCGGGCGCTGGTCGCCAGCAGCTAGAGATCATCTAGGCGCGCAGGAAGGTCAGCACCGCGAGGACGCGGCGGTGGTCCTCCACGCCGGGAGAGAGATCGAGCTTGCTGAAGATGCTCGTCACGTGCTTCTCGATCGCGCGCTCGGTGACGACCAGCTGCTCGGCGATCGCATGGTTCGACCGGCCCTCGGCCATCAGTCCGAGCACCTCGCGCTCACGCTCGGTGAGCTCGGCGAGAGGGTCGTCGCGGCGCCGCCGTCCCAGTAGCGTCGCGACCACCTCCGGATCGAGCACCGAGCCGCCCTCGCCGACCTGTCGCACCGCATCCACGAATCGCTCCACGTCCGCCACGCGGTCCTTGAGCAGGTAGCCGGTGCCCTCCGCCTGGTCGCCGACCAGCTCGAGCGCGTACCCCTCCTCCACGTACTGGGACAGCACGAGGACGCCGGTCCCGGGAAGCTTCTCGCGGATCTGGAGCGCGGCCCGCAGGCCGTCGTCCGTGTTCGTGGGGGGCATCCGGATATCGATGATCGCGACGTCCGGCTTGTGCGCGTTGACCTTTCGCACGAGGTCTTCTGCGTCGCCCGCCTGGCCCACAACATGGAAGCCGGCTTCCTCCAGCAGCCGCACGATTCCCTCGCGCAGCAGCACGGAGTCTTCTGCGACCACTACTTCCACGGGATCGACGCTCGCACGGTTGTGCCCGCGCCGGGCTCGGAGTCGACGTCGAGGCTGCCGCCCAGCGCAGAGACCCGGTCGACGAGGCCGCGCAGCCCGGAGCCGGTAACGGGATCAGCTCCGCCGACGCCGTCGTCGGAGACCTCGACCAGCAGGCTGCCGTCGTCGCGCATGACGTTGACGCTCGCGTGCGACGCATGGGCGTACTTCGCGACGTTGGTGAGCGCTTCGGCGACCACGAAGTAGGCGGCCGA
Organism: uncultured Solirubrobacterales bacterium; assembly: GCA_963780475.1. Classification (GTDB taxonomy): domain Bacteria; phylum Actinomycetota; class Thermoleophilia; order Solirubrobacterales; family JBBDJG01; genus CAWACB01. Next base: position 18,284 of record CAWACB010000009.1, read on the forward strand.
CTCGACCTGGTCGGGCAGCCGCTCGCCGGGGGTCGCCTCGAGCGCAACCGGGAGCGTCGCGCGGTGGGCGAGCCCCTCGAGCGCCGCATCCAGGCCGCGGTCCGAGAGCACCGAAGGGTGGATGCCACGGGCCAGCTCGCGCAGCTCCTCCAGCGCCTGGTCGAGCTCACGGCGGGCGTATTCGAGCTCGCGCGCCGCTTCGTCATTGTCGTCCAGCTTCGACCGCAGGATCCTCAGGCTCAGCGCAAGCGACACCAGTCGCTGCTGGGCCCCGTCGTGCAGGTCGCGCTCGAGGCGCCGGCGGGCGGCGTCGCCGGACTCGACGAGGCGTGCGCGCGAAGCGCTCAGCAGCTCCACCTTGGCCTGCAGCGCCGCCGCCAGTCGCTCGTTCTCGAGCGTCAGAGCCGCGGCCGCACCCACGCCCCGAACGAGCTCCCGCTCATCCTCGCGCGAAGCGTCGTAGATGAGCACCACGCCGGGCACGTCGCTCTGGTCGAGAGGAACGACAGCCCGCTGCGACCCCCGGGATGGAAGCTCGACGGGCTCACCGGCGGCGTCGGCGTATCCGCCGTCCTTGCCATCGCGGTAGGCGATCTCGAGCGAGGTGCCCTCGAGCGCGTCGGCGAGCGCGTAACAGACTCCGCCCCGGCGCGCGCTCGGGTCACCGAGCCGGACAACCACCTCGCTGACCGCAGTCGCGCCGGCCACACGGCTCTGCAGCACGCCTGCGAGGAATGCGAACGGCACCGTCGCGAGCACTATGTAACGGGCGTTCTCGAGTCCGTCTACGACGTCCTGGTCGACGTATGCGAGCAGAGCCACGTACCAGGCTGCGAGCAACGCCATCACGATCCCGCCGCTGACCAGCACTGGCGCGAGCACCCGCCGCTCGGAGCTGTTAGCCGCCATCCAGCGACGCGCGAGGATCACCGCCAGTGCGCCGAGCAGGAAGACAGCGAACCAGTACCGCCCGCGGCCGAGGTCGACCGAGAGGTCGCGATTGGCGTCCACGAGCAGCACGTTCTCCGGGAATCCCATCTTGGTGGTGTCCTGGAAGAGCACCTGCACGGGGTGCGCGACTGCCGCGCTGAAGTACATGCCGGCGACCAGCAGGCGCTCGAAGCGGCTCCGCAGGTTGCCGCTCGGGAAGGCGAGCAGCATGTGGTAGAGCAGCGCCCACTGGAGGGCGATGGTCACCAGGCCGAAGACGAACACCCACGGCTCGGTGGAGACGCGCAGGGCGGCGATGCAGGCGCAGAAGCCGACCGCCGTCATCAGCGCGCCGATGCGGTTCTCGGGCCGCCGCAGCCAAGCGAAGATGCCGGTGCCGATGAAGGCCCAACCGATCAGCGGGCCGCAGACCGCGATCAGCTCCCGCTGATGCCCGCCCTCGTCGGCTAATGCGAGCGCCAGCGGCGCGGCGCCGGCGACGAACCCAACGGCACCCAGCGCGAACAGCGCCCGGCGCAGGCTTCCTGTACCAGCGGCTCCTGCTGCTACTCCCATGGGATAGTCGCTTTGACGGTGGTGCCCTCTCCCGGCGGCGAGTCGACCTCGAGCTTGCCACCGAGCGCAGCGACCCGGTCGAGCAGGCCACGCAGGCCAGTGCCCGTCGCCGGGTCCGCGCCGCCGACGCCGTCGTCGGAGACCTCAACCAGCACGTGTCCATTGTTGCGCGCGACGTTGATGCTTGCGTGGGTCGCCTGGGCGTACTTCGCGACGTTCGTGAGCGCTTCGGAGACGACGAAGTAGGCGGCCGACTCGACTCGCTCCGGCAGTCGCTCCTCGGGCTTGCCGTCCAGCTCGACCGGGAGGGGCGCACGGTGCGCCAGGCCTTCGAGCGCCGCGCCGAGGCCGCGGTCCGAAAGCACCGAAGGATGGATGCCGCGGGCCAGTTCGCGCAGTTCCTCGAGCGCCTGGTCGAGCTCGGTGCGGGCGTACTCCAGCTCGCGCGCCGCCTCCACGTCGCCGTCGACCCGCGAGCGGAGGATTCTCAGGCTGAGCGCCAGCGAAACCAGCCGCTGCTGCGCGCCGTCGTGGAGATCGCGCTCGAGCCGGCGGCGCACGGCATAGCCCGATTCGACGATCCGGGCGCGCGACCGGCTGAGCTGCTCGACCTTGGCATGGAGCTCCGCCTCGAGTCGCTCGTTCTCGAGTGCCAGCGCCGCGGCCGCTCCCGCCGCGCGGACCGGCTCGGGGTCTTCGAGCAGCGCGGGGTCGTGAACGATCGCTGCGATCCGCCTGCCCTCGCGCTCCACCTGCGTGACCGCTCGCCCGGAGCCTGGCGGCGGCAGGCGAACCGGCTTTCCCTCCGCGTCGACGTACTGCTCGGATTCCGGCAACCAGTAGGCGAGCTCCACCGAGGGATCGCCGAGGGCGCGCGCCAGTTCACCGCGCAGACCGCCCGCCTGCGGCGCCTGGCTGAGGCGGCTGACCAGTGTTCCCAGCCCCCGGCCGCGGATCCACCGGCCGCGGACAAGGCCGGCGAGGAACACGTATGGCACCAGCCCGAAGGCGGCCAGACAGCCGTAGAAGATGCCCCGGCTGAGGCCCTCGCCCCACTCCTCGAAGAGCCCGACGGCCAGCACCGCGGAGAGCGCGACCATCAGCGCGCCGCCGGCGAGGAACACCGGGGTGATCGGCACGGCGCAGCGGCTCGCTCGCCGCCCGCCAGCGCTGCACGAGCCGCACCAGCACCGTCGTCATCAAGAGGATCCCCGCCACGCCGAGCCCGTCGAGCCAGCTGTTCACGAAGGAGTTGTCGGCGCTTACCAAGAGCAGGTTCTCGGGACAGCTTCCCTCGCATCCGAACTTTCCGGGGTCCATGAAGAGCATGGCCGGGAGCCACCCGATCGTCGTTATCGCGTAGGCGATTCCGACCAGCACCCGGTCGGCCGTGGACTGCAGCCGACCGCTCGGAAACGCGAGCAGCAGGTGGATCGTCGTCGCAGCGAAGAGATTGCTGAGCGCGTTGCCGACCGTCCACGCGAGCGACACGTCGGTGTTGCTGGCGACCAGCGCGTACCACGCGAACCCGGTCGCCACCATCAGCGCCCCGATCCGGTTGTCCGGGCGCCGGTACCACGCGAACAGGCCGACGGCCGTGAATCCGCCGCCGATCACCACGTCGAGCACCATCCACAGCTCGCGGTCGTGGATGAAGCTGGCATCGGCGAGCAGCGGGAGCAGCGCGAGCGCGATCGCCGCGCTCGCGGCGGCGATGGCGCACAGCATTGGGCGGCTCAGCCTCACGGCAGCAGCTCCTCGAGAGCGTTGCGCGACAGCTCGGACTTCGGCACGAAGCCCCGCGCGCCACACTCCGACACGCACTGCTCGAGGCCCGCCGCGTCGTGACTCGACGTCAGGACGACGGCCGGCGGCTCGGCAAGCGCGCCGAGCCGTGTCGTCAGCTCGAACCCGTCGGCGTCCGGCAGGTGCACGTCGACCAGCACCAGCGCGGGCTCGAGTGCTTGCGCGACCTCGATCGCAGAAGCGCAGTCGGCGGCCTCGCCGACCACCCGGTAGCCCTCGCACTCGAGCAGCCGGCGAGCATGGGCTCTGAAGCCGGCGTGGTCGTCCACGATGAGGACCCTCAAACCCATTTGCCCTTCGAATTATGGGTCGCTTCGGTCGCCCTCGCCGTACGGCTAACCGTACCCCGCTGCGTCGGCGATCCGAACGCGCAGACACAAGTTATCCGCCTTTCAGGTGGCCCGCCAGAGAGTGATCCTTGCTGCCACGGCTCGGCCCGACGAAACCCATTCGCAACGGAGGTCACCGTGTCACGTCTTCGCACAAGAGCTCGTTCACTCGCACAGCTGCCAGGTGGCCGCCGCACGAAGTTCGCCGTGGTCGGCGTATGGATCGTGATCCTGATGGCGATCGGGCCGCTGTCGAGCAAGTTCGAGGACGCCCAGCAGAACCGCCCGGTCGACTACCTGCCCAACTCCGCCGAGTCGGTGAAGGCGCTCAACGCGACCGAGGACTTCCCCTCCGGCGATACCGCCGAGGCGATCACCGTCTTCCACCGTGACGGTGGTCTCACGGCCGCCGATCGCGCGGTCATCGCCAAGACGCGCAGCACGGCCAATGCCGAGCGGCGCGAGGGCGTCGGTGCGACCGGTCCGGCCCGGATCTCGCAAGGACGGTGGCACGGCGCTCCTGACGACCCCGATCAAGGTCAACGACGGTGACGCCGAGGCCGCCGACGTGATGGTCGACACCGTCGACGGCATCAAGGCCAGCTTCGCCGGCATGCCGTCCGGCCTCGAGGCCGAGGTGACCGGGCCGGCCGGCTTCTCCGCCGACGCGATCGACGTCTTCAGCGATATCGACGGCGCGCTGTTGTACGCGACGGCGGCGCTCGTGCTGCTGCTCTTGATCGTCATCTACCGCAGCCCGATCTTCTGGGTGATCCCGTTCTTCGCGGTGGTGCTCGCCGAGGTCAGCTCGCGCGGGCTTCGGCTACCTGCTCTCGGAGGCCGGCGTGACGATCACCGGCCAGTCGGGCGGCATCCTGCCGGTGCTCGTCTTCGGTGCCGGCACCGACTACGCGCTGCTGATGGTGTCGCGATACCGCGAGGAGCTGCGCCGCCACGAGGACAAGCACGAAGCGATCCGGATGGCGCTGCGGCGTACCTCGCCGGTGATCCTCGCCTCCGGCGCGACGGTGATGGCGGCGCTGTTGACCCTGTCGCTGGCAGAGGTGAACGGCACCGCCGGACTGGGCCCGATCGGCGCGATGGGCATCGGCCTGGCGATGATCTCGATGCTGACCCTGCTGCCCGCGCTCCTGACCGTGTTCGGGCGCCGTGCCTTCTGGCCGTACATCCCGCGCGTCGGGACCGTGGGGCCCGATGAGACCCATGGCTTCTGGCGCCGGGTCGCCGAGTTCGTCGGTCGCGGGCCGCGCCGGGTGTGGATCGGTACCACGGCTCTGCTCCTGGTGCTGGCGTTCGGGCTGGTGCAGCTGAACGGCGACCTGACCACCGGCAACATGTTCCGCGACGACGTCGATGCCGAGCAGGGCCAGCAGCTCGTCGAAGAGGGCTTCCCCGCCGGCGCCAACGCGCCCACCAACGTCGTCGTCACCGACCGCTCCAAGGTGGACGACGTGCGCGCGCGCGCTCGCCGACGCGCCAGGCGTTGCCGAGCGTCGGCGGCACCGAGCAGGGGCCGACCGGCGTCAAGCTCGAGGCGACACTCGATCGTGATCCGTTCAGCACGGCCGGGTTCGACCTGATCCCCGGCATCCGCGATGCGGTCAATCGGTCGGCGGCAACGACGTTCTGGTCGGGGGCGCCATCGCGGAGGAGTACGACCTGCGTCAGTCCACCGCGCGCGACAACCGCCTGATCGTGCCGGTCGCTCTGCTGGTGGTGTTCCTGATCCTGGTCGCCCTGCTGCGGGCCATCGTCGCGCCGCTGGTGCTGATCGGGACGGTGATCCTGTCCTTCGCGGCGGCGCTCGGCATCGGGACGTTCTTCTTCGAGAACGTGTTCGGCTTCCCGGGCATCGACCCAGGACTACCGCTGTTCGCGTTCATCTTCCTGGTGGCGCTGGGCATCGACTACAACATCTTCCTGATGGCGCGCGTGCGCGAGGAGACGCTCACGCACGGCACGCGCCAGGGGACGATCCGTGGCTTGGCTGTAACCGGTGCCGTGATCACGTCGGCCGGACTGGTCCTCGCCGGCACGTTCTCGGTGCTGGCAGTGCTGCCACTCGTGTTCCTGACCGAGATCGGCTTCACGGTCGCGGTCGGCGTCCTGATCGACACGCTGATCGTGCGCTCGCTGCTGGTGCCGGCGCTCGTGCTCGAGCTGGGCGACCGCGTCTGGTGGCCTTCCGCCCTCGCGGGGAGGACCACTGAGCGCAAGCGCCCGCCACGCCGGACCGGCGAGCTGGCCTACGACACGGATTAGCGCATGAACTCCGAACTGAACAGACAAACGGCCCACGCGGTGATCGCCGAGCGGATACGGACGGCAAAGCGGGTCCGATCTGGCTCGAACAGGGTGCCGAGGCGATGGTCACCAATCAGACCCCACTGAACGAGTTGGAAGAGCTGGTCCTGAGGCTGAGGACGCTCGTCCGGGAGGACCAGTCGCTGCGGGCGGCGCGGCCACGAGGCGCTGAGTGCCCACACCCGTGAGATCGACGCGCTGAAGTCCCGGCTCGCGGACCTCGTCCGGCGCGACCCGACGCTCCCCAGGGTGCGACGGGTCGCGTCCAGGCGACGCGGCGCCTAGAGCAGGAGGCTGAGCGCCTCAGCGAGACGGCGGCTCGACGGGAAGCCCATGCCGGAGCGCGTAGCGGCGCTCGTCGTAGATCCGCGTGTTCTCGTAGGCGATCACCGCCCAGAAAAGAACGTTGACGCCGACGAGCACCGCCAGCGACGAAACCTCGAGGTCGAACGGGCAGAATGCGAGCAGCAGGAGCGCCAGCGCAAGCCGCTGCACGTTGATCGTGCGCAGCGTTGCGCAGCCGCAGCGCCACGTGCGCGAGCAGGTAGATCGCGGTCCCGCCGAGCAGCGCGAACCGGTGCACGTCGTCGAGCGGGTCGTCGACGTGGGCGAGCGTGTACTCGAGGCCGAAGGCGACGAGGATGATCCCGGCGACCATCGGAAAGTGCAGGTACGAGTACGAGTCACGGGCGAGCGCGTTCCGCACGGCGCCCTCCGGCGCCCGCTCCAGGCGCAGCTTGGTCACGAGCGCCACGACGTCGAAGTAGGTCCACCAGAGGGCCGACGCGAGGGCGACGCCGAGGACCGCGGCGGTGATCACGCCGGCCGTCAGGTCGGCCTGCGCGCCGACGCCGAGCGCGACGATCGACTCGCCGAGCGCGAGGATGATCACGAGGTTGTGCCGCTCGGCGAAGTGGCCCGGGACCAGCCTCCAGCCGGTGATGCCGAACACGCGCCGGCCCGCCCGTAGTCGAGGACGACTGCGCGCGACCCACAGCCCCGCCTGCGCGACGCCGTCGAGGAAGCGACGCGGCGACGAGCAGCCCGACGGCGAGCGTCGACGCTGACCGCGAGGTCGAGCACCGAACGCCGCAGGCAGGGTCGTCGCGGCTCGCGAGCAGAACAGCGCGATGTGGCCCGCCCGCACGACGCCGTAGGCGATCGCGAATCCAAGCGCCCGGTCGCCGAACGCCTCGGGGACGCAGAGCGCGACGACGAGCAGCCCCGCCATCGCCGCGAACAAGGCGATCCGCACGGCGCCCTCTTCGGGGTCGATCACGCTGGTGAGCCAGGCGTAGCCGACCCACGCCCACCACAGCACCGCGAGCACGAGCATGCCCTGGCCGATCGCCTTCCCAGGTCGGGTTTGGCCGCCATCAGCGCGGTGCACTGCGTGAACCCGAGCACGAAGACCAGGTCGAAGAACAGCTCGAGCGGCTTGACCGTCTCCTGCTCGCGCAGCTCAGTCGTGAGCCTTCGGCCCCTCATGCCGGGCAGTCTCGCAGGGAGCGGCGGCCGTCAAAAAGCGAGGCCCGGTTGCCCGGGCCTCGACAGACGCGTTCCTACCTTGGAGCGCCGATCAGTTGACCTTGAAGCTTCCCTTCATGGAGCTCGCGTGCGGGTCGCAAACGAAGCGCCAGGTCCCCTTCTTGAGCTTGACCGTGGCCGTCTTCGTGCCCTTGAACCCGACCGAAGTGATGGCCTTGTTGTAGCCCGGCCCCTTGAGGCGGAAGTTGTGGATCGCCGACTTGTCCGAGACCCTGAACCTGTAGGTCCCGGCCTTGAGCCGCTTCACCTTCTTGCCGCTCTTCTTGACCGAGATGGTGAAGCCGGGACCGACGGTCCCGCTGACGGTCGTGGCGGCGCCAGCCGGCCCGGCCACGAGCCCGACCGCGAGTGCAGCCAGGGTGAGGCCTATCGCAGAGCGGGTGAGGGAGTTGAGTCCTTTGCGGTTCATGGTGTCCTCCGATGAGTTCCGGGATCGGGCGCGGTCCTAGAGATTAGATTGCATCATCAAAGCGCGAGCCAGCGAGCCACGCAACAAAAGGAGACGTCATGGGACAGCCAGTCGTGCATTTCGAGGTCGTCGGCAAGGATGGCGCCAAGCTGCGCAGCTTCTATTCGGACCTGTTCGGTTGGGGGTTCGGCGACACGATGGGCCCGACTAACTACGCGGTAACCCCGCGTGAGGGGAACACCAACGCGGACGGCGCGGGCATCGGAGGCGGGATCGGCGGCGGCCCGGAAGGCTATGACGGCCATGTCACCTTCTACGTCGAGGTGCCGGACGTCGAGGCCGCGCTGCAGAAGGCGGAGAGCATGGGCGGGACGCGCGTCATGGGCCCTGAGGAGATGGGCGAGGTGGGCATCACGATCGCCCTCTTCACCGATCCCGAGGGCCACGTGATCGGCCTCGTCAAGTAAGAGCCCTCTAAGCGGTTGACCGCGCTCGCGGACGTCGTCGAAGCGTCCGACCTGGTCGCCGGAACGTCGTCCCGCTCGCGGAAGATCGGGATCCTGGCCGACCTCCTGAAAAGCCTCGACGCCGAGGAGATCCCGATCGCCGTCGGCTTGCTCTCTGGCGCTCCACGGCAGGGCAGGGTGGGGATCGGCTGGTCGACGATCGCCGGCATCGAGGGTGGCACTGCTTCGAGGCCCGCGCTGACGGTGGCGGACCTCGATCGCGCGATCACCGAAATCCAGAAGTCGACGGGTAGCGGATCGGCCGCGCGGCGCAGGGAGATCCTCACCAACCTGTTCAGCCGCGCCACGGAGCGGGAGGCCGACTTCATCCGGCGCCTCTTCACCGGCGGGCTGAGGCAGGGGGCGCTGGCGGGGCTGATGGCCGATGCGATCGCGAAAGCGGCCGGGGTGCCGGGCGAGATCACCCGGCGCGCCCTGATGCTCTCCGGCGACCTTCCGCAGACCGCCGAGATCGCGATCACGAGCGGCGAGGCGGGCCTGCGCGACGTCGGGTTCGAGATCTTCCGGCCGATCTTTCCGATGCTCGCCTCGACTTCCCAGAGCGTCGGCGACGCAATGGACAGCTTCGAGCGCGCCTCGGTGGAGTGGAAGCTGGACGGGATCCGGATTCAGATCCACCGTCGCGGCGACGAGGTGCGCATCTACACCAGGAACCTGAACGAGATCACGGACACCCTGCCGGGGGCCGCGAGCGCGGTACGGCGGCTGCCCGTGGAGCAGGCGGTGCTCGACGGAGAGGCACTGTGGATGGACGAGGAGGGACCTGCGTTTCTCTTCGACGTGCTGCATGTGGACGGCGAAGACCTGCTGGACACGCCGCTGGACGAGCGCGTGGCGAGGCTCGAAGCGATCGCTCCCGACCTCAAGGTCCAAGGAACGATCACCTCCGACGCGGAGGAAGCGCAGCGCGTGCTCGACGCATCCCTCGAAGCGGGTCACGAGGGTGCGGTCGTGAAGGACGCGGCGTCTCTCTACGCGGCTGGCCGCCGAGGGAAGGCGTGGCGCAAGGTGAAGCCTGTGCTGACCTACGACCTGGTCGTGTTGGGGGCGGAGTGGGGACACGGGCGCCGGCAGGGGTGGCTCTCGAACCTCCACCTGGGCGCGCGCGACTCCGAGAGCGGGGAGTTCCTGATGGTGGGGAAGTGCTTCAAGGGGCTCACCGACGAGCTGCTCGAGTGGCAGACCAGGGAGCTGCTGAAACGGGAGACGGGGCGGGAGGGGATAGCGGTGCAGGTGCGCCCGGAGCTGGTGGTCGAGATCGCCCTCGACGGTGTCCAGTCCTCGACGCGCTACCCCGGTGGCGTCGCGCTGCGGTTTGCCCGGGTGAAGCGCTACCGCCCGGACAAGGACGCCGCCGAAGCCGACACCATCGACGACCTGCGCGCTTTGCTGCGCGGGGCCGCCCAGTCCAGCCGGTAGCGTCCTTCGCCGTGGCCTCCCCAGCCATCGAAATCGACGCCGGCGGACGGGAGCTTCGCGTCTCGAACCCCGAGCGCGTGATCTTCCCGCCGGCGAACGGGAGCGCGCCGGTCACGAAGCTGCAGGTCGTCGAGTACTACCTGGCCGTGGAGCCGGGGATCATGCGCGCGCTGCGCGACCGGCCCACGACGCTCGAGCGCTGGCCCAAGGGAGTGCACGAGGGCATCGTGGTGTCCACCCGCGAGAAGGGCGGCGGGGACGCCTTCTTCCAGAAGCGCATCCCGCGCGGCGCTCCCGACTACGTCGAGACGGCGCGCATCCAGTTCCCCTCCGGCCGCTACGCCGACGAGATCTGCCCGACCGAGATCGCGGTCGTGGGATGGGCGGCCCAGATGGGGACGATCACTTTCCACCCGTGGCCGGTACGGCGGACCGACGTGGACCATCCCGACGAGATGCGGCTCGACCTCGATCCCCAGCCGGGCACGGACTTCGACGATGCCGTGCGGGTGGCGGGGACCGCTCGCGAGGTGCTCGAGGAGCTGGGATACCGTGGTTTCCCGAAGACCTCCGGCGGGCGAGGGGTCCATATATACGTGCGCATCGAGCCGCGCTGGACCTTCACCGACATCCGCCATGCCGCGATCGCATTCGGCCGGGAGCTCGAGCGCCGGCGACCGGGCGAGGTGACGACGAAATGGTGGAAGGAGGAGCGCGGCGAGACCGTGTTCGTGGACTACAACCAGAACGCGCGTGACCGGACGATCGCCTCGGCCTACAGCGTGCGGCCAAAGCCGGGCGCGCCGGTGTCCGCTCCGCTCACGTGGGACGAACTGACGGAGGTTCAGCCCGAGGACTTCACCGTCGCGACCATGCCGAGCCGCTTCGCGGAGGTCGGCGACCGGCACGAGGAGATCGACGCCGTCTCGCACTCACTCGAGCCGCTGCTCGAGCTCTATGAGTCGCAAGGGGGACGGCGACATGCCGTATCCGCCCGATTACCCGAAGATGCCGGGCGAGCCCAAGCGCGTGCAGCCGAGCCGCGACCGGGACCGCAAGCCGCGGCCGGACTGAGCGCTGCCGGGGCCGTCAGTTGACCGGCGGAGGATCTCCCTTGGTGCTGGCCGGCAGCGCGGGGTCCCATTCGCACACGAGACATGCATGAAGGAAGGCCGAACGCGCGAACTCGAGCGCGACCGCATGCGGATCCGGCTCGGAGGAGATCTCGTTCCATGCGAGGGAGTACAGGCCGAGCTTGTCGTCCCAGCGTGCGGCGTCGGGTGAGACGGAACCGTCCGAGAACGCCTCCGGAGCCGGATGGGCATACGCGTAGAACGCGGCCCCACCCAGGTTGTCGTCGCCCGGCCACCAGCCGACTGCGACCTCCTGCGCGTCCATCGAGTTGCGCGTGATGAAGTCGTCCCGCGGTGGATCTGCCGGCTCGCCGGAGAAGAGGTTCACGCTCAGGTCGAACGAGCCCCACCACGCGTTGAGTCGCGTCGAGCGCCCGCGGTAGGGCGCGCGAAACTCCTCCAGGACGAGTGCCGCGCGGGTCGCGACCGCGAAGTACGCGGCCACCTGTTCGCCGTCGTAGGTCGCGTGCTCACGATCCTCGTCGAGCGGCACGGTCCACGACACCTCCTGCGGCGTCGTATTGATCTCGATCGCTCCCCCCAGCTCGCGTAGCGCTGCGAGCAGGTCGTGCGTGACATCGCCGGCGGGCCTGTCGGGTGTCAGGGGTATCCGGGCACTGCGGCCGTCACTGTGCTCGGCGACCGCCTCGTGCGCGTGCAGGTCGAGCGCCGCCACGAGCGCGCCCGAGCCGTCGGGTGCGGGCAGGGGGCGCGTCTCCCATCCGCGGGCGCTCAGCAGCAGTGCGGCGTGCTGGAGCTGGGGCTCGGGCGGAGCCAGCGCTACGGCGAGCTTCCCCAGCACTTGTGCGTGGGTATGCAGCGTGTCGCAGGTCCCGCGCCAGGAGTCGTACGGGAGAGCGGCCGGCCAAGACGCGTTCATTGCTCGGACGGGGGCGTTCCGGGCGCGTAGCGGTGGTGAATCGCGAGCGCGTTGCCGTCGGGGTCGGAGAAGAAAGCTTGGTGGCAGACCCCTGAGTCGATCGTCTGCTGCTCGAATTCCACGCCGCGCGATTCGAGCTCCTTGCGCGCCGCCTCGAAGTCCTCGACCCGTAGCTCGATCGGATGGTTGTTCGACTGGAACGCGATCCCGAACGCGTCCGACTGCATGACGGCGATCGTCAGGTTGCCGGTCTCGAACTCGACCGCCGGCATGCTGCCCCAGCGCTTTAGCTCCGGAAGGCCCAGCACGCCGCCGTAGAAGTCGACGGCTTTGTCGATGTCCTTCGTCGCGACGGTGATGAAGTCGGTGCCGGTAATCAGAGGCGTGGCGCTCATACGGTCCTCTCCTTGATTGCGGGGATCACAGCAAGATGTCACACGCGCGGCCTGACACACACGGCCGGGGCGCCGTCTGGCGCGGCGCCCCGGTCCGTTCTTGTTCAGGCGACCCAGTTGGTGGCCTCGGCGTAGCGCAGCGACCCGGGCGTGGTCAGGCGGTCTCCGGTCTCCAGCAGTGTCTTGAGGCCGGAGAGGATCATCGGCCAGCCGCCGTAGAGCTCGCCGCTCGCGCCTTCGCGCAGCTGGTCGTGCGTGACCACCAGCCGGCATGAGTCGTCGCCGACCGGCTCGATCTCCCAGGTCACCCGGGAAGTGCCCTCGGCCTTCACGTCGTCGCTCCAGAGCGCGTTGAAGCTCTGCACGAGACGGCGTGGCGGGTCGACCTCGAGGTTCTCACCCTCGGAGATGTCGATGCCGGCTGCCGCGTGGTGCCCCTTGTACGGGGAACCCTTCTTCCAGTCCGAGTCGACACCCACCCCGAAGCTGTAGATCTCGCGCATCTGGGGATCGGTGATCGCTTGCCAGAGCCGCTCGGGGCTCGTCTTGATGTAGATCTCGAAGACCTTCTCCATCGTTCTGTCCTCCAGTTTGTGCTTGAGCCCGCGTGAGGGCCGCGGCCCAGGGCTCGGCGTATTTGCTCACCCAGCGGTCGTGGACGAGCCGGATCGGGACGGGGTTCAGGAAGTGGAGCTTCTCGCGGCCGCGCCGCTTGGTAGTCACGAGCCCGGCCTGCTCCAGCACCTTGAGGTGCTTCATGACGCCGAATCGGGTCATCGGCAGCCGCCCCTCGAGTGACGTGAGCGTCTGCCCGTCCTCCTTGAACAGCTCGTCGAGCAGGCTGCGCCGGGTTGGGTCCGCGAGCGCCCTGAACACCTCGTCCATGCCGGGGAGTATAGGTGACCATTTGGTCACGTGTGTGCGGTTCCACACACGACCGAGGCGCCGCAGGGTCGCGGCGCCTCGGTCAGGGCGAGGGCATGTGGCGAGGGCTACTGCTGGTTCTGCTCTGCCTGTGCGCGGATGCGCTCTTCCTGCTCGCGCAGCTCGGGGGTGAACTCTTCGCCGAAGTCCTCTGCCTCGAACACCTGGCGCAACTCCACCTCGGACTCCTCGCCGGTGGGGTTCGGGATGCGCTTGACCCACTCGAGCGCTTCCTCCTTGGACTTGGCCTGGATCAGCCAGTACCCGGCGATCAGCTCCTTGGTCTCGGCGAACGGCCCGTCGATCACGGTCCGCTCGTTGCCGGAGAACCGGACACGGGCGCCCTTCGAGCTCGGGTGAAGGCCCTCGCCCGCGAGCATCACGCCCGCCTTCACGAGCTCCTCGTTGTACTTGTTCATCTCCGTGAGGAGCTGCTCGCTCGGCATCACGCCGGCCTCGGTGTCGGCGTTGGCCTTGACCATGATCATGAACCTCATCGCTCGTCTCCTTGTCGTCTCGGGTGCGCCGCTTGGTCGCCGCAACCCTGGTTTCTAACGAGACGACGAACGAGGAACGGCGAAATCGACAAGCCAATCGCGAACCGCGTTCTCGACCCGATCGAGACTTGCCTTCAGGCTGTGATTTCCGGGCACAGTGATGACGGTGCGGTTTGCCCGGGGGAGGGATGGCCGAACGGATCGCTGTCTCCCTGCACCACGAGAACCGGAACTTCGACCGAGTCGAGCTCGTCCTCGCGCGAGTTCTCGGGCTTGCCGGGCGCGTGCACCGGGAACGCGAGGCAGACCACGCCGACGGCGCCCGTTGCGGCGGCCGTGCGGCACGCGACACGCGCGCCGGCGGAGCGGCCGCCGGTGATCACCGGCAGGCCGGCCAGCTCGTTCTCGCCCAGCCGCTCCATGACGGCCAGCCAGGCCGTGTCGAGCTGAGCTGCGGGAGGCTGGGACTTCCGTCCGGCCACGCGGTAGGGCTGCTCGACGAGCGCGACGCTCCACTGCGCCTCCTGCGCGGCCCTGGTCGCCGCCATCAGGTCGGGCGCGCTGACCCCGCCGCCGGCTCCGTGACCCAGGACGAGCGCGCCGGACGGCTGCGGCGCCTGCTGCAGAAGCACCCGGGCCGGTCCGTGCGGCGTCTCGACTTCGAGCAACGGCTACTCCACGCTAGGCGGCCTCGGCGTAGGCCTCGGCGCGCTCGGAATCGGCGGGCTCGGCGGCTTCCTGCGCGCCTTCCTTCTCGGAGCGCAGAACGAGCACCGCCACGGCCATCGCGCAGCCGACGAGGACAGCCCCGACCAGGTAGGCGAGGTGGAAGCCGGAGTTGAGCGCGGCGTCCCGGGAAACGCCGTCGGCTCGCAAACCGTCGGTGCGCTCGGTCGCGAGTGTGGCGAGGACCGCCAGGCCGATCGCCCCGCCGACCTGAGTGGTGGTGTTGACCAACCCGGAGGCCAGGCCGGAGTCGCTGCGCGTGGCGCCCGACATCGCGAGCGTCATCAGCGCCGGGAACGCGAGCCCGGCGCCGGTCCCCAGCAGCAGCATCACCGGCAGGATGTCCCTGACCCAGGTTCCGTCGACCGGCGCCCGGGCGAAGAGGAGCAGTCCGGCCGCCGACGAACGCCAGCCCCACGATCAGGATCTGCCGCGCGCCGACGCCCATGATCAGCCGCTCGGCGTATCCCAGCGAGAGGGTGCCCATCGCGATGCACGACGGCAGGAAGGCGAGACCCACCTCGAGCGGGGTGTAGTCAAGGATCTCCTGCATGTAGAGAGCGCCCAGGAAGAACATGCTGAAGAACCCGATCACGAGCAGGCCCATCACGGCATTTGCCCCGGCGACGTTGCGCGAGCGGAACAGGCGCAGCGGCATCAGCGGGTTCGGGATGCGCGCCTGGCGCATGAAGAAGGCGATCAGCAGCGCGATCGACACGCCGCCCAGCAGGATCGTCTGGGTCGACCCCCAGCCCTTCTCCCCTGTCTCGAGCAGCGTGTAGACGAACAGCATCAGGCCGCTGGTCAGAAGCGCCGCTCCGAGCAGGTCCGCGCCCTCCTGCAGGCCGATCCCGGGCCGGTCCTCGACCAGCCGCACCGCGAGCAGCGCGACCACGGCGCCGAGCGGGATGTTCACGAAGAAGATCCAGTGCCAGTTGATCGCCTCGGTCAGGATCCCTCCCGCCAGCAGGCCCACGGAGGCCCCGGCGGAGGCGACGAAGCTGAACACGCCGATCGCCTTCGCCCGTTCCCGTGGCTCGGGGAACATCGTCACGATCATGCCGAGGATCACCGCGGAGGCCACCGCTCCGCCGGCGCCCTGGATGAAGCGCGCGCCGATCAGCATGCCCTGCGTCTGCGAGACCGCGCACAGGGCGGAAGCGCCGGTGAAGACGGCCAGGCCGATCAGGAAGATGCGCCGCTGGCCGATCAGGTCGCCGAGCCGCCCGGAGAGCAGAAGCAGTCCGCCGAACGCGATCAGGTAGGCGTTCACCACCCAGGCGAGACTGTTCTGCGAGAAGCCCAGATCGTCCTTGATGGACGGCAGCGCGACGTTCACGATCGTGGCGTCGAGCACGATCATCAGCATTCCGCCGCACAGCACGTATAGCGCCAGCCAGCGCCTGCTGTCAGCTCTCGTGTCGTTCGTCACGTTGGTCGTGTCTGTGCTCACGTTCTTCAGCTCCTCGTTCCCATCGAGGTCCCCCTAACCACGGGGGGCGTCACATCTAAGACACGGCGCCGGCAGAAAATTCATCGCCGCTTCAATGCGGCGAACCGGTGCGTCAGGCCGGCGCTTTGGCCTTCGACCAGGCGGCCTTGTGCTCGCGCTTGGCCGCCTGATACCCGTCCAGTGCCGTGGGGGAGTCGACATCTCCAAGTGTCGGATGCCACGGAACCAGTTCGCGGGCGGCTTCGACACCGAACCGCTTTGCCAGTACGGAGCCCAGGGCCTTGATCTTCATCTCGCCGAATCCCGGCAGCGCCGAGAGGTTCGCGCGCAGCTCCTCCGAGTCGGCCGCGTCGGTCCACACGCGCGCCGCGTCACCGTCGTATGTGTCGCGCACGTGGGCGGCCAGCTCCTGTACGCGCTTGGCCATCGAGCCGGGGTAACGGTGGAGGGCCGGCTTCTCCCGGAAGATCGGCTCGAGGTCGGTGGACGCGATGGTTGCCGCCGTCAAGCGTCCCGAGCCGCTCCCGGAGCACGAGCGGTCCCGCGAAGGCCTTTTGGACCGATACCTGCTGGTCGAGCGCGAAGCCGATCAGAAGGGCCATCGGGTCCGAGGCGATCAGCGCATTCGCGTCATCCGACTCGGTGAAGTAGAGGCGATCGGGCACCCGCCGATGCTACTACGCGATCACGAGCGCCTCAGGGAGGGTCGAGCGGCAGCTCGTACTCCAGGAAGAGCGCTGACTGGCCGCCGGCGCGGTTGTAGACGGCCTGGGCACGGTGGTTGTCGGGCGCTGTCAGCCAAATTACCGCCGGCGCTCCGTGGCGCCGGGCGATCGCAGCGGTCGCCTCGATCAGCGCGTCGGCGTAGCCGCGACCGCGCGCCGACTCGGCCACGAACAGGTCCTCTAGCACGACGATACGAGCACCGCGGAGACTGGACCACTTCCAACCGCAGGCGGCGAACCCCACCACCTCTCCGCCTTCATCGCGTGTTGCCACGAGCAGGAAGCCCTGGTCATCGGGAGTCGCCACGAGTGCCCGGACCATCTGCTCGAGATCGGCGTCGCGCGGATTCGCGCCGTAGAAGTCGCAGTAGCCGCGCAGCAGCGGCATCAGCGCCGGCAGGTCGGCCTCGGTGGCAGCTCGGATCGCCATCGCGGCAGCGTACGAAACCCGGCTGTGGTGAGATGAGGGCCGTGGCCACCGAGTCCGACGTCCTCTACACGATTCCCATCAGCCACTATTGCGAGAAGGCGCGCTGGGCGCTCGACCGCGCGCGCGTCCCCTACCGCGAGCGGGCCCACCTGCAGGTGCTGCACCGCTTCGTCGCGATGCGCGTCGGCCGCAGCAAGACGATGCCGGTGCTCGCGCAGGCAGGCGGCGGAGTGCTGACGGAGTCCGCCGAAATCGTGGCGTACGCCGACACGCGCGCGCCGGCGGACGCCCGGCTCTATCCGGATGACCCCGCCGTGGCCGAGGAGGTCCGCGCGTTGGAGCACGATTTCGACGAGCGCCTCGGTCCACACGCGCGGCGCTGGATGTATTTCCGCCTGCGCAAGAGCCGCGAGATCGCGGTG
The DNA here is from genome assembly GCA_963780475.1 of uncultured Solirubrobacterales bacterium. Lineage (GTDB taxonomy): Bacteria > Actinomycetota > Thermoleophilia > Solirubrobacterales > JBBDJG01 > CAWACB01. The sequence goes on from CAWACB010000009.1 coordinate 35,738, forward strand.
CGCTACGGGTGCACAGGCGTACCTACCTGGCAACGCCGGCTGCTGCCACGCACCTACCCGCTCATGATCGGCGTGATCGACCGGGTGCTGGAGATCACCCCGGAGACCGCGGCCGAGTCGGAGCGGATCATGCGCGCGGTCTTCGATGACGTCGACGAGCGGCTGAGCGACGGACGTCCGTACCTGTGCGGCGAGCGCTTCACGGCGGCGGACCTCACGTTCGCCGCGCTTTCAGCGGCCGTTCTGATGCCTTCGGACTACGGAGTCCCACTCCCGCGGCCGGAGGAGCTGCCGGATGCCGCCGCAGCGGTGCTGCACGAGCTGCGTGAGCGCCCGGCCGGCGCTCACGCCCTCGCGATGTATCGCCAGGAACGCCGCTAAGCGCGTCTGGCCGGCGTGCGTGCCCGAAAACTCGGGCGCTCGAGGCTTCGGTCAGCGGGGGTACCGGCTGCACGACGCGCACGCCGCGGCGCGGCACGATCGTCACGCCCTTGCGCAGTGCCTTCTCGGGCCGGCGGTCCACCGGGCGCAGGTCGGTGCGCTCGAGCATGCGCTGGATCGCCACCCGCATCTCGAACGTCGCAAAGCTCGCCCCCAGGCAGCGGCGGGTCCCGCCGCCGAAGGGCAGCCACGTGTAGGTGTCCGGGGCCGCATCGCCCAGGAAGCGCTCCGGCCGGAACGCCTGCGGATCCGGATAGCAGTCGCCGCGCCGATGGATGACGGCGATCGACGGGTTGATCTCGATGCCGTCAGGAATCAGGTAGGGGCCCAGCTCGAATGGCTCCCCGCGCACCACGCGGCCGACGCCGGGCACGACGGGCCGCAGTCGCAGGGTCTCTTTGACGACGGCGTCAAGGTATGTCTCGTCGCCCTCCGCCAGCGTGGAGCGCAGACGCGCTATGACGGCCGGGTTTCGCAGGAGTAGCTCGAACGCCCAGGCCAGGCCGGTCGCGGTCGTCTCGTGGCCCGCGACGAGCAGCGTCACGAGCTCGTCGCGCAGCTCGCGGTCGGTCATCGCCTCGCCTTCCTCGTCGCGGGCGAGCAGCAGCATCGAGAAGACGTCCGCGCGCTCCTCGATATCCGGCGCGTTCCGGCGGGCAGCGATCTCGGCGAAGATCAGCTCGTCCAGGCGCGCGCCGGCGCTGCTCGAACTGGCGCAGTCCGGACGGCGCCATGCGGCCGCCCGACAGCAGCATCAGCAGGAGGCCGGCGCGGCTTGCGACGGGCTCGATCATCGCCCGTATGCGCCGCTTCAGCTCTTCCTGCTGAGCACCGTGCTCGATGCCGAAAACTGCGCTCATGATCACGTCGAGCGTCACGGACTGCATGACGGGAAGCAGCTGGAACGGCCGTCCGACGGGCAGCGCGTCGATCGCCCGGTCGGTCGCCTCCTGCATCACCGTCGCGTACTCGCGCATCCGCTCACCGTGGAACGACGGCAGCATCAGCCTGCGCTGGCGCAGGTGCTCGGCGCCGTCGAGCAGCAACACCGATCGCTCGCCGAGCACCGGTCCGAGGGGTGCGTTCGCCTCGCCGGCGCGCAGCCGCTCCGGTGGCGCCCGGAAGACCTGCTTGACCGTCTCCGGGTCGTAGACCATCACGAAGCAAGGGTCGAACAGCGTCCCGAAGCGCACGATGTCGCCGTAGCGCCTCCGCGCCCCGTCCATGAACTGCCGCGGGAAGAAGACAAAGCCCGCCGTCTGCGCGAAGCGCGGCAGGCGCGGGCCGTCGGGGAACGTCGCGGTTCCCCGCTCGATCTCAGGCATCGGAGCGCGGGCCGCCGAATGCCGGGCGAAAGCCGGACCGGATGACGCGGCCCCAGCCACGCGGGCGCGTGAGAATCTTCAGCGCGAGCGGAAGCGGGTCGAAGTAGGACACCCGGCGCATGGCGAGGCCGTCGCGCAGGATGAACCGGTCGACCGCCGGCCAGCTGATCTCACGGCCGCCAAAGGTCCCGGCGAGCGTGAACTCGATGAACAGGACGCCGTCACCCTCGCCCCAGCGGTGCACCGTGGCCCGGAGGTCGGGGATCAGCTGGAAAAGGCGTGCGAACGCCGCTCGCGCGGCGGCGCGTCCGCGAGTGGGCGGCATCATCGGCTGTATCAGGACGATCTCGTCGTGGAGCAGCTCCGCGAGGGCATCCGGGTCACATGTCGACCATGCGGCGCCAAACCGCTGCACGAACTCCTCAGCCTCGGACACCGCCGCGAGGTCACCCTGCTCTGTCGCCATCTCCGTCACCGTAGCGCGGCACAGCCGGCCGGTGAGCGTCAACGGTCACTCTGTCACCGAGTAGTTCGCCGGGTTAGGCTGCCCGCCGGGCCGGGAAGCATGGCCCGCAGTGGATTCGCACACGAGAGGAGGCGTGGCATGAGAGTCAAGACGACTGTGGTCGCCTTGCTGCTTGCAGCTGTGGCGATGGCCCTGCCGGCGGCGGCCGGGGCCCGCACGATCAAGGTCAGCGAGGGAGATTCGATTCAGGCGGCCATCGACGCCGCAGATCCGGGCGACACGATCAAGATCAAGCCGGGGACGTATGCGGAGAACGTCCTCGTGACCAAGAACGACATCACGATCAAGGGCTCAGGCGCCCACAGGACGGAGATCGTGCCGCCTGGCACGCCTAGCCCGGTCTGCGGCGCTGAGGGCGGCGCCGTGAACGGAATCTGCGCCGCCAACATCGACGCCGAGTTCAACATCATCTCGCCGGTCGAGGACCTGAAGGTGAAGGACCTCGCGGTGCACGGCTTCTCGGGCGCGGGAGTGTTCCTGTTCGGCACCGAGAACCCGGTGATCGTCGGCGTCCACGCGGAGGACAACGAGGAGTACGGCATCGCCTCGTTCGTTTCGACGAACGGCGTGTACTCGTGGAACGTGACGGTTCGAAACGGGGAGGCAGGCGTTTACGTGGGCTCCTCGCCCGAGGCCAACGCGGAGATCGAGCACAATGTCGCCTACGAGAACCTCGGGTCAGGCATCTTCCTGCGCGACGCGTCCAACGGTGAGGTCGAGCACAACGCCGTGTGGGGCAACTGCATCGGCATCCTCGTGCTCAACACGGGTGAGAACCCGCACACCTGGGACATCGAGCACAACCGCGTCAATGAGAACAACCTCGCGTGCCCCGCCGGCGATGAGGGCGATGCGGTGTCTGGCCTCGGCATCGCGGTGTTGTCCGCGACGGACATCGACATCGAACACAACGTCGTGCTGGGCAACCGTCCAGGCGGCGAAACGATCGCGTCAGGCGGCATCGTCCTCGTCACGGACAGCACGCCGCTGGCGGATATCAAGGTCGCGCGCAATGTCGCGTTCGGCAATGACCCGTTCGACATCCTGTGGGACGAGTCGGGCACGGACGTGCGGTTCTTCGGCAACCGCTGCGAGACGTCGAGCCCCGACGGGCTGTGCGAACACGGCCACAAGGGCAACCGACACGGCCACCACAACGGCAAGAAGCACGAGAAGCACAAGCATCACGGCCGGCACCACAAGCATCACCACTGACGCACATCAAGCCAAGGCGGTGGGGGCCAAGCTCCCACCGCCGTCGGCCTAGGGCTTGAACGGCACGAACTGCGGAGCGCGGGCGACCATCAGCCGGCATGGCTCGAGGTCGCTGCAGCCCGGCGTGGCGATGCATGGCTGCGCCGGAGTACAGGGCTCGCCTGGGATCGTCTGGCCTGAGAGCAGGTAGTAGACAGCCGATCCGTCGACCGCCAGCGCGACCACCGACCGGATGAATGCGTCCGGCGTGCCGGGTGTGGGCAGCGGCGCCTGCTGGCGTTCGCCGGTCGTAATCCGATAGCGGCGCACGGAGTTCGCCGTCGTGTCGCCGAACAGGGTGCGTCCCCAATAGATCTGACCCGAATCGACCGCGGGTTGGATGATCTCCTCGCCCTGGATGTCTCCCGAGATGCCCAGGTCGATGCGGTGCTTCTGTGGGCGAGAGCTGAGGGTGGCGTAGTAGGCGGCACTGGTTGGGCCGAGGTGCTCTCCCGAGTCCCAGCCGAATGCCAGTCGCCGCCCGGCGAGATCGAGCGCGCTCGGCCCGGGCTCGAGCAGGCGCTTGCAGCGGCGCGGCTTGCCGCTGCAGAAGCGCTGTGTGGAGCGCGATCCCGCCGGAATGCGCACGGAGCGCCCGGCGCCGGCCACGCCGCGGGAGTACAGGTACGCGCGGTCGCCGGCCACGCCGCGCATTCGTTCATACACCCGGGCGAACGCGACGCGCGCCTTCCAGACGGTCGGCAGGAACTCGCTCGCGGTGGGAGAGTTGGCGACGGCGATCGGCGTCTCGCGGCCGGTGGCGAACGTGAAGCGGTAGATGTCGCAGCCGCGCCCGGTCTCCCACGTCGGCAGCTGGACGATCGCGTTGCCGGCTGCCGGCGGCCGCATCCCGGGCTCCCGGCGACAGCGCGAGTAGGCGGCGACCGTGTCGCCGTTCTGATCTGGACCGAGGTCCACGTCGAAGGGAACGGTGCGCGGAGCGACGGGGACGGCCGACGTGACGCCGCCCGCGCTCGTCATCAGGACGTACGCGTTCTGAGCGGGGTCGTACGCGCTCCAGGCGATCCGGCCTGCGTAGGCGCTCACGGGAGTCGCTCGGGAGGGCGTCGCGACCAGGTCGTCGGCCTGTGCGATTGCCGGCAGGGCAAGCCCGGCCAGGACGGCTGTGAGCGCGGCGACGGACGGAATGCGCATGTCATCTGATTGAACACCCAGCGGCGGCCCGGGTTGCGCGCGGCGCGTTAGGGTGGGCGGCATGCGGGCCAAGCTGTTCGAGATCAGCCTGTCGCACCCGTCTCACGCCGTGCGCATCGCGCTCGAGCGCAAGGGCATCGAGCACCGCGTAGTCGATCTGCTCCCGGGGTTCCACCCGGTGATGTTGCGAGCGGCCGGATTCCGCGGTGGCACTGTGCCGGCTTTGAAGATCGACGGCCGCCGGTCGCAGCACTCGGTCGCGATCATGCGGCTGCTCGAGGAGATGCAGCCGGACCCGCCCCTGTACCCGTCCGACCCGGTGCAGCGGCGCATGGTCCGAGGAGGCGGAGGAATGGGGGGAGCGCGAGCTACAGCCCATCCCGCGGCGAACGATCCGGTGGTCCGTTTGGCACAACGCCGAGTCGCGCCTGTGGCTGGCGCGGGATACGGGTCTGCCCGCACCGGAACTGTCGGCGCGGATGAACAAGCCCCTTGCGATGTACTTCGCACGGAAAATCGGGGCCGACGACGCGGGCATCCGCTCCGACATGGAGCGCCTCCCGGGGCTCATCGGTCACGTCGACGAGCTGATCGCGCTAGGCGTGATCGGAGGGCCGCAGCCCAACGCCGCCGACCTCCAGATCGGTACTGCGCTGCGGGTGTTGCTCGCGATCGAGGACCTGCGCGGGGTGGTGGAAGGCCGCCCGGCGGAGGATCTGGCGCGCCGCATCCTGCCGGACTACCCTGGTCCGATACCCAAGGCCCTACCGCAGGAGTGGCGGCCTAAAGTCCGTGGTTCGGCCACTCCACCTCTGCCGGATCGCGCGCACCACGCTTGAAGGCCGACGCGCCGATCGCCTGCGAGTCCCGGCGCAGGAACATCGAGATGGTCATCTCGGCCTCGATGCGGAGGCGCTCCTCGAGAGTGCGGCCGATCCCCCGCACGGCCGACTCCTTGTCGCTGCGGATCGCGCCCTGAGGTAGAGCGGCAATCTCACGCGCCAGCTCCTGGGCGCGGGTCAGCGCCTGGCCGCGCGGCACGACCTCGTTCACCAGCCCGATGCGCTCGGCTTCGTCCACCTTGACGCGGCGGCCCGTGATCAGCAGCTCCATCGCGCGTCCGTAGCCGACGACCAGCGGCAGGCGGACCGTCATGCCGTCACCGCCAACGATGTTCCACCGGCGCTCGAGCGCTCCGAACTGGGCGTTCTCGGCGGCGATCCGGATGTCCGCCAGCAGCGCCGTCTCCAGGCCGGCGGCGAACGCGAACCCGTTGACGGCTGCGATCACCGGCTTGAAGACGTCCACTCGCCGCGTGTACCCACACTCACCGGGCGCGTTGTAGATCGAGCGGCGGAACTCCTCGTAGTCCGGCAGCTCGGTGAGTGCCGCCGCGTCGGCGAGGTCCCAGCCGGCCGAGAAGGTCGTGTCGCCAGCTCCGGTCAGCACGAGGACGAACGCGTCGTCGTCGTCCCGGAATCGCTGCCACGCGTCGTGCAGCTCGCGGTTCATGACACGGTTGATCGCGTTGTGCTGCTCCGGCCGGTTGAGCGTGAGCGTCACGACGTGATCGTCCTGCTCGTAGATGAGGGTCTCGTAGCTCAATCGCGCCTCCTGGAGTCGGGGGCCGCAGCATGCCATGCCTCGCGCGGTGCGGCGGTGACCGGCATCGCGACCCGGAAGGCCGCCCCGCCGAGTGCAGATTCCGCCACGTCTACACGTCCTCCGTGGATCGCGGCCTGCTGAGCCACCAGGGCGAGCCCGAGCCCCGAGCCCTGGGTCGTCGTGCCGGCGCCACGCACGAACGGATCGAAGATCCGTTCGCGATCCTCCGGCGGGACGCCGGGGCCGTTGTCTTCCACCGACAGCAGGAAGCTTTCATCCCCCAGCTCGGAGATCGTGACGAGCACGCGCGTGCCGCCGTGGCGGAGCGCGTTCTCGATCAGGTTGTCGGTCAGCAGGCGCAGTCCATCGGGCCAGCCCTCAGCTTCCAATGGCCCGTCGGGGGCGCGCAGCTCGACCGCCGCGCCGGGATGACGCGCGCGAGCCGCTGTGACTGCCGCGTCGACGGTGTCACCCAGGTCGAGCCGCTCGCGCGGCAGCGCCTCGGCCGCGTCGCCGCGCGCGAGCGCCTGGAGGGAGTCCAGCAGCGACACCAGCCGCAGCTGCTCCGCAGACATCTCGTCGAGCATGCGGCGCCGCTGTGTCTCCGGCATGTCCGGATTGCGTCGCAGGGCGTCGAAGTTCGCGCGGATGGACGTCAGCGGAGTGCGTAGCTCGTGCCCGACGTCGGCCGCGAAGCGGCGCGTCGCGGACAGGGCTCGCTCGGTCTCGGCGCTCGACTGCTCGAGCCGGCCGAGCATGCCGTTGACGCTGCGCGCAACCTCATCCACTTCCTCGGGCGCATCGCCCTCCGGCAGCCGGTTCGCCAGGTCGCGGGTGGTCGACACGCGCGCGACCGAGTTGCGCAGGGCACGCAGCGGCCGCAGGGCCGGCTGGGCGAAAAGCCAAGCGATCAGGGCCGCGAGCACGACGCCGAAACCCGATGCGAGCGCCATGCGGTTGCGCAGTGCCGAGATGCGGTCCTCCTGCGCCTCGAGGCTGGCCGCGAACTGGAGGCGGGCGGCAGCTTCGCCCGCGAGTCCTGGAGGGGCTCGGGTATCGACCGTGTAGGTGCGCCACTTCGTGCCGCCGGCGTCGACCGTCTCGAAGCCGGTCCCGTCCGGCAGCGGGAAGTCTCCGGACGGCACGTCGCCGCGCTCGGCGAGCACCGTCTCGCCGCCCAGCACGCGCACGAAGGAGCCGCTCTCGGCCAGCAGCTCTTCGTTCGGCGGCGGCTCTCCCGGCACGCCGACTCGGTCCCCGTGAAAGAAGCCGCGGGACGGGCCACCCCGGACGAACTCGCCGGCCGGCCCGGCGGCACGGCGTTCGAGGTCGCGGTCGAGGCTCGAGCGCTCGCGGCTGGCGAATGTCGCGACGGTCAGGACTGCTGCCGCGACCAGCACCAGCGCGACTGCCGCCGTGGCGGCAACGGTGACGCGCAGGCGAATGCTGGGATTGCGGCTCACCGGGTCCTCAGGGACGCAGGACGAAACCGATACCGCGCACGGTGTGGATCATGCGCGGCTCGCCCTCAGCCTCGAGCTTGCGCCGCAGGTAACCCACGAAGACATCCACCACGTTGCCGTCGACCTCGAAGTCGTATCCCCAGACGCTTTGCAGCAGCTGCGGCCGGCTCAACACCATCCCGGCGTGACGGCCGAGCTCTTCGAGCAGCTCGAACTCGCGCCGGGTGAGCTCGATCTGGCGGCCGCCCCGCGCGACCTGCCGCCGGGCCGGGTCGACCCGCAGGTCGCCGACCCGCAGCTCGGCGCCCGTCGTTGCGGGCGAGCGGCGCAGCAACGCGTGCAGCCGCGCAATCAGCTCCTCCAGCTCGAACGGCTTGACGACGTAGTCATCGGCTCCCGCCTGGAGGCCGGCGACCCGGTCGTGCACCTCGTCTCGCGCAGACAGGATGCAGATCGGAACGTCGACGCCGCGCTCGCGCAGCCGCGCCGTGACCGTCACGCCCGAGATGTCGGGCATCGTCACGTCCAGCACCATGACAGCGGGCGGATCGTGGTCCACGAGGTCGAGCGCCTCGAGGCCGCCGGCCGCCGACTGGACCGCGAAGCCCTCGAGGCGCAGTGCACGCTCGAGGGCCACGCGGATCGACTCGTCGTCGTCCACCACCAGAACGGTGGGTCCTTCGCTCATCGCATGAGCGTAGCCCGGCGACGCGTTCCTAGATGGCAAGCGCCTCGGGAGCGGCCGGCGGAGCCACGGATGGAGCCGAGCTGCTGCCCGAGCCGTCGTTGCTGCCGTTGTCGTTGGGCGCTCCGGGTGGCGGGCCTCCCGGTCCGTGCCCCGGACCACCGCGTCCACCGCAGCCGAAGCCGAGCTTGCCGACGCCGATCGGTGCGCAGTCCGACGCGTCGATCCGCTCGCGGATCTGGTCGGCCTGGGCCTCGGTCAGGCGGCCGGCCTTCACGGCCGCAGCAAGGCGATCCTTCGCGACCTTCTTGATCGCCGCGCGCACCTCGTCACCGCTCTTGCTCAGCTCACTGGCCAGGGCGTCGGTGAAGCGCGTGCAGGTCTGCTGCATCTGCTTGCGCATTTCCTCGCGCGTGGGCGGGTCGTCGAAGTTCGGCCTTGGCGGGCGCACCTCGTCGCGCACCGCGTTCAGCGCGTTACGCAACTCGGTGGTGCTCACGCCGAGCTCTTTGGCCAGGGCGGACAGATCAGCACCACGGGGCCCAGGCCCGCGGCGGAACTCCCTGACGTTCGGCTCGGAGCTCGAGTTTGAGTCCGACTTGGAGGAGGAGGACGAGCCGCTCGGGGCTGCCACGGCGATGGAAGCGCCCGCCACGACTCCCACCGCAATCAGCAGCGCGAGGATTTTCCATGGTCCTTTCATAGGCGATCTCCTTTGCTTGTTTGGCCGGCCGCCAGACGGCCGGCCGCATGAGGAGCATCGCCGTGGGCGATGTGACCACTCTGAAGGAACTCTGAGAGTTCTCTGAGACTGTCAGCCCGGCCGAGGCCTATGGAACCCGGTGCACCTCGAACAGGTTGGTGCCGAGCCGCTGGCCGGCGAGGCCGGCGGTCACGCCGATCAGGTCGCCCGAGTTGGCGAAGCCGTAGTTCTTCGCCTGCACCGCGCAGTCCTCCAGCAGCTCCTCGAGCGTCTTGGGCTCCTCGTTGTAGCCCGGAGTGACGCCCCACAGCAGGTTCACCCGGCGCGCGGTCTCCGGCCGGGGCGAGAGCGCGAGGATCGGGACCTTGGGGCGATGCGCGGAGACCAGGCGGGCGGTGCGGCCGCTCCGAGTCGGGACGACCAGCGCCGCGAGGCCGAGCTGATAGGCGGCCGCGACGACCCCGTAGGAGACGGTGTCCGCGACGTCGCGCGAGAGGTGCGCGGTGCGGTTCTGGAGCCAGTCGCCGTAGGGCAGCTCCTTCTCCGTGTGCTCGGCGATCCGCGCCATGGTGCGCACCGCCTCGACCGGGTAACGGCCGACGGCCGTCTCTTCCGAGAGCATCAAGGCGTCGGTGCCGTCGAAGATCGCGTTGGCGACGTCGGTCGCCTCGGCGCGCGTGGGGCGCGGGGCCGACACCATCGACGCGAGCATCTGGGTCGCCGTGATGCGAGGGCTTGGAGTAGCGGCCCGCGAGGTTCAGCAGCCGCTTCTGGATCAGCGGAATGACCTCGATCGGCATCTCGATGCCGAGGTCTCCGCGTGCGACCATCACGCCGCCGGTGCATTTCTGGACGATCGCCTCGGCGTTCTCCGCCGCCTCCCGCTTCTCGATCTTGGCGATCACGGGCGTGTCGGCGCCGCGTTCTGCGAGGCGCCCGAACACCGCCTCGAGGTCCGACGCGTGACGAACGAAGCTCACGGCGATCAGGTCGATGTCCTGCTCGACGGCGAAGTCGATCCAGGCCAGGTCCTCCTCGCCGACGCTCGACGGGGTGGCGTCGACGCCGGGGAGGTTGATTCCCTGGTGGGAGGCGATGGTGCCGCCCGTCTCCACGCGGGTGAGGACGTCGCTGTCGCCGGATTCCCGCACGCGCAGCCTGATCGAGCCGTCCGCGAGGTAGATCGTGTCCCCGCGCGACACCGCTGCGGGCAGCCCCGCCCAAGCGACGCTGAGCGCGTCCTGCGGGCCGCGCTCGGGATCGACAGTGAGTGTGAGGTTCTGCCCGTTGCGCAGCTGACGCAGGCCGCCGTCGATGTTCCCGAGCCGCAGCTTCGGACCCGGGAGATCGGCCAGCAGGCCGACCTGGCGCTCGGCGCGCTCGCACGCCCGGCGCACCATCGCCACGAGCTGCTCGTGCTCGCCTCGAGTGCCGTGCGAGAGGTTGAGGCGAAAGACGTCCACGCCCACGGCGATCAGCCCCGAGACGATCTCGGGATTGCGGGTGGCGGGCCCGAGCGTGGCGACGATCTTCGTGCGTCTCATCAAGCCGAAGAGTCGCAGGTCATCCGGCTCAGTCGAGATCGAGCCCGCTGACGAACTCCTCGGCGTCGCCCCACCGCTCGGGCGGGACCCGCAGCGCGATGTCGCCGCGCCCGAAGCGGTCGAGCGGCCAGTCGGAGGTCAGCACAACGTCGAAGCCCGCCTGCTCGACATGGCGGTGCCATGCCTGGGCGGTCTCGAGGTCCTCGAAGTCGCGCACGACCTCCCAGTCGTCGAAACGGGCGTCGTTGACATGGAGCTCTGAGCCCCGGCCCCGCAGGCGCGCCAGCCAATTACGCACCGGAGGGGGCGAGACGGAACTCGTCGCTGAAGTCGTCCAGCAGCGTCGCGCCAAGCTGTTCATCCACGGTTCCGTTGGCGAGACCCCAGGCGCGCTCGAAGAACTGCTCGGTCCTCATCGCAGGGCGTGTCACCCAGGCAGCCCTGACGGGGCCAGGGCCCTCGTTCCACATCGCGTGGACGGTGCCGGGCGGCACGACCAGCTCGTCGCCCTCGGCCAGCGAGCGGCGCGCGCCGTCGATCTCCACCTGGAGGGTTCCCTCGAGGACCTGGAAGTGCTCTTCCTGGCTCGGATGGAAGTGCGCCGGCGGCTGCGGGCCCTGTTGCTCCCAGATCGACTCCAGCTCGAGCAGCTCACCGCCTGTGTCCGCGGAGGTGCGCCGGAAGACGAGTGTCTGCCCGGTGACGTTGTTTCGCAGCTCCTGGCCGGCGGTAGTCACGGAGCAAAGTCTAGGATCCCCGGCTTCCGGGGAGACTGAAGCTGTTGCGACGGCGGAGGAGGAGAGGATGAGGATCTTCGTGACTGGCGGTACCGGCTTCATCGGCGGCCGCGTCGTGAGCAAGCTGCGGGAGCGCGGTGACGAGGTGGTGGCCTTGGTCCGTTCGCCCGAGAAGGCGGTGGAGCTGGAAGCGCTGGGATGCGAATGGGTGGAGGGAGATCTCTCCTCCACGACCGCGATCCGGCGCGGGATGGACCGTACCGACGCCGTGGTCCACGCGGGCGCGATCTACAAAGTCGGCATTCCGGCATCGGAGCGGGCCGGCATGACCGACACCAACGTGCACGGGACGGAGCGGGTGCTCGACGCCGCCATCGAAGCGGGCATCGGCCGGATCGTCTACGTCTCCACGGTCGGCGTGTTCGGCAACACGCGTGACCGGATCGTCGACGAGACCTACAAGCGTGACGGCGACGAATTCCTCTCCTGTTACGACGAGACGAAGTTCCGGGCGCACGAAGTGGCGCTCGACCGGATCGCCCAGGGCGCGCCGATCGTGATCGTGCAGCCGGCCGGCGTCTACGGCCCTGGCGACCACTCCGAGATCGCGAACATCATCGACCAGGTCAAGACCGGCAAGCTCAAGATGATGGTGTTCCCGGAGCTGGGGCTCGACCTGGTGCACGTGGATGACGTCGCCGACGGCATCGTGAACGCGCTCGACCGCGGACGGGTGGGGGAGAGCTATGTCCTCGGGGGCGAGATCACGAGGATGCGCAATCTGGTCGAGCTGGTGGCGGAGATGACGGGCCGCAAGGCGCCCAAGCGCGCGCTCCCAGTCGGGCTGATGAAGATCTCGGCGCCGGCCGGGCCGCTGGTGGGCAAGGCGCTCGGCTTCCCGCCGAACCTGCGCGAGCTGATCCGCACCTCCGACGGCGTGACGCTGTGGGCGAGCGACGAGAAGGCGCGGCGCGAGCTCGGCTACGACCCCCGGGAGCTACGCGAGGGCCTGGCGGACACGCTGGAGGCCTGACTCTGGTTCCGCAGGGGGTGCCGGATAAACGGGCTCGTAGGGAGGCGTCGACGGGCTTGTAAGGAGGAGTGCGCATTTCGTGCGCTTCCGATGCGTCTCCCACGCGTTTCGTCGCGACGGTGCTACGTCTCAGTGCCCCCACTTGGTGAGAGCTACGTTTACCCCCGTATATGGCGGTAAACGTCGAGTTCGTCGATCGGCGAGCCGGAAGTGAAACGCCCGCGTGACGCGGCGCGTGGGAGACGCGCAGCAAACCTACGAAACCGCAGCCGCTTCGCTACGTGCCCGTCACCCGCCGCTCGTTGATGAGCTCTCTGGCCCAAGGGCCAGAGAAGAGATCAACGAACCCGGAGACAGCTAGCTACTTAGGCTGCGGGAACTGCGAGCGCAGGAACGCGTCCCACACGCGGTCCGGCATCATGCGCCGCTGCGTGAGCAGCAGCTTCGCCGACGCCGTGACCCGGTAGCGGGCGCGCGGCCGGCGTGACTTGATCGCGCGCTCGATCGTGCGCGCGACGGCGTCGGGACCGGCGCCGAGCTTCGACAGCGGGCCGCTCTCGTACGCCTCGGCGGTCGCCTTCCCGACCGCGGCGTTGAACTCTCCGTAGGGGCCGCCGTTCGACTGCGCTTCGGCCGCTCCGAGCGAGCCGACTGCCGTCTCACCGAACTCGGTCCGGATCAGTCCCGGCTCGATCGTGACCACGTCGATGCCGAAGCCGCGCACCTCGAAGCGCAGCGCGTCGCCGAGCGCCTCGACCGCGTGCTTGCTCGCGTGGTAGACGCCGCCGCCGGGGAAGGTCAGGCGGCCGCCCATCGAGCTGATGTTCACGACGCGCCCCCAGCGCTGGCGTCGCATCCCGGGGAGCACCAGCTGGGTCATCCGCAGCAGCCCGAACACGTTGGTCTCGAACTGGCGCCGGACCTGGTCCATCGGCACCGACTCGGCGGCACCGCTCTGGCTGTAGCCGGCGTTGTTGACCAGCACCCCGACCGCGCCGTGCTCGCGCTCGACCTCGGCGACGGCAGCCTTCATCGAGTCCTCGTCGCAGACGTCGAGCGCCAGGAGACGGCAGCCCTTCTGCTCCAGGTCCGCGATCGAGTCCAGCCGACGCGCGGTCGCGTAAACCGTCCAGCCGTCCTGAGCGAGCCGCTCCGCCGTCGCTCGTCCGATTCCCGACGAGCAGCCGGTGATCAGCACTGCCTTCGAAACGTCGTCCGCCACGGTCTCTCCCTCCGCTCAGAGCCCATATGCTGACCGGTCAGCATAGTCAACTTCGAGAGGTGAGGAGCGCGAATGCACCACCCTGATTTGAGCGGCAAGGTGGCCGCCATCACCGGAGCTTCGTCGGGCATCGGCGAGGCCACGGCCCTTGCGCTGGCGGGCGCCGGCGCCGCGGTGTCCTTGGCGGCGCGCCGCACGGACCGGATCGAGGAGCTGGCCCGGCGGATCGAGTCCGATGGCGGTCGTGCTCTGGCGGTTACCACGGACGTCACAAAGGAGGAAGAGGCACGCGCGTTCGTCGAGCGGACGAACGAAGAGCTGGGTCGCCTCGACATCCTGGTCAACAACGCCGGCCTGATGCTGCTCGGGCCGGTCTACGGCGCCGACACGAGCGAGTGGCGAAACATGGTCGAGATCAACATGCTCGGCCTCCTGTACTGCACGCATGCCGCGCTGCCGATCATGGGCGGCCAGGGCTCCGGGCACATCGTGAACATCTCGTCGGTTGCGGGCCGCAATGCGACCTTCGGGGCCGCCGTCTACAACCTGACCAAGTTCGGGGTGAACGGCTTCTCCGAAGCGCTGCGCCAGGAGCTCTCGCCGGCGAACGTGCGCGTGACGGTGGTCGAGCCGGGCTTCGTCGCGACGGAGCTGCAGGGCCACAACACGCACCCGATGGTCGTCGACGCAATCTCCAAGGCGACGGAAGAGATCGGCGACCTGCTCCAGGCCGGCGACATCGCGGACGCGATCCTGTACGCGGTCGGCGTGCCCCAGCACGTGTCGGTGAACGAGGTGCTGGTTCGCCCGACGGGGCAGCGGCGCTGAAGCAGGCGCTCAGCAAGAAGGAGGAGCAGTCTCTCCAGACTAGGGAGCGGCTCCTCGAAGCCGCCGCCGGCCTGTTCTCCAAGCACGGCTTCCGCGACACGTCCGTGCACCAGATCGGTGAGGCCGCCGGCATCAGCCGTGGATCGATCTTCTGGCACTTCGGGTCCAAGGAGGGGCTGCTGTGGGCGGTGGCCGAGCGGGAGTTCGGCCGCTGGCAGGACGAGGTGCTGGTTCCCGCCGTGGGCGAGGCGGGCGGCATCGAGGCGGTGCGGCGGGCGCTCGACGCCCACCGGCGCTTTCTGACGGAGCAGACCGACGCGCTGCGCCTGTTCTTGATGCTGATGTTCGAGGCGCTCGGGCCGCGGCCCGAGATGGCGGGCGACTTCGCCCGGCTCCACCGCCATCTGAGGGAGCTGGGCGGCGAATGGATCGCCCGCGGGGTGGAGACGGGCGAGGTGCGCGCGGACGTCGATCCCGAGGCCGTCGCGGTGACCGTCATCGGCGCCCTCGGCGGGATCGCCTACCAGTACCTGCTCGACCCGGCCGGCATCGACCTGAACGCCGTCTACCCCTCACTGGCCGACTCGCTCGAGCGCGGGCTGCGCGCGTGACGATGGTCCAAGCCGTGCGTGTATACATCCCCTGATGCGCGCGGTCACCTTCCAGGCGCCCAAGGAGGTGCGGATCGAGGACGTTCCGGCACCGGAGCCGATCGCCCCCGACGACGCCGTCGTCAAGGTCGAGGCGACCGGGATCTGCGGCTCGGATCTCCACATCTACCACGGGCGCGTGAAGATCGAGCCCGGGTTCGTGATCGGGCACGAGTTCGTCGGCACCGTGATCGCGGCCGGTGACGGGGTCACCCGCGTCGCGGTCGGCGACCGGGTACTTGGCTGCTTTCACACCGCCTGCGGAATCTGCTTCTTCTGCATGCGGGGCGACTACGTGAAATGCGAGCACGGTCGGGTGTTCGGGCATGGCGCGACGCTCGGCTCGCTGCCCGGCGCGCAGGCGGAGCAGGTGCTGGTCCCCAACGCGAACCTGGTGCTGCGCAAGGTGCCCGAAGGGATGGAAGACGGCGCCGCGCTGTTTGCCGGAGACGTGATGGCGACCGGCTTTCACGCGATCGAGGCAGCCGGGATGCAACCGGGTGACACAGTCGCGGTGCTCGGCCTCGGCCCGGTCGGGCTGTGCGCGGTGCAGGTCGCGAAGGCGGCCGGTGCCGCGGCCGTGATCGCCGTCGACACGGTTCCGGACCGGCTCGAGATGGCGCGGTCGTTCGGCGCGACACCCGTTCACCTGACAGAGGACGATCCGCGTGCGGCGGTCAAGCAGGCCACGGCGGGGCGCGGGGTGGACGTCTGCGTCGACGCCGTCGGACACCCGGACGCGCTCGACCTCGCGGCGCGGCTCGCGCGCAGCCGCGGGCACCCTTTCGCTCGTCGGCGTCTACGCCGAGCGCACGGACGTGCACATGGGCATCGTGTGGCTGAAAGGCCTCACGATGGTCACCGGCCAAGCGAACGTGATCGGGCACGTCGACCGCGTGCTCGCGATGATGTCGGCCGGAGTGCTCGACCCGACCCCGCTGGTATCGCGCCACATGAAGCTCGAGCAGGCGGAGGAGGCGTATGAGGCCTACGACCGCCGCGAAGCGCTCAAGATCGTCCTTTCGCCCTAGACCCAGCCTGGAGGAAGCATGACCGTCTCCGCTCCAACCGACGCCCTGTCCGAGGCGACGCGTGCCTTCCTGGAGGGTCCGCATGAGCTCCTGATCGGCGGGGAGCGACGGCCGGCAGTCGACGGGCGGACCTTCGAGACGCTCGACCCGGCCACCGGCGAGCCGATCGCCGCCGTCGCATTCGGCGGCGAGGCTGACGTCGACGCGGCTGTGGCGGCCGCGCGGGAGGCGTTCGAATCGGGCCCCTGGCACTCGGCTCCGGCAGCCGAACGTGGCCTGCTGATGAACCGGCTCGCCGACCTGATGGAGGAGCACGCCGACGAGCTGGCGCAGATCGAGTCGCTCGACCAGGGCAAGCCGGTGAAGCTGGCCCGGATCGTGGACGTGGCAGGGGCGGTCGCGCACCTGCGCTACTTCGCGGGCTGGCCGACCAAGATCGAGGGCGATGTGATCCCGGTCGCGCGGACCGACATCCTGGTCTACACGCGCAAGGAGCCGGTCGGCGTCTGCGGGCAGATCATCCCGTGGAACTTTCCGCTCCTGATGGCCATCTGGAAGATCGCGCCGGCGCTCGCGGCCGGCTGCACGACGGTCCTCAAGCCGGCCGAGCAGACGCCGCTGAGCGCGCTGCGGCTGGGCGAGCTCGCGCTCGAGGCCGGCATCCCGCCCGGCGTCCTCAACGTCGTGACGGGCGATGGGACAACCGGCGCCGCGCTCGTCGACCATCCCGGGGTCGACAAGATCTCCTTCACCGGCTCGACTGCGGTCGGGCGCGAGATCGGCGCGAAGGCGGGCCGCGCGCTCAAGCGGCTGACGCTGGAGCTGGGGGGCAAGTCCGCGAACGTGATCCTGCCCGACGCTGACCTGAAGGCTGCGGTCGGCGGCTCGTTCCAGGCGATCTACTTCAACGCCGGCCAGGCCTGCAACGCCGGCTCACGCCTGTTCGTGCACAAGGACCAGTTCGACGAGGTGGTGTCGGCGCTCGCCGAGCGTGCGCAGAAGATGCGAGTCGGACCGGGTCTCGATCCGCAGACCCAGCTCGGCCCGATCGTGTCCGCGGAGCAGATGGAGCGGATCAATGGCTACATCGAGCGCGGCCGCTCCGAGGGCGCCGAGCTGGTCACCGGCGGCAACAGCCGCGGACCCGGCTACTTCGTGGAGCCGACGCTGTTCACAGCCACCAGCGACGACCTGACGATCGCCCGCGAGGAGATCTTCGGCCCCGTGCTGGTCGCGCTGCCGTACGAGTCGCTCGAGGAGGTCGCCACGCGCGCCAACGACTCCGAGTACGGGCTGGCCGCCGGCGTGTGGACGAAGGACCTCTCCTCCGCGCACCGGCTGGCCGCGATGCTGCGCGCTGGGTCGGTGTACGTGAACGTCTGGGGACTCAGCGACCCCGCGGCGCCGTTCGGCGGCTACAAGGCCTCCGGGGTCGGCCGCGAGCACGGCCATGTGGGCCTGGATGCCTATCTCGAGACGAAGACCGTCTGGACGGGGCTCGGCTGAACCTGGGGCAGCACACGGTCGAGCTGCTGCAGCAGCTGATCCGCTTCAACACCGTCAACCCGCCGGGGAACGAGCGGCCCGCGCAGGAGTTCCTGTCGAAGCGGCTCACCGCCGCCGGGTTCGAGTGCGAGTTGCTCGGACCCGACGAGGACCGGCCGAACCTGATTGCGCGCCTGCGTGGCCAGGCGCCGGGACCAACCCTGTGCCTGGCCGGCCACGTCGACACCGTGCTTGCGGAGCCCTCGGAGTGGAGCGTCGATCCGTGGGAGGGAGAGCTGCGCGAGGGGATGATCTGGGGCCGGGGTGCGCTCGACATGAAGGGCCAGGTGGCGAGCGAGGTCGCCGGGGCGGAGCACCTCGCCGGCTCCGGTTGGCGGCCGGCAAGGGGCGAGCTGATGATCGTGATCACCGCCGACGAGGAAGCGGGCGCGGAGATCGGCGCGCGCTGGCTCTGCGAGCAGGTGCCGGAGAAGGTGCGCTGCGACATGATCGTCAACGAAGGCGCCGGCGAGGCGCTCGAGTTCGACGGCCGCAGGTTCCACACGTTGTGCGTGGGGGAGAAGGGCGTCTTCCGGTTCAACCTGGTCACGGAGGGCGCGGCCGGCCACGCATCGATGCCGTGCCATGGGCGAGAACGCGCTGCTGAAGATGGTCGAGGTGCTCCACCGGCTGGACGGCCGCCAGCCCGACTTCGACGACTACCGCGAGGCGCGCGGAACCCTGGAGGCGCTGCTGGGAGGCCCGGTGGAGGATCTGCGATCGGGCATCGAGCGGGTGCACTCGATCGAGCCGCGCCTCGCGGTGCAGGTCGAGCCGATGCTCGGCGTCACCTTCGCGCCGACGATGGCGGAGGCCTCGCGCAAGATCAACGTCGTGCCCTCGCGCTGCGTGGTGCGAGTCGACTGCCGGGTGCCGCCGGGACTGGGCGAGGACCATGTCCGGCGCCGGCTGGCGGAGCTGATCGGACCCGAGGAGGGCGGCGGATACCGGGTCGAGTTCCGCGACGACACGATCGGCAACAGCTCGCCTCTGGAAGGTCCGCTGGCAGATGCGCTCACCGGCTTCGTCGAAGCGTGGGATCCGGATGCGCGCCTGCTGCCGTACGTGATGCCGGGCTTCACGGACAGTCACTGGTTCCGAAAAGCATTCCCCGACTGCGTCGCCTACGGCTTCTTCCCACAACGCGCCATGACGATGTTCGAGACGGGCCCGCTCATCCACGCTCCCGACGAGCGGATCGCGATCGCCGACCTCGAGCTCGCGTCGGCGTTCTATCGCGATCTTCCGCAGCGGCTACTCGGGGAGTAGTCAAAAGCCGGTTCGGTGTAGGTTTCCGCGCTTGCGTGGTTCTTGCACTGAGCTGCGCCGTGTGAAATAAACGCACGAACACGCCCCCAAGTGAAGGAGTCACATGTCGCCAGCCGCCCGTAGATCAGCAACGCGCAAGAGTCCCGCGCGTCGCAGTTCGTCCCGGAGCACGACGCGCGCGTCGTCCAGCAGGACCTCTACGAACACGCTTCAGAAGACAGTGCGCAGCGCCCGGACCGACCTTCAGCGCGAGGTCAAGAAGCTCGTCGCCGATGCAGAGAAGCGCGCGAAGCAGATCGCGAAGGACGCGCGCAAAGCTCGCAACTCGTCGTCGATCGGCAAGTCGATGCAGGACGTGACGCGCGAGGTGGACAAGAACATTCGCAAGCTGCTCGACCGAGCTGAGCAAGGACCTGAACAAGATCGCCGGCCAGGCTGCAAAGGACGCCAAGAAGCGCGTGGCCAAGGTGCGCAAGGACGCCGACAAGCAGCTCGAGCGCGCGCGCAAGTCGGCGAGCAGCCGCTCGACCACGGGGCGCAGCACGGCGAAGCGCGCGGCGGCAAGCGCAGCACGGCGAAGCGCAGCACGGCCAAGCGCAGCACGGCGAAGCGCAGCACGGCCAAGCGCAGCACGGCGAAGCGCAGCACGGCCAAGCGCAGCACGGCGAAGCGCACGCCTGCGAAGCGCACGACCGCCAAGCGCACGACCGCCAAGCGCACCACTGCGCGGCGCAGCACGCGCTGGCCGCAGCAGCGCCAGCCGCTCCACCACCGCTCGCCGCAGCACGGGCGCGCGCCGCACCGCAAGCGGCTCGCGGCGCACCGCTGCGTCGCGGTCCAGCCGGTCCTGAGCAGCGCCGGCAGATAGAGCTGAACCGAACGGCCCCGCTCAAGCGGGGCCGTTTCTTTTGGCACAGACATACCTAGAAACTAGGTATTCTGTGCGGCGCGATGAAGTATCCGATCCTGGGCTTCCTCACCGAGCGGCCGATGCACGGTTACGAGCTGAAGGCGGTTCTGTCTCCGGCGCTTCCCCGCGAGAAGCGGGTGAACGACGGCGTCCTGTACCCGTTGCTGCGCAAGCTGGAGAGCGAGGGCCTGATCCGCGGGAAGCGCGAGCGTGGAGACGGAGGCCGTGAGCGGGTCACCTACCGGGCGACCGCTCGTGGCCGGCGCGAGTTCGCGGACTGGCTCGAGTCGGACGCCGACGAGCACGACGAGGTCGCCTACGACTTCCTGGTCGGCCATCCGTTCTTGACCAAGTCTCTGTTCTTCGGCCGCCTCAGCGACGACGAGGTGGCGGCAAAGCTCCAGGATCAGCTCGACCAGAGCCTCGTGAAGCTCGGCGAGTTCAAGCGCATCAAGCGCGGCATGACCGAGCGTGGGGTGGAGCCCTACCGCATCGACGTGCTCGACCTCGGCATCGCGCAGCAGCAGGCACGCGTCCGCTGGCTGCGGCGGATGCTCGACAAGCAGACCCTGAGGAGGGCGGCATGACCGACACGACACGCGCAATCGACATGTGGGCGCCGATCGTCCCGACACCGGACGTCATGCGGCACGTGGCGGAGCACTTTCCCAAGGAGATGGCCGGCTACCTGCGCGTCTTCTACAAGCGCGAGCCGCAGGTGGACGAGATCCGCGCGGCGATGCGGGGGATGGGGCAGTCCGAGGAGCAGGTGATCGAGGCGATGGATGCTGCCGGCATCGAGCAGACCCTGATCACCGGCTTCGACGAGTACTCGAGTGTCGGCGAGACCTTCATCCCGAACCAGCTCGTGATCGACCTGGCCGAGCGCCACCCCGAGCACTTCATCCCGTTCGCTGGCGCCGACGTGCCGACCGGCATGCGCGCTGTGCGCGAACTGGAGCGGCTGGTGCGCGACCACGGCTTCCGCGGCCTCAGCATCCGCCCGTTCATGACCGGACTGCCGGCGGCCGACCGCCGCTGCTATCCGCTGTACGCGAAGTGCGCCGAGCTGGGGATCCCGGTCAGCATCCACTCATCGGCGAACTGGACCACGGTCAGCGTCAGCGATCTCGGCCACCCGCGCCACATAGACGTGATCGCCGCGGACTTCCCGGAGCTGCAGATCATCATGAGCCACGCCGGCTACCCGTGGGTGCTGGAGTCGGTCCTGCTGGCCTGGAAGTACCCGAACGTCTACCTCGAGCTGGCCGCACACCGGCCCAAATACCTCGCCGAGCCCGGCACCGGCTGGGAGCCGCTGCTGCGGTTCGGGCAGAACACCGTTCGCGACAAGGTCCTGTTCGGCACCGGCTGGTTCCTGCTCGGCCGCCCGCCGGGACAGATCGTGGACGAGTTCCGTGCTCTGCCCGTTGCTCCTGAAGTGATGGAGCAGTGGCTGTACGGCAATGCCGCCGCGCTGCTGGGCACGCCGGTTCCTGCCTGACCGCCTCCGGCCGCTCGAGCGCGGGGGTTAGAACAGGCTGGTCTGCTCGGGTTCCCGCTTGCGCCGCTGCGGCGGCTGGGTCTGCTCGCGCGCTGCCTTCATGCGGCCGCGTTGCGAGCGCTTCGGCTTGGGGCGCGGCGGACGCGCGGCGGCTGGAGCGCACGAGCGCCTCGAGCCGCTTGCGCTCCTCGGACGCAGCGTAGGCGCCGCGTGCGTAGATCTCCTCGTAGCGCGGGATGAGGTCGGGCCGATGCTCGCGCAGCCAGCCGAAGAAGATGTCGCGCACCTCGCCGCGCAGATGCAGGGCCACGGAGCCGATGCTGATCGCGCCTGCGTCCTCCGCGGTACGGACGATCTCCTCCACCTGCTCGGGGGCGTCGTTGATCCCCGGCATCAACGGCGCAATCAGGATGCCGGCCGGCACACCTGCCTCGTTCAGCTTCCGCACCGCCTCGAGCCGCGCCCGCGGCGACGGCGTGTGCGGCTCGGTCTCGCGCCACGCGCCCTCGTCGATCGTCGGCACGGACAGGTAGACGGACATCTCCGCGGCCTCGTGCAGCTCGCGCAGCACCTCGATGTCGCGCAGGACCAGCGGTGACTTGGTGACCAGCGACGCCGGCGTCCCCGAGTCACGCAGCGCCGCCCAGATCTCGGGCATCAGCCGGTAGCGGCTCTCGACCCACTGGTAGGGGTCGGTGTTGGTCCCCAGCGCGACGTGCTCGTGCTTCCACGACTTGCGCGCCAGCTCGGCGCGCAGAACCTCGGGGACGTTGGTCTTGACGACGATCTCCCGCTCGAAGTCCCGGCCGGCGTTGAGGTTCAGGTAGGTGTGGGTGGGGCGAGCGAAGCAGTTGTGGCTGACGACGCCGTTGGCGATGAAGTCGCCGGTGCCGGTGGTGATGTCGTAGAGCGAGTCGAGCGCGCTGATCCGACGACTCGAACGGCATCACGCGAGCTGCGGGTGCTGCTGATCGACTCGGTTCGATCGTGCGCTCGGCGGCCTGGATCCCGTGGAAGAACGGATGCCGAGTAGCCTCGGTGCGCGTCGAGAGTGGTCGTTGCGCGCCGGAGCCCGGCCTCGCACCATCCCGCAGAGATAGCCGCGACGGTATTCGTCGTCGTGATCGGGTGCCGCTGCGAAGGCGCCTACACCGATGAGTTTGTTGTTCGTAGTGAGATGCGGGCGCTGAAGCGGGCCGTATTCAGCCCCGTCACATGCTTCCATCCGCGGTCGCTCAGGAAGCGGTGGTCGCCGCTTGTCACTAGCTCCGTTCCGTCTTGAAGAGTCGTGCGGTATGCCGGCTTCATCGAAGACCAGTGGTCGAGGACCGTCGTGATCACATACCGGCGGTAGGTACCGTCGCGCACTGTGCCGTATATGCGGTCACCCGGTCTCAGATCGGCGAGGGGCCTGGTCCTCCCATCGGCCATCAGGATCGGCGTGTCACCCGAGGCGCAGTAGGCACAGGCATGACTGCATCCTCTGTACGGATTGACCGTCCAGCGGAACGGCATGCGGGAACTCGGCGGCACGCGGTTGAGCGCGCTCTTCGCCTTGATCTCGTGAAAGCGGATGCCGAGCGCCTCGGGCGCGTCGAACGTGCGCACGACCGCATCGCCGATCACCGGCAGCCGTTGGCCTGATCCTGCTCTGTTCTGAGGTTGTCCCAGCGCACGAACACATGTTCGCATACGCTGAGGACGAGACAGGCGGTTAGCCCCCGCCCCGCGCGCCCAGGCCGAGCTCAGCTGAACGCTCCGCCAAAGCGTCGATCACGAACTGGACGTGCTCGTCGAACGACGAGGCCGGAGTCGGCCTCCAGCTCGGCGGCGCCGGTCCGCACGTCATCGCGGTTCACCCCGGCGGCGAAGCTCGGCTGCTTCAGCTTCTTCTTCACCGACTTCGATGTCAGCCCCTCGATGCCGGCCGGGCGCACGTACGCGCAGGCGGTGATGAACCCGCTCAGCTCGTCACACGCGAACAGCACGCGGTCGAGCAACTGGTCACGCGGCACGCCCATGTACTCGGCGTGCGAGATAACCGCGTGGATCACGTCCTCCGGATATCCGCGTGCGCGGAGTTCCTCGACAGCGTGGCGCGGGTGCCCGTTCTCGGGATCCGGGTGACGTTCGTAGTCGAGGTCGTGAACGAGTCCGGCGACGGCCCACTTCTCCTCGTCTGCATCGAAGCGGCGCGCATAGGCGCGCACCGCTGTCTCCACAGCGAGCATGTGCTTGCGCAGCGAGTCGGACTCCGTCCACTCGCATACAAGCTCCCATGCCTCGTCACGGTTCGGCATCCCGCAAAAGTTAGCCGCAACGGCCGCTCGGGTACCAGTAACGACGGGCCGTCAAATGGCCCCTATGAGACGAAAGAGAAGAGGGAGTTGGTTTCCTTGATCGGCATTGTCATCGCCGTTTTGATCGCGGCTGTGGTCTATGCGCTGTGCCTCGCGCTGGGGCTGCCGGCGATCGTCGGACTGATCGCCGCCATCCTGGTGCTGCTGGCCGGAATCCCGACCGGAGGCTACGGCGTCGGCAGGCGATCCTGACCGCCTGACACTGTCCCTACACTCCCGCCCGTGGGCAGGACGGCCCCCGTGGCGGGAGTGTCGGAGTTGGTGCTCGAGGTCTCCGATCTCGAGCGGGCCGAGCACTTCTACACCGAGGTGCTCGGCCTTCCTTTTGTAGAGCGCTGGACGCACCGCGAGGCGGTCTGGGTGCTCGCCGGCGCCACGCGCATCGGCCTTTGGAAGCCCCAGGTGGGGCTCGAGGGGAGCCGCGGCGGCAGTCACGTTCACTTCGCCATGCAGGTGCCGGACGAGGAATTCGAAGGCATCGTCGCCGCGCTGCGCGACCACGGCTGCGAGGTCCCGGTGCACGAGTTCGGTCCGCTCGGATCGGGCGCGGCTCCCAGCCGATCCGCCTACGTGACGGACCCCGACGGGCACCTGGTGGAGTTCTGGACCGCGCGCATGTCGGACTACAGGCTCTGAACGACGGCGCGCGGCCCGAAGGCCGCGCGCGTCGATTCAATCGGTTCCCGAATGACTCAGCAGGTGAGCGTCGACAGCCCGGGCGGGAACTCGGTGCCGAACACGTTGTCCGACCAGCAGTTCCCGGTACCGGTGGTGTCCCAGGCGAGGTCCACCGCGAACACCGGCGGCAGGTCCGGGTCCGGGTTGGTCCCGTTGCCCGTGACGGTGTTGCCGATCGTGTGCGTGTCGTCGGAATTCGGCTCGATGTCCAGGATCCCGCAGATCTCCGGCGGCAGGCTCTGCGCCAAGCAGATGTTGGCCACCGCGACGCCGAACGAGTCGTTCCCCGTGATCGTGTTCTCGGTCACGAGGGTTCCGTCCGTCGCCATGACCAGCACGCCCGTTCCCTGAGGCACGCCGCATACGGCGTCAGTGGGGACGAGGCACGTGTTGGGCCGGTTGTTGTTCGTGATGGTGTTGTTCCGCACCACGTTGTCGAGGCCCGTGTCGACCTCCAGGAACGGCAGCGTGAAGACGAGGACGCCTCCCGTGTTGCCGAACGCCTGGTTGTGGTCGGCGCTGACGTTGGTGCTGTTCTCGATCTCGAAGCCGCTGACGTTGTCCGTCGCGACGTTGTGGTCCATGCGGATGTCCTGCGACTGCCCGACGTAGAACCCGGTGTCGTGCGAGCCGGAGGCGAAGGAGTGGTCGATCCGGCCGCTCAGCGAGCGCACCGGGAAGACTCCGTACAGGTCGTTGTCGACCGTGCTCACCTTCTGCACGCGGAAGTCCTCGACGCAGACCATGAAGATGCCGAACAAGTCGAAGCCCTCGACCGTGAAGCCCTTGATCCTCGAGCCCTGTAGGCGCACCGACGGATCATCGATGCAAGAGGTCGAGTCGGTGCTGCGAACCGTGATGCCGGTGTCCTGGCCGGCCGAGGCGAGCAGCGTGGCGCCCTTGCTGGTGAGCGTGATGTCGTTGTCCGTGATGGCCACCGCGCAATCGCGGGTGGGCGACAGCGGGCACGGCCTGCTGGTCTCCGTATATGTCCCTGGCGAGACCGTCACGGTATCCCCGGGATTCGCCAGGTCCACGGCCGCCTGAATCGATTGTCCGGGCTTGACCTTGAAGGTTTTTGCCTGGCCTGATGCCGGAAGCGCCAACAGGGCAATCAGTGCGGCAACGGGCAACAGCCACTTCATGCTTCTCATACGTACCCCTCCCAAGAGTCGTTGAGCTGCGGGTGCCTGACCCTACCGGACTGCGACACGCCGTCAAGTAGGCCGGACTAGCGTTCGAGCAGGGCCAGCTCCTCGGCGGTCAGTCGCAGCTCGGCGGCGGCGACGTTCTCCTCCAGATGCGCGACCGAGGACGTGCCTGGGATCGGCAGCATCACCGGCGAGTGCGCGAGTAGCCACGCGATCGCGATCTGGAACGGAGTGGCGTCGTGCGCGCGGGCGATCTGCTCGAGCGGCTCGCGCAGTCCCTCGAGCGATCCGGCGTCGAGGGGGAACCACGGGATGAAGCCGAGGCCGTCGCGCTCGCAGGCCTGGAGCACGTCCTCCGAATGGCGGCCGGCGATGTTGTAGCGGTTCTGCACGGACACGACAGGGACGATCTGGCGCGCGGTCGCCAGCTGCTCGACGCTCACGTTCGAGACGCCGACGTGGCGCACCTTTCCCTCTCGCTGAAGCTCGCGCGAGCGTTCCGACCGACTCCTCGTAGGGCACGTTCGAGTCGGGAGCGTGCAGCTGGTAGAGCGGGATGCGGTCGAGCTTCAGGCGCCGCAGGCTGCCCTCGCAGGCCGCGCGCAGGTGCTCGGGCCGCCCGTCGGGTCGCCACTGACCGGGGCCATCGCGCAGGAGGCCGCCCTTGGTGGCGATCACCAGCTCGTCGGGATAGGGATGGAGCGCCTCCGCGATCAGGTTCTCACTCACCTCGGGCCCGTACGAGTCCGCAGTGTCGATCAGGTTGACGTCCAGCTCCACCGCCCGGCGCAGCACCCGCAGCGCCTCGGTGCGGTCACGCGGCTCGCCCCAGATGCCCTCGCCGGTGATCCGCATGGCGCCGAAGCCGAGGCGGCGGACGGGCATGTCGCCGCCCAGGACGAGCTCGCCGGCGGCCTTCGTGCTCGTCACGGCGCCGCCTCCTCGATGCGGCGGATCACCGTCTTGACGTGCGCACCGAGCACGTTCGACATCCTGCTGCGCACCTCGTCCAGGTATTCGTCACGGTCGTACTCGACGCGCCGCAGGTCGAACGAGCGGCTGCCGTCCCAGAGCGCGTACGCGGCTCGCGTGTCGCCGTCGAGGGGCATGCCGACGCTGCCCGGGTTGACCAGCGTGCGGCCACCCGCCTCGCGGGTGAACTGGATGTGGCTGTGGCCGAACACGATCATCGGGTCGGCGGCGCCGGCGAGCAGCTCCTCCTCGCCGTCCACGGGGTCGGGCGCGAACGTCTCCATGTCAGAGTGAGGGGACGCGTGGCAGAAGAGCGTCTGCCGGTTGCGAAGCGTCTCGCGCAGCGAGTTGAGCCGCGTCGCTTCCTCGGCGCCGAGCTGGGCGCGCGCGTACTCGCATGCCGCTCGGATGAACGGATCGTCCGGGGTCTCGGCCTTGTTCGCGACCCAGCGCTCGGTGTTGCCGCGGATCCACTCCGCCTCCAGTTCCTTCAGGCGGCTGACCGTCTCCACCGGCTGGGCGCCGGCCATCGTGTAGTCCCCGCCGAGGATGAATCCCTCGACGCCCGCCGCGCGCGCATCGTCGACGACGGCGTCGAGCGCCGTCAGGTTGCCGTGGACGTCGTAGAGGAGCGCCAGCAAAGGTCGCTAGGCGCCGTCTCGCTGTGACGGGGTGACCCTCACCGGGCCACGGCGCGAGGACAAGAAGAATGCGCGCATCGCTGACCGCCCTCACCTCGTGGCGCTCGTTCGGCGCGGTCAGCGTGAGCGACCCGGGCCCGCATCGCACGGCGCTGCCGTTCGAGTCCTCGATCTCGACCTCGCCGTCGACGATCACGATCCACGCGCGCTCGTGCACCTGGTGCTCCTGGAGCTCCTCGCCGGCCGGGAGGTTGATCGCGATCGTGCGGCCCTCGTCGTCGGAATGGAGGACCTTCGGGTGATGCGGTTCCACATCAAGCGTCTTGACGTCCCACGTCTCCAAGCTCTTCCTCCTTCTGTCAGGGACCGCTGGGGATGGTTATGAAAGCATCTACCCGATGAGCGTCGCCTCCCGAACGTGGGACTCGCCGGTGCGAGCCGGCGACCTGGAGGTGCGCGGCTCGGACTTCGACTGCGCTACGCGCGGTCCGAAGACGTCCCCGCCCTCTTCAGCCTCGCCTCGGATTCCGAGGTGACGCGCTACTTCTCGTGGGGACCGTATCGCGAGGAGAGCGAGGCCATGGCCTACGTCGCGAGCCTGGCGCCGAAGCGCGCCCAGGGCGAGCGGCTGGAGTTCGTGATCGAGCACCGCGAGGATGGGGTGATCGGGGTCACGGGCCTGTCGGAGTTCTCGACTCCGCGACCGGCGCGCGGTCGTCGGCACCTGGCACGGGCGGCAGTGGTGGGGGAAGGGCGCCAACCGCAGCTCGAAGGCGCTGGTGCTGGCGCTGGCATTCGAGGGCTGCGGTCTCGAGCGCGTGACGGCGTGGTGCGGCACCGACAACGGCCGGTCGCAGACCGCGTTGGAGCGGCTGGGCTTCGTCAACGAGGGCGTTCTGCGCCGATGGCACTTCCACCAGGGCGAGCCGCGAGACGTGATCAGCTACTCGATGCTGCGCGAGGAATGGCGGAGCGGGCGACCTTGCGAAGGAGCCCTGGGAGGTCGTAGGCGACGTCCCGCGCCGGTTCCTCGCCTAGGCGACCGGGCCTGGACCTAGACGCCCTTGCCGGCGCGGCCCTCGCCGGCGGCGAACCGCTGGGCGCCCTGCGGCGCCGATCGCGCTCGTCGCGCCGCCGATCCGGTGCTCCAGCTCCATGCCCTCTTCGAGAGGCAGGCCGACTCCCTCGATCGCCGCGCGGCGATCGGCGAGCATCGTCTCCTGCGGGAAGCCGGCGAGCCGCTCGGCCCAGTCGAGCGCGCCGTCGAGGTGCCGGCCGCGCGGGCACGACCTCGTTCACCAGTCCGATGCGGTGCGCCTCCTGCGCCTCGACCGGCCCGCCCGGAGAGGATCAGCTCGAGCGCGCGGCCGAGCCCGACGATGCGCGGCAGCCGCTGCGTACCGCCGTCGATCAGGGGCACTCCCCAGCGGCGCTCGAACAGGCCGAAGGTCGAGTCCTCCGTGGCGATGCGCATGTCGCACCACAGCGCCAGCTCGACGCCGCCCGCCAGGCACCAGCCCGAGACCGCTGCGATCGCGGGCTTGACCGGCATCACGGCGCGTGAAGCCCATCGGGCCGTCGGGATGGTCCGGCTCCAGGGTCGAGATCGACTTCAGGTCGGCGCCCGCGCAGAACGCCACGTCGCCCGCGCCGGTGAGGATCATCACGCGCGCTTCGTCGTCGGCCTCGAAGCGTCGCAACGCATCGCGCAGCGCCTCAGCCGTGGGGCCGTCGACGGCGTTGCGGCGCTCCGGGCGGTCGATCGTCACGACGGCGGCGCTGCCGGTGCGCTCGTAGCGGACGGGCTCCTCGCTCACGCCCGCGATGGTATCCGGCCGCGGCGGTGACGAGCGGCGTTCCGACAATCGTCCAAAGTGGGCCGCAATTAACTTCGATTCAACATGGGTTCCGGCGCATGTGCCGTTACCTTGGAACGCGACCCGCAAACGACATCGGGAGGTCGCTATGATGACAGTGACCAAGTGGGCACAGCCCAACCCCGAAGCGCTGCAGGACCCGTCTGACCCGCCGCTGCCGGACACGGAGTCACTCCTGTCCGAGCTGGGTGCCTTCTATCCGGTGGTCGCATATCCGGCGGCCCAGGAGAGCGACGACGCTCCGAGCGAGGTGGACCAGACGATCTACGCCGGCCTGATCTGGCCGTGAGTCGAGACCACGGGTTTACTGGGAGCTGTAGAGCCGGCCGCCGTCTAGGCGGCCGGTTCGTTCGGGGTTTCTGCACCAGGTACTCCGAGATGCCCGATCGCCCGCCGGCCGTCCCAGTGGTACTCGGTCAGCCCTTCGTTGACCTGCGTCACGCGGCCGTCGCGGCGCTGGCGCAGCGGAGCGACCTCGAGCGCCTTGCCGGAGAGCACGGTCCGCCGCCCGTTGCTGTCGGCCGCGTGCGCCTCGAATGCGCGCTGGCAGCCCAGCTGCGGGTCGAGCTCCGACTGCGGTGCGGCACTCGACGATCGGAGCCAGGACTGCCGTCGCGCATCAGGTAGCCGCCGGCCGTCTCGCCGCCGTCGGCAGTGCCGACGTTGTTGACCACGACGAAGGTGTCCGGGTCGACGACCATTCCGAACCATCGCCAGTAGGGGACCGCCTGCCAGTCGCGCACGCCCCACGAGTGGTCGCGCAGGCCCGCGCCGGCGAGCCCGTGACGGCGCCCGCCGACCGTGATCGTCCCGGCCACCGAGCCCGGCTGCTCGTAGTGCCGCGCGGCGACTGCCCCCGTCAACCCGGACTTGAAGGCCAGGGGATCGGACCAGGCGGTGAATCGCAGCCGTGCCTCGATCCGCGACCTCCGCGAAGCGGTCGCGGCGCAGGCCGACATCCTCCGCCCGCTCGTACAGGCGCCCGCCGCCGGTGAACTCGAGCTCCCACAGCACGAACGGGACCTGGCATGAGAAGCGCACCGGCCCCGCGCCGACGGCTGCAGGCCCTTCGGGCCCCTCGGCGCGCAGGCTCGCCCGGAATATCTTCGGCCGACGCGCGAACGAGAGCAGGAAGCCCTCTCCCGGCAGCCAGATGCCGAGCGCTCCCTCCGTGACCTGCTCGTTGGGGCGCCGGCCGACGCGCGAGTAGAACGCCAGGCCGCGGCCGTCGCCGCCGCCGAAATAGAACGAGTCGGACCACTGCTCCTCAGGCCCGGGCGACTGCCAGGCCTCGTGCGAGGAGTCGGGTGCTAGTGCTCTTTCCTCTTGGTCAACCAGGCCTGGATCAGGCTCAGGGTCAGGACGAGCAGCGGGAAGAAGATGATCAGGGCGAAGCCGACGTTCGTGATGACCTTGTCGTCGGTCTTGCCGTAGGTGCCCTCGCCGCCGTCGCGGGCCATTGCGGTCGCCGCCAGCGACAGCCACACGAAAACGGTCAGCGCGAGGGTCGCGAGCACCCGCAGCGCCGGGCGGAGGTGTCGCCTGGGCCTCATCGGGACGGACTTTATCTGACCCGGATGAGTGAGCCGCGACCACGCCGCGTGGAACCAACCGTCCGGCCAGTCGGTAACGAGGCTTTCACATCGGCGTCACCAGCTGGTAACTCCCCGCAAATTGCGGATTCCGAAGATGCAACCAATGCTGGCCGAGCACCGACACAGCCTCGAGCACCGGGTCGGTCTCGGGGTACCCCGCGGCTGGTGGCCGAGCGCCGGCCACGCTGAAGGGCATCGAGGCGGCCGGCTTCCGGTGGACCCAGGTGTTCGCGCCCGGGGTGGAGATGCTCGCCAACCCGCGCCACTGCGTCCGCCATTCGACCGCGCTCCGCCACGCGCTCGAGACGACAGAGCTGTCGTGCGTGCTGCACGCCCCGCCGGGGCTGCGCGCTGGGAAGCGCCCTGCACGACCGCGCGTTCGAGGGACTCCTCGAGTACGCGCATCAGATTGGCAGTCGCCACGTCGTCTACCACGCGCTCGACTTCCCCCGGCGCGGTGAGGACTCCGCCGCCGAGGAGCGTTCCCTGGGCGGCTCGCCGGCGTCGCCGAGTCGCTGCGGACCGCGATCCTGGTCGAGAACCTCTGTCCCCGCCAGCCCGGACCGCCGAACGTGTGCCACGACCCGCTGTCGCTGCGCCACCTCGTGCGCCGGATCGGCAGCCCGGCCTGCGCGATGCTCTTCGACCTCGGTCACGCCAACGTCGTCGCCGGCCTCATGCGCGTCGAGCTGATGGCTCTCCTGGAGCCGGTGCTGGGCCACGTCGGAGGGTTCCACGTGCACGACAACTTCGCGGCGCGACGCAACGGCGAGGGCGGGGCGACACATGACCCGCTGCGGCTCGACCTGCACCTCGCCCCGGGCTCAGGATCCCTGCCGTGGGAGTCGCTGCGCCCGGCGCTGCTGGCCCACCCGGCGCCGCTGCTGCTCGAGGTTCACCCGGCGCACCGGCCGCAGGCGGCGACGCTCTACGACATCGCTGTTTCCGTGATCGGCGGCCGCGAGGCGGCGGGTCAGCTGATCACGCCCGACGCGGTGAGGGACAGAACCACCGCTCCCAGCACCAGCCGGTAGACCACGAAAATGGCGACCGTGTGGTTCGTCAGGTACCGGATGCAGGAACGCGATCGAGGCGTAGCCGACGATGAAGGCGAGCAGCGTCGCGAGCGCGGTGGCCGCGACGCTCGCGTTTGCGTCGTCGCCGCCGATGTCGCGCAGCTCGAACAGCCCGCTCAGCACCACCGCCGGAACGGACAGCAGGAACGAGTAG
Source organism: uncultured Solirubrobacterales bacterium (assembly GCA_963780475.1). GTDB lineage: Bacteria > Actinomycetota > Thermoleophilia > Solirubrobacterales > JBBDJG01 > CAWACB01. The sequence continues at coordinate 67,672 of CAWACB010000009.1, forward strand.
CGCGCCGCGGCGGCCCGCTCCAGACCGAGGAAGAGGCCGGCCGAGATCGTCGCTCCCGAGCGCGAGACTCCCGGCACGAGCGCCATCGCCTGCGCGAAGCCGATGACAGCTCCGTCACGCGCGGTGATGCTCTCGACGCCACGCTCCCGGCGCCCGACTGCCTCGGCCCCGGCCAGGATGAGCCCGAACACGATCAGCATGACGCCGATCAGGTAGAGATCGCGCGCCCCGTTCTCGATCTGGTTGTGGAAGGCGACGCCGAAGATCACGATCGGGATCGTTCCGAGCGCGATGTACCAGCCGAGTCGCGCGTCCTGAGTGCGTCGCAGCGCCGGCTCGCGCACGCTGCGCGCCCACGCGACCGCGATGCGCGCTAGGTCGGCGCGGAAGTACAGCAGCACGGCCGCCATCGTCCCGAGCTGGGTGACGGCAGTGAAGGCGGCGCCCGGGTCCTCCCAGCCGAAGAATGCCGGAATGATCCGCAGGTGCCCGGTGCTCGAGATCGGCAGGAACTCCGTCAGGCCCTGGACGATGCCGAGCACGATTGCCTCGATTGCACTCATGGATCAGTCGTTTCGCAGAGCGGCAGGGCAGGGTCGGAAGCAGTACCTGAAGTGGGGGACGGACGCGCCGCCTTGTTCCCATCGGCGGCAGGCGCCGCTGACGGGAGTTCTGCCGGGCGGCTGTCCGCTCAGGCTTCCGGGCGCGCCGAGACGACGCGCTCCGCGCTGAAGCGGTAGCCGACCCCGAAATGCGTGTGGATGTAGGACCAGCCAGGCGCCGCGGTCGCCAGCTTGCGGCGCACCTTGCGCACGAAGACGTCCACGGAGCGGTCGCGGTAGGCCATCTGGCCTCCCCAGACCTGACCGTAGATCTCCGGGCGCGTGACGACGCGGTCCGGACGCTGAGCCAGCACCATGAAGGTCTGGAACTCGCGCACCGTCAGCCCGACCCGCTTGCCCTCGGCCAGGACCTGGTACTCGCCCGGGCGGATCTCGAGGTTGGCGATGCTGATGACGCTGTCGCTGCTGGTCGCCATCCCTAGCGCGCTGCCTCCTGGCTGCGGAGAGACCGGCGGGTGCGGCGTCCAGTGCCGGGGCATCGGCGTCAGCGCGCCAGGGGCGCCGGCACGCCGGCGGTAGTCGGACCTCCCATGACCGCCGCAAACTATGCGCCGGCCCTCCCGCAGAAGTGAAGTCGTGGTGACAGGGTGGAAAAAATCGTGTTAACGGGCGTTTTGGAGCGGGTCATCACCCCACCTCCTCGGCGCCCTCGCCCGGAGCCTTGTGGAAGCCGCAGCGGAACTGCTCGGGCTGGTTGACCGGCTTGGAGCCGGCGAATCCGCCCTTGTCGCGGTTGTCGTAGACGGTCACGTACTGGAGGGTGTCCGGCGTCGGGTTGGCCGGCAGCGGCACCGGGTCGGGCTCGCCCTGACGCGGGTCGCCCTTCGAGCCCTCGGTGACTCCCTGCGACCCTGCCGCGCTGGAGCCCGCCGTCACCGTGGTGAGCGAGGAGCTCATCTCGCGGCGGTCCTTGAGGCCGTCGGTGCGGTCGAGGTCGATCGACGCCGTCAGCTGCGAGTCGTCGATGGTCGAGGACAGCTTCACCCGCGACGCGGCGCCGATCAGCTGGCCGGCCGTCGGCAGGAAGCCGCCCAGGTCGACGCACTTCCCGGTCGCGAAGAAGTAGTTGTTGCGCCCGACCTCGCTGTTGTTGAGGCCGTAGGGAGCGTTCATCAGGCACCAGGTGCCGAGGTCGACCGTGTTGGGCGCACACGGCGCGCGCAGGTCGCGCGCGCGCAGGGTGCCGATCCGGTCGGCGCGGCGCGCGCGGCGCACCTTGGGGATCGCACGCGGGCGGGAACTTCTTGCCCTTGCTCAGGCGCAGCAGGCCATAGGGCTTGGGCTTCATGCTGGGGCCGGGGAGGTGCTTGCGCACGGCGCTCGAGACGCCGGTCATCGAGAAGACCAGCGCGCATACCGAGATCACCAATGCGGCGATCGCCAGCGACCGGTTGGACGTCCACCTGCTCATCTGCCTGCTCCTCTCGATCTCACGATTGCTCTCGTATGCGCGCACGCCTGCCATGGCGGCGTTGACGCGGCGGTCGCGGGCCCGCGGCCCGGCGAAGATGGTTGCCCCGGCAAGCGCCGCGAGAACGATCGCTCCGAAGACGAAGCCGGCCGGGAAATCGCCCTGGTCGGCGTCGTAGCGGGAGAAGGCGGACTGCTCCTCCGGCGACAGCTCCTCCTCGCGCTTGTACTGGTAGGCGCGGCCCATACCGCCGCTCGGCGGGCTCGGCCGGATCGCGGGCGGAGGAACCGGCACCACGGTCGGCGGCAGGAATGCCGAGGGGTCCGGCGCCAGCGGCGGCGCCTCGAAGAACTGCGCCCGCGGCGACGGCTTCGGCTCGGGCGACGGCGCGACCGGCGGGGGTGGTGGCACGAAGCTGACCGGTGGCTCGCTTCCGCCGGGGCCGGCCGCGGGCGGGGGCGTCGCGGCTCCTGCGCTCGGGGCGCGCCGGAAGCGGTCCGGGCGCAGCGGCACGGTTCCGCACGGGCGCTGCACGGCGCCTCCGAGCACGCGCACCGTCTGCGAGTGGGCGAGCCCGCCCGACTCCACGGTGACGGTCGTGGTGCCGGCGTTGTAGGCGCAGAAGAGGCCCGACGCTGCATCGGCGATCGGCTTGTCGTTGCTGCCCAGGAGCGGCTTGCGCTGGTTGCTGGACTGCGGGTCCTGCCTGACGAAGTCGCCGATGTCCGGGTCGGAGGAGAAGAAGCGGTACTCCGGCGTCACGCGCGAGCTGCACCCCGGTCCCTGGCAGATGTCCGCGGGCAGGGAGACGTACGGGCCGGTGCCGGGCGGGCTCGGCCGCCCACTTTGCAGCTCACCCCAGCGGTCGCCGGAGACCGGCAGCCGGCCGAGCCCCTGGAACAGCGCTGGGCGGCTGCGGCGCAGGACCGTGCCGTCGACGGCCTGCATCGACAGGTCCCCGATCGCAGGGATCAACCGGACTCCGACCGGCGCCCGGTTGGTGCGGGCGTCGCGGCGCGAAACGTCGATCTCCGCCATCAGGTAGCCCGTTTCCCCGTACTGCGTGTCGGCCAGCGTGGGATTGCTCGGGTCACTGAGCGCCGAGCGGTATCCGAGCGTGCCGGTGCCGAATGCCGGGATCGAGTCCGGACCGCCCGCGGAGATGCGGTACGTCCGGTTCTCCTCCGGGCGCTCGAAGAAGTACGCCGAGGCGCCCCCCTCGATCAGCATGCGGGCCGTCTGGTCGCCGTCTGAGGCGACGTTGAGCCGCGGGGCAAAGCGCGAGTTGAGATCCCGGCTGCCGATCACGATCGCCGGCCGGCCACGCTGCCGGGCGTCCGCGAGCACGGCCGCGAGCCAGGGCCGCTGCGCCTCCGGCGGGTTCTGGCGAGGGTCGCTCGCCTCCAGGGAGCCGCCGGAGTTGTCGATCACGATCACCCGCACGGCCCCGCCGTTGCCGGTCGAGTCGAACGCATAATGCGTCCGCGCGCCGGGGAGACCGGTTGGCGTGGCGAACACCGGCTCGATGCCGGCCGGTGCGCCACCGTTCCCGAACGGCGAGGTGAACGAGTTGAACGAGCTCCGGAACGATTCGATGCCGGCCTGCGCGTCGGTTGCGGACACGGCCGGGAAGACCGGCAGGCCGGGTGAGCTCGACAGCAATGCCGCGTAGCGCGCGTACTCCGTGCCCGTCGATGTGGCGGGCAGGTCGTCGGCGAGGCGCCCGCCGGTGTAGAGGAGAGCGCGCGGACCCGCCGGGTCGGCGTGCAGCGTGCTGACCAGCGAGAGGACGCTCTCGAGCGTCACGTCGGGGCGCAGGCGCTGTGGCGCGAGGTCGGCGCACTGGCGCTCGCACTGCGCGTGGCCGGCGACCGCGAAACGGACCTTGCCGGACGGGAGCGGGATGCCCGCCGTGCGCGCGCCGGGCGCGGCGGTCGCGGCCCCGCCGTAGCGATAGATGCCGGCCGTCTGCGCGCGCCGGCGGTCGGTCTGGTCCGGGGAGCCGCGGCCGGCGCTGTCGAGCTCTCCGCTCCAGCCCCCGACCGCCCAGCCCTCGCCGCCGCCGCTGAGCGCGAAGTCGAGCACCGGGTCGGACTTGACCGGCCGGTCCGGGCCCGAGCCGAGGAAGGCCGTGTGCTGCTCGTCGCGCCAGCCGTTCGTGGTCTCGCGCAGCACGTAGCCGTCACCGGGCGAGCGGAAGGGCGGCAGGATCGGCGGCGGGACGTTCGGATCGGGCGGTGGGATCTCGTCGCTGGGCGGATAGTTGCCGGCCGGGACCATCGAGACCACCGCGTGGACCTGCCCGTTGTCGCGGAAGGGAGCCGCGGCCACCACGGTCGACTGGGGGAGCGGCTGGTCAGCGAAGCGCCAGGGCGACCCTGGACCGTCGCGCTCGATGACGACGTTCGTACCGGCCGCGACCGCGCCGCCGTCCGGCAGCGCGGAGACGGTGAAGAGGCGCGGTGTCTCGTCGACCGAGCGCAGGAGCTCGTGGGCCTGCTGGTCGACTCGCCAGCCGCTGCCGTCGTTGACGAGCAGATCGCTCTCGACGGTAGCTCCCGCCGCGCTCGCCACGACCAGCGCCTGGTTGCCGGCGAACGCGATCGACGACAGGTCGCGTCCCTCCATACCGGGCGGCACCGGCTCCAACGACCAGCTCTTGCCGTAGGAGAGGATCACGCCGCTCTTGCCGACCGCATAGCCGCGCTGCGGGTCGGTGGGGGAGAAGGCGACGTCCATCAGGTTCGCCTCGAACCCGATCGGCGCCCCAGGATCCCGCTCCCACAGGCCCGTCTCCCGCCGCCACAGCCACATCGCGCCGACGTCGCCCACGGCGTGTCCGCGGTCGGCCTCCGGCCAGGCCACGCCGCGCAAGGCGCTGCGCACGACACCGCCGGCCGAGTTGAGCAGGAACTCTCGCGTCCAGCCGGCGCCCGGCTCGTAGCGCACGACAGTGCCGTCGAGACCGACCGCCACCGCCTGCGAGGAGATCGCGCCGGTTGGCGCCCCGGGCTGCGTTGCCACGGACATCAACGGCGCGCGGGCCGATACCGGCCACGCATCCTGCTCGCGCAGCCGCGCGGGCTCGGGATCGGCCGTGATGTGCACAGGCCCCTCCAGCCAGCCCTCGTCCGGGGTGCTGAACGCTCCCGTCCAGCGGATGTTGCCGCCGCCCCCGGGCATGCGCAGGAAGCGGTCGTCGGCCAGCCGCAGGTAGGTGCCGCGATTGGATTCCGCGCCATCGCCCGGCACGAGCGGGTTTGTGATCACCCGGCCGCCGTAGCCCTCCCCGGCCCACGCGAAGCTGCGGTACCCGAACGACGTCAGGCGCGATCCGAACGGGTGGTCGCAGATGGCGTTGCCGGCGGGGCTGCGGGAGTCGCACCAGGTGCCCGAGACGGCATGGTCTCCGGCGTCGTAGAAGAGGGTGAAGCTGACCGGAGTTCCGACGTCGGAGGCCTGCAGCTCTCCGTCCACCCACACGCCGTCGTCGGTGGCGGTCAGCGGCTGTGCGCTTCCACCGAGCGGCTCGACGCGTGCGATGCCGAGCGCGGGGGTCTCGGCTGAGGCGAACGGCGAGCTGCCGAGGTCGCGCTCGACCCAGGTCGTGCCGGAGCGCTCGAACAGCATCACGCCACGCCCGAGGCCCACGCCGGAGCGCCCGAGCAGCCATGCGCCGCCGGACGGCGCGGCGGAGATCGCGACGATCCGGAATCCGTCCTCGACGGCGCCGTCCGGGAGCTGGATCGGCTCGCGCGTCCAGGTCGTCTCGCCGTCGAAGCGCACCACCGCCTGATCCGACTCCGGCCCGAGCGCGCCGAAGTAGGCGCCGGTCCGGTCGCCCTGGTCGAATGCGTCGACCGCGACTCGGCCTTCCCCTTCGGCGCCGGCCAGCTCCTCGCCCGGCTCGAGGACTCCGGCGGAAGGAGGGCCGATGGCGCGGAAGGAACCGCCCGGATTGCGCAAAGTGACGATCACACGTGAGAGCGCAGGGCGCGGGCCGCTTGGGGGGAGGCTCGCCGGCGGCGTATCCGGGTCGGGCCGCCGGTCCGCTCCGAGCAGCAGGCCGCCTCCGGATGGGGTCACGCGCGCGGAGCGCTCGTTGATCAGGAACCCGCGCAGCGCCCGGCCTGATTCGTCCTGCGGCGTCTGCTCGTAACGCCAGCCGGTGGCCCTCGTCCAGCGCAGGAACGCGAGCTGGGGGTCGAACCCCGCGTTGCTGGGCTGAGATCCGAACTCGAGCGCTTGCCCGCCGACCTTGGGAGGCGCCAGCGACAGTGGCAGCTTCCGGTAGCCCCACACCTCGCCGCCCGCCTGGTCGTCTGCGGCGCCCATCAGCTTGACTCCCAGGTCGGCGACCCCGACGCTGGGCTGCGGGGCCACGCCTCGGCGCGGGCGAGTCTCCCGTCACGATCGGGGCGCCCGCGGCGCCGATCGCCACCAGCAGGACCAGGGCCAGCCCGGCCCCGGCGCGCCGGCGGCGAAAGCGTGCGTTGCGGGCGCGGGTAGCGGTCATCGGTTGTTGGTGGTGATCACGTCGTCCGGCGCCGAGACCGGCTCGCCGCCGCCGGTGGGCTGGCCCGGCTCACGGGTGCGGAAGGACAGGCGCTGCGGCCAGCGCTTGGGGTCGAGGCGCAGCACCAGGGTGCGGCGCCCCGCGGCGCAGCATCTTCATGCGCGTGCGGGCGACGATCTTTCCCTTGCGCCGCGCGACCAGCGCCACCCGCGCGCGGCGCACGAGCTGGAAGCGGACGTAGAGCCTGTTGCCCCGCACGCGGGCCTTCACGCCGCGCAGCAGCCGCGGAAGCCGGCGCGCCTCCGCCGGCGGCAGCTCTCCGCCCACCTCGAGCGGCGGCGGCTTGAAGAGCTCGGAGTCGTCGGCCGGCGGCGCATCCGGGATGAACTGCGCGGCCGCTTCGTTGGGGCGGAAGGTGATCAGGCTGGCGAAGGCCGGATCGGTGTCCTGCGGCTGCGCGGTCCCGTCGGTGAAGTGGAACAGCCAGCCCCGCGACGTGACAAGCCACCCGTCGTCCGGGGAGGTGAACGCGATCCTGACCGCCGACCCGCGGCCCGCTCCCTCCGGCGGGACCTGCTGCTTCGTGACCGTGCCGTCCGGGTCGATCCGCGCGACGGTCGCGTACTCGGTGCTGCCCGGGCGTCGCGATGGCGGCCCAGGCGTGATCGGCGCCGGGCACGGCCGCGATGTCGACGATCCGGTCGGTGGGGCCGAACGCGCCCTCCGCGGGCGTCACTTCCTGCCAGACGCCCTCGACCAGGCGCGCGATCAGCGGCGGGCGCTGGACCGGGCCCAGGACCGCCGCCGGCCCCGAGGCGGCTCCGCCGCCTGCGGCCCACATGTCTGTCCCGTCACTGTCGAGCGCGAGCAGCTCGCTGCCGTCGGCCGGAACGCCGGTCACCGGCACGGGGAGGAAGGGGTCGTTCACGAAGGCGCCCTGCTCGATGCGGTGGATCAGGCGGGGCTGGTCCTCCGGCTCGAACAGGTCCGGCTGTGCCGGGTTGTTGGGCCGCGGCCCGACGACCACCGTTTCGTACAGGACGCCGTCGTGCACCTCCGCGTCGGTCACGCCGCGACCCTGGGGTGCGTAAACCGTCGTCAGGCTGAGCCCGTCCCAGTGCAGATGGAAGGCCCCGCGGCGCTCGCCGGTGGCATCGCCTTCGAGGCCGGACCCGCCGAACCAGCAGTCGTTCGGCGCCAGGCACGCGCCGGCGAACATCTGCCGGTAGGGATCGATCGCGTTCAGCGCGGTGCTGTAGGAGCCCACCACTGCGCCGTCCTTGAAGTGACATAGCGCGACACCCTGCCCGGAGCGGTCGTTGCTGGGACTGGGCTCGGTGATCGTCCAGAACTCCCGCGGGCCGGCTACTGCGATCGCACCCGTGGCCTGCGCCGGAGTTGCCGCAGACGCTCGCGAGCTGGTGCCAGGACTGGCCGTCCCAGGTGTAGATCGGGTCGGGATTGCGTGTGTCGGCTGCGCCGCTGTTGATGGTCAGCAGGCCGCGGTTGGGAGCGAGGAACTCGAGGTCCCCGGGTTCGTTTAGCGGCGCCGCGATCGTGCTCCCCGGCGGCACCGGCTGCTCCAGGCGCCACTCGGCCACACCGAGTGCGGGCGCGGCGCAGACCAAGCACGCGAGCGCGACGGCTGTCGCCACGAACACTCGCAAGGCCACTAGCCGCTGCTGCGGGGGAAGCGCTCCCTCTGCGGCTCGCCGCCAGCCCCCCAGCCGTTCAGGGAGTAGGGCGTGACGGTCGCCAGTACGGCATCGAGCGCGACGCCGGAGAGCGTCTCGTGCTCGAGCAGCGCCTCCGCGGTCTCCTCGACGGCGCCCCAGTTGGCCTGGAGGACGGTCACGGCCTTCTCGAGCGCCTCGCCCACCAGGCGCTCGACCTCGCGGTCGATCAGGTCGAGGGTCGAGGCGCCGACCGAGCCCAGGTCCTGGAGCGATGCGCCGAGGAACACCTCGCCCTCGCGCTCGCCGATCGTGACGGGGCCGAGCGCGTCCGACATGCCGAACGAGGTGACCATCCGCCGCGCGAGGTTGGTGGCGGCGTGCAGATCGTCGTGGACTCCGGTTGAGAGACAGCCGTACTCGATCCGTTCGCCCGCGGCGCCGGCCACGATCGACACCAGCGTGCGGCGCAGATCGGGTTCCTGCTCCACCACTTGGTCACGGTCCATGAGCATGTGCGCCGCGGTCCCCATCTGGCGCCCGCGCGCGACGATGGACAGCTTCTGCGCCGAGATGGTCTGGCCGACCGAGCGCGTGACGACGGCGTGGGAGGCCTCGTGAACCGCGATCACCCAGCGCTCACCCTGGGAGAGGACGTGTGACTTCTTGGCCGGCCCCGCGACGACCCGGTCGATCGCCTCCTCGAGGATCTTCTGCGTCATCGCGGACTCGCCCCCGCGGACGCTCAGAAGCGCTGCTTCGTTGATGACGTTGGCGAGCTCGGCGCCGGTGAAGCCCGGCGTCAGGCGCGCGATGTCCATCAGCGAGGCATCGGGCGCGAGCGGCTTGTCCTTGGCGTGCAGGCCGAGGATCTCGGCACGCCCGTGGACGTCGGGCACGTCGATGGTCACTTGGCGGTCGAAGCGGCCGGGACGCAGCAGCGCCGGGTCGAGGATGTCCGGGCGGTTCGTCGCGCCCATCACGACGATGCCGAGCTCGGCACCGAAGCCGTCCATCTCCACCAGCAGCTGGTTCAGCGTCTGCTCGCGCTCGTCGTTGCCCTGGCCGATGCCTGCGCCGCGGCGGCGCCCGGCGGCGTCCAGCTCGTCGATGAACACGATCGCCGGCGCGTTCTTCCGGGCGCGATCGAACAGGTCGCGCACCCGCGCGGCGCCGACGCCGACGAGGGACTCCACGAACTCGGAGCCGGACATCGAGAAGAACGAGGCGTCGGCTTCACCGGAGGTGGCGCGGGCGATCAGCGTCTTGCCGGTGCCGGGCGGGCCGACCAGGAGCACGCCCTTGGGCGCGTGCGCACCCAGCTGCTCGTAGCGGGTCGGGTCGGCAAGGTAGTCGCGGATCTCGCGCAGCTCGGCCACCGCGTCTCCGACTCCGGCCACGTCGGCGAAGGTGAGCGAGGACTTGCGCTTCTTCTTGCCCCGCTTGCTGAGGCTCGAGAACGCCGCGAACCCGCCCGCGCCGCCGTCCTGGCCGATCCGCATGAAGAACGCGAACAGGCAGACCAGGATCAGGATCGGCAGCAGGAACTGGACGATGATCTTCCGCGTCGGGACGAAGGACTGCTGGTCCACGTCGACCGTCACCCCGGCCTGCGCGAAGCGGCGCAGGAGCTGTGCCGTCTGGGCGTCGGAGGAGGGGTATGCCGCCCACGCCTGCGTTCCGTCCTTCAGGTTCATGACGGCGCGGGCGTCTTCGTCGAGCAGCGTCACCGCCTCGAGCTGGCGGTCCTGGGCCAGGTTGTAGGCCTCGCTGAGCGGGACCTCGCGGCCTGGGGAGCGCGGCTCGATCGAGTCCAGGAGAGCGAAGAACACGATCGTGAGGGCGATCGACGCCAGCAGCAGGAACGTGCTCAGCGGGTCCTTGCGCGCCGGCTCCGTGAGCGCGCGCAGGAAGTCGAGCACCCGCTCGTGCCGCGGCCGGTCACCACGGGCGGCCCGGGCGGAACGGGAGCTCGTGCGCTTGGGCTTGGGTACGCCGGTGGAGGGCGGTGCGCTCAACGCGGATCCTTTCTCCGGTCGGGGAGTCGAAGCAGCTGGCGTTCGAGAGGACTGGCGGAGGAGCCACGACGGCTCCCTGCAGCAGGATTTCTGTCAGCGCCCCGACCGCCGGTCAATAGCTTTCACAGAAGTCACACACCCGTTTCACACGTGAGCAACAGCGTGTTCTCCATTCGTTCACCAGTGGCGGGCGGGTGCGGGTTCCCACCCCGAGACGGCCTGGTTCGCGGCATGCCTGGCAAGTAGGGAGGTGCGTGACGCTTCGGTGCGCTGGCGGCTTGTCTCCCACGCGGTTCGTCGAGCATCCGTTACACCCACCCGGACGTGCGGCATCTGAGTCTCCATATACGGGATTCAGATGCCGCACGTCCAGGCGAACGCGAAACGCCCGCGGCTTCCTGCCGCGGGCGTTCGCTCTGCTGGGAGCTCCGGGCGTGGCGCCCGACGCTCTGTTGCGCCTCCCTAGGGAATGAAGATCCCCTGCTTGAGGTAGGGGGTGTTCGGACCCGTCGCTGCCACGCCGTCCGCTCCACCGTCGTCGACCCGGAGCTGTCCCAGCTCCCAGATCATCCGCTTGCCCTCGACGATCGCGCCCGGGACCACCGCGTTGAACGTGGTCGCCTGTCGAGCACGTCGAGCCGACCGTCGTGGCTCACCGTCGTCGCGCAGCCGACCGTCACGCTGAACGGGGTCGCCTGCCCGGTGCCCGCCTGGCCAAACGACCGTCCGTTCTGGCGGTCGGTGATCTGGACGGAGTTGACGAGCTGCAGCTGACCGGTGTAGTCGGTCAGGCTGCCGGTGTTTCGGACGTCGGTGACGTTGACGGTCGTGTTGACGTCGGCGTCATTCCCGCCCGGCCCGTTGGTGACGACGTACTTGACGTTCCCGACCTCGTTCGCCGCCTGGCCGTTGGCGTCCGGTGAGCCGGACGTCAGGTGGCCCGAGGACAGCGTGGGCGGGTTGCACGAGGAGTACGCCAGCGGCGCAGCGTGCACCCGGTTGGGCGACGTGCACGTGTTGTACGCGTGCACCAGCGGCGCGTAGAACGGCGTTGCCGCAGTCGGCCGCGGGTAGAAGTACCGGGTCACGGGGCATGCCCCGGATCCGGCCTTGTCCCAGCACACGGCGTTCACGCCGGCCCGGGCGATTGTGAGGATGTTGTTCGGGAGCTGCGCGTAGTCGTGGTCGAACAGCAGTTCCTGACCGTCGTCGCTGACGATGAAGTTCCAGTAGTCCTTCACCGTCTTCGCACGACGCTCCTCGGTTGCGTCACCCGCGCCCTCGAGGCTGTAGGGACCCTTGTAGTCGTCCCACACGAGGCCGTAGGTGAGCGAGCAGATGACCCAGCCCTGGGGCGAGTCGGTTGCGTCGGTCGGCTCCCAGTTGCCCAACGTCGAGGCGGGGACGTTCACGAACGTCGCCTGCTCGCAGTTGGCGCCCTCGGTGCCGTCCGAGCGGTACCCGTTCGGGTCATCGGTCGGCTCGACGAACGTGCCGCTCTGGTTGGTGATCGGCGACCAGAACAGGTCGTCGTCGCGCACTCCGCCCGGCACGATCTCGAACGAGTTCGGAGTCTCCGCACGAGCGGTCGCGATGTCGGCATAGCCGATACCGCCGTCCGTGGTCGACAGCTTGTCGATCAGGTTGATCGCGTTGCCCGAGCAGGAGCTCGTCAGGTGCGTGCCCTGCGGGCCTGACGGAGTTCCGGCGCAGTCCGCCCGCGGCCCGAAGGACGCGTTCGGCCACAGCCGCGTACGCGCGGTGGCGTCGGTCTGGGTGAAGCCCGGGTCCCAGTCCTGGGCCGGGTCCACCTTGTCGAGCCACTGCTTGAACGCGAACGTGGTGCCGGAGTCGTCGAACCGGACCACGCGGGTGATGAACCCGGTGCAGTCCGCGTCCGCGGCCAGGGACGGGAAGATCTCCGACCACTGGTCGTGGGCGCTGTCGCCCTCCCACATCTGCTCGGCCTGCGCACGGGTGAACCGCACACGGTCGATGAACGGCGCCGAGTTGGCACTGGCCGGGTTGGTCTCAGACGCGTCGGGCAGCAGCGACCGGTCGCAGTTGTTGGGCCAGTTGACGGACATCGTCACCGCGCCGACGGCTCCCGGGATCACATGGATCGCTCCCTCGTCGCCGACGTTGTCGGTGCCCTGGTTCATCTGGCCTACGGACGTGGCCGTGGGCGCCTCGTCGGTCATGCCGAAGCGGATGCCCTGGTTACGGCTCAGCGAGCCGGTCGTGTTCGGCGATGTCCGCTCGCCCATCGCGCGGCGGCCCGCGCCGCTGCCGGCCGGGTCGTAGGTGATCTCCGGGAAGACGCCGACCGTGGCCGTGCAGTCGTTCTCGAAACCGATCTCCCAGTTGACGTGAGCGGTGTTTGCGAACGAAGCGCCACGTCCTGTGACGGGATCGCCCTGACACTTGGTGGTGGTGAAGTTCGCCTGGCTCGCCGGGGCGAGGACGGCCAAGGCCGCCATAGCCCCCGTGAGCGCGAGCCCCAGCCGCATCCGGCGACCGGGTCTGGAGAATGACCCTCTACCCATAGGTGTGCTCGTCCTTTCGCTTGGTTTTTGCTGCGAGAGCGAGCGCAACTGTAGAGGCGAGATTTCGCTGGTCAACGCCGTTTACAGGCTTCAAACAGGCCATTTACGATCTGGAAACGAAGCCTTCGCCAAAGCGTCTCCAAACGTTCACCGGAAGAGGTGAACGACGGTCACCAAATCGTCACCAGGCGTTCACCAGTACCTGTTGATGCGGCTGGGCTAGCGGCGGAAGACGGCCGGCTTCGTGACCATGACGGGCAGCCCGCCGCCGGCCGGCGCGAAGGAGACGCGAATCGTCGCGGGCAGGCCGCGCTTTCGGATCACCTTGCCGTAGCGGCGTGCGGGGCGGAGCACGAGCGTGGCGGTGCCGGCTCTGGTGAACCGCTTGGCGGACCGCGCGACGAGCCTCAACTGACGGCGCGAACGGGTCGAGCCGCGGCGTTCCCGGGCCAGCGCGCGGACGAGCCCTGCGCCCGGCGCGCCGACTGTCAGGCGCACCCGGCCGCGGCGCGACCGCACGGCCTGCACGCGGAGAAGCCGCGCGCGTGACGAGCGGATCGCGGGCGCACCAGATGGGTTGAACGGGGGCTCGTTCGTGGTGGCGACGCCGCCACGCGGGGGCTCCGAGACGCTGAAGGCATCCGTGCTTCCGTTGCTGTCGCCAGGAGTCAGGTTGTCACCTCCGGATACGAAGGCGACCCGACGGCCATCGGCGCTCGACGTCACCGAGCTTGCCGCCCCGGCAGCCTCGCCGCCGGAGTGGGACGTAGTGACGCGCTCGATCCGCATCGCCCCCAGATCGACCTGATAGACGTTGGAAGGGCCGACGGTGACAACTTCGGGATCCACCAGGCGCGGCGACGAGAGGACGAACTTCGACCTGGCCGAGATGAAGAAGACTCGCGCGCCGTCGGCTGACAGCCAGGCATTCTCGATCGGATTCGAGGTCGCGCCGTCGGTTCCGCTCTCCCGGGTCAGCTCGAGCGTTCCCGCCTTCCTTGTGACGCCCGGCGACATGTCGGTGAAGTAGAGGTCGAGCTGGCGTGCCTCGAGCCGGTCGGGTGGGACCCGAGGCGCCTGGTCGGTCAAAAACGCCACGCGGTTGCCGTCTGCGCTCAGGGAAGGTGTGGAAGAGGAGAGTGCCCCGATGAAGTCCTCACCGCCGATCAGCGGGCCATAGCAGGGGCCGCTCGCCAGCGGGTCGTCACGGATCGGGAACGCTTCCGCAGTGCACCCCGGATCGTCTGGATCGGTCCAGCCGGTGATGCGGCGCGCACTGGAGCTCCCGATCCGGCGCCACAGGTAGTAGCTGAACGACTCGCCGGGCGTGTCGCCCGGCAGGAAGTTCGCCTGTGTGGATGCGGCCGCGCCGGAGCTGGTCCAGGCGACTGCCGTGCCATCGGCGCTCAGGGCGGCTCCCGCCGCTCCAGCGGCGGGCGCCCCGCTCTCCGAGCTTGCGGTCACCAGGGTGATCGTGCGCGCTCCCATGTCACGTACGAACAGGTTGCCCGCAGGCGTGCCGGGGCCCGCGAGGTCAGACATGGCCGCCGTTCGGAACAGGACCCGCTGCCCATCGCCGCTGATTCCCGCCGGCCCGATCGCGTCCGACCCTGCCACCGGGCCGGTCCCGTATGTGGGCGGCTCGTCGCCGTCGTGCTTTGCGGATGCCAGCTGGAAAGCGGCCGGCTCACCGAACGGCGCGCTCACGTCTCGTACGTAGACGTCGAAGTTGGTGTTGGTGTCGAGCGCCGTGAGGGCCTCGCGCGTGCGAAACGAGACATAGCGGCCATCTGCGCTGATGGAAGGTGACTGGGCACCGATGACCGGAGTCCCGCCGGCCTGGGGGACCAGGTCGCCACCCGCGACCAGCTCGAGGTTGCCCGTTTGCGTGTCCTTCCGGAAGATTCCCCCCTGTCGGGCGAACCCTGGGGGGTCGGTGACGTCGGGCGGAAAGATGTTCCGAGCGCGGGTCTGGAATGCCACGTAGCGCCCGTCGCCGGAGACTGCGGCCGTAGTCGTGGGGGCGTTTGCCTGCTCGGCGCCGACCGAGGCGAGCTGGGCGCCCGGGCCCCAAAGCGCATGCGCGGACGGTGCCGCGAAGGCAAGCGAAGCGAGCGCGACCACCGCCGCTGCGTACGAGGTTCTCCAACCTTTGAGAATGCTCACCGGACCCTCACCCTCCGGTTGACGGTCACGCGGTTGCCCGCGCGGTCCGCGGCTTTGACCACGAGCCGGTAGCTCCCGCGGCGCTTGTACCGGTGCGTGGTGCGCGCGCGGCGCCGCATTCGCTTGCCGTCACCAAAGGACACGCTCGTGCGGGCGGCCCGCACGCCCGAGCTCTGGCCACGGACGCCGTCCAGCACCCGGACTTGAACCCGGTGCCGGCGCAGCGTGCGCACGCGGACCCGGGGCTTCGTGCGGTCGAGCCGCACCACGCCTTCCAGCCCGGCTGTCTCCTGGCCCTTGCTGTCGACGGCGAACACGCGCAGCCGGTGGCGGCCGTCGCCCAGATCGGACGCGAGCATCCGCAGCGAGCGGCGCGTGAGGCCGGTGGCCAGCTCCTGGTTGCCGGATGCGACCGTATATGTGACTCCGCCGATCGCGTTCGGCGCGGGATCCCAGGTCACGCCCACACGCTTCTTGCGCACGAACGAGATCGGTGTCTGAACCTCGAACTCGAGCGGGGGCGCGTCGACGATCGATGCCTCGATCCGTCCCGAGTCGTTGTCGCCGGCGCGATAGGCGGCGATCGCGTCGCCGAGTCCCGACCCAGCGAGCAGCGGTGGGCTGACCGGCTGAGACGAGGCAGGGTTCACATTGACCGTCACCGGGCCGCCCGCGAGCGGACGCTCCTGAACGGCGACGTTCCGGGTGCGGGCGCGCCACGAGATCACCGACGCGCCGCTGTCGGCCACTTCGACCGCGGGCTCGCCGCTCACCGCGCCGCCGCCGTCGTCCAGCCGGCTGGGCGGGTTGAAGGTCCGGCCGAATGCCCTTGCCGACATGCTCGCGTTGCCGGCGCCCCAGGTGAGTGTGACATCGCCTTCGGGGGTGACGCCGACCCGCGGTACCCCAAGCGGGCCGCCGGGAGCGACGCCCGCGGAGCCGTCCGCGAGGCGGGGGCCCTCGAACGTGCCGGCCTGGTCTGTGAAGGCCTCGGGAATCGTGTTCACGAACACGTGCGCGCCGTTCAGCCCGCTGCCGGGACCGGGCTGCTGGCGGAAGGCGACCGCGCCCTGTCCGAACCCGGTTTGATCGACCGAGAGCGCGTCCGCGGGCGCCTGCAGCGGAGCGCCGTTCAGGCTTTGCGGGCTGACGAGCAGCGGCACGCCGAGCGTTGAGCCGAACACGCGCCGTGCCCAGATGCGATCGAAGAAGTCGTCGTCGGGCTCCTGCCAGGCGACCAGCCCGTTGCCGCTCACGTCGATGCCGACCTTGGGCGAGTTCTCGGCCGTCGGCGTTGCAACTGGACTGACGGGGTTGCGGTCCACGCTGCCGACGACCGACCAGAGCGACCCGTTGTATCGGGCGACGCGCACGTCGGAGTCGACATAACCCGGGAAGGGGGTGCTCGAGCTGGTCGCCACCCGATACGCGAGATAGGAGTTGCCGCCTTCGTTCATCGCGATCGAGGGATAGGTGGCGGTCGCCTCGCCGACGTTCAGGTCGACGACCAGCGGCGCCTGGAAGAGGCGGGCGCCCGGGTCGAGGGAGGCCGAGAACAGCCGATCGCTCCCGGCCCCGAACTCCTGCACCCAGACGGCGACCAGGCGGCCGCCGAGCGCCGGCCGCGATGCGCGGCCAGGTCGAGGCGAAGCGCTGCCCGGCGTCGAGCCGCTGCGGCGGGAACCAGCGGCCGTTGACGGTCTGGGCTGCGAACACGTGCGGCCGCCCGTCCTCGATCTTGCGGTAGACGATGCCGCCGGTGCCGTCGGGGGCCATCGCCACGCCGCCGACCTCGAGGACGCCCTCGGCTGACTCGGTCCGTCGTCCACGCCGGCGGCGGCCCGTCCGTCGATGTCTGGCCGACGTGCGCCGCGGCAGGGGCGGAGAGCGCCGCCGCCACCAGGCAGGCGAAAACGACCGCGCCGGTGGGGAGAGCGACACGCATGCCCCAACGGTCCGTGAGGTGGCCCTGCGACGTGTGAACGGCCAGAGAAGTTTTGGTGAAACACGCCGTTTCGTCTCGCGACCGTGGCCCGTGCGCCCTGTAACCACTTTTTCACCAATCCAACACACGGCGTTTACTCGACCCCCTGGCACCTCCTTGAAAGTGCGCAGCCGCAGGGACCCATCCGGGTCACTCCAGGCACACCGCCATTCGTTCTCGCACTCTCCAAGGGAGGATCCGTGCGCCTTCGTTTCATCGCCCTCTGCTGCTCATGCTTGTTCCTGCTGGCCGTTCCAGCCGCCGCACAGGCGAAGTCAACGATCACGCTCAGTGGTTCGACCTCGGTGACGCCGCTCGTGTCGAAGCTCGCCAAGGGCTACGTGAAGACCCGCAAGGGCAAGGTCGGCTTCAAGATCCTCCAGGGAGGATCCGACATCGGCATCTCGGACGTCTCGCGCGGCCGGGTGACGCTCGGCATGTCCTCCCGCGACCCGTTGCCCACCGACCCGGGTGGCCTCGTCTTCAGCCGGATTGCGCGCGACGGCGTCTGCCTCGCGACCAACTCCAAGAACGGGCTCGCCAACATGTCGCAGGACACCGTCCAGGCGATCTTCTCCGGGCGGATCCGCAACTGGTCGGAGGTGCCTGGCGCCTCTTCGAGCGGCGCCATCGACCTGATCGTCCGTAACCCCGCCTCGGGTACGCAGGACGCGTTCCAGAACATCTTCATGGGACAGAACCTGCGCGTCTCCTCGAGCGCCAGCCAGCGGCCCTCGAACGGACGGGTGCAGCAGGCGATCGCCTCCAACCCGAGCGCGATCGGCTACGTCGACTTCGCGTTCACCAAGGGCCTGCACACGGTCTCCTACAAGGGAGTGGCCTGCAGCCTGCGCAATGCGAAGTCGGGTCAGTACGGAGGCACACGTAACTTCTGGCTCGTCTCCCGCGGCAAGCCGACGGGCGCTGCGGCCGGCTTCATCAAGTGGATCAAGTCGTCCAAGGCACGCAAGATCGTCGCCCGGAACTGGGTGCCCATCAAGTAGCGCCGGAGCGTGGGAGGGGTGACAACCGAAGTTGCAAGGGGCGAGGCCGGTCTCTCCGGCCTCGTTCGTTCGCTCAGGGAGCCGTGGCCGGACCGGCGCACGGAACGGGTGCTGGCCGCGGTCTCCTCCCTGGTTCTGGTGACGATCGCGGGGATGGTGCTGTTCGTCTTCATCAAGGCGTGGCCGTCCTTCTCTCACAACGGCTTCGCCTGGTTCGGCTCCGGCGGCAACGTCGACCAGCAGCTCGGCGACATCTTCAACTCGCCCGCAAACCCGGACGCGTACGTCTACAAGCTGCGCGCCTGGCCGCTCCTCTACGGGACGTTCCTGACGACCGCCGGCGCCGTGCTGCTCGGGACCGTGATCTCGGTCCTGTCGGCGATCTTCCTGGTCGAGTTCGCCCCTCAACGGGTGCAGGCCGTGATGGGCCCCGTCGTGCGCCTGCTGGCCGCGGTGCCCTCGGTGATCTACGGCCTGATCGGGATTCTCGTGATCGTCCCCTTCGTCGGCAACCACCTGATCGGTTCCGATCGCAAGGAATCGGTGATCAACGTCGTGCAGCTGACGGGGGCGAGCCTGATCGTTGCGATCCTGATCCTGACGGTGATGATCACGCCGATCATGGTCGCGATCGTCTCCGACGCGCTGCGCTCGGTGCCGCGCGGCTGGACCGAGGGCGCCGCGGCGCTCGGTGTCAACCGCTGGCGGATCATGTGGACGATCTCGGTGCGCGCCGTGCGGCCCGCGATCGTCGCCGCGGCGGTGCTCGCGACAGCGCGCGCGCTGGGAGAGGCGATCATGCTCTCGATGGTGTCCGGGTCGGTGGGATTCGCACCCAATCCGATCGACGGCATCACGTTTTTCTTCGAGCCGACGCGGCCGCTGGCCGCCACCATCGTCGACAACGCGGAAGGCCTGTCGGTGGTTCCGTACGGCCAGACTCTTTACGCGTTCGCTGCGATCCTGCTCCTGTCGGCGATGGCTCTGTCGCTGATCGGCTGGGCGGCCAAGCAGCCGTTGAAGCGGTACGGGATCGGCGTCTGATGGAGGCGCGCGGGGCGGAGTCCTCTGCCACCTGGCCGCTGATCGATCGGATCGGCCTGTGGGCGTGCTGGGCCGCCGGCCTCCTGCTGATGGCGGCCGCCGCGGCGATCGTGATCTACATGGGAGTCCGCGGACTTCAGTATCTGCGACCGGACCAGATCTTCTCCTCGCCACAGGCCGACCTCGACCAGAGCAAGGCGGGCGGCTTCCTCGACCCGCTGATCGGGACCTTCATCCTGACGGTGCTCGGGACGATGCTGGCCGCGCCGCTCGGTGTCGCGATCGCGGTGTGGCTCGTGGAGTACGGCCGGCCGTTCTGGCTTGCCAGGCTGGTCGAATCCGGCGTCGAGGTCGTAGCCGGCACCCCCAGCATCGTGCTGGCGATCTTCGGGCTGATCCTGTTCTCCAACGGGATCTTCTCGATCCTCTCCTTCGAAGCCGAGGGCGGGGCGGTGTTCGGTCGTTCGTTCCTGGTCGCGGGGGCGATGATGTCGCTGATCGCGCTGCCGCTGGTGGTCGGAGGAACGCGCGAGGCGCTGCAGGCCATACCGCGCCACGTGCGCGAGGCCTCGTATGCGCTCGGCAAGACCCGCGGCGCCACCATCCGCCGTGTCCTGCTGCCCGCGGCGCGGCCGGGGATCGCGACCGGCACGGCGCTCGGCATGGGCCGCATCGCCGGCGACACCGCGGTCGTCGTGATCCTGCTGGGCGCGACGCTGCAGCTCTCTTCCTTCGACGGGGCGCCGTGGCCGTTCAGCACCTTGCGCGGCTCGGGCTCGACGCTCACGAGCTACGTCTTCAACAACTCGCCCGCCGGCGAGGGCAACGCGCCCGAGAAGGCATACGCCGCCGCCTTCGTGCTGCTCCTGATCGTCGTGTTCCTCAACTTCGTGGTCGACATGATCGTCCGCCGCAGGGGAGGCCCAGCGTGGAGCGAATGACGCCGCCGCCCATCCGCCGGATCGTTCTCGACCGCGAGCCGACCGTGGCGCCACCGCGCGCCATGCCCGCGCCGGCGCCTGCGGCAGTTCCTCCCGCCGGAGGCGCCAATGGCGCGGGTGCTCTGCCGACCGCTGGCCGGGGCCGCTTTCGGCCGAGCGCAGGGCCCAAGGTCGAGCGCATGCGGCTTGAGAAGCTGTCGGTCTTCTACGACAGCAAGCCGGCGGTGAAAGAGGTGTCGCTGCCGATCCGCAAGGGCGAGGTGCTGGCGCTGATCGGCCCCTCCGGCTGCGGCAAGACGACGCTCCTGCGGTCGCTCAACCGGCTGGTCGAGCTGACGCCGTCCGCCAGCCGCTCGGGGCGCATCCTGCTCGACGATCAGGACCTGGACTCGATCGAGGTGACCACGCTGCGGCGCCGGGTGAGCATGGTCTTCCAGCAGCCCAACCCGTTCCCGATGAGCGTGTTCGACAACGTCGCCTACGCGCTGCGCGAGCAGGGACGCGGCCGGCCGAGCCGTAGTGAGCTGGGGCCCGCGGTGGCAG
Source organism: uncultured Solirubrobacterales bacterium (assembly GCA_963780475.1). Lineage (GTDB taxonomy): Bacteria > Actinomycetota > Thermoleophilia > Solirubrobacterales > JBBDJG01 > CAWACB01. Next base: position 88,141 of record CAWACB010000009.1, read on the forward strand.
ACGCGCTCAAGCGCGCCGGCCTTCACGATGAGGTGGCCGCCGACCTCTCCCATCCGGCGCTGCGGCTCTCGGGCGGTCAGCAGCAACGGCTCTGCATCGCGCGCTCGCTCGCGGCCGGGCCGGAGGTGCTGCTGCTGGACGAGCCCTGCTCGGCGCTCGACCCGATCTCGACCGAGACGATCGAGAAGCTGATCGTGCGCCTGCGCGAGGAGGTGGCGATCGTGATCGTCACGCACAACCTTCAGCAGGCCCACCGGGTCGCCGACCACGTCGCGTTCATGTACCTGGGCGAGCTGGTCGAGTACGGGCCGGCGGAACAGGTCTTCTACTCGCCGCGCGAGCGGCGCACGACGGAGTACGTCAGTGGGGCTTTTGGATGAAACGCCCCATCGCGCTCTCCGTCGCTGCGGTTTTCGCCGCTGCGACATTGACGGCATGCGAGTCGACTCAGGACAAGAGCGATCGCATCGCGCGCGAGGTCGGCACCGTGAACCTGGCGGAGAAGGGCAAGACCGTCGCGCGCCAGAGTCGCGACGTGAAGGTGGTCCGGACCGCGCTGCTCCAGGACGAGAACGGCACCGCCGTGGTGGTCGCGATGCGCAACCGAACGGGTCGGTCGCTCGCCAACGTGCCGATCACCTTCGATGTCCGGGATCGCCGCGGGCGCAACATCTATCGCAACGACGCAGCGGGCCTCGAGCCCTCGCTGATCGGAACCTCGCTGCTGCCCGGGAACGGGACGATGCTGTGGGTCAACGACCAGGTCCAGCTACCCGAGCCCGGCCGCAAGGCACGCGCCCGCACGGGCAGCGGTCGCAAAGCGCCGAAGAGCGTCCCGCGACTCGTGGTGTCCCGGCCGCGCTTGGAGCAGGATCCCGTCTCCGGGGTCTCCGCGGTCGGCAAGGTGACGAACAAGAGCAGGACCGAACAGCGCAAGCTCGTCATCTATGCGGTGGCGGTAAAGGGCGGCCGGCCGGTGGCGGCGGGCCGTGCGCAGGTGAACCGGCTCAAGCCCGGCAAGCGGGCCAACTATCAGGTCTTCTTCATCGGCAACCCGCGGGGCGCGCACCTGCAGGTCGCGGCACCGCCGACGCGGATCTAGGCCACTTAGCGAGGTGATGACTCACGTGACGGCTCCCACGCGGACAAGCACGCTCAACCCGCCCGAACTCGGCCCCGACGGCGAGCCCTGCGCCGGGTGCGGAATGCCGCTGGGCGCCGACCAGCGCTACTGCCTCGAGTGTGGGCAGCGGCGGGGCGGCCCACCGGCGTTCCTGTCTGGCCCCGCGAGCCCGCCGCCGCCCGCGGCTGTCCCTCCGCAGCCCTGGTACGCGCAGGTGCCCGGTCATCCCGGCCTCGCCGCCGCGGCGGTGCTGCTGTTCGCGCTCGGCCTCGGCGTGCTGATCGGATCGCTCGGTGAGGACTCGGCGCCCGCGACTCAGCCAGTCGCGGCGGCCCGCCCGCAGGTGATCACGGTTCAGACCGCGGGCGGCGCGGCACCGGTCGCAGAGTTCACCTCCGATTGGCCGAGCGGCGAGGACGGTTACACCGTGCAGGTCCAGGAGCTGCCCAAGGACGGCAGCGACGTCGCGGCTGTCAACGCAGCCAAGCAGGCGGCCTCCGGCAAGGGCGCCGCCGAGGTGGGTGCGCTCGACTCGGACGAGTTCTCCTCGCTGGACGGCGGCAACTACGTCATCTACGCGGGCGTCTTCAAGAGTCGTAAGCAGGCCGCGAAGGCGCTGAAGAAGCTGAAGGGCAGGTTCCCGGAGGCGAAAGTGGTCAAGGTGTCGGCCGGCGGCGCCAGCAGCTCGGACGTCTTCTCCGGCAGCAAGAAGAAGGAGGCCACCGTCGGCCGCGAGGCCCTCAAGGACCTGCAGGACTCGAAGGGCGGCGACTACAACAAGAAGTCGGCCAAGCTGCCCGACACGACCAAGCTGCCCGGCAAGGCGCCGAAGAAGGACGACAAGAAGCCCGGCGGCGGCTCCGACGACGGGGCGATCGAGATCAAATGAGCCTCGCGGACCGGCGTGACCAGCTGGCGGCCAGGGTGGCCGAGCTGCAGTGGGACCTCGGCGGCCTCGCCTACGAGATGGCGATCCGCGACCACTTCCGCCCCGACGTGCTCGCCCGCCGGGCGGCTGAGCTGCAGCGGGTCGACGCGGAGCTGGGCGAGGTTGAGCGCCTGCTGGCGCTCCAGGAGGCCGGGGCCGCCGGAGAATGCCCCGCATGCGGTGCGCTTCACAGCCGTGGCGCCGTCTTCTGCTGGCAGTGTGGAGCGCGGCTCCTCGAGGAGGCCAAGATCCCGTCAGGGCAGGACGACCCCACGCTGGTAGGCTAGCTCGCGAGACCACTTCAACCCGGCGAAACGGCCGCAGAGCACGTCGGCAGAGCCCCGGAGGTAGGCGTTGAGCACTGTTGATCAGACGGCCGCTGGCACTGCTGAGCAGATCGCCAGGACCGAGGACCGCTTCCTTAACCGGGAGCTGTCGTGGATCGACTTCAACGCGCGCGTGCTGGCCCTCGCCGAGGACCAGGACACTCCGCTGCTCGAGCGAGCCAAGTTCCTCGCGATCTTCGCCTCGAACCTGGATGAGTTCTTCCAGGTCCGTGTGGCCGGCCTCAAGCAGCAGGTGGCCGCCGGTGTGCGCACGCGCTCGGCCGACGGCCTGACGCCGCGCGAGCAGCTGGATGCGATCGCTGCCAAGACCGTTCCGCTCGCCGAGCGCCACGCGCGCACGTTCAGCGAGCAGGTGATGCCCGCGCTGAACGACGCCGGCGTGCGGGTGCAGCGGTGGGAGGAGCTCGACCGCCGCCAGAAGGACGAGCTGAACCAGATGTTCCGGGAGCGGATCTTCCCGGTGCTGACGCCGCTGGCCGTCGACTCCGGGCGCCCGTTCCCCTACATCTCGAATCTGTCTCTGAACCTGGCGGTGATGGTTCGCGACGTCGGCGCGGGGAAGATCCACTTCGCGCGCATCAAGGTGCCGCCGCTGCTGCCGCGGTTCGTCCCGTTCGGGGAGGGCCGCTGCTTCGTACCGCTCGAGGACCTGATCGCGGAGAACCTGGATCAGCTGTTCCCGGGCATGGAGATCCTCGAGCACCACACGTTCCGGGTCACGCGCAACGCCGACCTCGAGATCGACGACGGCGCGGACGACCTGCTGGAGGCGCTCGAGGAGCAGCTCCAGCGCCGGTTCCGCCCCGCGGTGCGGCTGGAGGTCGAGCAGTCGATGCCCCAGCACCTGCTCGAGCTGCTGATGAGCGAGCTCGAGGTGAGCCCGCAGGACGTCTTCGTCCTGCAGTCGCCGCTTGACCTGGCGGGCCTATGGGACCTGCACGCGATCGATCGCCCGGATCTCAAGGACGAGCCCTATGTTCCGGTCACGCATCCCGACCTGTCGGTGGTCGACGACGAGGAGACGCTCGTCTTCGACGTGGTGCGCGATCGGGATGTGCTCGTGCACCATCCGTACGAGTCGTTCACCACCAGTGTGCAGCGCTTCATCGAAGAGGCGGCCGCCGATCCCGACGTGCTCGCGATCAAGCAGACGCTTTACCGCACGGCCGGCAGCCCGATCATCGGCGCCCTGATCGAGGCCGCCGAGCGCGGCAAGCAGGTCGTCGTGCTGGTGGAGATCAAGGCGCGCTTCGACGAGAGCGCGAACATCACCTGGGCGCGCACGCTGGAGCAGGCGGGCTGCCATGTCGTGTACGGCTTGGCGGGGCTGAAGACTCACTGCAAGCTCTGCCTGGTCGTCCGCCAGGAAGGGCGCCAGTTGCGCCAGTACGTGCACGTGGGCACCGGCAACTACAACCCGGTCACCGCGCGCATCTACGAGGACATCGGCCTGTTCACCTGCGAGCCCGAGCTGGTGGCCGAGGTGGCGCACCTGTTCAACTACATCACCGGCTTCTCCCGCGACAAGCGCTACCGCTCGCTGATCGTCGCGCCGCACGAGATGCGCCGCAGGATGGTGGCGATGATCGAGCGCGAGGGGGCGCTCGCCGCCTCAGGCCAAAACGGGCGCATCGTGATGAAGATGAACAACCTCTCCGACACGGAGATCGTCGACGCCCTCTACGCGGCCTCGCAGGCGGGGGTGCAGGTGGACCTGATCGTGCGCAGCATCTGCAGGCTGCGGCCGGGCGTGAAGAACCTCAGCAAGAACATCACCGTGCGCAGCATCGTGGGCCGCTTCCTCGAGCACTCGCGAATCTTCTATTTCCGCAACGGCGGCGAGGAGGAGACCTACATCGGCAGCGCGGACATGATGGAGCGCAACCTCATCCGGCGCGTCGAGGCGCTTGCCTCCGTCAGCTCTCCCGATCTCAAGGAGCACCTGAAGCTGATTCTCGAGCTCGCCCTGAGCGACAACACCAATTCCTGGACGCTCGACCGCCGGGGCCGGTGGACGAAGGTAGCGACCCCGGAGAGCGAGATGCATCTCAGCCTCCAGGAGCAGCTCGCCCGCCATTCGATAGTCGATGCTTGAAGTCGAGCTGAAGCTCGCGGTCGAGGGCCCGTTCGCCCCGTCACTGACGCCTGAGCGGATCAACGTCTCGAGCGTCGAGGAGCTGGGGCCGCTCGACCTGCACGCGACCTACTGGGATACGCCGGACCTCCGGCTCGCGCGCCACGGCGTGACGCTGCGCCACCGGACCGGGGAGGGGGAGCGTCCCGGCTGGACGGTCAAGCTTCCCGCCGTCCCGGGCGACGTGACGGCCCGTGACGAGCTCCACTTCGACGGGCCCGGGCGCACGATCCCGGAGGGCGCGCTCGAGCTGGTAACGGCGTTCGTGCGCAGCTCGGCGATGGCCCCGGTGGCGCGCCTGCGCACGCGGCGCCGGCGCTGGTCGCTGCGCGGCCGCACCGGCGAAGAGCTCGCGGAGCTGGTCGACGACCGCGTGTCGGTGCTCCAGGAGGGCCGCGTGGTCGAGCGTTTCCGCGAGATCGAGATCGAGGGACGCTCGATGGACCGTCCGGCGCTCGAGCGGATCGCACGTGTGCTGGCCGAGGATGGAGCGACCTCCGTGCCCGGCGTGCCCAAGCTGGTCCGCGCGCTCGGGGACCGCGCGGAGGCGCCGCCGGATGTCGCGGCCCCGGACGATCTGTCTCCGTCGAAGCCGGCCGGTGACGCGGTGCGGGCCGCCATCGCGCGAGGAGTCGAGCGCATGGTGGTCAACGACCCTCGCACGCGGCTCGGCGACGTCGAGGGACTGCACCAGATGCGCGTTGCCACCCGGCGGCTGCGCAGCGACCTGAAGACCTTCGAAGCGCTGGTCGACCCGGAGTGGTCCCAGCCGTTGCGGGACGAGCTGAAGTGGCTCGGCGCGGCGCTCGGCGAGGTGCGCGACCTCGACGTGCTGCTGGAGCGCCTGCACGAGGAGGCGGGTGACCTGGAGGCAAACCTGGGGGTGCTGTTCGAGGCCCTCGAACAGCGGCGCTCGGTAGTTCGGGCGGCGCTGATGACGGTGCTGCGCAGCGCGCGTTTCGTCGACCTGCTGGACCGCCTCGTCGAGGCGGCGCAGGACCCCGTGCTGAGTGCCGAGGCCGTGAAGCCGGGCGGCGAGGTGCTGCGCCCGCTGGTGCAGAAGAACTGGCGCAAGCTCAAGCGCGATGCTCGCGCCCTGCAGCCGGACAGCGCGTTCGAGGACTACCACAAGGTCCGTGTGCGGGCGAAGCGTGCCCGCTATGCGGCTGAGGCGGTGGCCCCCGTGCTGAGCGGAGACGCCGGCCGCGACGCAAAGCGGTTCGCCAAGCGCGCGGCGGATGTCCAGGACGTCCTCGGGGAATTACAGGACACGGTGGTCTCCCGCGAGTCGATCGAACCGGTGGCCGTAGCCCGGCCCTCCGATGGCCCGTTCAACCTGGCCGCGGGCCGCATGTTGGAGCGCGAGGCCAATACGGCCGAGCGGGCAAGGTCCGAGTTTCCCGCCGTGTGGAAGAAGCTAGACCGGCCGAAGGTGCGGCGCTGGCTGACGGAGTGAACCGCCAGCACACGATCCAGGCGGCCGGTGGGGTGGTCTGGCGCGTCGGCTCCGGCGGCAACGGAGCGCAGATAGAGGTGGCGATCATCCACCGGCCACGCTACGACGACTGGAGCATCCCGAAGGGCAAGCTCGCCCCCGGCGAGTCCGAGATCGAGGGTGCGCTGCGCGAGGTGTTCGAGGAGACCGGATGCCGCGTGCAGCTTGGGCGCTCGCTGGGAGAGATCCGCTACCTGAAGAAGTCAGGTGGGCACACGCGCGAGAAGGTCGTCCACTACTGGGCGATGCGGGCGACCGGCGGCACGTTCGTCCCCAGCCGCGAGGTCGACGAGATGCGCTGGCTGACGCTGGACGAGGCACGCGACCAGGTCACACGTGCGACCGACATCGAGGTGCTCGAGCGCTTTGCGCGCCGCCCCGCGATGACCGGCCTCGTCCTGCTGGTCCGCCACGCAAGCGCCGGGAGCAGCGCGAAGTGGAACGGGGACGACCGCCTGCGGCCGCTCGACGACACCGGGGAGGAGCAGGCCGAGGAGCTGGTGCGGCTCCTGTCGCGCTTCGGCGTGGAGGAGATCGTGAGCGCGGACGTCACCCGCTGCGTCGACACGGTCGAGCCGCTGAGCGCGGCGATCGGGGTGCCGATCCGCACCGATTCATTGCTTTCAGAGACAGGCTTCGCCGGCCACGAGGAGGACGCCGCCGAGATGGTCCGCGCCCTCGGCCGGCCCACCGCGGCCGCCGTCGCGTGCAGCCAGGGCGACGTGATCCCGGAGCTGATCGACCGTCTCGCCCACGAGGACGCCGTTGACGTCGACGAGCCACTGCGGCTCAAGAAGGGCGGCGTCTGGGCACTCAGCTTCGACGACCACCGCCTGGTGGCGGCGGACAGGTTCCCGCCTCCGAAGCTGCCGGAGTAGGGGCCAGGCCGGCGCGCGCGGCGCCCGGCAAACCGAAAACCAGCTCGTAGGAGGTGTGCGCATTTATTGCGTCCCGGGTGCGTCTCCCACGCGTTTCGTTACGCCGGCGTCAGTGGCTCGGGCCGTTCGGCCGCGAGTGGCGACTTATGTACTCCTTGGGGTACCTAATTCGCCAGTCGAGCGCGGGCTCCGCCGACTGGTGAGTTCACCACACCATGGCGTGGTCAACTCACCAGTCGAGGGGGCGAGGGACAGAGCGTAACGAAGATCCCCCGGCGTCACGAACACCGCGAACGCGCCGCACTCCTACATGCTGGTTTTTTCGAGCCTCAGCGCGCGGAGCTCTGCGGAGCTCGCGCGCGGAGCCTTGGCGAGCGCCGGCGCCCTACCCCGAGGCCTCAGGCGTATATACCGGCGGTCGGGACGCGTCTGTGAACTCGCGGAACTCGCCGCTGATCACGAACGCGATCTGCTCGCCGATGTCGACGGTGTGGTCGCCGATGCGTTCGATGTAGCGCGCGATCAGCGTGGCGTGGGCGGCCCACTCCCGGGCGCCGGTGTCGCCGACGATCTCGGTCGCGGCGTAGAAGATCTCGCGGTTCAGGTGGTCGATCGCGTCGTCCTGGCGCACCAGGTCCTCCGCCAGATCCAGCCGCCGCCCCGAGAACGCCAGCTCCGCCTGCTTGATCTGATCCTGCGCATGCACTCCGGCGCGTTCGATCCGCTCGAGGATCTCGCGGCCGCCGTCCGGCGTCTCGCCCATGAGCGGCACGAGCTTTGCGATGTTCACGCACAGGTCGCCGATGCGCTCGATGTGCATGATCGCGTGGAGGATCGCCGCGACCAGCCGCAGATCGCTCGCGACCGGCGACTGGCGTGCGAGCAGGCTCAGCACTCCCTGGTGGACGTCGAGGTAGCGCCCGTCGATCCGGTCGTCGTTGTTGATCACCATCACCGCCAGCTCGTAGTCCTGCTGGACCACGGACTCGATCGCCTGGTTGACGGCGGTCGCCGCCAGCTCGGCGGTGGAGAGGGTCTCCTGCTCCAACCCCTCCAGGTTCTCGTGGAACGAGACGCGCGCTTCGGGCGTCATCCGACCCGGCCGGTGACGTAGTCCTCGGTCCGCTTGCTCTCGGGGTTGGTGAAGATCTTGTTCGTGTCGGCGTACTCGACGATGTGGCCGATGGTCTCGTCGCTGTCCGTCACCTCGGGCATCAGCACCGCGGTCATGTCGGACACGCGGCCAGCCTGCTGCATGTTGTGGGTGACGATCACGATCGAGTAGTGGCGCTTGAGCTCGAGCATCAGGTCCTCGATCTTCGAGGTGGCGATCGGGTCGAGCGCCGAGCAGGGCTCGTCCATCAGCAGCACGTCGGGCTCAACCGCCAGGCAGCGCGCGATGCAGAGCCGCTGCTGCTGGCCCCCGGAGAGCCGGTACGCGTTGTCGTCGAGCCGGTCCTTGACCTCGTCCCAGAGCGCCGCGCGCCGCAGGGCTTGCTCGACCAGGGAGTCCATGTCCTGCTTCATGCCGACCACTCGCGGGCCGAAGGCGATGTTGTCGTAGATCGACTTGGGGAAGGGGTTGGGCTTCTGGAAGACCATCCCGATCATCTTGCGGACCTCGACAGGGTCCACCTCCGGCGCATACAGATCCTGGCCGTGGAAGCGGATCGCCCCGTCCACGATCGCGGACGGAATGAGGTCGTTCATCCGGTTGAAGCAGCGGATGAGGGTGCTCTTCCCACATCCCGAAGGACCGATCAGGGCCGTGATCCGGTTCTTGCCGATGTCCATCGAGATGTCGCGTACCGCCGGCTTGGAGTCGTAGCTCACGCCGACGTCCCGCACCTCGAAGACGACCTCGGCGGGACGGATCGGTTCTGAATCTCTTACTCGCTCGCTCACGGGCGCTGAAGGAGTCATGTCGGGAGCCCGCTGGGCGGCGGCGCTCTCGGCGGCTTGTCCGGTTCTCTCCAATGTCTCCTGAGGCAAGTTCAATCGCGCTCCTGTCCCTTGCTCACCATTTGCGCTGGTAGCGGTTGCGGATCCAGATCGCCAGGGCGTTCATCGTAAGCAGAAGCGCAAGCAGGACGATAATCGCAGCGGCCGCCAGCAGCTTGAACTCATCCTGGGGTCTGGTGGTCCAGTTGAAAATCTGGATCGGCAGCGCGGTGAACGGGCTATCGAGGCCAGTCGGGTTGAACGGCACGAATACGATCGCGCCGATCAGGATCAAAGGCGCAGTTTCCCCGATCGCCCGCGACAGAGCGAGGATCGAGCCGGTTGCGATTCCCGGGATCGCAGCCGGCAGGACCTGCCTCCAGATGGTCTGCCACTGTGTCGCGCCCAGTGCGAGGGCGCCCTCCCGGATCGACGGCGGGACGGCCCTGATCGCCTCGCGGGAGGCGATGATCACGATCGGGAGCACCAGCAAGGTGAGCGTCAGTGCGCCCGCCAGCAGCACGCGGCCGAGGTCGAGGCCGCGCACCAGGAAGGCCAGGCCGAGGATTCCGTAGACGATCGAGGGAACGGCCGCCAGGTTCATGATGTTGACCTCGATCACGCGGTTGTACCAGCGCTCCTGGTCGGCGTACTCCTCCATGTAGATCGCCGCGCCGACGCCGATCGGGATCGCGAACAGCGCCACGAGGATCATCAGGTAGATCGTGCCGACGATCGGCGACTCGATTCCGGCGCGGTCCGGCAGCGAGGAGGGGAACGACGTCAGGAAGTCCCACGACAGCTCGCCTGCTCCATCCCTGAAGGTGTCGACCAGCAGCGCGCCGAGCGTGACGAACCCGACCAGGAGGCTGAAGATCAGAAAGCCTTTGAACAGCCGGCCCTTGAAGGTCTCGCGACGGGGCGCTTGCCAGCGGATCTCGCCGGCACCCTTGTTCGGCGGCTCGACCCGGAAGCCGTAACGGGACGTCGTCACTCGTAGATCTCCCGGTATTTCCGCACCAGCCTGATCGCCAGCAGGTTCATCATGAACGTGGCGATCATCAGGGTGGCGCCCACCGCGAAGATCGTCTTGTACTCGATGCTGCCCGTTGGAACGTCACCGATGCCGGTGGATGCGATGAACGTGGTCATCGTCTCGGCGCCCTCGAGGAAATTCAGCGAGAAGTTCGGCTGTAGCCCGGCAGCGATCAGGACGATCATCGTTTCGCCGATGGCCCGTGAGATGCCGAGCACGAAGGACGCCACGATGCCGGACAGCGCCGCCGGGACGACAACGCGGGTCGAGACCTGGAGGCGCGAGGCACCCAGGCCATAGGCCCCTTCCCGCAGCGCCATCGGCACGGCGGTCATCGCGTCATCGGAGAGCGATGCCACTGTAGGCAGGATCATCACTCCCATCACGAGGCCGGCTGCGAGGACGTTGAAGACCTCGACGCCCAATCCGATGTCCTGGAGCAGTGGCGTCACGAAGGTGAGCGCGAAGTAGCCGTAGACGACGGTCGGGATGCCGGCCAGCACCTCGAGCGCGGGCTTCAGGACTCGCCGCGTCCGGTCGTGCGCGTACTCCGACAGGTAGATGCCCGGCGCCCAGCCCGAATGGCAGCGCGACCAGGCAGGCCCAGAGCGTGACGGACAGCGTTCCCACGATGAGCGGCAGGACGCCGAAGCTGGCCGGGTTGAAGAGCGGGGCCCAGTCCGTGCCGAACAGGAAGTCACCGATCGGCACCTCTTCGAAGAAGTCGATGCTGGGGCCGATCAGCGCGACCAGGATCGCGATCGTCGTCAGGACCGAGAGCAGCGCGCAGCCGAACAGCGCACCGCGGATGACGCCCTCGCCCCACCGGCGCCTGGAAACGGTGAGCCGGCGCACCTCAGGTGCGCCGGCTCCAGCGGCAATGCCGCCCGCGTGCGATCCCGGGTTAGCCAACTACTGTGGGTTCGCGATCTGGTCCGCCTTCTGCTTCGAGGCGTCCGCCTGCTCGGTGGTCATCGGCACGAACTGCGCCTGCTCGGCGATCGTGTCCGCATTGTCCACGTAGTAGTTGACGAACCCGTCGACCACCGGCTGCTGCAGGGCTTTCTGCGACGGGTAGATGAACAGCGGGCGCGAGAGCGGCTTGTAGCTCGCGTCCTGCACCGTCTCGGTGGTCGGCTCCACGCAGCCGTCGCCGGAGTCGACCTTGACGGTCTTCACCTTGTCCTGGTTCTGCTGCGCGTACGAGAGGCCCAGGTAGCCGAGGCCGCCCTTGGTGCCGGAGACGCCCTGGATCGTGACGTTGTCGTCCTCGGAGGGGCTGTAGTCGGAGCGCGACTGTCCCTCTTCACCGTTGATCTGCTCGGTGAAGTAGTCGAACGTCCCCGAGTCGGTCCCGGGGCCGAAGAGTTTCAGCTCCTCGTCGGGGAACGACGGGTCGACGTCCTTCCAGGTCTTCACGTCGGATCCGTTGTCCCAGATCTTCTTCAGCTGGTCCGTGGTGAGGCACTCGGCCCAGTCGTTGTCGGAGTTGACGATCAGGGCGATGCCGTCATTGGCCACCTGCACCTGGTCGTACTTGATCCCGTTGTCGGCGCAGGCCTTCTGCTCGTCGGGCTCGATCTCGCGAGATGCGTCGTTGATGTCGGTCTCGCCCTCACAGAACTTCTCGAAGCCGCCGCCTGTGCCCGAGATGCCGACCGTGATCTTGGCGTCGGGATTGTCCTCGCGGAACAGCTCGGCGGCCGTCTCGGTGATCGGCCCGACGGTGGACGACCCGTCGACCGAGATGCTGCCGGAGAGGTTGGAACTGCCGCTGCCGCCGTTGTCGTCGTCATCGTCGCCGCAGCCCGCCGCGATCAGCGCGAACGAGGCCACCACGATCAGGGCGATGACGGGATTACGCAGCCGTGAGCGCACGTGCGCCCTCCTTTTTTGGTCGTCGTACGACTTATGACGGCGGGCAGCCTCGCCGCCAGGGTGTGAAGGCTGGTTAAGGAGCGGTAGCCAGGGTGTGAAAAAGTCGTGAAACGCCCGGAAAAGGGCCTTCATGCGTCCGCGCCATCCCTACACTCCGAGCCGTGGATGCCTCCCAGGCAGCGGACGGTCCGCTCCAGGTCCATGATCTTCCCTCTGCCGCGCCCGCGGCGGTGCGCTTGGCCGTTGTCGATTCCGACAGCGGCTTCGTGCGCGTGCTGGCCAAGCGGGTCGGTGCGGTCGGGTGGCGCACCCAATTGCTCGCGACTCCGCCGCCGCCCGAGGAGCTGCAGGCCATGCGGGTCCACGCCGTGGTGATCGATCCGGCATTGCTCGGCGGCGACGGCTGGTCCTATCTGGAGAAGCTCTGCTCGCAGTCCGGCGCGCCCGCGGTGATCGTCTGCACTGGTCCCACCAGCGTCGCCCAGCGCGTCCGCGGCCTGCGCCTGGGCGCGGATGACTGGGTCACCAAGCCGTGCCACCCCGAGGAGGTTCTGGCGCGCATCGAGGCCGCCGTCAGGCGCCGGCGGGCAGGCGAGCTGGCCGCGCAGCCCGTCGAGCCGATCGTGGCCGGCGAGCTCGAGATCCGGCCCGACATGTTCGAGGCGTTCGTGGGCGGCCGCGCGATCGGCCTGACGCGCCGCGAGTTCGAGCTGCTGCACCTGCTGGCGGGTGGCGAGTGGAAGGGTCGTGCCGCGCGAGCGCGTCTACGAGCGGGTCTGGGGGTATGCAATGGCTCACGGGGACCGCTCCGTGGACGTGTTCGTGCGCAAGCTCCGGAAAAAACTCGAGGACTCATCCCCCGGCTGGGTGTACCTGCACACACATTTCGGCGTGGGCTACCGCTTCGATCCCCAGCAGCCGGAGGAAGAGGAAGAGGTTGCGGCGGGTAGCGCTTCGGAGGAGAAGGGCTGATGGGCATCGTCAGCGCACGGCTGCGCCCACGGACCGGCAACCAGTTCTTCAATTTGTTCGAGGAGGCCGGCGCGAACCTCGTGCGAGCCGCCGAGCTGCTCGATCGTCTGCTTCAAACCTGGCCGGACGAACGAGACCTGCGGCGGGAGATCCTGATCTGCGAGCAGGACGGCGACCGGATCACCCACGACCTGATCCAGCTTCTGAACCGCAAGGTCGCTCCTCCGGTCGAGCGCCAAGACGTCTATGAGCTGGCGTCGGCACTCGACGACGTCGTCGACTACACCGAGGAGGCAGCCGACTTCCTAGGGCTGTACCACGTCGAGGCGCCCATGGAGCAGGCACAACAGCTCTCCGGCGTATTGCGCGACTGCTGCCGTCACCTGGCTCAGGCGCTGTCGGGCCTGTCGCAGCTGGGAGACATCCACCACCACCTCGTGGAGGTCAACCGGCTCGAGAACGAGGGCGACCGGCTGCTGCGCGACGGGCTCGCCTCTCTGTTCGCCAACGGCGTCGACCCGATGTTCGTGATCCGCTGGAAGGACATCTTCGAGCGCATCGAGCAGGCGATCGACGCCTGCGAGACGGCCGCGAACATCCTCGAGTCGATCGTCGTCAAGAACGCCTAGCCCGGATCCCGCCCGCGTAGAATCCGCGGGGTGAGCACCCAGGCGCTGCGCAACATCGCCATCATCGCCGTGGTCGGGCTGGCCGTGGCGTTCATCCCCGCCGGCACGGCCGCGGCGCTCGTGATCCTGGGGATCATCTCGATGGCCTTCCTGGCCGCGATCGGCTTCCTCGGCTACCGCCTGTATATAGAGAACCGCTTCACCCTCTGGGGAATGAGCACCCAGCACCGCGCGCTCCTCTACGGGGGCGTCGCGTTTGCCACCGGCACGCTGATAGCGACGTCCGAGCTATGGGAGAGCGGCCTCGGCACGATCCTGTGGTTCATCTTCCTCGGCGGCTCGGTGATGGCCGTGTGGCACGCCTGGACGGAGTCGCGCCGCTACGGCGTGTGACGCTCGGTCTCTTTTAGCTCCCGCTTCACACATCCCTTGCGCACGCGCGTGGATCGGTAACTAGTTCCTCCGTAGCTTCCAAGCCGACCAAGGATGCGAGGCTCGGGAGCGCAAGGAACGGAATCCGAACGCGGTCAGGCGACCGTCGAGTTGCTCGGCGTGCTGCCCGCGGCGCTCCTGGTCGCCCTGGCCGCCTGGCAGCTGGTCCTGGCCGGCCAGTCGGTCTGGCTGACCGCGCGGGCGGCGCACTCCGCCGCTCGCGCGCAGGCCGTCGGGAAGGACCCCGAGCGGGCGGCCCGCACCGCGATCCCCTCCCCACTCAGGCGCGGCCTTCGTGTGAGGGCCGCGCCTGACGGTACCGTCGCCGTCCGGTTGGGGTTCCGCTCTCCGCTGGCCGGGGACCACGTCGTGCGCTTCTCTTCGCGGGCACGGCTGGAGGGAAGGTGATCCAGGCGGGCGTCCGGGGACAGGCGTCCGTCGAGCTGCTCGCGGGAGCGCTGGTGGTTGTGCTTGCCGGCTTCATCGGGCTGCAGGTCCTCGGAGCCGGCTACGCGGCGGTGATGGCCGATCACGCTGCCGAGGCTGCTGCGCTGGCGTCGCTGAACGGCCGCTCGCCCGAGGAAGCAGCGCGGGCCGCGGTTCCCGGCTGGCCGGACGGCGCAATGGAAGTCCACCACCGTGGCGACCGGGTGCTCGTCACGTTGCGCACGCCGTCGCCGCTGCGGATGCTGCGCCGGCGACTGTCGTTCGAGAGCAACGTGCGGCTGCCCGTAGAGCCGGGCGAGCGGTGAGCCTGCTGGCGAACGTGCTCGAGCGAGCGACGGGCTTCCTGCTGGAGCCTGCGCCTACAACCGCGCCCCCGGCGCCACCCCGGCCCGCCGCGGCGGACGTCGCGTTTCCGGGCCCGGTGTCGCTCGCGGTGATGGGTCTCTCACCCGGGTGCGGCGCGCGGACGCTCGCCGCCGGCCTTGCGCTCGCACTGAGCAGACGCGGCGAGGCGCCGTTCCTCGTCAGCCTGGGCCCGTCGCGCCCCGCCGCGGGCGCGGTCCGAGTGTGCGAGGTGCCCGCGGCGCTGACCGGTGCGGACGAGGTGGCCTGCTACGGCGGGACGCTGCTGCGGCTTGCGGCCGACGGCTCTGCCACGTCGAGCGTCTGGTCGGTGCCGGCCCGCGAGGCGCCACGCGCGGCCGCGGTCGTCGCCGAGGTCGATGCGGTCATCGCGGTTGCGGGACGCACTGCCGAGCCCGCGCTGTCGGGGATGGTCTGCTCCCTGCTCGCCGAGCGCTGCCGGCGGGTCCTGCTGGTCGGCAACTCGGTCCAGCGGCCGGACGAGTGGGCCCGCTGGGCAGCCGTATGCCTGCCCGGCTCGCGACTCGGGGCGGCGATGCTCGGGCGCGGGCGGTTCCCCGGCGGGCGACTCGGCGGCGCGCTGCTCGAGGTGGCGGCGCTCGCGGCCGGCGTGGCAACCGGGGGACTGGCGCCGCACCACGGTCTGTTCACGGGCAGGCGCGCGTGAGCGGGCGGTATCGCGCCGAGCGAGGCCAGGTGCTCGTGATGGCACTGGCGGCTTGCGTCCTGATCCTGGCCGGAGCGGGGGTGATGGCGGCGTTCGGCAAGGCGCTGCTGGGCAAGTCGCGCGCGCAGGGCACTGCCGACCTGGCCGCGATGGCAGCAGCGGCGTCGATGCGGGACGACTTCGCGCGCCTGTTCGAGGCGCCGGTGATTCGTGGGCACGCGAATCCGCAACACCTCTCACGGCCGGACTACCTGGCGCGTGCCCGGTCGGCAGCCGTCGAGACGGTCGCGCGGAACGGTCGCGGCCTGAACGCGACCGTGTCCTTCCCCGACCGCGGAAGCTTTGCGCCGGTGCGGGTCAAGGTGGAGGTCCGCGGTCGCCTCCCGGTCAGGACCGGTCCTGGTCCAAGAGGGCGGGTGCCGGTCGAAACCGGCGCCGAAGCGGAGGTGGCCGGCGCCGCTGGTTCGCCTGCGGCGCCGGGCGAGGGGGGCGGGTACCAGGGGCCGTTCGCCTACCGGCAGGGCAAGCCGATGCGACCGGACGTCGCCCGGGCGTTCGACCGGCTCGCCGCGGCGGCACGGGCCGATGGCATCGCGCTCCTGATCACGTCCGCCTATCGCTCCGACGCCGAGCAGGCGCGGCTCTATGCCCAGCACCCCGACCCGCGCTGGGTCGCCCCGCCCGGGACATTCGCTCCACCGTCTGGGAACCGAGCTCGACCTCGGCCCGTCGAGCGCGTACTCGTGGCTGGCTCGCAATGGCCCGCGCTTTCACTTCATCCAGCGGTACTCATGGGAGCCGTGGCACTACGGCTACACGCTCAACCCGAGGTCGACGCCGGACACGAGCCGTGGCGTGGGCGCGCCCGGCGACGGCCGCAGCGCGGTGCCCTCGTTCGTCCCGGCCGCGTTCGCTCCGGCGATCGCCCGCGCGGCGAGCCGCTGGAACGTCTCGGCGTCGCTGCTCGCGGCCCAGCTGTACGCCGAATCCAACTTCAACCCGTTCGCGGTCAGCCCCGCGGGCGCGCGCGGCATCGCCCAGTTCATGCCCGGCACGGCACAGGCGTACGGACTGGGCGATCCCTTCGACGCGGCCGCGGCGATCGCGCGCCCAGGCGCACCTGATGCGCGACCTGCTGCGCCGCTTCGGCTCCGTCTCGCTGGCGCTCGCCGCCTACAACGCCGGCGCCGGCGCGGTCGAGCGCTGCGGCTGCGTTCCGCCCTACCCGGAGACCCGTGCCTACGTCGCCCGCATCCTCGGGCTGATGGGCGGAGCGGGGGAGACGGCCCTCGGCGGACAGCTGGAGGTGAGGCTGGTGGAGTAACCGCCGGAGCGAAACATGTGGACTGATGCTCCACCCGCAGTAGATGGCGGCGTTCCGTCCACGGGGGGATGTTCGATCACGTGGCGCCGCAGTACGGTGGAGTTGTGTTCAGCGAAGTACGTTCGGAGCGGTCACAAACCGACCAGTTGCGGGCGTGCGCGCCGCTGTTCGCGCTTACGGCGGCGATCGTTGCGGTACTGACCGATCCCGGGTCCGAAAGTGACGCCATCCTCGCCGCGATCCCGGTTGCCGCCTTCGCGGTTTGGGCAATCGTGCCGCGGGTTCCGCTGCTGGCGCTATGTCTGGTGGTGCTCCCGCCGGTCGTCCTTGCTCAGCGCGACGGTCAGCTGGAGCCGCTCTTCTTCGACGCATCCGTGCTCGCTTTCGTGGTCGCGCTCTGGGCCCCGTCGCTTCGCACAGCGGTCGCGCTGGGGCTGCTGGTCGTGGTGTCGCCCGTCGTGGCGAGTGTGATCCAGGACCCGTCGGAGATCGCGGTGGGCATCTGGATCATGGGCATCGTGCTCCCGTGGCTGATCGGCCGCGTGGCCGCTCGCCAGGGACAACTGGTGGCCGAGCTCGAGGCCACCCGGCGCGAGCTCGCCGAGCAGGCGCTGCTGACAGAGCGTCGCCGGATCGCTCGCGACGTCCACGACTTCGTCGGACACGGATTGGCTGCGGTGATGCTCCAGGTCACGAGCGCTCGCCATGTCCTGCACCGTGACCCGGCGGCGGCCGAGGAGGCGCTCCGATCGGCGGAGGAGGTCGGCCGCCGCAGCATGGGAGAGCTGCGGCGCACGGTCGGGCTGCTGCGCAGCGACGAGGAGTCGGCGGTCTCGCCACCGTTGCCGTCGGCTGCGGAAATCCCGGCGCTCGTCGACCATGCACGCGCCGGCGGTCTCGCCGTCGGGCTGGAGACTCGCGGGGATGTCTCCCGGATCGCCCCCAGCGTTGGAGTAGCGCTCTACCGGATCACGCAGGAGGCGCTGGCGAACGCGGCGCAGCATGCGCCCAGCGCGCAGACCGATGTCACCGTCGAGGTCACCGACCGACGGGCACAGCCTGGTCGCCGAGACAACTGGACCGACGGTCCCCGAATCGGCCGGCGACCGAGAGCGACCTCACTACGGCCTGGTCGGGATGCGGGAGCGGGCAACGGCGCTCGGCGGCGAGTTCAGCGCCGGGCCGACGGCCCGCGGCTGGCGGGTCATCTGCCGTCTGCCGCTCGAGGGGAAGGACGCGATTCAGGCCGGGGAGGTACGGACGACATGATCCGGGTCGCGCTCGTCGACGACCAGGCCATTGTCCGAGCCGGCCTGGCACGCATCCTCTCGTCGGCCGATGGATTCGAGGTCGTTGCGGAGTGCGCCGATGGCGGGCAGGCGGTGGAGGAGCTACCTCGCGCGAGCGACGGACGTGATCCTGATGGACATCCGCATGCCGGGGCTCGACGGAATCGGCGCGACCGCGCGCCTACGCGAGTCGGACGCCGGCCCGGTACTCGTGCTGACGACGTTCGGCGAGGACGAGGTGTTGTGGGGCGCGATCGAGGCCGGTGCCGCGGGATTTGTCCTCAAGGACAGCTCCGCGGAGGATCTGATCACAGCGGTGCGGGCGGTGGCAGGCGGTGGTGCGTGGTTCGACCCGCATGTCGCACCACGGGTTCTCGACCGTTACCGCCGGGTCGTCGCGCCGGCCACCCGCGACGCGGCTCGCCTCGACCTGCTCACAGACCGTGAGCACGACGTGCTGCGGCTGATGGCACGCGGTGCGACCAATGCCGAGATCGCCGCCAGCCTGTACGTCGCCGAGGCGACGGTGAAGACGCACGTCGGAAGCATCTTCACGAAGCTCAACGTCCGCGACCGGCCCGCGGCGATCGTGTTCGCGTACGACCACGGCGTGGTGGCGCCGGGCTCGCCGCCCTCAAGCACAGACGAGTAATTTCACAGGCATCCGCGCCCCCCCACAGGGGGACTCGGGATTGAGTACCGCCGGGCGATGTGCAGCGCGCGCTTGCGATCTAGCCTCGCCGCATGCCCATCACGACGCTCGAGAGCGGCGGTGTGCGCGGCGAAGGTGTTCCGAGACATGGTCGAGGCGCAGCGCGACGGGGTTCAGTCGCACTGCTACCGGATGCTTGGGAACCGTCCATGACGCCGAGGACGCCTTCCAGGAGACGATGCTGCGGGCCTGGCGCGGACTCCCCGGCTACGAGGGACGCAGCTCGTTGCGCACCTGGCTTCACCGGATCGCCACCAACGTGTGCATCGACGCAATGGGGCGCGACCAGGCACTGGATAGAGCCCTGCGCCGACTGCGAATTCGAGGACGAAACGGGGCGGCCCGACGTGCGCTGCGAGGAGCGCGAGGCCGTCACACTCGCCTTTGCCGCGGTCAAGGAGACTGCCGCCGCGTCAACGCGCCGTCCTGATCCTGCGTGACGTGTGGGGATTCTCCGCCAAGGGAGGTGGCCGCCATGCTCGGGACCTCGGTCGCGGCGGCGAACAGCACGCTGCAGCGTGCCCGGGCCGGCACTCGATGCGCAGCGCGCCGAGGTCGCGAGATGATCGAGCGGATCGCAGTGGCAAGCGCTCGGCGGCCCTGGCGGGTAGTCGCGCTTTGGGTCGTCGCAGTGATCGCTTCCTCGGCGGCGGTCGGCTTGTTGCTGGGAGACGTGCTCACGTCGGACGATTGAGACGACGAGCCGGACGGAATCGAAGCGTGCCAACGAGCTTCTGTCGCAGGCGTTCCCCGAGAGCAGAGCGGCGCGGGAGCGCGACATCACCGAGGTCGTCGTCGTGCGCACGCCCGGCGGTGAGATCGATGAGCGCGCGGCCGGCGACCGCATCGGCGAGCTGGCGAACGATCTGCGGGGTGCCGGTGCAACCGCCGTGGTCACGTCGTCCGACGGCCGGCCACTGACCTCGCGTGACGGCGACGCCCGTGCGGTGCTCGTCGGGCTCGGCTTCGACGGTGAGGACGACGTCGACGCCGTATACGCCGTGGTCGAGCGCCTCGACGACGAGCCGCGCTACCAGGCCGCAATCACGGG
This sequence comes from uncultured Solirubrobacterales bacterium, assembly GCA_963780475.1. GTDB lineage: Bacteria > Actinomycetota > Thermoleophilia > Solirubrobacterales > JBBDJG01 > CAWACB01. Next base: position 107,787 of record CAWACB010000009.1, read on the forward strand.
TGAGCGAGACTTCGGACGCCGACCAGGGCGAGCTAGCCGAGCAAGACCTGCGCAACGGCGAGCTCTTCTTCGGCCTGCCGACCGCGCTCGTGATCCTCCTGCTGGTCTTCGGCGCAGTCGTCGCGGGCATCGTGCCCCTGATCCTCGCGATCGTCTCGATCATCGTCGCGCTGGCGCTCGCGGCACTTGTCGGGCAGGCGTTCGAGCTGTCGATCTTCGCGGTAAACATGCTGACCGGGATGGGGCTGGCGCTGGGGGTCGACTACTCGTTGTTCATCGTCTCCCGCTACCGCGAGGAGCGGCGGGTGCGCGGCCGGCCGCACAACGAGGCGATCGCCGCCACGGCTGGGACAGCGAACCGGGCCGTGTTCTTCAGCGGCACGACGTTCGTCCTCGCGATGATCGGCCTGCTGCTCGTTCCGCATACGCTTTTCCGGAGCCTGGCCGCCGGCGCGATCCTGGTAGGAGTCGTTGCCGTTGTGGCCGCGCTCACGCTGCTGCCCGCAGTACTGGGCCTGCTCGGCGATCGCATCAACGCCGGGCAGGGTTCCGTTCTTCGGGCGCAGCGCCGACCGCGCAGGCACCGTGAGCCCGTTCTGGGGCACGGGTTGTCCACGCCGTCATGCGCCGGCCCGTGGTCAGCCTAACGTGCTCAGCGCGGGCCTCCTCCTCGCGCTGGCGCGTGCCCGCCCTCGACCTGGAGACAGGTTCGCAGGGGCGCAGCGTTCTGCCGGATCGCTTCGAGTCGCAAGCAGGGCTACGTGCTGCTGAACGAGGAGTTCCCGGGCCAGACGACCGATCCAGTGGAGATCGCGGTGGCGGGCGATGCGTCGTCTCCCGAGCTGCGATCGAGGATCGAGCGGCTGGAGAGTGAGCTCACACGCCGTCGCCTGTTTGCCGAGCCGACCGCGGACACGAGTAAAGGGGGCGACGTGACGCAGGATCACCGTGCCGATCGGCGGCGACGAGTTGTCAGGACGGGCGATCGACGCGGTTCGTGACCTGCGAGCCGAGAAGCAGGGTAGGAGCGCTTCGACGTGTCCGCCCACGCGGCGGGGCGTTTCCTTTTTCGATGGGGGCTTCGGTCAAGAAGACACGCGCGACGCTGGCCGCAGTGGTCGTCTTGGCGCTCGGCGCTGCGCTCGCGTCGCTGCTGCCGGCCACCGGCGCGACCGCTGCCGCGCCCACCGGCGTCGCTCCCGTGCTGTTCGTCGGCAACAACTGGGACGGGACCGCCGACGTGATCCGGCAGGGCGGGACGGCCAACCAGCCGACGTTCACGCGCGTGGCGCGGCTGAACATCATTCCGGACATCAACGAGCGGATGCTCGAGATCGCCACGGACCCGGTGCGGCTCGCCTACTTCCTCGCGATCCGCCAGGCGATCGGCGAGGGCCACGACCAGTTCGTCGACGACATGTTCGCCTCGCAAGGACGGCCGGCTGCTGGTCGTCTCGCGGCCGAGCCTCGCCGACGTCATCGGGCTCGACCTCAACACCGGCGCGATCGTCTGGCGCTTCCGCGTCGATGGCCAGCGCTCCGACCACATGGCGATGTCTCCCGATGGCAACTCGCGTCGCCGTCTCGGCCTCGACCGGCAACGTCGTCCACATCCTCGACACGTTCACGGGCCAGGAGGTCGGGCAGGTTCCCATCCGGCGACTCGCCGCACGAGAACAACTACTCCGCCGACGGCCAGCGCATCTTCCACGCCAGCATCGGCCTCGTCTACACGCCCGCCGACCAGCCGCGAGTTCGACACCACGAAGGGCGATCGCCGCTTCCAGATCGTCGACGCGAACACGAACCAGATCATCGAGCAGATCGACATGGGCCAGAAGCTCGCGGAGGCCGGCTATCCCGAACATGAGCTCCGCCGTGCGGCCGATGGCGCTGACGCCGGACGAGACGAAGGTGTACTTCCAGGTCTCGTTCTTCCACGGCTTCGTCGAGTACGACTTCGCGCAGGATCGCGTCACCCGGGTCGCGAACCTGCCGAACGAGGTTCCGAAGATGCCGCGCGAGCAGTACCTGCTCGACTCCGCGCACCACGGCATCGCGATGAGCCCCGAGGACACGCGGCTGTGCGTGGCGGGAACGATGTCGGACTACGCGGCGATCGTCGATCGGGACACGTTCGACTACACGCTGATCCACGGCGGCACGAAGCCCTACTGGTCCACCAACAGCGCCGACGGCCGCTACTGCTTCGTCTCCTGGAGCGGCGACGACAAGATCTCCGCGATCTCCTACAAGCGCAAGGCGGAGGTGGCCCAGATCCCGGTCGGCGACCACCCGCAGCGGATGCGGATCGGCAACGTCACCCGGGCCTGGCTGCTGGCCCACCCGTAAACGGGCGCCCGCCGTTCGGCGGATAGCCCCCGGATTCCTGCAAGAACACATCCGGGCGTCCACCTAGCGTCCAGGACTACGACCTCGACCTCAGTCCACAGGGGGAACTACCCGAAGAAGCGCTCGAGGGAGATTCGATACGGTGCCGCGCTTCGCGCCCGGCCCCAAGCCAGCCCTCGTTGCATATGGCACGAGTACGCAAGATCTCGACAGCCCTGCTTGTCGCCGCGGTCACGACTGTAACGCTGACCCTCTTCGCTCCAGGAGTCGCCGGGGCGGGAGGCGCTGCGCGGTCGCGGCCCGCCGACCAAACCTTCCGCCAGGCCAAGCCCGGCGGTAACGGCGACGCCGTGATCGCGAGCAGCGGCTACGCCCGGAAGGTGCTGCGGATCCAGAACGCAGTCCGCCGGCGCCATGGACTGGGCCGCATGAGGCTCAGCGCCAGCCTGAACCGCGCCGCGCGCCGCCACGCCCGGAGCATGGTGCGGCGCCACTACTTCGGCCACTTCTCACCGCGCGGGCGCAACGTCGTCGACCGCGTTGCCGCGACCCGGTACGGGCGCGGCCGGCGGTTCGCGGCGCAGGAGAACCTCTACTGGTGGAGCCGCACAAAGTCACCCCGTGCGGTGGTGAGGGCCTGGCTCGGCAGCTCGGTGCACCGCGCGAACGTGCTCAACGGGAGCTGGCACCAGTTCGGTGTCGCCGTCGTCGGGCGCTCTCCGTTCGGCCGCGGCGGAGTCACCGTCGTCGGCGTGTACGGCACGCACCTCTAGTCGCTGAAGCTGCTGGAGCGAAGTCGCGCGGTGACGACGAGTCGCTGCGCATCGCTCTGCGGCGGATGGCACGTCGTCAGCGCCACCCGGTCGTGTGCGACCCGGCGCAGCGAGCGAGTGTTCTTGGGCGAGACGGTGATCCTGCCCTCGACCTCGTAAGAGAACCGCCCGTAGGGCATCCGGATGGAGATCCGGTCGCCGGGGCGCAGATCGTCGATGTCGCGGAACGGGGCCGAGTAGGTGGTCCGGTGCGCAGCGATCCCGACGGTCCCGTGCTCGCCGGGCAGCGCGGTCGTCGGATAGTGGCCGGGACCTTTCTTCAGCTCGCTCGCTGACACTCCGGAGACGAACACGAAGTGCTTGCCGAGGCGCGGGATCTCGATGCGCCCGAGCGGCTCGCCCCGTTCGGCGTGACGCCGGTACCTGCGCGCCAGTGCGGTGGCACGGTCGTCGTGACCGCGCGCCCGGTACCCGGTTGGGGCGGCGAGCGCCTGGGATTCGAGCTGGCTGAGCCGCGCGTCGAGCTTGTCCTGCTCGTTGCGCGCCGAAAAGGCGCTGAGCGGCTCCTGCCAGGCAAGCGTGACGACGCCTTCGGCGAGCAGGAGTACGCCGATGACCAGCAGCAGGGCGGCCAGCGTTCGCCTGAGCCGGTTTCGGATCTGCGGGCGTTTCGCCTGACTTCCCATCTCCCTGGCGCCGAAGAGGCGCGGAGCGACTGCCCCGCGCCTCTTCAGCCGTTACTTACGCACTCGTCCTGCGACGGAGCAGCAGGAACGCTGCCGCGAGGCAGATCGCGCCAACCACGAACAGCGGGACCACGTTGAACCCGGTGCTCGCCAGCTCGGCCGGCTGCGACTGCGTGCCGGACTGGCCGCCGGCCGCGGCCGTCCCGCCCTGCTCGCTCGGCGTCGTCTGAGCGGTCTCCGGGCCGGACTCGCCGCCCTGCCCGAGGACGCCGCCCTCACCGGTCACAGGCGCGGTCTCCGCAACCGGAGTCACCTGAGCGACGGGCTGCGGTGCGGGACTGGTCTGTCCGCCGGCTCCACCCTGGGTGCCTGAGCCGGTCTGTCCGCCTGAACCCGCCTCACCGCCGGATCCTGGACCGCCAGGGCCTGGCGTGGTCGGTCCGCCGGGGCCTGTCGGTCCGGTCGGGCCCGTCGTACCGCCGCCCCCGTTGTTACCGCCGTGCTCGCCTTCGTTGTCCTTCTTGCACGGCCGGTCGCCGTGGCCACCGTTGTTGCCGTGGCCATCACCCTCGTCGCTGTAGTCATGACCCTTGTCGCCGTGGTCACGGCCCTTGTCGGCGTGGTCATCGCCCTTGTCGCCGTAGTCATGACCCTTGTCGGCATGCTGGTCGTCGCCGGCATGCTTGCCGGACCAACCCTTGTCCTTGTCGTAGTCGTGCGACTTGTTCTTGCCGGAGTCGAAGTCGACATGTTCGCCTTGCTTCGACCCTTCCCAGTCGCTCCCACTCGACGCGCTGGCGCCGCCGGCGAGCAGAGCCGCGGCCATCAGGGCCACAAGAGCCGCCAACAGGACTTCCCCACCCTTCTTGAAGGGCGCTGTCATATCGCCTCCTGATTGGTTTGCTTACTGCTCCCGTGCCGCCGCCAAAAAGGCGGGGAGCGAATCCATGACCTTCCGGTCCACGGGCCCTTTCGATGCCGTTCCATATTGCGAATCCCCGGCGACCCGTGTCGCTCTTTATAGGCATATCCCATCACGAACGCCTGAAACGTTCGAATTAAGCTGTATTACGGCAAAAAAGCACGGTCCCCTGCCTACGAGATAGGGTCGCGGCGTGAACCGGGACGCGGGACCGATCTTCTTTTATGACCTTTCGTCGCCGTTTGCATACCTGGCGGCCCACCGCGTCGACCAGCTCCTGCCCGCACAGCCAGTCTGGCAGCCGGTCTGGATCGCGGCCATCATCACGGCCTCCGGGCGTGAATGGCGGCGGCCGGGAGAGGAAAATCTCGCCCGGCAAATGGACGTCGAGCGCCGGGCCGCGGAATACGGCCTGCCCGCCTTGCGCTGGCCCCAGCGCTATCTCGAAGGCCGGGACCTGGGCATGGAGGTGGAGCCCATAAATTCGCTACCGGTCATGCGGCTGGCCACGTTCGCGCACCGGGCCGGGGTGGGGAAGGAGTTCGCCCGCGGCATCTATCACCTCACCTTCGGCGAGGGTCACGACCCAACCGAGTTGGACGGCGCGGTGTTCGAGGTCGCGGCGGCGTGCGGCCTTGATCCAGAGGAGGCGCGCGCGGCGATGAGCGATCCCGAGATCAAGGGCGCGCTCAAGGAGACGACCGAGTACGCCATTGGCCTTGGGGTGTTCGGCCTGCCGACAGTTGCGGTGGGCGCCGAGCTCTTCTGGGGAGACGATCGTCTCGAAGATGCAGCCGCCTCCGCGGCTGCGCTCACGTAGCCGCCGCGGGTAGACCCACCAGGCGCGCGCTTGCTTCCCACAGCGCCGCGGCCTTCTCACGGTCGTAGGACTCCTCGGAGGAGCGCTTGTCCTTGCGGCCGTCGTAGTAGCGGCCACTGACTCCCTCCAACGATGGATCCGTGGCCAGCCAGGCGAGGTAGCCGCCGGCCTGGCGAGGCGTGTGAACGTTCGGGCGAATGAGGGTCAGGGCCGGCATCACGTAGCGCCAGGCGAACCGCGCCACGGGCCCGTAGTCACGCGCGAGGCCGGTCCCGGGCATCAGGCCCGGGTTGAACGCAAAGACGCCGACGTCCGTGCTGCCGGCGGCGCGCAGGCGGCGGTCCAGCTCGTAGGCGGTCATCACGTTCGCCAGCTTGGAAGTCGTGTACCGGCGCCGCCCGGCCGTCGTGTCGACGCCACCGTCGTCGTCGTGGGCGAGCGCCTCGGGGTCCTGCCACCGGGGCGCCGGCATGCCCGTCCGCTGGGCCGGGTCGTGGGTGTCGCTCGAGACGAAGATCACGCGAGCCGGAGACCTCAAGTGCTCCGCGAGCAGGTTGGTCAGGAGAAAGTGCCCCAGGTGGTTCACGCCGAATGTCTCCTCGAAGCCGTCCTTGGTGCGTCCCTCGCGGCCGATCACCTGGATGCCGGCGTTCGCGACCACGACTCGCAGCGGGGGCCCGTCGAGGCTCGCGACCGCCGCACAGAAGCCGCGCACGGACTCGAGCGACGCGAGATCCAGGGCGAGTGGTTGGGCGATCGGGTGCCCGGACGAGGAGTTGATCCGCTCCGCGGCCGCCGCACCGGCGTCCATGTTGCGCACGCCCAGCACGATCCGCCACTCGGGGTGCGTCGTGGCGATGTGACGTGCGGCCTCGAAGCCGAGGCCGCTGCCGCCGCCGGTGATGACAGCCGTGGACATCTGCAGGTCGCCACACTACTCGGGGCCCGACCCCAAAAACGCCCACGCTTACACCGTTTCGTGCTATCCCAGGGGCGGATGCTCCGGACTCTGAGCAGCCGGTTCTTGGCGTCGAGCGTCGTAGCGCTCGCGGGAATCCTCGTCCTCGCGGCCGCGGCGCTCGCCGCCATCCCCGCCGTGCCGATCCCTGAAGGCCCCGAGGCCGGCAGCGTCCCGGCGTTCATCGGTGCGCCGCACAAGCCCAAGTCCGTGCAGGCGCCCGCCGTGCCGCGCCACCCCTTCATGGCGCCGAACGGGCGCAGCAACATCCACAACGACGCCTATCAGACCGACACCTACACCGGTCCGGGCCCACTGGGCAGTGCGATGCAGCGGAACTCAACGTTCCTGGGGTCGGAGTGCGCGTCGGTCACGTTCGACAGCGCCGGACGGATCGTCGCCGTCTGCGTCGGTGTCGAGCACCCGCGCCTCGTCCTGATGGACCCGCAGTCCCTCGCGCTGCTGGCCACCTTCGACCTACCGCCGCGCGTCGTCAACCCGCTCACCGGCGGCAACCCGTTCACCGACTTCTCCGGCGGCGGCTATTTCTATCTCGACCAGCTCGACCGCGCGGTGATCCCGACCACCATCCGCCACATCTGGGTCGTGGGCAAGACGAGCTCGCCGCTCGGCCCCGGATTCGCCCTCGAACGCGACTACGACGTCACCTCCGCCGTGCCGCTGGGCGACTCGATCGTCTCGGCGCTGCCCGACTGGTCGGGACGCATCTGGTTCGTGTCGGGCGCCGGGGTGGTCGGCACCGTCGACCCGGCGAGCGGCGCGGTTCGCTCGGTCGCGCTGGGGGAGAAGATCGGCAACTCGTTCGCCGTCGACGAGACGGGTGGTGTCTTCATCGTCACCGACGGCGCCCTGTACCGGCTCGACGCGACTGCGGCCGGCGCCCCGGCGGTCACCTGGCGGGCCGGCTACCTGAACACGGGGGAGAAGAAGCCGGGACAGACGCAGGCCGGATCGGGCACGACGCCGACGCTGATGGGCTCGCAGTACGTCGCGATCACGGACAACGCGGATCCGATGAACATCGTCGTGCTGCGACGCGCGAAGGCCGTCACCGGAACGCGGCATGTATGCACGCAGCCGGTGTTCGAACGGGGCGCGGGGGCCACCGATCAGTCGCTGATCGGCACCGGCCGCTCGCTGGTGGTGGAGAACAACTACGGCTACTCCGGGCTGCTCGCGACCGAGCAGGGCGCGACCACGACACCCGGGCTCGAGCGGGTCGACATCAACGACACCGGAACGGGATGCCGCACGGTCTGGCACAGCGACGAGCGCGCGCCCTCGGTGGTTCCGAAGCTGTCGCTTTCCACCGGCCTCGTCTACACGTACACCAAGCCGCCGAACGCCGAGGGAACCGACGCCTGGTACTTCACCGCGATCGACTTCCGCACGGGCAACACGGTGTTCAGCCGGCTGGCGGGCACGGGGCTCGGCTTCAACAACAACTTCGCCCCGGTCAGCATCGGGCCGGACGGCTCGGGCTACGTCGGCGCGCTCGGCGGCCTCGTCCGGATCCGGGACGGCTGACCGCTCCCTCCGTCTAGGATCCGCCCATGCGCATCTCGGCCGCCCTGCTGGCCGTGGCGGCGGCGGTGATGCTGGCCGCCTGCGGCGGCGATGACGACGACGACTCGTCGGCGTTCCCCGCGCGCCATCCCGTCCCCGAGGCGCAGGCGCTGCCGGCCAAGCGCATCGCAGGCATCTGGACCGGGGTGGTCAAGAGCAAGGATGGCGCCACCTACACGGCCCGCATGGCGATCGACCCGGCGGGCGACGAGGGGTTCCGCGGGGTCTCGGCCTATCCGGGGCTGCAATGCGGCGGGAACCTCACGGGATCACTCGAGCGGCCGGGCGTGTACCGGTTCAAGGAGACGATCACCACCAACAAGGCGCTGTGCGGCCAGACCGACTGGGACATCACGGTCGACCTCCTGGGGCCGCGCGTGTCGGAATGGCGGTGGGTCGGCGACGGCGAGGCGTTCGGCATCCTCCAGCGAGAGGCTACGGCTCGACCTCAGAGTTAGGGTTCGCGCGGCGGAGCCGCCGGTCGGCGAGCGTAATCTTGGATGAATGGCCGCATCCGAGGAAAACCTGCGCGAACAGCGCCGCGCGCTGCCCGATTCCCCGGGGGTCTACATATTCAAGGACTCTTCCGGACGGGCTCTGTACGTCGGCAAGGCGAAGTCGATCCGCAAGCGCGTCGGATCCCACTTCAGCAACCGCTCGCGGATGGCGGAGGAGTTCCTGGAGCGGGTCGAGTCGATCGACTTCGTGGCGACCGCGAACGAGGCCGAGGCGCTGCTCGCGGAGCAGAACTTCATCAAGCGCTACCGGCCGCCGTTCAACATCCGGCTGCGCGACGACAAGTCCTATCCGTACATCGGGATCTCGCTCGAGGAGTCCTATCCGCGCGTCTACTTCACGCGCGAGCGGCACCGCCACGATCGCGTCTATTTCGGCCCGTTTTCGAGCGCCAAGCGCGTGCGCGAGACGCTGGACCTGCTCGGGAAGCTCTTTCCGTACCGCACCTGCGAGGGGCTGGAGCCGGGACGGGCGTCGGGCAGCCCGTGCCTGGACTACTTCATCAAGCGCTGCCAGGCGCCGTGCGTCGGCTACATCAGCCAGGAGGCCTACCGCGAGAACATCGAGGCGATCATCAGCTTCCTGTCGGGCCGCTACCGCGACGTAGAGCGGGACCTCGAGCAGCGGATGCAGGCGGCGGCGGAGGCGCAGGAGTTCGAGCAGGCGGCCGTGTTCCGCAACCGGCTGCGGGCGGTGCGCTCGCTGTTCGAGCGGCAGCGGGTTGCCAACGAGGCCGTCGGCACGCTCGACGTGATCGGCGTCGCCGTGGAGGAAACCCATGCAAACGCGCAGGTTTTTCAGGTCCGCGACGGGATCCTGGCGGACCGCCAGAGCTTCTATCTCGAGAACCGCGCCGGGCGCAACGAGGACGAGGTAGCGGAGGAGTTCGCGATCCAGTACTACGCGACTTCGGTGTCGATCCCGCCGGAAATCGTCGGCCCGCCCTCGCTGGCGCGCGCCGAAGCGCTTCGCAACCTGCTCGAGGAGCGCCGCCAGGGGCCGGTCGAGCTGCGGCACGCCCAGCGCGGCGACAAGCGCCGCCTGTACGAGCTGGCGCAGCGCAATGCACGGCTGGCGCTCGAACAGGAGAAGCTGCGCACCCAGCGCCGGCGCGAGCAGCGGGTCGACGCCCTCAACGACCTGCGCGAGGTGCTGGAGCTGGACGCGCTGCCGGTGCGGATCGAGTGCTTCGACATCTCGAACCTGGGGCCCTCGCACACCGTCGCCTCGATGGTCGTGTTCGAGGGCGGCGCGCCGAAGAAGTCGGACTACCGGCGCTTCAAGATCCGCGACCTGAACGGCCGCCAGGACGACTTCGCCGCCATGGCCCAGGTGCTCTCCCGCCGGCTGGCCCGGCACACCGACCAGCGCGAGCGCTCACCCCACGACCCGACTCACGACGCCAGCTTCGCGGCGCTCCCAGGCCTGATCGTGATCGACGGCGGCAAGGGCCAGCTGTCGAGCGGGGTGGAGGTGCTGGAGGAGTTCCGGGCGCAGGGCGTGCCGGTGATCAGCCTCGCCAAGCGGCTCGAGGAGGTCTATCTGCCCGACCGCTCGGAGCCGCTCGTGCTGCCCCGCTCCTCGCCGGCGCTGCAGCTGCTGCAGCGGATCCGCGACGAGGCGCACCGATTCGCGATCGAGCACCACCGCGTCCGCCGCGACCGCTCCATGCGCCGCTCGATCCTCGACGACCTGCCAGGCATCGGCCCGGCCCGCAAGCGCGCGCTACTGCGCCACTTCGGCTCGCCCGAGCGTTTCCTGGGCGCCTCCCGCGAGGAGCTGGAGGCGGTCCCCGGCCTGCCGGGAAAGGTCGCGCGCCAGATCCACGAGCAGCTGAACAAGACGGGTTAGGCACACGGCGCCGTAGCGCCAGCGAAAAACCAGCTTGTAGGGGTGGGCGGTGGTCGATGCTCGTTACGTCGCGGTGACGTTCGTAACGGACCTGTGCCTGCCCGGCGGTAACTGATGAATCTTCCTCGCTATGGCGGGGAAAATTCATCAGTCGACGGTGAGCGACGCTCGACAACCGGAACGCCCGTGCGTAACAAAACGCGTGGGAAGACGCACCGCGAGCGCGCAAGACTGCTAGCCGCCTCCCTACATGCCCGTCGATCCGCGAGCGGTAGGTCGCTGGGCCAGGCGGGCGCCACGAACGCGCGCCGCGACCGCCCGCAGAAACTCCTAAGCCGTCGCCTCTTCCCGTGCCAGTGATGCGATGAAAGCCTCGACCACCCTCGAGTCGAACTGCTCGTCGGAGTGGCGGCGCAGCTCTTCGCGGGCGTCGTCGTGGTCCATCGCGGCGCGGTAGGGACGCTCGCTGGTCATCGCGACGTAGGCGTCGGCGACCGCGAGGATCCGCGCCTCGAGCGGGATCTCTCCGTCCGAGAGCCCGTGGGGGAAGCCGCGGCCGTCGGGGCGTTCGTGGTGGGACAGCACCCAGCGGGCGATGTCTGCCAGCTGTGCGTTGGCGAGCATGTGGGCGCCGATCTCGGGGTGGCGCCGCATCTCCGCCCACTCGTCGTCGGTGAGCGGCTCGGGCTTGGAGAGCATGGGATCGGGCAGCGCGATCTTGCCGACGTCGTGCAGCACGCCGGCCAGCCGGACCCGCTCGACGAGCTCCTCGGGGAGGCCGAGCTCGCGCGCGGTCATCGCCGCGTAGCGGCCTACCCGGCGTGAGTGGCGCGGTGCCGAGGACTCGCTCAGGTCGAGGCCCTCCGCCAGCGTCATCAGGGTCTCGATGCGCTTGCGCAGCGCGCGGTCGCGCCCGTTGGGGGCCAGGATCCCCGGCACCTCGCGGCTGAAGATCACGGTCCGGTCGCGGCCCAGCTCCTTGGCCGCATACAGGGCGTCGTCGGCGGCGCCCAGCAGCGACTCGTACGAGTCGCCGTGATCCGGGTAGGTGGCAAGCCCGAAGCTGACCGTCAGGTATTCCGGGCCCTCGGCGAACTCCTCCCCGACCGCGGTGCGCAGGCGCTCGGCCAGCATGTACGAGTCGCGGTCACCCGAGTCGGGCGCCAGCAGGGCAAACTCCTCGCCGCCCAGGCGCGCAACGGTGTCGATGCGGCGCTTGCCGCCCATCAGCACCCGGCTGACGCGCTCGAGCGCGCGGTCGCCGACGTGGTGGCCGTAGCGGTCGTTGACCTGCTTGAAGCCGTCGAGGTCGCCCACCAGGAGGCTGAACCTGGTGCCGGCGCGGCGTGCGCGCTCGAGCTCCAGCTCGAAGGTCTCCTCGAAGCCGCGGCGGTTCGTGAGGCCGGTCAGCGGGTCGGTGCGAGCGGCGCTCGCGAGCTGTGCGCACTCGGTCTCGAAGCGGGCGCGTCCCCAGGCGACGGCTGCGCCGACGCCGGCCAGCGCCAGAGAGGTGATCAGCCACACCTCGAGCGGCCGGGCGGGCGGATCGGCCTGAGCCAGCAGGGCACCGGCGTGCGAGGCGATCGCCACCACCAGCACTCCGATCGCGGCCGGGCGCGGCAGGAAGCCGAAGGCGAGGATGACCGGGAAGAGAAACAGCAGCGCGAACGGCTCCGAGGTCTCGCCGCGCATGTAGAGCGCGAGCGCGACGAGGCCGCCGGCAAGCCCGACCAGCACGGGAAGCGCGGCGGCGGGAAGGCGGTCGGCGAGCAGCTCGATCGACAGCGCCACCACGAACCCGGCTCCCGCCAGCACGAGCAGGCCGGCGGAGTCGCTCCCGGGTGCCGGCAGCGCCGCCAGCAGCGCGACGATGGCCGCGCCGGCGGCGATCGCGTAAGCGAGCAGCCGGATCAGCAGGTGTTCGGGCAGGGCCGGTCGGACGCGCGTCGCGTCTTGCACGGGCATGGTGCGCCCGGCTGACGGCCGAGGGAGATTCGGTCGCCCGGAGACAGAGAGCTGCCTCCCATACTGCGAGGTCCAGAGAGCCATCCTTGGCAAGGCCACCGTAGTTGAAGGCGGGGCCGGCGCGCGAGCCTTTTTTGCAGGTACGACCTTGCCTGGGCACGACCTTTCCCGCCCCTCCGAAACCGCGACCGGCTCGGCAATCGTGGGGTATGCTCCCGGCACGACCGTGGGTCCGGGGGAAGGCCCTGCGTGAAGAGATACGGCTGACGGAGGAGAGGTGAATGGGGAAGCGCGGTGGTGTTGCGGCCGTTCCGGCCTTGGTTGTGCCCTGCGCGCTCATCCTCTCCAGGGACCGTGACCGCTGCGACGGTCCGGCTTGCAAAGGGCTCTGAGGTCGTCGATCCAACCGATCGGCTGAAGGCCATTCACGGATGACCATCGCGCGCGGAGCCGCAATCGGGTGTTTGATCGCCGCTGTGATCGCGGTCGCCGTGCTGATGTTCGGCTCCGGAGGCGGGGCCGAGTACATGGTGCGCATGCAGACGGGCAACCAGCTCGTCAACGGGAACGAGGTCAAGGTCGGCGGGCTTACCGTCGGGAAGATCCAGTCGATCAAGTTGTCCGAGGACAACCAGGCCGAGGTCAAGATCACGGTCGAAGACGAGTTCGCGCCGCTGCACCAGGGCACCACCGCGATCGTCCGGCAGTCATCGCTCCCCTCGGTCGCGAACCGCTACATCGCACTCTCTCCCGGCCCCAACAACGCGCCCGAGATCCCCGAGGGCGGGACTCTGCCGGTCGACGAGACGACGAACAACGTCGACATCGACCAGCTCTTCAACATCTTCGACCCCAAGACGCGCAAGGGCCTCCAGCAGACGCTGCAGGGATTCGCCGGCTGGTACGCGGGCCAGAGCGAGAACCTCGCCCTCAGCTACAGGTACCTGGGCCCGTCGCTGCGATCGGTCTCCGACCTCTTGAAGGAGATCTCACGCGACCAGGAGGCGTTCACCAGCCTGATCGTGAACGGCGCCAAGGCCACCAGCGCCGTGGCCTCCCGGCGCGACGACCTGGCGGCGCTGGTCTCGAACGGCAACGCGTTCGCACAGGCGCTCGCGTCGGAGAACGAATCGCTCGACCAGGCCCTCGAGGCATTTCCCGGGGCGCTGACGGAGGGCAGCGCAGCCTTCCGCAACCTGCGCCGGGCGCTGGTCCCCCTGACCGAGCTGAACACCGCCTCCGAGGAGAACACGCAGACCCTGCCCGCCTTCCTCTCCCGCCTGGCGCGCCTGTTCCGCACGATGCGCGAGCCGTTCATCGACCTGCGCGAGATCGTCGACCTCAAGGGTCCCGGCAACGACGCGGTCGACCAGATGCGCCAGCAGCCGGCACTCACGAGCCTCGCCAAGAAGAGCGTCGCCAACAACGTCAAGGCGCTCAAGTCGGGCCAGCCGATCATCGAGTTCCTGCGGCCCTACGCGCCTGACATCTCGTCGTGGATCGCACACTTCGCGCAGGTGCCGGCGTACTACGACGCGAACGGCCACTACGCGCGCGTCCTGCCGATTTTCAGCGCCTTCTCCTACGACCAGCCGTCGAACACCATCAACGCGCTGTCGCCCGGCGAGCGCCAGTCGCAGGTCAAGGTGACTCCCAACCGCTTCTGCCCCGGTGCAGCCACCCAGCCCGCGCCCGACGGCTCCAACCCGTTCCTCGATGACGGCAAGCTCGGATTCGACGACTGTGACCCGGCGGCGAGGCCGCCCGGACCGTGAGCCGGCGAATCGCGATAGGCGCGGTCGCGGCGGCGCTGCTCGTGGCGTTGATCGTCGCGCTCGGGGCCGGTGGCGACGGCGACGACGGCACCTACAAGGTGCGCGCGATCTTCAACAACGGCTCCTACCTGATCCCCGGCGAGGACGTGAAGGTCGCGGGCGCCAAGGTCGGCGTCGTGGACGAGCTCGAGGTGACCGACGACCTGCGCGCCGCGGCGGTGCTGCGGATCGACGAGGCCGGGTTCAAGGACTTCCGCAAGGACGCGTCGTGCGAGATCCGCATCCAGTCGCTGATCGGCGAGAAGTTCATCGACTGCAAGCCGACCGAGCCGCGCCCTGAGGGCACTCCGCCTCCACCCGAGTTGCCGAAGATCCCAGACGGACAGGATGGGGAAGGACAGCGGCTGCTGCCCACCTCGCAGACGGTCACCCCGGTCGGCGAGGACCAGATCCGCAGCGTGATGCGCCTCCCGTATCGGGAGCGGTTCGCGATCATCCTGAACGAGTTCGGCACCGGCCTGGCGGCACGCGGCAAGGACCTGCGGACGGTGATCCGGGGCGCGAACCCGACGCTGCGCGAGCTCGACAACGTGATCGCGATCCTGGCCAAGCAGAACCGCCAGCTCGCGCGCGGCGTGACGGCCGGCGACACGGTGCTCGCCGAGTGGGCCCGCACCAGGGAGGCCACCGCGGACACGATCGTCCAGGCGAACATCGCGGCGCAGGCAACCGCCGAGCGGCGCGAGGACCTGCAGCGCAACTTCGAGCTGTTCCCTGAATTCCTGCGCCAGCTGACGCCGACCATGCAGGACCTCGGCGACCTCGCGGATCAGCTGGTCCCGACGCTGCAGAACCTCAACCCGGTCGCCTCGGACATCAGCGACATCCTGATCGCGCTCGGTCCGTTCTCGCGCGCCGGCATCCCCGCCTTCAAGACGCTCGGCGACACGGCCGACATCGCGGGCCCCGCGCTCGTCGCCGCGGACCCGATGATCCGGGTCCTGGGTGACTTCACCTCGGGCGCGCGCAAGCTCGCGCTACCGCTCCAGCAGCTGCTGGCCAGCGTGGACAAGACGGACGGCTTCGAGAACTTCATGGACCTGATCTTCAACCTGAACATGTCCGTCAACGGCGTACGACCAGTTCGGCCACTTCCTGCGCACGGCGCTGCTGGCCGGCTGCAACTCGCTGGCGACCCGGGTCAACCTTCCCTGCACAGCGAACTTCATCAAGGGCGCCAGCGCCGGCGTCTCGAAGGCCCGCGCGTCGAAGGCCGCCAAGACGCCGCTCGAGCGGATCCTGCTCGGCGACGATCCGGACAAGGTGCTGCGGCAGTACAAGCGCCAGCACGGCGGCAAGCTGCCGAACGAGACGACCCGGACCCAGCAGCAGAGCTCGGGCAAGGCGCAGGGCACCCAGCCTCAGCAGCAGTCCGGCGACACCAAGCAGGCCAAGCCCAAGCCGAAGCGCGCCGCCAAGCCGGATGAAGCGGTGCTCGACTACCTGATGGGAGCGGACGGATGAGGCGGCGCGGCACCGGCGCGACAGCGATCGCCTCGAACCCCGTCCTGGTCGGGGTCGCGACGACGCTCGTGATCGTCGTTGCCGTGTTCCTGGCCTACAACGCCAACGCCGGCCTGCCGTGGGTGCCGTCCTACCGGCTGACCGCCGAGGTGCCCGGCGCCGCCAGCCTGGTGCGCGGCAACGAGGTGCGGATCGGCGGCTTCCGCGCGGGCGTCGTGGACAAGATTACGCCGGTGCAGAAGTCAGACGGGTCGGTCGCCGCGAAGCTCGACCTGAAGCTCGAGACCGACATCAAGCCGCTACCGATCGATTCGACGATCACGGTCAGGCCCCGCTCGTCGCTGGGCCTCAAATACGTCGAGTTGACGCGGGGCACGTCCGACCGCGGCTTCCCCGAGGGCGGGGCGATCCCGCTGTCGGCCGCCAAGATCCAGCCGGTCGAGTTCGACGAGTTCTTCAACATGTTCGACGAGCCGACGCGGGTCGGGAACCAGCAGAACCTGCGTGGCTTCGGCGACGCCTTCGCCGGGCGCGGGGAGGACATCAACGACGCGATCCGGCTGTTCGTGCCGCTGGTCCGCGACGCCGTGCCGGTGCTTTCGGCGATCGCCGACCCGGCCACCGACTTCGACCGGTTCTTCGCCTCGCAGGCCCGCACCGCCGAGCTGGTCGCGCCGGTCGCGGTGCTCCAGGCCGAGCTGTGGGTCAACCTCGCTCGCACGGTGGGCGCGTTCGCCGACGTCGCGCGCCCGTTCCTGCAGGACACCATCTCCAAGGGCCCCGGGGGTCAGGAGACCGCGATCGAGACCTTCCCGATCATCCGGCCCTACCTCGTGAGCCAGACTGAGTTCTTCGCCGCCCTGAAGCCCGGCGCACGGGCGCTCAACAACTCTGCTCCGGACCTGGCGACCGGCTTCGAGCGCGGCATACCGGCCCTCGAGGCCTCCGTCGGTTTCAACCAGCGCCTGGGAAGGTTCGTGCGCTCCTTCGAGAGCTTCGCCACCGACCCGATCGTGCCGATCGGCTTCCGCGACCTCGCCAACACCGTCAGCATCCTGAACCCGATCGTGGCGGTCTTGAAGCCCGAGCAGACTGTCTGCAACTACGTCTCGCTGTTCCTCCGCAACGCGGCCAGCCTGGTCAGCGACGGCGACACGATCGGCAACTGGTTGCGGTTCATGGTGATCACCACCCCGGTTGCGCCCGACGGCGGCCCCGCGCCCAACGGCGAGGGCGGTCCCTCGGCCACGCCGGCCAGGGGAGGCGGCCGCCTCATCGACGGCATCGACCCGAACTACATCCACGTGAACCCCTACCCCAACACCGCCGGCCCCGGCCAGACGCGCGAGTGCGAGGCGGGGAACGAGACCTACGCCGGCGGCCGCCAGGCGATCGGGAACGTCCCCGGCAACCAGGGCACCGAGACCGACGACCAGCCCGCCAAGTGATGGCCGCCCCCAGCGCACAGCCCATCCCCCGCCGCCTGCAGTCGAAGGTCAGCCCGCTGCGGGCCGGAATCATGGCGATGGTCCTGATCGTCATCGCGACGTATCTCGCGTTCTCGAAGCAGCTTCCATGGGAGCAGCCGTTCGAGTTCAAGGCGACCTTCGAGACGTCGAACATCCTGCGGCTGGACAGCCCGGTGCGAATCGCGGGCGTGAACGTCGGCAAGGTGACCGAGGTCGAGCGCGCCGAGGACTCCGACATGGTCGAGGTCACCATGACGATGGACGACGCCGGACTGCCTGTCCACAAGGATGCAACGGCGATGATCCGGTCGCGCATCTTCCTCGAAGGCAACTTCTTCGTCGACCTCAAGCCCGGCACGCCGGAGGCCGGCGACGTCGACGACGGCGACACCATCCCCGTCACGCAGACGTCGACGCCGGTGCAGCTCGACGAGCTGCTGACCGCGCTGCAGACCGACGACCGCGAGGCGCTGCGAGGAGCTGCTCCAGGGTCTCGGCAAGGGCTTCTTGGACAAGCCGACCGCGGCATCCGACTCAGACCAGGACAAGATCGTGCGCGGCGAGACCGCGGCCCAGTCGCTGAACGACTCGCTGAACGACGCCCCCAAGTCCCTGAAGACGTCGGCCCAGGTCAACCAGGCACTGCTCGGCACGGAGCCGCGCGACCTCTCCAAGCTGATCAAGGGACTCGACAAGGTCGTCACCGCGCTCGGCACCAACGAGGAGCAGCTGAAGGACTTCATCACCAACTTCAACGCCTTCTTCGCGGTGTTCGCCGCGGAGCAGGCCAACCTGAGCCCGCTCGGTGCACGAGCTCGGCCCGACGCTGGTCGCGGCGCGCTCCTCGCTGACCAGCCTGAACAACGCGCTGCCGCAGCTGGAGGGATTCGCCGAGGACATCATCCCCGGCGTCGAGCAGACGCCGGCGACGGTCGCCGCCATGGGGCCCTGGATCACCCAGGCCCAGCAGTTCTTCGCGCAGGACGAGGGCGGCGGGCTGCTGCACTCGCTGCAGCCTGCGATCGAGAGCCTCGCGATGGTGGTCGACCAGTCGTTCGACCTCTTCAAGCAGACCGACCTCACGAGCCGCTGCTTCGACCAGGTCATCACGCCCGGCGAGCAAGGTCGTCCTCCAGGACGGCTCCACCACCTCGAACGTCGAGAACTACAAGGAGTTCTGGTACACGATGGTCGGCTTCGCCGGCGACGCCCAGGGCTTCGACGGGAACGGCAGCTACACCCGCACCGCCACCGGCGGCGGGCAGACGCTGATCAAGACCGGCAAGCTGAGCGGCCGCCCGGCCAGCCGGTCGCAGCTGTTCGGGCACGCGGTCGCCCCGCCGCTGGGCACGCGCCCGAAGAAGCCGTCCAAGGCGCCGACGTACAACACGAGCCGCGCCTGCTACAAGAACGCGCCGCCGAACCTGAACGGCCCGGCGGCCGGTCCCGGCCCCGCTGACACGGTGGCCAAGCCATGACCTCCGCCATCCAGAAACACCTGCGGGACTTCATCGCGGTGATCGTGCTGTTCATCGTGTCGCTGTTCGTCGCGGGGTACATCCTCTCCAACCAGCGCTTCTACCTTCCCGCCTGGGTGCCGTTGGTCGGCACGGACTTCTTCGAGCTGAAGGCCGAGTTCTCGACCGCTCAGGCGGTCACGCCAGGACAGGGGCAGACCGTGAACGTCGCCGGGGTGCCGGTCGGCGAGATCAAGAAGGTCGAGCTCGAGGACGGGCGCGCCCTGGTCACGATGTCGATCAGGCAGAAGTACTCGAAGCTGATCAAGCGCGACGCGACGATGCTTCTGCGGCCCAAGACCGGCCTGAAGGACATGGTCATCGAGATGGATCCGGGCAAGCAGAACGCTCCCTCCGTCGAGGACGGCTACACGATCCCGGTCTCGCAGACACAAGCCGGACGTCAACCTCGACGAGATCCTGTCGGTGCTCGACCGCGCCGACGCGCACCTACCTGCGGCTGCTGGTCGCCGGCGGCGCCGAGGGCCTGAAGGGCGACGGGGTTCCGCTGTCCAACACGCTGCGGCGTTTCGAGCCGCTGAGCCGCGATGTCGCGACCATCTCGGGCGCGATCTCCGAGCGCCGGCGCAAGCTGGCCAGGCTGGTGCACAACCTGCAGCTGGTGCTCACCGAGATCGGCGGCAAGGACAAGGAGCTGGCCGAGCTGGTCGTCTCTCAGAACGCGGTGTTCGAGGCGTTCGCACGCGAGGACGCGGCGCTGCGCGAGACGCTGCGTCTCCTGCCCAACGCCCTCCAGACCACCCAGACCGCCCTCAACAAGTCGACCGAGGCGACCGACCTGCTGGAGCCGACGCTGCGCAAGCTGCGCCCGGGAGCGCGCGCGCTCGACGACGCCCAGAAGGCGCTGCGCCCGTTCGCGCGCCAGACCACTCCTGTCATCCGCGACCAGCTGCGCCCGTTCGCGCGCCAGGCCAAGGGCCCGATCGACGACCTGCGCCCGGCGGTCAGCGACCTGGCCAAGGCGACTCCGAACCTGACCAAGACCTTCTCCGTACCTGAACAAGGTGCTGAACGCGTTCGCCTACAACCCGCAAGGGCCAGGCAGAGGGCTACATCTTCTACGCGCTGTGGCTGAACCACATCGGCTCGTCGGTCTACTCGACGCAGGACGCCTTCGGCCCCATCCGCCGCGGCGTGATCCTGACCGACTGCATCGCACTGGGCGCGCTGGAGGCGACCGCCAAGTTCGACAATCAGTTGGGGACCCTGATCGACCTGACCAACCTGCCCACCCAGCAGGAAGCCTGCCCGGGAGGTAGCGGCTAGATGCAGAAACAGGCACCGACAGTCGGCCGCATCATGGTGATGGCGATCTTCACGCTGTCCTGCTTCGGGCTGCTCCTGTACCTGTGGTCGGCGTTCGGCGGCCCGGTCCCGCTGAAGCCGCACGGCTACCGCTTCCAGACCTCGTTCAACGAGGCGACGCAGCTGGCCGTGGAAGCCGACGTGCGGATCTCGGGCGTGACCGTCGGCAAGGTGAAGAAGGTCGAGCTGGGCGACGACGGGCTCACCAACACGACGATCGAGATCGACGAGGACTATGCGCCGATCCCGTCGGACGCCAAGGCGGTGCTGCGCCAGAAGACGCTGCTCGGCGAGACCTACGTCGAGCTGACGCCCGGCACCAAGACCGCGAAGATGATCCCCGAGGGCGGCCGGCTGGAGACGGCGCGCGTGGCGTCGACCGTCGAGCTGGACGAGATCTTCCGCGCGCTCGATCCCAAGACCCGGCGTGCGTTCCAGATCTGGCAACAGGACCTCGGCAAGGGCATCGAGGGCCACGGGCAGGACTTCTCCGATGCGCTCGCCGCGCTGCCCGACCTGGCCGAGAACGGCGAGCGTGTGGTGAAGATCCTGAACTCGCAGGAGCGCGCCATGCGCGAGGCGATCAAGAACACCGGCGTGGTGTTCGACGCGCTCAATGAACGGGACGGGCAGCTGACGTCCTGGATCGTCGAACTCGAACGAGTTCCTGCGCACGACGGGCAACCGGAACGAGGCGATCCAGGCGCTGTTCCGGGCCTTCCCGACCTTCATCGACGAGAGCTCCCTGACGCTGCGGGCGCTGGCCAAGTACTCCGAGGAGGCCAAGCCGGTGCTCGACAACCAGCTGATCCCGGTGGCGAAGGAGCTGACCAACGTGTTCCAGTCGAGCGAGCCCCTGGCCTCGGACTTCAAGCGTTTCTTCACCAGGCCAGAAGAGCTCGCCGACCTGTCCGTCAAGGGCCTGCCGGCATCGACCGAGTTCCTCGACACGACCCGCACGCTGCTGGTCCAGCTGGACCCGTTCCTGCGGAACCTGAACCCGTTCCTCGATTACATCGGCCTGTTCAGGCGCGAGCTGGCTTCGCTGTTTGCGAACGACACGGCCGTGCTCCAGGCGACGGACCAGATCGGCAACGATCGCGTCCACTACCTGCGCCTGACCTCGCCGGTCAACCCGGAGTCGCTGTCGTACTACCCGACCCGCCAGGGGTGGCAGCGCAGCAACGCCTACTCACTGCCGGGCACCTACACGGCCAACCTGCCGGGCGGGCTGAACGTCTTCAACGACTGGACAACTGCAGCGCCACCTACACGACTTTCCCGAACCTCGGCCCGCGCGACCCCGACGTTCACGGAGGAGCTGCGCAACCGCGTCCTGCTCTACGTTCTGAACAGCGGCAACACGATCGCCCCGCCGTGCAGGCAGCAGAGCAAGCTCAACTTCGGCGGCCAGGCCAACCAGTACCCGCACGTGGTCGAGGCGCCCCAGCCGACCGCACCGTAAGCGCCCGGTCTTCAGCCGCCCGGTTGATACGCTCGGCGCCGTCCGGGTACAGGAAAAGCTCTGGGAAAATGGAGGTCTGAATGGCAGTGAAGGTCGGCATCAACGGCTTCGGGCGCATCGGGCGGAACCTCTTCCGCGCCGCCTGGGAGCGGAACCTGGACATCGATTTCGTGGCCGTGAACGACATCACCGACGCCGGCACGCTCGCCCACCTGACGCGGTACGACTCCACGCTGGGCCCGTTCCCCGGCACGGTCGACCACACCGAGGATTCCCTGGTGTTCGACGGCAAGCAGGTCAAGGTGCTGGCCGAGCGCGACCCCGCCAAGCTGCCGTGGAAGGACCTCGGCGTCGAGGTCGTGGTCGAGTCGACCGGCCTGTTCGTCGACCGCGAGAACGCCTCCAAGCACCTCCAGGCCGGCGCCGAGCGGGTGATCATCTCGGCTCCCGCCAAGGATCCGGACGTCACCGTCGCGCTGGGCGTCAACTTCGACGAGGCCTATGACCCCGGGTCGCACCGGATCATCTCGAACGCCTCCTGCACGACGAACTGCCTGGCGCCGGTGGCGAAGGTCCTGAACGACGCGATCGGGATCGAGCACGGCCTGATGACGACGATTCACGCCTACACCGCCGACCAGCGGCTCCAGGACATGCCGCACAAGGACCTGCGCCGGGCGCGGGCGGCGGCGATCAACCTGATCCCCACCTCGACCGGGGCGGCCAAGGCGATCGGGCTGGTGGTCCCCGAGCTGGCCGGCAAGCTGAACGGCACTTCGGTGCGCGCCCCCGTGCCGACCGGGTCGGTTGTCGACCTGACCGCGAGCATGGCCCGGGAGACGACAGCCGAGGAGATCAACTCGGTGGTCGAGCGCGAGGCCGACAAGGGCCGCTACGAGGGGATCCTCAAGTACAGCGAGGACCCGATCGTCTCGACCGACATCAACAAGTCGCCCTATTCGGCGGTCTTCGATGCCGAGCTGACGATGGTGACCGCGGGAAACTTCGTGAAGGTGTTCGCCTGGTACGACAACGAGTGGGGCTACTCGTGCCGGCTCGGCGAGCTGGTCGAGAAGGTGGCTGCGCCCCAGCCGGCGCTCGCGCGCTGAGTTGTCGCCCTCGGGCGCCGCTCGCGCCGCCTTCCCGAAGAAGACCGTTCGCGACCTGCCGGTCGACGATGCGCGCGTGCTCGTGCGGGTGGACTTCAATGTGCCGCTCGAAGACGGCCCGGACGGCAGCCGCGCGGTGCGAGACGACTCGCGCATCCGCGGCGCCCTGCCGACCATCGAGTACCTGCGCGAGCGCCGCGCGCGGCTGGTGCTGGTGTCGCACCTGGGGCGGCCGAAGGGCCCCGACCCGGCGTTCTCGATGGCGCCCGTGTCACGGCGGCTCGGTGAGTTGCTCGGCGTGCCGGTGCAGCAGGCGCCCGAGGTGGTCGGGTCCGAGGCGGAGCGGCTCGCGGGCGAGCTCGGGCCTGGCGACGTGCTGGTGCTCGAGAACAGCCGGTTCGAGCCGGGCGAGACCAAGAACGACCCGGAGCTGGCGGCGGCGCTCGCCGGTCTTGCCGACGTGTACGTGAACGACGCATTCGGCGCCGCGCACCGCGCCCACGCGACCACGGAGGGCGTCGCGCGCCTGTTGCCCGCCGGTGCGGGCTTCCTGCTCGAGCGTGAGGTGACGGTGCTCAGCTCGCTGCTCGCCGAGCCGGAGCGGCCGTTCGTGGTGGTTCTCGGCGGCGCGAAGGTGAGCGACAAGATCGGCGTGATCGACCGCTTCCTGGAGATCGCCGACGCGATCCTGATCGGCGGGGCGATGTGCTTCAGCTTCTTCCGGGTGATGGGCCACGAGACCGGCGACTCGCTCGTGGAGGAGGAGGGCGTGGAGCTGGCGCGGCATGTCCTCGAGCACGCCCAGATGGTCCAGTGCCGGCTCGAGTTGCCGCAAGACCTCGTGATCGCCGACCGCTTCGACGCGCAGGCCCAGTCACGGACGATCGAGGGCCGCGACGTGCCGGACGGCTGGATGGGACTCGACATCGGCCCCCGCACCGCGGAGTCCTACGCGCGCGAGATCCGGGCCGGCGGGACGGTCTTCTGGAACGGGCCCATGGGGGCCTTCGAGATGGAGCCGTTCGCGGCGGGCACCAAGGCCGTGGCGGAGGCGATGGCCGAATGTCCGGGCACGACCGTCGCGGGTGGGGGAGACTCCGCGGCGGCGCTGGCCGAATTCGGCCGCGCGGATTCGATCACGCACGTGTCGACCGGCGGCGGCGCGTCGCTGGAGCTGCTGGAGGGCAAGCCGCTGCCGGGAGTGGAGGCGCTCGATGACCGGGACTAGACGGCCACTGCTGGCTGCGAACTGGAAGATGCACAAGACGCGGGCGGAGGCGCGCGCGTTCGTCGACGACTTCCTGCCGCGGTTGACGCGGACCGACGTGGACGTGGTGATCTGCCCGCCGTTCACCGCCGTCTCGACGGTGGCGGACGCGGTCGGGGACGCCGCCGTGGGAGTCGCCGCGCAGAACATGCACGACGCCGAGCAGGGCGCCTTCACCGGTGAGGTCTCGGCAGCGATGCTGATCGAAGCGGGTGCGACGGGCGTGGTGCTCGGGCACTCCGAGCGGCGAGAGCTTTTCGGAGAGACCGACGCCGCGCTTGCCCGGAAGGTGCCCGCGGCGCTCGCCGCGCAGCTGCAGCCGATCCTGTGCGTCGGTGAGACCGAGGCCGAGCGCGACGCGGGGGAGACCCAGCGCAAGCTGCGCCAGCAGATCCAGACCGACCTGGCGGCCGTGGACGTCGACCAGCTGCCCGCGGTGGTGATCGCGTACGAGCCGATCTGGGCGATCGGAACCGGGCGCACGGCGACGCCCGAGCAGGCCCAGGAGGCGGTCGCCTTCGTGCGGGCGCTGCTGGGCGACCGGGACAAGGCCGCGGCCGAACAGGTGCGGATCCTCTACGGCGGGAGCGTCAAGGCGTCCAATGCCGCGGAGCTCCTGGCTCAACCCGACGTGGATGGCGGCCTGGTTGGCGGCGCGAGCCTCGATCCGCAGGAGTTCGCGCAGATCGTCGCGGCCGCTCCCGCGCGCGGATGACCGCGCCCGGCGGGCCGGTCCCGGCAGTCGCACTGGTCGTGCTGGACGGCTGGGGGCTTGCGCCCCCGGGCCCCGGCAACGCCGTGTCGCTCGCGAGCACGCCCGTGTTCGACGGGCTCTGGGAGCGCTACCCGCACACGCAGCTGCAGGCCTCCGGGCGTGCCGTCGGCCTGCCCGACGGCCAGATGGGCAACTCGGAGGTCGGCCACCTCAACCTCGGCGCGGGCTCGGTCGTGCGCCAGGACCTGGTCCGCATCGACGACGCGATCGCGGACGGCAGCTTCTTCGAGAACGAGGCGCTGCGCGCCGCCTGCCACGCGGCGCGCGAGGGGACGGGCCGGCTGCACCTGTTCGGGCTGGTGTCCCGCGGCGGGGTCCACTCGAGCCTCGACCACCTGCGCGCCTGCATCGAGCTTGCGGTGCGCGAGCAGGTGCCGGAGCTGTCGCTGCACGCGCTCACCGACGGGCGCGACACCGGGCCCAAGACGGCACTCGGGTACGTGGAGGACGTCGAGCAGTGGCTCGCGGCGGCGACCGAGTCGGGCACGCGGGCGCGGATCACGACGCTCGGCGGCCGCTACTGGGGCATGGACCGCGACCGCCGCTGGGAGCGGACGCAGCGCGCCTACGACGCGATCGTCCATGCGCGCGGGCTGGAAGCGCCCACTGCCGGGGCGGCGATCACGGCCGCGTACGAGCGTGGCGAGACTGACGAGTTCATCGGGCCGACGGTGATCGGCGAGCCCGCTCCCGTGCGGGCCGGTGAGCCGGCGATCGCGTTCAACTTCCGCCCGGACCGGATGCGCCAGATCTGTCGCGCGCTTGGAGAAGACGGACTTCTCGGAGTTCGGTCGCGACGGCGCCCCGGCGGTGCCGCTCACGACGATGACGCGCTACCAGGAGGACTTCCCGTTCCCGGTCGCCTTCGAGCCGGAGCGGCCCGCGACCACGATCGCCGCCGTGCTCGCCGATCGCGGCGACCGCCAGCTGCACGTTGCCGAGACCGAGAAGTACGCGCACGTCACCTACTTCTTCAACGGCGGGGTGGAGGAGCCGTATCCCGGTGAGGAGCGCTGCCTGGTGGACTCGCCGCGCGACGTGCCGACCTACGACCTCAAACCCGAGATGAGCGCGCCCGCCGCCGCCGGGCACTTCGCCGCCCATTGGCGGCGCGCGGAGGCCGAAGGACGGCCGTTCCGCTTCGGGATCATCAACTTCGCCAACCCGGACATGGTCGGGCACACCGGCGTGATCGACGCGGCGGTCGACGCGGTCGAGGCGGTCGACCGATGCCTCGGCCAGGTGGTCGAGGCGGTTCAGGAGACAGGCGGCGTGCTGCTGGTGACGGCCGACCACGGGAACGCCGACGAGATGCTGGAGGCCGACGGCAGCCCCGCCACCGCCCACTCGACCAACCCGGTGCCCTTGATCGCGACGGTGGAAGGAGTCTCGCTGCGCGAGGGCATCCTCGCCGACGTGGTTCCAACGGCGCTCGAATTGCTGGGCATCCCGCAGCCGGAGGAGATGAACGGCAGGTCGCTGATCGGCTAGCGCGCCGTGGGGAGCGGCTTACTGAGTCGCGTCTTCGATCAGGTTGCGCAGGCCGTCGATCTGCTTGCTGACCTCGTCGGTGACCACGCGCTCGAAGTCGCGCGTCTGCGAGTTGTCGAGGTTCAGCACGACGAGCGTGGCGACGATCGTCGCCACCAGCAGGAAGAGGAACAGGAGCGCGACGAAGCGCCCGAACATCCCCCGCCGCGGGGGTCGTGCGGGAGCGGCGCGCCGCGCCGGAGCCGCGCGCGGCGCACCTGGGCGCGGGCCGGGGCCTGCGCCGGCGCGGGCGCCGGGCGCTGCATCACGCGAGTGGGGTCGTTCCCGCGGCCGATCGTGCGTGTGGCCGCAGTGTCGAGGCGGCGAGTCGCCTCCGTTTCGAGCGCCGTCGTTGCTTGGGAGTCGCGTCCGCGCGACGCTGCCCGCAGCGCCTCGCCGAACTCGGCTGCGCTCTGGTAGCGCAGCGCGGTGTCGGCCGCCAGTGAGCGCCGGACTGCACGGCTGACCGGCGGCGGGACATCCGGGTTCATGGTCTCGAGCGGCGGCGGGTCGCTTTCCTGTTGGCGCAGGGCCAGCTCCGTCAGCGAGCCGGTCTCGTAGGGCACCCGGCCCGACAGCAGCTGGTAGAGCACGACGCCGAGCGAGTAGACGTCCGACGTCGCCGTCGCGTCCGAGCCGCGGGCCCGCTCGGGGGAGATGTAGGCGGCGGTCCCGAGCACCGAGCCGATCTGGGTGATCTTGGAGTCCTCGGCCGCCTTGGCGATCCCGAAGTCGGCGAGCTTCACGACGCCGTCGTTGTTGAGGATCAGGTTCCCCGGCTTCACGTCGCGGTGGATGACGCCGTGGCGGTGCGCGTACTCGAGGCCCGCGCAGGACTGGATCACGATGACGAGCGACTCGTCCGTGTCCATGCGGTCGCGGTCCTTCAGCATCCGCGCCACGCTGTCGCCGGGGACGTACTCCATGACGATGAAGTACCGGCCCGACTCCTCGTCGCGCCCGGAGTCGTAGACCTGCACGATGTTCGGGTGCACCAGCCGCGCGGCGGCCAGCGCCTCGCGCCGGAAGCGGGCCACGAAGCCGTCGTCCTCGGCGAGATGGTCGGCCAGGATCTTGACGGCGACCTGCCGCTCGAGCACGTTGTCGAGCGCGCGGTAGACCGTCGACATGCCGCCGGAGCCGAGCCGCTCGTCGAGCCGGTAACGGCCCGCAATCTCAGTGTTTCCCCCCAGGACGCTCACGCGGCTATTCCCCCTCGGGGGAGGCGCCTCCTGTGTCGCCATTGGGGGATTCGTCGCCGTCCTGTTGGCCAGGCGGCGTCGTTCCGTTGCCTCCATCCTGCCCGGGGGGCACCTCCTTGGACTTCTCCTTCTGCTTGGCCTTCTCGTCCTTGTTGGACTTGTCTTGCTTCTCCTCCTTACCCTGCTCGTCCTGGGAAGTGTCTTGCGAGGGCTCGGGGGTCACGACCGGTGCTGGTGCCGCAGCGGGCTCACACTGGTCCTGCACCAGCGTTTCCAGGCGGGCGGCGCTGTCGGAGAGCGCCCGCCGCAGCTTCGCGCTCACGCGGCTGGGGAGGCCGTCCACCTCGGACTGCAGCTGCGCGGTCACCTGCTGGGCGGTGGTGCAGTCGCCCGCGGTCACGCTACGGGAGATCTGGTTGAGGTCGGCCCGCAGGGACCGCGCCGTGCTCTGCGACAGCTCGGGGTCGTCGCCGGAGTCCCCGCAGGCGGCCACCAGGAGGGCGACGGCCACCGCGATCAGAAGCGCAGCGACTCGGCGCCGGGTTGCCCGGCGGCCGTTCAGTGTCCCTCGTAGAGCCGGTCGGCCAGCTGGCGGGGAAGCTTGGCTGCGCGGATCGATCCCGCCGCTCGCTCGACGTCGTATTCGACGCGCCGGAACTCCACGGTCCAGCGGTCGGTGTCCAGCAGCAACCAGGCGGCGCGCGGGTCGCCATCGCGCGGCTGCCCCACGCCGCCCGGGTTGACGAGCCACTTCCCCGATGCGATGTCCACCTCGGTCCCTGGTGGCGCCGGCTCGCCGATCGTGCCGTCGCCGTTCTGGCGGAAGTAGCAGGCGACGTGGCTGTGGCCGATCAGGCATACGCGCTGGCGCTGACCCTCGAGGCACTCGGCTGCCTGCGACACCGACAGCACGTACTCCCATACGGGATCACGCGGGCTGGCGTGGTACAGACCGACTCCCGCACGTTCACCGAGCGGCGACAGGCCGGACAGGTAGTCGCGCGTCTCCAGGGCTGATCACCTTTGCGGTCCAGCGCGCCGCCTCGCCGGCGGCCGCGGCGAAGTAGTCCACGTCGATGTCACCCCGGACCACGAGGTCGTGGTTGCCGGCCAGGCAGTACTCGGTGACGTCACGGACCAGCGCGGTGCAGGCGTCCGGATCGGCGCCGTAGCCGACCAGGTCGCCGAGGCACCAAACCTCGTCCGGGTCCGCGCGCCCGATGTCCTCCATGACCGCTTCCAAGGCCGGGAGGTTGCTGTGCACGTCGGAAATGACGGCGATTCGCATCGTCCTACCTTAGGGCTTACCCGCTCAGGGGCACCGCGGCCCGCCGCGCAGGGTGAAGCGCTCGAGCACCTCGTTGGTGGTGCCTCCCTGGTAGCTGAATGCCCCGTCCAGCATGAAGAAGGTTCCGTCGCACACGACCGGCGAGTCGATGTAGTGAATCGTGCGCCCACGACGGCGAACCGTCAGGTCGCGCACGGTCGCGTCGAAGTAGGTGACCGCCGCATCGGGCTGGTTCGGCAGGGTCGGAATGCGCGGAATCGGAGTGTCCAGCTCGTACCCGTAGCGGGGCCCCTTCACCTTCCGCAGCACACCCGTGAAGACCAGGACCGGCCCGATGTCCGGGAGCGTGTAGATCAGGATGCGCTGGTTGCCGCCCGACAACGTGCCGTTGTAGAGGCTCACCTTGGCGTTCACGACGTTGACGAACGGTGGCGCCGCCCCCCGACCGATGCCCTTGCCCAAAAGCGAGCCCTTCGGACACGCGCGCGGCCCGCGCGCCTGCAGCGCGGCCGGGTTGCACTTTGGGAAGAAGCGCCCGTTGGTGACCGACCCCTTGGGGAAGCGCAGGACGGTGCGCGTCAGGCGCAGCGGCGCGGAAGCGGCCGGATCGGAGATGCGCAGGATCGTGCGCAGCGAGGTGCCGGCCCGGTCCTTGTGCTTCGCGCCGCGCGAGTAGCGGGCCTCGAACTCCACGGATTGCGTGGTGACGGCGAGCGCGGGCGCGGCGACTGCCAGCGCCGCGAGGCCCGCCAGGATGGCGATCAGCTTCGTCGGCATAGGGTCTCCTCCCCTCGAGGGCAGTATCCCGAAGCGGCAGCAGTGACGCGCCACCCTCGTAGAGTCCAGCTCGATGGCGATCCCGTCCCGCCTGAAGGTTCCCATCGCCGTGCTCGCGGCCGTGATCGTCGCCGAGGCGGCGGTGTGGCTGCTCCGCCCCGAGAAACCGGTCGAGCCGCTCGATGCGCCCGAGAGCGCCTTCTTCACCGAGGCACAGCTGGAAAAGGCACGCGACTATGCATCCGATCGCCGGCTGTATGCGCTGCTCGGCCTCGCCTGCGAGGGCGGCGCGCTGGTGCTGCTCGTCGTGCGACCGCCGCGGCGCGGGATCGCGCTGGCCGAGCGCGCGGCGCGCGGCCGGCGGCTGGCCGCCGGTGCGCTCGCGGGGGCCGGCCTTGCGGTGATCGTCCAGGCGGCGGGCATGCCGGCCGCGGCGCTCGCGCACGACCGCGCCGTCGACGTAGGGCTCTCCACCCAGTCATGGGGCGAGTGGGGAGCCGACGTGCTCAAGTCCGGTGGCGTCGGCGCCGTGCTCGCCGGGGCGGGCGCCGCCGTGTTCCTGTGGGTGATGGGGCGCTTCCCGCGCCGCTGGTGGATCGGCGCGGCGGGCGTGACCGTCGCCATCTCAGTCGTCTTCGTGTGGCTGGCGCCGATCGTGCTGGCGCCGCTGTTCAACGATTACGAGAAGCTGCCGCCCGGGCAGGCGCGCGCCGACGTGGTGGAGCTCGCGCGCAAGGCGGGGATCGACGTGGGGGAGGTCTATGTGGTCGACGCCTCGCGCCGGACGAATGCCGCCAACGCTTACGTGACCGGCATCGGGCACACCAAGCGCGTGGTGCTCTACGACACGCTGCTCGAGCGGTTCACCCCGGCGCAGACGCGCCTGGTCGTCGCGCACGAGCTGGGGCACGTGAAGCACGACGACCTGCGGCGCGGGATCCTCTGGATCGTCCTGGCGGCGCCGGCGGGGATGTACCTGGCGCAGCTCCTGACCGAGCGCTGGAGCCGCCGGGCCGGTGCCGCGCCGGGCACCGCCTCCGTGCTGCCCGCCCTGGCACTCGCGATCGCGTTGGTCTCGTTCGGCGGCACGGTGGTCTCGAACCAGCTCTCCCGACGGGTGGAGGCCTCCGCCGATGCCTTCTCCCTCGAGACGGCCGGGCAGCCGCGCCAGTTCATCGGCCTCGAGCGGCGGCTGGCGATCACCAACGTCTCGGACCCTTCGCCTCCCGGCTGGGTGCACTGGATCTTCGGCACCCATCCGACGACGATGCAGAGGATCGGGATGGGGCTCGGCGCTACGAGACGGAAGCGGCGAGCGCGGTGGCATCAGCCGAGTCGCGGGGGGAAGCGCGAGGCGCCGGCGGCGGGCGCGCCTCCGAGAGCGACTTGCGTGAGGGCGTCGTGAGGAAGGTGTCCTCCTGTGCCGGCTCATCCGCTTCGCCGGGCGCTTCGGCGCCGTTCGGCGTGGCGCTCCGGCATCGGCTGCCGATCCGTTTCTGCGGCCGGCTCCTCGGGCGCATGCTCCGGTTCCTGCGGCTCGGCTTCTGCAGCCTCCACATCGACTTCGGCTCCTCCACCTCGACTTCGGCTTCCTTCACGACTTCGGCTTCCTCCACAGCTTGTGCTTCGGGCTCGACGCTGGGCTCAGCCTCCGGCTCTACCGCCGCGGTTTCTCCTCGACGGCGTCAACCTCGATGTCCGCCTCCGTCGCCGCGTCTTCGTAGGAGTCCTCCACGACCACGACGTCCTCGACCACCGCGGTGTCGCGATCCTCGTCGGCCGGCGGAGTTTCGGTCGCGCTGTAGACGACCGACCGCGCCTTGCCCGCGCGCTTGGCCTCGTACATGGCGGCGTCGGCGTGGCGCAGTAGCTCCTCGGGCGTGGTCTCGAAGCCGGTGCTGAGCGCGATGCCGATCGAGGCGGTGATCGACGCCTCGGCGCCGTTGATGATGAAAGGCGTCTTCAGCGACTCCGTGATCCGCTCGGCGACGCGGCTGACGAAGCGGGTGTCGTCGAGATCCTCGATCAGAACCGTGAACTCGTCCCCGCCCAGGCGCGCGATCGTGTCCTCGGGACGCAGCGAGGCCTGAAGGCGGCGGCTGACCGCGACCAGCAGACGGTCGCCTGCCTCGTGCCCCGTGTTGTCGTTGATGTCCTTGAAGCCGTCGAGATCGATGAACAGGACTGCGACGGCACCCTTGCGGCGGTTCATGCGCGCGAAGGCGTGCTCCATGCGGTTCGCCATCAGCGCCCGGTTCGGGAGACCGGTGAGCGGGTCGTGGAAGGCCTGCTCCGAAAGCTCGTCGATGCGGTCGTGCTCGACCGCCCGCAGCGCCGCGTTCTCGACCACCAGGGATCCCTCGAGCATCAGCTGTCCGAGCAGGCGCTGCGCGTCCTCGTCCCACTTCCGCGTCCGGCTCGTGTGGCTCAGGATCACCATGCCGATCGGGCGGCCCTTGGACAGCAGCGGCATGGTGGCGTAGGAGCGCAGTCCGAGGCGCTCCACCAGGTCGGGGGGCAGCAGCCGGCTGGCAGCGGCGCTCTCCACGAACAGCGGCCGCGGGTTGCGCCCGGCCGCCGACCAGATCTTCAGCTCCTCCGGCGAGCGCTTCTCCAGCTGCTCTGCGATCGCCGCCTCGAAGTCGCCGTCATCGCCGACCGTCACGACGTGCTCGATCCGGTCCTCGTCCTCGAGCAGCACGGTGGCCCGCTCGGCGCCGAGCGTCTCGCGCGCGACGCGCGCCACGATCTCGGCTGCCTCGCTCACCGAGACGGCGCCCGCGCCCTCCTGGAGAAGCCGCCGGATCGCGCTCGCGGCACGCGTCTGCGAGAGGCTCTCCTCCGCGATGCGCGCCTGCTCGATCGCGGAGGCGGTGCGCCCGAGTGCCTCCGCGGCGATTCGTGCCTCGTCGTCGGTGAAGCGGTTCGGCTCCGAGTCGTCCAGCGCCAGGACACCGATCAGGCGCCCGTCGCGCTCGATCGGGACCGCGAGTACCGAGGCGATGCCGAGCGCGCTCGCCCAGTACGCCCCGATCAGCGGCGAGTCCGCTCCGGAGGCGCGCACCGGGCGCCGCGCCTGCGCGGCCGCGCGCGCCGCCGGCAGCGGGTCCGTCGAGGACAGGAAGGCCTCAGTCTCGGCGGGGTCACGTGGTCCGCCGGCGAGCCGGGTGACAGCGGGCTCGAGCCGGCCCTCGTCCCACAGGAAGGCGCTTGCCCCGCGCGCCCCGAGATGCTCTGCAAGCCGCTCACAGAGGATCGCCAGCGTCTCGGCGAGCCCTTTGGCGGCCGTCGCGTCGTCTGCCATTGCGAGCAGGAACTCGGCTTCGGCGCCGCGCCGCTCGGCGTTGTGCTCGCTCGAAGCACGCGCCATCGCCGCCGCGACCACTGGAAGCAGGGAGTAGAGCTGCGGGTCGGCGGCCGCTGAGGCGGGCTCCACCGACAGCATTCCCACCGGCGTGCCGGCCGCCAGCGGCTCGAATCGCACGGAGGCGATGGCCAGGTCGGCCGCCAGCTCGACCGGAATCCGCGCGTCGTCCTGGGCGTCGCGGATCTCGGTCGGGCGCAGCTCCAGCAGCGCGGTGCAGGCCGCGGGGAAGCTCTCGAGCGGCAGCTCTGGCCATCGCTCGGCCAGCGCTGCGAAGCCGGAGAGCTCGTCATCGTCGCTGGCCAGGGGGATCACCGACTGCGCCGGCGCGTCGTAGAGCCACGCGATCACTCGCTCTGCGCCGAGGCTCTCGCGTAGCCCACGGCACAGCCGACCGACCCAATCGGCGGCGTCCTGCTCGCGCGATGCGACTGGCTTGTGGTGCGAATCCACGTGGCCTTCCCCTAGCCTGCAGCGATCTTACTGACGCGGGGGTTGCCCGCGCCCGTCAGATTTGGGGCGGCGTCAGGAAGTGGAGGAGCTGCTCTGGTCGTCCCCGCCCTCGTGCACCTTTCCCTGGTACTCGGGCAGGTTCTTGATTCCCTCGCGGGTGGACCACTTCGAGTAGTTGTCCTGCAGCGCGTCGATCAGCTCGCGCACGAACCGCGGCGAGGCGTTGATGCGAGAAACAACTACTCCTGGGATCTCGTCATCGTCGACCTCGTGGTCGAGTCGCGCGAAGGTGATGGTGAATTCGTACTCGGAGTGGCTGATGTTGGCGAAGTTCGCGTAGGCGCCGGCCATGACCTCTGGCGACATGTGCATGTTGATGTGGCGCTCGCGTTCTCCGTCCTCGCTCATGGCCACCTAGTATCGCACCGTGCGAATCGGCCTGGTCTGCGTCGGGAAGGTGCGCCCGCCATTTGCCGACGACGTGGCCCACTACGAGCGGTTGCTGCGCCCTCAGGCCCGGCTGGAGACGGTCGAGCTGCCCGATGGGAAGGGCGATCCGGCCCGCGCGACGGCCTCAGAGGCGCAGGCGCTCTTGAAGCGGATCCCCGAGCCGGCATTCCTGTGTGTGCTCGACCGGGGGGGCGAGGAGATGTCGAGCGAGCGTCTGGCGGAGTGGGTCGAGGAGCGCCGCCAGGCCGGGCGAGACCTGTGGTTCGCCGTCGGTGGCGCCT
Organism: uncultured Solirubrobacterales bacterium; assembly: GCA_963780475.1. GTDB lineage: Bacteria > Actinomycetota > Thermoleophilia > Solirubrobacterales > JBBDJG01 > CAWACB01. The sequence goes on from CAWACB010000009.1 coordinate 141,789, forward strand.
TCGGCCTCGCACGCGCCGGTCCTCGCGCGCGCCGACCACCGGCTCTCGCTCGGCCCCGCGACGATGCCGCATCAGCTGGCCCGGGTGGTGCTCCTGGAGCAGCTCTTCCGGGCCCACAAGATCATCAACGGCGAGCCGTACCATTACTGAGCTTGGACGATCACAGCCACGAGCCCCTCGGCCAGCTGCGCGCGGAGCTGGCCGCCGCCGCCGCCCGTCTGCGCGAACCTGACGGGGAGCCGCAGGCGGTGGTCGAGCGGCCGCCGCGTCCCGAGTTCGGGGACTACTCGACGAACCTCGCGCTGCTTCTCGCTCCCTCGCTGAAGGCGCCGCCGCGCGAGGTGGCGGAGCGGATCGGCGCGGACCTGCGCGAGCGGCTCGGCGGCGTGCTCGACCGCGCGGAGGTGGCCGGGCCGGGCTTTCTCAACCTGTTCCTGAGCGACGCCTGGTTCCGGCGCGCGCTGGCCGACATCCGCGCCCAGGGCGACCGCTTCGGCGCCGGGGCGATTCCCGAGGAGCTGCGCGAGCGGATCCTGGTCGAGTTCGTGAGCGCCAATCCCACCGGCCCACTGACCGCGGCCGGTGGCCGGCACGCGGCCTACGGGGACTCGCTGGCGCGCGTGCTCGAGTACGCCGGGCACGAGATCGAGCGCGAGTACTACGTCAACGACTACGGCACCCAGGTGCAGCGGTTCGGTGAGTCGATCGCGGCGCGAATGACCGGCGCGGAGGTCCCGGAGGGCGGCTACGAGGGCGACTACGTGCGCGAGATCGCCGATCAAGCCGTGGCCGAGGGCCTCGACCCGAGCGACGTCGACGCGCTCACCCGGCGCGGGGTGGAGCTGATGATGGAGCGGGTGCGGGCGACGCTGGAGCGCTTCCGCGTCGGCTTCGACCGCTTCTTCTCCGAGCGCAGCCTGCACGAGTCGGGCGCGGTGGGGCGTGAGCTGGACAAGCTCGCCGGCGGCGAGCACATCTACGACTCGGAGGGCGCGACGTGGATGCGCACGACCACCTTCGGGGACGACAAGGACCGCGTCCTGCGGCGCTCTTCAGGTGAGGAGACCTACTTCGGATCTGACATCGCCTACCACCAGGACAAGCGCTCACGCGGCTACGACCGGCTGATCAACCTGCTCGGGGCGGACCATCACGGCTACATGGGCCGGATGATGGCGCTGTTCGAGGTGCTCGACGACCCGGGCAGGTTGGAGATCGTGATCATGCAGCTGGTGCAGGTCGTGGAGCGCGGCGAGCGCTCCCAGATGTCCAAGCGCAGGGGCGAGTTCGTCACGCTCGACGAGTTGATCGACGACATCGGAGTGGATGCGGCGCGGTTCTTCATGCTCCAGCGCTCGCCCGACACGCCGCTCGACCTGGACCTCGACCTGGCACGCGAGCGCAGCCAGGAGAACCCCGTCTACTACGTCCAGTACGCGCACGCCCGCATCGCGAGCATCCTGCGCAACGCGGGCGAGGAACGGCTGGTCGCCGCCGAGGCCGCAGACCTCGATCAGGGCGAAGGACGGCTCGAGCCCGCGGAGCGGGCGCTCGTCAAGCGGCTGCTCGCGTTGCCGGACGAGGTGCGCGAGACGGCCGAGCGTCGCGCTCCGCACCGGCTGACCGGCTACGCGCACCAGCTGGCCTCCGACTTCCACGCCTTCTACCGCGACTGTCGCGTGGTCGGCGCCGAGGGGCCCGGGATGGAGGAGTGGCGGCTGTCGGTGTGCCTCGAGACGCAGCGGGCGATCGCGCGCGTGCTGGGGCTCTTGGGAGTCGAGGCGCCGGAGCGGATGTAGCCCGGCCCTGGTGCCGTGGGCTAGACGTCCTCGAAGAAGTTGAGGCCCCAGCCGTCGAGCGCCTTCTGCGCCTCGATGTTGAGGCGGAACAGCTCGCCGCTGAGAACCAGGATGCCGATCCCGATCAGGAGCGCTCCCGCGACCCCGTTGATGATCGCGTAGTGGCGCTTGACGAACGCGAACGCGGTCGTCGCGCGCGTGAACGCGACCGCGGTGAGCAGGAACGGGACCGCCAGTCCGAGCGAGTAGACGCCCAGCAGGAACGCCCCCTTGCCGACCGTGTCCTGGCGTGGCGGCGAGGCCGAGGATCGACGCCAGCGCCGGTCCCACGCAGGGGGTCCATGCGAGCGCGAACGCCGCGCCGACTACCAGCGGGCCGCCGGTGCCGGCCCGCTGCATCAGGCTGTCGACGTGCCACTCGCGGTTCAGCAGCGGGACGAACAGCGCGAGCAGGAAGAAGACGCCCATGGCGATGATCGCCACGCCGGCGATCGTCTCCAGCGTCTCGCGGTGGTCCGTGAGCGTCTGGCCGAGGCCCGTCGCGGTCATGCCGAGCAGGATGAAGATGGCCGAGAACGTGAGCACGAACAGCCCCGCACGCGAGAGCACGTTCCGCAGCTGGGCGCCCTCAGAGTCGCGCAGCTCGTCCGGGCTGAGGCCGCAGACCGTCGAGAGGTAGCCCGGCACCAGCGGAAGCACGCAGGGGGAGAGGAACGAGACGAGTCCCGCCGCGAAGGCCAGGAACACGCTCGGCGTCGTCGCGTCAGCCCCGAAGGCCATCAGAGGTCGTAGCGGGTGAGGTCCTGCTCGAGGCGCGCGCTCTCCGACGGGGAGAGCTCGGCCGGCGGCGGGCCGGCGTCGGTGGCCGTCGCGGTGCGTGCGCGCCAGCGGCGCAGGGCGACGGCGATCGTCACGGCGGCCGCCAGGAAGGCGGCCAGCGGGACCAGGTAAGCGGCCCAGTTGAAGCTCGAGTCGTCGGTGTCCGGGAGCGCCAGCACCGCGGCTCCGAACTCGGCCACGAGCGAGTCCTTGATCTGCTCCTTGGTACGGCCCTGGTCGATTTGCTCCCGGATGAACTGCCGCTCGCGCTCTGCCTGCGGCGAGAAGGCCAAGGCGAGGGGAACGCCGCAAGTTGGGCACATCACCTCGTCCTCGATATCCGGCAGCGAAGCCCGTTGGGGAGCGGCAAATGCCGGTCCGGCGAGCGCCGCGACCGCGATCAAGAGCGCCGCGAGCAGGAACTTCTTCATACGTAGGGAACGGTACCGGGCCGCGCCCCATCACCGGCCCGGAAGAGCCGACCCCCAGGGGCGCAAAGTCGACACGTAGGCCTTCCATGGCCCACGTGCCAGCAAAGAGACGGCGCGCTCTGCCGCCTCCGTGGATATATAGACGCAGGGCGGCAGTAAAACTTGCGCTCCCTGGCGACTCCGAACAGCCGCGGCGTCCCACGGCGGCGCTGCCGATGCGCCGCCCGTCCGCACCGTGGTCGCTTAGGCGTCATATAGACGCAAAATCGACCAAAGCGGCCCTTTAGAATCAGCCTCCACGCGGACGTAGCTCAGTTGGTAGAGCGTCGGCTTCCCAAGCCGAAGGTCGCGGGTTCGAGGCCCGTCGTCCGCTTCCCGGTCTGCCGCGGTTCTCCGCGCAGCGCCGCGGTTTGCCCGCCTCGACTGCCTCGGCCCCTCGACCGGCCTGAGCCCGCCTGGAGCCGCCTGAGGAATGCGCTCTTTTCCCGCGTTTTCCGCGGCAGCCAACGCGGCGCGCGGGCCAAGGGACGACTCGAACCCGCGCGCTGCGACTCGGTCGGCTGGGCGCAGCGGAGTGCCGCCCCTCTGGGCGCCCGGCCGGTTCCCCGAGCGCCGCCACAACGGTGGTAGTCGATCGTGCGTTCCTCCTTGCTTCTCCAGACCGGCAGGCGTAGTCTCGCGCCCAAGTCCCCTACCCACGGAGGTTCTCGTGACCACCACCAACGTGCTCCCTGACGTCGGGATCGAACTTCGGGACGGCTATGCCCAGGTCGGCGATCAGAGCTTGCATTACGTCGAGGCCGGTGAGGGCCCCCTGATCGTTCTGCTGCACGGCTTCCCTGAGTTCTGGTTCGGTTGGCGGCTGCAGATCGAGCCGCTCGTGGCGGCGGGTTTTCGGGTGGTCGCGCCCGACACGCGGGGCTACAACCTGTCATCGAAGCCAGAGGACTTCGAGGCCTACGCCGTCGACCTGCTCGCCGCCGACATCCGCGGCCTCATCGGGGAACTCGGTGCCGAGTCCGCGCTGATGGTCGGTCACGACTGGGGCGGAACCATCGCCTGGACCATCGCGATGAACCACCCCGAGGTGGTCGACCGACTCGCCATCCTCAATGCGGCCCATCCGCGGCGGCTCCAGGGGGGACTCCACAACCCGAACCAGCTGAGGAAGTCCTGGTACTTCTTCTTCTTTGCGGTACCGGGACTGCCCGAGGACGTGGTGCACGCCAGAGACTGGCATTTCTTCCGACACTTCCTGCGTGACGCGAACCCGCCTTACACGCCGCAGGAAATCGAACGCTACGTCGAGGCGTGGTCGCAGCCAGGGGCAGCAGCCGGGATGATCAACTACTACCGCGCCTCGGTAAGACAGTCCCAGAAGGAGGCCGCAGCAAAGTTGCGCCCGATTTCGGCGCCGACACTGGTCATCTGGGGAGAGCGCGATTCCTACCTCGGCTCCGACCTCGCCGAGCCCGACCGCGACGACGTGCCCAACCTCGACCGCGTGGAGCGCCTGGCCGACGCGTCGCACTGGGTGCATCACGACGAGGCTGAACGCGTCAACCAACTGCTCATCGACTTCTTCGCCCCCGCCGCATAGGCGCTAAAGGCTTGATCGAACGCAACCGTTGGGAGCCTGAAATGGAAGCCACAGCCTCGACCAAGTCAGTCACCGCGGAGGACGTTCGCGAGTTCACGATCGCTATCCCGGACGAGCAGATCGAGGACCTGCGCAATCGCATCAACGCGACGAAGTGGCCCGACCGCGAGGTGGATCCCTCCCAAGGCGTCCAGCTCGACACGATCCGGGCACTGGCCAGCCATTGGGGGACGGACTACGACTGGCGCAAGTTCGAAGAGCGCTTTGCGGCTCTCCCGCACTTCATCACCGAGATCGACGGGGTCGCCATCCACTTCATTCACGCTCGCTCCGAGCACGAGGACGCGTTGCCGCTGATCGTCACGCACGGGTGGCCGGGCTCGACGATCGAGCAGCTCAAGATCATCGGTCCGCTCACCAACCCCACGGAGCACGGCGCGAGCGCGTCTGACGCTTTCCATCTCGTGATTCCGTCCTTGCCGGGTCACGGGTTCTCGGCGAAGCCGACCGAGACCGGCTGGGACCCCATTCGCATCGCAAAGGCCTGGGCCGTACTGATGGACCGGCTCGGATACGACCGCTACGTCGCGCAGGGCGGCGACTGGGGCAATGCCGTCACGGAGCAGCTCGCTCTGCTGAAGCCCGAGGGATTGCTGGGCATCCACACGAACATGCCGGCGACCCTTTCGCCCGACATCTCGAAGGCGGTCCAGCTCGGCGATCCCACGCCCGAGAGCCTCTCGGCCGACGAGAAGAAGGCGTACGAGATACTCGTCAACTTCTTCGCGACCGGGACCGGCTACGCGGCCGAGATGGGGAACCGCCCGCAGACGCTCTACGGCATCGCAGACTCACCGGTCGGCCTGGCCGCCTGGATGATCGACCACGACGTCGCGAGCTACGAGCTCATCGCGCGCGCCTTCGTCGGCGAGCCCGGCGGCCTCTCGCGGGACGATGTGCTCGACAACGTCACCCACTACTGGCTGACGAACTCGGGGGTCTCCTCGGCGCGCCTTTACTGGGAGAGCCATCTCGGCTTCTTCGATGTCAAGGGCGTCGAGATCCCCGTCGGAGTGACGGTGTTCCCGGACGAGCTCTACCCAGCTCCGCGGAGCTGGGCGGAGAAGGCGTATCCCAAGCTCATCCACTTCAACGAGGTGGACGAAGGCGGCCACTTCGCTGCCTGGGAGCAGCCGCAGGTCTTGTGCGAGGAGATCCGGGCGACCTTCGGCTCGCTGCGCTAGACATGGAGCCCGCCGCCACAGCGCAGCCGCCCATTGAGGGCGAATTCCCGGACCCGGACGGCGCGACCACCTGGCTCAACTAGGAGCCCCTGTCGCCGACCGGTCGGACTCCGGGGGAATTCGCGCTTGGCCGGTGAGGGACGCGTAGTCGGTCTAGATGTAGTTCCTACCCGTCGTCCGCTTCAGCTCCTCGTGCGATTTGCATGGATTCGGCGTCCGCCGCGGGATTGGTTCGACGTGAAATCCGAGATCAGGGCGCGGGCTTCGATGCCTCCATGTAGTTCACCGCCGAGATCTGCTCGATCGTGATCTTCATGACTACGCGGCCAACCGCTGCCAGCGCCTCGTCGGTTTGCGGCTCGGGTAGCTCCGGCGAACCCGTGATCTTCTGCACGACCACGGCCGTCGCCGCGCCGATGTTCTGCGTGAGGATCGCGGCGGGACCCGAGAACACTGCCGATGGGTATGGCGGCTCGTGCCCCATGACGCACAGCGACGCCCAGCCTGAGCGCTCGACATCCCTTGCCTTCAGTCGTTGCGCCAGGGTCGACAGCAAGAGGTGCTCGCCGTCGCGGGCGTAGTAGACCAGGGACTGGCGCGGCCGGCCATCCTCTGCGGCGGTCGCCAGCACCCCGACCCGGTGTCCGTCGAGGAACTCTCGCAGCTCGGCCGTCAGCTCACCCATGTGGCGGCCTCCTCGGCGGCGGGCGCGACGTAGCCGGCGGGCTCCTCCACGACGGTGTTCTCGAGCGTTCCGATGCCGTCGATCTCGATACGAACGACGTCGCCGACCTTCAGGAGCCCCTCTGGGAACGGCTGGCGGAAGGCGCCCACGCCCGCCGGCGTACCAGTCGCGATCACGTCGCCCGGCTCGAGCGTGAACGCCTCGGAGAGATGCGCGAGCTGCTGAAAGCAGTCGAACACCATTTCGCGCGTGTTCCCGTCCTGACGCCGCTGCTCGTTTACGAACGTCCTGATGCCGAGGTCGTGTGGATCGCCGAGCTCGTCGGCCGTCACGATCCAGGGACCGAGCGGCCCATGGGTGTCGAACGACTTGCCCATCGTCATTGTCGGCGAGCGAATCTGCCAATCGCGGACGGACACGTCGTTGGCGATCGTGTAGCCGGCGATCACCTCTTCCGCCTTCTCGGGGGGCACGTGCCGGCAGCGCTTGCCGATGACGATCGCGAGCTCGCCTTCGTAATCGAGCAGGCTCGAAACCCGCGGCATGTGAACGTCATCATCCGGCCCGACCACGCAGGTGACTTGCTTGTTGAAGAAGATCGGGAACTCAGGCGCCTGCATGCCGCTCTCGGCGATGTGGTCGGCGTAGTTGAGCCCGATCGCCAAGTACTTCCGGGGCTGGACCGGCGAAAGCAACCGGACGTCGCCGAGCGCGTATTCATCGTCTTGGTGGCGGTCGACGACCTGCTCGCCTTCGACCAGTCCGTGATATGTGCGGCCGTCTGCCTGGAATCTGCAGAGCTTCATTTGGGACCTCCGTCCTTTCCGTTCTGATGGGCGGCGAGGTAGAGGTAGTCCTCACGAATCGGCGCGAATACGTCGATGTTCAAGACCACCTCGGTGCCGACGACCCGTCCGACGTGAGGAACGCCCGCCGGTATGTAGAGGAGCTCACCCGCGCCGACCGTGTACTTGTCGCCGTCGAGCTCCAGCTCGAGCGTGCCGGCAAGAATCAGGGCCAGCTGGTCGTACGGATGGCTGTGGGCTGGGACCTCCGGATGTCCCGGCTGGATCCAGTTGAAGGTGACGATCGCGTCGTCAGTGCGGATCGCCGTACGGGTGAGGACGCCGTCGGCGATCGACTCGCGCGGCAGGTCCGCGATCTTGGCGTGAAGCGGTGCGGCGGGCATCTCAACTCGACTGCGGCAGCTCGATCGGTGGCGTCTCGGGCGCATAGCCACCGTCCATTGCCTTTTCGTGTATGGCCTCGAAGCTCGAGCCGCGGGCGCGATCAGCAGCGACCTGCTCGGGATCGACGAACTTGCCGAGCGGGTCTTCTTGGAACTGGACCGAGTTCCGCATCCAGTCGCTCGACTTCTCCCAGTCGCCGAACACGTCGCACTGGAGCTCCACGTGGTTGCCGTCGGGATCGGAGTAGTAGTAGGAGAACGTCATGCCATGGTCGAGGCAGATGTCGGGAACCATCCCGGCGTCGCGCAGGCGCACGTAGCTGTCGTTCAGCTCGTCGAACGAGCCGTACTCGAACGCGGTGTGATGCATGCCCGTGTGCGTCTCCTTGTCGGGGTCGTCGACGAAGTTCGGGAAGGCGAGCAGCGCTATCCGGTGGTTGGCTTCATCGTTCGAAAGCCAGGCGCCGAGGTCGTACCGGAAGAGCACGTCCGCGCCTACGACCGTCGCATACCAGTCGATCATCTCCTGGAGGCGTGTTGTCTTGAGATTCACGTGATGGAACTTCGGACGGATGGTCTGCCCGTTGTCAGGCATGCGTTACCTCCTGTGAGATCGATAGTTGTCGTCGCAGGTCACCTACCAGGGCTGAGAGACCCTCGCCGCTGCTCACGGCGCCGAACACGTAGAAGTCGGGCCGCACGATCACGGCGGCGGCGTCGTGGTCGTCGAGCCACGCCGTAAGCTGGCCGACCACGTCGCGAACGCCGCCTTCCTGCTCGGGATCGAGCGATACCAGGTGCGTGCCCAGGCCCTCCAGGAAAGCGATCTCCTCGCCGGATAGCGCGGCGCGAGGATCACCTGCAGCGGTGAGTAGGACGAAGCCGCGCCCGACGACGTCGTCGAAGTGCCCCTCGCGCCCGGGCGCGGAGACGGTCCCCTGGACGGCGAACGTCCCGGCGAGCGCGCCGGGGCGGACCGGGGAGCGCTCTCGAACGAGGCCGTCCGTCAGACCCGGAAGCCCGATCGGCGGGGGCATTTCACTGGCGCGCAGCGTCGCGTCCCGCTCGGCGGCGGCAGCCGGATCGAGTTCGCACGATACGCGTGCCATCTCCATTGAAAGGCGCACGATCCACTCGCACTGCGGCTTGCGCTCGGCGGCGTAGGAATCGAGTAGGGCCTCGCCGGCATCGCCACGCAGGACGAGGTCGAGCTTCCATGCCAGGTTGCTGGCATCGCGGATGCCGGAGCAAAGGCCCTGCCCGAGGAACGGAGGCATGAGATGAGCGGCGTCGCCGGCCAGGAAGACGCGATCGCGGCGCATCGTCTCTGCAACCTGGGCGCGAAAGTCGTAGACGGCGTAGCGAGTCAGCTCCGCGTCGTCCGGACCGAGCCAGGGCGAGAGGAGCTCCCACACTCGCGCCGGATCCGCGAAGTCCTCCGGGCGCTCGTCGGGAAGCAGCATGAACTCCCAGCGTCGATGGCTTCGCCCGTTGCGGGTGTGCATGTGCGGGCGGCGCGGATCGCACCACTGGCACGTAGTCGGAAGGTGCTCGAGAGCGCTCATGTCATGCGGCCGCAGGTCGAGCGTGAGCCAGTTTGCGGCGAAGCCGAGGTCCTCCCATCCGATTCCAAGCGCCTCCCTGACCGTCGACTTCGCGCCGTCGGCGCCGATCACGTAGCGCGCGCGCACGGTTCGCGTTTCCTCCGTCGCAGCGACGCGGCCGGGCCCGTCTTCTCGGACGCGCTGCAGCAGCAGCTCTGCGTGGTCGGCATGCTGGACGACCGTGGTTGCGCTCCAGCCACGCTCGACCGATGCGCTGCGCTGGGCGGCGCGGTCCAAGGCTCTCTCCAGATAAGGCTGGAAGAAGAGATAGTTCGGTTCCCATCCGGAGGTAGCCGGCGTCTGGGCGTGCATGCTCATGATCGGCTCGCCGTCGGCGCCGAACCAGTGGTATTCCCGGATCGGCAGCAGATCGTCGGCAATCTCTTCGACGATGCCGAGCGCCTGCCAGACGCGCATGATCTCGTGGTCGAAGTGGACTGCGCGCGGCAGGTCGTAAAGGCTGCCGAAGCGCTCGAAGACCCCTACGCTGTGTCCGGCGCCGCCGAGTAGCGCGGCCATCGTCTGACCGACAGGCCCGTAGCCGACTATTGCGACGTCGTAGTCGAGCTTGGTCATGAGTTCATTCCTCCTGCGCCGCCTCGGTCGCGGCCCGCTCATCGAGAAAGACGCGGACGGAGCTGATCTGTGAACCATTCGCCTGGATCACCAGGTAGATCGAAGCAAGCATCGGTGAGTGGGGCGAATCTCCCCTGCGCCAATGGAGCAGGACGAGCAGGCGGTCGCCAACCGGCCGCAATTCCTTGATACCCACCCAGTGCCCGCCCGTCGACGCCGATACTTCTTCGAGCCGCTGACGCACCGCCTTGCGGCCGATCCATCGCCCGCGATCCGGCTGCTCTGGCGGGTCTTCCAGCGCAACACCCTCGGTCGTCCACTCAACGAATGCCGCCGGCCCTCGCGAGTTCCAGGCGTCAATCGCGGCGCGCACCAGGTGTTCCAGGTCTTGGCTCAAGTCCTCAGCGCCGTTGTCCTGCGCGGTCGGCTTCGACCGGAAGTGTGCGCACCAAGAAGCGCCAGACCACCAGCACTGCTGCCCCGCACCCGCCGACCCCCAGCAGCAGAAACGCGAGTTGGGTGTCGATCAGATCGGTCATCCAGCCGAAATTCATGCCGAAGAACCCGGTGATGAAGGTCAGCGGCAGGAAGATCGTCGCCACAACGGTGAGCCAATAGGACGTCTCGTTGAGCCTCAGGTCGACGAGCGTTGCCATCGTTTCCGAGGCGGACTCGATCGCGTTCGCCAGGCGGTCGACCTGCTCGGCGAGGCGGTCGAGGTAGCGCTCATCGTCTGTCTCGAGACCGTGAAGCCCTTCGATCTCCAAGCCGATCCGCTGGGAGTGGGCGCGATTTGGCCCGAACCCGCGCCTCATTCTCGTGAGTCGCGCGGTGATCGCTCGCAGCGTGGCCATTCGTACCCGGCCGCCCCGCAGATCGGCGGACATCATCGCGAGTGCGTCCAACTCGGCCTCGACCTCGTCCAGGGCATCGAACGCGCTGTCGACCATCGCCTCCAGAACTGCGTAGACGACGTACTGCCTTGTGCGGCCCGCCGCCAGATGAGGGTCGAGGGCCCGAGGCAGCGAGACGCGCTCGGCGTGCACCGTCAGCATGTAGTCGCTACTGACCAGTACTTGCACCGCAAGCGAGCGTGTCCGGTAGGCGGACCCACCTGCGACGTCGGCGGCCTCGATGTAGCAGCCGTAACGGAAGACGACGCAGTCCCCATCGGCGTAGAGCTTCTGCGATCCGGGATGGGCCGGCCGGACGTTCAAGGCCTGTAGCGCACGCTCGGGAAGGTCCAGCACTTCACCGAGGTCGGCGAGCCTTGTCTCGCTGAGCGAGATGTCGAGCCAGAAGAACTGCCCGCTCGAACGCAGCGCCGCGATACGGTCGCGCTCCGCGCGGCCGAGACCCTGAACGATCTCCGTACCTCGTTCAGGGTCGCGGTCGGCGGAAGGTCGTCTTCCCTCTACATGCAACGTTTCTCCTCTGCGTTCGAGTAACACGGCCGAGCGAGCCGGCGACGTCCCGAGCCGGCCCGCTCGCCGCGAGTTCGGGTCCTCGATCGGCTTCCACTCAGGCGGTCGCGCCCTGGCGCGCAGCAGCCTCGTCAGCCTCCATCCTCGAGAGCGCCGCGTCGAGCACCGCGTACTCGGCCTCGACCACGGCCGCGTATGCGAAGTCGATCGCGAACGTCGCGTCTGCCTTCGGCGGTGTCCGCTTTTCTCTGAGCGGTGCGCACGTCGTGCTCGGTCTTCTTGCTCTCAACGTGCTCCCGCACTTGGGCCGCGCGCTCGTCCCAGGACCGCTGCACGCCGGTCCACCAAGAGGAGATGTTGTCCTTGTTCTCCTCAGCCGCCGTGCGCAGTTTGTCTGCCTGTGCCTGCGCGGAGGCGCGGGCAGAGTCGATGTCCTGCTCCAGGTCGGCCTTCGTCTCGTCACGGGCCGCTTTCGCGCGGGCCTCGGCTTCCTGGGCGCGGGCCGCGACCTTCGTCAGCTCGTCGGAGAGCTTTGTCAACTGGTCTGATAGAGCCATGCCAACCTCCTGTGCTTGTTGGGTGCTCACGGGTCGTGAGCGGATGGTCAGCATGGCGCCGTGCTGCGTGACCTGTCGTCACGCGTTTTGAGTGATTCGATGACGGATTGCGAGCGGCACCGGTCACGCTTTACGGCCGGATGGCGGGTCGGTTAACGTGCTCTTAGCCGTGCTAGCGCAAGGCCGCAACCCGGAGCGCCTGCCGACCGCTCAGCGCCTCGTGCCGCGCCGGATGCTGTTCGACCGGCTCACCGCCGCCCGGCCGGGCGAAGTGATTCTCGCGTGCGCACCCGCAGGCAGCGGCAAGACCGTGCTGCTGCGGTCCTGGGTCGAGTCCGAGGGATTGGCCGATCGGACCGCATGGGTTTCCGTCGTACGTGGCGAGCGCGATGCCCAGCACTTCTGGTTGTCGCGTCATCGACGAGCTCGCCGGTGCCGTCGGTGCGGACGGGTTGGTGGAGCGGGTCGGCGCCACGCCGGCCTTCGACGGCGGTGCGGTCGTCGACCGGCTGCTGTCGGGTCTGCATTTGCTCGAGCAGCCGGTCGCCATGGTGATCGACGATCTGCACGAGCTCCGCTCGGACGAGGCGCTGCGGTTGCTCGAGGACTTCCTGACCGGACTGCCCTCAGCAGCTGCTGGTCGTGCTGGTCACGCGCGAGGACCCGCGCCTCGGGTTGCACCGGCTGCGGCTGACGGGTGGACTGACCGAGATCCGCGAGCCCGATCTCCGCTTCTCGCTGGAGGAGACCCGACAGCTGCTGGAGGCGACCGGCATCAGGCTTTCGGACGAGGGCGTTGCGCTGCTCCATGAGCGCACCGAAGGGTGGGCGGCGGGCCTGCGGTTGGCGGTGATCTCGCTCGCGAGCCATCCCGACCCCGAGCGCTTCGTGGCCGAGTTCTCCGGGAGCGAGCGCACCGTGGCGGGCTATCTGCTGGCGGAGGTGCTGGAGCGCCAGCCTTCGGAGGTGCGCGATCTGCTGCTGCGCACGTCCGTCCTCGAGCGGGTCAGCGGCCCACTGGCCGACGCCCTCACCGGCGGCTCCGGCTCAGAGCAGATGCTGCAAAGCCTCGAGGATGCGAACGCGTTCGTCACCGCTCTGGACGTAGGGCGGTCCTGGTTTCGCTACCACCATCTGCTCACCGATCTGCTTCATGCGGAGCTTCGAAGGGCGGACCCGGCGATGGTCGGCGCGTTGCACCGGGCAGCGGCACAGTGGTTCGAGGAGCACGGGTACGTGGTCGATGCGGTGCGGCACGCTCAGGCGGCGGGCGACTGGGCTCACGCCGCCCGCCTACTTGCCGACAACTACGTCGGCCTCGTGTTCGACGGGCACAAAGCGACGCTCCGCGGACTGCTTACCGCGTTCCCGACGGGCGCGCCCGAGGCGGATGCGGAGCTGGCTCTGGCTTTCGCGACGGCGCGCCTCTACGACGGCCTGCTTCCGGAGAGCGCGGGTCACATTGCCGTCGCGGAGCGACTGGCCGGGACGGTCCCCGAGGAGCGGAGGCAGATCTTCTACTTGCGGTTGGCGAGCGCCAGTCTGTGGCTGGCGTGTCAACGCGGCGACCTCGCGACCGCGCAGCAGGCGATGCGCGCTGTTGAAGAGCGGTCGGCCCATGGGGTTTCGGTCAGCGACGATCATCGGGCCTCGGCGCTGATGAACCTCGGCATCGCCGAGCTCTGGTCGCTGCACTTGGACGATTCTCGCCGTAACCTCGAGGAGGGGCTCGCGGTTGCCCGCCGCATCGGACGGCCGTATCTGGAGATCGGCTGCCTCGGTCATCTTGCGCTGGCCGCCCTGTTGAGTGGGTCGCCCATGCCCGCTGCGCTACGGCTGAGCGAGGAGGCATTGACGATCGCCAAGGCGCACGGATGGGAGACCCATCGCATCCTCGCGCCGGCCGTGGCGGGCGGCGCACTCACGCTGACCTGGCTCGGCCGCTTCGACGAGGCCCAAGGATGGCTCGACCAGGCCGAGCGGGCGCAACCGCCGGACGCCGAGCTCGAGCCGGAGCCCATCCTGCACCACGCCCGCGGGTTCCTGCGGCTTGGACAGGGCCGGCACGGGGAGGCGCTGAAGGAGTTCCGGGCGGCGCAGAGCATGCAAGCCGTGTTACCAAGGGAGCACCCACTCTCCGCCGACGTACGCTCCTGGATCGTGGTTACGCAGGTTCTCGCGGGCGAGACGGCGGCGGCGGGCGCCGCGCTCGCCGCCCTCGACGCGGAGGAGCGCGTCGGCGCGGGGATGCGCATCGCCGTCGCGACTCTCGACCTGGCGGAACGCCGTCCGCAGGAGGTCGTGGAGATCTTGGCGCCGGTGACCGTGGGCTCGCTGGAGCCGGGGGTCGACGGTGCGCCCCAGGTCCTTCAGCCGCGCTGGGCGACCGTTCACGCGCTGCTGCTCAACGCCGCGGCACGTGACCAGCTGGGCGATCCCGGCGACGCCGAGGCATCGATCGAGCGCGCACTGGAGCTCGCCGAGCCGGATGGGGTCATGCTGCCATTTGCGCTGGTGCCGGTCCGAGGGCTGCTCGAGCGCCATCCGAAGCATCGCACCAGCCACGCCTCGCTGCTCTCGACGATCCTCGACGTGCTCGCCGGATCTGCGCCAGAACCGAGCCGCGAGCCGGCACCCCTGAGGGAGGAGCTCAGCGAGGCTGAGCTGCGCGTGGTGAGGTTTCTCCCCAGCAATCTCAAGTCGCACGAGATCGCCGCCGAGCTGTTCGTCTCCGCCAACACCGTGAGGACCCACCTGCGCCACATCTACGCCAAGCTCGATGCCCACAGCCGGAGCGAGGCGGTCACCCGCGCTCGGGAGCTCGGGCTCCTCGCTCCGGGCGCGCACCAGCGCTGATCGCCCAGGGCCCCCAACGGCGAGTTCGTTCGGTCAGTGGACGAGCGCCTTGAGGAGCACGATCGCGGCTCCCAGGCCGAGGGCGATCGCGGCCGAGAAGATGGCTCCGAGCGGGGTGGCCCCATGGCGGATGGCCGCGTAGCCGCCCGCTGCGGTCAGCTCCACCAGCGCGATGATGGTTGCCGCCACCAGCGCGGACCGATCAGAAATGACGCCGATCGCTCCCAGCGCGAGCATGAGCACCAGCGGTACGGCGACTTCGACTAGGGACCAGTTCCGGCGGAGCGCCTGAGCGGCCTCGCCTCGGGTCAGCCTGCGCTCCTCCGACACGGCGACGCCGAGGAGGCTCGCGTAGATGTGAGCGAGCCAGAACGCGAGTGCCACCACCATGACGGCGACGGCGGTCTCGCCAGCGCTGGGGGAGGAGGCGGTTTCCCGCGAGACCGCGATCACGGTGGTTGCGAGGATCAGCCCGTAGATGCCTTGCGTCGCGCTCCCACTCGTGCGAACGACGAGCGGGCGCAAGTCGGGGCCATCCGCTCTACAACTGGCGGACACGTTGCGTAACTGCGCGTCCATGCAGCATCCTCCTATGGCTTGTTTGGTGCTCACCGGTCGCGAGCGAGGCCAGCATGGCGGCAGACTGCGTGAGCTGTCGTCACGCGTTTTGCGTGATTGCGGAAGCGTTCCGCCGGGCCGCTACGACGGCCAACGATCACTCAAAGCGGACGATGACGGCTCACCCAACCGGCCCGGAAGATCGTGGCGATTCGGAGCGCACGGACTCCGACCCACACCACCGGAGGTAAGCATGAGTACTCCCGCCGCAAGTACGCATCACGGAACGCCGTCCATCGCATCGGGGCTCCGTGCCACAGCACGGCAGGCCACCGACTACTGGTGGCTCAGCCTGGTAACCGGGATCGCATGGATCGTGATCTCGGTTGTCATCCTTCAGTTCGACCAGGCCTCGATCGCAACGGTCGGCGCGCTGGTCGGTTTCATGTTCGCGTTCGCCGGGACTCAGAGCTTCGTGCTCGCGGGCATGTCCGACGGCGCCACGCGTTGGGTCTCCGCGCTGTTCGGAGTGTTCTTCTCCGTTTCCGCGGTGATCTGCTTCATCAGCCCTGAGGAGACATTCGCGGGAATGGCCGACACCCTCGGCTTCCTGTTCCTGCTCGTCGGCCTTTGGTGGATGGTCCGGGCGTTCCTGGAGCGGGCGGTCAACCCGCTCTGGTGGCTGACCCTCATCTCCGGAATCCTGATGACGGTCCTGGCCTTTTGGACCGCCGGCCAGTTCTTCATCGAGAAGGCGTACGTGCTGCTCGTCTTCGCCGGAATCTGGGCGCTGATGGAAGGCATCACGGACATAGTCCGCGCGTTCCAGGTCCGCGAGGTACACGAGAAGTTGTAAGGAGACGTGACGCCGGGGAGGGTGGAACGCGATGACTACGACCGAGCCCTCCTCGGCGGCCACGGACACCGGCCGCCGCGAGATCGACGTCTCGATCTCGATCCGGACGCTGCTGCTGGTCGCCGGCGCCGTCGCCATCGCGTGGGCGCTGGCGTCGATCGGGAGCATCCTGCTCCTCATCTTCGTCTCCGTCTTCAACGTCGCCGTTTTTTCGCCGGTCGTGACTGCGATGGAGCGGCGACTGGGCTGGAGCCGCGGACGCTGCTCCGCGGTGCTCGTGCTCGGGACCGTGATCGTCATCGGCGCCGTCCTGCTGGTGCTCGTGCAGGCGATGAGCGATGCAGTGCGTGGATTCAGCGACGACCTGCCCGGGATCGTCGACAAGGTCAGGCGCAGCGATCTGGGCAACTTCGTCAACGGCGGGAGCGGCTCGCTCGACACGTTGAGGGAGCATGCAGGCGACATCACCGCGGGAGTGGGTAAAGCTTCGGGTGGCGTCGTAGATGTTGGAGTCTCCGCCTTCGGGGCGGTCACGCTCTTCTTCTCGGTCATCTTCCTAACGCTCTTCGGGCTGGTCGACGAACCGAGATGGCGCGCGGGAATCGGCAGCCTGCTGTATCGCGACAAGCGGGAGAGCTACCTGCGGGTCACGGACCGAATCATCCACACGACCTCGCGCTACATGCTCGGAAACCTGGCCATTTCCGTGATCTGCGGCACCGTCTACGGCGTCACCGCGGAGATCCTCGGCCTTCCGCACCCTCTCGCCGTGGCGCTGATCGCGGCAATCCTCGACCTCATACCGAACATCGGCGCCATGATCGCCGGCATCATCATCGGGATCGTCGCGCTGTCGGTCAGTCTTGGAGCCCTGATTGCCTTCGCGATCGTGATCGTGGTCTACCAGCAGATCGAGAACTACGTTCTGCAGCCGACGATCATCGGAAAGGCGGCCCAGGTCTCCGGCTTCATGGTGCTCTCGAGCGTCCTGGTGTTCGGGGCGCTCTTCGGGTTCATCGGGGCGATCATCGGAGTCCCGATCGCGGCAGGGATTCAGATCGTCATGGAGGAGGTCACCGCCGCGAGAAGGGCTCGTATCGCCGCCGCGGATGCCGCTGATCAGTAGTCGCCCAACGGCTCGGCTCCTCCGCGGCGCCCTGCCCGGTGTCGCCCGATGTATGACTCGCTCCGTGATCGAGCATGCGCGCGAAGGTAGCCTCGGCGAGATGTTCGACCACGTCGCCATCGCCGTCTCGGACCTTTCCGCGTCCGAGCGCTTCTACCGCACCGTGCTCTCCGTTCTCGGCATCGAGCCCAGCCACGCGGACGCCGAGCTCGTCGAGTGGCAAGACTGGGACATCGGCCTGACGGACCGCGAGCACCCCGTGACCAGCGGGCTGCACGTCGGCTTCCGCGCGCCGTCCCGCGAGGCCGTGGACGCCTTCTGGCAGGCCGGGATCGACGCGGGATACCGCGACGACGGCGCGCCGGATCGGCGCACGGTCTACGGGCCCGACTACTACGGCGGGTTCCTGCTCGACCCGGACGGCAACAGCGCGGAAGCGGTGCACACCGAACGCGACGACCCGGTCCCCGACGGCCAGGTCGACCACCTCTGGATCCGCGTCCGTGACCCCGCCGCGTCCAAGCGGTTCTACACGACGATCGCCCCGTACGCCGGGCTGCAGCTGGGCGTGGACGAGCCAGACCGCGTACAGCTCAAGGGCGCCGGCCACAGCTTCTCGCTCATCCGCGACGATCGGCCGCTCACGGAGCACGTCCACGTCGCCTTCCCGGCGCAGCGCGACGCGACCGTGCGCGCGTTCCACGCCGCCGCGCTCGCCGCGGGCTACGAGGACCACGGGGCTCCCGGCGAACGCGCCGTCTACCACCCGGGCTACTACGGCGCCTTCGTACTAGACCCCGACGGGCACAACGTCGAGATCGTCAACCACAACCGCTGGAGTCACGTGGCCCGGTAGTGGCCTAGACACCCTCCGAGCGCAGCCCTACGGCTGCGAAGGCTTCGCCTCGGTCCGTAAAGGTCTGCCAGCGCGCGATCTTTCCTTCGCGGACGTCAACAACCCATGTGGCGGGCATTTCCAGCTTCACACCGCTGGTACGTCCGCACGCCCGCCAACGACCGAAGACCAGCAGTCGGTTTCCTACCCGCTGAATGTCCTCCGCGATCACGTCGAAGGTCTCCCAGTTGGGGACTATCTGCTTGTCCCACCATCGGACCACCTCGTTATGCCCTCTATAGACACGTCCCTCGAGGGTCGCGCCGAACGGCACGATTTCAATGTCCGCGCAGTAGAAAGGAAGCGCGTTCCGAATATCGCCCTTTGCCGCCGCCCACGCCTCGCGGACGAGCTCAAAATCCTCATCGCTGGTCATGGGGCTCCCAGTATCCCGCAGCCTCAGGAGTCGGCGTGAGCGTCCTCCTCCGACAGCCCCACGGCTTCGAGGGCCTCGGCCCGCGCGTCGAAGGTGCGCCACCATACGGCCTTCCCGCGCCGCCACCGGATCGTGATCCAGGCCGCGTCGTCCGTCGGAGCGGCGCTACCCGCGCCGTGCCCGCGAGCGTGGAAGGTTGCGAACGTCAGGTCACCAGGATCACGCACCTCGACGAGCTCCGCGCTGTAGTCCGGGAAGACATCGAGCAGGCTGCTCCACCAGCGGCGCACTCCGTCGTGCCCGCGATAGCCGCTCTCGCCCTCGATGGCACTCATGCGCGGGACGACCTCAATGTCATCGTCCATCAGCGCCAGAAAGGCGTCGAGCTCGTGCCGGCTCAAGGCGTCAAAGGCTCGGTAGATCAATTCCACGTTCTCCTGCGACATCGCCCGCCTAACGGATCCCGTCGAGCAGGTCCGAGCAAGCCTTCTCGCACCGCCGGCACTCATCGGCGCAAACCCTGCAGTGCTCCATTCCGTGCTCGGCGTGGTGCTGACACTCATCGCCGCAGCTGCGGCAGGTGGTGATGCACGCCTCCAGGACGGCGCAAGTGACGTTCGCGTCGTATTCGGTCTGGCGGCTGACCACTCGTGCCGTCGTCGCACACACGTCAGCGCAGTCGAGATTGAGTCGGATGCACTTGACGAGCTCCTGCACGTTCTGTTCGCTGAGGCAGTCGTCGGCACACTGCGTGCACGCCTCTGTACAGACGTAACAGGCCTCGATGCAGCGGACCAAAAGCTGGCGATCGATGTTGAACTCGCGGGGGTACGTGGCGAGCATGCTCTGGGCAACTTCAGCGACGGGCATGGAGACCTCCTAGGGTCGGTCGGGCCTAGCGTCGGTGCCGCCAGGCAATGATTACAAAACGATGTGCCTTGTCATCACTGGGCACCTCGGATACGGACCCGTAGCGGCGCGATGTTGGTTGTCGCCCTGACTACTTCGCCGTTGCGGGCTGGCTCAGCCAGTCTTCGAAATGGGTCTCGGCGATGCGCGCGTCGTCGCCGGGGAGGAGGGTGCGCTCGCTCAGTTCCGCGTCGAAGTAGCGCGCCTGGGGGTCAGCGATCACCTCACGCGGATCGTGCTGTGCGCTCAGGCCTCGCCGGATGAGTTCGTCGAGACGGAATTGGTCGGGTCCGGCTACCTCAACGATGCCGTTCACTGGCGAGCCCACGGAGACCTGGCCCACCGCACTGGCGACGTCGTCAGCCGCGATGGGCTGAATGAGCACATGTGCCAGGCGAACGGTGTTGCCCTCGGTGGCAGCCGCAGCGATGCTCTTGATGAACTCGAAGAACTGCGTCGCGTGGACGATCGAGTAGGGGGTCGAGGAATCCTCGATCAGCCTTTCCTGGGCGATCTTGGCGCGGAAGTAACCGCTTTCGGACAGGCGCTGCGTTCCCACCACCGACAACGCAACGTGATGCCCGACGCCTGCGGCCGCTTCTGCGGCAAGGAGATTGCGGGTTGACGTTTCGAAGAACTCGAGCACCGCCGCGTCGTCGAACGATGGAGAGTTCGACACGTCGACGACGACCGAGGCGCCCTCGAGGGCTTCGGCCAGTCCCTCGCCGGTGAGCGTGTTGACTCCTGAGTCCGGTGATGCCGCGATTGCCTCGTGGCCATGCTCATCGAGCTTGGTCACGAGTTTCGATCCGACGAGGCCGCTTCCGCCGATGACCACGATCTTCATGATGTTCCTTTCGCGTACGTGAGTCGTTGTTGTGGCGTGCTACTTCTCGTCCGAAGCGTGCCGTTAAGTCGTGCTCCTTTCAGGCTGGTCGGCGCGAGACCTCCAGGGGGTCCGGCGCCGGCTGAGAGACGTGGGAGCCGCCAGATGAGCGTGGACGAACTGGACGGCCATCGCACCCTCACCGACGGCGGTGGCACACCGCTTGGTCGAGCCCGAGCGGACGTCCCCCGCGGCGTAGACGCCGGGAACGCTGGTCTCGAGCAAGTGTTCGGCGTTCGCTGCGGCGCCGGTGAGGATGAAGCCCTTGTCGTCGCGTGCGACTGCGTCATCGAGCCAGTCCGTGCACGGCTGCGCGCCGAGGAAGAGGAACAAGAAAGAGAAGGGCAACCGCTCGCCGCTCTTGAGCGTGACCGCCTCGAGCTCCCCGTCGGCGCCGTGCAATGCGGCTATCTCGCACCCGTCGCGAACCGCCACGCCGTAGCGCTCGAGCTCACGGACGAGATAGTCGGACATGGTCTCGTGCAGGTCGGCGCGGCGATGGAGCAGCGTCACGAGCGCGCCACCGCGAGCCAGCCACACAGCAGCCTGGCCGGCGGAGTTGCCGCCCCCGACCACGCCGACACGCGAGGCCCCGCACAGCTGCGCCTCCGGTGGGCCGGCCGCGTAGAACACGCTGATTCCCTCGTAGTCGGCGAGATCGTCGACCGGAAGGCGCCGGTATTGCGCGCCTGTCGCAAGCAGGACCGCCCGCGCTGCGATCTCGTGCCCCTCCTCCAGGCGCACGACGTGGCGGTCGCTCCCCGCTTCGAGCGACAGCGCCCGATAAGGCGTCGCCATCCGCGCGTCGAACTTCCGCGCCTGGGTGACCGCGCGGCTCGTCAGCTCGGTTCCGGTGATTCCCGCGGGGAACCCGAGGTAGTTCTCGATCCTCCGGGACGAACCCGCCTGCCCGCCGAGCGCCGTGCTGTCGATGACCAGCGTGTCGAGGCCCTCCGAAGCGCCGTAGACGGCGGCGCCGAGCCCAGCCGGCCCGGCGCCGACCACGAGCAGGTCGACCTCCTCCCGCGGCTCCAGCTGACGCCCGATGCCCAGCGCTCGGGAGACCTCGCCGATCGACGGGCCGTGGAGCTCTGTTCCGCCCGGCAGACGCACAACGGGCAGGCGCGCAGCGTCGAGCTTCGCCACCAGCTCTGCGGCGGCGGCTTCGCCCGCCCGGTCCGAGTCGTGCCAGGTGAACGGCAGGCGATTGGTGCGGGCGAAATCCAGCATCCGTCTGGTCGCTTCAGAGGTGTGCGGGCCGATGATCTCGAGGCCGACGCCCTGGGTCTGCTGCAGCGCCTCGCGGCGCGCGATGAAGGCCGAGAGCACGAGGTCGCTGAGCGGCCCATCGTCGAACAGCAGCGATCGCAGCACATCGCGCTCGACGGCGATGTAGCGCAGCGGCTGCGTGACGACCGCCGTCAGGAACGCCGTTTGCCCGGAGAGAAGGCTCAGCTCGCCGAGGAACTTCGATGTCCTGTGGCGGACGATCTCGTGGCCCCCGGCGTCACGGATCGCCACTTCGCCCTCGACGATCACGATGAACGGGTACGTCCGGTCTCCAACGCGGTACAGCACGTCGCCGACCTCCGCGGTGTGTTCCTCGCCCAGCTCGGCGAGCCGCGCCATCTGTGACGCGGACAGCACCGGACTTCCGGAACCTGGCAACACTGGCATGACCGAAGCCTAGGCGAGTCGCAGAGCGGGCTTAGCCGAACGTGAATGCATAGGCCTCGACTCCGGGTGTGCGGAAGCTAATCTGGAACGTGCGGTCCCCGGTCGACTCAGGATCGCGAATCAACTGATAGAGCCGCTGTTGGGAGACACCGCTGGTTGCTCCAGGAGATCACGGACCTACTCCCGGGAAGGATGTGGTGATGGACGTCGCCGCACTCGCACAGCTTCTGCACGAGACGTCGGAGCGCCACGGCTCGTTCGAGGCGGTTGCCCCACCGCACGACTGGTGGGACTGGTACGCGGCCTACATGGACGCGCGGCAGGCCGGCTCTGAGCCCGACGAGGCGTCCGCGGCCGCCAACCGCTACATGGCGGAGGTCAAGCACATCGTCGTGCCGTCCACCTGAGCCGGCGCCTACACGAGCGGCTGCTCCAGCTCCCTGAGGTTTCGTCTTGGCGACCCCTATCTGGAGAGCACCCGGAACGCCGTCGCCGTGGCGAGCCCGTAGACGAGGTGGGCGCTCAGGTCGTTGGCCAGCGTCTTGACGTCGTACTTCCAGATCGGCTTGTAGAGCTTCGCGAGGGGCAGGATCACGTAGCCGCTCGCCCAAACCGTCGCGCCGAACGGCGGCCCGTAGCGGATTCGCGGTTCGGGCAGCGATCCCACGACGACGCCGTATTGAGCGGCGTTGGCGATCCCGTACCCCCAGTGCATCACGTTGTTGATCAAGGGCGCGCGCGTCGCCGGGAGCTCGATATTGAACAGGCCCTCGAACAGGCGCTTCCCGACGTGGGCGGGCGCCGGCGCCTCCTCCCAGGTGGTGAGCCCCTTGGAGAGCTCCCAGTCACTGAAGCGCGTCTCCCCGCCGCCGCGCCTGTACCGCGCGAACCGGAACGCATCCATCGCTGCCGTCCCGATCGCGCCGGCGACCAGGCCGCGGACAATGGCGCCCACCGGTGTCAAGCGTGCCATCGATGCCCCCTTCGACGTTGTCATGTTGGGCAGCCTGACGCCAGCGCGGCGCGATCGCCCCGTTTTAATCCCTGGTCGGCACACTGGTTGACGAATCCTCACATCAAGCGGCCTCGGCATCTCGCCGTCGCACTTTTCTGACAGGCATCGCGCGCGATCATGGTCGCGACACGACGCGGAGGACGACCGAGAGAGGAAGCCTCATGTCGTTGAGTGTCCGAGGATGGGCTCAAGATCGCCCGACCTCGTAACGTCATATTGGTCCTGATTGCGATCCCGGTGCTGGGGCTAGTCAGTGTGCTGGCTGGCTGTGGTTCGTCGGGTGACTCGACCCACCCCGCGGGGGGTCGCGGCGACCTGCCGCCGCGCAGCATCAGGCAGTTCTCGGAGTATCCGCTGTACTGGCTTGGGGCGCGCTTCGAGCGCTGGGAGTTCACTGAGGCCATGGACTCCTCCCCGCCCGGGAGCCCGATCTCCTTCATCTATGGAGACTGCACCCCGTGGCCTCCGGAAGACACCGAGCGGAGCTGCTCCCCGCCGATCGACGTTCAGGTGACTCCCCTTTGCCCACACTTGGACGTGGTCGCCAGGGACTCGATCTGGCGACGGCGTCGAATCCGTGGCGCGCCTGTGGGCGAGATCGACAACGCCCCCGTTTTGTTCGCCAGCCGTGTGCAGGTAAAGGTCTATGCGTCTGGCCCGGCCAGCGGCCTTGGTCTGCGCGCGCTCGCGGCTCTGCGTTCGGCTAACCGTGTCCGGCCCGTGGTCGGTCCCGGCGAACCGATCCCACCGGCGGCTACCGGCATGTTGGCCGGCAGGCAGGAGTGCCTACGGTAGGCGAGACAAAAAGACCCGCGTTTCCCGCGGCCTCGGGCTGCCTGCGCAAAGATGCCGCGCCATTCTGCCTGCGGGATACTGCGCGGGCGATGTCGCAGGAGAACGTCGAGATCGTGCGCAGGGTGATCGACGCCTTCAACCAGCGCGACCTCGACGCGGCGGGTCGGTATAACGACTCCAGTGTCGAGGTTGATTGGTCGCGGTCCCGAGGGGTCGAGGCGGGCGTCTACCGCGGGCGCGCGGAAGTCCGAGGCTTTTGGGACGCCTTCCTTGAAGTGTTCGATCGGGTTACGATCTTTCCGGACGAGTTCCTCGAGCGGGGCGACCACGTTGTCGTGCCGAATCGGACGGACTTCTACGGCCGGGACGGAGTCAAGGTCCAAGCGCATAGCGTCATGGTTGTGACGTTGCACGACGGCCTCGTTGTCGAATGGCGGCTCTATCAGGAGAGAGCGGAAGCCCTCGAAGCCGTGGGGTTGTCGGAGCAAGACGCTCACGCCGACTCTTGAGCCTTGGAGTTCTTTGGGAGCGCAGAGCGATGACTTCTCGCGGGTTTCGCGGTCCTTAGAGGCAGCAGCCGAACCCAGGAGGTCCGTCACGATGAAATCCAATCCGACCGCTGAGATCGACAGGCGGTTCAGCGATCCCGGGGCCGACCCGACTCCGTGGTCTGAGGCCGTTGATGTGCTCGAGAACGCCGAGTTGTACTGGCTCACCACGGTCCGAACCGACGGACGGCCGCACGTTACCCCGCTGATCGGGGTCATGGAGGATGCAGCCGTCCATTTCTGCACCGGGCCTCGCGAGCAAAAGGCCCGCAACCTCGAACACAACAACCAGGTGGCGCTGACGACCGGAAACAACAACTGGGCCCGGGGTGTCGATGTCGTCGTCGAGGGAGCAGCTGTCCGAGTCACGGACCAGGAAGCGTTACAGCGACTCGCCGACGCCTACGAGGCCAAGTACGGCAGCGAATGGCATTTCGATGTCGGCGACGGGGTGTTCGTCACGAGCGAAGGCGCGGCCGCCGTATTCCGGATCGAACCGGCCAAGGTGTTGGCCTTCGCCAAGGAGCCGCACGCCCAGACCACGTTCCGGCTCGCCGGCTAGCGCGTTCCAGAGCGCAATCGAGTAGCCGTCTGGCCTGGCGACCAGCGAGCCCGCCGTAGTGAGGCCGAGGCCGCGGGCAGGGCCGCCGCGTGTGCTGAACTACCCGACGATGCAGCATCTTGAACTCGCAGCCCTCGAGTCCGGCCTCGACGAGGTCCGCGGCTCCCCGAAGGACGCCGGCAGGATCGAATTGATCGTTCGGCGTCCCGCCACGGAGGAGCGAGAGGTCCTCGCCGAAGCCGACCTCGACACCTTCGAGGGACTGGTCGGCGACGGCTGGCGGACGCGGGGCAGCAAGGCCACCGCGGACGGCTCGGCGCATCCCGAGATGCAGATCACGCTGATGAACGCGCGCGCCGCGGCGCTCATGGCCGGTGAGCGAGATCGCTGGCAGCTCGCCGGCGATCAGCTGTTCGTAGACCTCGACTTGAGTGAGTCGAACCTACCGCCCGGCACGCGCGTCGAGGCGGGATCGGCGCTGCTCGAGATCACGGCCGAGCCACATCGCGGGTGTGGGAAGTTCTCCCGGCGGTTCGGAACCGACGCAATGAAGTTCGTCAACTCCAGCGACGGTCGTGAGCTCAACCTGCGTGGCATCTACGCGAAGGTCATCTCGCCGGGCACGGTGCGTACGGGAGACGCGGTCCGCAAGGCTTCCGCGGATCTCTAGCGTTTCGGCCCGTCCTACGGCGCCTGCGGCAGCTTCTTCGCGCCGCGCTTGACCACCGGATTCGAGGGCGGCGGCACGACCGGGCCGATATCTCCGTCCGGTGCCTCGTCGAGGTCGACGATCACCGGCGCGTGGTCGCTTGGGCCACTGCCCTTGCGCGCCTGCCGGTCCACCCAGGCCGCCTGCACGCGGTCGGCCACGGGCGAGCTCGCGAGCACCAGGTCGATCCGCATCCCGAGGTCCTGGTGGAACATTCCCGCCCGGTAGTCCCAGTAGGTGAACACGCGCTCGTTCGGCCAGCGGTCGCGCACCACGTCGTGCAGGCCCACCGCCTGTAGCTCCGATAGCGCCGCCCGCTCCGGCGGCGTCACGTGCGTCTGGCCGATGTAGGCGTCGGGATCGAATACGTCGTCGTCGGTCGGCGCGATGTTCATGTCGCCCAAGACGATCGTCGCCTCGGGGCCCGCCGACACCATGTCCCGCAGCGCGGCGAGCCAAGCGAGCTTGTACTCGTAGTGCTCGGATCCGGGCTCGCGCCCATTCGGCACGTACACCGAGACCACGCGGATCCCGTCGCACGTAGCGGAGACCGCGCGCGCTTCGGGATGGGGGAATCCCGGCCCGCCTTCGATACCGCGCACGACGTCCTCGAGACCCACTCGCGAGAGGATCGCCACGCCGTTCCACGTCGCCTCGCCGTGCGCTGCTGCCTCGTAGCCGCGGCTGGCCAGCTCATCGCCCAGCAGCTCGGCGAACGCATCGTCGGCGAGCTTGGTCTCCTGCAGGCAGACGACGTCCGGACGCCGCTCGTCCAGCCAGGGCAGCAGCCGCGGCAAGCGCTGCTTGAGGGAGTTGACGTTCCAGGTCACGATCCGCATTCGCCCCAAGGTAGCGCCCGCCGGTAGCCTCTGAGCTGCGATGCAGGTCGTCGAGGCAACGGTGCGGTCCGCGGCTACCCGCGACGCCGTTTGGCGCGTCGTCGCCGACGCCAATCGCTGGTCGGATTGGGGCGCCTGGCAATCGGCCGAGATCGAGCGCGAGGGGGACCCGCCGCCGGGCGGCCTCGGAGCGATCAAGGTCCTGAAGAGCGAGCGGCGGCCAGTTGTGACCTCGCGAGAGGAAGTGACCGCCTTCGAGCCGCCGTCACGCCTTGGCTACCGGCTGCTTTCCGGCCTGCCGCTGCGCAACTACGAGGCGGCGATCACGCTCGCGGACGCGCCGGGAGAGGGAACCGACATCACCTGGCGCTCTCAGTTCCAGCCGAAGATCCCGCTCACAGGGATGGTGTACAGGCGGGCACTGCAGAAGTTCATGGAAGACGCCGCGCAACGGCTCGCGCGTGCGGCCGAGCGGCAGGCGTAGGCGCCGCAAGAGCAACTTCGACACTGACCCGAGGGTTGACGCGGCCCATAGACGCCGCGTTTAATTTGCCCAGGGTGAGGCGGTGGGCTCTGGCAGGGGTGATAGCGGTGCTTGCTGCACCGTGCTTCGCGACGCCTACGGCCGACGCCAAGGACACGACGATCGAGGTGCGCTTCCGCGGGATGGTCTCCGCTGTCTGGGACGGTGCACCGGATCGTGACTGTGCTGCCGCGGGGGCCTGCGGAATCACCGGGAGCGCCACTTATCGCCCTTCGCCGTTTGGGATAGAGCTCTACTCCGACGGGTCTGGATCGGGCTTCGGATCGCTCGAGCCTGTCGTGGTGAGGGTGCGCCACGAGGCGCCGTCAGGACCCGCAAGCTCCTGTGTTGACGTGCTCCCTCAGGAGATCGAGAGCGGAGCCGACATCTATGAGGATCAGCTGGTCTTCAGCGTCGGCGGCGCGAGCTTGTCCGCGGGCAGGTGCGCCGGCCCTCGCCCGCTCGACCTGACTCGGGCGCTGCCACTGCGTTTGCTCCCGCTCAAATCGGTGGCGCGACGCGCGCGCGTCGTCGACCTGTCCGGCCGCTTCTCGTTTGTCGCCGGGCCGTTTCGCGGCCAGGTCGTGTCCAGCGTGAAGGCGACGGTGCGGCGGCGGAGCGCGCCGAGCGATTCCATCTTCGGGTCGTCCTTCACCGAGCGATTCGATTCGGGCCCTAAGCGGCGGTACGCGGTGCTGCGCCTTCGCTACCGGGTATCTCCTGCCTCGGGCACGCTGTTGACCAGCTTCCGCGGCCGCCCCCGGCCGGCGTGCGTCGCGCTCGGGGCATGCGGTGCGCGCGGCTCGTCCGCGCTCGAGGTGAGCGCACAGGGAGGATCGATCGATGTCTACGGCTGGCGCCGGCAGTCGGGCGGCCCGGCAAGGAAGGACGCCCTGCTGCGCGCACTGAGACGGGGTGGCCTGCCTATCCAGGCGGATGCACGGTTGTCGCGCCCGGCCTCCCAGGTCCGGCAGGTTGTCACGGTCGGCGACGGTGCAGCCTGTTCGGATGCGTTGTTCGTCCTGCCCCCGGAATTCTTCGTGAGGCGCCAACGCAGGGCTCCACGCCTGAGCGTCTACCTCAACCCCTCCGATTTCAGCTCCGCGTCAGACTCGCTTCGGGCACGCTGCCCGGGGCCTTCCGCGTCGGACGTGCTCCCAGGTCCGGTGCTCGCCCGAGGAGGCATCGCGCTGAGCGACCTCGGGCAACCGTCGCTTCCGGTGTTGCTGAAGCCCACCGCCGCTGCGTTCATGGCGGGCGGTTACGCGGGCGAGCGCAGCGGCGGCATGCCGCTGGCGCTGCGCCTTACAAAGAGCGAAGTGGGGATCGAGCGCTTCTGATGCGCGCGCGCTCATTCAAGTGGCTGCTGCTCGGCGTACTCTTCGCCGCCGTGCTGACACCGGCGACGCCCGCGGCGGCACTCGAACTGTCGCCGGCGCTGATCGATCCGGCCGTCGTCGAAGTGGTTCGGCTCGACACGATCCCGTTCACCGTCGAAGGTGAGCTCGGGGTCGAGTTTCACGCCGGGCCCGCAACGGGATGTCCGGCGCCGTGCGATCTGTCCGGCGCGGTTTCCTGGACGCCCGGGCGCAGGGGGTCGATCTATATCGCCGAGTCACGCCGGGGCGGCAAGCGAGAGCTGTACGTCTCGGTCCTGTTCCTCGACGAGGACACCACCACCTCGGCCCGGGTCGTGCGCAACCGGCCAGGACTCGCCCCGGCGACGTGCCTGGACGGGCGCCGGGCCGACTTCGGTGAGTTCCCCGTCGACGCCAGCGTGCCGGACTTGGTGAGTGCCCGCTTGCTGGCCGGCCCGACTCCGACCAGTGCGGGAAGCGACCTACTGGGCACGAGATGCTTCGGCCCGGCGGACGCGGACATCGCGCCCGCACTCCCGGTGCGGCAGCTAACGCGAGACGCGCTCGTCAAGGGCGGAACGACCCTCGACTTCTCCGCCGTCTCGAACTTCGCGGCGGCCGGCATGGCAGGTGTGGTCCGGTCCTCGGTCAAGCTCCACCTCCGGCGGGGAAGAAGCGAACGCAACCTCGATGACCTCGAGGTTGGTGACTTCACCCTCCCGGGGTTCCGTATCCGGCGCTTGCGAACGCTGACCGCCACCTACTCGATCGAGCGGACTTCCGGCAGCGTCCTGTCCTCTTTCGCCGGCACCGGCGAGCTGGCGCTTTGTACCGCGCTCGACTCCTGCTCGGTCACCGGGACGGTGAAGATCACCCCAGGTCCGGTGAACGGCACCGCGGCACTGGTCGCGAGCGGTCCGCGGCGCTCGAGTCGTGCCACCCTGAGGGCGGCGCTCGGCCTTTCTCGGCGGCCTCCGCCGCGCGGGATAGACGTCTACGGCTACGCGATCTGGGATCGGGACGCCGGCACTGCCGCCGCCACCGTCTCCAGCCGCGAGGGCTACGGCTGCGCCGACGCGTTTCCTCTCGGAGGCGGCAGCGCTTACTTCGCCGCCCGGCGGGGGCGTGTGCTGGCGGAGTTCGGCGACATCACGTCGTTCCTGCGCGACCCCTTCTCCACCCATTGCGCCGGCCCAGCCCTCCAGGACGTCGCGACTGCCGGCGCCTTGGCCCGCGGCACACTGCGAAGGAGCGCGCTGCGGCACAAGCGAGTGACCATTCATCTCGACCGCGGACGCTCGTTCACCTCGGAGGGCTACCAGGGCCGCTCGACCACCGACCTGTCGCTGACCCTCGTGCGGCGCAAGGTCGAGCTCGGGACGACGAGGGAGCTGGTTCCGGACGACTGAGGACGCGAGCGCCCCGAACGCGGCTCAGGTAGGCAGGTCCCACCCGAAGTAGACCTCGACGCGGGAGATCACGTCCCCGCGGAAGGTGAACACCTCGGTGTTGCGGAACCGGTTGCCGTCGGTCTTCGTGCTCTCGTAGGTGACGATCACCTCGTCCCCGTACTCCACGAGCCGTTTGAAGTCGAAGCTCTCGATCATCTTCGCGTTCGGCCAGCAGCGCGCGAAGTACTCTGCACGGTCGATGCCCGGGTCCGGCGGGCTGAAGAACGTGAAGTCGTCGGTCAGGCTCTGCTCGAGGACGCCCGGGTCACCCGACTCGTAGGCGCCGTAGCAGCGGCGGACCAGATCGATGCGATCACTGTCGGCCATGTCATTTCACCACCCGGTAGGTCAGGTGGGTCACCTGCGGGGAATCGACCACCTCGACCTTTTCCAGTCCCGGGATCTCCGAGCCGACGTGGTTCTCGAACAGGCGCGTTCCCCCGCCGAGAAACAGCGGCGCGACGTGGATTCGCAGCTCGTCGAGCAGTCCTGCGCCCAGGTACTGCTGGGCCACGTTAGCTCCGCCGCCGAGCCCGACGTTCTTGTCGCCGGCCGCAGCGCGCGCCTGCTCGAGCGCTGACTCGATGCCGTCGGTGACGAACGTGAACGTCGTGCCGCCCTCCTTGGCGACCGGCTCCCGCTCGTGGTGGGTGAGGATGAAGACCGGGTGATGGAACGGCGGAGTGTCTCCCCACCAGGCGTCGGCTTTCGGGTCGGTCTCCCAGGAGCCCTCTCCGCCGCTGAACATCCGGCGGCCCATCACCGTGGCGCCGTTCGCGCGCAGTGACCGTTCAATGATCTCGGAGTCGGCGTTTGGCTCGCCACCCTCTCTGCCGTGGCTCGAACGCCACGCCTCGGTCCCAAGGACCCACTCGTGCAGTTGCTCGCCGCCCCGGCCGAGCGGCTCCTCCATTGTCGGATCGGGGCCCGCGACGAAACCGTCGAGCGACATCGAGATGTCAAAGGTGAAGAGACCCATCAGTTCCTCCTGTTCGTGAGTTCCGCAACCTACGACCGGCGCGGAAGGCGAAAGTCATCGAGGCTCCAGTCAGCCGACCCGCTGCAGCCAGATCGTCCCGGTCGGAGACCCGATCGCCCCCGGCAGGGCACGTTTCAGCGCCTCCGGCTCGAACCGCCTCAGGTAATCGGAGAAGAACTCGATCCGGAACGCGCCGTTGTGCTCGAGGAACGCCCGCAGTTGGTAGGCCTCGTTCCACGCGCGCCCGTCCTTGATCCAGTCCGCGGCCCAGTCCGGCGGATACTCGAACGGATAGAACACGTCGTGAACGTGGACCCACGCGCCGGCCGGCAGCCGCGGCATCACCTCGGTGATCAGCAGGTTGACGTCGCTGCCCATCTTGGACACGTGCGACGAGTCGACGAACAGGATGTCGCCGGCCGCGAGATCGTCGAACAGCGACAGGTCGGCGTCCTGCAGGAAGTTGCGCACGATCGTCACGCGATCCTCGTCTCCCTCTCGCAAGACCTCCAGCAAGCGGTTCTGCGGAAACGGGTCAACGAACGTGCACTGGGCGCCCCAGTCGAGGAAGCGCTCGTTGACGTCCAGCATCAGCGCCGAGCTGAAGCCGGACCCGACCTCGACGATCCGGCGCGGCGACACATGGCGCATCACCCCGGAGAGGACTATGGCGCTGCCGTAGTCAAAGAAGCCGTTGTCGTGGTGAAAGCGCCAGGCCGGGTCCGGGTCGGCGGGCAGCTCCACGTCATCGGCCAGCCGGCCCAGCTGCTCGAGCAACGCCAGTTGCCCGCCGACGTTCAGGTCGATGCCGGGAAGCTGGGGGGAGGAGACTCCCACCGCCCGGCGACTTGCTCGAGGTCGCCCGCCGTGGGGATCGGCGACCATGGCCGTCTCGGCTCCCGCGGCGTCACGGCAGGCAGGATATGGGTAGAAAGCAGGGCATGGTTTCGGACGCCCGCCGGGCGGCGGTGGCAATCGTGCTGGTCGTGGGGGTCATGGGAGCGGCCGGCTGTGGGAACGACGACTCCGATTCCAGCTCTAGCTCGAACCCGAACACGACCACGACCGCCACCTCGACCAAGACCGAGGAACGCGAGTCCTCGAAGTCGGACGAGCGGGCCTCCAAGTCGCCCGAGCAGATCGTGGAGCAGTCGGCATCCGCGCTCGAGGATGCCCGCAGCTTCCACCTCGAGGGCACGGTGCGAGTCGACGGCAAGCGGACCGCCGTCAAGGCGGATT
Source organism: uncultured Solirubrobacterales bacterium (assembly GCA_963780475.1). Taxonomy (GTDB): domain Bacteria; phylum Actinomycetota; class Thermoleophilia; order Solirubrobacterales; family JBBDJG01; genus CAWACB01. The sequence continues at coordinate 173,874 of CAWACB010000009.1, forward strand.
TCGAGCAGCCGGGCAAGCTGCGGATGTCGTTCGGCCAAGGCGCGGTCGACGCGTCGATCATCACCACCGGCAGCGCCCTGTACATCAAGGCCAACGAGGCCTTCTGGAAGCAGCAGCAGGTGGGGGAGGCGGCGTCATCGCTCGCCGGCCGATGGTTCCGGTCGCCGGCGTCCGGCAAGGAGATCAGCGACCTGACGAAGGACATCGATCCCAAGGTCCTCGGCGACTGCCTGCGACGCGACCACGGATCGCTCGAGCACGGCGGCACCGCTACCGTCGACGGCCAGCAGACCGTCGTGATCATCGACAAGGGCGATAAACCGGGCACCGCCCCCGGCAAGCTGTTCGTCGCCGCCACCGGCAAGCCCTTCCCGCTGCGACTGGTCGCGACCGGGCCTCCCAAGCCGGGTGGCAAGCCGGACCCCCGCTGCGACGACGACGAGGGAGACGACGAGGAGGCCCAAGCCGGCGACGTGCTGACCTTCAGCAAGTTCGACGAGGAGCTTGGAATCAAGCCGCCGCCGAAGGCCGTGGACCTCACGCAGGAGGCGGGCGGCCGCACGCAGAGCTAGGCCGATGCAGACGCCGGATTTCCTCGACTCACCCCTGCTTCGCGAGGCTTACGAGTTCGCTCGCGATGCGCACCACGGTCCCCGGCGCCGCGGCGACACCGACGTCGAGCATCCGGTCGCGGTGGCGCGGCTGTTGCGCGAGGCCGGGTACCCGGACGAAGTGGTTGCGGCGGCGCTGCTGCACGACGTCCTGGAGGACACGGACACCGACCCGGACGAGATCGAGCATCGGTTCGGGCGCAAGGTCGCCGGTCTGGTCCGTGCCCTCACGGAGGACCCGGCGATCGAGGACTACGCGCCCCGCAAGGCCGAGCTGCGCGAGCGGGTGGTCGAGGCCGGGCCCGAGGCCGCGGCGATCTTCGCGGCCGACAAGCTCGCGAAGGTGCGGGAGCTGCGCCGGCGCGGCGGGCAGGCGGACCCGCAGCAGGTGAGCCACTATCGCGCGGCGTTGAGCCTGCTGCGCCGCCGGTATCCAGACTTGCCGTTCGTCGACGAGGCCGAGGCCGAGCTCGATCGGCTCGAGTCAGCCGGTGGGCCCGAATCGCTCCGTTCGGATTCGCCCGACATTCACGCCGGCATCTAGCAGCAGCCGCGACGCGCTCTCGACGAAACCGTTCGACCCGCAGACGAACGCGGTCGCCATCATCTGGTCGGTATCCGCTGCCGCGATCAGCCCGGCGTCGATCCTGCCCGTGTGACCGGTCCAGCCGGCCGGCGGCTCGCGCGTGAACGTGAGCAGGGCGTCGTCGCCGAGCTCATTCGCGTAGATGACGTCCTCGCCGGTCCGCACCGAGTAGACCAGACGCATGAGCACGTCGGGCATGGTGCGGCGCCGGTGCCTCAGCATGGCCATCAGTGGCACCACGCCGGAGCCGCCGCCGATCAGCAGCACCGGCTCCTCGCCCCGCCAGACGAAATAGGAGGTGAACGGCCCGCGCACCTCCACCTGATCGCCCACCTCCACCACATCGTGGAAGTAGGGGGAGACCTCGCCGTCCGCGAGACGGTCGATCGTCAGCTCGATCTCCCCTTCGTCCAGCGGCGACGACGCGACGGAGTAGGAGCGCTGCGCCTGATAGCCGTCGGGCGCCGTGAGCCGCACGTCGTAGTGCTGGCCGGGAAGGTGCGGCATCCACATCGGGACGCGCATCCGGAAGGACTTGACCCGGGGCGTCTCCTGCTTGATCTGGGTGACCTCCGCGACCATCCACCGGCCCGGGGCCCGCTGTACGACGTCGGTTAGTCGCTCCAATAGCGCTCCTCCTTCCAGGGATCGCCGCGATTGTGGTAGCCGTTGGCCTCCCAGAAACCGGGCTCGTCGTGGTCCATCACACGCAGCCCGGTGACCCACTTGGCGCTCTTCCAGAAGTACAGGTGCGGGACGAGCAGCCGGGCGGGCCCGCCGTGCTCGCGCGGCAGCGGCTCGCCCTCGTGCTGCGTGACCACCCACGCCTTACCGTCGGTCAGGTCCTCGATCGACAGGTTCGTCGTGTAGCCACCGTAGGAGTGGGCCATCGCGTACGCGCCCAGCGGCTCCGCCAGCTCGAACAGCTTGTCGACGGAAACGCCGTGGAAGCTCGTTCCGAGCTTCGACCACTTCGTGACGCAGTGGATGTCGCACGGAATCTCCTCGGACTCGAGCAGGTTGAACTCCTTCCAGCCCAGGTCGGCCTCGTTGGCCACCATCCCGTCGATCCGGAAGCGCCACGTGTTGGTCTCGACGTCCGGCGTCGGGCCGGCGGTCAGCACTGGGAAGTCCTGCTCGTAGTACTGGCCGGGCGGCAGCCGCTCGGCAAGCTCCTCAGGTACCCGGCGCCGCCCGGTGAATGCTCTGGAGATGAAGTCGCTCATCGCGGCATCACGACTCTAGCTTGGCGTCGAGGTTGACCTCCTCCACGCCGGCCAGCGCGCGTGACACCGCACAGCCCGCCTTCGCCTCCTGCGCGTGCATCGCGAAGTGATCCTGGTCGATGCCTGGCACACGGCCCACGGTCTCGAGGTCGATGCGCTGGATCGTCGGGCCCTCGTCGGTCTGGCGCAGGTGCACCTTCGCGGTGGTGCGGACCGACTCGGCCGGGTGCCCGTGGTCGGCCATGACGCTCGCGAGCGCCATCGAGAAGCAGGCCGCGTGCGCCGCCCCGATCAGCTCCTCGGGATTGGTGCCCTCGCCCTCCTCGAAGCGGGACGCAAACGAGTAGTTGCCCTTGAACACTCCGTCGCCGACTGTCAGCTCGCCGGATCCGCTTCTCAGGTCGCCGCGCCACTCGGCGCTGCCGTTGCGTGTGGCCATCTCGCGCTCCTCTCGGTGGTCGGTTCGCCGCCTCGGCGCTCGGTCCAGGGCGGCCATCCGACGAAGATAGACTGCGTCGAAGTGGACGTCGAAGCAGCGCGCAACTTCATCCGCCAGAACCACCGCGCCGTGCTCGCGAACCGCAGGAGTGACGGCGGTGTCCAGCAGACCCCGGTGCTCGTCAATATCGACGACGAGGGGCGGGCGATCATCTCCAGCCGCGAGACGGCCTACAAGGTCAAGAACCTGCGGCGCGACCCGTGGGCTCAGCTGTGCGTGCTCAACGACGGCTTCTTCGGTGAGTGGATCTACGCGGAGGGTCAAGCCGAGGTGCTCTCGCTCCCGGAGGCGATGGATCCGCTGATCGACTATTACAAGCGGTTTCCCGACGAAAATCCCGACTGGGACGACTACCGCGAGCGGATGCGCCGCCAGCAGCGGGTGCTGATCCGGATCACACTCGAGCGGCGCCGGCCCCGACCGGCAGGGCTGACGGAGTAGCCTGGGCGCACATGGACTTCCGGCTCGAGCTGATCCAGGTCCCGGTCTCGGACGTCGACGCGGCCAAGACCTTCTACACGGAGAAGGCGGGCTTCAACGCGGATATCGACGTCACCGTGCGCGAGGGGCTGCGGTTCGTGCAGCTCACCCCACCGGGCTCGGCCTGCTCGATCGCGATCGGCACCGGCGTCAGCGAGATGAAACCCGGATCGCTGACAGGCCTGCAGCTGGTGGTCTCGGACATCGAGGCGGCCCGCGCCGAGCTGGCGGACCGGGGAGTGGACGTCAGCGACGTTCAGGTCTTCGACTGGGGCTCGTTCGTCTACTTCAGCGATCCGGACGGCAACGGCTGGGCCGTGCAGCAGCTCCCGCCGCGTTAGCCGGACGGGCATTAGCTGGTCCGAAGGGGGAAGATCGATGAGCCGGAAGTGGACAACTGCATGACATGCCCGACCAGTCCGGACGCACCGCGGTCGTGACCGGCGCCAACAGCGGCCTCGGCCTGGAGACCGTGAAGGCGCTGGCGGCAGCCGGAGCCCGGGTGGTGCTGGCCTGCCGTAACACCGAGAAGGGCCAGGCGGCCCTGGGCGAGATCCGTGCAGGCGATCGGGACGCGGATGTGGAGGTCGCCGAGCTGGACCTCGCAAGCCTCGACTCGGTGCGCTCGTTCGCCGAGCGGATTCGTGCCGAGCACCCGACCATCGACCTGCATGGTCAACAACGCCGGCGTGATGGCGCCGCCGCGCGGGGAGACGACTGACGGCTTCGAGCTTCAGTTCGGCACCAACCACCTCGGTCACTTCGCGCTGACCGCTCAGCTGATCGATGCGATGGGCGGCAACGACCCGCGCATCGTCACGGTCAGCAGCGGCGCGCACCGTTTCGGGAAGATCGACTTCGACGACCTCCAGCGGACGCACCGCTACAACCGCTGGCGGGCGTACGGGCAGTCGAAGCTCGCCAACCTGCTGTTCGCCTATGAGCTGGACCGCCGGCTGCGCGCTGCGGGCTCACCGATCAAGAGCGTCGCCGCCCATCCCGGCTACTCCGCCACCAACCTCCAATTCGCTGCCCCGCCGTTGCTTGACCGGCTGGTGATGACGGTGTCCAACCGCGTGATCGCCCAGAGCGCCGCGATGGGCGCCCTGCCGCAGCTGTATGCGGCGACCTACCCCGGCCTCGAGGGGGGACCTACGTCGGCCCGGACGGCATCGGCGAGCAACGCGGCCACCCGAAGCCCGTGGGCTCGAGCGGCGCGGCCCGCGACGAGGAGTCGGCCCGCCGGCTATGGGAGGTCTCGGAGGGGCTGACCGGCGTGGTGTTCCCGGACCACCTCAGTCGATCAACCGCGCGCTCATCCTCTGCACGGCCACGCGCCACAGGCTGACGGCGAACACAACGAGGAACGCCAGCCGCAGCGGGTCGGTCGCCTCGAACCCGAAGCTGGCATGGCGGACCAGCTCGACCAGCTGGTACAGCGGATTGATGTTGGCCAGCAACTGAAAGCCTTCCGGCAGCTGGTCGATCGGGAAGAACGTGCCCGCCACCAGGAACAGGGGCGTGATCACCAAGGTCGTCACGTAGCTGAACTGGTCGATCTTCGCCACGGTCGCCGCGACCGCGATGCCGAAGGCTGCGAATCCAAGCGCGGTGATGAAGCAGAACAGCGGGACCAGCAGCATCCCGGGTGCCGGATCGAGGCCGAACAGCATTGCCACGATCAGCGGGAAGCATCCATAGAAGCCGGCCCGGATGCCGATCCAGAGCATCTCTGCGGTGACCAGCTCCTCGACGTCGACCGGCGCCGCCAGGATCGCGTCGTAGGTGCGCTGGAAGCGGTGCTTGACGAACGTGCCGAACATCGCCGGCAACGCGCTCGAGAAGATGACCGCGGTCGCGACCATGCCGGTGCCGACGAACTCGACGTAGTCCAGGCCGTCGACCTGGGTCACGATCGTGTTGCCGAGGCCGAGCCCGAACGCGAGCAGGTATATGACGGGCTCCAGCACGCTGGAGAAGGTCGTGGCCTTCCAGAACGTGCGGAAGTTCGCCACCTCGCGGCTCATCACGCCGCCGATCGCCGCAGGCTCGAGGCGCCTCATTCGGCCTCGGATCCCGTCAGCAGGACGAACACGTCCTCGAGCGACGCTGCGCGGCGGACCGCGTCCTCCGGCACGGCGCCGTCCGACGCGCGCTCGGCGCCGACGATCGCGATCGCGGGTCCGGCCGGGCGCACGACCAGTCCCTGCGCCTCGGCCTTCGCCCGCACTTCGGTGAGCCGCTCGGGCGGTCCGTAGACCTCGGCGGTCTCGCGGCCGGCGTACTCCACGATCAGGTCCGCGGGGCGTCCGCGCGCGATCACCTTGCCCGTCGGCCATCACGGCCACCTCGTCGGCGAGCCGCTCGGCCTCCTCGATGTAGTGGGTCGACATCAGGATCGTGGTGCCCTGCGTGCGCAGGTTGTCGATCAGCGACCACAGCTCTGTCCGAATCTGCGGGTCGAGGCCCACGGTCGGCTCGTCGAGGAGCATCAGGGGCGGACGGTGCACCAGCCCGCGTGCTAGCAGCAAGCGGCGGCGCATTCCGCCCGAGAGCTTGTCGACCGCGTCGTGGCGACGGTTGCCCAGCCGCGCCAGGGCGAGGCCCCGCTCGACCGCGCCGCGCACGTCCTTCACCCGGTACAGGCGCGCGAACACCGCGAGGTTGTCCTCGACCGTGACGTCGATGTCGAGGTTGTCGAGCTGCGGGACCACGCCCATCTCGGCGCGCGCGGCCTTGGCATCCTGCGGCAGCTGATGGCCGAGCACGCGCAGCTCGCCCGAGTCGGCGATCGCCTGCCCCGTCAGAAGCCGCATGGTCGTGGACTTGCCGGCGCCGTTGGGGCCCAGCAGCCCGAGGCAGATACCGCGCGGCACCTCGAGGTCGAGGCCGTCAACCGCAGTGATCGGTCCGAACCGCTTGAAAACTCCCTTCAGCTCAATCGCGGGCACGGAGCGAGGATACGCATGCGGCTCGCGTATCCCCGCTGCCGTTTGCTCAGCGACCAATCAGGCTGCCTCGGAGTACGCCGGTTCCGCAATCACCTCTACCGCTTCGACCTCTTGCGCGGCCTCGGACTCCGGGCGCAACACCGTCGCGGCGAGCGCCGCCGCTCCCAGCACCAGCCCCGCGGCGATCAGGAACGCGAGGTGGTACCCACCGGTGAGCGCCAGCGCCTCGCTGTCGCCGGCCGCCTGCAGCGTGTCGGTGCGCGTCGCCGCGGCCGTGGCGAGAATGGACAGGCCCACCGCGCCGCCCACCTGCAGGCTCGTGTTCACCAGGCCGGAGGCCAGGCCCGAATCGCTGCGGGTCGCGCCCGACATCGCCAGGGTCATGAGCGACGGGAACGAGAGCCCGGCGCCCAGGCCCAGCAGGATCATGGTCGGGAGCACGTCGACCGCGTAGCTCGCGTCGAGCGGTGCCCGTGCGAACAGCGCCAGGCCTGCGAACACGAGCAGGAGCCCGGGCACCAGCGTCGCCCGCGCGCCGAAGCGCGTGTTGAGCCGCGGCGAGACCTCGAGCGAGACGAGGCCGATCAGGAGCGAGACGGGCAGGAATGCGAGCCCAGTCTCGATCGCGCCGTAGCCGAGCACTCCCTGCAGGAACAGGACTCCGAGGAAGAACATCCCGAACAGCCCGGCCACCATCAGCACCTGGACCAAGTTCGCGCCCGACACGTTGCGCGATCGGAAGATGCGCAGAGGGACGAGTGGGTTGGACGCTCGCTGCTGGCGAGCGACGAACGCCGTCAGCAGAGCCAGTGAGACCGCGCCCAGCCCGAGCGTGTGCAGGGAGCCCCAGCCGTAGTCGCCGACCTCGAGGATCGTGTAGACGCCGAGCATCAACCCCGATGTGATCAGCAGCGCTCCGAGCAGGTCGGCTCCGTGCCCGAGCCCGATGCCCTCGTCGCCGTCCACGACTCGCAGTGCCAGCAGCGCGGTCACCGCGCCGATCGGGAGGTTGACGAAGAAGATCCAGTGCCAGCTGAGCAACTCCGTGAGCAGTCCTCCCGCGAGCAGTCCGATCGACGCGCCGGCGGCGGCGACGAAGCTGTAGACGCCGATCGCCTTGGCCTGCTCACGCGGCTCGGGGAACATCGTCACGATCATCCCGAGGATCACGGCCGAGGCCAGCGCGCCGCCGATGCCCTGGATGAAGCGGGCGCCGATCAGCATTTCCTGACTCTGCGCCAGGCCGCATGCCAGCGACGCGGCAGTGAAGACCGCAAGGCCGGCGAGGAAAACCCGCCGGCGGCCGATCAGGTCACCCAGCCGCCCGGCGAGCAGCAAGAGCCCGCCGAACGCGATCAGATACGCGTTCACGACCCAGGCCAGGCTCGACTGGGAGAAGCCGAGGTCGTCCTGGACCGCCGGCAGGGCGACGTTCACGATCGCCGAGTCGAGGATCACCATCAGCATGCCGGTGCACAGCACCAACAGCGCCAGCCAGCGCCGCCGGTCGTTGCTCGTTGAGTCCGAAGCGCTTTGTCCTATCCATGTGACTGCCTCTGTCATTTCGAATCCCCGCTTGTTACTCGGGCGTTGTACGATGGATGTCGTACCGTAGCAAAAGGTACGACGACCGTCGTACAATCTGTGACGCATGTCAACGCACGACCAAGACAGCACCGGCTGAGAAGATCGTCCACCCGTCCCGGGCGGAGATCGAGCTGGGCGCGGTGCTGCACGCGTTGAGCGACCCGATCCGCCTGCAGATCGTTGCCGCGCTGGCCTCCGGTGACGCGGAGCGGACCTGCAGCAGCTTCGATGTGCCCGTGACCAAGTCGACCTGCACGCACCACTTCCGCGTTCTGCGCGAGGCGGGAGTGATCCACCAGCAGCAGGAGGGCACTTCCCGGCTCAACACCCTGCGTCGCGAGGACCTCGATGCGCGCTTCCCGGGCCTGCTCGACACGGTCCTGCAGGCGGCCGGCTAGACCCGAGGGCACATAACCGGCGCTTGAAGCCGGTCGTCTAAACGTCCTCAGTGATTCACGTCACGGATTTCTCGCCGGATTCCATGCTTTCTTATCTGGTTCGCGCGCCCGCTGCGATTAGTTCTCCGCCCGCACGCGGTCTTAGTGCGCAGATTTCCTTTCTCAGCCTGATTCGGAGGTAGTTGATGTCGAGTCTGACCCGCTGGGTCTTGGCCCACAAGCGCATCGTCGTCGTCACCTGGATCGTCCTGACGATCGCCGGAATTGCGGCCGCCGGGCCCGCGTCCGAGGCGCTCGACCAGGAATTCTCGGTTCCGAACGAGGAAGGCTGGGAGACCAACGTCGAGATCGCCCAGAAGTACGGCGGGACGGGCGGCGACAGCGTGCCGCTGATACCGGTGGTGAAGCTCCCGGCGGGCAAGACCGCCGGCTCCCCCGGCGTGCGCGAAGACCTGGCGCGGATGGACGCGCGCCTCAGGGAGGCGTTGCCCGGCTCCCGGATTGCTTCCTATTCCTCCACGGGAGACCGCGCGTTCGTATCGGACGACGGCGGCACCGTCTTCGCGCTGGCATACCCGCGGCCCGACGCCAATTCTCAGTTTGGTGAGAACCCCGACGCCGAGAAGAAGGCCCGGGCGGCGATCGAAGGCACGACGGTGGGTGGCGCGCCGGTGCACCTGACCGGGTTCGATGCGCTCAGCCAGGATGCCGGGGGCGACGAGGGCCCGGGCGTCCTCTTGGAGGCGGTGCTCGGTGGAACGGGCGCGCTGCTGGTGCTGGCATTCGTGTTCGCGTCGTTCCTGGCGGTTGTGCCGCTGCTGATGGCGATCGCCTCGATCCTGACGACCTTCCTGCTGCTGCTCGGGCTGACCGAGCTGACCGAGGTCTCGCCGATCGTGCAGTTCCTGATCGCGCTGATCGGCCTCGGCGTGGCGATCGACTACTCGCTGCTGGTGGTGTCGCGCTGGCGCGAGGAGCGCTCGCATGGGCGTTCGGGGGATGAGGCGGTCCAGCGTGCCATGGAGACCGCCGGCCGGGCGGTCGTCTTCAGCGGGTTGACGGTCGCGATCGGGCTGCTGGCGCTGGTCGCGCTGCCGCTGCCGTTCCTGCGCTCGATGGGCTATGCGGGCTTGCTGATTCCGCTGATGTCGGTCCTGGTGGCGCTCACGCTGCTGCCGGTCGTGCTGTCGAAGTGGGGTGCGAAGCTCGACTGGCCGCACCGGCGCACCGACGACAAGGCGAGCCGCGCGTGGACCCGTTGGGCGGAGATGGTCTCCCGTCACCGCTGGGTCGCTGCAGGCGCGGGCATGGCGGTCATACTGGCGCTCGCGTTCGCCGCGACGGACCTGAACCTTGGCGCCTCCGACGCCGACACGATCGCGAGATCGGGCGACGCGAAGGACGGCTTGGTGGCGCTCGAGGACGCCGGCATCGGCGAGGGCTCGCTGCTGCCGCACGAGGTGCTCGTCGAGGGCGGGACCGATCCGGCCGCGGTCGCGCGCGACCTGCGTCAGGTGGACGGCATCCACGGCGCGGTGGCCCCGGACAACTCGGAGTGGCGCCGCGGCGGGACGGCGCTCGTCGAGGCGATCCCGGTCCCCGACAGCGGAACGGACGAGGGCAAGGACACGCTGGAGGCCGTTCGCGACACCGCGCACGGGGCCGGCACGGACGTGCGAGTCGGCGGTCAGCCGGCGGCGAACCAAGACTTCATCGATGCCGTGTACGGCAGCTTTCCGCTGATGATCGTGCTGATCACGATCACGACGTTCATCCTCCTGGCGCGGGCCTTCCGTTCGCTGCTGCTGCCGCTGAAGGCGATCATCCTGAACATCCTCAGCGTTGCGGCCGCCTGGGGGGTGCTGGTGCTGGTGTGGCAGGAGGGCTACGGCTCGGAGCTGATCTGGGACATCCAGGCGACCGGCTCGATCCCGTCCTGGATGCCGCTGATGATCTTCGCGTTCCTGTTCGGGCTGTCGATGGACTACGAGGTGTTCATCCTGTCCCGGATGCGCGAGGAGTACGACCGCACCGGCTCCACCGAGATCGCCGTCGTGCAGGGAATCGGACGCACCGGCCGGCTGGTCACGAGCGCGGCGCTGATCCTGTTCCTCACGTTCACCGCGATGGCGTCGGGTCCGCAGACGGACCTGAAGATGATGGCCACCGGGCTCGCCGCGGGCATCCTGCTCGATGCCACCGTGATCCGAGCATTGATCGTCCCAGCGGTGATCGCCCTGATGGGCCGCTGGAACTGGTGGCTGCCGGAATGGCCGGCGCGCCTGCTGCGCGTCGAGCCGTCGCTGCCACCCCGGGTGGCGCAGGAGACGCGCTAGCGCGGCGAATCGAACTCGGCGACGAGGCGCTTTGGCGCACGGATGCGCCAGGCGTCCTCGATCAGCTCCTCGAGCGTGCCCAGCTCGACGGCCTCGAGGCGAACGAGCAGGTAGGGCCAGCCGTCGTAGTGCGGGGTGGTGAAGAAGACCTCCGGCTGCCCGCGCAGCAGCGCCTCCCGGTCCCCGAGGTCGAGCACCCGCACGACCAGCGCGTCGGGGTCCGTGCGCAGTCGGCACATGCCTTTGCCGCGCACCTTGAGCGCGGGCGTGCCGTAGGACGTCCCTTCCTCCACGCCGGGGAAGCGTCGACCGATCTTCACCACGTCCGCCCAGGTCGGCACGGATGAAACGATACGTCGAGGCGCGGTAGAGACGACGCCGATCGACGCGGCTTGATCAGGTCGGCTTTGCCGACATCGCCCAGATCGTCACGAGATAGGCGATCAGCATCACTGCCGAGAGCACGCCGGCGCCGGTCGCCAGGCCGCCGGGCCGGCCGTCACGGGCTGTGCGGCGCATCGCCAGCCCGGCGAGCAGCAGCGCGATCAGGATCAGGAGAAAGCCGGAGTCGCCGGTCATGAAGCCGATGTCGATCCAGGTGAGGTCCGCGTCCTCGAGCCCTTCCTTGTCGGCGATCCACTGCCCGCCGCCGCGCATCAGGACCCAGGCCGGCACGACTCCGAACAGCAGAGAGCGGAATCCGAGCCGCGCCTGCGCCACGGTGCCGTCGCGCGACGCCAGCAGCAGCACCGACGCGCTCAGGACAAGCGCGCCGACAAGTAGAAAGGCGCCCAGCACGTGCATCAGCAGCGGGAAGTTCCACTCGTCGGGGCGGATCAGGGCGAACATCCCTCAGGCTCCCGGCTTGTAGATCATCAACACCAGCAGGCCGATCACGGCCGCCGAGCGCAGCCAGTGCATCAGGTTCGCCTGCGCCTGGGCGCCCGCATCGGCGCCGCTGACGAAGCCGAGCTGAGCGCGCCGCCCGAGCTCGGTCGCGATGGCCCAAAGCACGATCGCGCCGATGATCCACCCGTCCCAGATCTCGTAGTCGTCCACGTACAGGGCCAGCCAGATGCCGAAGACGATCGTGCCGAGGCCGCCGATGTTCCAGAGGACGTTGCCGATTGCCAGCACGCGCGAGTCCGCCGGCGGCGCGAGCGCGTAAGCGCTGAAGATGACCACCGTCCCGAACAGGGCGGCCGCGGAGAACATGTGCAGGACGAGAAGAGTGTCGTACACGAGCGCGCACCCTAGCGGGTGCGCAGGCTGAGTCTCAGCGCGCGGCTGCGGCTGCCGCCCGAGTCGGCGGCGGTGATTCGATAGACGTAGCGCGTGCGCGGCCGCAGTCCCCGGTCGCGCAGGCGGCCTCGCTTGCTGACTCGGAGGCGCACCACCTGGCGGCGACCGGCGCGCCGCCGGGTCGCGCGCAGCTTCGATGCCGTCGCGCACGCGCAGCGAGATCGAGATCGTGTGCCTGCCCCGCCGCACGCGGCGCACCGAGGGGCGCCGTGGCCTGGCGCGGTGGACGGCGGCGGGCGCATCCGGCATCCAGGCGCTGCGCGGCAGTGCTAAGCCAAGCCACTGGCGCAGCGTGGCCGCGGTGGTGGAGGCGCGCACCCCGTAGCGCTGGGCCGGCATCCCGCCAGGCATGTTGTAGATGCGGCGGTCCTGGACGAACACCGCCCGGAAGGTCTGCCGCAGCCAGCCGAGCTCCCAGTCCGCGATCGGGGCGTAGTTGCTTCGCGCCTGCCCGTAGTTGCCGTACGGGACCGCGAAGGCGAGCGGCTTGAAGCCGGGTATCTCGGCGGCCATGATCCGGCGCCCGGCAAGGATGTCCTCGGTCACGCGGCGCTTGAACGCGGTGAACCGCTCGCGCGTCCCCTTGGTGTAGGAGAGGTTCGCGTAGAACGGACCTGTCTGGCCGCCCGGACCGGTCGGAACCATCACGTGCCCTTGGTGGGCGTGCAGCTGCAGTTCCCAGCGTCCGCTCGCAGCCATGGCACGCAGCGCCGGCCAGCCGAGAAAGCCGGTCTTCGCGGCGGACGCGTTCGCGGTGATCACGAACATCGTGGCGCGCATCCCGTAGCGAGCCAGGATCGGATTCCCGTTGGCGAAGCTGTCGATGCGCCCGTCGTCGAAGGTGATCAGGACCGGGCGGTCGGGCAGAGCCGCGAGATCGCCGGCCTGGAAGCGGACGTACTGGTCGATCGAGACGCTGTGGAATCCCTGCACCGCCAGCATCGCCATGTGACGGTCGAACTCGGCCACCGAGACGGAATACGCGTCACCCGAACGCGGCGATCCGGTGTAGATGCCGTGGTAGCAGAGCACCGGAATAGCGCCGCGGTAGTTGTGGATGGAAAGGACCGCGGGCTCCACGGCACGCGCAGGGGCGGCCGCGGCGCCGCCGATGAACACGGCGCTCAGTGCAGCGACCAGCGCGACCCTCCTCGCATGCCGGCCCGCGCAAGCTGGCAGCGGGGCCTTCACGCTGTCTGTATCGGCACAGCGGCCGGCGCGTTTACGGCTTTGCTCAGATTCCCCGCGCTGCAAGGGATGCGATGTCCAGAGCCATGGACGGAGCGGTCGTCGCGAGGGCCGGAGCGCCGATCTTCGGAGGCAAAGTGCCGCGGGCGACCATCGCGGCGCCCATCGCCGTGTCGGCGGTGTCGCACAGCAGCCACAGGCGCTGCCACAGCCGCCGGGCGTCACCCGACGAGGCGAGATATCCGGCTCCGAGCGCCACGGCCCGGACGCCGAACACACGGGTCATGTACTCCAGCTCCGGGGTGACGCGATCCGGCGGCTGCCCGTAGAGCGCGGCCATCCGCCGCGGCGCCAGCCAGCTGGCCGCGCCCAGCGCGATCCGAAACGCAGCCAGGCCCGTCATTCCGTAGCCGATCGCGCGCGGTGCGTTGGTGGCCATGACGGCGATCGTAAACCGTCAGCGCGGCCGCGCGGCGTCGAGCACCGCGCGCCGGTGGACGTCCACACGCCGCGCGGGCAGGCGGCCGCCGGGCAACTCCACGACGAACGCCGTCGTGCCGGGGAAGCGATGGTTTTGCCAGCCGGTGACCGTGCCGGGGTACGGGCCGAGGCGGCGCAGCGGCAGGCCGGTGCGACGCGCGAAGCGGCGTTGAAGCGCGACGTCACCGCCGGAGCGGTCCACCAGCCGCAGCGGCTGGTGGAACCAGATCGTGATCTTGGGCCGGATACGACGCACCAGAGCGCGCGCGATGCGGGTCTCCGGCTCCGACATGCGGCGCGGCCCGGACCAGGTCGGATCGCCCTTTCGCCCCAGGGGCCTCCAGTTCCACGGGAAGTTGCGGTTCAGGTCGACGCCGCGCGCGTTCTGTCGCCGGTGCGCCGCGACGCCGTCAGGATTCAGCGACGGGCACCAGCCACAGCTGGGTCCCGGCCGGTGCCGGACCACGCGATAGGGCGCGCACGATTGCCATGCCGGCGGTCTCGTTCCCGTGGATCGCGCCCACCACGAGCGCCTTGCGCGGAGTGTCAGCACCGACGACAAGAGCCTCGATCGCCCGGCCGCGCACCGAGCGTCCGAGGCGCACCCGCCGTGGGGCTGCCGAGGCGCCGGCGGGTTGCTCGAGGCGCCGCCGGTACACGTCCATCGTGCCGCGGCGGAAGTCACCGTGGGTCTGGTGCTCGAGGGCGGCGACCCGTTCGCGGTGGTAGGGGCTCGTGAGGCTCTCGTTGTGCCCGATCACGTCGCGTGTGCGGATCGAGTAGCGGGCTTGCAGCCAGCGAGTCAGCCGCAGCGATGCAGCCAGCTGGCGGCGATTGCCCATGATGTCGCGGTCGGAGATACCGACGTGCTCGATCCCGATCGCGGTCCAGTTGAGCCCGACGGTGTGACGGCACATGAGACGCACCGATACGAGCTGGTGGATCACTCCCCGGCGGTCCACGATGAAGTGGGCACAGACGCCCGGCAGCTCGTGCAACTCGACGTCGGGTACGTCGCGCGCGAACGTCTCCCACGCAGACCGGTAGCTGAGGCTGCCGGTGTAGTGCTCGACGATCACGCGCGGGCGGCGGAGCAGGAACGTGTCACGGCCGTAGTGACGCACCGAGTAGCGCCGCGTCTCGCGCTTGCGCTTGCCGGGAAAGGAGATCCGGTCCTGAACGATCTCCGGCCGGGTCACCGCTCGCTCGACGGGGTCGCGCGCGCCGGTCGCCGTTGCCGCCAGCGTCGCGGCGCAGATCAGAAACAGAGAGGCGAGGCCGAGGCGCAGGAAGCGCCCGCGGCTATCCATCCCGTTCGGACGCGGCGAGGCGGTACCAGTCGACGTGACGCCCGCAGGCTTCACGCAGTGGCACCGTGCGGTCGCGCGCGCCGTGGCGCGTGAAGGCGATCCCCTGCAGCGGCAGGTTGTCGGGAACGCCGATCGCGCGCGTGAAGCCGCGCGCGCCGAGCACGCGGCCGAGCAGCCCGTGCTGACGGGCGGTGAGGCGCAGGTGCATCCGGCCATCATGGCGATGGCGCACCGTGCCCACGAACCAGTACGGCCCGATGCGGCCAAGGTGCGCCGGCAGCGAGGTGCGCAGGCCGGGGCCGCGGACGTCGAGGCCCATGGTGCTGATGTACTGGAGCGATACGTCCCAGCGCCCACGCGGAAGCTCGACGGTCAGCCGTGCCGCCTGGCCGGCGCGCCGGGGCTGGCCCTGCCACGAACGCCAGCCGCGCACGACCGGCCGCGGCATCACGGATGCGACGCCGGCGCGCCGCGCCAGGCGGCGTCCCTCCGCGGTCTCGCAGTCGAGCGCGCCGGACGGTCGCCCTCCCGGTTCGAGCACGCTACGGCTGCGCACTGGCCGGGTGCGCTTCCAGACGTTGAACCAGCGGGTCTGGCGAACCAGACGGAAGGCGGGCGGAGTCGCACTGCGGAACTTGGTACGCGGCTCGATCACGTATCCGAACACGTTCAGGTTGCGGGCCGACCAGCTGTCGAAGTCGAATGGCTGCGTTGCGTGCCAGGGCTTGCCGCGTCGTGGCGGCACCGTGCGCGTCGGATAGAGCAGTGGCCCGGTGCCCAGGTCGACTCCGGGCAGGTACCAGTGCGAGAAGTCGTCCTGGTCCATGTTCAGCGTCGGCTGGTCGCGCACGATGTTCTTGACCGGCGCGAGGTCGGAGGCGTGGGCGTCCGAGCTGACGGGGCCGTCGCGCAACGCCAGGAAGCTCGAGACCGCGGCCGCGCACAGGAGCGCGAGCGCACCGGCACGAACGGCCAGCAGGCGCGCGCGAGTCGCGCTGCTGCCCGCCCGCGCCGACTGGCGGCGCGGGCCGGTGCTCCATGCAGCGAGCGCTGCCCCGACCATCAGGGCCACGAGCGGCGCCGCGATCGCCAGTCCCTTGGCCTGGTTGTAGACGTTCTTGTTCTCCGTCGCGAGCCAGTAGACGACTGCAGCTGACAGGACCCCGGCGGGCAGCGCGAAGTCCCGCTTTCGCAGCCACCACACGAGGGCGATCACTGCAGCCGCCCCGACGACGATGCCGACCGCGACCGTCACCGCGGTCGGCATGTTGAAGCGGAAGTCCGCCCGCAGCCACACGCCCAGCGCCTGCACCGGCGATATCGCGTGCAGCAGGTTGCCGGTGCCCTCGATCGCCTGGTGCGCGAACGACGAGCGGCGGAACTCGAGCATGCGGCCCGTCTGAGGTGCCGAGAGCACGACGAGCGCTCCGACGCCGCCCAACGCCGCCGGGGCGGCTGCCCGGATCCGGCTCCAGCGCGCCTGCCATCCACCCTGCGCGCCGGCAAGCTCGAACAGGACGAATACGCCGGCGGCGGCGATCAGCCAGATCAGCCCGAGATAGCTGTACGTGTAGATCGTTCCGGCCGCAAGAAACCCGAGCGGAATGCCGGCGCGCCATCCCGCACCGTTCCTTCCACGGCTCAGCTCGCGCAGGGCGAGCACGAACGCGAGCAGGAACAGCGCCTCGGCGGTCTCCTTGAACGCGCCCGTCGCCAGGTAGGAAGCCGCCAGGTAACAGAGGGCTGTCATGCTCGCGACGATCAGCCGGTGGGGACGCGGCAGGCCGCCGAGCGCCGCGAGCGCTGCCAGCGCGGTGAGCACCGGGATCGCCAGGGTGACGCCGTCGAACGCATGCACCAGCGACATGCCGGAGGCGTGCGCGACCATCGCCGCCACCCCGTGCGGGCCAAGCGGATAGCCGTCGCGCACGAGCACCGTGTCCTCGCCGTCTCGCGCGTCGAGCCAGTGCGCGGTCGTCAGGTGCTGGACCATGTCGTTCTGGTTGCCCGCGCCGAGAATGCCGGCGCGCCCGCTTGCCAGGAGCGGGATGCTCGACAGGAGGAGCACGATCGCCACGACGCACGCGCCCTCGATCAGCGCCGCGCGCGAGATCCGCACCCCGGTGGTGACGAACAGTGCCGCGACCGCGAGCACCACCGCCAGCAGAGCTGCGGTGAGCGCGTCGCCGGGGAGGTACTCCACGGCCCCGCCCAGCGCGAGCAACGCCCCGAATCCGACTGCCGGCGCCAAGCACGTCGGGCGCCAGCCGCTGAGGGAGCACACGGCACGACCGATCGCCGTCGAGAGGACGACGACGATCAGCGCCGATATGAGGACCGACGCCACAGCCGCGAGATTAGCGGGGCGTTACTCGCCGGTGGACTGCTGCTGAGCGTTGTGCTCTTCGATGCTCTCGCCGTAGACCGGCGCGAGCAGCTGGTCGACGGGCACGTGGTCGTCGGTCAGCTCGACCGTGTCCTTCTCGTTCAGGAAGGGCTGCAGGCGGTCATAGGTGACGATCGTCTGCAGCGGCGGCAGCGGGTGGTTGGCGGACACGACGACGAACGTCGCCCGCTCCCCGAGCGCCGACTGGCCAGGCGGCGTCATCAGCCCTACGTAGCGGAAGGTCTTCTTGAGCGTCTTGATGAACGACCGCAGGAAGTCGTAGTCCTTGCCATCGACGACGTTGGCCAGGTAGAAGCCCTCCGGCGTCAGCCGCTTGGAGATCTCCTCGTTGAACTCCTCGGTGGTGAGGTGGTACGGGACGGCGATGTCGTTGAAGGCGTCGCCAAGGACGAGGTCATAGCGGTCGTCCTTGGGCTGATCGTTGAGCGAGACGCGCGCATCCTGGTGGTCGATCACGATCTCAGGCGAGTCCTTGAGGCCGAAGTGCTCGCGCGCCGTTTCGGTCACCGCGGGATCGATCTCCGAGACGACGGTGCGCGCCTTGTAGTTGGCGGCCAGGTAGTTCGGATAGGAGTACGTCCCGCCTCCGATCAGGAACACGTTGATCGGGCCGCCCTTCTTGAACGCCGTCTCCGTGACCTGCTGGTAGAGGCGCTGGTAGGGATAGTGCAGCTCCGCCGGGTTGCGCGGGTTGACCACGCCGTGGATCAGCAGATCGAGGCGCAGCTCGCGGAACTGGCCGGACTCGTCGGGCCCGACGTCGATGCAGAAGTAGTTGCTCTCCTTGATGCAGTGGCTATCGGCCGAGGCGGTGAACCCGATCGCGGCGATCGCGATCAACAACGGGACGATGGCGACGGCCGGCTGCTTGCGGACGGTGTCGGCAATGCTCCGGCGGGTCGTAAGCAACGGGTGCGCGAACGCGGCCAGTAACAACAGCAGCACGACTACGCCGGCAACGATCGCACGCGTGCCGAACCAGGTGATCAGCGCGAATCCGGTCAGGAAGACTCCGAGGATGCTGCCCGCCGAGGCAGCGGCCTGGATACGGCCGACCACTTCGCCGGTGTCCTCGAGGGAGATGAGTGTCAGCTTCACGATCATCGGCGTCGGCATGCCGAGCAGGATCGACGGGGCGAGGAACATCAGGAGGTTGATCCAGAGCACCTGGATGATCGCCGGCCAAGTGGTAGGCGCCGTGAAGGCGTCGACGTCACGCGCGAACAGGAGGATCAGCGCGCTGGCCGCGGCAGCGGCGAGGTAGATCATCGACAGCACGGTCCGGCTGGGCCGCTGGTCGGCGAGCTTCCCACCCAGGTAGTTGCCGATCGTGATGCCGGCCAGCACGACGCCGATCACCGACGTCCACGTGTAGAGCGACACGCCGACGCTGGGCGCGATCAGCCGGCCCGCGACGATCTCCAGCACCAGCAGCGAGCCGCTGCCGAGGAACGCGAAGATCTCCGGGAACCGCAGCGGGCGGTGATCCCGATCGTCGGGCAGCCCGGGAATCGTCCTCGTCTCTGGTTCGGTCGTCAAGACGCGAGGACAGTACCGAAATCCAGGGGTAAGCATGCCGCCTGCACGCGACTGCCCGGCGCGGCGATACTGCGATGCGTGGGCCGGCTCGACAAACTCGACCTCAGCCTCTCGCTGTCGCGCGAGGAAGAGCAGAAAAGGCTCGCGGCTGCACAGCGGAGGCTGCTGGTCCTGCGCCTCCAGCTGGGAGGCAAGCTGGGTGACGGTCAAGTTGGGCCGCCGGTGTGCGTGTTGTTCGAGGGTTGGGACGCCTCCGGCAAGGGCGGCGCGATCAAGCGGCTGGTGGGCCCGCTCGACCCCCGCCACGTGCGGGTGGCGACGTTCGGGGCGCCCACCCCCGACGAGAAACGCCACCACTTCTTTTGGCGCTTTGCTCCCGCGCTCCCCGGCTGGGGCGGCATGGCTGTGCTCGACCGCTCTTGGTACGGGCGGGTTCTGGTCGAGCGAGTCGAGGGCTACGCGACTCAGGAGCAATGGTCGCGCGCCTATGACGAGATCGTCGGGTTCGAGCGGATGCTCGCGCGGGAGGGAATGGTGATCATCAAGTTCTGGCTGCACGTGTCCGACGACGAGCAGCTGAAGCGCTTCCGCCGCCGCGAGCGCGATCCGGTCAAGCGCTGGAAGCTGACCGAGGACGACTGGCGCAACCGGGGGCGGCGCGAGGACTACACGGAGGCGATCGAGGAGATGTTCGAGCGCACCGATCATGCGGACGGGCCGTGGGATCCGGTCGAGGCGAACTCCAAGCGCCACGCGCGCGTCAAGGTGGCCGAGACCGTCATCGAGCGGGTCGAGCTGGGCATGCGCGAGCACGGCATCGAGCCACTCGGGCTTTAGAGTTCTTCCCGACCATCTTCGAGAGGAGCGCAGGGTGAGCAACAGGACATTCGTCATCGGGGTCGGCATGACCAAGTTCGAGAAGCCGGGCTCGCGGGACTGGGACTACCCGGACATGGCGCTGGAGTCCGGGACGAAGGCGCTCGAGGACGCCGGCATCCCCTACGACTCCGTCGAGCAGGCCTTCGTGGGTTACTGCTACGGCGACTCGACCTCGGGACAGCGGGCGGTCTACGGCCTGGGGCTGACCGGCATCCCGGTCGTGAACGTGAACAACAACTGCTCGACTGGCTCGTCGGCGCTGTTCATGGCGCGCCAGGCGATCAAGGGCGGCCTCGCCGACTGCGCGCTCGCGCTCGGCTTCGAGAAGATGGAGAAGGGCTCGCTGGGCGTCAAGTTCACCGACCGCACGAACCCGATGGACAAGCACGCCCAGGCGATGTTCTCGGTGCGAGAGCCGGAGGCCTCGCCTGCGGCACCGCAGATGTTCGGCAACGCGGGCCGCGAGCACATGGAGCGCTACGGCTCCGAGCCGGACCACTACGCATGGATCGGCTGGAAGAACCACAAGCACTCGGTCAACAACCCGTACGCGCAGTTCCAGGACGAGTACTCGCTCGAGGACATCAAGAACGCGAAGATGATCCACAGCCCGCTCACCAAGCTGCAGTGCTCGCCCACCAGCGACGGCTCGGGTTGCGCGGTGCTCGCCTCGGAGCGGTTCGTCGAAGAGCACGGGCTGTGGGACCAGGCGGTCGAGATCGTGGGGCAGGCGCTCGTGACCGACATGCCCTCCACGTTCGAGGACGGCAGCTCGATCAAGGTCGTCGGTTGGGACATGTCCCAGAAGGCGGCGGAGCGCGCCCTCGACGAGGCCGGCGCCTCGATCGAGGACGTCGACGTCATCGAGCTCCACGACTGCTTCTCGGCCAACGAGCTGATCACCTATGAGGCGCTCGGGATGGCGCCTGTGGGCGAGGGCCACAAGCTGGTAGAGAACGAAGACACGACCTACGGCGGTCGCTGGGTGGTGAACCCCTCCGGCGGTCTGATCTCGAAGGGCCACCCCCTCGGCGCGACCGGCCTCGCGCAGTGCTCCGAGCTGACGTGGCAGCTGCGCGGCCAGGCCGACAAGCGCCAGGTCGACGGAGCGAAGGTCGCGCTCCAGCACAACATCGGCCTCGGCGGCGCCTGTGTTGTGTCGGTGTACAAGCCGGCGGCGTAGGCCTGCGCACACTCACCACTCGTGAGCTGAACCGCGCGCTGCTTGCGCGGCAGCTGCTGCTGAAGCGCGCCCGGATGCCGCTGCCCCGGGCGGTCGAGCGGGTGGGTGGGATCCAGGCGCAGTACGCGCCCTCTGCCTACGTCGGGCTGTGGTCTCGGCTGGAGGGGTTCGAGCGCGATCAGCTGACACGCGCGCTCGAGCGGCGCCAGGTAGTGCAGGCGACACTGATGCGGGTCACGATCCACATCGTCTCTGCGGCGGACTACTGGCCGATGACCGAGGGCGTGCGCAAGCACCGTCGCAGCCAGTGGCTCGCGGCCCGCAAACAGTTCGACGCGCGCGGGATGAGCGCGCTCGCCAAGAAAGCCGCCCGGCAGCTGCGCGAGGGGCCGTTGTCGCGCGCCGAGCTGAAGGATCTCGGGCACACCGACGCGAGCGCATGGAACGGAGTGGGAATGTGGCTCGACCTGGTGCGCGTCCCTCCGTCGGGCACGTGGGAGCACCGGCGCGCGGATCTCTACGGGCTGGGGGAGCGGTGGGTGGCTCCGCGCCCGGTAACGGAGGATGAGGGCCGCGAGCTTCTCCTGCGGCGTTACCTCGGCGCGTTCGGTCCCGCGACGCTCGCCGACGCTGCGAACTGGGCCGGCCTTCCGCCAACCGGCTTCGACGCCGTCGCCGAGCGTATGAAGCTGCGCCAGTTCCGCGACGAGGCCGGTAATGAGCTGTTGGACCTGCCGCGCGCGCCGTTGCCCGCCGCCGGCACGCCCGCGCCGGTGCGATTCCTACCCACTTGGGACGCGGCGCTGCTCGTCCACGCGCGCCGCACGCAGATCCTGCCCGAGGAGTACCGGCCGCTCGTCTTCAACTCCAAGACCCCGCAGTCGGTTGCGACGTTCCTCGTCGACGGCCACGTAGCCGGCACCTGGAGCGAGCAGAAGGGGAAGGTGAAGCCGGAGCCGTTTGCGCCGCTGCCGCGCACCGTCAAGCGAGCGGTCGAAGACGAGGCGCGAAGCCTGACGAAGTTCGTCGCCTAGCCCGAATGGCGCGGATGGCATCATCTGTCACGGCCTGCCATCCCGCGATCAGCCCGGAGGACGCATGAAGCTCGAGGGGATTCACCACATCACCTGCATCACCGCCGATGCGCGTGGCAATGTCGACTTCTACGCTCGCCTGCTCGGGCTGCGCCTGGTGAAGAAGACCGTCAACCAGGACGATCCGAGCGTCTACCACCTGTTCTACGCGGACGAGCAGGGCAGCCCGGGGGCCGATCTCACCTTCTTCGAGTTTCCCGGCGTGCCGCGTGGCCGCGCGGGCGACGGGATGGTGCACCGGATCGTCTCGCGCGTCGGCTCACCCGAGGCACTCGACTTCTGGGCGGAGCGGCTGGGCGGCGAGGGACACGAGACCCAGCGCGTCGACGGCAACCTGCGGTTCACGGATCCGGAGGGCCTCGAGCACGAGCTGACCGTCAACCAGACGTCCGACCCGTCGCTGATCGCCCAGCACCCCGAGGTCCCCGCAGAGTTCGCGCTGCAGGGCTTCGATTCGGCGCGCGCCTACAGCTCCGATCCCGAGCGCAGCACGCAGCTGCTCGAGGCGCTGGAATTCGAGCGCCGCGACGACGGCTGGGAGGCGCGCGGCTCGCGCCGCGGGGGCCGCTACCTCTACGACGAGCCGCCGGCCGAGCGGCCACTGCAGGGAGCGGGCAGCGTGCATCACGTGGCATGGGCCTCGCATGACGAGGAGCACGAAGCCTGGCGCGAGCGCGTGCTGGCGGCCGGCGGGCGACCGACCCCGGTGATCGACCGCTTCTGGTTCCACTCGATCTACTTCCGCGAGCCGAGCGGCGTGCTGTTCGAGCTGGCGACGTTCAGCCCGGGCTTCGCCGCCGACGAGCCGGCGGAGCATCTCGGCGAGAAGCTCGTGCTGCCGCCGTGGCTCGAGAGCCAGCGGTCCGAGATCGAGGCACGCCTGACGCCGATCGAGAACCCGCGGCAGGTGACAGCGGGCTAGGGCGTTCTGGGTCTCCGCCCCGCGACGCGCACTCAGGGCCGAAAAAATCGGCATGTAGGAAGGGCCGTGTCTTCGATTCGGAACGACGAAGTGACCTAGGCCACGCCTTCGCGCACAGATCCCAACATCTTCGCGGCACCGGCGATCGACTGATGAGTTTTCCACCCTATAGGGGGTACAAATCATCAATCGGCAGGGCG
Source organism: uncultured Solirubrobacterales bacterium (assembly GCA_963780475.1). Taxonomy (GTDB): domain Bacteria; phylum Actinomycetota; class Thermoleophilia; order Solirubrobacterales; family JBBDJG01; genus CAWACB01. Next base: position 197,052 of record CAWACB010000009.1, read on the forward strand.
GCCAACAAACTCGCAACGCCAGCGTCACGAAGAGCGTGGGAGATGCGACAGAGGCGCACGAATATGCACCGCCTTCCTACTTGCCCGTGCTCGAGGTGGTAGGGGACGCGAGGGAGCTCAGCCGCTTCCCGCCCGCACCAGCAGGCGGTTCCGGGAGGGGTCGGAGACGAAAATCCCCTCTTCGGAGCGGACCGGCTCCGCGCCGGCCCGGGTGAGGCGGTTTTCGACCTCGTCCAGGCTCGAGCCGTCCGGCAGCACGATCTCGAACCGGGCGAGGCCGCGTGCCCCGGTCGGGGGCGGCGGCGCGCCGGGGCCCGACCAGGTGTTCAGGCCCAGGTGGTGGTGGTAGCCGCCGGCCGAGACGAACAGCGCGCCCGGGTAGCCGCGGACGGTCACGTCGAAGCCGAGTGCTCCGGCGTAGAAATCCTCGGCCGTACCGATATCGGAGACGTTCAGGTGCACGTGTCCCATCACCGTGTCGTCCGGCATGCCGTTCTGCCCCGTGTCCGGCGGCAGCTCCGACATCATCGATTCCAGGTCGAGCGGCAGGGTGTCCATCGCGACCTCGCCGGCGGACCAGGTCCACTCCTCGCGGGGGCGATCGCGGTAGATCTCGATGCCATTGCCCTCCGGGTCCCGCAGGTAGAGCGCCTCGCTGACGATGTGGTCGGAGGCGCCGGTGAACTGCACGCCAGCATCGACCGCGCGGCGCACGGCGCGCGCCAGGTCGGGTCGGCTCGGGACGAGGATCGCGAGGTGGAACAGGCCCGTGGTTCCGGGAGGGCGGGGCGGAGCATCGGGCCGGCTCACCAGCTCGACCAGCGGCTGCTCACCCGCTCCGAGCATGACGCTGTCCCCGTCTGTCTCGAGCGGACTCAGCCCGATCGCGCGCTCGTAGTAGGGACTCAGCAACTCGGTCTGGGCGGCGATCAGCCGCACCGGCCCCATCGTGGTGCGGGCGGGCAGGCCGCCGTTCGTGGTGTGCGCTTGGTCAGCCATCGGCCCTGCGCCGAACGGTAGCCTCTTGCGCGTGCACGGGACGGCTGTGGCCGAACGGACGGACGAGATCGGCGGCGTTCCGACGCACTGGCGGGAGGCGCCCGCCGGCGACGCGCCGCCGATCCTCTATGTGCACGGAGTGCCGACCGGCTCGTGGGAGTGGCTGCCGTTCCTCGAGCGCATCGGCGGGATCGCGCCCGACCTGCCCGGGTTTGCCGAATCGGGTCGGCCGCAGGACTTCGACTACACCTACACGGGTTACGACCGCTGGCTCGAGCAGTTCGCCGACGCACGCGGACTGGAGCGCTTCAGCCTCGTGGTGCACGACTGGGGCGGCGGAGTGGGGCTCGCGTTCGCCCAGCGCTTCCCCGAGCGGATCGAGCGCCTCCTCGTGATGAACTCCGTTCCCCTTCTGCCTGGATACAGGTGGCACTGGATCGCCCGCATCTGGCGCCGGCGTGGTCTCGGCGAGGCATTCATGGCGACCTCGAGCAAGAGCGCGTTCCGCCTCATCTCACGCCAGGCGAACTTCACGCCAGGGCCGCTGCCGGACGACTTCATCGACCGCGTCTGGCCCGGCTTCGACCGCGCGAACCGGCGCGCGATCCTGCAGCTGTACCGCTCGGCACCCGAGGACCGGCTGGCGCGGGCGGGTGAGCGGCTGGGCGACATCAAGTGTCCGGCGCTGGTGATGTGGGCGACGGAAGATCCCTACCTGGGCCGCGAGTTCGGAGGCGCGTACGCACGAGCGCTCGGCAACGCGCAGCTCGAGGAGGTCGAGCGCGCCGGGCACTGGCTCTGGTTCGACCGCCCGGACGTGATCGATCGCGCGGCGGAGTTCCTGGCACCCGCCCCGGTGGGGCGGCCCTAGGCGTTCAGCGGCGCTTTGCGCCGGCGGCCCGCGGCTTTGCCAGGTAGCTCTGGCCGGCGTTCAGCAGGACCCGCTTGCCGGATGCGCGCACGCGCACGAGCACGCGGCCTTCCAGGACCTTGGTGAGCGTGCCGTCGCAGCGGTCAGCGGTCAGCCACTGGGTGCCGCGAACGGTCGCGCTACCGTGCCGGCCCTGTGTGCGGAAGCGCCCGCCGCGGTCCTTTCCCCAGAGCTTCAGCTTGCGGCTGCGCCGGGAGGCCCGCGCGCCGGGCTTGCCGCAGTCGAGCCGGCCCAGGAGTGTCAGCACCGTCATGCCGCCCTGACCCGGGGGCTGGGTGACGCGGAAGCGGCCGGCCCAGAAGGTGCCGGTCTGCGTGCTTCCGTCCGGCAGCGCCGTGGTGATCTGGACCCGGCCGTGCCGTGCGTCGATGACCGAGCCGTTCGGAATCAGCTTGAGCTTGTTGGCCGGAACGAACTTCTTCCCACCCGGGACCTGGACCTGGACAGTGCCGGTCAGGACGGTGCCCACGACCGCGCGACCGAGTTGTGGGGTCCCCGGTGTCGCGGGAAGCGGAACGGGGGTGGTCGGACCGAGACCCGGCGTGGATCCGACGGGCGACGGGTTCGGGTTCGCGCCGGTCTGGAACGTCGCCTCAGCGCCATAGGTCACGCCCGAGTCGTTGGCGGCCACCGCGCGCACGTGGTAAGTCGTCAGCGGCGCGAGGCCGGAGATCTGGCGGTTGAAGGGAACCAGGACGTTGCCACTGCCGGCCGTGAGGGCAGAAGTCTGGGCGCCGTAGGCGCTGGTCAGCCCGTACTCGAACCAGTACGTCGAGGCCTGGCCGTGCGGGTTGACGTTCGTCGTCAGGGTGGCCGATTGGGCGCCGGCGCTCACGTCGACCGTGCCGACGCGCGGGCCGGTCGTGATGCGCCCGATCGCTCCAGGGTTCGCGTGCTCGGTGAACCACATGGCGTTGTCTGGACCGAGCGTGATGTGAGACGGCTCGCTGTTCGGGCTCAGGCCGGTGGTGAACTCGGTGATCGTCCCGAGGGGAGTGATGCGGCCGATCGCGCCGCCGCCGCCCAGCTCGGTGAACCAGAGGTTCCCGTCGGCGCCCAATGCGATGCCGGTCGGCTGACGGTTGATGGTCAGGCCCGTCGAGTGCTCGGTGATCGTCCCGGTGGTCGAGATGCGCCCGATCCGGCCGGGGTTGTTGCTCTCGGTGAACCACAGCGCGCCGTCCAGCCCGGCGGCGATCTGGTTAGGCCGGGCATTCAGAGTCAGGCCGGTGCTGTACTCGGTCACGACGCCCGCCGTGGTGATGCGCCCGATGCGCCCCGGATTCGCGCCCTCGGTGAACCAGAGCGCGCCGTCGGGGCCAAGGGCGATCGACTCGGGCTGGCTGTTCGGCGTCAGGCCGGCCGTGAACTCGGTGATCGTTCCCGCGGGCGTGATCCGGCCGATGGCCGCATTGCTTCGCTCGGTGAACCACAGGTTCCCGTCGGGACCGGCGGCGATGCTCGTCGGCTGGCTGTTTGAAGTCAGCCCGGCCGTGAACTCGGTGACCGTTCCGGTGGGCGTGATCCGCCCGATCCGGTCCCCGCCCACGTAGGCCGTGAACCAGACGTTGCCGTCGGGCCCGGCAGCCATGCCCTCAGGCGGCCTGCTGAGACCCGTCGCGAACTCCGTGATCGTGCCGCTGGGCGAGATCCGGCCGATCTTGCCGCTGCCCTGGCTCTCGGCGAACCAGAGGTTCCCGTCCGAGCCGGCGGTGATGTCGTTCAGGAGGGGATTGACCGACAACCCGGCGCTGTGCTCGGTGATCGAAGGGGCAGCCGCGGCCGGCGCCGGAATGGCGAGCGCGAGCAGGATGAGCAGCAGCGGGGCGGACTTCCGTGTCCGGGCCATGCCCGGCGTATCGGCGAATGTTCGATGCGACTTGAGACCGACCGCGAGTTTTCCGCGGCCCGCCGGGCCTTCGGAGGCTTACCCGCAACGCATGAAACGGCCTATTGGCGGCAATATGCCGCCCATGGCCCCCCCGGAAGTGCTCGAGCAGCTGCTTCAGATCGCGGGCGACGCCGGATGCGTCGAGGTCTCGGAGCTGCATCAGGCGGTCGAGGGCGCGGGCCTGTCGGACGAGCACGCGGGGGAGATCGTCGACGAGCTCGCCGAACGTGGGGTGGAGGTGCGCGACGACTGCGGTCGCACCGACGTGGGCACCACCCGCTACAGCAACGGCGAGCTTGCATCGAGCACGACCGACGCGCTCACCCTCTTCATGCGTGAGGCCGGCCGCTACCAGCTGCTGACGCCCGAGGAGGAGGTCGAGCTGGCGCAGCGGATCGAGGGCGGCGACGCCGAGGCGAAGGAGCGGATGATCAACTCGAATCTCCGCCTGGTCGTCTCGATCGCGCGCAAGCAGCAGGGCCGGGGGCTCACGCTGCTCGACCTGATCCAGGAGGGAACGCTGGGGCTGATCCGCGCGGTCGAGAAGTTCGACTGGCGCAAGGGATTCCGGTTCTCGACCTATGCCACCTGGTGGATCCGCCAGGCGGTCGAACGCGGCATCCAGAACAAGTCGCGCACGATCCGGATCCCCGTCCAGGTGCTCGAGCGCGAGCGGAAGGTGATGCGCGCAGACCGCGAGCTGACCACGCGCCTCGGCCGCGAGCCGACGGACGAGGAGATCGCGGAAGAGTCGGGCCTGCCGCTCACGCGGGTGCTCGAGGTGCGCAGTGCGCCGCGAGCCGTGACGAGCCTTGACACGCCGGTGGGCGAGGACGGCGACACCACACTCGGGTCCCTGCTGGACGAGGGCTCCGAGTCACCCGAGGAGCAGGTCGACGTCGCGTTGCGGGAGGCGACCGTGCGGCGGGCGCTCGAGACGCTGCCCGACCCCCAGCGGCGCGTGATCGAGATGCGCTTCGGAGTCGATGGCGATCCGGAGCCGAAGACGGTTCGGGAGGTCAGCCGCGAGCTCGGCATGAGCGCCGGAGAGGTGCAGCGGATCGAGAACAAGGCCCTGGTGACCCTCTCCGCCACGCGCGAGCTGCAGGCTCTGGACGAGGATTCCTGACCGTCGCGTCGGTCAGGCGGCCGTCGAGAAGTTTCGCTTCCCAAGCCGCTCCGAGCGGGATAAGATCGGCGAGCCTTGGTCAGGCCAGGAGCGGCACTGGGAGGGGCGGACCATAGGTAGGGCACGACAGGCTTGGACGGGCCGTGATCGGGCCTACGTACACGATCCGCGGGAGCCCATATGCCGTACCTGTACTGCCAAAGTTGCCGCCTCACACTGCACGAGCCGCGCATGTTCGCGATCGCGGCGACCACGTGCCCGCGCTGCAAGGGTGAGCTGGACGTCCAGCCGGCGCGCCTGTTCGGATCGGATTCCGACCCCAAGAAGAAGCGCCGGTTCGAGCGGCTAGAGGCCGTAGGCCTCGAGCAGCCGCAGCCAGACCTCGCTGCGGGTGGGAAACGCGGGGACAGCGTGCCAGAGCCGCTCGAGCGGGACCTCCCCGACCACGGCGATCGTGGCGGCGTGTAGCGCCTCCGCGACCTCTGGACCCGTGAACGTCGCGCCGACGATCACCTTGCGGCGCTCGTCGATGACCAGCCGGCTGGTGCCGGGCGCGTTGCGCCCGCGAAAGCTCGCGCCCGCGACCGCCGCCGTCGGATGGTCCACGGCGCGCACGTCGAGCCCGGCTTCCTCTGCGGTGGCGACCGTGTGGCCGACCGCGGCAACCTCCGGGTCAGTGAAGATCACCCGCGGGGAGCCCGGCCCGTCCTGAGTCGCACGCGCCGGGCGGCCCAGGATCACATCGCCGGCGATCCGTGACTGGTACTTCCCGATGTGGGTCAGCAGGGAGCGCCCATTGACGTCGCCGATCGCGTAGAGCCACTCACTTCCCGAGACGCGCATGCTGTCGTCGACCTCGAGCGGTCCGTCGGGCTCGATGCCGACCGATTCGAGCCCGATCCCTTCGACGTGCGGAGTGCGGCCGATCGCGACCAGCAGCTCGTCGCCCTCCGCGCTCGACCCGTCCTCGAGCTCGAGCCGGAAGCCGGAGCCGTCGCGTGCGACCGCCGTCGCCTTCACTCCGGTGCGCACGTCGACGCCGTGCTCGCGCAGGGCGGCCTCGACCTGCTCGGATGCGAAGGGCTCCTCGCGCGCGATCAGGCGCGGGGCGGCCTCGACCAGGACGACGTGCGATCCGAGCGACGACCAGGCCTGCGATAGCTCCACCCCGACGACGCCGCCTCCCAGGACGAGCAGGCGATCCGGCACTGCTTGCGCGGTCGTGGCCTCGCGGTTGGTCCAGGGCTTGGACTCGCGCAGTCCCGGGATCGGCGGCATTGCGGCGCCGGAGCCGGTGGCGACGACGACCGCGCGCTCGGCCCGCAGGATCGTGTCACCGACCCGCACGCGCCTTTCCCCGTCGATCACCGCGCGCTCGCGAAACAACTCGATGCCGCGTTCCTCGAGCCAGGGCATCTGACTCGAGTCGTCGCGGTCGTGGATCACCTCGTCACGCCGGCGCAGCACCGCTTCGGCGTCGATGTCACCGGTGACCGCCTCCTTGACGCCCGGTACGCGGTGCACCTCGGCGAACAGCTCACCCGGCCGCAGCAGCGCCTTGGAGGGCATGCAGGCGTAGTAGGAGCATTCGCCGCCCACGAGGTGCTGCTCGACCAGCGCGACGCTCAGCCCGCCGGTCGCCACGCGCCCGGCGACGTTCTCGCCGGCCGGCCCGGCCCCGATCACCACCACGTCGAACGTTCGCTCGTCGGACACGGCCGCGCATTATGCATCCTGAAACGCCGCCGGCCCGCAGGGCGCGGGCCGGAGGTGTGGGGGAGGTATGTGGTGCGTCTATATGTGAGGGAGCTACCGAAGTAGGCTCACCGTGGTCCATCGTGGGGACGCAAAAGCGTTCGCGCAACACTTTCTTGCGGGTCTGGACGTTTGTTCTAGTGACTCAGATTCGCGGGCTCGGCCGGCGCCGAACCTGACTTTGACCGTCTGATATCCCGGTCAACGTCAAGACTCGATGGGCGGCGTCGCGATATGGGCTCAGTCCGAGCACGGAGCCGTAGCGAAGATCGCCTCGGCGTGACGAATCTCAGCACCGCCCACCCTTACCTGCTTGGTTTTCATCCCTTCGCCAACGGGGGGCGAGGCGTCGGGGGCCCCCTAGTACGGCTCGACGGCGAGCGTCCGCGCCAGCAGGGCGGGGAGCGGGGTGTGGGTGATGTCGAGCGGGCGGGCGAGGAAGAAGCCCTGGCCGGCGTCGCAGCCGAGCTCTCGCAGTACCTCGAGCTCCTCGGCGGACTCGATTCCTTCGGCGATGACGCGCAAGTCGAGCGCGCGTGCCAGGTCGACGATCATGCGCACGAACGAGTTCTCCTGGCGGCCTCGGGAGCGGGACAGTCCCTCGACGAACGGCTTGGCGATCTTCAGGATGTCGAGCGGGAGCGAGCGCAGGTAGCTCAGGGACGAGTAGCCCGTCCCGAAGTCGTCCAGCGCCAGCTTCACGCCCATCGCTCGCAGGTCGGCCAGCGCGGTCGCGCTCGCGTCGGCGTCCTGCACGAGGCTCTCGGTGATCTCGATCACGAGCAGCTCCGGCGCGAGCCCGCTCATCTCGAGCGCCTCGCCGACGCTTGCGGCGAGCGTCGGGTCCTTCACCTCGACCGCCGACAGGTTGACGTGCACGGCCAGGCCGTCGCCATCTGCAGCGCCCTGCCACGCGCGCGCCTGGCGGCATGATTCCTGGAGCACGTGGCGACCGACCGCCACGATCAGGCCTGTCTCCTCGGCGAGCGGCACGAACTCCGACGGGAGCAGGCGCCCGCGCTGCGGGTGGTTCCAGCGCACCAGCGCCTCCGCAGCCGACACACGTCCGTCCGACAGCTCCATGATCGGCTGGTACTCGACCACCACCTGGCCGCCCTCGATCGCAGCCTGCAGCTCTTCCTTCAGGCCGTGGCGCTTGACGACCGCCTCGCGCATGCTGGGGTGGAAGATGTCGTAGCGGCCCTTGCCGGTCTCCTTGGCCTTGTACATCGCGAGGTCGGCGTTGCGGATCAGGCCGTCGGCCTTGCGGGTGCCGTCGGAGGTAGCGATGCCGATGCTGAGGTGCACCGAGATCAGCTGGTCCGCGGCCTCGACCGGCTCGGCGAACGAGTCGAGGATCCGGCACGCCACCGCGACTGCGTTCTGGCGCGCGCCGCCGGTGTCCTGCACCATCACAGCGAACTCGTCGCCGCCCAGGCGCGCGATCACGTCGGACGGCCGCACGCACTGGCGCAGCCGCTCCGCAACCGCCATCAGCAGCTCGTCGCCGGCTGCGTGCCCGAGGCTGTCGTTGAACGTCTTGAAGTCGTCGAGGTCGATGAACAGGACCGCGACCTCGGCCGAGTCGGCGGCCAGCGCGTCCTTCACGCGGTTGATGAACAGGGAGCGGTTCGCGAGGTCGGTGAGCGGGTCGTGGAAGGCCTGGTGGTGCAGCTGCTCCTGGAGCTCACGCAGCTGCAGGACCGCCTGCTCGAGCCGGTCGTACTGGAGCGCGACGCTGGCGTTGTTGGCGAGCGCCTCGAACAGCTTCAGGTCGTCGTCGCTGAACGACCGGATCACGCCGAAGCGGTTGGCGAGCATGATCGTCCCGATCACGCGCGTCTCTCCCGGCATCATCGCGAGCATCGCGTCCGTGACCCGCCGCCCGTCCAGGTAGCGCCGCAGCCGCATCGTCGGGAAGGGGCGCTCGAGCCTGACCGCCGGCGAATCCGTGGTGACGAGCGCGCGGAGGTCGTCCGCCACGGCGTCTTCCATCGGCTCCATGACCTCCTTGAAGTCGCCTGGCCCGAGCGTCGTGCGCAGGGGCGGGCTGCCGTCGGAGCTGAACAGGACGATCTCCGCCATCTCGGCCCGGAAGGCCTCGAGCGAGCGCTCCAGGAGCCCTTCGAGGGCGAGCACGATCTCGGGTGAGCGCGACAGCGTGCGCGTCGCCTCGTAGAGGAACTCGAGCCGCTCGTGGCGCTGGCGCTCCATCAGATAGGCCCGATAGGCGAGGAACACGGTTACCGCCGGCACCAGCAGCAGCGGGATGGCGCGCGCGTCGAACGAGAGAACGATCGAGGCAGCCAGCGCCAGTGAGGAGTTGGTCATCGTGACCACGAAGTCCATGGCGAACATCTGCGCGATCGTGGCGGGGCGGATCGGTCCCTCGGACAGTGAGATCGCCGCCCCGATCGCCAGCACCGTGATCAGTGCGCTGATCTCGGTCGCGATCAGGACCGAGACCCACAGCCACGGATCGTCGAGACCCGCACTGCCGGCGAACTGGTGAACGCAAACCGTCGCCAAGGTGGCGGCGAGGGCGAACTGGGCCAGGTTGAAGACGAGCTTTATCAGCGGCAGCCGCCGGTCGACCGCCAGTGTCGCGAAGTTCCCGATCAGCCCCCCGATCAAGAGGCTCTCGGGGGTGGAGAAGATCAGCCCGAGAACGAGCGGTATGTCGCCCAGCGAGAAGGAGTGGGCGTCGCGGCGGAAGTGCAGGTGCACGACGCAGCGCTCGGCGACGAAGAAGGCCGGCGCCAGAGCCCACCACTCCAGGGTCGGCGTGCTGAAGGCCGCCAGGCCGCGGGCGAACGTGAAGAAGGTCGCGACCGCCACGCCGATGAGCAGCAGGTTGAGCCACCAGACCGGGTTGACCCCGGTCATTTCAGGCAGCCGGGAGTGCTGCGCCGGATCGGGTGCAGGCGCCTGCGGAGCCTGCTGCACAGGCTCCATGGCTGACGGTGACCGCGGTGACATGGCCACAGGCACAATCGGCACCCGAAAGGCCTTACTTGACGCGTCGGTTGGGGGTGTTGCTAGAGCGGGAGCTTCGAGCGGCCGCGGCGGCCGGTCGAGCCGCTCTTGTGGACCGCGCGCTGCGAGGTGCCGAACGGCTTGCGTAGCCAGCGCCCCAAGGGGCCCGGCGCCTTGCCGGCCACCTGCCCGCCCTCGGAGAGGGGCTTCGACCCGGCACGCTCGAGGTGGCGGGAGAGGCGCGGTGCAAGAAATGCTGCAATCAGCAGCAGCACACAGAAAACGATGATTCCTCCAATCAGCACAACAGGTTGTTACCCGCGCAGCTCGATTTCGTACCGCTCGCGTGCACCGACCGGCCCGATCGGGGATTCGACGCGCGACGCGCTGCGCACCGTCCGGCGCAAAACCAGCCCGTCACTGCGCGACAGCCAGGAGTCGATCGTGCTGGTGCCGCGGATCACCCCGCCGAACCGGGCCCGCGTCCGCAGTCGCACCGCCGCCACACGGCGTCCCCGCGACCGCAGCCGCCCGCTCCCGATCACACGCTGCTGCGCCACCACCGTGGCGCCGAGCGCGCTGCAGCGATCGGTCCAGCTGCGTCCCTTCTCCAGCCGGCGCGCCGGAGGGACGACCGGCCCGCGGCAGCGGTAGCGCAGGCGAAACGGCTGCCCGAAGAACTCGTGGGCGTCGACCAGCGCCCGCAGGCGGCGGCCGCCGGGCTCGAGGCAGTACTCCGACGTCGTGGAACGCCGGCTGCCAGCCACCCAGCGCTCGGTCGCGCCGCAGCCGGTCCGGCTGTAGGTGATCGTCGAGCGCCGCGGGTAGCGCAGCTTGGCCGTGATGACGGCGCGCACCCGCTCCGAGCCCGAGGTCCGGTAGCTGAAGCGGCCCGGTGCCGGCACGGCTGGCACGTCCGTCCGCGCGGGGGCGGCGGAATCCGTGCGCGCGGCGCCGCTCGTCGTCGCCGCAGCCGGCGAGCGCGATGCAGACCGCGGCAGCGACGCCCGCCAAGAGGGGCGCGCGCCGCAAAAGCGTTCTGTCAGACATCAGGCCTACCGTTCGACACAGGGTCCAATGGAAGCAGTCCGCCACATACACGTCCCCGATTCCAACGTCGAGGTCCGCGGCGACGCCGTGCTGATCGAGGCGCTGCTGGTCGCCGACCGCACGCTCGCGGAGCTGGTCGCCCGCCGCCTGGAGCGCGACGTTCCGGCCGCGGAGACGGTCACCGACGCCATCGAGATCGGCGCCCGGGTGCTCGATCGCGAGGCCACCGGCGCCGAGGTCGACCTCGTGCGCAGCGAGTTCGAGCGGGTGTCCGCGGACGTCGAGCGCTCCTTCGCAGACCGGGCGCGGGGCGTGGCCGAGCAGCTCGAGAAGCGCCTGCAGGAGTTCCTGGGCGCAGAGGACGGCGCGATGGCGAAGGCGCTGGACGCACACTCCGGGGACCTCGCTGAGCAGCTTGCGCAGCACTTCGGCGGCGAGCGGAACACCGCCGTACAGCACCAGATCAAGGAGACGACGTCCAAGCTGCTGCAGGAATCACGCCAGGATCTGCTGCGCCAGTTCTCCGCCGAGGACGGGCACAACCCCCTGGCCGAGTTCAAGGCGGCCGTCGTGCGGGAGATGAAGCACCACCGCCAGTCGAGCGAGGGGCTGCTCGAGCGGCTGACCAAGCTCGAGGGCGAGATCCAGCGCCTCCACGACGCGACCGAGGCCGAGGCCCAGCTGGCCGAGGAGCAGGAGGCCGGGACGCGCAAGGGCCGCGCCTTCGAGGAGCGCGTCTTCGAGGCCGTCGAGCGGATCGCGGCCGGTCGCGGCGACGTCGCCCACCACGTCGGGGACCGGCGCTCGGAGAGCGGCGGCAAGCGGGGCGACGTCGTGATCGAGGTGGACGCCGCCTCCGGGCCCGGCCAAGGCGCGCATCGCGCTCGACGCCAAGGACGAGCGGCTGTCGAAGAACCGCGCCTGGGAGGTGCTGAACGAGTCGCTCGCGGAGCGCGACGCGTCGTTCGCGATCCTGGTGGTCGCCTCCGAAGAGAAGGTCCCGGCCGGCCGCGAGCCGCTCCAGGAGTACGAGGGCAACAAGATGATCGTCGCGCTCGACAAGGAGACGCTCGACCCGCGCGCCCTCGAGCTGGCGTACCGCTACGCGCGTTGCCGGACGCTGATGGCGAGCGAGACCGGCCTCGAGCTGGACGCCGCCGGCGTGCGCACCGCGGCCGAGGAGGCGCTGTCCGCGCTGCGCGAGGCGCAGAAGATCCGCAACTCGCTCACCGGCGCCACCAAGGGGGTCGAGTCGGCCCGCAAGACGCTCGACCTGATGGTCGAGCGGGTGAAGGCGAGCCTGGAGCAGGTGGAATCACTGATCGCCGACGCGGGGGCTGACGCGCCCGAGAGTTAGAGCTAACCTAGGGGCTCGCTTCGCCCGACCCGCCGAACCCGCGACCGAAAGCGAGCACCCTTCATGGCCGTTTCCCACCTCGACAGGCTGAGCGCCACCGACGCCAGCTTCCTGTCCCAGGAGAACGAGACGTCGCACATGCACATCGGCGCCGTGCTCGTCTTCGAGGGCCCGCCGCCGAGCTACGACGAGTTCCTCGAGCACGTCGAGGCCCGGCTGCACCTGGTGCCTCGCTACCGGCAGAAGCTTGCCTTCCCCCCGCTGCAGAGCGGCCGGCCGTTCTGGGTCGACGACCCGCGCCTGAACCTCGAGTACCACGTGCGCCACTCCTCGCTGCCGGAGCCGGGCGACGACAACCAACTGGCGCAGCTGACCGCGCGCGTCTTCTCCCAGCAGCTCGACCGCTCCAAGCCGCTGTGGGAGATGTACCTGGTCCAGGGCCTCGAGGGAAACCGCTTCGCCCTGATCAGCAAGACGCATCACGCGCTCGTGGACGGGGTCTCCGGCGTGGACCTGGGGACGGTGCTGTACGACGCGAACCCCGTGCCGGTCGGCCTGGCCGGTCCGGTGCGGCCCTGGGAGCCGCGCCCCGAGCCCAGCGACGCCGAGATGGTTTCGCGCGGAGTCCAGGGCCTGGCGAAGCTGCCGGTCGGAGTCGGCAAGCGGGCGCTGAAGACCGTTCGCCACCCGCGCTACACGGCGGGTCGGCTGGCGGAGACGGCCGAAGGTGTCGGCGAGGTCGTATGGGAGCTGATGAACCCGGCGCCGAAGCTGCCGCTGAACGACGACATCGGCCCGCACCGGCGCTACCGCTGGGTGCACTCGAACCTGGCCGACTTCAAGGTGATCAAGGACGCGTTCGGAGGAACCGTGAACGACGTCGTCCTGGCGGTGGTCGCGGGCGGCCTGCAGACATGGCTGCGCAGCCGCGGCGTGCGCACCCCCGGCCTCGAGGCGCAGGGGCTCGTGCCGGTCAGCCTGCGCAGCGACGAGGAGCGCGGAATGATGGGAAACCGGCTGGCGGTCTTCCGTGCCCCGCTGCCCGTGTTCGCCGAGGACCCGGTGGAGCGGCTGCGGATCGTGCGTGAGGCGATGTCCAAGATCAAGCAGTCGAAGCAGGTGATGGGCGCCGAGGCGATCGTCGCGCTGAACGACTTCGCGCCACCGACCGTGCTCGCGCAGGCCTCGCGGCTGAACTTCTCCACGCGGCTGTTCAACCTGATCGTGACCAACGTGCCCGGTCCGCAATTCCCGCTGTACGTGCTGGGACGTGAGCTGGAGACGGTTGTGCCGGTGGCCTTCCTTCCGGCCAAGCACGGGCTCGCGATCGCGATCTTCTCCTACAACGGGAAGATGAGCTTCGGCCTGCTGGGCGACTTCGACGTGCTCGAGGACATCGAAGTCGTGCGCGCGGGCATCGAGGAATCGCTGGCGGAAATGCTCGAGGCAGCGCGCAGCCGTACCGAGACCCGGCATGCTCGCCGGAGCACGAACGGGTCGGCGCCCCGGCCGTCGGGCGAGGAGACGGCGGCTCCGACCCAGACCGAGTAGGCCGCCTTGTCTTCGGCACCCCTCCGGTTCGAGGACCGGCGGGAGGCCGGGCGGATGCTTGCGGACGCGCTGGACCTCGGCCCGGACACGGACGTGGTCGTATACGGAATCCCGCGCGGCGGTGTCGTGGTCGCCGCGGCGGTGGCGGATGCGCTGGGGGCGCCGCTCGACACGGTGATGGTGCGAAAGCTTGGTCACCCGGGCCATGAGGAGGCGGCTTTCGGTGCGGTCGGCGAGGACGGCGTGGTGATGCCGGAGCGGCTGGCGCAGATCGGCTCGGAGCCGCGCCTGGCGCGCATGATCGAGCCGGCGATCGAGGAGCTGCAGCGGGAGGTGGAGCAGCGCGTGCGCGAATACCGTGGTGGACGCCCGCGCACGAGCAGCCAGGGCAGGACGGCCGTGGTGGTCGACGACGGGCTCGCGACCGGCTACACGTTCGCAGCGGCCCTCGAGGTGGTGGCCCGTGACGAGCCCGACCGGCTGATCGGCGCAGTGCCCGTGGCCGCCGAGCAGGGGCTCACGGTGGCGGCGGAGCATTGTGATCAGATGCGCTCCCTGATGACCGTCACGGCGGGAACCTTCTTCGCCGTCAGCCTGTACTACGAGCGCTTCGGCCAGGTCGGGGACGCGGAGGTCCAGGAGCTGCTCGAGGCGACCTAGCCGCCTCGCCTCGAGGGGCCCGCCACTATCCTTTGCGGCGATGGATCCAGCCCGCAAGCGGATGATCCGGCTCGTGATCGCCCTCACCGTGGCAGTGCTCCTGGCAGGTGCCCTCGTCTACACCTCCTTCAGCGCGGCTACGGAGGCAAAGGAGCCTTCGCAGCTGCTGAAGGACGGCGCGCCCGGCAAGTCCTACGAGCTCACCGGCAAGGTGGCGGACGGCTCCGTCCAGCGCGGCGACGAGGTGCTGCGCTTCCGCGTGCGGGACCGCAAGGGAACCGCCTCCGTCCCGGTCACCTACAAGGGAGCCGTTCCGGACCCGTTCCGCGAGGGCCGTGAGGTGATCGTCACCGGCGCGCTCGAGAACGGGGTTTTCGTGGGCGAGCGCGACAGCCTCGTGACGAAGTGCCCGTCGAAGTTCTCGAAGAAGAACAGCGAGTAACACCGCTTTGACCGGATTCGGGCGGGCCCTGCTGATCCTCGCGCTGCTCGTCAGCGCCTACGCGGTGCTCGCGGCGCTGATCGGCACCCGGGCGGGGCGCCGGGAATGGGTCACTTCGGCTCGCCGCGCGGTGCTTGCGCTGGCGGCGCTCCTGACCGGCGCGGTGGTGGTGCTCGAGGGCGCCTTCCTGGCCTCGGACTTCTCCTTCGGCCTGGTCGCCGACAACTCCTCGACCACGACCCCGACCTTCTACAAGCTGACGGCGATGTGGTCGAGCCAGGCGGGCTCGCTGCTGCTCTGGGTGTGGCTGCTGTCGCTCTTCTCTGCGGTGGTGCTGCTCGTCAACCGCAACCGGCATCGCGAGATCGTGCCGTGGGCGACCGCGGTGCTGGGTGCGCTCGCGACCTTCTTCTGCGCCCTGCTCGTGTTCAAGGTGAGCCCGTTCACGCACGTCGCCAACCCGCCGGCGGAAGGGGCAGGGCTGAACCCGCTGCTGCGCCACCCGAGCATGATGTTCCACCCGCCGCTGCTGTACTCGGGCTACGTCGGCTTCTCGATCCCGTTCGCGTTCGCGATCGGCGCGCTGATCACCCGCCGGGTGAACGCCGAGTGGATCCGCACCACGCGCCGGTACACGCTGATCGCCTGGACGCTGCTGTCGTTCGGGGTCCTGCTGGGCGCGCGCTGGTCGTATTCGGAGCTCGGCTGGGGCGGCTACTGGGGATGGGACCCGGTCGAGAACGCGTCCCTGATGCCGTGGCTGATCGGCACGGCGTTCCTGCACTCGATGATGGTCCAGGAGAAGCGCGGGATGCTGAAGGTATGGAACGTGTCCCTGATCGCCGGCACCTTCACGCTCGCCCTGCTGGGGACGTTCCTCGTTCGCTCGGGCGTGCTGGAGTCGATCCACGCGTTCGGCGCGTCGACGGTCGGCGGCTGGTTCCTGGTGCTGATCGCGGTGGTGCTGGCGGGATCGACGGCGCTGATCGTGTCGCGTCTCGACGATCTGCGCTCGGAGCGCCGCATCGACTCGCTGCTCTCGCGCGAGTCGATCTTCCTGCTCAACAACCTGGCGCTGGTCGGGCTGTGGTTCGTGATCTTCTGGGGCACCTTCTTCCCCCTCATCTCCGAGGCGGTGACCGGCGAGAAGGCGAGCGTCGGGCCACCCTGGTTCGACCGCTACACGGTGCCACTGGCGCTGATGCTGGTGCTCCTGTCCGGCGTCGGGCCACTGCTCGCGTGGCGCCGGGTCTCGCGCGAGAGCGTCCGGCGCCTGTTCGCCGGGCCGGTGGCGGTGGCCGGCGCGGTGACGGTCGCGCTGCTGCTGTTCACCGACTCCGCCGACAGCCCGCTGTCGCTCGCGATGTTCGCGTTCGCCACCTTCGCGATCGCGGCGGTGGGGTCGGAGTACGTGCGTGGCGGTGCGCACGCAGCGCGGCCGTCAGCGGCGAGTGGTACGGCGCCGCGCTCGCGTCGGTAGTGCGCCGCAACCGGCGGCGCTACGGCGGCTACCTGGTGCACGCCGGTGTCGCCGTGCTGATGCTCGGCATCGCCGCGTCCTCGGCCTTCAACACCCAGCGAGACGTGCGCCTCGGCCCGGGTGAGACCACGCGGGTGGCCGGCTACGACGTGCGCTACGTGCGCCCGACCGCCGACTTCTCCAACGAGAAGCTGAGCTTCGGCGCCGTGCTCGACGTGCGCAAGGACGGCAAGCGGGTCACGCTGCTGCGCCCGTCGCGCAACTACTACCCCGCACAGGATCTCTCGATGGGCACGCTGGGCCGGTTCTTCCGCGGCGAGTCGACCAGCGAGGTGGGTCTGCGCAGCGGCTTCTCCCGTGACCTGTGGACCGCGATGCAGCCCGATCTGCGGGTCCTCAACGCGCCGATCCGCGAGGCCAACCGGCGCTTCGCCGATGCGTCCCCCCGGGTTCAGGGGATCCTGATCGCCGCGCTCGCGCAGCGGTACCTGAACAAGCAGCCGCCGGCGACCTTCCGCCTGATCGTGAACCCGATGGTGACCTGGATCTGGGTCGGTGGCCTGATCGTGCTGAGCGGGGCGCTGATGGCGCTGTGGCCGTCCGCGCGTCGCCGCGGGTCAGCCGCCGCCGCGTGGCTGGCAGCCTCTACGCGGCGCCGACTGCGCCTCGGCTGCGCGAGCCCGCACCGGCGCCGGTCGCGAGCGGTCCTGACCGTGGCACGCCGCATTCCGAGGCGCTCAGCCGCTCGAGCCGCTGAGCTTCCTGCTGGTCCTGGCAGTGATCGCGATCGCCGCCGTGGTGGTGGTGCTGGTCGCCGCGCCGCTGGTGCGCGGGGACGACAGTGAGGCGAGCCGCCGGGCCGAGCGCCTGGCCGAGCTCGAGGCGCGCAAGGAGGCCAAGTACCGCGAGATCCGCGATGCCCAGAACGATCTCGCGGCCGGCAAGCTCTCGGCCGAAGACCACCAGGCACTGGACCGGGGGCTGCGGCGGGAGGCCATGGAGATCCTGGCGGAGATCGACCAGGTCGAGGGGCCGCCCGAAGAGGGAAACGGGCGAGCTGGCTAGAATCGTGCCCCTATGTACGGAGTTTTTGCAGCCCTGCAGGTGATCATCTGCGTGGTCCTGATCTTCCTCATCCTTCTGCACTCGGGGAAGGACGCGGGACTATCGGGGGCCTTCGGGATCGGCGGCGCCGGCTCGGGCCCGTTCGGCGGCGGCTCACTCGTCGAGCGCAACCTGAACCGCTGGACGATCGTCTTCGGGATCGCGATGGTCATCAACGGCATCATCCTCTTGAAGATCTAGCGGCCCCGCGCTCGCACGCAGCTCCGGCTCCTCCGGCTCCACCCGGGCCCCGGCTCCTCTCCACGCCCCCAGGGCGAGCCCGATCGCGACGCCCGCGAACTGGCAGCCGGCCGCGACCATGATCGTCCCGCCGGGCCCGAGCGCCACGACCGCCGGTCCCGCGACAGCGGCTCCGAGCGACAGCGCGCCGACCTTCATGCTGACCGCGGTGGTGAAGATCTGGCCGACCAGGTGCGGCGGTGTCCACGCCTGGCGGGCGCCGAACGTGGCGGCCAGGCCCGGTCCGTCCACGAACCCCGTCATGGCGATCAGTGCCATGGCGACGAGCAGCGTGTCGGCGAGCGGCCACGTCAGCATCAGCGTGCCGACGCCGAACATCGCGAACAGCATGACGCGCTCCGGGCGCCAGACCCGGTGCACGCGCACCATCGCCATCGCACCCACCATCGAGCCGAGCGCGAATGCCGACCACAGGAACCCGGCTGCGCTGCGGTCGACGTGGAGGTGCTCGACGGCGAAGAAGGGGAAGGCGACCGTCAGCAGGCCGAGGCCGCCAAGACTGAACGCGGCGGCGACCGAGACGCCCCGCAGCGCCGGCGTGTGGACCATGTGGCCGAGCCCGTCGCGGACGATGTCTCCCAGCGGCCGTGCGGCCCGCTCGGGCGGGCGGTCCATCGCCGGAATGCGCGCGATCAGCCCGATCACGGCCAGCGTGAGCACCGCTTCGACGACCAGCGAGGTCTCGGGGCTGAACAACGCAGACAGCGTGCCCGCCAGCGCGGGGCCGCCGATGATCGCGATGTTGAAGCTGGTCGCCTCGAGCGCGTTCGCCTGGGGCAGCAACCGGTCCGGCACGATCACGGGGATCAGGCTGGTGAAGCCACCGAAGGACAGCGGCCACGTGATCCCGGCGATCAGTCCCACCAGCGGCAGGACGAAGTTGGGCGCGTTGCCGGCCAGCAGGACCAGCAGCAGGACGCTGCTGGCGGCCAGCACCTGGTCGGCGATCATCAGCCCCCGGCGGCTGGAGGCGCGGTCGAGCCACGCGCCCAGCAGCGGACCGGTGACGATGCTCGGCAGGGTGACCGCCGCGATGGTCAGGCCCGCCAGCGCGGCGCTGTCCGTGCGGTCGAGGATCAGCAGGACGACGCCGACGCCGAGCATCTCGTCGGCGAGGCGCGTGACAGTCGCCGTCGCGTAGAACAGCGAGTAGCCGGGATGGCGCCGCAACTGAGCCAGATCGGACACGACGGATGATCGTCCCACATGCTCGCGGGCGGATCTGTGACCGTCGTCTGGCGCGCTTACGTCGAACTGTTTATGGCCGTCCTCGGTGCTGAACCGAGCTCACGGTAGGCCCAGATCACAAGTCCGATCAGCCACAGGAGGGTGAGGCCGGCGCCCAGCACGATGTTCATGTCGCCGCCGGGGGCTGTGAAGCCGTCGGTGCCGAAGACGGTGATCGTCTCGATCGCCTGCTCGGTGAAGGCGATCGCGCCCAGCACCGTCAGCCAGCGGGGGATCAAAGGTTCGGACCGCAGGCCGAGGACGGTGACGGCGCCGATCATCATGCATGTCGCTCCCGTCAGGAGCGGGCCCCAGAAGAGCGCCACGTCGAACAGCGCGCGGGCCGTGGCGGGCGCGAGGGTGTCCGGGTGCAGCGCGAGTGCAGCCCAGATCCAGGCCTGGATCGTGGTCTCGACGATGAAGGCCGCCGCCCCGAGCAGGAAGACGTCTCCGGACGGGCCCGGCAGCAGGCCGCGGAGCACGCCGGCCATGACGGCGAAGGCCAGCATTCCAAGGCTCGCCGTCCACGCGTACGCGCGCGCGGCGTCCTCGTGGTCGCGGAACCAGTTCAGTACCTGCCCTGGTGCGTCGTTCGCGTCAGGCGGGGACCCGAGCGCGGCAAAGCCGAGCACGTAGAGCGCGCCGGACACAACCGCCGCCATCAAGAGTGCCGAGCGCCGCGACATGCCGTGTGATTCGCCGCGGCGCGCGGCTCGCCTTCAGCGTGCGGCCAGCCGCGCCATCTCCTCTTTCAGCTCCGGTAGCCATCGTTGGATGGCGTCGTCGGGGCGAGCGAAGCGCTCGTTTCGCTTGCGCAGCGATTCCAGGCTCAGCTCGGGGCGCAGCTCGCCGGTCCCGGCCTGGGGTCGGGTGAATTTCTCCAGTGCCTCTTCCTCGGACTTCGTGAAGTAGTGGTTCACCCGCAGGCGCTGGAACGAGTGCGACGGCGCGATCCATCCCTCGAACTCCTGCTGGTTCTCGTCGACCGCGAGCGCGCCGTCGCGATAGAGGAAGGAGTGCGCGTTGTAGATCCGCTCCGTACGCGCCGGGTCGACGATGCTCTTCACGGCGCGGTTCGGTTCCGGCAGGTCGAGGCAATGGGAGTAGTTCTCGAGCACCAGGCCCGGCTGCTTGGTGCGGTGGAACGACGTCCCCATCCACACCCGGTTGACGCCCACGCCCGGGAACCGCTCGTATTCCCGCAGCACGTCGGGGAGCGGCCGCCCGGTGGGGGAGAACAGGAATTCGTCGCAGTCGATGAACGCCAGCCAGCGGGCCTCGCCCCCGTGGTTTTCGAGGCAGTGGGCATACGCCGGCCGCTGCCCGGGGTGCACGTCCCATTCGTGCAGCACCACCGAGCCGTCCTCGATGAACGGCCGCAGGGCCTCCAGGTGGTCGTCCTGGCTGCCGTTGTCGTAGAGGAAGAACCGCTCGACGCCCACCAGTCGGTGGAAGGCGACCCACTCGCGCAGGTAGTCGGCCTCCCAGCGGTAGATCGCACAGACGGCCAGGTACGGCTTTCCGGCTTCTGGATTCATCGCCATATGATGCCTTCGACACCTAGAGGGAGGCAGCATTGGACTTCAACCCGAGCCCCAGGACCGAGGAGCTGCGCGAGCAGCTGGTCGCCTTCATGGACGACCACGTTTATCCCGCCGAGGCGGTCTACCTGCAGCAGTACGAGGACTCCGGCGACATGTTCTTCCATCCGCCGGTGATCGAGGACCTCAAGGTCGAGGCGCGCAAGCTCGGCCTGTGGAACCTATTCCTGCCCGACGAGCGGTTCGGGGCCGGCCTCTCGAACCTCGAATACGCGCCGCTGGCGGAAGTCATGGGGCGCAGCTTCATCGCCCCCGAGACGACGAACTGCGCGGCACCGGACACCGGGAACATGGAGATCCTGGCCGAGTTCGGCACTGCCGAGCAGCAGGCGGAGTGGCTCGAGCCACTGCTCGAGGCTGAGATCCGGTCCTGTTTTGCGATGACGGAGCCGGGCGTTGCCAGCTCCGATGCGACCAACATGGAGTCGCGGATCGAGCGCGATGGGGACGAGTACGTCATCAACGGCCACAAGTGGTGGACCAGCGGCGCCGGCTCACCGCGCTGCAAGTTCGCGATCTTCATGGGGCTCTCGAATCCGGACGCCGACCCCTACCACCAGCACAGCATGATCATCGTGCCGCTGGACACGCCCGGCGTGCAGATCGTGCGCCCGCTGAGCGTGTTCGGATACGACCACGGCGGCCATGGCGGGCACTGCGAGACGCTGTTCGAGGACGTCCGCGTGCCGGCGTCGAACATGCTGGGCGAGGAAGGGTCGGGCTTCGCGATCGCACAGGCGCGGCTGGGCCCGGGTCGCATCCATCACTGCATGCGCGCGATCGGCATGGCCGAGCGCGCGTTCGACCTGATGTGCGAACGCGCCCATCGCCGCTTCCCGTTCGGCAAGCCGCTGGCGCGACAGGGCGTGGTCCGCAACTGGGTCGCGGAGTCCCGGGTCGAGATCGAGATGGCGCGCCTGTTGACGCTGAAGGCGGCGTGGCTGATGGACGTCGCCGGCAACAAGGGCGCCCGGATCGAGATCTCCGCCATCAAGGTGGCGGCTCCCGAGGTCGCCTGCAAGGTGATCGATCGTGCGATCCAGGTGCACGGCGGCGGCGGCGTCAGCGACGACTTCCCGCTCGCGGCCATGTACGCCCACGCGCGCACGCTGCGACTGGCGGACGGCCCCGACGAGGTGCACAAGCTCTCGATCGCAAGGCGGGAGCTGGCCAGGTACGCGCCGCAGGAGGCCGTACCCGCGTAGCTGTGGCGGACGAGGTCCTCTACGACAAGCGTGACCGTATTGCTTACGTCACGCTCAACCGGCCCGAGGCCCGCAACGCCGTCGACCCCGCGATGCACCGGCTGCTGTGGGAGACCTGGGAGGACTTCCGCGACGACGACTCGGTCGACGTCGCGATCGTCACCGGCGCGGGCGAGGCGTTCTGCGCCGGCGCGGACCTGAAGACCTACATCCCGCCGATCATCAAGGAGTCGACGCCCCGCTGGGTGCGCGACAACGTCGCCGAGGGGCTGGGCGGCCTGACGCGCGGCCTGCACCGGATCTACAAGCCGGTGATCGCCGCCGTGAACGGCTGGGCGCTGGCGGGCGGGTTCGAGACCGCCCTGGCGTGCGACATCCGGATCGCCTCCGAGCGGGCGATGTTCGGGTCCTTCGAGGTGCGGCGCGGATACCACCACGGCGACGGCGGGATCGTGCGGCTGGTCAACACCTGCGGCAGCGGCATCGCGCTCGAGATGCTGCTGACGGGCGAGCCGATCGATGCCCAGCGCGCGCTGCAGTGCAACCTCGTGTCGCGCGTGGTGCCGCACGAGCGGCTGATGGAGGAGGCGGAGCTGACCGCCCGCCACATACTGCGCAACAGCCAGATCGCGGTTCGCTCGGCCAAGGAGACGATCCTCGACGTGATCGGGCGGCCGCTCGACGAGCAGCTGCGCCTCGAGGCGCTCAACGCCTACGCGACCGCGGACCCCGAGGAGACGCTCGCCCTGCTCCAGCGCTTCTACGAGAAGACCGACGCCGGCCGCGCGGGCGAGCACGAGACGCCGCTCTCCTAGCGGGACGGATTTGAAGGCGATCGTCACCGGAGCCGCGCGCGGGATCGGCGCGGCGATCGCCGAGACGCTGCGGGCCCAGGGCCAGCAGGTCGAGACGATCGACATCGCCGAGGGCGCCGATCACCGCCTCGACATCGCGCGCGACGAGCTGCCGGACCTCGGCGACGTGGACATCTGCGTTTCGAACGCCGCGATCACGAACACGATCGCGCCCGCGCACCGCATGAGCGCCGACCAGTGGCAGCGTGACATCGACGTGAACCTGACCGGCGCCTTCAGGGTCGTGCAAGCGTGCCTGGGCGGCATGCGCGATCGCCGTTACGGCCGGATCGTGGTGATCTCGAGCGGCGCGGCTCAGTCGGGCCTGCCCGGGCAGGTCGCCTACAGCGCCTCGAAGGCGGGGCTGATCGGGATGGTGAAGACGATCGCCGCCGAGAACGTCGCCCGTGGGATCACGGCCAATGCCGTGCTCCCGGGGATGGTCGAGACGGAGAACGTGCTCGCGATGCCGGCCGAGGTGCTCGAGCACGTGCGCGCCCAGCTTCCCTCGGGCCGCATGGCGAGCCCCGCCGAGGTCGCCGCGCTGGTCGCCTTCCTGGCCTCGGAGGAATCCGGCTACGTGACCGGCCAGGCGATCGGAATCGACGGCGGCACGGCGCTCAACACGATGTCGCTGACGCGGCGGGACTGAGTCGGTTTCTCGGGGCGGCGAGCGATCGAAGCGGCAGCTTCGGAGCGCTTCGATAACCAGCTCGTAGGGAGGTCGCACAGGCTTTGGTGCGTCGCGGGTGTTTCTCCCAGCGGTTCATGACGCTTACGTTGCGTCACCGCCCCACGCACCGGGGTTGAGGTCACTTTCGGGTCGATAGCAACCAAAAGTCACCCCAACGATTGCCAGCACCACGAGGGCGCTGGCCCTCGTCGCCACTCGTGCTGCGAACTCGCCAGATGCGCGACCGCTGCTCCACCGTTGGGGTCGATTGATCCACCAGGTACACAAGTGACCGCAGACCCAAAATCGCCCCTTACTTGCCTGGTTCGCCTTTCGGCACCTGCCCGGGCCGCCTAAGGCTTCTCCAACCCGTAGCGCTCCCAGTGCCGCGCGGGGATGTCGGCCGGGTCCTTGTACCAGTACCAGACGCAGGGGTCCCGGTCGAAGTCCTCGGGCGGGTCGCTGGGGTACACCGGGTGCCCGATCCAGCGGATCGGCAGCGCCTCGTTCATGAACGAGCAGTGGGTGCAGTAGAGGGGGAATCCGGCCCGGCCGTAGCTCCAGTCGTGCGCCTCGTCGGTGACGCCGTAGCCGTTGGGCCCGTCGTAAGCGCCCATGCGCCACAGGCGCTGCCCGGAGCCGCACGGATTCATGGCGAACGTGAATTTCTCCTCGTCCTCGGAGACCTCGAAGGCCCCCGGGTGCGGACCGGTGCCGCTGCAGGAGTGGGCGCGCCAGTTCGCAGCCAGGGCGCGCACCATCCAGCGGCGGTCCTGCTGCGAGATCGCCTCGGCGTGCGAGCGCCACCCGCGCTCGAGACTGTAGGTCCACGCCTCCTCGACGCCGTCGTCGCCCATGCGCGCCTGCACGAAGCTGATCAGCCCCGCCATACCGCCGGCCATCAGGTCGTGCAGGAGCCGCCACTCGTGCTTCATCTCCTCGCAGAGCTGCTTGGCCTGCTCCAGGTCGCCGCGCTCGATCGCCTCGATCGCGCGGTCCATCGTCGGCCGGCTCATCTGCTCCAGCTCATCTCCGAGAACCATCGCTCGTCCATCTCCTCCCCTTTCCCTTGACCGCTGCGGGGCCCGGTAGTACAAACGCCTTACAGCCTATGCCGGGGTAGGACTCCGGCCTTGGCGTGTGCCGCATGGCGCGCGCTCTGAAGGACGAGGAGCCCGGGCCGCTGTCCGGGCTCTCGTCATTCACAGGTGAAATTCGGCCGGTGCGCGGCGAGTATCGTGTCCCTGTAGCTCCCGGGAGGACGCAGATCACAGCGCTTGGAACAACCGCCGCGGCATCGGCCGTCACGACACTTCAGAACTACGTTGGAGGCGGCTGGCGCACGGCCGCAGGCGACCGGCACGCTGCCGTCGCACAACCCGGCCAACGCCGAGCTGCTCGCGCAGGTGCCGCTGTCGGGCGCGGCCGACGTGGACGCCGCCGTCGCGTCAGCGCGTTCCGCCCTGCCCGGCTGGCGAGCGACGCCACCGCAGGTGCGCGCCCGCGCGCTGTTCGCGCTGCGCGATCTCCTGGACCGCCACCGCAAGGAGCTCGGCCTGATCGTCACCACCGACATGGGCAAGACCATCTCGGATGCGCTCGGCGAGGTTGGCCGCGGCATCGAGTCCGTCGAGGTCGCGTGCGGCGCGCCGTCACTGCTGAAGGGCGACAACCTCGAGCAGGTGGCCGCTGGGGTGGACGTCGAGATGGTCCGCCAGCCGGTCGGCGTCGTGGCAGCCATCACTCCCTTCAACTTCCCGGCGATGATCCCGCTCTGGTTCCTGCCCTTCGCGGTCGCGTGCGGCAACACGTTCGTGCTGAAGCCATCCGAGCAGGACCCGCTTGCGTCCGTGCGGATCTTCGAGTTGATCGACGAGGCGGGCATGTTTCCGCCCGGAGTCGTGAACCTCGTCCACGGTGCTCACGAAGCGGTCAACGCGCTGCTCGATCACCCGGACGTGAACGCGGTGTCGTTTGTCGGCTCGGCCGGGACGGCCGAACACGTGTACCGCCGCGCATCGGTGGCCGGCAAGCGGGTGCAGGCACTCGGCGGCGCCAAGAACTCGATGATCGTGATGCCCGACGCCGACCCGGAGATGATGGCGCAGGGAGTCATCTCCTCGGCGTTCGGCGCCGCCGGGCAGCGCTGCCTGGCGGGCTCGATCGCGGTGCTGGTCGGCTCGCCTGCGGAGCAGGACGCGTCGCTCGAGCGCATCGTGTCGGCGGCCCGGGATCTGCGCACGGGTGACGGGGCGGACCCCGCGGTGGATGTCTGCCCGGTCGTCTCGCCGGGGGCGCGCGAGCGGATAGAGGGCGAGATCCAGCAGGCCGCCGAGGATGGCGGCACCGTGGTGCTCGACGGGCGCAACGGAGGCGGCGCCGGCGGCGCCGAGCTCGGGCCGACGATCGTCGACGAGCCTGCGGCCCGGGATGCGCATCGTCGAGGAGGAGGTGTTCGGCCCCGTGCTGTCCGTGGTCCGGGTGCCCGACCTCGAGTCGGCGATCGACCGTGTCAACTCGAGCCGCTTCGGCAACGCGGCGGTGATCTTCACCACCTCGGGGCACGCGGCGCGTGAGTTCAGGTTCGGCGTCGAGGCGGGAATGCTCGGCGTGAACATCGGGGTGCCGGCACCTGTCGCGTGGTTCCCCTTCGCGGGTTGGAAGGCCTCCTTCAACGGCGACCTGCACGCCAACGGCTACGACGCGATCGAGTTCTACACGCACAAGAAGGTCGTCACCGCCCGCTGGCGCTGTGGCCGCCGTGAACGACGCGGCCGAGCGTGAGCTCGGCGCGCTGCTGGGCAGCGACGCCGTGCTCGGGGGCGACGCGCCCGGCTATTCCTCCGACGAGACCGAGGGCCGCAACCTCTCCGGCCGTCCGGACGCGGTCGTCCTGCCGCGGTCGACGGACGATGTCGCCCGGGTCGTGCGCTGGTGCTGCGAGCACGACGTCCCCCTGGTGCCCCGCGGCGGAGGAACGGGATTCGCCGGCGGCGCCGTTCCCGTCCACGGCGGCGTGGTGGTCGCGCTCGACCGTATGACCAGCGTGCGCTCCTTCGATCCGGCGCTGTGGCGCATGCACGTCGAGGCCGGCCTGCGGACCGCCCACGTGCGCCGCCTGGCGCGCGAGAACGGCCTCTTCTTCCCGCCCGACCCGGGCGCCGCCGAGCAGTCCCAGATCGGCGGCAATGTGGCGACGAACGCGGGCGGTCCGCACGCGTTCAAGTACGGCGTGACGGGAGCCTGGGTGACGGGGATCGAGGCGGTCGTGCCGCCCGGCGAGGTGATCGCCGTGGGAGGCCCGATCCGCAAGGACGTTGCGGGCTACG
The DNA here is from genome assembly GCA_963780475.1 of uncultured Solirubrobacterales bacterium. Classification (GTDB taxonomy): domain Bacteria; phylum Actinomycetota; class Thermoleophilia; order Solirubrobacterales; family JBBDJG01; genus CAWACB01. Next base: position 223,527 of record CAWACB010000009.1, read on the forward strand.
ACCTGCGCTCGCTGCTGATCGGCTCGGAGGGAACGCTCGGCGTGATCACGGCGGTCTGGCTGCGGCTGATCCCGGCGCCGGAGGCCGCGCTGCCGCTGATCGCCTTCTACCCCGGCGCCGCGGCCGGCGCGCAGGCCGTGCGGCGAGTGATGGAGAGCGGCCTGCTGGTCGCGGCATTGGAGTTCCTGGACGGCGGAACGCTCACGGCGGCCGGCGCCTCCTACCCGGGGGGTGTTCCGCCGGGCGCGGCGTTCGCTGTGATCGCCGAGGCGGACGGAGATGCCGGCGCCGCGGAGCGGCTGCGGGCCGAGGCCGCGGAGGTGCTCACGCCGGCCGCGCTACGGGTCGATGCGCCGGCTCCCGGCAGCGAGTCCGCGGCGCTTTGGCGGTGGCGCGACGGGATCTCGATCGCGGTCACGGCACGGCGAGGCGGCAAGGCGAGCGAGGACATCGTCGTCCCGGTCGACCGGCTCGAGGACGCGATTGCCGAGACCGCTGGCGATCGGTGCGCGGCACGACCTCGAGGCGTGCAGCTGGGGGCACGCCGGCGACGGCAACCTCCACTCGACGTTCCTGCTCGAGCCCGGAGACGCGGGCCAGCTGGCGCGGTCCGAGCAGGCGGCAGCGGAGCTGTTCGATCTGGCTGTCCGCCTGGGCGGATCGATCAGCGGCGAGCACGGCGTCGGCTGGGTCAAACGCGGCCAGCTGGAGCGCCAGTGGGGCGCTCGCGCGCTCGACCTGCACGAGGCCGTCAAGCGGGTGTTCGACCCGGACGGCGTGATGAATCCCGGCAAGAAGACCGCCCGCCGCTGACGGCGGACACGCACTAGGCTCGACGCGTGGCGACCACCGCTCCCGTGGTCAGCGAGGTGCACGTCCCGGCTCTGTCGCCGGAGCGCTTCCGGGAGCTGCTCCCGGACGACGTCCTATGCCCGCTTCGAGCAGGGGATCGCGCGATGCCCGCGCAGCTGCTCGGCGGGCGGGTGCGTGTGGAACATCAACTCGACCGCCGCCGGCGGCGGCGTCGCGGAGATGCTGCGGTCATTCGTCGCCTACGCGCGCGGCGCAGGCATCGACATGCGCTGGGGAGTGATCACCGGCGACCCCGAGTTCTTCGTGATCACGAAGCGCATCCACAACTTCCTGCACGGGCACCCCGGCGACGGCGGAGCCCTCGGTGAGCGGGAGGCTGAGATCTACTGCGCGGTCAGCGGAGCGCAACGCCGGCGAGCCTCGCCGAGGTCGTGCGGCCGGCGGACGTCGCTGATCCTGCACGATCCCCAGACCGCGGGGATGGTGCCGCGGCTGAAGCAGACCGGCGCCAAGGTCGTCTGGCGGTGCCACATCGGGGCCGAGCACCCGAACGAGCTCGTCGAGCAGGCGTGGAGCTTCCTGCGCCCGACTTGCAGAGCGGGCGGACGTGTGCGTCTTCTCGCGGCGCGCGTACGTGCCGGCTTGGGCGACGCGGATCCGGACGGAGGTCATCCAGCCCTCGATCGACGCGTTCTCGCCCAAGAACCAGGATCTGGAGCCCGCCACCGCGCAGGCGATCCTCGCCCAGGCGCGGCTGGTGGACGTCGAGCCGCCGAGCGGCGCCTTGCCGGTGTTCGTGCGCCAGGACGGCAGCCCTGAGAGGGTGGACCGGCAAGCCGGCGTCACCTCGTACCGCGACCTTCCTCGTTTCGATGAGCCGCTTGTCGTCCAGGTCTCGCGCTGGGACCGGCTCAAGGATCCGTCCGGCGTGCTGGCCGGGCTTCGCCGAGCACGTCCCGGCCGACACGGGCGCGCATCTGATGCTCGCCGGGCCGGAGGTGCGCGGGCGTGGCGGACGACCCGGAGGGGGCGGAGGTTCTGCTGGAGGTGGAGGACCAATGGCGTGACCTGCCCGATGACATGCGCGCGCGTATCCATCTCGCGCGGCTGCCGATGGCCGACATCGACGAGAACGCGGCAATGGTCAACGCCCTCCAGCGGCACGCGACGGTGATCGTCCAGAAGAGCCTCGTGGAGGGCTTCGGCCTCACGGTCGCCGAGGGAATGTGGAAGGCGCGGCCGGTGGTCGCAAGCGCGGTCGGCGGAATCAACGACCAGATCATCGACGGCGTGAACGGGGTCCTGCTCCCGGATCCCGCCGACCTGAGGGCCTTCGGCACCGACGTCACGCGGCTCTTACGGGAGCCAGATCGGGCCACCGCGGTTGGCGAGGCCGCGCGCGCGCACGTGTGCGCCAACTTCCTCGTCGACCGGCACGCGCTCCAGTACGTGGCACTACTGGAAGACATGCTGGGGAAGCGGGGCTAGCTTGCCGGCGGCCGCGACCGGCCCGGGCTGGCGGAGATGGCGGCTTGATGCGATCTTCTGCGCATGCCCGACCGGATCCGCGCGGTTCTCCTAGATCTTGACGGCGTCCTGTACGTCGAAGAGCAGCCGGTCACCGGCGCGCGCGAGGCGGTCGAGCAGTTACGCAGCCAGGGATTTGCGCTGCGCTTCGTCACCAATACGACCGCGCATTCGCGCCGTCAGACTCTCGACAAGCTGACCCGATTCGGCTTCGCCGTGCCGGAACGGGAGCTCGTCACGCCGGCGGCGCTCGCCGTCCGCCATTGCCGGGACCGTGGCCACAAGAGCGCGGCGCTGGTCATGAACGACGAGGTCAAAGCCGATTTCGCGGGCCTCGAGCCGGCGGCCGACGGCAAGGCGGACGCCGTCATCGTCGGCGACCTCGGCCCAGCGTTTGGTTACGACGTGCTGAACCGCGCTTTCCGCCGCGTCATGGACGGAGCGGAGCTGATCGCGTTGCAGAAGAACCGCTACTGGCTGCGTGCCGACGGGCTCTCACTGGACGTCGGCCCGTTCGTCGCGGCGCTGGAATACGCGACCGGCTGCGAGGCGTATGTCGTCGGGAAGCCGGCGCCTGCCTTCTTCGTCGAGGTGCTGGGAGATCTGGGCGTCGGAGCCAGCGAAGCGGTAATGGTGGGAGACGACGTCGAGTCCGACATCGGCGGCGCGCTGAACGCGGGGCTCGGCGGCATACTCGTCCAGACCGGGAAGTACCGCGAGGACGCGGTTCGTGCGTCGGGCATCGAGCCCACCGCGACGGTCCCAACGGTCGCGGACGTGCCCGCGCTCCTGGACCGGAAGGGCGGCTGATCGACAGGACCGGGCTACGTCGCTCCTCGCCAGGTCCCGGACGCGTAGTCATCGAGGCCCGTGAACAATTCGCCGGTCTGGAGCGTGGCCATGCCGTGGCGGTACTCGGCAGCCAGCGCCTCCTCCAGCGCGAGCGACCACTGCTCGTATGACGACAGCCGGTCGCTACGGAGGGCCGCCTGGGGGCGCGACGCGATGTCGTGGGCCAGTGCGGTTGCCGCCGCGACGGCTTCGCCGGTCTGAACCAGGCGATTGGCAAGGCCCATCCGCAACGCCTCCTCGCCGCTGACGCCGCGGCCCGTGAGGATCAGGTCGAGCGCGTGGCTGTGCCCGATCAGGCGGGCGAAGCGGATCGTCCCGCCGTCCATCAGCGGTATTCCCCAGCGGCGGCAGTAGACGCCGAAGACCGCGTCCTCCGCTGCCACCCGCAGGTCGCACCACGCGGCCAGCTCCAGGCCTCCTGCGACGGCGTGCCCCTCGACGGCCGCGATCACAGGCTTGGCGAGCAGCATTCGTGTGGGGCCGACCGGCCCGTCGCCTTCGGGTTCGACGCGGCTGGCTCGCGGAGCCCCCGGCTCTCTCATCGCCTTCAGGTCTGCGCCCGCGCAGAACTTGCCGTTCGCTCCCGAGAGCACGGAGACGGCGAGCGACTCGTCGGCCTCGAACCGGCGGAACGCCGCGACGAGCTCCTCGGCCGTGGGCCGGTCGATGGCGTTGGCGACGTCGGGCCGGTCGATGGTGATCAGTGCCACCGGGCCGTCGGTTTCGTAATGGATGGTCATATCACCGTCGCTCCTTCACTCGAGGTCTCGCGGCCGTACGAACCGGGCCAGGTGTGCGGAGCCCCGCTCCAGCGCGCCCCAGCTGCCGTCGAACTCGAGCGTTGCCAGAGCCCCGGTCGGGTACTTCTGCTCCAGTTCGGCGATTGCCTCACCGGTGCCGGCGAGATCCAGCGCCAGCCGTTCGACAGCAGGGTTGTGGCCGATCAGCATCACCGACTGCACAGTGTCGGGAATCTCGCGCAGCCGCTCGCCGAGCTCTGCCGCCGAGGCACCGTAGAGCCGGTCGTCGATGCTCGCCGGGACGTCCCCCAATGCCGGCGAGATCCCCTCCAGCGTCTCACGCGCGCGCTGGGCAGATGAGCACAGCACGAGGTCGGGCGCGATTCCCTCGTGGCTGAGGTGATTCGCCAAGGATTTCGCAGCCCGGCGGCCACGGGGAGCGAGCGGACGGTCGTGATCGGCGAGCGCGTCGTCATCCCGGCTCGACTTGGCGTGTCGCAGCAGGTGAATGCGTTTCACGGCTATTGGATCCCGGACCGATCAGCCGCCGGCGCCAGTGATCCTGCGGACCACCGCCGCAGTTTGCTCCGGCCGCGTGAACGGCCCGTCGTCGATGGCATCGACCTGGGCATCCGGCAAGAGCTCCGGCATCCGGTCGGCAAGCTCGCCCGGGAACCACGGGTTGCCCGGGTAGGGCAGGACCCACAGCCTGTCGCCCATCGCCCGTGCTTCCTCGATCGCGAGGTCGCCGCGCCATGCGCGAAAGCGCGCCAGCGCGACCTCCTGGGGACAGTGGGCGACCAGGTGCTCCACGCGGTCGCGGATCTCGTCCTCCGTCAGCCCGGGGTTGCCGCTCTCGACGATCGACCGCATGCCTGCCCGGTAGTCGCTCGCGAGCAGCGTCACGAGCGCGCTGAGGACCGAGTTGGATCCCGATAGGCCACCGACCTCCGGCTCGTCGGCACGCGCCAGCACGAAGGTACCGGGTGTCACGACCACGTCGACCAGGTTCGGCCGCGCGGCCGCGATGCGCACTGCGCGCAGGGTGCCGTCGCCGATGCCGACCATGACACGCGCGCCGCCGAGATGCTCGAGCAGCGCCTCCAGGTCGGCGAGGTCCACGGCCGGCTCGTAGGGGCCGCGTCGGGTGGAGCCGCCGGTGCCGCGCAGGTCGTAGGTGATCACCCGGTGGTCGCGCGACAGGTCGCGGACCAGCCCGGCGAACAGCCCGGGATGTCCGTAAAGGACATTGGCGATCAGGACCTGCGGGCCGTCGCCGGTGGCGTCGTAGTGAATCGCGGTGCCGTCGTCGAGCTGGAGTGTCGTCATCGGGTCGGTCATCCGTCCAGTGGACGGTGAGCTTTCCGTCCTGGACGCGTCCAGGTGAGTAGACGGCCGTTGAGATTCCGGACGACTCTCCCGCTCGCCATATGTCTGGCTGCCATTTTCGCCCTGCCTCCACAGGCCAGCGGCGCGCTGCCGTCTTGCAAGGGCGACGAAGCTACCAAGTTGCGCTTCGACCGCGCGCCCGGCGAGCCGACGGGCCGCCTGTCCTGGTCGTCGCCGGCCGGCTTCACCCCGCACGGCTACGAGGTCTACGAGGGCGCCCAGGTGGTGGGGGAGACCCCCAGCCGGTCGATCGCCTTGAAGGTCAAGCCGGGGCGCACGTACGAGTTCTCGGTGCGCGCTCTGGACCCGACCGCGCAGCGGTCGGGGTGCGTCAACCGCCTGCGCCAGAAGGTGGCGTTCCAGCCGCCCGCGCGTGCCGCCGGGCTCGCCGCGACGGCGGTGCAAAAGCGCAGCGCCAAGCTCGTGTGGTCGCGGAGCGCTGCCGGCGATGCGCGGGTCGCCGGGTACCGCGTGTACCGCAACGGCCGATCCTTCAAGCGGGTGCGCGGGCTGTCGCTGCGGGTCAGCACCTCCGCCAAGACGCTCACCTACCGGATTGCCGGCGCTGACACGCGCGGCAACGTCGGCGCGCTCAGCACCCCGATTGCGGTGACGCGCGGCCACTATCCGCCCAAGCGGCCCGGGCGGCTGCGGGCGACGCGAGTGACGGAGTCGGGAGTGCGTCTGTCGTGGTCGGCGAGCAAGCCGCGGTCGGGGCGCATCGGCGGGTACCGGATCTTCCGCGACGGCGTGCCTGTGAAGCAGGTCCGCGGCCTGCGGGGAAGCGATCGCAACCTCGCCCCGGCGACGAGGTACCGGTACACGGTCGCCGCAGTGGACACGCGCGGCTACCAGAGCGAGCCGACCGCGATCGTCTCGTTGCGCACGGCGAGGCCGCCCCAGACGTTCGGCGACGCGCATGCCTTCCTGCTCGCCTCGACCGACGAGAGCTTTCGTGACCTGCAGCGTCACTACCGCCAGATCGGCACTGTCTACCCGACCTACTTCCAGTGCCGCGAGTCGGACGTCGCGGTGCGCGGCGAGGACGATCCGCTGATGACCAGCTGGTCCCAGGTGCGCGGGATCCGCGTCCTGCCCCGCTTCAACTGCCAGCAGCCGGCGGCGGTTCACATGCTGCTGACCGATCCGACGCGCCGCGCGGCAGCGATCAACGAGATCGTCGCGTTGGTGCGCCGGCACGGATACGACGGAATCAACCTCGACATCGAGAACGGGGCGGCCGAGGACCGCGCCGCGCTGACGTCCTTCGTGTCACAGGTCGCGCGGCCGGATGCACGCGCTCGGCAAGCGGCGTCGCGGTGGAGGTGTCGGCGAAGTACGGGCACACGACCACCGGCCGGTCGGGGTTCTACGACTACGAGGCGCTGTCGTACGTGGCCGACCACGTGTTCGTAATGAACTGGGGCTGGCACTGGGAGACGTCCAAGCCGGGTGCCCCGGACGACCTCGAGCTGTGCACGAAGGTGGCCGACTACGTCGCCTCGATGCCGAACCGCCAGCGGTTCGTGCTGGGCACGCACCTCTACGGGATGGACTGGCCGAACGGCGGTGGCCCGGCGAACCCGGCGACCGCGCTCGAGCACGCCGACGTGCTGGCGCTGATCGGGCGTCACGGAGTGGCGCCCGTGCTCGACCCCGTTGCCGACGCGTGGACCTTCACCTACGCCGACAGCTCCGGCGTCCCCCACGAGGCCTGGTACCCGACGGCCGCCACGATCGCCCGCCGGATCGCCCTCGCCCGCGACCGCGGCCTGGCGGTCGGCTTCTGGCGCCTGGGCCGCGAGGACCCGGCGATCTGGAACGACCCGCAGCTCGCCCCATAGGGCCCGCGGCGCTACGAGTGAACGCCTATCCCACGGGCGCGTAGCGGTGGTGCAGCATCAGGTCGTTGCCGTCGGGGTCGGTGAAGAACGCCATGTGGCAGACGCCGGTGTCGAGGATGTCGCCGTGAACTCGACGCCTTTGGCCTCCAGCTCCTTGCGCGCCGCCGCGACGTCGTCGACGTGCAGCGCGGGGTGGGCGTTCTTCTGCGGCGCGAACGGGAGCCCGAACCGGGCCGGCTCCCAGATGCCGAAGCAGGTGTCGCCCGCCCACACCTCGGTCTGGCCGTGCTCGTCCGGCCGCAGCCCGAGCGTGTCGACGTAGAAGGCGCGCGAGCGCTCCGCGTCCTGGGACGGGATGCCGACGAAGTCAACCTTGCTGATCATGGGTCCTCCTCTGTCGTTGTCGAAGCCGGTCCGTATCGCTCTTCCCAGCGGTCCTGCTGGGGGACCTCGAACTCGCCCATCGAGGCGGTCTTGCGCCCGACGACCCACAGCAGATGTCCTCGGCGTCGACGGCGAACTGCAGCCGGTCGCCGGCCTTCGACTGAAGCGGCTGGTAGACGACTTCAGGAATCCGTTGGCCTTCAGTCGCACTCGGTGAGGATGCCCGGTGCGAACGTGTGCAGCCCATGGCCGAAATAGCCCCGGACCGGCGTGTGGATGAAGTAATGGCCGCCGACGGCGACCATGCGGGCGCAGTTCTCGAAGCACTGACGCGTGTCGAAGACGTGCTCGATCGTGCCGACGTCGTACACGGTCTGGTAGCGCTCGTGCTGCGTCATCCGGCACAGGCAGGTTGAGGTCGTAGCGCAGGTCGGCGGCGGGGTCGAAGTGGTCGAGCGAGGTGATCTCGCCGCAGCCCGCGCGCCTCGAGAAGGTCCTTGGCGTTCGGGAAGTCGAAGTCCTCCGGCAGGTCGTCTCCCGTGATCAACTGGAAGCCGATCATCAGGAACGGGTCCGCGACGAAGCCCGGAATGCGCGAGCACCTCGCGATGCAGCTCGATGTGCTCCTTGACGATTCCCACCGGCGGCGGATGCTACCCGCGCCCGCGCCGCCGCCTCAGCGGCCGAGCAGCCGCCTCGGGTCAGCTCTCGTGCTCGCGCACGACGAGCACTGGGCAGGGCGCGTGGCCGAACCACCGAGCGGCTGGTGCTGCCCATGATGATCTCGGCACCCGCGCCGTGACTGTGCGCGCCCATCACGATCGCCCGCGCGTCGCGGTTGCGCGCCACGTCGAGGATCGTGTCGGACAGCTCGATGTCCACGTCCTCCGCGACGGCCAGCCCATCGGCCTCGAAGCCGGCCTCCCGGGCGAGCCCCGCGCCCTGCCGCGCAAGGAGCTCCGCCCGCTCTCTCATCGTGCTCGTCGATCTCGACCGCGGTGCGGACGTCCAACTGCACGGGCGGGAACCCGAGCGTCGCCGTGGGAATCTCGAGCATCTCGAAGCCCAGCCACTTGAAAAGCCTGAACCGTAGAATCGCGACCATGCCGTTCACGCTCAGGAACCTCAGAGAGGATGTGGCGGACGTCGGGTCCAACTTCGACGGCGCGCCGGACCTGGAGTTCCGTCTCGCGAGTAAGGCGCTCGAGCTCGAGCAGTCCGGCCTGAGCTATCAGCGCATCCCGCCCGACTACCGGTTCCCGTACGGCCACACGCACAAGGAGCAGGAGGAGGTGTTCGTGGTCGTGGGCGGGAGCGGGCGGATGAAGCTCGACGACGAGATCGTCGAGGTCAAGAAGTGGGACGTCGTGCGCGTTCCGCCCGGTACATGGCGAGGGTACGAGGCCGGGCCGGAGGGCCTCGAGATCCTCGTCTTCGGCGCGCCCAACCTCGGCGAGAGACCCGCGGGAAGACGTGGAGGGTCAGCGAGACTGGTGGGCTGACTGATGGGCCGGAACGACGATGCGATGCGCTTGACCGGGCCGCCAAGCCCTTGAACCCGAGAACCCCCGCGCCAGCGGGGGTTTTCTTATGCGCCCGAGAGGATTCGAACCTCCACGGGCCAAACGGCCCACAAGGCCCTCAACCTTGCGCGTCTACCAGTTCCGCCACAGGCGCGTGGAGGCGAGTATAGGCCTTGCCCTGCCGCTCCGGACCGGGGGTTGAACACGTCCACTGACCGCTGTACTCTACGAACACGTGTTCGCACGGTTTCCGCAAAAGCCTTCATTTGAGCCAGAGAGCGGGAGGGTTCCAACCGCATGGATCTAGGTCTTACGAAGCGCCAGCAGGAGATCTTCGACTACATCAAGCGCTATGCCGGCAAGTACGGATATCCGCCAACGGTCAGGGAGATCGGCAAGGCGGTCGGCCTCGCCTCTTCCTCCACGGTGCACGCGCATCTCGCCAATCTGGAGAAGTACGGCGTGCTGAAACGCAACCCGGCCAAGCCGCGGGCACTCGAAGTGCTGATCGACAAGGCGATCAACGTCGTGACGCCCGGACGAGGGACTGCCCGTCGTGGGCCAGGTCGCCGCAGGCCAGCCGGTGCTGGCGGAGGAGAACATCGAGGAGTACGTACAGGTCCCGCAGCTCGCCGGCGGCGACAAGGGCGAGTACGTCCTGCGCGTGTCGGGTGAGTCGATGCGCGACGCGGGCATCCTCGAGGGCGACCACGTCGTCGTTCAGCGACAGGACACCGCCAACGACGGAGACATCGTGGTGGCGCTGGTCGGGGAGGAAGCGACGGTGAAGCGCTACTTCAAGGAGTCGGACCACATTCGCCTGCAGCCGGAGAACCCGGCGATGGAGCCGATCCGCAGCACGGACGTGCAGGTGATGGGCCGCGTCGTGGGGGTCTTCCGGAACGTCTGACGCCATGGCGACGCTGAGCACCGACAGCCCCACAGGCCGCCCCGGTGCATCGCCGGCGAGGATTGCGGCTGTTCGATCCCGGGGGAGGGCGCAGCCTGGATCAGGCGGTTCGCGTCGCACTCGACGCAGCTGCCGACCGTGGCTCCACCTCCTGCCTGGTCTGCGGCGCGCCCGCGCAAGTTCGGCCCGAGGATGGCATCGTGTGCCCCTCGTGCCAGAGCACCCTCGACTGAAGCCGCACGGCGTAACCGGGGCCAAGTCTTCCAGCACGATCGCGCGTAGCCCTCCGGCCGCGGAGCCAGCTTGCACCTCCCGCTCAACTGATGGAGGATGGGGGGGCAGGAAGGGAACGCATAACCGCCTCAAATGTCACGTCCGGTGAGCGCGGCGAGCTGCTCGAGCGGACTCGCGAGCTGTCGATGCTCGGTGATTGGCTGGGTGACGTGGCCGCCAGCAAACGCGGCCGGCTGGTACTGGTCGCCGGTGAGGCCGGGGTGGGAAAGACCACTCTATTGCGTCAGCTGCGCGCGGACCACGGCGACGGGTCGCGGTTCCTGCGAGGCGCCTGCGAGGCGCTTTTCACCGCGCGCCCGCTCGGGCCACTGCTCGACGTCGCCGAGCTGACCGGCGGCGAGCTCGCAGACGTCGTGGCCACCGGCGCCAAGCCTCACGATGTCGTGGGGGCCTTGATCCGCGAGCTGGGAGCCAGAGCGCCGACGGTGCTGGTGCTCGAGGACCTGCACTGGGCAGACGAGGCGACGCTCGACGTGCTGCGGCTGCTCGCGCGCCGGATCGCAACGGTCTCCGCATTGGTGCTGGCCAGCTACCGCGACGACGAGCTCGACCGCGGCCATCCGCTGCGGATCGTGCTGGGAGAGCTCGGCAGGGGCGAGAAGCTGAGCCGCCTGACGCTCGAGCCGCTCTCGCCGCAGGCAGTCGGCAAGCCTCGCCGAGCCGCACGGGATCGACGCGGACGAGCTCTACCGCACCACCGCCGGCAACCCCTTCTTCGTCACCGAGGTGCTGGCCGCCGGGGAGGGCCAGACGCCGCCCACGGTCCGTGACGCGGTGCTCGCCCGCATGGCGCGGGTGAGCCCCGAAGCGAGGACCCTGCTCGAGGCGGTCGCGATCGTGCCGCCGGAAGCCGAGCTGTGGCTGATCGACGCTATCGCGCCGGAGGCCGCCGAGCGGCTCGGGGAATGCCTGGCGGCCGGCATGCTCACGCCCGCGCCCGGAGGCGTGGCATTCCGCCACGAGCTGGCCCGGATCGCCGTCGAGGAGTCCCTGCCACCGAACGCCAGGCTCGCCCTGCACAAAAAGACACTCGCTGCGCTTGCCGAGCGATCGGAGGGCGCCCCGGACGTCGCACGCCTCGCCCACCACGCAGAGGGGGCGGACGACGGCGGGGCGGTACTGCGCTTCGCGCCCGCTGCCGCCGTCCGTGCAATTTCAGTCGGGGCTCATCGCGAGGCCGCCGCCCAGTATGCGCGGGCGCTGCGGTTCGCCGACGGCCTTTCGCCCGAGACGCGGGGAGAGCTGCTCGACGCTCGTGCGCACGAGTGCGGCGCGATCGGGGAATACACAGAGGCGACCAAGGTGTACCGGCAGGCGCTCGAGTGTCACCGCGAGGTCGGCGATGCGCGCAAGGAGGGAGACTCGCTGCGTGCGTTGACGAGGCCGCTCTGGAATATTGGTCGAAGCGACGAGGCGGAGGAGGCCGGCCGCAGCGCCGTGGCCGTTCTCGAGTCGCTGCCACCGGGGCGGGAACTTGCGCTGGCGTACTGCGCCCTCTCAGACCTGTGCCTGTATGTCAGGAACCTCGAGGGCACAGATGCATGGGGCAACCGTGCGCTTGAGCTCGCGCGGCGCCTCGATGACGAAGAGGCCGTCGTACACGCCCTCATCAACATCGCCGCGGCTGAGTTCTCTCTGGACTTCGAACGGGGCCGGGAGAAGCTCGAGCGAAGCCTTGAGCTCGCCCGTAAGGCGGGACTGGAGGAACGGGTGGCGACCGCTTTCAGCCTGCTCGCCTTCGGCGCCGCGAATGCTCATGCGCACTCCCTCGGCGAGTCGTACGCCAGCGCGGGGATCGAGTACTGCAGGGAACTCGATCTGGACGGCTGGCGGCCGTTTCTGATCGCGATGCTCGGGGAAGTGCAGCTCAGTCAGGGGTGCTGGAGCGAGGCCGCCGACTCCGTGGCTCTGGTTCTCGCCGACCCTGGCCTGGGGCCCGCGACCGTCAGCGCGCTCGTGACACTGGGGCGTCTACGGGCCCGGCGCGGAGACCCGGAGCAGTGGGCGCCGCTCGACCATGCGCTCGAGCTGGCAGAGCCATCGGGGGAGTTCTATCGGCTCGCGCGCCTCGCGGCGGCAAGAGGAGAGGCCGCCTGGCTCGAGGGCCGCTGCGACGGCGTGGTCGACACGACCGGGGCCATGTTCGAGCTCGCCCAAGAGAAGGAAGCCGGCTGGCTGATCGGAGAGCTCGCCTACTGGCGCTGGAGCGCAGGCGTCGAGGAGGAGATACCGCCGGGTGCCGCCGAGCCCTATGCGCTCCAGATCGCGGGCGACTGGAAGGGCGCCGCGGACCTCTGGGCAGGGCTCGGGTGTCCCGTACGAGCACGCGCTCGCGCTCGCGGACGCCGACGACGAGGCGACTGTTCGCCGCGGCCTCGAAGAGCTGCAGGGACTTGGCGCGCGGCCGGCGGCGGCGATCGTCGCCCGCCGCCTGCGCGAGCGCGGCGCCCACGGGCTGCCCCGCGGACCGCGCCCCGGAACCCTGCAGAACCCTGCCGGCCTGACCGCGCGCGAGCTCGAGATCCTGGCGCTCGTCGCCCAGGGACTGCGCAACACCGACATCGCGAAGCAGCTCTTCCTCTCCCAAAAGACGGTCGCCCATCACGTCTCCGCGATCCTGCGCAAGCTCGAGGTGCGCACCCGTGGCGAGGCGGGCGCCGCTGCGATGCGGCTCGGCATCGCCGCCCAAGATAGGTAGCCGCCGGGCCCAACCTGGGCAGGTTGCCCGATGCGCGCGGGGGCATGGTCGGCGTACGGTCGACGCGATGGATGCAGTCACCGGTCGAGCAAGGAGGAAGCATGACTACAAAGCAGATCGTCGGCCTCGCAACGGTCGTTGTTGCCCTGCTGGCTTCGACGGCCACGGCCGCCGCCAAGCCGGACGGGCTCAGCATCGCCCGTGCCGCGACAGCCGGCTACCACAACATCGATGCGCTCCCTGACGGCTACGGGGAGTTCAGGGACGCACAGGGCATCGCCTGTATCGACCAGCCCGGCGAGGGCGGAATGGGAATCCACTACGCAAACGTCGACCTCGTCACTGACGGGGCTGTCGAGGCGGCCACGCCGGAGGCACTTGTGTACGAGCCTCAGCGCAATGGCCGGTTGCGTCTCGTCGCGGCGGAGTACATCGTGTTCCAGGCGGACTGGAACCAGAATCACAGCTCGCCGCCGTCGCTCTTCGGCCAGGAGTTCGAACTGATCCCGGGCGCTCCGGACAACCGCTACGGACTGCCGGCGTTCTATGAGCTGCACGCGTGGATCTGGAAGCACAACCCAAGCGGCATGTTCAACGACTGGAACCCGCGGGTGAGCTGCGCCGCGGCATAAGACGCATCTGCAACACCTGACCCGGGGGCGGCCGAGCCTGCCCGCCCCCGGGTAAGGGCCGGAGGCAACGGGACGAATGTACGCCGGCTAGGTGATGCCGGTCAGCCAGTCGGCCGGAAAGACGGGTGGCACCTGGCCAGGAAAGTCGGGTACGACCTCGTACGCCAGGCGTCCGGCCGGCCGGCCCTCGATCGCCTCTCGCAGGTCGTCGAAGACGAGCAGCAAACGAACGCACGTGGCGATCTGGTAATCGGCGGCGTTGTGGGCCGCTCCGCCGATGACTCCCTCGCCGATCAGCTCGTCGATGCGGTCGAGCATCCCGGGGAGGGCCTCGAGATCGGCGCGAACCACGTCGTCCGTCACCCCGTAGACCTTCTTCGCACGGGCGATGATGGGCCCGGAGGTCCTGGCAGCGACGCCAGTCGGCATGCCAAGCCGCGCCCCCTCGAGGAACGAGCGCACGCCGGAGCGATCGCGGCTCAGCGCCGCCCACGCGAGCCGGCGGGGCACCGGCTGGAGCACCTCGTCGCCCCACGCCTCGGCTCGCTCCACTGCCGCGCGACGCTCCGGGTCGGCCGGGAACAGGGGCGGCTCGGGCACGAGCTCGTCGAGCGCGCGGGAGATCGTCGTCGTCCCCTGGAGTCGCTTGCCGTCGAGCTTGATGGCGGGGACGGTGACGCCATCGAACCCGGCCAGCCGCAGCACGGCCGGCTGACGACTGCCACCAGGTCTCGCCGCCGGTAGTCGATCCCCTTGTGCTCGAGCATGAGCCGCCCCGCCATCGACGACGTAGAGCCCGGGATGACGTAGATCTTCGCGCGCATGATTGCGAGCCTAACCAGGGCCGGCCCCGAGGCCAAGAGCCGTCCCCAAGATAGGTAACCGCTGGCCCCAACCTGGGCAGGTTGCCCGATGCGCGCGGTGCCATCGGCGGCGTACCGTCGGCGCATGGATTGCGGATCTGAAGGGAGCAGACGAGATGCCGCGCTATTTGGTTGAACGCGTGTTTCCGGACGGCCTCGGCCTTCGGACGGGAGCAGGAGCACCGGAGTCGTTGCTTGCCATTGTCGAGCGGAATACGGACGCGGGCGTCACCTGGCTCCACTCCTATGTGAGCGAGGACCGCAAGAAGACGTTCTGCGTCTACGACGGGCCGAGCCCCGAGGCGATCCGCAAGAGCGCCGCACGCAACGGTCTCCCGGTCGACCGCATCACGGGGGTCCGGGTGCTCGATCCCTACTTCTATCCCTGAGACAGCAGTAGTTCGATTGGCCGCCGCTGTGTGCAAAGTTGCACCTCTGAGCCACCTGATGGAGGATGGGGCTGCAGGAAGGGGTAGATGCCGGCAAGCGTCAGGTCTGATGAACGCAGCGAGCTGCTCGAGCGGGCTCGCGAGCTCTCGACGCTCGGTGATTTGCTCAATGCCGTGGTCAGCAGATCGCCTGGCCGGCTCGTGCTGGTTGCCGGTGAGGCCGGAGTAGGAAAGACCGCGCTACTGCGGCGGCTCGGCGAGGAGCGCCGGGACGGGCCGCGGTTCCTCTGGGGCGCCTCCGAGGCATTGTTCACGCCTCGTCCACTCGGGCCTCTACTCGACATCGCCGAACTCACCGGCGGCGATTTCGCGGAAGTCGTAGCCACCGGGGCCAAGCCCCACGTCGTCGTGGGCGCCCTCATCCGGGAGCTGGAGAGCCGAGCGCCGACGGTGCTGGTGCTCGAGGACCTGCACTGGGCGGACGAAGCGACGCTCGACGTGCTCAGGCTGCTCGCCCGCCGGATAGCGAGCGTTCGCGCATTAGCGCTCGCCAGCTACCGGGACGACGAACTCGACCGTGGGCACCCGCTTCGGATCGTGCTCGGAGAGCTCGGCCGGGCTGAGGACGTCAGCCGCATGAAACTCGCGCCGCTCTCCCCGGTGGCGGTCGAGAAGCTCGCCGAGCCGCACGGGCTCGACGCGGACGAGCTCTACCGCACGACCGCCGGCAACCCGTTCTTCGTCACCGAGGTGCTGGCTGCCGGAGAGGGAAAGACCCCGCCCACGGTCCGTGACGCGGTACTCGCCCGCATGGCGCGTGTGAGCCCCGCGGCGAGGACGGTGCTTGAGGCGGTAACGGTCACGCCGCCACAGGCCGAGCTCTGGCTGCTTGACGCGCTTGCGGGTGACGCCGCTGACAGCCTCGAGGAATGCCTGGCCGCCGGCATGCTCACGGAGGTATCCGGCGGCGTGGCGTTTCGCCACGAGCTCGCCCGGATCGCCGTCGAGGAGTCGCTGCCGCCCAACGCGAAGCTAGCCCTCCACAAGAAAGCACTCGAAGTGCTTGCAAGCCGATCCGAGGCCGTTCCGGATGTCGCGCGGCTCGCCCACCATGCCGAGGCGGCGGACGATGGCCAAGCGGTGCTTCGCTTTGCGCCCGAGGCTGCCGAGCGCGCGGCTGCGGTCGGGGCCCATCGCGAGGCCGCCGCCCAATACGCGCGGGCGCTGCGGTTCGCGAACGGCCTCCCGGCCGAGGCGCGGGCGGAGCTCCTTGACCATCGCGCGCGCGAGTGCACTGTGATCGGCCAGTTCACGGACGCGATCGCCGTGTACCGGCGGGCGCTCGAGTGTCACAGACAGGTCGGTGATGCGCGCAAGGAGGGAGACTCGCTGCGTGCGCTGTGTTGGCCGCTCTGGGTCATCGGCCGAGGGGACGAGGCGGAGGACGCTGCCCGGAGCGCTGTGGCGGTCCTCGAGCAGCTTCCTCCCGGACGCGAGCTCGCCCGTGCCTACGGGGCACTGTCCTCGTTACGCAGGGGCGCGTGGGACCTGGAGGAAACGGTCGCCTGGGGCACGCGCTCGCTCGAACTGGCCCAGCGCCTCGGTGATGACAAGTCCGTCGTGCACGCCCTCACGAACATCGGCGCGGCCGAGTACGTCCTGGAGGTGGAGGGGGGCAGAGAGAAGCTCGAGCGAAGCCTCGAGCTTGCCCAGGAGGCGGGGCTCGAGGACGGGGTGGCGGAAGCGTTCTGCTACCTCGCTCGCGGCGCCGGGCATGCTCATGCGCACGCCCTCGCCGAGTCCTACGCCGACGCGGGGATCGAGTATTGCAGCGAGCACGATCTGGAGGGCTGGCGACCGTTTCTCATTGCGATACGTGGGATGGCGGAGCTCGATCAGGGCCGGTGGGACGAGGCCGCGGAGTCCGTGGCCCCGGTTCTCGCCGGCCACGGCCTTGGCCTCGCGACCGCCAGCGCGCTCGTGACCCTTGGGCGCCTCCGTGCGCGGCGCGGGGACCCGGGGCAGTGGGCGCCGCTCGACGACGCGCTCGAGCTGGCAGCGCCGTCGGGAGAGCTCGCGCGACTTGGGCCCGTCGCGGCGGCGAGAGCCGAGGCCGCCTGGCTCGAGGGTCGCCGCGAGGGCGTGGCGGAAACGACGCGGGCCGCATTTGAGCTCGCCCAGAAGCGCAAGAATGGCTGGCTGATCGGAGAGCTCGCCTACTGGCGCTGGCGCGCCGGCGTCGAGGAGGAGATACCGCCCAACGCGGCTGAGCCGTACGCGCTCCAGATCGCCGGCGACTGGAACGGCGCGGCGGACCTGTGGGCGGAGCTCGGCTGCCCCTACGAGCATGCGCTCGCGCTCGCGGACGCCGACGACGACGAGGCGCTTCTCCGTGCCCTCGAGGAGCTGCAGCGACTTGGCGCTCGGCCCGCCGCAGCGATCGTCGCGCGCCGCCTCCGCGAGCGCGGCGCACATGGCCTGCCGCGCGGACCGCGCCCCGGAACACAACAGAACCCCGCCGGCCTGACCGCGCGCGAGCTCGAAATCCTGGCGCTCATCGCCCAGGGGCTGCGAAACACCGACATCGCGGAGCAGCTGTTTCTCTCCCAGAGGACGGTCGCCCACCACGTCTCCGCGATCCTGCGCAAGCTCGAGGTCCGCACGCGTGGCGAGGCGGGAGCCGCGGCCGTGCGGCTCGGCATCGCCGGCCAAGATAGGTAGCCCCCGCGACCAACCTGGGCAGTTTGTCCGATGCGCGCTGCGCCACGGTCGGCGTACGGTCGACGCGTGTACTGCGGATCGGAAAGGTGGGGGGAACGATGAGCGGGAAGCTGATCTGTGCTCGACGCGCGGCTGCTGCGTTGGCGGTGGCGGGATTGACGAGCCTGGTGCTCGCTTCGGCGGCCGGCGCAAACCACAGCGTCACCGACCGCGTGTCGATCGGGCCCGCGGGCGGCAACGGCGCGTTCGGCGCGACAAGCCAGGGCATCTCACAGGACGGTACCCACGTGTTCTTCCACACCAACGAACAGCTTGTCAGCGCCGACACGGACGACTGCACCGACGTCTATGAGCGTGTGGGCGGCACGACGACGCTCGTCTCCACCGGCCTGCCCGGGCCTCCCTTCGTCGGCTCGTTCTGCAGTGATTTGAACGCCCAGTTCAGCGGAACTTCGGCGGACGGTACCCGCGTGTTCTTCACGACCGAGGAGAGGTTCACGACGACCCCGAACCACCCAGCCGATGGTGAAGACACCGACGACGAGCGAGACATCTACGAACGCTCAGGGGGCGCAACGACGCTGATCGGGCGCGTAGGCACCTTTGTCCCGAACGGTCCCTACCCGATGCATTTCATCCGTGCCTCCGAGGACGGCAGCAGGGTGTTCTTCAGGACTGCCCAATCGCTGGCCGGCGGGGATAGCGACGGGCAGGAGGACATCTACGAGTACTCGAGTGGAACGACGACGCGCGTCTCGACCGGCCCCACCGGCGGGAACAGCATCCCGCCGCTGGGCGGCGTTCCGACGTTTGACGCCATCTCCGCCGACGGCACGCGCGCCTTCTTTCACACGGTGGAGCCGCTCGTCGCCGACGACACGGACGGGACAACGGACGTCTACGAGCGCTCAGGCGGCACGACGACGCTCGTCTCTCCCGGTGTCAGCGGTCCAACCGCCGATGGCGTGAGCATGGGCGGCATCTCGCATGACGGGACCCGGGTCTTCTTCGTCACGGACGGACAGCTCGTAGGCGCCGACACGGATGCAGCCGAGGACGTCTACGAGCGCGCGAGCGGCACAACGACGCTCGTCTCGACCCGGCCCGGCCGGAGGCAACGCGCGCCGCCAATGCCGGGTTCAGCGCAGCTTCGCAGGACGGTATGCGCGCGTTCTTCACGACCGCCGAGTCGATGGCGGTTAGCGACAGCGACAACGTGTCGGACATCTACGAGCGCTTCGGCGGAAGCACGACGCTGGTCTCGACGGGTCCTCAGGCGGAAACGGCTCCAACAGCGCGACGCTCGTCGGCGTCTCGGCGGACGGCGCGCGCGTCTTCTTCAACGACTAACGAGTCGCTGTCGCCTCCGACACGGACTCGACGACGGACGTCTACGAGCGCGCGAGCGGCGCAACGACGGTCATCTCCACGGTCTCGACGGCGGCAACGGCGCGTTCGCCGCAACTTCTTTGCTGCTGCCTCGGCGGATGGCGCGCACGTCTTCTTCAACACGAACGAGTCGCTTGTGAGCGCCGACACGGACGGCAACTCATCGGACATCTACGAACGCTCGGGCGGCACTACGACCTTCATCTCAGCCGCCCCCGCGAATCCCAGTGAAATGGTTGCCGCCACCTTCGAACGCATATCGCAAGACGGTACGCGCGCCGTGTTCAGCACGACCGAGAGGTTCGTGAGTGCCGATACCGACAGCCACTCGGACGTCTACATCGCGGGCACCGGGGTCACGACAGGCTTCGCGCGTCCAAAGAGCGCCACGCCGCTCTTCGTGCCGCTCGTGCCCGTCTACGAGGAGTGCGCGAGCGGCAACACGACACACGGCGCCCCGCTTGCGTTCGAGTCGTGCAACCTGCCCGTCCCCACCTCCGACTACCTCACTGTGGGCACGCCCGACGCCAACGGCCAGGTGGCGAACTCGATCGGCTCGATGAAGATGAGGGTGATATTGGGCAATCCCTCGACGCCGGCCGATGAGGCCGATATCGCGGTCGACTTCTCGCTCACGGACGTGCGCAAGCAGAGCGACCTCTCCGACTACACCGGCCCAGTGTTTGTCAAGACGTCATTTCGGATCACCGACAAGTCGAACGGCGGCTCCCAGACGCTGCCGGGCACGGTCGCCGACATACCGCTCGATTTTGCGGTTGGGTGCGCAAGCACGGTCTCGAGCACTATCGGTGGCACTTGCGCCGTCAGCTCGACGCTCGATGCGATGGTCGGTAACGGGGTCGTAAAGGAGAGCAAGCGCTCGATCTTCAAGCTGCTCGGCGACGTCGAGGTCTGGGATCCGGGCGCCAACGCCGCTTCGCCCAGCGACAACGCGCTGTTCGCCGGGACCGGGTTGTTCGTGCCGTAACGACACGCCGGAGGCCCGGCCCGAGGGTAGCCTTGAGTGTCCCTCGTGCCAGAGCACCCTCGACTGAAACTGCGCAGCGTCCGGGCCCGCCCGGTGCTGCTCGTCGTAGACGACGAGCGCGAACCGCTGGACCGGATGAGTGGCGAGCTGTCCCGCCGGTACGGCACCGACTACCGGATCGTTCGCGCCGTCACCGCTCGGTCGGCGATCGAGACGCTCGAAGCACTGCGGCGTGGGGAGGAGGAAGTCGCCGTCGTGCTCGCAGATCAGTGGATGGCGGACTCGACGGGCGCAGATCTCCTTGCTCAGGTGAGCGCGTTGCACCCGCGGGCGAAGCGAGTGCTCGATGATCGACTGGGGCGGATGGGCGGACCGGCGAACCGCCGACGCGGTTGTGCAGGCGATGGCACTCGGGCGCATCGATTACTACGCCCTGAAGCCGTGGCGCTCGCCGGACGAGCAGTTCCTGCGCACGGTCGCCGAGTTCGTCCACGAGTGGAGCCGCGCCGACTCGTCGCAGCCGAGCGAGATCACCGTGGTCGGCGAGCAGTGGGACCCGCGCGCGCACGCTCTGCGCAGCCTGCTCGCGCGCGCCGGGATACCGCACGCGTTTCATACCTGCGACTCGCAGCGAGGGCGAGGAGGTGCTCGTATTCTGCGGGCAGCGCGAGACCACGGAGCCGGTGGTCAGCCTGTGGGACGGGCGTGTGCTCGTGGACCCGTCGCCGGCCGAGCTCGCAACCGCCTACGGGGTGAGGACCGAGCTCGAGTCGGACGCCGAGTTCGACGTCGTGGTCGTCGGCGCCGGGCCGGCCGGCCTCGCCGCCGGGGTCTACGGCGCGTCGGAGGGCCTGCGAACGCTGGTCGTGGAGCGCGATTCGGTCGGCGGGCAGGCGGGATCGAGCGCGCTGGTGCGCAACTACCTGGGCTTCCCGCGCGGCCTGAGCGGAGCCGAACTCGCGCAGCGCGCCTACCAGCAGGCATGGGTCTTCGGTGCGGAGCTGCTTCTGATGTCCGAGGTGACCGGGATGGACGGGCGACGGAACCGCTACGTGCTGAGCGATCTCGGACGGCACGCGCGTCAGCACGCCCGCGATCGTGCTCGCGACCGGGGTCGCCTACCGGCGGATCGGCATCCCCGCGCTCGAGCGGCTGAGCGGCGCCGGCGTCTTCTATGGCTCGTCGATCTCGGAGGCGCGCGCGCTCGCGGGCCTGCCGGCCTTCGTGGTGGGCGGCGGCAACTCCGCGGGGCAGGCGGCCCTGCACCTCGCCCCCTGGGCGAGCCGGGTGACGCTGCTGGTGCGCGGGGCAAGCCTCGCGGACGACATGTCCCAGTACCTGCAGGACGAGCTGGCCGCGACACCGAACGTCGAGGTGCGGGTCGAACTCCGAGGTGATCGGCGCCGCTGGGCGAGGGCCGGCTGGAGCAGCTCATCGCTGCGCGACAAAGCGACGGGCAAGACGACCACCGAGCCGGCGTCCGCCGTCTTCATCCTGATCGGCGCGCGGCCGCCGACAGCGTGGCTGGGTGACGCGGTGGAGCGCGACGACCACGGCTACGTCCTGACCGGATCGGACGTCGCCGGAGTCCGCACGCCCTCGACCGCCCGCGCCTGCCATTCGAGACCAGCGCGCCCGGCGTCTTCGCCGTCGGCGACGTGCGCCGCGGGGCCGTCAAGCGCGTCGCCTCCGCCGTCGGCGAGGGCTCGGTGGTGATCAGCCAGTTGCACGAGTACATGGCCATTCGCGAGGCCCGGCGGCGCGCTTCGGCGCCCAGCTGACGTTCGCCCGCGAGCGTCGGGGACAATCCCGCGCAGTGTCCGCCGCGGCCTCCTCCTCGTCGCCCGCAGCACCAGCCGTCCCCCGGGAGGCGTGGCTGCGCCTGGCCGCCTGCGCGGCCGCCGCCGCCCTGTTGCAGATGGACGGGACCATCATCACGGTGGCCCTTCCGTCCGTCGGCCGCGAGCTGGATGCCGGGTCGCACGAGCTGTCATGGGTGCTGACGGCGTACTTCCTTGCCTACGGCCTGACGCTGTTCCCCGGCGGGACGCTGGTCGACCGGGTCGGCTCGCTGCGGGTCGGGCTGTGCGGGCTCGGGGTGTTCGCCGCCGGGGCGCTCCTGGGCGCGCTGGCCGGCAGCTTCGAGGTGCTGATCGCCTCGCGGCTGATCCAAGGCGTCGGCGCCGGCCTCGTCAGCCCGGCGTCGCTGGCGGGAGCGGTGTCGGGCTTCCCCCCGCAGCGGCGCGGCGCCGCCTTGGGGCTGTGGGGCGCAAGCTCGGGAATCGCGAACCTGATCGGCCCGCTGATCGGCGGTCTGCTCACGGTCGCGATCGACTGGCGCGCGTGCTGGTGGTTCCTGGTGCCCGCCTCGCTGGCGGTGGCGGTCGCCTTCCGCCGCAACATGCCCGCCGGACTGCACGCCGACGAGACCCCCGACGCGTCGGGCCTCCGCCAGCGCGTGGTGGCGGCCGCAGCGGTGTGCGCGATGCTGACCTTCGTCGTGATGATCGGCGCCTTCTACATCGCGCAGCAGTACCTGCAGGTGAGCGAGGGCTACTCGGCGCTCGGCGCCGCGGCCGCGCTGACGGTGATCGCGGTGCTGGTCGGGGTGGGAGCGCCGCTCGCGGGCCGGCTGTCGGACACGCGCGGAGAGGCATTCACCATGAGTCTCGGATTCCTGCTCACCGCGCTCGGGCTCGCCGCGCTCGGGATCCCCGGTGCCCCGTTGGCGGGCCTCGGCGCGTTGCCCCTGCTGCTGCCGTTCGGCATGGGCCTCGGCCTGCTGTTCGTCCCAGCTTCCCGGGCTGCTCTCAACGCCGTCCCGCAAAGCAAGCACGGCCGCGTGTCGTCGCTGCTGTCGGCATCGCGGCTGCTCGGCGCGGCGATCGGCGCGGGCCTGGCGGGCGCGGCGCTCTCCGGCGGCGTGACCGATGAGCACGCGCGCCTCGCGTTGCTCGTCGGCGCTGCGCTGACGCTCGTGGTCGGACTGCCGGCTGCAGCGGAGCTTTCGCCGCGCCGCCGTGCGGCCGGCTCACCAAAACGCGCCGTCTGACCGATCTAGAATGGGTAGTGCGAACCGAGCAGCCGCGGAGGCGCCGCCTCCATCGGCGGAGGAGGTGCCTTCGAGGAAAGTCCGGACACCGCAGGGCAAGGGTGGTCGGTAGCGCCGACCCGGGGAAACCCGCGGGAAAGTGCCACAGAAACGACACCGCCTAAGCGCAGCCGTCCCACGTGAACGGCTGCGACGGTAAGGGTGAAATGGTGCGGTAAGAGCGCACCGGCGCCGTGGCGACACGACGTGCAGAGGTAAACCCCACCCGGTGCAAGGCCAAGCAGGACCGCTACGAGCCGGCCCGGCCAGGTCCAGGTAGGCCGCCAGAGACCGGCGGCAACGCCGGTCCCAGATAGATGGTTGCTCCAGACAGAATCCGGCTTACAGGTTCGCTAAGGAAACGGCTCCCCTCGGGGGGCCGTTTCTATTCAGGGCGGCTCGGTACAGTGAACTCGTGAGCCCGGCAGCCAATTCTTTCGACGCCCGCTCGACGCTCGCGGTCGGCGACCGGTCCTACGAGATCTACCGCCTGGGCGCTCTGCAGGACGAAGTACGACGTCGCGCGGCTGCCCTTCGCGCTCAAGGTGCTGCTCGAGAACCTGCTCCGCAACGAGGACGGCCAGACCGTCCGGGCGGAGGACATCGAGGCGCTCGCGACCTGGGTGGCGACCGACGAGCCGAGCCGGGAGATCTCCTACGCGCCCGCGCGCGTGCTGCTGCAGGACTTCACCGGCGTGCCGGCGATCGTCGACCTGGCGGCCATGCGGGACGCGATGCGCGACCTTGGCGGGCGACGCGGCGCAGATCAACCCGCTGCAGCCGGTCGAGCTCGTGATCGACCACTCGGTGCAGGTCGACGAGTTCGCCACCCGCTTCGCGTTCGTGAACAACGCCGAGCGCGAGTTCGAGCGCAACCGCGAGCGCTATGCCTTCCTGCGCTGGGGGCAGAGCGCGTTCGACAACTTCAGCGTCGTCCCGCCCGACACCGGGATCGTCCACCAGGTCAACCTCGAGTACCTGGCGCGCGTGGTGTTCGCGCGCGAGACGGGCGACGGGGTGCTCGCCTATCCGGACACGCTGGTCGGGACCGACTCGCACACGACGATGGTCAACGGCCTCGGCGTGCTGGGCTGGGGCGTCGGGGGCATCGAGGCCGAGGCAGCGATGCTGGGCCAGCCGGTGTCGATGCTGATCCCGCAGGTGATCGGGTTCAAGCTGAGCGGCGAGCTGCGCGAGGGCGCCACGGCGACGGACCTCGTCCTGACCGTGACCCAGATGCTGCGCGAGAAGGGAGTCGTCGGGAAGTTCGTCGAGTTCCACGGCGAGGGGCTCGCCCGCCTGCCGCTGGCCGACCGCGCGACGATCTCGAACATGGCACCGGAGCAGGGCGCCACCAGCGTGATGTTCCCGATCGACGACGAGACGCTCGAACTACCTGCGCCTGACGGGCCGCCCGGAGGAGCAGGTGGCGCTGGTCGAGGCCTACGCCCGCGAGCAGGGCATGTTCCACGACAGCAACTCCGAGGAGGCTACGTACTCCGACAACCTGGAGCTCGACCTCGGCGACGTCGAGCCGAGCCTCGCCGGGCCGCGGCGGCCGCAGGACCGCGTTCCGCTGCACGAGGCGCGCGACTCGTTCGAGCGCGAGCTGGCGGCGCTGCTCGACGGCGGAGAGGCCGCGACCAAGCCCAACGGCGCGTCGCTGTCGCGCTTCGCGGAGGAGGGCGGACACACGGCAGTCGGGGTCGAGGAACAGTCGCCGACGGCGGTCGAGGTGCGCGCGAACAGCGGCGGCGCTTACTCGCTCGACCACGGCTCGGTCGTGATCGCCGCGATCACGAGCTGCACCAACACCTCCAACCCCGTCGTCATGGTCGGCGCCGGTCTGCTCGCCAAGCACGCCGTCGAGCGCGGGCTCACCCAACAGCCGTGGGTGAAGACGAGCCTCGCGCCGGGCTCGAAGGTCGTGACCGAGTACCTCGAGCAGGCTGGCCTCACGCCCTACCTCGAGCAGCTCGGGTTCAACCTGGTCGGCTACGGCTGCACGACCTGCATCGGCAACTCCGGCCCGCTGCCGGAAGAGGTGTCTGCGGCGATCGAGCAGGGCGACCTTGCGGTCGTGTCGGTGCTGTCCGGCAACCGGAACTTCGAGGGCCGGATCCACTCCGAGGTGAAGATGAACTACCTCGCCTCGCCGCCGCTCGTGGTCGCCTATGCGCTCGCCGGCAGGATGGACGTCGACCTGGTCGATGATCCGCTCGGAGAGGGCGAGGACGGGCAGCCCGTCTACCTGCGCGACATCTGGCCCAGCCAGCGAGAGATCCACGACGTGATCGCGAACTCGGTCCGGCAGGAGATGTTCCGGCGCAGCTACGAGGACATCTACGCGGGCGACGAGCGCTGGAACGCGCTCGACGTGCCCGAGGGCGACCTGTACGACTGGCGCCCCTCGACCTACGTTCGCCAGCCGCCCTACTTCGAGGGCATGGCGCCCGATCCGCAGCCGCCCGCCGCGATCGGCGGCGCGCGCGTGCTGGCGCTGCTCGGCGACTCGGTGACCACCGATCACATCTCGCCGGCCGGGGCGATCCGGCGCGACAGCCCCGCCGGCCGCTGGCTGATCGAGCAGGGGGTGGAGCCGCGCGACTTCAATTCCTACGGGTCGCGGCGCGGCAACCACGAGGTGATGGTGCGCGGCACCTTCGCCAACGTGCGCCTCCGCAACCAGCTTGCGCCCGGGTCCGAGGGCTCCTGGACGACTCACTTCCCGAGCGGCGAGCGGATGACGATCTTCGACGCCGCGATGCGCTACCAGGAGGAGGAAGCGCCGCTGCTGGTGATCGCCGGCAAGGAGTACGGGTCCGGCTCGTCGCGCGACTGGGCCGCGAAGGGGCCCAACCTGCTGGGCGTCCGCGCGGCGATCGCCGAGAGCTACGAGCGCATCCACCGTTCCAACCTGGTCGGGATGGGAATCCTGCCGCTCCAGTTCGCCACTGGAGAAAACGCCGCCAGCCTCGGGCTGACCGGAGAGGAGACGTTTGACATCCCGGACGTGGCAGCGGGCTCGGTTCGGGAGACGACCGTGCGGGCAACACCTCCGGAGGGCGACCCGGTCGCCTTCGACGTCACCGTCCGCATCGACACTCCGCAAGAATGGCTCTACTACCAGCACGGCGGCATCCTGCAGTACGTCCTGCGCGCGCTTCTGCGTTCCGGCGCCGACTGAAGACCACCTAACCGCTTTCGAGGAGGACCCTTGGATTCCGACCGAGCTAGAGAGCTGCTGGCGCGCGAGCGCGCCCGCGTCGAACAGGAGATCGCCCGTCTGCGGCGCAACCGCGAGGGTGGCGACGAGCTTTCCGACGTCGACCAGCACACCGCCGACGCGGCTACCGAGCTGCACGACGCGGAGCTCGACTACTCCCTGGTTCAGCGGCTCGAGCGCGATCTGGAGGCGATCGAGCGGGCCGAGGGCCGGCTCGACGACGGCACCTACGGGCGCTCGATCGAGAGCGGCGAGCCGATTCCCGACGGCCGGCTGGAGGCCGTGCCGTGGGCGGAGTACACGGCCGAGGAGCAGGCGCGCGTCGACGCGCGCTGACGGGCCGCGAGTCGGGTACGACTTCGTACCGATAGCTACTTAGAAATAAGTTTCCGAACGCGCGTTTGCTAGGATGCCGCGCTTCGCAAGCACAAACCTGACCGCTGAGTCTCCGCGAGTCCCGCCATGCGGGTGCCGGAGAGCGGGGGAACCAAGGCGGCCATCTCGGCCGCGGGGGCGAATCGCCGGCCCAAACCGGCGTAGCGCTGCTCTTTCTGCGCGAGCCCGACAGCTAACCCCGTAAGCGCCGGAAAGAGAGGAACGTGTCCGACCGACGCTACGAGCGTCAGCTTGCGGAGCGCAGCGTGCGCCCGCGACAGGAGCAGCGAGGAACGCGCCGGCCGCGGCCCGATCGGGTGGCCGCTTGGGCCTTCCTGCTCGGCGTCTTCCTGATCCTGGTCGCAGCGACGACGTCGAACGGCGAGTCGGGCGGCGCGGGAGTTGCCCCGCAGCCCGATGCCGGCGATCCCGCCGGCGCGGAGCAGCAACTGGGGACGCGATACCTGAAGCTCGGCGCCGTCGGCAGCGACGTGCGCACCCTCCAGCGGATCCTCCGCGCCCGCGGCTTCGGCAGCAGCGTCTCGGTATCGGGCGTGTTCGACGGCGCGACGGATAGCGCCGTGCGGGCCTTCCAGCGCGCGGGCGGCCTGGACGTCGACGGAATCGTCGGTCCGCGCACCCGGCCGGCGCTCGTGCGGCTGATGAACGTGAAGCGCGCGACCTGGTACGGGCCGGGCCTCTACGGGAACCGCACCGCCTGCGGCGCCCGGCTGCGTCGCGGCACGCTCGGAGTGGCGCACCGCACGCTGCCCTGCGGGACCGAGGTGACCTTCTACCACCACCGGCGCTTCGTCACCGTCACGGTGATCGACCGCGGCCCGTTCCGCCGCGGCGTGTCGTGGGACCTCACCGCGGCGACGGCGCAGCGGATCGGCTTCGGGCAGTCCGCCCGCGTGCGTTCGCTGCCCCAGCCGCGCTAAGAGGACTTCCAGCGCCTCACGGGCCGCGGTAGCCGTCGCCCGCGCGCACCGATCCGCGCTGCCGCCCAGCCGCCGGGCACCTCGAGCACGCGGTCGATCTCCCCGGGGGAGTGGTAGAGCCGCACTCCCGTCTCGGCGGCGGGTCGCGCGTTGCGGGTGACGCCGCGTCACCCGGCCGTCGCGGATCCAGATCATGTCGAGCGGGAAGCTCACGCCCCGCATCCAGAAGTCGCGCGGGCCGAGACTGTCGAACACGAACAGCATGCCGTCGCCCGGGGCGAGGGGTTGCCGTCCGGCCAGGCCGCGGGTGCGCGACCTGTCGGTCGCGGCCACCTCGGCGCTGACTTCGTGGCCGCCGACCCGTACGTCCACGACGTCCCCGTCGGCCGCGACCCCGGAGTCCTCGGAATCGGTCGAAGCGTCAGCACCGCTCGCAGGACGGCGCCGAAGACGAGCCAGACCAGCAGGACGCGGGCCGACCACGCGACCGTCGACCCCTCATGTGATCCGAAACCGGGAAGCTGCCGAATTCATTGAGGACGGGAAACGTAGGGCGCAACCCGGGCGGGGCCTTGAACCCGTCGACGCCACTTTGTAAACTAACTTACTGCCGGTAAGCAATGGGCATTTTAGTTAGCGATGGCCCGGCTGCCGCATTTCCTCCAAAAAGCGCAAGAGAAAGCGCATCTCATGACCAAGATCAGCAGATTCGACATCCACGACGAGTTGACGGCGCCTAAGGCCAGCGCACCGATTCTGAAGGGTGCCCTGTCCTCGAGCGGCAAGCTCAACAACTTCGTCGGTGTCCTGGCCGGCTCTCCGGCAGCGCTGCGGGCATACGCCCGGCTGCGCTCGGAGCTGCGGAAGGGCACCCTGCCGCCGGCGACGCAGGAGCGCATCGCCTTGGCGGTCGCCGAGCACCGCGGGTCGGAGTACGACGTAGCGGTCCACGCTCGCGCGGGTCGCAGTGTCGGGCTTTCGCTCGACGAGGTCGAGCTGGCGCGCCGGTTCGCATCGCGCGACGAGCGCGAGCAGGCGTTGCTCACCTACCTCGAGTCCGCGCTCGAGCACCGCGGCCACGTTCCGGTCCACCTCCACGAGGAGGCCCGCGAGCAGGGCTGGACCGACGAGCAGATCCTCGAGGCGCTCGGCCACGTCGCGATGGCCGACTTCTCGGCCCTGGTGACCCTGGCGGGCGAGGTACCGCTGGAGGGCACCTCTCGAGAGCTCAAGCCGCTCGAGAAGGCCGCCTAAGACTCCAATGGGCCTGGCGCCTACAACCGCCAACGGCACCAGGCCCGCCACAGACGCAGACGCCGCCTCTCCCCCCGAGCGCGGCGTCTGTCCTTATTTCCACGAAGCTGTGGAGCTGGTCGGCAAGCGCTGGAACGGCGCGATCGTGCATGCGCTCCTCGGCGGGCCGATGCGCTTTTCCGCGCTCGCGCACTCTGTGCCACAGATCTCCGACCGCCTGCTCTCGATGCGCCTCCGCGAGCTGGAGCACGCAGGCATCGTGAAGCGCCAGGTCTACGACGGATCTCCCGTCCGGGTCCAGTACGAGCTGACCGACAAGGGACGCGCGCTCGAGCCGACCGTCCGCGCGCTGCGCGCCTGGGCACGCGAGTGGGTCCAGGGCGCAGACACGCTGCAAGCTCCGTAGCGCTCGAAACGCCTCGATTCATCTAGGGTTACGCCGCCCGCCAACCCGCGTCGAGAAGGAGCGCCGTGGCTGAGAACGCCCCCAAGACCACCGACGACGTCAAGCAGATCGTCCAGGAACGAGGCGTCCGATTCATTCGCCTGTGGTTCACCGACATCCTGGGCCAGCTGAAGAGCTTTTCGATCAACGCCGAGGAGCTCGACGACGCCTTCGAGGGCGGCATGGGCTTCGACGGGTCCTCGATCACCGGCTTCAACGCGATCGAGGAGTCGGACATGATCGCGATGCCGGATGCCTCGACCTTCAACATCCTGCCCTGGCGGCCCGAGGAGCGTCCGACCGGGCGGATGTTCTGCGACGTGCAGGTGCCGGGCGGGGAGCCCTACGAGGGCGACCCCCGCTGGGTGATGCGGCGCGCGCTCGAGCGGGCGAACGCGATGGGATTCGACAGCTTCAACATCGGCCCGGAGCTGGAGTACTTCTACTTCCGCTCGGCCGACGCCAGTCACGGCCCGCCGGAGGTGCTCGACAAGGGCGGGCTATTTCGACCTCACGACGCTCGACGCCGGCTCTGACCTGCGACGCGAGACCGTGTTGGCGCTCGAGCAGCTCGGCATCCACGTGGAGTACAGCCACCACGAGGTCGGCCCCTCGCAGCACGAGGTCGACATGCGCTTCAAGGACGCGCTGAAGATGGCGGACGACTGCATGACGTACCGGATCACGGTGAAGGAGTACGCGATGAAGTACGGCTTCTACGCGACCTTCATGCCCAAGCCTCTGTACGGCGAGAACGGATCCGGCATGCACGTCCACCAGTCGCTGTTCCGCGGCGAGAGCAACGCCTTCTACGACGCCAACGACCAGTACTTCCTGTCCGACGTCGCCAAGTCGTTCATCGCCGGCCAGCTCAAGCACGCGCGCGAGATCTCCGCGCTGTTCGCGCAGTGGGTCAACTCCTACAAGCGCCTGGTGCCGGGCTACGAGGCGCCGGTGTACGTCGCGTGGTCGCGGCGCAACCGCTCCGCTCTGATCCGGGTGCCGCTCTACCACCCCGGAAAGGAGAAGGCGACCCGCTGCGAGATCCGCAGTCCCGACCCGTCCTGCAACCCGTACCTGTGCTTCGCGGGGCTTCTCCAGGCCGGCCTCGAGGGGATCGAGAAGGGCTACGAGCTGCCCGAGCCGATGGAGCGCAACCTGTACCACCTGTCCCCGGACGAGCGCAAGCGGCTCGGCATCGAGCAGCTGCCCGAGACCCTCGGCGAGGCGATCGAGATCGCCTCGGAGTCGGAGCTGATCCTCAAGACGCTCGGCGAGCACGTGTTCACGCGCTTCGTCGAGATCAAGCGCCAGGAGTGGGACGACTACCGCACCCAGCTCTCGCAGTGGGAGATGGACAAGTACCTCCCGATTCTCTGACCTGACACCATCTGCGGCATGGGTGCCAGTGAGGAGCAGCGCCGCCAGTTCGAGGAAAAGGGCTACGCGATCATCGACGATCCCGCTCCGCCGGAGTGGATCGATCCCGTGGTCGCGGACATGGAGCCGCTGTACCGCAAGGAGCCGCCGGGCGGCGAGCTGGAACGCAGCGAGGACGGGGTCGTCTTCAACCGCCACCCGAAGAAGGGCGGCGAGCGCTACTGGCACCGCATCCGCAACGCCTGGAAGGTGAGCGACAACGTGCGGCGCCTGGCGCTTGCGCCACGCATCCTGGACGTGATCTCCGAGCTGCACGGAGGCGGGCAGCCCTTGGCATCCCAGACGCTCAACTTCGCGGTCGGCACCCAGCAGCCGGCGCACTCGGACTCGTTCGAGTTCCAGCCCGATCCCCCCGGGCAGATGTGCGGCGTGTGGGTCGCCCTGGAGGACATGGACATGGAGAACGGCCCGCTCTTCTACCACCCGGGCAGCCACCAGCTGCCGCTGCCGAGTTGGGACCGCATCCACGAGGTGCTCGGAGCCGAGATCGATCCCGCCGACTTCCCCGACCACGCCGCGTTCATCGCCGCCCGGCGGAGGGCCCAGCGGGCCTATTTCAACAAGCTGGCCGAGGAGTCAGGCAGCGAGCCGGAGTACGCGACGATCCGCAAGGGACAGGCCCTGGTCTGGGCGTCGAACCTGCTGCACGGCGGCTCCTTCCAGCAGGACAAGTCGCGCACCCGGCACAGCCAGGTGATGCACTACTTCTTCGGCGGCGCGCGCGTCTTCGCGTGGATGTCGCGGGTCGGCGACCGGATCGCCTGGAATTACCCGGAGTGGGTCCGCGACCCGGTGCCGGTCTACTCGCCGCAGCTGCTGACGGAGGCGATCACGGACAACGTGCCCGAGGGCGCGACCGCTCTGGTGGCCGCGAACCAGCCGCTCGACCAGCTGCCGGTGACGGGCCGGCGCCTCGAGCCGTTCCCGGTCGGCCCGGAGCCGGCGCAGCTGCCCAATGGCGACGCCCGCTACCTGGTCTTCGCAAAGGAGACGCTCGGCTGGCTCGAGCACGAGCAGACCGCGCTGCAGGACGAGCTCGAGGCGCGCCACCGCGCGCTGCTACGCGATGGCGGCGTAGCGGTGATCTACGAGCTGTCTGGCTGAGCGGCAGCTGCGGCCGTCAGCTCGGCGAGCTCGGCGTCGCTCAACTCCAGCGCCGCCGCGGCCACGTTGTGCTCGAGGTGCTCGATCGAGGACGTCCCCGGGATCACCAGCATCGCGGGCGAGCGGGCGAGCAGCCATGCGAGCGTCACCTGCGCCGGAGTGGCGCCGTGCTCCACGGCGATGCGTGTGACCGCGCCGTCCGCCTCCGGGCCCACCGTGCCCGCGAGCGGGGCCCAGGGCATGAACGCCCGGCCCTCCTCCGCGCAGCGGTCGAGATCCGGGTCCGACACCCGCTGGTGGAGGTTGTACCGGTTCTGCAGCGACACGATCGGGCCCGGCGCCATGGCCCGGTCGACCCGGGGGCCGCGCACGTTGGAGACCCCGACCTCGATCACCTTGCCCTCAGCGCGCAGCTCCGCCAATGCGCCCATGGACTCCTCGATCGGGACGTCGGGATCGGGCATGTGGAGCTGGTACAGCGGAATCGCTTCCATGCGCAGGCGCCGCAGGCTCTCCTCGCAGGCCCTGCGCAGGTGCTCGGGGCTGCCGTTTGCGACCGGGGCGCCGTCACGGCTGAACTGGCCGCCCTTGGTCGCGATCACGATTCCCTCGGGGTAGGGGTAGAGCGCGTCGGCGATCAGCTCCTCGCTCAGGCCCCCGTGGTAGACGTCGGCCGTGTCGATCAGGTCGACCCCCAGTTCCACCGCCCTGCGCAGCAGCTCCCGGCCGGCATCTGGGCCGGCGTGGGTGACCCAGCGAGCGCCGAACCCCATCCGGTTGACCGTCATGCCGCCGAGCTGCATGGAGCCCGCTGCTGCCGCGGTGGGCTGACCGGGCACGCTCATCGGCGAACAGGCTAGCCTTGTGCCCAACCCCGCGTGCGCGAGGGCTCAACTGCGCGAGGGTCTTTCAAACTGGTTTTCCGGATCGAGATCATGGCGCCCGGCGACTGGCCGGCCGTGCGCGCCATCTACGAGCAGGGAATCGCCGCCGGAAACGCGAGCTTCGATACCGAGGCCCCGGACTGGGAGGCCTGGGACGCTGGGCACCTGCCCGCACCGCGCCTGGTTGCCCGCACCGGCGACGAGGTCGTGGGATGGGCGGCGCTCTCGACCGGTGCAGCGGAAGAGCGCCTACCGCGGAGTGGCGGAGGGCAGCGTCTACATCGCCGAGCGGGCCCGGCGCTCGGGTGTCGCACGTGCCCTGATCGAGCGGATGATCTCGGAGTCAGAGGCGGCCGGCATCTGGACGCTCGAGTCCTGGATCTTCCCCGAGAACGAGGTCAGCCTGCGGCTCTGCGAGCAGCTGGGTTTCCGCGTGGTCGGCGTCCGCCAGAGGATCGGCCAGCGCGACGGCCAGTGGCGCGACGTGGTCGTGCTAGAGCGCCGGAGTGAGGCGATCTAGCGGCCGTATCGGCGCAGCGGCGGCCCGAAAACCAGCAGGTAAGGGAGCAGAGTTGGCGTGATTCGTGACGCCGAGGTGACCTTCGTGACGGCTCCGTGCTCCGGTCTGCCGGCATCCTGGCGTCGGCCGTCGACTGATGAATTTTCCACGCCATGACGGGGAAGATTCATCAGTCGCGCTTGGGCGGCTCGAAACCGAAACGCGCGCGTCACAAGGCGCGTGGGAGACGAGCGGCGAGCGCGCGAATCTGAGCCGCCTTCCTACGGGCCAGTCCTGCCGTGGCGTTTTGGGCGTATGGGCCGGCGCGCGCCGATCTAGCCGCCGTCCAGCTCCCGGGCCAGGTCGCCCGGGTCGGTCACCGGTAGGCGGCAGGTGAAGTTCTCGCAGACGTAGCCTGCGGGCCGGCCGTCGACCGGCGCGCGGTCGCGCAGTAGCGGGATGGCGTCCCGGGCCTCGGCATCGTCCGGCGCCGCTCCGGCGACCACGACCAGCGGCCGGTGGCGGGCGCGCACCACGCGCGCGAGCTCGGACAGGTCGTCGCCAACCAGGGCCACCTCGCGCCGCGGGCCGAAGTGGAAGTGCATCGCCGCCAGCAGCTTGCCGAACGCTTGGGGGTGGCGGGCGGCCGGCTGGTGCAGCGCCCGGAACAGATCGGCCGCCGGCTCCTCGGCCGGACCGTCGCCCGTGAACGTGGCCAACCGCAGCAGGCCCATCGCGGCGGACGAGTTGCCGGAGGGAATCGGGTGGTCCTCGAATGACTTGGGCCGCACGATCAGGTCCTGCTGGTCGGCGGGCGTGGTGAAGAAGCCCGCGCCGCCAGGGTCGGAGAAGCGCTCGTTGATCTCCCGCGCCAGCTCCGCCGCGGCGGTGAACCAGCGCGTCTCGAAAGTCGCCTCGTACAGCGCCAGCAGCGCCTCGAGCAGGAAGGCGTGATCCTCGAGGTAGGCGGGGATCGAGGCCTGGCCGTCCTTATAGGTGCGCAGCAGCCGGCCGTGCTCGTCGCGCATCGTTTCGAGCAGGAACGAGGCGCAGGTGCGCGCGGCGTCGGTGTAGTCGGGCCGGTCGAGCGCCGCGCCGGCGGGAGCAAGCGCCGAGATCATCAGCGCGTTCCAGGCGGTCAGCCGCTTGTCGTCGAGTCCCGGCCAGACGCGCTGCGAGCGGGCCTCGTACAGCGTGCGCCGGCCGCGCTCGAGCACCTCGGGGTCGACGTCCTCGTCGCCGGCCACGTGCAGGATGCTGCGGCCTTCGAAGTTCGGCCCCCGGTCGACTCCCCAGTGGCGCAGCAGGGCATCCGCGTCGTCTCCGAGCAGGTCGCGCAGCTCATCCGCGGTCCAGACGTAGAAGCGGCCCTCCTCGCCCTCCGAGTCGGCGTCGAGCGCAGAGTAGAAGCCGCCCTCGGGGCCGCGCATCTCGCGCAGCGCCCAGTCCAGCGTCTGCTCGCACACGTGGCGGTAGAGCGGCGTGCCGCTGACCTGCCACCCACGCAGATAGCAGGCTGCCAGCAGCGCGTTGTCGTAGAGCATCTTCTCGAAGTGCGGCACCAGCCAGTGCCCGTCGACCGAGTAGCGGGCGAAGCCGCCGCCGACTTGGTCGTAGATGCCGCCCGTGGCCATCCGCTCGAGCGTCACGTCGACCATCTCGGCCGTCCGCTCCGAGCCCTGGCCGCTTGCAACCCGGGCGAGCAGGAACTCGAGCGCGCAGCTGGGCGGGAACTTGGGCGCACCGCCGAAGCCGCCGTAGGTGTGGTCGAACTGCGCGGCCAGCGTGCGCTCGGCCTCGTCGAGAACGGCGGGGGAGAGGATGTCCGCCGACGGCTGCAGCTGCGGCCCGGCCAGCTGCTGGCGCGTTCGCGGCGCCGCCGCGCGGATCTCGTCGGCGCGCGTGTCCCAAGCCTGCGACACCGCCTCCAGCACCTGGCGGAAGCTCGGCATCCCCTGGCGCGACTCGGGCGGGAAGTAAGTGCCGCCGAAGAACGGCACGCCCTCCGGGTCGCAGAAGACGTTCAGCGGCCAGCCGCCCTGGCCCGTCATGCCCTGGACCGCCTGCATGTAGACGGAGTCCACGTCGGGGCGCTCTTCTCGGTCCACCTTGATCGGGACGAAGTGCTCGTTCATGTAGCGGGCGGTCTCGTCGTCCTCGAACGACTCGTGCTCCATCACGTGGCACCAGTGACAGGACGAGTAGCCGATCGAGACGAGCAGCGGCTTGTTCTCCTCGCGCGCGCGTGCCAGGGCCTGGTCGTCCCAGGGCTCCCAGGCGACCGGGTTGTCCTTGTGCTGGAGAAGGTAGGGGCTGGTCTGGGTCGAGAGGCGATTCGGCACTTACGTACCGGTTACCTCACGGGCGAAGTCTTCGAACGCATCGAGGTACCGCCGCAGGTGCTCGTCCGTGTGCGCGATCGACAACGTCCATTCCTCCTCTACCCCCGGCGTCATGAAGATGCCGTGGTTCATGTGGTAGAGCCACGCTAGCGTCGACAGGTCGTCGTCGACCTTGGTCAGGTAGTCGCGGTACTCGCGCAGCGGCTCGGGAGAGAAGACGACGCAGCCCTTCGCGCCGATTCCCTCCGTGTAGCAGGGGAGGTCGTACTTGGCGATGATCGCATCGCAGCCCTGGCGCAGCTCGGCATTGGTGCGCTCCAGCTGCTCGTAGGCCTGCGCGTTCAGAACCTCCTTGAGCGTCGCCTCGGCGGCGGCCATCACCAGCGGGTTGCCGTTGAACGTGCCGTACTGGTGCACGGTGCCGTCGGCCACCGCGCGCGCGGCCGCGTCGGTCATTCCGATCGCGCCGCCGGGAAGGCCGCCGAAAGAGGCCTTGGCCAGCGTGATCATGTCCGGCTGGATGCCGAAGCGCTGGGTGGCTCCGCCTGGTGAGATCGTGGTGCCGGTCTTGACCTCGTCGAAGATCAGCATGACGCCGTGCGCCGCGGTCAGCTCGCGGACGCGCTGCAGGTAGCCCTCGACCGGCGGGACGATGTTGATGTTCATCATCGCCGGCTCGAGGATCATCCCGGCGACCTGGCCCTCGTACTGGTTCAGGACCCGCTCGAGCGCATCCGCGTCGTTGAACGGCACAGCGCGCGTCAGGTCGGTGAGCGCCTTCGGATAGCCGGCGCCGTAGGGCACGCTGCGCGGGTCGTCGCGATCGCCGAGATCCTCGAGCGCCGGGTACACCGACACCATCACGGCATCGTGGTGGCCATGGTAGGAGCCCTCGATCTTGAGAATCACGTCCCGCCCGGTGACGCCGCGCGCGAGGTGGATCGCATCCATCGTCGCCTCGGTGCCGGAGTTGGTGAAGCGCCACTGCGGCAGGCCGAACCTGCGCTGCAGCTCTTCCGCAACGGCGATCGAGCCCTCGGTCGGGGCAGCGAAGTGCGTTCCCAGAGCGGCCCGATCGGCGACCGCCTTCGCGATCACCGGGTTCGCGTGCCCGACGCACATGACTCCGAAGCCGTTGTGGAAGTCGATGTACTCGTTGCCGTCCACGTCCCACACCTGAGCGCCCGAGCCGCGCTCGACGTACACCGGCCAGGGGTCGTTCTCCTGGAAGGAAGAGGGAACGCCGTTCGGCATGACTCGCTTCGCGCGCTCGAAGTACTCGCCGGAGCGAGGAGTCCGCTGCGTGAGCAGGGTGCGCTGCTCGTCTGTCAGCCGCGCAACGCGCTCGCGGTCGATGCCCGGGGCTTCCGCAAGGCCGGCGTGCTCGATCGTCATTCGCTGCCTCCCAATTTCTGACTGACCGTCAGCAAGAGCCTACCGCTCGCCTGCGGCGTCCCCGTCCATTGTGCGCAGGGCCGCCCGCTTGATCTTGCCGCTCGAGGTCTTTGGGAGGTCGGCCGCGAATTCCACGATCCGCGGGTACTTGTACGGAGCGGTGGCGCTTTTGACGTGGTCCTGGAGCTCCTTTGCGAGCGCATCGCCAGGATCCCAGCCGTCGCGCAGCACGACGACGGCGCGCACGACCGCGCCGCGCTCCTCGTCTGGCGCCGCGACTGCAGCCGCCTCGGCCACCGAAGGGTGCTCGAGCAGTGCCGATTCGACCTCGAACGGGCCGATCCGGTACCCGGCAGAGAGGATCACGTCGTCGAGGCGGCCCTCGAACCACAGGAATCCGTCCGCGTCACGGCGCACATGGTCGCCGGTGTGCCAGCGCCGGTGGCGCGGATGCTCGGGCTCGCCGAGATATCCGCGGAAGAACGTCGGCACCGTCACGGGTTCCAGCACGAGCTCGCCGTCGTTCGAAGGACTGCCGTGCTCGTCGACGACGTTGAGCGCGAATCCCGGCAGCGGCCTGCCCATCGAACCGGGGCGCACCTCCTCATCCGCCGGCATCCCCGTCAGCTGGCCGGTCTCGGTCTGGCCGTAGCCGTCGTGTATGTCGAGACCGACCGCCTCCTTGAAGGCGTCCATCACCTCCGGGTTGAGCGGCTCGCCTGCGGAGACGAGATGGCGCAGGGCCGGCATGCGGAGCCCTTCGAGCGAGGTGCGGCGCGCGATCATCCGGTACTCCGTGGGCGACTGGCAGAGGACGTTCACACTTTGTTCCGTGGCGATCTGCAGTCGTTCGGCGGGATCGAAGCGGCCGTCGTGCAGAAGGCAGGCGGCGCCCATCGACCAGGGCGCGACGAACGCGTTCCGGGCCGACTTGGACCAGCCGCTCGCCGCGGTGCACCAGACGAGCTCCCCGGCCCGCGCTCCCAGCCAGTGCTCGGCCTGCATGCGCTGGCCCGCGAGGTAGGCCTGGGTGTGAATCACGCCGCGCGGCTCTCCGGACGTCCCGGAGGTGAAGATCACCAGCGCGGCGTTGTGTCTCTCCGTGTGGGCGGGAAATGTGCCGCCACCGGATTCGTCCGGAAATGGCTGCTCGTCGACGTTCACGACCGTTGGCAGGCCGGCGATGCCGTCCAACTGGTCGAGGTTGCGACCGGCGGCGAGCACGACTCGCGGCCCGGCCAGCTCCACCCGCAGGGCGATGTCCTTGCGCCGCAGCTGCTCCGAAGCCGGCAGGGCGACCGCGCCCAGCCACCAGGCGCCGAGCAACGCGAAGACCCACTCCGGCCGGGCGCCCATCAGGGTCATCACGACGTCGCCGCTGCCGACGCCGAGCTTCTTCAGGGCGACCGCGGCATCCGCTGCTCGTTCGGCGACCTGACCGAAGGTGAAGCTGCGCAGACCCCCTGACTCGTCGATCGCCCGAAGCGCCTCGTCGCCCGCCCGGTGACGAGCGAGCCGTTCGACCACATCGCCGGTGTAGTTAAAAGCTGTCGTTACTCGTAGAGCTTGATTACGCGGACCGTGCCGTCGGGCGCGGCGTCCACGCACAGGTAGCAGAGCACGCACTCGTCGAGGTTCTCCTCGACGATCCGCAGGGCCCCGTCGTCGCCGGTGGCAAAGATGTCCACGGGGCACACCTCGGCCAGCTTCGCGGCGAGCGCCGGATCCGAGGCGACCTGCTCGTCCACCTCGACGTTGATGAACAGTGCCTTCGTCGCCGGCTGTGTGCTCACCGTGCCACCGCCTGTCCGAGTCGCTCCTTGACGAGGTCGGGGATCTCGGCGATCTCCTCCGCGACCGCGATGCCGGCCTCGCGCAGGCGCTCGATCTTCTCGGCTGCGGTGTCAGCCTTGCCCTCGACGATCGTGCCGGCGTGGCCGAAGCTCATCCCGGGCATCTCGTCCATGAACTTGCCCGCCATGAACGCCACGATCGGGAGACGCGAGTTGGTTTCGGTGACGTGGCGCGCGAGGTCGGCCTCCATGCGGCCGCCCGGCTCCGTGTAGATCACGATCGCCTGCGTCTGCTCGTCGGCCTCGAACAGCGGCATCAGCTCCGTATAGGTGGAGCCGATGATCGCGTCGCCGCCGATCGAAACCGCCGTCGACTGGCCGAGGCCGGCCGCCGTGAGGGTGCTCGAGATCTCGGTGGTCATACCGCCGCTGCGTGACATCACGCCCACCGGGCCCGGCGTATAGGCCTTCGCCGCGTCCTTCGCGGGCCCGCCGATGCCGCCCATCTTGATCACGTCGGGGACGATCACCCCGAGGCAGTTGGGGCCGATGATCCGGGCGCCCTCGCTGTTCGCGACCTCCACCATCTGGGCCACGTCGCGGCGCGGAATCCGCTCGGTCACGATCACGATCAGCTTCACGCCGTGCGCGAGCGCCTCGAGCACCGCGTCCTTCGTGAAGGCGGGGGGGACGGTGACCACCGAGCCGTCGATCGGCTGCGCCGTGGGCCTCCACGGCCTGCGCGACCGTGTCGAATACCGGGACCCCGTGCACGTCGCGTCCCTTCCGCCCGGGCGTGACTCCGCCGACGACCTTCGCGCCCGTGCCGTAGTCGAGGCACTCGCGCGTCAGGTTCACGGCCTCGCGCCCGGTGATGCCCTGCACGATGAAGGTCGTGTTCTGGTTGATCAAAATGCTCATGAGCCGATCTTCTCCACGGCGCGACGCGCGGCCTCGTGCATCGAGACGGACCGGTCGCAGTACTCGACTCCGTACTTCTCCAGGATCTTGAAGCCCTCGTCCTCCCAGGCGCCGGGGATGCGGAAGATCGCGATCTTCTCGGCCGGGTCGAAGCCGAGCTCGATGCAGGCCTTGACCACGCCGCGGGCGACGATGTCCACCCGGGTGTTCGAGACGATCGACATCATCACGGCGATCTTGTCGACCCCGGGCTTGGAGAGCACCAGCTTCGCCAGGCCGGTCGCCTTGGCCACGGACGGGTTCCCGCCGATCTCGCAGTAGTTGGCCGGGCGGCCGCCGTACTTGCGTACGGCGTCGAACAGCGTCAGGGAGCCGCCCCCGGCGCCGATCACCAGGCCGAGGTTGCCGTCGAACTCGGTCACGTTGCCGGCGACGCCGCGGTGGTCCATGGCGTCGACCTCCTCGCCGCGCAGCTCGAACTCCGTCGCCTCGCGCGCCTGGCGGGTCTCCTCGTCGCCGACGCCGAGGTCGCCGAGCAGCTTCTTCTGGCGGGGACGTGCCTCGTTCTCCATGTCCATGTGCGCGTCCAGCGCGACGAACGTGCCGTCCTCGAGCTCGCCGAGCGGATTGATCTCGGCCAGCGTCATGTCGTACTGGGCGAACAGCCGCGCGAGGCGGGCGAGGATGGGGGTGATCCGGTTCAGCCGGCTGCCGGTCACGCCCGTCTGGGCGACGACTTCCTTGGCGGCGAAGTCCGGCACCTCCATGACATTGGAGAGGTGGCCGCGTCCGACGCGCTCCGGGTGCTGCTCGTTGACCTCCTCGATGTCGATCCCGCCCATGTCGCTGTAGAGCATCACCGGGCGCTTGCGGATCCCGTCCCAGACGACGCCGGCGTAGTGCTCCTGCTTCAGCTGCGCCTTCGGGTCGACCAGGACGCCGCGCGGCATGTGGCCGTTGATCTCGAGCTGGAGGATGTCGGCGGCTGCGCGCTCGGCCTCTTCCGGCGTGTCGGCGAACTTGACGCCGCCGGCCTTCATCCGGCCCCCGGTCAGGACCTGGGACTTGATCACGACCGGACCGCCGATGTCCTCGGCCGCCTTGCGGGCTTCAGCGGCGGTCTTGGCGAAGCCGTACTTGGTGACCGGAATCCCGGCCCGCTTGACGATCTCGCGTGACTCGTATTCGAAGAACCTCACGGCTGCGGAACCCTAGATGATGCCTTCGAGAAAGTTTCCGCACGATCGTTCGTACATGTGCTAGGGTCCCGGCCGATGGCGGAGGAGACCCGCACGCCGATGAAGTTGGAGTCCGAGGACGGGCGCAGGGTTCGCGGCAACCGGACCCGCCAGGCGATCCTAGACGCGGCCGTGCAGGTCGCCTCGGTGGAGGGCCTCGAGGGACTCTCGATCGGGCGCCTCGCGACGGAGCTGGGCGTCAGCAAGAGCGGCCTTTTCGCCCACTTCGGCTCCAAGACGGACCTGCAGATCGCGACGGTCGACGCCGCGCGCGAGATCTTCCTCGAGCAGGTGATCGGCGGGAGCCACCGGGAGACCGGGATGGGCTCGCTGCTGGCGCTCGTCAACTCCTGGCTCGACTACATGGAGGGCGGGGTCTTCCGCGGCGGCTGCTTCTTCGCCGCGGCTTCGCTCGAGTTCGACGGCCGGCCCGGCCAGGTCCGCGACCGGATCGCCTCGACGATGGCCGAGTGGCTGCTGGCGCTCGAGGCGGCGATCCAGGACGCCCAGGACGGCGGCGAGCTGATCCGCGATGTCGAGAGCGATCAGATCGCATTCGAGATCAACGCGCTCGGGATGGGCGCCAACTGGTCGTTCCAGCTCTACCACGACGAAACTGCATTCGCGCGGGCGCGGATGGCGATATCGGCGCGGCTGGAAGCACTCTCTCCCGGCAAGGCCGGCAAAACAGTGCCGGCTGCCCTGCTTCCGAAGCCCGTCGAAGTCGACGAAGGAGCCGCCCGCCGCGCCCTGCGCGATCAGATCGCCAAGCTCGAGCGCGAGCTGGCGGCGATGTTCCCCAAGGCCCAGCCCGGCCAGGCGCTGGACTGGCAGGTCAGCTCGCCCGGTGGCCCGCGCGTGCTCGACGTCGGAGACCTCGAGGCGCTGCGCGACGAGCTGGCCGGCCGGGTCGAAGAGATCCGGCGCTCGCTGAGCGAACGGGCGGCGAGCGAGCAGGAGCAGCGCGCGCGGATCGAGACTTTGATCGCCGATCCCGCCGGGCACAAGTGGGAACGAGTCTCGAACGACGACATCGGGGAGCCGGGCTGCAAGTACTGGCACTCACAGCCGCGCTTCGGCCTGGTCGGGATGCTGATGGGCTGGTGGCGCGTGAAGATCTCGTCCGGGTGCCCATAGCTGTGCCTGGCGCTGACATCCACATGAGCCGTCCCGGAGGACTCTCCTAATGGTCCGCAACGTCGCCGACCGCGCCTTCCTGCCTGCGAAGAACCTCTTCGAGCAGATCGGCGACATGATGATCCTGACCGGCAAGACGATCGTCTCCGCCGTGCGCCCGCCCTACCCCTACGGGGGCGAGTTCATGAGCCAGTTCCTGTTCGCGCTGAAGCTGTGCTGGTTCCCGCTTTTGATCTCCACGGTCGCCTTCGGCTACGGCGCCCCGGGCCTCCAGGCGGCCAACTTCCTCACCCTGTTCGGCGCCCTCGACCGGCTGGGCGGCTTCTTCGTTTTGGCCTCGATCCGCGAGTTCGCCCCCTGGGTGGACTCGATGATCGTCGCCGGCGTGGCCGGCACGGCGATCACCGCCGACCTCGGCGCCCGCAAGATCCGCGAGGAGCTCGACGCCCTGCAGGTCCTGGGAGTCGACCCGGTCAAGAACCTGGTCGTGCCGCGCTTTTTGGCCCTCATGCTGGTGACCGGCCTGCTGGACGTCTACGCGCTGATCTTCGGCATCTTCGGCGGCATCCTGGCCGAGCTGGTCTACCACCAGAGCCTGGCGGGCTTTTGGGCCACCTTCTTCGCCAACGCCTCGGTCACCGACCTGTGGGGCTCGGTGGTCAAGACGACCATGTTCGGCGCGATCATCGCGATCGTGTGCTGCTACAAGGGCATGACCGCCTCCGGCGGCGCCGCCGGCGTCGGTCGGGCCGTCAACGAGGCGGTCGTGATCGCCTTCGCGGGCATCTGGGCGTTCAACTACGTGTTCACCCAGACGCTGCTGGCCACCCATCCCGAGATCCTGGTGATCCGATGAGTGGCCGCCCCCACCACACCCGCCCCCGGCGGCGGGCCGCGCGGCCCCAGTCGACCGGCGCCCGGCTGTCCTGGCTGGTGGTGCCCAAGGACTGGATCGCCTCGCTGGGCGACATCATCCGCTTCTCGCGGCAAGGCCTTCGGGGACGTGTTCAACGGGCGCGTGTTCCACTTCTTCGGCGAGGCGCTGCGCCAGGCCGGCATCCTGATCTTGGGCTCGGCGCTGGTGATCTGGGGGATGGTGTTCATCCTCGGCCTGCAGTGCGGGATCGAGGGCGCCTACTTCAACCGCTCCGTGGGCGCGCCCGCCTACGCGGGCGTGTTCGCGGCCTGGTGTGACCTG
The DNA here is from genome assembly GCA_963780475.1 of uncultured Solirubrobacterales bacterium. Lineage (GTDB taxonomy): Bacteria > Actinomycetota > Thermoleophilia > Solirubrobacterales > JBBDJG01 > CAWACB01. The sequence continues at coordinate 266,766 of CAWACB010000009.1, forward strand.
CGCGAGATGGTGCCCTACATGTTCGGCTACATCATGGCCGCCAAGGTCGGCACCGGGATCGTCGCCGAGCTGGGCGCGATGCGCATCAACGAGGAGATCGACGCGCTCGAGGTGATGGGCGTGCAGCCGATCACGTTCCTGGCCGCCACCCGCCTGCTGGCGCGCCTGGCTGGTGCTGCCGTTCATCTACATCGCCGCCGTCGGGGTCGCCTACCTGGCCTCCTACCTGGCGGTCGTGAAGCAGATCGGCGAGGTCTCCTCGGGCGGCTACTTCCTGATCTTCTGGATGTTCCAAAACCCCCCCGACCTGTTATTCAGCGTGATCAAGGGCATGGCGATGGCGACCGCGATCGTGGCCGTCGGCTGCTACTACGGCTACACCGCCTCGGGCGGGCCGGTGGGCGTCGGCCAGGCGACCGCCAAGTCGATGATCCTCAACATGGTGCTGGTGCACCTGATCGGCATGATGGGCTCCCAGGTGTTCTGGGGAGCCAATCCGAGGGCGCCGATCGGGGGCTGACTCGCGCGCCTTGCGGGCGCGCTGGTCAGGTGGCAGCTCCTCCAGTAACAGGCGGCTCCTCACCGAGGAGCGGATGGTTCGACGTACCCCGGGACTGGATCGCCAGCCTGGGCGAGATCATCCGCTTCACCGGCACGGCGTTCGCGCCCGTCTTCAACGGCCGTGTCTTCCACTTCTTCGGCGAGACCCTGCGCCAGGCCGGCATCCTGATCCTCGGCTCGGCGCTGGTGATCTGGGGGATGGTGTTCATCCTCGGCCTCAGCTGCGGGATCGAGGCCGCCTACCTGAACCGCCAGTACGGCGCGCCGGCCTACGCGGGGGTCTTCACCGCCTGGTGCAACCTGCGCGAGATGGTCCCCTACATGTTCGGCTACATCCTGAGCGCCAAGGTCGGTACCGGGATCGTGGCCGAGCTGGGCGCGATGCGGATCAACGAGGAGATCGACGCGCTCGAGGTGATGGGAGTCCCGCCGGTCGCCTTCCTTGCTTCGACGCGGCTGCTCGCGGCATGGATCGTGCTCCCGTTCATCTACATCGCCGCGGTCGGCGTCGCGTTCCTCGCCTCCTACATCGCCGTGGTCCATCAGATCGGCGAGGTGTCCTCCGGCGGCTACTCCCTGATCTTCTGGATGTTCCAGAACCCGCCCGACCTGCTCTTCAGCGTGATCAAGGGCATGGCGATGGCGACCGCGATCGTGGCCGTCGGCTGCTACTACGGCTACACCGCCTCGGGCGGGCCGGTGGGCGTCGGCCAGGCGACCGCCAAGTCGATGATCCTCAACATGGTGCTGGTGCACCTGATCGGCATGGTTGGGACCCAGATCTTCTGGGGTTCCAATCCGCGCGCGCCGATCGGCGGCTGACGCGGGTCCGCAGTGAATCTCACGCCGTGGTAGCCGACGGCGTTGAATCCACATGGACCGGCGCGAAGTCTCTTTCTCCTCCGGTGGGGATTCATGTGCGGCGTGGCTCTGCTCGGCGCAGAACGGGGCCGAGGCGCCGATCGTGGTGATGGCCCACGGCCTCAGCGGGACGCGACGCGACCGGCTCGGCGCGTTCGCCGAGCGCTTCGCCGCAGACGGCTTCCACGCGCTCGTCTTCGACCACCGCGGGTTCGGTGACAGCGCCGGCGAGCCCGACCTGTTCGAGCCCGCTCGCCAGCTCGAGGACTGGCGCGCCGCGATCGCGTTCGCCCGCTCGCTACCCGGCGTCGACCCCGACCGGCTGGCGACCTTCGGATCCTCCATGGGCGGGGGCAACGCATTGGCCGCCGCGGCCGGGGACTCGCGCGTCGCCGCCGCGATCAGCCAGGTGCCGTTCCTCGACCTGGTCCGCCAGGCGCACCGGGCATCGCCGGCGGTCGCCGCGCGGATGCTGAAGGCCGCCGCGCGCGGGGAGCATCTCCCCGCCGTCGGGCAGCCGGACGAAGCGGCGTTCATCAACGCGCCCGGGGCCGAGGCAGGCTGGCGCCACGTCGTCGCGATCGGCGAGGAGTCGCGCTGGCGCAACCGCGTGTCGGCACGCTGGCTGCTCGGCAAGCCGTACGCACCGGTCCGGCACGCGGCGAAGCTGCACTGCCCGTGGCTGGTCTGCGTAGGAGAGGCCGATCGGGTCGCCAAGCCGGGCCCCGCGATCAAGGCGGCGCGACGTGCGCCGCATGGCGAGCTGCGCGTCTACCCGGGCGTCGACCACTTCGACATCTACGACGGACCCGAACACGAAGCCGTGGTCGCCGACGAGATCGACTTCCTGAAGCGGCACCTCGGCCGCTGACCTCGAGTTTCGACGGCGCTACAGCTCGTACGCCTTCGCCAGCTCGGGATCCTTCCGAGCCAGCATCTCCGCCAGCGACACCATCACCTTGCACTGCTTCCAGGTGGCGTCGTCCTGCATCTTGCCGTCGATCATGTGCACGCCGCGGCCGTCGGGGATCGCCTCCAGCACCTTCTTGGCGAACTTGACCTCGTCCGGCGGCGGGCTGAACACCTTCTTGGCGATCTCGATCTGCACCGGGTGCAGCGACCACGCGCCGACGCAGCCGAGCAGGAAGGCGGCGCGGAACTGCGTCTCGCATCCCTCGACGTCCTTGATGTCGCCATAGGGCCCGTAGAAGGGGAGCAGACCGGCGGACGTGCAGGCATCGACCATGCGGGCGATCGAGTAGTGCCAGGGGTCCTGCTGAGCGGTCGCGCGCGGCTTTTCCGGGTCATCGGGATCTGGGTCCTCGATCACCCGGTAGCCGGGATGTCCGCCGCCGACGCGCGTGGTCTTCATACGCCGCGAGGCAGCGAGGTCGGCGGGTCCGAAGCTCATGCCCTGCATGCGCGGGCTGGCGGTCGCGATCTCCTCCACGTTCACGACGCCCTGCGCGGTCTCGAGGATCGCGTGGATCAGCAGTGGTTTCTCGAGCCCGGCCTTGGCCTCGAGCTGGGCCAGCAGGCGGTCCACGTAGTGGATGTCCCACGCGCCCTCGACCTTCGGGACCATGACCACGTCGAGCTTGTCGCCGATCTCGGTCACCAGCTGGGTGAGGTCGTCCAGGACCCACGGGCTCTCGAGGCTGTTGACCCGGGTCCACAGCTGGGTGTCGCCGAAGTCGACCTCCTTGCCGACCCGGATCAGGCCCTCCCGGGCCGCGATCTTGCGGTCGGCGGGGACTGCATCCTCGAGGTTGCCGAGCAGGATGTCGGCCTGCTTGGCCATGTCCGGCACCTTCGCCGCCATCTTCTCGTTGGAGGCGTCGAAGAAGTGGATCATCCGCGAGGGCGGGAAGGGGATCTCGCGGACCGGCTCCGGCGCGCCGATGGCGAGTGGCTTGAAGAAGTCTCTTGGGCTGCGCATGGGCGAAGAATCTACACGGCGTCTTCGTCGTCGAAGGCGCGGCGGGCGCTGTCGTGGTCCATGAATGAGTCGATGCGGGCGATCCTTCCGTCCCTGAACGTGATGATGGCCGCGCCGCGGTGCTCCACGACAACGCCGTCACGCGCGACGAGGCGTTCACGGCTCAGGACCAGCACGCGGTCCTCGTCCTGGAGGATCTCTTCGGGCTGCGAGCGGTGCTCCTTCCAGATCGCGAACCAGTCCTCCCATGCCTGGAGAAACTGCTCCTGGCCCTCGAACTCGCGCGCCCCCTCGGGTTGGGCATGGGGTTGGGTGAACCGCAGATCTGGATGGCAGAGCTCCAGCAGCTCGCGGACCGCCGGGCTGCTCCGGCGCTCGGCGGCATCATGGGGCAGCGCGTTGAAGAGCTCATAGAGGCGCTCGGTGGCGGCCAGCTTCTGAGAGGTCGATGACGGCATGGCGGGATCTCTGGCAATTATCCTTTCTGGGAACCGATTGGCGAGTCAATTCACGGGAAGGCGGACATGGCCGTAGCCACACAGCTCACCGACAAGACCGACGAGCAGCGCGCGATCACCGAGATGGTGCGGCAGTTCGCCGACGAGCAGATCATCCCCCAGGCCGAGCACTACGACCACGAGGACTCCTTCCCCGAGCCGATCGTCGAGCAGATGAAGGAGCTGGGGCTGTTCGGCGTGACCATCCCGGAGGAGTACGGCGGGATGGGCCTCGACCTGACGACCTACGCGATGATCGTCGAGGAGCTCTCGCGCGGCTGGATCTCGATCTCGGGCGTCGTCAACACCCACTTCATCGGCTCCTATCTGCTGATGAAGTTCGGGACCGACGAGCAGAAGGAGCACTTCCTGCCCAAGATGGCGACCGGCGAGATCCGGGCCGCCTTCTCGCTGTCCGAGCCGGAGGTCGGCTCCGACGTCCAGGGCATCAAGTCGACCGCCAAGAAGGACGGCGACGACTGGGTCCTGAACGGCCAGAAGATGTGGGTCACGAACGGCCTGCTGTCGGGCGTCGTGTTCGTCCTGATGAAGACGGACCCCAAGGCGGACCCGCCCTACAAGGGGATGACCTGCTTCATCACCGAGAAGGAGCCGGGAGTGGGGGAGAACACCGGCAAGTACCAGGGCCTCGTCATCCCGCCCAAGATCAAGAAGATGGGCTACAAGGGCGTCGAGTCGACCGAGCTGGTCTACGACGGCTACCGCTGTCCGCCGGACCGCATTCTCGGTGGGGAGGAGGCGGGCGTCGGCAACGGCTTCCGCCAGATGATGGACGCGCTCGAGGTGGGCCGCGTGAACGTCGCCGCGCGCGGCGTCGGCATCGCCCAGCGCGCGCTCGAGCTGGCGCTGCGCTACTCGCAGGAGCGCAAGACCTTCGGCAAGCCGATCGCCCAGCACCAGGCGATCCAGTTCAAGCTCGCCGACATGGCGACCAAGGTCGAGGCCGCCCGCCTTCTGACCATGAAGGCCGCGCGGCTGAAGGACGCCGGCGAGCGCTCGGACCTCGAGGCCGGCATGGCGAAGCTGTACGCGTCGGAGGCCGGCAAGGAGGTCGTCGAGGACTCCTTCCGGATCCACGGCGGCTACGGCTACTCGAAGGAGTACGAGATCGAGCGCCTCTACCGCGACGCGCCGCTGCTGCTGATCGGCGAGGGCACCAGCGAGATCCAGCGCATGGTGATCGGCAAGAAGCTCCTGGAGCGGCACAAGATCTAGCCCCACGCCCACCGGCCGGCGTTAGAGTTGCCGCGGGGGTTGAGGTGAGGGGCCTTTCCAAATTCACGGTCGCTGTCGGGGTGGCGCTGGCGCTGCTGACGTTGCCGGCGGTCGCTCAGGCTGCGTTTCCGGGGCAGAACGGGAAGATCGCGTTTCACCGCACGGCGCCCGGCACTTTCGGAGCACTGGAGCTCTGGAGCATCGAGCCGGACGGCACCGGCGAAGCGAAGCTGACCGACCCGCCCAACGAGATCGCTCACTCGAACGCTGCCTACTCCGCTGATGGACAGCGAATCGTCTTCGACGTCTCCGGCGGCGGCCAATCGATTCACATGGTCACTGCAACCGGCGCGGGCGACACCCCGGTGAGCTCGATCGATCCGTCCGGGTCGGGCACCCCGAGCTGGTCGCCCGACGGCACGAAGATCGCTTTCACCGACGATCAGATCGCAGTAAGCGGCCAGCGAGAGCTGTACGTCATGAACGCTGACGGCACGGGAGCGATCCGGCTCGTCGACAGCGGGGTCGGCCAGGGTACCTCGTGGTCACCCGACGGATCGCAAATCGCATACACGGGCGACCTGAGCGGCATCGACGGCAACATCCACGTCATCAATGCCGACGGGACGGGCGACGTTCCGGTCACCGCCTCGGGAGACGATTCCCGGCCCGATTGGTCGCCCGATGGCTCCCGGATCACGTTTTCAAGCGATCGGAACCTTCCCTGTGCCGCGACCATCTGCAGTCCGGGGATCTACGCGGTGAACGCTGACGGCACGGGCGAGACCAACCTCACGGTGACGACCCGGGACACGAACCCAGCATGGTCCCCCGACGGCACGCAGATCGCGTTTCAGCGTTGGCCGATGGGGGGCGCCACCAACGTCTACCGCATGAACGCTGACGGCTCCGGCGTCATGCAGGTAACGACCAACCTCGGATTCAACCCGAGCTGGCAGCCCGTGATCCTCGGCGGCTACCCGCGCCCGAAGGCCGCCACGCCGCTACACGCTTCGCTGGTCCCGGCCCTCCGGGTCTGCCAGAGCCCGAACCGGGTGCACGCGCCCTCGCTCTCTTACTCCTCGTGCAATCCCCCGATTCCGGCTTCCTCCACGCTTACGACCGGCTTGGGGCCCGACTTCAACGGGGCCGGATCGTCGATGGTCGCCTCGGCCCGATATCGCGTGACACCCGGCAACCCGGGGACTCCGCTCGACGAGGCGGACATCGCGATCGACGTCTCGGTCACTGACGTGCGTTGCGCGAGCACGAGCCCCGCTTGCCCGGACGGCCCGCAGTCCGACTACGCCGGCCGCCTGCTGCTGATCAACCCGCCGCTGCAGCTGACGGACAAAGACGGCCAGCCCGCCACCAACGGCCAAGGCGCCGCCACCGGACAGACAAACTTCCCCGTGCCGTTCGACTGCACACCGACCGTCCCGGGCCAAATCACGATCGGCTCGAGCTGCTCGATCTCGACGACCGCCGACGCGGTCGTGCCCAACGTGATCAAGGAGGGCCACCGCGCGATCTGGGAGTCCGGCCCGGTCCACGTCCGTGACGCCGGCCCCAACGGCACCGGCTTCGGCGCGGGCTGCCCGCCCGCCTGCGGCGACGGCGACGAGACGCTGTTCCTGCGCCAAGGCATTTTCGTTCCTTAGAGCTGCGCCCACCGAGGCCTTGCAGCGCCCTTGGATACGCTTCCCCCGACTTGTCGTCGGACACGAAAGACCTGATCGAGGAGGGCGCGCGGCGTTTCCTGGAAGAGGTTCCCGCGCTGCGCCAGCTGAAGCTCGTGGCGCGACTCGACCTGCGCGCGCGGCGCGACTCGCAGACCTGGCGGATCGAGTTTCCGGACATCGACGTCAAGAAGGACCCCGCGGGCGACGCCGAGGTAATACTGCTCGCGCCGCGCTCCCACTTCAACGAGCTCGCCAAGGACGGACGCCTGCAGCACTGGCGCGACGCCTATGAGAACGGCTACATCCGGGTGGCGGGTCGTGAGGACAAGCTGAAGCTGATCGCTCGCGTGATCGAGATGCACGAGAAGCGCGAGATGACCAAGAAACGGAGGTTGTGAAGACCTTGCCAGAAACGGATCAGAAAGGGACCACGTTCGACCAGGCCTCGCGCGAGGCGACGGGCGCGCGTCCCTATGGCCGCTACCTCGAGGACTTCGAGGAGGGCGCCACCTACAAGCATTGGCCGGCCAAGACGGTCACGGAGTACGACGACCATCTGTTTTGCCTGCTCACGATGAACCACCACCCGCTGCACATCAACGACGAGTACGCCCGTCAGTCGCAGCAGGGGCGCAACGTGGTGGTGGGGCCGCTGGTCTACTCGCTGGCCCTCGGCATGACCGTCCCGGACATCTCGGGCAAGGCGATCGCCAACCTCGAGACCGAGGGCCTGCGCCACACGGCGCCGGTCTTTCACGGGGACACCCTCTACTGCGAGACGGAGATCTTGGAGGTGCGGGAGTCCGGGTCCAAGCCCGATCGGGGCGTGGTCAAGGTGCGCACCGACGTCTTCAACCAGAACGGCGAGCTGGTCGCGACTTTCAAACGCGCGGTGCTTGTGCCACGTCGCACTTAGCGGCTTTTTCGGTTGGCGCTCGGCCCTCTGATGCGGCAGAATGCGTTGACTCGTCAGTCAATTTTCACAAAGGAGTTGGTCTCGGTTGGATGAGATGACGGCAATCCAGAACGCACCTACCAGCCATTCGAAGCTGCTGGCGTGGGTCGAGGAAGTAGCTGCACTCACCCAACCCGCGAACATCCGCTGGTGCGACGGCTCAGCCGAGGAGTACGACGAGCTGTGTCAGGAGCTCGTCGACGCCGGGACCTTCGAGAAGCTCTCCGACGCCAAGCGGCCGGCCTCCTACCTGGCCCGCTCCGACCCCGGCGACGTGGCACGCGTCGAGGACCGGACCTTCATCTGCTCGCAGAAGGAGGAGGACGCCGGCCCCACCAACAACTGGTGTGAGCCGGCGGAGATGCGCACGAAGCTGAAGGAGCTCTTCCGCGGCTCCATGCAGGGGCGCACGATGTACGTGGTGCCGTTCTCGATGGGCCCGCTCGGGCTCGCCGATCTCCCACATCGGGGTCCAGCTGACCGACTCCGCCTACGTCGCGGTGAACATGCGGATCATGACCCGGATGGGCAAGGCGGCGCTCGACCTGCTCGACGAGGACCGCGATTTCGTGCCCTGCCTGCACTCGGTCGGCTACCCGCTGGAGGACGGTCAGGACGACGTCCCGTGGCCGTGCGACGAGGAGAACAAGTTCATCGTGCACTTCCCCGAGACGCGGGAGATCTGCTCCTACGGGTCGGGCTACGGCGGCAACGCCCTGCTCGGCAAGAAGTGCTTCGCGCTGCGGATCGCCTCCGTGATGGCGCGCGACGAGGGCTGGCTCGCCGAGCACATGCTGATCCTCAAGCTGACCTCGCCCGAGGGGACCACCAAGTACATCGCCGGCGCGTTCCCATCCGCCTGCGGCAAGACCAATCTCGCGATGATCATCCCGACTCTGCCGGGCTGGAAGGCGGAGACGATCGGCGACGACATCGCCTGGATGAAGTTCGGCTCCGACGGTCGCCTGCACGCGATCAACCCGGAGGCCGGCATCTTCGGCGTCGCGCCCGGCACCGGCCGCAAGACGAACCCGAACGCGATCGAGACGCTCGAGCGCTGTTCCATCTTCACCAACTGCGCGCTCACCGACGACGGTGACGTGTGGTGGGAGGGGATGACGGGCGAGCCGCCGGACCACGCGATCGACTGGCGCGGCAACGACTGGACTCCGGATTCGGAGACGCCGGCCGCCCACCCGAACGCCCGGTTCACCTCGCCGGCCGCCCAGATTCCGTCGATCGCGCCGGAGTGGGAGGACCCCGCCGGCGTCCCGATCGACGCGATGCTGTTCGGCGGGCGCCGCTCGACCGTCGTGCCGCTGGTGCGGCAGGCGTTCGACTGGGAGCACGGCGTGTTCACCGGGGCGATGATGTCCTCCGAGACGACTGCCGCCGCCGCCGGCGACGTCGGCAAGCTGCGCTTCGACCCGTTCGCGATGCTGCCCTTCTGCGGGTACCACATGGCCGACTACTTCGGTCACTGGCTGGAGATCGGGGAGAAGACCGACCCGGCGAAGCTGCCCAAGATCTTCAACGTCAACTGGTTCCGCAGGGACGAGAACGGCAAGTTCCTGTGGCCCGGCTACGGCGAGAACAGCCGCGTGCTGGCGTGGGTCTTCCGGCGCTGCGAGGGCTCGGCGGGCGGCGAGGAGACGCCGGTCGGCGTCGTGCCGCGGCCCGAGGACCTCGAGACCGACGGGCTGAACGTCTCGCCCGAGCATCTCCAGGACGTGTTGCACGTGGAGCCTGAGGACTGGCGCAAGGAGCTGCCGGCGATCAAGGAGCACTTCGCCCGGTTCGGCGACCGCCTGCCGGACGCGCTGCGCACGGCTCGACGACCTGGAGCAGCGGCTCAGCGCCTGACAGTCAGCGTTAGGCCGCGATCGGCGGGTAGCCGATTCGCCCGCGCTAGGCGCAGGCGCTTCCGAGACGGACCGGGTCGAACCGGTCGAGTCGAACGGTCGCGGAGCGCCCGTCCGGGCGGACGCGGAACGCTAGTGCGCTTCCTCTGACTCCGCGGCGGGAGGCCGGGACTCCTCGGCCAGCGAGGTGATCGTCAGCACCCCGCGCGCGGCCTCCGTCAGCACCTCCATCGCCTCCTCGGCCGAGCGGGCGTACAGCTCGACCAGCAGGTGGATGACGATCTTGTCGTCGTCGTGCTTGTGGAAGCGCACGTGCGTGAAGAACTCGCGCGTGCCCTCCTCGCCGAAGGCGCCGTAGGTGAGCGAGTCGGCGGCCTCGGGGCCGGAGCAGATCTCGACCTGCTCCTGGTCGACCGTCACCGTGCAGGAGGCGACCCACGGAGTGCCGGTCACCATCCTTTCCCAGCGGTCCTCGATCGGCTCCACCCGGCCGTCGTTGAAGGTCAGGTGCGGCTGGTCGTGCATGCAGTCCATGCACTGGACGACCGCCTCCTGCACCTCGTCGACGCGCTCCGTGAAGCCGCCCGTCTCCGAGTCGATCCGCAGGATCGCGTCGTAGTGGACCTGCGCCTCGAGGTTCTGCGACCAGCAGCGGTAGCAGCGCAGCCACGGGTTCCCGCCCGAGCTGCCGACGTCGCGCCCCGATGGAGTCCCGGGTCCCGCCTCAGGCATCAGTGGCTCTTACCCTCCGATCTGGCTCATGGTGCGCAGCGGCTGGCGGAAGCCCGGCTCGTTCACGCGGTGCTTCAGCTCCTTGCGCCAGACCGCGGCGCGGATCAGCTCCGCGAGCTCGTCGTCGCTCGCGCCGCTCGCGCAAGGGGCCGCGCAGGTCCGTCTCGTGCATGCTGAACAGGCAGGTGCGCAGCTCCCCCTCGGCGGTCAGCCGGATCCGGTTGCAGTCGCCGCAGAAGGGCTCCGAGACCGGGTTGATGAACCCGAGCTCGCCGCCGCCGTCGCGGAAGCGCCAGACGCGGGCCGTCGAGTGTGCCTCGCGCGGCACCTCCTCGAGCGGATACACGCGGTCGATCATGGCCCGCAGCTCGTCACCGGGCAGCACGCGGTCGGGAGCCCAGTTGCCGTCGGCGTCGAGCGGCATGAACTCGATGAACCGCACCTGGTAGGGCTTGCGCCGGGCCAGCTCGGCAAACGGGATCACCTCTTCCTCGGTGAAGCCCTTCAGCGCCACGCAGTTGACCTTCACGGGGCTGAGCTGCGGGTAGTGCTCCAGCACCTCGAGGCCGCGCAGCACCTGTGGCAGCGCGTCGCGGCGGGTCATCTGGAAGAACCGGTCCTGCGAGAGCGAGTCGAGCGACACGTTGATGCGCCGCAAGCCGGCGGCCGCGAGCTCGTCCGCCATCTTCTCGAGCAGGTAGCCGTTGGTCGTCAGCGACAGGTCGTGGATGCCGTCGAGCAGGCTCAGCTTCGCGATCAGCGTGGCGATCCCCCGCCGGACGAGCGGCTCGCCGCCCGTCAGCCGGATGTCGCAGACGCCCATCTCCGCCATCAGCCCGACCAGGCGCTCGATCTCCTCGAAGGTGAGGATCTCGCTGCGGTCCAGCCACGGCAGGCCCTCGGCGGGCATGCAGTACTGGCAGCGGAAGTTGCAGCGATCGGTGACCGACACCCGCAGATCCGAGATCGTGCGGCCGTGCCCGTCCACGAGCGGTTCGCGAAACTTCACCGCACCAAGTCTAGTGGGGGCGGGACTAGCCGCTGAGGAGGCCCGTCACGGCGAGAAAAGGAGCTGGATGCTGCGAATCCGCCTGGTCTGCCGTGACTTTTCCAAGGTAGGGCAGCTCCCTGGCTCGACGCAAGCGTTATTTCGGCGCGCCTGCCTCCAGCATCTGCAAGAAGTCGGTGCCGGGCACACCGCCGACGCAAGGCGAGGTTGCGCCGGCCTCCGCGTAGCGCTGAATTCCCGCCCGGACGTCCTCGGTCGACCCGATTGCCGTGAGCGCGTCGAGGAACCTGTCCGAGATGCCGGCTTTGGCGCGCTCGACGTCGCTCGCCTGCATGCCCGCGTCGAACGCCGCGATGTCCTCGCTGAAGCCCGAGCGCTCGATCATCGCGCGGTAGAACGGCAGGGTGAAGTAGGTCACCAGGTCCGAGCGCATGGTGGCGTAGGCCGCGTCGCGGTCATCGGTCACGGCGGCCGGCACGGCGGCCACGATGTCGATGTCGTCGGGGCTCTTGCCGGCCCGCTCGGCTCCTGCCCGCACCTCCGGCACGACGACCTCGCGGATGTACTCGGGGTTGCAGAGCCACAGCATCACGCCGTCGGCGATCTCGCCGGCCGCGCGCAGCATGTTGGGCGACAGCGCGGCGACGTAGATGGGCAGGTCGGACCGCGGCTGGATCCCCATGAAGCGGAAGTTGCTCTTGAAGATCTCTCCATCGGGCGGATCCTCGCCGCGGAAGGCCGCGCGCACGATGCCGACGTACTCGCGCATCGCCTGGATCGGCTTCACCAGCTCGGTCCCGTACCAGTTCTCGACCGTCACCTTGTGGCTCACGCCGAGGCCCACGACCATCCGGCCCTTGGAGTACTCGTCGATCGTGGCCGCCTGCTGGGCGGTCGCCACCGGCGTGCGTGAGTAGATCGGCAGCACGCCCGTCCCCAGCCGCATCCGCTCGCTCACCGACGCGTAAGCCATCAGCAGCGTGAGCGAGTCGCGCCCCGCGATGTGCGTCGTGTAGACGGAGTCGTAGCCGAGCTGGTCCGCCTTCCGCACCCGCTCGAGCGCGTCGTCGAGCGATCGCCCGGCCGAGATGAAAGCGCCCACGCCCGCCATCGGGCGGGACCCTACTCCGACGCCGGGCCGGGCGGGGGCGAGCGGCGCTCGCCGGTGAAGATCGCCCAGGTAACGGCCACGACGAAGCGCCATCTGGCCGAACGCGGCCGCCGTTCCCCAGCCGGCGCCGAACAGCTTGGCGATCAGGGTGGGAACGACGAACGCCAGCGCCATGACGAGCACCTGCCGGCCGAGCGGTACCGCGGGCAGGCGCTCCGCCCAGGGCGGGCGGTCGGCCACCCGGTCAGATTGCGGCAAGCGCCTTGTACTCGCCGAAGACCCCGCGCATCGCGCCGCAGATCTCACCGAGCGTGCAGTACGAGTGCACCGCCTCGATGATCGGCGGCATCATGTTCTCGTCGCCTTCGGCCGCCGCTCGCAGCCGCGCCAGCGCGCTCTCGGCCTTCGCGGAGTCGCGCTCCGAGCGCAGGCGGTCGAGCTTCTCGATCTGAGCCTGGGCCAGCGATCGGATCGACCCGGAAGTACTCGGGCTGCGGCTCGTCCTCGTCGCGGTACTTGTTGACGCCGACCACGACGCGCTCGCCCTCGTTCACCGCCTGCTCCCACGCATAGGCCTCGTCGAGGATCGCCTTGTGGTAGTAGCCCGAGTCGATCGCCTCGACGGCGCCGCCCAGCTTCTCGATCTTCTCCATCTCCTCGACGGCCCGCCGCTCCAGCTCATCGGTCAGCCACTCGAGGTAGTAGGAGCCGGCCATCGGGTCGATCGTGTCGGTGATGCCGATCTCCTCGGCGATGATCTGCTGGGTGCGGACGGCGATCTTCTGCGCCTTCTCGGTCGGGATCGCGAGCGCCTCGTCGTAGCAGGAGAGCGCCATCGACTGGACGCCGCCGAGCGCCGCCGCCAGCGCCTGGATGCCGGCGCGCACGATGTTGTTCTCGGGCTGCTGCGCGGTGAGCGTCGAGCCGCCCGTCTGGGTGTGCGTGCGCAGCATCATCGAGCGCGGGTCCTTGGCGCCGAAGCGCTCCTTCATGATCCGCGCCCACAGGCGGCGCAGCGCGCGGTACTTGGCGATCTCCTCGAAGAAGTTGATGTGCGTGTTGAAGATCCAGGACAGGCGCGGGGCGAAGGCGTCCACGTCGACGCCGCGCTCGCGCACGGCCTCGATGTAGGCGATCGCGTTCGCGAAGCTGAAGGCGATCTCCTGGACCGCCGTCGAGCCCGCCTCGCGCATGTGGTAGCCCGACAGCGAGATCGCGTTGAAGCGCGGCGCGTCGGTCGCGCACCAGGCGATCAGGTCGGCCGCCAGCCGCAGCGACGGCTTGGGCGGGTAGATGAACGTGCCGCGCGCGACGTACTCCTTCAGCACGTCGTTCTGCGCCGTCCCGGACACCTTCTCGCGCGCGACGCCCTGCTTGTCGGCGACCGCGACGTACATCGCGACCAGGATCGGCGCCGGCGCGTTGATCGTCATCGAGGTCGAGACCTTGTCGAGCGGGATGCCGTCGAACACCGTCTCCATGTCGGCCAGCGAGTCGATCGCCACGCCGACCTGGCCCACCTCGCCCGCCGCGCGCTCGTCGTCGGAGTCGAGCCCCATCTGGGTGGGGAGGTCGAAGGCGGTCGAGAGTCCCGGCTGGCCCTGCGAGAGCAGGAACTTGAAGCGCTCGTTGGTCGCCTCGGGCGTGCCGAATCCGGCGTACTGGCGGATGGTCCAGTAGCGGCCGCGGTACATCGTCGGCTGGATGCCCCGGGTGAAGGGGTACTGGCCGGGGAAGCCGAGCGCCGACTCGTAGTCGAGGTCGTGGACGTGCTCGGGGCGTGTAGATGCGGTCGGTCGGGAGGCCGGAGAGGGTCTCGAACTCCTCTCGGCGCTCGCCGGACTTCTCCAGCGAGCGGGCGAGCGGGCCCTCCTCCCAGCGCCGCCGGGCGCTGCGCAGCTCCGCCAGCTCCTTCTCCTTGGAGCGGATCAGCTCGTCGAGCTCGGCCTTGCCGTTGCCCCGGCCGTTGCCGTCTGATCCATTGCCTGCCGCATTACCCTCGGCCATGCCCGAGCCTCCTTCCAAAGGTCACGCTACGAGTCTAATGGGGTGGGTAACGTTCGAGCCATGGGAGGGCTGCCGGAAGCAAACCTGATCGACGTGCTCCAGACCGGCCGCGAGCGGGTGATCGGGGCGTGGGATCTGGGCGGGGCGATCGTCGACCCCGGTCCGGAAAGCCGGATCGAGAAGCTGCTCGCGGAGCTCACCGAGCCGCCCCGGGCGCTGCTCCTGACGCACATCCACCTCGACCACGCCGGGGCCACCGGGGCGCTGGTCGAGCGATTCCCGGACCTCGAGGTGTACGTGCACGCCCGCGGAGCGCCGCACCTGATCGACCCGAGCCGGCTGCTCGCGAGTGCGACCCGCCTGTACGGAGACGAGATGGGCCCGCTCTGGGGCCGCGTGCTGCCGGTTCCCGAGCGCAACATCACCGCCCTCGAGGGCGGCGAGCGGCTGCACGTCGCCGGACGCGACTTCGCGGTCGAGTATGCGCCCGGGCATGCCTACCACCATGTCGTCTACTTCGACGGCTCCGATGGAACGGCCTACGTCGGAGACGTTGCCGGCGTGCGGATCCCGCCGTCCGACTTCGTGCGACCGCCGACGCCACCGCCGGACATCGACGTCGAAGAGTGGCAGCGCACGATCGACACGGTCGAGCAGCGTGAGCCTGCGCAGCTGGCGCTGACCCATTTCGGCGCCGTCGAGGACCCCGGCCCGCACCTCGCCCAGATGCGGACGCGGCTCGACGACATGGCGCAGCTGGTGCGCAGCCTGCTGGACGAGCACGGCGACACACCCGAGGCGGTGGAGGCGTTCGTCGACGAGATGCGCCGCCGCGCCGCCGAGGCCTCGCAGGACGGGAGCGCGGCCGTGCTCGAGGTCGGCGCCCCGATCGAGCAGACCTGGGCCGGAATGCGGCGCTACTGGATGAAGCGCGCGGAGGCCGTCCCGCCCGGCCAGTCGTGAACCTTGCTCTGGTCGAACAGCCGCTCGGCCGCCGCCGTGAACCGGTCCCGCTCCACCGGGCGCGGGAACGGCAGCACGTCGTACAACGCGGCGGGGTCCTGCAGGAAGTCGGGGAACCGCAGCCAGGTGTGCGGGACCTCGTGCTCGGCGACCGCAGCGCTGACCATCCCGATCGCATACTGCAGCGACTTGCGCAGCTCGGATGCCGAGAGCTCGGTCTGTCCCGCGGCGAGCCGGCTCGCGACCATCGCGTCCAGGTCGCGCATCGTGATCACGACGTGGTCGATCGCCGCTCCCGCCGCCAGCCAGACCGGGAACAGGTAGCTGAACCGGGGGTCCTTCACGACCTCGGTGTCGCGCGCCAGCGCGAGCATCGTTTCGCGGTTGTGCGCGACCACGCCGTCGAGCAGATCCCAATCGGCGGGCTGGAAGAGCGACCTCCTCGTCAGCCGCGGCGGCCGCCTTAGGCAGGCGCTTGAGCATCGTCATGCCGAGCTGCGCCGCCATCTGGTTGTTGAGGCTGAAGAAGCGGTGGTCCTCGAGCCCGGCGCGCGTGCGCTCGACCCAGACCCCGCCCGGATCGAATCCGAGTTCCTTGTAGACGCGCCGCGAGCACCGAAGTGCCGCTGCGACCCGGCCCTGTGATGACGATCATCTCGTGATCCTATGAGCACGGAAACCATCGAACGCCCGCGTGTCGGCGGCCCGGGTACGGGGGAGGGGGGAGGCTGGCGCGTGATCGTCCTCAACGACGATCACAACACGTTCGACCACGTCGCGCGCACGCTGGCGAAAGTGATCCCCAGCGTGACGGTCGAGAAGGGCTACCGCATCGCGGACCAGATCCACAACACCGGCCAGGCCATCGTCTGGACCGGCGAGCGCGAACCGGCCGAGCTGTACTGGGAGCAACTCAACTCCGCCGGGCTGACGATGGCCCCGCTCGAGCGGGGCTGACGCGGCGCAGTCCCGCGTGGCGCGCTGCGCTTTGCGCTCAGCCCACGATCGCGGGTTGGAGCGCTTCGCTTGCACCGGCGTCGCCGAGCCGCTCGAGCGCGCCGGCCAGCTTCTGCGTGTCCTCGAGGTTGCGGATCGAGGTGATCCGGCCCCAGCGCAGGTGGATCGTCTGCGCGACCTCGTTGCGGTAGGCCTCGCCGTCGACCAGGGCGGTCACGCCCACCAGCACGACCGCGCGCGTGTGCCAGGGCCAACCGCCGACCAGCACGTCCTCGACCTCGAACTGGATGCCGGGGAAGAGGCTGAACAGCCGCTCGAACCACGCCTCCATCGCGGCCCGCGAGGTGCGGGCGCCGCCGAGCGCGTGTTGGCCGGCGAACGAGTACTCGAAGTCCGGCGCGAACTGGTCCAAGACGAACGCGTAGTCGCGCTCGTTGACGTGCTTCCACGCCGTCCGGACCCGGTGCGCCACGATCGCCCTGAACATCGTCAGGCGCCCGCCGCGACGGGCTCCGGGGCGCGCGGGTTCTGGGCGTCGACACCGAACGCGTTCGCGATGTCGGCGAGGCGCACGACGCCCCCGCCGGCGCCCCAGTTGCCCTCCTTGACCTCGTTGATGATCACCCAGGTGAGCATCCGCGTGCGCTCGTTGTTGGGGAGGCCCTCGGCCTCGAGCGTGGCATCGGTGATCTTCTCCACCATCAGCTGCTTGCGGGCGTCGGAGAGGGATCCCTCCGGGACTGTGACGTGTACGAGCGGCATGTGTTCTCCTCGCGCAGAGTGGGTTGCAAAGAGAAACGGACCCTAACAGGGTGAGTTTCAACTTGCAACTGATGTAAGCTCTACGCGATGGCCCGCACCGATTTCGGCGAGTTCCACTGCTCGATCGCCCGCACCGTGGACGTGGTTGGGCGAGCGCTGGACCCCGATGATCCTGCGCGACGTCGTGCTCGGCGTGACCCGCTTCGACGACATCCAGCGCGACCTCGGCCTGGCGCGCAACGTGCTGGCAGCGCGGCTGGACGCGCTGGTCGAGGACGGCATCCTCGAGCGGCGGGCATACCAGGAGAACCCCGTCCGCCACGACTACCTGCTGACGGAGAAGGGCCGCGAGCTGGCGACGGCGCTACTTGCGCTGATGGCGTGGGGCGACCGGTGGGCCGACGGCGGCAAGGGGCCGCCCGTTCAGCTGGTGCACGAGGGCTGCGGCGAGCAAACAGACCCGGCGCTCACCTGCTCCTGCTGCGGCGAGCCGCTGAAGCTCGACGAGTTGACCGCCGAGGCCGGCCCGGGCGGCCGGATCGGGCGCGGGACCGAGATCGTCGGCCGGCGCCTCGCGAGCGCCCCGCACCGGATCCTGCGTTAGCTAGGCGCGCTCGAGCACCGCACCGTAGTGCGGCAGCAGCAGGTGGTCGTGCATCCCGGTGATCCTGGTGCGGATGTCGCGCATCTCGCGTGACATCCAGTAGCGATCGAACTTCGCGCGATCGTCCCAGTAGGAGATGTGGACGAAGTGGCTCGGGTCCTCATCGACGCGGTAGAAGCTGTAGCCCTGGGCCCCGTACTCGAGCACAAGCGGCACCACCGGGCGGTAGATGTCGACGAATCGCTCCACCCGCAACGGGGTGATGTGGAAGTCGAGCTGTACGACCTCCGGCGCCGCCACTAGTGGTCCTCCGTGGGACGCCCGCGAAGAACCACTAGCCCACCTCGGCGCGGATCGCGCCCGGTCCTTCGGCCGTCTTGCCCTGGCCCTCCTCGTCGGCGCCGACCAGGATCGCGATCTTGCCCTGGTGCTTGTTCTCGCGCATCAGCTGGTGCGCCTCGGCGACGCCCTCGAAGGGCATCACGCGCCACAGGACGGGCCGGATCTTGCCCTGGTCGATCAGCTCGTTGGCCTTGGTGGCCTCCCAGGCGTTGGCGAAGTGCGAGCCGATGATCTGCTTCTGGCGCATCCACAGGTAGCGCACGTCGAAGTCGAGGTTGAACCCGGAGGTCGCTCCGCAGATGACCACCTTGCCGAACGGCTTGACGACGAACACCGAGGTCGGGAACGTCGCCTGCCCGACGTGCTCGAAGACGATGTCGGGCGCGTCGCCGAGGATCTCCTTGACGCGCTTCGCGAACGCGCGCGAGACGCCGAAGCGCTCCTTCTCCTGCTCGGGAGTCTCGTCCCCGCGGCGCATCATGCCGGCGAAGTCGTTGCGGTTGATGAAGTCCTTCGCGCCGAGCTGCTTGACCAGCTCGCCCTTGCCTTCGGAGGACACGACGCCCACGCAGTCGGCTCCGGTGATCGCGCAGAGCTGCGTCGCGAACACGCCCAGGCCGCCGGCGGCGCCCCAGATCAGGACGCGGTGCCCGGCCTGCAGCTCGACCTGGTCGATCAGCATCCGGTAGGCGGTGAAGTAGGTCAGGCCGTACGAGGCCGCCTCTTCCCAGGTGAGGTTCTGTGGCTTCGGAACCAGCTGCTGGGCCTGCACCTTGGTGAACTGCGCGAACGAGCCCCAGCTCGTCTCGTAGCCCCAGATCTTCTGCGACGGCGCGGCCAGCGGATCCAGGCCGTGGACCTCGACGTCCTCATACGAAGCCTGGTTGCAGTGGATCACGACCTCGTCGCCCAGCTTCCAGCGGGTGACTCCCTCGCCGACCTTCCACACGACGCCGGAGGCGTCCGAGCCGCCGATGTGGTGGTCCTCGTCGGGGTGGTAGCGGAAGACCGATACCGGCTTGCCGAGCGCCGCCCAGACGTTGTTGAAGTTGACTCCGGCCGCCATCACGCGCACGACGACCTCGAAGGCTCCGGGCTCGGGGACCTCGATCTCCTCGATCTGGAAGGCGTCGATGGGCTCGCCTTCGCGCTCCTGGCGGATCACCCAGGCGGTCATCGTCTTCGGGAGCTCTCCCGGCTCGACGTCGAGCTGATGGACTGCTTGTACGTCTGCCTTAGCCAAGTCGATTACCTCCGCGCGACCGTTTGCCAACGGCCGCGAATGCTAATCGACGGCAGCGGCAGCAGCGGCCAGCTCGGAGGGGACCCGGCGACGCAGGGGCTTGCCCTCGATCGTCAGCACCGCGACCGCGACGCCGACCGCGGCGACCGCCGCCGAGAGCTTCAGCGACGTGGAGAGGGCCGTGACGAAGGTGTTCCGCAGGGCGTCGCCGACCTGGTTGGCGGTCTGCGGGTCGAGCTCCGTCAGCCGGTGCTGGACCGCGCCCGAGCCCACGTTGTCCATGAACCAGCTCTGCTGAGACGCGGTCAGCGGCAGGTCGGAGAGCCGCGACTCGAGCCGGTTGTCGCTGATCTGCTGGAACAGCGCGCCGACGGCTGCGACGCCGAAGGTGCCGCCCACCATCCGGCTCATGGACAGGATGCCGCCCGCGACCCCGGCCTTCGCGACATGGACGGAGTTCATCGCGGCGGTCGACATCGGCGACATCACGAGTCCCATGCCGAGCCCCATCACCGAGAACCACGGGAGCAGGTAGCTGTAGCTGGTGTCCGGGGTCACCTGCGACTGCATGTAGAGCGCCAGCGAGGCGAGCGACAGGCCGACCGCGATCGGGATCTTCGCCCCAATGCGGTCCGTCAGACGGCCGGCGAGCGGGGCGGCGAAGATGATCACGACGGTCGAGGGGAGAAAGCGGATGCCTGCCTCGAGCGCGCCGTACCCGAGGATGTTCTGCATGTAGAGCGCCATGAAGAAGAACATGGCCAGCATCGAGAACGACACGACGAAGGCGACCGCGTTGGCGCCGAGATAGGTGCGGCTGCGGAAGAACGCGAACTCGACCATCGGGTAGCGGACTCGGTGCTCGAGCACGAAGAAGGTCGCGAGCCCGATGACGGCCAGCGCGAACAGGGCGATGATCTCGGGAGAGCCCCAGCCCCAAGAGTTGCCCTCCACGAGCGCGAGCACCAGCGAGCCGAGGCCCAGCGTGATTGCGCCGACGCCGGCGTAGTCCACGGTGCGCGGCGCGGTGGGGTCGCGCGACTCCTCGGCCGCGGCCAGCGTCACAAGGACCGCGGCGGCGGCGACCGGCAGGTTGAGGAAGAAGATCGCGCGCCAGGTGACGTACTCGGTCAGCAAACCACCGACCACGGGCCCGATCGCGAGCGCCACCGCCGAAACGCCGGCCCAGGTCCCGATCGCCTTTCCGCGCTCCTCTGCCGGGAAGGCGTGCGTGATGATCGACAGCGTCGCCGGCAACATCAAAGCGGCGCCGATGCCCTGGATCGCGCGGCTCGCGACCAGCGCGCCGTCGGAGGGTGCCAGCCCGGCGGTCGCGGAAGCCCCGGCAAAGAACACGACTCCAATGAGGAAGGTGAGGCGGCGCCCGAAGATGTCGCCGAGGCGACCGCCCGTGACCAGCAGCACGGCGAAGGTCAGCGTGTAGGCGTTCACGGTCCATTCGAGCGAGGACAGCGTCGCTCCGAAGTCCTCCTGAATCGAGGGCAGCGCGACGTTCACGACCGTGTTGTCGAGCATGATCATGAAGAGCGCGAAACACATCGCGCCGAGGGTCCACCACTTGCGGTTGCGCTCGGTGACGGCGCGCAGGCGGGTCATCGACGCCCGCCCTTCTTCGGGCAGTAGTGGTCGATCTCCGGCCGGGCCATGATCTCGTCGAGCGCGTCGCCCAGCTTGCGCCGCTCGGTCACGCTGAAGCCCGAAACGAGCACCTCGAGCGCGGCAACCCGTGCGGCCATCAGGCGCTGGGTGAGGGCGTCGCCCTCGGCGGTCGTGCTGACCCGCTTGATCCTGCGGTCCTCTTCATCCTCACGGCGAACCACCAGGCCGCGCCGGACCAGAGGGTCAACGGCGCGGCTGGCGGCGGGGAGGGAGATGCCGAGTCGCTCTGCCACTTCCTTGAGCGAAAGTGGGCTCGCGGGGGGCAGCTCGCTCAGCAGCGAAAGCGTCTTCAGCTGGCTCAGGGTGAGGTCGTGGTCAGAGACCTCCCGCATGAACGCACCATCTGAGTGCGTGGCCGCGTACCGGAACAGCCCCGCCAGCTGGCGGGCCAGCTCCGCTGGTCGCGGACCAGTTGAGCGTTTGACCGAAGATGCTTGCACCTACGCAAGTATTGCAACCGATCCATGATTGCTCTGTGTGAAACAAGTCACAGAGGAACTTGACGTGGCTAGGATGCGCGGAGGGGTTATGAGGGGATTCGGTTCCAAGCGGTCAGGCCTTGGCGTCAGGCGTCAGATTCGTGCTGCTCGCCGCGCTCGTTGTTTGGTGCAGGGGTTGTTCGTGCCGTGAGGCGCCGCTACTATCAGCGCGGGGTTATGAGGGGATTCTTCGCCGGTCTAGTCGTGCTCGTCGCTTTGGCGACGGCGCCCAGCGCATGGGCGACATACCCTCACCCGCAATCCGCCACGCCGATCCATGCCTCGCTGGTCCCGTCCTACCAGCCCTGCTCGTCGCCCAACCGCCAGCACGCGGCGCCGCTGTCGTTCGGCTCGTGCTCTCCGCCGGAGCCGACCTCCCAGTTCCTGACCGTCGGGACACCGGACAGCAATGCGGCGGCGGCCAACTTCGCCGGGTCGCTCCGCCTCAGGGCGTTGCTCGGCAATCCCGATACGCCGGCCGACGAGGCGGACGTTGGGATCACAGTCCTCCTCAAGGACATCCGCTGCCAGGCCGGCGTGACCACGTGCGCAGGGGGACCGGGCGCTCTGAGGGACTACACCGGCCAGGTCCCCGCCTTCCTGCTCGCGCAGATCACCGACCGCCAGAGCGGTGCCAATGGTGATGAGCCGGCCACCGGCACTCTCCCGAACTTCAGGCTGCCGAGCCGTTTCTCACTTCCCTGCACAGCGACCTCCGACCCGGCTATCGGCTCGACCTGCAGCATCAACACTTCGATCGACGCGCTGACTCCCAACGCCATCAACGAGGGCAAGCGCTCGATCTGGGAACTCGACCAGATTCGCGTCAGCGACGGCGGGCCGCGTGGCGACCCGACCGAGTTCTCGGGCACGCCCTTCCTCGTGCAGGGACTGTTCGTCCCTTAGGACTCGCCCGCTAAGGCAGCTGCAGCTGGCCCTGGGCGCTGGGGCGCTCGGGCCCGATGGCGATCACGACCGGCTTCAGGCCGCCGGTGTCGCCTGCCGCCAGCTCCAGGTCCCCCGGCTTCGCGGTCACCTTCAGCGTCGCGGTGTCCTCGGGCTGGATGGGGCCGATCGAGCGCGACAGCTGCGGGCCCTCGATGCTGAGGGTGCGCGCCGCGCCGGACTGGTTGCTGACCAGGAAGTTGAGCGGCCCGGCGCCGATCTGGTCCGGGCGAGGCGGAGATGTCCTCCTGGCTGATCACGACCGAGACGTTGCGCGGCACCGGCGGGCGGACCGCCGTGCGCTCGGGGTTGTCGTCGCCACAGGCCGTGAAGACGGCGGCAGCCGTCAGGAGCGCAACCGCGAGCAGCGCGCGGGCAGCGGCGACCGGCTTCCTTTGAACGGCCTTCATCCTCTCCTCCGGTGGGACCCTATCGCCTGTTCAGGACGGACTATCCGAACCACACGGATTCGCGTTCCCGCAGCATCTCGTTGAGGGTGGTCTGGATGCGCAGGCGGATGTCGTCGGCGAGTTGCTGGACCAGCGCGACGTCCTCGGCCGCGGCCGGGCCGTAGCGCTCGAGCCGGATCGGCTCCAGGAAGCGGATGCGGAACTTGGCGGGGAGGTACATCGCTCCGGCGGCGAGGCCGAAGTGCGGGAACGCGTGGTTGATCGGGAAGTAGATCAGCCCGGTGAGGCGCTGGAGCAGCGGCACGTGGGCGAAGATCGGCATCGCCTCCTCGGCGCCCACCACCGCAATCGGCACGATCGGGACGCCGGCCTTCAACGCCGTGCGCACGAACCCGCCGCGGCCGAACCGGCGCAGCTTGTAGCGCTGCCAGAAGACCTTGCGCGTCCCCTTCTGACCCTCGGGGAAGACGAGCACCAGCCGGCCCTCGTCGTGTAGCAGCCGGTGGGCGTTGGCCGGGTGGGCGGAAACCATTCCCACCTTGTTGGCCAGCATCCCGATCGCCCGGATAGCCCTTGAACCAGTTCTCGCCCAGCATGTAGAGCGGGCGCGGAGCGCTGTGCTCGTTGCGGATCGCCTGCATGATCATCGGGGCGTCCGGAGGCAGTGCGCCGGAATGGTTGGAGGCGAGCAGTGCGCCGCCGGCGGAGGGGATGTTCTCGATGCCCTCGACGTCGCAGCGGAACCAGTACCGGTAGTAGAAGTTGAGCACCGGCTCGAGCGAGCGGAACACGCGCTCCGAGCGGCCCCAGTCGTCGACCTGGCGCTGCGGGTCGGGATCGGGGAGCAGGTTGCCGAGGTCGCGTAGCGGACGCGGCTCGGCCTCGGCGGCGGCGCGCTCGGCCTCTTCGGCGTCGGGGAGGCCGTAGACGTCCGCGTCTTCGTCGTAGGCGACGGCGTTCGTCCGCGGTTCCTCGGCGCCCGCGCCGGAGGGAAGCGGCCCGCCGAGCAGCGGGCTCTCGGAGCTCAAGTGCCGGCGGCGCTGCATCTGGGTGGCTCTGCGGCTCTCCACGGCGATTCCTCCCCCCTCGGGGGGATGCACAGCATTCTTGCGAGCAGAGATTGCTAGCAGGCAGCGGCGAAGCCGCCCGATATGAGGAGTTCAGCCGAATGGCAGCTCGACCACCGTCGCGGCCGGTCCGCTCGGAGCCGACGAGCACCTCGGCGCCGGGCTCGACCTCGCGCCGCACCATCGCGAGCGCGATCAGGCCGAGTCGCGGCGAGACGGCCGCGGAGGTGACCTTCCCGACCTCGCGCTCGCCGGCGATCAGCGGCGTGCCAGGCTCTGCCTCGGCCGGCAGCTGCAGGCCGCGCAGGTGGCGGTTCGGGTGGCCGCGGTGATACATGCGGGCGACCGGCTCCTGGCCCACGTAACAGCCCTTGGTGAAGCTCACCGCGCGCTCGACGATGCCGGCTTCGGCGGGAAGGTTCTCCTCCGACATGTCGGCGCCGAGCCGCGGGCGCCCGGACTCGATGCGCACCACCTCGGCGGCCTCTTTGCTGACGGGCTCGGCGCCCGCCGCGACCAGCACGCGGGCCGTCTCGTCGACGGTCTCGCGTGTGCCCAGCAGGTCGATGCCGTTGTCGGTCGCCACGAGCAAAAGCGTCCTGCCGGCCGCGCCCGTCTCGGTCAGCGAGTGCTCGGCGAGGTCCGGCAACAGCACGTTCCCGCCCAGCGCCTCGCCTGCGAGCTGGCGGGATGCCGGCCCGATCAGCGAGACCATGGAGCGCTCTGGTGTGCGGTCGGCGATCTCGACCTGGCGCCCGATCTTGTACATCCGCAGGTCGCGCAGGACGCCCTCGAGCGCCTCCGCCGGGGTGTCGATCCAGAGCTCCTCGTCGCTGCGGCGCAGGATCCGCATGTCGGCCACGATGCGGCCCTTGGGAGTCAGCATCGCCGCGTAGCACCCGGTGCCCGGCTCGAGGGCGAGGACGTCGTTTGTCACCTGGCCCTGAAGGAAGTCGGCCGCGTCCGGGCCACTCACGTCGATGTGGCCGCGGTCGTCGCGCTCGACCAGGCCGGCGCGCTCGCGCAGGGCGGCGTACTGCTCCTCGATGCTGGCGGTGGCGGTTGGCATACCCCACAGATTCTAGGAGTAGGCTGGAGCGTCCCGATGGCGCTTGCCCAGACCTTCCAGGAGATCCTCGACTCGCTCCCGAGCGACTGGACCGACCTGGAGCTCGATTTGCGGATCGACGACGAGTCCCGCTACGTGGAGGCCGCGGTGATCGTCGCCCAGATCAACGGGCAGCCCTATTCCCAGGCCGAATGGCACTGGCGGCTGCTGGTCGCGCACCAGTTCGGGCACGCCGCCGCGGCGCCCACTGTGCGGGGCACGCTGGGCCAGCTGGACACCGAGGGAATCACCGGGGAACTGGCACTGCGTGAAGTCCGCGAGGGCCGGGTAGAGATAGTGCCGACGTGGGGTCGCCCGCAGAGCGTGCGGGACGAATTCGCGAAAAGACGCGCCCAGTAACGCTGGCGGCCACTGCGTCCCCGGCCCGGAATCTCTAGGATGCGGGCGCTAATCGACGGCAATTCACCGGAGGTATCTGTGGAGCAGAAGTCCCCCGCCTCATACGTTGCGGAATTCCTAGGGACGTTCTTCCTTGTGTTTGCGATCTCGCTGGTCGTGTGCCTGTTCGTGAACCCGCAGGGCACCGGCACCGACTGGGCGGTCGTGGGCCTCGTGCACGGCTTCGTTCTGTTCCTGATCGTGGCGACGCTCGGCTATGTCTCGGGCGCACACGTCAATCCGGCGGTGACGATCGCCGCGATGGCGCTGCGAACCATCAAGGTCAGCGATGGGATCGTCTACATCCTGCTGCAGCTCGCGGGAGCGGTCGCCGGCGCGCTGATGACGAAGTTCATCCTGCTTGACGACCTGGCCGACCAGCAGAACGTCGGCGCCGTGTCATTGAACTTCAGCCTGATCAGTAACTCGTTCGCCGGCGTTGTTGCCGAAGGAATCGGCACCTTCCTGCTGGTCTGGGCCGTGATCGGGGTGGCGATGAACCCGCGCGCGAACCGCGCCTGGGCGCCGCTCGTGATCGGCACGACGCTGGGCTTCGCCGTGATGATTCATGGGGCCGCTGACCGGCGCCGCGCTGAACCCGGCGCGCTGGTTCGGCCCCGCGCTGGTCGCCAGCGAGTGGGACGACTTCTGGGTCTGGATCATCGGCCCGTCGGTCGGAGCCCTGCTGGCGGCGGTCAGCTACTGGTACCTGTTCGTGGTCGAGCGGCCCGGGTGGACGATCCCCGGCGGCCCGCCCGCCCCGGACATCGACCCGGACTGAGCGGCAGGCACGTAGAAGCACTCGAGGGCCGGGCGGTGACGCCCGGCCCTTAACATCTGCGGAACCGTGCGCCGGGTCACCTTCTCGCGCAACTACACGCTCTCGCTGTCGCGGACGTGCCGCTGCTACTGCAAGTACTGCGCGTTCGCGACCCACAAGCCGCACCTGCACGAGCCCGACGAGGTCGAGCGCCGGCTCGACGACGCGGCCCGGCGGGGGGTTAAAGAGCTGCTCGTACTTACGGGCGAGCTGCCCGAGTCGAATCCCGAGGTGGCCGCGCGGCTGGCCCGCCTCGGGCACGAGGACTTCACTTCCTATGTGATCTGGGCGTGCGAGCGGGCGCTCGAGCGCGGGATGCTGCCGCACTCGAACCTCGGCGTCCTCAGCCATACGGACCTGGAGCGGCTGCGCGAGGTGAACGCGTCCATGGGGCTGATGCTCGAGTCCGTCGCGGAGCGTTTGATGGAGACGGTGCACGCCGGTTCCCCGACCAAGCACCCGCGCGAGCGGCTCGCCACGATCGAGGCCGCCGGCGAGCTGCGGATCCCGTTCACCAGCGGCATCCTGGTCGGCATCGGCGAGACCGAGGAGGAGCGGATCGCTTCGCTGGACGCGCTCGCCGCGGTGCATGCGCGCCACGGTCACCTGCAGGAGGTGATCATCCAGAACTTCGTCCCGCACCCCAACTACTACGGACGCGAGGTCGCGGACATCGCCGAGCGGGCCGCGCGGCGGCGCTGGGATGGCGGCGCGGGGAACGACGGCTCCGCGGTCGTGACCGGCGACGCGCCGTTGCCCGAGTGGGCGTCTCCGGTGACGCTCGACGACCTGCGCCGGCTGGTGCGCCACTGCCGCGAGGTGATGCCGGACGTCGGCATCCAGATTCCGCCCAACCTGTCGGACTGGTGGCTGCCGCTCGTCGAGGAGGGCGCCACCGACCTCGGCGGGCTGTCTGCCAACGGCGATCACATCTCGCCGGAGCACCCGTTCCCGAGCCCACACGAGGTGCGCAAGCGGCTGCAGCCAGCGGGATATGCGCTGACCGAGCGCCTGTGCGTCTACCCGCAGTACATCGACCCCGAGTGGATGGCGCAGGGCGTGCTCGACACGATCAAGCTGAAGTACTGGTCGTTCATTCCGCGGCGCGGCTCCGGTCGGCGCGCCGACGTCCCGATCAGAACCGACCTGGTCGCCGGGGCGATCGAGCGCGCGCGTGACAACCAGCGCCTGACGCGCGAGGAGATGACCGCGCTGTTCGCCGAGCGGCGCCCGGAGATGATCGAGGACATCCGGCTGGCGGCCGACGAGATCCGCGCGCGGGTCGCGGGCGAGATCGTCACCTTCGTCGTCAACCGGAACATCAACTTCACAAACGTCTGCCAGGTCGGCTGCGCCTTCTGCGGGTTCGGACAGGGACGGCGCTCGCCGGACGCCTACCACGTCAGCGAGGACGACTTCGCGCGCAAGGTGGGCGACGCGGTCGACTACGGGGTGACCGAGATCTGCATGCAGGGCGGGATCCACCCCGACTACAAGCTCGAGGACTATGGCCGCTGGCTGAAGCTCGCCAAGCAGGTGGCGCCCGACGTGCACCTGCACGCGTACTCACCGATGGAGGTCCACTACATGTGCGAGCGCTCCGGCCGCCGGCCGGAGGAGGTGTTCGAGTACCTGCTCGACTGCGGGCTCGGATCGACTCCCGGCACGGCCGCCGAGGTGCTGCACGACGGGGTCCGCGAGCGCATCTCGCCCAACAAGCTGCCCGCCGGGCGGTGGGTGGAGATCATCGAGGCCGCACACCGCACCGGCCTGCGGTCGACCGTGACGGTGATGTTCGGCCACATCGAGGAGCCGTGGGAGCTGGCCGAGCACATGTCTGTCGTGCGGGACCTGCAGGAACGGACGGCCGGCTTCACCGAGTTCGTGCCGCTCAGCTTCATCCCGTACCACACGATGCTCGGGCGCACGCACGGCATCGAGGAGATCTCGCGCGAGGAGAACCTCAAGCACACCGCGGTGTTCCGGCTGGCGCTCGGCGACTCGGTCCGCAACCTGCAGGCGAGCTGGGTGAAGATGGGGCTCGACGCCGCCAGCGAGGGACTGCGGTGGGGCGTCAACGACCTCGGCGGCACGCTGATGGAGGAGTCGATCTCGCGCATGGCCGGCAGCCGCCACGGCGACCGGCTGGAGCCCGAGCAGCTGATCGGCGCCGCGCGCGCCGGCGGGCGCGTGCCCGCGCAGCGCGACACGCTCTACCGCATCCTCGAGACCTACAGCGACTAGCCGTGCGGGCGATGGTCGTCGACGAGCCCGGGCCGCTGGCGCCGGGGCGCCTGCGGCTGGCCGACCTGCCCGTGCCGGAACCGGCGGCGGATCAGATCCTCGTCCGCGTCAGCGCCTGCGCGGTGTGCCGGACGGACCTGCACGTGGTCGAGGGCGAGCTGCCGGATCCGCGCCTGCCCGTGGTGCCGGGCCATCAGATAGTCGGGACGGTCGAGCGGCTGGGGGAGGGCGTGCGCCACCTGGCGCTTGGGGCGCGGGTCGGAATCCCGTGGCTCGGCGGCACGGACGGGACCTGCCCCTACTGCGTGAGTGGACGCGAGAACCTCTGCGACGCGCCGACCTTCACCGGCTACACCGCCGACGGCGGCTACGCGGAGTTCACGGTCGCGCGCGCCGACTTCGTGCTGCCGCTGCCGGAGGACTATCCCGACCTGCAGGCGGCGCCGCTGCTGTGCGCCGGGCTGATCGGCTATCGGGCGCTGCGGCTGGCGGAAGTGGAGGGCCTCGGCGGTAGGCCGCCGCGGCTGGGCCTGTACGGCTTCGGCTCCTCGGCGCACATCATCATCCAGGTGGCGCGCCACCTCGGGCACGAGGTGCACGTGGTCACGCGCGGGGAGGCCGGGCGTCGCTTTGCGCTCGACCTCGGCGCCGCGTCGGCGGTCGGGCCCGACGAGCGGCCGCCCGTGGAGCTCGACAGCGCGATCATCTTCGCCCCGGCGGGCGAGCTGGTGCCACGCGCGCTGGCGGCGGTGCGCAAGGCCGGGTTGGTGGTCTGCGCCGGCATCCACATGTCGCCGGTGCCGGAACTGGACTACGACCTGCTGTGGGGCGAGCGCGAACTGCGCAGCGTCGCCAACCTGACCCGCGCCGACGGCCACGAGTTCCTCGACCTGGCGCCGGCGGTGCCGGTGCAGACGATCGTCGAGGAGTTCCCGCTCGAGGGCGCCGAGGAGGCGCTCCGGCGGATGAAGAGCGGAGAGCTACGCGGCACCGCGGTGCTGGTTCCCTAAGTGAACAGGTCCTCCGGCTCCGGGCGGATGATCGCCGCGGCACCGGGGCCATCGTCGTCCATCACGTGGCGCTCGAGGCCGCGCACGACCACGACCGCCTCCCGGCCCGCCTTGCGTCGCACGAGCGCGGCGGCCGAAGCGGCCTGATCCGCGACCGCGTCGATGGCCGCCGTCAGCTCCCGGCCCTCGGCGTCGGGCTCGCCGCGCAGGTCGGCCACCGGCGTCAGTCCCGCGCAGCCGATCGCGACGTCCGCCTGGCCCAGCCGCCACGCGCGTCCGAAGCTGTCGCAGATGACGACCGCGGGCCGGGCGCCGAGGAGGTCAAACAGCGATGCCCGCAGCTCCCGGGCGGAGCGGTCCGGGTCGGGCGGGAGGAGCGACACCAAATCCTCGCCAGGCACGTTCGATTGGTCGACGCCCGCGTTGGCGCACACCAGCCCGTGTCGGGTGCGCACGATCAGCACGCCGCGCTCGGCGCGCAGCACCGCGGCGCTCTCGTCGAGGATCACCTGCACGAGGCGCGGGTCCTTGTCGAGCTTCTCGCCCAGCTCACTCGCCTCCGCGGAAGGCTCGACCTGCCGCAGGTCGCGCAGCTGTCCTTCTGCCTTGGAGACCACCTTCTGCGCGATCGCGAGCACGTCACGGTCGCCGATCGCATCGCCCGCCTGCTCCGCGGCGAGCGCGATCGCGGCCGCCAGGTCGTCGCCGGGCCGGACCTCCGGCAGACCGGCGAGGGCCTCCGCGGACAGGCCGGTCAACTGGCGGCGGTGAGCTGCTGTTTGATCCGCGTCAGCGCCGCGCGGGTCTCCGCTGCCCCGCCCGGTGTCTGCGCGAGCGCCGCGCGCAGCGCGGTCAGGTCGTCTGGCGTATCGAGGTCGAGCGCGAGGGACGGGACCTCGTGCACCGTGAAGTCCAGGTTCCGCTCGTGCGCCTGCTCGGTGTGACGCTCCAGGGAGCCGGGGCCGAAGCTGGGGCGGAACGGCCCGCGCGGGTCGAGCGCGAGCGCGTTGGTGCCCGTCCCGTGTCGGTCGGGAACGATCACGACGTCCTGGTCGGCGGCTTCGCGAACGAGCGCGTCCAGCTCTGCCGGGTCGAGCAGCGGACAGTCGCCGGGCACCAGCACGGCCGACTCGTACCCGAGTGCCGCGGCGCGCTCCATCCCCGCCAGGGCGGCGGGTGACTGGCCGGCGTCGAGCGCATCGGTGACGACCACCACGTGCTCGCCGGCCGGCTCCTCGACCGCGCCCGAGACGACGACGGTCAGAGCGATCTCCTCCGCGCCGGACAGCGCCGCTAGCACGTCGGCGACCATCGCCTCGGCCAGCTCGGCGCGCATGCTCGCGGGCAGGTCGCCGGAGAGCCGCTGCTTCGCGGCGTCGAAGCGCTTGACCGGCAGGATCGCGGCGGCGGGCATCGCCAGAGCCTAGCCCGCCAGGGCCTCGGCGAAGTCGAGCGTCTCGCGCGCCACGCGAGCGCGCGCCGGCCCGTCGCTCATCAACAGGTCGGTCTCGAAGCGCACGACGCCCGACATCGCGGCTCCGCCCGCCGGCGAGGAGCTGTCGACCACCATGCCCTGAGCCAGGCCCTCGTAGTGCGCGGCGATGCCGCGGTCGCTTACCTCCAGCCCGGCCCACTCCATGAACGCCTCCGTCGGGCCCTTGAGCGAGTGGCCGCCGACCAGCGGGCTCACGACGACGACGGGAGCGTCTGCGGAGGTCAGCTCCTCCCGCATGCCCGGCACCGCGAGAATCGGGCCGATGCTGGCGATCGGGTTCGAGGGGCCGATGACGATCGCCTCCGCCGCCTCGAGCGCGCGCCGCACCTCGTCTGTCACACGCGCCTGCTCGGTGCCGCGGAACTCGACGCCCTCGATGGGCGGCTGGGCGTGCTGGAGGATCAGGTACTCCTGAAAGTGACGCCACTCGCCCTCGGTCTTGACGTAGGTCTGGACCGGCTCGTCGCACATGGGCAGTACCGCGGCGCCGATCCCGAACCCGGCCGCCACTGCGCGCGCGATGTCGGTCAGGCGCTGTCCCTGGTGCAGCAGCTCGGTCCGCAGGAGGCAGGTCGCGAGGTCCTTGTCGCCCAGACGGAACCATTCCGGTCCGCCCAGCTCGACCACCTGCTCGAACGCGTTCTCGCTCTCGCCGGCGATGCCATAGCCGCGCTGCTCGTCGATCACGCCCGCGAGCCAGTAGGTGACGAGGTCGGGATCGGGGGAGACGTGCAGCCCGAACGCGGCGATGTCGTCACCGGTGTTGGCGACCACGGCGAGCCGGTCCGGCCCGAGGTGGTCGAGCATGCCGCGCGCCAGCTTGGCGCCGCCCGTCCCGCCCGACAGTAGGACGACCACTTTAGGCCGTCTAGGTTGCGGCGTCGAGCCCCGTGATCCGGATGCCCGAGTGCTTGACCTTCTGCCGCTTGTTGATCGAGATCAGCAGAGGCGTGAGCTGCTCGATGATCCGCGCCATCTCCAGATCCCCGCAGTCGACCGGGCGCAGGCCAGGGATGCGTGCGATCAGCGCCGCGACGTCGTCCTTTGCCTTGCGGTCGTCGCCTGCGAGCAGGACGTCCTCGTCCATCTCGCGCGTCGGGTCGGACAGGGCCGCCGCGCTGACGGTGTGCAGCGCGGCCACGACGGAGACTCCACGCGGCGCCATCTCCGCCGCCTGCTGCCCGGCTGACCCCTGCCAGACACCCAGGGTGCGGGTCGCGCGTCCACCGATCGCTGCGGCCAAGGGCACGGTCGCGTCCACCAGGGTCGACTGGGGCTCGAGCGCGTACTGCAGGTTGTTCAGGTTCTCCGACTGGGCCCGGAAGGGGACCGCGAGCACCACCGTCAGCGAGCGTTTCGCGGCCTCCTCGTTCGTCATGCCCTCGACGGAGACGTCGCCGGCGCCGGCCTCCTTCGCCCGCGCCGTCACGCGCTCCGCCGACTCGGCCGCCCGTCCGGCATCCCGGGACCCGATCACGATCGGCACGCCGGCGATCGCCCACCGCAGCGCGAGGCCGAAGCCGAGCGCTCCGGTCCCGCCGACGACCGCGACCGTGCCGCGCGCCTGCGCTATGTCCTCAGCGCGTGCCATGGGCGCGGAAGGTTAGTGGTAGCCGGCAGCGGTGCGGCTGGCCGAGGCGTAGAGTCCTGCGCGGTAGCGGTGCGCTTCATCCTGAACATCATCTGGCTGGTCCTGTCGGGGATCTGGCTCGCCATCCTTTACGCGCTCGCCGGCATCCTGATGTGCATCCTGATCATCACGATCCCGTTCGGCATTCAAGCGTTCAAGCTCGCCAGCTACTCGCTCTGGCCCTTCGGACGCACCGTGTGAAGCGGGAGGACGCCGGTGGCGTTTCGGTGATTGGCAACGTCCTCTGGTTGCTCCTTTGCGGCTGGTGGCTGGCGATCGCCCACCTGATCACGGCGGCCGCCCTGGCCATCACGATCATCGGGATCCCGTTGGCGATCGGGAACGTCAAGCTCGTCCCCGTTGCGCTGTGGCCCTTCGGCCGGGAGATCGTGAGCACGGCGGACGTCGATGCCTCATACGCTGCTTACCACCGCACGCCGACCGAGCGCTGAACGGCTCAGGCCGACGCCGGAACTTGCTCGGGATCCCGTGTCGGACGCGGATGCCGCTCCTGGACGATCACCTGCGCCTCGTGCTCCGGCGCGAACGTCACGGCGCGCCGGCGGATTCCCTCCAGCTGCTCGGAGGCGGGGGAGAGCCGCACCCGGTTGAGGATGACCGGGATCACCGTCTTCATCTCGAACAGGGCGAAGCTCGCGCCCAGGCAGCGGCGGATGCCGCCGCCGAACGGGATCCACGAGTAGGTGTCCGCCGCGCCGTCCAGGAACCGCTCGGGCAGGAAACGCTCGGGCTGCGGATAGACGTCCGGGTTGTGGTGCGTGAGCCAGATGTTGGGCGACACGCGGGTCCCGACCGGCAGCTCGTAGCCGTCGAGCGTCCAGGGTCGGCTCAGCTTCCGCGAAACGCCGGGCACGACCGGCCGGATCCGCAGCGACTCCTTGATCACCGCGTCGAGATACTCGTCTGACGTGCCGGCCTCGACCTCGGCGCGTAGGCGCTCGAGCGCGCCTGGGTTGTGCAGCAGCAGGTCGAAGGTCCAGGCGAGGGCGGTGCCGGTGGTCTCGTGGCCGGCGACAAGCAGCGTCATCAGCTCGTCGCGTAGCTCCACGTCGGTCATCTGCTCGCCGTCCTCTCCGCGCGCCTGCAGGAGCACGGACAGCACGTCGTCGCGGTCGGGCGTGGACGGGTCCGCGCGGCGGCGGCGGATCTCGTCGTAGATCAGGGCGTCCGCCTTCGAGCGCAGCTCGACGAACCGGCGCCAGATCCGCCGCCCGACCGTGCGCCGCATCTGCGGCAGGACGATCGACGTCATCGCAAACCGGTGGTTCCCCATGTCGAGGATCTGGCTGAGGGTGTCGCGCAGCTGGTTGAGCCGGGTGGCGTCGTCGATCCCGAAGACCGTGCGCATGATCACCTCGAGCGTGATCGCCTGCGTGCGGTCGCGCAGCGGGAACGTGGTGCCGACCGGCCAGCGGTCGATGTCGTCGTGCGCGATCTGCTCCATCAGGTCGCCGTAGCGCCGGATGCGCTCGCCGTGGAATGACGGCAGCATCAGCTTGCGCTGGCGCAGGTGCTCGGGGCCGTCCAGCGTCAGCGCCGAGTTGCGCCCGACGATCGGCTCGAGCGGCGGTGCGTTGGCCTCGCCGGCGCGCAAGGTGTCCGGGTCGCCGCGGAAGACCTCCTTGATCAGCGCGGGATCGGAGATGAACACCAGGTCGCCGATCACGAAGCGGGCGGTGAACATCGGGCCGAACTCCTCGGCGCCGTGGGCCAGGTACGGGATCGGGTTCGCGACCCACTGGTACATCTGGATGGCGCGCGGCGCGCGCGGTCCCGGTGGCAGCGCCATGGCAGAAAGTTAGCCGGTGTAGGCTCCCGCCGGTGAGGCTGGAGGGAAAGATTGCGGTCGTGACCGGCGGTGCGATGGGCATCGGCGCCGCCACCTGCCTGCGCCTGGCCGCCGAGGGCGCCCGGGTCGCGGTCTGCGACTTCAAGCTCGAGTCCCGCCAAGGATGTCGCCAGCCAGATCGACGGTGAGGCCTTCGACATGGACGTCACCGACAGTGACTCGGTGCGGGCGGCGCAGCAGCGGTCGCGGACCAGCTCGGCCGGCGGACATCGTCGTGAACAACGCCGGGACCGACGAGTTCGGGTTCTTCACCAGACACGACGAGGCGCTCTGGCACCGCGTGATCGACGTGAACCTGCTCGGCGTGATGCGTGTCACCCACGCATTCCTGCCGGCGATGATCGAGCGCAAGGGCGGGCGGATCGTGAACGTCGCCTCGGAGGCGGGACGGGTCGGCTCGAACGGATCGGCCGCCTACTCATCCGCCAAGGCCGGCGTGATCGGCTTCACGAAGACGATCGCGCGGGAGAACGCGCGGTTCGGAGTGACCAGCAACGCGGTCGCGCCCGGCCCGGTGAACACGCCGCTTCTGAACAGCGCCCGCCAGCTCGGCGAGATCGGCGAGAAGGTGATCGACACGATGGTCGGCTCGACGGCCCTGCGCCGCATGGCCGAGCCGGAGGAGATCGCCGCGGTGATCGCGTTCCTCGCATCAGACGACTCCTCATACGTGACAGGCCAGGCGCTCGGCGTGAGCGGCGGGCTTGCGATGATTAAGGAGTGCTACCGCCAGAGACGTTCGCATCCGCGAGGTCGGGCCTCGCGACGGCTTTCAGAACGAGCCGGAGGTGATCGACACCGCCGACAAGGTGATGTTGATCGACTGCCTCGCGCAGACCGGCGTGCCGCGGCTCGAGGTGACCTCGTTCGTGCGGCCGGACGTGATCCCGCAGCTGGCGGACGCCGAGCAAGTGCTGCGCTCGATCGAGCGCGCGGACGGCGTCTCCTACACGGTGCTGATGCCGAACGAGCGCGGGCTCGAGCGCGGACTGGCGCTGATGGAGCAGGAGGGCCGGCGGCTGTTCGACGAGGTGAACCTGTTCCTCTCGGCGAGCGAGACGCACAACCGCAAGAACGTCAACCGCTCGATCGAGGAGTCGTTGTCCGGGCTGGAGCGCGTCGTCGCGCGAGCTCGTGCGGAAGGCTTGCGCTGCGAGGGCGTCATCTCGGTGTCCTTCGGCTGCCCCTACGAGGGCGAGGTGCCCGAGGAGCGGGTGTTCGGCATCGCCACGCGGCTTGCCGAGGCCGGGTGCGAGGAGATCGCCTTTGGCGACACGACCGGAATGGCGAACCCGCTGCAGGTGCGAGCGTTCTTCGAGCACGCACGCGAACGCCTCCCGGGCGTCGAGCTGACCGCCCACTTCCACAACACCCGCGGCCAGGGGCTCGCGAACGTGCTCGCCGCGCTGGAGGCCGGTGTCGAGTCCTTCGAGAGCTCCTTCGGGGAGCTCGGCGGCTGCCCGGTGCCGAGCGGCGCGACCGGGAACATCGCCACCGAGGACGTCGTCTCGATGCTGCACGAGATGGGCGTTGAGACCGGCATCGACCTGGAGGCGATGGTCGATTGCGCGCGCCGCGCGCAGCAGGTCCTGGGCCGCCCGCTCTCCGGCCACCTGATCACCGCCGGTCCGGTGGATTGGACCCGCTGGTCCTAACGCTTTGGTTCCTCTGCCGAGGAGGGATCTATGGCGGTCCTCTCCAAGGCCCGCATGGCCCTGCCTGGCCTGCGCCCGACGCGTGGCCTCGTCGCCGTGCTGGCCGTGTTCCTCGCCGCGCTCGCGCTGCTCACCCTGCTGCACGGACGAGCGGACTCGAGCCGCCGGCTGAGCAACGAGCTGGCGGTCGCCGCCGCGCTGCGCGACCCGCCGAGCCGCTTCGCGCTCACCAAGACCGAATACACGCGCTACCGGACCACGCCGATCGACGACCGGCTGATGCGCGTCAGCTTCTTCGACGGTCCGAGGATCGTCCTCGACGTGGCCGTCGCGCCGGACGGGACGGTTCGCAACCGGATCCCCTACACCGCCAACTACGTGCGGGTCGGCAGCGAGATCGGACAGGACCCGCTCGTCCTGCTGGTCCTGACCCTCGCGTTCGTGCTCGCCGTGGCGCGCTCACCGCTCGAGGGGCGCCGCAACCGCGACGTCGCGGCGCTGATCTCGTTCTCTCTGCCGGTGATGCTCGTCAACGCGCGGCTGCTCGAGGCCAGCGTGGTGGCGGCGGTCCTCCCGCTCACCTACCTCGCCGTGCGCTGCCTGCGCGTCGGCTTTGCGGGCCGGGCGGAGAGCGAGCCTTTCAAGCTGCTGTGGGACGAAATGACCGCCGGATGGCATCCGCGCGGCCGCATGCGCGCGCTGATCATGGCGACGGCCGCTGCCGCGATCGCGATGGGCCTGCTGACCATCCCGGGCGGCCTGGTGAGCGACGTTGCGTTCGCGTCGATGGCCGGAGCGACCGAGCTGACCCACGGGATGCTGCCCTACGGCAACCTGCCGCAGAACGAGCTCGTCCACGGCGACACCTACCCGCTGCTCGCCTACGTGCTGTACGTGCCGGCCGCGCTCATATCGCCGGTCAAGGGCGCGTTCGACAATCTCGACGGCAGCCTCTGGGTCGCGTTCGCGATGGCGATTGCCGGGGCGGTGGCGATGTTCGCGGCCGGGCGGCGGCACTCGGAAACCCGGAGCAAGGCCGCCGGCCTGCGCATGGCGCTCGCCTGGCTGACCTTTCCGCCCGTGATGATCGCGGCCTCGAGCGGGTCCAACGACGTCGCGGCCGGCGCCGCGGTCGCGATCGCGGCGGCGCTGCTGGCTCGCCCCGGCCTGGTCGGCGCTCGCGGTCACGATCGCCGGGTGGATCAAGCTGGCGCCCTTCCTGGCTGCTGCCCGTGATGCTGGCCAGGGCGGCCCGCCCTGGGGAGCTCCTGCGCGCGCTGGCCGCCACGGCGCTCGTGAGCGCCGCCGTCCTCGGTTGGCTCGTTGCTCTCGGCGGGCTGGGCGGGATCGGAGACATGCTCGACGCGTTGTCGTTCCAGGCCGAGCGGGGCTCGCTCCTGTCCCCGTGGACCCTGATCGGGTGGGAGCCCGCGCACCTCGTCTTCCAGGCCGGGGTGATCACGCTGATCTGCGTCGCGGCCGTGCGGGTGTGGCGCGACCGGGCGATCGCGTCCGACCCCCGCCGGGTCGCCGCACTGGCCGCGGGCATCCTGCTCGCCGTGCAGCTGGCGGCCGGCTACTGGACCTACACGTACCTGGTCTGGGTCTTCCCGCTGATCGCCGTCGCGCTCCTGGCGGAGCGACGCGGCGCGGCGGCCGCCTAGGCCTTCTCCGGAACCGGCTCTGGAGCTTCCTCCGGTGCCCGCGGGCCGGGCAGCTTGCCGCTCCAGTTCGGCGGGCGCTTCTCCATGAAGGCGGCTCCGGCCTCTCGGAAGTCGTCGGTCGCCACGAGCGTCTGCTGGATCGTCACCTCCTGCTCGAGGCTGGCGGCCAGCGTTGGCTTCGCGACCCCGTCCAGCACGCGCTTCGAGAGTCCGACCGCGATCGGGGACGCCGCCAGCAGCTCGTCGACAAGCGACTGGGTGGCGGCATCGAGCTCCGGGGCAGGCACGACACGGTTGGCGGCGCCGATCCGCAGGCACTCCGGGGCGCCGATCGTGCGCCCGGTCATGATCAGCTCCTTGGCGTTGCCGAGCCCGACCACGGCCGGGAGGCGCGTCGAGCCCCCCACGTCGGGGATCAGGCCAAGGCGCGTCTCGGGCAACCCGAACGTCGCTTCCTCGGACATCACGCGCAGGTCGCAGGCCAGCGCGACCTCGGCGCCCAGGCCGAGGCACGGGCCGTGGATCTGGGCGATCACGGGCTTGGGCATCTCCTCGAACAGGTTCGCCATGTCGATGCAGGCTCTTGCGGAACGGGCGCAGCATGTTGGTGTCCGCCAGGCCGGCGAGCTGGAAGATGTCGATCCCCGCACTGAAGGCAGGACCGTTC
This sequence comes from uncultured Solirubrobacterales bacterium, assembly GCA_963780475.1. GTDB lineage: Bacteria > Actinomycetota > Thermoleophilia > Solirubrobacterales > JBBDJG01 > CAWACB01. The sequence goes on from CAWACB010000009.1 coordinate 305,232, forward strand.
CCGCGCAGGACGACGCAGTGGACGTCTGGAGAATCGAGCGCGTCCTGAGCGGCGTCACGCAGCGCGTGGATCAGGTCGCGGTTGAAGGCGTTGCGCTTCTCGGGCCGGTTCATGACCAGGTGCCGCACCCGGCCGCGGTCCTCGATGCTCACCAGTTCGTCATGGACTACGCTCCCCCGGTCTTTTTTCTGCCGAGGTTGGAGGCTACATGGACATAAAGAGAGTCGGCGTCGTCGGATGCGGGCTGATGGGGCATGGCATCGCTCAGGTCTCCGCTGCGGCGGGGTACGAGGTGGTGGTCAAAGAGGTCAGCCAGGAGAAGCTCGACACCGGGCTGGGCAAGATCAACGGCCAGCTGAAGCGAGCAGTTGAGAAGGGGCGGATGGAGCAGTCCGCCGCGGATGAGGTGCAGGGGCGGATCAAGGGCACGCTCGCCTACGAGGACTTCGCCGACTGCGAGCTGGTGATCGAGGCGATCACCGAGAATCTCGACCAGAAGCTCGAGATGTGGCGCACGCTCGACCCGATCGTCAAGCAGGAGGCACTGTTCGCCTCCAACACCTCCTCGCTCGGCGTCATCCACCAGGCGGCCGTCACCGAGCGGCCCGAGCGCTTCCTCGGTCTGCACTTCTTCAACCCGGCGCAGGTGATGCCGCTGCTGGAGGTCGTCCAGTGCATCACGACTTCCGCCGGCACGCTCGAGAACGGCATGGATTACGGCCGCAGCCTGGGCAAGACGGTCGTCCACGCGCAGGACAAGACCGGCTTCATCGTCAATCGGCTGCTGATCCCCTACCTGCTCGACGCGGTGCGCGCGTGGGAGGAGGGCGTCGGCTCGATCGAGCAGATCGACGAGGCGATGAAGGGCGGCGCCAACCATCCGATGGGACCCTTCACCCTGTCCGACTTCGTCGGCCTCGACACGATGCACTCGGCCGCCGAGGTGATGTTCGACGAGTACCGCGAGCGGCGGTTCGCTCCGCCGCCCACGCTGCGCAAGATGGTCACCGCCGGGTTCCTCGGCCGTAAGTCGGGGCGCGGCTTCTACGATTACTCCGGGGACAAGCCCGTCCCGATGGATCACGAGCAGTCGCCTGACGCCCTCTGAGCAGAACACATCCGGCACCGTCGAGCGCTTTGCGGTCGCGCTCGAACGCGCCCTGTCCGGCGGGCCGCAGCGCCACCAGGAACGGCTGCCGGAACAGGGCAAGACGCCCGTGCGCGAGCGCGTCGCGCGACTCGTCGACGAGGCCTCCTTTGCCGAGGAGGCGCTGCTCGCAAACTGGGACCAGGAGGGCCTCGGCGCCGACGGGGTGGTGACCGGCATGGCGCTGGTCGGCGGGCGGCGCGTCGCCCTGATGGCGAACGACCCCACGGTGAAGGCCGGTTCCTGGGGACCGAAGACGGTCGAGAAGATCCTGCGGATCCAGGAGCAGGCGCTCAAGCACGAGGTGCCGATGGTCTACCTGGTCGACTCGGCCGGCGCGCGGATCACCGACCAGGTCCAGATGTTCCCCGGCCGCCGCGGCGCGGGCCGGATCTTCTACAACGAGGTCCGCATGTCGGGCCGCGTGCCGCAGGTCTGCGTGCTGTTCGGGCCGTCTGCCGCCGGCGGCGCCTACATCCCGGCGTTCTGCGACGTGGTGATCATGCGCGAGGGCAACGCATCGATGTACCTCGGGTCCCCGCGGATGGCCGAGATGGTGATCGGGGAGAAGGTCACGCTCGAGGAGATGGGCGGGGCGAAGATGCACACGTCGGTCTCCGGCTGTGGCCACTTCCTCGTCAAGAGCGACGAGGACGGGATCGATCTGGCGCGCCGCTACCTCTCCTACTTCCCGTCGAATTGGCGGGAGGAGTCGCCGCCCGCGCCACCCGCGGCGCCGGGCTCGCAGACCGACATCGCGGACATCGTCCCCTCCGACCAGAACAAGGCGTTCGACATGAAGGACCTGATCGACGCGCTCGTGGACGCGGGGTCGTGGCTCGAGGTGCAGCCGAAGTGGGCGTCGGAGCTGATCGTCGGCTACTCGCGGCTCGACGGACGTGTCATCGGCATCGTCGCCAACCAGCCGAAGGTGAAGGGCGGCGTTTTGTTCGTCGACTCCTCTGACAAGGCGGCGCGGTTCATCTGGACCTGCAACGCCTTCAACATCCCGCTGGTGTTCCTGGCCGACGTGCCCGGCTTCATGATCGGCTCGAAGGTCGAGCGCGAGGGCATCATCCGCTCGGGCGCCAAGATGATCTCGGCGGTCTCGGAGGCGACGGTCCCGAAGGTCTCCGTGATCGTGCGCAAGTGCTACGGCGCCGGTCTGTATGCGATGGCCGGGCCCGCGTTCGAGCCCGACTGCTGCCTCGCCCTGCCGACCGCGCAGATCGCCGTGATGGGACCGGAGGCCGCTATCAACGCCGTCTTCTACAACCAGATCCAGCAGATCGAGGACGCGGACGAGCGGGCCGCGTTCGTCGAGGCGAAGCGGACCGAGTACGCCGCGGACATCGACATCCTGCACCTCGCCTCCGAGCTGGTGGTCGACGCGGTCATCGATCCGGTCGACCTGCGCCGCGAGCTGGTGCGGCGCTTTGCCCTCTACGCGACCAAGGACCGGTCGTTCACGGAGCGGCGTAACGGGGTCACGCCGGTCTGACAGCTGAAATCTCCCGTTCAGCGGGGGATTTCTGCAATCTGGCCACCCCCCGCTCGGGTATAAAGGAATCCGCAAGGTGTGCCGAAAAAAGCACACATCCGGCATGACGCTGGATGCTGCGAATCCACAGACGACGGGCGATTTCCCATATCCCCTTAAAGCATGGGAGGTCCTCCGTGACGCGAAAGCGCCCCGCTGGCCAAGACGGGGCGTTTTCGCGTCCGGGGGCAGTTGCGCAGTAGCTGGCTCGTAGAATCCCGCCGCGATGGCAGACGTTGCCTGGCGGCCGACCGCCGACTACATCGAGAACGCGAACGTGACGCGCTTCATGCGCGCGCACGGGATCGAGACCGCGGGCGAGTTCCGGCGTCGTTCGGTGGAGGACATCGAGTGGTTCTGGGACGCGCTCGTCAAGGACCTCGGCTTCGAGTTCTCCAAGCCGTATGAGCGCGTGATGGACGCCTCCGGCGGTCCTGCCTGGACCAAGTGGTTCATCGGCGGGCACATCAACCTGACCTACAACTGCGTCGATCGCCACGCCGCCTCCGACCGTGCCGACGTCGTGGCGATCATCGGCGAGCAGGAGGACGGCGCCGTACGGCAGCTGACCTACGCCGAGCTGGGGCGCGAGGTGGACCGGATCGCCGCCGGCCTGCGCAGCATCGGCGTGCGCAAGGGCGATCGGGTCGCGGTGTTCATGCCGATGGTGATCGAGGCCGTCGTGGCCGCGTACGCGATCGCCAAGCTCGGCGCGGTCTACATGCCGATCTTCTCGGGGTTCGCACCGTCGGCCGTGGCGGCCCGCCTCCAGGACTCCGAGGCGAAGGTGATCTTCACCGCCGACGGCGGGCTGCGGCGCGGCACCGAGGCGCTGATGAAGCCGGCGCGCCGACGAGGCGGTGGCAGAGTCGCCGTCGGTGAAGAACGTGATCGTGCTCGAGCGCCTCGGCGCCGACGTGCCGATGACTCCCGGCCGCGACATGACCTGGGACGAGCTGCGCGTGCGCGGCGAGAAGGCCGAGCCGGGCGGCGTCGAGCCCGAGGACACGGCAGCCGAGGACGAGCTGATGATCGCCTACACCTCCGGCACCACCGGCAAGCCGAAGGGCGCCGTCCACGTGCACGGCGGCTTCCTCGTGAAGATGGCCTCGGAGACCGCCTACCAGACCGACCTGCACCCGGACGAGACGCTCTACTGGGTCACCGACATGGGCTGGATCATGGGCCCGTGGGAGATGGTCGGCGCGGGCGCGCTCGGCGCGACGGTGGTCCTGTACGAGGGCGCGCCGGACTGGCCGGAGCCGGACCGCGTATGGGCGTCGGTCGAGCAGCACCGGGTCAACGTGCTCGGTGTGTCGCCGACGCTGATCCGCTCGCTGAAGACCAAGGGCGACGAGCACGTCACCAAGCACGACCTCTCGAGCCTGCGCGTGTTCGGCTCGACCGGTGAGCCGTGGAACCCCGAGCCCTACCTGTGGCTCTCGCGCGTGGTGGGGAGGGAGCGGCTGCCGATCATCAACATCTCGGGCGGCACCGAGGTCGGGGCGTGCTTCATTACCCCCTATCCGGTCGAGGAGATCAAGGTCTGCTCGCTGGGCGGGGCCTCGCACGGCATGGACGTCGACGTCTTCGACGACCAGGGCAATCCGGTGCGCGACCAGGTCGGCGAGCTGGTCTGCAAGCAGCCCTGGCCCGGGATGACGCGCGGCATCTGGAGCGACCCGCAGCGCTACGAGGAGACCTACTGGTCGATGTATCCGGGCGTCTGGCGCCACGGCGACTGGGCGCTGATCGACGACGAGGGCGACTGGTTCCTGCTCGGCCGCTCGGACGACACGATCAACGTGGCCGGCAAGCGGCTCGGCCCGGCCGAGGTCGAGTCGGTGCTGGTGTCGCATCCCGTCGGTGGCCGAGTCGGCGGTGGTCGGCGTTCCCGACAAGACCAAGGGCGAGGCGATCTGGTGCTTCTGCGTCGTGTCGGGCAACGGCGGCGACGAGACGGCCGAGGAGCTGCGCGAGCTGGTGGCGCACGAGCTGGGCCGTCCGTTCAAGCCCTCGCGGGTCGTGTTCGTCGACGCGCTGCCGAAGACGCGCTCGGCCAAGATCCTGCGCCGCGCCGTGCGCGCCGTCGCGGTCGGCGACGACCCGGGCGACATGTCGTCGGCCGAGAACCCGCAGGCGCTCGACTCGATCCGCGCGGCGCTGGGTTAGGCCTCGGGCGCTGGCTCCACGGGTGCCGTGTCAGCCGCCACCCGCCGCGCGGCGATGTCATCGATGCGCCGGACGACCTCCTCGACGTAGTCGACGGCCTTGTCCAACGCCTCGGCATCGAGGTTCTCGACCGTGTCCGACGTGCGGCGGTGGTTCGGCACCCGGCCGGCCTCGTCGGCGCCGACCAGCGTGACCGAGGGGAAGCCCTGCATCGCCGGGATCACGCCGTCGGTTCCGTTGCGCCAGACCTTCGGCTCGGAGCCGAGCCGCTCGCAGATCCTGATCACGCTCGGGTCGTGCCGGTACAGCAGCACGAACCCCTCGCCCGTGACGTGATGGACCTTGCCGCCGCCCACGGAGTCCACGTGCACGAAGAAGGTGCGGCGCGGATCGAGCTCCTCGCCGCGTTCCTTCATCCACTGGCGCATGCCGAGCATGAAGCCCTCCTGCGCGGCGGGGAAGACCAGCCACACGTCGATCGCGTCGAGCGGATCGCGCGCGATCCGGCGACCGACCTCGAGTAGCGTCGCGACGCCCGACGCGTTCGCGTTCGCGCCTTCGGACGCCGGCGACATCGCCACGTCGATGAACAGCACGACGTAGGTCATCAGAACCACCGTGAGGGCGAACTGGATCGCCGACAGGAGGTCCGAGTCGGTGCCGGTGATCAGGCGGATCGCGGCGGCGACGAGCGCGCCCGCCAGCGCCCAGAAGAAGAGGTCGATCGGCCCGACCAGCATCGACGGGCGCCAGCGACGGCGGCGCGCGGGCCGGCGCGGACGACGGCGCCAGTAGAGGAGGCCGGTTCGGGCAGCGTCGTGGTTGGCCGTCAGCACCACTCGCGCAGTGGCGTCCGGGCGATCGCCGCGCGAGGTGACGTTCTGCGCCAACCGGCGAGGGAACAGGTAGCGCGCGATGTACAGGCGCCCGGTCAGGTCCAGGTAGGCGGCCGCGGTCGCGACCAGGAGCAGGATCAGCCCGAGCGCTTCCGAGGCGACGGCGGAGATGACGCCGCCGCCCGCGCCGATCGCCGCGTATAGCGCGAGCGTCAGGTGGTACTGGGGCCGCACACGGATTTCCTCGCGCTCGACCTCACGGCCGCCTTCGAGCAGCTCGGCGGAGATCATCTCTGGAACCCGCTGGCTGCCCTCCATGCCCGTCCAGCGTGGGCCGAGGGCGACGATGCGCTTGATCGTCTCTATGGGTGAGGGGCTCAAAGTGCGGCGGGTGGGATTCGAACCCACACGACCTTTCGGACAATTGGTTTTGAGCCAATCCTGTCTACCAATTCCAGCACCGCCGCCTAGAAAATCAGTCTATGCCGCAACGAAGCCGCCGCGAACGCATCTATGCTTTCAACCATGCAGGCGGGGAAGAGCCTTGGGGCGGCTGTGGCCGCCCTCTTCTGTGCCTCGGTGCTCTCCGCGTCCTCGGCCTTCGCGGCCGATCCCGCCGCCGGCTCCCACGCCGCCGCCGGCCTCCGCCAACGTCACGCTGCGCGTCCAGACGCTTCCTGTCGGCGGGCAAGAAGGTCGTCGGGGTCCCCCGGCAGCCGGTGCGCGTGCGCGGCACCGTGGCTCCCTTCTCGGCCGGCCAGCAGGTGCAGCTCGACTTCTTCCTCAAGCGCAAGCGCGTCAAGCAGAAGACGCGTCCCGTCGTGCAGACCAAGGCCGGCGGGCGCTACGGCTACTGGTTCAAGCCCAAGCGGCGCGGCGTCTACCGCGTGCGCGCCACGCTGGTGGGCGGCACCGTCCCCGCGGCGCGCAAGCCCGGCCAAGCGCCTGTACGTCGTGCGCTCGAGCGCCGGGCCGGGCGCCCGCGGCACCAACGTGCGCGCGCTCCAGCGCCGCCTGGCCGACCTCGGCTACCTGACGCCGGTGAACGGCAGCTACTCGGGCAGCACCGGCCGCGCCGTGCTGGCGTTCCGCAAGGTGAACGGGATGGCGCGCTCGACCTACGCCGGCCGCGCCGTGTTCGGCAAGCTGGCGCGCGGGGGCGGGGGCTTCAAGGTCCGCTATCCCAAGCTCGGCAAGCACGCCGAGTTCGACTGGTCGCGGCAGGTGCTCGTGCTGGCGCGCGGCTCGACAGCCGCAGATCATCACCCACGCCTCATCGGGCAAGCCTTCGACGCCGACGGTGTTCGGGAGCTTCCGCTTCCAGCGTCGCGAGCCGGGGACGAACTCGCACGGCATGTACTACTCGACCTACTTCGTCGGCGGCTACGCGATCCACGGCTACCCGTCGGTGCCGAACTATCGCGGCCAGCCACGGTTGCATCCGCATCCCGATCCCGAGCGCCACAGCGCGTCTACGGCTGGATCGACCTCGGGGACCCGATCAGGGTGTACAGCTAGGCGCTGCGCGCCCGCACGTCCGCGATCCTGATATCGACCAGGACGAAGTTCCGCACCGGCCGCCCGCGCGGTCCGCGCGGCATCGCTTTGCGGTGGGTCGGCACGACCAGTCCGTCGAAGTCCCGGTGCTCCCAGCAGTAATGCGCCGCCTTGGCCCAGCCGCCGAATACCTCGGCGGTGTAGTCGTTCCGGCGTAGCAGGCCGTCGTCGCCGAAGTAGTAGAGCTGCTCGCGTGAGTGCGCCGGCACGTCGTCGGGAAACCTGACCCGCAGCCCCCGCCATCGCTCGCCGTTCTCGCTCCAGGGCTCGATCTCCTCGATCTCGTACGCGGGCGCGCGAAAGACGAACGGCGCATTCAGGTAGCCCCACAGGGCGTAGGCGCCGAAATACAGCAGGTCGAGGTCGTCCCACCAGAGGTTGCGGCGGCCCTTGAAGTACGAGCGCGGGTTCTGGCGCTCGGCCAGCACCTGGCCGGCGTCGTCCTCGATCCGCACATCGCCGTTCGCGAGCACGCCTCGCTTGCCTTCCTCCGGATAGGGCGCGAGCACGACACGCGGCTCCCAGAGCGAGACCGTTCCCGTGAAGCCCGAGAAGGACCCGCGCTGGCGCTTGAGCACGAACGCCCAGCCGCTGCAGGAAACGTCCGCCTCGATCTCGGTGGCCCGGTCGAACGCTGCGCCACCGTGGGCGGCGAGGACCTCGTCCAGCAGCGCAGGGTGGGGCACGGCGTGAACCTACCCGGTCTGGTCTACTAACGGGGCCGCGGCGGGAATCATTACGAGGAGGAGCCAGATGCCTGAGGTCGAGACGATCGGCGGACCCATCGACGTGTCAAACCTGGGGACGACGTTGATGCACGAGCACATCTTCGTGCTCACGCCGGAGCTGCAGACCACGTATCCGGGCTACGAGGGCTGGGACCCCGAGAAGTACGTGCCGCTTGCCCAGCAGAAGCTGAGCGAGCTGAAGCAGGCGGGCGTCGACACGATCGTCGACCTGACCGTCGTCGGGACCGGGCGTGACGTGGAGCTGGTCGCCCGCGCGGTCGAGGGAACCGGTCTCCAGGTCGTCGTAGCCACCGGCATCTACACCTACAAGGATCTGCCGAAGGCGTTCTACTTCCGCGGCCCGGGCACCGAGCTCGGTGGGGACGACGAACCGATGATCTCGCTGTTCGTGCGCGACATCGAGGAGGGCATGCAGGGCACCGGCATCAAGGCGGGGATCCTCAAGTGCGCCACCGATGAGCCCGGCATCACGAATGACGTCGAGCGGGTGCTGCGGGCGGTCGCGGCCGCGCACCGGCGCACCGGCGTCCCGATCTCCACCCACACGCACGCCGCCACGGAGCGCGGGCTCGACCAGCAGAAGATCTTGGAGGAGGAGGGCGTCGACCTGACGCGCGTGATCATCGGCCACAGCGGCGACTCGACCGACCCCGAATATCTGGAAAAGCTGGTCTCGAAGGGATCGCTGATCGGGATGGACCGGTTCGGGATCGATGTCCAGCTCCCGTTCGAGGACCGCGTCAACATCGTCGCCGAGATGTGCAAGCGCGGCCACGCGAAGAGCATGGTGCTCTCACACGATGCGTCCGTCTTCATCGACTGGCTGCCGCAGGAGGCGATTCCCGTCGCGTTGCCCAACTGGCACTACATGCACATTCACAACGACGTGCTGCCGGCGCTGCGCGAGCGCGGCGTCTCCGACGAGGACATCGACAGGATGCTGGTGCAGAACCCGCGCGAGTTCTTCTCGCAGCAGGGGTCCTACTAAGCGGGCTGGCCCTCGGTGTCCTGCTGGTCGAGGAAGGCGCGCGAGCCTGCCTCGATGTTCCATCCCTGCTGAAAGCCGCGCATCGCGAAGAAGATCAAAATCAGTGATATCGGGATCAGCAGCAGCGTCAGGAACCCGAGCAGCGGCTCCGGCAGCGCGGGGCTCTCGAAGCCCGTCTTGTCGCGCTCGAACCAGGCCGGCGCGGCGACCGCGGCGAAGATGATCAGGACGACCGAGAGGGCGGTCGCAACGGGTAGCACGCCCCGGTTCCAGCGCGACACGTAGTACGCGAACAGCACGTAGACCAGGATGTAGAAGATGTTGACCGGCTTGGCGCCCTCGAGCTTGTCCCAGCCGCCGATCGTGATCACGGCGACAAGACCGGCGGTCAGCACGCAAAGCAATGCCACCATCGACTTCGTCCGTTTGTTCTCCGACAAATCCCGATTCGGGTGCCGGACGTTTCGCTCCCCCTTGGCCATTCCGCCCGCAAGTCTAGGATGTATCAGCGTTCAGTGCGACCCGTGGTGGCCGCGCTGCCGCCCGCGGGCGTGGCGGAACGGTAGACGCGCCAGCCTTAGGAGCTGGTGGGCTTTTGCTCGTGGGGGTTCAAGTCCCTCCGCCCGCATGCGCGACTTCACATAACCGCCCGGGTGGCGGAGGGGCGACCCGATCCGGATGCAGGATGTGCCCGAGCAGCTCGATTCCGTCGATCAGGCGCGGCCCTGGGCGCGAGAAGTAGGCCGATGCATCCACGGCGACGGTGCGCTCGGCGCCAAGTGATGCCACCTCGTCTGCGAACGCCTCGGCCTCCTCGGCGGAGCGCTCGGCGTCATAGCCGCAGGGCATCACGATCGCGACGTCCGGCTCGGTTGCGCGCAGCTCGTCCCACGTCGCCGTGACGGAGCGCTCGCCCGGGCGCCCGGCGACGTCCTGGCCGCCCGCGATCTCGATCATCTCCGGCACCCAGTGCCCGGCCACGAAGGGCGGGTCGAGCCACTCGATCGCGAGGAGACGGGGGAGGGAGGCGCCCGCGACTGCCTGCCGGACCGCCTCGATGCGCCGCCGCGCGTGCTCGCGCACCATGTGCGCCTCGTGCTCGGCGCCCGCGGCCTCGCCGAGCCGGCCGAAGTCCGCCAGCACCTCGCGCAGGGTCATCGGGTCGAGGGACACCACGCGCGGCCGGCTGGGAAGCTGGGCCGCGACCGCGACCACGTCGTCGTAGGAAACGGCGCACACATCGCACACCGCCTGAGTCACGATCAGGTCGGGCGCCAGTTCCTCGAGCCGCTCGGCATCGAGCTCGTAGAGCGGCCGGCCGGCGCCGACCGTCGCCCGCACCGTCTCGTCGATCTCGCGCGCCGACAGGCCGGCGGGAATCACCGTCCGGGTGAGGTGTGGAATCGCCGCGGCCTCGGGCGGCCAGTCGCACTCGTGCGTAACGGCGACGACCTGGTCGCCGAGACCGAGGGCGAACAGCATCTCGGTGGAGCTGGGGACGAGCGAGGCGATCCGCACCGCCTGATTATGCCGCCCGCGTGTGTTCGGGTAACGTTCGGAAAAGGACGATGATTCTGGAGGGATTCAGTCGCCGATTGACCGGTCTGTGTGTTGCGGCAATCGTGCTTACCGTTCTTGCTCTTTGGACGCCGACCGCCCGGGCATCAGGCGGGAGCTTCTCGCCGTCGAGCGACTTCCCATCCGGTGGTTTCCCCACCTCGATCGCGATTGGGGACTTCAACGCCGATTCGGATCAGGACCTTGCGCTCGCGGTAGAACTTTCGCGGGCCTCTGTACTGCTCGGCGGGCCAGGTGGGAGCTTCGGTCCTTACACGACCTTTGCTGCGGCCAGCGGTGCGCGAGGGGTTGCGGTCGGGGACTTCAATGGCGACAACGACCCCGACCTCGCGGTCGTGGGCGAGTTTCCTTCGAGCCCAGGCATATACAACGTGTCCGTCCTGCTTGGCGAAGCGGGCGGGAGCTTCGGCGCACCCACGAACTACCAGGTTGGGTTCCGACCCTACGCGGTCGCGGTCGCGGACTTCAACGGCGACAACGACCCCGACCTCGCGGTCGCGAACGTCGACTCCGATGACGCGTCCGTGCTGCTCGGCGGGGCGGGCGCATCCTTCGGGCCGGCGACCAGCCTCCCGGTCGGCGATGGCCCTGTGTCGATTGCGGTCGCGGACTTCAACGGCGACAACGACCCCGATCTCGCGGTTGCGAACAACATCTCGGACGACGTCTCGGTGCTGCTCGGTGGCGCCGGCGGCAGCTTCGGGCCAGAGAGCAGGTTTGGGGCAAGCCTCAGGCCGTACTCGGTGGCTGCCGGAGACTTCAACGGCGACAACGACCCCGACCTCGCGGTCGCGAACGGCGATGGCGGCAATGTCTCGGTGCTGTTGGGCGGCGCGGGCGGAACCTTCGGCGGAGCGACGTATTTCCCGGCCGGCGGCAACCCCCATGGCGTCGCAATCGGCGACTTCAACGGCGACAACGACCCCGATCTCGCCGTCGCGAACCTGTCGTCCGGTGACGTCTCGGTCCTGCTTGGCGCGGCGGGCGGAACCTTCGCGAAGGTCGCCGACTACCCGGTTGGGAACGTGAGCTGCGGTTGCCAGATCGGGCCGATCGCAGACGTGGTGGGCGACTTCAACGGCGACCACGACCCGGACGTGGCGGTTGCTGACGCCGGTTTCGGCCACGTCTCGGTGCTCCTCGGGGCGCAGCCATCCTCCCCGCAATGCACGATCGGCGGCACCAGCGGAGACGACGTAATTTCCGGCGGCGCGGGGGACGATGTCATCTGCGGTGGCAGCGGAGACGATCAGATCTCCAGCGGTGGCGGCCGCGACGTCCTGATCGGAGGGAACGGCCGCGATCTGCTGGATGGGGGTCCCGGCTCAGACCTGCTACTCGGCGGGGGCGGTTACGACAACCTCCGTGGAGGGGATGGCAACGACATTCTGCGTGGGGAAGAGGGGGGAGACACCCTTACCGGCGGACCCGGGTCCGATGCGCACTACGGACAGGCGGGTCTCGACACCGTGGACACTCGCGACACGGTGATCAGGAATGACAGCGGCGACGGCGGCGTCGGCTCGGACAAGTGCTTTGCCGACTTCGAAGATTTCTTGACCGCCTGTCCGTAGCTGAGCGCCCCTACTGCTCGATGGGCGCGACCGCGAACCCGGTGTCAGTCGTCGCCTCCGCGGCCTCCTCGGTCGCGGTCACGACCGGAGATCTCGACCTCGACTGCCACCCACCGGCCGTTCGAGCGGTTCGCGATCAGCTCGACTTCGAGGCCCCGCTTCAGCGCGCCGAAGCTGGATAGCCGTTCGAACCCCGTCGAGGGTCTGACCTTGAAGCGCATGGTCCCGCGGTTCTGGACGTTGGCCCTGAACGTCCCGGAGTCGCTGTTCTTGGAGATGACGGTCGCATCGAAGTGGCGCAGCGTGGGTGCGCCGGCGGGTGCGCTGACGACGCTCGCGAGCGCCGCGATCCCGACTGCGATGACTATGAGCTTGCGTGCCATTGAACTTCCTCTCTGTTGACGTTGATAAGCACAGCTCCAGTCTGCGAGCGGCATCAGAAGCGGGGGGTAAGGGGAGGGGAAAGATTCGGCAAAGCGAGCCGCCAGTTCCGCAACCGGGGGCGGCTAGACTGAGCCGTCCCGGGGCAGTAGTTCAGTTGGTAGAACGCTGGTCTCCAAAACCAGAAGTCGAGGGTTCGAGTCCTTCCTGCCCCGCTGGCTCCGTAGCGCGGTTTTCCGCGCCCCGGGCGGGTTCGCGCCCGCTGGGCACCTTCGGCCTTTCAACCGCCTGAGACCGCCTGGAACCGCCTGAGAGGGGAGCCCTTTTTCCCGCGTTTTTCCCGCGGGCTCGCCCGGCGGCGCCATACAAGGCGCACAGCTAGACGCGGATACTGCGCGGGCGATGTCGCAGGAGAACGTGGAGATCGTGCGGCGGGCAACGAGCGCTTTGCCGCGACCGGAGACTTCATCGCGGATTGACCACGCGCCGGACTTCGTCTGGGACATGTCCAAGTTCCGCGGCTGGCCGGAGCAGCAAACCTACGAGGGCATGGAGGGAGCCCGCGCGTTCATGCGCGACTGGCTCGAGGCTGGGATGATTGGGAGCTCGAGGTGGAGGCGCTCCACGACGCAGGCGACAAGGTCGTGACGATCGTGCGCCAGCGCGGCCGGTCGAAGACGAGCGGGCTGCCGGTGGACATGGCCTTCGGCCAGGTCTGGACCATCCGCGATGGCAAGTCGGCGCGAATGGAAATGTATGCAGACCCCGCTCGAAGCCCTCGAAGCCGTGGGGCTGTCGGAGCAAGACGCTCACGCCGACTCCTGAGCCGCGGGATACTGCGCGGGCGATGTCGCAGGAGAACGTGGAGATGGTGCGATCGATCTACGAGGCGTGGGAGCGCGGCGACTTCGGTTCGGTCGGTTGGGCCGACCCGAAGATCGAGTTCGTAGCTACCGACGGGCCCAGACCCGGGACTTGGACGGGCGTTGCCGGGATGACAGAAGCTTGGCGAGAAGTCCTCAGCGTCTGGGAGGACCTGCGCATGACGGTGGACGAGTACCGCGAACTCGACGATCGCCGCATACTCGTCCTCTATCCGGTTCAGCGGGCGCGGCAAGACCAGCGGACTCGACCTCGGACGGATGCACGCGGAGGTAGCGAACCTCGTGGTCGTTCGCAACGGCAAAGTGACCAGGCTCGTCACGTACTGGGACCGCAAGCGCGCGCTCGGAGACCTCGGACTGTCGGAGCAAGACGCTCCCTCCGACTCCTGAGCCTGCGGGATACTGCGCGGGCGATGTCGCAGGAGAACGTGGAGATCGTGCGGCGCTGGAATGCTGCATATAACCGACGCGACATGGAAACGCTCTTTGCGCTGACCGCCTCCGACTTCGAGTTCCGGTCGATCTTCCTGACCATGGAGTCCATCTTCCGTGGTCATGAGGGTCTTGATGCCTACTTCGAAGCGATCGAGGATGCCTACGAGCGATTCGTGGTCGCGAACCGACGAATTCATCGACGCCGGAGCGGCAGTTCTGCTGGTCTCCCATGTGGAGTGGCGCGGCAAGGAGAGCGGCGCTGAAGGAACGATGCCGCTTTGCGTCGCGGCATGGCTCAGAGCGGGTGAGGTCTTCAGGCTCGAAACGTTCACGGACCGCAGCCAAGCCCTCGAAGCCGTCGGCCTCTCGGAGTAGGCGATGTCGCAGGAGAACGTGGAGATCCTGAAACGCGGCTATGACGCACTTCAAGGCCAAAGGTGAGATCCGCGCCCATCCCGATGCTGATCTGGGACGTGTCCAGACTTCGGCTGGCCCGACCAGGCAGATCTAACCACGGCCACCGACGGGGGCGATGGCAATTCAACGCCGAGTGGAGCCGATGCACTGGGATGACTTGCGGAGTCGATCATGGCAGCCCGAGGACTAATCGACGCCGCGGGGAGGCGTCGTCATCGTCGAAACCAGCGGGGGCGTGTCAAAGGCGCGGACAGGGAGATTCCCGTTGAAATGCGCGTTCGCTCAGGTTGGACGCTAGAGCGACGGGCTGTGCGTCAGGATGCAGATATACGAGAGCGTGGACGAAGCCTTCGAAGCCGTCGGCCTGTCGGAGCAGGACGCTCACGCCGACTCCTGAAACTGCGCGATACTGCGCGGGCGATGTCGCAGGAGAACGTGGAGATCGTGCTCGCGAGCAAGACCAGTCGAACGCAAGCTACACGGACGGATACCGGGCTGCCCGGCACCGAGGTCGAGTTCGCACCTCTCCGGTGTCTTGTCCTGATCTCGACAGCTTGTACCGAGGCCGTGACGGCGGTCTCCGGAAGCTCAATGATCAGCTAACGCGGGACCGTGGGAGGAGATCTCGCTGGACGTCGACAGGATTATCGACATCGACGAGCGGGTCCTCGTCCTGAGCCACTTTCAGGCAAGGGGACGCGATGGGATCGAATGAAGCTTCCCCTCGCTCATCTGGGACGCTGCGGGACGGGCAGGCTCGTCGAGTCGGACCTATCCTCGGATCACGCAGAGGCCCTCGAAGCCGCCGGCCTGTCGGAGTAGGCGATGTCGCAGGAGAACGTGGAGATCGTGCGAGCCGGGTTCGAGGCGTGGAACGCGGGGGACATGGACGCCGTTCGCGAGCTGGTACACCCAGACGTCATTGTGCGGTCGCCTGAGGGTTGGCCGGAACCGGGGCCTTTTCGTAGGGCGGGATGCCGTTATGCGCGAGTTCGATCAATTGCGCGAGGCCTTCGATTCCAACACCATTGAGCCGATCAGCGACTTCATCGACGCGGCCGACCGAGTCGTCGTGCGGTTCATCTGGCAGGCGCAGGTCGCGGCCCTGAGCGGGCTTGGAGATGACCCAGGTCTGCGATGCGAGAGGGCAAGATCTGGGCCATCGAGTACTTCTGGAACCACGCTGAGGCCCTCAAAACGCTCGGGCTGTCGGAGTAGGCGATGTCGCAGGAGAACGTGGAGATCGTGGAGCGAGCGGTTGCGGCAGTGAACGACCGCGACATCGACGGCTACCTGGCTTGTTGCACTGAGGACATCCAGTTGCAGACCCCGGTGTCGCCAATTGAAGGCATCTACAAGGGGTCCGAAGGGATCAAACGATACTTCGCCGATCTGCGCGATGCAGGCCCGGATTTCCGGGTCACTATCGACCGACTGGAGACCGTCGGCGCTGACCGGGTAGTCGGGTTCGTGCGCCTCAACATGAGCGGGCGAGCGAGTGGCATAAGCCTCGGCGGTGACATCCCCGCCACAAACGTTTACGACCTCGCCGATGGCAAGATCAAGCGCGTCCGCATCTTCCTCGACCGCCGCGAAGCCCTCGAAGCCGCGGGGCTGTCGGAGCAAGACGCTCACGCCGGCTCCTGAGCCTGCGGGATACTGCGCCGGCGATGTCGCAGGAGAACGTGGACCTGGCTTATCGAGCCTATGGACGCCTTCAACCGGCGCGACCTCAATGCCCATCTGGCACTGATGGACGATGGCGTGGAGGGCGTCCCGAGCGCTGCTCGCCTGGAGGGCAGCTATCACGGCCACGACGGAATCCGCCACTGGTGGGAGAGCATCCTCGACGTCATGCCCGACTACCGCGTCGAGGTTTCCGAGCGTGCGCGACGTTGAGGACCTGACGGTCGCGGTCGTGCGCACCCGCGGCCACGGCGCAGGCAGTGCCATTCCCGTGGACGACACGGTTTGCCAGGTGGCCCGGTGGCGGCGGGGGAAGGTGCGTCTGGTGGTGCAGCTTCGACACCGAGGCCGA
The DNA here is from genome assembly GCA_963780475.1 of uncultured Solirubrobacterales bacterium. Classification (GTDB taxonomy): domain Bacteria; phylum Actinomycetota; class Thermoleophilia; order Solirubrobacterales; family JBBDJG01; genus CAWACB01. The sequence goes on from CAWACB010000009.1 coordinate 321,528, forward strand.
AGCCCTCGAAGCCGCCGGCATCTCGGAGTAGGCGATGTCGCAGGAGAACGTGGAGGTCGTGCAGCGTGCTTATGAAACATGGAACGCCGGGGACATGAACGCCCTCTGTGAGTTGTACGCCCCCGACGCAATGATCGTGCGCGGCCTGGAGGTTGGCCGGAGGCAGGAGCGATCGTTGGTCGGGAGGCGGTCATAGGGTATTTCGAACAACTGCGCGAGACCTGGGACACCGACACCCTGGAACCGATCGGCGACCTGATCGAAGCCGGTGAGCGAGTTGTCGTGAGACAGCTCTGGCGCGGCGAAGGCCAGGGCCCTGGGTTGAGTTTTGGAGTTCACGGCCGTCTACACGTTCCGCAAGGGAAAGCTCTTCCTCATTGAGTACTTCTGGGATCACGCCGAAGCCCTCGAAGCCGTGGGGCTGTCGGAGGCGGCGATGTCGCAGGAGAACCTGAGAGTCAATAACCCGAGTGGTCCGACGATTCTTTTGGGCCTTCGAGAACGACACTGCCGCGTTCAAAGCCACCCTGCATCCAGAAATAGAGTGGTTCCCGTTTGACGAGAACCGCGGGCGCTTGTACGGCATCGAGGCTGCCATGCGGAGACCGGAATGAGTGGCTCGAAGCCTGGGACGAGCATCGACTTCGAGGTGGACGAGGTGGTCGCGATAGGCGACAGCGTCGTCGTCTTGATCCACGTAACCGCCCGAGGAAAGATCAGCGGAGCCGAGGTTGACGTTCGCTTCTACGCCCACGCCAAGCTGCGGGACGACAAAGTCATCTACGCCTACGACCACGAAGACAGGGCCGAAGCCCTCGAAGCCGTGGGGCTGTCGGAGCAGGACGCTCACGCCGACTCCTGAGCCTGCGAGATACTGCGCGGGCGATGTCGCAGGAGAACGTGGAGCTGACTCACGGAGCCGTCGATGGAAGCGCGTGACTGCGGAGACCTGACGTTCGCGGCCTTCCGCCTTCGCGGCCACGGCGCGGGCAGCGACATCCCTCTGGACGAGAGAATCTGGCAGCTGGTTCGGTGGCGGCAGGGGAAGTGTGTGTGGTTGCGCACCTTCTCCACCCGGGAGGAAGCCCTCGAAGCCGCCGGTCTGTCGGAGCAAGACGCTCACGCCGGCTCCTGAGCTTGCGGAATACTGCGCGGGCGATGTCGAAGCCGCCCGCCCCTGCTCCGAAACGACCGCCGAAGCGAGACATGCTCGACCGGTTGTTGCTCCGCGTTCCTGCCCTCGCGAGCTTGATGGCCGGACGCACCGTGCGCCTGCAGCCGGGCTCGGTGCTCAGGAGGCGGCTGATCAGCTTCCAGGTCAAGCGCGGATTCGCCGCCATGAACCGACATGACATCGAAGTGGTGGTGCTCAACTACGAGCCCGACGCCGAGGTGTGGATGACAAGCATGGCCGGCGTGGGGATGAGCGACATTCATCGCGGCAGCGAGGGCGTCGGCGCCGTATTTGCCGAGATTGACGACGTATTCGAAGACTGGCGATGGACCGTCCGCGCCATAGCCGATGCGGGCGACCGCCTCGCCATCCGAGCAGACCTCGTCGGCTATGGCCGAAGCAGCGGAGTGCAGGTTGCCGTGAACGATGGAGGAACGGCGGTGACGTTCTCGGCTAGAGGCCTTGTGGCCTGGCAGGAATGGTTCGCGGAAACGGGTGGTTGGAGCAAAGCCCTCGAAGCCCTCGGGCTGTCGGAGCAGGACGCTCGCGCCGAGTCCTGAGCCGCGGGATACTGCGCGGGCGATGTCGCAGGAGAACGTGGAGTTCGTGCGAGCGGTTCAACAGCAGTTCGCCCGCGGAGACTTCAGCTGGATTGAGGGTATTGACGACTTCGAGCTCGGTCACTCCCCGCGAGAACCCGGATGGGGGCACCTTCCGCGGAGAGGCTGCGCGTCGATGGTTGATGGCGTGGCACGGTTCCTTCGAAGAGATCTCGATCGAGTCCACAGAGACGATCGATGCCGGTGATGAAGTCTTCGCCGGAATCGTCCAACGGGGCCGCCCGCACGGGAGCCGGGCCGTGGTGGAGGAGCGGTCGTGGCAGGTGGTGACGTTCCGCGACGGCGTCGCTACCCGCGTCGAGGCATTTCTCGAACGAGTCCACGCCCTCGAAGCCGCCAGCCTCTCGGAGTAGGCAATGTCGCAGGAGAACGTGGAGATCGTGCGGCGAATGTTCGAGGCGTTCACCAACCGAGGAGACCTGCAAGCAAGCGTTGAGTTGCTCGATGACAACATCGTGTTCGACACCCGAGGCATGGAGTGGGAGGACGAGGATTTCGTTCGGGTTTACTTCGGCCCCGAAGGAGTTCGCGACTTCTGGAGAGCGTGGCTCCCCGCATGGAGCGACATGCGGGTCGATGTGCACTGGATAAGAGGGGTTGGCGACCGAGTTCTCGTCTGGCTTTCATCAGCGGCAGGTCGGCAGAGTTAGCGGACTCCCGGTCGAGTTCTTCCTGGCCTGGGACATCCAATTCCGCGACGGCAAGATCGTTCGGGTGGCCTTCTTACGAAGCGAGCGGAAAGCCCTCGAAGCCGTGGGCCTGTCGGAGCACGACGCTCCCGCCGACTCCTGAGCGATGAAGGACTTCAGGGAGCGGATCGTTGCGGGCTCTTTCCCGCGTTCTTCCTGCGGCGGGTCAGATAGGCGGTGCGACCGGAAGCCGGCATGCAGCGCCCCACCGGACAATCGGTGTTAGATGCCGCTATGGCGCAGCCGCCTCGGGGTCCAGAGCACACCGACGCCGCACACCAACCGCCTCCGGCGTCGCCGTCCGATCCTGATCAGGCACGGAACACGTCGATGGCTGCGGAGCGCACCTGGCTGGCGTGGTGGCGCACCGCGCTGGCGGCCTGCGTGGGCGCGCTCGCTATAGGCCGGTTTGCACCGGAGGTGCTCCACGTTGCCGCGTGGCCGTACGTGGTGCTCGGCTGCGGCTACGCGTCTCTCGCGGTCGGGCTGTGGCTCGTCGGCGCACAACGCCAGCGCGAGTTGGAACGTTCGCTGCTAACCGGCAGCCACGTACCGCTGCGATTCCGCACCGTCGGGCTGTTCACCGTCGCTGGCGTCGCGCTCGCTGTCATGACCGTCGTGCTTCTGATCGCGCAAACCTGACCTGCCACCGGCGACTGCCATGCGAGCTAGCTCGACCCGGCCAAGTCTGCCGCGCCATTCTGCCTGCGGGATACTGCGCGGGCGATGTCGCAGAAGAACGTGGAGATAGTGCGGGCCGGGATGGAGGCATGGAACGCCCGCGACATGGATGCTCTGCGTGAGACCTACGCGGAGGACGTCGTTACCTGGCCTCCCACGGGTTGGCCGGAGGCGGGCCCATTCATGGGCCGCGACACCGTCATCGGCCAGTGGGAGCGCATGCGCGAGTCGTGGGACGAGGACGAAGTGGAGATGCTCGCGGATTACATCGACGCCGCGGACCGAGTCGCCGTTCGCATGGTCTGGCGCGAGAGAGGCGATGGCCCCGAGGCGAACTCGGAGGCAACCGGCATTTTCACGATCCGCGACGGGAAGATTCGTGTCGCTGAGTTCTTTTGGGACCACGCGGAGGCCCTCGAAGCCGCCGGCCTCTCGGAGTAGGCGATGTCGCAGGAGAACGTGGAGGTAGTGCGCCGGGCCTTCGAGGCGTTCAGCCGCGCGGGCTTGGACGCCCTCCTCGAATATGTCCATCCGGACGCCGAATACGACGTCTCGGCTGCGATTGGCCCCTACGCCGGGATGTACTACGGCCGTGCGGCTATCCGAAATCTCCTTGCGGACTACTTCGAGACTTGGGAATCCGTGCGGTTGGAGCCCGAGGACTTCATCGAGGTAGATCAGGATCGCGTTGTCGTCCCCTTCCGCCTGCACACGCGTGGGAAGGGAAGTGGTGCCGAGGTTGAGGCTCAAATGACCCAGGTGTGGACCGTGCGCGACCGAAAGGCCGTGCGGGTAGCGGCGTACAACGACAGAGCTGAGGCCCTCGAAGCCGCAGCCCTCTCGGAGTAGGCGATGTCGCAGGAGAACGTGGAGCTTGTCCGCAGCGTGTACGCGGCCTACAACGAAGGCGACTGGGACGGCGCTCGAAACGCGTACCACCCAGACGTCATCTGGGATCTGTCCACGTACGAAGGCTGGCCGGACACGACCGAGTTTTCCGGACCAGGCGCGGTCGTTGACTGGCTTCGCGACTGGGCCGCGATTTACTCGAGCTACTACAGCAAGATCGACCAGATCTTCGACAGCGGCGATCGGGTCGTGGTCCTCGCTCGCCAAGGGGGGCGCAAAAATGATTCCCCCGAACTCGTCGAGATGGTCTGGGCTCAGATCATCTCTTTCCGCGATGGCAAGATCGTCCGCGTGCAGAACTACTCGGACAGTGCCAAGGCCCTCGAAGCCGTGGGCCTGTCCGAGCAGGGACGGTGACGCCTACGGCCCCTCGCCCGCGGTGCGCCGCCGGCGCGCGAGCTCGGCCCGCAGCTTCGTATCGTGCTCCTCGACCTCTCTGAGCTGCGCCATGATTTGGTCCCAGACCTCGGGCTCGGTCCAGTCGAAGCCTCTACGAGCCTCCCAGAGCACCGCGCGCGCGATCGCCGCCTCGCGGCAAAAGTGCGCGACCGAGGCACCGACATCCTCGGATCCACGCTGGATCAGGATGTACATGGCGTCGGAAACCCGGAAGTGCACGCTCCGCATATCCCCTCCTCCGGCGTTCGTGAGTGGTCCCCCACATGATTGGGCCCGTGCAAGAAATGCGCAACCCACCCCTTCAAACCTGATTGGAGCTTCCCTACCCTGGCGCGATGCCGATTCAGGAGACCGAGTCCGAATCAGCGGCCTTCCTGGCGATGGCACAGAACGTGCGCGTCGCGTTGGCCGAGCGCGATGAGCTGATCCGTCACTGCAGGGAGCGCTACGACCGCCTACACGGCGACCCGCGTGTGTCGCCGGCCCAGCTCGTCAGGGCCGCCGAGGAGCTGGTGCGGGCCGCCTACAAGGCCGATCACCTCTACGAGGAGCGCATCGCAGAGGGCCTCGTCGAGTACCAGCATCGGCGCACGGGCAGCGACGGCAGCCGCTTCTAGAGGTGGGCCCGCTCCCGGTCAGGCTAGTTCTGACTAACGCACTTCCCGTTCGCGTTGGCGCCGTTCCTGTTCGTCCCGTACCGACTACGGAAAGCGGCGTCCCCGAGGAAGTCGCGCTGTGCCTTGCAGAACTGGGCCGCGTTCTTGTAGTCGCTCCTCTGCGGACCGCTGGGCGGCACGAGCGGTTGCCAGCTCGGGAAGGCGGCATCCTCCGATTCGGATACGAGATGCGCAGCGGTACCGTCACGGGCGGAGACGACCAGGTTCTTCGGGCCGTCGCCCGGAGCGTCGCTCGTCGACACGAGGAACGTCAGGAGCTTGGAGTCGGGCGACCAAACCGGCTCGAGGCCCCAGGCTCTGAGGAGGTTGTCACTCCCATCGGCGTTTGCGACCCACACGCTTTGAAGTTCGTGACAGGACAGCTCCCCACAGCTCCCCGAGTTCAGCCAATAGGCGAACGCAGATCCGTCGGGGGCCCAGGTTCCGCCGTGAACCGATGTGAAACCGTTGAACGGGCTGCAGGCTTCGGGGTCCTGCTCGCATATCGCTGGATCGGGACGGCCAACGGCGATCTCTACGTCTTGGCTTCCATCAGATGTGTGAAGCAGCAGTCGGACACCGTCGCGATAGAGGGTGCGCGTGCCGTCCGGCGACACAGCCGGATTGCTTTCTGCCTCAGCGAGCCACGCCGGTGGCGGGTCAGCGAGCTGCCGACCGCTGCCGTCAGCGTTCATCAGATATGTGCGCCCGTCCGGTGGCGGCGCCGTGAACGCGATCTGCGTGCCGTCCGGCGACCAAATGGGGCGGATGCCCGGTCCAAGGTTCAAGGCGCCGGAGCCATCGGGGTTGACCGTGCAGACGTTCTCGCCGCAGTTGTAGGCGATCCTCCCGTTCTCGCCCGGAAAGGTGATGCCGTGGGCAGGCGCGGCCATCCCCAGCACGCCGGCGGCAAGAACAAGCAGCAAGACTGTCCTACGCATGACCCCTCCTCGTCCGTGGCTCTCGCGAGGCGATCGTAGCGGCCCTTCAGTTGCGAGCCGCCGGTGAGGACAGCCGCGAGCCTGCAGCCACTCTGCTGCGCGATACTGCGCGGGGATGTCGCAGGAGAACGCGGAGGTCGTCAAAGCCTTCTTCGATGCATGGAACGCGGGCGACGTGGATGCCATTCGGGAGCTGTACGACCCTGAGGTGATCATGCGCTCCGTAGAGGGGTGGCCGGAGCCGGGACCGTTCGTAGGCAGAGAGGCGGTCATGCGCCAGTGGGCGCGACAGCGCGAGGCGTGGGACACCGACACGGCGGTTGCAACCAGCGACTACATCGAGGTCGGCGACCGAGTTGCCGTGAGGTTCATCTGGCGTGGCGCAGGCCATGGTCCTGAGGCGAACATCGAGTTGACCAGCCTCACTACCGTGCGTAGGCGCAGGATCGTCTACTTCGAGTTCTTCTGGGATCACGCGGAAGCCCTCGAAGCCGTGGGCCTGTCGGCGCAGGGCGTCCACGCCGACTCCTGAGCCTGCGCGATACTGCGCGGGGATGTCGCAGGAGAACGTCGACAAAGCCCGGGATTTCATCGCCGCCTACAACCGTCGTGACTTCGACGCCGCCGTCGAGTCCTTCGATCCCGAGGTCGAGTGGGTGCTCCCGGACCGGCAGAGTTCGGACTCTTGCCGCGGTCCGGACGAGGTGAAGCGCTTCTGGAGAGGGCTTGACGAGACGATGGAGGAGTTGAGGCTGGAGCCGCAGGAGTTCGTCGATGCGGGTGACCACGTCGCGACGCGCCTTCGCCACTACGGAAGAGGCAAGCGAAGCGGGGTGGAGATCGACGAAGAGATGTACCACCAGGTCGCGACCTTCCGTTCCGGACGGATGGTGCGAATCGAGTATTTCGGCGAATGGTCTGAGGCCCTCCAAGCCGCGGGGCTGGCGGGGCAAGACGCCAAGATCGACTCCTGAGCTCGCCGTGAGCCGCGCCGCGACCATGGACGACGTCCCCGCGGTCGCCGCCTGTCTCGCAAGCGCGTTCTTCGACGATCCGTTGTGGGGACACTGGACCTTCCCGGACGAGTCGAGCCGCGCGCGCCGGCTGGACGTCTTCATGCAGTTCTGGGCAGAGACCGCCGTACGTGATCCCTGGGTGCGGATGACGGACGCCTGCGAGGCGGTCGCGGTGTGGCACCCGCCGGGGGAGCCGGAGCTCACACCCGCGCAGCAGGAGCTGGTCGGGCCGCTCCTCGATGAGCTGTGCGGCGATCGCGCGGGTGAGCTGCGCGCCCTGTTCGACCAGTTCGACGAGCATCACCCACGGGACGAGCCGCACTACTACCTGGGCTGGTGGGCGACACATCGCGACCATGCGGGGCGCGGGTTCGGTACAGGGCTGATGCGTGAGAACTTGGCGCAGATCGACGCGGCCGGCTTCCCAGCGTTCCTCGAATCGACGAACCCGGTGAACCTGCCGCGGTACGAGGCGCTCGGGTTCGAGCGCGGGGGCGAGTTCGGACCGCCAGGCGGCCCGGTCATCACCACCATGTGGCGCAACGCCCGTTCCGGGTAGCCGTTCGGGCCACAAACGCCGTAGTCGCACGCCACTTAGCGCGTCGCCCAGGCATGCGAACATGTGTTCGTGTCCGCGGAGGCCACGATCCTCCATGCCGATCTCGACGCCTTCTACGCGTCGGTCGAGCAGCGGGATGATCCCGAGCTTCGCGGGCGCCCCGTGATCGTCGGTGGAGGCGTTGTGCTCGCCGCGAGCTACGAGGCCAAGGCGTTGGGCGTTCAAACGGCGATGGGCGCCGCGCAGGCCCGCCGGCTGTGCCCGCACGCGGTCGTGGTGAAGCCGCGAATGTCGGCTTATGCCGACGCGAGCAAGGCAGTGTTCCGGGTCTTCGACGACACCACACCCGTTGTCGAGGGGCTCTCGATCGATGAGGCGTTCCTCGACGTGCGCGGAATGGAGCGGATTGCCGGCACGCCGTTGGACATCGCGACACGGCTGCGCCGCGACGTCAGTGCGCGCGTCGGCCTTCCGATCACCGTCGGCGTGGCCCGGACCAAGTTCCTCGCCAAGGTGGCAAGCGGCGTGGCCAAGCCCGACGGCCTGCTCGTGGTGCCGCCGGACGGGGAGCTGGAGTTCCTCCATCCGCTGCCGGTCGAGCGGCTGTGGGGAGTGGGGGAGGTCACGGCTCGCAAGATCCGGGCGCGGGGAATCACCACTGTCGGCCAAGTGGCCGAGCTCGCCGAGGCGGCGCTCGTATCGATGCTCGGGAGGGCAGCGGGCAGGCACATCCACGCCCTCGCTCACAACCGCGATCCCAGGGCGGTTCGGACCGGTCGCCGTCGCCGTTCGATCGGGGCCCAACACGCCCTGGGCCGCAGCGCGCCGCGGTCGCAGGACGATCTGGACGCCGTGCTCATAGGCCTGGTGGATCGGGTCGCTCGCCGGCTGCGAGCCGGGCGCCGGGTCTGCAGAACGGTTGTCCTGCGGCTCCGTTTCGGCGACTACTCGCGAGCCACCCGTTCGCACACCCTGTTGGAGGCGACCGCCCGCACGCAGTCCATCCTCGCCGTGGCGCGCGAGCTGCTCACAAACGCGGGGCCGTTGATCGAGCAGCAGGGCATAACGCTCGTCGGCGTGGCTCTCGGCAACCTCGAATACGACGGCGCCGTGCAGCTCTCGCTTCCGCTCGATCGGCAGAGCGCCGGTTGCCTCGATGCGACGCTCGACAGCCTGCGCCAGCGGTTCGGCGACAAGGCAATCACGCGAGCAGTGCTGGTGGGCCGCGAGCGGGGCGTGTCGGTGCCGTTGCTTCCGGACTGACTCCGCCGTGAGCCTGTTCCTTGACACCGCGATCGGACCATGCGAGGTTTCGAGCAGCAGGGTTCTTTCCGCGAGTCGCGGAATCTCGAGTTGGGGAGAGGAAGCATGAGTGCAGCGCGAGCTGACGGGGTTCTCGGGCGCCTGCGACGCCGCTGGATCAGGCCTGCACTGGTGTCGGCCATCGCGGTCGCTGCGCTCGTCATCCCGCCGGCGCACCGCGAGCGCGTCCTACCTTCAGTCGAAGCTGACCGCAGCGGATGGCGCCGCCGGCGACCTCGCCGGCTAGTCGGTGGCGGTGAGCGGCGATACCGCGGTGGTCGGGAGCGCTGAACGACGACGTGGGCGCGAACGCCAACCAGGGCGCCGCCTATGTCTACACGCGCACGGGCTCGACGTGGACCCAGCAGGCGAAGCTGACCGCCCCGGACGGCGCGGCCGGCGACCTGCTTCGGCTGGTCGGTGGCGGTGAGCGGCGACACCGTGGTGGTGGGCGCGCCCGAACGACGACGTCGGTGACGACCCCGACCAGGGCTCGGCCTACGTGTTCACCCGCACGGGGTCGACCTGGACCCAGCAGGCGAAGCTGGTCGCCTCGGACGGCGCCGGCGGCGACAACGTTCGGCTGCTCGGTGGCCGTGAGCGGCGACACCGCGGTGGTCGGCGCGCCCTCGGCGACGTGGCCGACATCCAGGGCTCCGCCTACGTGTTCACCCGCACCGGCTCGACATGGACCGAGCAGGCGAAGCTGACCGCCGTCGGACGGCACCGCGCGCGGACTTCTTCGGCTGGCTCGGTGGCGCTGAGTGGCGACACCGCGGTGGTCGGGGCGCCCGGCGAGATGGATCGGCGGCACCGTCAGACAGGGCTCCGCCTACGTCTTCACCCGCTCGGGATCCACCTGGACCCAGCAGGCGAAGCTGATCGCCCCGGACGGCGACGGACGGACGACCACTTCGGCGACTCGGTCGCGGTGGACGGCGATACCGCGGTGGTCGGAGCCGAGGGAAGCCTGGGCTTTTGCCTCGAACCGCGCCGCCTACGTCTTCACGCGGACGGGGTCGATCTGGACCCAGCAGGCGAAGCTGACCGCGGCCGACGGCGACTTCGACACTCATTCGGCCGCTCGGTGGCGTTGAGCGGTGACACCGCAGTGGTCGGGGCGCCCTTGGGACGACGCTTGGGCGCCTCTCCTCCGATCAGGGCTCCATCTACGTGTTCACGCGCACGGGCTCGACATGGACCCAGCAGGCAAAGCTGATCGCCGCTGACAGGACGGACGGCGACTGCTTCGGCCAATCGGTGGCGGTGGACGGCGAGACGGCGGTGGCCGGAGCGCCGAACGACGATCGTGGGCGCCAATGCTGACCAGGGCTCCGCCTACGTATTAACTCCCGCCGACCCGGCGCGCCTCGCGGTCACACCGGCGAGCGCCACCACTGTCGACGGCCAGCGAGCACTGCGTGACGGCCACGGTGCCAAGACGCGACGGGCGACCCGGCCTCCGGACCATCACGGTGCGGTTCGAGGTCACGGGCGCGAACGACGGGCATCGGGCTCGGACACGACTGACGCGAGCCGGCGAGGCCACCTTCTGCTACGCGAGCGATCTGGGCGGGCGGGAACATGATCACCGCCTTCGCCGACAACGGCGACCGCGGGCATCCGAGAGCGCGACCGCAGGCGCAGCGCGTCGTGCCCGGCGATCACGAGCCCGTCTTACCGGGAGACGGCGAAGCTGACCGCAGATCGGATGGCGCGGCACGGTCGACCAGTTCGGCTACTCGGTGGCGGTGGACGGCGACACGGCAGTGGTCGGGGCGCCTGGGACGACGTGGGCACCGACTCGGCCCAGGGATCCGCTTACGTCTTCACCCGCACGGGATCGGATCTGGAGCCAGCAGGCGAAGCTGACCGCACCGGACGGCGGTGGCGGGCGACCTCTTCGGCTACTCGGTGGCGCTGGACGGCGACACCGTGGTGGTCGGAGCGGAGTCCGACGACGCGCCGGCGCAAGTTCAATCAGGGCTCCGCCTACGTATTCACGCGCACGGGCACGACATGGACCCTGCAGGCGAAGCTGACCGCCGACGACGGCACGGCCTTCAGCTTGGTTCGGCGAGTCCGTGGCGGTCGGAAGGCGACACGGCGGTTGTCGGCGCGATCGGCGGCGCAGAGGCCGCGTATGTGTTCACCCGCACGGGCTCGACCTGGACGCAGCAGGCGAAGCTGACCGCAGCGGACGGGTCACGTTCGGAGGACGAGTTCGGCATCTCGCTGGCGCTCAGCGACCAGACACTGGTGGTCGGGGCCGCCTTCGACGACATCGGCGCGGGCTTCAATGCCGATCAGGGCGTCCGCCTACGTGTTCACGGGCGCGGGGTCGAACTGGACCCAGCAGGCGAAGCTGATCAGCAGCGGACGGTGGCGGAGGGGGACTTGTTCGGCTAGTCGGTGGCGCTCGACGGGGACACCGCGATCGTCGGGGGCACGCGGCGACTTCGACGGCGACGCCGGCTCCGGCCTCCGCGTACGTCTTCACGCGCACGGGCTCGGCGTGGGCGCAGCAGGCGAAGCTGACCGCGCCGGATGGGCTCGGACGTGACCGGTTCGGCACCTCGGTGGCGGTGGAAGGCAACACCGCGGCTCGTCGGCGCGCCGGGTGACGCGGGCCAGGGGTCCGTCTACGTCTTCACCCGCACGGCGTCGAGCTGGACCATGAAGGCGCAGCTGGTCGCCGCGGACGGCGTGATCGCAGGGACGTTCGGCGAGCGCGGCGGCGCTGAACGGGGGGACGGCTTTGTCAGCGGGGATTACGGCGGCGACGGCTACCGGGGTGCGGCTACGTGTTCACCCGCGCCGGCCCGACGAGCCTCGACGCTGGCGGCCTCCACCAACGGCGCGGATGTAGTCGGAGCCGAGCTGTGCATGAGGGCAACCAGCACCGATACGTCCGGTGACCCCACGCCGGACGTGACGGTGCGGTTCGCGGTGATCGGGCGCCAACAGCGCTTCTGGCTCGGATACCAGCGACGCGAGCGGCCAGGCCACCTTCTGCTACACGGGCACTCGGGCCGGCACGGACACGATCACCGCCTTCGCCGACACTGATGGCTCGGGGACGCGCAACGGTGACGAACCCTCCGACTCGCTCACCCGAACCTGGCTCGCGAGCCCGCCTGACCTGACCTGCACGGGCTCGATCACGGGCGGCACCTATGACGACGTGACGGTGCCGGACGACGCCGTCTGCGTGCTCGAGGGCACGTCCGTGAGGGGCTCGGCCACCGCCAGGAGCAACTCCTACCTCGAGATTTCGGGTGGGCACGGTGGCAGGCGATGTGATGGGGACTCCGCTCGCTCACGATCGACGTCCACGACGGTGCCACCGTCGGCGGCGACCTTCAGGCCCTCAAGGGCACCCAGCAACTGCTCGCGCTCGATTCGACCCTCACCCACGGCGGAATAAAGGCCCACCGGGTGCCGAACTCGGGCGGCCAGGTCTACATCTGCGGCATGACCGTGCAGGCGCGGCGACATCGAGATCACCAACAGCGGCTCGGACATCGTGGTCGGCGACCCGGTGGATTCCGATTGTGCCGGGAACACCGTACAGACGGGCAGCGTCAGCCTGTTGACGAACTACGCCGGCGTGCGGCTCACGGTGCGCGGCAACACGATCCAAGGCGACTTGACGGTGACGGCGACCAAGGGATCGTCCGACAAGGCGGTCGAGGGCAACGCAGGCGGTCAGACGCTCAGCTGCAGCGGCAACAGCTTGCCGTTCAGCGCCACGGGCAACACCGGCTGGCAGCAGCGCAAGGGGCAGTGCGCGCGGCCGTAGAGCCAGATTAGAGGCCGCCACCCCTGGGTAGGTTCCGCACGACAAGTCCGCGGAATTGGGGGGAAGAGCTTTGGGACGTTCGCGTGCTCTGCGTGTCCGGTGGATCTCGGCAGCCGTCGCGCTCACTGCGCTCGCGCTGCTCGGCACGGTTTCGGTCGGGTCCGCTGATCCCGCTCCGGGATCGAGTCTCACACGGACCGACGACCCGGTCGTGATCCAGCAAAGCCTCCCCGACAGCACCGGCTCCGCGACCGGCTCCATCAACGTGCAGCTGCCTGCGCGGCTACACGGCATCGCGCCGGGTGACCTGGTCGCGTTCAGCTGGGATGGAAGCTGGAACCAGATTCCCGTTCAGGTCGACGAGCGCGAGGTCATGGACCTGAACCGGATGTACACGAACGGCCGGCCGAGCTGCTCCGACCCCTGTTACAACAACCCGCCCAACGGCGGGGCCATTCATCCCGAGTTCACGGACCCCGACACGTTCGTGGGCGGGGATTCCGACCCGACGCTCGATTCGAACGACGAGGTCGCGCTGATGGCCTTCGACGCCGGGGGCCAGGCGACGACGCCCAATGCGCCGGGCGGCGTTGATCCCACGTCGGCGGTCGAGGTCACGATCTCCGACCCGATCGACGGCGGAGTCGGCTACGTCTACCTGTTCGCGGACACGAGTGGCCTCGACCCCGCGGCCGGCAGGGACTACGTCGACTACGAGTTCAACCTCGCGAACGGCCCCTACAAGACGGGCGCCTACAACCCGGCCGGCGCCGCGCCCGGCGCCGGCATGAACTTCGGGCCGCGTCCCGAGTCGTCGTCCGTGGTGACCGAGAACTACCGGCGCGGCTTCACCGACCGCTGGTACGACAATGAGCTGCGCATCCTGCGCGGCGGCGCCTCCGGGGTGGACATCCTCGACCGCCACGACGATCAGTTCGACGCGCTCGACGCGTCCTGCATCCGGACCCAGGACACGTTCCGGCACGGCGAGGGTGCTTTCGTCGCCAACACCGACGGGCCGGTGCGGGCGATCCGCGACTTCGTCGGCGCGAACTCGGGCCCGCACGTCCAGCGCCAGCACGTCTTCTACGGCGGCCTGGAGGTCATCAACACGTTCCTGCGCGTGCACCCGATTCCCGGCGTGATGGACTTCTTCGACTACAGCGAGGCGGGCCTCGGACTGACCTACGAGAACGGCGTCATGACGCCGGCCGGCGTCGTCTCGGGCACGCCGGCAGGAGGCGTGGTGATCGACGGGCAACCCGATGCTGTCACCGGCGCCGGCACGGCAGGGCTGCCGGGCTTCGAGTCCGTGGACGGGCCGCAGGGCGCCCTGACCATGACCCAGCGGGTGCTGACGAACAACCCCGATCCGGCCTACCGCCTCGTCTACCGGGACGGAAACGTGCTCGGCCAGAACCTCTGCACCGGCGATGACGAGGAGCTCTACGGGGCCAGTGGTCCCCAGCTCAACTCGGCCATCAACAACACCGACGAGGCCGGCCGGGCGATGTGGGGTGGAGGCCAGTTCTCGAACCTCTTCTACGAGCGGTCGGTCTATTACGGGGCGCCCGGTCAGGCCGACGGGCCCCGGCGGTTGGCCGAGATGCAGGCGCCGCTCGACCTGGCGCTGCAGGAGATCGAGCTGGGCGAAGAGCCGGCGGGCTACCCGCGTCCCAAGGCCGCGACTCCGACCAGCGTCCCGCTCGTCCCGGCGTACGAGCCCTGTTCCTCGCCGAACCGCCAGCACGCCGCACCGCTGACGTTCGGCTCCTGCAACCCGCCGGCTCAGACCTCGGGGCACCTGACGGTCGGCACGCCGGATGCGAACGGCAAGCCGGCGGTCTCGGTCGGCAGTACACGCTTAGGGTGACTGGTGAGAGCCCGATCGATCCTGGCAACGGCGACCAGGCGGACGTCGTGATCAACGCGAGCATCACCGACGTGCGCGACAAGGCGAGCCTCGCCGACTACACGGGTGAGCTGCGCGCCGTCCTTGCCCTTCGCATCACCGACCGCAACAACGAACCCGGGCAAACAGCTGCGACGTGCAGGATGTTCAGTACGCGTTCAACGTCGCGTGTTCCGCATCCGCCGGGCCGGAGGGCGGCTCGTGCAACGTCGCGACGACGGCCGACGCCGTGACGCCGGGCGTTGCGTGGAGGGCAGCGCGCGATCTGGGAGCTGGGACAGGCACAGGTCTTCGACGGCGGATCCGATGGCGACGCCGACACGACGGGGGACAACACGCTGTTCGCGGTGCAGGGCGTGTTTGCGCCCTGAGCGCCTCTGTTCGGGGCGATGAGTCCCAGCGGTTTCGGCCGTCATTAGGGAGGAGCAACCGCGACCAGGGAGCGACGAGATGTTGAAGAACGGAAAAATCGCCACGCGCCTTCCCGCGCAGGACCTCGAGCGGGCGAAGGCGTTCTATGCCGAGAAGCTCGGACTCGAGCCGGCCGAAGAGCGGCAGGGCGGCCTGCGCTATTTGTGCGCCGCCGGAGAGTTCGCTCTTTTCGAGTCGGCCGGCACCGCCTCCGGCGATCACACGCAGATGGGATGGGAGGTGGAGGACATCGAGGCGGTGGTCCGTGAGCTGAGCGCCCGCGGGGTGGTGTTCGAGGAGTACGACTTCCCGGGCCTCAAGACCGTGAACGGAATCGCGGAGATCGAGGGCAATTACCCGAGCAAGGGCAGCGGCGAGCGCGGCGCATGGTTTCGAGACAGCGAGGGCAACATGCTTGGAATCGGTCAGCCGATTCGCGGCTGAGGAGGAGGACGAGCATGCAGACGCCACCGTCCGGACCACGCGTCCTGCTACGAAGCGAGCAGACCGACGGCGCGGTCTCGGCGATCGACAGCGCGGTACCGGCCGGGTTCGCCGGGCCGGGGCTGCACCATCACGACTTCGACGAGACCTTCTACGTGACCGAAGGTGAGTTGGTCTTCCAGCTTCGCGACGAGCTCTTCCGCGTATCGGTTGGGGAGGTGGCCTTTGCGCCGCGCGGGGTGCCGCATACCTTCACCAACGTGGGCGCCGGCACCGCCCGCTATCTAATCGTCTGCACTCCGGCCGGATTCGAGCGCTACTTCGCCCGCATGGCGGCCGACCGCGAGGGCGTGGAGCCACCGGATTGGGCTTTGCAGCCGATTCCCGAAGTCACTCACATCGGCGATCCGATCGATCCGGAGCGCGCCCGCACGCTCTAGGGACTCAGATGCACCGCGGCCTCGGGCGTCGCGACGACGAAGCTGAAGCTCTCTTCCAGGTAGAGATGGACGTTCTCGCCGTCGTGGCGTTCGTAGCCGATCGACAGGTCCTGCCCCGACTCGAACAGGTAGTCCCCGCCGCGCAGGCTGACCACGACCGCGCCTTCGACACCCGGAGCCCACACGATCGGGCCCTCGAGGATCTTGCGCAGGTGATCGAGCAGGGGATAGCCGCCGTGCTCGGCCGTCTCGACCACGTTGGTGTACTGGGCGCGGCCCAGCGCCAGCCCATAGGGGCCGGCGATCCCGTCGCACAGCAGCAGCTCGACCGCTTTCGCCACCCGGTGCGGATAGGCGTCGGCGCTCGGGCCGAGCGCGATCGCCTTATGCGGCGATGACTCGGCGATTCCCGCGATACCGGTCTTCTTCCAGCCGTGGAACACGCTGACGTTCTCGGCGACCGCAATCTGGTGGGCGGCATGGTCGAGGGCCCCGAGGTCCACGTCGAGCGCGCCCCGGGAGTGGTCCTGAAGCTCGGACAGTGAGACCGTGAAGTTCGCGCGCAGCTCGATCAGCGGCAGCACGCGCCGCTGACGCGCGGCGACGCCTTCCACCGGTGCCTTTTCGACCGCCGTGGAACGCCCGAGGTTCGTCGCCGAGTACCCCCAGCCGCGCGGCCCGGCGAAGTCGACCAGCTTGCGCGTGGCCAGGGCGGCCGTCAGTCGCTGCTTGGCTTCGTCGTCGAGCAGCTCCCAGCCCGACTCGGTGATCGGTGCGATTGAGCGAAGCAGGTGGTTCATCAGAAGGCTCCCTTCAGGCTCCCGATGCCGAGCGAGCCCGAGTCATCCGCGTCGGGTGAACCTCCGGCCGAGCCGCCACCTTCGATCGTCTCCGCCTCGGCCTCCTCGCCGTGCTCGACGATGTCGCCCGGTTGGAAGAGGACGCCCTGGGCGATATCGCGCCAGATCGGAGTACTGCGCAGCAGGAACTCGAGGTCCATGCTGAAGTGCTTGAACTCCTCGCCCTGTGCGTCGCGCATGATCGCCTTGGCGACCGGGTCCTGCTCGACCGCGAGGCGCTGCTCGTACCAGCCGATCGCCTCCGCCTCCTCGGTCAGCGAGGCGCACAGCCGCGCGAAAGTACGCGTCTTCGCCGGCAGCTCATCGGGTGGCTCGTGGTACTGGTCGAAGCCCATCGGACCTCCTTCGCTCGATCGCTGCCGAGTTACTCGTCGCGCTCGATCTTCACCTCGCAGTTGTCGATCGAGGCACGGGTTCCAGGAGTGTCACCGGAGTCCATCTCCGCGAGCACCCTGCCCCCCTCGCGCATCTTCTCCTCGGTCTCGAAGAATCCGACGAAGACGGCGGTTCCCTGATCTTCGTCGACGAACATCTTGAATCCGGTCGAGTCGACTCCGGGTGGAGGTCCGTCCGCCTCGTCGATCCGGGAGGCGATCGCCTCGATCCGCTCTGGGCTCACGTCGGTGAATCTCACGACACGTGCGTACATGGTTCCCCCTTTGGGTTGAGCGCTGACGGCGATCGTACCTCTGCCATGGCCGCCGCGTTGGCGTCCTATCCCCTAGGCTCCTGCGGCACAAGCTCGCAACAAGGGAGGCGTCTGATGGAAGCCAAGTCGATCGACCCCGCCGCGTTTCGCGAGGGACAGCGCAAGCAGTGGAACACCGCCGCGAGCGGGTGGTGGAAGTGGTCGGAGATGATCGATGCCGCGACTGGCGCGGTGAGCGAGCGGCTGGTCGAGCTCGCCGAGGTGAAGCCGGGCAGCCGCGTGCTCGACGTGGCCTGCGGCTACGGCGAGCCGGCGATGAGCGCCGCCCGAAAGGCGGGAGGGGAGGGCCGCGTGACGGCCACGGACATCTCGCCCGAGATGCTGGCGTTCGCGCGTGAGCGCTCCGAGCGAGAAGGCATCGAGAACATCGACTTCGTGGAGTCCGATGCGCACTCGCTGAGCTTCCCGGAGGACAGCTTCGATGCTGCCGTGTCGCGGTGGGGGATCATCTTCGACCCCGACGGCGAGGGCGCCGCCGCGGCGAGTGCGTGGCTTCCTGAAGCCAGGCGGGCGGATGGCGATCAGCTCGTGGGGCAAGCCGGAGGAGGTTCCGTTCCTGTCGATCCCGATGCGCACCGTCATGCAGCGCCTCAATGTGCCGCCCCCTCCACCCGGCACGCCCGGACCGCTGTCGCGTCCCACGCCGGAGGCGCTCGGTGGCCTGCTGGAAGGCGGCGGATTCTCGGACGTCGCGGTGGAGCGCACGGAAGTCACGTTCGACTGGCCCTCGCCTGAGGAGTTCACGACCTTCGTCAGGGAGATCGCCCCGCCGATCACAGCGATGATGGCTTCGCACCCACCCGAGGAGCAGGAGCAGACCTGGGCGGCGATCACCGAGGCCATCGCGGAGCAGGCTGGAGACGACGGCCGGGTGCGTCTCTCGGCTGTGGTTCTGCTGGCCGCGGGACGCGCGTAGCGCCGATAACGCGCCGTTGACGCCCTCCGCGAAGCGGATCGTCGACCGCTTCTTGGATCTCCAGCGGGCCATGTATGCCGGGGGTGCGGTCGAGCCCGTCGCCGAGCTGCTCGCGCCAGACATCGTGTGGCACGTACCGGGCCGGAGCCCGATCGCGGGCGAGTACCGGGGCCGTGAGGCGGTGCTGGAGTACTTCGCGCGCCGCCGCCGCCTCGCCGGTGGGGCGATCAAGATCACAAAGCACGCCGACATGGCCGGAGACGATGTGCTGGTGCAGCTGGCGGATGGAAGCGTGATGCTCGACGGCGAGGAGGTCACCTGGCGAACGGCCGGCGTCTATCGCGTGGCCGGCGGTCAGATCGCCGAGGCCTGGCTGGTCCCGCTCGACGCGGCCGCGTTCGACGACGCCTGGTCGCGGATCGGCACGTCGGAGGGCACAACGTGACCGCTGCGTCACCGGGCCGGGTTCCGGTCGCCGTCCGGGCCGGCGAGTTGCAGCCGTTCGCGACCCTGGACCTGGATGTGCCGACCGCGGGCGTCGGGCCCGACACCGCCGATGACGTCCTGCTCACGGGAGCAACGGGCTTCCTCGGCGCGTTCGTGCTGCAGGCGCTCCTGGAACGGTCGGAGGCACGCGTGCGCTGCCTCGTGCGCGCCGGCTCCGGCGATGAGGCCCAGTCGCGACTGGCGGCAGCACTTCGGAAGTACGGGCTCGGCGGCGCCGACCTCGACGGGCGGATCGAAGCGGTGCCAGGGGACGTATCCCAGCCGAACGCGGGCCTGGCGCCCGCCGCCTATGACGCGCTCGCCGATCAGGTCGACGCGATCGTGCACTCTGCGGCGCGAGTGCACTGGCTGGCGCCCTTCGAGGAGCTCGTCGCACCCAACGTCGACGGCACCCGGCGAATGCTCGAGCTGGCCGCACGCGGCCGCGCCAAGTCGGTGCACCACATCTCTTCGATCGGCGTCTTCCCGTACCGGCCGGACGTGCCCGTCTTCGAGGACAGCGACCTCGATCACGACGAGCCGCTCTTCGGCGGCTACGTGCAGACCAAGTGGGTGGCCGAGAAGCTCGTCGAGCGGGCGGGCGAGCTGGGACTGACGGTGTGCACGTACCGGCCCGGCACGCTGACCGGCTCCAGCCGCACCGGGCACTTCAGCCGCGCGTCGTTCCTCGACCGGCTCCTGATCGGCAGCGTCCAGCTCGGCAGCTCCCCGGTCCTCGCGCGGGCGATCGAGATGACGCCGGTCGACTACTGCGCCGCGGGGATTGCGGCCCTGGTGATCGATCCCACCGCCGGCGGCGTGTACCACCTCACGAACCCGGCGCCGGTGTCTGCCGAGCGCCTGCATGCCCTGATCGCAGAGGCCGGCTACGAGATCGGCCGCGAGCCCTTCGACTCCTGGCGTGACCGGCTGCTGGCCTCGCCGGGCTTCGAGCAGAACGCGCTGTACCCGTTCCGCCTGTTCCTCGCCGGCGTCCAGGCCGATCAGCTCAGCCCGCCGCCCTACGGCTCCGAGCGGGCCCAGGCCGCCCTGGCCGCCGCCGGAGTCGTCTGCCCGCCGGTGGACGAGCAGCTGATCGGCACCTACTTCGCGCGCTACGCGGCGGAGGGGTTCCTCTAGTCCCAGTACGCCGCGGCTGGCACCGGGTTGGCGACCAGCGGGACGGTTCCCCTCGCCTCCGGCTTCTTCGGGATCGCCCTGATCTCCAGGTCCAGCGTCGGGCCGTAGACCGGGAAGGCGGGCTCGCGGGGAGTATGGGAGTCGGCGTCGAGCGTGCGCAGCCAGGTCTCGACCTCGCGGCCGATGGCGTCGTAGTCGACCCGCTCTCCGCGCCGGCGGCCGGTGATGTTCAGCCACAGCAGGAAGTCGCGATTCTGGACCCGGCGCTCCAGCTCCGCCGCGACCTCGCGGTGCCACTCGAATTCCGTGCTCACGGCGCTGGAGAGTAGGGCACTCTCATGACGGGCTCATCATGCCAGGCTAAAAATGCGCCGGAATCCCACAGCAGGAGGTAATTCCGATCATGAGCAACAAGCGCAAGGGCATACTCGCCGGGCTGGTCGTGCTGGCACTGGCGGCCGGCGGTGTCGGCGTCGCCAACGCGGTCGGCGGCGACGATGACGGCGACCAGCAGGCCACCGGACCCGCCGCGGAGGCGGCGAAGGCGGCCGCTCTCCAGATCGTCCCGGGAACGGCGAATGCCGTCGAGCGCGACTCCGAGAAGGGCGCGACCTGGGAGGTGGAGGTCCGCAAGCCGGACGGCTCGACCGTCGACGTGCGGCTCGATGCCAACTACAAGAAGGTGGCGGTGGACTCCGACTCCGAGCAGCCAGATGACGGAGGTGACGCAGGCGAGTAATACCGTGTTCCTCGAGAGCACGAATGTCGCGCTTGGCCCGCATACCGATTCGTGTCAGGGTCACCCTGGCCTTCGCCGCGGTGATGGCGGTTCTGCTTGCGGCGCTCGGCCTGTTTCTCTACCTGCGGCTCGGCGACGACCTGAACGATGAAATCGAGCGCGGGTTGCGCTCGCGCGCCGCCGACATCACTGCGGTAGTCCGGCAATCAGGCCCGCGCTTGGACGAGTCGGGGTCAAGCAAACTCATCGAGCAGGACGAGAACCTCGCCCAGGTGCTCGATTCCAACGGCAGGGTCGTGGACAGCACGCCGTCGGCGAGTGGCCGCCCAGTGCTGTCCGATCCGCAGCTCGAGCGCGCGCTCGAGGGAACGATCTTTCTCGACAGCAGGCACGGCGACGACCCGGTCCGCCTGCTGGCCACCCCCGTCGATGCACAGGGGGAGCGCCTCGTCGTCGTCACGGGCGCGCCGAAGGACGAGCGCGAGGACGCCCTCAACAGCCTGCTCGGCCTGCTGCTGATCGGTGGCCCGATCGCCCTGCTGCTCGCCTCGCTAGCCGGCTACGGAGCGGCCGCCGCCGCGCTGCGGCCGGTGGAGCGGATGCGCAGCCGCGCCGCGACGATCACCGACGCGGCCCCCGGACAGCGGCTGCCCGTGCCGCCCGCCGACGACGAGATCGGGCGGCTGGGACGGACGCTCAACGACATGCTGGGACGCCTCGAGGAGGCGTTCGCGCGCGAGCGGACCTTCGTCGCCGACGCCAGCCACGAGCTGCGCACGCCGCTCGCGATCCTCAAGGGAGAGCTGGAGCTGGCGCTGCGCGCGGGCCGCACTCGCGAGGAGCTCGAGGCGGCGCTGCGCTCCGCTGCCGAGGAGACCGACCGGCTGGTGCAGCTGGCCGAGGACCTGCTCGTGATCGCCCGCTCAGATCAGGGCCGCCTGCCGATCAGGCGCGAGGAGGTCGCCGCCGCAGACGTCTTCGAGGACGTGCGCGCGCGCTTCGCGCGCCGGGCAGCGCACGGCGGCGCCGAGCTTCACTCGAGCGCGCCGGCCGAGCTGCGGCTGCACGCCGACCGGGTGCGGATGGAGCAGGCGATCGGGAACCTGGTCGACAACGCGATCCGCTACGGCGGCAAGCGGATCGAGCTGGCGGCGGTGCCGAACGGCGCCACGGTCGCACTGCACGTGCGCGACGACGGGCCCGGTTTCTCCACGGCGATGCAGGGAAGCGCCTTCGAGCGCTTCACGCGCGGCGATGCTGCCCGCAGCCGCGGCGGTGCGGGGCTTGGCCTGGCGATCGTCTCCGCGATCGCCGATGCCCACGGCGGCTCCGCTGGCCTTGCCAACCGCCCCGACGGAGGGGCCGACGTGTGGGTGGTGATTCCGGCGTGCGCGTCCTGATCGTCGAGGACGAGGTCGAAGCTCGCGAGCATGATCCGTCGCGGGCTGCGCGAGGACGGGATGGCGGTCGACGTGGCCATCAAGGGCGAGGACGCGCTCTGGATGGCCGGCTCGACCGACTACGACGCGATCGTGCTCGACGTGATGCTGCCCGGCCTCGGCGGCTTCGAGGTGTGCCGGCGGCTGCGCGACGACGGCGTCTGGGCGCCGGTCCTGATGCTGACGGCGCGGGACGCCGTGGAGGACCGCGTCGAGGGCCTCGACACCGGGCGCCGACGACTACATGACCAAGCCCTTCTCGTTCGCCGAGCTGGGGGCGCGCCTGCGCGCGCTGGCCCGGCGGGGGCCGGTCGAGCGGCCGGCGGTGCTGACGCTTGGGGACCTGCGTCTCGATCCCTCGTCCCGGCGGGTCTGGCGCGACGGACAGGACATCGGGCTCTCGGCGAAGGAGTTCTCGCTGCTGGAGACGTTCATGCGGCGCCCGGGGCAGGTGCTCGACCGCTACCAGCTGCTCGAGCACGCCTGGGACAACGAATACGAGAACCGCTCGAACGTGGTCGACGTCTACGTGCGGTACCTGCGCGAGAAGGTCGACCGCCCGTTCGGGGTCGAGTCGATCGAGACCGTGCGCGGCGCCGGCTACCGGATCCGCGCCGACGGCGGCCGGCCCGCCGGCGGCTGAAACCGGGCATTCAGAGCCATAACGAGACCGGCCGGTCGTGCCGATAGGCACACGGTGAACTCCCGGCGCGCACGCCTGGCCGCATTGGCATTGGCGGGCATCGTGATGCTCGCTGTCTCCGGCTGCGGTTCTGGCGCTTCCGAGGAGCACGGCGAGGAAGTGGACGTGTGGGTCAGGGACTTCGAGATCAAGGCGCCCAAGCGCGTTCCGGCCGGCGAGGTCACCTTCGAGCTGTATCAAGAGGGCCCGGACTACCACGAGCTGATGGTCGTCCGCGACACAGGCCGCAAGCTCCCGCTGCGCGGCGATGGCCTGACGGTCGACGATGACCGGCTGGGCTCGGCCGTCGTAGGGGGTACCAGCCCCGCGCCTCCCGGAGAGTACTTGGCCAGCATGCGGCTGAAGCGCGGCCGCTATTGGCTGATCTGCAACTTGACGGGTCACTACATCGGCGGCATGCGGGCCCGGGTGGAGGCGGGCTAGTGGGCCGCGGCCGCTCCAGCTTCGCGCCATTCGCGACGCGCGGCCGGCGAGCCGATCGTCGCGATCCTGGTGACGTTCGCCGCTTTCTGGATCCTCAGCGTCGTGCTCTCGACGGCCACGACGTCGCGCTCGAAGAACCGCGCCGCGGTGATCCAGGTTGCGGCGCGGCAGCGGACGCTCGCCGAGCGCTACGTCAAGGAGGCGCTGCTCGTGCACGCCGGCGGCCGCGCCGACCCGGCCGCGACCGCCAAGGCGATGCGCGAGAGCGCCGACGCGCTGATCGAACGGCGGCGCCGTGCCGGGCATCAAGGGCGACGGTGACGCGACGGAGATCGGGCCGGCCAGCGAGCGCAGCTTCCGCGAGCAGGTCCTGCAGGCTCGGCGGCTGGTCCATGATCTGACCGCGACCGGCGCCGCGATGCTGGCCGGCCGCGACACGACTGCCGTTCCCCTGAGGGCCCGCACGCGGATAGCGACAAGGGATCCCGTCAAACGGCTGCAGGTGCTGGGCGCGCTGACCTCCAACGTCTCGCTGAACGCGGCCTCGAATGCCGCCGCGGCTACCGATCGCAACGTCACGGACCTGATTCGCAAGCAGATCATGCTGGGCGTGGCGGGCCTGGTCGCCTCCATGCTGCTGGCGTGGGCCCTGATCGCCACAACCCGCCGGCAGACCGCGCACTTCCGCAGCCTGGTCAAGTCGTCGACCGACCTGGTGCTCGTGTTCGGCAGCAAGGGCTGCCGTTACGTGAGCGACTCGGTGGTGCGGACGCTCGGCCTCCAGGCCGAAGAGCTGCACGGGCATGGGTTCGAGGAATGCGTCCATCCCGACGACCGTGACGCGGTGCGGGTGGCGACCGGCATCGGGACTCCGCACAAGCTGACCTTCCGGGTCGCAGGACCGCTTCGACGAGTGGCGCCACCTCGAAGCGCACGTCACCGACCTGCGCGACGATCGCCACGTGGCGGGCGTCGTCCTGAACGCCCGCGACGTGACCGAGCGCGTGCTGCTGGAGGAGCAGCTCACCCGCCAGGCGTTCGAGGACAGCCTCACGGGCCTTGCCAACCGGGCGCTGTTCCGGGACCGGATGGACCAGGCGCTTGTCCGGTCGGAGCGCTCGCGCGCTCCCCTGGCGATGCTGCTGCTCGACCTCGACGGCTTCAAGCAGGTGAACGACACCCTCGGCCATGACGCCGGCGACCGCATGCTGGAGGAAGTCGCCAAGCGCTTCGAGGAAGTCAAGCGGGGCGGCGACACCCTCGCCCGCCTCGGTGGTGACGAATTCGCCATGTTGCTCGAGGGTGCGGGCGAGTCGCAGGCGATCGCGCTTGCGGAGCGGCTGCTGGAGTGCCTCGCCGACCCGGTCAGCATCCCGGGGCGCGAGCTGCCGATCGGCGCGAGCATCGGCGTCGTCCTACACCCCGGCGGCCCGGGCGTCAGCGACGAGCTGATCCGCCAGGCGGACTTGGCGATGTACGCGGCCAAGGAAGCCGGGCGCGGTCGCTACAAGACCTTCCATCCGGACATGGCGCGCGAGCTGGGCGAGGCGGTGGGTCTCGAGCGCGAGCTGCGCGAGGGCCTCAAGGAAGGCGAGTTCGCCGTTCATTACCAGCCCGAGATCGAACCCGGCCACTGGCGAGATCGTCGGCGTGGAGGCGCTGGCGCGCTGGCATTCGGCCTCGCGCGGTCTGGTGATGCCCGATGACTTCATCCCGATCGCCGAGACCAGCGGGCTGATCCACGAGATCGGCAGCGAGGTGCTGCGCAAGGCCTGCGAGCAGACCGCGGCCTGGATCCGCGACCGGGTCATTGACGAGGACTTCGTGACCTGGGTCAACCTGTCGGGCCGCCAGCTCTCGACCAGCGGGATCGCAAAGCGCGTGCAGAAGATCCTCGCCGAGTCCGGGCTTGACCCGCGCTACCTCGGCCTCGAAGTGACCGAAACATCGATGGTCGGCGCGGACATCCTCGGCCACGACGTGCGCGCCGAGCTGGAGGAGTTGCACGAGATGGGCGTACGGATCGCGGTCGACGACTTCGGCACCGGCTTCTCGTCGATGGAGCACCTGCGCCAGTTCCCGGTCGACCTGATCAAGGTGGACCGCTCGTTCACTCAGACCGTCGAGCACGACACGCGCGACGCCGCGATCACGGCACACTTGGCGAGCCTGGCGCACGCGCTCGGGCTGAAGGCGGTGGCCGAGGGCATCGAGACCCAGGGCCAGCTCGAGATGGTGCAGGAGCTCGGCTGCGACCTCGTCCAGGGCTATCTGTACGCGCGCCCGATGCCGGCGGGGGACGTCACCCGCATGCTGATCGCCCGCGAGCACGAGTCCCAGCCGGACTCACTAGTCGGGTAGCGGCGACCCCGCAAGGAAGACGAACCAGAACAGGAAGGTGGCGATGCACGAGATCGCCGTCGCCACCAGTATGAAGTCGAGGACCGTCACTTCCGGTTTCGCATCCTCCTCACCGCGCAGGCTGCGCATCCACGGCAGTCGGACCCGCACCGTGGTCACGTGGCCGCTGACAGACTGGTAGGTCCGGTTGAGGCGCGCAAGCGCCAGGGACACCAGCACGGTCGAGACGAGGATGCCGAAGGCGACCAGCACGTACGGGCCCATGCGGCCCTGCTGCGCTCCGGTGGTCTGCGAGCCGATCCACAGCCAGATCACCGGGTTGCCGAGCCACAGCATCAGCCCGCCGAGCGCCATCAGCGCTATCAGTCCCGTCTGCTTGAGCTTTCTTCCCAACTACCTCGCCAGCATGGCGATCATCGCCCGCTGCATGAACCGGGGAGGAAATGTCATCACGACCTCCTCCTGATGCTCTTTCAGAAACTGCGCCGCCCAGCGCGCGCCACGCAGGTTACGGGGGATGCCGCCCTTCATGAAGAGCCCCTCGCGGGCAGCCTGAGCGCTGTCCTCGAGGAAGTCCTGCAGGTGTCCGGCGGGCAGGACCAGGCAGCGCAGGTGGGCGTCCTGGTCGGTGACGCTCGCCAGCGAGTGCTTGGTCCCGGGCCGCACGACCATCTCGCCGTCGTCGGGGCCGATCACGCGCTTGGTGTCGCCGAGTTCGAAGCGGATGCGCCCGTCGACGACCGACCAGCGTTCCTCCTGCTTGGGGTGGAGGTGCGCGGGAAGGCCGCCGCCGGACTCGATCCAGCATTCGACGACCATGTTCTCGCCGTCGGGGTGGAACGAGTAGCGGGCTCGGTGGACCGGATCGCGGACGACTTCGCTCATCGTCGGGCTCCTCTCGTCATGGGCCGAATTCGTAATTTGTCGAATCCACGGGTCCCCGTAAGTTACTCTTCGGTAACCATGGCCGCAACCACCGTGCGACGGCGCTTGACGGGCGAGGAGCGCCGGCTGCTGATCCAGCGTGAGGCGGGCCGGCTGTTCGCCCGCGCCGGGTACGCGGGAGTGACCCTGGACGACGTCGCGGCCGCCGCCGGCGTGACCAAGCCGATGGTCTATCGCCATTTCGTCTCGAAGAAGGCGCTCTACCTGGCGTTGCTGGCAAAGCACGAGCACGACCTGCCGACGTTCTTCGAGCAGGTCGACCCCGGCTTCGCTCGACGGAACGCCCGAGGCGCTGGTCCGGGCGGTCCTCGACGTCTGGTTGGACTACGTGTGGGACAACCAGCACGCCTGGCTGATGCTCTTTCGCGACAGCTCCGGCGACGCCGAGATTCAGCGCTTCCGCCGCCGCGTGAGCGCGAGAGCGCGCCGGGTGATGGCCGAGTTCATCGCCTCTCAGCCGGGTTCCCCCGTGCCTCCGGCTCAGGTCGAGCCGACCGCCGAGCTCTTGCGTAGCGCCTTGGCCGGGCTGGCGCTGTGGTGGATCGACAACCCACGCACGCCGAAATCGGTGGTGCTGGAGGTCACAGTACGGGCGACGCTGCCCGCGATACTTCCGGCATGACCGACGACGAACGCGCCCGCCTCTGGGAGGAGCGCCTGCGGACCGGCATCGAGGCGTTCAACCGGGAGGACTTCGACGCGACGTTGGAGTTCCTGCATCCCGACTTCGAATGGCACCGCGGCGAGGTGAGCATCGAGGGCGGTGTCATCCGCGGCCGGGAGAACCTGAGGGCGCTGATGACGCCGGACATCTTCGACCGCCAGGTGCTCACCGTCGACGACATCACCATCAACGACGACAAGGTGCTCGTGGAGACCCGGTTCCGCGCCCGTGGCCGCACGAGCGGCATCGAGCTCGAGAACCGAAGCTGGCAGGTCTGGACGGTTCACGACGACCTGGCGGTGCGTGTCGAGCTCTTCGACGACGAGGCGACGGCGCGCGTTGCTGCAGGGATGGCGGGCGAGGGCACGCGCGCCTGAGCGTCCGCCCGTATTGGGCCTCAGGTTCCCTTCCTATACTCAGCGTCACGCGGGCGAAGTGTTGTGGTGGCACAGGAGCCTTCCAAGCTCTTAGGGCGGGTTCGATTCCCGTCGCCCGCTCCTCATGAACGGCTCGGACGACGCCGCACGGGTGGTCGTGTTCAACCCGCACCCGCTGCTCGGCGTCACGATCGAGCGGCGCGGCGCCGATGCCGATGACGTCCACTTCCACGCCGCCGGCCAGGGAGTCTGGGTGGCGAACATGGCAGGTGAGATGGGGGCCCAGCCGGTCCTGTGCGGCTTCAACGGCGGGGAGCCAGGCCGGCTGCTCGAGCCACTGCTCGAGGACCTGCACGGCGAGCGCCGGCTGATAGAGACCAGCGCTGCGACCGGCTGCTACGTGATCGACCGCCGCAGCGGGGAGCGCGAGTTCGTCGCGCAGGCGTTCGCCGACCCACCGTCACGCCACGAGCAGGACGACCTGTTCTCGATCACGACCGCCGCGGCTCTGAACGCCAAGGTGCTGATGGTCTGCGGTGCGTTGCCGCAGGATGCGATTCCCGTGGAGACGTTCGGCAACCTGGTGCGCGACGTGCACGCCGCCAGCGATACGAAGGTCGTCACCGACATTTCGTCCCCGCAGCTCGACGCGGCACTGGAGGGAAAGCCCGACATCGTGAAGCTCGACGACTGGCAGCTGGCCGTTTCCACCGGCCGCGAGCTGAGCAGCGACGAGGTGATCTGGGAGGCCTGCGCGGAAATCGTCGAGCGCGGCGCCGGGACGGTGGTGTTCACGCGCGGCGAGGAGCCGTCGCTCGTCTGCACCGCGGATCGGCGCTGGGAGCTGACGCCGCCGCGGTTCGAGCGTGGAGCGTCGGAGGGCAGCGGCGACTCGATGGTGGGGGCGATGTGCGCGGCGCTCGCGCGCGGGCTGGAGATCGAGGACGTCCTGCGGCTGGGTGCCGCCGCGGGGGCGACCAACTTCCTGCGCCATGGCCTCGGCAGCGGCGATCGCGCCGTCGTCGAAGAGCTCGTGAAGCAGGTGAAGCTGCGGGAGCTGTAGCGGTCGCCTAGAGGGCCGCCGCCGGCTCGAACGGCGGCCGGATGTGCTCGCCGCGCAGCATCGCGGCCGGTCCTTCGGTCGTGATCCAGTCGATGTGGGGCCGTAGGAACTCGATCTCCGCGAGCCGCTCGACCGCGTGGGACATCATCACCGGCCGGCCGATGGTGGGAGAGTGGGAGTCGGAAGCGACCGCGTGGATCAGGCCGTCCTCGGCCATCCGCAGCAGGGTGGGGGAGGCCGGCCCGTCGGCGACATGCGACGCCGTCGCCTGCATCAGGGCGCCCATCTCGACGAGCTGGCGGACGCGCTCGAGGAAGTCCGCGCCGGCGTGCCGTTCCGGGTGCGCGACCAGCACATGGAAGCGGCGGTGATGTAGCCGCTCGACGAGCCCGACGAGGTGGTCGTCGATCGGCCCGGGCCGCGGTTCGACCAGCAGCCAGCTTCCTCCGACCCCCAGCGAGACGAGGCGCAACTCGTCGGCGGTGAGCGATTCGATGCGCTCGGCGGCGATCTCGCCGCCCTGGGCGATCTGCACCGGAACGCCCTCCTGCTCCAGCGCCTGGTTCGCGATTGCCACCAGCGCCTCGAGCTCCATGATCTCGATGTTGTGGTCGGCTCGGATGTGCGGCGTGGCGACGATCACGTCGATTCCGTCGGCCGCCGCCTGACGCGCCATCGCGACCGTGTCGGAGATGTCGCGCGGCCCGTCGTCGAGGGCGGGAAGGAGGTGGCAGTGGAGGTCGATCACGGAAAGAGTGCTACCCGTCGAGACGGTCGTGGAATCAGTCGTCTAGAGCTATCCTGACCGTCCACGGGGCGTAGCGCAGTCTGGTAGCGCACTCGGCTGGGGGCCGAGCGGTCGCTGGTTCGAATCCAGTCGCCCCGACTACGGACAGCGAGTCCGGCTGTCCCGAGGGAATCATCGTCGAGCCGGCAGAGCAGGCCGGCTGACGGTCCTCCGCCCAAGCAAAGGCGCGGGCAAGGCTCAGGAGAAGTCGGCGTGAGCTTCCTGCTCCGACAGGCCGGGTCTCGCACAAGGGTTTGTTGCCGGCAAGTGCGAGCCCGCACCTGCGAAGCGGGTCCTCAGCTGCATGACCTAAGCCGTCAGGGGTGGTTCACGAACTTCTCGCACTGTCCCTGATTCTTGAACTGTGGATAGTTTCGCCAGCCGCCGTCCTTGCACTGCTCCTTGCTGGTCGGCACGCCCGGCGGCCGCACGGCGACGGCGGTGGGGTACGAGCCCGTGGCGACGCTCGCGAGGCTCTTCGGCGAGAGCGCGCCGCTCAGCGGGTCGATCGTGTACTGCGAGACGGTGTTGTCGAGTACGTTGATGACGTAGGCGCTCTTGCCGTCCGGGGTGACGGCGACGGCGTCGGGGTACGAGCCCGCGGCGACGCTCGCGGGGCTCTTGGGCGAGAGCGCGCCGCTCACCGGGTCGATCGTGTACTGCGAGACGGTGTCGGCTCCGTAGTTGGTGACGTAGGCGCTCTTGCCGTCCGGGGTGACAGCGACGCCCTCGGGGTTCACGCCTGCGGCGACGCTCGCGGGGCTCTTGGGCGAGAGCGCGCCGCTCACCGGGTCGATCGTGTACTGCGAGACGGTGTCGGCGCCGAGGTTGGTGACGTAGGCGCTCTTGCCGTCCGGGGTGACGGCGACGCCAATGGGGAGCGAGCCCGCGGCGACGACCGCGGGGCTCTTGGGCGAGAGCGCGCCGCTCACCGGGTCGATCGTGTACTGCGAGACGGTGTTGTCGAATACGTTGATGACGTAGGCGCTGTTGCCGTCCGGGGTGACGGCGACGGCGTCGGGGTACGAGCCCGCGGCGACGCTCGCGGGGCTCTTGGGCGAGAGCGCGCCGCTCACCGGGTCGATCGTGTACTGCGAGACGGTGTCGGCGCCGAAGTCGCCGCCGTAGTTGGTGACGTAGGCGCTCTTGCCGTCCGGGGTGACGGCGACGCCCTCCGGGTTCACGCCCGTGGCGACGCTCGCGGGGCTCTTCGGCGAGAGCGCGCCACTCACCGGGTCGATCGTGTACTGGGAGACGGTGTCGCCGCCGACGTCGCCGCCGAAGTTGGTGACGTAGGCGCTCTTGCCGTCCGGGGTGACGGCGACGCCCACGGGGGTCGTGCCCGCGGCGACGCTCGCGGGGATCAGCGACGAGAGCTCGCCGCCGGCGCCGATCCCATACTGCGACAAGGTGTTCGAGCCGGAGTTGGCCACGTAGGCGTTCCCGGCCGCCTGCGCGATCGCGGGCAAGAGCAGGAGCGCGAGCAAGCCGAGCAGCGAGGCCCGGAGCAGGTGGTCGGGGAACCGTCTCATGGAGAATCTCCATTCTCGTTCAGCGGTTGCATATACCACCTCCAGTTCTCCTGCGACATCGCCCGCGCAGTATCCCGCCGCGAAGAGCCGCGCGCTCACTTTGCATGGAAACCGGGAGCGGGCGGTGTCACCCGTGGCGCGTCTCAGACTTCGCAGACGGCGATGGCGGGTGCGTCGCGGCGGGCTTTCTCGGTCGCGGTGTTGAGGTCTGCGAGTGCTGTGTAGGTGACACGGTCGGGGTCGAGGTCGAGCACGGCGGCGTCGTCGGGTTCCAGGCGTTCCACGAGCGCCTTGGAAGCGAGCGTGAGTCCGCTACTTCGCGAGTATCGCGTGGAGCGCCGCGGGACTAGGGTGGCGGGCTCAATCGTCGAGCGAAGCGGAGGGGACCATGGCCAAGGCTTAGTTCAACCTGGAAGGCGGCGTGGGGGAGATCGTCCTCTCCGACCCGCCGCTGAACCTGTTCGGGCGCGAGATGCTCGACGACCTCAACGCCGCCACCCAGGAGGCCGAGCGCAGCGACGCGCGCGCGATCCTCGTTGCGCGCCGAAGGCGACAACTTCTCTGCCGGCGCGAACGTCGAGATCTTCCTCGACCGCGACGAGGCCGCCGCGGCCGAGTTGCTGAACGAGTTCCTCCCCTCGATTCGCCGGGCGACGGAACTGCCCGTGCCGGTGATCGCGGCGGTAAATGGCCTCTGCCTTGCTGCCGGGCTGGAGGTCGCGCTGACGGCCGACCTGATCTGGGCCGGTGAGGGCGCCAACCTTGGCTTGGTGGAAGCCGTGATCGGCGCGACTCCGTTCGGCGGCGGGACTCAGCGCCTCGCCGCGAGAGCCGGCGCGGGCCGGGCCGCGGAAGCCGTGCTGACAGGGCGGCCCTATCCCGCGCAGACCATGCTCGAGTGGGGCGTCGTCAACCGGGTGGTTCCGGACGCCGAGCTGCACGCCAAGACGCGCGCGTTCGCGGAGCGACTGGCCGCCGGGCCGACGATCGCGCACGGCGCGACGAAGCGCATGATCGCGCTCGCCGTCGACGAGGGTGTGGCGGCCGCGGATGCGGCGTTGCCGCAGGTGGGCGCCCCGGTCATGGCGAGCCAGGACATGCAGAACGGCGCGCGCTCGCTCCGAGAGAAGGGCCCCGGCCACGCGACGTTCGAGGGGCGCTAAGGCACAAAGACGCCCTGGCGCATGAACACGGCCTCGTCACCGTCACCACAGGTGCTCGGGCAGCCCGGTCCGTAGCCGCTGCCGTTCTGGCCGGGATCGCGGAGTTCCACCGCTCCCAGCTCCCAGATCGCGCGGGATCCCTCGCCCACCGCGCCCGGGAGCAGCGCGTCGACAGTGGTCGAGACCGCGCAGCTGGCGCCGATGGGCGCGCTTGTGGCGGCGCACGGGGTTGGGATCTCGAGTGCGATGTCCGAAACGGTGGCCGCATCGCTGCCGCCGGCGATCGTCAGCCCGTTGTTTCGGTCGGTCACCCGCAGGCTGGCACGGGTGAGCAGCGTGCCTGCGAAGTCGGAGCCGTCACCGCCCGGGCACGCGGCGGCCACCGCTCGGCACCGCACGTCGGTCGCGCTCACCGACACGCCCACGTCGGCCTCGTCAGGCGTCGTGCCCGGGTCGCCGGGGTGCACCACGAAGCGGGCGTGCGCCTGAGCGGCCGCCGGGTGGCCGTTGGCGTCCGGAGTACCGACGGTCAGCAGTCCGGACTCTGCTACCGGCGGATTGCAGGCTGCGTACTCGAGCGGCGGCGCATGGACGACGTTGGGGTCCTCGCACGCTTGGTAGGCGGGCACGAGTGACGCGTAGACCGGCGAGGCGCCCTTGGGCCGCGCGTAACCCGCGCGCTCCACGTAGATCGGGCTCGAGACCGCCTCGATGGCGCTCTCCCGCTGCACCTGGAGACGGTAGCGGCCTGGTCCGACGCCCGGGAAGGAGAACGCGAAGTCCGCGCTTGTAATCGGGACCGCGAGCAGTGGCGCGCCGTCCTTGAGCACGAACAGCGTGTAGGTGCCCGGTCGCGGCGCTCCGGGGCCGGCCCCCAGCACACGCGCGTCGAAGGTGACGTCGTCCGCGCGCACCGTGTCGCCGATGATCGCCGGAGGAGCCGCTGACCCTGCCGGCCGCGCCTCGAGCCGGAGGTCGGGCCCGTCGTTGCCGAACATCTTCACGTAGGTGTGGCCGGCCTCGACGGCCTCTTGGATCGCCTCCTCTGAGAGCTCAGTCGCATGGACGACGGTGGTGGCCTGGCCGATCGGCGCCTGCGTGACGGGATCCGGGGCGCGGCCCGCGTTGTGCGAGTCGCTCGAGCCGACGGCAGCGATCTTGTTTGCGTTCGGGCCGCCCGAGTCGATGGCGTCCTCCCAGAACCTGATCGCGGTCGGCGTGAACGGGTTGGGCCCCGGCTGCGGGTCCTCCTTCAAGCCGGCGGGGCCGGTCGCGATCTCGATCGCGTCCACCTTCGAGTAGTCCGTCGCCGCGGCGTCGTAGTCCCAGGGACAGCCTCGGCAGATGAAGTCGAATCCCGGCACGTCGGAGGGAAAGATGGTGGGGTGGTTGATCTGGGTGAATCCACCCGCGGCGTGAACGTCGTCGAAGATTGCGCTCGCGGGACGCGCGGGGAGGAGCAGGTCGACGTTGCCGTCGGCGTCACGCTCGTAGACCGGCCCGGTGCGGTAGTCGACGTAGGCGGCGCTGCCGTGATTGTTCGTGTGGCCGCGGTAGGTGATCACCTCCGCGCTGCGCGCCACCAGCTTGCCGGGATAGTCGGCCTGATAGCGGCCGACCTCGCCCCACGCCGAGTCGCTCACGTAGTCCGAGAGAGTGATGAAGTCCAGTCCGGCGCCGCCTTCGGCGATCGGCTTGAAGGCGTAGTCGAAGGACTCCCGCATGGTCGCGTCGCCCAGCGAGGAGTGCTCGGCGTGCACGTGGAAGTCGCCTGCGTACCAGCCCGGCGCCGAGCGAGCCGGCGTGTCGTCGTAGGCGGCGGGCACGTATGGGTCGGCCGTGTAGTCCGGATCGCTCCGTGGTGTCGATCTCGACCCGCCAGGCCACCTTGCCGTCCGAGTCGCCCTCGAGCTGAGATGCGACTGCGGCGACGCCCAGCTCTACCGCCCACTCGCCGGGCGGCACCGGACCCGGCTCGAACCCGCGTGTGGTCTTGCCGTGCCGGTGGAGCTTCGGGTTGGCGAGATAGTCCGCCTCCGAGGAGAAACCGCTGGGCGACACTGTCACGTCGGGGTGGCTGGACCCGCCCCAGCCGCGGAACTCGTCGGCACCCCATGGGGCGCCGGGAACCGTCCGTGCGTCGTAGATCCCGAGGTCGAGCGTGTGGCGGATGCGGGCGTTGGTCGGTGCTTCGGGCTGGTCGTGGCAGTACCGGACGCGCACCGCGGTCTGACCGGCGGGAACGACGAACGGGAGTACCACGTAGCCGCCCTCCAGGGATGTGTCGAATTCCCCGGTGATCACTCGCAGCGGCGTGAAGGCCGGATCGGCCGCACCGGCGCAGCTCGGGGGCGCGAGCGCCGCGACCGCGTGGTGGCCGTAGGCGGGCGCAGAGGCGAGGACCAAGCCCAGGCTCGTCAGCGCGCAGGCGGAGACGATCGCCATCGCCTTCCGTACGATCGGGCTCGTCACGGCGCCAGTCTAGGACGGATCGCGTGTTTCGATCGGCCGGCTTGACACGCCGTTAGCATGCGCCGGGCATGAGACGGTTCGCCTCCACCGTCACAGGCCGGCGCGCGAAGTGGATCGTGCTGGGCCTCTGGGTGCTGCTCGTGGTCGCCTTTGGCCCGCTCGGCGGCAAGCTCGCGGACGAGACCGACGACCGCACGGAGAGCTTCCTCCCGAAGGGCGCCGAGTCTACGAAAGTCGTGGAGCTGCTGGACGACCGCTTCGAGGGCGGCCAGTACATCGACGGCCTGATCGTCTACCGGCGCCCGGGTGGGCTGACGGCGGCCGACAAGGTGAGGATCCAGAGGGACGCTCGCACGGCGCAGCGGATCCTGCCCGTCATCGGTAGCCCGACCGTCCCGTTCCGCCCGAACTCGCCGCCGGGGCTGGTGTCCCGTGACGGCTCGCTCGCCTACACGACGTTCTCCGTGCCCGACAACTTCGACAAGGTCGGCGACTGGGGCAAGGACCTACGCGACTCGATCGGTGAGGGCGGCGGCGGGCTCGACGTCTGGCTGACCGGCGACGTGGGCTTCAACACGGACGCCGAGGAGGTATTCGGCTCACTCGACGCGAAACTGTTGCTCGCGACGGTGCTGCTCGTGCTGATCCTCCTCGGGGCGATCTACCGCTCGCCGCTGATCGCCCTCACTCCGCTGATCGTCGTCGGCGTCGCCTACGCGATCGCCCAGGGGTTCATCTACCTGTATGCGAAGTCGGGCGCCACCGTCAGCACCAACTCGACCAGCATCCTGGTGGTGCTGATGTTCGGCATCGGCACCGACTACTGCCTGCTGCTCTTATCCCGCTACCGCGAGGAGCTGCGCCGCTACGAGGACAAGCACGACGCGATGGCGCATGCACTTGGCCGGGTCGGGCCGCCGCTGCTGGCGAGCGGCCTGACCGTCGCCCTCACGATGCTCGTGCTGCTGCTTGCAGATACCGGCTCCATCCGCTCGCTCGGCCCGGTCGCAGCGATCGGCGTCATGTGCGTGCTCCTAGCCGGCCTGACTCTGTTGCCCGCGATGCTGACGATCTTTGGCAGGCGCGGATTCTGGCCACGCCGTCGCACCGTCGAATACGACCCGGAGCACGCCGTCTCCGCCAAGGGGTCTGGATTCTGGCGCCGGTTCGGTGAGCGGGTCGTCGCCCGGCCGGGCACGGCACTTGCACTGACGCTCGTGATCTTCGTCGGTGGGGCCTTCGGCATCCTGGCCTATCAGGAGAACTACAGCGTCAGCAACTTCTTCAAGCAGCAG
Organism: uncultured Solirubrobacterales bacterium; assembly: GCA_963780475.1. Lineage (GTDB taxonomy): Bacteria > Actinomycetota > Thermoleophilia > Solirubrobacterales > JBBDJG01 > CAWACB01. The sequence continues at coordinate 357,557 of CAWACB010000009.1, forward strand.
ACCGACAGCGTCGACGGCTATGAAGCGCTGCAGAGGTCGTTCCCGGCCGGCACGCTGTCGCCGACCATCGTCCTCGTGGAGCGCGAGGACGGACCGGTACGGCCGGCCGACGTGGCGGCTGCGCGCCAGCGACTGCGCACGAAGCCCGAGGTGGCATCGGTCAGTGGGGTGCAGCAAGAGTCACGCGACGGCCACATTGCCCGGCTCTCACTCGTGTTCAAGGACGACCCGTACGCGTCCAGTGCACTCGAGGCCGTCCCGGACCTGCGCGCGTCGGTCGACAGGGCGGCGCCTGGCGCTGAAGTGCTGGTGGGCGGCGGCACGCCGGTCCAATACGACTTCGACCATTCGACCAACCGCGACCTGAAGGTGATCGTCCCGGTCGCACTCCTCGTGATCGGCTTGATCCTCGCGATCCTGCTCGAGGCGATCGTCGCGCCGCTCGTGCTGATCGGAAGCGTGATCGCGTCGTTCTTCGGGACGGTCGGAATCTCGATCCTGTTCTTCCGCTACGTGGTCGGCGATCCCGGCATCGACAACTCGCTACCGGTGTTCGCGTTCATCTTCCTGGTGTCGCTCGGGATCGACTACACGATCTTCCTGATGAGCCGCGTGCGGGAGGAGGCGCAGGTGCACGGCACCGAGGAGGGACTGCTGCGAGCGCTGTCGGCCACCGGCCCGGTGATCACGAGCGCCGGGATCATCCTCGCCGGCACGTTCTCGGTGCTGATGACATTGCCGGTGACCTTCGCGTTCAACATCGGCTTCATGGTCGCCGTGGGGATCCTGCTGGACACATTCGTGGTGCGGACGATCATGGTGCCGGCGGCGGTGGCATTGCTCGGCGACCGGGTGTGGTGGCCCTCGACGACACGCGGCGGCTCGCACATCTTCCACGAGACGGACCTCGATACCGGCCCGGCGCGGGAGGCCGCCGCGCACCGCGGGGACCTCCTAGCCGAGCTAAAGCTGAGCCGTGTCGGTGGGCAGTCCGAGCAGCAGCCGCCCGGTCAGCTCCCAGGTGGCCGGCGCGACCAGCATGTGCTGGGTCGCTGCGTGGACGTCGCGGAAGCGGCGCTGAAGCGGGCTGGTCTCGTAGATCGACGTGCCGCCGCCGAGGTTGTAGGCGGCGTCCACGGCGGCCGCCGCGGCCCCCGTCGCGTTGGTCGATGCCATCCGCAGCACGGCCCGGCGTTCGGTGCTCACTTCGCCGCGGGTCTCGGCCTCCTCCCACGCCTCTCCGATCGCCTCGTGCAGGAACGAGCGCGCCGCTCGAAGCGCGGCGTCCGCTCGCGCGAGCGCGGCCTGCGTGGTGGGGCGCTCGGCCAGGGAGCGCTGTCCGCCGGTGGGCGTCTTGGCGACCGCCAACTCCACCAGGTCGTCGATCGCAGCGCGACCAATGCCGAGCGTCACGCCGGCGATCGCGAGCGCCAGCAAGCCGAACGCCGGGAACGCGTACAGCGCGCCGGTCTCCCGCGGGCGGTCGGTGAACAGCGAGGCCGAGCGCGCCGCCGGAGCGCGCGCACCGATAACGGCCATGTCGTGGCTGCCGGTGCCGCGCAGCCCTGACACGTACCACGTGTCGATCAGCTCGACCTCGGCAGCAGGGAACAGGACGAGGCGGATCTCCGGGCGCCCGCCCTCGAGCATGCGCGGCGAATCGCCGTCCATCACCAGGCAGCCGCCCATCAGCCAGTCGCAGTGGTCGATCCCGCTCGAGAATGGCCAGCGGCCCGTGACGATCAATTCGTCTCCTTCGGGCACCGCGCGTCCCCTTGGCGCGAACACCCCACCGGAGACATTGCGCACCGGCTCGTAGACCTCCCGCGCCGCCGGCTCGTCGAGATAGGCCGCGAGCATTCCGCTGGTCGAGGTGACGGCGACGCACCAGCCCGCAGCTGCGTCGGCGCGCCCGAGCTCCTCGCAGACCGATGCGAGTGTTGCCGGGTGGCACTCGCCCCCGCCGATCGACCGCGGCACGCAGAGGCGGAAGAACCCGGCATCGATGAAGGCGTCGACCACCCGCTGGGTGAGCCGCCGCTCGCGCTCCGCCTGGTGCGCGTCCTCGGCGACCAGCGGCGCAAGCGCGCGCGCTGCCTCCTCCGGCCGCGTCGCGCCTGTGGCGTGGGCTGACATCGAACCGAGTGTATTTCCCCGCTACGGCCTGTCCATGGATCCGACCAGCGTCGAGCGCCTGATGAAGGAGCACGGGCTGGTCGGTTGAGCGGCTCGTTCCCGGCGGCGCGTTTGGCAACGCCGGGATGAGGGAAGGCGGCGTCCGGGGGACCACTTGGATCATCGGGGGAAGCTGACCGCACTCATCGTGCTCGCGGCCTTGGCGGGGGCGATCGTCGCGGCGCCCGCGCAGGCTGAGTTCCCGTACGGGAGCGGGCCCGACTACAACGTCCCGGCGGGTACGACGCCGAACGACCTCGGCGGCGACGGCAACGACTGGAAACTCGCGGCCACGGCCGAGGCGGGCAGCCCCTACACGACGGACCCGAAGGAGCTCTTCGGAGTGCGCGGCGCGCATGTCGTCGACGCGAGCGCGGCCGTAGACACGGCCTGGCAGACCACCGTCGGCCGGCCGGACGTCACGATCGCGGTGCTCGACTCCGGGATCGAGTGGAACAACCGCGGCGCGATGAACGACCTGCGCCGCAAGGTGCGCCTCAACAAGGCCGAGCTGCCGACGCCCAACCACGACGGCTCCCCGCTCGAGCCCGGCATCGACTGCTCGTCATATGGCCAGGGCGCGGACGCCAACGACCAGAACGACGACGGCGTCTTCAACGTGAGCGACTACCTGTGCGACTCGCGCGTGAGCACCAGCCCGCCCAACGCAGTCGGCCCGTCTGACCTGCTCGACCCGCAGGACCTGATCATCATCTTCGAGAACGGCAGCGACGAGGACGGGAACGGGTTCGCCGACGACATCGCGGGCTGGGACTTCTACGACGACGACAACGACGCCTACGACGACGTGCACTACGGGCACGGGACGGGCGAGGCCGAGGGCTCCAGCAGCGAGGCCGACAACGGCGGTCAGACGGGCTCATGCCCGAACTGCCTGTTCATCCCGATGCGCGTCGGCGACTCGTTCGTCGCGGACGTGAGCAACTTCGCGCAGGCGGTCATCTACGCAGTCGACAACGACGTGCTGGTCGTGCAGGAGGCGCTCGGCACGCTCAACAACTCCCACCTCGCGCGGCAGGCGGTTCAGTACGCATACGACCACGGCGTCGCCGTGATCGCCTCAGCGGCGGACGAGGCCGCTCAGCACCACAACTGGCCGTCGAACTACGAGCACACGATCGTCGTCAACTCGATCAACAAGTACCACGACACCTTCACGCCGATTCCGCGCACGTACACGCAGTTCAACGGCTGCACCAACTTCTCCACGCACGTCACGCTGGCGATCCCGAGCTCGAGCTGCTCCTCCAATGCCACCGGGCTCGGATCCGGGTTCGCCGGCCTCATCTACAGCGCCGCGCTGAACGCGCGCGAACGCGGCGATCTTGCCTCGCACCCGGACTGCACGCTGGTCGGAGGCGACCCCTGCGTCCTGAGCGTCAACGAGGTCCGCCAGCTGATGGCGAGCGGGACCGTCGACGGCGTATCCCAAGTGGACGACCTCAACTTCGCTCCCCAGCCAGAGACGGCTTGCTTCCCGCTCGCGCTTCCGGGGTGCACCGATCCCAACCGGCTCTCCGCCGCGGTGGCCGCCAACCGGCCCGTGGTCAGTCCGCTCGCGGAGACCCGTAGCTACCCGGCACGCAAGGGCTTCGACCAGTTCTACGGCTACGGGCGCTCCAACATGGTGCGCTCGGTCGAGGCCGCCGACACGGGCACGATTCCGCCCGAGGCCGAGATCACGGCTCCGCGCTGGTACGCGCAGATGGACCCGACGGACGAGAGCGTCACCGTCGAGGGTGATGTGTACGCGCGCGGACACGCATATTCGTGCCGCGTCTACGTGGCGCCGGGCTCCGAGCCCAACAACGGCCTGACCACGGACCTTCCCGCCGGGCGACTTCGAGCCGATCCAGTCCAATTGGTGCGACGGCTCGGCGCGCACGAGCGCGTTCAGCGGAGGCCTCGGGTTCATCAACGTGGCATCGCTGAAGGCCCGCTTCCCGGCCGACACCGGTTCGTTCAACGGGCGCGACGCCCCGCCGGGTCCGCCGAACTTCAACAACCGGCCCAACAACGAGCCGTTCGGTTTCACGGTGCGTGTCGTCGTCTCCAGCGAGCAGTCCGGGACGGTGCTCACCGGCGAGGACCGGCGCAACCTCTACCTGCATCACGACCAGGACCTGTTGCCCGGATTCCCGAAGACGCTCGACAGCGACGGCGCCTCCTCGCCGCGGCTCGCCGACCTCGACGGCGACAACCGCACCGAGCTGATCTTCGGCACCTCCGACGGCACGGTGCACGCGATGCGCCGCGACGGCTCGGAGCTTGCCGGCTGGCCGGTCCGCAGCGACCCGCTGCCGCTGCACACGGGCGGGCATGCGTTCACCAGCGGCGGGGTCGACGCCGGCGCCTCGCACGGCGCGTTCCTGGCGTCGGTGGCGGTCGCCGACCTCGACCGGGACGGGACGCCGGAGGTGATCGGCGCCGACATGAAGGGCAAGGTCTACGCCTGGAACGCGGACGGCTCGTTGCGCTTCAAGCGCCAGACCGAGCACGCATACTCGGGGCAGCCGCTCACACCGCATGTCAACGTGCGCGACGGCCATCGATACCGCACGCAGGCATCCTTCATCGGGTCGCCCGTCGTGGCCGACCTCGACGGCAACGGCGGTCGCGCCGAGATCATCGCCGCGGCGATGGACCGGCACGTCTACGCATGGGATGCGGACGGCGATCCGGTCCCCGGCTTCCCGGTGCTCGCGGTCGACCGGTCCAAGATCTCCGCGATCGACGCGCAGACCCACGCGCCGACGTTCAGCCCGGCGGCGGGCGCTGAGCTCAACCAGGGCGCGATCGTCGACACTCCGGCCGTCGGCGACCTCGACGGCGACGCGCGTCCCGAGATCGTCGTGGGGACGAACGAGGAGTACGCGGCGGCGGATGACGGCGGGCTGAACGCGGGCACCCTCAACGCCGCATCCCTGGCGGTGATCGCCCAGACCGGCCAGCTCGATCCCGGCAACACTCGCCTCTACGCGATCCGCCCGGACGGGGAGCCCGGCGGCCCGACAGTGGGCGGGCCGAGTCCCTTCCTGCCCGGCTGGCCGGTGAAACTCGGAATCATCCTGACCGAGATCCTTCCGGTGGTCGGCGAGGGGGTCACGGGCAGCCCGGCGATCGGGCCGGTGACCTGCACGTCGGGCGGCAGCGGGGTGAAGGTGGGCGCATCGGGCAACGCCGGGCCGGCGTACATCCTGAACCCGGACGGCAGCTCCTGCTACGGGCAGACGAGCGGTCTGCACAACACGCTCCAGACGGACTTCGCCGCCGGTGTCGGCAAGTTCGACACGCCGGCGATTCCCGCTGTGGGACACGCGACGTTCGGCGACCTTGGTGGCCCTGGGCCCTCGTACCTGACGCCAGCGACAGGCTTGCTTCGCGCGCTCGACCTGGGCGTGAACGAGTACCAGGGAGGGCAGGACTTCGTCGCCGCCTGGGAGCCCTCGAGCGGCCAGTTCCGGCCGGGGTTCCCGGCGGTCGTGAACGACCTTCAGTTCATCTCGGGCCCGTCCGTGGCCGACATCGACGGGTTGCCTGGGGAAGAAGTTCTGGGCGGCACGGCGTCGCTCGACCTGTTCGCCTTCAATGCCGCGGGACTCCCGGCCGGGTTGAAATGGCCCAAGCCGACCGCCGACTGGACGGTCGCCAACCCCGCACTGGGCAGCTTCGACACGCAGGACACGGACGCGGCCGCCCGCAAGGTCGTGATCGCGATGACGCGTGCCGGCACGCTGTTCGCCTACAACACCGACGCGCCCGCCTGCTCCGCCGGATCGTGGCCGACGTTCCACCACGACCTCGCGAGCTCCGGCGACTACCGCCGCGACGCGACGCTGCCCGGGCGTCCGTACGACCTCGCGAACAACGGGGCGATGGTGACCTTCGAGGCGCCGGGCGACGATCTTCTGTGCGGCACCGCGACCAGCTACCAGGTGGTTCAGTCCGACGATCCGATCACCGGTGCGAACTTCTCGAGCGCCGAGCCGATCGCCGGCGCGCCGGCGCCCGCCGCCGCGGGCACGACCCAGTCCGTGACGCTGCCGCCCGGCCCGCGCCGCTTCGTCGCGATCCGCGCGGTCGACGACCAGGGCAACGTGGGCCCGATCGCTCAGATCGAGGCGGGCCCACCTGGCTACGCGCGCCCCAAGAGCGCGACGCCGATCTACGCGCCGCTGGTGCCGGCCTACAAGACCTGCACGTCGCCGAACCGCCGGCACGCGTCCCCGCTGTCCTATGACTCGTGCAACCCGCCCCAGCGCGAGTCGGCCGAATTGACGCTTGGCACGCCCGACGCCAACGGCAAGCCCGCGAACTCGTCCGGCGCGCTGCGCCTCGTCGTGCGGCCCGGCGACCCGTCGACGCCCGCCGACGAGGCCGACGTCGCGATCTCCTTCAACGTGACCGACGTACGCAAGAGCTCCGACCTGTCGGACTACACGGGCGAGCTGCGAGTCGCTCCGCTGGTGAGGCTGACGGACCGCGACAGCGGCTCGGGGCCGGCGGGCCAGGCGACCGTCCAGGAGTTCTCGTTCCCGATGGTGCCGCTGTGCTCGCCGACAGCCGATCCGGCGATCGGCGCCACCTGCACGCTCGACTCGACCTTCGAGGCCGTGCTGCCCGGCTCGGTGACCGAGGGCAAGCGCGCGATCTGGGAGCTGGGACAGGTCGAGGTGAGCGACGGCGGACCGGATGGGAACGCCGCCACAGCGCCGAACACGGCCTTCTTGCGCCAGGGCGTTTTCGTTCCTTAGAGCAGACGCAAGTTCTTTGACGCGGCGTTAAGCCCTAGCCCCGTCTCTGCCGATAAATCCGGCGGGGTTTTTCGCCCCGTTGCGTATGCCTGCCCGTACCCAATCCCGCGCGGCCGATCTGCCCTTCTCCGGGGAGGGCAGCGAGCAGATGCTGGCCAGCTACCGCTCGCTGATCGAGAACATCCCGGGCGTCGTCTACACGGCCGAGCTCGGCGCGGCCGGCCGCTGGCTGTACGTCAGTCCGCAGGTGGAGCAGATCCTCGGCTGGTCCGCGGAGGAGTGGTGCTCGGACGCATCGATGTGGTTCACGCAGCTGCACCCCGACGACCGCGACCGCGCGATGGCGGACGAGTACCACAGCCGCACAACGGGCAACCCGCTCACGTCGGAGTACAGGATCGTGGCCCGCGACGGCCGCGAGATCTGGTTCCAGGACCGCGCGTCGGTCGTCTACGACGAGGACGGCGAGGCTGCGTACTTCCACGGCGTGATGCTGGACATCACCGAGCGCAAGCAAGCCGAGGCCGACCTGAGCGAGAGCAAGACCCGACTCGCCAAGGCGCAGGAGATTGCGGGGATGGGCAACTGGGACTGGTGCTCGGAAACGAAGCTCTTCACCCTGTCCCCGGAGTTGCGCGACATCTGCGGGCTCGGCAGCGAAGTCGTGGCCGACTTCCAGTCCGTGATGGCGCTGGTCCACCCGGACGACCGTGACCGCGCGCTGCGCCTGTCAGAGGCAGGGGTGCGCGACCTGCGGCCGTTCCGCTTCGAGATGCGGATCGTCAGGCCCGACGGCGCCGAGCGCTCGCTCGAGCTGCACGCGGACGTCGAGTCGGTCAACGGCGAGGGCACGCGCGTGCTCGGCACGATCCAGGACATCACGGAGCGGCGCGCCGTGCAGGACGCGCTGATGCGCAGTCACGATCAGTTCCAGTCCGTGATCGATAACTCGCCGTCGGTGATCTCCGCCAAGGACCGCAACTTCCGCTACCTGTTCGTGAACCGCGCCTTCGGCCACATGTATGGCGTCGACTCGGAGACCATGGCCGGGTCCACCGACGAGTCGAACCTGCCGCTGCACGTCGCGGGGCGCACCCGCCAGAGCGACCGGCGCGTGCTCGACACCGGCGAGGTGGTGCAGGAGGAGGACGTGGTGCCAAGCCGCGACGGAGACCGCACCTACCTGACTCAGAAGTTCCCGCTGCGCGACTCCGGCGGCGACATCTATGCGGTCTGCGCGATCTCGACCGACATCACCGAGCGCAAGGCGCGCGAGGAGGAGCTGCGGACACAGTTCGAGTGGTCGGTGCGAGTGCACGACGCGGTCCGCCACAGCCAGCTGGTCTTGTACTCACAGCCGATCCAGAACCTGCGCACCGGGAACATCGAGCAGGAAGAGCTGCTGGTCCGTATGCGCGGACCGGGCGGGCGCCACCTGCCGCCGGCCGACTTCCTTCCCCAGGCGGAGCGCTTCGGCCTGGTGACGGAGATCGACCGCTGGGTCGTTACGCAGGCGGTCAAACTGGCCGCGCATCGCGAGGGCAAGGTCGAGGTGAACCTTTCGGGCAAGAGCATCGGCGACCACTCGCTGCTGGAGCTGATCGAGGAGAACTTGCGGACGCTCGAAGTGGACCCGGAGAAGCTCGTGTTCGAGATCACCGAGACCGCCGCCGCGGAGAACATGGAGGCGGCTCGTGACTTCGCGTGGCGCCTGAAGTCGATCGGCTGCGGCTTCGCCCTGGACGACTTCGGCACCGGCTACGGGAGCTTCACGTACCTCAAGCACCTGCCGGTCGACTTCATCAAGATCGACCTCCAGTTCGTGCGCTACCTGGCGGTCGACCCCTCCGACCGCAAGGTCGTCAAGTCGATCACCGGCGTGGCGAAGAACTTCGGCGTCCACACGATCGCCGAGGGCGTCGAGCACGCGGCCACCCTGGAGCTGCTGCGCGAGCTGGACGTCGACTACGCACAGGGCTTCCTGATCGGAGAGCCCCGCCCGCTCGACGGCTGAGGCGGGGGCTGCCACACGCCGGAGGTGCGGCGGAGGCCTCGCCGGCCGACCCGCGCAAACGCCGGCGTGAGGGGACTCCGATTCATCGACTGATGAATTTTCCACGCCCTAGCGAGGAAGATTCATCAGTCGCGCCTGCCGCGGGATCGTGGCGCCGCCGACGCCCACCCTTACAAGCCCGTTGTTCCGGAGCGGGGAGGCCTGGTTTCTGGAGCAGCCGCGGGCGCAACGCGCCGGGCCTACACCCCAGTGCGCTCCGCATCCAGCACGAACGAGCGGTCGGCGCGGGACTGCTCGCCGATCTCGTGCAGGAAGGCGTGGAAGCGGTGGCCGCCGGGAACCCGCACGGCGGTGATCGTCAGCTCGATCGGGAACTCGTGCCCGTCGCGATGCCGGCCGACCATCTCGATGCGCTTGGCGAGAATCGCCCCGTCACCTGTCTCCAGATAACGGCGCAGGCCGTCGTCGTGCATCGCGCGGTAGCGCTCCGGCAGGATCAGGTCTGAGACTCGCTGCCCGATCGCCTTGCGCGCAGGCCAGCCGAACGTCTCCTCGGCGGCGCGGTTCCAGGCGACGATCTCGCCCGACTCGTTCATCGACACGAAAGCCTCGTGGGCGGTGTCGAGAATCTGGCGGAAGCGGTCCTTGCTGTCGCGCAGATCCTTCTCGGCGCGCACGCGCGAGCTGATGTCTGTCGAGATGCCGCAGACCGCATAGGCCTCGCTCTCTCCCGGCCGCACGAGCGGGAACTTGATCGATATGAAGGTATGAGGACCGTCGTCCTGCGGCGCCTCCTCCTCGAACTCGATCGGCTGCAGCTCCTTCAGCACCCGGCGGTCATTTGCCACGTATGCATCCGCCATGTATTGCGGGAACAGGTCGTGCGCCGTCTTGCCGATCGCGCCATCCCGGGTCACGTGGTAGAGCTCCTCGAAACGGTGGTTGACGAGCATGTAGTGGCCCTTGCGGTCCTTCATGTAGATGACCGCGGTGGTGTTGTCGAGGATCGACAGCAGCTGTTCCTCGCGTGCCAGCACCTCGCGGTTGGCCGCCCGCAGGCTGGTGGCGTAGTGCCCAAGCAGGCCGCCGAGCACGCCGAAGCCGATGCCGCGCGTGATGAAGGCCAGCGCGCTCACGTCCTCGTCGCTGATTGCGATGTCGAGCGCGAACAGCGCCAGTCCCACGGCCCCCGCGATCAGGCCGGCGATCGGCCCCCGCTCGATGGCGACGATCGCGATCGGGATCGCATACAGGACCGAGATGGCGTCGCCGGGCTGCTCGACCGACAGCGCCAGGGCGAATATTCCGGCGAACAGCGGGACCGTCGCGAGCACAGGCATCAGGCGTTCGCTGTTCCGCCAGGAGCGGCGCTGCGTGATGAGCTGCGGCAGCTCAGGCGGGGCTGAGTCGCTAGACGATTCGGGTTCCTCGGTTTCCACGCCTGTCATGCTGATGCCACAAAGACGATGGTAATGCGGAAAACTGTCGCCGGTCGCATCCATTCGCGCCTATAATCTGCAGCGCCGCCGGGCAAAGCAAGGGGTTTTGCCCAGGCTGGCAGGGGTTCCCATCGGGGAAGAGGTGTTTTTGCGCGCAGCATCCACTTGCCTATACCTGAGAGTGGGAGCGCTGACGCTCCTCATCGGGCTCGGCCTCACTCTCCCGGCCACTGCATCCGCCGATCTGCCCGGCGGGTATACGTCCCTGCCCATTTCCGGGCCCAGCCCAGCCAACGGGGACCGGTTCGGCGAGGGCATCGCGGTGGGGGATGTGACCGGTGACGGCTTCATGGACCTGGCCGCCGGGGTGCCGGGCGCCAGGCCGGACGTCAATGCCCCCGGCGTCACGGGGCGCGTCTACGTAATCAACGGCGTGACTGGCGCGATTGCCTGGGAGGCGCATCAGCCGACCCCTCAGCCGGAAACGCGCGGCGACGTCGCCACGGGGTTCGGAACGGCCGTCGCCGTGCTCGGCGACATCGGCAGCTGCACCTCTTCGGGGACCTGCCAGATCGCGGGGCCCGATGGCTTCGCCGAGGTCCTCGCCTCTGCACCAGGCGGTGACGTCGGGGGAACGGCCGGCGCCGATCAGGGCATCGTGTACGTGCTCGACGGCGCGAGCGGGCGCATCATGAAGCGGCTCGTGCTGGCCGCCGACGCCCGGTCGCCCGCCGGTCCGTCCAGGTTTGGGAGCAGCGTGCTGGTTCCGTCGGGACGTCCGCCGTGCCGTGAGAACGGAGGCTTGGGCCCCTGTGCCGACGTGCCGCAACGTGTCGCGCTCGGCGACCTCGACAACGGCGGCAAGCCCGACATCGTGGTCGGCGCGCCGCAGTTCGGCGAGTCGCTGGACACCAACGAGTTCGCCTGCTCGGCCAACTGCCCCGGCGTGGGGAAGGTGCTCATCTTCCGCGGCGAGGACATAAGTGGCTCTTCCCAGACCGACCTCGGGAGCACCTCGGACCTGACGCTCAGCTACTTCGAGCCGGCCGGCACGACCACCCCGAACTTCGGCAGTTCGCTGCGGGCGCTCGGCGACATCGGTAGCTGCACCGCCGACGCGACCGCCAACGCGAAGTGCTATGGACCGAACGGCCAGACATCCAACACCCCCGACGGCGCTCCCGACCTGCTCATCTCCGCACCCGGTGTCAGCCGGGGCACGGGCACCGGCGCGACATACGTGGTCGACGGCGCCAGGCTCGCCGCACTGCTGGAGAAGGCAAGCCCGGCGGACGCACCACTGACCGGGCTCGTCCGGTCGCGGCGTTCGGGGACCTCGGTGGGGGTCACCGGTCCGGACCTGGTCCTTCCGACGCCCGCCCTCAACGGGCAGGGAGCCGCGTGGGTCTTCGAAGGAGACGTCAACGCAAGCGGGCTGCCGCTGATCGGCCGGCTGGACGACCCGGCTCCTGTCGCCGGAGGGGCCTTCGGCACCGTCGTGGCGCCGCTCGGAAACATCGCCGGCGACTCTCAGGGCGAGCTTGCGGTGCTGCGCCCGGGTAGTCCCGGCAGGGTCGACATCTTCAGCGCATGCAAGACCGCGTCGCTGCAGAGCATCGGCGATCCGTCGCCGCAGCCCGACACCGGCTTCGGATCTGCGATCGCTCCGGTCGGCGACGTCAACCTCGACGGCTACCTCGATGTCGCCGTCGGCGCTCCGCGCCTCAATGGCAGCGGCGCGGTACACATCTTCCTCAGCAATGCCACTGCCGGTCCGGCGTTCGCCGGCTGCAACCCTCCGCCGCCGGCCCCCATGCCGGGCCCAGGGCCTGCGGATGGTGGCTGCCTCTCCGCCGGGACCCAGCGATGACGGCCCGGTCAAAAAGCGCACTCGCCGCTCTATCGCGCTGCACGTCAGCCGGCGCATCGTGAGGTCGGGCAAGACCTTCAAGATGTCCGGCGTGATCCGCACCGGCTCCAAGCGCCGGCTCTGCCGGGCGCGGCAGAAGATCGCGGTGCAGCGCCTGATCCCGGGCACGAAGTTCTTCCAGACGTTCGACGTGGCGGTCAGCGCCAACGACGGCAAGTTCGCGCTGCGCACCCGTCCCGACAAGACCTACACCTACCGGCTGAAGGTGCAGCAGAACAATCGCTGCGAGGAAGCCGTTTCGCAGGACCACGAGAGTGGTCGTTGCAGGCGGTGCTTAGGGGCTGCGAAGCGTCCAAAAGGGGTATCCGTAGATTTGACCCTCTGGTACGCTCGAATACAGTTGACGAAGGGTCACGGAAGGGTTCCCGGGTAGTTTTGACGCGCGCGCGAGCCGTATTTATTCCTCTGCTGGTTGCGCTGTTCTCGACGTCCGTCGCGTACGGACAGACAGCGCCTGTCGACCCGACCGCCGGGACGGGTATAGCGGCCACCAACTGTCCAGGAGCCGAAGATGGCGAAGCTGCCGGCAAGAAGCGCAAGGTCGACGCGCCGACTTCAACGTGCGGGCCACCGGGCGTCGCGGCCGGCACCAGTGGCTGCTGCGGGTCGACGGTAACGACTGGGCTGCCGGAACGGCCGAGAACAACGCCGATCCGGCACGAGGTCAAGATGGTCGACTTCGGCCTGCGGCCGCGGAAGGTCGAGGTCGACATGGTGCTCGCGAACGAAGCCTGCGAGAACAGCCCGTGGAAGCTCACCCGCAAGGTCGGCTACGCGGGTCGCTACAACGGGGCGCTCACGGATCCGAACGCGCCCAAGCAGCCGGCGGCCGAGACTCCGGCGCCGCAGACGCCCGACGACTCGTCTTGCCGCAGCGGCGGCGGCAACACGGCGACCCCGACCAGTCCCCAAGCCGGTCATCCCCAAGGTGGTCAAGCCCCAGAAGGTGCGCCCGCTCCAAGCACCCTCCGACGGACGCATTTGGGTCACGCCGACTGACGTCACCGCGCACTCCACGGAGAAGCCGAAGAACCCGAAGCTCCCGCGCGCGGAGCTGCAAATCGACGACGCGCAGAGCATCAACGCGCTCGCCGGCCTCGGCATCATCCTCGTCGTGATAGCGATCTCGACCGGCGTGGGCCTGTTCGTGTTGAAAAGAAGGACGAAGCCGCCGACGCCGCCACTGAGGAGGGTCGCCTGCCGACCCACCTCGACACCTCCGACATCGGCAACCTGCAGTTGAGCGAAGCCGGCGAGGCGGTGGTCAAGCAGGGCCCGGTGCCGAATCGCTGCTGGCCGAGGACGCGACTGCTCCGGTGCTCGCCGAGGGCGCTCCCGAGCCGGGTGAGCCGGGTGGCGCCGAAGAAGCGCCCACCGAGGTCATCCCCGGTCATGTCGAGCCGGACCACATCGCCTCCGAGCCGGGTGACGTGCCGGTTCCGGTCGCCGGGGCCGAGCACTCGCATTTTCCGGCGCCGCCGCCGGTCGAGAGTCTCGGCGAGGAAAACATCAACTCCTTCCTCGAGGAGCGCGCGCCGACACCCGAGGAGGTCCCGCCGGCCGCCGAGCCGCACGAGACGCCTGAATCCGCCGACGCGCTGGCAGAGGCCGCGGATGTGGCAGACCGCGACAACGCGGAGATGAACGCCGCCGCCGCTCCCACTCCTATCCCCGCTCCCGGCTCCCGCCGCTGAGGCGAACGGGTCGCGAGACCAGTTCGACGAGATCGTCGAGGCGATGCTCGACGACAGCGGAGTGCAGCACGAGCTGCGCACGATCGTCGCCCAGGCGCGCGACGATGCGCTGCGCCAGGGCGTGCCGGTCGACCGCGACAGCATCATGACCGAGCTCGACCGCGTCACCTCGTCGGCCCAGCTGTCGGGTCCCGCGCGCGAGAAGCTCATGGCGCGCTTCGAGCAGATCGTCTCGGAAGAGCTGCAGCGGGTCCCGCAGACCCACTGAGCCGCCGGATCAAGCTCCGCTAGACGGCAGATACACTTGCTCCCGAGCCCGTCCCGGGCTTGGAAGCGGGCGTGGTGAAATTGGTAGACACGCGGCGTTCAGGTCGCCGTGGGCTTAAGCCCATGGGGGTTCGAGTCCCTCCGCCCGCACTGCTCGTAGCTACTATCTGCGAGCGTGCGCGGCCCGTTCGTCTAGCCTGGCCTAGGACGCCGCCCTCTCACGGCGGAAACAGGGGTTCGAATCCCCTACGGGCTACTTCTCGCTGCTGAATTCTCCGTTAGGCTCCCCTTGCGGTCGGTGGTTTAGGGAAGTCCGGTGCAAGACCGGCGCGGTCCCGCCACTGTGACCGGGAGCATCCGTCGCACGCTCGCAGAGCACGTGCCACTGGGAGGGCCCACAGCCCCGCCCGGGAAGGCGCGGCGGGAGACCCGGAAGCCAGGAGACCTGCCTCCGGCCAGGCCATGACAAACCCCCTCGAGGAAGGGAAGGCTGGACATGCTTGGCAGATCCTGTGCGCTGGCGGCGCTGCTCGCGCTGCTTGTGGCCGTGCCCGCCTGGGCGGCACCGGTGACGGTGCAGCTCCGGGTGGAGGGCTCGGCTGCGACGATTTTCGAAGGACCCGTCACCACGGACGGGAAGGTGATCGACAAGGGTGCCGGCGCCGCATCCTTGCGACGGGACGGCCGGTGGCGTGAACGCAGGCCCCGGTGCCGACGATGACCGCGGCACTGGACGACGCCGGAGTGCGGCAGGCTGGGCCGGAACCTGGTTCGACTTCGGCGATTACCGGATCACCGCATCGGGCCCGATGCGAATCGCTCGATCCGACTCCCGAGAAGTACGCCGGCGATACTGGGGCTACGCCCTCAACCTGACCAGCCGCAGCTGGGAGGCTGTAGCAGCAAGTGACCAATCCGGCGACGAGGTCCTGTTCGCGTACGACTTCTTCGACAAGGCCATTGCTGAAGCTGATCGTGCCCGCGCACCGTGTCGCTCGGCGAGCCCGCCGATGTACAGGTGGCGATGGGCGCCGAGAACGGGCACGATCGACACGCGGCGCCGGGGGCGCCCCGGCGCCGTAACGACCGACGCGGACGGACGTGACGATCTTGTTCGACTCGCCCGGCATCAAGCGGTTAAGGCCGACCGCGCCGGTTCGGTCCGCTCGGCGACGACAGAGCTCTGCGTCAATGGTCCGGGCGAGGCCTGCGAGAACCACCGGCCGCGCCGGAGCGGTACGCGACAGCAGTGCGCCGCGCGCTCGGATCTCCGGGCTGCGCGACGGGCAGCGGCTGCGGCGCGGGCCACGGGTGCTGCGCGGGACGGCCAGCGACGACGTCGGCGTGGCGGAGGTGAAGATCACGCTGCGGCGGCACGCACGCGGCAAGCCGTGCCAGTGGTGGAGCGCCCGCCGCGAGAAGTTCGTCGGGACGAGCTGCGACAAGCGGTTCTTCTTCGCCGTCGGGCGGGACCGGAACTGGTCGTACCTGCTGCCGCGCAGGCTGCCCGCGGGCCGTTACGTGCTCGACGTGAAGGCCTTCGACCGGTCGCGCAACCGCGACGAGCGGTTCGTGCGCGGACAGAACCGGATCGTGTTCTACGTTGGAGCGCAGAAGTCCGTCAAAGGCAAGGGGGCCGCCCGGCGCGGCCCGGGCGCGGTGAGTACCAGCCGCGCGCGGGGCGTGCCGGTGCAGGTGATGGTCGCCGGTCGCAGCGCGACGCTCGCGAAGCCGCGCACCGTCCGGGCGCGCACGACGACCGTCCGCGCAGGCAAGCGGCGCTGCCGCAGTCGCCGGCGCGACGCCACTGGCGGCGCTCGCCGCCAGGATGCGATCCGCGGACTATCGCGTGCGCGACTTCGGCAGCTGCTCGAAGCGCTCGCCGGCCGGATCGGGGCAGCTGTTCGTGAACCGGATCGGGCCCGATCGCAACGTCGGCAGCGACGGCTGGTTCTACAAGGTCGGGGGCCGGGCGGGAACGGCCGGAGCGGCCGATCCCGCGGGCCCGTTCGGCAACGGCAAGCTGCGCCGTGGGACACAGGTGCTGTGGTTTTTCTGCGTCTTCGAGCAGGCCACGGGCAGCTGCCAGCGCACGCTGGCGATCGATGCGCCGCGCAAGGTCAAGCGGGGCGGCCTACTGCCGGTAAGCGTGGTCGGCTACGACAACGAAGGGCGCGCCCAACCGGTCGCCGGAGCGCTGGAAATGCTGATTTTCCTGGACGAGGTCGCCACGATCGAGGAAGAGATTGAAGCGGACCTCGACTTTGGTGCCGCGATGAGCGGTCGGACCCTCGCCGAGCTTGACGTCCTCGTACTCGACCCCACCGCGGCCGCGCTTCATCGTCATCGCGCGTCGTCGACGGGCGGCTTGGGCGGGTCCGCCTGGGGCTGCTCGGGCTGCTCGGGCTGTTCGGCCGGCGTACCCGCTTTACGCTGCCGCTTCGCCTCCTTCTTCTGTTTCTTGGCTAAGTCTCTCTGACGCTTCGCGAACGCATAGTTGGGTTTGGCCATTGGCGATCCTGTTCGATTGGCTTCGAGGTCGGGGCAAAGCGGGAGAGTAAGTCCTTTTCGCCCGGACCGCTGTCGTCGCAGCGTAGACGCGCAGAACCGGGTCCCGCCGGCCCCCGTCGTGCAGCGACTGCGGCGCGACTCTCCGCGGCGACCGCCGGCTCCTCGAGCGGTGCCGGAGGTCAGAGCGCCGGCGCTTCCCTGCTAGAACGCGTAAGTGAGCGAGACGAAGAACCCCGGCGCCGAGTTGCCGGTGCCGCCCTCGCTTTGCGAGTAGTCGCGATTGTCGGCGTACTCGATCGCCACGCGGACCGTGTCCAATACCCACTCGCCCGCTGTCAGGAGCAGCCGGCTCTTGGGGACGAACCCGACCCTCGTCGGCGCGCCGTTGATCAGCGCCGTCGTGCCGGCGAGATTGCGGCTCTGCGAATAGGCGATGGAGACAAACGTGCCTTGCTGGCCGATCTCCAGCACCCACGGGTTCCAATCGAGCTGATAGGCGAGCGAGACCTGCCAGGCGGAGGGCTTGATGCTGACCGGAACGCCCAGACCATTGACGAACTGCGCCCGCCTGGTGGCGCCGTTCCACTCGCCGACGACCCCGAAAGGACCGAGGCTCGCTTTGACACTCGCAGCCATCCCTGGCACCGCGCCGATCTGCTGCAGGAACGCCGCATACCCGTCGCGCAGGAACTGCGAGTCGAAGATCGAGCTGTTCCAGTTGACATCGAAATTGACCGCCCACGGACAGAGGCCGAACCCACGCAGGTCGTCGTACGGACGACCACAATGCCCCCTCGTGTGGAAGCCCGCGGTGGCGTCGAGCTGCGTTCTCTTCGCGCCCGGGATCTGGCTGTCGTAGAAGTAGATGCCCGTGTCGAACGGCGGCCGGCGGGGGTGGGAAAGTGATCGGAGTCGGCGGCTTCGGCCGCGCTGGCAGTGGCTCGTAACCGAGGTCCATGGCCATCGAGCTGAAGGCAGGCGCGAGCACGAGCGGCCTCACCGGCGGGACGATCACCGGCGGTGTCGCCGGCGTTAGCTTCGGCGTCGGGAATGCGAGGCCGAACCCGACCGCAGTTTGCCTCGTCTCGAACACTTCGACGGTCAGCGGACTATTGATGGAGAGCGTGTCCGTCACCGGGTGGCCCGTCGAGACACCGAAGGGCAAGACGAGCTTGCCGGCCGTCAGGTAAGGGGGGAACCGCTGCGTGTCGCCCAGGGTGATGTACCCCAGATCGAGCGTGAACCGGTCGACGCCGGTGTTGAAGCCCGTGGTCGTCGGAAAGAGGACGTTCGTCCCCTCGTTGAAAGCGACGTTCAATCGTCCGAAGGCCCAAGGGGTCGCCTGGATGTCGAACTCGAGAGTGGCCGAGCTCAAGGTGATGGCGTTCGTCTTCTGGCCCGAGAAGTCCTTGGTCCATTGCGGCGTCACCTCCAGCGTGCCGCCGAGGGAGAGGACCTCGTTGATCTTCGGTCCGATCTTCGACAGCGACTGTTCGATGATCGAGCGGGTCGCGTCCTCCTGGGCGGTCTTTGCGGCCTCCAGCTCCTTGACACGCCGCTCGAGCTCCTCTTGCTGCGCGCTTCCGACGGGTGCCGGTGGAGCCCCGGGATCCCTCTCGCGCTCGCGCTCCGCCTTCTCCGCCTCGAGCGTATTCAGCCGCTTCGCGAGCGCGCGGTTCTCTTCCCGCAGCGCTTCGATGGCGCGTTTCAGCTCGGCGATGTCGTCGGCGTCGGCGGCCCGGGACTCGAAGCCCGGGGCGAGGCACAGGAGCGAAGCCCCAACGGCACGCATGACCACGCGGGACGCATTCACGCGATCCTCCCTCCAGAGGGATGCCCGGAGAAACACTTGGGCATGACGCCGGGATAATCATACATCCACGGCGCCGTCGCGCAATCAGTGCCGGAACGCCTCGACCGGTTCCAGGCGTGCCGCCCGCATCGCCGGGTAGGTGCCCGACAACAGCCCGATCACGCCGCCGACCAGCGGCGCGAGGACCGGCGCCGCCGGGTCTAGCACCGGGGTCCAGACTTGGTAGGCGGAAACTGCAACTACGACCAGAACCCCGAGGCTGGCCCCGATGACGCCGCCGATCACGCCCATCGAGGCGCTTTCCAGCAGGAACTGGGCCGCAACGTGCCCGCGGGTCGCGCCGATCGCGCGGCGCAGGCCGATCTCCGCGGTCCGCTCCATCACCCCCACCAGCGTGATATTGGCGATGCCGATCGCGCCCACCACCAGGGACAGTCCGCCGAGCAGGAGAAACATGACGTTCAGATCGGTCTGCACCTCGTCGCGCACGCGCCGCGGCTCGCGCGGGACCTCGACCTTCAGCACCCTCGGGTCGTCGGGCCGCAGCGCCGGACGGGCCTGATCGGCGATCAGATATGCCGCGCCGATCCTGGTCTCGACGACTACGGTGCCCGGCCCGGCCAGGCCGAAATAGCGGCGCGCGGTCCCCTCCGGGATGATGACGGAGCCGAGCAGCTCCGGTTTGCGGGCGACATCGCGCAGGATGCCGACGACCAGATAGAGGTGGTCGCCGATGTAGATCGCGGGCAGCTGCTCGAGGCCGTTGATGCCGAGCCGCTGCGCCGCGTCCGGACCGAGGACGGCAACCCGGTCCGCCCGGCTCGAATGACCCGAGTCCGGCAGTCGTCCGGTCTTCAGCTCGGCCCTGACCGCCCTGAACAGTTCCGGCGACGCGGCCCGCACTGCGAGCCTGAAGGCGCTCGGGTTGAGCGGATCCTTCACCGGCGACGAGCTGATCAGCGCGCCGCCGACGTCGACGTCGCTCACGATTCCGGCGGCAACCACCCCGTTCAGCCGGGCGAGACGCGCCGGGGCGTCCCATGGCAGCGCCCGCGGATCGACGATGCCCGTCGTCTGGCCGGGCCTTGCGCTGATGAAGAGCTCCGTTGCCGCGAGCTGGTCGAACTGGCTGATGATGCGGTTGCCGGCGGTGCGAGTGAGCCCCAGCGTTGCCACGAGTGCGGCGAGCCCGATCACTACGCCCAGCACGGTCAGCACCATTCGCCCCGGCCTGGAAAATATGCCCGCGAGCGCTTCACCCAGAAGGTCACGGCTCGTGATTCCCGACCGGGATACGGTCGCGCTCGGAGCCGGCGCCGGTGGGCTTGCTGCCGTGTCCCCGTTTCCGCCACGGGAGAGATCGGTCAGGCGCCCGTCCACGATCTGTACGCGGCGCGCGGCCCGTCTGGCGACGTTCTCGTCGTGGGTGACGACGACCAGCGTCAGGCCCTCTCCGTTCAGTCTCGCGAAGAGATCGAGGATGCTCGCGGTGTTCTTCGAATCCAGATTTCCGGTCGGCTCGTCGCACAACAGCAGGCTTGGCGAGCCAACGAGCGCGCGCGCGATGGCGACTCGCTGCCGCTCACCGCCGGACAGCTTCATGGGCGAAAAATCGGCGCGATGAGCCAGCCCGACCCGCTCGATTGCCGAGAACGCGCGCTCGCGCCTACCGTCCGCGGACTGGTTGCGATAAACCTCCGCCAGCATCACGTTTTCCAGCACCGACCGGTAAGGCAGCAGGTGAAACGACTGGAAGACGAACCCGATGCGCTGGCTGCGCACGCCGGCGCGCTGGTTGTCGGTCAGCTTGGTGGTGTCGATGCCATCGACGAGGTAGGTGCCGCTGGTCGGTTGATCCAGGCAGCCGATGATATTGAGCAGCGTCGACTTGCCGGCGCCGGACGGGCCGGTTATCGCCAGCCAATCGCCGCGATACAGCGACAGATCGACGTCGACGAGCGCGTGCACCGCCGGTTCGGTGCCGTACTGCCGGCCGATCTTCCGCAGCTCGAGCACTCGCGCAGTGCGGTCGAGCTCCTGCGCGGTCATTGTCGATCCTTGCCGTCCGCAGTCTTGTATCCGACCACCACGAGCTGGCCCGGCGCGAGCGCGCCGTCCACGGGCGTCACCTCGACGTAACCGTCAGCGGCGAGCCCCGGCTTGACGACGACGTACTCGAGTGCCCTGTTGTTGCCCTGCACCTGGACTCGCGATGTCCCGTCGGCAGCGAGGGAGAGCGCACTAGTCGGGACGGCGAAGACGGCGCCCTTGGTGGATTCGATCGGGATCGTGAGACGCAGGGAGACGCCTTCGAGCTTCGCCTGCGTCTCGACGACGCGGACTTCGAAATAGATGTGGTAGCCGTCGACTCCGCGGGTGCCCGGGGTGCTCGCCACCTGCTCGACGACGCCCTTGGCCCTGACCCCCAGGGCCTGTTCGTCGATCGCGACCGGCATGCCGGGCTTGACCAGCGGGGCCGCGTCGAGGGCGAGGGACGAGTCGATCGCCAGCTGATTGTCGGTCACCGACATGACGGGCCCCGCCGCGGCGGCGCCGACGGCCGCCGTGACCTCCTCAACCCGCACTGGGAGCGTGGGGAGAAAAACGATCTCGTCGACCGGCACCTGGATACCCAGCTTGCGTCTGGCGGCGTCCAGGTCCGCACCGACTCGGCCGGCCCGCGCTGCCGTCAACCGGGCGTCGAGCTCGGCGAGCTTCTGGGCGTCGAGAGCGGCCTGCACCACTTTTTCGCCTTCCAGGCGCACCGACTTGACGGCCGCTTCCGCCAGCGCGAGCTGTTCGGCGGCCAGCTTGACCTCGCGCTCCGCGGCCAGGATTGCAAGCTTGCCATCGAGCTTCGTTTTCTCCGCGGCCGCGCGGGCTACTGCTAGCTTGGCATCGGCAGCTGCCCGGACCGTCGAGGGCTGCCGCGGGTCGAGGACGATCAAAGACCGGTCGGCGATCTGCGCGGCGACGTCGGCCGAGGCAGCGGTGTCGGCGTGCGCGGCTTTGGCACGTTCCGACGCCACGGCCAGGGGCGTGCCGTTCTCCGTATTCAATCGGCGCCAGTCGGCGCGCTTTGCCGCCAGATCGGCCGCGGCCGCTCGGGCGTTGTGCTCGGCGGTAGCGCGCGCCGATTCGACGGCGAGTGCGGCGGCGGCGGCAGCAGCAGCGGCAGCCTGCCTGCCCTTGGCCGCGTCACCCCAGTCCCGTTCCAGAGTGAACAGCGTGGCAAGCTGGTCCCGCGTCGGGCCGAACGGCTCCCATTTCCTCGACGCGTACCATTTGGCCACCGCGGCGCCGGTCTGCTGATCGTAGACGCCATCTACGGGGCCGGGACTGAATCCAAGCCGCGCGAGCGCCTCTTCCAACTGGCCAACGTCCTCGCCCGAAATGCCGGGGACGAGATCCCGGTATGCCGGGACGCGGCCCTGGAGCACGAACACCGGAC
Organism: uncultured Solirubrobacterales bacterium; assembly: GCA_963780475.1. Classification (GTDB taxonomy): domain Bacteria; phylum Actinomycetota; class Thermoleophilia; order Solirubrobacterales; family JBBDJG01; genus CAWACB01. The sequence continues at coordinate 379,626 of CAWACB010000009.1, forward strand.
GCCCGGAGGCGGTGAGCATCACCGCACCTTCCTCGAACTGGGTGTTGCGCAACGGCAGCGAGGCGATCAGCCCAGGGGTCGCTTTCAAGCTGGAGGGGGCAATCGAGATCCGCTGGGGCAATCCGAACCGGCCCGTGCCGCGCGTCACGATGTTGGAGCTCAGCACCCGTTCTTCGACCGGCACGAGGATCGGGGAGGGTGTCGGCGGTGCCGTTCGCGCGGCCGCATCCGCCGGCGATTCGATCTGCGAACCCGCCAGCCAGGCGCCCGCTGCGATAGCGCCCGCAAAGCCGACGGCGGCCGCTAAGGCGATGGTCCGCTTCCCAGCCATGATCTAGGCGTGCCCGCCGTCGGCGACGGCTCTGACCTCGCGTCTATGCGAGACTGTGTCCGCTCATTGGGACTTGCGAGCAAACATCTCGCGCTCGATCTTCTCCGCAACGGGATCGATCAGTTCGTCCTGCAGCTGGAAGTTCTTCGTGGCCGCCCTGCGTTCGTAGTCCTGGAGCTCCTTGAGCGCGGCCTGTTGCGCGGGCGTCATCTTGTCGACGAGGATCGTCCCGCCGTTCGTCAGCGCGGCAAGCCGCTTGCGGATGTCGTGCTCGACATCATCCGGATGGTTGTAGCTGAACCCGGCCTTGCGCATCTCGGCGGCATACTTCTGGAGCGCTGTCTTCATCCGCGGGTCTTTGTTGATGGTGGCATCCTTCGGATTGTAGTAAGTGGCCTGCAGCTGATCCGGCGTGAATACCTGCGCTACGCCCTTGCGCGTGCAGCCGCCGGTCAGCGAGAGGTTCTCCGTCTCGAGCGCGACCGCGAAGGTCGCGCCCGCGTTTTCGCCGAAGAGCGCGCGGTTGTAGGCGACCTGATCGGCCGGCGCAAGGTTCTTGAAGATCTGGATGTTCTGTTTCCCCAAGCCCACCCTGGCCGGGCTGTAACCCGCGGCGAGCTGCGGCGGCTCGCCCGTGTACGTCGTCGCAACGCCGAACCCGAACTTGCGGATGAAGTCCTTCTCGCTGACGCCGGGCATGGTCTTGTCGGCGTCCATCCCCTTGCGCACGGTGTTGTAATCGACCGCGACGTACTCGAACCCCTGTTCGCGCATGCACTTCGAGATCAGCCCCTCGACCTTCTCGATGGCCTCAACGAGTTGCTTGGGGCTGAGGCCGAATTCCTCGGTACCCGCCGGCGCCTGGGCGGCGACTGGTCCCCCTAGAAGGAGCGTCACCGCCAACGCCACCCCGGCTCGAAACAAAGTTTTCATCGTAGTCACCTTTCGCGTCCACGGCCAACGAAAGACAGGGCGCGCGTGGCGTGGACAGATTCCGCGTGCCCTTCATCGGAGAGACCATCCTGCCGCCGAGATCCTACTGGCGAGTCGGCGTGCAGGTCCATCCGGCGAACGTACTAGCCGGAAGGCCTGTTAGGCCGCTTAGCAAAGCCTGTTAGGCCGCTTACATTGGCCGTGGAGCGGATGTACCAAAACTTTTCGCGGCGTAGATTCGAGTGGCCCGTTCAGTGGGCACAGTCATCGCGCCGGACCCTTCGCTCGTGTCGAGCGATATCGGTTCGAGACCTGTCCGCTGACTTCGCGCACGGCGGTCCGTGAACCTTTGTGATGATCGAACCGAGTGGCGATGCATCGGGACGGGGAAAGTATGTCGTCGGTGTGTTGGTAGAACCGTGGGAGGGCAGGTCATGTTGCGGTGGGTCATCGGGTCGAGTGCGAATTACCGGCTATTGGTTATTGCGGCGTCGGCCGCGCTGCTGGCTGCCGGCATCGTCCAGCTTCGGAACACGCCGGTAGAAGCCCTGCCCGACTTCGGGCCGGTGCGCGTCGAGGTGCAGACCGAGGCGCTCGGGCTCTCGCCGGAAGAGGTGGAGAACCTGATCACCAACCCGATGGAGCAGGAGTTCTTCAACGGCATCCCCTGGCTGCACAAGATCCGCTCCGACTCCGCCAACGGGCTCTCGTCGGTGGAGATGATCTTCGAGCCCGGCACCGATCCCGTCCGCGCGCGACAGGTGGTGCAGGAGCGGCTCACCATGGTGCCGGCCCTGCCGCAGGTGTCGAAGCCACCGTTCGTCATCCAGCCCACCGCGACCACCGGCCGGCTCATGATGATCGGGCTCGCCTCCAAGGACCTCTCGCTCATCGACGTCTCGACGCTCGCGCGCTGGAAGATCCGGCAGCGCCTGCTCGCGGTGCCGGGCGTGTCCAACGTCTCCATCTGGGGATTGCGCGACCGTCAGCTCCAGGTCCTGATCGACCCGCAGCGGCTGCGTCGGCGGGGCGTCAACGTCGACGACGTCGTCCGCACCGCCGCCAACGCGATGTGGTCCTCGCCGCTCACCTACGTGGAGGCGTCGACGCCGGGTACCGGCGGCTTCATCGACACCGCCCACCAGCGCATCGGCGTCAACCACATCCAGCCGATCAAGACGGCGAAAGAGCTTGCCCAGGTCACGGTCCAGGGCGATCACGCGCGGCCGCGGACCCTCGGTGAGGTCGCCGACATCGTCGAGATGCACCAGCCGCTCATCGGCGACGCCGTCGTCGACGGCCGTCCCGGCGTGATGCTCGTCGTGGAGCGGTTCCCCGGCGCGAGCATCGAGAAGACGACGCGGGAAGTCGATCGCGCGCTGGACGCCATGCGCCCGGGCCTGACCGGCGTCGAGATCGATACCACGGTCTTCCGTTCGGTGTCCTTCGTCGAGGCGGCGCGCGCCAACCTGCTCGGGAGCCTCGCCATAGGCTTGTGCCTCCTCGCGCTCGCGATCGGGGCGTTCCTGTACAACTGGCGCACCGCCCTCATCGGCGTCGCGACCATCGCGTTGAGTCTCAGTGCCGCGTGGCTCGTGCTGGCGGCGTTCGGCGCGATGCTCAACATGATGATCGTCGCCGGGCTCGTCCTCGCGATCGCGGTCGTCATCGACGACAGCATCGTCGACGTCGACGGCATCAGGCGGCGGCTGCGCGAGCGCCGCGCGGCAGGTGGCGGCGCGTCCGCGATCGACGCCATCGTGGCGGCGTCGCTGGAGATGCGCGGCCCGATGCTCACCGCCCTGGCGGTCGTGGTCGTCTCAGTGATCCCGGTGCTCGTGTTAGGCGAAGTAGGCGGCGATTTCCTGCGGCCGCTCGCCCTCACCTATGCGCTCGCGGTCCTCGTCTCGACGGTGGTCGCGCTCACCGTCACTCCGGCGCTGGCCGCCGCGCTGCTCGCGCGCGATTCGCTCCAGCACGCCGAGTCCCCGCTCGCCCAGTGGCTGGGTCGCGGCTACGACGGGCTCTTGCGCGCGGTCGTGCGCCGACCCGCGTTGGTCACCGGCCTGGCTGCGATCGTCGTCCTCGGCGGGCTGGCGGTGCTGCCGCAGCTCGGCGACGCTAGCCTGGTCCCGGCGCTCAAGGACCGCGACATCCTGGTCCGCCTGAAGGGCGCGCCCGGGACGTCCCTCCCCGCCATGACGAAGATCGCCGCGGCAGCCGGCAAGGAGCTGCGGGGCATCCCCGGTGTCCGCAACGTCGGCGCACATATCGGGCGGGCGTCGAACTCCGACGTCGTGACCGGCGTCGATACCGCCGACCTCTGGGTCAGCATCGACGACGCCGCCGACTACGCCGCGACGGTCGCCGCGATCGACGCGGCGATCCAGGGGTATCCCGGTCTGCGGGGCGAGGTCAGCGCGTATGCGAACCAGCGCCTCCGGGAGGTGACCGCAGACACCGTCGACGACCTGGTGGTACGCGTGTACGGCCGGAACTACGAGGTGCTTGCAGCGAAGGCCGAAACGGTGGCGAAGACCATTGCGGATGTCGCCGGCGTGGTCGGTCCGCAGATCAGGCTGCCGGCCGTCGAGCCGACCGTCGAGGTCGAGGTGTTCATCCCCAAGGCCGCCTCCCGGGGCATCAAGCCGGGCGACGTCCGGCGCGGCGCGGCGACGCTGCTGTCCGGCATCACCGCCGGAAACCTGTTCGAAGAGCAGAAGATCTTCGACGTGGTGGTGTGGGCCGAGGCCGACAAGCGGGAAAGCCTGGCGAATATCAAGGATGTCCTCATCGACACCCCGGAGGACGACCAGGTGCGGCTCGGCGACGTCGCCGACGTGCGGGTCAGGCCGAACCCCTCCGTCATCAAGCACGACGCCGTTTCACGGTACATCGACGTCGTCTCGGCGGTGAGGGGGCGTTCGATCGCCGCCGTGTCGAGCGACATCGAGGGTCGCCTCAAGCAGATCAGCTTCCCGTCCGAGCACCACGTCGAGGTGCTCGGCGAATCCGCGGAGCGGCAGGGGGCGCAGCGCAGCCTGCTCGGCTACGCGATCGCCGCCGCGCTCGCGGTGCTCTTCCTGCTGCAGGCCTCCTTCTCGAGTTGGCGGCTCGCGTTCATGTACTTCGTCCTCTTGTCCGTCCCGCTTGCCGGCGCCGTCCTCGCCGCCGCGCTGCTGCCGGGCGCCACTTCGGTCCTGTCTCTCCTCGGCGCGCTCGCGGTGCTCGCGGTCGCGGCGCGTGGCGGCATCCTGCTGATCACCCGCTACCAGCGGCTCGAGCACGAGGGGGAGGCCCTTGGACCGGACCTCGTCCTCCACGGCTCGCGCGAGCGGTTCGGGGCGATCGTGCTGGGCACCGTGGCCGCTGCGCTGACGCTGGTCCCGCTGCTCGCCTACGGTGTCGTAGCGGGCCTGGAAATCGTCGCGCCCATGGCCGCGGTTGTCCTCGGCGGTCTCGCCGCGGGCGCGGCGCTCAACCTGTTCGTCGTGCCGGGGCTGTATCTGAAGTTCGCTCGGCCCCGACCCGCCGCGTCGGACGCAGCGGTCCACCAGACGCCACAACCCGCCGCGCAGTGAAGGCCGGCACTCGTTCAACCACTGCGCGGAGACTGCGACCATGATGCGTTGGATCGTCGAGCAGAGCCTGAAGTTGCGCAACCTCGTGATTCTCGGGGCGGCGCTGTTGATCGTGTTCGGCGTGACGCAGTTCCGCGGCATGCCGGTCGACGTCTATCCCGAGTTCGCGCCGCCGCGCGTGGAGATCCAGGTCCTCTGCCTCGGCATGTCCGCGGCCGACGTCGAGGCGCTGGTCACCGTGCCGATGGAGGAGGCCCTGAACGGCATCGAGGGGCTCGACATCATGCGCTCCCGGTCGGTGTCCGACCTGTCGGACGTGGTCCTCATCTTCAAGCCCGGGACCAACCTCATGAATGCGCGGCTGCTGGTGCAAGAGCGCGTGCGGGCGGTGACCACCGAGCTCCCGGTATGGGCCACCTCGCCGTTCATGATCCAGCCGCTGTCCTCGACCAGCCGGGTGATGAAGATCGGGATGTCGACCAAGGACAAGTCGACCCAGACCCTCATCGACACCGCGCTCACCGCCTACTGGACCGTGCGGCCCCGTCTGATGCGGGTGCCCGGCGTCGCGAACGTCGCGATCTGGGGCGACCGGTGGAACGTCCTGCAGGTGCAGGCCGACCCCGAGCGCATGAAGAAACACAACGCCTCGCTGATCAGCGTCATGGAGGCGAGCGCCGACGCGCTCGACGTCGGCATGCTCAAGTTCTCGAGCGGCCACGAGATCGGCACCGGCGGCTTCATCGACACGCCCAATCAGCGCCTGATGATCCGGCACATCCTGCCGAACCTGTCGCCCGAGGACCTGGCGAAGATGCCGCTCGACATGCCCGACGGCAGCCCGCCGGTCTTCCTCGGCGATGTCGCGACGATCGTGCGCGACACCCAGCCGCACATGAACGGCGACGCGATCATCAACGACGGCGTCGGCCTGATGATGATCGTGGAGAAGCTGCCGTGGGGCAACACCCTCGAGATCACCCGTGGGGTCGAGGCGGCGCTCGAGCAGATGAAGCCCGGGCTGCCGGGAATCGAGATCGACACCACGATCTTCCGGCCGGCGACCTTCATCGAGGACGCGCTCGACAACCTGAGCCACGCCATGATCCTCGGCTTCGTGCTGATCGTCGTGGTGCTGGTGTTGTTCCTTTACGAGTGGCGCGTGGCGCTGATCAGCGTCCTGTCGATCCCGCTTTCGCTCGTCGCGGCGGGCCTGGTGCTGAAGCTGACCGGGGAATCGATCAACACCATGGTGCTGGCGGGCCTGGTGATCGCGCTCGGGGTGATCGTCGACGACGCGATCATCGACGTCGAGAACATCGTGCGGCGCATCCGCCAGCGCCGCCTGGAAGGCAGCACGCAGTCGAGCGCCGCGATCGTCGTCGCGGCCTCGCTCGAGGTGCGCGCGCCGATCGTGCACGCCACGCTGATCATCCTGGCGACCGCCGTGCCGATCTTCCTCCTCGAGGGGCTGGCCGGCTCGTTCTTCCGGCCGCTGGGGTACGCGTATGCGATGGCGATCCTCGCTTCGATGGTCGTCGCGCTGACGGTCACGCCCGCCCTCGCGCTCGTCGTGGTGTCGAGGACGCCGATCGAGCGGCGCGAATCCCCGATCGCAAGATGGCTGCAGGCCCGCTACGTCGCGGCGCTCGAGAAGATCGTGGAACGTCCGGCCGCCGCGTACGCCACCGTCGGCGTCGTGGTCGTCACCGGCCTCATGGTCTGGCCGCTGCTCGGTCAGGGACTGTTTCCGAAGTTCAAGGAGCGCGACTTCCTGATGCACTGGGTGGCGCGGCCGGGCACCTCGCACGAGGAGATGCTGCGGATCGTCGGGCGCGGCGAGCAAGGAGCTGCGCGCGATCCCGGGGGTGCGGAATTTCGGCGCCCACATCGGGCAGGGCACGCTGCGGATGAGCCGTACGGCATGAACTTCGCCGAGAACTGGATCAGCATCGACCGGTCGGCCGACTACGACAAGACGCTCGCGGCCGTCGAGGAGGTCGTCGAGGGGTATCCGGGACTCCAGCGCGACGTCCAGACCTACCTCAAGGAGCGGACCAAGGAAGTACTGACCGGCTCGGGCCACGCGATCGTCGTGCGCATCAGCGGCGACGACCTGACCGTCCTGCGGGACAAGGCCGAGGAAGTGAAGAAGACGATCGCCGACATCGACGGCATCCAGAAGGTGCACGTCGACCTCCAGACCGAGATCCCGCAGATCCAGGTCGAGGTGGATCTCGCCGCCGCATCGCGGTACGGCATCAAGCCCGGCGATGTGCGCCGGGCGGCCTCGACCTTCATCGCGAGCGAGGAGGCGGGCGACATCTGGCGCGACGGGAAGAACTTCGAGGTGCACGTATGGGGCGTCCCGAAGAGCCGCAACAGCATCGAGAGCGTCCGCGAGCTCCTGCTCGACGGGCCGGACGGCGCACGCGTCCCGGTGGGCGAGCTCGCGAAGGTGACGATGCGGCCGGCCGAGAACGTGGTGCTGCGGGAGAACAGCTCGCGTCGCATCCACATCTCGGCGGACGCGGCCCGGACGACCTCGGGGACGTCGCGCGCGCAGTGGAGGCCCGCCTCAAGAAGCTCGACTTCCCGCCGGCTACCACGCGGAGGTGCTCGGCGAGTACCAGGAGCGCCAGGCCGCCCAGCAGCGCCTGCTGATCACTTCCTTCGGCGCGCTCGTCGCGATCCTGCTGATCCTGCACACGGCGTTCGGCAACTGGCGGCTCACGGCGCTGGTCGGGCTCACGCCTGCCGTTCGCGCTGGTGGGCGGCGTCCGGCGACCGGGCTCGGCGATCGCCTGGTCTCGCTCGGCTCGCTGGTGGGCTTCTTCACGGTGCTGGGCATCGCCGCCCGCAACGGCATCCTGATGATCAGCCGCTTCCAGCACCTCGAACGGGACGAAGGCGAGAGCTTCGGCCCGGCGCTGGTCCTGCGCGGCGCGAAGGAGCGGCTCTCGCCGATCCTGATGACCTCGCTCGCCGCGGGGCTGGGCGTCGTTCCGCTCGTGATCGCCGGCGCCGTCCCCGGTCACGAGATCGAACACCCGATGGCCGTGGCGATCCTCGGCGGTCTGGTGACCTCGACGGTGCTCAACCTCTTCGTCGTGCCCTCCCTCTACCTG